>NZ_JAEIOI010000006.1 GCF_021375795.1 Pseudomonas anguilliseptica | reverse complement strand
TTCGATTACATCGAGATGTTTTACAACCCCAAGCGACGACATGGTTTCGCTGAGAAGCTGTCACCGATAGAGTTCGAACGTCGTTATTTTCTGAGGCAGGATGGTCTCTAGAAAACCGGGGCCTATTCACTCTGGACGGCGCATCAGAAAGTACGGATTTCTCACCAAGTCTGCCGCCCAGCGCTATGAGCTGGACTACTTCGCCACCTTCAACCAGACCGGCCGGCCGCTGGATGATCGTCTATCTGATCTAGTGAATGTTTGGTATGAGCTGCACGGCTGCTCACTCAAGGATGAGAAAGCCCGGCTTTCTAGAACGAAAGCTATCGTTGAACGCCTTGGTAATCCGCAGGCTTCTGAGTTTGATTCACTCGCATGGGCGCGCTATCGCCAAGCGCGTTTGAAAGAGGCGTCACCGCATACGGTCAACCATGAACAGCGCTATCTGTCGGCTGTGTTCTCTGAGCTGATCCGCCTTGGCGCATGGTCTGGCAAGAACCCGCTCGCCAATATTCGTCAGATCAAGACTGACCAAACCGAGCTGTCTTTTCTCACCCTGGAGCAGATCAACCAGTTGCTGGAAGAGTGCCGCAGATCCAGTAACAACCACACATACCCGGTTGCTCTGATCTGTCTGGCCACAGGTGCGCGGTGGGATGAAGCCGAAAGCCTAGGCCGAGCTGCCATCTTCGGTGGTAAGGCGCATTTTCACCGCACGAAGAACCGCCAGTCTCGTTCGGTGCCGATACCCAAAGAAGTGGAAGAGGCCGCACTCAAGGTAGCCATGCCTGGAACTGGCCGGCTGTTTGTCTCCTGCAGGGCTGCTTTTCGTGGTGCTTATGAGCGCTGCGGCTTCGACACGCCGGGGCAGTTAACCCACATTCTGCGGCACACCTTCGCCAGTCATTACATGATGGCCGGTGGTGACATCCTCAGCCTGCAGCGAATCCTCGGGCATTCCTCCATCACCATGACCATGCGCTATGCACATCTGTCACCGGATCATTTGGAATCAGCTTTACGCCTTTCGCCTCTGCATCAAAGTGGACATTCTGTCTTCAGTGGGTAATGGGCATTTCAATGCATTAAGATCATGGAGAACTACCACTGGAAGGGACTCCCTGTGTTCAATCCGTTTGCCTACGTCATCTCTGTCATAAATGCTGTGCGCGAAATTTTTTCCCTGTCGACGGACTACAAGGACTCCTTTCGCCGCGAAGCCCAGCGCATCATAGACGCGTTCAAGGCTCATAACCTGCCGCCCAATGAGGTTATGCGTTTGCTACCTGACGGTATGCTTGGTGACGATCCTTCAGTGCTCGAGCGCGCAACCACACTGAAGAAAAACCTAAAGCATGTTTCCCCTTGGGTTGCTTCAACTCTCCAGCTCGATCCTCACTGGATTAAAGGCCGTTCCGACTTCCCACATAAGCGAGTCAGCTCTTACAAGCATTTTGCTGAGCTGAAGGACTTTTTTGAGGCCAAGCAGATTGAAGATCCAAACATGGATAGATTTGTTCTCCATGTTTTTAAGGCTGATGACGCCCCTATGGATAAAAGCCAGGGTCGTTTTGTTGTTGTTCTTGAAGAGCATTTTGCTGAGCTGGACGATCAGTATTTTTCGCGCTTTTTCTATCTGAGCCACGGGCATGATTTTGACAATCCGCATGCGCTACTCAATCTTCTTCAGATAATGGCTCTAGCTTTTCACTACGGTATCCACTCTTGGGGGCGCGTCATGAAACCTGCTCATCTCCATGCCTTGGATGAGGGGAGAGGTTTTATTCCGTTGCTTTGGAGAGAAATTCTTGTGAAGAGCTGGTATCCCGAGGACCCCTTGTGGGAGAGGTGCACCGGTGATCAGGTTTGGAATGCTGCGGCTCGCAAAGAGCTTGAAGCGGACTTAATCCGTAACGGCATGTCAGAGCTTGTTCAAAGGCTTCAGGCTGATAGAGATCGCTTCGCCGGAAAACAGCCTGTAGTCGGGATGTAGTCTGTTTGTAGTCTGCCCGGAAAACAAAAAAGGGCTTAGCTTTCGCTAAACCCTTGTTTTGTTTGGTGGCTACGCAGGGACTTGAACCCCGGACCCCAGCATTATGAATGCTATGCTCTAACCAGCTGAGCTACGTAGCCGAGTGGCGCGCATTTTCCGCATCTCTGAGGTTGCTGTCAACCCTGAGGTGAAGATATTTTTTATTTCTATCAACTGCTTAGGTTGCTGCGCGCTTTGGGTGTACGGATAAGCAAAACCCCGCCGAGGCGGGGTTTGTTGTTAAACGTTGAAGCGGAAATGCATGACATCGCCATCCTTGACGATGTACTCCTTGCCTTCGAGGCGCCATTTACCGGCTTCTTTGGTGCCGGCTTCGCCTTTGTACTGAATGAAGTCGTTGTAGGCGATGACTTCTGCGCGGATAAAGCCTTTCTCGAAATCGGTATGGATCACGGCGGCGGCTTGTGGGGCGGTTGCGCCTACCTTGACGGTCCAGGCACGTACTTCCTTCACGCCTGCGGTGAAGTAAGTCTGCAGGTTGAGCAGCTCGTAGCCGGCGCGGATTACGCGGTTGAGGCCGGGTTCTTCCAGGCCTAGGGCTTCGAGGAACATGTCTTTTTCTTCGCCGTCATCCAGTTCGGCAATTTCGGCTTCGATCTTGTTGCACACCGGAACCACCGGAGCGCCTTCGGCGTCGGCAATTGCTTGTACCACGTCGAGCAGCGGGTTGTTCTCGAAGCCGTCTTCGGCGACGTTGGCGATATACATCACCGGCTTGCTGGTGAGCAGGTGAAAGCCACGCACCAGGGCTTTTTCGTCGTCGCCCAAGGTCTTCATCAGGGTGCGCGCCGGCTTGCCCTCGGTGAAGTGAGGGATGAGTTTTTCCAGCAGGGTTTTCTGGGCTACGGCTTCCTTGTCACCGCCTTTGGCGTTGCGGGTGACTTTCTGCAGTTGCTTTTCGCAGCTGTCGAGGTCGGCGAAGATCAGTTCGAGGTCGATGATCTCGATGTCGCGCTTGGGGTCGACGCTGTTGGCGACGTGAATCACGTTGTCGTCCTGGAAGCAGCGCACCACGTGGGCGATGGCGTCGGTCTCGCGGATGTTGGCGAGGAACTTGTTACCCAGGCCTTCGCCTTTGGAGGCGCCTTCTACCAGGCCGGCGATGTCGACGAATTCCATGGTGGTGGGAATTACGCGCTCGGGTTTGACGATTTCAGCCAGGGCATCGAGGCGCGGGTCGGGCATGGGGACGATGCCGCTATTGGGTTCAATGGTGCAGAACGGGAAGTTTTCTGCAGCGATCCCGGATTTGGTGAGGGCGTTGAACAGGGTGGACTTGCCGACGTTTGGCAGGCCGACGATGCCGCAGTTGAATCCCATGATGGTTCCCTCGCGCGCTGGCGATAAAAGGTTAAGAGGTGGCTTTCTGGCTGTGCAGTTTGCGCATGGCTACGGTCCAGTCGCCGGCGAGGATTTCCGGCAGGACGCCCAGGGCAAAGTCGATGCTGGTATCCAGCAGTTCCTGCTCGCTGCGCGGTGCGCGGCCGAGGACGAAGTTGGAAACCATGCTGCTGTGCCCGGGGTGGCCGATGCCAAGCCGCAGACGGTGGAAATTATTCTGATTGCCAAGCTGGGCGATGATGTCGCGCAACCCGTTATGCCCGCCATGCCCGCCACCCTGTTTGAGTTTGGCGACGCCAGGAGGCATGTCGAGTTCGTCGTGGGCCACCAGAATGGCTTCCGGCGCAATGCGGAAGAAATTCGCCAATGCCGCGACAGCCTGGCCGCTGCGGTTCATGTAGGTGGTGGGGATCAACAGACGAACGTCACGGCCTTGGTGGGTGAATTTGCCCACCAGACCAAAATACTTTTTGTCGAGACTCAGGCTAGTCCGTTGACTGTCAGCCAGGCGCTCAACAAAAAGGGCCCCTGCATTATGCCGGGTCTGGTCGTATTCGGGGCCGGGGTTACCCAGGCCAACGATCAGTTGTACGGCAGTCATGTCAGGAGCCCTTGTGTGGAAATCGCTCGGCAGAATCGCATGCCGAGCTGGTTTCCGACGCTGCGAGGATTACTCGGCAGCGCCTTCGTCTTTAGCAACGCGGGAGGCGTGGATGTTGGCCACTGCCAGATCGTTACCGTGAGCCAGTGCGACCAGCTCAACGCCTTTCGGCAGTTTCAGGTCAGCCAGGTGAACGATCTGACCTACTTCAACTTTAGCCATGTCGACTTCGATGAATTCCGGCAGGTCTTTCGGCAGGCAGGACACTTCTACTTCAGCCAGGACGTGGGAAACTTCGCCGCCTTGCTGCTTCACGCCAACCGAAGTTTCCTGGTTGATGAAGTGCAGTGGAATGTGAGCGGTCAGTTTCTGGCCAGCGATTACGCGAACGAAGTCAGCGTGCAGTACGTAGCCTTTGGCTGGATGACGCTGCAGTGCTTTGATCAGAACGCTTTCGGTGCTGCCGGCAACGTTCAGGCTCAGCACGTGGCTGAATGCGGCTTCGTTTTCCAGCAGCTTGGCCAGTTCTTTGGCCAGCAGGCTGATCGATTGCGGGGCTTTCTCACCGCCGTAGATTACGGCAGGAACCATGGCAACGTTACGACGCAGGCGGCGGCTCGCACCTTTCCCCAGGTCGGAACGCACTTCGGCATTCAGGCTAAATTCAACAGTCATTTCACTTCTCCAAAATAACCAAACCGTCCGTTACGCTTGCGACCAGCGACGGGACGGTTGGTTGAAAGGCCTTGCCATCAGGGCAGGGCGTTTGCGCTCAGGGCGTGTTCCGGATTAACGGAACATCGCGCTGATCGATTCTTCATTGCTGATGCGGCGTACCGCTTCAGCGACTACCGGGGCGATATCCAGCTGACGAATGCGCGAGCAGGATTGGGCGGCAGCAGACAGCGGAATGGTGTTGGTCACCACTAGCTCGTCAAGTACGGATTTCTCGATGTTCTCGATTGCGCGGCCAGACAGTACGGCGTGCGTGGCATAGGCGAAGACTTTCGAGGCGCCGTGTTCTTTCAGGGCTTTGGCCGCGTGGCACAGGGTGCCAGCGGTATCGACCATGTCGTCAACCAGGATGCAGGTACGGCCTTCGACATCGCCGATGATGTGCATCACCTCGGAGTGGTTGGCTTTTTCGCGGCGCTTGTCGATGATCGCCAGGTCAACACCCAGGGATTTGGCCACGGCGCGAGCACGCACCACGCCGCCGATATCCGGGGAAACAATCATCAGGTTTTCAAAACGCTGGTCTTCGATGTCATCCACCAGTACTGGGGAGCCGTAGATGTTGTCTACCGGGATATCGAAGAAGCCCTGGATCTGATCGGCATGCAGGTCGACGGTGAGTACACGGTCGATGCCGACGACGGTGAGCATGTCAGCCACGACTTTGGCGCTGATGGCCACGCGAGCGGAGCGCGGGCGGCGATCCTGGCGGGCATAGCCGAAGTAGGGGATAACTGCAGTAATTCGGGTCGCTGAGGAGCGGCGGAAGGCGTCAGCCATCACTACCAGTTCCATCAGGTTATCGTTGGTTGGCGCGCATGTCGGTTGAATCAGGAAGACGTCTTTACCGCGGACGTTTTCGTTGATTTCAATCATGATCTCGCCGTCGGAGAATTTACCGACAGAAGCATCACCGAGGGGAATGTGCAGCTGACGTACGATACGTCGCGCCAGATCGGGGTTAGCGTTCCCCGTAAAGACCATCATCTTGGACACGCGCAGTACCTGCCGGCTGAGTGTATCTGGGTGAGTACAGAAAATGGCAGGGGCGGCTGGATTCGAACCAACGCATGGCAGGATCAAAACCTGCTGCCTTACCGCTTGGCGACGCCCCTGTATCCTGTGTAACCAAATGCTCTGGGTTGTGTATCCGCTCCAGGGCGGAATGGCAGGGGCGGCTGGATTCGAACCAACGCATGGCAGGATCAAAACCTGCTGCCTTACCGCTTGGCGACGCCCCTATTTATACAACCCGTTGCTCTATTAACTGCAGAGCATGCATTCACTTCCTGGCCAGTGTTTCCAGCTTGCGGTGCAACATCGAAACATTGCGACCTTGGGCGATAAAACTTGGCAAAGTGACTGGAAGTTGGCGGGCGACTTTATCAGCATCGTCCTGGTTTGGGAAGCTCCCAAACACACAAGCTCCAGTGCCGGTTAATCGAGTTGGAACAAATTTGTTCAACAGGATCAAAGCGTTATGAACTTCTGGATAACGCTTCTGGACCACCGGCTGGCAGTCATTACGACCACCCCCCTCAAGAAGGCTGCGAACTTTAATGGGCGGCGTATCCCGTGTCAACTCAGGGTCGGAGAAAATTTCCGCTGTGCTGACAAGCACTTGCGGAATCGCCACGAGAAACCAGGGTTCGCTCAGGGTTACTGGTTGCAGCTTTTCCCCAACCCCCTCGGCGAAGGCCGCGTGGCCGCGTACGAACACTGGCACATCGGCGCCCAGACTGAGCCCTAGCGCGGCCAGCTGATCCTCGGAGCAATGCAGCTGCCACAAGTGATTGAGGCCGAGCAGGGTGGTTGCAGCATCCGAACTGCCGCCACCAATGCCGCCGCCCATGGGCAGGCGTTTATCGAGCCAGATGTCTGCGCCCTGGGTGCAGCCGGTGTGCTGCTGGAGCATGCGGGCGGCGCGGACGATCAGGTTGCTGTCATGGGGTACGTCGACGACGGGGGTGTGCAGGCGGATCTCGCTGTCGCTGCGCAGGGCAAACCCCAGCTCGTCGCCGAAGTCGAGAAACTGAAACAGCGTTTGCAGCTCGTGGTAACCGTCGGGGCGGCGGCCGAGGATGTGCAGCATCAGGTTGAGCTTGGCCGGTGCCGGCAGAATCAATTCGGCAGCGGCGGGTATTGCCGGGGCGCTCATTGGCCGAGCTGGCGCGGTTGCCAGTCCTTGATCACCAGTGTGACCTGCAGATCGAAGCCGCTCAGTTTGATGCGTTCCGGCAGCCAGAAACCATTCTGCTCAGCGTAACTCAGGTATTCGACGTACCAGCCATCCTGACTCAGCTGTGCCAGGTGGCTCTGGCCGTCGAGGTTCAGGCGGCTCTGACTGTCCGGTGAGGGCAGGCCACGAATCCACCAGAGCAGATGGGAGACCGGCAGATTGAGGCCGAGCTGGTCTTGCAGCAGCTGCTCCGGCGAGGCCGCCTGATAGCGACCTTGATTCGCCACTTCCAGGAGAATTTCGCCCGGCCGGCCAGTGAGGCGTGCGGCGCCGCGACCGAGTGGGCCGGAGAGGCGAATGTCGTAGTAGTCCTGTCGTTGCAACCAGAACAGGGTGCCGCTGCCCGAGTCTTTCGGTGCGCGGATGCCAACCTTGCCATTGATTTGCCAGGCATCCAGGCTACTGATGCGCTGTTTGTGGGCTTGCCAGCTCTGTGCGTCGCCCTGGCCTTCCAGGGCTTCTTTCGAGGTCAGGCCGGCGCAGCCTGTCAGTAAGGCGATCAGGCTGAAAACCAGCAGGTGGTGGGCAAGCTTCACAGCGTTTCGGCTCCGGTCAGGCGCAGTAAGGTACTGCGCAGAATGTCGCTGTCGGGTTGTTGCTTCAGGGCTTCGCGCCAGAGTGTGCGCGCTTCTTTCTGTTTGCCCTGGAACCACAGTACCTCGCCCAGATGGGCGGCAACTTCGTGGTCGGGAAACTCCTGCATAGCCTTGCGCAGCAGGCGCTCGGCTTCATCCAGATTACCCAGGCGGTAATTAACCCAGCCAAGGCTGTCGAGAATGGCCGGATCACCGGGGTTGAGCTGGTAGGCCTGTTCGATCAGTTGTTTAGCTTCGGCGTAGCGGGTGGTGCGATCGGCCAGTGTGTAACCCAGGGCGTTGAGGGCCATGGCGTTGTCGGGTTCGCGCTCCAGAATAAAGCGCAGATCCTCTTCCAGCAGTGCCAGGTCGCCGCGTTTTTCCGCCAGCATGGCGCGGGTGTAGAGCAGGTTGAGGTCTTCCGGGAACTGTTCCAGGGCTTGCTCAATGACTTGCCAGGCACGCTCGCTGTTGCGTTGTTTGGACCAGGCTTCAGCTTCGAGCAGGTACAGCTGAATGGCGTAGTCAGGCTGGCTTTCACGGGCGCGATTAAGACGCTCCGCGGCTTCCTCGCCACGTTGCTGTTTGAACAGCAGTTCGCTCTGTCGGGCCTGGGCTGGCAGGTAGTCGTTGCCCGGGCCAACCAGGGCGTACTCGATCAGGGCGCTGGGGATGTCGTCCAATTCTTCGTAGGCGCGGGCTAGGTTGTAATGCGCAGCATCGCTGTGGCTGCCGCGCTCGATCAGTTCTTGTAGGTAGACGATGGCTTCTTTCCAGGCTTTGGCTTCCAGGCAGACAAGAGCCAGGGAGAAGCGTAGGTCATCGTCGTTGGGGTATTGCTGCAGTAGTGAGGCGAATTCGCCCTTGGCGTCGTCCAGACGATTTTCCGCAACCAGCAGGCGCGCGTAGGTCAGGCGCAGGCGTTTGTCGTTCGGGTACTGCGCAATGCCCTTTTCCAGCAGCGGCAGGGCGTCGTCATTACGCTCCAGGCTTTGCAGCAGGCGTGCATGCAGGAGGATCGAGGCAATCGGGCGGTTTTTGCTGGGTTGCTCTTCGAGCAGTTCCAGGGCTTCCTGCGGGCGACCATCCTGTTGCAACAACAGTGCTTTGCCGAACTGCAGCTGGCTGTTGTCCGGGTATTTCGCTTGCAGGCGATCGAAACTCTGCAGCAGGCCGGCGCGGGTGTCCGGGTCGGTTTCTGCGGCGGACAGGGCGAGGAAGTCGAAATGCGTATCGCCCTGACGTTGCAGTACCTGCTCCATAAATGTCATGGATTCGTCATAGCGGCCGGCGCGGGCCAGTTGCACGGCGGCAGCACGTTGGGCGTCGATGTTCTCGGGTGCGGTCTTGGCCCACAGCAGGCTGGTTTCCAGGGCGGGCTGTTCGGCGCCAAGGTATTCGGCAATACGAAAGCCGCGTTCGGCGACGCCTGCATCCTGAGTGGCCTTGGCCTGCTGGACGTAGTTTTCCAGGGCGATATCAAAACGGTTGCGCTGGCCGGCCAGTTCTGCGGTCAGCAGCGCCAGCAGGGTTTCCTGGCTGAACGCGCGATACACCTGCGGCTGTGCGGGCGTGGCAACGGCGGCCGGGTCTTCCACGGGTGGTGTGCCATCCGGGGAAGAGGGGGCAAAGGTCTGGCAGCCACTTAACAAGGCAGCGGCAGTCAGCAAGGCAAAGGATCTATTCATAAGAAGAGTATGTGGCCAACCTGCGGTCTGGGCATCATGACACAAGCGCTGGGGCAAGCCCATGGGCTGCCATGATCGCGGTGAGAGAGATAAAGCTGCCTATAGGGACAATAAACCGCAGTGGTTGTTCTCGCATTGCCGAAGTAGGACAATTGCCGGCTTCCACTCCCTGTCAGCGATCGTGCATGGCCTTTATTGCCCTCGGTATCAACCACAAGACCGCCTCGGTGGATGTCCGCGAACGCGTGGCGTTCACTCCCGAGCAGTTGGTTGAGGCATTGCAGCAGTTGTGTCAGCGCACCAGCAGCCGTGAAGCGGCGATTCTGTCGACCTGCAATCGCAGTGAGTTGTACCTCGAACAGGATGACCTGAGTGCCGATGAGGTGCTGGCCTGGCTGGCTAATTACCACCAGCTGAGCCTCGACGAGTTGCGTGCCTGCGCCTATATCCATGCCGATGACCAGGCCGTGCGACATATGATGCGTGTCGCCTCGGGGCTGGATTCCATGGTGCTGGGCGAGCCGCAGATTCTCGGTCAGATGAAATCGGCGTTTGCTGTGGCCCGTGAAGCTGGCACCCTTGGCCCGCTGCTCGGGCGGCTGTTTCAGGCCACCTTCAGCACCGCCAAGACCGTGCGCACCGATACCGCAATTGGTGAAAACCCGGTATCGGTGGCCTTTGCCGCCGTCAGCCTGGCCAAGCAGATTTTCGCTGACCTGCACCGCAGCCAGGCGCTGCTGATCGGTGCCGGCGAGACCATCAGCCTGGTCGCACGTCACCTGCATGATCAGGGCATCAAACGCATCGTGGTAGCCAACCGTACATTGGAGCGCGCCAGCAGCCTGGCCGAACAGTTCGGTGCGCACGCCGTGCTGCTCTCGGAAATCCCCGATGAGCTGGTCAACAGCGATATCGTCATCAGCTCCACCGCCAGCCAGCTGCCGATTCTCGGCAAGGGCGCGGTGGAGCGGGCGCTGAAACAGCGCAAGCACAAGCCGATCTTTATGGTCGACATTGCCGTGCCGCGTGATATCGAGCCGGAAGTTGGCGAGCTGGATGATGTCTACCTCTATACCGTCGATGACCTGCACGAAGTCATCGCGGAAAATCTCAAGAGCCGTCAGGGCGCGGCTCAGGCCGCTGAAGAGCTGGTCAGTGTCGGCGCTCAGGACTTTATGCAGCGCCTGCGCGAGCTGGCAGCCGTGGATGTGCTCAAGGCCTATCGTCAGCAGGCTGAGCGCCTGCGTGACGAGGAACTGAGCAAGGCCCTGCGCCTGCTGAGCAACGGCAGCTCCGCCGAAGATGTGCTGGCGCAACTGGCCCGTGGCCTGACCAACAAGTTGCTGCATGCGCCCAGCGTGCAGCTGAAAAAATTCTCTGCCGATGGCCGCGTCGACGCGCTGGGCGTGGCGCAGGAACTGTTTGCCCTCGACGAGGGCGCGCCGTCTGTTTCGACTCATAGCGGTTCGGCCAATCAATAAAGGTCTGCAATGAAAGCGTCACTGATCAATAAACTCGACCTGTTGCAGGATCGTTTCGAAGAGCTGACCGCGCTGCTCGGGGATGCTGAAGTGATCAGCAACCAGACGCAGTTTCGTGCCTATTCCAAGGAATACGCCGAGCTTGAACCGGTGTACCAGGCGTTCAGCAGCTTCCGTAAGGTGCAGAGCGATCTGGAAGGTGCGCAGGCGCTGCTCAAGGACAGCGACCCGGACATGCGCGAAATGGCCGAGGAAGAAGTCGCCGAAGCCAAGGCGCAATTGATCGAACTGGAAGCCACGCTGCAGCGCATGCTGCTGCCGAAAGACCCCAACGACGGTCGTAACGTGTTCCTTGAAGTGCGCGCCGGCACCGGTGGTGACGAAGCGGCGATCTTCTCCGGTGACCTGTTCCGCATGTACTCGCGTTATGCCGAGAAGCAGGGCTGGCGCGTGGAAGTGCTGTCGGCCAGCGAAGGCGAACATGGCGGCTATAAAGAGGTCATTGCCCGGGTCGAGGGCGACAACGTCTACGGCAAGCTCAAGTTCGAGTCGGGTGCACACCGCGTGCAGCGCGTGCCGGAAACCGAATCCCAGGGCCGTATCCACACCTCGGCCTGTACGGTTGCGGTGTTGCCCGAGCCGGACGAGCAGATGGCCATCGACATCAACCCGGCCGATCTGCGCGTGGACACCTACCGCAGCTCCGGCGCCGGTGGTCAGCACGTCAACACCACCGACTCGGCGATCCGCATCACCCACATCCCCACCGGCACCGTGGTGGAATGTCAGGAAGAACGCTCGCAACACAAGAACCGCGCCAAGGCCATGGCCTGGCTCGCGGCCAAGTTGAAGGATCAGCAGGAAGCCGCTGCGCACAAGGAAATTTCCGACTCGCGCAAACTGCTGGTGGGCTCCGGTGACCGCTCCGAGCGCATCCGCACCTACAACTTCCCGCAAGGCCGAGTCACCGATCACCGTATCAACCTGACCCTGTATTCGCTGAACGAAGTGATTGCCGGCGGTGTTGAAGCGATTATCGAGCCGCTGCTGGTGGAATATCAGGCCGATCAGCTGGCTGCGCTGGGCGATTGATGCGCGCTCTACCTGCGGGGGATGCCCCTGTAGGCGCGAGCTTGCTCGCGATGCTTTTCGTTCGTTGATCGCCAGCAAGCTGGCTCCTACAAAAGCGCTGCCCTATGGCCACTATCGAATCGTTGCTGCAAAACGCCGAACTGCCTGATTCGCCTACTCCACGGCTGGACGCAGAGCTTTTGCTCGCCCATGTTCTGGGCAAGTCGCGCAGTTACCTGCATACCTGGCCGGAGCGTGAGCTTGAGGCCGAACTGCTTGAGCGTTATCAGGCGATGCTGGTGCGGCGTCAGGCTGGCGAGCCGGTGGCCTATATTCTCGGTCAGCAGGGCTTCTGGAGCCTGGAACTGGAGGTCGCCTCGCACACCCTGATTCCCCGGCCGGATACCGAGCTGCTGGTGGAGACTGTTCTCGCGCTGCTGCCGGCCACGCCCGCTGCGCTGCTTGATCTGGGCACCGGCACCGGTGCGATTGCCCTAGCCTTGGCCAGCGAGCGTCCGGCCTGGCGTTTGACCGGTGTGGATCGTGTGCCTGAGGCGGTGGCCCTGGCTGCACGCAACGGTGCGCGCCTCAAATTGGCCAATGCCAGCTTTGTTGCAAGCCACTGGTTCAGTGCCCTGGCCGGTCAGCGTTATCAGCTGATCGTCAGCAATCCGCCCTATATCGCTGCCGCTGATCGGCACCTGACAGAAGGCGATGTGCGCTTCGAGCCAAGCAGCGCTCTGGTGGCCGGTGCCGATGGGCTGGACGATATTCGTCTGATCATTGCCCAGGCGCCGGACTATCTTGAAGCGGGCGGCTGGCTGCTGCTGGAACATGGTTTCGATCAGGCCGCAGCAGTGCGCGAGCTGCTTAGCGCGCGTGGCTTTAGCGCGGTGGAAAGCCGGCGTGACCTCGGCGGCCATGAGCGCATCAGTCTGGGACGCTTCGATAATGAGTGACGCCATGAGTCCGCACGACATGCTGAATGATGAAGAACTGCTGCGCTACAGCCGGCAGATCCTTTTGCAACAGATCGATATCGCCGGCCAGCTGCGTCTGAAAAACAGCCGTGCGCTGATTATCGGCCTTGGCGGTTTGGGCTCGCCGGTGGCGCTGTACCTGGCTGCAGCCGGGGTTGGTGAGTTGCATCTGGCGGATTTCGATACGGTCGATCTGACCAACTTGCAGCGGCAGATCGCTCACGACACCGCCAGCATCGGCCAGAGCAAGGTCGACTCGGCGAGCAAGCGTCTGCTCGCGATCAACCCGCAACTGCGTCTGCAAGCGCACCGGCAGGGGCTGGACAGCGACTCCCTGGCCGCAGCGGTGGCGGCGGTGGATCTGGTGCTGGATTGCTCGGACAACTTCAGCACCCGCGAAGCGGTCAACGCCGCGTGCGTAGCGGCCAAGGTGCCGCTGGTCAGTGGTGCGGCGATCCGCCTGGAAGGCCAGCTGTCGGTATTCGACCCGCGCCGCGATGACAGCCCCTGCTACCACTGCATCTACGGTCACGGCAGCGAGGCCGAGCTGACCTGCAGCGAAGCCGGTGTGGTCGGCCCGTTGGTCGGTCTGGTTGGCAGCCTGCAAGCGCTGGAAGCCCTGAAAATACTGGCGCAGTTCGGTGAGCCACTGGTCGGCCGCTTGCTGCTGATCGATGCCCTTGGCAGCCGTTTCCGTGAACTGCGGGTCAAGCGTGATCCGGGCTGCAGTGTGTGCGGTGCGCAGGGTGAGTAACGCGCCGATTGGTGTGTTCGATTCCGGCGTCGGCGGGTTGTCGGTGCTGCGCGAAATTCGCGCGTTGTTGCCCCATGAGTCACTGCTGTATGTCGCCGACAGCGGCCATGTGCCTTACGGCGAAAAGAGCCCGGAATTTATCCGCGAACGCTGCCGGGTACTGGCCGAGTTTCTGCTGGCCCAGGGCGCCAAGGCGCTGGTGCTGGCCTGCAACACCGCCACGGTGGCAGGTGTTGCCGAGTTGCGTGAGTTGTATCCACAGCTGCCCTTGGTGGGTATGGAACCAGCGGTCAAGCCGGCGGCGGCCGCGACGCAATCCGGCGTGGTGGGCGTGCTGGCCACCACAGGCACGCTGAAAAGCGCCAAGTTCGCCGCCTTGCTCGATCGCTTTGCCAGTGATGTGCGGGTGATTACTCAGCCATGTCCGGGGCTGGTCGAGCGGATTGAAGCCGGCGAACTGGACAGTCCCGCCACCCGTGAGTTGCTGCAGGGCTTTGTCGCGCCGCTATTGGCCGAGGGCTGCGACACGCTGATTCTAGGTTGCACTCATTACCCCTTTATAAAACCGTTGCTGCGCAGCCTGGTGCCGGACTCGATCAGCCTGATCGACACTGGAGCGGCGGTGGCGCGCCAAGTCCAGCGCCTGCTGGCGGCGCGTGAGTTGCTGGCCGCGGGGCCGGCACAGCCCACGGCGTTCTGGTCCAGTGCCGAACCGGCGGCTATGCAACGGGTGCTGCCGCTGCTCTGGGATGAAGTCAGTCAGGTACGCCGCCTACCCTGATGCGCCGGTTCGCTATGGGCTTTCTCAACGGCTAAAGATTTCTATACTCTCAGACGGCGTCTAGATACACGTCCGTATTGGCTGAACAAGGAAATTGCCATGAAAAAAGTCGTGACCTTGGCTGCGCTGGCGGCCTTGGCTTGGGGGCAGGTGAGTGCCGTGCAGGCGATGGACCTGAGTGTTGCCATCGGGCAAACCGGGGATTCGACCATGACCTATCGCCTGGGTACGCAGTTCGACTTCAAGCAGAGCTGGTTTGCCAGTGATGTCGGTCGCCTGACCGGCTACTGGGATGCTGCCTACACCTACTGGGATGGTGACAAAACCGCCAGCAACCACAGCCTGTCCCTGAGCCCGGTGTTTGTTTACGAGTTTGCCGGTGAGCGCTTCAAACCCTACATCGAAGCCGGTATCGGCATTGCCGCGTTCAGCAGCACCGAGATAGAAGATAACGACCTGGGTTCTTCCTTTCAGTTTGAAGACCGCCTCGGTTTTGGTGTGCGCTTCGCCGGCCAGGAAGTCGGCGTGCGCGCCCTGCATTACTCCAACGCCGGGCTTAAACAACCTAACGATGGTGTTGAGAGCTATAGCCTGCATTACCGCCTGAGTTTCTAGCAGTTTGTGCGGTAAAAAAGCCGGATTGCGATCCGGCTTTTTTATGGTCATCGCTGGGCAACGTCAGAGATTGTTCGGCAGTAACCCGCGCTCTCAGCGGTAGATGCTGCTCATGCCTTTGCGCTCATCCAGGCATTCCGGTGAGGCGGTTTCGAATTCGCGGCAGATCAGTGGGCGCACTTCGTAGATGGTGCAGCGCATGCTGTCGCGGTCCAGTGCGGCGCACCAGCCGTCGTCCAGGCGCAGCATGACTTCGCCGCCCCAGTCATCGGTGTCGATATAGCGCGGTGGCACGCCGGTGTCGGTGATCAGCATGACTTCCAGCTGACAGCAGCAGGCGGCGCAGTTGCTGCAACTGATGGCAGGTTCGTCGGCGAGTTGGGTGTGGGGGATGCGTTGGCTCATGCGCTGCAGTGTACGCCATCGGCATTAGGCCGGAGGCGATGGCCGACGCAGGGTGGCGGGCGCTATATCCGTCCGGCCCCGCGCTGAGCCTGCCGGTTAAGCCGATTGGCGTGCGCGCAGGCGCTGTTCGTACTGGCTGCGATAGAGCTTGGCGAAGCCGTGCAAAACGGGCATTACCAGCGCCCAGATAGCGCCGATCAGCAGCAGGCTTTGCCAGGTGCCGTAGGGCAGGCCGACGCCGGCGATCTGTGCGCCGCCGTAATAGGACAGTGGTGCGCCAATCGCGCCGAGCAGGCTGCCGCGCCACCAGGGTTGCGCGGTCCAGGCCAGGCAGTGGTTGAGTGTGGTGGCCATCAGCAGCCACAGGCTGGCCAGCCACAGCGGGATCAGCGTGCGTGGCTCGCCGAAGTCGAACACGCCGAGGTTGAGCAGAAAACTGTCCAGCGCACTGCCGGCAAGAAACACGCTGATCAGCAGTTTGCCTTCCTCCGCCCAACTGCTGGTCCACAGCAGATGCACCGCTAGCACCGCTGCGACAATCAGCAGCCACAGGCTGTCACCACCGAAGACGCAGGCGAACCAGCCGAGCTGAAATAGCAGGGTGTTGACGAGCAGCTTAGCCATCGAAATTTCCTAGAAGTGGTGCCGGACGGGCGGCCGGTTTGGCCAGCAGCAATTGCGCGGTGCCGATGGTGCGCTCGATAAAGCCGCCCTCGCAATAGCACAGGTAGAACTCCCACAGGCGGAAGAAGTAATCGTCGTAGCCTTGCTGTTCCAGCTTGTGCAGCGCCAGACGCAGGTTGTCGTGCCAGATGCGCAGGGTGCGGGCGTAGTGCAGGCCGAAGTCTTCCATATGGTGCAGGTTCATATCGGTCTTGGCGCTGATGATTTCCAGCATCTTGTTCACCGAAGGCAGGGCGCCGCCGGGAAAAATGTAGCGCTGGATAAAGTCCACGGCGTTTTTCGCCTGCTCGTAGCGCTGGTCACGGATGGTAATGGCTTGCAGCAGCATCAGGCCGTCGGGCTTGAGCAGGT
This sequence comes from Pseudomonas anguilliseptica, assembly GCF_021375795.1. Classification (GTDB taxonomy): domain Bacteria; phylum Pseudomonadota; class Gammaproteobacteria; order Pseudomonadales; family Pseudomonadaceae; genus Aquipseudomonas; species Aquipseudomonas anguilliseptica_A. The sequence continues at coordinate 166,514 of NZ_JAEIOI010000006.1, read as the reverse complement.
TGGCGCATTGCTGGAAGTAGGTGGGCAGGAAACGATGACCCACTGCCTCGATCATCTCGATCGACACCAGCTTGTCGTACTGGCCGGCCAGGTCGCGGTAGTCCTCCAGCAGCAGGGTGATTTGCCCTTGCAGGCCTTGCTCCTGAATGCGTCGTTCGGTGTAGGCGAACTGCTCGCGCGACAGGGTGGTGGTGGTCACCTTGCAGCCGTAGTGGGTGGCGGCGTAAATCGCCATGCTGCCCCAGCCGGTGCCGATCTCCAGCAGGTGGTCGCTGGGCTTGAGGGCAAGCTTCTGGCAGATACGTTCGAGCTTGTTCAGCTGCGCCTGTTCCAGGCTGTCATCGGCACTGCGGAACATCGCCGCCGAGTACATCATGGTCGGGTCGAGGAACTGCTCGAACAGCTCGTTGCCCAGGTCATAGTGGGCAGAGATGTTCTTGCGCGAGCCTTTGCGGGTGTTGCGGTTGAGCCAGTGCAGGCCCTGGATCAGTGGGCGGCCCAGCTGGGCCAGGCCGCTTTCCATGGCGTCGAGTACGTCGAGGTTGCTGACGAAGACGCGAATCACCGCCGTCAGGTCCGGGGTGGTCCAGTAACCGTGGATATAGGCTTCGCCCGAGCCGATTGAGCCGTTGCCGGCCACCAGCCCCCAGACGGCACCATCCTGCACCCGGATCTCGGCACTCAGGCTGGAGTGGACATCGCCGAACTCCATGCGCTCGTCACCTTCAATGATCACCAGTTGGCCGTGGCGCAGCTGTTTCAGCTGGCGCAGTACCGCACGGCGCAGCAGGCTGGCACCAATGCCGCTGCCGGCGCGCACCACATGTTTGGCGGAGGTCAGGCTAGAGCTTTTCATGGATGGCGTCCTTTGATGCGGGGCGGGCGACGCGGAAATCACCTTCAGCGGCCCGATGGGTGAACAGGGGAATACGTTTGAGCAGCAGACGCAGGGCTTGCCAGTAAATGGCGGCCACGGTCTTGCCGGTCATCCAGGGAAATTGCAGCAAATAGCGATGCAGGCTGGCGCGGTTGAGCTCGGTGCGTTGCAGGCTGAGGCTGGCATCGAAGAGTTTGTCCTCGCCCTGCCAGTCGGCCATGTGAATACCCAGGCGCTCGCCGGCTGGGCTGAAACTCATGCGGTATTCCAGCTCGCGCGGCAGAAAGGGTGAGACGTGAAAGGCCTTGGCCACTGCGACGTGCAGGTGTCCCTCGCCCTCGGCGGGTAATACGTAGTGATAGCGTTCACGCCAGGGTGTATTGCTCACTTCGCAGAGAATCGCCGCCAGACGGCCATCGGCCTCATGGCAGTAAAAGAAGCTCGCCGGGTTGAAGCTCAGCCCCCAGCTGCGCGGCTGGGTCAGCAGGCAGATGCGGCCCAGTGGCGTGCGGCCCAGCGCTTCCGTCACGCGCTGGCGTACGGCATCGATCAAGTGGGTACCGGCCCCGGTGAACTGTGGCAGGTAATCGGTTTCACGAAAGGCAAAAGGTGCAAAGCGGCCCCGCCCGGCCAGGGGCGACAGTGCGAGCACGGCGTCCTGCTCGCTCAGGTCGAGGTAGAGCAGGCCCATGCGGTAGCGGAAGTTGTGCAGCCGCGGGGCAAAGCGCCGGTGCTGCACCCAGCCGCTATACAGGGCGCTGTTCAATGCCGTTGGGCTGTCCACTAAAGCGCCTCGCCGAATTCACGGGCCACGCGCAGCGCGCTGACCACGCCATCTTCATGGAAGCCATTGGCCCAGTAGGCGCCGCAGAAGTAGCTGTGGTTGGCCCCCAGCAATTCTTCCCAGCGCGCCTGCGCAGCCATGCCGGCCAGGCTGTATTGCGGGTGGGCATAGGTGTAGCGCGCCAGGATCTTGCTTGGGTCGATGGCGGCGGTCTGGTTCAGGCTGACGCAGAAGGTGGTGTCGCTCTGGATGCCTTGCAGGATGTTCATGTCGTAGGTGACGGCTGCCGGTTGATCCACCGGGCCGCCGAGGCGGTAGTTCCAGCTGGCCCAGGCCAGTGGACGTTTTGGCAGCAGACGGGTGTCGGTGTGCAGCACCACGTCATTGTCGGCATAGGGCAGCGCACCGAGGATGGCCTGTTCGGTCTGTGTCGGTGCAGCCAGCAGTGCCAGAGCCTGGTCGCTGTGGCAGGCAAACACCACCTTGTCGAAACGCTCGCTACCGGCAGCGCTGTGCACAGTCACGCTGTCGCCATCGCGCTCAACCCGGTTCACCGCGCAGTTGAGGCGGATGTGTTGTTTGAACGATTCAGTCAGCGGCGCTACATAGCTGCTGGAGCCGCCTTCGATCACGCACCACTGTGGGCGATCACTGACTGACAGCAGGCCGTGGTTCTTGAAGAAGCGCACAAAGAACTGCAGCGGGAAGCCGAGCATGTCATTCAGCGACATCGACCAGATCGCCGCGCCCATGGGCACGATGTAGTGCTGGATAAACCGCTCGCTGTAACCATTGGCCTTGAGGTAATCGCCCAGGGTCATGTCGGCGTCGATGCGCTGGTTGTTGAGGTCGTTCAGCGCCTCGCGGTTGAAACGCAGAATGTCGCGCACCATGCCGATGAATTTGGGCGACACCAGATTGCTGCGTTGGGCGAACAGGGTATTGATGTTGTGCCCGTTGTATTCCACGCCGCTTAGCGGGTCGCTGACCGAGAAGCTCATCTCGGTGTCCTTGAACCCCACCCCCAGCTGGCTGAGCAGGCGGATAAAGTTCGGGTAGGTCCAGTCGTTGAACACGATAAAACCGGTGTCCACAGCGTACCGCTGCCCCTTCACCTCAACATCAACGGTGTGGGTGTGACCGCCGATCCAGTCGCTGGCCTCAAACACCGTGATGTCGTGACGGCGGTTGAGCAGATAAGCGCTGGTGAGGCCGGCAATGCCGCTGCCGATAATGGCAATTTTCATGGACTGTCCTTAGGTCTTGGCTTCGGTGCGGGCCATACGGGCGCCGAGGGCAACCTGCAGGCCTTTGGGCAGGCGCCCGAGTAGTTTGAGAATGGCAATAAAGGGGCCAGGGAAAGCGATTTCAAAGGGCTGCTTTTCCAGCCGCTGAGCGATGTAAGCGGCGGCTTTGTCCACCGGCCAGCGCATGGGCATGGAGAAGTCGTTTTTCTGTGTCAGCGGAGTGTCGACAAACCCGGGGCTGACCAGGGTGACGGCAATGTTTTCCGCGTGCAGGTCGATGCGCAGGGCTTCCAGCAGGTAGCGCATGGCGGCCTTGGAGGCACCGTAGGCTTCGGCGCGCGGCAATGGCATAAAGGTCACCGAGCTGCCGACGCCCACCAGGTGCGGGCGATTACCCAGACGCAGCAGGGGCAGGGCGGCTTCGATGCAGTAGCTGGCCGAGAACAGGTTGGCGCGCATCACCCGTTCGACCATGGCCGCCTCGAAGCTGCGCACTTCCACGTATTCGCAGGTGCCGGCATTGAGGATGGCGCAGTCCAGCGCACCCCAAACCTGAGCGATGTGCTCACCGATGCTGCGCACTTGCGTGGCATCACTGAGGTCGCCGGCCACCACCAGCACTTGCAGCGGGTAGCGTTTGGCCAGGGCTTGCAGCGGTTCGACGCTGCGCGCACTGAGGGCCAGGCGATGGCCTTGCTCGAGCAGCTGTTCGGCCAGTGCCGCGCCAATACCGCTGCTGGCACCGGTGAGCCAGATACGCCGTGCGTTCGCGTTCATGCCAACCTCCGTTTCAGCCAGTGGATTGCTGCGCCGAGTAAGGGCAGGTGCTCGTAGAGCAGGCTGCCGGCGTCGAAATAGTCACGGTGACGATAGACTTTGTCGTGCCACAACAGGTGCGAGCAGCCTTCCACGCGGATCAGTTGGCCGCCGGCCAGGCGCGGATGGCGGTAGCTCATGGTCCAGCGCAGGTAGCCTTCGCCGTCGCGTACCTGATCGAAGCCGTAGAAGTCGAAGCGCAGCTCGCTGACGTTGGCGTACATCTCGCCGAAGTAACGCTGCATATTGGCCAGCCCACGCACCTCATGCAGCGGGTCACAGAACAGCGCATCGTCGCTGTAGAGCTGGCCGAGGCGGTCGAGGTTGTCCTTGTTCAGCCCGGCAAAGTCCTGGGCGAACTGGCGCAGAAAGTCGCTCACAGCACCTCCTCCCCGGCAAAGTGCGGCAGGCTTTTGAATGCGGCGAGGGCACGCGTACGGCTTTTACTCAGGTCGACAATCGGTGCGGGGTAGTCGGCGATGCCGAACAGGCCGCCCATGGCCGCAGGGTTATGAATATTGGTTTTGTTCAAACCGACCAGTTCGGGCAGCCACTGGCGGATAAAACGCCCGTCCGGGTCGAATTTCTGCGACTGGCTCAGCGGGTTGAAGATGCGGAAATACGGCGCCGAATCGGTGCCGGTAGACGAACTCCACTGCCAGCCGCCGTTGTTCGCCGCCAGGTCACCGTCGATCAGGTGGCGCATAAAGAAGCGCTCGCCTTCACGCCAGTCGATCAGCAGATTCTTGGTCAGAAACATCGCCACGATCATGCGCAGGCGATTGTGCATCCAGCCGGTGGCCAGCAGCTGGCGCATCGCTGCATCGACAATCGGGAAGCCGGTACGGCCTTGTTGCCAGGCTTTCAGCTCCAGCGGCGCATCACGCCAGGCCACGGCTTCGGTTTCCGGGCGGAAGGCGCGGTGCATGGATACACGCGGGTAGCCGACCAGGATGTGCTTGTAGAACTCACGCCAGAGCAGCTCGTTGATCCAGGTGATGACGCCGATATTGCCGCTGTCGAATTCGCCCTGATTGACCGTCAGCGCTGCATGCAGGCACTGGCGTGGCGAGATCACTCCTGCGGCCAGGTAGGCGGACAGCTGGCTGGTGCCGGGCTGTGCGGGGAAGTCGCGGGCGCTTTGGTAGAAGTCGATCTGTTGCGCGGCGAAATCACCCAGACGCCGTGCGGCTTCGGCCTCACCGGCCGGCCACAACTCACGCAGGGCTGCTGGGGGAAGGGCAAAACCGGCAACCTGCTCGGGAATAGCATCGCCTTGGATCGCCAGCGGCACCTGCGCCTTGGGTGTGGCGATCAGTGCGGGCAGGGCACTGTGCAGGCGCTGGTAGCAGACCTTGCGGAACTGGCTGTAGACCTGAAAGTAACCGCCGGATTTGGTCAGCACGCTGCCGGGCTTGAAGAACAGTTGATCCAGGTGGCTGTGAAAATTCACTCCCAGACCATCAAGGGTTCGCGCCACGGCCTGATCGCGGCGGCTTTCATGCACGCCGTATTCTTCATTGACCTGCACGCTGCCGATCTGCAGTTGCTGGCACAGCTCAGCGATCACCTGCGGTGCGGCGCTCCAGTCGTCGGCCTCGCGCACCAGCAGCGGTACGTTGAGCTTGCCCAGTTCAGTGGCCAGTTCTTTGAGGTTGCGCAGCCAGAAGTCGACCTTGCTCGGCGCGTCATCATGGGCCAACCACTGGCCGGGGCTGAGCAGGAACAACGCCACGGTCGGACCACTGCGCATGGCGGCTGCCAGGGCGCTGTTGTCCTGTACCCGCAGGTCGGTGCGGAACCACATCAATTGCAGCATGTTGAATCCTGTTAGCTGTGCAGCAGGTTGAGATCGGTGAGGCTGTGCAGGGCGGCCAGTGGGTCGGCGGCCAGGCTCAGTTCGGCATTCTGTGCGGTGATGTTCTGCAGCTCGTTGGCGTGGATCTGCACTACTTGCCCGACTAGCAGGCAGGGGCAGTCGTAACCGCCAAGCAGGCGTTGCAGGTGGTTGCTGTTCAATGCCTGACTGGAATACAGCAGTACCGCGCGCGGCTGGATATGTTCAACCGCCAGGGCCAGTTCGGTGGGCGGCAGTGGCCAGTCGAAGACGTCCACCGGGCTGCCGGCACTGCTCGCCAGCCAGGCCGTGAGCCACAGACCGGGGGCCATCGGCAGGTCGGACACGTTGATCAGCAGCAGCGGCGCGCCGTTGTACTGGCGATTGTTGTGGTACAGGCGGGCACCGAGTTTGCTGCGCAGCCAGGAGTAGAAGAACACCCGCTCGGCCTGCGCGCCGAACTGGTTGCGCCAGCGCAGATCAAGCTCGCTGAGCAGTGGCAGCAGCAGTTGCTGGCACAGAGTATGCGGCGGGTAGAGTGCCAGCTCGCTGTTGAAGCAATCGTCCAGACGCCGCTCGTTGAGGTTGCAGATGGCTTCCTGCAACTGCTGACGTTTGCTCTCCCACTGCGAGCTGGCTTCGGCAAAGGCTGGTTGATTGGAGCGCAGCAGGCCCTTGACCTGGCTGACCGACACGCCACGGTCCAGCCAGGTCAGAATCGCCTGGATGCGCGTGACATGTTCCTCGGAATACAGACGATGACCTTTGGGCGTGCGGTGCGGCACGATCAGCCCATAGCGGCGTTCCCAGGCACGCAGGGTGACGGCGTTGACCCCGGTGATGCGCGCCACATCGCGAATCGGCATAAAGCCCTGGGCGATCGCGGCTTGATAGTCGTCGGCGGCCTGGCTGTCACTGATCGGTTCAAGGCTCATAGGGCATTTCGCAGGCTGAGGTTTTCCGGGTGCGGCTGCAGGTAGACCTGCTGCGCGATGTAACGGTCGGGATGACGGCGGAAGTGGTGTTTGAGCAGGGTCATGGGCACCACCAGCGGCACCACGCCATGGCGGTACTGGCCGATCAGTTGCTGCATTTCCTGTTTCTCTTCGCTGCTCAGCGATTGTTTGAGGTAACCGCTGAGGTGCTGCAACACGTTGCTGTGGGTGCGGCGTGTGGCGCAGCTTTTCAGTGCACTCATCAGCTCGCTGAAGTAGCGCGGCGCCAGTTCGTTGATGTCGTGCTGGCCGAGGTTGCCGAGCATGCGCCCGAGCAGCTTGTACTGCATGGGGTTGGTTGCCATTAGCAGATATTTGTAGCGCGAGTGGAAGTCGATCAGGCTTTTGCGTGTCAGGCCATCACGCAGCAGCTGTTGCCACTGGGAATAGGCGAATACGCGGGTAATGAAATTTTCGCGCAGGATCGGGTCGTTCAGGCGGCCGTCTTCTTCTACCGGCAGGTTCGGGTGGCGGGCGCAGAAGGCCTGAGCAAAGAGGCCGCGGCCCGGCTCGCTGGGGCGGCCGTTGTCCTGGTAGACCTTGACCCGATGCAGGCCGCAGGACGGCGACTGCTGCATAAAGATGTAGCCGCAGATATCGGTCAGTTCAGCGGCCATCTGCTCGCCATATGCAGCCAGCGGCGCGGTCACATCCACGGCACGGTTAACCGTGCCGACGGCGCGCGGCGCTTGCGGATCACCAACCAGGCGGATCGGCTCACGCGGCGTGCCCATGCCAATGGCCACTTCCGGGCACACCGGGGCGAAGTCGAAATGCTCGCTGAGGATACGGCTGCACAGGCGCGATTCCTTGTGCCCGCCGTTGTAACGCACCTCATTGCCCAGCAGGCAGGCACTGATACCCAGTTTGGGTTTAGCGACGGCGTTGGCGGATGGGCTCATGGATAACCTCTGATGTACGACTTGTACAGATCCTGGTGGATGTACAACTTGAGTTCATCATAGGTTTGTAATTGTACAAGTCAATATTTTTGTACAACTACTGTATGGCTTTGTGTATGAGGGTGTTACGTCCAGCCCATGCGCCACTGCTCGGGGTTTTCCAGTGCGCGCCAGTCCAGGCGCTGGCAGCGTTGACTGAGCACGGCCTGCAGTTCGACCTGCAGTACCGTGCCTTCTTCATCGCAGAACAATTCGGTGACGAGAAAGTGCTTCTCGCGATTCTGCGGCTTTGTTGCCGTCCACTTTGACAGCAGCAGCTTGCGCGGATTAAGCCGATGCTTGCCTGGCGCTTTGTGCGCATGCACGCTCATTGCAGGTGTTCAAGCAGGCGGCGGGCGGCTTCCTGGCCGCTGAGCCAGGCACCTTCAACCCGGCCTGACAGGCACCAGTCGCCGCAGGCATAGATACCCAGGTCAGCATCGGCCAACACGCCCCACTGGTGCGCGCTGGCAGGCCGGGCGTAGAGCCAGCGGTGCGCCAGGCTGAAAGCCGGGGCCGGCACGGCGCAGCCGATCAACTCGGCGAAGGCACCGAGTAGATGCTCGATCACCGCTTCCTTGGGCAGATCCAGGTGTTGCTTGGTCCACTGGCTGCTGGCATGCAGCACCCAGGTGTCGAGTTGGGTGTCGCGTCCGGGTTTGCTGCGGTTACGCGCCAGCCAGTCGAGCGGGCTGTCCTGCACGAAGCAACCTTCGACACGGGTTTCCAGTGGGTTGTTGAAGGCCAGGGCGACGGCCCAGGTCGGGTCCATGGCCACGCTTGCAGCCGCGCCGGCCAGCTTGGGGGCGCTGGAGAGCAGTGCTGTGGCTTGCGGCGCCGGGGTGGCGACGATCACATGGCTGAACGGACCGTGGCTGTTGCCTTCGGCGTCCTGCAGGTGCCAGTGCTGCTCGCCGCGAAACACTTCGGTGATGCGGCAGGAGAAGGTAACCGGCAGTGCGCCGAGCATGGCGCGGGTGATCGCACTCATGCGCGGGCTGCCGACCCAGCGCACCTGTTCATCCGGCGAGGCACTGAGCTGGCCGTTATTGAAGTTGTAGAGGCTGGGGGTCCATTCGGCGACCCAGCCACGCGCTTGCCACTGCTGCACCACCTCGACAAAGCGGCGGTCGCGGGCGGTGAAGTACTGCGCACCAAGGTCCAGCGCACCGGCATCACTGCGTTTGCTGGCCATGCGGCCACCGCTGCCGCGGCTCTTGTCGAACAGCTGCACAGGGTGGCCGGCGGCATGCAGTGCCTGGGCGGCAGCCAGCCCGGCGATGCCGGTGCCGATGATGGCAATGGGGTGAAGAGTGGTCATGGTCTACCTCGTGTTTTCAAGCGTTAGGCTACGCTTTAGACAAAAGCTATACAATATTGTTTTTGTGTATAAGCTATGCCGGAGTCGATCCTGCCTTTCTATAGTTAAGACAACCTGCAGCCGGATTGAAGCCACACAGGCACAAATCAATGGGCGGCGATTTAACCAGGGCACATATGAGGACAGGCGCATGCACATTCTTCTGACCGGTGGAACGGGTTTGATCGGGCGCGCACTGTGTCGGCACTGGCTGCAGCAAGGCCATCAGCTGACAGTGTGGAGCCGTCGGCCTGAGCAGGTCGCGGCCCTCTGTGGCGAGGCGGTGCGCGGCATTGGCCGGCTCGATGATCTGGCTGAAGAGCCGCTGGATGCTGTGGTCAACCTGGCCGGCGCGCCAATTGCCGACCGCCCCTGGACGCGCAAACGCAAGGCGCTACTGTGGGCCAGCCGGATCGGTCTGACTGAACAATTGTTGGCCTGGCTGGAGCGCCGCGCGGATAAGCCGCAGGTGCTTTTGTCCGGCTCGGCGGTAGGCTGGTATGGCGACGGTGGCGAGCGCGAGTTGCATGAAGATTCGCCGCCGGTGAGTGAGGATTTCGCCGCGCAGCTGTGCGGCGCCTGGGAAGAAACCGCTCTGCGCGTCGAGGAGCTGGGCATCCGTGTGGTGCTGCTGCGTACCGGGCTGGTGCTGGCAAGTGACGGCGGGTTGCTCAAGCGTCTGCTGCTGCCGTTCAAGCTTGGCCTGGGCGGGCCGCTGGGCGATGGCCGTCAATGGATGCCATGGATTCATCTGGCTGACCAAATCGCCCTGATTGATTTTCTCCTGCAGCAGGACTCGGCGCGCGGTCCTTATAATGCCTGCGCGCCGACGCCTGAGCGTAACCGCGCCTTCAGCCAGGCTCTGGGCCGCGAGCTGCACCGTCCGGCCTTTATGCCGGCCCCGGCGTTTGCCCTGCGCGTGCTGCTGGGTGAGCTGTCGGTGCTGCTGCTTGGTGGCCAGCGGGCGATGCCGACGCGCTTGCAGGAGGCAGGCTTCAGTTTTCGTTTTACTCATTTGGATGTGGCCCTGGCAGACCTGCTGGGCCATCACTGATTAGGACTTTGCATGACCGATCACGCATTGCTGCTGGTTAACCTGGGTTCGCCAGCCTCTACTGAAGTCGCCGATGTGCGCCGTTATCTCAATCAGTTTCTGATGGACCCCTACGTCATCGACTTACCCTGGCCGCTGCGGCGTCTGCTGGTTTCGCTGATTCTGATCAAACGCCCGGCGGCGTCGGCGCATGCCTATGCCTCGATCTGGTGGGAAGACGGCTCGCCGCTGGTGGTATTGAGCAAGCGCCTGCACAAGGCGATGCAGGCGTCCTGGACCCACGGCCCGGTGGAACTGGCGATGCGCTATGGCGAGCCGTCACTGCAAACCGTACTGACCCGCCTGGCTGAACAGGGCATCAAGCAGGTCACGTTGGCGCCGCTGTATCCGCAGTTTGCCGACAGCACCACCACCACGGTGATTGAAGAGGCCAAGCGTGTGGTGCGTGAGCAACAGCTTCCCATACGTTTTTCCATCCTGCCGCCGTTCTACGATCAGCCGGAGTACCTGGATGCCTTGGTCGACAGCGCCAAGCCTTATCTGGAGCAGGAGTTCGACCACTTGCTGCTGAGTTTCCACGGCCTGCCGGAGCGTCACCTGCACAAGCTGGACGCCACTGGCCATTGCCTGAAAGGTGCGGATTGCTGCCGTACGGCCTCGCCCGAAGTGCTCGCCAGCTGTTACCGCGCTCAATGCCTGCGCAGCGCCGAGCTATTTGCCGAACGTATGGGGCTCAAGCCTGCGCAGTGGTCGGTGTCGTTCCAATCACGCCTGGGCCGCGCCAAGTGGATCGAGCCCTACACCGAAACGCGGCTGGATGAGCTGGCCAAGCAGGGCGTGAAGAAACTCCTGGTAATGTGCCCGGCCTTTGTCGCCGACTGCATCGAAACCCTGGAGGAAATCGGCGACCGTGGCCGCGAGCAGTTTGTCGAAGCCGGCGGCGAAAGCCTGCAGCTGGTGCCGTGTCTGAATGATCATCCCAGCTGGGTCGCGGCACTGAAAGTTCTCAGCGAACGTGCGCCGTTACAACTCTAGGGAAATATGCTGTGACGGTTATTCGCCCAAAAGGATGCCGCGCATTCGCCTGACTGATAACACCTACGGGCGATACTCAGCGCCCAGCAACTCGGCCTAAGCTGGCAGCTCTTTCAACCGTCGTGCACCGCACCAACGGTGCCGAGGAGACTGCCAGTGCTAAACAACAATAACGGCTATCCCTCTTCCACCCGTGCCTGGGTGACTGTCGCCATCCTGATGGTGGCGTACGTGCTGTCGTTTATCGACCGGCAGATTCTCAATCTGCTGGTTGGCCCAATCCGCCGTGACCTGATGATCAGCGACACGCAGATGAGCCTGCTGATGGGCCTGTCCTTTGCGTTGTTCTACACCGTGTGTGGGATTCCCCTGGGTCGTTTGGCCGATACCAAAAGCCGCCGTGGCCTGATCGCCTTTGGCGTACTGTTCTGGAGTGCCGCCACCGCCGCCTGCGGTATGGCCAAGCTGTACTGGCAATTTCTGCTCTGCCGCATTGGCGTGGGCGTCGGCGAGGCGGCGTTGTCGCCAGCGGCCTACTCGCTGATTGCCGACAGCTTTCCAGCCGAGCGCCGCGCTACCGCCATCAGCGTGTATTCCATGGGGGTTTACCTCGGTTCCGGGCTGGCCTTTCTGCTCGGTGGCCTGGTGATTCAGTTCGCCTCGGCCCAGGGCGATGTGGTCCTACCGGTATTCGGTGAAGTGCGCCCCTGGCAATTGATCTTTCTGATTCTTGGCGGCGCGGGGATTCTGTTCACCCTGCTCCTGCTGGCAGTCAAGGAGCCTGCACGTCGCGGCGTGGGGGCTGGTGTCGCGGTACCGCTGGCGGATGTCGGGCGATATATCCGCGCCAACCGGCGCACTGTGCTGTGCCATAACTTTGGCTTTGCCGGCCTGGCGTTTGCCGGTTATGGCAGCGCAGCCTGGATTCCGACCTTCTTTATCCGCACCTACGGCTGGGATGCCGGCCAGGTCGGTATTGTTTACGGCAGCATCGTGGCGGTGTTCGGCTGTTTGGGCATTGTCTTCGGTGGCCGTCTGGCCGACTGGATGGCCAAGCGCGGCAGCAGCGACGCCAATATGCTTGTCGGCCTGTATGCCGCTTTCGGCGCCGTGCCGTGCGTGCTGGCCTTTCCGTTGATGGATAGCGCGGTATGGGCCGCCGTGCTGATGGCACCGACGGTGTTCTTCCTGAGCATGCCGTTCGGTGTGGCGCCGGCGGCGATTCAGGAAATCATGCCCAACTCGATGCGTGGCCAGGCGTCGGCCATCTACCTGTTCGTGATCACCCTGATTGGCTTGGGCATCGGCCCGACGGCGGTGGCGCTGGTGACCGACTATGTGTTTGCTGATGACATGGCGCTGCGTTACTCGCTGCTGATCGTCACCAGCATCGCCGTGTTCAGCTCGATTGTGCTGCTGAGCATGAGCCTCAAACCCTATCGTGAGAGTGTGGTGCGGTTGCAGCAGTGGTCAGCCAATCCGGCCTGAAGCAACACAAGAATAAAAAAGCCCCGCAGATGCGGGGCTTTTTACTGGGCGCGATTTACAGGTCCGGCTCTTCCAGCACGGTCTTGCTGCGCCAGCCCTGGCCGCCGGGCAGCAGCAGATTGAGCGCCAGGGCGCTGATAGCGCACAGCGAGATGCCGGACAGGGCAAACTCGTTGCCACCGATGACCATGCCGCCGATGCCGAACACCAGGGTCACCGAAACGATGATCAGGTTACGCGCCTCGGACAGGTCGACTTGGTGGCGGATCAGGGTGTTCAGGCCGACTACCGCAATCGAACCGAACAGTAGACAGAGAATGCCGCCCATCACCGGCACCGGAATGCTTTGCAGCGCGGTGCCGAACTTACCGACAAAGGCCAGGACGATGGCGAAGCAGGCTGCCCAGGTCATGATTTTCGGGTTGTAGTTCTTGGTCAGCATCACCGCGCCGGTGACTTCTGCATAGGTGGTGTTGGGCGGGCCGCCGAACAGGCCGGCCGCCGAGGTGGCCAGGCCGTCGCCGAGCAGGGTGCGGTGCAGGCCAGGCTTCTTGATAAAGTTCTTGCCGGTCACGCTGCCGATCGCCACCACGCCGCCGATGTGCTCAATGGCTGGCGCCAAAGCGACCGGGACGATGTACAGGATCGCGCCCCAATGCAGCTCCGGCGCTACGAACGCCGGAATCGCCAGCCAAGGTGCGGCGGCGATATTGCTGGTGTCGATGACTCCACAGAACGCCGCGACGATGCAGCCGACGCTGATCCCTGCAAGGATCGGCACCAGGCGCAGCAAGCCACGGCCCATGGCCGCGACCAGCACGGTGGTGATCAGCGCTGACATGGAAATCAGCATGGCGGTTTCATACGGCACCAACTGCGCGCTGCCGTCACCGGCTTTGCCCATGGCCATGTTCACGGCTACTGGCGACAGCGCCAGGCCGATGGAAATGATCACCGGCGCGATGACTACCGGCGGCAACAGGCGGTCGATAAAGCCCGCGCCCTTAACCCGTACCACGGCGCTGAGCAGGATATACACCAGGCCCGAGGCGACGATGCCGCCGAGCACGGCCGGCAGGCCAAACTCGCCTTTGGCGGCGAGAATCGGTGCGATAAAGGCAAAGCTGGAGGCCAGAAAAACCGGCACCTGGCGTCCGGTCACCAGTTGGAACAGCAGGGTGCCGATACCGGCGGTGAACAGCGCGACGTTGGGATCCATACCGGTGATCAGCGGCATCAGCACCAGGGCTCCGAAGGCCACAAACAGCATCTGCGCGCCGGAAATGCCCTGGCGCCAGAGTGGATCGTTGTATTCGTTGGTCATGGATCAGGCATCCTTCTGTTTGGTGCCGAAAATTTTGTCGCCGGCATCGCCAAGGCCGGGAATGATGTAGCCGTGTTCGTTCAAGCGCTGGTCGATGGACGCGGTGTAAATGGTCACGTCCGGGTGTGCATCGTTGACCACCTTGATGCCTTCCGGCGCTGCCACCAGCACCATGGCGCGGATTTCCTTGCAGCCAGCTTTTTTCAACAGGTCGATGGTGGCGACCATCGAGCCACCGGTAGCCAGCATCGGGTCGATGATTATCGCCAGGCGCTCGTCGATTTCCGGTACCAGTTTTTCCAGGTAGGTGTGCGCCTCCAGCGTCTCCTCGTTGCGTGCTACGCCGACGGCGCTGACCTTGGCCCCCGGAATCAGACTGAGCACACCTTCGAGCATGCCGATGCCGGCACGCAGAATCGGTACCACGGTGATTTTTTTGCCGGAGATTTTTTCCACCTGCACGGTGCCGCACCAGCCCTCGATCTCATAGTTCTCCAGGGGCAGATCCTTGGTTGCCTCGTAAGTCAGCAGCGCGCCGACTTCCTGCGCCAGCTCGCGAAAGTTCTTCGTGCTGATATCGGCGCGGCGCATCAGGCCGAGTTTGTGGCGGATCAGCGGGTGGCGGATCTCGAGGATGGGCATGGGCAGGGATCTCCGGCAGGACGGGCGAAAAATTCGCGTTAGATTAAAGCATTGGCTATGCCAAGTGCTGGGCCTGGATGGTCTAAAGTCGCTAAAAAGCAGCTAACGTGTCGCTGCTTGCGGGCAATTGCCGCAGTTGGTCTGTCGGGGCTTGCTCTGTTGGGCGCAGATGCGTACCTTTGCCGGCTTTTATTTTGACGCTTCGATCAGCTTTTGGCTGCGCCTGCGTCCCGCTCCCAAGAGGAAACAGCATGTCCGTCGATCTCGCGCATATCCGCCAAGTCATGGCCGAAGCCGATTGCCTGCACAGCAATGCCGAGGTTGAGGTGGCCATCGACAGCATGGCGGCCGCCATCAACAGCGATATGGCCGACAGCAACCCTGTGGTGTTCTGTGTGATGAACGGTGGGCTGATCTTCTCCGGCAAGCTGCTGCCCAAGCTCAACTTCCCGCTGGAATTGTCCTATCTGCACGCCACCCGCTACCGTAATGAAACCAGTGGCGGCGAGCTGTTCTGGAAAGCCAAGCCGGAAATCTCCTTTATTGACCGCGACGTGCTGATCATCGACGACATCCTCGATGAAGGGCACACCCTCGGGGCAATCATCGACTTCTGCCGTCACGCCGGCGCCAAGAACGTGCGCATCGCCGTGCTGGTAGATAAAACCCACGACCGCAAGGCTCGCCCGGACCTCAAAGCCGATTACGTCGGCATGTCCTGTGTTGATCGCTATGTGTTTGGCTATGGCATGGATTACAAAGGCTACTGGCGCAATGCGCCGGGTATCTACGCAGTTAAAGGGTTGTAAGACGTATGACTGGGCCGCGCTTTCTTGATCAGACCCTGTTCGGTGCACTGGCCGAGCAAGCGGCGGCCAGCCCACGGCAACGCCAGCACCATAACTTTCACCAGATGGAAGAGCCCTGTCATCGTATGGCGGTGGGGCTGCAGCCGGACACCTATATCCCGCCGCATCGCCATCTTGCGGTGGACAAGGCCGAAGCGCTGCTGGTGCTCAAAGGCCGCCTGGGGCTGCTGATTTTCAATGACGCCGGTGAAGTGCTGGATAAGCGCGTACTGCAGGCCGCTGGCGAGTGTGTCGGCGTTGATCTGCCGCCTGGTGTATTTCACGCTCTGGTGGTGCTGGAAGCCGACAGCATTCTGTTTGAATGCAAAGCCGGGCCCTACAAACCTGTAGGAGAAGGCGAGCAAGCCAGTTGGGCACCGCGTGAGGGCGAGCCTGGTGTTGCCGAGTATCAGGCCTGGATGCGCGCACAATTCACTTAGTTCGTTTATTCCCCATCGTTCTTGGGCGCTAACAAGCGCAACGCTTTCTCTTTGGCTTGGGCCAGATCGCGTACATACGCCAGCTCACCCTCGACGCGCACGATGCCGGCATGGCGTAATTGCAGGCGCACCTGGGGCGTGGGCCCGCTGAGCACCAGAGCGACCTGCTGCTCGCGGTAGTCGCGCAGTACATTGTCCAGCGCGGCAATCGCGGTCATGTCCAGCAGCGGTACGGCGCTGATGTCGACGATCACCACCTTCACCCCTGGGGTAAAACGCCTGAGTACACTCAGGGCCTTTTCCGCTGCGCCGAAGAACAGTGGCCCGCGAATGGCGTAGGCCAGCACGTGTTCGGGCAGGTCATTAAGCGCCTGGTGAAAGTGTTTGGGCAGTGGCGCGGTATCGGTCAGGTCGCTCATGCGCTTGATAAACAGCCCAGCAGCCAGCAGCAGGCCAACGCCCACCGCCAGCACCATATCGAACAGCACGGTGAGGATCAGGCAGGTCAGCAACACCAGTACATCGCTGCGCGGGGCGATGCGCAGGGTGTGGCGCACGTGCCGCGGCTCGCTCATGTTCCACGCCACCACCAGCAGCAAAGCCGCCAGCGCGGCCATCGGCAGGTAGCTGAACAAGGGCGCAAGAAACAGGATGGCAATCAGCACCACCGCCGCGTGGGTAATCGCCGCCAGTGGCGAGTAGGCTCCGGCGCGTACGTTGGCTGCGCTGCGGGCAATCGCCGCAGTGGCGGTGATGCCGCCAAAGAAGGGCGCGACCAGATTGCCGATGCCCTGACCAATCAGCTCGCCATTGGGGTCGTGCTTGCTGCCGGTCATGCCATCGGCAACCACCGCGCAGAGCAGTGATTCGATGGCCCCGAGCATGGCGATGGCAAAGGCCGGTGCCAGCAACTGGCGCAGCAGCTCGAAACTCACCATCAGTGGTTGACCATCGGCACCGGGCAGCTGCCAGGGCCAAACCAGGCTCGGCAGAAACGGCGGAATACCCGGGTGTTCGAGTCCATTGAGGCTGTAACTGAAGCGCTCACCCAGAGTGGCCACCGGAATCTGCAGGTTTTCCAGCAGCAGCCCAAGCAGCGCACCGACCGTTAGCGCAACCAGATGGCCGGGGATCTTCGGCACCCAGCGTGGCCAGACCAGCAGCACCGCCAGGCACACCAGTGCCACCAGACTGTCGCCCAGTTGCAGGCTGGGCAGGGCGTGCAGCAGGCCGTTGAGCTGGTCCAGATAGTGATTGGGCTGGCTGCTCAGGTGCAGGCCAAGCAGGTCCTTGATCTGCAAGGTGGCGATTACGATGCCGATACCGGCGGTGAAACCCAGGGTGACCGGGTAGGGGATAAATTCGATCAGCCGGCCGGCGCGCATCAGGCCGAGCGCAATCAGAATCAGGCCGGCCAGGAGGGTGCACAGCAGCAGGCCACCGAGGCCGAATTGCTGCGTCACCGGCAGCAGAATCACCACAAAGGCGGCAGTCGGCCCGGAGACATTGAAACGCGAGCCGCCAAACAGAGCGATCAGCGTACCGGCCACCAGTACGGTATAGAGGCCGTGTTGCGGCGCCACACCCACGGCAATCGCCAGGGCCATGGCCAGCGGAATGGCGATAACGCCTACCGTTAACCCGGCGCTCAAGTCGCTGCGCAGGTTTTTCCAGCCGTAACCGGCGCGCAGGGTCTGGCGCCAGGCGGAGAACAGCGGCGGTAAGGGCAGCGACATAACGACTCCCAAGTGTCCATGCGCAGTATAGGGGCAAGGCATGCTGCGCTGTATTGACCTAAGTCGGCTGTGCAGCTGTTTCGCCGTATGCTAATTCGCGCAGCTGCCTGGCATCCGTTGAGCCATGGCCCGCGCCGGGGGTACACTGCCGGCCCCGTGTGGCTTGGTGAGCTGGAGTGAATGATGCGTAAAGACAAGAAACAGGTGATTGGCGAAGAGATTGGTGACGAGCCGATCAAGCTGTTCCTGACTGTGGAGCCGGCTGATGCCACACCGCCGTCGCTGCACAAACTGGTCAAGGCCTACCGCGGCCTGCGTATCGATGACTTCGAGCGCTTTGTTGGCTTCTTTGTCGCTGCCGGCTATGACCTGAACGCCAAGGATGCCCAGGGCAATGACTTTATCGCGCTGATCCAGGATCAACGCTTTGCCGAGCCTTATATCGAGGTGATCAAGGCTGCGCGCGGCTGACATCGAGTCAGCGCGAACAGCGCTGACCAAGGCTCATGCCTGACGACAAAGCCGCGACCTGTTCGCGGCTTTGTCGTTTCTAAAAACCGCTGTGCTTCTTGCTGATAATCACGCAAATCAATAGTGCTGGGCGAGGCGAGACGACCGGTCATATTCTTGCCGGCATGAACTCCAGCATCCGACTCGACAAGCGTGACCTGATCCTCGCCAAAGGTGCCGAGGTGATGACCCGTCGCGGTTATCACGGTGCCGGCGTGCAGGAAATCGTCCAGGCGGCGGGGGTGCCGAAAGGCTCCTTCTACCACTACTTCGCCAGCAAGGAAGACTTTGCCCTGCAGGCCTTGCAGCAGGTCTATCAGCCGCGTCTGGCGCGTTATGCCGAAGCCCTCAGCAACGCGGCGCTGAGCCCGCGTGAGCGCATCCTGGGTTATTACAGTGAGCTGGTGGAGCACTTTGCGCGCCAGGAACGTCTGGAATACCACTGCTTTATCGGCAGCCTGAGCTTCGAAATGGCCGAGCTGTCGCCGACGCTGGGTGCGCAGGTCGATGCGATTCTGCAAGCCTCGGCGGACATCCTGCAGGCCTGCCTGGAGCAGGCGCAAGCCGCGGGTGAACTCCCTGCTGACGAAGATTGCCGCAACCTGGCGAGCTTTATCGCCAATGCCTGGCAAGGTGCGCTGACCCGGCTCAAGGTGGCCAACAACACCCGCGCCCTGACTGACTTTATCCACCGTTTGCAGCTGTTGTTGCAGGCTTCCCCCGTTTAACCAGTTGCGCTGCTCCAAGCGCCCCGAGGAATGATGATGACCGATTCAGTTAAAGCGCTGTTCCAACCCTTCAGCCTGGGCAACCTGGCGCTGCCGACCCGTGTGGTCATGGCGCCGATGACCCGTTCCTTCTCTCCTGGTGGCGTGCCGAACAGCAAGGTTATCGAGTATTACCGCCGTCGCGCCGCTGCCGGTGTTGGCCTGATCGTCACCGAAGGCACCACCGTCGGTCACAAGGCCGCTAACGGTTACCCGAATGTGCCGCGTTTCTACGGCGAAGACGCCCTGGCCGGCTGGAAGAAAGTGGTCGAAGCGGTGCACGCCGAAGGCGGCAAGATCGTTCCGCAACTGTGGCACGTGGGCAACGTGCGCAAGCTGGGTACCGAGCCGGATGCCAGCGTTCCAGGCTACGGCCCGAGCGAAAAGATCAAAGAGGGCAATGTGGTTGTGCACGGCATGACCCAGGACGATATCAAGGACGTGATCGCCGCCTTCGCCCAAGCCGCCAAGGATGCTAAAGCCATTGGCATGGACGGCGTGGAAATCCACGGCGCCCACGGTTACCTGATCGACCAGTTCTTCTGGGCTGGCAGCAACCAGCGCACCGATGAATACGGCGGTGACCTGGCGCAGCGCTCGCGCTTTGCCATCGAGCTGATCCAGGCCGTGCGTGCTGCTGTAGGGCCGGATTTCCCGATCATCTTCCGCTTCTCGCAGTGGAAGCAGCAGGACTACACCGCACGTCTGGTGCAAACCCCGGAAGAGCTGGGAGCATTCCTCAAGCCGCTGAGCGACGCCGGCGTGGATATCTTCCATTGCTCGACCCGCCGCTTCTGGGAGCCAGAGTTCGAAGGCTCGGACCTCAACCTGGCCGGCTGGACCCGCCAGCTCACCGGCAAGCCGACCATCACCGTCGGCAGCGTCGGCCTGGACGGCGAGTTCCTGCAATTTATGGTCAACACCGACAAAGTGGCCCAGCCGGCTAGCCTGGAAAACCTGCTGGAGCGTCTGAACAAGCAGGAGTTCGATTTGGTTGCCGTAGGGCGCGCGCTGCTGGTCGATCCGGATTGGGCGGTAAAAGTACGCGATGGCCGCGAGCAGGACATTCTGCCGTTTAGCCGTGATGCGCTGACCAGCCTGGTCTAAGAACCTATCTCGAATCTGCTGCGCGTCGGCGATACGGCGTTAAAAACAGGCTCGCTCTAGCTCGCAAGATCCCAAACAGGTTCTAAATACCCGCTTTATCGTGTGCGCCGCAAAACGGCGCAACACTCCTCAAGCCCCGGCACATCGGGGCTTTTTTTCGTCTTTTAAATGAGCAACCTGTAGGAACGGGTCATGCCTGCGAAGTCCTTATCGCGGCCATGGACCGCTCCTACAAAAGGTTACTGCACGACGGTCACAGGCAAGCTGCGTCTCGTTGGCTAGTATTGCCAGTGCCCCGTCCTCAGGTGTCGACCATGAAACGTGCCGTACAGATCGCCGTATCCGTTGTGTTGCTGATACTTATCAGCCTAGCCGCTGCGGTCGCCTGGAACTGGGCACCGGATCGCCCCGTGGCGCAGCTCAAGCCGCGCTGGGCCTTGCCACCATCATCATTTCTGGCTATCGACGGTATGCTTGTACACCTGCGCGACCAGGGCCCGCGCGATGACCCCACGCCGATTGTGCTGCTGCATGGCACCTCGGCCAGCCTGCACACCTGGGAGGGCTGGGTGGCGGACTTGCAGAGTCAGAGGCGGGTGATCAGCCTCGATCTGCCGGGCTTCGGCCTGACCGGACCATTCCCCGATGGTGATTACCGCATGGCGCATTACAGCGCCTTCCTTGGCCATGTACTGGATCAGTTGCAGGTGTCACGCGTGGTACTGGCCGGCAACAGCTTTGGCGGGCAATTGGCCTGGCAGTTTGCTCTGGATCAGCCGCAGCGTGTCGAGCGGCTGGTGCTGGTGGATGCCGCCGGTTACCCGCGCAACGCCACCTCCATCCCCATCGGGTTTCGTCTGGCGCAGATTCCTGCACTGGCGCCGTTGATGGCTAACCTGCTGCCGCGCTCAATGATTGAGGCGAGCATCCGTAACGTCTATGGCGACCCGAGCAAGGTCAGTGATGAGCTGATCGATCGCTATTACGAACTGACCCTGCGCGCTGGCAACCGTGATGCCTTACGCCAGCGTTTTATCCAGGCCGAAGCGGGGCAGAGCTACACCCGTATCGCCGAACTCAAGGTGCCGACGCTGATTATCTGGGGTGGCCGTGATGAGTTGATTCCTCCGGTCAACGCCGAACGCTTCAAACGCGATATCAAAGGCAGCCGCCTGGTGCTGTTCGACGAGCTGGGACATGTGCCCCAAGAAGAGGATCCGCTGCGCACCGTGGCGGTGCTGAAGGCCTTTCTAGCGCCCTAGGACGCCTTTGCTGCGGCGTTCAGCTGAACACTAAGCTGCTGATATTTCGAGAGAGATTATCTGGGCCAGAGTGCTGGCGTGCTTTGTGCTAACGCTGTCTGCACGGGTTGGCTTTACGCCATCTTGGTCTAGGCTCTCGGAATAACAATTATTCGGCAGGTAGCGCTCATGCTCAGGGCCATCAGGTGGTTTGTGCACGCAGTGGAAGCGATGAACCGCGTTGTAGGGCGCTTCGCCATGTACCTGATTTTCGCCATCCTCGGGGTGTTGCTCTACTCCTCGATCGGCAAGACCTTCTTTACCCCGGCCGCCTGGACGTTGGAGTCGGCGCAGTTTCTGATGGTTGCTTACTTCCTGCTCGGCGGCGCCTATTCCATGCAACTGGATGCCCATGTGCGCATGGACCTGTTCTACAGCAACTGGTCGCCGCGCACCCGCGCAATCATGGATCTGCTGACAGTGGGCTTTCTGCTCTTCTACCTGGTGCTGCTGCTTTACGGCGGTATCTCCTCGACCCAGTACGCCCTTGAGTACAACGAAACCAGCTACTCGGCCTGGTCGCCGCCTATGGCGCCAATCAAGATCATCATGTGCATCGGCATTGCCCTGATGTTGCTGCAGGCCGTTGCCACACTGTGCAAGGACATTGCCGCTGCCCTGGGGGAAACCCTGTAATGGATTACCAGCTGATTGCCCTGCTGATGTTCTCCTCGATGATGTTGTTGCTGCTCACCGGTAAGCGGGTGTTCGGCGCCATCGGTTTTGTGGCCGCCGCCGCTGCCCTGTTGCTGTGGGGCGATGGCGGGTCGGAAATGGCCTTCAGTGCGGCCATGAAACTGATGAAGTGGTACCCGCTGCTGACTCTGCCGTTGTTCGTCTTTATGGGCTATATGCTCTCCGAGTCGGGGCTGGCCGAAGACCTCTACAAGATGTTCCACGTCTGGATGGGACCGCTCAACGGCGGCTTGGCCATCGGCACTATCGGCTTGATGGTGGCAATCTCGGCGATGAACGGGCTGAGCGTCGCCGGCATGGCGATTGGCGCGAGCATCGCCCTGCCGGAGCTGTTACGTCGTGGTTACGACAAGATCATGGTCACCGGGGTGATTCAGGCCGGCAGTTCCCTCGGTATTCTGATTCCGCCAAGCGTGGTGCTGGTGCTGTACGGCATGATCGCCCGCCAGCCCGTCGGCCAGCTGTGGTTGGCCGGGGTGTTTCCCGGTTTGCTGATGGCCGGGCTGTTTATCCTCTACATTGCCATTCGCTGCCGCCTGCAACCCGAGCTGGGGCCGGCCTTGTCCGAGGAGGAGCGCGGGCAGATCAGCCGCCGCGAGAAACTCTTGCTGCTCAAGGCCGGGATCGCGCCACTGTTTATCTTTTTTTGCATGACCGGGCTGTTTCTCATGGGCATTACCAGCCTGGTGGAAAGTTCGGCTGTTGGTGCCGCGGCCGCGACCCTGACGGCCTGGGTCAAAGGCCGTCTGACCCGCAGCGTGATGGAAGAAACCCTGCGCAAGACGCTGGCAATCAGCTGCATGTTTATGTGGATCATTCTCGCCGCACTGTGCTTCGGCGCGGTGTTCGACGGCCTGGGCGCGGTCAAGGCGATCGAGGCGTTCTTCCTCGAAAGCCTGGGCCTGGGACCCTGGGAAGTGCTGATTCTGATGCAAGTGTCGTTCATCCTGATGGGCATGTTTCTGGATGACACGGCCATGCTGGTGATAGTTGCACCGCTCTATATTCCCCTGGTCGGTGCGCTGGGCTTCGACCTGGTGTGGTACGGCGTGCTCTACACCATCACCTGCCAAATCGCTTATATGACGCCGCCCTTCGGCTACAACCTGTTCCTGATGCGCGCCATGGCTCCGCCGGAAGTCTCGCTGCGCGATATCTACGTTTCGGTCACCCCATTCGTACTGATCATGATTCTGGCCCTGACGCTGGTCATGATTTTCCCGCAGATCGCCCTGTGGCTACCGCAGTGGCACTACGGCAGTTGAAAAACCCATTCAGCAGTAGGTAAGCGCAGTTGTGCCGGTTGTAGCCGCCGATTAACCAGGGGCTCAGGTAATACCAGGTACAGGTTGCCGGTCTGAAAACCCTGCGAACCCTCCCGGGCCACGCAGAGCGGTTGTATGCCATCTGAATCGACACGTCTGGAGATAACAGCATGAGTACGAGACGCAGTTTTCTGAAAACCGCCGCAGTGGCCACCGGGGCCGTCGGGGCAACGGCGCTTGGCTCGGCGCATATCTACGCGGCCGAACCAAAGAAAATTACCTGGCGCCTGCAAACCTATGCCGGCCCGGCGTTGGGCGAGCATGTGATCAAACCGTCCATTGACGCCTTCAACAAGGCAGCCAACGGCGAGATGGAAATCCAGCTGTATTACGCCGACCAGCTGGTGCCCACCGGCGAGCTGTTCCGCGCCATGCAGAAGGGCACCATCGATGCGGTGCAGAGTGACGACGACTCCATTGCCGCGCCGGTGGATATCTCGGTGTTCGGTGGCTACTTCCCGTTTGCCACGCGCTACAGCCTGGATGTCCCCGTGCTGTTCAACCAGTACGGGCTCAATGAAATCTGGGCCGAAGCCTATGGTGAGGTCAAAGGCGTGACCTGGCTCGGTGCGGGAGCCTGGGACCCTTGCCATTTTGCCACGGTGGAGCCAATCACCAAGCTGGCTGACCTCAAGGGTAAGCGCATTTTTACCTTCCCCACGGCGGGTAAGTTCCTCACCCGCTTTGGCGTGATTCCGGTGACCCTGCCCTGGGAGGACGTCGAAGTGGCGATCCAGACTGGCGAGCTGGACGGTATCGCCTGGTCCGGCATCACCGAGGATTACACCGTCGGTTGGGCCAACGTGACCAAGTACTTCCTCACCAACAACATCTCCGGCGCCTGGTGCGGTTCCTACTTTGCCAACTCGGATAAATGGGCCGAAGTGCCGGAACATCTGAAAACCCTATTCAAGCTGTGCATGGACAGCTCCAACTACTACCGCCAGCACTGGTACTGGGGCGGGGAGGCGCAACTGCGGGTTGAGGGCGGCAAGCTACAGTTGACCTCGATTCCGGCCGAGGAGTGGGCCACCGTTGAGGCCGAAGCCCAGGTGTTCTGGGATGAGATCGCCAAGACCAGCCCACGCTGTGCTCGTGTGGTGGAAATATTCAAGAAGTACAACGCCCTGATGGCCAAGGCCGGCGCGCCCTATCGCGGCTAGCTGCCTGGGTTCGCTACACCTCACGCTCGCATTGCAAAATGCGGGCGTATTTTTTTGCGCGGCAGGCAGGTGGCTCAGTCAGTGCGCGTAGCGATTGCGCAAGGCCTGGAAGCGACCATCCTGCTGCACGCGCAGCAAGGCAGCGCGCCAGCGCGCGATGTCCTGCTCCGGCATGCTGCGTGACAGGGCGATATAGCCTTCGTCGCGGCCCAGTTGCACGGCGCTTGGGCGTACCTTATCGGCCACGACGCCAGCCTCGCGAAGCCTCTGGGCGAGCCCGGAGTCGGCCGAGGCAACCAGCGCAACCCGGCCGGCTGCGAGCATGCTGAAACAGGTGCTGTAGGCGTTGTTGCGCTTTAGCTGGGTGAACGCCATGGTCGTCAGGCGTTCGTCATGGGAGCTGCCGTTGAGCACGCACACCGGCAGGTTTTTGGCATCCTCCAGGCTGTGGATACCGGTGGGCCGTTGGCTGTTCTCGTAGAGCCAGTCGGTCTCTTCCCAGATGGGCCCGACCCAGTGCGCCAGTGGCAAGCGCTCCGGAGTTTTGCCAAGGTTGAAGAGCACCACATCGTCACGTTGTTGCAGTTGCGCCAGCCCTCGCGCCAAGGGCACTTCCTGGATTGCCAGCGGCTTTGCCATATCAGTCAGCAGCTCGCGCACCAGCTCCAGAAAGAACGCCCGCTTGCCGGCATGTTCGCGGCCGCGTAACTGGCCGTCGATCAGCTCGGCCTGGCTATCCAGGCTGTGGGTGTAGATCAGCCAGTCACGTGCCAAACAGGCTGTAGGCGCAAGCCAGGTAGCGAGAGTCAGTACCAGTGCGGCGGCAACTGTTGTGCGACGCCGAGTCTGGCAGGACGCTGGCAGGGTGCGGGGCATCGGCTTCAAACAATCTCCGGTATGGCTTCTGGCGGCCACTTGGCACATGCAGCCAGGTGTTCGGCGGGCGGTGATCTGTGCTTTTACAGCAGAGCAGTGTCTGCCGTCACCTGTGCTGCAACGCTTGCCAGTTGTTTTACCTAATTGCCCAGCCAACTTGGCAAACCTGTACCACACTGATGGAGCTTTTTGCCGGGTGTTCTAACAGGTGTTGGTTAGTAGTCAGAGCGCGTTGTGTGGTGGTTGTGGGGATGCGCTTGAGACGCTGTTGTTGCCTGCAGGACTGACACCGGATGTCGGCCATAACAACAATAGACAGGTGCATTTATGCTCAATCCGCGAGACGTGAAAACCGTTCAGGATGCCAAGCGTATTGTCGAAGAGCGCGGCCTTAGCCACATCAAGGTCGGGGTGTTCGATAACGATGGCGTGATGCGTGGCAAATACCTCAGCCGCAGCAAATTCTTCTCCGCCCTCGACAGCGGCTTTGCCTTCTGCGATGTGGTGCTTGGCTGGGACGTGAAGGACCAGCTCTACGACAACGCCCAATACACCGGTTGGCACACCGGTTACCCCGATGCTCCGGTGCGCGTGCTGCCGCATACCTGCCGTGAGTTGCCCTTCGAGAACGGCATGCTGCTGTTTATCTGCGAGTTTGCCGAGGCGGCGGAAAAAGTCTGCCCACGCGGAACCTTGCGGCGGGTGGTCGAGCGCAGCAAGGCCATGGGTTTTGATGCCTTCGCGGCGCTGGAATATGAGTTCTTCATGTTCGATGAAACCCCAGAGTCGGCCCGCGAGAAGGGCTTTCGCAACCTCAAGCCGTTTACCCCGGACTGGTTCGGCTACTCGATGATTCGCAACTCGGTGCACGCCGAGCTGTACCACGAGATTCTGGAAATGGCCGAGCGCATGGACTTCCCCATCGAAGGCCTGCACACCGAAACCGGCCCCGGCGTACTGGAAGCAGCCATCGCCTATGACCGCGCCGAAGCCGCAGCCGACAAGGGCGCGCTGTTCAAGACCTTTATGAAGGTGTTGGCCCAGCGTAACGGCCTGATGGCCACCTTTATGGCCAAGTGGTCGGGCAAATACCCGGGGCAGAGCGGGCATATCCATGTGTCGTTGCGTGATCTGGCCAGCGGCAAGTCGGCGTTCTATGACCCGAGCCAGGCGCACAACATGAGCAAGATTCAGCGCCACTTCCTTGCTGGCCAGCAGCGCCTGATGCCGGAGTTCCTCTGCATGGTGGCGCCCACGTTGAACAGCTATCGTCGGCTGATTCCCGGCTTCTGGGCACCCACCGATGCCACCTGGGGTGTGGAGAACCGCACCGCTGCGCTGCGCGTCATTCCCGGCAGCGACAAATCCCAGCGTCAGGAATATCGCCTCGGTGCGGCCGACGGCAATCCGTTTCTGGCCCTGTCGGTGGCGCTTGGCTCCGGTCTGTATGGCGTGATGCAGCAGTGGGAACCGACCGAGCCGGTGGTGGGTAACGCCTACGCCATGAAGCACCCGGAAGAGCTGGCCCTGCCGCGCACCCTGTGGGATGCGGCGCAACGGCTGAAGGGGTCGACAGCGGCGCGGGAGCTGTTTGGCGATGAGTTTGTTGAGCATTTCGCCGCCAGCCGCGAATGGGAAGAGCGCGAATACCGCCGGCATGTCAGCGACTGGGAACTGGATCGCTACTTCGAAATTATCTGATCGCTCCCCTCTACCGCTTGCGGGCGAGGGGGCCAAATGTATGCGTCCAGTTATGGAGCCTGTTATGAGCAAACTGCAATGCATTTCTCCCATCGACGGCTCGGTGTATGTCGAGCGCCATCTGGCTTCTAACCCTGAAATTCAGGCGGCTCTGGCCAAGGCTGAGTTGGCGCAGCAGGTCTGGAAGACCACCCCGCTGGCTGAGCGTATCGCCATCGGCCGTAAGGCGATTGCTGCGTTCGCCGCCAAGGAAACCCAGCTGGCTGAAGAGCTGTGCTGGATGATGGGCCGGCCGATCCGCTATGCCGCAGGCGAGGTGCGCGGCTTTGTCGAACGTGCCAGCTATATGGCGGATATCGCCGAGCAGGCCCTGGCGGATATTCAAGTGCCGGAGAAGCCCGGGTTTATCCGCTTTATCCGCCGTGAACCGCTGGGCGTGGCGCTGGTGATCGCACCCTGGAACTACCCCTACCTGACGGCGGTAAACGCGGTGATGCCGGCGCTGCTGGCCGGCAATGCGGTGCTACTCAAGCACTCCGCGCAAACCCCTCTGTGCGCCGAGCGCATGGTCGAAGCCTTCAGCGAGGCCGGCTTGCCCGACGGAGTATTCCAGTACCTGCACCTGAGCCACGGTGAAACCGAGGCGCTGATCCAGGCGCCGACCATTGCCCATGTGGCCTTCACCGGTTCGGTACCCGGCGGCACCATGGTCGAACGGGTGGCGGTGGGGCGCTTTCTCAGCATCGGCCTGGAGTTGGGCGGCAAGGACCCGGCCTATGTGCGCGCCGACGCTCACCTGGCCCATGCGGTGGAAACCACGATTGATGGGGCGTTCTTCAACTCCGGGCAATCCTGCTGCGGCATCGAGCGCATCTATGTGCACGAATCGCTGTATGACGCCTTCGTCGAACAGGCGGTGGCGCTGGTCAAGCAGTACAAACTCGGCCGCTCTGATGACCCCGATACCACCCTCGGCCCGTTGGTACGCGCCGAGGCGGCGGATTTCGTCCGAGGGCAGATTCACGATGCCATCGCACAGGGCGCCACCGCCCATCTGGTGCCGGCCGACTTTGCCCTGGACCACCCCGGCTCGCAGTACCTCGCGCCGCAGGTGCTGACCAATGTGCACCACGGTATGCGGGTGATGACCGAGGAATCCTTTGGCCCAGTGGTGGGCATCCAGAAGGTCAAGGATGACGAGGAGGCCCTGGCGCTGATGAACGACAGCGAGTTTGGCCTTACCGCCGCGATCTTCAGCCGTGACGTGGATGCCGCCATGGCCCTGGCCGAACGGGTAGAGGCGGGCACGGTTTTTCTCAATCGCTGTGACTACCTCGACCCGGCACTGGCCTGGACCGGGGTGAAGAACTCCGGGCGCGGCTGCACCCTGTCCAGCGTCGGCTTCGAGCACGTCACACGGCCGAAATCCTTCCATTTCAAGACCCAGCTGTGAGGCGAGCCATGGACCTGAATCATTACCGCATGAACTGGAATTACCCGACCTCGGTGCGTGTCGGCGTGGGTCGCATCAACGAGCTGGCGGCGGCCTGCCGGCAACTGGGCATGAGCGCGCCGCTGCTGGTCACCGACCCTGGCCTGGCCGCCTTGCCGATGATCGACCGCGCGCTGTTGCACTGCCGCGATGATGGCCTCAAGGCCGGGTTGTTCCATGGCATCAAGGGCAACCCCACCGGGCAGAACGTGATGGACGGGGTGGCCGCATTCAAGGCCGGCAAGCATGACGGGGTGATCGCCTTTGGCGGCGGCTCGGCGCTGGATGCCGGCAAGGCCATCGCCCTGATGGTCGGCCAGGATCGGCCGTTGTGGGATTTCGAAGACATCGGCGACAACTGCAATCGCGTCAATGTTGCCGGCATGGCCCCGGTGGTGGCGGTGCCGACTACTGCCGGTACCGGCTCGGAAGTCGGCCGTGCCTCGGTGATCACCGATGATGATGCGCATATCAAACGCATCATCTTCCACGCGCGCATGTTGCCGGCGCTGGTGATCCTCGATCCGGAACTGACCCTCGGCCTGCCGGCCAAGATCACTGCCGCCACTGGTATGGATGCGCTGTCACATAACCTGGAGGCCTTCTGCTCGCCGCTGTTTCACCCCATGGCCGAAGGCATTGCCCTGGAAGGCATGCGCCTGGTGCAGGAGTATCTGCCGCGCGCAGTGGCGCAGGGCAGCGATGTGGAAGCGCGCTTGCAGATGCTGGTGGCGTCGAGCATGGGCGCCACCGCTTTCCAGCGCGGCCTGGGTGCCATGCACGCTCTGGCCCATCCGCTGGGCGCGCTGTACGACGCCCACCACGGCCTGCTCAACGCGGTGCTGATGCCCTATGTGCTGGTGGCCAACCGTGAGCGCATCGAGCCGCAGATGGAGAAAATGGCGCGCTACCTGAACCTGGCCAAGCCCGGTTTTACGGGCGTACTTGAGTGGGTGATGGCGCTGCGTGAGCAGGTCGGCATCCCGCATAGTCTGGGCGAGATCGGCATTGATGACACGCGCATCGAGCAGGTTGGGCAGATGGCCGAGGTTGACCCGTCCGCTGGCACCAACCCGATTGCCTTTACCGCGCAGCAATACAGCCAGCTGTTCGAGAAAGCCCTGCGCGGCACCCTCTAATCTCTAGCTCTTCCAGCGCTGCTCGCGTGGGCGAGCAGCGCTGTAGCGAACAGATACATGACCCGCCGGTTCTTCGCTTGCGCTGCCTGCGCGTGACTCCTTATATTCCCCCGGCATTTAAGCGCGCCCGGCTTGCGCCTGCCCGGCTGTAAGCAGGGCCTGTTACCGCAACGGTGAGAGGCCATGATCGAAATAAAAAACCTAACCAAGCGTTTTGCGCAGCACACCGCGGTGGACAACCTGTCCTTCAGCGTTCAGCCCGGTGAAGTGCTGGGCTTTCTCGGCCCCAACGGCGCCGGCAAATCCACCACCATGAAGATGCTCACCGGCTTTCTTGCGCCGACCTCAGGCAGTGCCAGCATCCTCGGTTTCGATATCCAGAAAGACACTCTCAAGGCTCAGCAGCAGATCGGTTATCTGCCTGAAGGTGCGCCGTGCTACGGCGATATGACGGTGCGCAGCTTCCTCGAATTTATCGCCGAGGTGCGCGGTTTCAAGGGTGCCGAGAAACGTGAGCGGGTGGCCAAAGCGGTGGCTCAGGTCGAGTTGGACGCCGTGCTGGAACAGTCGATCGAAACCCTGTCGAAAGGCTTCAAGCGCCGCGTCGGTCTGGCCCAGGCGATTCTGCATGACCCCAAGGTGCTGATCCTCGATGAGCCCACCGATGGCCTCGACCCGAATCAGAAGCATCAGGTACGCAAGCTTATCCAGAGCCTGGCCCACGACAAGATCGTGATCATCTCTACCCATATCCTTGAAGAAGTCTCCGCTGTCTGCACCCGCGCGGTGGTGATCGCCCACGGCAAGCTACTAGCCGATGGCACGCCGCTGGAGCTGGAAAGCCGCTCGCGCTATCACCAGGCCGTCACCCTGGTGGCTGCCGAGCCGCTGGACCAGGCCGCACTGGCTGCGTTGCCGGGCGTGGCCGGGGTGGAAGAAAATGCCCTGGAGCACAGCCTGAGTATCCTGGCCAAACCGGGTGAAGTGATCTTCCCGCAGGTCAACGCGCTGATCGCCGAGCGCGGTTGGCAGGTCAAGGAATTGAATGTTGAACGCGGGCGGCTGGACGAAGTGTTCCGCAGCCTGACCCGTGGGGAGGTGGTATGAGTCAGCTGTCGGTGGTCTTCAAGCGCGAGCTGGCGAGCTACTTCGCCACGCCGCTGGCCTATGTATTTATCCTGATCTTCCTGGTGCTGTCCGGGGTGTTCACCTTCTACCTGGGTGGTTTCTTCGAGAGCGGCCAGGCCAACCTGGCGCCGTTCTTCAACTTCCACCCCTGGCTGTATCTCTTTCTGGTGCCGGCGATTGCCATGCGCCTGTGGGCCGAAGAGCGTAAGAGCGGCACCATCGAGCTGCTGATGACCCTGCCGATCACCCGTTTCGATGCGGTAACCGGCAAGTTCCTCGCCGCCTGGGCCTTTGCCGGTCTGGCGCTGCTGCTGACCTTCCCGATGGTGATCACCGTCAATTACCTCGGTGAACCGGATAATGGCGCGATCATCACCGGTTACATCGGCAGCTGGCTGCTGGCCGGCGCCTACCTGGCGATTGGCTCGTGCATGTCGGCACTGGCGAAGAACCAGGTGATCGCCTTTATCCTGGCCGTCAGCGTGTGCTTCCTGTTTATCGTCAGTGGCTTCCCCATGGTGCTCGACGGTTTCAGTGGCTGGGCGCCGCAATGGCTGGTGGATGCCGTGGCTTCGCTGAGCTTCCTGACCCGTTTCGATGCGATCAGCAAGGGCGTGATCGACCTGCGCGACCTGCTGTATTTCCTCACCCTGATTGCCGCCTGGTTGGCAGCGACGGCGGTGGTAATCGACCTGAAGAAAGCTGACTGAGGCCGCCCATGAAAAAGCTGATGGTTTCCAGCGCCGGGCTTGCACTCATTGCCCTGGCGTTTCTCGCCTTCAACCTGTTCTCCAGCATCAGCCTTAGCGGCGTGCGCTTGGATCTGACCGAGCAGAAGCTCTACACCCTCTCCAGCGGCACCGAGCAGATTCTTGCCGAGCTGGATGAACCGGTGGAGCTGAACTTCTTCTACTCCGACACCGCCACCAAGGACCTGCCTGCGCTGCGTACTTACGCCAAGCGTGTTGAGGAAATGCTCAAGGCCTACCAGCGTGAGGCGGATGGCAAACTCAAGCTGACGATCATCGACCCCGCACCGTTCTCCGAGGACGAAGACAAAGCCGCCGAGTTCGGCCTGCAAGGCATTCCGCTGCAGCAGGGCGGCGACTCGATCTACTTCGGCCTGGCCGGCAAAAATGCCGAAGGCCAGACCCAGGTGATCCCGTTCTTTGCCCTGGATCAGGAAGAGTTCCTTGAATACGAACTCAGCCGTCTGGTGCAAAGCCTGGCCAAGCCCGAGCGGCCGGTGGTCGGCGTGCTGTCTGGCTTGCAGGTCAACGGCGGTTTCGACATGGCCGCACGCCAGCCGACACCGGCCTGGATGCTGATCGAGGAAATCCGTCAGCTGTTCCAGATCGAAAGCCTCAAGCGCGATATCGACCTGATCCCGGAAAAGGTTTCGGTGCTGCTGCTGATTCACCCCAAGCAGCTGCCTGAGCAGACCTTGTATGCGATTGACCAGTTTGTCCTGCGCGGCGGCAAGCTGCTGACCTTCGTCGACCCGTTCAGTGAGGCCGATACCCAGGCCGAAATGCCTGGCGAGATGGTTATCGACAAAGCCTCCGACCTGCCCGCACTGTTCAAGGCCTGGGGCCTGCGCATGGTGCCGGATCAGGTGCTGGGCGACGGCTCCTACGCCATGTCGGTGAGCATGGGGCAGGGCCAGCGCCCTGTGCGTCACGCCGCCTGGCTGAGCCTGCCGAAGAACGCCCTGGACAAGGACGACATCAGCACCGCCTCGCTGGAAACCATCACGGTGGCCACCGCCGGCATGCTGGAGCCGCTGGACGGTGCAAAAACCCAGTTCATCCCGCTGATTCGCAGCTCGCAGTACGCCATGCCGTTTGATGTCAAACGCTTCGGCATGCTGGCCAACCCGGAAGAGCTGATCCGCGAACTCAAGCCCACCGGTGAGCGTTACACCTTGGCCGCGCGTATCAGCGGCCCGGCGCAAACGGCTTTCCCGGAAGGGATCGAAGGGCAGAAGGATGGCCTCAAGCAGGCCGACAACATCAACGTGATCGTTGTCGCCGACACCGACATGCTCACTGACCGCATGTGGGTGCAGGTGCAGGACTTCTTCGGCCAGCGCATCCCGCAGCCGTGGGCGGATAACGCCGGTTTCGCGATCAACGCCCTGGACAACCTGGCTGGCTCCGAAGCGCTGATCAGCGTACGTTCGCGCGGTCGCTTCACCCGGCCGTTCGAGGTGGTGGACGCGATTCAGCGTGAGGCTGAGGTCAAGTTCCGTGAGAAGGAGCAGGCCCTGCAAAATCAACTGGCCGATACCGAGCAGAAGCTCGCCGCGCTGCAGCAGAGCGATGACCCCAGCAAAGCCCTGGAGCTGACGCCCGAGCAGCAAGCCGCGGTGCAGCAGTTTGTGCAGCAGAAGCTGGCGATCCGCAAGGAGCTGCGCGACGTGCGTTACCAGCTGAATGCCGATATCGAGGCCCTGGGCAGCACGCTCAAGTTCCTCAATATCGCTCTGGTGCCGCTGCTGCTGACCCTCGGCGTGCTGGCGCTGTGGTTGTGGCGTCGGCGCCGTCACGGCTGATCCCGCCTGTACCTACAAAGGGCCGCTTGACGCGGCCCTTTGTGTTTCTGTCCTGCCGGTCAGATAATGCGTACGCGCCAATGCGCCAAGCGGATCGCCGTGACCGATCTAAACAGTCCTGTTATCTCAGTCTTGAGGATTAATTAGATGCCTACCCTCCTGGTCAAAATATTCGAAGGCCGCAGTGATGAGATCAAACGCGAGTACGCCAAAGCCCTGACCGACGCCTCGACCAAGGTGCTTGGCTGCGATGCCAGCGCGGTGGATGTGATCTTCGAGGAAGTGAAAAAAGGCGACTGGGCCACCGGTGGCGTGATGTGGTCTGAGCGCGACTAACCGGCTTTCGCCTCGGCCAGTGGTGATGGGTTACGCCGCTGTGCGGCTAACCCATCCTAGGTTGATTGTTCTACTCCGCGAATATCGCTGCATAGCTTGTCTTGTATGGCCTGCAGCCTTCCTGCAAAAAGTGCTTTTCAGTCATAAACGCTGTTTTATACTCGGCCTTCGGTGATGGCCGGGCACTCGCCTGCAGGCCGCGCCACACAATAAAAACTGCACGCTGGAGATACAGGTAATGGCTGAGCGCGAGACAGGCACCGTCAAGTGGTTCAATGATTCCAAGGGTTATGGCTTTATTCAGCGCGAGAGCGGCGCGGACGTGTTCGTGCATTTCCGTGCGATCCGTGGCGAAGGCCATCGCACCCTGCTCGAAGGGCAGAAGGTCGAGTTCGCCGTGACCCAGGGGCAGAAGGGCTTGCAGGCTGACGACGTGTCCGCCGTTTAAGCCCACTCCCGCAATAGAAAAGCCCATCATCGATGGGCTTTTTGCTTTCTGCCCTTCAGTCGTTTTCCCCCAGGTAAAAATGCGACAATCGCCGCCTTCCTGCTCTTCCCCTTGATCCCACCCCGCGATTACCCGATGACCGACGCCACGCCCGCCGTTGACCAACTGCTGAAAAACCTTTACCAGACCCTGCTGGGCGACCGTCATCGCCTGCGCCGCCAGTTGCATGAGCTGCGCAAACAGACGCCGGTGGACGAAGCCAAGCTGGCCCAGTGGTTGCAGCGCTTCGAGGCGTCCCGGGCCAAGGTTGAGGCGCGCAGGCGTAGCGTGCCGCCGATGCGTTACGACGACTCTTTGCCGATTGCCGCCAAGCGCGACGAGATCAAGGCGGCCATCAGCCAGCACCAGGTGGTGGTAATCGCTGGCGAAACCGGTTCGGGCAAGACTACTCAGCTGCCGAAAATCTGCCTGGAACTGGGCCGTGGCGTGCACGGGCTGATCGGCCACACCCAACCGCGCCGCTTGGCGGCACGCAGCGTGGCGACACGGGTTGCCGAGGAAATCGGTACGCCGCTGGGCGAGCTGGTCGGCTATCAGGTGCGTTTCGAGGACCAGAGCAACGAGCGCAGCCTGATCAAGCTGATGACCGACGGCATCCTGCTGGCCGAGACCCAGCACGACCGCTATCTGGAAAAGTACGACACCATCATCGTCGACGAAGCCCACGAACGCAGCCTGAACATCGACTTCCTGCTGGGCTTTCTGAAAACCCTGCTGGTGCGTCGCCCTGACCTGAAGCTGATCATCACTTCTGCGACCATCGATCTGCAGCGTTTTTCCGAGCACTTTGGCGGTGCGCCGATTGTCGAGGTCTCCGGGCGCACCTTCCCGGTAGAGACCTGGTATCGGCCGCTGGCCGCCGAGCAGGACGAAGATGGCAACCGCGTCGAAGAAGACCTCTCGGTCGATCAGGCGATTCTCGCCGCCCTGGATGAAATCAGCGCCTTTGAAAAAGCCGAAGGCAAGCGTCCTGGTGACATTCTGGTGTTCCTGCCCGGCGAGCGCGAAATTCGCGACGCCGCCGAGGTGCTGCGCAAGGCCAACCTGCGCCTGACCGAAGTGCTGCCGTTGTATGCGCGGCTGACCCCGGCCGAGCAGCAGAAGATTTTCGCGCCCATGGGCGCACGCAAGAT
Organism: Pseudomonas anguilliseptica; assembly: GCF_021375795.1. Lineage (GTDB taxonomy): Bacteria > Pseudomonadota > Gammaproteobacteria > Pseudomonadales > Pseudomonadaceae > Aquipseudomonas > Aquipseudomonas anguilliseptica_A. The sequence goes on along the minus strand of NZ_JAEIOI010000006.1, from coordinate 131,354 downwards.
CGTGCTCGCCACCAACGTCGCCGAGACTTCGCTGACCGTGCCGGGCATCCGTTATGTGATCGACTCCGGTACGGCGCGCATCAGCCGTTACAGCTACCGCGCCAAGGTGCAGCGCTTGCCGGTCGAGGCCATCAGCCAGGCCAGCGCCAACCAGCGCAAGGGCCGCTGCGGGCGTGTCGAACCCGGTATCTGCATTCGCCTGTACAGCGAGGAAGACTTCAACGGCCGCCCGGCCTTTACCGATCCGGAAATCCTGCGCACCAACCTCGCGGCGGTGATTTTGCAGATGCTCCACCTGCGCCTCGGTGAGATTGACGCTTTCCCCTTTATCGAACCGCCAGATGGCAAGGCCATCAGCGACGGCTTCAACCTGCTGCAGGAGCTCTCGGCGGTCAGCCGCGAAGGTCAACTGACGCCGCTGGGCCGCCAGTTGGCGCGCCTGCCTGTTGATCCCCGGTTAGGCCGGATGGTGCTGGAAGGTGCCAAGCAGGGCAGTCTGGAAGAAATCCTGATTATCGCCAGTGCACTGTCTGTGCAGGATGTGCGCGAGCGGCCGTCCGACCGTCAACAGGCCGCCGATCAGGCCCATGCGCAGTGGAAGGATGTGGATTCCGACTTCGCCGCGCTGATCAACCTCTGGCGCGGCTTTGAAGAGCAGCGTCAGACTTTGGGTTCCAGCGCATTGCGCAGCTGGTGCCGGAAGAACTTCCTTAACTACCTCAGGCTGCGCGAGTGGCGCGATGCGCATCGCCAGCTGGTGCTGATTACCCGTGATTTGCAGCTGTCTTCAGGTGACAAAGGGAAGGGTAGGAGCCAGCTTGCTGGCGATCCGGGCGCTCAGGCAACTAAGCCTTCGAGCCCAGAAAATGATCGCCGCAATGCCACACCACAGCTCTCCGCTGCACAGAAAGAAAAAGAGCTGGCCGAAAAAGATCAGGCCGCCCAACGTGCCAAAGGCTACGCCGCGGTGCACAAGGCCATCCTCGCTGGCCTGCTCAGCCAGATCGGTCAGAAAACCGAAGACGGCGACTACCAGGGCGCGCGTCAGCGGCGCTTCTGGGTGCACCCGTCCTCGGTGATCGGCCGCAAGAAACCGGTTTGGCTGATGACCGCCGAGCTGGTGGAAACCACCAAGCTGTTTGCGCGCATGGTGGCCAAGATCGAGCCGGACTGGATCGAGCCGCTGGCCGGCCATCTGATCAAGAAAAACCACCTGGAACCGCACTGGGAGAAGAAGCGTGGCCAGGTGGTGGCCTATGAACAAATCAGCCTGTACGGCCTGATCGTGATCGGCCGCCGTGCGGTGCACTTCGGGCCGATTGACCCTGTGGCCTCGCGCGAGCTGTTTATCCGCGAGGGCCTGGTGGGTGGCGAGATCAACTCGCGCGCCAAGTGCCTGGCGGCCAACCGCCAGCTGCTGGAAAAACTCGACGAGCTGGAAGCCAAGGCACGTCGTCGTGACATCCTCGCCGACGAGGAAACCCTGTTCGCCTACTACGAGGCCCGCCTGCCGGCGAACATCTACCAGAGCGCCACCTTCGACAATTGGTACAAGACGGAGAGCGCGAAGAATCCGCAGCTGTTGCTGATGCGCGAAGAAGATGTGCTCGCCCGCTCGGCCTCCGAAGTCACTGCAGCGCAGTACCCGGACACCCTGCGCCTGGGCGAGCTGACCCTGCCGCTTACCTATCACTTCGAGCCCAACCACCCGCGTGACGGCGTGACCCTGCGCGTGCCCGCACCGTTGTTGCCGCAACTGCCGCCCGAACGGCTGGAGTGGCTGGTGCCAGGCCTGTTGGAAACCAAGTGCATGGCCCTGGTACGCGGCCTGCCCAAGGCGCTGCGCAAGAATTTTGTGCCGGTGCCGGACTTTGTCGGTGCGGCGCTGAGCAAGATCAGCTTTGCCGACGGCAGCCTGCCGGAAGCACTCGGCCGCGAGCTGACGCGCATGACCGGCACGCGGGTCAGCGACGAGGCCTGGGCTGAATCTGCCGCGCAGCTCGAAGGCCATCTACGGATGAATATCGAAGTGGTCGACAACCAGGGTAAACCCCTGGGCGAAGGCCGCGATCTGAGTGAACTGACCGCGCGCTTTAGCGAGGCGACCCAGGCCGGCCTGGCCCTGCCACAAACCGCCAAGAGCCAGCAACCGGTGGAGGCCAAGGCCTTTAGTGAAGTGGCGGCGAAGACCCAGCAACAGGTCGCCGGCCTGTCCATGACCGTCTACCCGGCGCTGGTGGAGGAGGCAGGCGTGGTCAAGGAAGGACGCTTCCCGACCCTGGCCGAAGCCGAGTTCCAGCATCGACGCGCCTTGCAGCGCTTGCTGTTGCAGCAGTTGAGCGAGCAGGCCAAGTTTCTGCGCGGCAAGTTGCCGGGGCTGACCGAACTGGCGCTGCTCTACCGCGACATGGGCCGAGTCGATGCGCTGGTTGAAGATATTCTGCTGGCCAGCCTCGACAGCTGCATTCTTGAAGGCAGCGAGCCGCTACCGCGCGACGGTGCCGGTCTGGCGGCTCTGGCTGAGCGCAAGCGTGGCGACTTGACTGGTTACGCCGAACGCCTGGCCAAGCTGACCCTGGAGATTCTCAAACTCTGGCACGGCCTGCAGAAGCGCTTCAAAGGCAAAATCGACCTGGCCCAGGCCATGGCGCTTAACGACATCAAGCTGCAGCTAAGCAACCTGGTCTATCCCGGTTTTGTCCGCGAAACCCCGGCGCAGTGGCTTAAGGAAATCCCCAGATATTTGAAGGCCATCGAGCAGCGTATGGACAAGATCGGCGGCCAGGTGCAGCGCGACCGCGTGTGGAGCGGCGAGCTGGCGGGTTACTGGGAGCAATACCAGGCGCGCCTAGGCAAGCACGGCCAGGAAGGTAAACGCGACCCGCAGCTGGTGCTGTACCGCTGGCTACTGGAGGAATACCGCGTGTCGCTGTTTGCCCAGCAGTTGGGCACCAAGCTGCCAGTCTCCGACAAGCGTCTGAGCAAGCAGTGGAGCGTGGTCGAAGGCTAACAGGCCGCGGCTATTCTTCGGTCGCTGCCTGGCAGTCCACCAGGTCGTCGTCTTCGATCAGCCAGGTTTCCGAAGCGCTCACCGTAACGCCCTGCAGTACGCACACATCTTCGTCCTCATCGACCAGGCGGATGTCCCATTCACCAGGTGTGACACCTGTCAGCGACAGGGTCATGCCAGACTCCAGTACGTGTTCGCCGAGGTGATCTTCGCCCCAGTTCTCTTCGTCGCTGGGTGAGAAATAAATCTCGTGGATCTCCCAGGACGACTGGTTCTCTACATCAATGTCCGCCGCATGGGTGGGCAGGCTAAACAGCAGGACTAGAGCGGCAAGCGCGCTGGGTAGGGTTTGCATGGGATGATTCTCCGCATTCAGGTCATGGCCTAACAACCATGGTTGCTGACTGCCGTGGGGTCAAATCGTGGGAGACATCATCAATGTCGCTCGATCTTGCGACGCTTTATGCAAACCCTGGCCGTTCCACGACAGTGCCGTATTTATGCGGGTCTATGGCTTGCTGGCACGCGGGACTCTGCTGCTAGACTCAGGCGACATCCCATCGACCCCGCGTGAGTGATGATCTTGATTGCCGTCGATATCCGCCACTCGCCCTTGTTGCCTCTCCGCTTATTGCTTGTTCTGTTGCTGCTGATCTGTTGGCCGGGTCTGGCAGTGGCTGCCTGTGAGAAAACCCTGCGCTGGGACGATGACCCGCCGTTCAGCATGCAAACGGCGGATGGCGCGGTGGTGGGTATCGACGTTGAAATCAACCGCGCGGCACTGGCCCGTCTGGGCTGCCAGATCAAACTGCGCAAACTGCCCTGGGCACGGGCGCTCAAGGAGCTGGAGCTGGGCCGCCTGGATATCCTGCCCGGTGCCTTCCGCCGGCCAGAGCGCGAGGCCTATGCGCATTTCTCCGGCCCGGTGCTGCCGCCCTCGCGCAATATTCTGTTTATGTACACGCAGGCCATGCAGCGCTGGCCGATCACGCAACTGCTGGAGCTGCAGCACAGTGAATTTCGCCTGGGCGCGCAGATCAACGTGGCCTATGGCGCAGATTACGAACAACTGATGCGTGATCCTGCGTTTGCTGCGCGCGTGGTGCAGGTGGCCAATCGCAACAACCTCTGGCGCATGGTCGGCAAGGGCCGTATCGATGGGGTGATTGCCGACGAAAACACCGGTGCCTACGAAATCCAGCAACTGGGCCTCAGCGAGCGGATCAAGCCCACGGCTGTAGTGGTGTCCAGTGACGCTGCAGAGATTGCTTTCAGTAAGCGCTCAACCGAGCCTGACTTTGCCCAGGCCTATGCCGATGCGCTGCGTGAACTGGTGGTGGATGGCCGTTATGCGCGGATTGTGCAGCGCTATATAAAACCCTAAGCGCTGTGCTTCTCCTGTGGATACGACCCACGGTCGGGATGCTGCATGCGTCAGTCGCACCCTGATTGGATGTTTACCTCGCTTGACATTAGGTTTCCTTGGAAACAAACTCTTGTCAGATTGTTTCCAAGGAAACCAATATGAAGAAGTCGCCCCCACTGACTGTCAGCCCGCTGGATGCCCACCTTGGCTTCTGGCTGCGTTTTGTTTCCAACCAGGTCTCTGCTCGATTTGAAAAGCAACTGGAGCAGCACGACATCACCCTGTCCGAATGGGTTGCCCTGCGCACCTTGTATGAGCGCGCGCACACCACCCATGCCGAGTTGATTACTGCCCTGGGCATGACCAAAGGGGCCGCCTCCAAGGTCGTCACCAAGCTGCAGGGTAAAGGCCTGGCCGAACGCCCGCTGGCCGAAGACCGCGCCAGGGAGCAGCGCCTGTTGCTGACCGCCGCCGGCAATAGCCTGGTGCCCAAACTGGCGGCGTTGGCGGATGAGAATGACCAGCTGTTCTTTGGCCACCTGAGCGACGCTCAGCGTGCAGAGATGATGTCTCTGATGCAGGACATTGTGCTGCGCCAGAACCTCACGCAAGTCCCGATCAACTGAGCCTGTAATGCCGGAGCCGCGATGAACAGTGCGATTGAGTCCATCATCCAGATCACCTTCAGCCGTTCGAACGAGGGCAGCATCCATTTTGGTCAGGTTGTGGAGGCCTTGCTCAGTGCTGGCGTGGAGTCCTACTGGGTGGATTACCGCGCCTGCCGCACCACCTACTACCTGCCTAATGGGCAAACCTACAGCCTGGATATGGTTGCACCGCAGGCGGGGATTGCCCGGGCGTTTTCCGCCCCGGATATCCAGGCCGCGATCCGCGCAGCGCAGCAGGGCGAACTGCTCTACCCGGAATTCAAGCGCCGTTCGCAAGCCGCCGGCTGCATTGGCTATATGGTCTGGTTGCAGGGTCGCCATGTGAACTACTACGGCCGCAATGGCGAGGCGCATATCGAGCGCTTTCCGGACTGAGTGCATGACCAGCCCCGACCTTTATCTGGCCGCCATCGAGCAGGCACTGCGGCCGCTGGCCAATGCCGCCAGCGCGGTGAAGATGCGCGCCTACCTGCTGGATCAGTTCGCCTTTCTCGGCTTGCCTGCGCCTGTGCGCAGAGCGGCTGTCAAACGGCTGGACAAGGTGCGCTGGGATTGCAGCGCCGAGGTGCTGGCCGCTGCACAGCTGTTGTGGTGCCAGCCAGAGCGTGAGTACCGCTACACCGCGATTGACCTGCTCAGGCAGCAGCACCGGCTTTTGCGCAGCGCAGATTTACCGGCGATTCGTCAGCTTCTGCAACGTGATGCCTGGTGGGAAACCGTCGATGGGCTCAGTGCGGTTATCGGCCTGATTGTCCGTGCGGAACGGGCAACAACAGAGATTGCACAGGCAACGATGGACCAGTGGATTACTGACGCCGATCTGTGGGTTCGTCGTGCCGCCATGCTGCATCAGCTCGGCTGGCGACTGGATACCGACGCCGAGCGCCTGTTTACCTATGCGCAACAGCTGGCCGGCGAGAAGAACGTATTTATCCGCAAAGCGATCGGTTGGGCGTTACGCGACTACGCCCGCTGGAACCCGCAGGCGGTGAGTCACTTTCTACGGCACAACGCTGAGCAATTCTCCGCGCTGACGCTGCGTGAGGCGCAGAAGCACCTTGCTGCCAGCCAATAAGCGGGCCCATCAAAAAACGGGATTAGCGCAGGCTAATCCCGTTGTGATTGCCTGAAGCAACGCGCCAGGCGGGGTTGCTCAGCGTGCTGCCTGGCGTTACGCCACCACCGGGATCAGCGGGTCTGCTGCGGCCAGGGCAACTGCCCGATCCGCTGCCGGTGGGTAGATCCACTGGGTGTTGATCTGGGTTTTCAGCGCCTTGCCTTCCTGGCCGGTCAACAGCACCTTGCGCTCCCAGCCCTCGGTAAACACCGCGCCCCAGGCACCCAGGTCCAGGCAGGTGACGTATTTGGGCTGGCTGTAGGCAATCGGCTCGACACCGAGCAGATCCGCCGCCGCGTTGTTGCCGGCCGAGCGGCCCAGGGCAATCGCATGCTGGCAGGTCATCAGGGCGTGATTACCGAGGTCATCCACGGCGGCGTAGGCAGTGTCGCCGGTTGCGTAGATGGCATCCTGGCCGAGTACCTTGAGGTTGCGGTCCACGTGCAGGCGGCCATGTGCGTCGCGTTCGCCGTTGATCTGCTGGGTCAGCGGCGAGGCTTTCACGCCCACGGCAAAGATCACCGTACTGGCGGCAATGCGTTCGCCGTTACCCAGTTGCACACCGTGCTCAGTGATCTTGGACACCGGGCTGCCGAGCCGCCAGGTGACGCCCAGGCTGGCGCTGGCTTCGGCGACGACTGCGGCGATTGCCTCGCCCATGGCCGCGCCAATCTGCTTGGCCGTGTCCACCACGATGACGCGAATGTCGGTCTGTTCACCAAGGATGGCGCGCAGGCGAGCTGGCATTTCGCTGGCGGTTTCGATACCGGTAAAGCCGCCGCCGACCACCACCACGGTGTTGCGTGCTGCGCTCTCCGGCTGCTGCGCCAGTCCCTGCAGATGAACGTCGAGACGCTGCGCCGACTCCAGGCTGTCGACATCGAAGGTAAAGCGCTCAATGCCCTCCAGGGGTGGACGCGCCACCTGACTGCCAGAGGCAAGAATCAGGCGGTCATAGTTCAGTTCGGCCTCGGTACCCGATGCGTCGCGGTAGCTGACACGCTTGTTGGCGGCATCAATCTGCGTGGCGCTGCCCTGGACGAAGTGCACACCCACAGCGTCGAACAGCGGGCCGAGCGGGGCGACGGTGCTGGCCAGCTCGGGCTCATAAAAGCGTGGCCGCACACGCAGTTCCGCCTGGGGCGCCAGCAGGGTGACGTTGACGTCCAGACGCTGTTGTTGATCGAGCAGGCGCACGGCGCTGAGTGCACTCCACATACCGGCAAAGCCGGCACCGATGATCAGGATTTGCTGTTTCATATGGGTAGGTTCCCGCAGTGAAGAGAAAGGCTGTTGGCTGACGACGGGAGTGATTCTGCCTCTGGCTTGGATCAGGGTATTGATCCATTCTTGCTTGAACTGATTAGTCCACTTTGGAGTGGCCATGCCTGCCGAAAAATCACCCCCGCAGGTGCTCTTCCTGCCGCTGGGCACTCCCGAGCCGGGTGTCAGCCTGCAGCGCTGGTTATATGAGGCGCTGCGCGGCGCCATCCTCGGCGGCCGTCTGCCCGCTGGCAGCAAACTGCCCAGTACGCGCGCACTGGCCGAGCACTACAAGCTGGCGCGGGGTACGGCCCAGGCGGCGTATCAGCAGTTGTTGTCCGAAGGTTATCTGGAGGCGCAGACCGGCAGTGGAACGCGGGTGTGTGCCGTGTTGCCGGATGCCACGCTTAACGCCGGCTATGTGCGACGCAAGGTCGTGGCCACGCAAGAAGCGCCGCGCACGCCGCCGGCCACGCCCTGGATCGAACGCCTGGACGCGATTACGCCAATCTTTGCGCGGCGTTCGGTGACGCCGGGGTTGCGCCCGTTCTTTCCGCATCGGGGCGATGTTCAAGCGTTTCCGGTCGACCTGTGGCGCAAACTGCATATCCAGCAGCTGCGCGCCTCACGGCTGTCCATCCTGCTCGATTCGGACCCCGGTGGTTTGCCGGCATTGCGTGAAGCCATCGCCGGCTACCTGGCCATCGCTCGTGGTGTGCAGGTGCCTGCCGAGCGAATTCTGGTGCTCAATAGCGTGCAGCAAGGGCTCGACCTGTGCCTGCGCTTGCTGGCACCGGGCAACTCCAAGGTGTGGATGGAAGATCCCGGCTATCCCGGCGCACGTCAGCTGATCGATGTATCCGGCGTGCAGCGTGTGAATGTGCCGGTGGACGCCTTCGGTATTCAAGTGGAGGAGGGCGTGCGTCTGGCCCCCGATGCCCGGCTGGCCTATGTCACGCCGTCACGGCAGGCGCCGCTGGGCAGTGAGTTGTCGCCCGCGCGGCGTCTGGCGTTGTTGCAATGGGCGGCGCAGCATGGCAGCTACATCTTCGAGGATGACTACGACAGCGAGTACCGTTTTATCGCCAAGCCGATTCCGGCACTGCGCTCGATGCCGGCGGCGGAGCAGTCGGTGATCCTCGCTGGCACTTTCAGCAAGCTGCTGTTTCCCTCCATCCGCCTGGCCTACCTGGTGTTGCCTGCGCACCTGCTGGGCAGCTTTACCCGCGCCGCCGCATTGATGTCCCGCCACGCCAACAGCCTGTCGCAAGCGGTACTGGCCGACTTTATCCATGAGGGGCATTTCGACCGCCATGTACGGCGCATGCGCAAAATCTACGCCTCACGCGCCGAGGCCTTCGCCGAATCGGCGCAGCGGCATTGGCAAGGGCTGATTGATGTGCCGGAAATCCGCGCGGGTCTGGATATCACCTGCAGCCTACAACTGGATAACGAACAGGAGGTGTTTACCCGTCTGCAGACCGCCGGTATCGACGTCATGCCCCTGGCGCGCTATTGCGTCGCGCCGCGCACTCCGGGGCTGGTGCTGGGGTTTGCGCCTTATGATGAGCGCGCTATTGAAGATGCAGCCAAGGCAGTTGCTGTGGCCTTGTTGCAATAGCGTCGTTCGACCCTGACGCAGAACTGGGCTTCAACCAAAAAACTTGGAAACCTGGAGCTATATGTTTTTCGAACATCGTTTTCTGATCGCTTATTGCAGAGAGCTACCGATCACTAAGTTTCACGCCTGATGCACCATGAACCCCAGACTCGGATCGTGCACTTAGCGCTGGTCGCCAGAATTTGCCATACACAGCGTGGCTCGACAGAATCGCGCCCCAATTCGGCCAGCGGGTCGAATGCCGATGCTGAAAAGGGGGCGGGAGTTGAACGAGCAGACATTGTCGATGCGCCTGGAGCGTGTAGCGGCGCATGTGCCGGCTGGGGCGCGCTTGGCTGATATTGGCTCGGATCACGCCTATCTGCCGGTAGCCTTGATGCGCCGTGGGCACATCGAGGCTGCGGTGGCGGGAGAGGTGGCCGTGACGCCGTTTTATGCCGCTGAGCGCAGCGTGCGCGAGAATGACTTTGCCCAACAGATCAGCGTGCGTCTGGCCGATGGTCTGGCGGCAATCGAGCCAGGCGACGCCATCACGGCGATCAGCATCTGCGGGATGGGCGGCGAGCGGATTCGTGACATCCTCGACAGCGGCAAGGCGCGCCTGACGGGCCAAGAGCGGTTGATCCTGCAACCCAACGGCGGTGAACAGCCGCTGCGCCAATGGCTGATGGACAATGGCTACCGCATCCTCTGTGAGGAGGTGCTGCGGGAAAACCGCTTTGCCTACGAAATCATCGTCGCCGAACGCTCTGGCCCGGTGAGTTACAGCGCCGAGGAACTGTACTTTGGCCCGTTGCAGATGCAGGTGCGCAGCCCCGCATTCCTGGCCAAATGGCAACGCTTGTTGCGTCTGAAGCAGCAGACCCTGGCTGACTTTGCCCGGGCTCGGCAGGCGGTGCCTGAGGCGAAAGTGCAGCAACTCACTCAGCAGACGCAGTGGATTATGGCGTTGCTGGCGTAAGCCGGATTAACGCCGCAGCGCGCCGCCACAAAGAAGTTGTCCCTTGGCAGGCGCATGCGGCCAACACTGAATACAATCTGCCCATCATCACACCAGGCCATGAATATGGCTGCACCGAACAAGGATCTCGCCAGCATGGCTTCCTCAGACAAACAGCAAAAACGCGCCCAACGGGCGAAAGCCAAGGCCAAGCAGAACCGCATGGGCAAGTCCAAGGCCAATGTGCTGCACCCGGTGCTGGCTAATCCGCTGATCAATGAGCCATTCGATGATGTTGAAATCGACCTGAGTACCTTCGATTTCAAAGATATCGAGGAAAACGGCTTCGACCCCGCACATTTCGATGACCTGTTCCAGGCGATGAAGATGGCTGAAGGCATCAGCCTGCTGGCGATGTGCCTGGTGTTTCTGCAATACCCGGTACTGGAACTGGTGGTTGCCGAAGAGGCAGAAGATGCGGCGACCGACTTTATGATGGGCCTGCTGATCGTTTATCGCGGGATGTTCCACGATGAAGACGAGGACGCTGCGGTGGTCTGGATCGGCAGTGACGCGTTCCAGAATGCCTACAACGAAGCCTCGCTGATCCTGCAGAAAAAGAACGCGCGCAGCGGCACCCGTCCAGAGTACAACCGTTAGGTGGTTGGCACTGTTCCGCCATCGATCACAAATTCACTGCCAGTGATGGCGGCCGCGCGAGGCGAGGCCAGGAAGGCAATCAGCTCCGCAACCTCAGCCGGTTTGGCCGGCCGGCCCAGCGGAATACCGCCGAGGGCATCCATGATGATGCGTTTGCCGCCGGCGTAGTCGGTACCGGCTTCCTGCGCCAGGCGCTCAGCCAGGGCCACCGATGCTTCGGTCTCGATCCAGCCCGGTGACACCCGTACAACACGTACACCTTGTGGTGAGACTTCTTTCGACAGGCTTTGCTGTAGGTTGAAAGCGCCGCCTTGGCCGCTGCGTAAGCCGTGGTGGCTTCGGGCAAGGGCAGGCGGTTCTGAATCGAGGTCACATGGATGATCACCCCGCTCTGGCGCTGCAGCATCGCCGGGAGCAGGGCACGGTCCAGGCGCACGGCCGGCAGCAGGTTAAGGTTGAGTTCGCGTTGCCACTGCGCGTCGTCCAGTACCGCAAAGCCACCGCTGGGTGCCGATGAGCCGCCCAGGACGTGGACGATGATGTCCACATCGCCCAGCCGTTGCTTGGCTGCGGCTACCAGTGTTGCGCAACCTTCAGCGGTAGAGAGGTCGGCCTGCACGAACAGCTCAGCCGGTAGGTCGCTGCTGGCCTGCCGGGCGGAAGTCAGCACCTGTGCCCCCTCTGCAAGCAACAGTTCGACCAGTGCGCGACCGACGCCTTTGGTGCCGCCGGTAATCAGCACGCGTTTACCGCTCAGGTCGAGGTTCATGGTGCGATCTCCAGTGAGCGGATCTGGCTGTCCTGCAGCAGAAACAGATGATTCAGTTGCAGCGGGCTACCAGGGAAGTTGCCGACCAACCGCGCCGTGACACTTAGCGAATCGTCATTCTGCGTCGCCGTCAGCGGCTCGACGCTGTAGGTGAAGGTCTGGCGGGCGTCCTGTTGCCAGGCTGCGGTGGCGGCAATGCCCTGGTGCGTGCGGTTCTCGTCGGTCACGCTGGCGTCCGCGCAGAAACAGGCAGCAAGGCGCGAGATGTTGCCGCCATTGCTCACATCAAAGTAGGTCTGAACGGCGTCAGGCAGGTGCAGGTTCATGGCCTGATCTCCTCTCACAGTGGGTTGGGGGTTTACGACAGTGATCTTGCCGCTCGCTTGATAGTTTGCTCAACTGGGATAGAGGTTAACGACCTATCCCGAATATCAGGACAATTGCATGGCAGATTCGCGCCTTGGTCTCAATGAGCTGGAAGCGGTGCTGGCCGTGGCACGCCGGGCGTCGTTCCGGCAAGCAGCCATCGACCTGGATGTGTCGACCACAGCATTGAGCAACACCATTGCCAAGCTGGAGGCGAGCCTCGAAACGCGGCTGTTCAATCGCACCACCCGCAGCGTGTCGCTGACCGAGGCGGGGGCGATGTACCTGGAGCAGGTCGGCCCGGCGCTGCAGGACGTACGTGCAGCGCTGGAAGCGGTGCGTTCGCACAATGCCGGGCCGTCGGGTGTGCTGCGCATCAATGCGTTCGCCAGTGCCGCCCGCGCCACGCTGCTGCCGCTGGTGTTGGCGTTTCTGCAGCGTTACCCGAAGGTGCATATCGACCTGGTGACCGAAGGCCGCCTGGTGGACATCGTCGCCGACGGTTTCGATCTTGGCGTGCGCGCTGAGAGTCTGGTGCCCAGCGACATGATCGTGATCCCAATCGGCGAGCCACAACGCTACGCCGTGGTCGGCTCGCCCGCGTATTTCGCCCAGCACGGCCGGCCGCTTAGCCCGGCGGACCTGCTCACGCATCAGTGCATGCGCATCCGCCTACCCAATGGGGCGATCTACCCCTGGCATTTTGAACGCGCGGGGGAGGTGATCCGGCTTGATGTGAACGGCCAGCTCACCCTGGATGAGTCGAGTGTCGCCAAGGCGGTGGTGCAGGCAGGCGTGGGGCTGGGCTTTTTTATGCAGCAGGACGTGCAGGCTGAACTCGACGCCGGACAGTTCGAACGGGTGCTGGAAGAGTGGACACCGCCCCGTGACAACCTGTGCCTGTACTACCCGAACCGGCGCAACCCCTCCGCCGCGCTCAAGGCATTCACTGCGTTGGCGCGAGGCAACTTACCCAGCAAAGACCCATCGGCATAATTCCCCGCTTGGCTGCAGCTACCCGCTGGTAGGCGGCTGTACGCAAACGCTACGCTGGGACCAGTTCGGTCATTCTTTCAGTCAGTCTTGCTGGCGCAAATTTCACTGGCCACTGGGTCGCCGCCCTGACGACCATCCGGGGCTTTCGCAGCTGGGGCTTTAACGTCAGTCAGGTTGTGTGGTTTGAAGAGCAACAGCCAGAGCGCTGCGTGGCAGCTGAAGAGGGTGGTTAGTGCAGCGAGAGACCGCCTGCTGGTGAGCAGCAGGCGGCCAAAGCGGATGCCAGAAGCATCCGCAGGGGGTTGTTTATACCAGGGTTTGGCGAGCCACTCCGCGTGGCAAGCGCTGTTTGCCAGGCAGTTGCTCCAGGCGTTTCTGCCATTCGGCGCGAGGGCTCAGGGCGGTGTTGGCTTGGGCTGTTTCAGCTGCGGCCTGGCTCGCTTTGGCGGCCTTCGCGGCGGCTCTCAGTTCAGCCAGGCTGGGGGTTTTACGGATAGGCTCAGCGCTGCCCTTTTCCACGCTGCGCAGACAGAGTTTGCAGGAAACTTGCGTTACATCCTGGGTGCTGCTCAGGTTCGAACCTGTGCGTCCGCATGCGATATTGTCTGGGGCAGCGGAGTAGTGAATGGCCAACGTGTTGTCTCCTGCATTTTTGGGGCGCGGGATTCTACACGGTTCGCTGGCCAGGTCACGCGGCTTGGGTGAATACATGAGTGCGCCTGCCCGCATAACTGCTTATGGCGCTCTGCCAGGCTGCTTGCGCGTGTGCAAAGCAGCCTGGCTTACAGGCGATTGACGGGCGACTTAGCCACGCGCCGGCGTGGCCAGCCCCTTGATCACCGCCGGGCGGGCAATAAAGGCCTGCAGCACGCGCTGCACATTGCTGAACCGTTCGAACTCCACCAGCTCGCCAGCCTCGTAGAAACCCACCAGGTTTCTCACCCAGGGGAACACGGCGATATCGGCGATGCTGTAGTCCTCGCCCATGATCCAGCTGCGGCCTTGCAGGCGCTGCTCCAGCACGCTCAGCAGGCGCTGGGATTCCGCCACGTAACGGTCGCGCGGGCGTTTGTCCGGGTAGTCCTTGCCGGCGAACTTATGGAAGAAGCCCAGCTGGCCGAACATCGGGCCAACACCACCCATCTGCCACATCAGCCACTGCAGGGTTTCATAACGTGTGGCGGCATCCTCGGCCAGCAGTTGGCCGCTTTTCTCGGCCAGGTAGATCAGAATCGCGCCGGACTCGAACAGCGCCAGCGGTTTGCCGCCTGGGCCATTGGGGTCGAGGATCGCCGGGATCTTGTTGTTGGGGTTGAGCGAGAGGAATTCGCTGCTGAGCTGGTCATTGCTGTCGAAGCTGACCAGGTGCGCTTCATAGGGCAGAGCGATTTCTTCCAGCATGATCGAGGCCTTGACGCCGTTGGGCGTGGGCAGTGAGTACAACTGCAGGCGTTCGGGGTGCTGAGCGGGCCATTTATGGGTGATGGGGAAGCGTGAAAGGTCGGTCATGCGTGCTCCGTATCTGGACGAGAAAGGGATGCGAGGCATCAGACCATGCCCGGCAGCCTGAACAAAATCGATTGTTTCGTTAATGCCCATTGCTCTGGGCAATGGTGAGCAGTTCCCTGGGTGCGAGCGAGTCCGGTATGGTGCGAGTTTTCCGCCACCTTGTACGGAGTTTCTCGATATGAGCCTGCACGGCGAATACGACAGTCAGAATATCTTTGCCCAGATCATCCGCGGTGAGGCCCCTTGCTACAAACTCTACGAAGATGAGGATGTGCTGGCCTTCCTCGATGTTTTCCCGCAGTCCTTCGGCCATACCCTGGTGATACCCAAGCGCTCGGCGGCGCGCAATATTCTGGAAATTGATGCCGACAGCCTGAGCAAGGTGATGGCCGTGGTGCAGAAGCTGACGGGAGTGATCGTCGACGAGTTGGAGCCAGCCGGGGTGCAGGTGGCGCAGTTCAATGGCGCACCAGCCGGGCAGACGGTGTTTCACATCCATATGCATATCGTGCCGCGCTATGCCGGTGAGAAGCTCAGCGTACACGCCGGTGGCAAGGCTGAACCGGAAGAGTTGGCGGCCTTGCAGGCGCGTCTGCTGAAACGTATCGCAGGCTGAAAACCGTGCACAACGCGACTTGAGGTCGGCTGCGGCTGCGGCAATACTCAAGCGCGTTTCCTTTGCTGTTCCTTGCGCCCATGGAGGGCTCCCATGCGATTGATTGGTGCCGTTTTACCGCTGTTGCTGTTGGCCGGCTGTTCGTCCTGGAAGGCTGCGCCCGAACATATCAAGCCTGTGCCAGCGGATCGTCTGTTGGGCTATCAGCAGCCGCTGGAGCAGGGCGGGCAGTTATCGGTGAACCGCGATTTTGGCGGTATGGGCGCGGGCTGCTATGTGGCCGTTCTGGTGGATCGCAAAGTGGCTGCGCGTATTGGCGTGGGGGAACTGGTTCGTTTCCAGGTGCCGGCCGGCACCCGCGTGCTGAGCATTGGTATCGACGAGATGGACGACACCCTGTGCGGTATGGGCCGCCTGCGCCGCGAGCTAGCGGTGAAGGTTCAGCCAGGCACGCAGCAGGACTTCCGCATCGTCAGCGACAACCGCAAGGGTTTCGACATTCTGCCGGTGACTCAGTAACGCCTGATGCGCCGGTGCCTGCCCGTCAGGTGCCGGTGTGTTCGCTCAGCAATCCCTCCAGCCATTGCATAAATACCCGCACCCGCTGTGGCTGATGACGGCGCTGGGCGTAGAGCAGGCTGATCGGCATGGGCGGCGGCAGGTAATCCGGCAACAGGCTGTGCAGCTGCCCACTGGCCAACAGCTCGCTGACGCCAAGCAGCGGCGCCTGAATAATTCCCAGCCCGCCCAGGCACGCGCCTTCATAGGCATCAACGTTATTCACCGTGACATTCCCCGCCATCGACAGCCGCTGCAGCACGCTGCCTGCCAGGTATTCGAAACCGTCTGAGCGACTGCCGAGCACCGGCACGTAGTGGATCAGTTGATGCTGGGCCAGGTCATCAAGGCTCTGTGGTGTGCCGTAGCGTGCCAGGTAGGCGCTGCTGGCGCAGTTGACCATGGGCAACTGGCCGAGCGGTCGGACGATCAGACTGGGCTCATTGATCACGCCGATGCGCAGTACGCAATCGAAGCCTTCACGCACCAGATCGACGCGCCGATCGCTGCTGCTGATCTCCAGTTCGATGCCAGGGTGCTGCGCGGTAAATTCTCCCAGCCGCGGTGCTACCAGGCGCCGCGCCAGGCCGGTGGGCATATCGATACGCAGGCGGCCGCTGAGCTGCGCGCCGTCCTGGCGGAACAGACTTTCCAGCTCATCCATATTGGCCAGCATGTCCTTGCTGCGCTCATACAACACCAGGCCGTCCTGAGTCGCTTGTACCTTGCGTGTGGTGCGGTGCAGCAGGCGCGTACCGAGCAAGGCTTCCAGGCTTTGCACCTGCTGCGACACGCTCGACCTGGGCAACCCAAGGCTGTCGGCGGCCTGGGTAAAACTGGCCAGCTCGTTGACGCGGACAAAGGTGCGCAGCAGTTCCAGGGTATTCATGGGCAGGCGCTCCGCTGGATTGTTCGTGAATGATGATCAGTGTTTTCAATTTTGCTGAGTTTATCCAGCTTAAAGCGAGCAATAACCTGTGCTCACTGATTTCAACCACGGCACTGCTAGTCAACTGAAGGAGCACGCATATGACTCGTAAACTCGCACTGATTACTGGCGCCAGCCGCGGCCTGGGGCGCAACACCGCCCTGCATCTGGCGACCCAGGGCATCGACATCATCGGCACCTATCACAGCCAGGCGGCGGATGCGCAGAGCCTAGCGGTTGAGATCGAACAACTCGGCGCGCGTGCGCTGATGCTGCAACTGGATGTCAGCCAGAGCAGCAGCTTTTCCGGGTTTGCCGCAGCAGTGACGGCGGGGCTGCAGAGCACCTTCGGCCGCAGCGATTTCGACTTTCTGATCAACAACGCCGGTATCGGTATTCACGCCAGCTTTGCCGAAACCACTGAGGCGCAGTTCGATCAGCTGGTGAATATCCAGCTCAAGGGGCCGTTCTTCCTGACTCAGCAATTGCTGCCGCTGCTCGCCGAGCAGGGGCGCATCGTCAATATTTCTACCGGTCTGGCGCGTTTCAGTCTGCCGGGTTATGCAGCCTATGCAGCGATGAAAGGTGGTATCGAAGTGTGGACACGCTACCTGGCCAAGGAGCTGGGCCCGCGCGGGATCAGCGTCAACGTACTGGCTCCCGGCGCTATCGAGACTGACTTTGGCGGCGGCGTGGTGCGCGACAACAGCCAGGTCAATGCCTTTATTGCGGCCAATACGGCCCTGGGCCGAGTCGGCCTGCCAGACGATATTGGTGGTGCGATTGCCATGCTGCTAAGCGATGGCGGACGCTGGATTACCGGGCAGCGAATAGAGGCTTCGGGTGGCATGTTCCTTTGACGCTGTTCATCCTGTGATCGGGCTGGCTGTGTTTATCGGCTAGAGGCGTAGAATCCGCTCGGTTTACTAACGGAGACGGGTCGTGAAGGGATTGCCGATTGCCATTGTCGGGGCTGGTACGGCGGGGTTGGCCACAGCGTTGTTCCTCGCCCGCCAGGGGTTCAGCGTGCGCCTGCTGGAGCGGGTGCCGCAGCTGCAGCCGGTCGGTGCCGGGGTGTTGTTGCAACCTTCGGGGCTGGCGGTTTTGCAGCAGCTGGGACTGTTTGCCGAGTGCAGCGGCCTGGGCGCTCCTGTCAGTCGTTTGTACGGTACTTCGGCTACTGGCCGGGTGATTCTCGATACCCGTTACGCGCATTGGCAGCCCGGCAGTTTCGGCATGGGCATTCACCGCAGCGTATTGCTCACAGCCTTGCTCAACGCGGCGCGGCAGGCGGGTGTGCAGATTGAAACCGGCGTGCATATCAGCCGCTTCAGCCAACACGGCAACCATGTGCAGCTGTATCGCCAGGACGAACAGGGCGTCGAGCAGCCATTCGGCGAGTTTGCCGCGCTGGTGCTGGCTGACGGCGTGCGTTCGGCCCTGCGCGGGCAGATGCAGGTCAAGCAGTGGCTGCAGCCTTATCCCTGGGGCGCGCTGTGGAGCATTGTGCCGACCCCGGCTTTGTCACCAACCGCACCGGATGCCACGGACCTACGCCAGTGGTATCGGGACTGCGCGCAGATGTTCGGCATCATGCCCACCGGGCGTACTCACGATAATCGCGAGCAGCCTCTGAGCAGCCTATTCTGGAGCCTGCCGGTGGCGCAGTTCGACGCCTGGCGTGAAGCCGGCCTGGCTGCCTGGAAAGCCCAGGTGCTGCAACTGGCCGGCAGCGCTGCTGAACCCTTTGTTGAGCTGATCGAACGTCCCGAGCAACTGAGCCAGGCGGTGTATGCCGATGTGCGCATGCAGCAGTGGCACGATGGCCGGGTAATCGCCATCGGCGACTGCGCCCATGCCATGAGCCCGCAGCTCGGCCAGGGCGCGAATATGGCCCTGGTGGATGCGGCAGCTTTATCCGCAGCCGTCACCACACAACGCACGCCAAGCGACTGCGACTGGTCAGCGGTATTCGCCGCCTACGCCAGCAGCCGGCGTGATCACCTGCGTTATTACCGCCAAGCCAGCCGCTTGCTGACTCCGCTGTTCCAATCCCACAGCCGCAGCCTGGCCTGGTTGCGTGACAGTGTGTTGCTGCTGGCGCGGCACAACCCGCTAGGCCGCGCCCATGCAGTCAGCACCCTGGTAGGTGGGCGCAGTGGTTGGCTGCTGAGCGATGCCGAACGGCCGTTGCAGGTCTGGAATGGCCAACCTGAGGAGCAGGGCTTGGATGACGTTGCGACTTCTCCGGATGTTGCGCCACTGCCGGTGGCTTGAGCCATTGGCGTGGCGCTTGTTACTGGCTCAGCGGTAGCGCGCCAGCAGCTCGTCGAACTCGCCAGCCTGTTTCATCTGCACCATGGCACGCAGCAGGGCTGTGGTGGGGACGTCGGGGGCGTCGCGGATAATGCAAGCAATCGGGTCTGAGGCTATTTCACTGAGGATGTGTAGCTTCTGTCCTGTGGGTTGCTGGCGGTTGAACCAGTGCAGCGAGAGTTCATTGCTGATGGCGTACTGGTAACGGTGAGCGCTCAGTTTGAGCAGCGCCAGGTCCTGGGTGCGGGCGTCTTCGCGCTGCAACTGGCCGCTGGCGAACAGCGGCTCCAGGCGTGGATAGGCGAAGCCGAGTACGGTGCCTAGGCGCTCGCCATACAGTTGTTCGGCTTGCAGATTTGCTTCGCGGGTGCCGACGAGCACATCGCGCTGGGTCATAAAGGGCAGGCTCCAGATATAGCGGTAGTGGCCACCGTTGACCCAGTTCGGGCTGACGTAGCAGCGCACATCGATTTCGCCGTTATCCAGTGCATGTTGTACGCGCAGGCGTGGCATCACCAACAGTTCAGCATCGCGCCCCACCTTGGCTGCCAGACGCTGTTGCAGGTCAACGAGAATGCCAGCCACGGCCTGGCCGTTTTCGATGTGCACCATGGGCATGGCCCAACTGTCGTTGATCGAGAAACGCAGCGCCCGTTCTTCGGCGTATGCGTTGTGGCTCAAGACGAGCAACAGCAGTGCGGGCAACAGCTTGAGCACCGGGGCGGGTCCTGTCTGGCCGAGACGGTTCAGCGGGTCATCGGCAGGGCGGCGCCCATCAGTGCAAACAACCCGCCGCAGCAACGGTTGAAGCCTTTGCCACTGCGTTGCAGCCAGGGCCGAACGCGATGGGCCATGCGTGCCAGCAGGTATTCGACACTGCCTTCGACCACGGCAAAGGTCAGCGCCATGATGGCGAACTGCAGCCAGAGGTCACCGCGTGGGTCGAGAAATTGCGGCAGAAACGCGCCGAAGAACAGGATTACCTTGGGGTTGGACAGTGCCGACAGCAGACCCTGACGGAACAGTTTGAGGTCTCTTTGCGCCTCGGCTTTCTCGGCCATGCTCAGGTGCAGAGGTGGCGCGCGCCAGAGTTGAATGCCCAGCCAGATCAGGTAGGCGCCGCCGAGCCATTTGAGAATGGTCAGTGCCTGTGCCGAGGCTTGCAGCAAGGTGCCGATGCCGAGCATCGACAAGGCCATCAGCAGGGTAAAACCGAGCACGCCGCCACTGACTGTGAACAGGGTTTTGCGATGGCCATACAGTGCGCCATGGCTGAGGGCGAGCAGGCCGTTGGGGCCGGGCGTCAACGCCAGGCCGAACACCGCTGTAACAAAGAGCAGCCAGGTATGCAGGGCCATAAGACAGGTATCCAGAGGCGGGGGAGTGCAGGGCCTTGCGCGGCCCTGCGTGCCTCTGTTTTTTCATGCTGTGCCCGGATAGTCAAGCCGACTTGAGTCGCACGGCCATCACGATCAACCTGGGCGGCGCATGGTAATCAGCGATTGGCCTCCTTGAAGTTGTCGTCGGACGGCTCCTTGCTGTAGGCGCCCTGGTCCTGCACCAGTTTCTTGCTGCCGTTCATCAGAGTAGTGATGCGGCTGTCGCTGGTTTTCGCCGAGGCGGCCTGGTTGCTGGTGCCGCTGATCAGTGGCGGGTTGCTGCTGAACGACCACAGGTAGTGCCAGACTGCTGCATTGTGTTTCTCGGTCAGCTGTGTGGCGTTGAAGTACCAGGGCTTGAGTTCGCTGAAGGCGGTCATGTTCATCAGCCCGGTGTTGCTGTCGCCGATAAAACCGGTGCTGCTGGCTCCGGAGGTGCGGTAGGTCTCGAAGATCACGCCTTTGGTTTTCAGCTCGCTGACATAGGTGCGGCAGACTTCGCCGACCCATTTGTTACCCAGATAGCTTTTCGCGTTGTTGGAGTAGAAGGGATCGAGCAGGGCAACGCGCTTGGGCAGCAGTTTGCTGTTAACCGTACCGGCGCTGACCGCATCGCTGATTTTCTTGGTCAGCACGATGGCCATCTGGTTGCCCAGCGAATGTCCGGCAATGCGGATATTGCTGCCGCTGTAGCCAGCCAGGTTGGCTTTGTAGCTGTTGAACAACAGGTCGCTGGCCGATTGAGTTGGGCCTGTGCTGTAAACCCCGCTGCTGTTGCGCCAGCGCATGGCGCGTGGGCCGCTGGCGGTCCAGATCTTGGCTTCGGCGTCCTTCACTTCACCTTCATCGGCGAACTGGTTCCAGTACAACACGCCGACGTTGTAGCCCGCCGCCAGCCAGGCGTTGGCCAGGTCCAGGTCGGGTCCGCCAGCATCCTTGCGGTTGAAAGTTTCGCGGTTCTTCTTCTGCGTCGAGCCATTCTGCCAACCGTGGATATAGATCAGCGTCGGCTTGCTGGCCACGTAATAGGCATTGCTCTGCCCGGGCACGGCCTTCTGCCAGCTGTCGCCATAACCGAACCAGTACAGGCCATGGTCGAGGTTCTGGAAGGTGCTGTCGGGGAACACACCCACGGCGGCATGGCTCAGGGAGGTAAAACTCAGCATCAGCAATAGCAGCAGCTTGCGCATGGCGAAACCCTTTCTTGTTATTGGGAAAGGCGAGCATATAGATTGTCCGACAATCCTCTATCGCCCGGATGGGTGAGGCGGTTCAAGCGCCAGTGCGAGGGCGTTGGCGGGATGTGTCTTGCGCGACGTTGCGAGCATCTTTGCCTCAATAGCCGACCGCTTGTTGCAATCGGCCTGACGTGCTGAGCGGACGAACGCCCCCTGGCTGTGGCAAACTCCGAAGCCCGTAACAGGACGTTTCATGGATCGAGTTTGCTGAGCCTGTCAGCCCATTTTTGCCCATGGCCGCATAGCCCTGGGCGCATTGCATAACTGGCCGCTGCCTGCGGCGAAGAACAAGAGGAATGACTGTGCATAACGTCGTGATCAGTGGTACCGGCCTCTATACCCCGGTTAACAGTATTTCCAACGATGAGTTGGTCGAGTCGTTCAACACCTATGTACAGCAGTTCAATGCCGAAAACGCGGCGGCCATCGCCAGCGGTGAAGTCGAAGCGCTGAGCGAGTCGAGCAGCGGTTTTATTGAAAAAGCCTCCGGCATCAAGAGCCGCTTTGTCATGGACAAGGCCGGTATCCTCGACCCCAAACGCATGGCGCCACGCATCCCGGAACGCAGTAACGAAGATTGGGGCATCCTCTGCGAAATGGCCGTAGGCGCTGCCAAGGACGCCCTGGCGCGTGCCGGCAAAACGGCGGCGGATATCGACGGCGTGATCGTCGCCTGCTCCAACCTGCAACGCGCCTACCCGGCAGTGGCGATTGAAGTGCAGGCCGCGCTGGGCATCCAAGGTTTCGGCTATGACATGAACGTGGCCTGTTCCTCGGCCACCTTCGGCATCCAGGCTGCGGCCAACAGTGTGCAGCTGGGCCAGGCCCGCGCGATCCTGATGGTCAACCCGGAAATCTGCACCGGCCACCTGAACTTCCGTGACCGCGACAGCCACTTTATCTTCGGTGACGCCGCCACGGCGGTGATTATCGAGCGTGCCGACCAAGCCACCTCGAATTATCAGTTCGATATCGTCGGCACCAAGCTGATCACCCAGTTCAGCAATAACATCCGCAACAACTTCGGCTTCCTCAACCGCTGTGCGGAAGAGGGCGTTGGCGCCCGTGACAAGCTGTTCGTCCAGGAAGGCCGCAAGGTATTCAAGGATGTCTGCCCGATGGTTGCCGAGCTGATTGCCGCGCACCTGGCCGAGAACAAGCTGAACGTCGGCGATGTGAAGCGCTTCTGGCTGCACCAGGCCAACCTCAATATGAACCTGCTGATCGCGCGCAAGCTGCTCGGCCGTGATGCTGAGCCAGGCGAAGCGCCGGTGATTCTCGACACCTACGCCAACACCAGTTCGGCCGGTTCGGTGATTGCCCTGCACAAATACCAGGAAGACTTGCCGAGCGGCGCTCTGGGTGTGCTCAGCTCGTTCGGTGCGGGTTACTCGATTGGTAGCGTGATCCTGCGCAAACATTGATGGATTACCCGGCCGATCAGGCGCTGCTCACGCGTTTACGCGCCGGTGAGCAAAAGGCCTACCGCGAGCTGGTCGCCACCTATCAGGGGGCGATGCGCGCGGTGGCCTTTGCCATTGTCGGCAGCCGCAATGCCGATGAAGTGGTGCAAGACGCCTGGCTGGCCGTGGTGCGCAACCTCGATGGTTTTCAGGCACGCTCCAGCTTGAAGACCTGGCTGCTGACCATCACCGCCAATACCGCAAAAACCCGACTGAAGCACAACCGGCGTGAAGTGTTGCTGGATGACATCCCTTCACCCCACGGTACTGTCGGGGATGAACGCTTCAGCGGTGACGGCCACTGGTTGTTGGCACCGCATGCCTGGCACCACGACTCCCCGGATGCGTTGCTCACTGAGGACGAGTTGCGTGAGTGCCTGGAGAAAACCTTAGCCAGTTTGTCCGAGCTGCAAGGCAGTGTGTTGCACTTGCGTGAACGTGAAGGCTTGGAGCTGGAAGAAATCTGTAATGTTTTAGACGTCTCACTCTCCAATGTGCGGGTGCTGTTGCACCGAGCGCGTCTCAAGGTATTCGCCACCCTGGAGCATTTTGAGGAGACTGGCCAATGTTGAGCTGTAAGGAGTTGGTTGCCCACTCCAGCGATTTTCTCGATGGCCAGCTAGGCCTGCGTAAACGCATGTCGGTGCGTCTGCATCTGGCCATGTGTCAGCATTGCCGACGGTTTATCAAGCAGATGCGCCTGAGCCAGGCGGTGCTGCGGCAACTGCCGCCGGGGCAAAGCGCCGAACTCGATCAGTTGGCCGCCAAGCTGGCCGAGTGGCGCCGCAATAATTCCTGACTGACCTGACTTCGCGTCTTATTCGGCTTCGTGCGCAGCTTTTAGCGCCTCGTAGGCTGGTGCGGCGTAGATGCCGACCTCCACTGCCAGTTCCATCACCCGAGCCAGGTCTGTGCTGTACACCAGTACGGCTTGCAGCTCGTCATCCAGCGGTTCGCTGAAATCCAGCAACACATAGCCCTTGGTTTCTGGCGACAGGCTGGACAGTTGCACCTGAATGCGGTTCAGCGCTTTCAGCGGTTCAACCTTCACCAGTTGCTTGGGTTTGAGCACAAAGCTCACTTGCGGGCCAAAGGACTCGGTGATCTGCTGGAACAGCGCGTCATAGCTGTCGGCCTGGAACAGCACGGTTTCCGGCAGGCTACCGACCACCACCCATTCGCCCAGCGGGATGGGGAAGCTGTCGTCGTAATTGATGTCCGGGTTGGCGGCGAGAAACGCCTGCGGGTCGGCGTAGGCCTGGGCGGCCTCATCGGCGATGCGCGTGACTTCTTCGGCCAGCATGCAGCCCGAGCTTATTTTGCTGATCAGTTCTTCAAGCTGGGCTTTCATCGCGGTCATCCTGCAGTCAAGGAAAAGGGCGCAAGGATAGCCTAATCCCGGTGTGGGGCGCTGCGTTTAGGCACTTTGGCCTGTTAAGCTGCGCACCTTTGCTGGGTCCTATCCTCTCCGGAGTCTTTGTGAGCGCGCGTATTCATCCCCTGGCCGGTCAGCCGGCTCCTGCTTCCTTGTTGACCGACATAACCGCGTTGCTGGCGGCCTATTACGACCTGCAGCCGGACCCCAGCGTGGCCAGCCAGCGCGTGGCCTTCGGCACCTCCGGGCACCGTGGCAGTTCCCTGGCGCACAGCTTCAACCAGACTCATGTGCTGGCGATCAGCCAGGCTATCTGCGATTACCGCACAGCTCAGGGCATCAGTGGCCCTCTGTTTATCGGCGCGGACACCCATGCGCTGTCGCACCCGGCGCTGGAAAGCGCGATTGAAGTGCTGGCAGCCAATGGCGTGCAGACCATGATCTCCGCTGGTGGCGAGTTCACCCCAACACCAGCCATCAGCCAGGCCATCCTGGTGCACAACCAGGGCCGTAGCTCGGGCCTGGCTGACGGTATCGTCATCACCCCGTCGCACAACCCGCCGGACTGCGGCGGCTTCAAGTACAACCCCAGCAACGGCGGCCCGGCCGACAGCGATATCACCACCTGGGTGCAGAACCGTGCCAATGCCCTGCTTGAAAGCGGCCTGCGTGAGGTCAAGCGCATGCCCCTGGCGCAGGCGCGGCAGGCGGCCAATGTGCAGGCATACGATTACCTCGCCGGCTATGTGAATGATCTGGGCAATGTCATCGACTTCGCGCCGATTCGCGCGGCAGGCCTGCGCCTGGGTGTCGATCCGTTGGGCGGTGCGGGCGTGCATTACTGGGGGCGCATCGCCGAACAATACGGCTTGAATCTGGATGTGGTGAGTCAGGTCATCGATCCGCAGTTCGCCTTTATGAGCCTGGACTGGGACGGGCAGATCCGCATGGACCCATCCTCAAGCCACGCCATGCAGCGCCTGATTGGCCTGAAAAACGGCTACGACATCGCGTTTGCCTGCGACACCGACTACGACCGCCACGGCATCGTCGCGCCGAGCGTCGGCCTGCTGCCGGCCAACCACTTTCTCAGTGTGGCCATCGATTACCTGTTCCAGCACCGGCCGCAATGGAGCGCCAGCGCGGCGGTGGGTAAAACCCTGGTCAGCAGCGCGATGATCGATCGCGTTAGCGCGCGCCTGGGCCGGCCCATGCAGGAAGTGCCGGTAGGCTTCAAATGGTTTGCCGGCGGCCTGTTCGACGGCTCGCTGGGTTTTGGCGGCGAAGAAAGCGCTGGCGCGACCTTCCTGCGCCGTGATGGCCGGGTCTGGACCACTGACAAGGACGGCATCGCCCTGGCCCTGCTGGCCGCTGAGATGACCGCCGTCTGTGGGCGTGACCCCGGCGAGCTGTATCAGGGCCTGAGCGATGAGTTTGGTGCCATTTACGCCGACCGCGTAGACGCGCCGGCAACCCCCGCACAAAAGAAAACTCTGGGCAAACTCTCGCCCGCGCAGATCAGCAGCCGTGAATTGGCAGGCGATGCCATCACCCAGGTGCTCGACAAGGCCCCGGGCAACGGCGCGGCGATTGGCGGGATCAAGGTGGTCAGCGAGGGCGGCTGGTTTGCCGCGCGGCCGTCCGGCACCGAGGACATCTACAAGATCTACGCTGAGAGCTTCCGCGATGCGGCACACCTGCAGCGCATCTTCAGCGAGGCGCAGCAGATCGTCGATGCGGCCTTGATCACTGCATAAGTCATTGGGTACGCCTATGTATCGCCTCGACCTGAAAATCCGCCTGCATAACGGCAGTGATATTGCACTCGGCCCGGGCAAGGCCGATCTGCTCGATGCCATTGCCCAGTACGGCTCGATCAGCGCGGCGGCGCGTGCGTTGGGCATGTCCTATCGACGTGCCTGGCTCTTGGTGGAAACCATGAACCGCAGCTTCAAGCAGCCGCTGGTCAGCACCCTGGCCGGCGGCAAGCACGGCGGTGGTACGCAACTGACAGAAACCGGTGTGCAGGTGTTGCAACGTTACCGAGCGCTGTGCGCCCAGGCGTTGGCAGCGGTGCAGGCGGGTTGCGATGAGCTGGCCGGGTTATTGGCCGAAGCCCCTGTCGGGGATTGCGTCGATTGACTTAACGCAGCTGCGCTTCGGCCAGGGTCAGGCTGCGTGGAATGCGCGTGGCATCCCAGTGCATGCTGGCCCAGCGCAGCAGCTCAGCAGGCTGGCCGTAGCTGGCGGCCTCCGGCAACTGCTGGCCCAAGGCACGCAGGGCACGGATCAGCAGTGGCGTAGCCTGGTCAGCCGGCAGCGGTGGCGAGCGATAGGATTTGCCGAGTTTGTGGCCATCGGGCTGGATAATCAGCGGTACATGCAGATAGCGCAGTTGCGAGAAGCCGAGCAGCTCCTGCAGGTACAGCTGGCGCGGGGTGGAGTCGAGCAGGTCGGCACCGCGCACCACATCGGTCACACCCTGCCAGGCATCGTCGAGCACTACCGCCAGCTGGTAGGCATACAGGCCATCGCGGCGACGAATCACGAAATCGCCCACCTCGCGGCCCAGGTGCTGGCGGTAATCGCCCTGTACGCGATCGACAAAGTGGTAGCTCAGTTCCGGTACGCGCAAGCGAATCGCCGCATCAGCAAAGCCATGCCCGGCATTGCGGCAGGTGCCGGGGTAGATGCCCTGAGTGCCTTCCAGTTGCTTGCGTGAGCAGGTGCAGGCATAGGCCAGGCCCTGACTGAGCAGGCGTTCGACCAATGCGGCGTACTCGCCGTGGCGTTCACTCTGGCGCACCAGCTCGCCATCCCATTCAAAACCGTAGCTTTCCAGGGTACTGAGAATCCCGGCCTGGGCCCCGGCGACTTCACGTGGCGGGTCGAGGTCTTCCATGCGCAGCAGCCAGCGGCCGTTTACCGCGCGCGCGTCCAGGTACGACGCCAGGGCGGCGACCAGTGAGCCGAAGTGCAGGTAACCGCTCGGGGTGGGGGCGAAGCGGCCGATATAGGCGGGCGTGTTCATCTGAGGAGGCCAGAAACAACAGAGGGTGCCGAAGCACCCTCTGGGTCAGATCAGGAACCGATCTGCTTTTCCTTGATTTCCGCCAGCGTCTTGCAATCGATGCACAGAGTGGCGGTGGGGCGGGCTTCGAGGCGGCGGATGCCGATTTCCACGCCGCAGGAATCGCACCAGCCGTAGTCGTTGTCTTCGATCAGCTGCAGGGTTTCGTCGATCTTCTTGATCAGTTTGCGCTCGCGATCACGGGCGCGCAGTTCCAGGCTGAACTCTTCTTCCTGGCTGGCACGGTCCGCTGGATCGGGAAAGTTGGCTGCTTCGTCCTGCATGTGGTGCACAGTACGATCAACTTCCTGCATCAGCTCCAGCTTCCATTTATTAAGGATGCCGGTGAAGTGGGCGCGCATCGGCTCACCCATGTATTCCTCGCCCTTTGTTTCTTTATAGGGCTCGAAACCGCGAGTCAGTTGGCTGCTTTTTGCTTTTGCTTTGGTGGGCATGGATGACCGCCTCTCACTCTCTCTAATCACCTGCGCAGGACGGTGTCCCTTGCCAACTCCACCTCACGTAGAGCTGGCCCTGCGGCTGCAAGCGGGCGAACTTACCAGAACAACTCGGCCTGCGCCACTCCCGGTTGTCGAAGCTGCGCCGGGTATGCTTTAGAATCCGCGCCTTATCTCCCAGGCAGGCAGTCCCATGGCTCAGTCCTACAGTGCGCGCAGCCGCGCCATAGAACCTTTTCACGTGATGGCGCTGCTGGCCCGTGCCAATCAGTTGCAGGCCGATGGTCATGATGTGATCCACCTGGAAATCGGCGAGCCGGACTTTACCACCGCCGCGCCGATTGTCGCCGCCGGGCAGGCGGCCCTGGCCGATGGCCACACCCGTTACACCGCCGCACGCGGCCTGCCGGCCCTGCGCGAGGCGATTTCCAGTTTCTATGGCCAACGTTACGGTCTGGACATCGACCCGCAGCGCATTCTGATCACCCCCGGAGGCTCTGGCGCGCTGCTGCTGGCCAGCAGTCTGCTGGTCGATCCGGGCAAGCACTGGTTGCTGGCCGACCCCGGTTACCCCTGCAACCGCCACTTTCTGCGCTTGGTCGAAGGCGCGGCGCAGCTGGTGCCAGTTGGCCCGGATGTGCGTTATCAGCTGACGCCCGAGCTGATCGAGCGTTATTGGGATCAGGATAGCGTCGGTGCGCTGGTGGCTTCCCCTGCTAACCCGACCGGCACCTTGCTCAGCCGTGATGAGCTGGGCGGGCTGTCCCAGGCGCTGAAAGCGCGCGGCGGCCATCTGGTGGTGGATGAGATCTATCACGGCCTGACCTACGGCACAGACGCCGCCAGCGTGCTGGAAGTGGACGACGAAGCCTTTGTGCTCAACAGTTTTTCCAAGTATTTCGGCATGACCGGCTGGCGCCTGGGCTGGCTGGTGGCGCCACCGGCTGCCGTGCCGGAACTGGAGAAACTGGCGCAGAACCTCTATATCAGCGCGCCGAGCATGGCTCAGCATGCTGCGCTGGCCTGTTTTGCGCCGCAGACCCTGGAGATCCTTGAACAGCGCCGCCATGCGTTTCAGCGCCGCCGAGATTTCCTGCTGCCGGCGTTGCGCGAGCTGGGCTTCAAGATTGCCGTGGAGCCGGAAGGGGCCTTTTATCTGTATGCCGATATCAGCGCCTTTGGCGGTGATGCTTTTGCCTTCTGCCAACACTTTCTGGAAACCGAACATGTGGCCTTCACCCCTGGCCTGGATTTCGGTCGCCACCTGGCGACGCAGCATGTGCGTTTTGCCTACACCCAGGACTTGCCGCGTTTGCAGCAGGCGGTGGAGCGGATCAAGCGTGGCCTGATCAGTTGGCAGCCCCATGCAGTTTGAGCCGCCACTGGAAGAAGGGCGCCTGCTGCGTCGCTACAAGCGTTTTCTCGCCGATATCGAAACGGCCAGCGGCGAGCTGTTGACCATTCACTGTGCCAATACCGGCTCGATGCTCAACTGTATGAGCGAGGGCGCGCGCATCTGGTTCAGTCGCAGCAACGATCCCAAACGCAAGCTGCCGGGCAGCTGGGAGATTGGTGAAACACCGCATGGTCGTCTGGCGGTCATCAATACCGGGCGCGCCAATGCCCTGGTCGAAGAGACGTTACGCGCCGGGTTGATTGCCGAGCTCAGCGGCTTTACCAGCCTCAAGCGCGAAGTGCCTTATGGCCAGGAGCGCAGCCGCATTGATTTTCGCCTGGACTACCCCACAGGCGTGGCGTTTGTTGAGGTCAAGAGCGTGACGCTGGGCTTTGCCGATAGCCGCGTCGCCGCCTTTCCCGATGCGCGCACCGAGCGCGGCAGCAAACACTTGCGTGAACTGGCGGCACTGGCCCTTGAGGGCATTCGCGCGGTGCAGCTGTATTGCGTGAACCTGACGGACATTGATGCCGTGCGCCCGGCCGAAGAAATCGACCCGGTCTACGCCGCTGCCTTGCGTGAAGCGGTGAGCGCGGGTGTTGAAGTGTTGGCCTATGGCGCAGCCATCAGCGCGCAGGGCGTGCAGCTGGTCAAGCGTCTGGATGTGCAGTTGTAGGAGGGGCCGGGCGGCGTTCCGCTTTTGCCGCGACACGAGCGGTAAAGCTCGCCGCTTCCCACAACGGTTTGCTCAATGCTGCGTGCTGCCCGCGGGTAACTCCGCTGCGGGCTGCATGGCGCTGCGCAGATGCTGCTCGAATAGCTCGACAATCGCTGGCCAGCCCTGGCGTGAGGCATGTAGCCGCGCATTCAGGCGCACCCTGCGCAGGCCTTCGCGGTCGGTCAACAGCCAACTGGCGGCGTCGATAAAGCCCTGTTCGTCCTCGGCCACCGCCAGCGCGCCGTTATGCCCGTGGCGGATATGCTGCGCCGCTGCCGCCTGATCAAACGCCACCACGCCAAGCCCGGAAGCCAGGGCTTCGAGCACCACATTGCCGAAGGTTTCCGACAGGCTGGGAAAGACAAACAGATCGCCCGAGGCGTAATGCGCAGCCAGCGCTTCGCCGCGCTGCAGGCCGCAGAACACCGCATCCGGCAGTTGCTGCTGCAGGCTGGCGCGCTGCGGGCCGTCGCCGACCAGAATCAGTTTCAGTCGCCGCTGCGGGTGCGCCTGTTGCAGCGCCTGAAAGCTTTTGCTGAGCAAGGCCAGGTTCTTTTCCACCGCCAAACGGCCGACATGCAGGATGGCGATATCGCCGTCGTCCAGCCCCCAGCTCGCGCGCAACGCCGCACAACGCTTGGCCGGGTGAAACAGCTGACTGTCGACGCCGCGCGAAAGCAACGCCAGGTTGTCGAAACCGCGGCGTTGCAACTCGATCTGCTGGCTGACGCTGGGCACCAGGGTCGCCTGCGAGCGGTTGTGGAACCAGCGCAGGTAATGGGTCAGCAGGCGGGTTAACAGGCCAAAGCCGTAATGCCCGGTGTACTGCTGGAAATTGGTGTGAAAACCGCTGACCACGGGGATCTGCAAACGCCGCGCGGCGCGCAGGGCGGACAAACCCAGCGGCCCTTCGGTGGCGATATACAGCACATCCGGACGCTGGCGTTGCCAGCTACGCAGCAGCTTGTGCAGCGACGACTGCCCCCACTGCAAGCCGGGGTAGCCAGGCAAGGGCCAGCCACGGGTCAGCAGTAAATCCTCATCGGCTGCGCCGCGTGGGTCGACGTTCTGTCGCGGACGCACCAGTTGCACGCGATGGCCACGGCCACGCAGGCCCTCGACCAGGCGCCCGAGGGTGTTGGCCACGCCATTGATTTCCGGCGCGAAGGTTTCGCTGATCAGCGCGATATGCAGGGAAGCTGTGCTCATGGCAGCAGTGTCCGCTGCCGCTGTGTAATGACTGTGACGTTTTGCTTGCGTTTGTATGTCAGTCGAGCAGTTCGATCAGCTGTTGGCGCAGCCAGGCGTGTGCCGGGTCGTGGTGCAGTTGCTGGTGCCAGATCAGGCTGACCTGCACCGGCGGCATATCGAAGGGCAGTGGCGCGATTTCCAGCGCATGCACCGGGGCGAACGCTTCGGCCAGGCGGGCAGGCACGGTGCCGAGCAGATCGGTCTGGGCGACGATGGCCGGAATTGGCAGGTAGTTGGGCAGATGCAGCGCTGCCTGCCGGCGCACTCTGGCCGAGCCGAGGACGATCTCCAGTGGCGAGCCGCGCCCGGCGCGCGGGGTGACCGTGATATGCCGCGCCTGCTGGTAATCCTCCAGGCTCAGCCCGCCGCTAAAGGCCGGGTGGCCGGCGCGGCCGATGGCCACCAGCGGCTCTTCGCGCAGCGGCCTGTAGTGCAGGTCAGGCGAATCGAAATGCAGGTAGTCGATGGCCAGGTCTAGCGCGCCGCTTTCCAGGCGTTGCACCAGGCTATCGGCATCATCGGCTTGCACCAGTAACTCGACCTGCGCAGCGTTGCGCGCCAGGTGTGCTTGCAGCATGGGCAGCAGCGCAGCTTGTGCGTAGTCATTCAGGGATAGGCTGAAGGCGTGTGGCGTTTGTGGATCAAACGGCTCGGCCGGGCCCAGGCCGGTCTGCAGCAGGCGCAAAGCCTGACGTACCGGCAGATACAACGCCTGGGCGCGGGCGGTGGGCGTCAGGCCCCGGGCGGTGCGCAGAAACAGCTCTTCACCGAGTTGCTGGCGCAGGCGGGCCAGGGCGTTGCTCACGGTTGACTGGCTCAGGTGCAGGCGTTCGGCGGCGCGGGTCAGGTTGCCTTCCTGCATCAGTGCATCGAAGACCAGCAGCAGGTTGAGATCGAGCTGGCGCAAATTCGTTATCAAGAATAATGCTCTTTCTGAATATCCATTATCGGAATGATCTGGCCGCGCCTAGACTGCTGTCAATCTGCACAGGAGTTATGCCGTGGCCTACAACAATGACAATGCCCAGGCTTTCCGCACGCGTTATCGGGATGCCATCCACCCGCTGTACAACCCCTGGCTGCATGCCGGCTTTGTGCTGGCCTACGGCCTGACCTGCCTGACCCTGTTGTGGCGCACGCTGGATGCGGTAGCGTCCTGGCAGTGGCTGCTGGTGCCGTTGACTCTGGTGTTCTTCAGTTGGGGCGAGTACCAGGTGCACAAGCGCCTGGGGCACCACAAGACGCGCTTCGGTCAGCTGTTCTACAAGCGCCACACGGGTGATCACCACAGCTTTTTCATCGAAGGCCAGATGCGCTATGAAACTTCGCGTGACTGGCGGGTGATCCTCTTTCCCGCCTGGCTGATCGTGCTCTATAGCCTGCCGCTGCTGGGCATCTGGTGGCTGTTGGCGCACCTCGACAGCAACCTTGCCGCGCTGTTCGCCGGCAGCATGCTGCTGGGGTATATGAGTTATGAGGTGGTGCACGCCTGCGAGCATCTGCCAGACGAACACCCGGTTTCGCGCCTACCGTGGATTCGTCAGATGCGCCGCTTGCACACCCTGCATCACCGTCGTGAGCTGATGCATGCGCGCAACTTCGGCATCGTTCATCCACTCATGGACTGGCTGTACGGCACCCTGCACTGGGAGCCGGAGCAGACCTATCAGCAGAACCGTCAGCAGCATCGTATCCGTCTCACCCGTCCGGCGGATGAGGTGCTGAGTTATGCCGCCGCTCCGGCGCATTGGCCCGAATGGCATCCGTCTTCGTTGCGCATCTACGGCCGCGAAGGGGCGTTTCTCGCAGGCGAGCGCTTCGAGGAAGACATTCACGCGGGCGGCCGCGCCGGCCATCTGTGCTGGGATGTGCTCGACTATCAACCGGCACGCCGCTGGCAAGCCAGCGCCCGTGGCGATCACGGTCTGGCGCTGCTGCTGACCTACGAGTGCCAGGACGTGGAAGGCGGTTGCGAGTTTGTTCGCACCCTGGAGTACGGTTTTGACAATCTGCTGATGCGCCTGGCCAACCGCCTGCTGCTGGGGCGGCGTATCGAGCGCGAATCCCAGGCCTCGATGCAGGCGCTGCGCGCGGTGCTTGAGCGCAGCTAGCCTGCGGAGTAAAGCTCAGGGAGTGGTCGTCAGCGCCTGCTCCTGGCGTTCACGTACCCAGAACACCGTGGCGCCGGCCACCGCCGCCGGCATCATCAGGATATTCAGCCCCGGCACCAGTAGCGCGGCGTAGGTGATGCCACCAAAACCCAGGCTCTGCCAGCGCTTCTCGCGCAGCCAGGCGAGCATGTCCTGCCAGCTCAGCTTGTTGTTGTCCGCCGGGTAGTCGATGTACTGCACGGCCATCATCCACACACCAAACAGCAGCCACAGCGGCGCGGCGATCAGGTTGACCACCGGGATAAAGCTGAGGATCAGCAGGCCAATGGCGCGTGGCAGAAAGTAGCCGAGCTTGCGCATTTCACGGCCCAATGTGCGTGGCACCATGGCCATCAGCTCGGCCCAGCTGAACGGTGGAAAGTCGTCCTGGCCGCGCACCACCACCTCGACCTTTTCTGCGAGAAAGCCGTTAAACGGTGCAGCAATGATATTGGCCAGCAAGGTGAAGGTGAAAAACACCATCAGCAGCACCAGCACCACAAACAGCGGCCACAGCACGTATTCGAGAAAGCTCAGCCAACTTGGCAGGCTGGGCATAAAGGTGTCGACCCAGCCGGCAAACTGCTGCATGGAAACCACGATCAGCGCGGTAAACAGGATCAGGTTGATCGTCAGCGGTAACAGTACGAACAGCCGCAAGCCGGGGCTCAAGACCAGTTTCAGGCCTTCGCTAAGGTATTGCGGGCCGGTCAGCACGGGAGCGGGCATGGGGAAGTCTCCATGAGGTGGAAGTCGCGCCGACCTTACCGGCTTTGCGAGGCAGGTGAAAGCCTCGGTAACGGACGCTAACGATTGCCTGGGGCGCGTTATAGGGCCTGCCTATATGGGGCATTGGCAAAGCATATTTCCGCCGTGCGGCTAGCGAGCATAGGCTGCGCGGCACTGATGGTTTATCCCTTTGCGGGGCTTCCGACTAAAGAACCTGCTTACGACTTCGCGAGCTAGGAGCCTGCAAGGCAAAAACAGGCAAGGAAGCGGAGTGTACTTTTGTACATGAGCATTCCGAGGCTGTTTTTAACGCAGCAGGACCGACGCGCAGCAGGTCATAAGCAGGTTCTGTTGCCTTCCCCTGGTGATTGTGGAAGTCCCTTTTTATTGCTGCCGGCTTAGCCGGGTGGAGTTGCTGATGTCTACCAATCGTCATGCCCGCGTGATCATTCTGGGCTCCGGCCCCGCCGGTTATAGCGCCGCGGTTTACGCCGCGCGGGCCAACCTCAAGCCCCTGCTGATTACCGGCCTGCAGGCCGGTGGCCAACTGACCACCACCACCGAGGTGGATAACTGGCCGGGCGATGTACATGGCCTGACCGGGCCGGCGCTGATGCAGCGCATGCAGGAGCATGCCGAGCGCTTCGAAACGGAAATTGTCTACGACCATATCAATGCCGTGGACCTGGCCGGCAAGCCGTTCACCCTGGTCGGTGACAGCGGCACCTACAGTTGCGATGCGTTGATCATCGCCACCGGTGCCAGTGCCCGTTATCTGGGCTTGCCCAGCGAGGAAAGCTTTATGGGCAAGGGTGTTTCCGCCTGTGCCACCTGCGATGGCTTCTTCTACCGCAACCGTGAGGTGGCGGTGGTCGGTGGCGGCAACACCGCAGTAGAGGAGGCGCTGTACCTGGCCAATATCGCCAGCAAGGTGGCCTTGGTGCACCGCCGGGAAACCTTCCGCGCTGAGAAGATTCTGCAGGACAAGCTGCAGGCGCGGGTCGCCGAGGGCAAGATCGTGCTCAAGCTGAATGCCGAGGTGGATGAAGTGCTCGGCGACAACATGGGCGTGACCGCTGTGCGGGTGAAGAACAACGATGGCAGCTTCGATGAGCTGAGTGTCGATGGCCTGTTCGTCGCCATCGGCCATACGCCGAATACCTCGTTGTTCGAAGGCCAGCTGGCGCTCAAGGATGGTTATCTGGTGGTCAACGGCGGCCGTGAGGGTAATGCGACTGCCACCAGCGTGCCCGGCGTGTTTGCGGCGGGCGATGTAGCTGACCATGTCTATCGCCAGGCGATCACCTCGGCCGGTGCCGGCTGCATGGCGGCCCTGGATGTGGAACGTTATCTCGACGGGCAGTGAGCCTGAGAATGCAAAAAGCCTCGATTTTATCGAGGCTTTTTGTTGTCTGCGGCCTGCCTAGACCCAGGTATTGAGCTTCAAGTCCCGCGAACTCATGCGCAAAAACTGGTCGCTGGCTTTGACCAGTAGGGCATGTTGGTCAACGGTCAGCTCGCGGCTTTTGCTGCCTTGTGATTCGCTGCGGTACAGAGTTTTCCCGCCTTCTTCGCGCAGACGCTGGTAACGTTGGCTGCGGGCTTCTACCTTGAGGGTCAGCAGGTCGACATAGGCCACTTGCAGCGACTCGCTCTGCCCGGTTTCCAGGGCGCAGCGTTGCAGGGCTGGGGTGTGGGTGAAGGGCGAGTCAGAGAGCATCACCTGTTGGCATTCACTGAGGTCCGGGCGCGGTTCGCCGTTGTGAAACCAGTTGCCACGAATATCGCGTTTCAGGTTGAGGCTGCGCTGGCCGTGGTTGTCGACCTTCAGCCACAGGCGGCGAAAGCGCCAGCGCGGGTCGCAGTTGAGTACATAGGTGGCGGCGATGCTGTTGCCCCGCAGGCTTTGCATCAGATGGCTGGTGGCGTTGATGCCATGCTCATCGATGTTCAGGCGCAGGTTTTCCACGCCGGGGTTGTGCCATGGTTTCCATACCAGGGTCTGCTGCATTGAAGCGACTCCAAGCCGGGTAAGGGGTAAACCGGGAAGAGCTGCAACGACGCTGCACGGAGCACCGTCCCTGGTGTTCTCGTTCGACTGATGGCGCGCAGTTTAGAGCGGCCGCACACTGATGTCTGTCAGCCTTTGCCTACAGTTGCGCAGAAATCTGCGCAGTGGGCGTGGCGAGTGACTAGTGACTGATACGCTGCAGCGATGGTTGCTCGAAACGCACGCCCGCCAGACCGCTATTCATCAGGGCGCGGATATTGCCGTGGTCGCTGCCGCTCGGGGTGGCCAGCACGCTGCGGTAATGCTCGCCGAAGCAGCGCAGGGTTTCTTCCAGGCTCAAGCCTTCGAGCAGGGCCAGGCCAAGGGTCTTGCACGAACCTTCGTTCTGCCCGGCCGCGTTGGCCACATCGCCATTGCTGAAGGCGCTGGGCTGGTACTGGTAGTGCTCGGCGATAAACGCCAGGGTTTCGGCGAAGGTGAAATGGTCACTGTGCAGCTTGGCGCGAAATTCGTTCAGGACACTCATGCATCTTTTCCTTTATTGAAGGCGGCCTGCTGTTCGGCACTGGCTTCCTTCTGGTATTTGGCTTTCCACTCGGCATACGGCATGCCGTAGACCTCTTCGCGGGCTTCGTCCGGGGTGATGGCCACGCCGATGTCGTCGGCCGCCGCCTTGAACCACTTGGACAAGCAGTTCCGGCAGAAACCGGCGAGGTTCATCATGTCGATGTTCTGTACATCGGGGCGCGAACGCAGGTGTTGCACCAGGCTGCGAAAGGCGGCGGCTTCAAGTTCGAGACGTTCTTGCTCGGTCATGGCGATGCTCTCTGATGGCAGGCGAGGAGACGTTGGCGGCGATGATAGAAGCATGCCCGCCTGGCGGCAACGGCCCCGGCGCAGGACGCGCCGGGCAGCAGTTAGCGGTGAGCGGCGAGGGTGATCGACACCGACTCGGCGAAGCGCAGGGCGTGCAGCTTGTCGACTTCCACCTCGGCGTAGCGTACGTCGGGGTTGGTCATGACCAGGTCGAGAATTTCCTGGGTCATGCGCTCGAGCAGGGCGAAACGGTTTTCCTCGACATGCCTGATGACCGCCTTGGTGATGGTGCGGTAGTTCAGGGCGTGATCGATATCGTTGTCACGCACGGCGTCGGCAGCGGGGTAGAGGATAGTCAGGTTGATCAACACGTCTTGCTTGTTGTTGATCTCCTCTTCCTTGATACCGATGTAGGTGCGCAGGCGCAGGTCCTTGACGCGGATGCGCGCCATCCCGGGTTCCAGTCGCGGCATTACTTGCTCCGTCCGATCAATTGCAGGAATTCGTGGCGAGTGTTGCAGGATTCACGGAAGGCTCCAAGCATCACCGAGGAGGTCATCACCGAGTTCTGCTTCTCCACGCCGCGCATCATCATGCACATGTGCTTGGCTTCGATCACCACGGCCACGCCAGCGGCGTTGGTCACCTGTTGGACCGCATCAGCGATCTGCTTGGTGAGGTTTTCCTGAATCTGCAGGCGCCGTGCATACATATCGACGATGCGTGCCACCTTCGACAGGCCGAGCACCTTGCCGGTGGGGATGTAGGCGACGTGAGCCTTGCCGATAAAGGGCAGCATATGGTGCTCGCACAGCGAGTACAGCTCGATATCCCGGACGATCACCATCTCGTCGTTATCCGACTCGAACAGTGCACCGTTGACCACTTCTTCCAGGCTCTTGTGGTAGCCGTTGCACAGGTACTGCATGGCCTTGGCGGCGCGTTTGGGCGTATCCAGCAGGCCTTCACGTTCAGGGTTTTCACCAACGCCAAGGAGAATCTCGCGGTAGTGGTTAGGCAGTTCTGGGGTCATTGCAGGGTCCTCGCGGCCAGCCTCATTTGAGATGGCGACCGCCGTTGACAGTCAGTGTGGTACCGGTGACGTAGGGGTTATCCAGCAGGTAGCGCAGGCTTTGGTAGATCACATGAGGCCCGGGTTCGATGCCCAGTGCCGATTTGTTCAGAGTTTTGCTGCGGTAGTCGGCATCGTCGTCCGGGTTGAACATGATCAATGCCGGAGCGATGCCGTTGACCTTGATCTGTGGCGCGAAGCGCGCGGCGAACGACAGGGTCAGGCTATCCAGCCCGGCCTTGCTGGCGCAGTAGGCGGGTCGGTTGGCGCTGCCCTTGCGCGCGACATCATCACTGATATGCACGATATCGGCCGGCGTGGAACGTGCCAGCAAAGGTTGGCAGTGCAGATTGATCAGGTAGGGCGCGAGCATGTGCACACTGAACAGCTGCTGGAAGGCCGCCGCTTCTTCGCCCGGTGTTTCCACCAACCAGTCGGAGGCGTTGTGCACGATGGCGCGCAGGCTATCGGTGTGGCTCTTGAGTTGTTCGATAAAAGCCAGGGTGCCGGCTTCGTTGGCAAAATCGGCTTGCAAGGCCAGGGCCCCGCGTTGCCGGAGTGTGGCAATGCCGTCGCGTTCGCGGCGGTAGGTAACGATCACTGAG
The DNA here is from genome assembly GCF_021375795.1 of Pseudomonas anguilliseptica. GTDB lineage: Bacteria > Pseudomonadota > Gammaproteobacteria > Pseudomonadales > Pseudomonadaceae > Aquipseudomonas > Aquipseudomonas anguilliseptica_A. The sequence goes on along the minus strand of NZ_JAEIOI010000006.1, from coordinate 92,920 downwards.
TGACCGTCATCCAGCAGACGTTCGGCGCAGTACAGACCAATGCGCTGGCTGGCTCCGGTAATCAGGATGGGGGCGGCACTGGCGCTCATGCTCGACTCGCAGAAAGAAAAGGGTGGGTTCAGCGACGCTGTGCCGGGTTACCTGACCAGTAAGGCGCGGCCTCGACTGAACCGGAATTAAAGTTATACCAGCAATGTTGTTTGTACAACCATGCTCGGTGTGCAGCTACTGCTGTATTTAACGCTTCAGGCCCTATTTCATTGAGTTTAATCAATTTTATTTACGGATTGCGGCTCAATAAAATTGTTTTTATCGTGTACAGAAATGGTTTTCTTGTACAGGTATGGCGATCATGAAGCCTTGGCAGTTGAGTGTGGCGCTGGCATGTGGGCGAGTGCGGCAGGTTGAGGTGCTGACGCTGCGCTGCTGTGGCTATCAGGTGCGGGTAGTCAGTCAGGCCGGGCGGGTGCGCACGCTGGACTACACAGCAGGTCGGGCACTTTGGCCGAACCTGGCGCTACTGAAGATGCGTTTGCGCTGCTGTGGCGTGCGTCAGGTGCTGTTGCTGCAGTCGGAAAGCCACGATGAAATCATCGGGCGTCCGGCCTTGCTCGAGAGCGAACCTGGGCTCTGGTTGCGTCTGCGCTAGCCGCTCAGTGGGCAGATGTGCTGTCGCACTGCTGTTTGCGGCAGCGTTGGCTGCCATCGGGGTGCGGCAGCCAGTCGAGATGTGGGCGCAAGCGGCAAAATACGCGGTAGGCCAGTTCCAGTAGAGGGCGCAATGCCGGCCAGGTCAGCGGCGCTACCCAGTGACCCAGGCCGGCAGCGCGCCAGCTCCACAGGGTGGCATCCAGGCCGGTAACCCACTGGCCGTCCGCAAAGCGAGCATGCAGACGGTTCTGCAGGGTCTGCCGGGTATGCCCGATGGATTCGGGGTGGAAGTCGCTCAGGCTGATATCGGCCAGGCACAGGCGCTGCATGCTGGCATGCCGACGCAGCGTATGTATCTCGCGCGCGCAGAGCGGGCAGTCACCGTCGTAGTAGAGCGTCAGGGGCCAGACAGGTTGCATGTTCATGGTCTAAGTCTTTGTATAGGTTTTGTACAAAGTATGCGCAAAATAGCTGAGTTACAATGCGTGCAACATTTTTTCTGTGAAACCTCCGCCCATGTCCGATCTCGTTGGTGCGTCGTCCCTCGTTTCGAGTGCCCTCAAGCAGGAGGAGCTGTTTCCCATCCGCGAAGTGGCGCGCCTGACGGGCGTCAATCCGGTGACCCTTCGGGCTTGGGAGCGGCGCTATGGTTTGATCCAGCCGACGCGCACTGATAGCGGTCATCGTCTGTATTCCCAGGCGGACATTGAGGCAGTGCGCAGCATTCTGGCGTGGATCGAGCGCGGCGTGGCAGTGAGCAAGGTCGGCAAGATTCTGGCCAAGAGCGGTTCGATCAAGTCCGCCAGTTCGCCAGTCTATGAAGAGGTCAGTGCCAGCGAGTGGGGCGAGTGGCAAGCCCAGCTGCGCCGCGCCATCAGTGCTTTCGATGAGCTGCGCCTGGATCGTCTGTACGGCCAGATTTTCTCCAGCTACCCGCTGCCCGTGGTGTTTCAGGACATCCTTATGCCGCTGTGGCAGGAACTGCTGCTGCGCCAGGACGAATACGGCCAGGCCAGCGAGTGGCTGTTCTTCGATACCTTCCTGCGAGCCCGAACTCTACAACGCCTGCAGGTGCTGCGAGCCCAGGTTGAGGAGCGGGTGCTGCTGGCGGCGTTGCCAGGCCATTGCCGTGAGCTGGAGTTGTTGGTGGCCGGTTTGCTGCTGAGCAGCGCCGACACCGCTGTCAGCGTGCTCGGGTTGGGCCAGCCGTTGGAAGAGCTGACGCTGATCTGCGAAAAAATGCAGCCCCAGGCCCTGGTGCTGTTCTCCAACCAGCCGCCCAGCGATGACCTGCCCAAGGTATTGTCGCGCCTGGCGCTGGCGCTGGATTGCCCGCTGGTGATGGCGGGTGATGGCGCCGATCTCGCCGAGGAAAGCCTCAGTGGCTCGCCGATTGCCTGCCTGGGCAATGAAGGTCGCCTGATGCAGCGCCGTCTGCAGCAGTTTCTTGCCGGTCACCTGGACACCTGAGTCCGCCGCTGAATTGATCTGACACCCTCGTTTGTTGCCTGCATGGCGCTGCTTGTCTGCGCCCGAATTTTGTCGCCGATTTCGATTACTTGTACGTGTTGTACAAGAAATGCTTGCTGTCTGTGATTTTTTACTGTACAAAAGCTATACATTGTTTGTTTGTGTATAGCTTGTCTCCACTTGTACAGCTTGAGGACTCAGCAACATGACCCAATACCGCGCACCCCTTCGTGACATGCGTTTCGTTTTTGACGAGGTGCTCGACGCTTATGCCACCTTGCAGTCGCTGCCTACGCAGCGCGAGTTCGGAGACGACCTCGGTGGCGCCATTTTGGAAGAAGCCGCCAAGCTGGCGGAAAACGTGCTCGCTCCGTTGAACAGCTCAGGCGACAAGCAGGGCTGTCACTACGATCCGCAGAGCAAGACGGTTAAAACTCCGGACGGTTTCCGGGCGGCCTACCAGCAATTCGCCGAAGGCGGCTGGACGGCGCTGGCCTGTACCCCGGAATTCGGCGGCCAAGGTTTGCCTCATGTGCTGAACATGATGGTCGAAGAGATGGTCTGCTCGGCCAACCTGTCGTTGGGCATGTATCCGGGCCTGACCCACGGCGCGATCAACGCGCTGACTGCCCACGGCACGCGTGACTTGCAGGAGCGCTACCTGCCGAAACTGATCAGCGGCGAGTGGACCGGTACCATGTGCCTGACCGAACCGCAGTGCGGCACCGACCTGGGCTTGATTCGCACCCGTGCTGTACCGCAGGCAGACGGCAGCTATGCCATCAGTGGCACCAAGATCTGGATCACCGGTGGTGAGCACGATCTGGCTGACAATATCCTGCATCTGGTACTGGCCAAGCTGCCGGATGCACCGGACAGCGTGAAAGGTATTTCACTGTTCCTGGTGCCCAAATTCCTCGCAGACGGCAGTCGTAACCCGGCGTTCTGTGGTGGCCTGGAACACAAGATGGGCATCAAGGGATCGGCCACCTGTGTGATGAATTTCGAAGGCGCCCAGGGCTGGCTGATTGGTGAGCCAAACAAAGGCCTCAAGTGCATGTTCACCATGATGAACTCGGCGCGCCTGATGGTCGGCATGCAGGGCCTTGGTATTGCCGAAAGTGCTTATCAGGTCAGCCTCGGCTTCGCCAAGGAACGCCTGCAAAGCCGCTCGTTGTCCGGTCCGAAAGCGGCGGACAAGCCGGCTGATCCGATCATTGTTCACCCGGATGTACGACGCATGTTGCTACGGCAGAAGGTGATGATCGAAGGCTGCCGTGCCCTGGCGTATTTCACCGGCCTGCATGAAGACGTTGCCCACGACCATGAAGACCCTGCGGTTCGTGAGCAAGCGGATGATCTGGTGCAGCTGCTGACCCCGGTGGTCAAGGCCTTCCTCACCGATGAAGGGTTTAGCTGTGCCAACGACGGTTTGCAGGTGCTCGGCGGTTCCGGCTTCACCGAAGACTGGGGCATTGAGCAGCTGGTGCGTGATTCGCGGATTACCCGCATCTATGAAGGCACCAACGGCATTCAGGCGCTTGACCTGGTTGGTCGCAAGCTGGGCTTGGGTGGCGGCCGTGCCGTGCGTAATTACTTCGCCCTGATTGAAGGCTGGCTGAAGGCCAATGCCGAGGCAGAGCATGTGTCTGCAGTCGGTGCTGCGCTTAAACAATTGCAGCAAGCCACATTGTGGATTGCCAGCGAAGGCATGAAAGACCCTGAGCAGGCCGGTGCAGCAGCAACTCCGTACTTGCGTCTGTTTGCCCTGACCAGCCTGGCCTGGATGTGGGCGCGCATGGCGGCGGTGGCTAAGGCCAAGCTGGCTGCCGGTAGCACGGAAACTCTGTTCTACGGCGCCAAGCTCAAATCTGCCGACTTCTTTATGGCGCGCATCCTCACTGAAACCGACAGCCTGCTGGCTGAGGTCAAAGCCGGCAAAGCCACCTTGATGGCCTTCAGTGATGAGGAGTTTGCTGCCTGAAACGACTGCGCAATCCGATAGCCATTTTTCCGCCCTTTTCGGTTATCGGATTTTTTTATCCCTGCTGCAGGAGTCTCTCCTGCATCTTAGGCCCGCACTGAGTGCGGGTCTTTTTTTGCCTGCCATTCTGCTGCGCTCACTCAGCCGCGCCGGGCCTGCCGGCGTTTTTCCTGCTGCAGGTGTTGCTGGTAGATGAACTGGCGCAATTGCTCGTCTCTATACCGGTCAAGGGTGTGCAGCTGGTAGGCCAAAAGGCCATCTGCGGTGGTGCGCACCAAGGTGCCACTCACGGCAATCGGTCGCTCTTCGCCTACCGGCAGGAGGCGCTGAAAACGTCTGGGCGGCTGGCCGCTGCCTCGGTATTCAACCAGTGCGCCATTCATCGACAGTTGGTGAATCCACAAGTCGCCAGGCTGTGCCCGTCGGTTGTGCAGCGGTAGCGGCTCAGCCAGAGGCGAGCGCCAGGCACGGTTGATTTCACCTTCGTCGAAAATCTGCGGGGCGCTGAGTTGCAGACAGGGTGCGTTTTGCTCGTCCTGGCTGAGGTGCAGGTCAAAGGTCAGGTGCTGGTTGGCGATGTGCGCATGCAGGCTCAGCTGTTCATTGGCCGCGCAGTGCGACAGCAGTTCGCTGAGTTGTTTGCCGAGATCCACCGGCAGGCGCGGTTGGTTGCGCTGCTCGGTGGGGGCGGGCTGATGCAGTTGGCGGATAAACGCCAATTCTGCCTGGGTCAGGAGTGCCTGTTCTTGCATGGGCGCGGTCTGTATCAAGCTCTGGAGCTGTTGTGACCGCTGCGTGGGGGATTAGTTACTGCCGGTCGTCGCCTGCAAACGTGCGAGTTCAGCCTTGAGGGCAGCCAGCTCGGCCTCCAGTTGCTTGACCCGCTCCTGTGCTTCGACCTGTTCGGTGACGTTCTTCTGGATACCGATGTAATAGGTCAACTGGTCGGCGTCGTTGACCACCGGGGTGATCGACAGCTCATTCCAGAATGGGCTGCCGTCCTTGCGGTAGTTGCGGATGATCTGCCGGCAAGGGCGCTGCGCTTTCACCGCTTCACGGATTGCGGCTAACCCGGCCTGATCACGGTCACCGGCCTGCAGGAAACGGCAATCCTGATAGAGGATGTCTTCGCTGGTATAGCCGGTGAGCTTTTCGAAGGCGGGGTTGGCATAGATCAGGATGTTGTCATCACCTTCCTGTTCGGCCACCACGATGCCGTCATTGGAGGCGTTGATCACCAGTTGCAGCAGTTTGGCGTTGATCATGAGGCGATTTCCCAGTCTATGTCGGCTGCATTCTAAAACATCCGGGCGGGCTGTCTACTTGCGGCATAATGCCGGGCTTATCGATTTGGTTCTGACTGTTTCGGAGTTCTGCATGAAAATCGCCATTCTTTCCGGCTCGGTGTATGGCACCGCCGAGGAAGTTGCCCGCCACGCCGAGCGTCTGCTCAAGGCCGCCGGCCATGAGGCCTGGCACAACCCGCGCGCCAGCCTGGCGGATATTCAGGCATTTGCTCCTGAAGCCTTTCTGGCGGTGACCTCGACCACCGGCATGGGTGAATTGCCGGATAACCTGCAGCCGCTGTACTACGCCATCCGTGATCATCTGCCGGCCTGGAGTGGCTTGCCGGGCGGGGTGATTGCCCTCGGCGACTCCAGCTATGGCGATACCTTCTGCGGCGGCGGCGAGCTGGTGCGCGAGCTGTATGCCGAGTTGGGCATCCGCGAAGTGCAGCCGATGCTGCGCCTGGACAGCAGCGAAAGCGTGACCCCGGAAACCGACGCCGAGCCCTGGCTGACGGACTTTATTGCGGCGTTGCACGGCTGATGCACCCGCGCGCCCAAGAGCTGATCAGCACGCTGCAACTGCAGGCGCACCCGGAAGGCGGTTATTACCGCCGTCTGTATGAGTCGTCTGCGCAGCTGGACGGTGGCCGTCTGTGCGGTACGGCGATCATCTTTCTGCTTCCCGCCGGCGCGGTAAGCCGCTGGCACCGGGTGGATGCCGATGAGCTCTGGCACTTCTATGAAGGTGCGCCGCTGGAGCTGCTGCTGGCCGAGCAGCCTGATGCGGTGCGCTGCGCGCGCCTAGGCCCGGTGGCCATTGGTCAACTGCCGCAGCGCTTGGTACCGGCACATGCCTGGCAGGCGGCGCGCAGCACCGGGGCGTTTACCCTGGTGGGCTGCACGGTGACGCCGGGTTTCGACTTTGCCGGCTTCCAGCTACTCAGTGATGACCTTGAGGCTCAGCGCGACTGGCCCATGCTCGCGCAGCTGCATCCCGAGCTGGTTTGACCTGCAAGGCCACCACGCTGGCCGCCAGAGCGACTCACCTTTGCGGCATCCCTCGCTAGACTCCTGGGCACTTCAATAACAAAAGCCGAGGAACTCATCATGACCGTTGCCCACGCACTGCCTGTTGTCAGCCTCAAGGATCAGGTGTCCGCTGCCGAATGGCAGACCCGGGTGGACCTGGCCGCCTGCTACCGATTGATCGCCCTGTATGGCTGGGATGATCTGATCTTCACCCACATCTCGGCGAAGATTCCCGGCACCGAAGAATTTCTGATCAACCCCTACGGCCTGATGTTCCATGAGATCACTGCCTCCAGCCTGGTGAAGATCGACCTGACTGGCAAAAAGCTGATGGACAGCCCGTTCGACATCAACCCTGCCGGCTACACCATCCACAGTGCCGTGCACGAGGTGCGCCACGACGTGGCCTGTGTGCTGCACATCCATACCGCCGCCGGTATCGCCGTGTCGGCGCAAAAGCAGGGTCTGTTGCCGTTGTCGCAGCAGTCGCTGTTCGTCCTCGCCAGCCTGGCCTACCACGGCTATGAAGGCGTAGCGCTGAACCATGACGAGAAGGCGCGCCTGCAGGCGGATCTCGGTGACAAGAATTTCATGATCCTGCCCAACCATGGCCTGCTCACCGCTTTCGGCAGCATCGCCGATGCCTTCCTCGGCATGTTCACCCTGCAGCGTGCCTGCGAGATTCAGGTGATGGCGCAGAGCGGCGGCACCGAGCTGATCCATATCCCACAACAGATTCTCGATGGCGCACGGGCGATGATTGCCGGCGTGATGAAAAGCCCGCAGGGCATGGGCGGCGCACTGCCGTGGCCGGCGCTGCTGCGCAAGCTGGATCAACAGATGCCGGGTTACGCAGCATGACGGCGTTGCCAGGGATTGCCCTGGCGGATTGGCGCAGCGCGGGCCAGGACTTCAGCTTTAACGGTCATGGCATCCGCTACTGGACGGCCGGGCAGGGCGAACCGTTGTTGCTGATTCACGGCTTTCCCACTGCCAGCTGGGACTGGCATTACCTGTGGTCCGCGCTGGCGGAGCGCTACCAGGTGATTGCCTGCGACATGCTCGGCTTTGGCGACTCGGCCAAGCCCCGTGGGCATGCCTACAGCCTGCTGGAGCAGGCTGATCTGCAACAGGCGCTGGTGGCGCACCTGGGCGTGGACAAACCGCTGCATGTGCTGGCCCATGACTACGGCGACAGCGTGGCGCAGGAGCTGCTGGCGCGGCATCAGGACGGACGTGTGCAGCTCGCCAGTTGCGTGTTTCTCAATGGTGGGTTGTTTCCGGAAACGCACCATCCGGTGCTGGTACAGAAGCTGCTGCTCAGCCCCATCGGCCCGCTGGTTGGCCGGCTGTTCAGCCGGCAGAAGCTGGCGCAGAGTTTTGCCAAGGTGTTCGGCCCGCACACCCAGCCGAGTGCCCGTGAGCTGGATGACTTCTGGAGCCTGATTGCTGCCAATAATGGCCCGGCGGTGATGCACCGTTTGATCCGCTATATGCCCGAGCGTCGGGTCAATCGCGAGCGTTGGGTGACGGCGATGCAGGCCACCGCGGTGCCGCTGCGGGTGATCGACGGCGCTGTCGATCCGATCTCCGGGGCGCATATGGTGGCGCGTTACCGTGAGCTGATTGCCAAACCGGACACTGTGCTGTTGGAGGGCATTGGTCATTATCCGCAGACCGAAGCGCCGGATCAGGTGCTGGCGCATTACCTGCAATTTCGTCAACGGCTGGAGGCCAAATGATGCAACGACGTACAGTCCTGAAAGGTGCCGCCCTCGGCGGTGTGGCCGTTCTCGGTGCCGGGTTCTGGGCGTTGCCCAGCGGCAAGGCACCCGCTGCCCTGAGCCTGGAGGGCGCGCAGCAGGTGTTGGCTGGGCTGGTTGATCAGCCGTTGCGTAGCCTCAAGGGTTGGAGCCCGGCAGAAGTGTTTAACCACTGCGCGCAGAGCATCGAGTATTCCATCAGCGGTTACCCCGAACTCAAGCCAGGTTGGTTTCGCAGCAGCGTCGGCCCCTTGGCGTTCAGCGTCTTTGCCGCGCGTGGGGCCATGCGCCATCCGCTGGATGAGGCCATTCCCGGTGCCGCTGCGCTGAATGTGCCAGCCACCCAGGCTCAGGCGCTGCAGCGTTTGCAGCAGGCGTTTGCCGACTTCGCCGCGTATCAGGGGGAGTTACAGCCGCATTTTGCCTACGGCGCGTTAAGCCATGCCGATTACGCCCAGGCCCATGTGTTGCATCTGTATAACCACTTGAGCCTGATCCGTCCGGCCTAACTATCCCGCTGCTTTATTGCGCACCATTCAGCGCAACTTGTATCTATTGTGACCGGAGCGCACCTGCTGGACACTCGGCGTATTGTTAATCTGCCGAGGAATGCTGCATGAGCGACGCCATCCGTTTTCAAGATCAGGTTGTAATCGTCACCGGGGCTGGCGGCGGCCTGGGCCGCGCCCATGCACTGCTGTTTGCCAAACACGGCGCCAAGGTGGTGGTCAACGATCTGGGCGGCAGCACTCACGGTGAGGGCGCCAACGCCTCGGCGGCAGACAAGGTAGTCGAGGAAATCCGCGCCGCAGGCGGCACCGCCGTGGCCAACCATGACTCGGTGACCGACGGCGAAAAGATCGTGCAGTGCGCCCTCGATAACTTTGGCCGTATCGATGTGGTGGTGAACAACGCCGGCATCCTGCGCGACAAGACCTTCCACAAGATGGAAGACGCCGACTGGGACCTGGTTTACAAAGTCCACGTTGAAGGCGCTTACAAGGTTACCCGCGCCGCCTGGCCGCATATGCGTGAGCAGGGTTATGGTCGGGTGATCTTCACCGCATCCACCTCGGGCATCTACGGCAACTTCGGCCAGTCCAACTACGGCATGGCCAAGCTCGGCTTGTACGGCCTGACCCGCACCCTGGCCCTCGAAGGGCGCAAGAGCAACATCCTGGTCAACGCCATCGCGCCGACTGGCGGCACGCGCATGACCGAAGGCCTGATTCCGCCGCAGGTGTTCGAGCAGCTCAAGCCTGAGCTGGTCAGCCCGCTGGTGGTGTACCTGGCGAGCAATGCCTGCGAAGAAACCTCCGGCCTGTTCGAAGTGGGCGGCGGCTGGATGGGCAAAGTGCGTTGGGAACGCAGCCTGGGTGCCGGCTTCGACCCGCGCGAAGGCTTCAGCCCGGAAGATGTGGCAGCCAACTTTGCGCAGATCTGCGACTTTGAGGGCGCGGCTCATCCGAAGGACAATATCGAAGCAATGAAAGAGATGATGGCCAACCTGCAGAAGTTCGCCCTCTGATTGCGCCACTCTGGCGGGGAGATCGGTCAGCAGGCTGATTTCCACCGCCCAGAGCTTTAAGGTGAAGGCCGGCTAAATGCCGGCCTTCGGCTTTTTAGGGAGCAGGTCATGCACGTCATCATCGAAAAGAACGGCCCGGTCACCACCCTGATCATCAACCGCGCCGAGGTGCGCAACGCGGTTGATCGGCCGACGGCTGAGGCGCTGGCCAGCGCCTTACGGGCCTTTGAAGCGGATGAGCAGGCGCGGGTGGCAATCCTGGCGGGGGCGGGCGATACCTTCTGCGCCGGTGCTGATCTGGGCGCGTTTGCCGAAGGTGTTGAGCGCACCAATCGCCTGGAAACCGAAGGTGACGGGCCGATGGGCCCGAGCCGCATGCAGCTGAGCAAACCACTGATCGCCGCTATTGAAGGTCACGCGGTAGCCGGCGGGCTGGAGCTGGCGCTGCTTGCTGACCTGCGGGTGATGGCCGATAACGCCGTGCTTGGGGTGTTCTGCCGACGCTTTGGCGTGCCGCTGATTGATGGCGGCACCGTGCGTTTGCCACGAATTATCGGCCAGGGTCGCGCGCTGGATCTGATTCTCACCGGTCGTCCGGTGTTGGCTGAAGAGGCGTTGAGCATGGGCCTGGTCAATCGGGTCGTCGCTGCCGGCAGCGCGTTGGCCGCCGCCCAGCAACTGGCGCTGGAGATTGCCGGCTTTCCGCAGCGCTGCATGCTCGCCGATCGCGCCAGTGCCTACGCGCAGTGGAACCTGCCGTTTGCCCAGGCCATGGCCAATGAGTTTGCCGGCGGTATGGCGGTGATCGCCAGTGGCGAAACCCTGGCCGGCGCGCAGCGCTTCAAGGCGGGTACGGGGCGGCACGGCACATTCTGAGCCGCGTGTTTACGGCTTGCCCGGAATCCCGTATTTGCGCAGGCGCATGGCAATTGCGCTGTGCGAGGTGCTCAGGCGAGTTGCCAGTTGCCGGGTTGAAGGGTGGCTGGGGTAGAGCTTTTCCAGCAGATTCTTTTCGAACTCGGCCACGGCGGCTTCCAGGCTGTTGACTTCGCCCTCAGCCTGCTGCGCGGCTACGGCAGTGCCGGCAATGTCCAGATCACCGATCTGCACCTGATTGCTTTCGCAGATGGCGGCGGCGCGAAAGATCACGTTCTGCAACTGGCGCACATTGCCCGGCCAGCGGTTGCCAAGCAGCGCCGGGTAGGTGTCCGGCGTCAGGCGGCAGGGCAGGCGCTGGATCTGTGCACAGGCCTGCTGCATAAAGTGCCGCGCCAGCAGCAGGATGTCCTGGCCGCGCTCGCGCAGCGGCGGTACTTCCAGGTTGAGCACATTCAGGCGGTAGAACAGGTCCTCGCGGAATGCACCCTCGGCCACCATCTGCTCCAGGTCACGGTGGGTGGCGCTGAGGATGCGCACATTGACCCGTACCTCGCTCTGCCCGCCAACCCGGCGGAAGCTGCCGTCGCTCAGAAAGCGCAGCAGCTTGGCTTGGAGATACGGCGACATCTCGCCGATTTCATCGAGAAACACCGTGCCCTGGTTGGCCAGCTCCAGCAGTCCCGGCTTGCCGCCACGCTGGGCGCCGGTAAAGGCGCCGGGGGCGTAGCCGAACAGCTCGCTTTCGGCGAGGTTCTCCGGCAATGCCGCGCAGTTCAGTGCGAGAAACGGCGCGGTGCGTCGCGTGCTGATGGCATGACAGGCGCGCGCCACCAGCTCCTTGCCGGTGCCGGTTTCGCCCTGGATCAGCAGCGGCGCATCCAGAGTGGCCACGCGCTGGGCGCGGCTTTTCAGGTTGCGGATCGGCGCGGAATCACCCAGCAGCGAATCAAAGCCTTCGGCGTGATCGTGGTGCAGCGCCGCGAGGCGCTCGCCGATGCGGTTCGGTGCATACAGGCTGAGCAGGCCGCCGGCCAGCTGCCGCGCACCGCCGTCGACGCCTTCGGTGATCGGCTGGGCGTCCAGCAGCAGGGCCTGGCCCTTGAGCGTGACCTCGCGCATTGGCAGGCGGAAACCCTGCTGCAACAGCTCGACTTGTAATTGCGGGTCGGCGAACAGCTCGCCAATGCTCAGGCCATCCGGCTGTTGACCGCACAGCTCGATCAGCGCCGGGTTGGCCAGCAATACGCGGCCCTGGCTGTCGAGCGCCAACACCGGGTCGGTCATGGCGGCGAGCAGGGCATCGAGTTGCAGATGGCGGCGCTGGCCGGGGAGGATGTCGACGATGGTCACCGCCTGCACGCCACGCACCTTGAACAGCGCCTCGCGCAGCTCGTCGAGCACCTCGGGGCTCAGGGTCGGTGCGTCGATATAGACGTTCGGCGGCACCATCTCCACCGCATCCAGGTTGAGATTGCGTCCACCGAGCAGCGCCAGCACTTCCTGGGTGATGCCAACGCGGTCGATAAAGCTGACGTGAATACGCATGGAACGGGTGGCCGACTGATTTACAGGTGCGCCAGTATGCCCGGTCTGTGGGGCTTAGTTAACCGAGGGGCATTCAACCGCAGGTCAGGCGGATGATCACTTCGCTTTCATCGATATCGATATTCAGGCGCTGCGGGTTGTAGTCCATGGTCGCGGCGTCGCCGGGGGCGAGTACGCGCAGGGTTTTGGCGTTGGCCTGCTGTTGCACCTGCTCGATCAGCTCGCTGCTGGCGGTCTGGCCAAGTACACCGTGAACCTGCTCGACATTGCAGTCGCCGCTGATTTCGGCTGCTTGATGGGCGGGCGGCGGTGAGCTGCAACCGGCCAGCAGGGCCAGCAGGCTGAGGCTGGTGAGGGCGTGACGAAGAGCCATGATCGATTTCCTTGTCTGCATAAAACTCGGGTCAGCCTAGCAGCCGCATCCGTTGTAGCTCAACGTCGGGCTGGTCAATCAGTCAGGTTACTGCATCAGCATTTCCGCAAGTCCGGCCAACTTCCCTACAATTGCGCTTTTCCCCAGAGCAGGAGGTTCTGTGCAAGCGGTGATCTCGATTCAACAGCTGAGCAAGACCTACGCCAGTGGCCACCCGGCCCTGCAGGACATCAACCTGGATATTCGCCCCGGCGAAATCTTTGCCTTGCTCGGCCCCAACGGCGCGGGCAAGACCACGCTGATCAGCATTATCTGCGGCATCGTCAATCCAGGCGGCGGGCGGGTGCTGGTGGGCGGCAAGGACATCATCAAGGACTACCGCGCCTCGCGCTCGCAGATCGGCCTGGTGCCCCAGGAGCTGGTCAGCGATGTGTTCGAAACCGTCTGGGCGACGGTGAAATTCAGCCGTGGCCTGTTCGGCAAGAAGCCCGATCCGGTCTATCTGGAGCAACTGCTCAAAGACCTGTCGCTGTGGGAAAAGCGCGACGCGAAGATTTTCGAGCTGTCCGGCGGCATGAAGCGCCGGGTGATGATCGCCAAGGCGCTGAGCCACGAGCCACAGATTCTGTTCCTCGACGAGCCCACTGCCGGCGTTGACGTCGAGCTGCGTCGCGATATGTGGAACATGGTGCGCCGTCTGCGTGAGCGCGGCGTGACCATCATCCTCACCACCCACTACATCGAAGAGGCCGAGGAAATGGCCGACCGCATCGGGGTGATCAGCAAGGGCCGGATCATTCTGGTGGAAGACAAGCAGGCGCTGATGCACAAGCTCGGCAAGAAACAGCTGACTTTGCAGCTGCAACAGCCCCTGGCGAGCATCCCCGCCGAGCTGGCGCGTTACCCGCTGGAGCTGAACGACGAGGGCCGCGCGCTGGTGTTTACCTTCGACACCCAGAGCGAGCACACCGGCATCGCCGAGCTGCTCAAGGACCTGGCCCAGCACGGCATCGACTTCAAGGATTTGCAGTCCAGCCAGAGTTCGTTGGAAGAGATTTTTGTCGAATTGGTAAAAGGGACACGTGCATGAATCTGTATGCCATCAAGGCCATCTACCTGTTCGAACTGGCGCGCACCTGGCGCACTCTGTTGCAGAGCATCGCCACCCCGGTGATCAGCACTTCGCTGTATTTCGTGGTGTTTGGTTCGGCCATCGGTTCGAGCATGACCCAGGTGCAGGGCGTCAGTTATGGTGCGTTTATCGTGCCGGGGCTGATCATGCTGGCGCTGCTCACCGAGAGTATTTCCAACGCCTCGTTCGGCATCTACATGCCCAAGTATTCGGGGAGCATCTACGAGCTGCTGTCGGCACCGGTGTCCTATCTGGAAATCCTTATCGGCTATGTCGGCGCAGCAGCCACCAAGTCGATCATTCTCGGCCTGGTGATCCTGATTACCGCGCGGCTGTTCGTGGACTTCGAGATTCTCCATCCGCTGTGGATGCTGGCGTTTCTGGTGCTTACCGCGCTGACCTTCAGCCTGTTCGGTTTCATCATCGGCGTGTGGGCCGATGGCTGGGAGAAGTTGCAGGTGGTGCCGGCCTTGATCGTCACGCCGCTGACCTTCCTCGGCGGGGCCTTTTACTCGATCAGCATGCTGCCGCCAGCCTGGCAGACGGTGACCCTGTTCAACCCGGTGGTGTACCTGATCAGCGCGTTCCGCTGGAGCTTCTACGGCGTGTCCGACGTCAATGTCGGCCTGAGCCTGGCAATGATTCTCGGCTTTCTGCTGCTGTGCATCCTGACGGTGGGCTTTGTCTTCAAAACCGGTTATCGGCTGAAGAGCTGAAGTGCAACTAATGCGTTAGGGTGAAACGGTTCTGGTTGCGCGGCAGGGGTAGCGCGCAGCCACTGCCGTTATGGAGTGCAATGCCATGGACCATTCTGCCGCTTTGCCGGCCCAGCTCGCGCAGCTCTACCGCGACGAATCGCGCCGCGTACTGGCCACCCTGATTCGCCTGCTGGGCGATTTTGACCTGGCCGAGGAGGCGCTGCACGAAGCCTTTCGCGCGGCCCTGGAGCAATGGCCGCAGAGCGGCGTGCCGGCTAATCCACGGGCCTGGTTGGTGTCGGCGGGGCGCTTCAAGGCTATCGATACCTTGCGCCGGCAGCGGCGTTTCCAGCCGCTGGATGAACACGTCGACCTGGCTGATGACGCGTCGCTGGATGAGGGCGAGTTGCTTGAAGACGACCGCCTACGCCTGATCTTCACCTGTTGCCATCCGGCGCTGGCCAGCGATGCCCAGGTGGCCCTGACCCTGCGTGAAGTCTGTGATCTGGGCACCGAGGACATCGCCCGCGCCTTTCTCACCACGCCCGCCACCCTGGCGCAGCGCATCGTGCGCGCCAAGGCGAAGATTCGCGATGCACGCATCCCCTATGAAGTGCCTGGCCGCAGCGAGCTGCCCGAGCGGCTGGATGATGTGTTGCGGGTGATTTACCTGGTGTTCAACGAAGGCTATTTCGCCAGTTCTGGCGACTCGCTGACTCGCGCGCACCTGTCCGATGAGGCCATTCGCCTGGCGCGTCTGCTGCTGGAACTGCTGCCTGAACCGGAAGTGCAGGGCCTGCTGGCGCTGATGTTGCTGCACGAGTCGCGGCGCAGTGCGCGCAGTTCGGCCAGCGGCACAGTGGTGCTACTGGAGCAGCAGGATCGCCGCCAGTGGGACCGTGCGCTGATCGCCGAAGGCGACGCTTTGGTGCTGCAGGCACTGCATTCGCGGCGCTTCGGTGCCTACACCTTGCAAGCGGCGATCGCCGCCGTGCATGCCGAAGCTGCCAGTGCCGAGCAGACCGACTGGGCACAGATTGTCGGGCTCTACGATGCCTTGCTGCGCATGAATCCCTCGCCGGTAATCGAACTCAACCGTGCCGTGGCGGTGGCCATGCAGCAAGGCCCCGAGGCCGGTCTAGCGCTGATCGACGCGCTGCTGGCCAGCGGTGAACTGGCCGACTACCACCTGGCCCATGCCGCCCGCGCCGATCTCAATCGCCGCCTGGGTCGTGTGCAGCCTGCACGCGAGGCTTATCAGCGGGCGCTCAACCTGGTCCAGCAGGGCGCGGATAGGCAGTTTCTGCAGATGCGCCTGGATGAACTGCCGGCTGACTGAGCCGTTATCCGCCTGGCAGATCCCCGCTGCTTGGCTACCGTTGGTCGGGCCTGAAATATTTTTTACCAGCGCTGTCGATTCCGCGCCGCGCCATTCGATTAGTCAGTAACCGCGTCACACCACCGGAGAACGCCATGAAATACCTGTGCCTGGTCTACAGCAACGAGCATGCGCTGCATCACTCGCCCGACAGCCCACGTGACGAGGAATGTTTTGCCTACGCCGAGTCGGTGGCGCAGAGCGGCCGCATGCTGGTTGCCGAGGCGCTGGAATCGGTGCAGACCGCCACCACCGTGCGCATGCGCGGCGGCAAGCTGTCGATCACCGACGGCCCGTTTGCCGAAACCAAGGAGCAGCTGGCGGGCTTCTATCTGGTGGAAGCCCGCGACCTCAACGAGGCCATCCAGCTGGCTGGGCATATTCCAGCGGCGCGGGTTGGCTGCGTGGAAGTGCGCCCGGTGCGCGAGCTACAGGTTTGACCCCACCACGAGAGCAAGGAGTGTCGAAATGAGCAGCACACAAGCACAGATTCAACAGCAACTGGACTCCTGGGCTGCCGCCTGCCGCAGCAAGGATGTCAGCCAGATCATGCGTCACTACGCCGAGGATGTGGTGGCTTACGATGCCATTGGCCCGCTGCGTTTTGTTGGCCGTGCGGCCTATCAGGCGCACTGGCAGGCCTGCATGGACATGTGCCCTGGGCATGCCCTGTTCGAGGTGCATCAGCCGAGCTTTCTGCTCGGTGGTGAGCTGGCCGTGGTGCACTACCTGTTCCATTGCGGCGGCACCGATGACAAGGGCGAAATGCACAGCAGCTGGATGCGTGTAACCCAGTGTTTTCGCCAGCAAGGCGGGCAGTGGCTGATCGCTCACGAGCATTTTTCCATGCCCGGTGACATGGAAAGTGGAAAGATTTTGTTTGATTTGCAGCCGTAGTTCGCCAACGCACGGGGCACAAGGGCTGCAGCCGATTAGCGGCTGCCGCGCTGTAGATTTGTGGCTACGACCAACGTCTTAGGGCTTGCCTAAAGGGGGGCTTAGTGGCGTAGGCTGGAGCCGTCGCCTTACCTGGCGACGCTATTCGCGAACAGTTGAAGAAGGAAAGCTTTATGCAAATCCAAGTTCACAGCGATAACCACATCGAAGGCAGCGCACGGCTGGTGGAGTGGGTGAGTGCCAGTGTTGCCAGCAAGCTGGAACGCTTCGACGACGAACTGACCCGTATCGTCGTCCACCTGCATGACGACAACGGCGCCAAAGCCGGTGCGCACGACAAACGCTGCCAGATCGAAGCACGGCCAAAAGGCCTGCAACCTATTTCCGTCACCCACAAGGCCGAGTCACTGGAGCAGGCCATCGACGGCTCCATCGAAAAACTGCACCACGCCCTTGACCATCAGTTCGGCAAACTGCGCAGCAAACGCGCCACGCCGCTGCATACCAATCAGGCCGCTGATCTGGGCCAGGATGCACTGCTGGAAGAGGACTTCCTCGCCGAGGAACGCCTGCGCGCGGTCTGACAATTTACGGGCCGGCGGTTGACCGGCGGCCCATCCACCCCTTGCTCGCGCCCCCGCAGGTTTCTGCGGGGGCGCTGTCGTTTCAGGGCGCTGGAATGCTGTAGCCAGCGGCGGCAATCGCCTGCCCGAGGCGGCAAGATGATTCCGCTTGCTGCCGGTTAAGCGGGCCAGAATCCCGGTTTTACTGGGCTGTAGAGCGCTGGCCCATATCCTGCACTGCCCTGGCCAACTGACAGTTGCAGGGATTCGCCATGACCAGTATTTCCAACAACTCGCCGCTGGCGAGCTACTTCAGCAACACCGCCAAACCCAGCACGACTGGTGCAGCGGGCAGTGGCAGCAGTACGGATAAACCGAGCGCCAGCGCCGCGGACCCGCTTGCGGAAATCCGCCGCTTTGCCAGCGGCATAGTGGCTCACAGCCGCGGCGGCCTGCTGCGCGCGATGCATGCCGAGAGCAGCGGTGCCAGCAGCGCGATTGCCAGTGACCGCTTCCGCCCGGCCGCCGAGCAGGACAGCGGCAACTCGATGATTACCCTGCCTGATGTTGCGACGATGGATCGCGATGATGCAGCCAAGCTGCTGGCACAGATCAACAAACTGGTTGAGTCCGGTATGGATAAAACCGGCACCTTTGTCGGTTACAACGGCGACAAGCAGACCGACTCGCTGGTGACTTACCGCGACTGGCTGCAGGCCAGGGGCGGCGTCAGCATTTACGTTTAAGCGTTCTGCCGTCGATTTCTCCAGCCGGGCTGCCTGCGCATTGGGCTGGTTTCAGCGCGCGAGGTGCGCCAAGATCAGCCGATCACAGTTGTGGGTACGCCGCATCGGCATGCTCAGGTCGGGGGATTTATGGCTAGCAAGGGGTTTGTTCGGGCGTTCGCTGCCCTGGGGTTGGCGCTGGCGTGCACCGCAGGTGCGCAGGCTGCCGAGGATGCGCAACTGGTCGGCTTGATCAACAGCTACCGCAGCGAAGTGCAGCGCTGTGGCGATCAGGCTTCCGCCGAGTTGCCGCCGTTGACCGCTGATCCGCGCTTGGTGCAACCGGTGGGGCGCTCGGGGGATTTGCAGCAGGCGATGAGTGCGGCGGGCTACCCGATGGTCAATGTGCAGGCCATCAGCCTGTCCGGCCCGCGTGATGCGGCGGCGGCGCTGAAGGTGCTGCAGGAGAGCTTCTGCAAGATCGTGCTGGACCCGCAGTTTGTCGATATCGGCGTCAAGCAGCAGGATCGTGAGTGGCGCATTCTGCTGGCCCGACCGCTGTTGGCGGCGCGCCTGGGCGACTGGCAGACGGAAGGGCAGAAGTTGCTCGAACAACTCAACCTTGCCCGCGGCACAGCGCGTCAGTGCGGCAGCCAAGCCTTTGCCGCCGCCGCGCCGCTGGTATGGAATGCCACCCTGGGCAGCACTGCCGAAGCCCACAGCCGGGCCATGGCCAACGGCAACTTCTTCGATCACCAAGACCCTGACGGGCGCACCCCCGGCGATCGCGCAGAGCTGGCCGGTTACAGTGGCCAGCGTGTCGGTGAAAACATTGCTGCCGGGCTGGATGGCAGCAGCAAGGTGCTCGCCGGCTGGCTGGCCAGCCCTGGCCACTGTGCCAATCTGATGAACCCGCACTTCAGTGAACTGGGCGCCGCCTACGCCAACGATCCCAAGAGCGACGCGGGGATTTATTGGACGGCGCTGTTTGGCGCGCCGTAAGCAGGCTGTTGCCCTGGCCTGTCTGTAGGCGCGGCCTTGGCTGCGCAGGAGCGTGCCTACAGAGCCTTTTGTGTGACCCGTTAGGCGAGACAGACTGACGACCGCGTGGGTTGGCGAGCTTCGTGTGTTTGCTGTTCAAGCTCCCGCCCTGCGTTGCCTACCACCACAACAACAGCGTGGTTAGCCCAACACCTGCGCCAGGTGCTGTTCGTAGCGGGCGATATCGGCCTCGATGGCGGGGCGCTTCATCACGTCGACGCAGAGGAAGGTCGGCAGGGCGCGCATGCCGAGAAACTGATTGGCCTTGTGGAAGGGCAGGTAGACGGCGTCCACACCTTTACCTTCGAAGAAGTCCGTTGGGTCGTCGAAGGCTTGCTGCGGCGCGTTCCAGGTCAGTGACAGCATGTACTGCTTGCCCTGGATCAGGCCGCCGCTGCCGTACTTTTGCGAGGCGTCCGAGCGGGTGCGGCCGTCGCTGGCGTAGAGGCTGCCGTGGCCGGCGGTAAACACCTCATCGATGTACTTCTTCACCGTCCAGGGCGCGCCCATCCACCAGCCGGGCATCTGATAGATGATCACATCGGCCCAGAGAAACTTCTGCACTTCTTCGGCAATGTCGTAGCCGCTGTCGATATGGGTGTGCTTGAGGTCGAAACCGGCGCGGTCGAGAAAGGCCAGCGCGGTGTCGTGCAGGGTGGTGTTGTAGCGGCCGTCGGAATGGGCGAACTGTTTACCGCCGTTGAGCAGCAGGATCTTCTTCATGGCAGGGGCCTCGGTAAATGATGGCCGCATGCTAGGGCGTGCAGGCGGCTCGAAACAGCCGCTGGCGGGCAAATGACCTGTGACTAAAAGGCATGAATACGCTGGGTTTAGCTGTTGTAGGGTAGGTAAAGGCTAGGCCCCAGGCAGGTGTTGCGAGGCGATAAACCGTAGGTTGGCGTTGAGGCGCGTAGCGACGAAGCCCAACGAGCCATTTCAACAAGCGATACCAATGACTGTTGGGCTTCGCTGCGCTCAACACCAACCAACCTACCGATTGCATGCAACGCGTAATTGGGTACGTGGCCTAAGCAAACATACGTTGTCCCAGGAGCCCAGATGGCTGATCACTACGGATTTATCCTGCACGCCCACACCCGCCCGGAGCAGGCCGCCGCGTTTGAGGCGTTGTTCCGCACCTATGTCGAACCCAGCCGTGCCGAGGCCGGCTGCATGGCCTACCACATGCTGCGTGATCGTCAGGACCCGACGCTGTTTATCTTCTATGAGGTCTGGCAGTCACGGGAGCACCTGGCCATTCACAGCGCCTTGCCGCATATGCGCGAGTTTTATGAGCGGCGCATGGAGTACTTGCGCCGTGATTTCGAGATTCGCGAGATCGAGATGCTCAGCCCGGCGGGCTGATTGTGGTTAACAGGCCGGCGTTGTGCGGCCTGTTGATCCGGGGGCGCTTACTGCTGTGGTGCTGCTGCGCTGTCGGCGGCAGCGGACCAGATGCGGTAGCGCACCTGCACATCCGCCGGGGCGTAGATCACCAGTGGCAGTTTGCTGTTGTAGCGCACCAGCAAGGGTTCGCCGCCCACCGGGACAAATGCCTGCTTGCGGCTGTTGTCGGGGCAGGCCATCAGGGTGCTCATCGCCGGGCCGACCTGACCCATCTCGTAGTAGTTGTAGCCCCAGCCTTCGACGGTCTTCTCCTGCCACTGGCCACCCAAACGCTGGGAGTTGCAGTCCACTTCTAGGGTTTTGCCGGCAATCAGTTCAACCTTGTGCTCGGCCTCATTGGCCTGGGCCGGCAGCTCGATCACATGGCGTTGATAGCCTGCGGCGGCTGCCGGGTAAGGCTTGAGCGCCTCCGGTGTGGCGGCGCAAGCGGCCAGCGGCAGGGCGCAGGCGAGAACGAACAGGGGCAGTTTTGGCGAGGTCATAAGCAGTCCTGAGTAAGGGGCCTTGTGGGCCGTCCGTGGAACAAACGTGCCGGGTTGGCAGCGCAGTCAACTGACTCTTGTGCATAGGTGAAGTTCCTCGGCTTGGCAAACCGCAGCTGGCCAGGGAGGCCATTCGGGTATCGCCAGCCGCAGTCAGCCGGCGTCCGTCAGCGGCTGCTGTGCGAGCACGTAGCGTTTGCCGCCACTGCGTTTGGCTACGTACATGGCCTCATCCGCGTACTGCACCAACTGCAACTCGTTCTGGCAGTGCTGGGGGTACAGCGCAATGCCCAGGCTTGGCGCGCTGAGCAAATGATGGCCATCGAGCAGGTAGGGCGCGCTGAGGGCGGTGATGATCTTCTCGGCCACCAGGGTGGCATCCTCCTGGCGGCCGATGTTGTCCAGAATCACCGCAAACTCGTCGCCACCCAGGCGGCCCACCGTGTCCGACTCACGCACGCACTGGCGCAAACGCCGCGCCACTTCCTGCAACAGCAGATCGCCGGTGCCGTGGCCGAAGCTGTCGTTGATCTGCTTGAAGTTATCCATGTCGAGGTACAGCACCGCCAGCTGCAGGGCGTCGCGTTTGGCCCGTTGCAGGGCGCTGCGCAAACGGTCGAGAAACAGCGTGCGGTTGGACAGTTCAGTCAGTTGATCGTACTGGGCAAGAAACTCCAGGCGCGACTGCGTGCGCTTGCGCTCAATTGCCGTGGCCACCTGGTTGGAGACAAATTGCAGCAGCTCCTGGTCTTGTTCGCTGTAGCGCACCTTGGCGCTGTGGTTCTGCAGCACCAGTGCGCCGATGGTCTGGGTGCCCGAGATCAGCGGCACGCCAAGCCAGTCCAGAGCAGGTGCTGCGGCCTCGGGTTCATGCTGGGCCAGCCATTGGCTGGCGGTGTCCGGCGTCAGCAGCAGGGCGTTGCCGGTGCGGATCACCTCGGCACAGAAGCGGCTGGTGGCGGTGGGCGTGGCGCATTGTTCGACCTGATAGGTCAGGCTCAGCTGATCACTCGCCGCGTCATACAGCGCCACGCAGAAATGCCGGGCGGGCAGCAGCTGCGCCATCACCTCATGCACGCGGCCATAGAGCATGTGCAGATCACCCGCCGCGTGGGCTGCTTCGGAGACGGCATACAACGCCGCCTGAACTGCCTCGGCCCGCTTGCGTCGGGTGATATCGCGCGCCACACCAACGCGCACCTGCTCGGCCTCCAGCCACTGGGCGGACCACATGATGTGCACGATATGGCCGTCTTTGTGGATGTAGCGGTTCTCGTGATCGTGCGAGGGCTTGCCTGAGTTGATCTGCTTGACCAGCGTGCGGGTGGCGGCGCGGTCGTCGGGGTGCATCAGTTCAAAGGCGGTGCGACCGATCATCTCTTCGGGGCGGTAGCCGAAAACCCGTTCGCTGGCCGCGCTGACGGACAGAAAGCGGCCCTCTATATCCACTACGCAGACAACGTCCAGCAGCAGATCCAGTAGTTTGTCGTGAGGCAGGTGCGGGTTTGACGTCATGGCAGTGAATATACTGCCCTGTCTGCGCGGTTCGCCAGCGCTATGGTGGCTTTCTGCCCGCGTTTTCTCTGTGCTCGCCCTGGTATGGCCAGGTCAATGCACGGTCAGCCGCTCGCGCACCAGTGCCTGTGCCTGCTGGGCCATCTGGTCGAGCAGGCGGTCGCGCTGCTTCTCCGCATCGCTCATGGCCCGCTTGCCGTGCTGCTTGAGCAGGTAGGCGTGAATCTGCCGGACTTCCGTGGACTGGAAGATCGGCGCCAGGTCCTGCACCGCCAGCATGCCGTTGGCGCTGTGGTCGCGGGTGCTCATCAACACCTGCGGCCCACGCGCGGCCAGCACCTGAAAGCCCATGGTTTCGAAGGTGGCGACCTTGCCCGCCACGCAGGCCAGTTCGGCGTGCGGGTGGCGATCGACCATCTGCTGCAGCATGGCGCGGGCAATTCCGTGACGGCGCTGGCTGGCCTGCACGGCCATATAGGCCAGGGTGCAGGCGTCGGGTGCGTCCTGGGCTGGCAGGTACAGGGCAAAGCCCAGCACCTGTGATGGGTCCTGATCGCTCAGGGCGAGGATCAGCCGTGCGCTGCTTGGCTGCGCACTGTCCATGGCGCGCAGGTACAGGTGCATCTCGTAGCCGATCACGTACTGGTACAGCTGATACAGCGGGTTGCTCGGCGTCAGCGACACCGGGCTGATGTCGCTGAGGTAGTCCACCACCATCTGCAGCACCTGGCTGTTAAGCGATTCGGGTGGCGGGCTATCCAAGTGTACAAGGGTGAACATCGTCAGTCTGGCTCCGGGGCGTGCGCGAGGGCGCTAGTGTACCGCCCTCGGCTGACGTGCTGGGTGGACAAACCATGAGCGGTTCACCTGGTATCGCAGCCGCTGCGCGGCAGGTTTTCAGGCTGACTCTGGGGTGCGGTTTACCTGCAACGCTCGTTGCAGCTGCAGCACCAAGGCATCGACCTGGCTCAGGGCTTGAGCCACCGACTCGGCCAGCAGTTCCCCGCCGACTTCCTGACCCTCGATGGCAATCTGGTGCACCTGGGTAATGCCGATAAAGCCGAGGCTGGTGATCAGGCTCGGTTCCAGATGGTTCATATGCGCCAGCTCGCCACCGAGGCCAAAGCCGACACCGCCACGGGCGCTGAGGATAACCGCATGCCTTGGCCGATCGGCCAGCAGCGGCACGTAAGGGTCGAGCGGGTTGCTCTCATTGATACCCATGGTTCTGCCAGGGCGCACGATCTGGTCGATCCACGCCTTGAGCGCCGCCGGCATGCCGAAGTTGTAGAGCGGCGCGCCGATCACCAGCACATCTGCGGCAATCAACTCATCCACCAGCTGGTCGCTCTCGATCAGTGTGGCGTGCATCCATGGTTCGCGATGCGCCTTGGGGGTAAAAGAGGAGGCGATCCAGTCGTGGTTGATGATCGACGGCGGCGTCTGGCCGATGTCGCGGTAAGTGAGGCTGTCCTGCCCACGCCTGGCCAGCCACTGGCTGACAAAGCGCTGAGTAAGGTTGCGGCTGTGCGAGCCGTGTTGATCCTTGCCGGCGAGGCCGGGGCGGGCGCTGGCGTCCAGGTGCAGGATATGTGGCATGTCGAGTCTCCTTTCGAATTTGAATTCATCTGTTATTCGCAGCAGACTCAGGCTAAGCCCAGCTAAAGCGGGCGACAAACGACGATTGTTTTCAGGTATGGATGAGGGAGATTCATCTATGGCGCAGCGCTGGTTACCTTCGCTTTCTGCCTTGCGCGCCTTTGAAGCGGCTGCGCGCCACCAGAGCGCCAAGCAGGCTGCCGAAGAACTCTCGGTGACCGCCACGGCGATCAGCCACCAGATTCGCGCCCTGGAAGAGTCGCTCGGGGTCGCCTTATTTCTGCGCAAGCCGCGCCAGCTGGAACTGACCGCCCAGGGGCGCGAGTTGCAGCAGGTGCTGGAAAGCGCCTTCGACAGCATCAGCGCCACGGCGGTACGCCTCAGCGCGGTGCCCTGTCGCCAGGCCATAACGCTCAGCACCACACCTGCGGTGGCGGTGCGCTGGTTGCTGTCCTGGGTGTGCATGTTGCGCGACGCCCATCCGAATATTGACCTGCGCATCCACGCCTCCCATGAGCCGGTGGCGCTGGATGGCGTGACCGCAGATATCGCCATCCGTTATGGCGACGGCCGCTGGCCGGGGCTGGTGGCGGAGAAGCTGTTCGACAACAGCTTTATCCCAGCCTGCAGCCCGCACCTCGGTCTGCACGATGCCGCCGAGCTGCCCAAGCATTCGCTGATTCACTTCCGCAATCAGGCTGCAGTGTCTTCACCGCTGGATTGGGCGCTGTGGCAGAAGCACGCGCAGGTGCCGGGGCTGGACGTCAGCGCCGGGCTGGTGTTCTCCGACGAGACCCATGCCGTTTCGGCCGCCATCGGCGGGCAGGGCGTGGCGCTGATGAGCCGTCAGCTGATCGAGGATGAACTGCGTGAAGGACGCCTGGTACAACCCTTCGGCCCGGAACTGGAAGGCAAACCGTTCTTTCTGGTGTACCCGGAAAACCGCAAGAGTGATCCGACCATTCAGGCCGTGCGCGATTGGGTGATGGCCGTGCCGGGCGGGCTGTGTACGTTGTAGCGTTGGGCGGCTAACTGCCACTCGACGGGACTGGCGTATTGCTGCTTTTTAGGCTTCAATTGCTGCCTTTAAAGCAGCGTATTGGTGTTCTTATGTCGTTAGCCACACTGCTCTTCAGCGAATATCGGCGAAAGGTGCTGACGCTTCTGCTCTTGCATGCGGACCGGCAATACCACCAGAGGGAAATCGCCCGGCTTACTGGTACGCTCTCCGGCACGCTGAGTCGCGAGCTGGCCAAGATGGTCGAAACAGGCCTGTTGTTGAAAGTGCCGGTCGGCAACCAAATGCATTACCGCGCCAATCGTGATTGCCCCATTTTTGAGGAGCTCGCTAGCATCCTGCGCAAAACCAGTGGTTTGGCAGATGTATTGGCGGATGGTTTAGAACCTCTCGCGGAGCGGATCGAAGTCGCTTTCGTATTCGGTTCGATGGCCAGTGGCAAGGCGAACGCCGCGAGCGATGTTGATTTGCTGGTCATCGGTGACGTCGGCTTTAGCGAACTGGTGACCGAGCTTTACCCGCTGCAGGAAACCCTGGGCCGTGAGATCAACCCCAAGGTGTACCCCAAATCCGAGTGGCTGCGACTGGTGGCCGAGGGCGGGGCGTTTGCTCGGCAGGTACTGGAAAGGCCCAAACTATTTGTGATTGGCACGGAGCATGACTTGATCGAACCCAAGGAGCGGGAATGACACTGGAAAATTTGCTGGGTCGTTTGCTGGAGCGCATCGAGCCGGATGACGCAAATGTTGCGCGCCTGCTTGAGGCGGCCAGGCGTAGTTTGGCGGACGCCCAACTGACCGATATGAGTAGCGAAGGCCGTTTCGACATGGCCTATAAATGCATCATGCAAGCGGCGAATGCGGCGCTCCAGGCCAATGGCTTCCGGACGCTGACCAGTACGCCGGGCCACCACCAGACCATGATCCAGAGCTTGCCGCGTACCATCGGTTTGGATAGCAAGACCATGGTGGTACTCGACGGCCTGCGTAAGCAGCGCAATGTCGCGGACTATTCTGGCGAGCCGGTCAGCGCCGCCATGGCGCAAGAGGCTGTGACTCGGGCGAGCGAATTGCTCGAACAGGTGGAGCAATGGCTGCGCGAGCATAAGAACTAATTAGAGTGCCGGGTTGGTTGTTATCTACCGCTTCTCTATTAGCGTGCAGGCACCTGGTCGTGGCACCTGCTAGCCATCCGTGCCAAGTTTTGTCGGTAGATAAGCGAGAGGTTTTGTCATGGATCTGCAGAAAATTGAGGATGAAGCCCTGCACCTTCCCAAGAAGGAGCGGGCACAGCTGATTCAGCGGTTGATCCTGAGTTTGGATGCGCCCTCAGAAGAAGAGCTGCGAGCAGACTGGTTGCTTGAGGCGCGGCGGCGAGCAGAAGAGCTGGATAGTGGCGCGGTTCAGGCTGTGTCCGGTGATGAGGTGATGAAGAAGGCCAGAGCCCTGATTCGATGAATTACTCTTTTCACCCGGCAGCGGAAGCCGAGCTTCTGGAATCAGTCGGTTAGTACGAATCGAAGGTTTCTGGATTGGGTGGGGCTTTCATCATGGAGTTCGAAACTCTGGCCGCATTGATTGGCGAGTCACCGAAAGCCTGGCGTGTTGAACTTGAGCCAGATATTCGCAGCGTTCCCTTGCAGCGCTTTCCGTTATCCATCGTTTACCGGGAAACGTCTGACGGTTTTCAGGTGCTGGCTGTTGCCCATCACCGCCGCCGCCCGCAGTACTGGCTTGGCAGGTTTTAACGCATCGATTAGCACTGCTTGCCACATCCCGTGAATTTTTATCGAACGCGTGGGAGGGGCTTTAGCCGCGAGCTTTGTTGCTTCTGGGATTGGTCTTTGTATGCGCCGCTTTTGTGTAGTCTGGACTACCGGTTCCGCCCTTACGGCGGCTCACTTTTGGCAAACGCCCCAAAAGTAAGCAAAAGGTCTTGCCCCTTGCATCCGGGTCTCGCTGCGCTCGACTTCCCTCATTCCATCATTGCTCCAGGGGCCCGCCGCGAAGGGCCATCCCTGGCCCATCGCGGCTCTCGCGGCATCCATGCCGCTCAACCCCTTACGCAACGATTCCACTCGGCCTTCTGATGGGGCGTTTGTCCTGGCCCGAGCGGATTGGTTCGGCGGGGCAGCGAGTTGGCTTTTGATTTGTAGGATGGGTATCGCTCTGCTCAACCCATCCTACGAATGCCAACCGTACCTATAGGAGCGGGCTTGCCCGCGATGCTTTTGCTTCGGCTTTTACGCTCTGCTTTTGCATTTCGCTCTGCCTTCCACAAATCGCCCAAACAACGCGGTCCCTGAATCCCGTCAGTAGGCCGAGCGTAGGTGCTGTGGAGAGGGGCGTTTGGCATGGATGCCAAACGAGGAACGATGGGCCAGGGATGGCCCACCGTGACGACCCTCGGAACAGCACCGGAGCGAGGGAAGTTGAGCGCAGCGAAACCCGGATGCCGGGCGCGCTTTCTCTTTGGTTACTTTCTCTTTGCGCGCGCAAAGAGAAAGTAACTCGGCGTAAAGCCGAAACCAGTAGACAAAGGCAACACAGAAAATAAATTAGTCCCCTTTATCATGGGGGTGATCAAGATTTATTGGTTTTCTTTCTAAGTATTTTGGCGATTTTTCCGTGTCTTAGTTTTTGAGACAGGTTTAATGCGGATTCTTTCAAGGCGTTTTGGATTCCAGTATCGGCTCCAGCACTTACTAGGGCTTCAACAATTTCAAGGCTTCCGTAGCTAGTGGCTATAATAAGTGGTGTGTTTCCTCGGGTATCCTGGATGTTGAGATTAGCACCGTATTCTATTAGTAGGAGGCAGCTTTCTAGGTTTGCGTACCTTGCTGCAAAATGAAGAGCACTTCTTTTTTGTAAATTTGTAATGTCTGGGTCAGCGCCTAGATCTAAAAGAGTTTTGGCCGTTTCTAGATCTCCTTGGGCAATTGCCATCATTAGAGGGGTCCATCCGTATGCTGCTCTCTCGTTTAGATCTGTTTTTTTATCAATGTAATTCGATATTAATGATCTATTTCCAGTTGTTATAAAATCGATTGATTGGCTTTCTGATACTGGTTGCATTAGTGCGATTTTTGCTGCCTGCTTTAGCGCGTAATTGAAAGCTTTTTGATGTGATTGATCTTGTCCTTTCTTATGGTTTTTAAGGAATTCTGTGGCGTTCCTCTCTAAGGCGGATATTGGTAGTTCTAGAACTCTATTAGAAATTATTTTTGAATTTGATATTATTTTAACTTTTAGGTGTGATTGTTTTTCTGTAGATTTTTTTAGTTTGAATGTGGGGTCGGCTTGGGGAGTGTTTTTCTTTGGTGTAAAATTAATGCCTATTGGCTCTAAAGTTTTAACTTGGAATTCAATGTTTTTTGGGGTTTCTGGTAGTGAATAATGAGCACTTATTTTTTTCTGTAATTCATGTGGTGGTAGTTCGTTTAAATGTTCAGGGTGCTCGGAGTCTTGGTCTGCTAATAGATATCCGTGATCATGGGAGTTGAAAGCCTCGCGAAGCTTTTGCAGCTTGTTTGAGTCTTTGTCCTTTAGTAAAAATTGGTATGTAGTCGATAGGGTAAAATAAATTACGGATATTAAAAGTATGAAAAGCCCAATTGGTCTTGCTGGCTCTGGTGTGTAGTGAAATATTGTGATGTTGGCTGTAATAAGTAATGGCAGTACTGATGCTTGTAGAAGTAGTTGTGATTTAACAGCAAAAGGTATGCGTGGAAGTTTAAGCTGTTTGGCTTCTTCTTTGGTTCGAATCATGATTGCTGAGAATGCCAGCATTGAAACTGAAATTCCTGTTAACAGGCTTGTTACTAAGAATGCCAGATACCAAAGCAATGAGATTTCTGCGTATGCAGTATTCTGCGTTGCTATTGGGTAGGCAGTAGTGAGTGCGATACAGAAGAGTGCTGCCGATAGGGATATTCTTATGTGTTGGCTTGCGGTCTTATTTTTGATATGTGATAAGTTAAATTCTATGAGTTGATATACGGCTGCTGCGATTAGTAAGATTATTGCTGCGCGGGTGGAGTCTTGATAGTTTTTAAACTCAAATTCGATAAGCTTTATGGGGGTTTCTTGGTCTCCATAGAATGTAGACAAGATTGTTATTAAGCTGATGAACCACAAAAACTTTTCTGCAGTGTAGTATCTGTCGGAAAGATCTTTGTCTGTGTTCAATTGTCCTTCACCTAAAAAAGAAAGCCTTGGAGACCAAGGCTTTCTATCAGTTTAACTTTAGGGTTTGATCAATCCCAGCTCAACGCCCCACCAGTCTGATACTCAATAACCCGCGTCTCGAAGAAGTTCTTCTCTTTCTTCAGGTCCATGATTTCCGACATCCATGGGAACGGGTTAGTGGTACCTGGGTACTCTTCCTTCAAACCAATCTGGGTCAAACGACGGTTGGCGATAAATTTCAGGTAGTCCTCCATCATCGCCGCGTTCATGCCCAGTACGCCGCGCGGCATGGTGTCGCGTGCGTATTCGATTTCCAGCTGAGTGCCCTGCAGGATCATCTGGGTGGCTTCGTCTTTGAGCTGGGCATCCCACAGGTGCGGGTTTTCGATCTTGATCTGGTTGATCACATCGATGCCGAAGTTCAGGTGCATGGACTCGTCACGCAGGATGTACTGGAACTGCTCGGCGACGCCGGTCATCTTGTTGCGGCGACCCATGGAGAGGATCTGGGTGAAGCCGCAATAGAAGAAGATGCCTTCCAGTACGCAGTAGTAGGCGATCAGGTTGCGCAGCAGTTCTTTGTCGGTTTCGACGGTGCCGGTGTTGAACTGCGGATCGGAGATGGCGCGGGTGTATTTCAGGCCCCAGGAGGCCTTTTTCGCGACGCTCGGGATCTCGTGGTACATGTTGAAGATTTCGCCTTCATCCATGCCCAGCGATTCGATGCAGTACTGGTAGGCGTGGGTGTGGATCGCCTCTTCGAAGGCCTGGCGCAGGATGTACTGGCGGCACTCGGGGTTGGTGATCAGGCGGTACACGGCCAGGGCCAGGTTGTTGGCGACCAGGCTGTCGGCGGTGGAGAAGAAGCCGAGGTTGCGCATGACGATGCGGCGTTCGTCGTCGGTCAGGCCGTCGGCGCTTTTCCACAACGCGATGTCCGCGTTCATGTTCACTTCCTGCGGCATCCAGTGGTTGGCGCAACCATCCAGATACTTCTGCCAGGCCCAGTCGTACTTGAAGGGTACGAGCTGGTTGAGGTCGGCACGGGCGTTGATCATCTGCTTGTCGCCGACCTGTACGCGGGCAGCGGAGCCTTCCAGTTCGTCCAGGCCTTCCTGGATGTCGAGCTGGTCGAGGGCGGCTTTGGCGCGGGCCACGGCGGCGCTGTCGTCAGCGGCAACGGCGCGGGCTTCGACGGCGGCGGCACCGCCGGCCTGGTCGAGCTTGTCGATGTTCATGTCTGCCAGTTGGGCAGTGGCTTTGTTGGCTACTACGGCGTCGGCGCCGTCTTCCTTGTCTAATTCATCCCAGCTCAGCATGGCTTGGCTCCTGCTTGCGGGCCGGTGAAAGTGCCGGCCTGTATGGATATACAGATAGTTCTGATTATGTTCCGTTGCGTATCGCGCGCAAGGGTGAAACGGGTACCGCTGGTCGGGGTGGCTCTAGTGGCTGGCCGTTGCCCCGAAACCCACGCCGGTAAGGGCGGGGGTTGGTAATAAGTGGGAAGGGCGGTGTTGCTTTTGCCCCTCTCCCTAACCCTCTCCCGCAAGCAGGAGAGGGGACTGACCGTGTTTCGTGCCGCACGTTTTGTAGGGCTGCTGGTTCAGCTGAAGCATCGCCAGCAAGCTGGCTCCTACAGGTGTTGCTTTGCTCTTCGCCCGACGTTCAAGCGTGTAGCTGAGCGAGTAGTCGCTAGGCACCTGCTGGAGTGGAGCCCCTGAGCGTACGCATGTACGTGATGGGGGCCGCTCTAGCAGGTAACGCCGCGAATGCCGCTCAGATCCACGCGAAAGCCTTACTGGCAAGCCTCGCAGTCGGGTTCGTCGATGGCACAGGCCTTTGGTACTGGAGCCGGGACTGCGCTCATCTCCACTTCCGGGGCCTTGGCCGGTGCTGCGCTCAGGCCATCGTTGCCACCACTGGACACGGCATTCAGCTTGCCTGTGTTGATGGTGGACTTCTCGGTGCTGGTCGCGGCCAGGGCACGGAGGTAGTAGGTGGTTTTCAGGCCACGGTACCAAGCCATGCGGTAGGTCACGTCGAGTTTCTTGCCCGAAGCGCCGGCGATGTAGAGGTTCAGCGACTGCGCCTGGTCGATCCACTTCTGGCGACGGCTGGCGGCGTCAACGATCCACTTGGTGTCGACTTCAAACGCGGTGGCGTAGAGGTCTTTCAGCTCTTGCGGGATGCGCTCGATCTGCTGCACGGAACCGTCGTAGTACTTCAGGTCGTTGATCATTACCGAGTCCCACAGGCCGCGAGCTTTGAGGTCGCGTACCAGGTAGGGGTTGATCACGGTGAATTCGCCGGACAGGTTCGATTTCACATAGAGGTTCTGGTAGGTCGGTTCGATCGACTGCGATACGCCGGTGATGTTGGCGATGGTGGCGGTCGGTGCGATGGCCATGATGTTCGAGTTGCGGATGCCTTTCTGCACGCGGGCACGGATCGGTGCCCAGTCCAGGGTTTCGTTGAGGTCAACGTCGATGTACTTCTGGCCACGGGCTTCGATGAGGATCTGCTGGGAGTCGAGCGGCAGAATGCCTTTGCTCCACAGCGAACCCTGGAAGGTTTCGTAGCTGCCGCGCTCGTCGGCCAGGTCACAGGAGGCCTGGATGGCGTAGTAGCTGACGGCTTCCATCGACTTGTCGGCAAATTCCACGGCGGCGTCAGAGCCGTACGGGATGTGCTGCAGGTACAGAGCGTCCTGGAAGCCCATGATGCCGAGGCCGACCGGGCGGTGTTTGAAGTTGGAGTTACGCGCCTGCGGCACCGAGTAGTAGTTGATGTCGATAACGTTATCGAGCATGCGCACGGCGACCTTGATGGTCTTTTCCAGCTTGGCGGTGTCCAGCTTGCCGTCGACGATGTGGTTCGGCAGGTTCACGGAACCCAGGTTGCACACGGCGATTTCGTCGGCGTTGGTGTTCAGGGTGATCTCGGTGCAGAGGTTGGAGCTGTGCACCACGCCCACGTGCTGCTGCGGGCTGCGCAGGTTGCATGGGTCCTTGAAGGTCAGCCATGGGTGGCCGGTCTCGAACAGCATCGAGAGCATTTTGCGCCACAGGTCTTTGGCCTGGATGGTTTTGAACAGCTTGATCTTGCCGTACTCGGTGAGGGCTTCGTAGTACTCGTAGCGCTCTTCGAAGGCTTTACCGGTCAGGTCGTGCAGGTCTGGCACTTCGCTCGGGCTGAACAGGGTCCACTTGCCGTCGTCGAACACGCGCTTCATGAACAGGTCCGGGATCCAGTTGGCGGTGTTCATGTCGTGGGTGCGGCGACGGTCGTCACCGGTGTTCTTGCGCAGCTCGATGAACTCTTCGATGTCCATGTGCCAGGTTTCCAGGTAGGCGCAGACCGCGCCCTTGCGCTTGCCGCCCTGGTTAACTGCTACTGCGGTGTCGTTGACCACTTTGAGGAACGGCACAACGCCTTGCGACTTGCCGTTGGTGCCTTTGATGTAGGCGCCCAGCGCACGTACAGGGGTCCAGTCGTTACCCAGGCCGCCAGCAAACTTGGACAGCATGGCGTTGTCGTGGATGGCGTTGTAGATGCCCGACAGGTCGTCCGGCACGGTGGTCAGGTAGCAGCTGGACAGCTGTGGACGCAGGGTGCCGGCGTTGAACAGGGTCGGCGTCGAGGCCATGTAGTCGAAGCTGGAGAGCAGGTTGTAGAACTCGATGGCGCGGTCTTCTTTCTGTTTCTCTTCAATCGCCAGGCCCATGGCCACGCGCATGAAGAACACTTGCGGCAGTTCGAAACGGGTGCCGTCCTTGTGGATGAAGTAGCGGTCGTAGAGGGTCTGCAGGCCCAGGTAGGTGAACTGCTGATCGCGCTCGTGGTTGATCGCCTTGCCGAGTTTCTCCAGGTCGAAGCTGGCCAGCACCGGGTTCAGCAGTTCGAACTCGATACCCTTGGCGATGTAAGCCGGCAGGGCCTTGGCGTACAGCTCGCTCATCTCGTGGTGGGTGGCGCTGCTGGCGACACCGAGGAAACCCAGGCCTTCGGCGCGGATGTTGTCCATCAGCAGGCGCGCGGTGACGTAGCTGTAGTTCGGCTCACGCTCAACCAGGGTGCGTGCGGTCATCACCAGGGCGGTGCTGACGTCGCTTTGCGCCACGCCGTCGTAGAGGTTTTTCAGGGTTTCTTTCTGGATCAGTTCGCCATCGACTTCGGCCAGGCCTTCGCAGGCTTCGCGGATGATGGTGTCCAGGCGGCCCATGTCCAGCGGCGCAACGCTGCCGTCGGTGTGGGTGACGCGGATGCTCGGGTGCGGCTGAGCAATTTCGCTGCCGGCACTGGCCTTGCGCTTGTTGGCCTGGGCTTCGCGGTAGATCACGTAGTCGCGGGCGACTTTCTGCTCGCCGGCGCGCATCAGGGCCAGTTCAACCTGGTCCTGGATTTCTTCGATATGGATGGTGCCGCCGGACGGCATGCGGCGTTTGAAGGTGGCGGTGACCTGCTCGGTCAGGCGCGCGACGGTGTCATGGATGCGCGACGAAGCGGCAGCGGTGCCGCCTTCTACCGCGAGAAAGGCTTTGGTGATGGCAACGGTGATCTTGTCATCGGTGTACGGCACCACGGTGCCGTTACGCTTGATCACCCGCAGTTGACCTGGCGCGGTGGCGCTCAGGCTCTGGTTGTCATCGGTAGCCTGCGGCGCATTGGCCTGCGGGTTCTCGCGAGAGGTGTCGGTGTGCATGAAAGTCTCCATGTTCTGTATTTATTAGTTAGACGCTTTGCCGTCGATCACTGCCGGCTACTGCCTTCATTCCATTTCAACAATACCGTGGGCACAGCCAGAGGCCGGGTACACGGGGGCTTGCAAATTGGGCAGGGAAGGAACGACTAAAGCGCCTTCCTGGCTCAAAAGTCACACGTCAAGGCGTTTTTTCGCCTCAACTACTACATCTAGTGGTGCAACCGCGTGTGCGGTTGACCGGTTATTCGTGCTCAGGTGCGCACTGCGCGACGCTGGAGCCAAACCTGCCGAAGTAGCGCAGGCGTACTGCATAAAGCGTTTCAGGCCACCGGTGACGGTCTGGGACCAGGCCGTGTGCGAGTCATTCTTCTTCTGTCCGGTTGCCAAGCTAAACCCAACATGTGGTGGGTGTCGCGTGATTGGCATACAAGATAATGCGCTGTGTGGGGTATTGCAAGGCAATCGAGCGCTAACAACCTGTGGATAAGTTGTGGGTGGTTTGTGGGTTAAACCGAGCAAATGACGGCAAGCCCGCGTGTTGGCTGGGGTGTACCGTTCGTCGGTGTTGAGCGGGGTTTTTCTGCCTGTTGCACAAGCGTGGCCTGGCTCACAGACGGATACTACATCTAGTGTTTTTGCAAGTTTTTGGCATGCGCTATGCACTGCCCGGTGCATTGCTACAATGCCGACCGTTTTGGTCTTGTCTGGGAGTCCGTTGTGGAGCAGCAGTCGTGGCACATTCTTATTGTCGAGGACGACCAGCGTCTGGCTGAGCTGACCCGTGAGTACCTGCAGGGCAATGGCCTGAATGTGTCCATCGAGATGGACGGCGCACTGGCGGCTGCACGGATTCTGCAGGAGCAGCCCGACCTGGTGATTCTCGATCTGATGCTGCCCGGCGAAGACGGTCTGTCGATCTGCCGCAAAGTGCGCGGGCAGTACGACGGGCCGATTCTGATGCTCACCGCGCGCACGGATGACATGGACCAGGTGCTGGGCCTGGAGATGGGCGCCGATGACTACGTGTGCAAACCGGTGCGCCCGCGCGTGCTGCTGGCGCGTATCCGTGCGCTGCTGCGGCGCCATGAAGGCAGCAGCGAGGCGCAGGCCCCCAGCGAGCGTCGCCGTCTGCAATTCGGCCAGCTGGTGATCGACAGCTCCATGCGTGAGGCCTGGCTGGGCGAGCAGAGCATTGAGCTGACCAGTGCCGAATTCGACCTGCTGTGGCTGCTGACCTCCAACGCCGGGCGGATTCTCTCGCGCGAAGAAATCTTCAACGCCCTGCGTGGTATCGAGTACGACGGCCAGGATCGCTCAATCGACGTACGCATTTCGCGCATCCGCCCGAAGATCGGCGACGACCCGATGCACCCACGGCTGATCAAGACTGTGCGCAGCAAGGGCTACCTGTTTGTCGCTGAAGCTGCCGAGGCCATGGCATGAACTGCGTTGTGGCCGGCTGATGAACTCGATCTTTCTGCGCATCTATGGCGGCATGCTGGCGGTGCTGGTGCTGGTGGCGCTGCTCGGCGTCGGCGCCTTGCAGTTGCTCAACGAAGTACGCGTGGACCAGTACCGCGAGCGCCTGGCGCAGGGCACGTTTCGCCTGATGGCCGACAACCTCGCACCGATGGTGGAGATCGAACGGCGGCGCGCGGTGACGGTGTGGGGGCGGTTGCTTGGGATTCCGTTGCGCATCGAGGCGCTGGATGAGACCAGCCTGGACAGCGGCGTGCGCAACAGCCTGCGCCGTGGACAGGTGCTGGTGCAGCAGACCGGGCCGCATGAGGCGCGCATTTACAGTCAGTTGGCGCAGCAACCGCTGTTGCTGGTGGCGGATGTGCAGCAGGTCAGTGAGCAGTTGGCGCGTGCCACCAGCTTTCTGCTGATCGATGAGCTGGTGCGCTATCCCTGGGATGAACAGCCGCGCCGGCTGGCCGCGCTGAAAAAGGATAAACAGTTCGGCTTCGACCTGCGCCTGGTGCGCCTCGATCAGGCTGACCTCGACCCCGATCAGCGTCGCCGGGTCGATGAAGGCGACACGGTGATGGCCCTGGGCCGTGGTGGCGACAGCATCCATGTGTTCTCCGGCATCGTCGACACGCCCTGGGTGCTGGAAATCGGCCCGCTGTACCAGATGAATCCCTATCCGGCGCAGTGGCTGGTGCTGATTGGTGCGCTGGGCCTGAGCCTGATCGGCCTGATGGTCTACCTGCTGGTGCGGCCGCTGGAGCAGCGCCTGAGTGATCTGGAAGGTGCCGCTACGCGCATCGCCAGTGGCCGCCTGGATGCCCGCGTGCCGACCCGCGGCAGCGATTCGGTGGGGCGCCTGGCGGCTGCCTTCAACGCCATGGCCGAGCATTTGCAGCGCTCGCTGAGCATCCAGCGCGAGATGGTCCGTGCGGTGTCCCATGAGCTGCGCACGCCGGTGGCGCGTTTGCGCTTCGGGCTGGAAATGATCGGTGATGCGGAAACCGAAGCCGCGCGGCGTAAATATATGGAGGGCATGGACAGCGACATCCAGGACCTCGACAAGCTGGTCGACGAGATGCTCACCTATGCCCGCCTGGAGCAGGGCGCGCCGGCGCTGAACTTCCAGCAGGTCGATCTGGATGAGCTGATCGATCAGGTGATTACCGAACTGGCACCTCTGCGTGCCAGCGTGCGCGTCGAACACGGCCCGTCACGTGATGCGCTGGATGGCAGCGGGGCGCTGGTCGAAGCTGAA
Organism: Pseudomonas anguilliseptica; assembly: GCF_021375795.1. GTDB lineage: Bacteria > Pseudomonadota > Gammaproteobacteria > Pseudomonadales > Pseudomonadaceae > Aquipseudomonas > Aquipseudomonas anguilliseptica_A. Next base: position 56,337 of record NZ_JAEIOI010000006.1, on the reverse strand, counting down.
CTACGCTACCTGCATCGCGCCCTGCAGAACCTGGTGAGCAATGCCATGCGTCACGCCGAATCGCGGGTGCGGGTCAGCTATCAGGTCGGCCAGCAGCGCTGCCGGCTGGATGTCGAAGATGACGGCCCCGGCGTGCCGGAAGAGGCCTGGGAGCACATCTTTACTCCCTTCCTGCGTCTGGACGACAGCCGCACCCGCGCCTCGGGCGGGCATGGCCTGGGGCTGTCCATCGTGCGCCGCATCACCTACTGGCACGGCGGCCGCGCACAGATCAGCCGCAGCGAAGCGCTGGGCGGTGCCTGTTTTAGTTTGATCTGGCCGCGCAAGCAGGGCTGAGAGTCCGTCGACGATCTGCTGCGCGTCGGCCCTGCTGCGTTAAAAACCGGCTCGGAATGCTCATGTACAAAAGTACACTCCGCTTCCTCGCCTGTTTTTGCCTTGAAGGGCTCTAGCTCGCGAGATCTTGAATAAGTTCTAAGCGCTGGGCGCTTGTTTTTGATGCGGTGCTTGGCGCGTCAGAACGGCGCGGGACACTCGAAGCGCAAGCGCTCGCCCGTTTGTGGGTGGGTCAGGCTGAGCATGCTGGCGTGCAGGCACAGGCGCGGGTAGGCGGCCAGGGCTTGTTCGTGGGCGTACAGGCCGTCGCCGAGCAGTGGATGGCCAATCGACAGCATGTGTACGCGCAGCTGGTGCGAGCGACCGGTGATGGGGGTCAGCTCGATGCGGCAATGCTCGGCGTGGCGTTCCAGCACTTTCCAGTAGGTCAGGGCGTGTTTGCCCAGTTCATGGTCGACCACGTGGCGCGGCTTGGTCGGTGGGTCGTAGCGCAGCGGCAGGTCGATGCTGCCGCTGTCCCGCTCAGGCTGGCCCCAGCACAGGGCGGTGTAGGCTTTCTCGGTTTCGCGGTCGTGAAACTGCCGCGACAGCTCGCGGTGGCTGTCGGCGTCGCGGGCTAGCACGATAATCCCCGAGGTTTCCCAGTCCAGGCGGTGGACGATGCGCGCTTCCGGGTAGCCGTTTTCCTGCAGGCGGGTGACCAGGCAATCGCGGTTATCTTCCGCGCGGCCAGGCACCGAGAGCAGCAGGGTGGGCTTGTTGATCACCAGTAGGGCGGCGTCCTGGTGGAGGATTTCGACATTCGACAGCGGCATGGGTTTTCCACAAATAGAAACGGCGGCCAGGGCCGCCGTTGCATGCTCTCAACCAATCAACGGTCGGGGAGCGTGATGTTAAGTTCCAGAATGGAACAGCTGCCCTGGTTTTCCAGTGCAACCTGTACTTGATCCGAGTCGATATTCACGTACTTGCGGATCACCTCGACCAGCTCTTGCTGCAGGGCCGGCAGGTAGTCCGGCTGGCTGCGCTGGCCGCGCTCGTGGGCGACGATGATTTGCAGGCGCTCTTTCGCAATGGACGCGGTGGTTTCTTTCTTGCGTTCACGAAAGAAGTCAAAAATGTTCATTCACGACCTCCAAACAGGCGTTGCATGAATCCCTTCTTCTGCACATCGAGGAATCGGTGTGCCACTTCCTTGCCCAGCAGGCGGTCAACCGCGTCGCTGTAGGCCTGGCCTGCATCGCTCTGGTCATCGAGGATCACCGGCACGCCCTGGTTCGAGGCCTTGAGTACGGCTTGCGACTCGGGGATCACGCCGAGCAGGCGGATGGCGAGGATTTCTTCGACGTCTTCCACGCCGAGCATTTCGCCTTTGACCACGCGCTCAGGGTTGTAGCGGGTCAGCAGCAGGTGTTCCTTGATCGGCTCTTCGCCTTTCTCGGCGCGGCGCGATTTGCTCGCCAGCAGGCCGAGCATGCGGTCGGAGTCACGTACCGAGGAAACTTCCGGGTTGGTCACGACAATCGCTTCATCGGCGAAGTACATGGCCAGGTGCGCGCCTTTTTCGATACCGGCCGGCGAGTCGCAGACCACGTATTCGAAGTTTTCGCGCAGCTCGTTAATGATTTTCTCGACGCCTTCCTGGGTCAGGGCGTCCTTGTCACGGGTCTGGCTGGCAGCCAGCACGTAGAGATTTTCCAGGCGCTTGTCTTTGATCAGGGCCTGGGTGAGGGTCGCTTCGCCGTTGACCACGTTGACGAAGTCGTACACCACGCGGCGTTCGCAGCCCATGATCAGGTCAAGGTTACGCAGGCCGACGTCGAAGTCGACGATGACTGTCTTGTGCCCGCGCAGGGCAAGGCCGGTACCGATGGCAGCGCTGGTGGTGGTTTTACCGACGCCACCTTTGCCGGACGTAACAACGAGGATCTTGGCCAAGGTGATTCACCCCAAAATGTAGAGAAAACGCAGGTTCCGTGGCCTATTCAGGCGTCCGGCTGCCCTGTTTGAAAAGTGGCGGCAGTATCCGTTAAAGGCGGGTGATGTTCAACACGTTACCCGACAGGCTGACATGCACCGCTTCACCCCATAACGGGTCGCGGCGCAGGTCTTCGGCCACCTTGTACTGGCCGGCGATGGACAGCAGTTCGGCGCCCATCTGCTGGCAGAAAATCCGCGCCTTGAGATTGCCCTTGATGCCGGCCAGTGCTCGGCCGCGCATCGGGGCGTACACATGGATGTTGCCATCGGCGAGAAGTTCCGCGCCGGCGCTGACCGGGGCCAGGACGATCAGGTCGCCGCCCTGGGCATACACCTGCTGGCCGCCTCGTACCGGGCTGGTGATGATTTTGCTCGGTTTGAACTCGGGTTCGGCGGGTTTTTCCGGTTTTGGCGGGGCCAGGTCGATCAAACGTTCACGCGCGCCGGAGGGCGGCAGTACGGGCAGGTCCAGGGCTTCGGCGGCACTGATATCGGCCTCGCGGTTGGCGCGGATCGCCAGGGTGCGCAGGCCGTGCTTGCGGCAGACCGCCATCAGCTCGGCCAGATCGAGTACGCCTTCGCCTTCCGGCAGCTTGTCCAGGGCCAGCACCAGTGGGGTGTTGCTGAAAAAGGCTGGAGCCTGAGCGACTTTTTCGCTGAGCTGCTGGTCGAGGCGGGCGAGGTCGTTGTGCGCCAACTCCATCACGGTGATGGCCAGCATGCTGCCTTTAAGCTGGAATACGGGGTCTTGTTCGAGGAGATCAGCTTGGCTCATGGTCTGCCTGATACGGCCTTTATCTAGACGCGGGAGGAAAAGTAAGCCGGACTTATAGCGAGAACGCCGCGTGCTCGCAAGTTGCGCGCCGCGAAACCAGGCGGCGGACAAACTCCTGATAGAATGCCGCGCTTTATTGCGTGCCTCGGACCTGTTTTATGGATCGCCCAGTATTTCGCGCTTATTTCCTGTATCCCCGTTTCTGGCTGTTGTGGCTGGGCCTGGGCTTGCTGTGGCTGATTGCCCAACTGCCTTATAAGGTGCTGTTGTGGCTGGGGCGCGGCTTGGGTGGGGTGATGTACCTCCTGGCCAGTTCGCGGCGCAAGATCGCCGCGCGTAACCTGGAGCTGTGCTTCCCGCAGATGCCCGACGCCGAGCGCGAGGCGCTGCTGAAGGAAAACTTCGCCTCCACCGGTATCACCTTCTTTGAAATGGCCATCGCCTGGTGGTGGCCCGCCGAGCGTCTGCGCCGCCTGGGCACCATTGAGGGGCTGGAGCATCTGCGTCAGGCCGAGGCTGACGGTCAGGGCGTGATCCTTATGGCGCTGCATTTCACCACCCTGGAAATGGGCGGCGGGCTGCTCGGCATGGCGCAGAACATGTATGGCATGTACCGCCCGCACAAGAATCCGCTGTTTGACTACGTACAGCGTCGCGGCCGCGAGCAGCGTTTGCTTGGGGTGATTGGTCGTGACGATGTGCGCGGCATGCTCAAGTTGCTGCGTGCTGGCGGGGTGGTCTGGTATGCGCCGGATCAGGATTACGGCGCCCAGCGCAGCGTGTTTGTGCCGCTGTTCGGCGTGCCTGCGGCCACCGTCACCGCCACCAGCAAGTTCGCCCGTATGGGCCGCGCTCAGGTGATTCCCTTTACTCAGCAACGTTTGCCCGATGGTCAGGGTTATCGCCTGGTGATTCATCCACCGCTGGCGGACTTCCCCACCGAGAGCGAAGAGGCCGACTGCCTGCGGGTCAATCAGTGGATCGAGCAGGCGATCAGCCAGTGTCCTGAGCAATACCTGTGGGCGCACCGGCGCTTCAAGACGCGTCCCGAGGGCGAGCCGAAGCTCTATAAAAAGAAACGTTAGAGCCGCCATCCAATTGGCGGGTTGTTGCGCTGAGGTGAGGTTTCTTGGCGCTGCCTGTTCCGTGTGTGCCTGGCAGGCTCCTATACTGGCTGAAAAACAACAGGAAACAGCCTATGCCGCACACCGCTTCAACCAGTCAGCCGGTTACCGGGCTGATTCTCTCCGGCGGTGGCGCACGGGCGGCCTATCAGGTTGGGGTGCTGGCGGCGATTGCTGATCTGCTACCCGATGCGTCGCACAATCCTTTCCCGGTTATCGTTGGTACCTCGGCAGGCGCGATCAATGCCGTGGGGCTGGCCTGTGGGGCGCTGCATTTCACTGAGGCGGTGCGGCGGCTGACCAGCGTCTGGCAGGGCTTTCATACCCATCAGGTGTATCGCAGCGATTGGCCGGGCGTGTTGCGTCAGGCCAGTCGCTTTATTGGTCACAGTTTATTGGGCTTGGGCGGTCAGGTGCCGGTGGCGCTGCTCGACAGTTCGCCACTGGCCGAATTGCTCGGTCGTGAGCTGGACTTCAGCGGGATTGCCGCCGCCGTGCGCCATCGTCAGTTGCGCGCCGTAGCGGTGACGGCCTTCGGTTACGAAACCGGCCAGGCGGTGACCTTCTATCAAGGCCGCGCGGCCATCGATCCCTGGTTCCGTCATCGCCGGGTCGGGGTGCCGACCCGTCTGGCGCTTGAGCATTTGCTGGCCAGCGCCTCGATTCCGCTGATTTTTCCGCCGGTGAAGATCAACCGCGAATACTTCGGTGACGGTGCGGTGCGCCAGTCCGCGCCGATCAGTCCGGCGCTGCACCTGGGTGCCAGCCGTGTGTTGGTGGTGGGGGTCAGTGGCAATCCTGCTGCCGGGCCGCAGGCTCAGCTGCCCGTGGTGCGGCCGCAGCAGAGCCGGCCGCCGAGCCTGGCGCAGATCAGCGGGCATATGCTCAACAGCACCTTTATCGACAGCCTGGAAAGCGATATCGAATTGCTGGAGCGGTTGAACCAGATGGGCCGCTTGATTCCCGCAGAGAAACACCCGCGTGGCCTGGGGCTCAAACCGGTGGATGTGCTGGTGATTTCACCGAGTCAGCCGCTGGATCTGATCGCTGCGCGTCACCGTCACGAATTGCCCAAAGCCCTGCGTCTGTTCCTGCGCGGCCCTGGGGCAACCAAGGCCAGCGGTGCCGGAGTGCTGAGTTACCTGCTGTTCGAGCCGGGTTATTGCAATGAGCTGATTGAGCTGGGTTATCAGGACGCCATGGCGCAGAAAGCCCGCTTGATCGAATTCCTTAGCCTGGACAGCCCGCCGGTACCGGCGGTAATTCCGGTAACCGCCTAGCCAGGCCATCACTCTTGTTTGATTCCGGCCGCCTGTGCGGCCAAATTCCTTTTCCGTGTGGCAGAGAAAACCGCGCCAAGGCGGGTGGCTGCATTTAAACTGCGCCTTCCCGATGCTTTCTGTCGCATTTGCGAAAGCAGCGGATTTCCTCGGGTTGGCGCTATAAGAAGTTGTCGCATGGCGGCAATGCCGGCCCCGGATCAGTCCCTACAATCCTTCACATCGCCTGCTATTGAATGCAGGTGTTCCTCGTCAGGAGAGCTCAGATGTCCGTTCAGCACGACCCGGTGCAACGCGCCGATTTCGACCAGGTGATGGTGCCCAACTATGCACCCGCAGCCTTTATTCCAGTACGTGGCGCCGGTTCGCGCGTATGGGATCAGAGCGGTCGCGAGCTGATCGACTTTGCCGGTGGCATTGCCGTCAACGTGCTGGGCCACGCTCACCCGGCGCTGGTCAAGGCACTCACTGAGCAGGCGGGCAACCTCTGGCACGTCTCCAACGTGTTCACCAATGAGCCGGCGCTGCGCCTGGCCAAGAAGCTGGTGGATGCCACCTTTGCCGAGCGCGTGTTCTTCTGCAACTCCGGCGCCGAAGCCAACGAGGCCGCCTTCAAGCTGGCCCGTCGCGTGGCGTTTGATAAGCTCGGCGAAGACAAGTGCGAGATCATCGCTGCGACCAACAGTTTCCACGGTCGCACCCTGTTTACCGTCAGCGTTGGCGGTCAGCCGAAGTATTCCGACGGTTTCGGCCCGAAAATTCAGGGCATCAGCCACATTCCCTACAACGATATCGACGCGCTGAAAGCCGCTGTATCGGACAAGACCTGCGCCGTGGTTCTGGAGCCGATTCAGGGTGAAGGCGGCGTACTGCCGGCTGACCTGGCCTACCTGCAAGCGGCGCGCGAGTTGTGCGACAAGCACAACGCGCTGCTGGTGTTCGACGAAGTGCAGAGCGGCATGGGCCGTACAGGCTCGCTGTTCGCCTATCAGCATTACGGCGTGACCCCGGACATCCTCTCCAGCGCCAAGAGCCTGGGTGGTGGTTTCCCGATTGGTGCAATGCTCACCACCAACGAGCTGGCCAAGCACCTGGCCGTCGGCACCCATGGCACCACCTACGGCGGCAACCCGCTGGCCTGTGCGGTGGGCGAGGCGGTGATCGACATCATCAACACTCCAGAGGTGCTGGAGGGCGTCAAAGCCAAACATCAGCGCTTCAAGAGCAAGCTGGAGCAGATCGGCCAGCAGTACGGCGTGTTCAGCGAAGTCCGCGGTCTCGGTCTGCTGATCGGTGCGGTGCTGTCCGATGCCTGGAAGGGCAAGGCCAAGGCGATTCTCGATGCCGCTGCTCTGGAAGGTGTGATGGTGCTGCAGGCCAGCCCGGACGTGGTGCGTTTCGCCCCGAGTCTGGTGGTGGACGACGCCGATATCGATGAAGGCCTGGCGCGTTTCGAGCGTGCTGTGGCCAAGCTGCCCCAAGCCTGATTGCCGGCCTGGTCTGCCGATATACGGCAGATCGGGCTGCGCCTGCTCGACCCACGGATGGGTTGAGTGAACAGCAAGGAAGCCCGTCTCTGTGTGTGCTGCAACCTGTGTTGCGGTTTTCTCTGAGCCGCCCGTGTTGGGCAGCTTGGAGCTTTTATCAAAAGGAGTGACACCATGCTGGTGATGCGCCCCGCGCAAATGGCCGACCTCACTGAAGTGCAGCGTCTCGCCGCGGACAGCCCGGTTGGTGTGACTTCACTGCCGGACGACGCTGATCGTCTGGGCGAAAAGATCGCCGCCTCGGAGGCCTCGTTTGCCGCCGAAGTCAGCTTCAACGGTGAAGAAAGTTACTTCTTCGTTCTGGAAGACAGCGAGAGCGGCCGCCTGGTCGGCTGCTCCGGCATCGTCGCCTCGGCCGGCTACTCCGAGCCGTTCTACAGCTTCCGCAACGAAACCTTCGTGCACAACTCCCGTGAGTTGAAGATCCACAACAAGATCCACGTGCTCTCGCTGTGCCACGACCTCACCGGCAACAGCCTGCTGACCAGCTTCTATGTCGAGCGGCCGTTGGTGAACACCGCCTGGTCGGAGCTCAATTCCCGCGGTCGTCTGCTGTTTCTCGCCAATCACCCGGAACGTTTTGCCGATGCGGTGGTGGTGGAGATCGTCGGTTACAGCGACGAGGCCGGTGATTCGCCGTTCTGGGACGCCGTGGGACGCAACTTCTTCGACATGAACTACACCGAGGCCGAACGCCTGTGTGGGTTGAAGAGCCGCACCTTCCTGGCTGAACTCATGCCGCATTACCCGATCTACGTGCCGCTGCTGCCGGATGAGGCACAGGAAGCCATGGGCCAGGTGCATCCACGGGCGCAGATCAGCTTCGACATCCTCATGCGTGAAGGCTTCGAGACCGATCATTACATCGACATTTTCGACGGTGGCCCGACCCTGCATGCACGCACTTCAGGCATTCGCTCGATTGCCCAGAGCCGTGTGGTGCCGGTGCGTATTGGCGAGCCCGGCAAAGGCGGACGGCCGTATCTGGTCTGTAACGGTCAGCTGCAGGATTTCCGCGCGATTGTCGCGGAGCTGGATTGGGTACCGGGTAAGCCGGTCACCCTGAGTGTTGCGGCCGCCGAAGCCCTGGGTGTCGGCGAAGGCGTCAGCGTACGCCTGGTTGCGGTTTAAGGAGTTAGCGCATGATCGTTCGTCCCGTCCGCAGCACCGATCTGCCGGCTCTGTTTCAACTGGCGCGCAGCACCGGCGCAGGCCTGACCACCTTGCCGGCCAACGAGGAGCGCCTGGCGCACCGAGTGGGCTGGGCCGAGAAAGCTTTCCGTGGCGAGGCCGGTCGGGCCGATGCCGACTACCTGTTCGTGCTCGAAGACGACAACGGCGAAGTGGTGGGTATTTCGGCGGTTGCCGGCGCCGTTGGCTTGCGCGAGCCTTGGTACAACTACCGGGTTGGTTTAACCGTCAGCGCCTCGCAGGAACTGAACATTCACCGGCAGATTCCCACCCTGTTTCTGGCTAACGACCTGACCGGCAACTCCGAGCTGTGCTCGCTGTTTCTGCGCAGCGACCAGCGCAGCGGCCTGAATGGCCGGCTGTTGTCCAAGGCGCGCTTTCTGTTTATCGCCGAATTCCGTGAGCTGTTCGGCGACAAGGTGATTGCCGAGATGCGCGGCATGTCCGATGAGCAGGGCCGTTCACCGTTCTGGGAGAGCCTGGGTCGGCACTTCTTCAAGATGGAATTCTGCCAGGCCGACTACCTCACCGGCGTGGGCAACAAGGCCTTTATCGCCGAGCTGATGCCCAAGTTTCCGCTCTATACCTGCTTTCTCTCGGAAGACGCGCGCAACATCATCGGCCGCGTCCACCCGGACACCGAGCCGGCGCTGGCCATGCTCAAGGGCGAGGGTTTCAGCTACCAGGGCTATGTCGACATCTTCGACGCCGGCCCGGCCATCGAGGCCGAAACCGCGAAGATTCGCGCCGTGCAGGACAGCCAGGTGCTGGTGCTGGCCATCGGCACGCCGGGCGACGATGCCCCGCAGTTTCTGATCCATAACCGCAAGCGCGAAGACTGCCGGATTACTGCCGCGCCAGCGCGTCTGGCCGCCGGCACCCTGGTGGTGGATGCGCCGACTGCCAAGCGCCTGCAGTTGTCGGCGGGCGATCAGGTGCGTGCGGTTGCGGTTTCCGCTCGCGGCTAAACCCGGGCGCCGCTGTCTCTATTTGCCGATCCGGTGCAGGCCGGGTCTACACCTTGCTGGGAGTGATAAAACAAGATGAGCACTCATTACATTGCCGGTGCCTGGCTCGCGGGCCAGGGCGAGGCCCTGGAATCACTCAACCCGGTCAGCCAGGAAGCCATCTGGCATGGCCGCGCGGCCACGCCAGAGCAGGTGGACGCCGCTGTGCAGGCTGCTCGCGCAGCATTCCCAGCCTGGGCGGCACGCTCGCTGGATGAGCGTATTGCCGTGCTCGAACAGTTTGCCGCCACCCTGAAAAGCCATGCCGAGGCTTTGGGCCACTGCATCGGTGAAGAAACCGGCAAGCCGTTGTGGGAAACCGCCACTGAAGTCACCAGCATGGTCAACAAGGTCGCCATCTCGATTCAGAGCTACCGCGATCGCACCGGTGAGAAGAGCGGCCCGCTGGCTGACGCCACCGCTGTGCTGCGGCACAAACCGCATGGCGTGGTGGCGGTGTTCGGCCCGTACAACTTCCCCGGTCACCTGCCCAACGGGCATATCGTGCCGGCGCTGCTGGCCGGTAACTGCGTGGTGTTCAAACCCAGTGAGCTGACCCCGAAAGTTGCCGACCTGACGGTCAAATGCTGGATCGAAGCCGGTCTGCCGGCGGGCGTGCTCAACCTGGTGCAGGGCGCCCGTGAAACTGGCGTGGCCCTGGCCGCGCATGAGGGTATCGACGGGCTGTTCTTCACCGGCTCCAGCCGCACCGGCAATCTGCTGCACAACCAGTTTGCCGGCCGCCCGGACAAGATCCTCGCCCTGGAAATGGGCGGCAACAACCCGCTGCTGGTGGATCAGGTCGCTGACCTCAATGCCGCCGTGTACACCATCATTCAGTCGGCGTTTATCTCCGCTGGCCAGCGTTGTACCTGTGCCCGTCGCCTGCTGGTGCCGCAAGGCGCCTGGGGTGACAGCCTGCTGGAGCGCCTGGTGGAAGTTGCCGCCAGCATCAAGGTCGGCAGCTTCGACGCCCAGCCTGCGCCCTTTATGGGTTCGGTGATTTCCCTGGAGGCCGTGCAGCACCTGATCAAGGCGCAGCAGCACCTGCTGGCTCAGGGCGCCAAACCACTGCTGGAAATGACTCAGCCGCTGCAGGGCGCCGCCTTGCTTACCCCGGGCATCATTGATGTGACTGAAGTCGCCAATCGTCCGGATGAAGAGTTCTTCGGCCCGTTGCTGCAGGTGATTCGCTACGCCGATTTCGAGTCGGCCATCGCCGAGGCCAACAACACCCAGTACGGCCTGGCCGCTGGCCTGTTGTCCGATTCAAAGGCGCGCTACGAGCAGTTCTGGCTGCACAGCCGCGCCGGCATCGTCAATTGGAACAAACAACTGACTGGTGCCGCCAGCACCGCTCCGTTTGGCGGCGTGGGTGCCTCGGGTAACCACCGCGCCAGCGCCTATTATGCGGCCGATTACTGCGCCTACCCGGTGGCTTCGCTGGAATCCGACAGCCTGAGCCTGCCTGCCACCCTGACCCCCGGAGTTAGCCTGTGAGCCAAGTATCCAAAGCGTCTGCATTTGAAGTGAATTTCGACGGTCTGGTCGGGCCAACGCACAACTATGGCGGGCTGTCTTACGGCAACGTTGCCTCGCAGAGCAACAGTCAGGCTGCGTCCAATCCGAAAGAAGCGGCCAAGCAGGGCCTGGCCAAGATGAAGGCTCTGATGGAAATGGGCTTCAAGCAGGGCGTACTGGCCCCGCAGGAGCGCCCGAATGTCGCCGTGCTGCGCAGCCTGGGTTTTACCGGCACCGACGCCCAGGTGATTCAGAAGGCGGCGAAAGACGCCATGCCGCTGTTGGTCGCCAGCTGTTCGGCGTCGAGCATGTGGACAGCCAACGCCTGTACCGTCAGCCCGAGTGCGGATACGGCGGATGGCCGCGTGCATTTCACCGCCGCCAACCTCAACTGCAAATTCCACCGCTCGATCGAGCACCCGACCACCAGCCGGGTGCTCGGCGCCATGTTCGCCAATGAGCAGCACTTCGCTCACCACGCCGCGTTGCCGGCCGTCGGTCAGTTTGGTGACGAAGGCGCGGCCAACCACACGCGCTTCTGCAAAGGCTACGGCGATGCTGGTGTGGAGTTCTTCGTATTCGGCCGCAGCGCCTTCGACAGCCGCTTCCCGGCGCCACAGCGCTACCCAGCGCGGCAAACCCTGGAAGCCTCGCAGGCGGTGGCCCGACTGCACGGCCTGAGCGATGACGGCGTGGTCTACGCCCAGCAGACGCCTGCGGTGATCGATCAGGGTGTGTTTCACAACGACGTGATCGCCGTAGGCAATGGCGAGGTGCTGTTCTATCACCAGGACGCCTTCCTCGACACCGAGAAGGTACTGGCTGAGCTGAGCGACAAGCTCGCCCGCCGTGGCGGCAACCTCCAGGCCGTGTGTGTGCCGCGTGATGCGGTGACGGTGGAGGATGCGGTCAAGTCCTACCTGTTCAACAGCCAGCTGTTGACTCGCGCGGATGGCGGCATGCTGCTGATCGTGCCGGAAGAGTGCCGTAACAACGCCAATGTCTGGCGCTACCTGGAGCAACTGACCAGCGGTAATGGGCCGATCCGCGAGGTCAAGGTCTTCGACCTCAAGCAGAGCATGCAGAATGGCGGTGGCCCTGCCTGCCTGCGTCTGCGCGTGGCGCTCAAGGAGCATGAGCTGGCGGCGGTCAACCAGGGTGTGATCATGACCCCGACCCTGCACGACACTCTCCATGTCTGGGTCGACAAGCACTACCGTGATCGCCTGAGCGAAAACGACCTGGCTGACCCACAATTGCTCAACGAATGCCGCACGGCCTTGGACGAACTGACGCAGATCCTTAAACTGGGCGCGGTTTATCCATTCCAATTAGCTTGATTGAGTACTTATTACCATGTCTGACGCCCTGCAACTGATCCTTGAAGACACCGATGGCACCCAGCTGGAAACCTCCTGCACGCGGTTTGCCGTGGTCTGGCAGGGCAAGGAAATCTGGATTCAGCAGGTTGGTAATGGCCAGCTGATGATTGGCGTGGACGTGGAGGAGGGCGACACCGAGTACGCCAACCTGCTGCTGCGTCCGTTGGCCACCAACCTGGTCAGCCTGGAGCTGGAAATGGAACCGGCCGATCTGGCGGATGAAGATGGCCATGTGCATGGCCCAGATTGTAATCACGATTGAGGAAACGCCCATGCTTGCCCTCGGCAAACTGCTTGAACTGACCCTCGCCGGCCATGAGCCGGCAGCGAAGATTCAGCTGACGCCCGAGGGCACGCGTTTGCGTTGGCTGGCCGAAGGTGCGTTGGAAATAACGCCGCCCGTGGCCAGCGACAATGGTCTGGATCTGCTGCTCTCTGCCGGCATCCACGGTAATGAAACCGCGCCGATTGAACTGCTCGACCGTCTGCTGCAAGGCATCGCCCGCAGTCAGTTGAAGCCCCGTGCGCGGATTCTCTTTTTGTTCGGTAACCCCGCCGCCATGCGCAGCGGCGAGCGCTATATCGAACAGGACATCAATCGCCTGTTCAACGGCCGTCACGATCAGCACACCGGTGCCGAAGCGCTGCGAGCCTGCGACCTGGAACACCTGGCCGCCACCTTTTTCAGCAAGCCGGAACGTACCCGTCTGCATTACGACCTGCACACCGCGATTCGCGGGTCGAAGATCGAGCAGTTCGCTCTTTACCCGTTTCAGGAAGGTCGCCCGCGCAGCCAGCGTGAACTGGCGCGCCTGAGCGCTGCCGGGATTGAAGCGGTGCTGCTGCACAACAAAAGCTCGATCACCTTCAGCGCCTACACCTACACCCAGTTGGGTGCAGAAGCCTTCACCCTGGAATTGGGTAAGGCGCGACCGTTCGGGCAGAACGAACTGGTTAACCTTGATCTGCTTGAACTGCATCTACAGGCGCTAATCGAAGGTCGCGAGCCTGAAGGTGCCACTGATGATCTGGGCGAGCTCAAACTGTTCGCCGTGGCCCGCGAAGTGATCAAGCACAGCGACGCCTTCAAGCTGCACCTGCCGACCGATATCGAGAACTTCAGCGAACTGCCGCTTGGCTACCTGCTGGCCGAGGATCTGGCTGACACCCGCTGGGTGGTGGATGAGCCGGGTGCGCGGATTATCTTCCCCAATCCCAAGGTCAAGAACGGCCTGCGTGCCGGTATCCTGATTGTCCCCGCCGAAGACGTGAACTTGGCCTAAGCCGATCGGGTGAGTGACGCTTTATCCATTCACCTATTGATGCACGTGGGTGGATGAGAGGCGTTATACACCCTAGGTAGCTGTCCTGCATTTTCTTGCCCGATCTGTACCTTGTTCGCCTAAGTGGTGCGCTTTAGCATCGGGCTTTAGCCTCATTTAAGGACTGCCCGCCATGCCCGTGATCGACCTGCGCAGCGACACCGTCACCCAGCCGACTCCAGGTATGCGTGAGGCCATGCAAGCCGCCGAACTGGGTGATGACGTGTATGGCGAAGACCCTACGGTCAACCGTCTGGAGCAGTATCTGGCGGCTGAGCTAGGGTTTGCGGCCGCGCTGTTTGTGCCCACGGGCACCATGAGCAACCTACTCGGGCTGATGGCCCATTGCGCGCGGGGCGACGAATACATCGTTGGTCAGCAAGCGCATACCTATAAATATGAAGGCGGCGGTGCGGCCGTGCTCGGTTCGATCCAGCCGCAGCCGATCGATGGCGAAGCCGATGGCTCGCTGGATTTGGCCAAGGTAGAAGCCGCGATCAAGCAGGATGACTTCCACTTTGCCCGCACCCGCCTGCTAGCGCTGGAAAACACCATGCAGGGCAAGGTGTTGCCGCAGGCGTATCTGCAAGCGGCACGTGAACTGTGCACACGACGCGGTTTGGCCCTGCACCTGGATGGCGCGCGGCTGTATAACGCGGCGGTCAAGTTGGGCGTGCCGGCGCGGGATATTACGCAGTACTTTGATTCGGTGTCGGTGTGCCTGTCCAAGGGCCTCGGTGCCCCGATTGGCTCGGTGTTGTGCGGCTCAGTTGAGGTGGTCGGCAAGGCGCGACGTTTGCGCAAGATGGTCGGCGGCGGTATGCGCCAGGCCGGCATGCTCGCGGCGGCGGGCTTGTATGCGCTGCAGCATCAGGTTTCGCGCCTGGCTGAGGATCATGCCAATGCAGAACGTCTGGCGGCTGGCCTGCGCGAGTTGGGTTATACCGTGGAGCCGGTGCAGACCAATATGGTTTACGTGCAGGTCGGCGAGCAGGCCGGCGCGCTGAAAGTCTTCTGCGCCGAGCGCGGGATCAAGCTTACTGCGGCACCAAGGCTGCGTATGGTCACTCACCTGGATATCTCCCCTGCGGATATCGATCAGGTGGTGGCGACCTTCGCCAAATTTCGTCGGAATTGATTGTCTTGGGGCGATGAATAGTCGCTCTCTATCAATAAAGGCACTAGCCCCCTAGCGCAGGCCCGATATAATGCGGCCCTTTGCCGGCTTTGTCGTGGCCGCTGGTTTTTGGAAGATTCCTATGAAAAGCGCAGAAATCCGTGAAGCCTTCCTCAGCTTCTTCGAACAGAAGGGACACACCCGTGTCGCCTCCAGCTCCCTGATTCCGGGTAATGACCCGACCCTGCTGTTCACCAACGCGGGGATGAACCAGTTCAAGGATTGCTTCCTCGGCCTGGAAAAGCGCGCCTACACCCGCGCCGCCACCAGCCAGAAGTGCGTGCGTGCCGGCGGCAAGCACAACGACCTGGAAAACGTCGGTTATACCGCACGTCACCACACCTTCTTCGAAATGCTCGGCAACTTCAGCTTTGGCGACTATTTCAAGCGCGATGCCATTCACTTCGCCTGGGAATTCCTCACCGGTGAAAACTGGCTGAACCTGCCCAAGGAAAAGCTCTGGGTCACCGTCTATGCCACAGACGATGAAGCCTTTGATATCTGGAACAAGGAAATCGGCGTTCCGGCCGAGCGGATGATCCGCATCGGCGACAACAAAGGCGCGCCGTACGCGTCCGACAACTTCTGGACCATGGGCGACACCGGCCCGTGCGGTCCGTGCACCGAAATTTTCTTCGATCACGGCGAGCACATCTGGGGCGGGCCACCCGGCAGCCCGGAAGAGGATGGCGACCGCTATATCGAAATCTGGAACAACGTGTTTATGCAGTTCAACCGCACCGCAGATGGTGTACTGCATCCGCTGCCGGCGCCGAGCGTGGACACCGGCATGGGGCTGGAGCGCATCAGTGCCGTGCTGCAGCACGTCAATTCGAACTATGAAATTGACCTGTTCCAGAGCCTGCTCAATGCAGCGGCCAAGGCCATCGGTTGTGCCAACGAGGCCCAGGCTTCGCTGAAGGTGGTGGCTGACCATATCCGTTCGTGCGGCTTCCTGATCGCCGATGGCGTGACGCCGTCCAACGAGGGTCGTGGCTACGTGCTGCGCCGTATCATCCGCCGCGCCTGCCGTCACGGTAACAAGCTGGGCGCCAAGGGCAGCTTCTTCTACCAGATCGTTGCCGCGCTGGTGGCCGAGATGGGCGAAGCCTTCCCTGAACTGAAACAGCAGCAGGCGCATATCGAGCGCGTGCTGAAAACTGAAGAAGAGCAGTTCGCCAAGACCCTGGAGCAGGGCCTGAAGATTCTCGAGCAGGACCTGACCGAGTTGAAAGGCAGCGTGATTCCAGGTGATGTGATCTTCAAACTGTATGACACCTACGGCTTCCCGATGGACCTTACCGGCGACATCGCCCGTGAGCGCGAGCTGACCCTGGATGAAGAAGGTTTCGAGCGCGAAATGCAGGCGCAGCGTGAACGTGCCCGTTCCGCCAGCTCTTTCGGTATGGACTACAACAGCCTGGTCAAGGTCGACAGCGACACCGCGTTCCTCGGCTACCAGGGCACCAGCGGCAGCGGCAAGATCATTGCGCTGTTCAAGGCCGGTCAGGCAGTCGATAGCCTGGGCGAAGGCGAGGAGGGCGTAGTGGTCCTCGATCAGACGCCGTTCTACGCCGAATCCGGTGGCCAGGTTGGCGACTGCGGTTTTCTTGAAGGCGCGGGCGTGCGTTTCGACGTGCGTGATACCACCAAGGCTGGCGGCGCATTCCTGCACCATGGCGTTGCGGTCAAGGGCGGCTTGAGTGTCGGCACTTCGGTCAAGGCTGAAGTCGACGCCAGCGTGCGTCAGGCCACTGCGCTCAATCACTCGGCGACCCATTTGCTGCATGCGGCGCTGCGCCAGGTGCTGGGCGAGCACGTGACCCAGAAGGGCTCGCTGGTCGACAGCCAGCGCCTGCGTTTTGACTTCAGCCACTTTGAGGCGATTACCCCGGCTCAACTGAAAGAGCTGGAAGCCATCGTCAACCGCGAAGTGCGTGGCAACACAGAAGTCGAAACCCTGGAAACCGATATCGAAACCGCCAAGGCCAAAGGCGCCATGGCGCTGTTCGGTGAGAAGTACGGCGATCAGGTGCGCGTGCTGAGCATGGGCGGCGATTTCTCCGTTGAGCTGTGTGGCGGTACTCACGTCAAACGTACCGGTGACATTGGTCTGTTCAAGATCATCAGCGAAGGCGGTGTGGCGGCTGGTGTGCGTCGAATCGAAGCAGTCACTGGTGCAGCCGCCTTTGCCTACTTGAATGGCGCGGAAGAGCAGCTCAAAGAAGCAGCGGCGCTGGTCAAAGGCAGTCGCGACAACCTGCTGGACAAGCTGGCGGGTGTGCTGGAGCGCAACCGTCAGCTGGAAAAAGAACTGGAGCAGCTCAAGGCCAAGGCCGCCAGCGCGGCGGGCAATGACCTGGCTGGCTCGGCCGTCGACGTCAAAGGCATCAAGGTACTGACTGCGCGTCTTGATGGTCTGGACGGCAAGGCGTTGTTGGCCATGGTCGATCAGTTGAAGAACAAATTGGGCAGTGCAGTCATCCTGCTAGGCGGTGTGCAGGACGAAAAAGTCGTGCTGGTGGCCGGTGTGACCCAGGATCTGACTGCCAAGCTGAAGGCTGGTGAGCTGATGAAGCAGGCAGCTGCTGCTGTTGGCGGTAAAGGCGGCGGTCGTCCGGATATGGCGCAAGGTGGTGGTGTTGACGCAGCTGCGCTGGATGGCGCGCTGGCGTTGGCCGTCACGTTTGCCGAGCAGGGTCTGTAAAGATCAGGTTGCTGGCTGCAAAGACCAAGGCCCGGTATACGCCCGGCGGGCCTTGGCAGGGTTTTGAGTTATCTGTTTAATGGGCGCCCTTCACGGGCTGAGGCGGCTTTGAAATGGCTTTGATCGTACAGAAATTTGGCGGCACCTCCGTCGGCACTGTTGAGCGTATTCAGCAGGTGGCCGCGAAGGTGAAGAAATTCCGCGAAAACGGCGATGACATTGTGGTTGTGGTTTCCGCCATGAGCGGTGAAACCAATCGCCTGATCGATCTGGCCAAACAGGTCAGTGATGGTCAGCCGATACCGCGTGAACTCGACGTGATGGTCTCGACCGGCGAGCAGGTGACGATTGCCCTGCTGGCCATGGCGTTGATCAAGATTGGCGTGCCGGCGGTGTCTTACACCGGCAATCAGGTGCGCATCCTGACGGACAGCGCGCACAACAAGGCGCGCATCCTGCAGATCGATGACCAGAAACTGCGTACCGACCTCAAGGCCGGTCGCGTGGTGGTGGTCGCCGGTTTTCAGGGTGTCGATGAGCACGGCAACATCACCACCCTTGGTCGTGGCGGCTCTGACACCACCGGTGTGGCGCTGGCTGCTGCGCTGAAAGCCGATGAGTGCCAGATCTACACTGACGTTGATGGTGTTTACACCACTGACCCGCGTGTGGTGCCGCAGGCTCAGCGCCTGGAAAAGATTACCTTCGAAGAGATGCTGGAAATGGCCAGCCTCGGTTCCAAGGTGCTGCAGATTCGCTCGGTGGAGTTCGCCGGCAAGTACAACGTCCCGCTGCGCGTGCTGCACAGCTTCCAAGAGGGGTCGGGCACCCTCATTACCCTTGATGAAGAGGAATCCATGGAACAGCCGATCATCTCCGGCATCGCTTTCAACCGCGACGAAGCCAAGCTGACCATCCGTGGCGTACCGGACATCCCGGGCGTGGCGTTCAAAATTCTCGGCCCGATCAGTGCTGCGAACATCGAAGTGGACATGATCGTGCAGAATGTTTCGCACGATAACACCACTGACTTCACCTTCACTGTGCACCGCAATGACTACACGGCGGCGTTCGAGGTGCTGGAAAACACGGCCCGTGAACTGGGTGCACGTGAAGTCATCGGTGACACCAAGATCGCCAAGGTGTCCATCGTTGGTGTCGGAATGCGTTCCCATGCCGGTGTTGCCAGCCGTATGTTCGAGGCGCTGGCCAAGGAAAATATCAATATCCAGATGATCTCGACCTCGGAAATTAAAGTCTCCGTGGTGATCGAAGAGAAATATCTGGAGTTGGCGGTGCGCGCCCTGCACACTGCTTTTGAACTGGATGCCCCGGCCCGTCAGGGCGACTGAGGCATTATCCGAAAGGCGCGGTTTATCCGCGCCTTTTGTCTTTTTGGTTGGCATGAGCGGGAACTTTCTTTCTGCTCACACTGGTCAATACTTGGGTGAAGGCTCTGCTTGAGATGTTCGGGGCTGCCACCATTTTCTTTTTTGCAGACTGTTGTTGTCCTGAACTGAAATCCGTAAGGAGAAAGGAATGCTGATTCTGACTCGCCGGGTCGGAGAGACCCTGATGGTGGGTGACGAAGTCACTGTCACCGTGTTGGGCGTTAAAGGTAATCAGGTGCGCATTGGCGTTAACGCGCCGAAAGAGGTTGCCGTGCACCGTGAAGAAATTTACCAGCGCATCCAGAAAGAGAAAGGCGAAGAACCAAGCCACTAATTTTATTGAAATTTTGGCTTTGCAAACGGGGAAAACATGGTTATCATGCGCCCCGTGTTGCGGAGAGGTGGCCGAGTGGCCGAAGGCGCTCCCCTGCTAAGGGAGTACACCTCAAAAGGGTGTCGGGGGTTCGAATCCCCCCTTCTCCGCCATATTTAGTGTTGTAAGGTGGCGCTGCGTTAAAGCGATAAGTTATTGAAACTATTCGATTTAATGCTTGATTATGAAAATCGACTCCTTATAATGCGCACGCTCTACGGACTCATAGCTCAGCTGGATAGAGTACTCGGCTACGAACCGAGCGGTCGGAGGTTCGAATCCTCCTGAGTCCGCCATATACGAAACACCTGCGCAGCAGTTGATTCGGGCAACCAGTGGTGGTCTGGTATAAAAAACGCCAATTGGACTCATAGCTCAGCTGGATAGAGTACTCGGCTACGAACCGAGCGGTCGGAGGTTCGAATCCTCCTGAGTCCGCCATGCAAGAGGGGCCTGCAGTGATGCAGGCCCTTTTTTATTGTGCAGATTTTTACCGGGTTATGCGTCGCGGTGCTGCGTGCCTTTTCCGGCCAGCTGCCTAGCAGGCTTCAGCGTTTGGCTTTGCCTTTGACGCAGCCGGCTTCATCAAAGCTGACATTGCGCTTGTTGCCTTTCTTGCTTTGGTAGACATAACGCGTCTGGCCGTTGTGTTTGCTGACCTTGTCAGGTCTGCCCAGGCTGCTTTCCACATCGGCGCGACTCATTCCCGTGCGGATTTGCTGTTTGATGATCGCGGCGCGGCGTTCACTGCTGCTCAGCTGGTTGCCGCAGTCATCCTGTTTGACGCCAACCACCGTCAGTTCCTGCTTATCGACCTTCTTGCTGCTGCGGCTGCTTTTCTGTGGTTTGGCCAGTGGCACCGGCTTGCCGCTACCGGGCGTAGGGTTGTAAGCCTGCTGAAGGCTTTGCTGGTGGCTATCAGGGCAGCCTTGGCGGGTGAAGGTGACATGCCCCTTGGTATCTTCACAGCGGTACACGGTTGAGCCGAGCGTGCTTAGGGGGCAAAGCAGAATGGCGCAGCAAGCTGCGTAGTGCAGTCCTCGCATCGTACGTCCTCCATGACGGTTCAGTTCAGAAGGGTAGTCGATACCTTTGTGATCGCCAGGCGTGCCTTGCCCGGTGCGCGGCTCGTCGCAGCTACAGATATGTACACGCGCACTCAAGTTTGCCTTGCAAGCGCTTGTTCTAGGTTTGTTTTTGTCACATGCAAAGCGTCTTGGCGGTGGTATCATTCGCCGCGTCAGCCCCGCCGGGGCTTGTGGAATACCACCATGGACTTACCCAGTAGTTACTCAAATCGCTTATCGCACAATCGTGTAAGACCGGATTGATCCCCTGTGGCGTGCACCGTCGCTGGGGATGGAGCGCGCCATGACTGAAGTAGAAGCAAAAAAACCGCAGGAAAGTCTGCAGGATCGCCTGGCTCAGGTGGTCGAACTGTTGCATCGCCACAAGGTGGTGGAAGACCTGACCCATCGTCAGGAAGGCCAGCACCACGACCGGGTGGAAAACCTGGTGCATCGGCAAAACCTTGCCGAGCTGCAGCGCAAGCTCGATGAGCTGCACTCCGCTGACGTTGCCCATATCCTCGAAGCCTTGCCGCTTGGCGATCGTCTGACTGTTTGGCAGTTGGTCAAGGTCGAGCGCGACGGCGACATCCTTCTTGAAGTGTCCGATGCGGTGCGCGAAACCCTGCTCGCGGACATGGATGATCATGAGATTCTCGCCGCGGCCAAGGAAATGGACGCCGACGAGTTGGCTGACCTGGCCTCCGAGCTGCCGCGCGACGTCGTGCATGAGCTGATGGAAACCCTCGACGCCCAGCAGCGCGAGCGGGTGCGTTCGGCCCTGTCCTATGAGGAGGAGCAGGTTGGTGCGCTGATGGACTTCGAGATGGTCACCATCCGCGAGGACGTCAGCCTGGAAGTGGTGTTGCGCTATCTGCGCCGCCTGAAAGAGCTGCCGGGGCACACCGACAAACTCTTTGTGGTTGATTACGACGGGGTGCTCAAGGGCGTACTGCCGGTTAAGCGCCTGCTGGTCAATGACCCGGAGAAGCTGGTCAGTGAAGTCATGGCCACCGATCCGGTGAGCTTCCATCCGGATGAGGATGCCTATGATGCTGCGCAGGCATTCGAGCGCTATGACTTGATTTCCTCGCCTGTGGTGGACAAGAACGGCAAGCTGATCGGCCGTTTGACGATTGACGAAATGGTCGACCTGATTCGTGAGGAAAGCGAAAGCGAAGTCCTCAATATGGCCGGTCTGCGTGAGGAGGAGGATATCTTCGCCTCGGTATGGAAGTCCCTGCGCAACCGCTGGGCCTGGCTGGCGATCAACCTGGTGACGGCCTTTATGGCATCTCGGGTGATTGGTCTGTTCGAAGGCTCCATTGAAAAGCTGGTGGCTCTGGCGGCGCTGATGCCGATTGTGGCGGGCATTGGTGGTAACTCGGGTAACCAGACCATCACCATGATCGTGCGTGCCATGGCGCTGGATCAGGTCAGTACCGGCAACACCGGTCGGCTGATTCGCAAGGAGTTGGGTGTGGGTTTGGTCAACGGTCTGATCTGGGGTGGGGTAATCGGCGTAGTGGCCTATCTGTTGTATGACAGCTGGTCGCTGGGTGTGGTAATGACTGCAGCGATGACCCTCAACCTGCTGCTGGCCGCTCTGATGGGGGTGCTGATACCCATGACGCTGGTGCGTATGGGGCGAGATCCGGCTATGGGGGCCAGTGTGATGATCACTGCGGTCACTGACAGTGGTGGCTTCTTTATCTTCCTGGGCTTGGCGAGCCTGTTCCTGCTTTAGCCGTTAATTTGCTGCCAATAAAAAACCGCCACTAAGGCGGTTTTTTATTGGCAGCAAAAAAACCGACATAAGTCGGCTTTTTTGTAGTGCTGAACGATCAGGCTTCTTCGGCGGCCATTTCGGCGTCGTGAGCAATCAATGCCACCAGGGCATTTTGCTGGCGACGCGACAGCTGGCGGAAGCGCTGCAGCAGTTCGCGCTCATGCAGTGACAGCTCGGGGCTGTCCAGGCGCATGTTGAGGTCATCACTCAGCGCGCTTTCCTGGAGCATGCTTTGCTCAAGGCGAGCAATGATCTCCGAGTTCATGCTGCGGTGATGGTTGCGTGCAACATCCGCAATACGTTCGCGCATGCCGTCAGGCAGACGAACTACGAATTTGTCAGCGGTACGGCTGGAATAGAGTGCTTGTTTCATAGGGCGCGTACATTAAACCGGTTAGTTCAGGAAAGCGATACTGGCAATGGGCTATAGGATTGTCACCGGTTTGACCATCTTTAGCACTAACCGTTCAGCCAGAAAGCCGCTTAGATACCTTGTGACCCACTAGTCGCAAGGTCGTTAAATTGACGTCAATTACGTGCCGAATTTTGCGTTGAATAAAGGCGTTATGCCAGCACCGATCATCAGAAATGCGCTGTGCTGTGCAAAACGCAGGGAAAACCGAGCCGGTGCCGGAAAAACCATTAAGCAATAGTCACGGCGGGGCAGGCCTAATCGATCATCCTGATACGAGGTTTCTCTATCTTGTTCTGTACCATGCAACGGCTTTCAGCTGCCTGTAACCGCGAAATGGTCAGGCGCTGATTCAGTAAGCCTGGTGACAAGTGAAAAAGGTGTTCTGATGAGCGGCCGCTTGATCTATCTGATGGGGCCTTCGGGCTCGGGCAAGGACAGCCTACTGAATGCCGCGCGTGAGCGCCTGGGCGAGCGCGGTTGTGTAATTGCCCGGCGGATCATTACCCGTTCGGCGGAAGCGCTGGGTGAGGACGCCATCGGCGTGTCGCCGGCCGAGTTTGATCAACAGGAAGCCGCCGGTGCCTTTGCCCTGAGCTGGCGCGCCAATGGCTTGGCCTATGGCATCCCTCGGCAGATCGACGTTTGGCTGGCTGCGGGGCAGGATGTGCTGGTCAATGGCTCACGCGGTTATCTGCCTCAAGCGCGTGAGCACTATCCTGGGCTGCTGGCCATCCTGCTGCAGGTGGATGAGGCTGCTTTGCGTCAACGTCTGCTGGCGCGCGGCCGGGAAAGTGCACAACAGATAGAAGCGCGCCTGGCGCGCAGTCGTGAACTGCAACCGCTGTCGCGCTCTTCTGGAGAGAAGGGCGAGATCAAGTCGCAATACCTGCTCGACAATTCCGGCCCCCTCGAGGAAACCGTCACCCAGTTGTTAAAACTGCTGAGCGATGCGCACGCATACGCCTGAGTCCTTATGAAATGGGCGATGCTAACTGCGTTTGCCCCGAGGGTGGCGCTGGTGTGCCCGGCGCACCTTACGAGTGTTTAGCCTATGAAGCGAAACCGTCAGGCGTTCTCCCATGAGCCTTCAATCCAATGGCAACTCAGTGGTGCGCTTAACCTCGCTCATGGCGATATGCGAGTGCGCTTCGTGCACATGCGGGCGTTGCAGGAGGTGGTCGCGCAGGAAGCGCTCGTAGCTGGCGATATCCTTGGCCACCACCTTGAGCAGGTAATCCGAGCCGCCGGCCATGGTGAAGCACTCCAGCACCTCGGGGTAACCGACCACGGCGCGCTCGAATTCTTCCAGGTTGCTGCGCCCGTGGGCTGAGAGTTTGATATCGACAAATACGGTGATGCTAAAGCCCAGTTGCTTGTGGCTGAGCAGGGCCACCTTGCGCTCGATGATGCCGTCTTCCTGCATGCGATGAATCCGCCGCCAGCAGGGCGATTGTGACAATTCCACCTTCTCGGCGATCTCGGCGGCGGAGAGGTCGGCATTGTGCTGCAGCAGGCGGAGAATTTTCCGATCAATGGGGCTGAGCAAGTCCTGCATGATTGTTCCTGAATTCTTATATTTGTTAGAAAGGTCATGCGCAGTATTGGCTTTTCATCCCGAAAATAGAAAGAAAATCTCCGTACTGCTCAGTCATATTCTTGGCCATACGCCTTGTGGGGTGATCCCGCACTAGGCTTAACAAGGGTGGCATTCACCGTTGCCAACCCAGCTCTCGATAAAAATAACAGGAGCACCACCATGTCTCTGGCCGAGATCCGCCTGGATGACAAGTACCGCCTTGCTACCGGTCACCTCTACCTGACCGGCACCCAGGCGCTGACCCGCCTGCCCATGCTGCAGAAGCAACGCGACGCAGCTCATGGCCTGAATACCGCGTGCTTTATTTCTGGATACCGTGGCTCGCCGCTAGGCAACCTCGACAAGAGCCTGTGGGACGCCAAGCAGTACCTCAAAGACAATCACATCCACTTCCAGCCGGGGGTCAACGAAGAGTTGGCCGCCACCGCTGTGTGGGGCAGCCAGCAGACCAGCCTGTTCCCCGGCGCGCGCTACGACGGCGTATTCGCCATGTGGTACGGCAAGGGCCCGGGCGTGGACCGCTGCGGTGATGTGTTCAAGCACGGCAACTCGGCCGGCGTCTCCGAGCATGGTGGCGTGCTGTTGCTGGCCGGCGACGACCATGGCTGCAAATCCTCAAGCATCGCCAATCAGAGCGAGCATGCGTTTATTGCCGCCTCGATCCCGGTGCTCAACCCGGCCAATGTTCAGGAAATTCTCGATTACGGCATCATCGGCTGGGAACTGTCGCGTTACAGCGGTTGCTGGGTGGCGCTGAAAACCATCGCTGAGAACGTCGACTCCTCGGCCGTGGTGGATGTCGACCCGCTGCGCATGCAGGTGAAGATTCCCGAGGATTTCAAGCTGCCGGAAGACGGCGTGTATATCCGCTGGCCGGATCCGCCCCTGGCTCAGGAAGCGCGCCTTAACACCTACAAAATCTACGCCGCCCGTGCCTTTGCGCTGGCCAACAACCTCAACCAGATCAAGCTCGATTCGCCCAACCCACGCTTAGGGATTATCACCACCGGCAAGTCCTACCTCGACGTGCGTCAGGCCTTGGATGACCTTGGCCTGGATGAAGCGCTGTGCGCCCAGGTGGGCCTGCGCGTGCTCAAGGTCGGCATGAGTTGGCCGCTGGAGCCGGTGTCGGTGCATGAGTTTGCCGAAGGCCTGGACGAGATTCTGGTGGTCGAGGAAAAACGCAGCATCATTGAGGACCAGCTCACTGGTCAGCTGTACAACTGGCCAGTGGGCAAGCGCCCGGTTGTGGTGGGTGAGTTCGACGAAGCTGGCCATTCGCTGCTGCCGAACCTGTCCGAACTGACCCCGGCGATGATCGCCCGCGCCATCGCCAAGCGCCTCGCACCGATCTACAGCAGCCCGCAGATTGAAGAGCGTCTGGCCTTCCTCGCCGCCAAGGAAGCCTCCCTGGCTGCGCCCAAGCACCACACCGTGCGCACTCCGCATTTCTGCTCCGGTTGCCCGCACAACACCTCGACCAAACTGCCGGAAGGCAGCCGCGCCCAGGGCGGTATCGGTTGTCACTACATGACCCAGTGGATGGACCGCAACACCGACACCTTTACCCAGATGGGAGGCGAGGGTGCGACCTGGATCGGCCAGGCACCGTTTACTGACACACCGCATATCTTCCAGAATCTCGGTGACGGCACCTACTTCCATTCCGGCCAGCTGGCCCTGCGTGCGGCTGTGGCTGCCGGAGTGAATATCACCTACAAGATTCTCTACAACGACGCGGTGGCCATGACTGGCGGCCAGCCCATCGACGGCGAACTGCGTGTCGATCAACTGAGCCAGCAGGTGTATGCCGAAGGGGTGAAGCGCATCGCTCTGGTTACTGATGAGCCGGAGAAATACCCGACCCGCAATACCTTTGCGCCCATCGTCACCTTCCACCATCGCCGTGATCTGGACGCCGTGCAGCGCGAGCTGCGCGAGTTCAAGGGCTGCTCGGTGATCATCTACGACCAGACCTGTGCCACCGAGAAGCGCCGTCGGCGCAAACGCGGCAAGCTGGTTGATCCGCAGAAGCGTGCCTTTATCAACTCTGCGGTGTGTGAGGGTTGTGGCGATTGCAGTGTGAAATCCAACTGCCTGTCGGTGCTGCCGTTGGAAACCGAACTGGGGCGCAAGCGCGAGATCGACCAGAACTCCTGCAACAAGGATTTCAGCTGCGTTGAAGGCTTCTGCCCAAGCTTTGTCACCGTGCATGGCGGAAACCTGCGCAAGCCGGAAGCAGTGGGCTTGAGCGCGCTGTTTATTGCTTTGCCAGAACCCAAACAACCGGCGCTGGATCGTCCCTGGAATATCCTCCTGCCGGGTGTCGGCGGTAGCGGTGTCACCACAGTCGGCGCGTTGCTCGGCATGGCTGCGCATATCGAGGGCAAGGGCTGCAGTGTGCTCGATCAGGCTGGCCTGGCGCAGAAGTTCGGCCCGGTGATCACCCATATCCGCGTTGCCGCCAAGCAGGACGATATCTTTGCCGTGCGCATCGCCGCTGGTGAAACCGACCTGCTGCTAGGCTGCGATCTGGTGGTGTCGGCCAGTGAAGAGGCATTGGCCAAGCTGAATGACAAGATCGCCCATGCGGTGGTCAACAGCCATGAAGCGGCCACCGCCGAATTCACCCGCAACCCCGATGCTCAGGTGCCTGGCGCGGCCATGCGCGAGGCGCTGATCGAAGCGGTCGGCGCGAGCAAAACCCACTTTGTCGATGCCAGCCGCCTGGCCACGCGCCTGCTCGGCGACAGCATCGCCACCAACCTGTTTATGCTCGGTTTCGCGTATCAGAAGGGCCTGGTGCCGGTTTCCGCCGAAGCCATCAACAAGGCCATCGAGCTTAACGGCGTGGCCGTGCAGCTCAATCAGCAGGCCTTCCTCTGGGGCCGTCGTGCCGCCCATGATGTGGTCGCCGTGGAACGTCTGGCCAAGCCAGAGGTGATCGAAGCGCCGCATTGCCAAACCCTGGAAGAAATCATCGCTGACCGCGTGGTGCGCCTGACCGCCTACCAGAACGCAGCTTACGCCGAGCGCTACCGCGAGCAGGTGGCGCGGGTGCAGCAGGTCGACAAGAGCGCGGACCAAGCCTTGAGCAAGGCCGTGGCGCGTTACTACTTCAAACTGCTGGCCTACAAGGACGAGTACGAAGTGGCGCGGCTGTACAGCGACGGCAACTTTATCCGTCAGCTGGAGGCGCAGTTCACTGGCGATTACCGCTTGGAGTTCCACCTGGCTCCGTCCTGGCTGAGCAAGCCGGACGCCAGCACCGGCGAGCCGCGCAAACGTCAGTTCGGCGCCTGGATGCTCAAGGCTTTCGGCGTGTTGGCCAAATTCAAGTTCTTGCGTGGCACACCGCTGGACCTGTTCGGCTACAGCGCCGAGCGCCGGCTTGAGCTGCAGCTGATCGACGACTACGAGCAGGATCTGGACTACCTGCTCAAGGAGCTCAACGCCGACAACTACCGCACCGCTCTGGCCCTGGCTGAGTTGCCGGAGCAGATCCGCGGCTATGGCCACGTCAAGGAACGCAGCCTGGCCAAAGTGAGTGAGCAGAGCGCTCAGCTTAAAGCACGTATGACCGTCAGCGAGATCGCAGCGGTGCAGTTGTTCGAACCAGCTGCATAAGCCACCTCCCTGTAGGAGCCAGCTTGCTGGCGATCACCAGCGGATCGCCAGCAAGCTGGCTCCTACAGTCGCTCACCTCCTACAACAAGAACCATCAAGGAACTCCCATGTCCGTGTTTTCCCATATCGATTTCGACTACCACGAACAGGTGGTCTACGGCCACGACAAGGCCAGCGGCCTGCGGGCGATTATCGCCATTCACAACAGCAACCTTGGCCCGGCCCTCGGCGGTTGCCGCATGTGGAATTACGCTAATGACGATGAAGCGCTGCGTGATGTGCTGCGCCTGTCGCGCGGTATGACCTATAAAAAGGTATCGACGCGACCCTGGAACAGATTTTCCAACGCGCCGATGCGGCGAGCAGAACCACGGTAGAAATCGCCGATCAGTTAGCTGAAGAGCGCTTTGGGCGTTAAAAACGTCTGGCAGGTTTTGCAAAACCAAACCCGCTCCTACAAAAGCCGTTGATAGCCTCTAGTCCAGCATCAGCGCCAAGCTGACGCCATGCGGCTTAAACCCCAGGTTGGCATAGAAAGCATGGGCGGCCTCACGGCTCTGGCTGCTGGACAGCGCCACCTTGTAGCAGCCCCAGGTGCGGGCGCGTTCGATGGCTTTACCCATCAGTGCTTGGCCAATCCCCAGTCCGCGAGCCTCAGTATCCACCACCACATCTTCCAGAATCGCCGAGCGGGCGAAGTTGTGCGCCAGATGTTCAATCAGATTGACCGTGCAGGTGCCAAGCAACTTACTGTCACGCTCGGCCACCAGCACCACACGGCTTACCGGCAGCTCGCTCAAACGCAACGCCAACAGCTTGGCATCGGCACGCGGCTCATCGGGCGCGAGCTGCTGCAGTAAGGCAGCCAGAGCAGCAGCATCGTTAACGCTGACCGCACGCAGGTGAAAATCGGCAAAAGGCGAATCCGGCAGATGATGCGAAGCAGCGGGGCGCATGACGATCTCCTCTCCTTATGACAACCGGTTGGCAGTCAGTTGGCAGTATGGCGCCGAGATGATGGCAGCGGCATGACAAACGCGTGAGGTCTCGCTAAGATGCCGCCCGCTGGTGGCCTGTCTATCCAGCCTCGGTTCCCATAGTTCAATGGATAGAATAAGCCCCTCCTAAGGGCTAGATACTGGTTCGAATCCAGTTGGGAACGCCATCTTTCCTGGGGGTAACAGCTATCCCCCTGCATTGTCCGCACTGATCTCACCTCTGCCTAACATGTTCTCGACTACGCACCATGCGTGCTTGCCGGGACTGACATCTGCACCTCGCATAATGCATATGCTTTAAATGTGTGCAGTTGAGCCCTATTTTTGTGCGATAACTTGTGCGCTTTAATGTCCTGAATAGAGCAGGCGATTTATTTGTACGCACCAAAAAGATTCATATAAGCGACATTTTGCTCTGTTGCGGTGCTCTTGCGGCTGCTAGAGTGCGGCGCACTTTTCAGTCGATCTGCCCGGCCTATGGGCACTGTTGGGGTACCCCTATGAGCGAATCCGTCGAGCTTTTCCTCTCCCGCCTGAAACAGCGCGATCCTCACCAGCCGGAGTTTCATCAAGCGGTGGAAGAGGTGCTGCGCTCACTCTGGCCATTTCTGGAGGCCAACCCGCGTTACCTGCAAGCCGGTATCGTCGAGCGTATGGTCGAGCCCGAGCGGGTGGTGTTGTTTCGTGTGTCCTGGGTTGATGACGCCGGGCGGGTACAGGTCAACCGTGGCTATCGAGTGCAGATGAGCAGTGCCATTGGCCCCTACAAAGGGGGGCTGCGCTTCCATCCATCGGTCAACCTCGGTGTGCTGAAGTTTCTGGCCTTCGAGCAGGTGTTCAAGAACTCGCTGACCTCGCTGCCCATGGGCGGCGGCAAGGGTGGCTCGGATTTCGACCCGAA
Source organism: Pseudomonas anguilliseptica (assembly GCF_021375795.1). Classification (GTDB taxonomy): domain Bacteria; phylum Pseudomonadota; class Gammaproteobacteria; order Pseudomonadales; family Pseudomonadaceae; genus Aquipseudomonas; species Aquipseudomonas anguilliseptica_A. The sequence goes on along the minus strand of NZ_JAEIOI010000006.1, from coordinate 26,830 downwards.
AGGCAAGAGTGACAACGAGGTGATGCGCTTCTGTCAGGCCTTTATGAGCGAGCTGTATCGTCATATCGGTGCCGACCTGGATGTGCCGGCGGGTGATATCGGTGTGGGTGGTCGCGAGATCGGCTATATGTTTGGTCAGTACAAGCGTCTGGCCAACCAGTTCACTTCGGTGCTGACCGGTAAGGGCATCACTTACGGTGGTAGCCTGATCCGCCCGGAAGCGACCGGCTACGGCTGCGTGTATTTCGCTCAGGAAATGCTCAAACGCATCAATCGCGGTGTAGAAGGGCAGCGCGTGGCCATTTCCGGTTCCGGCAACGTGGCCCAGTACGCGGCGCAGAAAGTCATGGAACTGGGCGGCATGGTGATTTCCCTGTCGGACTCCGAGGGCACTCTACATACCCCTGATGGCCTGACTGAGGAGCAGTGGCAGCACCTGATGGAGCTGAAGAACGTGCGCCGTGGCCGCCTCAGCGAGATGGCCGCGCACTTCAAGCTGAACTTCCTCGCTGGCCAGCGTCCTTGGCAGCTGCCTTGTGACATCGCTCTGCCGTGTGCCACGCAGAATGAACTGGATGCCGAGGATGCCAAGGCTCTGCTGAGCAACGGCTGCTTCTGCGTGGCCGAAGGGGCAAATATGCCGTCGACCCTGGAAGCAGTGGACCTGTTTATCGACGCCGGAATTTGCTTTGCCCCCGGCAAGGCATCGAATGCTGGCGGCGTGGCCACCAGTGGCCTGGAAATGAGCCAGAATGCCATGCGCTTGAACTGGACCGCTGGTGAGGTGGACGAGCGCCTGCACAGCATCATGCAAAGCATTCACAGTGCCTGCGTGCGCTACGGCGAAGAGAACGGCCGGGTCAACTATGTCAAAGGCGCCAATATCGCCGGCTTCGTCAAAGTCGCCGACGCCATGCTGGCGCAGGGTGTGGTGTAAGCCCTCATTCGCCACCAGTAACAATGCCCGCATTGTGCGGGCATTTTTTATGCTGGTGACGGCGCCTGAAGAACTGTCGCCAGAAACTAAAAAGCCCCGAAGTCTGTAGAGAATTCAGGGCTTTAGAAACTGAGATTTGGAGCGGGTGATGGGAATCGAACCCACGGCTCTAGCTTGGGAAGCTAGGGTATTACCATTATACGACACCCGCAGCGGGTGCCTTTATACCGGAAGTCTTGGCCGAAATGAAGCCTGCAGCGCGGCTATCTGTGGATAGGCGCTGCAGGCTTGCGGCGTGCCGGCGCGTCATACGGCGATCGCGTGGTGCTGGTCGTGCTGCGGGCGGTAGCTAGAGTTGGTGCGTACCGGGGCCTGCAGGAAGCCCAGCATCACCGCTTGACTCTGCAGCCAGGCCTTTTTGTGCTCCATATCGAGAAAGTGCCCGGTGTTGTCGATGGTGGCGAACTGGCAGTCACTCAGGTACTCGGCAAACAAGCGCACGTCATCTGGCGAAGTGTATTCGTCGTGCTCGCCGTTGATAAACAGCAGCGGTATGTCGATGGCCGCCAGGCAGTCCATCTGGCAGTGGTTGTCCATGTGTACCACCTGGTTTATGTGTGCGTGCATCTGCAGGTATTCGTGGTTGTCGAGGCTGCTGATATGGCGCTGGTTGTAGCGTTTGAACAGTGAGGGCAGGTACTTGCCGATGGTGCTGTTGACCAGTTGGCCGACATTCTCACCGTCGATGGCCTGTAGGTAGGTCATACCTTTTTCCAGGTAGTCGAGCATCGGCGCGTTAAGCAGCGGCGAGAAGGAGGTGATAACTGCCTTTTCGATACGCGCCGGGCGTTGCGCCAGAGCGAGCATGGCGGCTACGCCACCCCAGGAGAACGACAGCAGGTAGTCGACCTTAAACTGTTCGATCAACTCCAGCAGGATCGCCGCTTCATCCTCCTTGCTGATTGGCCGGGTATGGCTGTTATGTGCCTTGGATTGGCCGGCATAGGGTTGGTCATAGAGCACCACATTGAACTGTGGTTGCAGGTATTTGATGGTTTGCGCGAATGCGGCGGTGGTGGCCAGCGAGCCGTTGATCAGGATGATGGTCTTGCGCGCGCTGGGGTTGGCATACAACTCCGTGTGAACCTTGAACGTCCTGTGTATATCGACGACAGCGATGGCTGGCTTCATGTCGTTTCCTCCTGGCGCATAAAAGTGACCATTGCCAACGGGCAATGCCGTTGAACCGAACGGTGTTGGGCAGTCAGGAAAGCGCCTGGACGTGACAGCACGATGTCAGGCTGGAGGATTTTATAAATTATTTATTTTCAATCAGTTATGGCTGAAATAGAGCATCCGTCCACGACCTTTTGGCAGGTGTGGGGCGGCGTCTTTAACCAGGCAGGAACCCATTTTGCGCAGCGCGCAAGTAACCGATGGAGCGCTTAGATGGCTTTAGTGACCATTAAGTCACGTTAAGACCATATGGTTCTATTTAAGCAGCCGCGTGGGGTGCTGACAAGCCTTAATTTGCCTTTTCTGCACAAAAACTGGGCGGCACCTTGACGCTAGGGTCTGTTGACGTTTCGTCGCGAGCCGCGTTGCCGCGAAAAATCTCGCCAGGCTAGGCGGAGGGCGCAGGTAATGGTTGTTCCCTTGCCAAGTCCTCCAACAACGCATGGCGAGATTTTTCGCGCAACCCGAAGGGCCGGGCCAGTTTTAGCGCGATGCTGCGTTTCTCGATGGCTCATTTAGCTGGCTAAACTTCGCATCTCGTGCCTTACCTCGCGCTAAAACTGGCTCCGGCGCGGCCGCGAACGAAACGTCAACAGACCCTAGCAACTGGCGATTTCTGCCGTGTTGAGTGGCCGGTACTGGCCAGGAAGCAGCTCTGGGTCGAGTTGGATGGCACCCATGCTCAGGCGGTGCAGGCCGATGACCTTGTTCTGAAAGTGGCCAAACATGCGCTTGACCTGGTGGTAGCGGCCTTCGTGCAGGGTCAGCAGGGCGCTGTGGCTATCGAGAATGACCAGTTCGGCGGGCAGCGTAGTGAGGTCTTCATAGGCGAAGTACAGGCCGCGAGCGAACACCTCGATGTATTCCGCGGTGATTGGCTGTTCGGTGGTCACCCGGTAGACCTTGCCCAGGCGGCTGCGCGGCTCGGTGAGGCGGCGCGACCATTGACCATCGTTGGTGATTAGCAGCAGGCCGCTGGTATTCAGGTCCAGGCGGCCGGCCAGGTGAAGCTCGGCTTTGTCCGGCTCGTCGAGTAAATCCAGCACGGTGCGGTGTTGCTCATGCTCGGTGGCGCTGACCACGCCGATGGGTTTATGCAGCATAAAGTAACGGGCAGGTTTGCCGGCTTGCTGCAGTTCGCTATCCACCTCGATTCGGCTGAACTGGCTGACTTCGCATAGACCATCGCAAACCACCGCACCGTCCACCCGCACACGGCCGCTGGCCAGCAGTTGGCGAGCGGTTTGGCGGTTGAGTTGGGGCAGGTTGCTGAGAAAACGGTCGAGGCGCATGGCTAGTCGTTTGCTGGCTGCGTCTCAGCTGGCAGGCCCTGTGCGCAGCGTGGGCACAGGCAGCTGCGGTTGCGCTGCTCGGGCAGCAGCTTGGCCAGCTGCTCGGCATCAAAGGTGGCGCTAAAACACCAGCATTCGCTCACCGGTGCGTCGGCGTCAGCCTGGGCGCATTGGTTAAGCTGCCCGCAGCAGGGGCAGCGGGTGGTATCAGTGCTCACGCGGTTTCTTCACACAAGCGGTTGCGACCGCTTTGTTTGGCCCGATAGAGGGCGCGGTCGGCGCGGGTAATCAGCTGCTCCAGCGACTCGCCAGCATGCAGTTGCGCCAGGCCGAGGCTGGTGGTGATTTGCAGGTCGCTGCCGTTGAAGCTGATGGTGTTGCGTTCGGTCTGCTGGCGGATTTTCTCGCCCAGCTCGCGGGCCTGATCGGGTGTGGTGTCCTTGAGCAGCAGGATAAATTCCTCGCCGCCCCAGCGGCAGATGATGTCGGATTGGCGTACCGCGTTCTGCAGGTTGCGGGCAAAGCAGCGCAGCACTTCATCACCGGCCATATGGCCCTGGCTGTCGTTGAGCAGCTTGAAGTTGTCCAGATCGAGCATCAGCGCGCACAGGGGGCTTGGGTTGCGTCGGGCCTCCTGTACGGCCTGGTTGGCCAGCAGGTCAAAGCCACGGCGGTTGGGCAGGTCGGTCAACTGATCGGTGGTGGCCAGGGCGCTGATACGCCGTTGATAGCGGCCCATCGCCAGGCTGACCAGGGTGATGACAATGCTGGTAATCACCAGGCAGATCAGCAGGTTCAGGTACAGCGACTTGCGGATGCCGGCTACCGCGCCATCTTCATGTTTGTCGACGAACAGGTACCAGTTCAGTTCGGGAATAAAGCGCACGTTGAGGAAGTGGTCGCGGCCATGTTCCTGGTACTCGAAATCCCCACTTTGTGGGTGCGGCAGCTTGGCCATCAGCTGTTCCAGGCCGGGCAGCTCGCTGAGCGACTGACCGACGCGCGCGCCCATCGGTCCACCGTCGGTCCCGGTCAGCACCAGGCGGCCCGTGGTGTCGACGAAGAATACGCTGCGGTTGTAGCGCTGCTGGTAGGTGTCGATCAATTTGACCACCGCATCCACAGTCAGCCCCACGCCGGTGGCGCCGATAAAACGATGTTCGTAGTCGAACACCTTGTAGTTGATGAATACGGTCAGGCGGTCATCGTTGGCCATGTCGACATCGACATTGATCTCGTAAGGCGCCTGCATGTCGCGCACGCGGAAATACCAGTCGTCACGCGCTTCGGCTTCTTGCACCTGCTTGAGTACGCCTTTGGCCTGGTAGTAGGTATGGGTCTTCTCGGAGACGAAGAAGCTGGTGACCGTGGCGTAGTGCTCCTGCACCTCGCGCAGGTAGCGGGTGATCTGTTCACCATCCTGCTCGCCACCTAGCACCCAGTCGCGCACGTAGGTGTCGCGCGACATCATCGAGGAAATCAGGATGGGTCGAACCAGGTCTTTCTGGATTTCCGAGTAGACGTTATCCGAAGTCAGGGGCAACTCGGTGTTGATGATGCCGGCGCGGATTGAATCAAGGGCGGTGTAATAGCTGGCCAGGGAGGTGGCGAGGAAGCCACAGCCGAGCAGAACCAGCAGAAGCACAATCAAGGAACGTTGACGTGTCAGGGGCGAGGGCTGTGGCATGCAAGACTCTGCTGGCTAAATAATGGCCGCATTGTAGCGCTCGGCAACGGCCGGCGCTGCTGAAACATCGGACCTCGCCGATTGGTTGTCAAGGAGGGCGTCAGTCGTGTGGTAGAGGCTTTAACCGCGACGGTTGTTGCTTGGTTGACGCTGTCGCGGCTAAAGCTCTTTGCACGTATGTGCCGATTGATCCCTTAGCCCTCTTCCAGCACCACCACGCGCTGTCCTGCACGCACAGGCGAGCCGGGTTGCACGCGCACTTCGCGCACCACGCCGTCGCGCGGGGCGGTGAGGGGGATCTCCATCTTCATCGACTCGAGGATCACCAGTACGTCGCCGGCCTTCACCGAGTGGCCTTCCTCGACCTGCACCTGCCAGAGGTTGCCGGCGATATGGCTGTCGATGCTGTGCTGGCCGGCCGCCAGCGGCGCGTCGTCGCCCAGTTCGGCGACCACTTCCTCGCTTTCGTAGTGGGCCTGGCCGGAGGCGATCCAGCGCTGACGTTCGGCATCGAAGGCGGCGCGTTGCTGGGTGCGGAAGGCGTCGATGCCCTCGGCTTCCTCGGCGAGGAAGTCCTGGTAGTCGGCCAGGGCCAGTTCGCTGTCCTCGATGCGCAGTTCATAGCGGCCGAGCGGGAAGTCGCGGCGGATCTGCAGCAGTTCCTCGGCACCCACCGGGTAGAAGCGGATCTGGTCGAAGAAGCGCAGCAGCCAGGGCTTGCCGTGGAAGGCGGCGACTTCACGGTAGCGGTTCCACATCTGCAGGGTGCGGCCGACGAACTGGTAGCCGCCGGGGCCCTCCATGCCGTACACGCACATGTAGGCGCCGCCGATGCCCACCGAGTTTTCGGCGGTCCAGGTGCGCGCCGGGTTGTACTTGGTGGTGACCAAGCGGTGGCGCGGGTCCAGCGGCGTGGCCACTGGCGCGCCGAGGTAGACGTCGCCCAGGCCCATCACTAGGTAGCTGGCGTCGAACACGGTCTTGTAGACCTCGTCGAGGTTGGGCAGGTCGTTGATGCGGCGGATGAACTCCAGGTTGCTCGGGCACCAGGGTGCGTCCTTGCGCACCGTGGTCATGTACTTGTCGATGGCCAGCTGGCAGGCCGGGTCATCCCAGGACAGCGGCAGATGGACGATGCGCGACGGCACCTTGAGGTCCTGGGCGTTGCATACGTCGTCCCACTGGCCGGTGACGGTGTCGAGCAGGAGTTGCAGCGGCAGGGTTTCCGGCTGGTAGTGCACCTGCAGCGAGCGGATGCCCGGTGTCAGGTCGATCACACCGTCGAGGTGCTTGGCTTCCAGCGCCTGCATCAGCGCATGGCCGCGGAAGCGCAGCACCAGGTCCAGTTCCGGCTGGCCGATTTCCAGCAGCAGGTGGGTGTCGCCGGACAGGCGGGCGACCAGGCGCTTGTCGCCTTCGCCGATGTCGAGAACGATGGGGGAGATGAGCGCATGGGCTGGTGTAGGAGCGAGCTTGCTCGCGATTAGCGATGCCGCAGGATCGCCAGCAAGCTGGCTCCTACAAAGGTCCGCGTAGGCATGATTTTGCGTCGTGGCCAACTCCCGTGCCGTGGTGATATCCACTGGCAGGAACCTGACCTTGTCACCCGCCTTGAGCTGCCCCAACTGCCACAAGTCGGCCTCGATAATGGTCACAGGGCAGACGAAGCCGCCCAGGCTCGGGCCGTCCGGGCCGAGGATCACCGGCATATCGCCGGTGAAGTCCACGGCGCCGATGGCGTAGGGGTTGTCGTGGATATTCGACGGGTGCAGGCCGGCTTCGCCGCCGCTGTCGCGTACCCACTCGGGTTTCGGGCCGATCAGGCGCACGCCGGTGCGGCTGGAGTTGAAGTGCACTTCCCAGTCGGTGGCGAGGAAGGTCTCGATATAGGCCGGAGTGAAGTATTCCGGTGCGCCGTGCGGGCCGTAGATCACGCGGATTTCGCGGGTGGCGGGCAGGACGGTGCACAGTTCGGTGGGTAGCTGCGCGCCGGCTTCCAGATCGGCCAAGGCCGGGATATGCAGCACATCGCCGGCACGCAGCGCGCGGCCGCCGTGGCCGCCGAACTGGCCGAGGGTGAAGGTGCTTTTGCTGCCCAGGTACTCGGGCACCTGCACGCCGCCGCGCAGGGTCAGATAAGAGCGGGCGCCCGAACCGGCGATGGTGCCAAGGCTCAGCGTGCTGCCGGCCTTGATCAGCAGCGCGGTATTCATCGGCTGTTCGTTGCCATCCACGCTCAGCGGAATCGCTGCGCCGGTCACCGCCACCACCGCATCGGTGTTGAAGCGCAGCAGCGGGCCGCTCATGGTGATTTCCAGGCCGGCGGCGCCTTCTTCGTTACCAAGCAAGCGGTTGCCCAGGCGCAGCGCGCGGTCATCCATCGGCCCCGACGGCGGCACACCAACGGCCCAGTAGCCGAGGCGGCCGGGGAAGTCCTGCACGGTGGTCTGGGTGCCGGCGGACAGCACCTCGAAGGTGTTGGCCTGGTAGGTTAGGCCTTCCAGGCAGCGCGTCCAGGGCTCGCCGCTGGCGAACGGTGCGTCGACCAGAATCTGCCGCAGGTACTGGCTGTTGGTTTCCACGCCGTACAGCAGGGTGTCGGCCAGGGCCTGGCCAAGTGCGGCGCTGGCCGCTTCACGGGTTGGTTGCCAGGTGATGAGCTTGGCGATCATCGGGTCGAAGTAGGGCGGAATCTCGCAGCCGGCTTCCACCCAGGTGTCGATGCGCAGGGCTTTGCCATCGGCCGCCGGGAATTGCACGGCGGTAAGCAGGCCGGGGCTCGGCTGGAAGTCGCGGCCTGGGTCTTCAGCGTACAGGCGTGCCTGGATGGCGTGGCCGCTGGGTTTCAGGTTTTTCGCCAGTTCACTTAGCGGTGCCAGGTCGCTGGCCGCCAGCTCGATCATCCAGCGCACCAGATCGACGCCCCATACCTGTTCGGTAACACCGTGTTCGACCTGCAGGCGGGTGTTCACCTCTAAAAAGTAGAAGCGCTCGGCCGCACTGTCGTAGACAAATTCCACCGTGCCGGCGCTGCGGTAGCTGACCGCCTTGGCCAGCTTGATCGCCGCTGCACAGAGTTCCTCGGCCATGCCGTCCGGCAGGTTCGGTGCCGGGGTTTCCTCCAGCACCTTCTGGTTGCGCCGTTGCACCGAGCAGTCGCGCACACCGAGGGCCAGCACTTCACCTTTACCGTCGCCGAACACTTGCACTTCCAGGTGGCGGGCGCGCTGGATGTACTTCTCGATAAATACGCCGCTGTCGCTGAAGTTGTTCTGCCCCAGGCGCTTGACCGCGTCGAAGGCGTCGGTGAGTTCGGCGGCGCTGTTGCACACGCGCATGCCGATACCGCCACCGCCAGCAGTGCTTTTCAGCATCACCGGATAGCCGACTTCCTCACCGGCTTTCAGCGCGGCCTCGAGGTTTTCCAGCAACTCGGTGCCTTCGAGCATCGGCACGCCGTGCTGTTTGGCCAGGGCGCGGGCGGTGTGCTTCAGGCCGAACACGCGCAGCTGCTCGGGCGTCGGGCCGACGAAGGCGATGCCGGCGGCCTCGCAGGCTTCGGCAAACGCCGCATTCTCGGAGAGGAAGCCGTAGCCGGGGTGAATCGCTTTGGCTCCGGTCTGCTTGGCGACGGCAAGGATCTTGTCGACCACCAGGTAGGTGCCGGCGGCCGGGCCTTCGCCGAGGCTGAAGGCTTCATCGGCCTGCTGGATATGCAGGCTGGCGGCGTCGGCCTCGGAGTACACGGCTACGCCTTGTACGTCGAGCTGACGCAGAGTACGCAGGATGCGGCAGGCAATGGCACCGCGGTTGGCGATCAGGAGTTTGTCGAACATCTGCTTGCCCTCGAAAGGGTGGGCGGGCCGTCCCGCGGTATTCGGTCTGCACCACGGTCGTCCGTGGCTGAAAGGCTTTTGCTTTGGGTGGGAGCCAGGTTGCTGGCGATCCGCGCTATAGCGAGTCGGCTCGCTCCTACGGGTTTTGCGGTGGCTTGGGCTGCTGCTCCAGGCACTGCCCCGCGCGGCTTTGGCACAGGCGAAACAGCCAGCGTCGCAGCGCTTGCCAGCGTGTCAGTCCCATACCAACACCTCGGCCGGCGTTGGGTTGTAACCGTTGCAGGGGTTGTTCAGCTGCGGGCAATTGGAGATCAGCACGATCACATCCATGTGTGCGATCAGCTCGACGTATTTGCCGGCGGCGGAGATGCCGTCTTCAAAGGTCAGGCCGCCTTCGGGGGTGACCGGCACGTTCATAAAGAAGTTGATATTGGCGCTGATGTCGGCCTTGTTCAGGCGGCCGTCGTGCAGGCTGGCGCGCAGGAAATTGTCGCGGCAGCTGTGCATATAGCGCTTGTCCAGGGCGTAGCGCACGGTGTTGCTCTCCTGGGCGCAGGCGCCGCCGAGGGTGTCGTGGCGCCCGCAGGTGTCGGCGCTGATGGTCAGCATCGGCTGGCCCAGGTTGGAATACAGCACGCTGCCGGTGGTCAGGTACACGCGGTTCTGTTTGCGCAGGGTGCGTTGCACGTCATAGCGCTCGCGCGGGTTGCGCGCCGAATAGAACAGCGTATCGACCGCCTGGTTGCCTTCCAGATCAAGCAGGCGCAGGGTCTGCCCGGCCTTCACTTCACAGAGAAAGGGTTCGCCAGCGCCTATGGTGGCGCGGTACACCGCAGCTTCCGGGTGCTTGTCGCTTGAGATAAGAGTCATGCTGGCCGGCCTCAGATGTACAGACGTTCGGTGTTATGGAAGCCCCGCTGGTTTTCCGGGCGCGAGGTGCGGCACAGCACGCTGATGCCGTCGCTCTCGACCTTGTGCCAGCTCAGTTGCAGCGGCTTGGGCGCATACACGGGATTGGGGTCCATGGGGTGTTGCAGGGCGGTGAGTACCACCAGTGTGTCCATCGGCGCGTACAGCTCGATGTAGTCGCCGGCCTTGGAATTGCCCGGCTGAAAGTGGAAGCAGCCGTCGCTGTCGACCGTGACCTTGCTGAACAGGTTGAGACACATCAGCAGGTCTTGCAGATTGAGGTTCCACTTGCCCATTTCCACCAGCAGGTTGTCCACACCGTTGCGAAAGAAACCGTTGCGCAGTTCCTGGTAGCTGCCGGCACCGTATTTCTCCTGCACTTCAGCGGCGTTAAGCACGCCGCCGAAGCTGTCATGCCAGCCGCAGGTATCGGCAGTGATGGCGGCGAGCACGCGGCCCATATCCGAATACAGACAGTGGCCGGCGGTGAGCTTGGCGGTGTGCTGGCATTTGAGGCTGTCCGGCAGATTCAGCCGTTCGCTTTTCTCCGCAGCATTGAGCAGCAGCAGGCTGGCGTTGGCGCCGCCTTCGAGGTCGGTGATGCGCAGCAGCTGGCGGCGCTTGAGGATAAAGGAGGTGTGCCCGCCGCCGGGAACGAGTTCCTCGTAGAGGGTGGGGCGCAGGCTTAATGAGGCAGTCATCGGGTGCTCCTACAGGGCCGGTTGCAGGTTGCCGGCGATATGCGCGGGCAACGCTTCGACGGCAGCGCGGGTGGCGCGGCGGTCGCTGTTGAGGGGGATGTCGTAGGTGATACGCGCACCGAAGGCGTTCGGCGCATGCGGGTCAATGCGGGTTTTGTCGAACACCAGCAGGCGGGTGCCGAGGCTGAAGCCTTCGCTAAGGTCGTGGGTGACCATAAATACGGTCAGCTTGGTTTCGTGCCACAGCTCCAGCAGCAGGCTGTGCATGTCCTTGCGAATGCCCGGGTCGAGGGCGCCGAACGGCTCGTCGAGCAGCAAGACGCGTGGTTGCATGATCAGCGCCTGGGCAATCGCCAGGCGTTGCTGCATGCCGCCGGAGAGCTGGCTGGGGTATTTGTCGAGTGCGTGGCCGAGGCCGACTTTCTGCAGAATCACTGCCGCCTGTTCGCGGGCTTCGCGCTTGGCGCTGCCGAACAGGCGGCCGAGCAGCGGCGAGCGGGGCAGTTCCAGGCCGATGGCGACGTTGTCCAGCACACTCAGATGTGGGAACACCGAGTAACGCTGAAACACCACGCCACGGCTACTATCCGGCTCGCCGGCCAGTGGCGCGCCACCGAGCAGAATCTCACCGCGGCTGGCGCGTTCCTGACCGAGCAGCAAGCGCAGAAAGGTCGACTTGCCGCAGCCGGAGGCGCCGACCAGGGTGCAGAACTCGCCCTCATTGATCGACAGATTCAGGCGCTCCAGCACAACCTGGTCGCCGTACTCCTGCCAGACGTTTTTCACTTCTATGAAGGGCTTCATGCCTTGGCTCCTTCATACCAGGGAAAGCACAGACGGGTGGTCTGGCGCAGGCCCAGGTCCATCAGCCAGGCGAGCAGGGTGATCCACACCACGTAGGGCAGGATCACGTCCATGGCCATATAGCGACGTACCAGAAAGATGCGGTAGCCGAGGCCATCGGTGGAGGCGATGGCTTCGGCGGCAATCAGAAACAACCAGGCCGAGCCGAGTACCAGACGCAGGGCGATCAGCAGGCGCGGCAGCAACTGCGGCAGCACCACGCGCAGGATCAGGGTCCAGGTGCTGGCACCCAGGGTTTGCGCCTTGATCAGGATTTCCGTGGGAATCTCGCGGGCGCGCTGTTCCAGATCGCGGGCCAGGATCGGCGTGATGCCGATGACGATCAGCATCACCTTGGACAACTCGCCCAGGCCAAAGACGATAAACAGGATCGGCAGAATCGCCAGCGGCGGCACCATCGACAACACCGTGAGCAACGGTGACAACGGCGCGCCGAACAGCGGGATGATGCCGGCAGCAATCCCTAGGCACAAACCGGCAAGGGCGGCGATGCCAATGCCCATGCCCAGGCGCTTGAGGCTGGCAGCACTGTCCTGCCAGAACAGGTAGTTACCGCTGCGCTTGTCCTCGGTAAACGCCAGGCGATCAACTGCTGCGGCCATCTGGCTGGCGCTGGGCAGCAGTTTGTCGTTGGGGTTGTCAGCCAGGCGCTGCGCCGAGCCTGCAAAATAGGCAAACAGCAGCAGGGCGAAGGGCAGCAGGATCAGCAGCAGGCGACCGCTGCGATCCGGGTGGCGGTTGATCAGACGCATGGGGCTATCTCATGGGTGAACGAGAGCTATGTAGGGTGCGCACGGCGCACCCTACGGCGTCAGAGTTTTCCGTCAGCCGCCATCTGCATATAGCTCGGGTCAAAGCGCAGCTTGAGGTTGCCCTTGTCGCCGGTGACGATGTCTTTGGCGAAGCTCATGCCGATGGCATCAGCGCTTTGTGCGCCTTCGCCGAGCAAGCCGTGGCCGAAGGAGAACTCCGCGACCTTGGTCATGGTGGCCGGCAGTTTCGGGCTGGTGGCGAAGGCCACGGCGTCTTTGGCCGAATAGAACATCTTGGTCGCCGCCAGTTGTGCGTCATAGCCGGCCAGGTCGGTGCCGGAGGCCTTGGCCATATGCTCGCGCGCGGTCTTGCCGGCCGGGGTGTCAGCGCTCATGGTGGCCATGATTTCGTACCAGGCGCCGGTCAGTGCTTTGCCGAAGGCCGGGTTGTCCTTGAGGGTGTCGCTGTTGACCACCATCAGGTCGATGATTTCACCGGGAATCTGGCTGGAGTCGAACACCTTGGTCACATTCGGCGTGGCTTCGATCTCGGCCAGCAGCGGGTTCCAGGTGGTCACCGCGGTGACGTCGCTGGTGGCGAAGGCCGCGACCATATCGGCGTCGGAGGTATTGACCACTTTCAGGTCTTTCTCGCTGAGGCCGGCTTTTTCCAGGCCGCGGGCCAGCAGGTAGTGGGACACGGAGAGTTCAACCAAGTTGACGTTCTGGCCCTTGAGGTCGCCCAGGGTCTTCTTCTCGCCCTTGAGCACGACGCCGTCGTTGCCGTTGGAGAAGTCGCCGATGATCAGCGCGGTGCTGTCCACGCCGCCAGCGGCGGGGATGGTCAGGGCATCCATATTGGTCATGGTGCAGCCGTCGAACTGGCCTGCGCTGTACTGGTTGATCGACTCGACGTAATCGTTGATCTGCACCACATCGATGTTGATGTCGTACTTTTTCGCCCATTTGTCGACGATGCCTTCTGCGGCGCCGTATTCCCAGGGCATCCAGCCGGCGTAGATGGTCCAGCAGACGCTGAAGTCGGTTTTCGGCGCGGCGTGGCTATTGAGGCTGATGGCGGCGGCCAGGCCGGCGGCGAGTACTGAACACAGACGGGTCTTACGCATGGTGGAGCCTCCAGTTCGAGAAAGACAGGCAGGAGTGCGCGGCGGTTTCCCCACGGGTGGGGCGCGTTCTCCCGGGCTTTTATCCCGCCGTGTAACCTCGAAGGAGGTCGCCAACTCTCGGACCAGTCACCCGTATTCATCGGAACGCGGATCGGAACCCTAGTCAGCTATTGCAAGTTGTGGTGCCGCGATCCCGCCACAGCGGGTTGTTCCTGCACGAGTTGGGTATTGCGAACATCGTGCCAGCTTGAACTAGCCCGCTGGCACGGGGTTTCTGCTGACAGCAGGCCTGGCTTGTGCGCCCTGGCGGTGCGCAATGCAGCGGCTGTGCTGCATTGCGGGGCGTCAGATCAAAGTTGCTTGTCTGCGGCCATCTGCATATAGCGGCCATCGAAGCGCAGCAGGATGTTGTCGGCATTGCCCAGGCTGCGTTCCCCGCTGAAGGCAATACCCAGCTTCTCCAGGCCCTTGCCGTCGTGGCCGAGCAGCTTCTGCTGGTCGGCGAACTGGGCAACCCGCTGCATCAGCTCGGGCATCTTGTTGGCGCTGGCAAACGCCAGGGCGTAACGCGGTGAATAGAACGAGCGCAGGGTGTCGAGTTGCTGGCTGAAATCCTCCGGTGTGGTGCCGGCGGCGCTGGCCATTTTCGCCCGCGCCGCTCGCCCGGCATCGGTGGGCATGCCCATCAGTCGCTGGGTTTCGAACCAGGCGCCGGTCAGCGCTTTGCCCAGTTCCGGGTGGGCGGCGAGGACTTTGCTGTTGACCACAGTGAGGTCGACGATCTCACCGGGAATCAGGTTGGAGCTGAACACCTGGCTGACCTGGGCCTGATGTTTGATCTTGGCCAGAATCGGGTTCCAGGTGATCACCGCATCGCCCTGGCCGGCGAGAAAGGCCTCGGCAATCTGCGTGTCGGAGACGTGCTGGATGGTCACATCCTCAGGCTTGAGCAACGCCCATTCCAGGGCGCGGCTGAGCAGGTAATGCGACACCGAGTTTTCCACCAGCAGCACGGTCTTGCCCTTGAGGTCTTTCAGGGTCAGGCCCGGGCCGCGCAGCAGGATGGCATCTGCACCGTTGGAGAAATCGCCGATGATCAGTGCGGTGGAATCCACGCCCGCCGCAGCCGGGATGGTCAGCGCATCCATATTGGTCATCGAGCAGGCATCGAACTCGCCGGCGCTGTAGCGTTCAATCGAGCCGACGTAATCCGGCACCTCGCTGATCTCGACGCGGATACCGTACTTTTCGGCCCATTTCTGCATGATCCCTTCGCTGCCGGCATAGCCCCAGGGCATCCAGCCGGCAAAGATCGACCAGCACAGCTTGAAGGTTTTCGGTTCAGTGGCGGCATGGGCCGGTTGCAACAGCAGGCTGGCCAGCAGGCAGCTGCAGGTAAGGCGGGCGAGCAGGGTACGTAGGGGCATGGTTACCTCGGGTCAGTCAGCGGGAACAGGAAAGCGGACAGCTGTGCTGTGCGTTCTCCCGGGCTTTTATCCCGCCGTGTAACCCCATGGCCTGAGCCGTTACTTGAGGTCGTCGACTCTCGGACCGGACACCCACCGCAGTACGCTGCGGTGAATCGGAACCCTAGTCGACCATTGCCAATTGTCAGGCTGCAAGCGACTTGCTGCCGTACGCATTTCCTTGATGCTGCCTGGCTTAAGCGAGGACTGTGCCAGGTTGGCCTGTGTCAGCCGAAACGAAGGCGCTATGGGTGCTGAAATAATTTGACATGAAATCTGCCGTGCACACGCTGCGCACTGGCGAGGGGCAGATGTTGTCTGATCAGTTGGGAGCCATCCCTGGCAGCGACAGCAGTTGTTGCCGTACCTGCGGTCGAAGGAGGCCGCCATGTCCTATAAATCCATGTTGTTGGCGCTGTTGTTTGTCTCGTTAAGCGGTTGTGCGGTCTACGGCGGCGGCAGTGGCTATGGCCACCGCGGTTATGACCGGCACTATTCGACCACCTATTACCAAGTGCAACGCTACCCGGTCTATGTGGTGCCGCAGCAGCGTTATCCGGCCTACCGCCATGACGGGCGGCGCCACGAACATTACCGTCAGCCCCCGCGCTATTACGTGCCGGCGCCACCCCCACGGCATTACCAACCGCACAGCTATCAGAAGCGCCACGACTACCGCGCCGTGCAGCCGCGTGCCGGCTGGGATAACCGACCGCGGGAATACTCTCGCGAGCGTCCGCAACACCGTCAGGAACGTTACGACGGCCGCCATGGTGGCGAACAGCGGCGTGATGAGCGGCGCGGCTGGGAGCGCCAGCGCAACTGATGGCGTACGCCAGTCAGTTAGGTGTATCCGCCACCTGCTGGCCGAAGATGCGGTCTTCGGCCAGGATTTCCTCACGGATGACTTCGGCTGCCGGCGACAGACTATGCCCGGCGCGGCTGATCAAGGCATAGGCTGATTGCTCGGTCAGCACACCGTCGGCCAGCGGCAAACGCGCCAGGCGGCCGGCCTGCACATCCTCCGCCACCACATCCCAAGGCGCCATGCTCAGCACGTCGCTGTCGGCCACCAGGGCTTTGAGCACCATAAAGTTGTCGCATTGAATGCTCAGCGGCTGCTCGCGACCACTGAGTGCACGCAGGTTCTGCGCCACGGCCAGCGGCAGCTGGGTGCCCGCCATGGGGTAGTCGAGCAGCGCCTGCATCTGCAGCCTGGCGTGCGCCAATAACGGGTGACCAGGGCGACAGAACAGCACCCCGCTGTGGCGCTGCAGTGGCTCGATGCACAACAGTGGGTCACCGAGCAGCTCGCGGCTGTCGGCGACAAACAGCTCCAGAGCGTCATCCAGCAGGCTGCTGCGCAGTTCCAGCCAATTACCGATCTGCAGGTTGACCCGCACCCGTGGGTAGCGCAGCGCCATACGACCCACCGCCCGTGGCACCAGGCGCGCTGCCGGATAGGGGCCGGCGCCTAGGTGCAGTTCACCGGTTTGCAGATTACCCAGCTGGCTGACGGCGTTTTTCAACGCCTGGCTGCCCGCCAGCAGGCGCTGTGCATGTTCCAGCACCAGTTGGCCGTGGGTGGTCAGGCTGATACCGCGGCTATGGCGGTCGACCAGGTTGCAACCGAGGCTGCTTTCCAGCGCCTGGATGCTGCGACTCAGCGCGGGTTGGCTGAGGTGCACGGCCTCGGCGGCACGGGCGAAATGGCCGTGTTCAGCGAGCGCGACAAAATGGCGAAGCTGACGAAGATCATTCATGCGCAGATTGCATCATTTGTTGATTTGGAATGCATTGGAATTATTGCTGTCGCTTGGCCACTCTGCCAATACAGCCAATAACAATGAGCGACTCGCATGTTTTTACTGAATCGAACTGCCGCCGTGCTGCTGAGCCTGGCATTACCCCTGGCCGCTCAGGCCGCGCTGCCTGAAGAACAGATTCGTCCGTCGATCAACCCGGAGCTGGCTGAGCACACCAAGCACTTCGCGCAGAAGGTCTACCAGGTGGCCGGCAACGTTTATTCCGCTGTCGGCTGGCAGCTGGGTAACGTGGCGATGATCGAAGCGCCGGAAGGGCTGATCATCATCGACACCGGCGAGTCGGTCAGCGAGTCGCGCAAGATCATGGCCGAGTTCCGCAAGATCAGCGATAAGCCGGTCAAGGCGGTGGTCTACACCCACTTCCACCCGGACCACATCAATGGCGTGAAGGCTTTCGTCAGCGAAGAACAGGTGCGCAGTGGCGAGGTGCAGATCATCGCCCACGACACCCTGCTGGCCAATGTGGTGGCGCAGGGCGCGCTGGTCGGGCCGATTCTTTCGGTGCGTTCCGGCTACAGCTTCGGTGCGGCGCTGCCGGCCAGTGACCATGAACAGATGAACGCTGGGATCGGCCCGCTGGCCAAGGCCGAGGCGTCGACCTTTATCGCGCCGACCCTGACCTTCAAGGACAAGCTCGACACGCGCATCGCCGGTCTGGATCTGCAGTTTCTGCATGTGCCCAGCGAAGCGCCGGACGAGATCATCGTCTACCTGCCGGATAACCGCGTGCTGATCAGCGCCGAGGTGGAGCAGGGGCCAACTCTGCCGAATATCCACACCCTGCGCGGCACCAAATTCCGCGACCCGGTGGTGTGGGTCGACAGCCTGGACAAGCTGCGCGCCTATCAGGCCGAGCATATGGTGCCGCTGCATGGCCGCCCGGTCAGTGGCCAGGACAAGGTCGAGGAAGTGTTGCGCATGACTCGCGACGGCATCGCCTATATCCATGATCAGACCGTGCGCTGGATGAACAAGGGCCTGACCCCGGACGAGCTGGTCGAGAAGGTCAAACTGCCGCCGCACCTGGCCGGCTACACGCCTTACCTGCGTGAGTACTACGGCACGGTGAAACACAGCGTGCGGCAGATCTACAACGGCTACCTGGGCTGGTTCCAGGGTGACCCGGTGGCCCTCGATCCGCTGCCGCCAAAAGATAAAGCCGAGCGTCTGATTGCCTTGATGGGCGGGCGGGAAAAACTGCTGCTGGCCGCTGGCGAGGCTTACCTCAAGGGTGATTACCAATGGGCTGCCGAGCTGTCCAGCTACGCCATTCAGGTGGACAACGAGGACACGCTGGCCCGCGATATCAAGGCGCGCAGCTTCCGTAAGCTGGGTTACGCCAGCATGAACATCAACTGGCGCAACTGGTACCTGATGAGCGCTATGGAGCTGGAAGGCAAGCTGGCCGGTGAGGATGTCCAGCAGATGGCCGTGAGCATGCGCAGCGCGTTTCTCTCGGCGGACATGCTGAAGACCTTCCCGGCGCGGATCTTCCTGCAGAACTGGATTGCCCGTGTTGACCCGGACAAGGCCAATGATGTGCAGCTGACCTTGGGTTTCAGCTTCCCGGATATCGGCGAGCAGTGGGCGCTGGAAGTTCGCCGTGGCGTGGTGCAGTTGCATCAGGGCATCCCCGAGGGCACCACGCTCAAGCTGACCCTCGACAAGACCTACCTGGACACCGTGATGAGCGGCGAGAATGGCCTGCTCAAGGGGGCGCTACTGGGTGATGTAAAAGTCGACGGCAATCTGCTGGATATCAAAACTTTCCTCGGCTGCTTTGACTTCGGCGATACGCCGATTGCCCTGACCCTGCGTTGAGTGTTGCTGCGCTGTGCGACCCGACCAAAGTGCGGACTCACTTGAGGCGTTATCAGGGCAGACTGCTCAGGTTTTTCACCTGATGAAGGAGTGCTTCATGCCTGTTCTGATATTCGCCAAGGGTGCGCTGGCCGCATTCTGGTTGCTGGCGCTGCTCAACCTGTTTTACCCCATGGGTGAGGGCTGGCACCTGGCTGTCAATCTGATTGCCGGTGGCATGCTGCTGGCGCATCTCGGCGAGATGCTGCTATTCAACGCGCGCCTGGTTGGCCAGCCGCAGCTCTGGTTGCAGCGTCTGCAAGTGCTGCTGTTCGGCTTTATCCACCTGCGTGGTCTGCCCCGCGCCTGAGTTCCACCTTCGTTGCGCGGTCGCTTGCCTGCAACGGGCAATGCGACCGCCATCGCAACCCTCTCGTTTCCCTCCGCTGAGTTGTCCTCGCAGATGCGCTGAACATTGTGTTTTGCGCCTACGCCCCGCACCATGACGGGCGTCGCACAGCTGTGCTGCGAGCGGGCGTTAGCGCTTTCTGAGTACCGCGCCGGTCGCGACGATCTGATTTGTTTACGCGTATTCGGGCCGATAGCTGTGCGGTGGGCTCGACAGGAGTGGTTGATGTCGTTGTTCAAGCAGCTGTTTATCGCCATCTGCATGTTGATGCTGGTGAATTTCGTCGGCAGTTTTCTGGTCAGTGTGGAAAGCTCGCGTGAGCAGCAGGTCAACCAGCTGCGCGCCCATGCCCAGGATGCCGCCACGGCGCTGGGTCTCTCGCTCAGCCCGCATGTCAACGACACCGCGATGATCGAATTGATGGTCAGCTCGATCTTCGACAGTGGTTATTTCGAGAGCATTCGCGTTACCGACCCGGCAACCGGCAAGCTGTTGGTTGAACGCAGCGGTGTGCCGGTCAGCGGCGAGGCGCCCCAGTGGTTTGCCCGCCTGGTCGACCTGGAGCCGGCCCAGGGCGATGCGATTGTCAGTGATGGCTGGCGTCAGGCCGCGCAGGTGCAGGTGATCAGTCACCCGTTATTTGCTGTCGGCAAACTCTGGCAGAGCACCCTTGGCAACCTGTTATGGCTGACCCTGAGCGGTGTGCTGTGCATTGCCCTGGGTGTGCTGCTGCTCAAGCGTCAGCTGCGGCCGCTGGATTATATGGTCGAGCAGTCCAATGCCATCGCCCGCCGCGAATTCCTCAGCTTGCCGGAACTGCCGAAAACCCCCGAGTTTCGCCGGGTGGTCAATGCCATGAACCAGATGGTCGGCAAACTCAAGGCACTGTTTGCCGAGGAGGCCGCGCGCAGTGAAGCGTTGCGGGCTGAAGCCTATCAGGACAGCTTGACCGGGCTGGCCAACCGGCGCTATTTCGATCTGCAGCTGCATGCCCGATTGAATGTCGACGAGCAGGCCTGCAGTGGTTATTTGCTATTGCTGCGGGTCAATGACCTGAGCGGCCTCAACCAGCGCCTGGGCGGTCAGCGCACCGACCAGTTGCTGGTCAGCATTGCCGAGCAGCTGCAACAGCTCAGCCAGGGACGCTTTGTTCTGGCGCGTAACCGCGGGGGCGAGTTCGCCTTGCTCGCGCCGGGGTATGAACGGCATGAGGCGCAACAGCTGGCTGAGCAGCTGGAGCAGAAGCTAAACAGCCTGCAGCAAACTGGAGCCAGCGACTGCCTGCCGGTCGCGCATATGGGCCTGACCAGTTTCGCCCCAGGTGCTGCAGAAAACGACCTGTTCCGCGCGCTGGACAGCGCCTTGGCGCAAGCCGCCAGCCAGGCGCAACCGAGCTGGACATTTAATGAGCTGCTTGAACAGTCGCTGGCGGTGGATGAAGGGCAAAGCTGGTACCGCCTGCTGGATCAGGCTCTGACGCAGGGGCGTATCCAATTGTTCTTCCAGCCGGTGGTGGCTGCCGGTGACTCTGCACGCGTGCTGCACCACAAGGTGCTGGCGCGGGTACTGGATGAACAGGGCGCAGTGATTCCCGCCGGGCGCTTCCTGCCCTGGGTTGAGCGTTTCGGTTGGGCTGCGCGGCTGGATCAGGTCATGCTGGGCCTGGTGCTCAAACAGCTGCAAGGGCATCAGGCCGCTGTGGCGCTGAGCCTGTCTGGCAGCAGTATTCGTGATCCGCAAGCGCTGGCGGCACTGTATGCCGTATTGCAGCAGAACCGCCAACTGGGGTCGCGTCTGACCCTGGAATTGGATGAAGACCAGCTCCCCGACCAGGCCGCATTGGAAAGCCTGACCCAGCGCTTGCGCAGCCTGGGTTTTGGTCTTGGCCTGCAGCACTTCGGCGGGCGCTTCAGCATGATCGGCAACCTGGCGAAGCTGGGCCTGGGCTACCTCAAGGTGGATGGCAGCTATATCCGCGACATCGATCAGGAAAACGACAAGCGCCTGTTTATCGAGGCCATGCAGCGCGCGGCTAACAGCATCGATCTGCCGTTGATTGCTGAGCGCGTGGAAACAGAAGGGGAGTGGCAGGTGCTACGCGCCATGGGCATTAGCGGCGTACAGGGTCGTCTGTTCGGTGAGCCCGGGCCTTGGCGCTGAAGCAGGTTCTGGAGGCGCGGGCTATGCCCGCGAACCCTTGTTAGCCTGACGTATCAATGCGCTTGGATCAGATCAGCTTTGATTCATCATCATTGATCAACCGATGCAGCCCGCCCAAGGCATCCCGCGCCTTGCTACGGCCGACCAGCTTGCTTTGCGCGGCCTCTGGCAGATCGGTGATGCGTACCACACCTTTACGGATCAGTACGGTAATCAAGTCTTCCAGTACCCGGATCATGTCCAGGTCGCTCTGCTTGAGCTGCAGCAGGCTGCTTTCGACCGTCTGGTTGGCATACCAGGCCTGAGCTTCCTGGCTATCGGCCAGCAACTCGCCATCCATGCCCTCGAAGGGCGCCGCTTCCACCTGTTGCAGATTGCCCCAGGCGTCCCGCTTTACATACAACATCGACCGCTCCTTGCCTCTGTGGCCACCCTGACTGAACAACCCCGCCGCCTTATGGTAGCGGGGTTGTGGTTATCGGTTTAGTCGATCTTGATGGTCGAGGTGTCAGTTGTCCCGATTAGCGTGCTGATGTCATAGCCCGACAGGTTTACGCCGGACAACTCGATTTTGACGTCCGTCTTGCTGGCGATAGCCGCATTGCTGTCACCTTCCTCGAATTGCCCGGTCGAGCTGACCAGCAAGGTCGAAGTGCCGTTCACGGTTACCAATTGCAGGAACTGCTCAATGTTTTCCGCAGATTCACCCTGCAACAGATCGCTCAGGTCGATACGGTCGCCTTGGGCGACATTGAAGTCCATGATCACGTCTTTGCCATTGGCACTGTTCAGATCACCTGCTTTCCAGGCAAAGGTATCAGCGCCAGTACCACCAGAGAGAATGTCATCACCCTCTCCGCCGATCAGGATGTCGTTGCCTGCTCCACCATTGAGGGTGTCGTTGCCCGCGCCGCCCTCCAGCCGGTCGCGCCCCGTACCACCATTGAGAATGTCATTGCCTGCGCCACCGATCAGTACATCGTTGCCCGCGCCACCATTAAGGGTGTCGTTGGTGCTGCCGCCGATCAGTATCTCGTCGGCATCGGTACCATTGATGATATTGCCGGTGACATGCTGGATATCGACCGCAGTGCTAGTGCTCGCACCGTTTTCGCTGAGGGTGTAGCTGAAGCTGGGTGAGGGTGTATCAATGGTCAGCACAAGGTTATACGGGGTATCGCTGCTGGTGTTGGAGTTGGTTTGCAGGCTGATATAGAAATCACCTGTAGTGGTCGCAGTGAACCAGCTATCGGATGTATAGGACTGCAGCGAATTGCCATTGGCGTCATAAATAGTCCGCAGCACTGTTCGGTCCGGACTGCTGTTGGTTCCGGTGATGCCGTCCACGTCTATATAGATACGTTCGCCTGCAATCAGATGAACTTTGACTGCATCCAGATCGCGGCCGCTGGAGTTGGAGCTGGTATTGTCCAGAAGCCCTCTCAATACTCGGGTATATCCTACGATGCTCGAGTCAACCGCCCAGCCGGTGCCTGAGGTGCCAAGGTTGCCGAATTGGCTACGATCGGTTAAGTCGATTGCGGTTTGCAGGGTGTTGTTCTGATTGTTGCTTGCACTATCACCACTCGCCTCGGTCGACACCCCGATAGCACCACCTATTCCTGGCGTAAAGGTAATGGTGTCTGTACCGCTTACCGTTACATTGACCGCACCTCCGACGCTGCTGATGCTGGCATCGCCACCGCTGCTGTCGTTGTGTAACAGGGATTGACTCGAAATCGTGATCGGTGCGCCGCCCTGGATATTGGTCAGGATGGTGTCGCGATTTGCATCCAGGTTGGCCTCATAATCCAGCACGATATTCAGATTGATACTCTTGGTATCGCCATCATTGTCGGTGGCGGTGATGCGGAATACCTCGGTTTCATTGTGGATACTTTGGTTCACTTCCAGGCGGTAGGTATAGGCACCGGTAGTGAAGTTCACTGTCAACTCACCGCCCTTGATGGTGTAGATGGTTTGCTCGTTGCCGGCAGCCTTGGTATAGGTCGTGCCGTCCACCACCACGCTGGTCAGCGTGCCTCCATCTGCACCCAATAGCATGCCGCTGGTGCCGTTGTTGGAAAGCACGGAGACATTGCCCAGCACCACACCGCCATCCACTGTTTGCAGCAGGGTGTTGGTCAGATCAGCTGGATTGGTAAGCGTGATGGCATAAGGCTCGTTGGCTCCATCGGCCGTGTTTGGGTAGGCGATAGGAGTGATATTGCTCATGGAGACACTGCTGCCGATACCGATGGCAAAGGCAATGTCACCATTGTCTTGGACGAAGTCCTGCCAGTTAGTTGTGTTTGACCCGCCAACCGCATATCCGCTGGTGGGTTCACCGTCGGTAACGAAGTAGAACAGGGTTTTGTCGGCTGCGGGCGGAGTGCCCCAGTTGCTTATCACCGAGTTCAAAGCTGTGCTGTATTGAGTGCCGCCATTGGCTTGCGTCTGGTCTACGAATTTGATTGCGCCAGTCGTATTGTCGACATACCAGTTGGAGGTCGTGACGTCGTCGGCGAAGCTGACAATTTTGACGTTGACCTTGCCTAGTCTGTCGTAACTCTTGATCAGTTGCTCCAACGCATCCTTGGCAATGTCCATGCGTACGCTCGCCGGATCGAAGCCCGCTTGGTTGGAAGCCCGGCCCGCAGAATCCCATGCCATACTGCCCGAACGATCAAGTACGATGACCAAGTTGTAGGTAGCCGCCGCATCGGCCGCTTGCAAGGTTTGGGTGATGTCACCACCGCTTGGTGCGTCATCGATTACGTTGATGGTCAGCGTGCTACTGCTGTTCTTGCCGGTGTCGCTGTCAGTGAGCGTGTAGCTGAACGTTGGTTTGTCGTTAACACCTTCGGTCGTAGCACTATTCAGCGTATAGGTATAAGCGCCCGTATTGGCATTCACGACCAGAGTGCCAATGGTATTACTAATGGTAATAGTGCCGCCGGAAGGCTGAACACCGTTGATGCTGGTGATGCTGGTGTTAGCGCTGATGCCGGCATCGTTGAGCAGCAGGTTGCCCGTCACTGTTGTTGTCGCCACCCCTGCCTGGGTGCCATTAGCCAGACCGGCCTCATACACCGTAGCGACATCGGCCATGGCGCTTGGGCTGCCACTGGTACTGATGGTCAGGGTTGTGCTTGAGCTATCACCGTCGGCATCGGTCAGGGTGTAGGTGAATTGATCCGGCGTGATACTGCTCAGATCCGGTGTAGCTGTCAGCCCGTTGATTCGGTAGTTGGAGCTAGCGGTTCCAGTGGTGAACACAAGGTACTGGAATGCTTGTGGGCTGGTGATCTCACTGGTTACGACATTGCTCGATGCTCCGGTAATAGTTCCCGAGGCAACAAGGTTGCCGCCTGCATCGTAAGCCCGCCATTGCGCACTCTCAGCAGCACTAAGATCGGTCAGGGTCACACTTGTGCTGCGGCTCGCCATATTCAGGTTGAGTACGAGGTGTTCGTTGTTCTCGATACGTGAAGTGTTGCTTTGGTTTGTGTCATTACCTGTTAGGGTTGTTTCCACCCCCAGACCATCATTGTTACTACCGCTATTGTTGCGGTAACGAACGATATTTGATGCGCTGTTTGTTAGAGAGGCCAAGTTGAGTGTGTTGTTGGCATTCAATGGCGATGAGCCATCAAAACCAAACAGGCTGATGCCAGCGGTATTCCAGCCCGAAATAATGGTGGCAGTCGTAGATGCACCACTCCCTGTCCCTGTGGATGCCGGAACCACCTTGTTCTGATAGGTCGAGGTGTAGCTATAACTGCCAGTTTGGTTGATTACCAGAGTGCCGTGAGTGGTCGTGATGGTGGTGTTTCCGGCACCAAGGTTGTAGCTCGTGCCATTGAACTCGATGCTGGAAACCCGACTTGCATCGGCTCCCAGAGTGTCTTGCCCGCCAACATTGCCTTCACCGGTCACGACATTGCCGGTGATGGTCGCGTAATTATTGGCGTTATGGCTGCGTACTCCCACGCCAACGTTGTCCGTGTCTGGATTGGCGATTGGGGCGGTATCGGTAATGTCGATGGTTACCGTCGTCCATGCGGAACTCAGGCTGCCGTCAGAAACCCGATAAACGAAGCTGTCGACATCTGCTACTGCATCGCCGTGGTTACGCACAGGGGCGGTGTAAGTGAAAGTCCCGTCGGCGTTCATCACCACTGTGCCGCCAAGTGCTGTGGTGATCGAATTACTGCCGTTCGCCGCGGTAGCACTACTGCTGTTGTTGGTTGCGAACTGCGCCACACGCAGTGCCGAGTGGGCTGCATCTACATCCGTGTCGTTGGCCAGAACAGTGCCGTGAATCACTGTGGCGCCTTCGACTGTGGAGTAGCTGTCACTATTTCCCACTGGCGCATCATTAACCGGATGTACCGTTACCACCAGATTCTGCGTGGTGCTGGCTTGGTTGCCATTGGCCTGCTCAGTGGCAGTGGCTGTCACGCTGAGGTTAATTGTGCCATTGAAATTTTGTGGCGGAGTGAGCGACAGATTGTTGAGCGTCCAGCCGCTGACGGGGGCAACGGTATTACCTGCCGATGCGGTAAAGGTATGGATGCCATCGCTAAGTGTTGCGCCTTCTGGCAATCCTGAGATGTTAATTACCAGTGTTTCGGAACCATCAGTATCCACTAGGCCAGCAGTGATTTTGGACAGCGGAATCGAACTGTCCTCATTGCCTTCGTTGATGTCGAATGGGCGATAGAAAGTGCCGCTTGCGTCGGTTTGTAGATCGCTCAGGCGGACGCCTTGATCTGTAATCGCGTTGCTATTAGGGAACAAGTCAAAGTTTGTGCTGTTGAGATCCTGTGACGGTCCACCATTAACCGATACGTTCACATCATAGTCACCGGGGCCACTCTGGTTGTGGTGATAAATCGCCAGGGTGTAGTAGCCGCTGCTAGCCGGTGTAAAGCTGCCATTGAACTGACCGCTGCCAGGGCTCCACGTAGCCTGAGCCACATTGTTGCCACCGACCACGACGCGGATACTGTCGTCACCAACGCCGCTGAAGGTATATGTCTGGCCAGCTTCCAGGTAAATCAAACCAGAGACTTTGCTAGCAGTACCTTCAATTACATTGTTGTTATTTACATCGCTCAGTGTCGTGCTGTTGCTTGGTGCGCCAGCCTGATCAATTACGGATTGCAAAGTAGTTGGGTTGGCGCCGTTGCCGTTCGTCCCCAGTGGCAGACCTATCCAAGTCTGAACCAACAGGCCACTGCCGTCGGGCAGGTTAAGCTGATTATTCAGGTTGAGTACGGGGGTATCGGCTACTGGTGCAATGTCGACTACGAGTGTGGCTTCCGTACCTTCATTCACGCCATCGGTCGGCTTGAACTTGATGTGGGCGTAGTCGGCTTGTTGGTTGCCGACTCCAGTTCCGCCAAATGCATCAATGCCTGATTCATTTGTGCCAGGCGCAAAACGTAATTTTCCGGCATCAATATCAGCTTTGCCGATAGTTTGGTTCAAGGCTACAGGTGCCCATGAGCCGTTACTCAACTGATACTCAAGATTGCCATTACTTGGCAGTTCAGTAATGACAACTGCAAGGCTTTCAGGGCCCGAATCAGCATCGTTGACGCCAAAATTGGCCCAGGTCAATGTAAGCAACTGATCTTCTGTACCTGCTGCAATGGAAGTGGATGCAACAGGTGCAGTGTTGACGTCCAAAATGCCACCGGTGCCGGTTTGACCGCCGATGGTCAGGGTGACGGTTTCCACCGGTTCACCGGTGACGGTGTCGGTGAGGGTCGGCACGCTCACGCTGAAACCGGTGACGCCTGCTGGCACGGTGACCAGGC
>NZ_JAEIOI010000009.1 GCF_021375795.1 Pseudomonas anguilliseptica | reverse complement strand
GGTCGCGCTCGGTCACTTGCTTGACCGCTTCGATCTTGAATTCTTCGGGGTAACGCTGGTTGCTCATGGCACCTCCTAATGGGCCTCAATTATGAGGCTCGGAGGTCTCTAGGGAAGCGGGGCCTATTCATGGTGACGACAGCGGTTTACCATCGTCGCCGAAACTCAGCCGAGCTACAGCTTCTCCATATATTGAAACGATCCTTCGAAACCGCTGCCGCTAAAAACACAAAGCCCCTGATTTTCGCAGGGAAAATCAGGGGCTTGTGTAGTGTTATTTGGTGGAGTCGGGGGGATTTGAATCCAAAGACACAAATGCCCGGCTCAAATCAGTGTTTCGGGCGCTTGGCCCCAAAAAACTGATTTGTAGGATTTCACTCAGCCGATCTGCAGTATAGGAACCTTGAGCCTTCCGTCAAGAGCGCATCCAAATATGCCCAGTGTAAGTGTTGCCAGTTGGGCAGTTTTGCTGGGCGCGGGTTCAAATCCTTACTGGGGAGTTGAACACGGGCAGCGCCCTGCGAAGCGGGAACTAGTTCCTGAGGTTGAGGCACTTTAATGCCTTATTCTGTGGCT
Source organism: Pseudomonas anguilliseptica (assembly GCF_021375795.1). Classification (GTDB taxonomy): domain Bacteria; phylum Pseudomonadota; class Gammaproteobacteria; order Pseudomonadales; family Pseudomonadaceae; genus Aquipseudomonas; species Aquipseudomonas anguilliseptica_A. Next base: position 37,328 of record NZ_JAEIOI010000009.1, on the reverse strand, counting down.
AAGATGATTTTTTAGGCATTAAATTGCCTTTTTGTGCGTGTGCGTCTACTGTTTGGGCATTAAAGTGCCGGTGACTGATATGCACAATCTTACTCTGCAGGTTTATAGGGATGGCCAGTGGCGCAATGCCATGGAGCTCCGTTTCGAGCAGCCCGAGGAAGGGCTGGAGGGTGCTTGTGCTTATGGCTACCAGCAGGGCTATCTGGTTGACTCCTTGGAGTCTGTAGGCACTCGGCTGAATGTGGCTGTCAGTGCAGCTTACCCTCTCGGATGGGATTCTTGGCGAAATAAGAAGGCGCCTGCGTTTCTCTTCGACATCCTGCCATCAGGTGCAGCAAGACGCTTTCTACTGAAGCGTTTGGGCGGCGAGCGGCCCGAGGGTCTCAATCTTGATCTCTACCTTCTTGGGCGATGCACACCAGCGCCAATTGGCAATCTGCGTATCAAGGAGTCCGTCGAGGCGATTGCGGGCAGCCCTGTGCTCGGTTTTACGCGCGATGAGGTTATTAGTCGGGACTCACGATTCCTGGAGTACGCGTATGAACAGGGCGCAGCGATTGGTGGGGCGACAGGTGCTGGCGGTGAGGCCCCCAAGCTGTTGCTGACTGAAGATCGTCAGGGCGCCCTGCATCCAGATGCCGTGTTGCCAGATGCAGACGCAGCCCAGCACTGGTTTGTGAAGTTCGCGCGTAACAAAGCCGGTCAGACCGATCAGGACATCCTGCGCAGCGAGTACTGCTTCTATCGTGCTGTCCAACAGCTTGGAATGGATACGGTTGCAGCTGAAGGGCTGGCATTGGAGGAGGGCAGTAAGCCCAGTCTCTGGATGCATCGCTTTGATCGGGAGATTAGCCCCGCAGGTGTTAGCCGAACTGCCGTTGAGTCCATGTACTCGCTATGTGGTGTAACCGAGGCGGGTAGCTACATGCTGCATACGCACGTGCTGGGGAATCTGGTCGAACTATGGCGAGCTGTTGGACAGGAGCAGCAGGTCGGAGATCTGGTGTTTGAATACATGCGGCGTGATCTGCTGAACCAGATTCTCGGTAATTCAGATAATCACGGACGCAACACCGCGATTCTCCGCTGCGAGCAGGGGGTTCGGTTGGCGCCAATCTACGACCTAGCGCCGATGGTCATGGACGAAGAGGGGGTTACGCGTACGACGAAGTGGCCAAAGCACATCGAGCTTGCTGGAGAGGTTAACTGGAGAAGGGCCTGTAATGAGGTCGCGGGGTGGGTTAATGCCGATGAGCTGTACCAGCGATTGCGGTTGGCAGCTCAGGACCTTCTCGCGCTACCTGACCTGCTGAGTGCACAAGGACTTCCTGATTCAACCATGAGTCACCCTCGTATAGCCCTTAGAAATCTCCAGCAGCGGATGCTTCAGTGGGGGTTGGTCTAAATGGACATTCTTGAGCGAAATCGCATTTTGAATGAGCTGCAGCAGCAGTTGGCTAGCGGCGAGATCACGATTGGAGAAGCAGTGCGGCGTCTGCGTAAGGAGGTGACTGGCTTGCAGCAGGCCAGATTTGCACAGATGTGCAAGTTGTCATTGCGCGCCTTGCGACAGCTGGAACTGGATGAGAGCAACCCGACGGTTCAGACTCTGAACAGCGTGTTTAATCCCTTTGGCATGCAGGTCGGCATTGTGCCGAAGACTCCGCGTTGAGCTGCGGCTGCATGCTGGTTCTTAAGGCTGGATGAGCGCTGGAGAAAACACATGGATTATTCATCGCTGCTCTCTAGGGTCACACAGGTGGTCACTAGGGCAGGCGAGCTTCTAGTCGCAGAGTGGCAGCGTCCTAAGGGGCCTCGCGGAGCGGGTGATAAAGCGGATGTTGATGTAGAAATCGAGGCTCTATTGCGGCCTTGCCTGCTGGATCTTTTGGATGGAGATTTCTGGGGCGAGGAAACAGGGCATTTGTTGACCGGTGCCCCGCTCTGCTGGGTGGTGGATCCTAACGACGGGACTGCTGACTTTCTGAAGGGATTCAAGGGCTCTGCCATTTCGGTAGGACTTCTTGAAAATGCTCAGCCTGTTCTCGGTGTTGTGTATGCGCCTGTACTGGAGGGGCGCCCTGCTGACTGCATCGCTTGGGCTAAGGGTATGCCATCAGTGTTGCGTAATGGCGAGCCGGTTGACGCGAATCTGTCAAAACAGGAGTGGAGTTCAGGCAGTCGAGTAATGGTCAGTACTGCTGCCAGGATGAAGCCAGAGCTAAATTCTGAATTGTGTGCTCCGGGTAGATTTGTCGCGATGCCAAGCATTGCCTACCGGTTAGCTCGTGTAGCTGCAGGTGATGGGGTTGCGGGCGTGTCACTTGTCCAGGTTTCCGCGCATGACGTGGTAGCAGGGCATGCATTGCTAAAAGGTGCTGGGGGCGTACTTCTCAATCAGGACGGAGAAGAGATTTCATACATGGCAGAGGCGCAAATGAAGACGGTCTCGCATCGGTGCTTCGGAGGTTCACCTGCTATCTGTCGATCCCTGGTGAATCGTGAGTGGAGTCGACTGTTCAAGTAGCTGTTGTTTTTTGATTTCGAGCCAGCAGCATTGCAGCGTTCGCGGGCGTTGATGACTTGGCGCAGTTTCATGAACTGCGCCAGTTCTGGCTTCGTATGTGGCGCAGTTCTTGTCGAACTGCGCCACGGCTAGGCGAAGAATGGACCCCAAACCTCAAATGAATGAATTACAGACATTGGTGCATCCGGTCAAGATGAACCCAGGTCCAGTTTTGTACCGTCCGCTTCCGGCCAAAAGCAGTCACTTGTTGCGAAGATTCGCCGTCACCTTGCGCCCGCAATTAAGGCAGACTCACCTGACGATTTTCTCGCAAGGTTCATCTAACCTAACTGACTGTATCTGCCAGCAGTAGGGCTTTGAATGCGAGACACTTCCAGCCAGCAGAAAACGGACTCAGCCCCATGGGAGCAGGCCGAACGCCTCAAGTGCATCATCGATGGCACCAACATTGGTACATGGGAGTGGAACGTTCAGACGGGTGAAACCACCTTCAATGAGCGTTGGGCGGAGATTATTGGCTACCGCCTCGAGGAACTGGCCCCCGTCGACATCAATACCTGGTTAAACCACGCCCATCCCGATGACCTCCGTGAGTCAGGCGTCCGCCTGGAGCGCCACTTCAGTGGCGAAACGCCCTTCTATGACTATCAATGCCGCATGCGCCACAAGTCGGGGCGCTGGGTTTGGGTGCATGACCGTGGGCGTGTTGTGAGTTGGACTGATGAAGGTAAGCCGTTGATGATGTATGGCACTCATGCCGATATCACCGAGATGCGCGAGCAGCAGGATGAGGCCCATCGAACCAGCGCCCAACTACAGGCCATTCTCGACTCGGCAACCGGCGTAAGCGTCATCGCCATCAACCCGGATGGGCTGATTACGCTGTTCAACCGGGGCGCTCAACGCCTGCTGGGCTATCAGGCAGAGGAAGTGGTCGGTCTCCAGACCCCGGCGTTAATCCACCTGGGTGATGAGGTTACGCAACGAGGTCGCGAGCTTTCACAGCTCGTAGGTCGCGAGATCAGTGGTTTCGAGGTTTTCGTCCATCTGGCGCGGCAGGGGGAGCCCGAAACGCGGCAATGGACCTATGTGCACAAAGATGGCACTCGGCGCAGAGTGAACCTGACGGTAAGTGCCATATTCGACAGGCAGGGCACGCTATCCGGTTTTCTGGGCATTGCTAGTGACATATCTGAATTGGAGTCCACCACTAGAGCGTTGCAGGAGAGCGAAAATCGTTTCCGGGGACTGGTGGCTAATCTGCCCGGTGTCGTCTATCGCTGTGAGAACGATGCCAATTGGACCATGCGTTACATGAGTGATGAAGTCTCTTCTCTGACCGGTTTTCCGGCCAGTGACTTCATTGATAACCGCGTCCGCAGCTTTTCCAGTGTCGTGCACCCTGATGACCTGCACATCACCTACCAGTCCGTCGCGGCCATTGAGCGACATGAAAAGTTTGAGCTCACCTACCGGCTTAAGCATGTAGACGGTCACAGCGTCTGGGTGAGGGAGCAAGGTCGGGGTGAATACGACGCTAACGGTGATCTGCTCTGGGTGTCCGGCTTTATCTGGGATATCAGCGACCGCAAGGCAGCCGAGGACGCACTGCGCATCAGCGAGCGGCGCTTCAGTGGCGCATTCAACACTGCCCCCCAGGGCATTGCCATCGTCGACCTTGACGGGCGCTGGATGGAGGTCAATGACGCCCTCTGTCGCATGCTGGGGTACAGCCGTGAGGAGTTACTGCAGCTCGACTTTCAGCACATTACCCATCCCGATGACCTGGCCAAGGATTTGGCACTTCTGCAACAGCTTCTGGAGGGTGTGATCGCCGACTACCAACTGGAGAAGCGTTACGTCGACAAGCGCGGCAACGTGCTGTGGATTCTGCTCAGTGTTTCATTGGTACGCGACGCTCTGGGGGTACCCCTGCACTTCGTGTCACAGATTCAGGACATTACGGATCGCTTCGAGGCCGAGAAACGCCTGCGGGAACGTGAAGAATACCTCAGCACCCTGCTGGACAACGTCATCGATGCCATCGTGACCATCGATGAGAGCGGGTTGATTGAAACCTTCAACCCGGCGGCTGAGCGGATTTTCGGTTACGGGAAAGCAGACGTGGTAGGGCAGAACGTTAAGTTGTTGATGCCCGAGCGCTACCGTGAGCAGCATGACAGTTTTCTATTCGCCTACCGAGAGAGTGGCGTTCCACGAATACTGGGAAAGGACTTAGAGCTGCCCGCACAGCGACGCAATGGTGAGCTGTTCACCATGGAGTTAGCCGTGTCACAGATCACGCTGCAGAGTCAGCGCCGTTTCATTGCTGTCATCCGGGACATCAGCGAGCGCAAGCGTATCGAACGAATGAAGAATGAATTCGTCTCCACCGTCAGCCACGAGTTGCGCACGCCACTCACCTCAATTGCCGGAGCTCTGGGCCTGATCAACGGTGGGGCTCTGGGCGAGGTCCCTGCGCAGATGGGGGAAATGTTGCGTATCGCCCAGAGTAACAGCCAGCGCTTGTCAGGTCTGATCAATGACCTGTTGGACATGGACAAGCTCGTGGCCGGCAAGATGACATTTGACCTGCAGGCGCTGCGGCTCTGGCCACTGTTGGAGGCGGCCATAGAGCAGAATCAGCCCTATGCCGCGCAACACTCGGTCGCTCTGCATCTGAAGCCACCGCAGTTGGAGGTCGAGGTGCGTGTGGACAGGCAGCGCTTTGATCAGGTCATGGCCAACCTGCTCTCCAATGCGGCCAAGTTCTCTGCACCGGGCGCTGATGTTGAGGTTTCTGCAGCCCTGGCCGTAACGCGGGTGCGCATCAGCGTGCGTGACTTTGGCATGGGGATCCCTGAGGCCTTTCGCGCGCGCATCTTCGGTAAGTTCTCACAGGCTGATGCCACGGATACCCGGCAGAAAGGCGGAACAGGCCTGGGGCTGGCGATCACCAAGGAACTGATTGAGCGCATGGCTGGAGCCATCGGCTTTGAGTCCGTCGAGGGCCAGGGGACGGTCTTCTGGGTGGAGCTGCCCGTGGAGAAACAGCCTTGATCCGGCCCAACTACAAGCCAAGCGTCATTACCTGTATATGGCTTCTGGTGACACTGCTGCTAATGGGTGGCCTGGTAGAGCTTGGGCTCTGGCGCTACAACCAGTACAGGGATCAGGAAGAGCAGCGTTTTCTGCGTGCCCAGGGCTACGAAATGAGGGCGGTTCTGTTGGCCGAACTCAATGCCACGCTGCACCTCGCCAGCGGCTTGGCCAGTTATATACCGACCAAGCAGGGCCGCCTGGATGCAACCGAGCTGCAACCCTGGCTGCGTGGACTATTCGCCCAGGGACGCTATATCCGCAATATTGGATTGGCGCCGGATAACCGGATTGCTTACCTCTACCCGCTTGAAGGAAATGAGTCCGCTCTGGGGCTTTACTACCCCGACTTTGCCGAGCAGTGGCCGCGGGTTCAGCACATCATCGCAAACAGGGCGCCGCAGCTGGATGGCCCCCTGAATCTGGTGCAGGGCGGCAGAGGTCTTGTCTACAGGGTGCCGGTGTATTTGCAGGACCAACGCTACTGGGGGCTGATCAGCACGGTGATTGATTACGACCGGCTCATGGACTACCTGGATGCCTTGGCGCGCCAGCGTGATCTCGCGATTGCCCTCCTACCCTTCGATGCCACGGCAGCAGCCTCGGCAGGCAACGTTCGCCTGCCGGTATCGCTGGCCGGAGCACAATGGCAACTGCAGGTTTCGAGTACATCTCAGCCGCTGGTTGCTTTGACCCTGGCCAGGGCTTTGGGCTGGGGCTTGGCCCTGCTCATCACCTGTCTGGCGGCCTGGATGATGCATTTGCATCGTCGTAGAGCAAGCCTGGCCCAGGCGCTGAATAGGAGTCAGCAGGACTTCATGCGAGCCTTCGACCTGGCTCCGCAAGGAATGGCAATGCTGAAAGCTACGGGGCAGCTTTTGGAAGTCAACCAGGCGCTATGCCAAATTCTTGAACGTAGCCGCGAAGAGTTAGTGGGTGCGGTGCTGGCTGATTTCTGCCTGCCGAGTGACCGTGAACTGTTGCGCCAACACCTCGCCCAAGAGTCCGGACAGGCGCGGCTGGGCTGGTGGATACGGCTACTGGATGCAGAGCAGAACCCTGTCGACGTCGAATGCAGTGCCTCCTGGCTTGGGCAGTCGGTGACCGGCGAAGCACTCTGCATACTGCATATTCAGGACATCACTGAGCGTTTACGTCTGCAGCAGATGCAACGCGAGTTCATTGCCAGTGTCAGCCATGAACTGCGCACCCCCCTGACGTCCATCGCGGGCTCGCTCGGCCTGATCAACGGCGGAGCACTGGGCGAGGTACCGCCAGCGATACAGGCACTGCTGCAAATCGCTCAGTCCAACAGTTCGCGCTTGCATGAGCTGATCAACGATCTGTTGGATATGGAAAAACTGATGGCCGGGAAAATGCGTTATGACATCCGCGAGCAACCCATCTGGCCGCTGCTTGAGGATGCCATCACGCACAACCAGCCTTATGCTGATCAATATCATGTTGCGCTTGAGTTGGTCGGCCATTCTGTAGAGGTCAACGTCGCCTTCGATAGTCAGCGTCTGGCGCAAGTCCTGGCCAACCTGATTTCTAACGCGGTCAAGTTTTCCTCGCCCGGATCAGTCGTAACTCTCAAGGCAAGTGTCGATCACGACTGGCTGAGGGTTAGTGTCAGAGATCGTGGTATTGGTATTAAGGACGAATTCAAGAGCCGGATATTCAGCCGGTTTTCCCAAGCGGATGCGGGCGATGCCCGGCAGAAGGGGGGCACCGGGCTGGGACTGGCCATCTGCAAGGAGCTCATCGAAGCCATGTCGGGACGCATTGGTTACGAATCACAGGAACACTTGGGCAGCACCTTCTGGTTCGAGCTACCCATTGCCAGTCAGGTGGTCAAGGAATGACGACGCGCAAGTCTCCAGGGCATCCACCTACACCGTCGAATGAAAGTAGTCGCCTCGCCGCCCTGCTCAGATTTGAGCTGCTCGATACGCCTGCCGAGGCCATGTTCGACAACATCACGGCGCTGGCGGCGCAGATCTGCGAAACCCCTATTGCGCTGATCTCGTTGGTCGATGCCGAGCGTCAGTGGTTCAAGAGTCGGCAGGGGCTGGACGCCCGTGAAACGCCGCGAGAGCTGGCGTTCTGTGCGCATGCCATCAACGGCGAAACCTTGTTCGAAGTGGAAAATGCCCTACTGGATCCACGCTTCAGGGACAACCCACTGGTGACCGGTGCTCCGGATATTCGCTTCTATGCCGGCATGCCGCTCGCTGACAGTGAAGGCCATAACCTGGGCACTCTGTGCGTGATTGACCGCCAGCCACGTCAACTCACCGTGCAACAGAAGGGTGCTCTCAAACTGCTCGCGCAGCAGGCCATCAACCTGTTCGAACTGCGTTTGCAGACGCGGCAGCAGCAAGAGCAGGCGGCGTTGCATAAGGCGATTTTGAGTAGTGTAGGGACTGCGGTGTTGATCACTGACATGGCGGGCGTGATTCGGCAGGCCAGTCCGGGGGTTCTGCCTCTTCTGGGCTACGAAGTGGATACCCTTGTCGGCCAGAGTCTCGGACTGGTGCTACCGGATGAGGAGCGTCAGCTGCAACCCGATCCCGTCAGGCCGTCTTTCAACTGCGGCTCTGAGCAGGCCAGTCTGCATGAGTTGAGGGCGCGACATCGCAAGGGGCAGCGCATTCCCGTGTTGTTCAGCCTGGCGCCGATTGCCATGGATGGCAGTGCACAAATGGGCTATCTCTGCATCCTCAATGACCTGAGCTACCGCGAGGAAGCCCTGCAGCGCCTGCAGCACATCGCCGAGCAACTGCCCGGTGTGGTCTACCAGTTCCAGCTGTATTCCGACGGTCGCAGTTGCTTCCCCTATGCTAGCGAGGGGCTACGGGATGTTTACGGACTGCAGCCCGAAGAGGTGAGAGAAGATGCGAGCAGCGTTTTCGCGCGTATCCACCCGGATGATCTTCTCGACGTGACCGCCAGCATTCAGGTGTCAGCGGAACACCTAAGCGTTTGGCACCGAGAGTACCGTTTCCTACATCCCATAAAGGGCCTCATATGGCTGGAAGGTCGGGCTATGCCACAGCCGCGTGCCGACGACAGCATTCTCTGGCATGGCTTTATCACCGACATCACTCAGCGAAAACATCTGGAGCAGATGAAGAACGAGTTTGTCTCGACCGTCAGTCATGAGCTGCGCACGCCCCTTACTTCCATCGCGGGCTCGCTGGGGCTGATCAACGGTGAGGCATTGGGTCCTGTACCGAATGCAATGCGAGAGATGCTGTCGATCGCCCAGAGCAATTCTCAGCGCTTGCGGCAATTAATCGATGATCTGCTGGACATGGACAAGTTGCTTGCAGGCAAGATGAGCCTTATCCCCCAGCAACTGGATATCGACAGCTTCCTGGCCGAGTGTGTCACTAGCCATCAGGGGTTCGCCCGTCAGCATGATGTGCAGCTTACCTATACGGGAGGGCCGGTAGCCCAAATCACCGCGGACCCAATGCGCTTACAGCAGGTGCTCAGCAACCTGCTATCCAATGCCCTGAAGTTCTCGCCAGCAGGCAGTCAGGTGCTTCTATCTGCTCAGGAGCTTGGCGGACAGATCAGAATTTTGGTGGTCGATGAGGGGCCTGGCGTTCCAGCCGAGTTTGTTGATCGTCTTTTCGAGAAGTTCTCCCAGGCCGATGCCAGTGACCGTCGACAGAAAGGTGGCACCGGGCTGGGGCTTGCGATCAGCAAGGAGCTGATTGAACGCATGGGAGGATGCATCGGCTTCTATCCGCGCTCCGGAGGCGGCTCTGTTTTTTGGGTTGAGCTGCCAGCTCTATTTCAGGATGAAACGCTATGACGATGCTTGAACATGCTTTGGCCAAAGGGCCGCGGTGGATGCCTCTCGTGGTTCTTTTGTGCGGCTTATTGAGCACTCTGGGAGCTTGGTACGCGCTTAGCGCCATCCAGGAGAAAGCAGCCGATCGTGAGTTTCAGCAACTGGGTAATGAGGTGCTGGAGGCGATCGAGAAGCGGATGAACAATCATCGCCAGATACTGCTGGGAGGGGCAGGTCTGTTCGACGCTAGCAACGATGTGAGCCGCGATGAGTGGCGGCGCTATGTGCAACGTTTGGATCTGGAGTCCAACTACCCAGGAATTCTTGGTCTTGGCTACAGCCAGGTCGTGCAGCCGGATCAACTGCAGAGTTTTGAGGAGAGCCTACGCAAACAGGGCTTTGTTGAGTTCGCCATTAAACCCGCAGGAAAGCGCGATCTGTATACGTCAATCATCTATCTGGAGCCATTTACAGGGCGAAACCTGGCGGCTTTCGGTTTTGACATGTTTTCCGAGCCTACGCGGCGTGCAGCCATGAGCAGGGCGATTGAAACCGGTCTCCCCCAGCTGAGCAGCAAAGTTACGCTCCTTCAGGAGAATAAGGGGCCTGCGCAAGCAGGTTTGCTGATGTACGTGCCGGTCTATCGGCACGGGGCTCCGCTGAATTCTTCTGCCAAGCGCTGGGAAGCATTACGTGGTTTCGTCTATAGCGCTTACCGCGTGACCGACCTGATGCAAGCGGTACTCGATGGTAGGGATTTGCAGATCGACTTCGCCCTCTACACAGGAGAAATAGCCGCTCCTGAACAGAAGATTTTCATTAGCCATCCGCGCCTTGAGCAGGCAGATAAACCTTCACGCACCGAGCAGCTGGAGTTGTTTGGTCAGCCACTTACTGTGAGCTTCTATATGCAGCCCGGGTTCTACGGGCGCTTCCAGCAAGGGCAGGGCCTGTTGCTGATTCTGGGTGGCGTGATCAGCTTGCTGCTGTTTTTTCTCACGCAGGTTCTTGCCAATGGCCAGCAGCGAGCCATCGGCCTGGCTAACGATATGACATCCCAGCTGCGCCATAGCGAGGCAAGACTTCAACGCGTATTGCAGGGTGGCCACGATGGCTGGTGGGATCAGGACACTGAGGCGGGCCGCTTCTTTGCCTCGACTCATACCTGGCAGATGCTCGGGTATCCCGACCAGGGGCCTCAGCCGCCTTTCAGGGACCTTGTGCAACTGGTCCATGCTGACGATGTCGCGGCGCTTCGTGCCCGGCTTACGGCTCCTGAAGGGGCGATAGAGCATTACCTCAATCACGAGTGCCGATTGATATGCCAGGATGGCCAACCTCTTCCCGTGCTTTTGCGAGCGCTGATTCGATGCTCGCCAGACGGACGTATGCTCGGCGCCAGCGGCACCGCGATGGACCTTACCGAGCAGAAGCGCATCGAGCAGCTCAAGAGTGATTTTGTCTCCACGGTCAGTCATGAGCTACGTACGCCACTGACCTCGATTTCAGGCTCTTTGGGCTTGGTCACCGGCGGCGCGCTTGGTGCCGTACCGGACAGCATGCGACCCATGCTGGAAATCGCCCAGCAGAATAGTCAGCGGCTATGCCACCTGATCAATGATCTTCTGGACATGGACAAACTCGCCGCCGGGAAGCTCAGTTTCGAGTTCACCAACCTCGAGTTGGGTCAGCAACTCAATGAAGCCCTTCTCAGCAATGCCTCCTATGCTGAGCAACATCGGGTGCAGCTGGCGCTTGATCCCATGCCTCCTGTCAAGGTGCGTGCCGATGCGCTTCGGCTGCAACAGGTGCTCGCCAATTACTTGTCAAACGCCATCAAGTTCTCTCCTTCCGGCGCTTCGGTGCGGCTGCACAGTACGCTTAGAGATGGGCGCGTCAGAGTAAGCGTCACAGACAGTGGGCGGGGCATCCCGGAGCATTTCCACCCACACATTTTCCAGAAGTTCTCCCAGGCAGACAGCAGTGATCAACGGCAAAAGGGCGGCACCGGACTTGGCCTGGCGATAACCAAAGAGCTTATTGAGCGTATGGGTGGCCAGGTGGGCTTCGATTCTCGTGAGGGCCAAGGCAGCACGTTTTGGTTCGAGCTGCCGGTGCTGGTCGATAACCTTCCACTCACTGATATTCAGCGTCCAACCATCCTGGTGGTGGAGGATGAACCGGACGTAGCCCGGCTGCTCCAGCTAATGCTTGAGGGCGGTGGTTATCAGGCAGCACTGGCTGAAAACCTGGCTGAGGCGAGGCATATCCTGGCAACGCGCGAAGTGGCCGCCGTAACCTTGGACTTACGCCTGCCTGACGGCCACGGTTTTGAGATCCTGTTGGAAATTCAGCGTGTACTGCGCAAGAAGGATTTACCCGTCATTGTCATCTCCGCGGCAGCCGAGCAAGGGCAACTTAATCTCCAGGGGGGTATGCACATAGTTGACTGGCTGGATAAACCCATCGACCCGCATCGACTACTGAGCGGCCTGCGTCGTGCACTCGGCAGCACGCGGGGACAGCCTCGCATTCTGCATATCGAGGATGATCCTGATCTGCGCATGGTGGTTGCCGAGCAGGCTAGAAGCCTGGCTGCGTGCGAGGGGGCCGGCAATCTCATGGAGGCCCGGCAGCAGTTGGCATCTGGCTCATGGGATCTGGTGCTGCTTGACCTGCACCTGCCAGATGGTGATGGCTTCACTCTCATTGAGGAGATTCATCAGGCCCATCCAGGACTACCGATAGTGGTACTGTCTTCGACAGAGCTTTCGACGGAACAGCTGAGTTTTGTCGAGGCAGCATTGGCCAAATCCCGAACAGAGCCACAGGCATTCCTGAATGTGCTCGCTCGCCTACTACCGACCAAAGGGGATGATCATGCCTGAGCTGAAGCGCATATTGCATGTGGAGGACGACCCCTCCATTCAGGCTGTGGCCAAAGTCGCCCTGGAGGCTGTCGGCGGATTCGAGGTACTGAGTTGCAGCAGTGGTCAGGACGCCATCGATAGAGTGGCAAGTTTTGCGCCGGATTTTATTCTGCTGGATGTCATGATGCCCGGAATGGATGGCCCGCAGACGCTTGAGCAATTAGTCAACCTGGTGGACATCAATGTTGTCCCTGTCGCCTTTATGACTGCCAAGGTACAGCCTGCAGAGGTCGAGCATTACCGGAGTCTCGGCGCACGTGACGTAATCATTAAACCCTTCGATCCGATGCAGTTGGCAAGTCAGATACGTGCCATTTGGAGCCGCTCGAATGGATAGACAGAAGCAGTTGGCTGACCTGCAAGCTCAGTTACAGCTGTTGGGCGAGCAGTTTGCCCAGCGCCTCAAGGAAGAGCTGCCTCAGCTGGCAGATAGGGCGCAGCAGTTGCAGCGTGCCTCTGATCCAACAGAGCAGCTTGAGCACCTACAGGATCTGCGCAACCAGCTGCATAAGCTAGCGGGTAGTGCAGGGACCTTCGGCTTCAAGGAGCTGGGAGATCAAGCTCGATTGCTTGAGCAGCACTCGCAGCAATGGCTCAGCAGTCTAGAGTTGCAGCGCAAGGGATTGGACACTTTTGTTGATGATATCCAGGCACTGGCGTGCACTTCAGATCTAGCAGTAAAGGTGAATCCTGCTCCCGCCCCTATCGAGCTGTCGCGCAGCAGCGCCCCGAACGAAGGCTCCCGTCTCATCTACATCCTCGAGGATGAAGAAAGTGTGGGTGAGAGCATCCGTCGAACGCTCTCGACGTTCGGCTATCAAGCTCGCCACTTTATTTGCACTACCGAACTTGATGAGGCGATAGCGCGGCAGAGTCCTGATGCTTTGATTGTCGACGTCAATCTCGGCACCGCTCAGCAGAGCGGATTGGATTACGCGGCCTCACTGCTTGCTCGTCTCCCGCAGGTGCCTCCGTTGCTGGTGCTGACGACGCAGGATGACTTCGATACTCAGCTACAGGCGGCACGCCTTGGTGCCGTCGGTTTTTTCAGCAAACCTGTTGATGTGGCCAAGCTTGAGAGTCGTCTTGATAGGTGTTTCGCCCAACAAGGGGGGACTCCCTATCGAGTGTTGATCGTTGATGATGACTATGAGTTGGCCAATCACTATCGCTTGGTGCTGAGCGCGGCAAATATGCTGGTTGAGGTAGTCAATGAGCCGAGCCAGCTACTTGAGACCATTGCTCAATTCAGTCCAGAGGTTCTGCTGCTGGATGTGAACATGCCCGGCAGCTCGGGGCCCGAGCTTGCCCAGATGATCCGCTTCAACGATGACTGGATCCGAATACCGATCATCTATCTTTCGGCCGAAACCGATATCGGCTTGCAAATGAGTGCCTTGCTTAAGGCGGGTGATGACTTCGTCACCAAGCCCATATCCGATAAGAGTCTTATCGCTACAGTGTTTGCCAGGGCACAGAGGGCAAGACTACTCAGCAATGCGTTGTCTCGAGACAGCCTGACGGGGCTGCTGAAGCATGCGGATATCAAGGAGCAGGTTGCGGTAGAGCAGGAGCGCGCAATGCGTACAGGCAAGCCTGTAAGCGTGGTGATGCTGGATATTGACCATTTCAAGAAGGTCAACGATTCATACGGTCATGGTATTGGTGACAACGTGATTCGGGCACTCGCTAATCTGCTCAGGCAAAGACTCCGCAGAGTCGACGTTATTGGTCGCTACGGCGGTGAAGAATTCCTGGCAGTACTGCCCGAGTGCAGTGGAGCTCAAGCAGTACAGATACTGGACCAAATTCGTCAGCAGTTCTCGCGAATAAGCTTCTCCAGTGAGATGGGAGATTTCAATGCCAGCTTGAGTGCAGGCATAGCATCATGTGTTGAGCTGGAAGCCAGTGCGCTTATCGACGCTGCCGATAAGGCACTCTACGCTGCAAAAAATACGGGGCGGAATAGGGTATGTTTGGCTGAGATATAAATTTCAGGCTTCTTAATTGGATGGCTCAGCATACCGATTTTAGTGTGGCTGCTATTGGCTGGTTAGCGACGGACTACCCTTTCCATCGCCATCTCCAAGGAGCCGTCTACCTTGAGCCCAATGTATCGAAAAGTGACATCCAGCCTCGTCTGGCCAAGCACTAGTTGAGCAGCCCTTGGGTTCTTCGTCGAAGGGCATGGTGGGTCCTCCAGGCGGGGATGGCGAGCTATTGCGGTGGTCGCTAACTCACCAGAAGCGTGCACTTGTCTAGCGTAGATTCGTCTCACCACTGGTTGGAGTGTCTACGGCAGTAGGGACAATTCAGGGCATGTGCCTATCTTTTTTGAAGGTTCAAGGATTGGGAAGAAACGTCAATGCGTGTGATGGTTGTGGATGACGACCCTTGGTTGGCAGGTTTGCTTAAGCAGCTGGTGTTGAGTAAGAGGCCAGGTGCAGAGGTTGATTGTTACGGGGATGTCAAAAGCGCTTATGCCGGATGGCAGAGCAACAAATATCAACTCATACTGGCCGACTGGAACCTTCCCGATGACTCTGGCCTGACGTTGTTTCAGTTGATTCGTAAGCATGACAAGGAAACGCCGCTGGTCATGATTACTGGTCGTGCGGATCGTGAAAGCGTTCTTGCAATCAGACCGTTGGCTATTAGTGCTTACATCACCAAACCCTTCGATGTGCCAAAAGTACTGGAGTGCCTGGAGAGCCTCCTGCCGGCGGATAATACGACTGTGGCTCATGAACTGGTTCGTGAGGACCTGACGACATTCTTGTCCGGTCGGTCCGCCGCGGATCTGGATTTACCGTTGATGCACCAAGTCAAGGATCGGTTGATGCTGGCTGCCCTCGGTACTCCGTTGGATTTTCGAGAGTTGGCCGAGGAATGGCAACACGACCCCGCTCTCTGTACTTATCTGATTGCTGCAGCCAACAGCCCAGCCTATCTATTGGGAGAGCAGCGCTGTGCCAGCTTGGTAGACGCACTGAAGCGCTTAGGCGGGCGCACTAGCCTCAATCTGGCAATTGCTCTGGCACTGCGGCAGACCAGCAGTTCTACAAATTTGCTGCTCTCTGTCTTCATTCAAGAGCATCTGGATGCCTCGGAGCGACTGGCTGAAAGGGTCGTGCAATTGGCCCGGCAGGCTGGTGTAGAGCATGGTGCCTTGCAGGCAGCGGCAATACTGCATCGACTGGGGGAATTATGTGTTTTGCAGCAGGTACAAATATGGGCAGAGCGTGGCAACCATCTGGACGACGGCGCTGTCATCCAGGCATGCGACGACTATGCCAAGCCCTTTGCTATTGCTCTTAAGGCGTATTGGGGGGTCCCAATAACATTGCGTGAACTGATTGGTGCTGTTTATGCGTTACCGCAGTTTCAGGTGCGTCGCGACCAGGTGCTAATGCGTCTAGCAGCTGCTATGAGTAATAGCGAGCCAGCAGATGTGATTGAGAGCCTGAAACGCCTTGCGGGCATAAGTTGAGGTATCCACTCGCATCGAGAGGCGTTTCAGTATGAGTGGAGGGCGACCTTAACTTCGTAGACATCTTCGCCCGTTGTAAAGGGACGATAACAGCCTGATGTGAGCGGCTGCTTTTGGCCGGGAGCTGCCGTCCGCGGAAGTCCGCCTTCGGCCATAAGCGGACATTCAAAGTGAGTGCGAAACAAGGGGTGATTCAGTGTCAATATAAAAAATCTTTTTTGTTATAAGCAGCCCAATAAAATATCAAAAAGTCCTCACTGCAGGAGCAGCGACCCCATATCTTTAGTTAATAAATCCGCTATATATCGGGATCAGCCGTTATTAAGAACCAGACTTTGCTTTCTTGATCAGCGAATCCAACTCTGTATCAATCGGCATCTTTTTGAACGGACTGACATTTGATCCTCCAGTGTTCCCTAATGGCACCAAACCTAATGGAGTTACAACTACCGCCCCGAGAATACGGATTATTTGACCAAAAATTTCTCTTATTGAGTTGTTACGGAAGGCCCACATCAACATAAGGAAATGAACCTTGATATGCCAAAATGTAGACTCTTGGCCAAGCACATGGGCGCGCTCAAGATGGATGAATTCACGCTGATAGTTTCCCGCGACCCTAGCATTATTAGCTCTTGCTATTTCATATTTAATGCACGAAGCTATTTTTTGTGAAAAATTATGCCGCATAAAATCTCCGAAATAACGAAAACTGATATAGATGCCTGAGTGCGAAATGCAACTGGATAAATATCTTGCTAGGATCGTGTATTAACTCGATGGTTAAATTTTACCTTTTTGATCGACAAATAGCCGGATTAGTCATTTCAAAGCTTAGTAAATTCCCGCCATTGATAACGCATGTATAATCTTTGCCATCCCGCGCCCTCAAGGCCACATAAGTATCGGTTCCGTTAATGCGCTTATCCATAATCTGAAGCTCACTCACTGGATACCCTAATCCACCCGCTGACATTGACAAAATGTCACTGTCACTGAGTATATTTGTGCTCGCTGCAATTGAAGAGCAACCAACCATTATTTTTGCAACCGCTATAGTAGTCACTATCATAAAAAATGAACGCACAACTTAGTCTCCATAAAATGACAAAAATGACATAGCAGTCTTCTCAGGAGACTCCACCATAGGCAAGTGACCTGTATTCTTAATTATTTCAATTTTTGCATGTGGAATTGCTTTTTTTAGAGCCAAAGAACCGGTCCAATGTAAAATCCTATCTCTCTCGCCCCAAGATATAAGCACTGGACCAGTGTAAGATGCGAGGATTTTATCCAGCGGCAGTTCTGGGTGTGGCGTTCCACCCTTCATTCTATGTATCTGATTGAATGCTTTCTCATTCACATCAATGTTTAACTCAGACTCAGCAGCCAAATGATCGAGGATCGGAGAAGGGATATATGGAGGGCTAACAAATAAGTAACCCATTAACTCTGCGAACTCTCTTCCGGTTCTCGGTAAAACAACTGGATGCAGGCCCTTTTGGGTAAGCTCAAACATTTCGCTCAGTTCAGAATCTTTAACGCCAAATGGACTAATTAGCCATAGGCTCTGAACATTTTCCGGGTATTTTGCAGCGAAATTACCTGCAATATACCCGCCCATTGAGCTACCTGCCATATTAAAGTTATCTATATTTAACGCATCAACTATCGACCTGAGTCTTTCAACCTGGGTGCGAACGTCATAATCTATATCAGGGCTCTTTGTGCTATTGCCAAATCCTGGCAAATCGATCGCTACCACATCAAAGTTTTGTACAAGGTATCTCGAAATTCGATTCCAGTTATCTTTGTTTGCTCCAAAACCATGCAGCAAAATTAAAGGGTGGCCACTTCCTCCGCGAAGATACTCAACTTCCAATCCATCGACTTCTAGTTTTTTTAGTTCAAGCCCGGCATAGACGCGCTCAACCCCAACAAAGTAGCTATATAGCTTTGAGTCTGGGGTAATCAGATAGGCAAGAATTGCGACTACTACAATTACCGAAGCTGAGACTAGTATATTTTTTATCATTTCACCTCCCGGCCCCAAGATAAAAATCCAAGCATCAGATATGAGTGCTGACCGGTTGATAGATCTTATTGCCCCTCAGGATAGAAAAGGCACACAATACCGGATATTCATCAAGCACAATTGTGCTTGTATCTTTCCAACGCTTTTTCATCTGGCAGGGGTTGAGTCAGCACAAAATAGGGTTTCGCCAGATTGGGATTGAAGACATACGCATAATGTGAAACTTTATTTGTAGAGTGTATTGAATATTTACCGTACTTCTTATCCAGCTCGACATTGAGCCTACTCAATTCATCGCGATTTAGAGATGGGAAAACCTGGGCAATACCCACAACCTTCCAATTCCCTGTCGTATCAAGTTGCAATGTAAATTGTGTTTGCACACCTGCAGGCTCAAGCGCTTTTCCGATCATGCTTCTAGGCGAGCAAGCTTTATTCACTGCAGGCAACATCATAAGTATTCTATTATCAAATCTACCCTGTAAAAGTGGCATAGCCAACTCTGCCGGGTACCTTGGGTAGGCAGCATCTAATTTCCGTTTCTGGCGCGGGGATAATTGACGCCCAAATGACTCGACAGGTTCGTACCTGAATGCTTTAACCGCATTTATTGAATCCCCCAGGCAAACCCTCTCTACACATGGACGAGCTTGGGCATCGAACGGGAAAAGCACAAGAGTCATTAACGCGGCGCAATATGAAACTGCATAAGTTCTCAAATTACCAGCCCTCCATAAGCCCTTTAAGTTCATTTATGGTTCGCCTTACCTCATATACGGTAGATTTGGCTTCGCGAGCAGTCTGTGTAATATCTTGTACTGTTTCCACAGTATCCCGGACGGTTATGCCAGCATCAGGATTATTTGATGATCCTGCACTTTCTTCATTTAGCCTCGACTGCTGACTTTGCTCAGGCAGAGGCGCATGGTTACCAAACTGGCCGCTATTGCTGGCACAACCACCCAGAACAAGTTGAACGCTAAAGATAAAGGCAAAAGCATACTTTTTCATTTTAAAACTCCTTTTCTGACAATGTTAAGCCCGAAGAAATAACTTCCATTTAGAAGATATTTCTTGTGCTATATTTATGTTTGGCTGGGTGCTAAATCGGCCTGACCTAGGCGTAGAGAATCAGTAATTAATATTTCGCGCAATAATAAAAATACGAAAATCTTTGCCTTTACTTCCGTGGCGCTCTGCAGAAATGATCTCTAAATCAGCTTTTTTCATGGCATCCTGTAACTGCGCAGCAGTGAAACACAAAACAGGTGGAGCTTTTCCTAAAACTCGCATCAGCGGCAAGGCAATTTTTGGTATAAGGGGGTTCATCTCATTCAGGCAGGGTGTCTTGGAGATTAGTAAGCCACCTGGTTTCAGAGCCTTGACTACCGATTTAAGCGTCTGAGATAAACTCGACACTAAATGCAGCATGTTAAATGCTAAGACAACATCGTAAGCATTATCTTCTGATAAAGATCCATCAGCATCTGCCAGATTGAAATCTAGTTGTGGCGCCGGGTGGCTAGCGAGTTTCTCCCGAGCGATGGCAATCATCTGTTTGGATATATCTGTGGCCACCAATCGTCGCGTGGCAGGAGCCAATCGCAGTGCGGTTGATCCTGTGCCACAACCGATCTCCAGCACCTCATACTCCGTTGACAGCGTTTCTTTTACGCGCTGCAGCGTCCTTTCATAACCGCCCAGGTCAGCAATAGGATCACTCGCATATTTGCGTGCAACTCGATTCCAGAAGCGTGCTTTGTTGGCCATGGCAGCAGAGGTTGTATCTTCAGAACCTCGGTCGCTGGGAGAGATGAGAGGTGAATACATGGGCGTGCATCCTTTGCATGGATATATAGCGAAACCCGACAACAGGGTTGATACTATCCCGGCTAATCACCCGACGGTATTGAGATAAATTGCAGAGAACATATGCATTTACGCATGGATAAGGTCGACTGGAATCAGCTACGAGCTTTTCTGGAGACAGCAGAAGCCGGCTCGTTGTCGGCAGCAGCGCGCAAACTCGGGCAGACGCAATCCACTCTCAGCCGTCAGGTCGCCGCGCTTGAACAGAGCCTAGGAGTGACGCTCTTCGAGCGGGTAGGCAAAGCCATGGTGCTGACGTCAACGGGCAGTGAGCTATTGGTGCATGCACGTCTGATGGGGGCTGCGGCGAGAGACCTGGGGCTCTCTGCTAAAGGTCGCTCGGAATCTCTAGAGGGCGTTGTTTCGGTATCGGCTTGTGACGGGATTGCATCCTACCTGCTCCCCAAAATCTTGCTTCGGCTCCGTAAGTTCGCGCCTGGAATATTTGTGGATGTTGTTCCAACGGATGGCCTCAGTGACTTGCTTCGTCGTGAGGCAGACATTGCCATCCGCCATGTTTCGCCTACGGAACCTGAGCTAATTGGCCGATTGGTTCGCAATGCATCTGGATATTTTTATGCTTCAGAGAGTTGGGTGCGCGAAAATGGCCATCCACGCACGGCTGCTGATATCGCACAACATGATTTTATTGGCGCAGACCGATCCGGAAATTATCTGGCCTTCCTGCAAGCTCATGGTCTGCCAGTAACAGCCGCTAATTTCCGCTGTTTTGCAGATAACACCGCGACTCATTGGGAAATGGTACGCCACGGTTTTGGAATAGGTGCTCAGATTGAGGATATCGCTAATGACACCGCAGGTGTTGTCCGTGTGCTTGAGGACGTGCCACCAGTTCCATTTCCGATCTGGCTGGTTACCCACAGGGAGTTACGCACAGCTCGATGCATACGTATAGTTTTTGATCTGCTTTGTGATGCTCTTACACGCTGATGCTGAAACTATATCCGCCAGCATTAATTTTCATCGGATTTTGGCTGGCCTGACAGCCACCATGAAGAAATTACCTGCTGGTCTTAGAAAAGTGTGTGTCTTATAAAACTGTCGCAAAAATTTAAAATGTCACCAAGCCTTCATGCTCCCTGAAACAATGCGCCAATCATCACCAAACCGATACCAGACACGTATATATCGGATCTTTTGATTTTTAGTAACCCCGTCTATGACGAATGCAACATTCATGAGAGTGGATACGACAGCAGCGTATTCAAAACACTGACTCCACCGATTAATCACATTCATCTTGGTTATAGAAAAGTTTGGCGACTTGTGCAAGTTTAAATCATCCACTTTACTGACTAGCGTTCCATCGAGGGCTGTAAACGACAGGGAATTGTCGAGAAGTAGAGATAGCTCATCGGTATCTCCTTTGAGTTGAGCTATTCTCAAGCGCTCTTCGACTTTGCTAATATCTAATTCATTACTCATCTATATGCTCGTCATGTGATGCTAAACGATCCTAGGGCGATTTGAATAAATATATAAATCAAGCCAGTGCTAAACTTGGCATGCTAGAAGCAAGTAAAACATCATAGAAATCTCCTTTTCTGAGAGTTTGTTAGCGCCTATCAATCTGAATTGCAGTTGTGGTACAAAAGAACTGGTTAGCCTTGCGCATTGCGCTAATCATCTACTCGAATAAATCAGTAGAAAACAGTCGTCACATTCCCGTGATCAAACACCAGGCTTTGGTGTTTTTGCCGCAACCTATTCTAGGAGTTTATACGCATTAAAGCCGTGGGCAGATTACACCGCTCGCTCATAGAAGATCAGGTCTACAACACTTTGGCTGGCATACTTGAACAGGTCTTTTTCATATGCGCTAATTTAGTTTTAAGGAAGTAAATATTTATTGTCTGCATGATCACTTTGATGATGTCGATTGAGTATGCCGAACACCTGCCTTAAGTTGATCAGAGACGTAAGCCAGCAATGCAGCTGATGGTATCTCTACGAAAAACAATTTGGCATTGCTATTTTTGTAGATAACTTATGCATTTACGTATCAATAATATCTATTTCGTAAACGCATCCGACCGTCTGCTTCTGGCCGATAGCTGCCCCTGAGTGTGGACAGGTTTCGTCTTCAATCAACGAACCTATGTCCACGCAGGACAACACTGTCTGCCTTGACGTTCACTCGATCTTTGTTATGCAAAAATAATTGATTTCCCTATTGCGATAGCTTTTGCTCATTGAGCATGCTGGTTATGTACGAGCTCGTTCGTACGTATAAGAAAGAAGAATCAGCATGAACACAGAGACCCAAAATGCATACCGCTCACTAGCCAGCCACTTCTACGCCACCCGTTTGCCTGACATCCCGGTCAGTGAGCTAAATGAGTTCAGTATCGTTGGTGCTTTATTGCGGGCTGCGCCTGAATATCGGCCCGACTATTTCAGGCGATTGCGAAATGCACTCGCGCTGGATCAGAAACTCCGGAATCACTTCTGGATTGCCCAGGAAATCAATCGGACACTCAACCCTGTTACCGTTTTGGGCTTGCCTCGCCCACGCAAGCAGGCTCGGCGGCAGAGAATTTCTGATGAAGAGTTTGGGCGCTGGGTCAATGAGCTGTTAGCGAAGGAGCAGGTGGTTGAGGCAGGGGCCCTTTTGTTGATCAGTATGACTGGCGCGCGCCCTTGTGAACTCAGTGGCATCAGCGTCAATGGCAATCGCATAGTGATTCCTGGTGCGAAACACAGCCATGGCGGTTTGCGTGGTGCTAACCGAGTGCTTGAAGCCAGTGAGGATTTCTGCAGGCTGATGAGCAATGCTCTTGAGGCTTTCCATTCTCAGGGCAGGAGCTTGGACTCAATCCGCATAGCGATCCGTCGCGTGGCTCTTGAGACCTTTCCTCGTACAAAGGTGCCGAGTATGTACACGTTGCGCCACCAGTTTGGATCAAACCTCAAGGCATCGGGACTGTCGCGGGTCGAAATTGCTTATGTGATGGGGCATCAAGCGACGGACTCAATTGCACGATACGGCGATAAACGATTTGGCCGCGCTGAGGCTGTCCAGGTCAAGCCTGCGTGCGAAGCAGACTTATCGCGAGTTCGAACAACACATGCTGCATACGCTCGATCTCGTTCGAAGGCCTTGCGTATTGATTGCTGATTGTCGAGCTCACCGGGCGTCGACCTTCAGTAGGTCCCCCCAGCGGGTGGTATAGGCGGGAGAGAGCAACTCTCGCCGCATGCTCCATTCGACTGTTTTGGCAAGGCGTCCCGGCTGCAGCGTCCCACGTCCCCAGCGTCCGTTAATGGCATCCAGCGTACTCATCAGGCGTTCCGTTTTGAGAGGCTGCTCAGGGGCAAATAGGTCAGGCGTGTATTCATCCCGACCGCACAGATCCAAGAGCAGTACCTGTGCTTTTGCGTAGCTGAATCCATCCCGGTATAGCCGGCTGATACCTTCACGAGCTGCAGCAATAATCAGGCGAGTATCGTCGGTCGGATAGGGCAGTTGGCAAAGCAGGCCGTTGGCGTATTTGGCCTCACTCGGGTTGAACATACCGGTGCGTAGGCTGACGCGAATCTGCCGGCATAGAGAGCCCTGCATGCGCAGTTTTTCAGCGGCTCGGGTGGCGTAAGCGGTCACGGCTTCCTGAATCGGTTCGATGGCCTTTAAGCGCTTACCAAAAGAGCGGCTGCAGCAGATTTCCTGTTTAGCTGGGGCTGCCTCTTCCAACGCTAAACAGGCAGTGCCACGTAGTTCGCGCGCCGTTTTCTCAATGACCACGTTGAAGCGCTTTCGCAGTTCCCACGCGTCGTGAGTCGCCAAATCCCAGGCGGTTTTGATGCCCAGGGCATTGAGGTGAACCTGCATGCGTCTACCAACGCCCCAGACCTCCTCTACGGGCATGACCTTAAGCAGCTTGTCGCGGCGCACAGGGTCACGTAGGTCGACCACGCCACCGGTTTGTTTTTGCCAGCGCTTGGCTGCATGGTTAGCCAGCTTGCTCAAGGTTTTTGTGTGGGCGACGCCAATACCGACCGGAATACTGGTCTTCAGTTTGACCTCGTATTGCAGTGAACGAGCCAATGACTCCAGTGGTTCCGGCATACCACTCAGCTCTGCAAAAGCTTCATCGATGCTGTACACCTCCATTGCAGGCAGACGCGCCTCGATGATGCTCATGACGCGTTCGCTCATATCACCATAGAGGGCATAGTTGCTGCTGAAAGCCACGATGCCATGGCGCTTGAGGTCGTCTCTGATCTCATGGAAGAGGGCGCCCATTTTTACGAACGGCTTGGCCTCAGCAGAGCGGGCAATCACGCAACCGTCGTTGTTGCTGAGCACCACGATGGGTGTGCGCTGCAAGTCAGGCCTAAACACACGCTCACAGTTTGCGTAGAAGCTGTTGCAGTCGATCAGAGCAAATACAGGCTCAGGCATGGGCGCGGTGATCTCGAAGGCTATGGGTCACGACCCCCCAGATCCTCAACTCGTCGTCTTCCAGAACGTAGCGGGGTGGGTAGTCCGGATGTTCGGACTGCAGAACATAGCCGCCATGACTCTTTCCCAAGCGTTTGACGAATATCTCCCCGTTTAGGTAAGCCGCGACAATGTCGCGAGGTTTGGACTCCCGGGCCCGGCTGACAACGAGGTAGTCGCCATCAAAGATCCCGGCTCCGATCATGCTATCGCCGCTGACCTTAAGCACGTATGTGTGCGGCGCATTGATGTCCAGCAGCTCATCCAAAGAGAGCTTGTGCTCCATGTGATCCAGCGCAGGACTTGGGAAGCCCGCAGGGATGTGGACGTCGAAAAACGGCAGGTGAGTATCGGTTGGCCTTACTGCGTAGAGGATCTGGGCATTGCTCATAACGGTTAACCAGATTGCTGTATTTATATACAGTAATCTGTGAGGCCTGGATCTAACAAGCAGCGTCTGTCGGGACAGCGCTGGATATGTCCGAATTCTTTACAGGCGAAAAGTTTACGCGTCGCCTCATCTGGCGATCCGGCCTATGGTCGACCCATCACAACTGAGGAGCGTTCACCATGATCATCATGCTGAGTTCGATGAGTGAGTATTTGACCGTGCTGGCCACAGGGCTGGTGATGGTCGGGTTGGCAAGGCTGGCCTACGGCGGCCGTGCAGTCTGATCGATTTGATCTCGACTGGATCGCCAGGTCTTACAGGCGGTAGGTGTCGACCTTCCACCATGTGGGTAGCAAGTCCCTGATCTTGGCCTGGCCGAAGCGATCATCCAGCATATACACCACACCCCGGTCATCGACCGTGCGGATCACCCGGCCTGCGGCCTGCACCACTTTCTGCAGGCCGGGGTAGAGGTAGGCGTAGTCGTAGCCATTGGCCTCGCCGAACATCTGCTGCATACGCGCTTTGACTTCTTCATTGACCTCGTTGACCTGGGGCAGACCCAGGGTGGCGATAAAGGCGCCGATCAGGCGCTTGCCCGGCAGGTCGATCCCCTCACCAAACGCCCCACCCAGCACCGCAAAGCCGATGCCCTCGGAATGTAGGGTGAAATTGTCGAGAAAGGCCTGGCGTTCACCTTCGCTCATGCTGCGGGTCTGCACGCTGGTGGGAATATCCGGGTGCAGCGATTTGAACAGGTCCTGCACCTGCTGCAGATACGCATAGCTGCTGAAAAACGCCAGGTAGTTGCCGGGCTCGCGGCGGTATTGCTCGGCCATTAACCGACAGATCGGTGCCAGGCTGGAGTCGCGGTGCTGGTAACGGGTGGAGAGGTTGCGCAGCACCCGTACGCTCAGTTGCTCGGCGGCAAAAGGCGAGGCCACATCGATCCATTGGGCCTCCTCCGGTAAACCCAGCAGGTCGCGGTAATAGTTGGCCGGGCGCAGGGTGGCGGAGAACAGCGTGGTGGTGTGCGCATCACTGAAACGGTCGGCCAGGAAGGGCGCCGGCACCACATTGCGCAGGCATAGGGTGGTATCCAGGCTGAGCATGTTGTCCTGCTGGCGGGTGATATCAAACAGCGAGTGTGGCCCGTAGACCTCACTCAAGCGGCAGAACAGCATGGCATCCAGGTAGAACTGCAGCAGGCTGCGCTCATGGCCATCGGGTTGTTCGCTGAGGTGATCGGTAATGGCGGTGACGGCTTTCTGTAGCGCGGCGACAAACAGGTCCGGCACGCTGGGATGTATCTGGTAATCCTGCTCTTGCACCCGATTGAGCTGCTCCCAGTGCCGGCCAACCCGTTGCAGGGCGCTGCGAATGCTCGCCGGGGCGCTGTTGCACAGGGCATGAAACAGCTCCTGATCCAGCTCGGCGGTGTACATGCTGCGCGCGCGGTCGACCAGGTTGTGTGCCTCATCCACCAGCACTGCGATGCGCCATTCGTTGAGCAGGGTCAGGCCGTAGAGCAGGGCGTTCATGTCGAAGTAGTAGTTGTAGTCCCCCACCACCACATCGGCCCAACGGCAGAGCTCCTGGCTCAGGTAGTAGGGGCAGATCTGGTGTTCCAGGGCGATGCGTCGCACCTGCGCCTGCGGCAGCCAGGCCTGTTCCAGCGCTGCCAACCGTGCCGCCGGCAGGCGGTCATAAAAGCCCTTGGCCAGCGGGCAGGACTGACCGTGGCAGCTTTTATCCGGATGCTCGCAGGCTTTGTCGCGGGCCACATGCTCCAGTACCCGCAGCGGAATCGGTTGATCGGTTTTACGCAGGCTGTGTAGGGCATCCAGAGCCAGGCGCCGCCCTGGGGTTTTCGCGGTGAGAAAGAACAGACGATCCAGTTGCTGCCCCGGCATGGCCTTGAGCTGCGGGAACAGGGTGCCCAGGGTTTTGCCAATACCGGTGGTGGCCTGAGCCATCAGCGTATGCCCATCACGTGCACTGCGATAAACCGCCTCGGCCAGTTGGCGTTGGCCATGGCGAAAGGTTGGGTAGGGGAAGCGGATGCTCTGCAGATGCTCGTCACGCTTGATGCGGTGCGCTTCCTCCTGCTCGGCCCAACGCAGAAACAGTTGGCACTGCTGATTGAAAAAGTCTTCCAGTTCAGCGGCTGTGAAGTGTTCACTAAAGGTATGCTCTGCGTGGCTCATCACGTCGAAATACACCACGGCTAGCTCCAACTCTTCCAGCTCAAGCTGCTGGCAGAGCAACCAGCCATAGACCTTGACCTGCGCCCAGTGCAGCAACCGGTGATTGGCCGGGATGCGGCTGATATCGCCGCGGTGGGTTTTGATCTCCTCCAGGCGACGTTCCTGCGGGTCGTAGCCGTCGGCCCGGCCGCTGACCAGCAGGCCCGGGTAGCTGCCGCTCAGAGGCAACTCGGCGATATAGCCATCACCCCGTCGACCGACCACGGTCTGATGCCCGGCCATGCCTTCCTGCGCGGTGGGCGAGGGTGTGAAGCGCAGATCCAGGTCACCCTCCTTGGCGGTGAACTCGCACAGTGCCCGCACCGCAACTCGGTAGCTCATGCCTCGGCCCAGCGTACGTAGCAGACTTCAACGGCAATACCGTGCTCAGCCGCGAAAGTGAGCCAGCGTTTCTGGTTGTCCTGCAGGCGGTCGCCGGGGCCTTTGACCTCGATCATCCGGTAGCGCCGTTCCTGCGGATAAAACTGGATCAGATCGGGCATGCCGGCGCGGTTGGTTTTCAGATCTCGCAGCAGGCGGGTAAAACAGGCGTGCAGGTGTGCAGCGGGAATGCACTGCAGGGCCAGTTCCAGGCGCTCCTCATCGAGCATGCCCCAGAACACGAACGGTGACTGTAGGCCGAACTTTTCCTGATGCCGAGCCTTGATCAGTTGTCTGTAGTTGGGTTGTTCAAGCTGCTGCAGACAGCGTTCGAACAGGTGTTGGCGACGCGCATAAAAGTCCGGGCTGTGCAGGTCCACCGGGCCACTGTGGAATGGGTGAAAAAACGCCCCCGGCAACGGTGCGAAGATCGCCTCCCAGCACAGCAAGCCGAACAGGCTGCAGATAAGGGTGTTTTCCACGTAATGCACCGGGGCATCATCCTGCTGCAGATGATCACGCACAGCGATTTCCACGCAGCCATGTACCGGCATCGGCAATACCAGGTCGATACGGGGTTCGCCCACTGCCTTGGGCTTTTTCACCATCGGCAGGCCGAGCTTGCGGCGCAGGCGGGTGAGGGTCCGTTCCAGGCGCTGACTTTCCTCATCACTGCTCGGGGCCTGGCTAAAGGCCAGGGCCTTATCATGGGCCTCGCTGTCGCGCCCCAGTTGTTCCAGCACGCGAATCTGCCGCCAGCGGGCTTCGCCATGGGCGCTGTGCTGATAGAGCGCCAGGGCCTGATCCAGTGCGCCGCCTTTCTCCAAGTGCTGAGCGATCTGAAACAGCAGGCGCGACTGGCGGCTGCACAGGTAAGGGTTGCTTGAATTGAACGCCAGTAACGGCGGCACAATGTCCGCCAGATCCGCACCTTGCTCAACGCTGACGCGCAACTGGCGCAGGTGCAGGTAATCCTCCAGATCCTGGCGACACTGAAAGCCGCGTGACTGCGGGCCTATGTCCACCGATTCGTAGCGGTAGATGCCCAGATCCGCCAGCACGAACTCGGACCAGTCCTGGGCCAGATTGCCGAAGAACATCAGGCGCAGACGGTCACACAGATCACCCACCATCAGGCTCAGCAACTGATCATCCAGCCTAGGGCACCAGTCCCTGAAGGGCTGGGCAGGTAACTCCGTGCTGCGAAGTTGTTCGAGCAGCTCGGCCTTTTTCTGTGAGGCGCGGCGGTCGGTGACTGGCAGATGGGCCAGCAGCTCGTCCTTGCGCAGCAGCTCGGCAATCTCATCAACTGTCAGCAGCGCCTGCTCGGTGACCCAGCCCTGTTCAAGCAGTGGACCGGCTGCCGTCAAGCAGTCGCCGATTTCCGGATAGACGAGCTTGCTCAGGCGGAAGTGACAGCCTTTGCGCATGATCATGCGCACCAGCAAGGCTTGTGATGGCCAGGCCAGAGTGTCGAAAGCGTCGAGAAAGACGCGCTCTTCATCCGACAGCAGGTCGGCATAGCGCTCACCTACCCAGGCGAGTGCCGTACGGAAATTGCTGAGGTAGTAGAGTTCAGAGCCTAGCGGGGCGGACATGGTAGTGATCACTGTATTCTTGTACAGGATTGTCCGTGTTGCTGAGCGGAGGATCAACTGGTGCAGAAGCGCACGGTATAAGCAGGCGAAAGCGGCCAACTCCAGCCCGATGTTACTGGCAACTCCCGGCCGATTCTGTTGAAAAAGTAGGTTTAGCGGCAGCCGGCCGGTCGAATGTGCCTGCTGTCGAAGTGGCTGGAAGCCACTTCAAGTTGCCTTTCGGCGTTTCACTGAGCTTTTTTGCCCAGGTCTGAGTGCAGAAGGTGCTCAGTTCAACGATTCGAGGCCAAAAATCACAAGGCCCAAATCCGAATCAACGCGTACCCCATATCCACATTGACGGATTCCCGTCCCTCCACCCATTCATCATTACGTAGACGTTTACCGGTATTGGTTTCCTGTTCGCCTTTCGCAATCACCAGCACGAATATGCGAGATGGAGCGTCGACGGAGGAAAGCCTTTCGATATCGGCACGTACTGACCAATCACCTTCCAAGCACTTGGCTTGCGATCCGTCGCCCAGGCATTTGACCTCAGCCACCATAGTCGTCTTACCGCTTTCATCCTGCGAGTAAAGGTCTGCTTTGCGGCCTTCACCTAGGGGTAGGTCAGTCCAGATATCGACTTCGTTCTTAAACCAGGCATGAAGGCTGATTTCAGCCTGTATCCAGTGCTCCCGGCAGCTGTTTAGCTGCAGCACCTGCTCAAGTTTCTTGTCCATCGCGCGAAAGGCTTGCTCGAACAAGGTGATCCATTGTGCTGTGTCCATTGTGTTCTCCTGGTGTTTGTTAATTCGAATCCTGATCCCGGCGACCATCTATCAGCTGTCAGGCGCTTGCTCATGAAGCTCTAGAGCCGCCCGTATTCTTTGCTGGATCTCGTCTCGCAGTCCTAGGGGTTGTTGCACCTGAATTGATCCCGCGTGGGACAATATCCACCACTTCAGCTCCCAGCTGTCATTCACCGTCGCGGTTAGTCGTGAGCCTTCATCTTCTGCGACCAGCAGCATGTCGTGGGATATGGGCGCCTCTTGCAGCAGGCGCGCGAGTCCTGCGCTGATCCAGGCTTCGAGCTTGATCTTCTCGTGGGTACCAAACTGCATGGCGCCACTATTGACATAGTCTCGCAGGTCAAACCCTTCCGGTTTGAAGCATTGAGTGGGTAATCCACGTGCCTCTTCGAAACGATGAACAACGAATTGACGGATGTCGTCGAAGGGTTCGACGCTGGCTATGAGGTAAGTGGTATGGGCTCGCTGTACCAGGCCCAGTGGGTTAAGGGTGAAGTTGTGAAATTGATTCTTGTGGGCTGAGTAGTAGCGGCAGCTGAGCTGGGTATCGTTCATCAGCGCTTGCTGAATCACGTCGAGAAGATCGGCGTTGATTTCTGGGGGGATTTGCGTGAGTTCCGGTTGCACGCTGGCCACCTTGTCCAGCCAGCGGGCCGAAGGATTTTCTTCGCTCATGGCTTCCAGCTTTTGCCTGGCCAGGTTGAAACGCGGCTCAAGCGTTTTCAGCATAAAAGCCGGTATCAAGGGGCGAATGCTGCCTTCCACCAGCCGCAAGGTAAGGGCCTCGCCAAGTGTGATGCCAGGAAGCTCGGCGCTTTTTCCGGGCATCCAGTGCCAACCGTAGGGCATGCCTTTGTTATTGCATTGCAGGGGAAAAAGCCTGGATAGCTCAACAAGGTCACGCTCAATGGTGCGCTTTGTGGTTTCGTGCCCTGCGTCACCGAGTAGGCGTTGTAACTCAAGCGTTGTGATCCCCGGGCTCTTGGGTGGCAGCAGCTTGAGCAGTTCCCATTGTCGGGTCAGTGTGCTGCGGCTGGTGGCTGATGGCACAGCGGGCATCCTTGTCTGGAAGTGTCTAATTGGCATCATGCCCAGCCCCGGTACTCCAAGCAACTGCATCATAGGGATGCCCTGACACCAACAAATCAGCAGCAGGTTCAGCAACCTCAAGGCTGCCGAACCCTCCAGGATTTACCACTCGGCAAAGCCAATGGCTCTCATAGTGCCGGCGCTTTTCAGGCTGCTCTCAGCCAGCAGCGCATCAATCACGTGATTGGCGTCCGTGAAGGGGTTGAAGCGAGCACGCCTGGCCACCAGTGCAAAATCACCCGGTGTAAGGCAACTTTGTCTGAGTAGCCGGGCGAGCTTTAGGCTGTCCGGTTTCTTCAAGCCCATCTGGCGTAGATGCTGGCGGAGTAGTTGAGTGATTTGCTCCGCAGTGAGGTAGCCAAAACTAATCTTCAAGTCGAAGCGCCGCAGTGCCGCTTCGTCGAGGTTTTCCATCAGGTTGGTGGAGGCGATAAAGAGGCCGCGGTAGCTTTCCATCTGTGTCAGCATTTCGTTTACCGCACTGATCTCCCAGCTATGCCGAGCGTTGCGCCGGTCCTGCAGAAAGCTATCCACCTCATCGAGCAGCAGAATCGCATCATCGTCGTTGGCCTGCTCAAATGCCCGGGCGAAGTTTTGCTCGGTCATTCCCACATAAGGTGAAATCAAGTCGGATGCGCGGCGGGTCAACAGTGGCTTGCCGAGTTGCTGCGCCAGCCAATGACCAAACGCGGTCTTGCCTGTACCGGGAGGGCCGTAAAAGCACAGGCGCGCTTCGCCATAATTACGCAGCCCGCTCAAGAGCTGATCGAGTGGCATATCGGTATTGGCCAGTTCAGGGCTGTAAAACGTAGGCAAGGCATGCATGCGGCCCTGGCCGAGACGCGGAAAGCCCTGGGCTTGCAGCGTGGCATTGACCAGGAACTCAACAGTGGTGTCCAGGTTGGCCGCGTTTGTCTGATCCTGAATACTCGCCACGCTCATCGCCCGTGTGATGACGGCAGGCATCAACTGCTCGTGGTCCGCCAGCTTGTCGATCAAGGGCTGGCTGAGCTGATTGTGGCTGGCGCTGCGAATGATGTTCTCACGCTGCCGCCGCGGTGGGTTTTCCAGCCTGAGAACAAGGTCGAAGCGCCGAATATAGGCATTGTCCAGCGCATGAATGTTATTGGTGAGCCAAAAGCAGGGGATGGGGTTCTCCTCCAGCATGCGATTGATCCAGCCCTTCTGCCGCTCCTGGCCGGCCAGCATGGCCAGCTCGCTGCTGCCACTGAACAGATCTTCAATCTCATCCAGCACCAGCAGCGTCTTTTGCTGGCCGAGTACGCACATCGCTGAGCGAAGGGCGCACAGCCGTCCGCGCCGATCAATCGGATCGCCATTGTTATCCGTGCAGGCTATCTCATAGAGCTCGGCGTATAGTTCGTTCGCCAGCATGCGGGTGAGCTGGCTCTTGCCTGTACCGGGCGGGCCGTAGATCAGAATGTTCACCCCCATCTTCTTTCCCTCCAGTACCTGTTGCAGATAGGGGCGGGCGATATTCAGGGGCGCACTGAGGTGGATAAAGTCGTCAGCACACAACAAGCTATCAGGGGCCGGACGAAAGGCGCTCTGAAAGAGTCCGATGGCACTGCCCTGATGGTGACGCACTGAAAACAGTAGGTCTTTGTTGTTGAAGCCCAGCAAATCAGACACGTGATTTCTCGCACTGCTGCGCAGGTTGGTTTCAATCAAGCCCGACTGCACCAGACGACCCTCTGCCGAAAGCCGCACGCGAATGTCATTCTGCGGGACGTCCAGCAGGATGCTCAGCACCCTAGTGAGGCGGTTAAAGCCGATGTAGCCGAGCTGGTTGCAACAGTCGTCCAGCAGAGTGTCAGTATTCATCAATGAGCAGAAACCGATCAGCTTCTGCTCAATTTCATCCAGGCCAATTAGCTGCGCGAGGTTCTCCAGATTTGCCTGGAGGTTGTCTGGCAGTACGGGGTTAGGGAAGGCTTTGTCGAAAAGCTTGCGCTCCGCACGCAGCGCGGCCAGCGTGCGTTCGTGGAAGCTAGGTTTGCGCGCTTTTTTCGAGGGTCCGGATCTACGGGTGTGAAAGACCGGTACCGGCACGGCGTCTTCGTCATCACTGTCGTCAGCTTCAATCAGCCAGTAGACCCCCAGCTCACGAGCGACATCATCATCACTGAAGCAGCAGTGGTTGATAAAACCACGATGGCCAGAGCAGTCGAGCATCAACTTGAACATCCACGCTATAGCCAGCGGGCATGTATCGTGACTGTGGGGGCCGGATTTGCGAGTAGGCTTTGGCATGACGAGTCCTCCTGTGACTATGGAGGTATTGTGATGGGTCATTGCGACGTAATGTGTCGCATGCTGACTTGGTAGCTTTTTACCCAGCGCGATAAGGCCTCAAATTTCAAGCTCTCCTAAGAGCATCAGCACAGGTAGGGCGTTTTTGTGGCTGGCGGTTGCAGCCAGCTTCAAATCATCAACGTTCGGATTGAGTTCTTCCAGGGCGCAGCCAAGGGCAGAGTAACTCCGCAACGATAAATCCGGACCTGCAAACAGAGAGGCAAAAAGGGTCTTGAAACGGCACTGCTGGAGCGCTTTCCATGGCACTTCTAGGGGATCGTCATAGGTGATGATGTGTATCACCAACTTCCGACTGGCACTGTTTCGTAGGCTATTGACTAGGTCCATCAAATCTATGCCCACAACCCCGTTGTGCATCAGCGCCACGCGAATCATATCGATGGCTTGCTCGGACCAGCTGATGAATTCACACGCATTCAGGGTGTGTGGGCATCTGACCTGATACGTATTCTCCGGCAAGACGCGAGCGCGGTCGGTCTGGTCGAAGTAAAGCGTAGCGAGCGCGCCATTTGCGGGCGGGCGGTAATCGAGCGGCGCATTGATGACAAAATTCAGATCGCTCAACCCTAGGGCGGACACCGGGTACTCCGCAGAGAAGCTGGTCTGCATGGACTCTTTAAGGGTCACAAAGTCCATAACACTTAAACGTGGCCAGTACATCGAATGCTTGATTTCAGGTGTCGACATATCATTCCCCTCGCTCAGCAACTTTCAGGCGAATGATCTTTCGGCTAACCGCCAAGTTGACCAGCCAGCTGATCAGTTGGGCGTAGTTAATGTCCTCCAATGCCGCAATCTGTTTGCGGGCCTCCTCTAGGCTGGCGAGCATCGCGCGCATGGCGTGGGCATCTAGGGTATCAGTGAGTCCCGCCCTAGACATTAAGGTAACGGGCTCAAGCAAGGCGTCGAATGCATCCTGCTGAATCAACAAGCGCGACAGATTGTTTAGCTGCTCCTGCAAATGCTCAGGTGGTTCGGAATGGTTGAGAAAGCCTGCCAGGCTGATGATTCGCCGACCTAAGCGCTTGGTATTCGAGGTTTCCTGCAGCAGTGATTCGAGGTTTTCCTTGATCAGGCTATCCATGGTGCTTCTCCCTTGAGAGTGAGCAGCCATGCTGCGCCTTGCGTGCGACGAAATGTGCCGCACGCATATTTTCCTGCTAGCCATAAACAATGAGTTGAGAGGCTGCTTTCTTGCGCCAAAGCTTTTATGACGGCAGTTTCCCCTAGCGACCTATTTTGTCGTGGAAGGGCTGCATGCTGAGTCAGCATTCTGTTTAGGTCGTGGAGACCAATTAACATGAACGGATTTCAGGGCGACTCAGTGTTTATGACAGTCAGCAGTATTGACTTCAATACCTGCCGTATTTCCCTGCATACGACACTAAAACACGAGCTAGAACCTGAGGTATCTAGCTTGGGGGTTGGCAATGCCTACCTCGTTATTGATGCCCCGTTAGATACTGCTTGCAAGGGGGATGATGCCGGCGATGGGTTGCACCTGGAGTCATATGCGAGGATCAAGCAGCTGGAGGACTCAATCTTTCAGCTTATCTATGTCGAGCTACCCGCAGAGCTGTCATCTGACTCGTGGTTTGAGGCTGTGATGCCCTTTCTCAGGGCGTCCCTCTTAGAGGAGGGTTTGCTGGCTAATGGCTTGGAAAATTTCCTGGCTGTCCTGAGTGCGGCCAGTTCACGTCAATTGCAGTGCGCACTCATTAGCTGTACAGAGCCTTGGGAGGTGCCGGAGGAGGCGTTAAAGGTACTGAAGTTTCGCACCCTGTACGCCAACCTCTTTGGTGGCGAGCATCTCACATTAGGTATGTATGCCGGGCTGCTTGATGCGGTTGAGAGGTGCAATCCAGGTCTGACGACTAGCTGGCTTGATATGAAAATTCACGACAGTGCCCAGCCAATTTTGCTGCTACTCGGTGAGCCAGAAGGTGAGGCCGGGGTATAAGGTCTTGAATCGCCACTATCTGAGTCGTTACACGAAACCTGAAACCAAGCCTCAGTGATACAACCACTCCTGCAACTCATCCAGGTTCACCACCACAATTTGCTGCGCCGTTGCTTTGGCATGCACCTTGGTTGGATCGATCTGATAGCGCTGCAATACGTACTGCACCAATGCGCCGCGTGTTTCGATCACCAGTCGGCCATCCTGCATACCGTAGTCGGTTTCGATAATGGCTTGCTGCTCAGGCTTCAGGCGTGAGTCGGGTTCAATGATGACCTGCACCTGGTTAGTCCAGCCCGGGTCTTGCTCGCGTGTGTTTTCGGTTTTGTCGTCCATCAACTCCGGCACGCCACGAAAGCGGCTTAGCACAAAGTCGCGGTAATCCCGGTTCTTCTCGCAATAGGCGCGCACATGCCAGCGCATGCCGGTGTAAATCAGCGTGTGCGGGGCGATCAGGCGTGTTTCTGCGTCAGGCGTGGTGAACGAAACATACTCACATTCCAGGCGAAGGCCTTCGCGACAGGCGCGTAGAAGAGGGCGCAGTAGTTCCGGGCGTACAGTGCGGTCGGGCACCTGCAGCACCTCGGTATGTGCATAGGCCAATGCCAACCCTTCAACATGCGGGGCGCGGTCATGGTTTTGGTTGAGCAGGTGCAGATAGGCGCTGGCGCTGTCGTCGATAAACAGTGGCTTGAAGTGTTTGCTCGGCACATACCCCTTCAAATGCTTGTCATATTCAAGGTTCTTCGGCGCGTGCTCATTGATGTAGGTGTTGATGTCTTTTGATGCCTGCTGGCGACTGATGCCGAAGCTCTGCATCAGGTGGTTCGTGGTCAGCCGGCCTTCCCACCAGACTACGGTTTCGATCAAGCGGTAACGCAGTGCCAGATCCCAGCGCACCGATTCGATTTCTTGTTTGCGTTTCATGGCCTCTCCACCTGCTCGAAAACTTTACCTGTACAGGTAAACACTCTGGATGTGTCTTCTAAAGCTACATATCTTGAAACTGTCGTTCAAGCTCGCCATTACACAGTGGGCTGGCAATAGGAGAGCTAAACGTGTTTGGAATGGGGTTGTCATGGGTTGTGATGGGCGTTTGCATTTTGCTGTTACTTGGCGCTGGCATTGTCCTGTTTTGGCTGATCCTTAAGCGGCGTGAGACCTTTGCAACCTTGCAATACTCGCAGGCCCAGCTGACGCAATTACAGGTGCGCGTTTATCAGCAGGAGGACGAGATACGTGAGCTGAGTGCTGGCCTACGTGCTGAAAAGGCGCACGTCGAGCAGCTGCAGCGTCAGCTTGAGATTTCTCAGGGGCAGACTAGGCAGATACAACATGACAGCTAATTACTTACAGACAAATCTGAAAGCGGCCGGGTACAACCTAAGGCAATGGATGTTTAATCACAATGGAGCACACCAGGATGAATAAACCAGCATCGGTACAGGCCTTGGAAGAATTGGGTCGTGTAAGGCTCTCCACACACTTTTTTATGCGTGATTTCCTCTACTCGGAAATCAGCCAGATCGAGGGGATTGCCAACATCCCGGACTACCCGGATCGCGCCATCGCAGCGGGGCGTGGGCTCTGTGAGCAGTTGCTGGAGCCGCTGCAGGAGCGCTTTGGGCGGATCGTCATTCGTTCAGCCTACCGAGCGCCAGCCGTCAATGCCAAAGGGGCGGAGAACAGCAACCAATACAGCTGTGCCGCTAACGAGAAAAACTACGCCTCGCACATCTGGGACTATCTGGATGCCGATGGGCACTTAGGCGCGACGGCCTGCATCGTGGTGCCCGCCTTGTTGCCTTGGTATGAAGAGCACAAAGATTGGACGCCACTGGCCTGGTGGATCCACGACCATCTGCCGTACACCAGCCAGTTCTGGTTCCCCAAGCTGGCTGCATTCAATTTGCGCTGGAGTGGCAACCCGAACGCGCTCCCCAGCATCGGTACCTATGTCAATAACCCGCACACTGGCGACAAAAAGGCGTTGGTGAAAGATGGCGTTGCCACGTTAAACCTGGATGAGCGCAGAGCAATCGTACGGCCGTGGTTGGCTAGTCTTGGGTCGGGTGTGGCCTAAAAGTAGGTTAATGGGCTGCTTGCGATCATTCATGACGCGCATTGACTGGGCAGTAAACTGAACATGCTGGCAGAAAAGCATCGCGAATGGCTTTACCCATGCAACTGAATAGGCCCCGGTTTTCTAGAGACCATCCTGCCTCAGAAAATAACGACGTTCGAACTCTATCGGTGACAGCTTCTCAGCGAAACCATGTCGTCGCTTGGGGTTGTAAAACATCTCGATGTAATCGAAT
>NZ_JAEIOI010000008.1 GCF_021375795.1 Pseudomonas anguilliseptica | reverse complement strand
GTCGCGCTCGGTCACTTGCTTGACCGCTTCGATCTTGAATTCTTCGGGGTAACGCTGGTTGCTCATGGCACCTCCTAATGGGCCTCAATTATGAGGCTCGGAGGTCTCTAGGGAAGCGGGGCCTATTCACTACCCACTTGATACGACTCGCAATGCCCATATCTACATCCTTGTTAATTTTATGAGGTCGGGATTTTCGTGATGCTCTTCACGCAAGTCAAACTTGAGATGTTTTGTCGTGCCCAGGACGGGCTTGGAAGGGGCAAATAAAAAAGGTTGCTGAAAAGTCGCTGAACCGGGGCTTAAACAGCCTTAATCCACAGCAACTTTCAGCAACCTTTTCTACTGCGGCCCAGTGTTTCCGGGCCTTGTTTGGTGGAGTCGGGGGGATTTGAACCCCCGTCCGCCAGTTCTCCACTGTCGGTACTACATGCTTAGCCGTGTCTATTGAGTTAATCCGCAGCCGCCCGACGGGCAGGGTGCTTTGGACGAGTTGTGTAAGTTTTAGCCACTTCGTCCACAACGTACTACGCGGCGATCCTGTTCTGCATGACAATCACTTCAGGTTTACAGGCATCCCCTAGTGATCGCTGGAGCCGAAGCTACCAGAAGGACTAGTCGCGCCGCTTACGCAGCGAGAGCGTAGCCCTCGTAGTTTTCGTCATTGGCAACTATAGAAAGTTGCAACAGTGGATTTACGACTTCTGTTACCAAGTCGGCATGCACCTCGAGCTTCGCTACCGGCGTCGAATCCTAATCGACCCCAAAGCTTTTGCTGCTGGTACTGGGACGCGAGTTTACGCCAAAGGTTCCACAGCGTCGACCCGGCATTTGTCTGCGGACGCTTTGGGGCGTTGCCGGCTATGATTGCCACCTGCATAACCGACTGTTCTGAATGAGATTGCCGTATGCCGCGTGCACCGCGATATCCCCTGCGTCAATGGATCTGGCGCGCGTTTGTGCAGAGCGCCCTGATCCCGCTGATTCTGGTCGAGTCGGTGTTGATCACGGTGTATCTGCTGAGCAACGCCGCCATCCGCGATGCACAGATCAAGCATTTGCAGGAGAGCGCGCTGGAGGATCTGTCGGCCGCGGTGAAGCGTGAGGGCCAGGTGATCGACGGGCGTTTGCGTTCGGTGGAAGCGCAGGTGCAGATTTTCCGCGATGCGGCGCTGAATGCCCTGCTCAATCAGCGCTTCCAGCCTGATGAGCTGGAGCGCCAGCGTCATGCGCTGACGGATAACGGGGTGTTCTATACCCGCAGCGACGATGGTCGTGCAGCGTCCTTTTATGCCAACAGTACGCCCGTGGCAAAGCAGGATCACGCCAAGGCGCTGCGTCTTTCGCAGCTCGATCCGTTGATGCGCTCAATCCAGGCAGCCAACCCGCGGGTGGCGTCAGCCTATTTCAACAGTTGGGACAGCTATAACCGCATCTACCCGTTTTTCATGACGCCTGAGCAGTATCCCCATGACATGGTGATACCGGATTACAACTTCTATTACCTGGCCGACGCCAAGCACAACCCCGAGCGCAAGGTGGCCTGGACCGATGTTTACCTTGATCCGGCGGGCATGGGCTGGATGATGTCGGCGGTGGCACCGGTGTATCGCGGTGACTTCCTCGAAGGGGTAGTCGGTCTGGATATCACCGTGGGGCAGATGCTTGGCGAGATCGGTGAGCTGGATGTGCCCTGGCATGGTTACGCCATGCTGGTCAGCCGCGATCACAACATCATGGCTCTGCCTCATGCGGGTGAAGAGGATTTCGGCCTGCGCGAGCTGACGGAATATTCCTATGCCGAGGCCGTGCGTCGTGAAGTGCTCAAGCCTGAGGACTTCAATCTGGCCAAGCGTGCCGGCATGCAACCGCTACTGGAGGCCATGGCGGCTGGGCAGGGCAATGTGCAGGAAGTCATGCTCGGTGGGCGCAAGCAGCTGATTGCCTGGAGCGAGATTCCGCAGACTGGCTGGCAACTGCTGTTGGTGGTGGATGAAGCCAATATCTTCAGCGAGACCAACCGCCTGGCCGAGCGTTACCTGCACATCGGTTATTTGCTGATCCTAGGTCTGGCGCTGTTCTACCTGCTGTTTTTCGCCCTGATGTGGCTGCGTTCGCGGCAACTGAGCGAGCAGCTGGTACGGCCCATTGATGGCATTGTCGGGATGATGCGCGAGCTGGGTCAGGGCAATTATCAGCCAGCAACGCCAAACAGCCAGATTGATGAGCTGATGAGTATGGCCACGGCCGTGCAGCAGACCGGTGAGCAGTTGCAGGCCAGCGAAGTGCAGCGGGTTGAGGCACAGCGGATTCTCCAACTGGTGCTGGAAAGCACCACTGAAAGCCTTTGGGAGGTTGAAGCGCAAAGCATGAGCATCAGCCTCAGCGAGCGTTTCCTCAAACGCTTCGGGCTGACGCAGCCGTGCATGACCTTCAGCGAGTTCAATCAGCGCGTGCACCCCAATGATCTGGAGCGCATCCGTCATTTGCGCCAACTGTTTGCCAGCAGCGGTGAGGACCGTTTCGAGGCCGAGTACCGCTACGCCGATGCGCAGGGTGATTATGTGTGGCTGCTCAGCCGCGGCAAGGTATTGGAACGTGATGCTGACGGACGTGCCTTGCGCGCGGCCGGCACGCATGTGGATATCACCCGTCTCAAGCAGGTGCAGGAAGACCTGCGCCGCGCAAGCCTGGAGGCCCAGGCCGCCAGTCAGGCCAAGAGTCGTTTCCTCTCGAGTATGAGCCATGAGCTGCGCACGCCGCTGAATGCGATTTATGGCTTTGGCCAACTGATCGAGCTGGAGGCCCAGGACAAGCCCGATGCCAAGCAGGAAGCCGATTACGCCCGCGAGATCGTCAATGCCAGCCGCCACCTGACCTCTCTGGTCGATGACATTCTTGACCTGTCGAGCATCGAGAGCCGCCGCCAGCAGCTCAAGTTGCAACCGGTGGAAGTCGGTGCGCTGCTGCATGGTTGCGCTGAGCTGGTGCTGCCGGATGTGCAGCAGCGGCAATTACAGTTGCAGGTACTGGCCGAGCCGAATGCGGGGCTGTATGTGCAGGCAGACCCGCGCCGGGTACGCCAGGTGCTGCTTAACCTGCTGTCCAATGCCATCAAGTACAACAGCCCGCAGGGGCTGATCCGGATGGGTTTCGAAGTACGTTCGGATTGCGTGCGGCTGTGGGTTGAAGACAATGGCGCGGGGCTCAGCCTTGAGCAGCAGGCAGGGTTGTTCCAGCCGTTCCAGCGCCTGGGCCGGGAGAACTCCAGCATTCCCGGTACCGGGATTGGCCTGGTGCTTTGCCGGGAGCTGGCCAGTCTGATGGCCGGGGAAATGGGTTTTAGCAGCGCGCTTGGCACGGGCAGCCGTTTCTGGGTTGATCTGCCGGGTGCGGCCGCACCGAGTGCTGTCAGTACGCCGGATGCCGAGCCGCTTGCAGCGCAGCCCAAACAGCTGGCTGAAGTGCTCTGCGTGGAAGATCACCCAGCTTGTCTGAAGGTGGTGCAGGAGGCGTTGCGCGAATTTGCCGAGGTGCGTGGTGCTGGCTCGATCCAGCGCGCTTTGGCCGAGCTGGAGCGCTGCACGCCGACCTTGCTGCTGCTGGATCTGGACCTGCCTGATGGCGATGGATTGCGTGTGCTTGATGCCATGCGCCAGAACCCACGGTTGCAGGCTGTACCGGTGCTGGTGATCAGCGCCGCCGCCGATGAGGAAATATTCAGTGAGGCGCGCCGGCGTGGTGCGCAAGCCTGCCTGGCCAAGCCGATCGACCTGGCGCAGGTGCGCCGTGTAGCGCTGAGCCTGCTGGGGCAGGCGCTTTAAGCAACGCCTTCAGCTATTTGGCTGAAGGCATATGGCCCGTGTTACCCGCGCACATTACTCGCTGGCTTCGAGCAGCTTCAGGGCCTCACCCAGGACCTTGGCCGACTCACCGTGGTTACCGGCCTTGTGCAAAGCTTCGCCTTCGGCGCGTAGCTGCTGCACTTGCGCGAGTACCGTGGCGTCGCTCGGCGGGTCGTTTTTCAGCAGATTATCGATTTTGGCCATATCCGCCGGGCAGTGCATGGCCCAGAGCGAAGTGCTGAGGAGTGCGGTTGCAAGGAACGTGGCAAGACGGCGCATGACAAGGCTCCAGCGATAGGTAGGGCTTTCAGTATAGAAAGCCCTCGCTCGGCGACCGGGCCGTTGGTCACTCAAGGCCTGGCGTGGCTGACCCGATCCAGCAGATAGACCAGCCCGTGATAATCGATACCGCCATGCTGGCTCAGGCCGATTTCGCAGGTGCGGCTGGTGCTGATGCCTTCCTCGCAATATTGCACGGCGGACTTCAGGCTGCGCAGGGCGTGATCGTTCAGCTCGGGCGTAGTAAAGCCCTTGTCGCCGGCAAAGCCGCAGCAGTGAATGCCTTCGGGAATTACCACCTCTGAGGTGCAGCGCCTAACGATATCGATCAGGCCCTGCGCCTCCCCAAGATGCTGGGTGCTGCAGGTGACATGCACCGCCACGGGCTTGTTCTGCGGGGTGATATGCAGGTGGTCGAGCAGATGTTCGCGGATAAATTTCACCGGATCGTGCAGTTTCAGCCGGGCGTCCAAGCCATCCTGCAGCAGCCGCAGGGTGCAAGGGCTGGTGTCGCAGTAGATCGGGTCGAGGCCACCACGGCTGGCCTTGAGCAGGGCGCCGATCAGCTCCTGCTTCTTGCGCTCGGCTTGTTCGGCATAACCCTTGGAGGCAAATGGCTGGCCACAGCAGAGGTTGTCCAGCTCCGCCGGGAACACCACCTGAAAGCCGCCTTTTTCCAGCAGCGCGCGGGTCTTATCGAGTAGCGGCATTTGTTCGCTGTCACCGGCCGCCGGGCCCATGGCGCGGGATACACAGGCGGCCAGATAGACCACCCGTGGTCGGGCATCCGCTATTACGGCAGGCACTTGCAGGCGCTGTACCGCTTGCGGCATCGCTGGCGTCCACTGCGGCACGCGGCCCTGGCTGGCCTTGCTCAGCACCGCCGAGGTGCGGCTAAACAGGGGCGCGCCCATGATCATGCGTGCGCCGTTGGCCACATGCAGCATCAGCCGCGCGCCTTGCAGGGCACGGTGGAAATTATTCGCCAGCCAGTCGGCGCTGCGCGGGCTGTTGGCGTCGCGGGCGCGTAGTTGGCGCACCAGGTCGCCGGTGTTGATGCCCACCGGGCAACGCTGGGCACACAGGCCGGTGGCGGCGCAGGTATCGACGCCCTGGTACTGATAGGCCGCTTCCAGCTCACGGGTGTCGATGCCGGCGCGTTTCTTGGCCTGGATATCACGCCAGATCACGATGCGCTGGCGTGGGCTCAGGGTCAGCCCTTTCGACGGGCACACCGGCTCACAGAAACCGCACTCGATGCACTTGTCGACGATCGCGTCGGCAGCCGGCAGTGGCTTGAGGTTCTTCAGGTGAATGTCGCGATCTTCGGAAAGAATCACGTCAGGGTTGAGGATGCCCTGGGGATCGAGCAGGCGCTTGATTTGCCACATCAGCTGGTAGGCGTCAGTGCCCCATTCCAGCTCAACGAAGGGAGCCATATTGCGTCCGGTGCCGTGCTCGGCCTTGAGCGAGCCGCCGAACTCCACCGCCACCAGTTGCGCGACGTCCTGCATAAAGGCTTTGTAGCGGGTCTTTTCCGCCTCGCTGTCAAAACCCTGGGTGAAGACGAAGTGCAGGTTGCCTTCCAGGGCGTGGCCGAAAATGATCGCTTCGTCGTAACCGTGTTTATCGAATAGCGCGAGCAGGCGGTTGACGCCTTCGGCGAGCTGTTCGATGGGGAAAGTGACGTCCTCGATGATTACCGTGGTGCCGGTCTGACGCACCGCGCCGACGGCGGGGAAGGTGTCTTTACGGATCTTCCACAGCAGGTTGTAAACGCTCGGGTCTTCGCTGAAATCCACCTGCTTTTCCAGGGGGAAGTCGGCGATGGAGGCCATGATCAGCTGCAGCTGCTCGTGCAACAGGCTTTGGCTGGCGGCGCGCGATTCAATCAGCAGTGCACAGGCGCTGTCGGACAGACCTTTGACCCATTCCGGCATGCCGGGCTTGTTCTGCACCGAGCGCAGGCTGCGGCGGTCGAGCAGTTCAACGGCGGATACCGGCTGCTGCTTGAGCAGCGTCACCGCGCGGCAGCAACTCTCTACATCGGGGAACACCAGCAGGGCGCTGGCCTTGTGCGGGTGATCGGGCACGGTGTTGTAGGTCACCGCGCTGATAAAACCGAGGGTGCCTTCGGAGCCCACCAGCAGGTGGCTGAGGATATCCAGCGGCTGGTCGAAATCCACCAGGGCGTTAAGCGACAGGCCGGTGGTGTTTTTCAGCCGGTATTTGTGGCGGATCTTTGCCGCCAGTGCGCTGTTGGCACGGGTCTGTTTGCCCAGCTCGTTCAGTTGCGTCAGCAGGTTCGCATGAGTGGAAAAGAAGCGCGTGACGCTAAGCGGGTCTTCAGTATCCAGCACCGTGCCGTCGGCCAGCACCAGACGGATGCCGGCCAGGGTGTGGTAGCTGTTTTGTGCCGTGCCGCAGCACATGCCGCTGGCGTTGTTGGCGACGATGCCGCCGATTTTGCAGGCGTTGATCGACGCCGGGTCAGGGCCGATCTTGCGCTGAAAGGGCGTCAGTACGGCATTCGCCTGGGCACCGATCACCCCCGGTTGCAGGCGGATCTGGCTGCCCTGGTCGCGGATTTCCCGACCGTTCCAGTTATCGCCGAGCACGATCAGCACCGAGTCGCTGATGGCCTGGCCGGATAGGCTGGTGCCGGCGGCGCGGAAGGTCACCGGCACCTGATGCGCGCTGGCCAGTTTGAGCAGGTCGACCACCTCTAATTCTGCCTCGACGCGTACCACCAGTTTGGGGGTTAACCGGTAGAAGCTGGCATCGGTGCCAAAGGCCAGGGTCGACAGCGGGTCGTCGAAGCGCCGCTCGGCAGGGATCAGGCGTTCGACGGCGGTGAGAAATGCGCTGGGCAGGCTCATGCAGGCTCCGAAGTTAGAGGCAGCGTCAGGACGCAGCGTGGTGCAGTTCGCGCACCAATGAATCGGCATTGATCTCGCTGATCGACTTGGCACCGGTCAGCACCATGGCCACGCACATTTCCTTCTCGATCAGCTCCAGCAGGTTGCTCACGCCTGCGCCACCGTCGGCGGCCAGGGCGTAGATAAAGGCGCGGCCGAGCATCACCGTGTCCGCGCCGAGGGCGATCATGCGTACCACGTCCAGGCCGGTACGGATGCCAGAGTCGGCAAGAATGGCCAACTGGCCTTTTACCGCATCGGCAATTGCCGGCATCGCGCGGGCGCTGGACATCACACCATCGAGTTGGCGGCCGCCGTGGTTGGAGACGACGATGCCGTCGGCACCGAAGCTCACGGCGTCCTTGGCATCCT
Source organism: Pseudomonas anguilliseptica (assembly GCF_021375795.1). Taxonomy (GTDB): domain Bacteria; phylum Pseudomonadota; class Gammaproteobacteria; order Pseudomonadales; family Pseudomonadaceae; genus Aquipseudomonas; species Aquipseudomonas anguilliseptica_A. The sequence goes on along the minus strand of NZ_JAEIOI010000008.1, from coordinate 38,873 downwards.
GAGGATCGAGGATGCCTTTGATCACCATCGGGCCGTCCCAGAACTCACGAATCCACTCCAGGTCCTTCCAGCTGATCGAGGGATCAAAGTTGTTGCCCAGCCAGCCGATATAGTCGGCCAGGCCCGTGGGGTTGCCCCGGTAAGCGGAGATATTGCCGAGGTCATGGGGTTTGCCGAGCAGGCCGACATCCCAGGCCCAGCGCGGGTGGGTCATGGCTTGCAGCATGCGCCGCACGGGCGCATTCGGGCCGCTCATGCCGGAGTGGGCATCGCGGTAACGGGCGCCGGGCACCGGCATATCGACGGTGAACACCAGGGTGGTGACGCCGGCGGCCTTGGCGCGTTCCAGAGCGTTTTTCATAAAACCACGATCTTTCAGCACATACAGCTGAAACCACATCGGCCGGTCGATGGCTGGCGCGACCTCTTCAATCGGGCACACCGAAACGGTCGACAGGGTAAAGGGAATGCCCTTGGCGGCAGCGGCCTTGGCGGCCTGTACTTCACCACGACGGGCGTACATGCCGGTCAGACCGACCGGGGCCAGGGCCACCGGCATGCTCAGGGTTTCATTGAACAGGCGGGTTTCCAGGCTCAGTTCCGACATATTGCGCAGCACGCGCTGGCGCAGGGCAATGTCCGCCAGGTCGGCGACGTTGCGCTTGAGGGTGTGCTCGGCGTAAGCGCCGCCGTCGATGTAGTGAAACAGAAACGGCGGCAGCCGGCGCTGGGCGGCGGCGCGGTAGTCGGTGGAGGCAGAAATGATCATGGAATCACCCAAGCAGGAAAAAGGGTTGTAGCGAAACGTCACTGCGCGCCGCTCCGGCAGCGCGCAGTGCGGCGTGTATCAACTCGCCATCAGCGGGTCGCTGACGCCCAGCACATACACCGCGAACAATGCGATCAGGCCGGTAAACAGCACGTAGTACAGGGTAGGCCAGACGGTCTTGCGCAGGATGCTGCCTTCACGGCCCAGCAGGCCCACGGTAGCCGAGGCGGCGACAACGTTGTGGATCGCCACCATATTGCCGGCGGCAGCGCCGATCGCCTGCACCGCCACGATCAGCGCGCTGGAGATCCCCAGGCTGCTGGCCACGCCGAACTGGAACTGGCTGAACATCATATTGCTGACGGTGTTGGAGCCGGCAATGAAAGCGCCCAGGGCACCCACGCTCGGTGCCAGCAGCGGATAGATACCGCCCACGCTGTCGGCCACCCAGCGCGCCATCAGGATCGGCATGCTCGACAGCTCGGCAGCATTGACCCCGGAGTTGATCAGGATGCGCACCATCGGCACGGTAAACAGCAACACGAAGCCGGCACTGAGCAACACGCTGGACGATTCTTTTACCGCAGTACCCAGCTCGCGCAGTTTCATGCCGTGGAAGAAGAAGGTGGCGATGACCACAGTGACCAGAATCCCGCCCGGCAGGTACAGTGGATCGAAGCTGGCACCAATCCCCGCCTCACCCAGCAGGTCGGGAAATTTCAGCGCCACACTTTTCAGCGCCGCGCTCACTTCAGGGAATACCCGGCTGATCACCAGCAGCATGCCAACCAGCACATAGGGCAGCCAGGCGCGCAGGGCACTCATCGGTTTGGCGGTCAGGTCGTCGAGTTTCATCTCCACGGAGCCTAGCCACTCGCTCGGCCATTTGTCCGCCGGGGCGAAATCCCAGGTGGTTTTTGGCAGCAGAAAACCCACACGTGCAGCGCTGGTGACAATTGCCAGGCCAATCAGACCACCACCCAGTGATGGGAACTCAGGGCCAAGGAACACCCCGGTCAGTACGTAAGGCACGGTAAAGGCCAGGCCGGCGAAAATCGCGAATGGCAGCACTTCAAAGCCGGCTTTCCAGCTTTTCTCGGCACCGAAGAAACGGGTCAGCATCAGCACCATCACCAGCGGCATCACGGTGCCGACAACGGCGTGAATGATCGCCACTTCACTGGTGATCAACTGCAGAAACTGCGCCCAGGACGAACCCTGCTCAACCAGCTGTGCGCCGATGGTGGCCGAGTCCAGGCCGGTGTTGACTCCGACGATGATCGGCGTGCCCACCGCGCCGAAGGACACCGGCGTGCTTTGCACCAGCATGCCGAGCATCACCGCCGCCATGGCCGGGAAACCGATGGCCACCAGCAGCGGCGCGGCGATGGCCGCAGGCGTGCCGAAGCCGGACGCACCCTCGATAAAGCAGCCAAACAGCCAGGCGATGATGATCGCCTGGATGCGCCGATCCGGGCTGATGGTGGCAAAGCCGGCGCGAATTGCGGTGATGCCGCCGGAATGCTTGAGGGTGTTAAGCAGCAGAATCGCGCCGAAGATGATCCACAGCAGGCCGAGGGTGATCAGCAACCCCTGCACGGTGGAGGCCAGCACGCGGTTGAAGCTCATGTCCCAGGCGAACAGCGCGACGCCGGCGGTGAGCAGGTAGACCAGGGGCATGGCATGTTTGGCTGGCCAGCGCAGGCCGATCAGCAGAATGGCGGCGAGCAGGATGGGCGAAAACGCCAGTAGGGCAAGAAGACCTGTCGACATAGTGGTCTCTCCTTAACGCTGCGCGGTGCGCATGGGTGAATGCGGGTACGCATCGGGCTGAAGCGCTGCGGCGGATAGAAGCAATAGAGCCGGCATGGGGGAGACCTCGTAGGATTCTTGGAATTGTTTTAGTGTGGTTAATTGGTAATACCAATTTACAAGACTGCGCGGTCAGGGTAAAAGTGCGGCCGTCGAACTGTCAATTAGCTGCCTTACGACTTTGGTCGTAAGGGTGCGTCTTGCGAGGCCGGACCAGCGGCGATAGGCTTGCCGGCAGCGGGCCGCAAAGGCCCATGGCAGGTGGTCAAACCAGTGGAGTGCGGGATATGGAAGTGGGATCGGTGCGCCAGCGCCGTTTGTCGGACGATATCGTCAGCCAACTGGAAACCATGATTCTCGAAGGCACGCTCAAGGCCGGTGAGCGCTTGCCCGCCGAGCGGGTGCTGGCCGAGCAATTCGGTGTCTCCCGGCCGTCGCTGCGTGAAGCGATCCAGAAGCTGGCGGCCAAGGGCTTGCTGGTCAGCCGGCACGGTGGCGGCAACTATGTGGCGGAGAGCCTGGGCTCGACCTTCAGTGACCCGCTGTTGCACCTGCTGGAACGCAACCCCGACGCGCAGCGCGACCTGCTGGAGTTTCGCCACACCCTCGAGGGCTCCTGTGCTTTTTATGCTGCGCAGCGCGCCACCGAGCTGGATCGCCAGCGCCTGACCGACGCCTTCGCGGCGCTGCAGGACTGTTACAGCCGCAGCGGCAAGGTGACCCGTGCCGAAGAGGGCGCCGCCGATGCCAACTTCCACCTGGCGATTGCCGAAGCCAGCCACAACGCTGTGCTGTTGCACACCATTCGTGGGCTGTTCGACCTGCTCAAGCGTAATGTGGTGACCAATATCGGCGGCATGTACGCCCAGCGTGATGAAACCCGCGACATGCTGATCGAGCAGCACCGCACGCTGTACCAGGCGATTATCGAAGGCCGCGCCGAGGACGCCCGCGCGCTCTCCAACCGGCATATCGACTACGTGCAGGAAGTGCTCGCCGAAGTGCAGCAGCAGGCCCGCCGTGAAGAGCGGGCACAACGCCGCGGTAGCACGCGTTAGCGTCTGGGCAGACGCACAGCGACTTCCAAACCGCCCAGCGGTGAGTCACCGAGGCTGATGCTGCCACGGTGCAGCTCCACTACCCGGCGCACGATGGACAGGCCAAGGCCGGCGCCTTGACCCGCGCCGAGGCGATAGAAGCGTTCGAAGAGTTTTTCCCGCTGCGCTTCGGCTACGCCCGGGCCGCTGTCCTGTACGCGCAGGATAATGGCGTCTGCCTGGGCGTCCAGCTGCACCCGGATACGGCCACTGTCGGGGGTGTATTGCACGGCATTGCTGATCAGGTTCTGCAGCAATGTGCCGAGGCTTGGGCCATCGGCGATCAGCTGATAATCCGCCGGCTCCAGAGCATCCAGGTCGAGTTCCTGATGACGCGCCAGGGCCAGCGGGATCAGTTCTGCCAGCTCGTTGCGCACAAAACCGAGCAGGTCCAGTTCGCCCATCGCCAGTTGCACCACATTGGGGTCCAGGCGGGCCAGCGTCAGCAATTGAGCCACTACCCGGGTGGCGCGTTCGACGCCTGTGCCGAGCTGGCGCAGGGCATCGTTGCGGTCCTGCGGGTCGGGGGCTTCCAGGGCGTTCTGGGCGTGGATGCGCAGTACTGCCAGCGGCGTGCGCAGCTCGTGGGCGGCATCGGCGATAAAGCGCTTTTCCTGATCCAGCAGCTGGTTGACCTGCATCAGCAGGCGATTGAGCGAAGCGCCCATGGGCTCCAGCTCCTGCGGCAGCGGGCCGAAAATCAGCGGTGCAAGGTTGTCCGGTGCGCGGCCGCGGATCGACTCGGCCATGCGTTGCAGGGGCTGCAAGCCAAACCCCACCGCCAGCCAGAGCAGCAATGCCAGCAGCGGCAGGCCGATCAGCAGCGGTTGCAGGCTGCGTCGGGCAATCTTGCCGGACAGCTCGCCGCGTACATCTTCGCGTTCGCCCACCAGTACCCAGTGATGGTCGACGTTGTCGTGCAGCACAAATACCCGCCAGCGGTGCTCACCCAGGGTCAGGGTGTGATAGCCACTGAGGTATTTGGCCAGACGGTTGAGGCGCTCGTTTAACGGTTGCTCGCCGGCCGGCAGGCTGAGGCCAAGCTGGCTGATCATTTCCATCAGCAGGCCTTTGGGCGCACTGGCGGACTGGAACACCAGCTCACCGTTGTCATTGAGCATCTGGAAGGCCAGCTTGCTTTCGTAGCTGTGCCCCAGCAGGCCGTCGAGGCTGCGCGGGCTGTTCTTCAGCAGCAGGGCTTCATCCAGCGCCGCTTGCAGGTCGCGGCGCGAGTCGGCGGACAACTCGTGACGAACCAGGCCCATCAGCACCCGGGAGGTTTGCGCCAGTTGGGCGTCGAACAGCTCTTCCACTTCATGGCTGGCATCGCTGTAGATCTTGTGGCTGATCAGCCCCAGGGTGACGCTCAACAGTGACAGCAGCAGGACCAGCAAACGTGCGCGGATCGAGCGCAACAACTTCGGCATGTTATTTATCCACCAGGTAGCCGACGCCGCGTACAGTGCGGATCAGTTCGGGAAAGAATTTTTTGCGCAGGTGGTGCACGTGTACTTCCAGGGCGTTGCTCTCCAGCTCTTCGTCCCAGCCGTAGAGGGCCTGTTGCAACTTGTCGCGGGTCATCACCCGGCCCGGTTGGGCGAGTAACTCGTGCAGCAGAAGGAATTCCTTGCGCGGCAGATTGACCGCCTGGCCCTGGTAACTGACGGCCTGGCTGACCGGGTCGAGGCTGATGCCACGGTATTCCAGCGCCGGTTGTGGGCGGTTGAAGCTGCGCCGCAGCAGGGCGCGCAGGCGCGCCTTGAGTTCGGCGACATCGAAGGGTTTGACCAGGTAGTCGTCGGCACCGGCATCCAGCCCGGCGATGCGGTCACTGGTCGAGTCGCGGGCGGTCAGCACCAGCACCGGCACCGGATTGGCGGCAGCGCGCAGGTGTTTGAGCACTTGCAGGCCATCCATGCGCGGCAGGCCGAGGTCGAGGATCGCCAGCTCGAAACTTTCGCTGGTCAGGGCATGCAGCGCACTGCTGCCATCCTGCACCCAGTCAACGGTGTAACCCTCGGGCTTGAGTGCAGTACGGATGCCCTCGCCGAGGGCCTTGTCATCTTCGACCAATAGAATTCGCATGTAGACATTCCCGGTTTGTCTATTTGAACCTTCAGGTGCGCCTGCCGTGCCGTAGTGGCAGAGCAGGCGTCACGCAACAGCCTATCACTGCAACTCGGCGTTGACCTGGTTCAGCAAAGCCTGAATTTCCTGTTTACGGCCGACATCAGCCGACTGCCGGTTGGGTCGTGGCGACGCTTGCAGGGCTTTCTCCAGCGCAACCTTGGCTTCTGCGAAGCGTTTGGCGCGGGCCAGGTAATCGCCATAGAAGTAGTTGGGGTCGATGCCATCCGGGTTGATGGCCAGGGCCTGCTTGAGCATGGCCTCGGCCTTTTCGTCATCACCAAAGCCCACCGGCCAGCCGGGGACCTGGTAGTACAGGCTGCCGAGGCTGGTGTAGGCGGAGCCGGACAGCGCCTTGGGGTCGAGTGCCAGGCCCTGTTCCAGGCTGGCCTTGGCCTCTTTGACCAGGCCCAGCGCACCCAGGCCGCCCTTGGCGCCGGCGTAAGTGCTGAGGATGATGCCGTTCCAGATCTGCAACTCGGCGGCGTTCGGCTCGGCGGCGACGGCTTGTTGCGCTTGTTTGCTCAGGCTGGCGAAGGCTTTTTCGCGTTGCTCCTTGGGCAACTGGTAGTTGATCTCGGCCCAACGGTCTTGCAGGTTTTGCAGCTGGGCCTGGCCCTGTTCGCTGAGGGCAAAGCTGGGCAGGCTGGTGAGGCAGAGCAGGGCGCAGGCGGCGTTACGGAGCAGCTTCATTGGGGTGTCCTCTTAGGGTTTGCTTCGGGCAAAGCGCTGAATGATCGGCAGTTGTTTGCGCAGGGCCTGATCAACCAGGCGCGGCAGCAGGCTGTTGAGGCGTACGAAGAGTTGTTCCGGCCAGCCCAGGTAGCGCTCTTCCTCCTCGCGGCGAATGGCGGCCAGCAGTTGCAGGGCGACGCTGTGCGGGTCGTCCATGGCCACCTTGAGCTCGTCATTCATGGCCACCACATTGGCGGCGTTCATGCTGGTCTGGGTGGCGCGTGGGGCAAAGTAGAGAACCTTGACCTGGGTATCGGCCAGCTCACGGCGCAGGGCTTCGGAGAACCCGCGCAGGGCGAATTTGCTGGCGCAATAGGCGCTGAAGCCGGGGTAGCCGATGGAGCCGAAGGTCGAACCGAGGTTGACCACCAGCGCCCGGCCCTGTTGCCGCAGCAGCGGCAGCAGACGGTGAGTCAGTTGCAGGGTGGCAGTGACGTTGAGTGTGATCAGCTCGGCGATGGCGCTTTCTTCATGCTGCTCGAGCAGGCCGAAGTGATTGACCCCGGCAGCATTGATCAGCGTGTTGATACCGCCGAAACGTTGCGCGGCGGCGACCACCGCTTCACGACCGCTGCGTTCACAGATATCGGCCGCCACCACCGTGATCTTGCCCGCGTGGGCTTTGGCCAATGCCTGCAGGGGTTGCGGCTGGCGGCCGACCAACAGCAGTTGGGCGCCTTCGAGCAGCAGGGCGGCGACCAATGCCTGGCCGATTCCACCACTGGCACCGGTAATCACGGCGCGACATTCAGACAGTTTCATGGTGCCTCCTAAGCGCTCAGCGGCAGGCTGCGGAACATGTCGCCATACAGGCGGTAGACCACCTTGGCGGTGTGCACCACGGCGGCTTTGTCGTCGTCGTTGTCGAGCTGGTTCATCAATTTCTTGAAGAACTCGATGTGTTCCAGATCCAGGCTGCCGTGGGAGCTGAGGTAGCTGAACGCCTTGTTTGGCAGTTGCAGCTTGTCCTGGATCACCCCGGCTACCTGGGTGGCCAAGGCAATGCTGGTGCCTTCCAGCACATTGACCATGCCGAAGAAACTCACCGGGTTATGCCGTGCGATGCGGTCGTAGACGTAGCTGACCATCAGTTCGGTGGGTAGTTTGGGCGTGCCGTGGCGCACCGCTTCTTTATCGGCACCGCACACGGCAATGTCGTTGAGCACCCATTCCTGGTGCCCCGTTTCTTCCTCGATGTATTCGCCGATGGCTTCGCGCAGCCACTCCAGCCGCTCCGGCAAACGTGCGCCGCAGGCCATCAGCAATGGCACGGTGTGTTTGACGTGGTGGTAGGCCTCAGTGAGAAAGGCCACGTAGCTGTTCAGGCTGACGGTGCCGGCCATGGCCTGGGCGATGATCGGCGCGCTGAGCAGGTAGTTGCGTTCAGCGCTGGTTTGTTCAAGCAGGGATTCATAGAAGTTCATCAGACATCTCCGTAGCAGGTTTGCTGCGCCATCAACTGTTCGATGGCGTGCTGGTAGTGGTTGAACAGAGCAGCACGGCGCAGGCGGCCATTGCTGGTGGCCAGCTCGTTGCTGGTGCTGAAAGGGGCTGGGGCGCGCAGCCAGTGGTGCACGCGGGCGTAGTCGGGCAAGGCTTGGTTGGCACTGGCCACGGCTTCAGCCAGTTGGCTGTCGCTGGTATTCGGGTAGCGCGGCACCAGCACGGCGACGTTGCCTGGCAGGGCCTCGCCGTATAGCCAGGCCTGGGCAATCGGCAGTTGTTGCACCAGCTCGGCCTCGACCCATTCCGGGTTGACGTTGCGGCCAAAGGCGGTGATGAACTGGTGTTTTTTGCGCCCATGCAGCACCAGAAACGGCCCGTCGAAATGCCCCAGGTCACCAGTGCCCAGCCACTCTGCATCAGGGCATGGTTCGCCCAGGTAGCCGAGCAAGCGTGGGCCTTTGACCAGCACCTCGCCGTCTGTGCCCAGGCGTACCTGCAGGTGTGGCAATGGCTGGCCGACGGTGCCGATGCAGCGGTTTTCCGGGGTGTTCAGGCACACCACCGAGGCGCACTCGGACAGACCGTAGCCTTCGAATACCGGCAGCCCCAGAGCGTCGGCGCGTTGCAGCAAATGGCTGGCGACGCGGCCACCGCCGACGGCGATAAAGCGCAGGCAGCTCGGCACCGGCAGGCCGCGTTCGGCCGCACTGACCAGCGCCAGCAGCAATTGCGGCAGGAGGATCAGGCTATTGGGTTGCGCCTGGGCCAGGGCGCCGAGAAAGCGCGGCAGGTCGAACTGGCTGGCACCCAGCAGGCCGATCTGCGCCATTGGCATCAGCTCAATCCGCGCCCCAGCCAGCAAGGGCGCATAAACCCCGGCAATGTTTTCCAGCAGGGTGGCCAGTGGCAGGACGCACAGGTGGCGTTCGACTGCGCAGCTGGCGCTGGCCTGCACCAGGCTGTGAGCCACGGCCAACTGTGTGGCGATATCCAGGCATACGCCTTTGGGTTGCCCGGTAGTGCCGGAGGTGTAGGTGATCTTGCAGGTGCCGACGGGCAGCGTGCTGACCTGCGCCCGTGGGCGTTGCAGCATGCCGGCCGCGCTAGGGCTGAAACCCAGTGCGCTGAACAGTGCAGTGTTCGGGCCGATCAGGCAGTCGATACTGGCACTGTCGAGCACATGGGCCTGCTGGCCGCTGGAGAAGAAGCCCGGAAGCGGCACGCAAACCAGCCCGGCATGCAGGGTGGCCAGGTCCCAGAGCACCCAGTCGATGCCATTGTCCAGGGCCAGGGCAACGCGCCGCGCGCCCTGCTCCAGCAGTTGCGCACTGCGCTGCTCGACCTCATGCAGCAGCTGGGCGTAGCTCAGTTGCCAAGGGCCTTCACGCAGGGCGCTGGCATCGCCTAGTTCGGCCAGGCGGTTGAACAGTGATTCAGCGGCAGGCCACATCAGGCATGTCCTCCAGGGCATAGAAAGCGTGGTGAGCCAGGCGCGGGTAAGCACCCAGTTGCAGCAGGCGTTGGTGACCGGCGTAGATGTCGCCGGCCATCACCTGCGGTTGGTTGTTGTAGTAGCTGCCCCAGTCCGCCAGTTCATCGCCCACACAATCCGGATTGGCCGGGCCCAGTGCTACGGGCGTCAGACCCAGGCGCTGGAAGCTGTTGAGCAGGGCCAGGGTGCCGGTAAAGGTCACCCAGCGATAACCCAGCGCCACCAGCAGGTCGGTGAGGGCGACGATCAGCAAACGCGCAGCGCCCGGGCTGCCCGCTGCCAGGTTGCCGACCTCAACCAGCTGTGCTCGTTGCGGCGCATTGGCCACCTGCTGGGCTGCAATCACCTGTTCCGCCGGTTGCTGCAGGTAGCGTTCAAGAAACAGCGGGCCACTGGCGGCACCGCGCAGGCCCACTGCGCCGAGCAGTTGCCCGTCGCGATCTTCCAGGCTGAGCAGGCAGGGCATGAAGTGACGGATACGCGCTTGATGCTGAGCGGCAAAGCGCTCGCCGATAAAGGCTTCAATCCCCGCTCGGCGTGGACTTTCATGGTTGGCCAGGTACAGGCTGAGCGGTTGCTCGCGGCCGATCTGTGCAAGTGCAGTGTTTTGATACACCCAAGGCAGCTCCATAAACGGAACCTCGTCTGTGAACTTGGGTGTGAGTGTCTGCCTGCAGTCTTAACGCCAAATTAAGAACCTGTTTACGATCTGCTGCACGTCGACCCTGCCGCGTTAAAAACAGGCTGGAAGCCGCTTGCGGCTAACGCGCTTCAGCGCGACCTGAAACGAGTAATGCTCATGTACAGCTCGTACACTCCGCTTCCTCGCCTCTTTTTGCCTTGCATGGCTCTAGCTCGCTAGATCGTAAACAGGCTCTACGTCGCGAAATATTCTGCGTAAGGTGGCTGTGGGCATTTCATCGCTTGCACTGCAAGCGCAACAGCCCATAGCCTGCTAGGCCTTGCCGGCAGATGGACTGCTGGCTGGATTTGCCCTGACCTTAAGCGCCTACGCTCGGAGATCGTTATGCCCCCTATGGATACTGAGCAACAACTGGCGGCCCGTCTGGCCATTCTGGAAAACCCTGACGCGCAGGACTGCACGGTGTATCGCGCGGATGACCAGGACCCGGAAGCCGAGGAAGTGGATCTGGGTGATGCCAAGGTGCTGTTCTGCGGCCCGTTCGAAGCCCCGGCCGACTGGGATGCTGCAGAGCGTGAAGATTATTTCGGCGACAGCGCGCCGGAGCTGTTCGTCAATGCGCGCATCGAGTGTGAAGCTAAACCGGGTTCCAAAGGCCATTTCACCGTGGATATCGGTGACTACGTGGCCGCCCAGCCCGGCCTGGGTGAAGTCGTGATGTTCTATGTGCACGACTACCTGGAAGACGACACTGGCTGCACCTATGTGCTGCTGCGCGATGAGGAAGTGCTGGAGTAATCCAGCCTTTCCTTCTGCTATGTACCGCCTTGGTATGTGTGTCGTGCGCAGGTAGGTTGGTGTTGAGCGCAGCGAAGCCCAACGAGCTGTGGCATGCCTAGTTGGGCTTCGTCGCCTTGCTCCTCAACCCAACCTACTTGCTGCCTTTCGCCATTCCTCGCTGACCGTCTATCTATCGTTTGCTCTGTAGTACCGGGTTATTACCCGCGCTGGGCGGATCGGGATAACACTCTGTGCTTCTCAATTCATTGAAGGGAGCAGGCACATGGCAGCGAAGAAGATTCTTATGCTGGTCGGCGACTACGTCGAAGACTACGAGGTGATGGTGCCGTTTCAGGCGCTGCTGATGGTCGGTCATCAGGTGCACGCGGTGTGTCCGGACAAGACTGCCGGGCAAAGCGTACGCACCGCCATCCACGATTTTGAAGGCGAGCAGACCTACAGCGAAAAACCGGGGCATAACTTCGCCCTCAACTTCGACTTCGCTCAGGTCAAGGCCGAAAACTACGACGCCCTGTTGATCCCCGGTGGCCGCGCCCCGGAGTACCTGCGCCTGAACGCTCAGGTGCTGGCGCTGGTACAGGCCTTCGACAAGGTTGGCAAACCGATTGCGGCGGTTTGCCATGGCGCGCAATTGCTCGCCGCTGCTGGCGTGCTTAAAGGCCGCGAATGCAGCGCCTACCCGGCCTGTGGCCCGGAAGTGACCCTGGCCGGCGGGCGCTATGTCGATATCGCCGTGGACCAGGCCCATGTGCAGGGCAATCTGGTCACCGCCCCGGCCTGGCCAGCGCACCCCAACTGGCTGGCCGCATTCCTCGGTCTGCTCGGTACGCAGATCACGCTATAAACTGCCGGGGCCGTCAGACCCCAACACTCAGGGAGGTGAGCCGCCATGTGCGAGCTGTATGTCAAAGCCGATCCGATTCTTTACGAGTCCCGTGCCCGCTCGCTGCGCATCCGTGGCGTGGTCACCACCCTGCGCCTGGAAAACCAGTTCTGGGACATCCTGCGCGAAATCGCCGAGGTCGATGGCATGACCACCAATCAGCTGATCACCAAGCTGTATGACGAGGTGATGGACTATCGCGGCGAGGTGGTGAATTTCGCCTCGTTTCTACGCGTCAGCTGCACCCGTTACCTCAGTCAGCGTCGTGCGCCGGCCGAGCTGAGTCTGGTGCGTTCGATCCAGGGTTAAACGCCAGTGGCGATACGCAGCGCAGGGTCACCCAGCGGGTGGCTGAGCGCATCGAAGAAACGCAGTTCCACCTGCTGTTCGGCGAACAGGCTGGCGTAGTGCTGCTTCTGCTGCGCGACAAACAGCGGGTTGTGCGGGTAGATCGAGATGGCCAGGGTTTTCACTCCGGCCTGTTGCAGTGCCTGGGTCAGGTGCTGGTCCTGCGCCGACAGGCTGTGGCCGAAGATGCACAGCCTGTCCTTGGGGTGCGCCAGCTGGCTGTAGCAGAACGATAGATAGTCGCTGCTGCGAATGGCCTTGAGCTTGTCCGCGCTGCTGCCTTCGTTGACGAACAACGGAATATCGCCGAGCTGGTTGATGGCGAAACTGGCCAGCAAGGTGCTTTCCGATGAATTGAGAATACGCGTGCTGCCGTCGATGTTCTTCACCAGGTGCATGCCACCGTGCAGATAGAGCATGCGCGTGGCATGGCCCTGGTGCTGGCTGTTGCCTGGATCGAAGGTTGAGTCCGCACCTCTAAACAGGTTTTCAAATGCGTCCGGCGCCTGCATCACTGCCCAGTAGTTGAGCAAGTCGTAATTGCCGGAATACACCGTCTGGTACTGGCTCAGCGCGCTGTTGATCCGTGTCAGGCGATCAGCCTGCATCTGGCTCCAGGGAATATGCACCGCGCGCACGGCGTGGATCAGCGCTTCCTTGATGGCGAAGTAGCGATGGCGTGGCGAGGACGAGTTGATGGTCAGCGCGGCATTGACCCGGATGCTGTTTTTCAGCGCGCTGAGCACCTGCTCGAAATTGCTGGTGTCCAGGGCGCGGAACACGCTGAGTTCAGTCGGGCTGAGCGGGCGATTGCGCGTAGTCTGCGCCTCGTCGAACAGTGAGAAGTAGGCAAATTTGCGCCATACCGCCAGGCTTGCACCGTTGCCGACCAACAGCTCGGGAAAGCCGATGCTGCTGTTCAGGGTGTTCCAGTCTTCCAGTTCGCCAGTAAATGCCGGGGTTTGCATAATCGCTAGTTGTCGCCTTGGGCCGTCGGGGTTGTGCAGCGCGCGACTTTAACATGGGGCGCGACAACTGCTGGCTTGGCTGACGCCGCCCATTGCACCGCCAGAATGCTGCCCAGCACCGCAATCAAGCCCAGCAGCGCCACGCCGGTGATGCTCTGCCCGAGCAATGCCCAGCCGAGAATCACCGCCACCAGCGGGCTGAGCAAACCCAGTGAGGACACCGCCACCGGTGCCAGCCGGGCGATACCGCGAAACCACAGCACATAAGCCAGCAGCGCGCCGAACAGCGACAGGTAGACGTAGCCCAGCCACTGCAACGGGCTGAGTGACGGCAGCGGCGGGTCGATCAGCCAGGCCACCGGCAGCAGAAACAGACCGCCAATCAGCAGCTGCCAGCCAGTAAAGGCCAGCAGCGGCACAGTCGGCCGCCAGCGCCGTGTCAGGTAGGTGCCGCTGGCCATGCAGGCAGTGCCGACAAAGGCGGCGGCAATCCCGATCGCGTCCCAGCTCGCCCCAGGTGCGAGCAGCAGGGCGGCCATCCCGGCGATCCCGATCACACTGGCAGCAACTGCCACAGACGCCGGTCTTTGACCATCCATCGACCACACCAGGCCCATCACCAGTAGCGGTTGAATCGCCCCGACCACAGCCGCCAACCCACCCGGCAAACGGTACGCGGCGACAAACAGCAACGCCTGGAAGAAGCCGATATTCAGCGCCGCCAACACCAGCAAGCGCGGCCATTCGCTGCGCCGGGGCAGGTAGTGGCTGTACAACACCAACAGCAGGCCGGCGGGCAGGGCACGCAGCAGCGCGGCGGTAAACGGCCGGTCGGGTGGCAGAATCTCGGTGGTGACGATATAGGTCGAACCCCAGATGGCAGGGGCCAGCGCAGTGATCAGCACATTCAGCCAGGGTGTTTTCACGGCAGACGCTCCATGCATTTGTCTTGCATTCAAGATAAAATTTGAAGCTAATAGCAACTTGTCTTGAATTCAAGATAAATTTCAGAGGTAGGTCATGGCAGTCCAGCGACAGATGGATGCGGTCGATGCAATTCTTCAGCAGTGGCAACGCGAACGGCCGGAGCTGGATGTTAGCCCGATGGGCGTGCTCGGCCGGCTGGGGCGCTGCGCAGCATTGCTGCGCCGGGAGCAGGACAAGGTGTTCAGCGACTTTGGCCTGACTGCCTGGGAGTTCGACGTGCTGGCCACCTTGCGCCGCTCCGGTGCGCCGTACTGCCTGGCTCCGACGGCGTTGTTTTCGGCGTTGATGATCACCTCCGGCACCATGACCCGGCAGCTGCAGCAACTGGAAGCCGCTGGCCGGGTCAGCCGCCTGGCCAATCCAAGTGACGCACGCAGCATGCTGGTGCAGTTGACCCCGGCCGGGCTGGAACTGATCGACCGCGCGGTTACCGCGCATGTACAGAATCAGGCGCGCATTGTCGCCCCGCTGGCTGAAGCACAACGGGCGGAGCTGGAGGCGCGGCTAACCGATCTGTTGGCCGTACTGGAACCCGCAGCCGAGTAGATTTCCTGCAATTCCGGCCTTGAGCAGACCGGTTGATGAGGTGAGCAATGAGCAACGAATTAGTGATCGAAGACCTTCAACTGGGTGACGGCAAAGCAGTGGTCAAAGGTGCGCTGATCACCACGCAATACCGTGGCTGCCTGGAGGATGGCACCACGTTCGACTCTTCCTACGAGCGCGGCAAACCGTTCCAGTGTGTGATTGGCACCGGCCGGGTGATCAAGGGCTGGGACCAGGGCCTGATGGGCATGAAGGTCGGTGGCAAACGCAAACTCTTCGTACCGTCGCACCTGGGCTATGGTGAACGCCAGTTCGGCGCGCATATCAAGCCGCATTCCAATTTGATCTTTGAGATTGAGTTGCTGGAAGTGCTGACGCGGGATGATTGAGACAAGGTTCGGTCAGTGCAACCTCGCCTGTGCGATTAAGGTCGCTGTCCCGCTCAACTGATAGGGGCGGCCCCTACGCGGTTGCGTCCGGCCTGCTTAGCCCTGTAAAGCGCGGCATCGGCTCGTGCTACCAATTCGCCTGGCGTGTCTCCCGAGGCATACGCGGCCACTCCGAAGCTGCCAGTTTTGTAACCGACGACGGGGTGCAGTGTGTTTTCCAGAGCCCGCCGCAGCTTTTCTGCCAGCTGTGTAGCGTCCGCGAGGTTGGTATTTGGCACGATGACCAGAAACTCTTCGCCCCCCCAACGACCAACAACCTCCATGGCCCGAGTATTGGCCACTAATACCTGGGCGACCTGAACCAGAACAGCGTCGCCGACCAGGTGTCCGTGAGTGTCGTTGACCAGTTTGAAATGGTCTACATCCAATAGAATGACGGCGAATGGCGTGGCATAGCGTTTAGCCAGCGCGATTTGTTCATCGATCACCTGATCCAGACGGATGCGATTGACCAATTGAGTGAGGCGGTCGGTGATCGACAGTTTGGTGACTTCCTCTATGGCCTCTTCAAGCTCTGAGGTCACAGCGTCAATGAAGCGCAAAAGCCGGGACACCACCCGCGTATGTTTATTGGCGTATGGGTCGCGATCATCTGTGCGTGGCGCCAATTTACTGGTGTGCTCGGTCTTGTTTTGAGCCTGCTTCTCACCTTCACGCAGGCCTACCGCCACCATGGTCGAGTTGAGTAGGGTCAGTTTTGATGAGCCGAAGAACTCGCCGTATGTATAGAAACCAAAGGTCGGCGCGGTTTGCTCGAAGGGCAGGGTTTCCAGTTCTACGTCCTCCTGCATGAGAAAGCGTCGGCAGCCGCAGGTGTAGAGGAAGATTGCCTGGGGGGCAAACTGCTTCATTGATTGGTGCAGGACTTTGGCATTTTCGGCAATCAGCTCGATATCGCCATAGCCCAAGCGAAAGGTTTCGCCTTCTTGGATGTCGGCGACAAATCTCAGCACGCCGTCGTTGCAACTGGCGACTGGCACGCGCGCCAGCAATTCACCTTCACGTTCAAGCAGAAAGGGGAACTCCAGGGCATTGAGAAAGAACTGCTCGTCGTCGGCGATATTGAGGTAGCGGCGGTAAACATCAAACGCAGGCAGGCCATCAATACGTTGCACGTGCAAACCGTCGACCTGGGTGATGCGCATTGAGCGACTCAGCGGCTGCCAGCCCAGGTAGGTTTTCGACTCAATGTGCAGGTCCGGGCCGGATAGAACAACCGCGATGGCGCCCTGAGTGATGTGCTCGTTGCCGGCGAACAGCAGCGAGTTGCTGATCTCTGCGTAATCCCCGGCACCGCCGCCAAATACCGGGTAACCGTTTAGTGTCGACTCAAGGCCTTGCAGCAAGGCTGCCGCATCCAGGCTCAAAGGCGTCGAAAGCAGCAGAACGCCGGCAATGTCTGGGGCACAGTCGTTTATTCGCAGGCCCAGCTCTGCCCCTGCGTTGCGTTCTTCGCCGTTGTTGCACGCTAGCGCCAGCAGATTGATTCGTGAGGATACAAAGAAGGTGAAGCCTATGATCACTTGGTTGGTCATCAGTTGGCCATGTGCCACTTCGCCAACCGTTGTGGCGCCAATAATTATGGCTGTAGGCAATCTGTCGCTGATCATGCGGGTGATTGTTAGTATCTGCGGCTGATCGGCTTGTGCTGTGTAAATCTGTATTAGTTGGGCCTGAGAGTCTGCAGCCTTTTGGGCAATCGTCCCGGTGGATAGTGCTGCGCCAAGCGTCGCCAAGTCCGTAAAGACATGCGTCACATGCTGAATCATGAATCACTCCCTAGAGCACGGCACTGCAGCCAGTGTAGGTGTATTTCGATGCTCGCCTCCAGTTTGCCTGGGCTTTAGACGGGTTACTGCGGCAGATACGAGTGCATATCAAAGCCACTGATCATTACGCTTACGCCTTACCCGCAACATTGTCGGCAGAATCAGCCCAGCGAGTAATCCAGCGCCGGCAATGCCGCCGCCGTAGGCCATATAGCGCATCAGTACCTGCTGGTTTTCCTCGCCTAGCTGCGCTTGAAGTTCGCGCAACTCAGAGTTGGCTCGGCTCAGTTCGATATCCAGCGCCGAGCGTGCGGTTTGCAGTTCGTCGATCAGGGTTTTGCGCGAGTCGAGGGTTTCCTGCATGCCTTGCACGCGGGTTTTCCAGGTGTCGTTGATGCCTTCCAGCTCGCTGCTCAGCTGCGCCACTTGCTGTTCCAACTGTGGCAGGCGTTCGGCCTGGCCGGGCACGTCTTGTAGGTCGCGGTTGGCAATCCATACCGCGCTGCCGTTTTCGCCACGCACTTGGCTGTAGTCGCCGGAATTTTGCAGCAGGGTGACTTTCTGCCCGGAAACCAGGGTGCCGACGATGCGGTAGCCGTCGGTTGGGCCGCTGCGTACATAGGTGTTCAGGCTGTCACTTACCCAGCGTGTGTTGCTGGCGGGCTCTTCGGCGTGTGCACTCAAGCTGCCTAGCAGGCAAGCGCTCAGAACGAGGTTGTGCAGCGGGCGGGTACATGAGGGGAGGTAATGGGATAGGGACATGGGCTGTCTTCATATAGCGATTGAATGAAACCCTGCAGGCAGGTGCGATAGCGGTCGGTCAGGCGCATTGCCGTGGACAGATGAGCGATCTGGGGCGCTGCTATGCAGTGGCCTGCTGGGCAAATGGCCAGCAGGTCCACCCTCAGTGGCCGACAGCAGACAGACCCGCACGACGTGCGGGGAGTTCACTGCGCAATCGCGGATAGGGATGAGTGGCCAGCAATCGGGGAGCGATTCATGCAGATAATTTGTGCGTTATAGCGGTGGAACGTATTGCCATTCGTCATGGCAGTGGTCGTGCGGCTGATTTTTTATTGATCTAAAGGATGTTTTTATTATTCACTAAAAGCATTAGTAGCGATTATCTGTGCTGTTTGCCCTGCCAGCGATAAACAGCACCGAGGCCATGGATGACCTGGCAGTTCGTCTGCTGTTTGCGTGCGCCATTGTGGGGAGCGTCTGCGTCCCGTTGAGGTGCTTGTGTTTGCCATGTGCAGGGCTGGCAAACCACCCCAATCACCCATTGCAGAGGATTCTGAATGGAACACAACATCTCCTTGATCACCACCTTGGCAGGTGGTTTTGGTCTGGCGCTGATCTTCGGTTTTATTGCCGAGAAGATAAAACTGCCGGCGCTGATCGGTTATCTCTGTGCCGGCATCCTGCTGGGGCCGGCAACCCCAGGGTTTGTCGCGGACATTCAGCTGGCCGCGCAGCTTTCAGAAATTGGCGTGATGCTGTTGATGTTCGGCGTTGGCCTGCACTTCTCCCTCGATGATCTGTTGTCGGTTAAGAAAATTGCCCTGCCGGGAGCGGTGGTGCAGATGGGCCTGGCCACGGTGCTTGGCATGGCAGTAGCGCATTGGTGGGGCTGGAGTTTCGGTGCCGGGCTGGTGTTCGGCCTGTCACTGTCATGTGCCAGTACCGTAGTGCTGCTCAAGGCGCTGGAGTCGCGCGGCATTCTTGAGTCCATGAACGGGCGCATCGCCGTTGGCTGGCTGGTGGTCGAGGACTTGGTGACCGTGCTGGTGCTGGTTTTGCTGCCGCCTTTGGCCGGTGTGCTGGGGGGTACGCCTGTCGCCGAAATGGGCAGCGATCCGCTGTGGTACACCCTCGGCAAGACCCTGCTGTTGGTAGCGGTGTTTATCGTGGTGATGCTGGTGGCCGGGCGGCGCATCCTGCCCTGGATGCTGATGCAGGTGGCCAAGACCGGTTCGCGTGAGCTGTTCACCCTGTCGGTGGTGGCGGCGGCGATTGGTATTGCCTATGGCGCGGCCGCGCTGTTCCAGGTGTCCTTTGCTCTGGGTGCATTTTTTGCCGGTATGGTGATGCGCGAGTCCGACCTCAGCCACCGTGCGGCGGAAGAGTCACTGCCGCTGCGGGATGCCTTTGCGGTGCTGTTCTTCGTCTCGGTTGGCATGCTGTTCGACCCACTGGTGCTGATCAAGGAGCCGCTGCATGTGCTGGCAGTGGTCGGCATCATCGTGATCGGCAAGACCCTGGCGGCTGCCGCGTTGGTGCTGGCCTTCCGTTACCCGTTGAATACGGCGCTGACCGTGGCAGCGAGCCTGGCGCAGATCGGTGAATTCTCCTTCATCCTGGCCGGACTGGGCATGACGCTGGGCTTGTTGCCGCAGGAGGGCATGAGCCTGGTGCTGGCCGGTGCGCTGATTTCGATTGCCCTGAACCCGGCGCTGTTTGCCCTGATCAAGCCGCTCAAGGAGCTGGCGCTGCGCCGCTCGGCCCTGGCGCGCAAACTTGAGCACCGCGAGGACCCACTGGCCGTGCTGCCGATGAGTACCGAGCACAAATACCTCAAAGGGCAGGTCGTGGTGGTGGGTTATGGCCGGGTTGGACGGCGGATTACCCGCAGCCTGGCCGAGCGCAATATCCCCTTCGTGGTGGTTGAGCAGAACCGTGAGCGAGTCGAGCAGATTCGTGGCCAGGGTTTGGTGGCTGTAACGGGGGATTCGGCCGAGCCCGGTACACTGATCCAGGCACATATCGCCGATGCTGCGATGCTCGTCATCGCCACCCCGGATCCGATGAACGTACAGCGCATGGTGGAAACCGCACGGGCGTTGAACCCGAATATCGACGTGGTGATCCGTACTCACAGCCCGGATGCGGTGGAAATGTTCCGCAAAGATGGTCTGGGGCAGGTGTTCTTCGACGAGGAAGAGCTGGCCCGTGGGATGAAGGCGCACATCCTGTCGCGCTTCTCGCCCCCTGCTGAGGCAGCGAGCAAGGCCCATTAAACCGCCCCCTTGAACAACAAACCCGGCACATGGCCGGGTTTGTTGTTTTTGCCGCAGGGCTTACTTGATCTCGACGGCCAGGCTGTCGTGGATCTTCTTGTTCCAGATTGCCGGGCCGGTGATGTGCACCGACTCGCCCTTGGTGTCGACCGCCACGGTAACCGGCATGTCTTTGACCTCGAACTCGTAGATGGCTTCCATACCCAGTTCAGCGAAGGCCAAGACCTTGGACTTCTTGATCGCCTGGGCGACCAGGTAGGCGGCGCCGCCAACGGCCATGAGGTAAACGGCCTTGTTGTCCTTGATCGCGTCGATGGCAATCGGGCCACGCTCGGACTTGCCGATCATGCCCAGCAGGCCAGTGCTTTCGAGGATCTGCCGGGTGAACTTGTCCATACGGGTAGCAGTGGTTGGGCCTGCTGGGCCCACCACTTCGTCACCGACTGGATCGACCGGGCCGACGTAGTAGATAAAGCGGCCTTTGAGATCGACCGGCAGCTCTTCGCCCTTGTTCAGCATGTCGACCATGCGCTTGTGCGCGGCGTCGCGGCCGGTGAGCATCTTGCCGTTGAGCAGCACGGTTTCGCCCGGCTGCCAGCTCTGCACCTCCTCCGGGGTGATGGTGTCGAGGTTGACGCGGCGCGCGCTTGGGCCCGCTTCCCAGACGATTTCCGGGTAAGCGTCCAGGTCCGGCGCTTCCAGTTCGGCTGGGCCGGAGCCGTCGAGCACGAAGTGGGCGTGACGGGTGGCGGCGCAGTTGGGGATCATGCACACCGGCAGCGAGGCGGCGTGGGTCGGGTAGTCCATGATCTTCACGTCGAGCACGGTGGTCAGGCCGCCCAGACCCTGGGCGCCGATGCCCAGCTGGTTGACCTTGTCGAACAGCTCGAGGCGCATTTCTTCGATCTTGTTCTGCGGGCCACGGGCTTTCAGCTCATGGATGTCGATGGACTCCATCAACACTTCCTTGGCCATTACTGCGGCCTTCTCGGCGGTGCCGCCGATGCCGATGCCGAGCATGCCTGGCGGGCACCAGCCGGCGCCCATTTCCGGGACAGTCTTGAGTACCCAGTCGACGATCGAGTCGGACGGGTTGAGCATGGCCATCTTCGACTTGTTCTCGGAACCGCCGCCTTTGGCCGCGACGTCCACTTCCACCTTGTCGCCAGGGACGATGGAGTAGTGGATGACCGCCGGGGTGTTGTCCTTGGTATTTTTACGCGCACCGGCCGGGTCGGCCAGGATCGAGGCGCGCAGGACGTTTTCCGGCAGGTTGTAGGCGCGGCGCACGCCTTCGTTGATCATGTCGTCGACGCTCATGGTCGCGCCGTCCCAGCGCACGTCCATGCCGACGCGGATAAACACGGTGACGATGCCGGTGTCCTGGCAGATCGGGCGGTGGCCGGTGGCACACATGCGCGAGTTGATCAGGATCTGCGCCATGGAGTCGCGCGCGGCCGGGGATTCTTCCTTCAGGTAGGCCTCATGCATGGCCTGGATGAAATCCACGGGGTGGTAGTAGGAGATGAACTGCAGGGCGTCGGCAACGCTCTGAATCAGGTCGTCTTGCTTGATCACGGTCATGCTTGGCGCTCCTTTTTGTAGGGCTAGGAGTAGGGCAGGGACTTCGAAGAGCGCAAGGGCACGGCCCGGCGCAGGGCTATCAAGGTCAAAGGGCAAGGCCAAAGGACAAGATAAAAAGGCGCAGCAGTATACCGCGCACGCCGCCAGGCGGACACCTGTACGGGCCTCGACCATGGTCGCTGATCGGTTTCCCGAGCCGACTAAATGACGCGGGCGCGGCCTAGGCATTTTGTGATCACAGGGGTACAGTGGCGGCTAGATGCCAGCATGGGATGGAGCCCATTTCCCCATGAGTCTAAGCAGCCAAAAGGGTGCCCAGCGAACGCTGCAAAGTCTGCTGCTGAAGCGTTTCGGCATGGCAGCGGCTACCTATGGGCTGACCGGGCTGCTGTGCTGGATTGGGGTATTGGCTGGGCTGTTTCATGCCACGCCATTCACTGCCGTGAGCCTGACAGTGCTGGCGGCCATCAGCCAGCTGGCATTTCTCGGCTTGTTCCTCTCGCGCGCCAACCTGCGTTTTGCCGACCCCAGCCTGACCGAAGCGCAGGTGCTGGTGGCGCTGTCCTGGCTGACGGTGCTGCTGGCGCTGTTCAATGAAGGCCGTGGCAGCATGCTGGTGCTGTACATGCTGATTCTGCTGTTTGGGGTATTTCAGCTGCCGCCCCGGGTGTTTGCCCGCTGCGCGCTGTTCGCCTTCTTCGGTTTTGCCGGGCTGAACCTCTATGAGGCCTACACTTTCCAGCTGAGTGCCCCGCGTGTGGCGTTGATGCAGGTGTGTGTGCTGGCCGGCGTGCTGATCTGGCTGTGCCTGTTTGCCAGTTACGCTCAAGCCATGCGGCAGCGCATGCGCCAACGGCGTTTTGCTCTGCAAGCGCACCAGGACACCCTGCGCGGCATGATGCGTCAGCTGGAAGACCTGGCGGCCACCGATGAGTTGACCGGCCTGTGCAACCGTCGACACTTCCTGCGCCTGGCCAGCCGCGAGCTGGACAACCTGCGCCACGACCGCCAGCATGGCCTGGCGTTGCTCGATTTGGACCATTTCAAACGCATCAATGATGTGCACGGCCATGCTGCTGGCGACCGTGTACTGCAAACCTTTGCCGCCGTGGCCCGCGCCTGTCTGCGTGACGGCGATGTGGTGGCCCGTTATGGCGGTGAGGAATTTGTGCTGTTGTTACCCAATACCGAAGCCGATCAGTTCACCGCCTGCTGCGAGCGCCTGCGCGAAGCCTTTAGTCGCGCCGAACCGCTGGGCGTGAAAGTGGAGAGCCTGAGCGTGTCCATCGGCATGACCCTGCTGACCATGCATGATGACCTTGATGACGCCCTGCAACGTGCCGACCAGGCGCTGTACCAGGCTAAGCGCAACGGCCGTAATCGCTGTGCCGCGACCTGGGAGGACGTGGATGCCTGAGTTGCGGGTCGCTGAGCACTGCCTTGACGTTGCGATCTCCACCAATCTGCTCGATAGCCTGCTGGCGGCTGGCATCGCCGTGCCTTATAGCTGCCGCGCCGGCAGTTGCCACGCCTGCCTGGTGCGTTGTGTGGCCGGCGAACTGCACGATGCCAAGCCCGAGGCCCTGGAGGCCGCGCAACGTCAGCAGGGCTGGCGACTGGCTTGCCAATGCCAGGTGGTGGCTGATGTGCAGGTCGAAGTGTTCGATCCGCAGCGTGATGCTGCGCCCGCGTTGATTCACAGCTGCGATTGGCTGAGTGCGCATGTGCTGCGTCTGCGCCTGACCCCACAGCGGCCGCTGCGCTACAGCGCCGGCCAGCACCTGCAACTATGGACCGAGAGCGGTATTGCCCGACCCTATTCGCTGGCCAGCCTGCCTGGCGAAGACCCCTGGCTGGAATTGCACATCGATTGTCGTCAGGGCGGTGCCTTTGCCACGGCGGCGCGGGCCTTCCAGGCGGGTGATAGCCTGCGTCTGGGCGAGCTGCGCGGCGGTGCCCTGCATTACGACCCGGATTGGCAGACCCGTCCGCTCTGGCTTTTGGCCGCCGGCACCGGGCTGGCGCCGCTGTATGGCGTTTTGCGCGAGGCACTGCGCCAGGAACACCAGGGTGCTATCCGGCTTATTCACCTGGCCCATGATGCCGCTGCGCATTACCTGGCCGAGCCGCTGCGGGCGCTGGCGGCCCGCCATCCGCAGCTGCAGGTCGAGCTGGTTTGCGCGGCCGAGTTGCCGGCTGCTTTGGCCGAACTACGCCTTGTTTCGCGGCAAACCCTCGCCTTACTCTGCGGCCACCCCGACAGCGTCGAAACCTTTGCGCGCCGCCTGTATCTGGCGGGTGTACCGCGCAGCCAGGTTTTTGCTGACGTCTTTTTGCCCCACGCGCGCTAGCCGTTCAGGTTCTCAGCTCGCGGGTGGCCTGCCGTGAGGAATGATGATGAGCGAGCACCTGCTGGTTGAGCGTGAACAAGGTCTGCTGACCCTGCGCATGCACCGCCCCGACAAGAAGAATGCCCTGACCCGCGCCATGTACAGCGGCATGGCCGAAGTGCTGGTGCAGGCCGATCAGGATAAAAGCGTGCGCGCCGTGCTGATTACTGGCGGCGACAGCTGCTTTACCAGCGGCAATGACGTTGCCGACTTTATCCAGGCACCGCCCACCGGCCTGAACAGCGAAGTGTTCCAGTTTATGCAAGCGCTGTTCGAGTTCAGCAAACCGGTAGTGGCTGCGGTTAACGGCCCTGCCGTGGGCATTGGCACGACCATGCTGCTGCATTGCGACCTGGTCTACGTTGGCCGCGATGCCACGCTGAAGATGCCCTTCGTCAATCTGGGCCTGTGTCCCGAGTACGGCTCCAGCCTGATCCTGCCGCGCTTGCTCGGTCATGCCCGCGCTGCCGAATTGTTGCTGCTTGGGCAGAGCTTTACCGGTGAGCAGGCCGCAACCTGGGGCATCGCTAATCAGGCGTTGGAGAGCGGTGAGGCAACTCTGGCCAAGGCCCGTGAAATGGCGATGCGCTTTCAACAGTTGGCTCCAGCGGCAGTGGCCGATAGCAAACGTCTGATGCGCGCGCCGGATCGCGAGCAACTGCGCCGAGTGATCGAGGAAGAGGGCGCATTGTTCGGCCAGCGCCTGCGTTCGCCGGAAGCCATCGAGGCGCTGACGGCCTTTATGCAGCGGCGTACACCGGACTTCAGCAAGTTTGCCTGATGCCTTGAAGCAAACAAAAAAGGCCGCTCGATTGAGCGGCCTTTTGCGTTGCAGCGCAGCAGTTACACGAGTGCTTCACCGACATGCAGCAGCTTCATGGTGTTGGTGCCGCCAATGGTGTGATAGCTGTCGCCCTTGGTCAGTATCACCCAGTCACCGGCCTGCACTACGCCGCGCTTGAGCAGTTCGTCCACTGCCGCCTGGCTGACTTCGCCCGGTTGCAGTGCCGCCGCGTCGAACGGCACGGTGTAGACACCACGGAACATGGCCGCACGAGCCTGGGTTTCGCGGTGTGGAGAAAAGGCAAAGATGGGTACCGAAGAACGGATGCGCGACATGATCAGCGGTGTGTAGCCACTCTCGGTCAGCGCGATGATGGCTTTCACCCCGGGGAAGTGGTTGGCCGTGTACATGGCTGCCAGGGCGATGCTTTCGTCGCAGCGCTCGAATTCGGTGCCCATACGGTGGCTGGATTTCTTGCTGGTGGGGTGCTTTTCCGCGCCCAGGCAGATGCGCGCCATGGCCTGCACAGCTTCCAGCGGGTAGGCGCCAGCGGCGCTTTCCGCCGAGAGCATCACCGCATCGGTGTAGTCGAGCACGGCGTTGGCCACGTCGGAGACTTCCGCTCGGGTCGGCATCGGATTCTGGATCATCGACTCCATCATCTGTGTTGCGGTGATCACGGCTTTGTTGTGGCGGCGCGCGTGCAGAATGATTTTCTTCTGGATGCCCACCAGCTCGGCATCGCCGATCTCCACACCCAGGTCGCCACGGGCCACCATCACCGCGTCGCTGGCGCGGATCAGGCCATCGAGGGTTTCGTCGTCAGCCACCGCTTCGGCACGTTCGATCTTGGCTACCAGCCAGGCAGTGCCGCCGGCTTCATCGCGCAGTTGGCGCGCATATTCCATATCTGCTGCATCACGCGGGAAGGACACCGCCAGGTAATCCAGCTCCATTTCGGCCGCCAGTTTGATGTCGGCCTTGTCCTTCTCGGTCAGAGCTGGCGCGGTCAGGCCACCGCCACGGCGGTTGATACCCTTGTGGTCAGACAGCGGGCCGCCGATCAGCACCTCGCAGTGCAGCGCATCAGCGGTGGCTTCCACCACGCGCATGACCACACGACCGTCGTCGAGCAGCAGCTCGTCACCGACACCGCAGTCCTTGACCAAGTCCGGGTAGTCGATGCCAACGATGGTCTGGCTGCCGGCAGTGAGCGGGTGGCTGGTGGAGAAAGTGAAGCGATCACCGACCTGCAGCTCGATGCGCTTGTCGGCAAATTTGGCGATGCGGATTTTCGGGCCTTGCAGGTCACCCAGTAGGGCAACGTGGCGGCCGTGCTTGGCGGCCAGTTCACGCACCAGCTTGGCGCGAGCCTTGTGCTCGTCGGGCGAGCCATGGGAGAAGTTCAGGCGGGCGACATCCAGGCCGGCGATAATCAGTTGTTCGAGTACGGCGGGGCTGTTACTGGATGGGCCGAGGGTGGCGACGATTTTGGTGCGGCGGAAGGTCATGCACAGACTCCTGAGTGGCAGCTGAGCACGAGGCTACTATGCCGCAACTCTGTAGTCATTGTTCCTCTGCACTACCAGAACCTATATACGATCTGCTGCGCGTCGGCCCTGCTGCGTTAAAAATCGGCTCGGAATGCTCATGTACAAAAGTACATTCCGCTTCCTCGCCGTTTTTTGCCTTGCCGGTCTTTAGCTCGCGATATCGTAAACAGGTTCTTATCGATTAAGCGCCTGATCCAGATGACGGGCGGCCTTGGTATTCAGATCGCTATTGGGGAATTGCACCAGCAGGCGGCGCAGGTAGGTGATGGCCTTGTCACGGTTGGCTTGTGGGTTATCCGGAGCCAGGTACATCAGGCCGAGCTGGTACAGGGCCTTTTCCTTGATGTCAGCGGGGATGCCGGGGTCGCTCAAGGCCAACAGGTACAGCTCTTCGGCTTCGCCGACGCGGTTTTTCAGCACGGCACGGCGCGACAGCAGGGTCATGTCCGCATCGAGGCTGGGCTTGTACAGGTCGAGTTGCTGATTGGGCTTCCAGTGTGCCAGTAACTCGCGCGAGGTCTTGTGCACCGGCTCGTCGGCGCGTGCGCGGATCATCACGATACGCGCCTCGGCCCGTTCGGCGGCGCGGCTGGCAGGGAACTGGTTGAGCACCTGGTAGAAGTAATTGAGCGCCTTGTTGTCGTCACGTTGTTCGTTGAAGCGGTTCATGTACAGCAGGCCGATCTGGTACAGCGAGATGGCGCGTACCTCGTCGCTGAGCTTCTCATCGCGGTACCCAGTCAGGTACAGCTGCTCGGCCTGTTCACTCTTGGCATCGCGGATGGCCTGGGCGCTGTAGGTCAGCAGGTCGCCTTCATCCTCGATGGCGGCGAGCATGCGGTTGTTTTTCAGGGTTTTGTATTCGACCACTTCGTTGGTGGTGATCTGCGCGATAAACAGCGGTGTGGTGGGTGAGCAGGCGCTCAACAGGGCGGCACACAGCAGCAGCGGCAGGCGGGACGATAACGACATGACAACTCCAGGGCGCAGGGCCGGTGTGCGCCAGTCTAGTCAGGCCTGTGCGTTGCGGCCAAGTGGCTGGCGGCATTACCCATCAGAGGATATGTTGCTGCAGAATTTTCCAGGACAGTCGATACACTGCTCATCGGAGGAGAGGCTTATGCGCACACTGTTTGTTGTACTGCTGCTGGTAGGGTTGACGGGTTGCAATCGCTACTCGTTCGATCACCACCTCAACAGCGCTTATGAGGCTTATGACCGCGGCGAGTGTGAAGCGGCCATTCTGTCGCTGTCCAAGGCCGAGCGTAACAGCCGCTCACGGCGTTATATGCAGCCGGAAATCTCCCTGCTGCGCGGCCAGTGCCTGGAGCGTCAGGCGCTGTTTGTCGATGCCATGCAGACCTATCAGTTCATCGTCACCAACTACCCGGCCAGCGAGTACGCCTATCGTGCCCGTGCGCGCATGGATACCCTGCGCCAGTTGGGGCATGACGGCGTTGATGTGGCGGTCAAGGTCAACCCGGTCAAGCCTTGACCGCTGGTCGTCATGGCACATGGGAGGCTATTCTCGGCAGTAAGCTGAGGTTTTGATGGGAGGGACTCCATGCGTGCGTTGTTGTGTCTGTTGCTGCTGCCGGGGTTGGCAGCGGCGGAAATCTACCGCTGGACCGATGCCAACGGCCAGGTGCATTTTGGCCAGCGCCCGGCGGCGGTAGGTGCTCAGCAGATTGAGGTCAAGCCGCAGGTGGTCGAGCGCGATCAGTTGACCCGTGAGCGCGAGGAGCGCGCCAATCGCTTCTTCGATGCCCGTCGTGAAGAGCAGGCGCAGGCTTCTGCAGTGGCGGCTGAGCGTCAGGCCAAGCGGGCGGCCGAATGTCAGGAGTTGCGCCGTCGCCTAGGTAATATGCCAGAGGGCTACAGTTATTACCGCACCGACGCCAATGGTGAGCGCGAGTATTACAGCGATCAGCAGGTGGATACCGCTCGTCAGCAATTGCAGAGCCAGGTGGCTGATCGCTGTTCCTGAATCTGGTTTAAGCGCAGTAGTAAGGCCATACTCAATGGCCATCTATAGCGATTTGCCACTATGTCCAAGCATATTCAGCGCAGCATCGAGCGTCACCAGCTGCCCTACTACCTGAAGGTGTTCAACCGCATCACCGATAAACCCATGGGCTATATCGGCAATGTGTCACTGGATGGCATGTTGCTGATCAGCCAGTTGCCCATGCTGGTGGGCGCGCGCTTTGATATGCGGTTGAAGATTCCCGGGCATGATGCGCCGCATTACATCGATTTTTCCGCCACCTGCCAGTGGTGCCGTGAGGATGTAACGCCGGGCTGCTTCGACTCGGGGTTCGCCCTGGTGGCACCGCCAGCGGACTATGTGGAGATGGTCGATGCGCTGCGCCATTACTTCAGCTTCCGGCCGATGGCGGCGTCGGCCTAAGCCCGCCACCATTGATCGGCCATAAAAAAACCGCCCTGAGAGGCGGTTTTTTTATGGCCAGGCGGATTAGGCGCTGACGGTTTCCTCTAGCTGTAACAGCGCATCGGAGCGCGACTGCACTTCGCGGTAACGCTCGGCATCCTTGGCCAGAACAGCGCCTTGGGCCGGGAAGATTTCGTTCAGTTTGCGGCTCCACTGCTCAGTCTTGAGCTGTTCACCGAAGCAGCGCTGGATCAGGTCGAGCATGATCGACACGGTCACCGAGGCGCCTGGCGAGGCACCCAGCAGGGCAGCGATGGAGCCGTCCTGGGCCGCCACCAGTTCGGTGCCGAACTGCAGGATGCCGCCGTTTTTCGCGTCTTTCTTGATGATCTGCACGCGTTGACCGGCGATTTCCAGCCTCCAGTCCTCAGCCTTGGCCAGCGGATAGAAACCGCGCAGGGTTTCCAGGCGCTGGGCTTCGGATTGCAGCACTTCCTTGACCAGGTAGCGGGTCAGGTCGAAGTTGTCGCGCGCCACTGCCAGCATCGGGCCGATGTTGTTGAAGCGGATCGACAGCGGCAGGTCAAGGAACGAACCGCGCTTGAGGAACTTGGTGGTAAAGCCGGCGTAAGGGCCGAACAGCAGCGAAGTCTTGCCGTCTACCACGCGGGTGTCCAGGTGCGGCACGGACATGGGCGGCGAGCCCACGGCTGCCTGACTGTAAACCTTGGCCTGGTGCTGCTTGACCACCTCTGGGTTGTCGCAGCGCAGCCACTGGCCGCTGACCGGGAAGCCGCCAAAGCCTTTGCCTTCCGGAATGCCGGACATCTGCAGCAGCGGCAGCGCCGCGCCACCGGCGCCGAGGAAGACGAACTTGGCCTGGATTTCACGGCTGTTGCCGCTCTGCAGGTCCTTGACGCTGACCAGCCAGCCTTGGCCGCTGCGCTTGAGGCCAACCACTTTCTGCTTGCAGGTAACCTTGGCGTCGGCCTGTTGGCCGAGGTGCGCGAGCAGGCTCTTGGTCAGGTTGCCGAAGTTGACGTCGGTACCAGCCATGACGCGGGTCGCGGCGATCGGCTCGTGCGCATCGCGCCCCGGCATCATCAGAGGCATCCACTCGGCCAGCGTGGCGCGGTCTTCGGTGTATTCCATGTCTGCAAAGGCATGGTGTGCGGTCAGTGCGTTGAAGCGCTTCTTCAGGTAATCAATACCTTTTTGGCCGCGCACGAAGCTCAGGTGAGGCACCGGGTTGATAAACGATTTGGGTGAACCGAAGCGGCCTTTCTCGACCAGGTAGGCCCAGAACTGCTTGGACTCTTCGAACTGGGTATTGATGGTCACCGACTTCTTGATGTCGATCGAACCGTCCGCCGATTCCGGCGTGTAGTTCAGCTCGCACAGGCCAGCGTGGCCGGTGCCTGCGTTGTTCCAGGGGTTGGAGCTTTCAACCGCCCCGGCTTCCATCATCTCGAGCACTTCCAGCTTGATCGCCGGGTCGAGTTCTTTCAGCAGCACGGCCAAGGTCGCACTCATGATGCCGGCACCCACCAGCACCACATCCACTGTTTCGTAATCGTTCTGCGCCATTACCACTTCTCCGCAAACCAGCACTCAAAAGACGTTAGTTAGCTTGTGTGAACACAGCCGATCAGCAGTCGCCGAGACGCTCAGGGTTGAGGGAAGCAGGCTTCTGGATGCAGATGCCAACCGCGAGATCGTTCATTTTCGCCACACTCTTGTGAAGTTTTCCAAACCGTTCTTTTCACGCTCTTTTGGAGTCGTGAACCTCAAAACACGTCTGCTGGGCGCGCTTCTCGACGACATAGAGCAGCCATGCAGGGATTGCAGGTGCTTTACGTGGGAGTAAGCAGCAGCCGGAGGCAGCGCGAAGTGGGCGACTCTCTGGGGCAGAGCTGGTGCATCAAGCATCAGCGATACGGCAAGGCCCGAACAGGAGGCGTCCTTATAGTCGGGGCGCGATTATAAGGGCAAAGCAGGAAAATTGATCGCCTGGTGTGACTTTTCTTCTTCCGCCGGTCAGGCCGCCAGCGTTTGTTGCAGGTGCAGGCAGGGCGTGACCTGGGCGACTCGCGCCCCGGCAGGCAGCGGTCGATTGAGCCAGCTCAGGCAGCTGGGTTGCACTTCGATCCAGCCAAAGCCTTGTGGTGTCTGGGCTGACTGGCGCAGGGCGCGGCAGATGCCTTGAGCGTCGAGCAGGGCAAACGAGCGCATCGGACGGCGTGGAGCAAGCAGGTTGCGTAGCGAAAACATGGCAGTGATCCAGCAGCGAGGAAGACTAAAGTCTTATGCCCGAACTGCATGACAGGGGCGTTACGGGAACCTGTTAGCAGGTTATGCGTCCTAGTACGCATGACTGTCAGGCACCTGGCGCGCTGGTTATACTGCGCGTCACTTCTGCCCCTTACTGTATGGAGAGTTGAGCATGCTGCATCGTCTGCTGTTTGGTCTGGTGGCTGTTGCCAGCCTTACTCTGGTGGGTTGCGCCCACAGCCCGCAACAACTCAGCCCGCAACCCAAACTCAATAGTCCGTTGACGGCGGTTGGCCAGGGTCAGCCTGTGGTGGTGCGCGTGGCAGATGGGCGTCCGTCCCCGGTGCTGGGCACCCGTGGCGGCCTGTACCCGGAAACCAGCGCCATCAGCGTGACCGGCCAGGACATCCTGCCCAAGCTACAGGCGCAGGCAGAAGCTGCTGTTCGCCTGCTTGGCTTCACCCCAAGTGCCAACGCCTACAACGCACCGCAGCTGACCTTGACCCTGGCTGATCTGAAATATCAGTCACCGAAAGAAGGTCTGTACGTGACCGAGGCTGACATGACCGCGACCTTCCGGGTTGATGTGCAGAACAGCAGCCGCCGTTACAGCGGTCGTTATGGCGCGTCGCTGAATCAGCGTTTTGGCATGGCACCGAACCAGGCAACCAACACCAAACTGGTCAGCGATGTGTTGAGCGATGCCCTGACCCGCGCCTTCAAGGACCCGACCATCGGCCAGATGCTCGCCCAGTAAGGTCGATTTGCGTTCATGAAAAAGCCCGGGCTGTTCCGGGCTTTTTCGTATCTGGGTTGTGCCGTTCCTGGTTTCAGGCCGCTTCGCTGTAGAACTCCGGCAGGCTCATGCCGGTGCGCGTATCGACATCGGGTAGAGCGTAATGCTCATGGCCGCCCATGGCGCAGTACACCAGCCAGTGGTCGTCCTGCACGTTGAACGACAGGCCATCGATTACAGCGTCTACATCGTCCAGTGAATCGATCAGGTAATCGCGGTCTTGCGGATGGGCATGCAGCATGTGGTTTTCCTCCATGATTGATCGGATCTGGCCCCGGTTTGCGTATGCAGTGCGGAGGCTCGTGTTAGACCATAGAGCATGCAGATGACAGTGTTTAGACCGTGTGGTCATAGCGACTGCGCTTCGTCGGAATCGATCCGCGAGCGCTGCATCCTTCTGTAGACTCCGCCGCCGTATCTGGCTGCCCGCCGCTTGTGCGGGCGTAGTGCGGGGTGTGCGGCGCAGCTGGCATGCCCTCAAAGAACCTTGAGGTCGAGAATGTCTGTGCAAACACTCTGGTGGCTGATTGAGGCGCAGCCCGGCTTGTGGCTGAACGGTTTGGCGCTGTTTGTCGCCCTGGCAGGGAGTTGGTTGCTGTTGGCCACGCGCCTGCGTGAGCAACGTGCGGTGGCGCGTCTGCTGGCTGGCAATCAACTAAATGAAATGACGCAGCAGGCCTATGCCCTGGATGAGCCTACAGAGCGGCTGAACCGCTTCTTCTATCGCTTTGCAGCGGTTTGTCTGGTGGCGGCGTTGTGCCTGTCCTGGGTCAGTACCCGCTTGTAAGTGCACTGCAGGTCATAAAAAACGGCAGCCAATGGCTGCCGTTTTTTATGCAGGGTAGTCAGCTCAGAGCGGCAGGCCTGCCTTGATCCGATACTGATTACGCACCGGGTTGGCGTATTGCAGGATCAGGTAGGGCTGTTGCTCGCTTGGGCAGTTGTCCAGGCGGCGCTGCCACTCGGCTTGAGCAGCACGCAATTCCTCGGCAGGGAACAGCTCGGCGGCACTCGGTACAGCCAGGGCGGGATCGCGTTCGGCCCACATGGCATAGGCCAGGTAGTGCACGGGGAATAACCGATAACCGCTGAGAATCTGCCGATCCATTTCGGCAGCCAGCAGTTTGCTGTCGTCCAGACCCTGACTGACCGGCGCGGCGAAGTGCACATGCACACGGCCTTTGTAGCCGGTAATACCGAGTGCGATGCTCTGGTCGTCTTCGCCAGCGGCTTTGGTGTAGCTGCCGTTGCTGGCGCGGATAAACAACTCACGGGCCTTGGCCTGATCACAGGGGTCGTATTCGTAGCTGATCGACACCGGCGTCAGGCGCAGCGCGTTGATCACATCGGCGAAGGCTTCGTCCTTGCGGCTCATGTGGAACATCTTGAGGATCGCTGAATCGGTGCGGTCATCACCGTCCTTGGCACGGCCTTCGGCCTGAGCGATCCAGATTGATTCGCCATCCTTGCGGATCGAATGATTGATATAGGCCGACAGCAGTTGGTAAGCCGTCAGCTTTTCGCGCCGGCCGCTGATCGAGCGGTGCACGATAAAGCTCTTGTTCAGGCGCATCAGGTCGCTGACGAAAGGCTTCTGCAGCAGGTTGTCGCCGATGGCGATGCGCGGCGTTGGCAGGCCAGCGTGGTACACCGCGTAGTTGACGAAGGCCGGGTCCATGACGATGTCGCGGTGGTTGGCGAGGAACAGGTAGGCCTGGCCTGCTTGCAGGTGTTCGATGCCGGAGTAGGTCACCCCATCCGTAGCCCGCTCGATGGTGCGGTCGACATAACTCTCGATACGCGTCTGCAATTGCGCCACCGACGCCACATCACGGAACTCAAGACGCAGGCGATAGGCTATAAGTGGTTTAAGCAGCCAACCCAAGGGTGCCGCCAGGCGCGGGAAGCGAAACTGGGTGAGGATGTCGAGAAACGCATCGTCCGCCAGCAGTCGCGCCAGAACGGCAGGGACTTCGGCGTCGGCGTAAGGTCGGATGGCATCGAATTCGCCCATCATGCTCTCTTGTGGTGGTTGGCTGTTGATGTACTCACTGCTGGGCACGCGGGTTCAGCCAAGGCTGTAGCGCGACTGCAGGGCCAGCTATAGACCGGCGATTATACGCCCAAGTCACAGGCGTCTTTTAAGTTCCTTTAAAATCAATGACTTAGGTGTTTTCGCTGTCTGAATTGACTACGGTTTGTCTACAGCCTGACCACAACGCTAGTGGATTGAGTTGTAGAGCCTTATGTAGATGTTCAGGCGCTAAGTGCGCGTATCGCATCGTTGTTTGTATGTCCGCATGGCCAAGAATATCGCGCAAAGTTCGCAGATCACCGCCAGCCATAACAAAGTGCGATGCAAAAG
Source organism: Pseudomonas anguilliseptica (assembly GCF_021375795.1). Taxonomy (GTDB): domain Bacteria; phylum Pseudomonadota; class Gammaproteobacteria; order Pseudomonadales; family Pseudomonadaceae; genus Aquipseudomonas; species Aquipseudomonas anguilliseptica_A. The sequence goes on along the minus strand of NZ_JAEIOI010000008.1, from coordinate 4,846 downwards.
TGTGGCGCAGTATATGGGTTAACTGACCCGGAGTTGAGAACCCACAACGGGCATAAGCAACCTCGAATGAGCCGCGAGCGTTCCCGAATAAACGTTCGGTTGGTAAGGCAATGGATAGCGCCTCTTCTATCAATGCAGGATCTACCGGAACGGTTCTGTTGCGTCCGTTTTTAGTGCCAGTGAAAACAATGCGATCAGGTAGCACCTGGGAGCGCCTTAGGTTTTGAACCTCTGACCAGCGTGCACCAGTTGATAACGCAAGTTTAACGATGATCGTGACGTAGGGATTGGCGCACTTGCGTAGCTCAGACAAAAGCAGCTGGATCTGATCAAACGTGAGGAAGGCGAGGGTCTTTTGGTCGACCTTGAAAAGCCTGATTGAGCCTAGAGGGTTGGGGCCATGGAAATGCCCTTGACGGGTCAGCTCAGCAAATACGGACGACACGTAGACATGCTCAATATTCACGGTTGAGCGTGCAGAGGTTTTGAGGCGTTCGACACGGTAGCGCGACCAAACAGCGGGCGTAAGATCCGCTGAAAGCGGGTTGCCGAGCCGGGCGACGATCTGTTTTAAGGCGATGTACCGGCGCTGGCCGTTCTTCAAGTTCACCCCGTGGACTTGAAACCAGAGGTCAACGAGGTCTGAAAGCCGCGCTACGGTGTGATCAGGCTTGGACAGGTAGTCGCGCTCAAAGCGCATTGCATGGGCCTTGCTGGGGAAGCCTGAACGCCTCACACGCTGGCTACCGCGTCCGTTGACGTAGAAGTCTACCGACCACTTGCCGTCAGGTTGTCTGGTGGCGGTCATACAGCACGTCCCCACCTAACATGGCGTTCTTCAAGAATGCCTTTGATGTGCTTATACAAGGCGTCTTCATCCATGCCCTTGGCGGCATAGTGGTCGCGAATTACGGGCCAGCAGTCCCAATCCTTGAGGGTGTGAAATGCTCGTCTAGCGCCCACTCGCTCCCGTGCCAGCAGGCTTACGAAGTTTCCCAGGAAGAGTTCCACGTTCTTGCCAGAGAACCCCTTAGAGGTCTTGTAGTAGCGCTTGTATTCAGTGTCATCAAGCAGGGAATCGACCGGAAGGTCTACGCGCACGTCATCACGAATCAATGTCCATACAGGCGCGTAGCAGCCGGGGCGGTGCAGGAATTTGAATTGGCGCAGGCCATAGCGCCACAGGCCATCCAGATGACCGGCAAAGGCTTCAAATGAGCGTGTGTCGATTGGTTGGCCGGTGCGGACGTCCAGGGAGCCGCTCGCGAACTGCTGGATAACTGAGTGGTGATAGCGCAGCTCTACCCGCCAAACGTCCTGGGCTGGGTTGTAGTTGTCGGGGTCTTGATCGTCGAAGCTGTCGCGACGCTTCCAAACGCTTTCCCAATAGTCGAGTTTGTCAGTGGCTCGGGCTTGCTCGGTCTTGTTGTAGATGCAGAGTTGAACGCCACTGGCAGAGCCAAACATCGACGTTTCCCCGCGCCCGTAGGTGCTGGATTTAGTGGCCCAGTTAATTTCGTTGATGCCGCTAATGTCTCGCTGCATGCGTGCTTTACAGTGCATGCGCGCTACCAGATCAGCCGGTGGCGTCCAGCCCTGCAGATCCAGAGCGAGGTGCACGGCACACTGGTTAATTTCAACGTGGGTCAGAAGCTGGGAAGCGTAGAAATCTAACCGGGCCTGCAGGCGCTCAGGCGACAGGCTGTCGATTGCATGGGGTGACACTTCGATTTTCAGGTGTGGGCCGATGTTGTCCAGCTTGGAGTTGAAATTCTTCACCAGCAGGATGATTCCGAGGTCAGCATTCTGCAGCTTGTACTGGTAGCCGGAGTCACGGCCAACACGTCCAGAGTGCCAACGCTGCCCGGCGAAGTTGACCAGGGTTCCCGGCTTCTCAAATAGCGCCATGATTTCCGGGCGGATCAAGCCCCGGTACAACTGGCGCACGGTATCGACGCCACAGCGAAGCAAACGAACCTTGGAAAGGTCAGTGATTTGACCGGTTTGCGGATCAACAAAGATGGTCGGAAAGTCTTCTACCCGGAGGAAATCAACGGTCTTACCCATGTAAAAAACACCTTTTAGAGATTGTTAGACTTCAATGTCGGTTTAAAGCTGTTTATCTGACGTGTTACAGGGACGTCAGCGCGCGCATTTGGCGCAGCGCTCGTACCTCGCGCATGCGCTCAAATGCGCCGAGCGAAGGCGCTGAGTGATCACCATAGGAAGCGGCCTTTCTCATAGGGGATTTGCCTCACGATGACGTTCTGAGGGGCTTGCTGGGGTTGTTGCGGCTGCTGCTGGGGTGGGTTGTTGGCCTGCTGCAGATCGGGGCGCGCACCAGGGTCAGGGCGGGCCGGATCGAATGCGCCGCGCTCTACGGTGTTCTTGCAGTAGGAGAACGAGGTTTTGTGCCAGCTGCCTTGCTGGGTGAAGCACTCGCAGATAAAGGCTTTTTCCTGCGTTCTGACGACCCGGTAGCGCTTGGCGTTGCGGTCGATATAGCCCTCATCGGAGCTCATGACGCAGGACAGCCGCGGGTAGCTTTGTGGCTTGGTCAGTTCGTCGTAGATGGGTGCCGAGCTGGGCACGTCCGGTATGCGAGGGACACGGGCGGCTAGGTATTCGTCCAGGCTGAGTGCCTTTGTACCGGGCTTGTTGTTGACCGGATTTATGAGCGAGCCGACCGAGCTTTTCACTTGATCGACTACGCCGCTCGGGCTGCTGGTTTCGGCTTGGGCTTGTGTGGCCTGTTCGGTCTGTTTGCCGGCTTCGTAGCGTTCGTAGGCGCGGTAGACCATGAAGACGGCACCGGCGATGACCAGCACGGCCAGAATGAATTTGGTCGGTAGCTTGGTCTGAAAATGGTGCTGTGCATTGCTGCTGGTGTAGACGCTGAAAAACTTCTTATCGAGGCGTACCGTGGTTTTCTCGGCATCCTTGAAGCTGCTTTTGACCTCGACTTTTTCAATCACCGCATCGGATTCAAAGCGCAGCAGTTGCTGGGATTTGAAGACGCGCCAGTAGTGAATATGACCATTGCACAGGCGGCGTAGGTGCACATCCAGATAGCGCGGGTCCTGGGTGATCAGGTGCACTTCGTGGCCGCTATGGCGCATGGTTTCAAAGCGGGTGATGTGCTCAGGCGGACGCGCCCGAGGATCACGACCACCAAACCAGCCTTGGGCCTCGTCCACGACAATGATGGAGTCGTTGGGCAGTTCGAACCACTTTTCGGGATCATCGAACTTGTACCAAGAAGCCTTTAGAAGCTCAGGCTGCAGGCCGTTGATGTTGTGGAAGTAGACGGTGCGGCCTTCTGCGTGGGCCTTCTGATCCACTTCCTTGATGGTGTTGAGGGTTTTGCCGTGGCCGGGTTTGCCGGTGCGGATATAGAGCATGGCAGCGCCTCCCTACGCTTCGATGGAGGTGCCGCCCGGCTTGCGCCAGACCTGATTTCGTTTGCGATCCTGGGCCTTGTTGATGCCCGCGATGATGAAGCGGGTGAACACGGCGGAAAGCATGATGTTTATCGCTATGTCGATCTTGGCCAGCCCGAGGATCTGCTGAATGACGATCCCCGAGTTGCCCATATTCGTGATCATGTAATCGCGGGCAGCATTGATCAGCGCGTTGAAGCCAAAGTAAGTGACGAAGCCAAAGCCGATGGCCCGAAGTACGGTCATCACCAGCGGGCCGGCGATCATCCAAAGGAACTGGGCAACCCATAGAAATGCAGGCATATCACTCACCTCCCGAGGCGCGGCCAACGTAGATGGCGTAGAAAAGCGAAGCGGCTATGACGATCAGGTAGCCAAGATCGATGGCGAACTGGCACAGCGGCTCATAGGAAAATTCGAAGGTGCGACCACCCTGGGTTTGCAGGGTGAAGGTCTTGGCAGGTGGGCAGGCTGCCGGCAGAAAACGCGGATCAGTCGGGCCGCTGAACAGGCCGGACACATCAATTTCACCGTCGCCCTCATCGAGCTTGGCGCTGTCGCCTTTGCCGTCGATAAAGCCGGTGATGTCGCCTTCTTGTGACGGGAAGTCACCAGCGGTCAGGGCATCGCAGCGGGCGCGCTTTTGCGTCTCGAAAATGGCGCATTGAATGGCATCGCCAGAGCAGACCAAGGGCTGGCTGCATTCAATGCCGGAGGCGCTATTGCCGTCGCTGTCGCCGCCACCGGGGTTGGTGCCGCCGTTGCCTGGGTTCGTGCCACCGTTGCCGGGGTTGGTTCCGCCGTTACCGGGATTCGTGCCACCGTCGCCGGGGTTGGTGCCACCATCGCCAGGGGTGCCACCACCACCCGGATCAGTGCCGCCGTCGCCTGGGTCGGTTCCACCATCACCCGGGTCGGTGCCGCCATCACCTGGGTCGGTTCCACCGTCGCCGGGGTCGGTTGGCTGGGGAACCTCGGGCGGCTGGTTTTCGGATGTGGTGCAGGTTTCGCCAGTTAGCTTGGCGTTGTAGTCGCAGTAGGTAATGGAGCCGTCTGTTTCGCTTTCGTTGAAGCAGGAAGAAACCGATTGATGCTGGGCTTTGCAGCCATCAATGCAGGCAAACGCAGGCGGGGAGATTTCTGTACCTGGCGCGATGTTGAACTCTGCAGTCGAGTCACGCCGACCGAGGGGCCAGGTGTATGTGGATTCGGTGCCAGCAGCACAGGCCGGCATTGTATCGACGACAACAGCACCGGAGGACGGCCCGCCCTGGGCAATTGGCTGTTGTGGGTTGCCGTAGGGGTGATAGGAAAAGTTGTACTTACACAGAAATGAAGTGGTGTTTTGTACCGGGGTATAACTACCCGCATAAGTTGGGTTGATCAGGTTTACAGGGTGCGCAATG
>NZ_JAEIOI010000007.1 GCF_021375795.1 Pseudomonas anguilliseptica | reverse complement strand
GATTTCGAAAATTTCTTTTCAATCTCAACCACTTGCGCTTTCGATCAACTTCTAGCTTCTCGTCAGCGGGAGGCGAATTCTACAGCGTTTCAAACCACTGTCAACCGCCTCTTTTACCGCTGTCGATCTACCCGACCGAACCTCCTCAGACTCAAACACTACCACCTGAAGAGGTGGCGCATTCTACGCAGCTTTCGCTGCTTTGCAAGTCCTATTTTAAATCTAACTTCTTGTTTTACAAGAAGTTTAAGGAGCCGCTTACGCCTGAAGAGCTGCGCATTATAGGGACAGAAAATCCAAGGTCAACCGAATATTGCGCTTTTGTTTCACCCTCCCAGCAAAAGCCTGCGCAACAATCCAGCACCGCGCCGCCTGCAGAAACGACAAAGCCGTTGAAGCTGACGCTTCAACGGCTTTGTCGAACCACACACCCAATTGCTAGGCGCTTTTACCGCGACGCAGACGCAACAAGTACTGGATCGGACCTGAAGCTGCGTAGGCCAGGAAGATGATCAGCAGAATCCGCGGAGGATCACTGAACACCACAGCGAACACTAGTACCACCGCCAGAATCGCCACGAATGGCACACGACCTTTCAGGTCAAGATCCTTGAAGCTGTTGTATTTGATATTGCTGACCATCAGCATACCGGCAGCTGCCACCAGAAGCGCTACCACAAAGGCCATGTTCGAGCCTTTAATACCGAAATCACTGAACGCCCACACCGTACCCGCCACCACACCAGCAGCAGCCGGGCTGGCCAACCCAATAAAGTAACGCTTGTCGACACTGCCAATCTGCGTATTGAACCGTGCCAGTCGCAGCGCAGCACCGGCTACATAGATAAAGGCGACCATCCAGCCAACCTTGCCCATGCTACCCAGCGCCCACTCAAACGCCAGCAGCGCGGGCGCCACACCAAAGGCAACCATATCGGACAACGAGTCATACTCGGCACCGAAAGCACTTTGCGTATTGGTCAGACGCGCCACACGCCCATCCAGACCATCGAGCACCATGGCCACAAACACAGCCGCAGCCGCCACATAGAAATTGCCGTTCATGGCGTTGATGATGGCGTAAAAACCAGCGAACAGATTGGCTGTGGTAAAGAGGTTAGGCAGCAGATAAATGCCACGATGGCGCACCTTACGCCCTTCAGCATCATGGCCCTCCTCTACATGCTCATCGATCGGCAGCAGACTTTCGGCGTCGGCGGGAGACTGGGGCTCATCTGGACGTTCATTCATGAACAACACCTTGCAACGGATTTGGAAAATTTCGACAGATGTCGACGCTAAGCGTTCACGACAACACCCATGCACACCCAGGCTTTATACCAGAAGCATTGCGCAACCATGAAAAAACGCGGCCGTAGCCGCGTTTTTCTCACATCGACAGCGCTTAGTTCTTGGCTTTGTCGACGATCTTGTTGGCACCAATCCACGGCATCATGGAGCGCAGTTGCTCGCCGATGATTTCGATACCGTGAGCGGCGTTGTTACGACGCTTGGCGGTCATCGACGGGTAGTTGGTAGCACCTTCGCTGATAAACATCTTGGCGTACTCGCCGTCCTGGATACGCTTCAGCGCATTACGCATGGCCTGACGGGATTCGGCGTTGATAACTTCCGGACCAGTTACGTACTCGCCGTACTCCGCGTTATTGGAGATCGAGTAGTTCATGTTGGCGATACCGCCTTCGTACATGAGGTCAACGATCAGCTTCAGCTCGTGCAAGCACTCGAAGTAAGCCATTTCCGGCGCGTAACCCGCTTCAACCAGGGTTTCGAAACCGGCTTTGACCAGCTCAACGGTACCACCACACAGAACAGCTTGTTCGCCGAACAGGTCGGTTTCAGTCTCGTCCTTGAAGGTGGTCTCGATGATGCCAGTACGGCCGCCGCCTACGCCCGAAGCATAAGACAGGGCAACATTCTTGGCATTGCCGGAAGCGTCCTGATAGATAGCAATCAGGTCAGGGATACCGCCGCCCTTGACGAACTCGGAACGCACGGTGTGGCCCGGGGCCTTCGGCGCGATCATGATCACATCGAGGTCGCTGCGCGGCACAACTTGGTTGTAATGAATAGCGAAACCGTGGGAGAAGGCCAAGGTAGCGCCCTTCTTGATGTTCGGCTCGATTTCATTCTTGTACAGCTGAGACTGGAACTCGTCCGGGGTCAGGATCATCACCAGGTCGGCAGCAGCAACAGCAGAGGCCACGTCGGTCACTTTCAGGCCATGGGCTTCTGCCTTGGCAACGGTAGCCGAGCCTTTACGCAGACCAACAGTAACGTCAACACCGGAATCTTTCAGGTTGCACGCCTGAGCGTGGCCCTGGGAGCCGTAACCGATGATGGCAACTTTCTTGCCCTGGATGATCGAGAGGTCACAGTCTTTGTCGTAATAAACTTTCATGTTCTTGGCTCTTTTAATCGAAATGGGTTGGGGTGCAATGCACCGCGACGAGGACACCTTAAGTGATCCTCACCATTGCGTAAAATGATATATTTGCAATACAACATGCCGATATTTGAAATCAATATGGACAGTCACGCACTCCGGCTCTTCCTCGCCCTGGCTGATAACCTGCACTTCGGCAAAACCAGCCGTGAGCAGCATGTCAGCCCCTCCGCCCTCAGCCGTAGCATCAAGCAACTTGAAGACGAACTCGGTGCCACGCTGTTTCTACGCGATAACCGCTCAGTACGCCTGACCCGTGAGGGGCAGCAATTTCGCGAATATGCAGGCGAAGTCATGAACAGCTGGCAAGCTATACGGCAGACATTCCAGCAGGATCAGCTCATCCTCCACGGCGAACTTTCGCTCTACTGCTCGGTGACAGCTAGCTACAGCTTCCTCTATAACATCTTGAGCAGCTTTCGCCAGGACTACCCACGCATTGAAATGAAGCTGCACACTGGCGACCCAGCAAAAGCTGTCGAGCGCGTACAGGAAGGACTGGAAGATCTTGCTATCGGCGCCCGCCCAGACAACCTGCCAGCCGGCATCGCATTTCAATCCATCGCTCGCTCGGCGCTGTGCTTTATCGGTCCACTGTCACCCCAACTGCTCACCGAAGAACAAGTGAAACACCCCGGTACTAACACCTGGAAGGACGTACCGATGATTCTCTCGGAAGAAGGCCTCGCCCGAACTCGCACCGACCGCTGGCTGAAAAGCCACAGCATCAAACCGCGTATTTACGCCCAGGTCAGCGGCAATGAAGCCATCGTCAGCATGGTCAGCCTGGGCTTTGGCATTGGCGTAGTGCCACAGATCGTTCTCGACAACAGCCCCCTTACAGCGCGCATCCGCATCTACGACATTCAACCGCCTCTGACGGCCTATGACATCGGCCTGTTCGCGCTGGAGAAACGCCTGAAAGAGCCCTTGATCAACGCCTTCTGGAACCGCCAACGCTAATAAGCCGGCAATGACCATAGGCGAAGCACCTACTTGCCAGAAAGCAAAAAGCCCTCGGGAGACATTCCCCGAGGGCTTTTGCTTGCATCAGTGCAACGTAATCAGATGCTCAGCACCTTGTCACCGCGGGCAATGCCGGTGACACCACTGCGCACGGTCTCCAGAATCGACGTAGTGCCAATAGCCTGAATAAAGCTATCGAGCTTGTCGCTCGTACCGGCCAGCTGGATGGTGTAGACGCTACTGGTCACATCGACGATCTGTCCACGGAAGATGTCGGTAGTACGTTTGACTTCAGCACGCTGTGCGCCAGTCGCCTTGACCTTCACCAGCATCAGCTCGCGCTCGACGTGAGCACTTTCCGACAGGTCGACCAGCTTGACCACCTCGACCAGCTTGTTGAGGTTTTTGGTGATCTGCTCGATGACCTCATCATGACCGACAGTGGTCAGGGTCAGACGCGACAGGGTCGGGTCTTCAGTCGGCGCCACAGTCAGGCTTTCGATGTTGTAGTTGCGCTGCGAGAACAGACCGACCACACGGGACAATGCGCCGGGCTCGTTTTCCAGCAGCAGGGAAATAATGTGTCGCATGATTAGGTACGCTCCGTCTTGCTCAGCCACATATCGCGCATCGCACCGTCTTTGATCTGCATCGGATAGACGTGCTCACTGGTATCAACCTGGATGTCGAGGAACACCAGGCGATCTTTCATCGCAAAAGCCTCTTCCATCTTCGGCTTGAGGTCTTTGAGGTCAGTGATGCGGATACCAACATGGCCATAGGCTTCGGCCAGCTTGACGAAGTCCGGCAACGACTCCATGTAGGAGTGCGAGTGACGGCTGCTGTACATCATGTCCTGCCACTGACGCACCATACCCAGCGCGCCGTTGTTCAGGTTGACGATTTTCACCGGCAAACCGTATTGCAGGCAGGTCGACAACTCCTGAATGTTCATCTGGATGCTGCCTTCACCTGTTACACAGGCTACTTCTTCATCCGGGAAGTTCAGCTTCACACCCATGGCGGCCGGGAAACCGAAGCCCATGGTGCCCAGACCACCGGAGTTGATCCAGCGATTCGGTTTGTTGAAGCGATAGTACTGCGCGGCAAACATCTGGTGCTGACCGACGTCCGAGGTCACAAAAGCATCGCCCTTGGTCACTTCGGAGAGCATTTCAATCACCGCCTGCGGCTTGATGATGCTGCCATCACCTTCGTTGTACGGGAACAGACGGCCACTGCCGCGCCACTCGTCGATCTGCTTCCACCAGCTCGCCAAGGCATCCTTGTTCAGCTGCTCACCGATCTCTTTGAGGATGGCGACCATTTCGGTCATCACGCTATCAACCGGGCCAACGATAGGAATATCGGCCTTGATGGTTTTGGAGATGGAGGCTGGATCGATATCGATGTGAATGATCTTGGCATTCGGGCAGAACTTGCTCGCACCGTTAATCACGCGGTCATCGAAACGCGCACCGATCGCCAGAATCACATCAGCGTGGTGCATCGCCAGGTTGGCGGTGTAGCTGCCGTGCATGCCAAGCATGCCGAGGAACTGGCGATCAGTACCCGGATAGCCACCCAAGCCCATCAGGGTGTTGGTGACGGGCAGGTTGAGCATTTGTGCCAGCTCAGTCAGTGGCGCGGCAGCACCGCCCATGATCACGCCACCACCGGAGTAGACGATCGGGCGCTTGGCTGTCAGCAACAGCTCGGCTGCCTTGCGAATCTGCCCGGAGTGACCGCGCAGGGCCGGGCTGTAGGAGCGCAGCTTGACCTTCTTCGGATAGACATACTCGAACTTCTCAGCCGGGTTGGTCATGTCCTTGGGAATATCCACAACCACCGGGCCTGGACGGCCGGATTGTGCCAGGTAGAAGGCTTTTTTCAGGACTTCCGGGATTTCCGAGGCGTGCTTGATCATGAAGCTGTGCTTCACGATCGGCCGGGAGATACCGATCATGTCGGTTTCCTGGAAGGCATCGGTACCGACCATGTTGCTCGGCACTTGGCCCGACAGCACCACCATCGGAATGGAGTCCATGTAGGCAGTGGCAATACCGGTAATGGCATTGGTCGCGCCAGGGCCAGAGGTCACCAGCACCACACCGGCTTTGCCGGTGGCACGGGCGTAACCGTCTGCCATGTGAGTAGCCGCTTGTTCGTGGCGAACCAGGATGTGATTGACTTCCGGTTCTTTGAACAGGGCATCGTAGATATGCAGCAGGGCACCGCCCGGGTACCCATAGATATTCTTAACGCCTTCGTCACGCAAAAAGCGGACGACCATTTCAGCGCCGGATAAAAGCTCCACGTTATTCACCTCTTGTACGCCAGAATGCCACCCAACAACGGGCAGCCCTAAGTAGGTCTTACTGTCAGCGGACGCGCACGACGGTGATCGCGGATTCGAAACATCAGCTTGACGAGTAACGGAGCAGCCCATGGTCTTGCGGGGCTGACCCTCCCAGCGCGAGGTAACGCGTTGCGGGTGTCACGGTTCGGCGCGGATAGCGCCTCTGTTCGCTGAGCTGGAGGACACTTGCGGTGGACCCCACTACAGCGAACGGTGGATTGTTCGGATTCGGCGCAGCCAAGTCAAGCGATCTGTGACTTAACCTGCAATCTTCTGCTGTGACGCAGCGCAGGATGACGATTCGAACATTTTGGTTATAGTAGTCAGCAGGCACCGCAGCTCAACATAAGGAAACCGCATGCGCCGCATGATTATCACCAGCAGCTTGCTGCTCGCCATGAGCACCACTGCCATGGCCAGCCAGGTTTACAAGTGGGTCGACGCCCAGGGCGTGACGCACTTCAGTGCGCAGCCCCCGCAGGGTCAAGAGGCGACCAGCATCAATACCGCCGTGCCGGCCGCCAAACCAGCCGCCAGTGAAACACCAAAACCTGCACCGACTTTCGAAAGCATTGCCGACCCCGAACAGGCGGCCATCGACGCGAAGGTCAAACAGGACGTTGCCGCCAAGGAAGCCGAGCGCAAAAAGTATTGCGCCGACGTGCGCACCAACCTTGCGCAACTGCAGAACAATCCGCGCCTGCGCATGGAAGTGGACGGTGAAGTGCGCCGCCTGAGCGAAGATGAGCGTCAGGCACGTATCAGCGAGACGCAGAAGTCGATTGCCGACAACTGCCAGTGAAGTGATCGGCGCGACTCAGGTCGCGCCAGCAATCAACCGATCGAACTCACCCAAGAGCCTGATTAACTCCCGCGCACCCCCCATCTCACCCTGATAAACCTGCTCGGCCATTGGCTGAATACCAGATGCTGCCGGCAAGGCTGCGGCTGACTCAAGCAGCTGTTTCATGCGCGGCAGAAATATCCACTGCAACCATTGTTCAAACGCCAGGGTATCGACACAGAACGGCTGCTGACTGGCCAGCGCTTCAGCCGCAGGCGGTTGTTCGCTCCACCAGTTCTGCAGACGCAATTCACGCTCAATCAATAGCAACTGCTCTGCCAGCAGCGGGATGCGCGCATCCATCACAGACTGACTCGCGCCTGCTCACGGGCTTGCGCAGCGCCGGCGGCATCACCTTGGCGCTCACGGGCCTGGGCAATCAGGTTCCACAGGCTGGCCTGCAGCGCCGGACGACCACTGGCATAGCTCAAACCACGCCTGGCAAATTGTTCGGCCTGTGCCGCATCACCTTGCGCCAGACGCACCTCAGCCAGGCGGTAGAGCACCTGCGGCTCACGTGGAGCAATGCGCTGAGCACGCTCCAAGCTGGAGGCTGCACCATTCAGGTCACCGCCACCCTGCTGCTGCTGAGCAGTGGTCAGCAGGGCAAGCACCGGACCATCCAGTTGCTCATCCATGGCCAGGCCACCACTGGGAATACCACTGGGGGCCGGCGCCGCATAACCACCCTGGGTAGCCGGCGGCGTTGCGCTCCATGGCTGGCTCGACGTGCCGGTGTCCAACGGCGCGTTACCGGCCGGGAACGATTGAATCGGCGTCGTGGTACCGCCACCTGGAACCATCACCACCACACCGGAATCTTCCGGCAAAGCCTGCACCTGGGGCGTTGCTGCCGGGTAACCGCTGGTAGCGGAGGCCTGGCCGGATGAAATCGAAGAGCCGCCTTCAACCACAGGAATCGAGCCGCGTGGCACGCTGCTGCAGCCCGCCAGTACCAGCGAAGCCGTTACAGCTGGAATCAACCATTTATTCACAACACACCCTCTCACTTAATCCAACCAGCCGCGTACCCAATCCATCACTTCGTTAACCGGTGCCTGAATACCGCAGGCCGGCCCAGCGACAGGCTGGCTGCCGCGAATATAAGGCATCTGTACCGCGTTCGGACAACTCGGATCCGTACCCTGCCCGCTAGTGGCATCGATCCAGGCCTGCACCACATTGTCTGGTACTGGCATGTCCAGCGGCAGCGGATCAGCCTTGCGCATGAAATCAGTCCACACCTGCAGCGCTCCGGTAGCGCCGGTCAAGGGCGTCGGTCCATTGTCATCGCGGCCCAGCCAGACTACGGCCAGAACATCCTGACTGAAGCCGGCAAACCAGCTGTCGCGCGAGTCGTTACTGGTGCCCGTCTTGCCGGCCAGCGCCAGCGAGCGCGGCAACTGACTGTACACCGAGCGCCCTGTGCCTTCTGACATCGTGCGCTGCATGGCGTTCTGCAGCAGGTAGATGGCGCCACTGTCGAAGCGTTGCTGAATCTGGAAGGGATAGCGTTTCAACGGCTGACCATCGGCCGCCAGCACATTGCGGATGCTGCGCAGAGGCGTATTGAACCCACCATTGGCCAAGGTCTGGTACATGTTCGCCACGCTCATCGGGCTCAGCCCACCCGCGCCCAGCAACATCGACGGATAAGCCGGCCACTCCTGCTCGACGCCCAGACGATTCAGCGTCTTCAGCACGTCCGGCACACCGATCTCCAGCCCCAGCTTGGCGGTGGACAGGTTGTAGGAGTTGACCAAGCCCTGATACAGGTAAATAGTGCCATGGGCCTTGCGGTCGTAGTTCTGCGGACTCCATACCTGACCATTGGCGCCTTTGATGGAGAACGGCTGATCTTCCAGCAGGCTGGTCAGGGTGTACTGACTCGGTCGCTCAAGCGCCGTCAGGTAAATCGCCGGTTTGATCAGCGAGCCAATCGGCCGTACCGCATCCAGCGCCCGGTTGAACCCGGCAAAGCGTGGCTGACGGCTGCCAATGATCGCCTGCACCTCGCCACTTTCCGGACTGGTTACGACCATGCCCGCCTCAACCTGATCAACCCCTTTGCGCCCAGACAGGCGCTTGAGCGTGTCCGCCAGAGCGCTTTCTGCCTTGAGCTGCAGAATCGGATCGAAGCTGGTGAAAATGCGCAGCCCTTCTTCGGTCAGGTCCTGTTCCTGGTAGTCCTCACGCAACTGGCGCTTGACCAGATCGAGGAAGGCCGGGAATGAACTGTCTGCCAGACTGCCGCGACGGGTGATGCCCAGCGGCTTCTGCTTCGCCGCCTCCACCTCTTCGACACTGGCTACGCCCTGCTCTGCCAGCACATCCAGCACCAGATTACGGCGCTCCAGCGCGCGCTCCGGGTTACGCCGCGGGTTGTAGTAAGTCGGCCCCTTGACCATACCGACCAGCAAGGCGACCTGATCAAGCTTCAGTTCGGACAGCGGCTGGCTGAAAAAATACTGACTGGCCAGACCAAAGCCATGCACCGCGCGCTGACCGTCCTGACCGAGGAAAACCTCGTTGAGGTAGGCTTCAAGAATATCCTTCTTGTCGTAATGCAGCTCCAGCAGCACCGCCATCATGGCTTCGGTGGCCTTGCGCGAGAGACTGCGCTCATTAGTCAGGTAAAAGTTCTTCACCAACTGCTGAGTCAAGGTACTGCCGCCCTGACGCAGCTGACCGGCGGTGGCGTTGATCCACACCGCACGAGCAATGCCCTTGGGCGACACGCCGAAGTGATTGAAGAACTCGCGATCCTCGATCGCCACCAGGGTTTCCACCAGATAAGGCGGCACCTGCTCCAGCTTGATCAGCACGCGATCTTCCTGATGCGCGGGGTACAAGCCGCCAATCAGTAACGGCTCAAGCCGCGCCACGGCCAGGTTGCCACCACCGGCCTGAGTCAGCCCGGCAACGTAATCACCAGAAAAACGCACACGCACACGCTGCGCAGGCTCGGTGCTTTCATAGAACTGGAAACCGCGCGAATGCAACTCGATGTTATTGCCCGCCACCGAAACGCCCCCTGGGCCCGCCACCGTGTTTTCACGGCGATAGCCCAAAGCGTCCAACTCCTTGAGGAAGTCATCCTTGGCCAGCTTCTGCCCCACGAACAGCTCCAGCGGCCTTGCATAGACCTTGGCGGGCACGGTCCAGCGCTTGCCGGAGAACTTCTCCTGGACCACAGCATCGAGATAAACCGCAAACACAGCGAGCACCACCAGACCGACCAGACTGAGCTTGAGAGCCCAGCCCAGCCAGGGGCGCATGCCACCGGTACGGCGTTTAGAACGGGGACGGGAAGATCGGGTACGAGTCATGGCGCGGCATTATACGCACTTTGCCCGTTTGCCAGCAGGCCGCCGCTGCGGTTTGCAGACTGATCTTGAGCGGCCATAATGGCCGCCTCTTATTTCAGTACAACGCCAAGGACCGCCCGTGAGCCAAGCTCTGATCGCCGCATTGCAGAACCCGGCACTCTACCCGCACCCGGTGGAGCAGTTTCAGGTCATCGAAACCCATATTTCCTGGGTGATACTCACTGGCCCCTTCGCCTACAAAATCAAGAAACCGGTGAATTTCGGCTTCCTCGATTTCACCGAGCTGAGCGCCCGCGAGCACTTCTGCAAGGAAGAGCTGCGCCTCAACCAGCGCCTGACTCAGGGCCTGTACCTGGACGTGTTGCCAATCAGCGGCAGCCTCGAGGCCCCACAACTCGGCGGCAGCGGCGCAGCTATCGAATACGCGTTGAAAATGCGCCAGTTCCCACAAAGCCAGCTGCTCAGCGATGTACAAGCTCGCGGCGAGCTGACTGAAGCGCACATCGATGGCCTGGCCAAGCAGATTGCCGACTTCCATGTCGCCACCCCTGCCGTGGCCACCAGCCATGTGCTGTGTTCACCAGAGTCCATCGCCGCGCCAA
The DNA here is from genome assembly GCF_021375795.1 of Pseudomonas anguilliseptica. Taxonomy (GTDB): domain Bacteria; phylum Pseudomonadota; class Gammaproteobacteria; order Pseudomonadales; family Pseudomonadaceae; genus Aquipseudomonas; species Aquipseudomonas anguilliseptica_A. The sequence continues at coordinate 96,192 of NZ_JAEIOI010000007.1, read as the reverse complement.
TGCGGCAGAACTTCGAGCAGATCCGCCCGCTGCTCACTGACGCGGCTGACCTGCAACAACTGGAAGCCCTGCAAGCCTGGACCGAAGCCACCTACACCCGACTGGAGCCGCTGTTGGCCGAGCGCGCCAGCAATGGCTCGGTCCGCGAATGCCACGGTGATATCCACCTGGGCAACGCCACCTTGCTCGACGGCCAGGTGGTGCTGTTCGACTGCATTGAGTTCAACGAACCGTTCCGCCTGATCGATATCGCCTCGGATGCCGCCTTCCTCGCCATGGACCTAGAAGACCGCGGCCTCAAGGCCCACGCCTGGCGCTTCGTCAATGCCTGGCTGGAACACACTGGCGACTACGCGGCCCTGCAACTGCTGAATTTCTACAAGGCCTACCGCGCCCTGGTGCGTGCCAAAGTCGCGCTGTTCAGTCTGGCCCACCAGACCGATGCCGTGCAGAAGGCCGTCACCCTGCGCCAGTACCGCAACTATGCCAATCTGGCGGAAAGTTACAGCGCCATCCCGTCCAGCTTCCTGGCTATCACCCACGGGGTTTCTGCTGTGGGCAAAAGCCATGTGGCCATGCGTCTGGTTGAAGCCCTCGGGGCGATTCGTCTGCGTTCTGATGTAGAACGCAAGCGTCTGTTCGGCGAGCAAAAGGATGCCGACCTCGGCAAACTCAGCGCCGGCATCTACAGTCAGGATGCCAGCGCGGCCACCTACCAACGCCTGCACCAGCTGGCCGAGTCAGCCCTGCGCGCCGGCTTTCCCGTTGTTATCGACGCCACCTATCTCAAGCAAGCTCAGCGTGATGCCGCCAGCCAGGTGGCCGAGTCCTGCGGCGCGCCCTTCCTGATTCTCGAATGCCATGCACCTGACGAGGTGATTGCCAGCTGGCTGGAACAACGCCAAGCCGCCGGCACCGACCCCTCCGATGCCACCATGGACGTTGTGCGCGCCCAGCACGCCAGCCGTGAAGCGCTCAGCGAAGACGAACAGCTGCACAGCAAGCGCGTCGACACCCATGAAAGCGCCAGCCTGGACACCTTGATCGCACGCATCCGCCAGCGTCTTCCAGGGCTGTAAACCTCGCAGGGGAAACCCACCCGCGGCGCGAGCAGAGCGCGCCGCGGCCTCTATACTGAGGAAAACCCTCATATGGAGATGCCCCATGAGTCAGCCCAGACAACTGGACAACCCGTTGTATGCCCTGATCCACAACGAAAAGATTTCGGCCTTCAACGCGCAGAAACCCAAGGACGCCATCGTCGACCTGAGCGATGGCGACTTTCGCGGGCTCGACCTGCGGGCCCTGGACGCCCAGGGGATCAATTTCACCAACGCCTACTTCCGCGGTACCGACCTGCGCGGCCTGGATCTGCGTAACGCCAAACTCGAAGGCGCCAGCCTGGCCCATGCCCAGATATCCGGGGCTTACTTCCCGGTCGAGCTGACGGCGGACGAGATTCTCATGTCAGTGAATTTCGGCACGCGCCTGCGTTACAACACTCGTTGAGCAGCCAACCCATCAGCCAAGTGCTCGGTACGCGGCCAGCATCACCGATTGTCGCGCACGAGGTCTGCGAGACCACGTTGCGAGCAGCAAAACGGCCATGACCCGTTGCAACAATTGGAGCCTGAACGGCCCCAGCTCCAAGGTGATGCCAAACCGCCACGCTTTATCCAGTGGCCGCTACACTTTCTCTAAGGAACGCCATACTGACTCCATCCGCACGACTGCCAAGCAGCGCAAGGAGGCCTGATGAACGATGAACTGCAGCACCTGAAGAACCTCGGAAAAACCTCGGCCCAGTGGTTACACGCAGTAGGCATCCACAGTGCGAACGACCTGCGCCGACTGGGTGCGGTCAGCGCCTACCGAGCAGTGCGCGCCCGTGGCTTCAGGGCCTCCAAAGTGCTGTTGTATGCCATTGAAGGCGCCTTGCTGGATGTGCACTGGAACGACCTGCCGCCGGGGCACAAGGCCGAACTGAACGGCCAACTCGACGAAAGTTCACACCACAACAAGAGCTAGCTCACAACCTCTCTGCCTTTTGATTTACCTGAAGCCCGCTGGCAACTATTGTTTTAGGGACGTTCGTGCGGTTTAGTATGCCCAGCCAGTTCAAGGAAATTCGCTCATGTATTTACTCGGGGAGCAACCGGCTTACGCCGATCAGCTGATCAACCGACTACAAAGCATCCCCACCCAATTGCTCGAAGGCCTTGCGCCTGCGGGTTCTTCATTGCAACTGGAGCGGGCGGATGATCTGGCCAAGATTCTGCCGGGCAATCAACTGTTCATCATTGAAAACGGCCTGCTGCACGCCGTGGTTGACGAGCGTCCGCTGTTCTACCTGCAGGAAGGTGATTTGGTTGGCCTGCGCCAAGGGCTGGACATGCCGAGCTGCCGCTATAGCAGCGAAGAACAACTGAGTCTGATCCCCTACTCGCGCAGTGATGTGTTCAAACATATCTACGCCAGCGAGCAGCGCCAGGAGCTGTTCATTCAGTACCTGATTGGCCATACCGCTCTGCTGTCTGACGCACTCGCACGCCTGAAACAGCCTGAAATTCGTCCGTCCACCGGCTTCCAGCACTTTGCCGCCGGTGAAGAGCTGATTCATCAGGGCGATGTCGCCGATAACGTCTTTATCATTATCGAAGGCCACGCCGAAGCGTACGTCGATGGGCACAAGGTCGGCGATGTACAAAAAGATGAAATCTTCGGCGCCATGGCCGTGTTCACTCGCGAGAAGCGCAGCGCCACTGTACTGGCTAGCGAGCCGTGCACCGTGATGGTCATCCCTAAAGAGCAATTCCTCAGCCTGATGCAGAGCAACCCACGAATTGCCCACAGCCTGATCGAGAGCATGGCCAAGCGCATCGACCTCCTCAACAAGGAAGTCACCCAGCTACGCCTGCCCGCTGCAGACGCCTGATTACAAGGTGCAAGCAAACAAACCCGGCCTGGCGCCGGGTTTGTTGTTTACGGCGTCACAGATTCCGCAGGTGCAGTAAAAAGTTTTGCCTGACGTGTTGACTTGAAAATGAGAATTGTTATTATTATCTCAACTGGTCGCGAGATCAGCCGATAAGCTTAAGAGACCTTCAGTCGGCCTCTTCAGATTATCTCCTCATCAGGCTAATCACGGTTATTGACCCGGCTTTTGCCGGGTCTTTTTTTGCCTGTCGAAAAGTACGCTCAGCAACCTTTAGTAATCGACCTGCGCCAACCATTCCGGCAGATTGAAGTGCTGGCTTACCCGACAGATCTTGCTGTCACGAATCTCGAAGAAACTTGCTGCCGTCAGCTGATAGCTCTGGCCACAGGCGTCCGGCATACCATCATCAGTACTCAGGTATTCACCGCTCAGGGTGAACTCGCAGGCGGCGCGCTGCCCACTTGGCTCGGTGAGGATCTGCAGGTTATCGATGCTTTCGCGGTAGCAGCGCTGGGTACGCGCCAGATAATCGGCGAAAGCTTGTACGCCTTGCTCGCGCGCCCCCTGGTTAATATCCAGCAGCACATCATCCGTGAGCAGAGCCAGGCAGGCGCGGCTATCGCGCTCGTTGAGGGTGTTGAAATAACGAGTAATCAGGGCGTGGGCAGCGGCTGGCATCGGCGGTCTCCGGTAAAAACCGCAGACTACCTGCTCAGCCGCAGGCAAGTCGGGCTAGGGTCGCAGTTTTGCGCAGTGATCCTGCTCAGGTTGCGCCGGGGTGAACCAAACGTAATCGGCCGATTGCGCTGCCACCTGGCTACCGACCTCCGCCAGAATCAGCACCTGTACGCCTTCAGCAGCGCCTAGATCCTGCAGATGCAAGGGCACGCCTAGCTCACGGCGCACATGAAAGGCGCCAGCAAACAGCAGACTCGGCTCTGGGGCGGCCGTCAATGCTTCGGCCATACGCCGATCCCGCTGTTGCTGCACGGCAAGCATGGCAGGCAACTGGCTGTCCGGCAGCAGGTTGCAATGCGACTGGCGAATCTGCTCAAACAACGCCTCGCGCACCGGCTCAGCCGTGGAGGCCGGACCTTGCAGTTGTGGCACCTGGGCGTAAATCTGCATGACTTCACGACGCTCAAGGTTGGCAGCCAACAACGGGTACGGCTGACGCAGCGCATGCTGTACCAGCGGCCCGTACAACGACCAAGCCCAGCCCGGCTGCCAGCTCAAGGCTCCAAGTATGTCCTGCGGCGCCTGCCCGGCCGCAATGCCGGCGCGTACCTGATCGACTTTGACCTGCTGATCCGGCGTCAGCATTTCCAGCAGCAGGCTGCCTTGTGGCCGCTGCGCAGCCAGAGCGCGCAATAACCAGAGCTGCAGCGCATGGTGATCGGGATTGTCATGCCGCTCGCCAACCAGCACCTTGGGTGCTGCGGCCAAACGCTCCAGCAGCTGCGCCGGAGTAAGCCGCGCGCCAGTACGCAACTCGACAATCTGCCCCAGCTCAGGCTGCTGCAAACCTTCCGGGCTTTGCCAGGCGGGTAACGCCGGTAGCGAGGCCTGGCAAGCGCTCAACAGCGCCACCACAAGCAGTAATGCAATACGCATAAACACAACCCTAGCGAGCAACAATTAAGGGATGACCCCGTTCTGGATGCTGCTGCACCAGCACCTCAAGCCCGAACACGGCCTGCAGCGGCTCGGCGCGCAGCACTTCATCGGGGCTACCGAGCGCATGAGGGCGACCACGCCCCAGCAGCAACAAACGGTCGCAGTAGCGCGCGGCCAGATTGAGATCGTGAAGAATCACCAGCACCGCTGCGCCCTGCTCGACGAATGCTCGAGTGGCCTGCAATGTGGTGTGCTGATGCAGCGGGTCAAGCATTGAGGTCGGCTCATCGAGCAGCAGCATCTGCCCTTCCCCGCCCGGCCAGAGCTGTGCCAGCACCCGCGCCAGGTGCACGCGCTGACGCTCTCCGCCGGATAACGCCAGATAACTGCGTCCGGCCAGGTGCAAAGCATCGGCCGCTTCCAACGCCAGCTTGATAATCTGCGCATCGCGCACACGTCCACTGGCGTGGGGTAAACGGCCCATGCCGACCACTTCTTCCACGCGAAAGGCGAAGTTCAGCGTCGAGGTCTGTGGCAAAACCGCCAGGCGTTGCGCACGCTCGCTGCCGGGCCAGTCCTGCAGTCGCCGCTGATCCAGCCACACGTCGCCGTGGCTCGGTTGTAACTCGCCACACAAAGCACCGAGCAAGGTGCTCTTGCCGGCACCATTGGGGCCCAGCACGCCGAGCACTTCCCCCGGACGCAGCTCAAGGTTGATATCCGCCAACACCGTGCACGGGCCGCGCTGTACCGCCAGATTTTCCGCGCGCAGCATCAGGTACGCCCCCGCAGCAACAGATAAAGGAAGAACGGCGCGCCAATCAGCGCCGTGACGATACCGATCGGCAGTTCCGCTGGCGCCAACACCAGCCGCGCGGCCAGATCCGCCAGCAGCAGCAGACTGGCACCCGCCAACGCTGACGCCGGCAACAGCACACGATGATCCGGCCCCACCAGCAGGCGTACCAGATGCGGCACCACCAGGCCGATAAAGCCGATCATCCCCGCCGCCGCCACGGCCGCGCCGACACCGAGAGCAGTGCAGAACACCAGCTCGAACTTGACCCGTTCAACCGCAAAGCCCAGGTGACGCGCCTCGGACTCGCCCAGCAGCAAGGCATTCAACGCCTTGGCCCGGCGCGGCAGCCACAGTGCCACGGCAGCCGTCACCAGCAGCAGCGGCCACAGCCGCGGATAACTGGCACCGTTGAGGCTACCCAGATTCCAGAACGTCAGGGTGCGCAAGGTGGCGTCATCGGCCAGGTAAGTGAACAGGCCGATGGCTGCACCGGCCAATGCAGTGAGGGCGATGCCGGCCAACAGCATGGTCGCCACATGGGTTTCACCATCACGCCGACCCAGGCGATAAACCAGTGCCGTCACCCCCAGGCCGCCGATAAAGGCACACAACGACAATAGATAAGGCGCGAACGCTTCTGGTAAGCCGCCCAGTGCCGCGCCACCGACAATTGCAATCGACGCGCCGAGCGCCGCGCCGCTGGATACGCCGATCAGGCCCGGGTCAGCCAGCGGGTTACGAAACAACCCCTGCATCGCCACGCCGCATAGCGCCAGCACCGCGCCGACCAGCAAGCCCAGCAGGGTTCGCGGCAGGCGAATCTGCCCGAGAATCAACTCGGCCTGGACCAACTCGTCACCCGCTTGCGCCCAGCCAAGCAGGCGTAGTGCTGCCTTGAGGGTGTCGAGCAGCGGCAGACTGACCGGCCCCAGTGCCAGGGATAACCAGAGCGCGAGCGCCAGCAACAGGCTCAGTGCGATAAACAGTGAGCGCGGTCGAATAACAGGATTCATGGCGTGGGCTTAGCTTCGGCGACCAGAGGTTGGCTGGCAGGATAAAAGGCTGCGGACAAGGCCGCCAGCCCATCCGGCAAACGCGGGCCAAGCCCCCCGACCAGCAGCGTCGGATCGAGCATCAGCAAACGCTGGTTACGCGCTGCCCGAGTCGCCGCCAGCGCCGGGTTCTGCTGCAGCAATGCCTCACGCGCGGCGTCACCGGACAGGCTGCGGTCGGCGATGATCACCACCTCGGGATCAAGCGCCAGCAGGGCTTCGGTGGAGAGGGCCTTGAAACCGCTGTGACTGGCCAGGTTGCGCCCACCAGCGCGCTCGATCAGCCAATCGGCCGAAGTGTGCTTGCCACCGACCATCGGGCTGCCGCCGGCATGACCAAGCAACAGCAGTACTCCCGGCGCCGTCTGTTGCCGCTGCGCGGTCACCAGCCAGTCGGCCTGCTGCTGCAAGCGCTGCTGATAAGCCGCAAAGGCCTGAGCGGCGCGTTGCGGCTCGCCCAACAACGTGCCAATGCGCTGCAGACTGGCCTGTAAACTGTTCAGATCCGCCTTGGACGAGAGCATTTCCACCCGTACACCAGCACCACGCAATTGCGCCAGCACGGGCGGCGGCCCCATCTCTTCACTGCCGATCAAGATATCCGGACGCAGGGCCAGCATGCCTTCAGCCGCCAGCTGGCGCTGATAGCCGATACTGGACAACGTGCGTAACGATTGCGGGTGCTGACTGGTGCTATCCACCCCAACCAGACGGCTTTCACCGCCCAACACCACCACCCACTCGCTGAGCGAGCCGCCGGAGCTGATCCAGCGTTGCGGCAACGGTTCGGCGGCCATCAGCCAGGAACAGGACAACAGGCTCGCACCCAGGGCGAGCAGAGAACTAAAGCGCTTCATGAGGATTCTCTAGGGAAACAGACATGAACGCCGGCCCTGGCCAAGCCAGTGACGCGGCGCTGCAACTACAAACGGATAAACCGACTCAGACCGGCAGAGCCACGGCTTCCTCGGCCAGGGCACGCCAGTCTTCACGCTCAGGAACACCCGGTTTGCGCGCACCGAACAGCTGCACCACCAGCTCACCGTCAGCGTCAAATGCCTCCCAGCTGGTGATCACGCCATCACTGCTGGGCTTGCGCACACGCCACAGTTCGGTCACGCCAGGGGTTTTCAGGTGCAGGTTGAACTCGGGGTCCAATACGTTGAACCAGGTGTCCATCCAGCGCAGGTTTTTCACCGGCCCGGAGTGGATCTGAATGCAGTGGCGGTTGCCGACAAACACCATGATCGGCACTTGCCGTGCGCCAGCCTGCTCCAACAGCTTCGGCAACTCACTCACCGGCAGAGGTTCGGCCCATTCACGCCCCGCTAGACGCAGCGCCTGGGTGCGGGTGGTGCCGTGCTTCTTCAGCAGGGCAAAGAAGTGGTGGGTATCCTTCAGCGTCGACCAGCCCACGCGCAAGGCATTGGCATCAATCACTGCATCGGCCTGGGCTGGAGTCGCCTGCGGCAGGGGCTGCAAGTCCAGTTCGGCACACTGTTCACTGGCGGCAAAACGCTCCAGCAACGGTTCCCAAGCCTGTAGCTGGCTGTCCTCGGTGAGGTACACCTTGTGTACCGCTGTACCTTGGCGATCAAACACCTGAATGCTGCGCTGGGTGCCCTTGCCGGTTTGCTCTTCAATGGCAAACACACTGGCCCAGCCGCCGAGGAACAGGCGCAGGTCGATATCCGCCGACACCACCAGCCCCATCTGACCATTACCGGTAACAGTCACCTCGCGGTAGTAGCCCTTGCGTTCATGCACGCAATGCTCGTTGCGAGTCAGGGCCATCACATAACCCAGCTCACCCAATGCAGGCAGCAACTGCGCCCACTCCGGGCGCAGACGCAGGGTATCGATGCCCAGGCGGCTGGCGACCAACTCAGCCTCGCTGACCGCCAGGCGCTCAGCGGCATCACGTGCGCGCAGACGCGGCTGCTCATTACGCAGAACTTGCCAGGCCAGGTAGAGATCATTGGTAGCCGCAATGGGCTGGGCATGTGTAGTCATGAAAAACTCCTCACTGGTAATCACCGGCTCGCCGTCAGGGCAAACTGGATCGGGATATGGACCCGGCTAGGAACTGCCTGGCCATCTGTGGTTTCAGGGTTGAAGCGCCAAGCGGCAACAGCCTGCAACGCCGCACGGTCAAGACTCTCAACGCCAGAGGAACGCAGCACATTGAGGCTGCGCTGCTGCCCCAGCGCATCCAGGCGCACCTCCAGCAGAACAACTCCCTGCTGGTTGCGACGGCGCGCCTGGGATGGGTAACTCGGTTGACGCGGTGGCTCACGAAAACTCGGCTTGCGACTGAGCACTTCCGCAGCGACTGCTGCACTGGCTGGCCTGGCTGACTCGACCTGTGCCGGCGCAGAAACAGCTGCCTGTGCACTGGCAACCTCAACAGGTGCGGAGCGCACGACGGTTGGCTTCACGTCTGCCGGCAACGGCGCAGGTTTTGCCTGAACCGCCAGCTCCGGTCTGAACGTCTTCACCGCCACCGGCTTGCTCGGTAACGCGACCTTGGGCGGCGCAACAGGCAATGACGGCGCGCTGTGCGTCACCGCCGCAGGGGCCAACAACACCGCCGTGATAGACGGTTCCGGTGCTTGCACGGTCGCGTAAGCGGCACTCAACAACACAGGTTGCGCCATGCCAAACAGCTGCCAGCCCGCAAGATGCAGCGCCACTGACAGCAGCAGGGAGAGCAATAGACGAAGCATGCCGATACGCACCAATTCAAATACGAATCTATTTGATAATTATTTGCATTAACGTGTCAACATGGTTTAGCTTGCCGGCCGATGCCAACCCGGCGGTCAGAGCAACCGCCCGCATGCCCCTGGAGCCCCCATGCACAGAAGTCCTCCATTTGCCCGTCGTCCCTGGCTTGCCCTGCTGTTGCTAAGCCCTTCGCTGGCGCTGGCCGCAGAAAAAGCCCCCAACCAGTTCGATACGGTCACCGTCACGGCGACCCGCACCGAGCAAACCCTAGATCAGGTGCCCAGTACCGTGTCGGTGCAGACCGAACGCGATATCGACCAGCAGAACATCAAGAACATCAAGGATCTGGTGCGCTACGAGCCCGGCGTGTCGGTCGGTGGCAGTGGTGATCGCTTCGGCCTCTCGGGCTTTACCATCCGCGGCATTGGCGGCAACCGCGTACTGACCCAAGTGGATGGTGTCGGCATGCCAGACGCCTTCTCCTTCGGCGGTTTCCTCAGTGCCAAACGCGATTACGTTGACGTCGACACCGTCAAACAGGTGGAAATCATCCGTGGCCCGGCCAGCTCGCTGTACGGCAGCGATGCAATTGGCGGCGCGGTGAGCTTCCTGACCAAAGATGCCGGCGACTATCTGGACGAAGGCGATGACGCTTACGCGCGCCTGAAAACCGGTTACGACGGCAGCGATGACAGCTGGCAGCGCAGCGCCACCTTCGCCGCGCGCCTGGGCCAGGTCGACGGCCTGCTGCACCTGGGCCGACGCAGTGGCCAGGCCACCGATACCCACGGCGGCTTGGCTGGTATCGGCGCTACCCGCGAACAGGCCAATCCGCTGGATTACCGCACCGACAACCTGCTGAGCAAATTCGGCTGGGATTACAGCGACAGCGGCCGCCTGCAACTGACCTACGAGCGTTACCAGGACGACACCGACACCCGCGTGCTGAGCAACTACAGCAATACCGCCACCATTCGCACCCAGGATGCTGAAGACCGGGTTGATCGTGAGCGCTACTCCCTCGCCCATACCCAGCAACTCGACACCCTGTTGGTTGATCAGATCCACAGCCAGCTCAGCTACCAGGACAGCCAGACCCGCCAGCAAACCTTCGAGGACCGCGTGGTCGGCGGCCAGCCACGCTACCGCACCCGGGATTCGTACTACGAAGAAAAGCTCTGGGCGTTCAACACCAAACTGGACAAGGCCTTCAGCATCGGCAGCACGCAACATGCGCTGGTTTATGGTCTGGACATCAAACACCTGAAGAACGCAGACCTGCGCGAAGGCGGCGAAACGGTACTGGCCACCGGCGTGACCACGCCTGTTTTGCCCACCAGCGACTTCCCCGATCCAACGACCAAGGAATACGCCCTGTTCGCCCAGGACAGTATCAGCATCGGCCGCTGGACCCTGCTACCCGGTCTGCGCTACGACCACTATGAGATGAGCCCACACGTCACCCAGAAATACCTCAACAGCCAGGCAACGGATCGCAATCCGAGCGACTTCAAGGATTCAGCGTTGTCGCCCAAGTTCGGTGTGACCTATCAACTGGACGACGCCCACAGCGTCTACGGTCAGTACGCGGCTGGTTTCCGCGCCCCCCAGGCGATCGAGATCTTTGGCGAGTTCGCCAACCCCGGCATGTACCGCACCCTGGCCAATACCAACCTGAAAGCCGAAACCAGCGACAGCTTCGAGCTTGGCCTGCGTGGCCAGTACGCCATCGGCAGCTTCGGTGCGGCGCTGTTCTACAACCAGTACGACGACTTTATTGAGCAGGTCAGCCGGCCCTCCAGCGTGCCGGGCTTCCCCTTCGGCGAGTTCCAATACGTCAACCGTGACCGCGTGACCATTCGCGGTGCGGAAGCCAAAGGTGAGCTGTTCCTCGACCAACTGGGTCTGCCGGCTGGCTGGAAAGCCCGTGGCAGCGTGGCGTACGCCCGCGGCAAGGATGAAGGCACGGGCCAGCCGATCAACAGCGTCGACCCGCTCAAGGGGGTGTTCGGCCTGGGCTACAGCGAGCCGAGCGGAAAATTTGGTGGCGAACTGAGCTGGACCCTGGTGGCAGCGAAAACCCGCGTCGACATGAGCCAAACCGCCAATCACGCCGAAACCTCGGGTTATGGCGTACTCGACCTCAACGGCTGGTGGCAGATGACTGATGCCTTCGCCGTGAATGCCGGCCTGTTCAACCTGACCGACAAAGAATACTGGCAATGGGGCGACGTACGCGGCCTGACTGAAAATAGCCCAAGCATGGGCCGCTTCAGCCAGCCGGGCCGCCACGCGGCCGTCAACCTGGTCTGGGAAATCTGACCCAACAACACGTTTACCGCGCGATTAACCCGTCCCGAAAAGCGTTCCACTTGGCGCAAGGATGCGCCCTCCTCTTTCACTTCCACGCCAGGGCGGCATAATGCCGGCCTGGCGGGGAGGTTCTTATGTTGCGTTTATGTGCACCGGATGAAGTGGCCGAAGGCCAGAGCCGGGGCTTCGAGATAGCGGGTGAAAAGCTGTTTGCCGTGCGCAAGGACGGCCAGTTGTATGCCTATCGCAACCGCTGCCCGCACCGCGGCATCCCGCTGGAATGGCTGCCCGACCAGTTTCTCGATCACAGCGCCAGCCTGATCCAATGCGCCACCCACGGCGCGCTGTTTCTCGTCGAATCCGGCGAATGTGTCGCCGGTCCCTGTGCCGGGCAATCGTTGCAAGAGCTTGCCATCCGCGAAGATGATCAGGGCATCTGGATCGAGCTAAACGAAGTCTAAAGGCCTGCTGCCTGTAGCCGCTGCGCATGTTCGACAAACAATTTGACCGGCTCTGCGCCCTTGCCGACCAGACCGAAGGTCTGATTGATGATGTCGAAGTGATCCAGCGGGTACTGATCACCAATCACCACGCCCAGGTGTGAGCTGTAGCGCCCGACCATGCCGTCGCACTGCCCCGGTTCACGCTGAAAGGTTTTGGCAAATAGCCGGCAGGCAACATTCGGCCCATCGAAGCGGTTGCCACCTTTATTGGTGATACCCGGCTGCAGGGTGCCGGACCAGGAGTAGTAGCGCACGCCGTTGACCTCAGCCGCGCCCTCACCGCCCCAGACCTCCGGCAAGCCCTGCGGGTACTGCCGGTTGAAGGCCGCCACCCCGTCCAGGGTTAGCGATTGCTGCGCAGCGGCCACATCCATCGGCAGTGGCTCACCTTTATAGCCGCGCTCCAGCCAGGCCATGCAGCGGGCCACGCCACGCAGCAAAGCGCTCAATATGCGCTCACGCAGACTGCCGTGCGGGGCTTTGCGTTTGAGAAAGTCCGCCAGTTCCGAGCCATGGTTGGGCCCGGCCACCGAAGTCACGGACGCTACCCATTCGGGTTTTAGTGCGGCCGCATAGCGTGCAGTGAGGGCGCCCTGGCTATGGCCGATCAGATGGACCTTTTCGGCGCCAGTCTGCTGCAACACATCGGCGATGCGCAGCAGCAGTTGCTCACCGCGCACTTCAGTGGAGTGCACCGAAGACACCAGCACCGGGAAGACCTGTGCACCGAGGCGGCGCAGCGCCGTGACGATGCCATACCAGTAGGGATATCCGAGCAGGCTGACAAAGCCGAGTAAACCTGGCACCAGAACCAGGGGATAACGGGGTGCAGAAGCTGTCGACATAGCAAACTATCCTTGTGTCATACCGCCGAGAAAGAAGTGCGAACCACAAAACGTGCCAGGGCCGCGTATTGGGTAGGCGAGCTGTGCGTGCCTGGCATATAGTCCCGGCTCCTCTTTGCGCTGCCATGACCATGCATACCATCGAACGGATTTACCCGAAGGACCTCAACCCGCAGAACCCGGATGATCAGGCCAGCCTGCATATTCACATGCAGCGCTACGAGTTCGCCGCCGACCACTTGAGCGGCCAACGCGTGCTGGATATGGCCTGTGGTTGCGGTTATGGCACCGCCCTGCTGGCCCAGCGCAACCCTGACAAACAGGTCACTGGCGTGGACATTGACCCTGCGGCCATTGCCTACGCCCGCGAGCATTACCAGCTGCCCAACCTGCGTTATGAATGCGCCGACGCCGAACAGTTCCATGACGCCGAGGGCTTCGACTGCATTGTCAGTCTGGAAACCATCGAGCACCTGCCGCGTCCGCAGCAACTGCTAGCCAACTATGCGCGTTTATTGGTGCAAGACGGCAAAGTGATTGCGTCGGTGCCGATCACTCCAACCCTGGATGGCAATCCTCACCACCTGCATGATTTCAGCAAACGCAGCTTTCATGCGCTGTTCCGCCAGCACGGGTTGCATGCCCACCAGCACCTGGAGCAGATTCAGTGGTGGCAGTTCAAAGGATTATTTTCGAAACAGGTGGATCAACAGAAACAGCACCGCAGCGAAGGCGTCGGCAATGCCGTGCTGCTGTATTACCGCCAGCACCCGCTGTACCTGTTCAGTCGGCTGTATTCGATGCTGCGCTACGGTTTCAGCAATCGCTACCTGACGTGCGTGTTTACCCGCTGACCTTGTAGCCCGGATGTAAGCGCCCCGGATTGCATACGGGCTACGGCGTATTCGTAGGGTGAATGGTTCACGCCGTTAAGCGCCCACCGGCACGGCCTCGACCGGAGGCCGGCGGTAGATCCAGATACGTCTAAGCACCGTCCTGAACTGCCGCCACAGGCTGCCGTGGTTGTAGACCTGGCCATAACGCTCGGCAATCTCGCGTACCTCAACGGCCATCTCCGCATAGCGCCGCGCCGGCAGATCGGGGAACAGGTGGTGTTCGATCTGGTGGCTGAGGTTGCCCGTCAGAATATGAAACAGCGGCCCACCATTGAGGTTGCTGGACCCGCGCAGTTGACGCAGGTACCAGTGCCCGCGACTCTCACCGACCACCGACTCCTTGCTGAACACCGCTGCCTGCTCGGTAAAGTGGCCGCAGAAAATCACCGTGAAGGTCCACAGGTTGCGGATCAGGTTGGCCACGGCATTACCGGCGAGCACTGCCAGGGCATTGGCACCGATCAGCAGCGCCAGCAGTGGAAAGAACAGATAATCCTTGCCCCACTGACGCAGTACCTTGGCGTTGAACTGTTTGATCAGCGGACGCACTTCGGCCTTGCTCAGCTTGCCCTTGTAGACCTTGTCCAGACGCAAGTGCTGGATCGCCACCGAGTACTGGAACAACAGCGCCTGAATCGTCACCCACAGCGGCTGCCAGCGGTAGAACGGCTTCCAGCGCTGCTCGGGAAACAGCCGCACCACGCCATAGCCGACGTCATCATCCATACCCAGCACATTGGTCCAGGTGTGGTGCACATGGTTGTGGGTGTGCCGCCAGAAGTCGCTCGGCCCGGCGATATCCCACTCATAGTTGCGCCCGGCAAACTCGGGGTCATTCATCCAGTCGTACTGACCGTGCATGACGTTATGCCCCAGCTCCATATTCTCCAGAATCTTGCCCAGGCCCAGCAGCAAGGTGCCGAGCAACCAGGTCGGCGGAAACCAACCAAGCATCAGCAGGCCGCGCCCACTCCAGCAACAGAAACGTACCGCTGCGCGAATGCGGCGGATATAGCGGGCGTCCGCCTCGCCAAGCGAGGCCAGGGTTCGCTGGCGCAGCGCATCCAGCTCATGGCCGAATGCATCCAGCTCGGCAGCGGACAGGTGACGGTCAGCGCGCATGGGGTTACCTCGCAAGTTAAAGATCGATTTCCAGATCAGCGTGGGGCGCGCTGACGCATAAACGAATCGGCTGCCCCGGTTCGCTGAACAGCGCACCACTGCGCATATCGCGCACCGTGCCGCTGAGCAGGGTGCAGGTGCAGCTGGCACAGATGCCCTGACGACAGCCATGGGCCGGCTGCAAACCCTGCGTTTCAGCCAGTTCCAGCAGGCTGTGCTGGTTATCGGCTTGCATCTGCTGATGACTGCGGGCAAAACCCAGGCGCACCGCACGCAGTCCCTCGACGGCATTGAATGCTGGCGGGGTAAAGGCCTCTACTTGCAATGCACCAGGCAAGGCAGCCTGCTGCCACCACTGTTGCACCTGGGCGACAAAGCCCGCCGGGCCACAGGCCAGCACGCGGCACTGGTGCAGCGCGGTGACCGAGTGCAGATGCTCAGCCGTAAAGCGCCCGGTCAATTCTCCGGCTTCGGCAATGGCTGCCGTCAGCGACCAGCGCACCTGCAGGTTGCTGTACTGCGCCTGCAGCGCCTGCAATTCGGCAGCAAAGGCACGCTGGCCCTGCTCGCGCACGTAATGCAGCAGCGTGATCGGCGCACTGAAACCCTGCGCCAGCGCGGCACGCAGCAGGCCCAGCAGCGGTGTGATGCCACTGCCCGCCGCAAGCAGCAGCACAGCGTCCGGCGTCTCGGGCCAACTCAACTCGCCCTGCACCGGGCCCAGTTCCAGCACATCCCCCACCGCCAAGTGTTCCAGCAGGTAAGGCGACACCCGCCCACCCGCCTGATGCTTGATGGCGATCTGCACGCGGCCTTTGGCCTGCACGGCGGTCAGGCTGTAACTGCGACTCAGGCGTACGCCATCACGTTCGAGGTACAGCTGCAGGTGCTGACCTGGCTGTGCGCCGCGCCAGTTGCCGTTGGCCTGCAAGGTCAGTTCGAGCATGTCATCGGCCACCCACTGGCGCTGGGTTACCCGGGCGAACACGCGGTTCAGACGCAATGCCGGGTGCAAGAGCACCAGCACGGCGTCGACATCGCTTTCGCGCAACCAGCCATGCGCAACCAGCCGTCGCAACGGCCCTAACAACCGTGAACAGGCGCGCACCCAGGCAAATGGAATCAGGGTCATGAGCGACTCCAGTGAACAATTGCTCACCAGGCTGACAGAGCAACCACCATTCAGTCAACACTCGTACACTCAAATACAACGCACGCCGTGGTTCGACGCCTACAACACCGCTTTGTTAGAGTGCGGTGCTGAACGCCATGCCGAGCCCTGAAGTTTGAAACCACTACAACCGCGCGCCGAACAAAAACTGCAAACCCGCCACGCCCTGATGGACGCCGCCCGCAGCCTGATGGACAGCGGCCGAGGCTTTGGCAGCCTGAGCCTGCGCGAAGTGGCGCGCTGTGCGGGCATCGTGCCGACTGGTTTCTATCGACACTTTGACGACATGGATGCCCTTGGCCTGGCCCTGGTGGCCGAAGTAGGGGAAACCTTTCGCGAAACCATTCGCCAGGTTCGCCACCACGAATTCGAACTGGGCGGCGTGATTGACGCCTCGGTGCGCATCTTTCTCGACGCCGTGGCGGCCAACCGCTCGCAGTTTCTGTTTCTCGCCCGTGAACAGTACGGTGGCTCGTTGCCGGTGCGCCTGGCCGTAGGCGCTTTGCGTGAACGTATCACCGCTGACCTGGTGGCGGATCTGGCGCTGATGCCCAAGCTGCAGCACTTCGATACGCCAGCGCAGAACGTGCTGGCCGACCTGGTGGTCAAGACCGTATTTGCCACCCTGCCCGAACTGATCGATCCGCCCGCCCGCGCCCTACCACGGCATGCCACCCCCGAAGCGAAGATGATCGAGCAGCTGCGTTTTATCTTTATCGGCGCCAAGCACTGGCAAGGCTTGGGCCAGCACAACGACTAAACGCACCACAACTGAGCACGCAATTCGTGTGCGCACCAAAGCGCAGCCATCAATGCCCAATACTTAGGCACGACACACGCCGCACAGCCCGCATCATGCGGCCAGGCAGCAGTTTGGCAAGACCCTTGCTCTATAACCGGCATTGAACTGCCGGAAACTGCCCCATGTTGGTGATTCACCGCCGTATTGCCGCCCAGCCCAACTGGGACGCCGAACTCGAACTGAGCTTCGAGGCCCGCAGCAAAAGCCGCCTGCGCTGCTTCAGCCGCACCGGCGAGGATGTCGGCCTATTCCTCGAACGCGGCCAGCCGGCGCTGCACGATGGCGAATGCCTGCAAGCCGAAGACGGCCGCATCGTGCGCGTACTCGCCCGCCCCGAGCCGCTGCTACACGTCACCTGCGCCAACCCTTTCGAACTGATGCGCGCCGCCTATCACCTGGGTAACCGCCACGTGGCCCTGCAACTCGGTGATGGCTGGTTGCGCCTGCCAGATGACTACGTGCTCAAGGCCATGCTCGAGCAGCTCGGCGCCACGGTGCAGCTGATCGAAGCGCCCTACCAACCTGAGCAAGGCGCTTACGGTGGCGGCCATCACCACTCCCATGCCGGCGATGCCGAATTCAGCTATGCACCACGTCTGCATCAATTCGGTGCACGCAAGTGAATAAAGCCTGGCAGCTACTACGTCTGGCCAGCCCCCAACTACCGATCGGTGGTTACAGCTATTCCCAGGGCCTGGAAATGGCCGTGGAACAGGGTCGGGTCGATAGCGCCGAGAGCGCCCAGCGCTGGATTGCCGATCAGTTGCTGCTGAACTTGGCTCGCTTTGAAGCGCCGCTGCTGCTTGCCCATTGCCAAGCCGCCGCCAGCGAGAACTGGGCCCAGCTGCGCCACCTCGCCGAACAGCAACGCGCCAGCCGCGAAACCCGCGAGCTGCGCCTGGAAAGCCGGCAGATGGGTTACTCCCTGCAGCAGTTGCTCAGCGGTCTGCCGGAACTAGACTCGCCAGCACAGCAGCTATTCAACGAACTTGAAGAGCCCGGCCTGGCTGTGGGCTGGGCACTGGCAGCACGGGCCTGGCAGATCACGCCAGAAGATGCCCTCGCCGCCTGGCTGTGGGGGTGGCTGGAAAACCAGCTGGCGGTGCTGATGAAAACCCTGCCGCTGGGTCAACAAGCCGCCCAGCGTTTGACCTCAGAGCTGCTGCCGATGCTCGACCAGGCGCAGCGCCACGCCAGTGAACTACAACCCGAACACTGGGGCAGCGCCGCCTTCGGCCTGGCCCTGGCGAGCATGGCGCACGAGCGTCAGTACAGCCGTTTATTCCGTTCTTGATGATAAGGAAGACTTGAAGATGAACAGCCAACCCCTGCGTGTCGGCATCGGTGGCCCGGTCGGCTCCGGCAAGACCGCCCTGACCCTGGCCCTGTGCCTGGCCCTGCGCGAGCGCTACAACCTGGCGGTGGTGACCAACGACATCTACACCCAGGAAGACGCGCAGTTTCTGGTGCGTAACGAAGCTCTGGTGCCGGAGCGGATCATCGGCGTGGAAACCGGCGGTTGCCCGCACACCGCCATCCGCGAAGACGCCTCGATCAACCTGGAAGCAGTCGACCAGCTCAACCGGCGCTTTCCGGGCCTGGACCTGATCATCGTCGAGTCCGGCGGCGACAACCTCTCGGCCACCTTCAGTCCGGAGCTGTCGGACCTGACCATCTACGTGATCGACGTATCTGCCGGAGACAAGCTGCCGCGCAAAGGCGGTCCAGGCATCTGCAAATCCGACCTGCTGGTGATCAACAAGGTCGACCTGGCACCACTGGTCGGCGCCTCACTGGAGGTGATGGAGCGTGACACCCTGAAGATGCGCGGCGACAAGCCGTTTGTGTTCAGCAACCAGAAGATCGGCCAGGGGCTTGATCAGATCATCGCCTTTATCGAACGCCACGGCATGCTCACGGCCGCTTGAGAATCTATTCAGTCAAGGAGACACCCCATGAACCTGCGTAAATCCCTGTTCGCCCTCGCCCTGTTTCTCAGCCCCGCCGTGGCCTTCGCCCACGCTGGCCACGACCACTCCGGGTTGATGGCCGGACTGGCGCACCCGGTATTCGGCCTCGATCACCTGCTGGCGATGCTCGCCGTTGGTCTATGGGCCGCGCAGCAATCCGGCGCGGCGCGCTGGGCGCTGCCGCTGACCTTTGTTGGCACCATGCTGATTGGCGGCCTGCTGGGCTTTAACGGCCTGGAAATTCCGCTGATGGAAACCGGCATCGCTGCCTCGGTACTGGCGTTTGGCTTGCTGGTGGCCGTCGCCATTCGCCTGCCGATGGTGATCGCCATCGCCCTGACTGCACTGTTCGCCCTGACCCACGGCGTCGCCCACGGTCTGGAGCTGCCAGAGCTGGCCAGCCCATGGGGCTATGCCGCCGGTTTCGTGGTCGCAACCGCCGCTCTGCACGCCAGCGGTTATGCCCTGGTGCGCCTGCTGCCCCAGGCCGCTGCGCCGGTGGTGCGCGCACTCGGCGCGGCTTCAGCCGTGACCGGCGCCTGGCTGCTGGCAGGCTGAGTTGCAGGTTCGGGTGGACGGCCGGCGTCCACCCGCATCCGCCACGCCAACCATCCCTGACCGCAAAGGTCGCTAGGCTGGCGCATTTCGCCTCTCGTATGGCCTTCATGGCTTTGTCATAGTCGAGGTGTATTCAAGCTCATCCCTGACTGTCCTGGACCCTGACCATGCTGCGCGTTGCCCGCTTTCTCTCTGTTCCACTGCTGTTGCTGGCCATCGCCATCGGCGTACTGACCATGACCAGTAAACCGGCCCAACCCGCCGCAGTGCTTAGCCGCTTTGCCGAACAACCGCTGGTGATTGCCCACCGCGGCGGCAAAGGCCTGTGGCCGGAGAACAGCCTGTTTGCCTTCGACCGTGCCAGCGCGCTGGGCGTGGACATGCTGGAGATGGACCTGCACCTGTCCAGTGACAGTGAGCTGGTGGTGATCCACGACCGCACTCTGGATCGCACCACCAATGGCGAAGGCCCGGTTGCCGCGCTCAGCCTGGCGCAGCTGCAAGCACTGGACGCCGGCTACCGCTGGAGCGCCGATGGCGGCCAGAGCTACCCTTACCGTGGCCAGGGCGTGCGTATCCCTACCTTTACTGAGGTGCTCGAACGATTCCCCGATATCCCCAAGGTGATCGAGATCAAGGTGCCGGATGTCGGTATGGAAGCGCAGCTATGTGACGCCCTCACCGCCCACCAGCAGCGCGACAAGGTGATTGTTGGCAGCTTCTATGACCGTAGCCTGCAACTGTTTCGCGAACAGTGTCCGGGAGTGGCAACCTCTGCCGGGCCCGGTTCGGTGCGTCTGCTGCTGGCTCTCAACTGGGTTGGCCTGAGCAGTGTACTGTCGCCGTCCTACCAGGCGCTGCAGATTCCCGAAGCGCACAGTGGCCTGCCCATCGCTAGCCGCAGCCTGTTACAGACCGCCAGTCAACGCGGCCTGAATGTGCAGTTATGGACCATCAACGAGCAACCGGACATGCGCCGCCTACTTGACCTCGGGGCCGACGCGCTGATCACCGACTACCCGGACCGTGCCCTGCAAGTACTGGGGCGCTCGACCCGCATCAGCGCACTGGAAGCAGACTGAGGTCACTGTACAAAAAACAGCCAACACAGCTCAGGCCAAGCCCAGCGTGGCCTGAGCACAGGCGTGCGCAGGTTATCCACAGATCGTTCCACAACAACCTGGGATAAGTACCTGACAAAGGCCTTAATCACCACACTAAACCCTTGAATTAACGCGATTATTGCTTGACTCGGCGAACACAAAGTGAAGCCTTGGAAGGATGCAGCAAACTGCTCAAAAAGCGATCAAGTGGCGCAAAACCAGGCATCATCAGCCTTGCAAACAGCCATACCAAAGTTATCAACAGTTCTACCCACAAGAGTCGTGGACAACTTCAGCGCCGGCCCACACCGCTCTGAATAGACCGCTTAAGCTGTTGTTTTCACATAAAATAATGCGCTGATCAAAAACTGTACAACCACCGCAAACAGACAGCTGACTAGGCGTACATACGGCTACGCCCACCTTATCCACAACTCACTCCACAGCCTTTGTGTACAACTATCTGCACCACTCGCCTGCGCGGTGCATAAGTACTGATCAGGCTGCTGGCTATGGACGCCATCAATACAATCAACAGCCCAAGCACCAAGCAGCGGCGTAAGGTCGTGCCATCACCCAAGGAGATGTGCCATGCCTATCCATGACCTGTTACGCAGCCTGCTCGCCGCCTATGCCGGGGGTGCCAGCGGCAGCAGCGACTAGCAACCGCCGGTTTTCGTGCGGCGCGCTAAACACGTGACGGCAGCCTATGGCTGACGGGCGTGGACTCACGTATAAATCTGCGCACCATCGCCTGCTGTTCTGCCGGGCGATTACCCGAAAACCTAGAAAGGAATCCCCTGCATGGCCGGCGCTAGCCTGTTAACCCTGCTCGATGATATTGCCGCAGTGCTCGATGACGTAGCGGTGATGACCAAAGTCGCTGCCAAGAAAACCGCCGGCGTCCTCGGTGACGACCTGGCGCTGAATGCCCAGCAGGTCACCGGCGTGCGTGCCGAACGTGAGCTGCCGGTGGTTTGGGCCGTGGCCAAGGGCTCATTCAGGAACAAGCTGATTCTGGTGCCTGCAGCATTGCTGATCAGCGCCTTCGCGCCTTGGGCGGTCACCCCACTGCTGATGTTCGGCGGCGCCTTCCTCTGTTACGAGGGTTTCGAAAAACTCGCGCATAAATTCCTTCACAGCCAGGCGGATGCCCAGGCGCAGCACGCCGAGCGGCTGCACGCAGTGGCCGACCCGGAGGTGGATATCCTGGCGTTCGAACAGGACAAGATCAAAGGCGCGATCCGCACCGACTTCATTCTCTCGGCCGAGATCATCGCCATCACCCTGGGCACCGTGGCCCTGGCCAGTTTTGGCAAGCAGGTCGCAGTGCTATCCGGTATCGCCATCCTGATGACTGTTGGCGTCTACGGCCTGGTGGCGGGCATCGTCAAACTGGACGACGCCGGCCTGTACCTCAACCAGCGCAGCGGCGCAGGACTGGGCAAACGTCTGCAACGTGCCGTCGGTCGCGGCCTGCTGCTGACCGCACCCTATCTGATGAAAGCCCTGTCGGTGCTCGGCACTGCGGCAATGTTTATGGTCGGCGGCGGCATCCTCACCCACGGCGTACATGCTGCCCAGGCGTGGATCGACCAGTTGGCGCAAAGCGTTGCCGTCAGCAGCGGCCTGCTCGCCGCCCTGCTGCCAACCTTGCTGAATGCCATCGCCGGGATCATCGCCGGCGCCATCGCGCTGTTGCTGGTCAGCCTGGCCACGCACGTGTGGAAAGTGATCAAGCGCTAACTCGCCAACGGCAGCACCGTCACCTGCACCTCAGGGTCGTGGCTGCCGCCACCGAGGATCACCCCGCGCAGCGGTGAGACATCGGCAAAATCACGGCCCCAGGCCAGGGTGATATGTTCCAGAGCCGGTCGAATATTGTTGGTTGGGTCGAAATCCACCCAGCCCTGCTCTGGGCAGAACACCGAGACCCAGGCGTGCGAGGCATCGGCACCGATCAGCCGAGGCTGGCCAGGCGGCGGTTGAGTGAGCAGGTAACCACTGACATAGCGCACCGCCAGGCCGCGTGAACGCAGGCAGGCGAGCATCAGGTGGGCAAAGTCTTGGCACACACCGCGGCGCTCTTCCAGCACCTGTAGCAAAGGCGTCGCCACCTGGGTCGCCGCCGCATCAAAGCTGAATTCGGCAAAAATCTTCTGCATCAGCCCATCCACCGCCACCAATAACGGCCGGTCTGGGGTAAAGCAATCCGCCGCGTAATCGCTGAACACCTGCTTGAGGTGCACATAGGGCGACTCGAAGCGAAAACGCGCCGCCTCCAGCACATCGGGCAGTAGCGCCTGGCCGCTATAACGCAGCGCCGTGCAGGCCTGTTCCCAGGCTGGCGACTGTGTCAAATCCAGCTCGTCGCGCGCCAGCACTTCGACCTTGAGCCGCGCGCTGACCATAAGCTCATCATGCGGACGCTCAAACACCAGGCGGGTCAGCGGGTTGCCGAACACATCCAGGGCATCCTGGCGCTGGCACGGCTGTGGGCTGACCAACAGCTGCTGTTCATGATTGCGCTGCCAGGGGCAGGCGCGCGGCCACAGGTGTGCCAGCTGCTGGGCCAGCGATACCGGCGCGGCATAGCGGTAATGGGTGTCGTGCAGAATCTGGTAGAAGGCGCTGCTCATGAGGATTGCGTCCGCTGGCTGGCATCAACATGGGCAAAGAAGCGCAGGCCCAGGCGGTCTGAGGTTTGCGCAGCGGCCTGGCTGATGCTGGTCAGTAGCTCGGCCAAGCCGGCGAGTACCTCCTGCACACTGGCCGCGCCAAACAGCGGGTTCTCCAGGCTGGCCAGGCTAAAGCGCGCCAGCTGCTGCTCAAGATGCTGCAAGCGCCGCTCGGCCGGCAGTTCGAAGTGTTCACCGAGGCGCTCCAGTGAACGCAACAATGTGCGTATCTGAAACAACACTGCATGCGGGTTCTGCTCATCCAGCAGCAACAGGTCGAGCACTGGAATCAGCTGCGCCGAGGCCAGGTAACGGGTGCGGTAGGTGATGCTGCTGTTACCCAGTTCCAGCAGCCACGCCAGCGCCGATTGATCCTGCGCCGCGCTGCTGGTGAGGAAGTTGGCCAGGCTGTCGCAGAGAAACTGCAGGCGTTCGATACAACGCCCGAGCATCAGAAAACGCCAGCCGTCATCGCGAGTCATATCGTCCAGGGCAAAGCCTGAGAGCGCCGCCAGCGACAGCAGCAGGCGGTCGAGAAAATCCAGCAGCTCGCCAAAGTCGGCCTGCTCGCTGCTCAGTGACTGGGCCTCACGCTGCAATTCGAGCAGGGCCTGCCAGTTGGCCTGAGACAGCTTGCCACGCACGCTGCCAGCCACCCATTGCAGACGCTGCAGATTGCCGCGCAGGCTATCCGGCCAGTCTTCTCCGAGCAGCGCTTCGAGCAGGCGCTGCTGCAGTTCGCCGCTGTCGGCGTCCGGTAGCAAGCCCAGGCTCTCGGCCAGGCTCAGGGCGGTTTGCAGGGCTTGAGGATCATCGTCGTCATCCACATAGCGCGCCAGCATGATGCGCAGCAGCCGCGCACCGTCTTCGCAGCGTTCGCTGTAGCGACCGAACCAGTAGAGATTTTCCACCACCCGTGAAGGCAGGTAGGGGTCGCTGCGCACCAGATCGGCCACGCCCAGCGGGCGCAGCCATTGCCAGGGTTCACCGCCAGCATGCCGTTCGCCGAGTACCCAGGTGTCCTTGCTGGCGCCACCGCGTTGCATCGACACCACTTCGGCGTCGGCTTCGGCGGCGACCCGAGTCAGGCCACCGGGCATCACCCGATAGCCCTCGGCGCTGGCCACGGCGAATACCCGCATACCAATCGCACGCGGTGCCAGCGTCGCGTCCTCTGGCTGCCAGACCGGCGCCTGTGACAGTTGCGCCAGCGCCTGGGCGACATAGGCATAGGGCCGCGCCTTGAGCCGTTCAGCCAGCTCGGCGCGCTGCGTTTCATCCAGATCACGGCCAAACACCGGGGCAAAACTCTGCGAGGGAAAGCTGGCGCGCACCAGCAGCTCGTCGAGCTGTTCCAGAGCCTTGTCCAGCACCGGCGGCTCGCCGCACCACCAACTGGCGATAGAGGGCAGCAGCAGTTCTTCGCCCAATAATTTTTCCGCGATGGCCGGGAGAAAGCCCGGCAAGCCAGGGGACTCCAGCACGCCACTGCCGAGGGCATTGGCCACCAGCACATGGCCCTGGCGCACGGCTTCGAGCAGGCCGGGCACGCCGAGGGCCGAGTCGGTGCGCAGCTCCAGCGGATCGCAGAAGTCATCATCCAGACGGCGCAGCACCGCATGCACGCGGCGCAGGCCAGCCAGGGTTTTCAGGTAGACCTTGGCATCACGCACGGTCAGGTCGCTGCCTTCCACCAAGGGGTAGCCGAGCTGGCGCGCCAGGTACAGGTGCTCGAAATAGCTCTCGTTAAAACGCCCCGGGGTCAGCAGCACCACCAGCGGCGTTTCACCCGCATCAGTTGGAGCCTGGCGCGCCAGGGTGTCCTGCAGGGTGCGGAAGAAGCCGGCCAGGTATTGCACGCGCAGGTCGCGGTACAGCTCAGGAAAGGCTCGCGAGACGATCTGCCGGTTTTCCAGGGCATAACCCGCGCCAGACGGGGCCTGGGTGCGGTCGGCGGTGACCCACCAGCGGCCATCCGGCGCCCGGGCCAAGTCCACCGCATACAGGTGCAGGTAGGTGCCGCCGGGGGGCTGGACGCCCTGGCAAGGCCACAGGTAGTTGTTGTGGCCAAACACCAGCTCGGCAGGCAGCAGCCCGTCGGCCAGCAGCTGTTGCGGGCCATACAGGTCGGCCAGCACGCTGTTCAGCAAAGTGGCACGCTGCGCCACGCCAGCGGCGATCTGCTGCCATTCCTCGGCGGGGATCAGGTTGGGCAGCAGGTCCAGCTCCCACGGCCGGTCGGCGCCATCGGGGTCGGCGTAGACGTTGTAGGTCACGCCGTTTTCCTGAATCTGCCGCGCCAGCAGGGCCTGACGCTGGGCCAGCTGCGCCGGGCTGCTGCGCTGCAGACGCTCCAGCAACAGGCGCCAGTGCGGGCGCACCTGACCGGCGGTGTCGAACAGTTCGTGATAAGCCCCTGGCGTCAGGGGGTAGTCGGCAAGCAGGTCGGGCATGGCAGGCTCGGCAGTGGCAAGGCAATACGGCTTTACGCTCCCCTCCCCCATTTATGGGAGAGGGGACTGGTCGCGAAAGCCTTCATTCAAGTGAGCGACATTACGTCAAACAAGGCGCAGATCCAGGGTCATGGGCAGTTCATTATTGTTGATCGGGGCCAGTGTCGGGCGCTTGCCGGGGCTGTGGCCCAAACGGAAGAAGCGCGCCATGCGCCGGCTCTCAGCCTCGTAGGCATTCACCGGCAGGCTGTCGTAGTTACGTCCGCCGGGGTGGGCGACATGGTACTGGCAGCCACCCAGAGAGCGGTTCATCCAGCTGTCCAGCAGGTCGAAGACCAGCGGCGCGTGCACTTCGATGGTCGGGTGCAGGCAGTTGGCCGGCTGCCAGGCGCGAAAGCGCACGCCACCGACAAACTCACCGACTTTGCCGGTGGGCCGCAGCGGCACCGGCACGCCGTTGCAGGTCAGCACATAGCGGTCACTAGGCAGGCCGCTGAGTTTGACCTGCATGCGTTCCAGCGAGGAATCGACATAGCGCACCGTACCGCCGCCACCGCCCTCTTCGCCCAGCACATGCCAGGGTTCCAGGGCCTGACGCAGTTCCAGCTCGATGCCCTTGACGTTGAAGTCGCCGGATTTGGGAAAGCGGAACTCGAAGTGCGGGGCAAACCACTCGCTGTGCAGGCGATAGCCGCAGCCGTCCAGCTCCTGCAGCACGTCGGCAAAATCCTGCTCGATAAAGTGCGGCAGCAGGTAACGGTCATGCAGCTCAGTGCCCCAGCGCACCAGCCGTGCTGGCTGATAGGGTTCGCGCCAGAAGCGCGCGATCAGCGCGCGAATCAACAGTTGCTGGGCCAAGCTCATCTGCGCATGGGGCGGCATCTCGAAGGCGCGCAGCTCCAGCAGGCCGAGGCGACCGGAGGCGGAGTCCGGCGAGTACAGCTTGTCGATGCAGAACTCGGCACGGTGGGTGTTACCGGTCACGTCCACCAGCAGGTTGCGCAGCAGGCGGTCGACCAGCCAGGGCTGACAGTCGCGGCCAGCCTCGGGCATCTGCGCGAAGGCGATTTCCAGCTCGTACAGCGCGTCGTTGCGCGCCTCGTCGATACGCGGCGCCTGCGACGTTGGGCCGATAAACAGGCCGCTGAACAGGTAGGACAGCGACGGGTGGTTGTGCCAGTAGCTGATCAGGCTGCGCAGCAAATCCGGCCGGCGCAGAAACGGTGAGTCCGCTGGCGTCGCGCCACCGAGAACAAAGTGATTACCGCCGCCGGTGCCAGTGTGACGGCCATCGATCATAAATTTCTCGCTACTCAGGCGACACTCGCGGGCCTGTTCGTAGAGAAACTCGGTGCGCTCGACCAGCTCATCCCAACTGGCAGCCGGGTGGATATTCACCTCGATCACGCCGGGGTCCGGGGTTACGCGGAAGAACTGCAGGCGCGGGTCCAGCGGCGGCTCGTAACCTTCCAGCAGCACCGGGCACTTCATCTCTGCCGCAGTGGCTTCGATGGCCGCCACCAGCTCCAGGTAGTCTTCCAGGCGCACCAGCGGCGGCATAAACAGATAGAGCTTGCCGCCCCGCGGCTCGGCGCACAGCGCGGTGCGCACCACACCGGCGGCGGACTGACCCAGCAGCGGGCGTTTGTTCGTGCTGGTCTGGCTGCCCGACCAGACACCGCGCGACTGCGGTTTGATCTGCGCCGCTGCTGGCAACGGGGCGAAGCGCTGGCTCGGGTCTTCCGGGGTAATGTAGGGGTAGTCGGCCTCGCTGACCCAGGGCTGAGAATCCAGCGGCAGGCGGTAGCCCAGCGCCGAATCGCCCGGTATCAGCCGGCAATGCTCATCACGCAGAAACCAGCTGCCACTCTGCCAGCCCAGCTGCTTGGCCTGCCGGGCCAGCGGCAGGATATGCCCGACGACCTTATCCAGCCCCTGTTCGAACACCTTGCGCAGCCGTTCGCGCTCCAGCGGATCGGCCAGACGTGGGTCTTCGGCGCTGACGTTGATCGGCAGCCTGCGCTCGCGCCACAGGTAGTAGAAGCGGTCCTCATAGGCCGGCACGCAGTATTTAGCGTCCACGCCCAGGCGCTCGGCGAGCAGGGTAAGAAAGTCGGCGGCCTTGGCCGCATCGACGCCGTAGTCTTTTTGTTCATCGGCATACAGCGCCGGGTTGTGCCAGATCGGCTCGCCGTCACGCCGCCAGTAGGCATTCAACGACCAGCGCGGCAGCTGCTCGCCGGGGTACCACTTGCCCTGACCGAAGTGCACCAGCGCACTCGGCGCGTAATGCTCGCGCAGGCGATGAAACAGGTCGCTGGCCAGGCGGCGTTTGTTCGGCCCGAGGGCAGCGGTGTTCCACTCCGGATCATCCGGGTAGTCGAGGGCGACAAAGGTCGGCTCGCCGCCCATGGTCAGGCGCACGTCCTGCTCCTGCAGGTCCTCATCGATCTTTTGCCCGAGGTCGACAATCGCCTGCCACTGCACCTCGCTGTAAGGCTTGCTGACCCGCGGCGCTTCCCAGATACGCTCCACCCACATCTCGTGACTGAACTCGCATTCGCACTCATCCACACCGCCGCTGATTGGCGCCGCCGAAGATGGCTCGGGGCTGCAGGCCAGCGGGATATGGCCTTCGCCGGCGAACAGCCCGGACGTCGGATCGAGGCCGATCCAGCCGGCGCCGGGCAAATAGACCTCGCACCAGGCATGCAGGTCGGTGAAGTCCACCTCGGTGCCGGAGGGGCCGTCGAGGGATTTCACATCGGCTTTCAGCTGAATCAGGTAACCGGAGACAAAACGCGCCGCCAGGCCCAGGTGACGGAACAGCTGCACCAGCAGCCAGGCCGAGTCACGGCAGGAACCGGAGCCTTTTTCCAGGCTTTCCTCCGGGGTTTGCACACCCGGCTCCAGGCGAATCAGGTAGCTGATATCGGTGGAAAGACGCTGATTGAGTGCCACCAGAAAATCCACGCTCGGCAGCGGCGTGCGCTCGATGCTGGCCAGGTATTTGGCGAACAATTTGCCGGCCGGCAGCTTGACCAGATAAGGCGCCAGCTCCAGCTGCTCGCCCTCGGTGTAGGCAAAGGGGATTTTCTCGGCGTAAGGCTCAAGGAAGAAATCGAAAGGGTTGAACACTGCCATCTCGGCGACCAGATCGACCTCGATCTTCAGCTCACGGGTCTTTTCCGGAAACACCAGGCGCGCCAGGTAGTTACCCTGAGGGTCCTGTTGCCAATTGATAAAGTGCTCGCCCGGCTCGACCTTCAACGCGTAGGACAGCACCCGGGTACGGCTGTGCGGCGCAGGACGCAGGCGCACGACCTGCGGGCCAAGATTGACCGCGCGGTCGTAGCGATAGTGGCTGACATGGTGCAAGGCGATATGGATCGACACAGCGGGCCTCCTGCGAGCCTGGGCGATAACCCAGCAGCGCAAGACTTATGCCAGTGGCCCACCCCAGCGCTGGCGCGGCCTGGCGTACTTACCCACCGCTGACGCGCACCACAACAGGGCCAGGCATGCCCCACGCCTGCGGCGGCGCACGAAAACAGGTCGCACACTGACCTCAGGGCACCACCAGAGCCGTGGGAGGGGCTTTAGCCGCGAAAACTGCTCGCCGCTGAAGCGCCTCCCACAGCTAATAGCCCCTCAACAATCCCCTTGCAGGCTGGCAATCCAGCGTTGCAGTACGTCCACACCCTCGCCATGCACAGCGGAGCGGCCCAGCTCAGGCATCATGATGCTCGGGTCGACACTTTCCACACGGAACAGCAGCACCGATTTATCCGGCTGGCCGGGGTGAATATCCACCAGGCGATCACCCGATCCTTTACCCGCCGCCACCGGCTGCTTGCACAGGCCATAGCTGATGCCGATAGCGGTGGTCGGATCAAGCAACAGCCCAGAAGTACGCCCCGGCCCTTTGGGGTTGTGGCAATGGCTGCAGTTGGCATCCAGGTAGCTGCGCGCCTGCTGCTCCAGGCTTTCGCCAGCGCGCGGCGTCGGCCATAAGGCGTTCTGCGGCACGCCCTGCAATTCGGCCGGTACCGCCTGCAAACGACCCTGCTGCTGCCAATGCTGCAACTGATTGTGCGTGCCGTCGGCGTAGGCAAAATCCTTGTTCAGGTGCCGCGCCTTCGGCCCCAACGGATTGACGCCCTGCCCTGCGGTTTCCTCATGACAGCCAGCACACTGGTTGGCGTCTGGCACCTGATAGGCCACCGCCTGGGTTTTGCCTTCGGCATTCAGCAGGCTTAACTCGCGGCTGTCACCCGCCCATTCCAGATGGGCTTCCTGCTGCAGCTCATCCCACACATAGGGTAATGCCACCCAACCGTCTTGCTGCTTGAGCAGGATGCGCGTTTCGATCAGCTGCACACGCGCCAACTCCAGACCGCGCTGCGGGTCACGGTCATCCTGCTCGTTCAGCAGCAGGCGCCCCTGGGCATCTTTGGGGTAGTAGAAGGTCTTGCTCAGCACCGTGCCGACCGGGTAATCGAAGTGCGCCTCGGCGTAGGTCGCCGCTGTACCCGCCGGCATCCACACGCTGCGCAGCTTGTGTGCGTAGTCGGTAAACAACGGGGTATTCAGGTCGTAGGGCAAGGCCTCGGCAACGGGCGCGATAAAACCATCGGCGCGCTGCAGCATGCCCCACTCGCTGAGGGTTTGCGGGTAGTTGTCACCCTGCGGCAGGTACAGCGGCGCCGGCTGCTGCTCGCAGCCGGCGAGGAGCAACAGCGCCCCCAGTAACAGACGACGCATCAGGCCCCCTGGTCGGCGTCAGCCGAGGCCAGTTTGACCGCTGGCAGTGGCGGCAGGCTGCAACGGTAGTTGGTCATGTCAGTGCTGATGTTTTTGTAGTTGTTTGGCCCGTCGACGTTGATCATCCCCGCCTCGCCGTTATTGATGCAGATCGCCCGGTCCGCCGGCAGCTTGCCGTCCACCAGGATGTCGAGGTTGACGTAGCCGTCCCAGAGAATATCCGGCAGGCGGCCGTTCAAGCCGAACTGGCTGACCTTCAGCGCTTTCAATTCCAGGTGATCCGGACTGTCGCCACCGGGGCCGAAGCGGTTGCCATGGATATGAATGCCTTCCGGATAAGGGTCGAAACTCTCCGCCGTGGACAGGTCGGTATAGCCGGTACTGAAGTAGCTGCTGATGATCACGTTGGCGGTCTTGTGGTTGCCAATGTCGTTGTCGAACACCTCGACATCATCGTTGGAGTTGATCACCACCCCGGAACCTGCCGGCACGCTGGCCACCGGCGTGCCCTTGTGGCCGAAATTCTTGTGGTTGTTGCCTTCGATCTTGTTACGGAACACCCGCGTCACCCGTCCGGCCTGCGGCAGGTTGGGCATGTTAAACACCAGAATGCCGCCGGTGTTACCGGTAGCGACGTTGTCATACACGTCGGCGTCGATGGTGTTCTCGATTTCAATCCCGGCGACGTTGCGCTCGGCGCGGCTGTTGCGCACCACCACGTTGCGCGACTGGCCGACATAGATACCGGCATCCGATGCGCCGATGGCCACCGCACCGTCGATCAGGGTGTTCTCGGTCTGCACCGGGTAGATGCCATAGGCGCCGTTCTCGGTGGCCGGGCCGTTGGTCCACTCGGTGCGTACACGGCGAATGATGATGTTCTTGCCGCCCACCACTTTCAGCGAATCGCCTTTGGTGTCCTCGAAGGCGATGTCTTCGATGGTGAAATCAGAGGCATCCACCAGCAGGCCTTCGGCGCCGGACTTCTGCCCTTTGAAGTTGAGGATGGTTTTGTCCATGCCTGCGCCCTTGATGGTCACGCCGCTGACTTTCAGGCTCAGGCTGCGATCAAGCTGGTAGGTGCCGGCCGGAATCTCGATCACCGTACCAGGCTTGGCCTTGATCAGCTGGGTTTGCAGGTCCTTCTGGAAATCCAGGTTGGCCACCGGGGCCGGTTCTTCACCGCAAGCGGCGAGCAGCACAGACAGGGTAAGCACGGAAAGCGGGGCAAGGCGCATGGCAATCTCCAGCGTTGTTCTTATTAAGTGGAACGATAGTACCAATTAATAGAAAAAAGCCAACCCCGCACCCGCACATACCCGCCACCCGACCAACAGCCAGCCTACGCAGAGCGCCACGCATCCGTTACCATCGCTAGGGTCTGTTGCCGTTTCGTTCGGGGCCGCGCCGGAGCCTGTTATAGCGCGAGACAAGGCACGAGACACGAAGTTTGGTTGTTCCAAATGAGTGTCGAGAAACGCAGCATCGCGCTAAAACAGGCCCGGCCCTTTGGGTTGCGCGAAAAATCTCGCCATGCGGCGTTGGAGGGCTTGGCAAGGGAACAACCATTACCTGCGCCCTCCGCCTGGCCTGGCGAGATTTTTCACTGCAACGCGGCTCGCGACGAAACGGCAACAGACCCGAACAATTAAGCGAAGAGATGCGGCATGTATATCTATCGATTGGTGCTGATCCTGGTGGTGGGGATCTACCTGTTCTCCCCGGCCATCATGGACTGGTGGATCGACCCCAATGGGGCCTGGTACCGCCCCTACCTGCTGTGGCTGATCCTGATAGTCGTGACCTTCATCCTTCAGAGTCAGCGTGATGCCGATGAGCTTTAACCTGTGGCAGCGCGACCTGCGTGAGCGCTCCTTACCCCTATTCGCTTCAGAGCCAACGTGATGCTGACGAGCTTTAGCCTGAGCCAGCTGATTCTGATCAGCGCCGCCTACCTTCTTATCCTGTTCGGCGTGGCCTGGATCAGTGAACACGGCCTGATTCCACGCTGGGTAATCCGTCACCCACTGACCTACACCCTGTCACTCGGCGTCTATGCCAGCGCCTGGGCCTTCTACGGCACCGTGGGGCTGGCCTATCAATACGGCTACGGTTTTCTCGCCAGTTACCTCGGGGTGTCCGGAGCGTTTCTGCTGGCGCCGGTGCTGCTCTACCCGATTCTGCGCATCACCCGTACCTACCAGCTGTCATCACTGGCCGATCTGTTTGCCTTCCGCTTTCGCAGCACCTGGGCCGGCGCCCTGAGCACCGTATTTATGCTGGTGGGCGTGTTGCCGCTGCTGGCCCTACAGATTCAGGCGGTGGCCGACTCCATCGGCATTCTCACCCGCGAGCCGGTGCAGGAACGCGTGGCGCTGGCCTACTGCGGGTTGATCATTCTGTTCACCATCCTCTTCGGCGCGCGGCATATCGCCACCCGCGAGAAGCATGAAGGCCTGGTATTCGCCATCGCTTTCGAGTCGGTGGTCAAGCTGGTGGCGATCAGCGCCATCGGCCTGTATGCGCTGTATGGCGTGTTCGACGGCCCGCAGGATCTGCAATCCTGGTTGGTGCAAAACCAGTCGTCGCTGACCAGCCTGCACACGCCGTTGCAGGAAGGCCCGTGGCGCACACTGCTGCTGGTGTTTTTCGCCTCGGCCATCGTCATGCCGCACATGTATCACATGACCTTTACCGAGAACCTCAACCCGCGCGCCATGGTCAGCGCCAGTTGGGGCCTGCCGTTATTCCTGCTGCTG
This sequence comes from Pseudomonas anguilliseptica, assembly GCF_021375795.1. Lineage (GTDB taxonomy): Bacteria > Pseudomonadota > Gammaproteobacteria > Pseudomonadales > Pseudomonadaceae > Aquipseudomonas > Aquipseudomonas anguilliseptica_A. The sequence continues at coordinate 63,122 of NZ_JAEIOI010000007.1, read as the reverse complement.
ATGAGCCTGGCGGTGCCGCTGATCCTCTGGGCCGGGCTGAAACTGGGCGCCACCACCAACCCGGAATACTTCACCCTCGGCGTCGGCATCGCGGTCAACAGCCAGACGCTGGCGCTGATTGCCTATGTCGGCGGGCTGGCCGCCTCCAGCGGATTGATCATCGTCAGCACCCTGGCGCTGTCGGGCATGGTGCTCAACCATGTGGTGCTACCGCTGTACCAGCCGCCGTCGGAAGGCAATATCTACCGCTGGCTGAAGTGGACGCGGCGCGCGCTGATCCTGCTGATCATCATGGCCGGTTACGGTTTCTATCTATTGCTCGGCGCCGAACAGGACCTGGCCAACCTCGGCATCGTCGCCTTCGTCGCCACCTTGCAGTTCCTCCCTGGCGTGCTCTCGGTGCTGTACTGGCCAACCGCCAACCGTAAAGGCTTTATCGCCGGGCTGCTGGCGGGTATCGGTGTGTGGGTGGTGAGCATGCTGCTGCCGATGCTCGGCAACCTGCAGGGCTTTTACCTGCCCTGGTTCAACGTCATCTATGTCCTGGATGACAGTAGCTGGCACCTGGCCGCCATTGGCTCGCTGGCCGCCAACGTGCTGGTGTTCACCCTGGTGTCACTGTTTACCGAAGCCAGCCCGGAAGAAAAGAGCGCCGCCGAAGCCTGCGCCGTGGATAACGTGCGCCGCCCGCAACGCCGCGAGCTGCTGGCCGCCTCACCGCAGGAGTTTGCCGCGCAACTGGCCAAACCCCTGGGCGCCAAGACCGCCCAGCACGAAGTCGAGCAAGCCCTGCGCGACCTGCATCTGCCCTTCGATGAAGGCCGCCCCTATGCCCTGCGCCGCCTGCGCGACCGCATCGAGGCCAACCTCTCCGGCCTGATGGGCCCCAGCGTGGCCCAGGACATCGTCGAGACCTTCCTGCCGTATAAAGCTGGCAGCGAAACCTACGTCACCGAAGACATTCACTTTATCGAGAACCGCCTGGAGGACTACCACTCGCGCCTCACCGGCCTGGCCGCCGAACTCGACACCCTGCGCCGTTACCACCGCCAGACCCTGCAGGAATTGCCCATGGGCGTCTGCTCGCTGGCCAAGGATCAGGAGATCCTGATGTGGAACAAGGCCATGGAAGAACTCACGGAAATCCCCGCACAACGCGTGGTCGGCTCGCGCCTGAACACCCTGGGCGAACCCTGGCGCGGGCTGCTGGAACGGTTTATCGAACTGCCCGACGAGCACCTGCACAAACAGCGCCTGGCCCTCGATGGCCAGACCCGCTGGCTCAACCTGCACAAGGCCGCCATCGACGAGCCCCTGGCGCCGGGTAACAGCGGCCTGGTGCTGCTGGTTGAGGACCTCACGGAAACCCAGATGCTCGAAGACAAGCTGGTGCACTCCGAGCGCCTGGCTTCCATCGGTCGCCTGGCCGCCGGTGTGGCGCATGAGATCGGCAACCCGATCACCGGTATCGCCTGCCTGGCGCAGAACCTGCGCGAAGAGCGTGAAGGCGACCCCGAACTGACCGAGATCAGCGAGCAGATCATCGAGCAGACCAAACGCGTGTCACGCATCGTCCAGTCGCTGATGAGCTTTGCACATTCCGGCAGCCATCAGAACAGTGAGGAACCGGTGTGCCTGGCGCAGGTCGCTCAGGATGCGATTGCCCTGCTGGCACTCAACCGGCGCAGTGTCGAAGTGCAGTTCTTCAATCTCTGCGATTCCGATCACTGGGTAGTGGGTGATCCGCAGCGCCTGGCACAAGTGCTGATCAACCTGCTCTCCAACGCCCGCGATGCCTCACCACCGGGCAGCGCGATCAGGGTCAAGAGCGAACGTTTCGAGCACACCGTCGACCTGATCGTCGAGGACGAAGGCAGCGGTATTCCCAAGGCGATCATCGACCGCCTGTTCGAACCTTTCTTCACCACCAAGGACCCGGGCAAAGGTACGGGGCTGGGCCTTGCACTGGTCTATTCGATCGTGGAAGAGCATTATGGACAGATAACAATCGACAGCCCGGCCGACCCCGAGCTCCAACGCGGCACCCGTATTCGGGTCAGCCTGCCGCGGCATGTCGAGACGACGTCCATAGCGACTTAAACCAGCTACCAGCGAGCATGCCTGCCAGGCCCTTTAGCCCAGCGGCATGCCCCGAGACCGTCGAGAGACCGAATTGATGCCTCATATTTTGATCGTCGAAGACGAAACCATTATCCGCTCTGCCTTGCGTCGCCTGCTGGAACGTAACCAATACGAAGTCAGCGAAGCCGGCTCGGTACAGGAAGCGCAAGAGCGCTTCAGCATCCCCAGCTTCGACCTGATTGTCAGCGACCTGCGCCTGCCCGGCGCGCCCGGCACCGAACTGATCAAGCTCGGCCAAGGCACCCCGGTGCTGATCATGACCAGCTATGCCAGCCTGCGCTCGGCGGTCGACTCGATGAAGATGGGCGCGGTGGACTACATCGCCAAACCCTTCGACCACGACGAAATGCTCCAGGCCGTGGCGCGTATCCTGCGCGATCACCAGCAGGCCAAGAGCGCTCCAGCGCCTGCCGCCAGTGTGGCAAAAGCCAGCACCGACAAGGTGGTGGACAACAGCAACGGCGAAATCGGCATCATCGGCTCCTGCGCCGCCATGCAGGAGATGTACAGCAAGATTCGCAAGGTCGCGCCCACTGATTCCAACGTACTGATCCAGGGTGAGTCCGGCACTGGTAAGGAACTGGTCGCCCGCGCCTTGCACAACCTTTCGCGCCGAGCCAAGGCACCGCTGATTTCGGTGAACTGCGCCGCCATCCCGGAAACCCTGATCGAGTCCGAACTGTTCGGCCACGAAAAAGGTGCCTTTACCGGCGCCAGCGCCGGGCGTGCCGGCCTGGTCGAAGCCGCTGACGGCGGTACTCTGTTCCTCGATGAAATCGGCGAGCTGCCGCTGGAAGCTCAGGCGCGTCTGCTGCGCGTATTGCAGGAAGGCGAGATTCGCCGGGTCGGCTCGGTGCAATCACAAAAAGTCGATGTGCGTCTGATCGCCGCGACCCACCGTGACCTGAAAACCCTGTCGAAGATCGGTCAGTTCCGTGAAGACCTGTATTACCGCCTGCATGTGATTGCGCTGAAACTGCCGCCACTGCGCGAACGCGGCGCCGACGTGATCGAAATCGCCCGTGCCTTCCTGATCCGCCAGAGCAGCCGCCAGGGTCGCCTCGACCTGAGCTTTGCCAGCGACGCCGAACAGGCCATCCGCCATTATCCCTGGCCGGGCAACGTGCGCGAGCTGGAGAACGCCATCGAACGCGCGGTAATCCTCTGCGAAGGCAACAGCATCTCGGCCGAGCTGCTGGGCATCGATATCGAGCTGGATGATCTGGAAGACGACTTCACCGGCCTGCCCGCGCAAAGCGGCGGCCTGGGCCATGAGCCGAGCGAGCCGACCGAAGACCTGTCCTTGGAAGACTACTTCCAGCACTTCGTTCTGGAACACCAGGACCACATGACCGAGACCGAACTGGCGCGCAAACTCGGTATCAGCCGCAAATGTTTGTGGGAACGCCGCCAGCGCCTGGGTATCCCACGGCGCAAATCTTCGGGGGCAACCGCAGGCTAGAGCCCTGCGCATGGGTGACAGATGTGTGCGCCAGAGGTTCCACAGTCTGTTACCCATTCAACACTTAGTAACAAAAGCCGGGTCTTATGGTAACGAGAGCCCGGCTTTTTTATGCCACCTCGCCACCCCGCAAACAGCTCAAGCCATTGTTTTTAAAGTGATTTCAAAAACTGGCACGGGTTCTGCTTTATTGCTGGCACAACAACAATAACAAGCACGCTCCAAACCTAATAAAAATAAGACGTACCGACTCCAGCACAATAAAAACAACAACGCGGAGGCGCAGCTAACTGATTCTTTTGGAAAGGAATTGCCTTTGGGGTTCACCCCAAAACCAGGCCGAGAACAATAAAACTGCCCTAAGGCAGCGCCAGTACTGGTTGGGTCACGGTGTGATCATGGCAGCGTCAGCATCCAAAGCAATCCGTTTGCTCTTGATTCCCAGCTTGGGAAGTTTTCCAAAGGTCCTTGACTGGATGGAACGGGTAAATCAACAAAAACAACAAGCCCGCCATAATAATAAAAATAGAGCACGCACCAATTTGGGGGGGAGCTTCGGCTCCCCCAGTAGCTTCAAATCCCCCGCCTGCCAGCCTTTCCTGTCGTTTCCTGCATCAATCCCCGACTCAATGCTAGAATCCGCGCCATTCCTGCGGCCGGCATATACTCTGGCCAGTCATTTAGTCAAACAGTGCCTCCCATGCTGAAAAAGCTGTTCAAGTCCTTCCGTACGCCCACCCGCCGTGGCAAACACTCGCACAGCACACCTGAAGTGCTGAGCCGCAGCCAACATCCGATCGAACGCGGCGAGATCAGCCGCTACGCCATCAGTGTGGTCGAGCGCCTGCAACAGGCCGGCTACCAGGCGTATCTGGTCGGTGGCTGCGTGCGTGATCTGCTGCTGGATATCGAGCCCAAGGATTTCGACGTAGCCACCAGCGCCACGCCCGAGCAAGTGCGTGCCGAGTTCCGTAACGCGCGGGTAATCGGTCGCCGCTTCAAGTTGGTTCACGTACATTTCGGTCGGGAAATAATCGAAACAGCAACCTTCCGCGCCAATCACCCCGAAGGTGATGAAGAAGAGAACAGCAACCTGTCCTCGCGCAACGAAAGCGGGCGCATTTTGCGCGACAACGTTTACGGCACCCTCGAAGACGATGCCCAGCGCCGCGACTTCACCATCAATGCGCTGTACTACGACCCAGTCACCGAACGCATTCTCGACTACGCCAATGGCGTGCACGATATCCGCAACCACCTGATCCGCTTGATCGGCGACCCGACCCAGCGCTACCAGGAAGACCCGGTGCGCATGCTGCGCGCCGTGCGTTTTGCCGCCAAGCTGGATTTCGACATCGAAAAACACAGCGCCGCACCGATCTACAAACTGGCTCCGCTGCTCGGCGGCATCCCCGCCGCACGCCTGTTCGATGAAGTGCTCAAGCTGTTCCTCGCCGGCTACGCGGTGTACACCTATGAGCTGCTGGTCGATTACGGCCTGTTTGGCCAGCTGTTCCCGGCCAGCGCCGAAGCGCTGAAACTCAACCCGGACTACACCGATCAACTGATCCGCAATGCCCTGGATAACACCGACCTGCGCATTCACCAGGGCAAGACCGTCACGCCGGCCTTCCTCCTGGCGGCGCTGCTCTGGCCTGCACTGCCGGCCCGCGTGATCAAGCTGCAGGAGCGCGGCATGCCGCCGATCCCGGCCATGCAGGAGGCTGCTCACGAGCTGATCAGCGAACAGTGTCAGCGCATTGCTGTACCCAAGCGCTTCACCATGCCGATCCGTGAAATCTGGGATATGCAGGAACGCCTGCCACGGCGCAGCGGCAAACGCGCCGATATGCTGCTGGAAAACCCACGCTTCCGTGCCGGTTACGACTTCCTCCTGCTGCGTGAAAGCGCCGGTGAAGAAACCGGTGGCCTGGGCGACTGGTGGACCCGTTATCAGGATGTCAGTGACAGCGAGCGGCGCAATATGATCCGCGACCTCAGCAACAAGGACGACGCACCTGGCGCGCCGCGCAAGCGTAAACGCAGCAACAGCAAGCGCAAACGTGGCCCGGCGAGCGAAAGCCCAAGCAACCCTGCTGGCGAATAATGGAACGCGTGTATATCGGCCTGGGCAGCAACCTGGCCACCCCGCTCGAACAACTGCGCAGCGCGCTAGCCGCCCTGGCCGCGCTGCCGCAAACGCAGCTGGTTGCGCAATCATCCTTCTATGCCAGCGATCCGCTCGGCCCGGCGGATCAGCCGCGCTACGTCAATGCTGTAGCGGCGCTGGATACCGAACTCAGCCCACTGGCCCTGCTTGATGCACTGCAAACCATCGAGCTGGAACAGGGTCGCACGCGCAAAGCCGAACGCTGGGGCCCGCGCACCCTCGATCTGGATATCCTGCTATTCGGCGAACGCCAACTGGATGAACCACGCCTGACCGTGCCGCACTACCACATGCACGCCCGCGCCTTTGTCCTCTACCCGCTGGCTGAAATTGCCCCCGACCTGAAGCTACCAGATGGCCGCGCGCTGACCGAGCTGCTTGATGCCTGCCCCTTTGTCGGGCTGGAACGGCTCAACGAAACCGCGCGAGTCTGAAACCGATCAATCTCGACTGCCGAGTCATGCCACTGCGCAGCGCTAACCTCGGCAGCCAGCAGGTGCATTGGCGGTAACGCCAGTAACAGGCCGGTAACACCTGCAATTGACTTCGAGCCCCCCCATCAGGACTATAGGCGTCCCGTTGCCCCGCACCGGTGCAATTCGAGGCCAATGCAGGCCAACTTGAAGCAGCACAACTGCTGACTGAACGCCTGAGTGAGGACAGTTTTCATGCCTGATGTAACCCTGACCACCCTGCAAAGCCTCAAGCAGAGCGGCGAGAAAATCGCCATGCTGACCTGCTATGACGCCACGTTCGCCCAGACGGCCTGCCAGGCCGGAGTCGATGTGCTGCTGGTGGGCGATTCCCTCGGCATGGTCTTGCAAGGCCATGACAGCACGCTGCCCGTCACTGTCGCCGAAATGGCGTACCACACCGCCAGCGTCAAACGTGGCAACCAGGGCGCGCTGATTCTCGCCGATCTGCCCTTTATGGCCTACGCCACTCTTGAGCAGGCCCTGAACAACAGCGCAGCACTGATGCAGGCCGGCGCCCACATGGTCAAGCTGGAAGGTGCCGCCTGGCTGGCTGAGCCGATTCGCCAACTGGCCGAACGTGGCGTGCCTGTCTGCGCCCACCTGGGCTTGACCCCACAGGCAGTGAATATCCTTGGTGGTTATAAAGTGCAGGGCCGCCAGGAAGCCCAGGCCCGGCAAATGCGCGCCGACGCCATGGTGCTGGAACAGGCCGGCGCGGCCATGCTGCTGCTCGAATGTGTGCCCAGCGAGCTTGCTGCTGAAATTAGCCAGGCAGTAAAAATCCCGGTGATCGGCATCGGTGCCGGCGCGGCCACCGACGGCCAGGTGCTGGTACTGCACGACATGCTTGGCCTGTCGTTGAGCGGTCGTACACCGAAGTTCGTGAAGAACTTCATGGCCGGCCAGAGCAGCATCCAGAACGCCATCAGTGCTTATGTCAAAGCGGTCAAAGACCAGAGCTTCCCAGCAGCCGAACACGGATTTTCTGCATGAACACAGTTAAAAGCGTGCGCGAGTTGCGCGCCGCTGTCGCCCAGGCGCGCGCCGAAGGCAAACAGATCGCCTTTGTGCCGACCATGGGCAACCTTCACGCCGGCCACGCCGCACTGGTGGAAAAAGCCGCCCAGCGCGCCGACTTCGTGGTCGCCAGCATCTTCGTCAACCCGTTGCAGTTCGGCCCCAGCGAAGACCTCGACAAATACCCGCGCACCCTGCTCGCTGACCAGGAGAAGCTGGTCGAAGCCGGCTGCCACCTGCTGTTCACCCCGGATGTCGAGGAAATGTACCCCAGTGGCATGGACGGCCAGACCCGCGTCAGCGTGCCTGGTGTGTCCGAAGGCCTGTGCGGCGCCAGTCGTCCTGGGCACTTCGAAGGGGTCGCCACGGTCGTGAGCAAGCTGTTCAACATGGTGCAGCCGGACCTGGCGATTTTTGGCCAGAAGGATTTCCAGCAACTGGCAGTGATCCGCACTCTGGTGCGCGACCTGAATATGCCGATCCAGATTATCGGTGAGCCCACCGTACGCGCCGACGACGGTCTGGCACTGTCTTCGCGCAACGGTTACCTGACGGCCGAGCAACGTGCTGCCGCCCCGGTGCTGTACCGCACCCTGCGCGAGATGGCCGCCGCCATCCAGGCAGGCGAACGTGACTACGCCAAGCTGATTCATGCCGCCCAGGCACAACACAGCGCCGCCGGCTTTCGCCCTGACTACCTAGAAGTGCGTGAAGCCAACGGTTTGCGCCCGGCCACTGGCGATGATCAGCAACTGGTCATTCTGGTGGCCGCCTTTATTGGCAGCACAAGGCTGATCGACAACCTGGCATTCGAGCTCGATACTTCCGCCTGAGAACAGGCACTGACCAACCGCTGCACACACCGCCTTGGTAACCTGAGCCGGGTTCAGTGGTCTACTTGAGCAGGCTCGCCAACCGCACCTGCCAGCTACACTCCAGGCCCGGATCACTCCGGGCCTTTTTGCATGATTGATTAGCCGCACCCAGGAAAGGAACACGCACCAATGGCTTACTACCAGCAGCCGCATGATGTCACCAACCTGCCCGCCTGGCAGGCACTGCGCGAACATCGTCAGCAGATGAACGACTTCAGCATGCGCGAGGCCTTCGCCAGCGATCCGCAGCGCTTCTCGCGGTTCTCCCTGAGCGGCTGCGGGCTGCTGCTGGATTACTCGAAGAACCTGATCAACGACACGACTCTGCAACTGCTGGTGCAACTGGCCGAACAATGCCAACTGGGCGAATCCATCCAGGCACTGTTCAAAGGCGAGCAGGTCAACGCCTCGGAAGGCCGCGCAGCCCTGCACACGGCCTTGCGCAGCCCGATTGGCCGCAGCCTGAAACTCGACGGCGTGGACCTGATTCCCCAGGTGCACCGCGTACTCAATCAGATGACCGAGCTGGTCAGCCGCATCCACAGCGGCCTGTGGCGCGGCTACAGCGACAAGCCGATCACCGAAGTGGTGAATATCGGCATCGGCGGCTCATTCCTCGGCCCACAGCTGGTATCCGAAGCGCTGCGGCCCTTTACCCAGCGCGGCGTGCGCTGCCATTACCTGGCCAATATCGACGGAAGCGAATTCCGCGAGCTGACCGCCCGCCTGAATCCGCAGACCACCTTGTTTATCGTCTCGTCGAAATCCTTCGGCACCCTGGAAACCCTGAAGAACGCCCTGGCGGCACGGGACTGGTACCTGGCCCTGGGCGGCCCGGAAGCCGAGCTGCACAAACATTTTATTGCGGTCACCAGCAACCAGAAGGCTGCCATCGAGTTCGGCATCAAGGCGGAAAATATTTTCCCGATGTGGGACTGGGTCGGCGGCCGTTATTCACTGTGGTCAGCCATCGGCTTGCCTATTGCGCTAGCCATTGGCATTTCCAACTTCAAGGAGCTACTGGCCGGTGCCTACGCCATGGACCAGCATTTCGCCCAGGCACCGCTGGCGGAAAACATGCCGGTGCTGATGGCCCTGCTGGGTATCTGGTACGGCAATTTCTGGGGCGCGAAAAGCCAGGCGATCCTGCCCTACGACCACTACCTGCGTAACTTCACTAAGCATTTGCAGCAATTGGACATGGAGTCCAACGGCAAGAGCGTGCGCCAGGACGGCAGCCCCGTGGACTTCAGTACCGGCCCCGTGATCTGGGGCGGCGTGGGTTGCAACGGCCAACACGCGTATCACCAGTTACTGCACCAGGGCACCGAGCTGATCCCGGCGGACTTTATCGTCCCAGTCAACAGTTTCAGCCCGCTGGCCGACCACCACCAGTGGCTGTTTGCCAACTGTTTGTCGCAAAGCCAGGCCCTGATGCACGGCAAGACCCGCGAGGAAGCCGAAGCCGAGTTGCGCGCCAAGGGGCTCGACGAGGGCGAAGTACAACGCCTGGCACCGCACAAGGTGATCCCCGGTAACCGCCCGAGCAATATCCTCGCGCTCAACCGCGTCGACCCGTTCAACCTCGGCGCACTGGTCGCGCTGTATGAGCACAAGGTGTTTGTCCAAAGCGCCATCTGGGGCATCAACGCCTTCGACCAGTGGGGCGTCGAACTGGGCAAGGAGCTCGGCCAGGGAGTTTATCAACGCCTCACCGGTCAGCTCGACGAGCCTGCCAGCGACGCCTCGACCCAGGGACTGATCCAGCACTTCCGCGAACGCCATCGCGGCTGATCGAAGCCGGCTAAGCACAAGGCCAGCACTTGAACCAAGCACCCGCTTGGTTCACCCTTACGAACATTGCGGAACACAACAACAAGGACCCGCCATGTTCGAAATCACTCGCCACCCCGTGCCCGATGCAGTGCGCCAACGCGCCCACCTGGATAACGACGACTACCTGCGCTTGTACCAGCAGTCGATCGAGCAACCGGAAACCTTCTGGGCCGAGCAGGCCAAGGCCTTTCTCGACTGGAGCAAACCCTGGGACAGCGTGCAGCAGGGCGACCTGCTCAGCGGCTCGGGCTCCTGGTTCAAGGGCGGGCAGCTGAACGTCAGCTACAACTGCATCGACCGCCACCTGCAGCAGCGCGGCGAGCAGATCGCGCTGATCTGGGAAGGCGACAACCCCAGCGAATCGGCACATATCACCTACAAGAAACTGCACCACAACGTCAGTCGCCTGGCCAACGTGCTGAAAAGCCGTGGAGTGAAAAAGGGCGACCGAGTGTGCATCTACATGCCGATGATCCCCGAGGCCACCTACGCCATGCTCGCCTGCACGCGCATCGGTGCGGTGCATTCGGTGGTGTTCGGCGGTTTCTCCCCCGACGCGCTGCGTGACCGTATTCTGGATGCCGATTGCCGCACGGTGATCACCGCCGATGAAAGCGTGCGCGGCGGCAAGTACGTGGCGCTCAAGGCCAACGTCGACAAGGCGCTGCAGAGCTGCCCGGCCGTCAGTACGGTGGTGGTGGTCGAGCGTACCCAGGGCGAGATCGACTGGGTCGACGGCCGCGACATCTGGTATCACGAAGCCTTGCGTGAAGCCTCCGGCGACTGCCCACCGGAGCCGATGGACGCCGAGGACCCGCTGTTTATCCTCTACACCTCAGGCAGCACAGGCAAACCCAAGGGCGTGCTGCACAGCACTGGCGGCTATCTGCTAATGGCGGCGATGACCCACAAGTACGTGTTCGACTACCACGAAGGCGATGTCTACTGGTGCACCGCCGACGTCGGCTGGGTCACCGGGCACAGCTATATTGTCTACGGCCCGCTGGCCAACGGCGCGACCAGCCTGATCTTCGAGGGTGTACCCAATTACCCCACCGCCTCGCGCTTTTGGCAGGTGATCGACAAGCATCAGGTAAACATCTTCTACACTGCGCCCACCGCCCTGCGCGCGCTGATGCGTGAGGGCAGCGGCCCGGTCGAATGCACCGAGCGTAACAGCCTGCGCCTGCTCGGCAGCGTCGGCGAGCCGATCAACCCGGAAGCCTGGGAGTGGTATTACAACGTGGTCGGCGAGCGCCGCTGTCCGATCGTCGACACCTGGTGGCAAACCGAAACCGGCGCCATTCTGATCACCCCACTGCCCGGCGCCACCGACCTCAAACCCGGCTCGGCGACCCGGCCATTTTTCGGCGTGCAGCCGGTGCTGCTGGATGAACAGGGCAAGGAGATTGAGGGGGCTGGCAGCGGCGTACTGGCAATCAAGGACAGCTGGCCGAGCCAGATCCGCAGCGTTTACGGCGACCATCAGCGGATGATCGACACTTATCTGAAGCCCTACCCCGGTTACTACTTCAGCGGCGACGGCGCTCGCCGCGACGAGGACGGTTACTACTGGATCACCGGGCGGGTGGATGACGTGATCAATGTCTCCGGCCACCGCATCGGCACCGCCGAGGTGGAAAGCGCCCTGGTGCTGCATGACGCCGTCGCCGAAGCCGCCGTGGTCGGTTACCCGCACGACCTCAAAGGCCAGGGTATCTATGCCTTCGTCACACCGATGAACGGCGTGGAAATCAACGACGCGCTGAAACAGGAGCTGTTAGCCCTGGTTGGCAAGGAAATCGGCAGCTTCGCCAAGCCCGAGCTGATCCAGTGGGCGCCTGGCTTGCCGAAGACCCGTTCGGGCAAGATCATGCGGCGCATCCTGCGCAAGATCGCCTGCAACGAGCTGGAAAACATGGGCGACACCTCGACTCTGGCCGACCCTACAGTCGTGGACGGTTTGATCGAACAGCGCCTGAACCGATAACCGCGCCAGGTGTAGGGTGGATCGCTAAAGCGCGATCCACCCTACACCTGCAAGCGAACAGCCTATTCCATGGAATTTCTCCGTCGTCGTATTGAAGGCCAGGTCCTTAGTCTGAGCGGTATCGCCCTCGGCCAGATCGACTTCGAAAACCCCAAGGGCGACCCCGGCCTGTTTGGCCCGGACTCGGTGAGCTGGCAGGTACACGGCGACTTCACCAGCATGCTGATTGGCGGCATCAGCGCCCTGCTTCTGCAAGCCCTGCACCCTCTGGCCTTGGCCGGCGTGTGGGATCACTCGAACTTTCGCGAAGACCTGCTCGGCCGCCTGCGCCGCACCGGGCAGTTTATCTCCGGCACCACCTACGGTTCGCGCGCCGACGCCGACTGGCTGATCGACAAGGTCAAAACCATTCACCTGAAAGTCACAGGCACCGCTCCGGATGGCCGCGCCTATGCAGCCAGTGACCCGGCGCTGCTGACCTGGGTGCATGTGGCCGAGGTGCACAGCTTTCTCCAGGCCCATCTGCGTTACCGCAATCCAGAGCTGAGCGAGGCCGATCAGGATCGCTACTACGCGGAAATTGCGCTGATCGCCGAACGCCTGGGTGCGACCCAGGTGCCGCGCTCGCGCTCCGAGGTCGCGGCCTACCTGGCCGATATTCGCCCACAATTGCTCTGCGACGAACGCTCACTGGAAATTCTGCGCATCCTGCTTAACGCACCAGCCCCCAGCGCCCTAGCCGCACCGGCGGCCAAGCTGCTGATGCAGGCCGGTATCGACCTGCTGCCGGCTTGGGCCCAGCAGATGCTCGGCCAGCAGATCAGCCCGGCGCACAGCCGAGTGATCTACAGCGGCGTGCATAGCCTGGCCCCCGTGCTGCGCTGGGCAGTACGCGGCGGCGCGATCCACCGCGCGCGCAAACGTTTGCAGTTGCCACCGCGCGGCTGACCGGCCGGTTCGCGTGCTGGCCGTAAACAAAGCCGCTGTGCCACCATAGCGACCTTTCGCGGCCAGCCGCGCCTGTCATTTGTGAGGATCGCGTTATGCAAGACGTCGTCATCGTTGCCGCCACCCGCACCGCCATCGGCAGCTTCCAGGGTTCGCTGGCAAATATCCCGGCACCGGAACTGGGCGCAGCGGTAATCCGCCGCCTGCTGGAACAGACCGGCCTGGACGGCGCGCAGGTCGACGAAGTGATCCTTGGCCAGGTACTCACCGCCGGCAGCGGGCAGAACCCGGCACGTCAGGCAGTGATCCTCGCTGGCCTGCCGCACGCCGTACCCGCTCTGACCCTGAACAAGGTCTGCGGCTCGGGCCTGAAAGCCCTGCACCTGGGCGCTCAGGCGATCCGCTGCGGCGACGCCGAGGTGATCATCGCCGGCGGCATGGAGAACATGAGCCTGGCCCCCTACGTGATGCCTGGCGCGCGCACCGGCCTGCGCATGGGCCACGCCAAGCTGGTCGACACGATGATCACCGACGGCCTGTGGGACGCCTTCAACGACTACCACATGGGCATCACCGCCGAGAATCTGGTGGAGAAATACGAGATCAGCCGTGAAGCGCAGGACGCCTTCGCCGCCGCCTCGCAGCAGAAGGCCGTGGCCGCCATCGAAGCCGGGCGCTTTGTCGATGAAATCACCCCAATCCTGATTCCCCAACGCAAAGGCGACCCGGTGGCTTTCGCCACCGACGAGCAACCACGCGCCGGCACCACCGCCGAGTCCCTGGGCAAACTGAAACCGGCGTTCAAGAAGGATGGCAGCGTCACCGCCGGCAACGCCTCCAGCCTTAACGATGGTGCCGCCGCCGTGCTGCTGATGAGCGCAGAAAAGGCCAAGACCCTGGGCCTGCCGGTGCTGGCGAAGATCGCCAGCTACGCCAACGCGGGCGTCGATCCGGCGATCATGGGCATCGGCCCGGTCTCGGCGACCAAGCGCTGTCTGGAGAAAGCTGGCTGGCAACTGGCCGACCTCGACCTGATCGAAGCCAACGAAGCCTTCGCCGCCCAGGCTCTGTCGGTGGGCAAAGAGCTGAACTGGGATGCCAGCAAGGTCAACGTCAACGGCGGCGCCATCGCCCTCGGCCATCCGATTGGCGGCTCCGGCTGCCGCGTACTGGTCACCCTGCTGCACGAGATGATCAAGCGCGACGCCAAGAAAGGCCTCGCCACTCTGTGCATCGGCGGCGGTCAGGGCGTGGCACTGGCCATCGAACGGGCCTGAAACTGTTGACCTTGTGGGAGGGGCTTTAGCCGCGAGCTTGCTGAATCAAGCCCCTCCCACAGAAAAGCGCAGTGGTAAACTGCGCGCCTTCCTCACTCCGAGTCGCCGTGCATGCCCGCTCTCGATCAGGCGCTGCGCGCCGCCCTGCATAACCGTCAGAACCTGCTAGCCGAACTGCATCAGCAAGGTACTGACTGCTATCGCCTGTTCCACGGCAGCCAGGAAGGTGCCGGCGGCCTGACCATCGACCGTTACGGCCTGCAACTGCTGGTGCAGAGTTTTCACCAGAGCCTGAGTCGCAACGAGCTACTGCAGCTGGCCGAGCAATGCCAGGCCAGCCTTGGCGAGCAATTGCTGCTGGTATACAACGACCGCTCCCAGGGCAACTCGCGCATTGATCGCAGCGACCCGGTCTACCAGGCCGAGCCGGCTGCACTGGAAGACCTGATCGGCCATGAATGGGGCCTCAATTACCGCGTACGTGGCCGCCATGCTGGGCAGGACCCGCTGCTGTTTCTCGACCTGCGTAACGCCCGTGGCTGGGTCAAAGTGCACAGCGCCGGTAAATCCGTACTCAACCTGTTCGCCTATACCTGTGGCGTCGGTTTGAGCGCGGCGGCCGGCGGCGCGCGGGAAGTGGTCAACCTGGATTTTGCCGAAGGCAACCTGGCCGTCGGCCGCGAGAATGGCGCACTCAACCCGCAGCTGGCTCCCATGCAATTTGTGCAATCGGATTATTTCCCGGCGATTCGCCAACTGGCCGGCTTGCCTATAAATGCGCGGCGCGGGCAGAAGCTGCCGCACTATCCGCGCCTTGAGCAACGCCAGTTCGACCTGGTACTGCTCGACCCACCGGCCTGGGCTAAAAGTGCGTTCGGCACCGTCGACCTGCTGCGCGATTATCAGAGCCTGCTCAAGCCGGCGATCCTCGCTACCGCCGAGAACGGCGTGCTGATCTGCTGCAACAACCTGGCAAAGGTCGCCCTCAGCGATTGGCGCGAGCAGGTGCTGCGCTGCGCGGAAAAACTCGGCCGTCCGGTGCGCGACTGGCAAGTGCTGCCGCCAGCCAGCGACTTCCCCTCGCAGGATGGTCAGCCACCGCTGAAGACCCTGATCCTGCAGTTCTGACGCCCCCGCCAGCGTGAAGAAAATCCCCGCGTAGAGCCTCTGCGGAACTGCGCACGCGTGCCATACTCCAAGGCACTTCTCGTCGGGACAGATGACGTTCATATGCTTAAAGGAATAAAGCGCGCTGCCAGCGCCATTGCCATCGCCGTTGCTCTCTACAGCCTGCTTGGCTTTCTGATTCTGCCCGGTATCGGCCTGCGTATCGCCAATCAGCAACTGGCGCAGTACGCCGCGGTACCGGCGTCCCTGCAACGTCTGCAACTCAACCCGTTCAGCCTCGAAGTCAGCCTGTGGGGCCTGCAGATTGGCGAAGCCGAACAGCAGCAGATCGCCTTTGAACGCCTGTATGCCAACCTGCAACTCGACAGCCTGTGGAGCGGCATGCTGAATCTGGCCGACATCGAGCTGGACAAGCCGCACAGCGAAATTCTCTTCAGCCAGGATGGTCAGCTCAACCTGACGCAACTGTTCAAGCTACCCGCCAGCCCGCAGCCGGCTGCCGAAGAGCCGGCTGGAGACCCCTTCCCACTGCGGATTGCGCGGATCAAGCTGAGTGGCGGCAACGTGCATTTTCAGGATCTGCGCCCTAGCGAACCCATCGAGTTTCTCTACGACGACCTCAACCTCGAGCTGTTCAATCTCAGCACCCTGCCCGATGACAATGCCGACATGAGCCTGGTGGCCACCGGCCCTACCGGCGGGCGGATTGACTGGAGCGGGCGCATCAGCCTGGTGCCGATCAGCTCCAGCGGCAGCCTGAAAGTCACCGACGGCAAGCTGAAAGCCTTCTGGCCCTATGTACGTGATGCCGTACCGCTGGTTCTGGAAGATGGCAGCATCAACCTCAGCAGCGATTACAGCCTGAACCTGGCCAAAGGCACCGAATTGCTGTTGAGCAACACCCAGCTCAACCTCAGCAGCTTTGCCATCAAGAGCCCGGCGGACAAACCGCTGCTGCGCCTGGCCAGCCTGGATATCAGCGAAACCAGCATCGACCTGGCCAAGCAGCAGGTCATCGTCGGCAAGATTCGCAGCCAAGAGCTGGAAACCTGGGCCGCCCGCGAAGCCGACGGCCAGCTCGACTGGCAAAAGCTACTGGCCAGCCAGCCCGCCAAGCCAGCTCCAGCTCCAGCTCCAGCTCCAGCTCCAAATGAGGGTGGCGCAGGCTCCACTGCAACGACAGAACCCGAGCCGATAGCTGAGACCTCCGAGGCGCCAACTACACAGCAAGCCGCGGCGCCACAAACCGCCAGCGCAGCGCTCCCTGAGGAGCCGAGCAAGCCCTGGCAAGTGATCCTGCGCGATGTGCAACTGCGCGACTATCAGGTCCACCTGGCCGACCGCGCCGCCGGGCAGGACGTGAAAATCGATCTGGCACCACTCAATCTCGACCTGAGCGACTTCGACAGCCTGGGCACCTCGCCCTTCACCCTCAAGCTCGACACTGGCGTGAACAAAACCGGGCAGATCAAGGCGGCAGGCCAGGTACAACTGACCCCGACCACGGCCAAGTTGCAGGTGGTCACCCGTGATATCGACCTGCGCCTGGCGCAGGCTTATCTGAGCCCCTTCGTACGCCTGGAACTGCGCAGCGGCAAGCTCGGCAGCGACCTGGCGGTTGACCTGAAAAGCGTCGAACCGCTGACCTTCAGCATTGCCGGGCAGGCCGAAATCAACCAGCTGCACACCCTCGACACCCTCAAGGACCGTGATTTCCTCAAATGGCAGCAGGTGCTGGTGGAAGGTCTCGATTATCAACATGGCAAAGGCTTGGTGATAAGCCAGGTCAAGCTACAGCAGCCCTACGTACGCTTTATCATTAACGAAGACCTGACCACCAACATCAACGACCTGCTGGTGCCCCAGCCTGCCAGCAGCAAACCGGCCAGTGCCGCAGCTGAAAAGCCACTTCCGATCCGCATTGGCGGAATCAGCATCAAGGACGGTTCGGCCAACTTTGCCGACTTCAGCCTGCGCCCCAACTTCGCCACGGCCATCGGTCAACTCAACGGCCAGATCGGTACCCTGGATAACCAGAGCCCGAAAGCGGCCAGCGTGGATATCCAAGGCAAGGTCGATAAATACGCACCTGTCAGCATCAAGGGCAAACTCACCCCGTTTGATCCGCTGAACAGCCTGGATATCGCCACCAGCTTCAAAAATGTCGAGCTGACCACGCTCACGCCCTACTCAGGCAAGTTCGCCGGTTTCCGTATTCGCAAGGGCAGACTCAACCTCGACCTGCACTACCAGATCGAGAAAGGCAACCTCAATGCCGAGAACAAGTTGCTGCTGGAAGACCTGCAACTGGGCGAGAAAGTCGACAGCAAGGATGCCATGGACCTGCCGATCCGCCTGGCCGTGGCACTGCTCAAAGACACCAAGGGCAATATCGAGATCCAGCTACCGGTACAGGGCAACCTCAACAGCCCGGAATTCAGCGTGATGCCGATTGTCTGGCAAACCCTGCGCAATCTGGTGCTGCGCGCGGCTCAGGCACCGTTCAAGTTTATCGGCGGGCTGGTCAGTGGCGGCAGTGATGTCGATCTCAGTACCGTGCGTTTCAGCGCAGGTGGCAGCGTGCTTGACGATAATGCACAGAAGACCCTGGACACCCTGGCCAGCGCCTTGAAGGAGCGCCCGACCCTGCGTTTGGAAATCGAAGGCATGAGCGCCCAGAGCAGCGATGGCCCACCATTGGCGGCCGAACGACTGGAGCGTGAATACCAGAGCACCTGGTACAAGATCCTGCAGCGCCGTGGTGACAAGGTGCCCGCAGACCCGAGCGAACTGCAGGTGGATGAGGACGATAAAGCCGTGCTGCTTGAAGGCATCTACCGCGCACGCCTGAAACAGCAGCCGCCAGCCGAGTGGGCCAACCTGGCCGATGAGGAGCGCCACGCGAAGATGCGCGAAGGCGTGCTGCAATCCTGGTCGCAAAGCGGCCTGCTGCAACGTCAGCTAGCTCAAGCGCGCGCCGCCGAGATCAAGAGCTACCTGGTTGAACGGGGCGGCCTGGCGGCAGAACGTATCTACCTGCTGGATGTCAATATGGCACAAGCCGACGCCGATGGACGCGTCGCCACCACTCTGCATCTGGGTAGCGAATAAGGTAGACGAAGTTGATGCGTACACGCTCCGTAATCTCGCTGCTCGCCTTGAGCGCAGCCAGCACCCTGGCGCAAGCTGAAACGCTGCGCTGCGGCAGCCAGTTGGTCAGCCTGGATGACCGCCGTTTCGAGGTACTGCAAAAGTGCGGCGAGCCGGCTTTTCGCGATTTGGTAGGCTACTCTCTCGGCCCCAATGAACGGCGCGAATACCAGATCGAGGAATGGGTCTACGGCCCGGATAACGGCATGCTGAGCATCCTTACGTTCGAAGGCACGCGCCTGCGCGCCATCGAACGCCGTCGAAGCCGCTAATACTTGCCATGGAAAGCCCACTGATGAAAAAACTACTTTGTAGTCTGCTGATATTGTTTCCACTGGGCGCCCATGCCTCATCCACCCTGCGCTGCGACAGCGGCTTGATCAGCCTGGAGGACTCGACCAGCGTAGTCACCAGCAAATGTGGTGAGCCCATCAGCCGAGAGTTTGTTGGCTACCGAGAAGTGCTTGATGCCTATGGTTTTCGTAACGAAGTAGCCGTGGAAGAATGGGCCTATGGCCCGCGCAACGGCATGTACCAGTTTCTGCGCTTCGAGGGTAATCGCCTGGTCAAAATAGAAAGTAAGCGCGGCAGATAATCCCGACAGCCACTAAAAAGCCCCGCTGATAAGCCAGCGGGGCTTTTTTATGCCTGCTTACAGCTTATTGCTGAAATCCCGCAGCTCATCCTGAGCCTTTTCCTTGGTCCAGCCGTAACGTTCCTGCAGCTTGCCTGCCAGGTATTCGCTATGGCCCTCAGCTACATCCAGATCATCGTCGGTCAGGTTGCCCCAACGCTCCTTGATGTGGCCATTGATCTGCTTCCACTTGCCTTTGATGATATCGGCATTCATTACGCTGTCCTCGTCGTTGAGTGGCGGCCAGACACTGTTACCGTGCCTGGCACACATCCATGGATTACTGGGCGGTTTCCAGGGCTTCGGCGGCTACAGCCTTAACACCTTTGATCTCTCCGGCCTTGGCGATCGCCAGGTCACGCTCAGCCGAGCTGGCCACAATACCGGACAGTGCCACTACCCCCTGATTAGTCTCGACCTTGATGTCGAGGCCGCTCAGGTTGCTATCGGCCAGAAAGGTCGATTTCACTTTGCTGGTGATCCAGGTATCGGAAACCGCATCTTCGGCCTTATCCATCGTTTCACTGGCAGCCAGCATCAGTGGTTGAGCGCTAGGAACACCAGCGGCCAAAGCCGGTCCGGCGAGCAGTACACTCAGAGCGGTGGCGGTCATGGCGGTTACAGCAAAATGCTTGATTGGCGTTTTCATGGGTAAAGCCTCCTGCGTTTACTGAACAATCTGCAAGCCACTACGAGCTGCAGCCTCCCCAGTACTATCGCAAGCGCTGTGCCAACCCGATAAATTTAAATTTATTTATAAATATCAATAACTTATAAATAAATCAGAACAGCTTGATTCGTGCAATCTGCATGTTCGACCTTACCGCGCAAGGCATATTGCACGACACCTGTGGTCGCACAGCAGCATGGTCGCCCGGAGCTTTTTGCAGGCAAAAAAAGAGGGCCCCTGAGGGCCCTCTTTATGCAGCGCAAAGCGACTCAGCGATTAGACGCCCGAAGCCTTGGCAGCAGCAACGTCCTTGATGGACAGCTTGATACGGCCGCGGTTGTCCACGTCCAGTACCAGTACTTCAACTTCCTGACCTTCTTTCAGCACGTCGGTGACCTTCTCTACGCGCGCATCGCTGAGCATGGAGATGTGCACCAGGCCGTCCTTGCCCGGCAGGATGTTGACGAAGGCACCGAAGTCGACGATGCGCTCGACCTTGCCAACGTAGATCTTGCCAATCTCGGCTTCCGCGGTGATGCCCAGAACGCGCTGACGCGCTGCTTCTGCAGCTTCCTTGGTTTCGCCGAAGATCTTGATCGAGCCGTCGTCTTCGATGTCGATCGATGCCTTGGTTTCTTCGCAGATGGCACGGATGGTCGCGCCACCTTTGCCGATCACGTCGCGAATCTTGTCCTGGTCGATCTTCATGGCGATCATGGTCGGTGCGTTGGCCGACAGTTCGCTGCGGGACTGAGCAATGACCTGGTTCATCTGGCCGAGGATATTCAGGCGCGCTTCCAGGGCCTGGCCCAGAGCGATTTCCATGATTTCTTCGGTGATGCCCTGGATCTTGATGTCCATCTGCAGCGCGGTCACGCCATTGGCGGTACCGGCCACTTTGAAGTCCATGTCGCCCAGGTGGTCTTCGTCACCGAGGATGTCGGTCAGAACAGCAAATTTCTCGCCTTCTTTAACCAGACCCATGGCGATACCGGCAACCGGTGCCTTCATCGGTACACCAGCGTCCATGAGGGCCAGGGAAGCACCGCAGACGGATGCCATCGAGGACGAACCGTTGGACTCGGTGATTTCCGATACCACGCGGATGGTGTACGGGAACACGTCGGCGGCCGGTAGCATGGCCTGCACCGAACGACGGGCCAGACGACCGTGACCGATTTCGCGGCGGCCGGTGGCGCCCATGCGACCACACTCACCGACCGAGTACGGCGGGAAGTTGTAGTGCAGCATGAAGGGGTCTTTCTTCTCGCCTTCCAGGGTGTCGAGCAGCTGCGCATCACGGGCGGTACCGAGGGTGGCAACGACCAGGGCCTGGGTTTCGCCACGGGTGAACAGAGCCGAACCGTGGGTCTTGTCCAGTACGCCGACTTCGATGTTCAGGCCACGTACGGTACGGGTGTCACGGCCATCGATACGCGGTTTGCCGTTAACGATGTTCTCGCGCACGGTGCGGTATTCGATTTCACCGAAAGCGTCTTTGACTTCACCAGCAGACGGCTGGCCTTCTTCGCCGGAGAACTTGGCAACCACCTGATCTTTCAGCTCGCCCAGACGCGCATAGCGGTCCTGCTTGATGATGATGGTGTAGGCCTTGGAGATTTCCTCACCAAACTCACTGCGGATAGCATTGAGCAGCGCGGTGTTTTCCGCTTTCGGCTGCCAGTCCCAGGTCGGCTTGGCGGCTTCGGCGGCCAGCTCGGATACGGCTTTGATCACAGCCTGGAATTCGTCGTGGGCGAACAGTACGGCGCCCAGCATCTGGTCTTCGGTCAGCTCTTTGGCTTCCGACTCAACCATCAATACGGCGTCCTTGGTACCGGCCACGACCATGTCCAGGCTGGAAGCCTTGAGTTGCTCGTAGGTCGGGTTCAGCAGGTAGCCGGTTTCCGGGTGGAAGGCCACGCGCGCGGCACCGATCGGGCCGTTGAACGGGATGCCGGAGATGGCCAGGGCAGCCGAGGTACCGATCATCGCAGCGATGTCCGGATCGGTCTTCTTGCTGGTGGAAACCACGGTGCAAATGACCTGCACTTCGTTCTGGAAACCTTCCGGGAACAGCGGGCGGATCGGACGGTCGATCAGGCGCGAAGTCAGGGTTTCTTTTTCGCTCGGGCGCGCTTCACGCTTGAAGAAACCGCCAGGGATCTTGCCGGCTGCGTAGGTTTTTTCCTGGTAGTGCACGGACAGCGGGAAAAAGCCTTTGCTTGGGTCGGCAGTTTTTGCGCCGGTGACAGCAACCAGTACGGTGACGTCATCGTCAACGGTGACCAGTACTGCGCCGGAGGCTTGACGGGCGATGCGGCCCGTTTCGAGGGTAACGGTCGATTGACCGAACTGGAACTTCTTGATTACCGGGTTCACGGTGTTTTCCTTCTCTTTGTTGCCCTTGGGGAAAGCGTTTCTTGCAGCCGTTGCTCAGCATGTGAACAGACGGGTCTTACAGAATGAGTGGGCGGTTACGGGAATCGGACCCGCTATCGTCCAAAACAGCCAAAGCAGAAAAGCAAAAGCTGGAAGCAGGGTAAACCCCACTTCCAGCTTCGGCAGTCAGCTACGCGTAAGCATTGCTTAGCGACGCAGACCCAGGCGACCGATCAGGGCGCTGTAACGACTGGTGTCTTTACCCTTCAGGTAGTCCAGCAGCTTACGACGCTGGTTAACCATACGGATCAGACCACGACGGCTGTGGTGATCTTTACCGTTGGCCTTGAAGTGGCCTTGCAGCTTGTTGATGTTGGCGGACAGCAGTGCAACTTGCACTTCCGGGCTACCGGTG
This sequence comes from Pseudomonas anguilliseptica, assembly GCF_021375795.1. Classification (GTDB taxonomy): domain Bacteria; phylum Pseudomonadota; class Gammaproteobacteria; order Pseudomonadales; family Pseudomonadaceae; genus Aquipseudomonas; species Aquipseudomonas anguilliseptica_A. The sequence continues at coordinate 40,550 of NZ_JAEIOI010000007.1, read as the reverse complement.
TCGCCTTCAGCTTGCTTGTAGTCGTTAACGATCTGGGCTTTTTCTTCAACGCTGAGTGCCATGGGGCAATCCTCTCAGTTAGGCAACTGCCGAAACAGTCGCAATAGGCCAGGAATCGCTTCCCGTGTTTTTAAAATGAGGTATGACCGCGCCTATTAACAGCCACCCTCGATACACGCAGACCAGAGCCGAAACCCCTGCCTGCGCTACGGTCTTACTGACCGAATCCAGCACCACAGGCCAGAAGCCTGCAGCAGCAACCCAGGCTAGGCCTTGGTTGAAATCAATCGACGCGGCGCAATACGCCCGTCTTCGCTCACTTCACCGATACCGATAAAGCGACCGTTGTGATCTTGCACCCGAACCATGCCGAACTTCGGCGCTTCCGGGGCACGTACCGGCTGACCTTGCAGCCAGTAGAACGAACTGTGCTCGGAAAACTGCAGCAATGGCCAATGTTGCAAGCCGCTGTCGACCGGTTGCAGGAACTGATCAACCGCTTCGTTGCCACCTTCAGCGTGCACCCGCTCCAGCTCTTCGAGCGTTACGGTGCGGCTCAGATCGAAGGGACCCGCTTTGGTTCTACGCAGCTCTGCAACATGTGCACCGCAACCCAACAGGTGGCCAATGTCCTCGACCAGGGTGCGAATATAGGTGCCTTTGCTGCAGTCAACCGCCAGGCGCGCTTGCTCCGCCTCGCAGTCCAGTAATTCCAGGCGCGCAATAGTAACAGAACGCGGCTCGCGCTCCACTACTTCGCCAGCACGGGCAAGCTTGTAAAGCGGTTGGCCATCACGCTTGAGCGCCGAGTACATCGGCGGTATCTGGCTGATTTCACCACGAAATTGTGGCAGCAGCGCTTCGATATCGGCGCGACCAACGGTCACCGGACGACGCTCCAGCACCTCGCCTTCAGCATCGGCGGTGGTGGTGGTGATGCCCAGTTGCATCAGGGTCTCATAGCCCTTGTCAGCATCCAGCAGGTACTGGGAGAACTTGGTCGCTTCACCGAAGCACAGCGGCAGCACGCCGGTGGCCAGCGGATCAAGGCTACCGGTGTGCCCAGCCTTCTCGGCATTGAGCAACCAGCGCACCTTCTGCAATGCGGCGTTGGAGCTAAAGCCCTTGGGCTTATCCAGCAGAATGATGCCGTCGACGGCACGACGAATACGTTTGACCTGAGCCACGCGCTTACTCCTTGGCCTCGGTGGGTGCATCGTCATGCTGACGGTCTTCGCTGACGGCACGCTCGATCAGTGCCGACAGCTGCGCACCGCGAATCACGCTCTCGTCATAGTGGAAGCGCAGGTGCGGTACGCTGCGCAGCTTCATTGCGCGACCCAACTGCATACGCAAAAAGCCGCTGGCATCGTTAAGCACCTTGATGCTCTGCGCCACGCTGTCCACACCTTCCTGCGACTCACCCCCCATAACGGTGACGTACACCTTGGCATGGCTGGAGTCACGGCTGACGTCCACAGCGGTGATGGTCACCAAACCACCCAGGCGCGGGTCTTTGACTTCCATGCGGATCAACTGCGCCAACTCGCGCTGTATCTGGTCGCCGATGCGTTGAGCCCGGCTGAATTCTTTGGCCATTTGTACTACCTTCACTCGCCACGCTGCCGCAAAAAGCAGCGGACCTAAAAGCGGCAAACGCCCGGCCGCGCAAAAGCGGGGCCGGGCGCTGCATGTTGCAACTCGTGCTTACAGGCTACGAGCCACTTGGACTTTCTCGAACACTTCGATCTTGTCGCCGACCTTGACGTCGTTGTAGCTCTTCACGCCGATACCGCACTCCATGCCATTACGCACTTCGGAAGCATCGTCTTTGAAGCGGCGCAGGGATTCCAGCTCGCCTTCGAAGATCACCACGTCGTCGCGCAGTACGCGGATCGGGCGGTTACGGTAAACCGTACCCTCGACCACCATACAACCGGCAATCGCACCGAACTTCGGCGAACGGAACACATCACGCACTTCGGCAATACCCAGGATGTTCTCGCGAACATCGCTGCCGAGCATGCCGGTCAGGGCTTTCTTGACGTCCTCGATGATGTCGTAGATCACGTTGTAGTAACGCATATCCAGACCTTCCTGCTCGACGATCTTGCGCGCGCCGGCATCGGCACGCACGTTGAAACCGAACAGTACAGCGTTGGAGGCCAGCGCCAGGTTGGCATCGGATTCGGTGATACCACCGACGCCGCCACCGACCACACGCACTTGCACTTCATCGTTACCCAGGCCGCTGAGCGAGCCTTGCAGCGCTTCCAGCGAACCACGGACGTCGGATTTGAGGACGATGTTGAGCGTCTTCTTCTCTTCCTGGCCCATGTTCTCGAAGATGTTTTCCAGCTTGCCGGCGTGCGCACGGGCCAGTTTCACTTCGCGGAACTTGCCTTGACGGAACAGTGCGACTTCACGGGCTTTCTTCTCGTCAGCCAGCACGCTCATGTCGTCGCCAGCATCTGGAGTGCCGTCCAGGCCGAGAATCTCGACCGGGATCGACGGGCCTGCTTCTTTGATCGGCTTGCCGTTCTCGTCGAGCATGGCGCGGATACGGCCGTAGTTCGAGCCGATCAGGACCATGTCGCCTTGACGCAGGGTACCGTCCTGAACCAGTACGGTCGCTACCGGGCCACGGCCTTTGTCGAGACGCGATTCAACCACCACACCACGGCCAGGAGCCGACGGAGTAGCTTTCAGTTCGAGGATCTCAGCCTGCAGCAGTACGGCTTCGAGCAGCTCGTCGACGCCGGTACCGACTTTCGCCGACACAGGTACGAACGGCGTATCACCGCCCCACTCTTCCGAGGTCACGTTGTGTACCGACAGTTCACTACGGATGCGATCAAGGTCAGCACCCGGCTTGTCGATCTTGTTCACTGCCACCACCAGCGGCACGCCAGCTGCCTGAGCATGCTGAACGGCTTCAATGGTCTGCGGCATCACGCCATCGTCAGCAGCAACCACCAGAATTACGATGTCAGTCGCCTTGGCACCACGGGCACGCATGGCGGTAAACGCGGCGTGGCCTGGGGTATCGAGGAAGGTGACCATGCCGCGCTCGGTTTCTACGTGGTAGGCACCGATGTGCTGGGTAATGCCGCCAGCTTCACCAGCCGCCACCTTGGCGCGACGAATGTAGTCGAGCAGCGAAGTCTTACCGTGGTCAACGTGACCCATTACGGTCACAACCGGCGCACGGGCAAAGGTCTCGCCTTCGAACTTCAGCGACTCTGCCAGGGAGTCTTCCAGTGCTGTATCGCTGATCAGGGTGACCTTGTGGCCGAGCTCTTCAGCAACCAGCTGGGCAGTTTCCTGATCCAGCACCTGGTTGATGGTCGCCGGGGTACCCAGTTTGAACATGAACTTGATGATTTCAGCAGCCTTGACCGACATCTGCTGAGCGAGATCGCCCACAGTGATGGTTTCGCCGATCTTCACGTCACGCACGATTGGCCCAGTCGGGCTCTGGAAACCGTGCTGGTTACGTTTCTTCAGCTTAGCCTTGCCACGACCACCGCGACGGAAGCCATCGCTTTCCTCATCAATGGTACGCGGAGCAACGCGCGGTGCCGGTGCCTTCTCTTTGACGGTCGGACGATGCTGGGTGGTCTTGCGCTCACCGCCACGACGGTCGGCATCATCATTACGCGCCTTGTCGGGACGACGTGGCTCGTCTTTTTTGCGTTCTTCGACAACCGGTGCAGCAACCACTGGCAGCTCGATTTCGACAGCCGGAGCAGCTTCAACAGGCGCCTCAACAGCAGCAGGCGCTGCGGCCGCACGCTGCGCGTCCTCAGCAGCGCGCTGCTTGGCTTCTTCTTCCGCCTTCAGACGCGCCGCTTCAGCAACAGCACGCTGCTCAGCCAGTTCACGCTGCTTCTCTGCTTCAATTTCTTCGGCGCTGCGCTTAACGAAGGTTTTCTTCTTACGCACTTCAACGCTGATGGTTTTGCTACCGGCAACACGCAGGGTGCTGGTGGTTTTGCGCTGCAAGGTGATCTTGCGCGGCTCTTCCACTTTCTCGCCGTGACTGCTCTTGAGATAAGCCAACAGGGCTTGCTTCTCACTGTCGGTTACTGCTTGCTCGGCGCTTTTGTGCGGCAAACCAGCCTCACTCATTTGCTGCAGCAGGCGTTCAACCGGCGTATTGACCACTTGGGCCAGTTCTTTAACCGTGACTTGCGTCATGCATTTCTCTCCTCAGGCCGCAACTGCTTACTCGAACCAATGGGCTCGGGCGGCCATGATCAACTTGCCGGCTCGCTCAGCGTCGATACCGTCGATGTCGAGCAGGTCATCAATCGACTGCTCGGCCAGGTCTTCGCGGTTAATAACGCCGCGCACTGCCAGTTCATGCGCAAGCGCCTTATCCATCCCCTCAAGCGAGAGCAAGTCTTCGGCTGGGTGGGCATCTGCCAGCTTTTCCTCGTTGGCAATGGCTTTGGTCAGCAAGCGATCTTTGGCGCGAGCGCGGAGCTCGTTGACGATATCCTCGTCGAAGCCATCGATGCTGAGCATCTCTTCCATCGGTACGTAGGCAATTTCTTCAAGGCTGGTGAAGCCCTCTTCGACCAACACCTGAGCCAGTTCTTCGTCGACTTCCAGCTCGTCGATAAAGCGCTGCAAGATGTCGCCTGTTTCCGCCTGCTGTTTGGCCTGAATGTCCGCCTCGGTCATTACGTTGAGGGTCCAACCAGTCAGCTGACTGGCCAGACGCACGTTCTGACCGCCGCGGCCAATGGCCTGAGCAAGGTTGTCTGCACCAACGGCGATATCCATGGCATGGGCATCTTCGTCGACAATGATGGCGGCCACTTCGGCCGGCGACATGGCGTTGATCACGAACTGCGCGGGGTTGTCGTCCCACAGCACGATATCGACACGCTCACCGGCCAACTCGCCGGATACCGCCTGCACGCGCGAACCACGCATGCCGATACAGGCACCTTGCGGATCGATACGTTTGTCCTTGGAACGCACGGCCAGCTTGGCGCGCGAACCCGGGTCGCGGGATGCGCCCATGACTTCGATCAGTTCTTCAGCGATTTCCGGCACTTCGATGCGGAACAGTTCAATCAGCATTTCTGGCGCAGTGCGCGACAGAATCAGCTGTGGGCCGCGGTTCTCGGTACGGATTTCCTTGAGCAGTGCGCGCAGACGCACACCGACGCGGAAGGTTTCGCGAGAGATGATGTCTTCACGAGCCAGCATTGCTTCAGCATTGTTACCCAGGTCAACGATGACGCTGTCGCGGGTCACTTTCTTCACGGTGCCGGAGATGATTTCACCCAGACGCTCGCGATAGGCTTCAACCACCTGAGCACGCTCAGCTTCGCGAACCTTCTGCACAATCACCTGCTTGGCGGTTTGCGCAGCAATGCGGCCGAATTCGATGGATTCGATCTTCTCTTCCAGCACATCGCCAACTTTGGCGTTAGCTTCAACTGCACGCGGCATGTCTGTGGTGACCTGGTGCGCAGGATCATCAAAGTCACTTTCTTCCACCACCGTCCAGCAGCGGAAAGTTTCGTAGCTTCCGTTGTGGCGGTTGATCACCACACGCAACTCGACTTCGTCCTCAAAACGCTTTTTCGTAGCAGTGGCCAAAGCCAGCTCCAGCGCCTCAAAAATTACGCCCGCCGGTACGCCCTTTTCGTTGGACACCGACTCAACAACCAGCAGTACTTCTTTGCTCATCGTACGCCTCGCCTTTCGCAATCCATTGGATCCGCGCTATCCGCGCCACTTGCGCGGGATCCGCGTCTCAATCAAATCTGGGGATAATGTTGGCCTTGTCGATCATGTCGATCGGCAACAGGAACTCGTGGTCATCCACCTGCACTACCACATCCTGCTCTTCCACACCGCGCAGAAGGCCCTGGAAGTTGCGTCGCCCTTCAAAAGGCGAACGCAGCTTGATCTTGACCTGCTCACCAACATGGCTGGCGAACTGTTCGAGGGTGAACAGTGGCCTATCCATGCCTGGCGATGACACCTCAAGGGTGTACTCGGCGCTGATCGGGTCCTCTACATCGAGCACACCACTGATCTGCCGACTGACAATTTCACAGTCTTCGATCACTACGCCGTCAGGCTGCTTATCAATATAAATTCGCAGCAGAGAATGCCGCCCTTGTGACAGGAACTCGACACCCCAACATTGGTAGCCAAGAGCCTCGACTACCGGGGCCACCAAGGCCTGCAACTGTTCTAGCTTGCTCGACACCTGAACCCCTCGCGCATGCTGTAAAAATAAAAAATGGGCGAATCGCCCATCATCAAACCGCCCTCTAAAGGCCGGCAAAGCTGTCGCCCAGCTAGCAAAAAGCCCCTTAAAAGGGGCTCCTCTGCAACTCAATGCGGGGGCTGGTTTAACCCAGCCAGCAACGGACTCACATCCGAGGAGCGACTTTACTGCTCAATCCCACATCAAAGCTGGGGCCGGATTATACGACTTAACCCAGCCAAGGGTCAATCGACACTCCAGCAACAAAAAGGCCCGCATCGAGCGGGCCTTTCTGAAAATTGGTACCGAGGAGGGGACTCGAACCCCTACAGCCTATGGCCACTACCACCTCAAGGTAGCGTGTCTACCAATTCCACCACCTCGGCAAAATCGTTTGTTGCGTAACGCGTGTTGCTACTTACTGCTGCTCAGGAGCCTGAGGTACGTCTGCCGCTTCATTAGCCGGCTTAGCTGCATCCAGAACAGGCACATCTTCAACAGCTGGCTTAGCCTGTTGTACTTCCAAGACTGCTGGATCAGGCAAACCAACCTGAGCCATACCATCAGCTTTGTCTTTAGCAAAGAACGCTAAACCCAAGCTAGTCATGAAAAAAGCGGTGGCAAGTATAGCAGTAACTCGACTCAAAAAGGTAGAGGAACCTTGGCTTCCGAATACAGTTGCCGAAGCACCCGAACCAAAAGACGCACCCGCGTCGGCACCCTTGCCTTGCTGCAGCAAAACCAGCGCAACAACACCAATGGCACCCAGCAGATGAAGAACAACGATAACTGTTTCCAGCATTTTCTTAGCTTCCTGCGGCGCGACAAATCGCACCGAACTCATCCGCATTCAGAGAGGCTCCACCCACAAGCCCCCCATCGATATCCGGCATACCGAACAACTCGGCAGCACTGGCGGCCTTAACACTGCCACCATAAAGAATTCTTACTTTTCCAGCCAACTCAGCACTTTTCGCCGCCAGCTGCGCACGAATCGCCGCATGAACTTCCTGAGCCTGCTCAGGCGACGCAGTCAATCCAGTGCCTATCGCCCAAACCGGCTCATAGGCAATGACCGCATCGGCAAACACATCAACACCCAGTCTGTCAGTCACTGCCGCCAACTGCGCCGCAACCACATCAAGGGTTTGACCTGCCTCACGCTCAGCAAGGGTTTCCCCCACACAAAGCACAGGCAAGAGCCCAGCAGATTGCGCCGCAGCAAACTTGCGCGTCACAACCTCATCACCCTCAGCCAGCAACGACCTGCGCTCAGAGTGACCAATCAACACCATCGAGCAACGCGCATCCGCCAATTGGCTTGCTGCCACTTCACCCGTCAAAGCACCTTGCTGCGCTTCAGTCGAACAATCTTGCGCACCGACCGCAACAACCTTGCCGACCAGACCATCAACAACTTGGGCTATATGCAGGCAAGAGGGAAAAACCGCAACATCTACACCAGCAGGCAAAGCCTGCTGGTTGAGACCGTTGATCAGCTCTGCGACGCTGGCGCGGGTACCGTGCATTTTCCAGTTACCAGCAACCATTGGGCGACGCATGCTTTACCTCGTCGGTCAAAGAGGGCGCAGATTTTACCCAACAGCTTACCGACTGGCAAGCCGAATCAAGCACATACATCAGCAACAATTTTAGCTAATTCATCGGCATAGCCGCGAACCAGGCTTTCATCATCACCCTCAACCATGACACGCACCAAGGGCTCGGTACCCGATTTGCGCAACAACACACGACCCCGCCCCGCCATCTGCTCGGTCACACGGGCACTGGCTTCCTGCACAACAGGATGCTCCAGCGGATCGACGCCTCCAGCAAAACGCACGTTAACCAGCACCTGCGGACACTTCTGCATACCCAGTCGCGCCTCACCTAGCGTCTGCCCACGGCGCTTGAGCGCCATCAGCACCTGCAACGCAGCGATGATCGCATCACCCGTGGTGGTGTGCTGCAGACACAACAGATGCCCGGAGTTTTCGCCGCCCAATTGCCAATTACGCGCCAGCAACTCGGCGATCACATAACGATCACCGACCTTGGCCCGAGCAAAGGGAATACCCAGATCGGCCAGAGCCAGCTCAAGCCCCAGATTACTCATCAGCGTGCCGACCACGCCGCCCTGCAGCTTGCCACGTTCCAGCAGATCGCGAGCAATGATGAACAGCAACTCATCGCCATCCACAAGGGCGCCGGAATGATCGACCATCAACACGCGATCCGCATCGCCATCGAAAGCAATGCCCAGATCAGCCTGCTGCGCCAGCACCTCAGCCTGCAGCGCTTCGATATGCGTCGAGCCACAGTTGTCATTGATATTCAGGCCGTTTGGCTGCGCCGACAGCACAGTGACATGCGCACCCAACTCGCGGAATACGCTTGGCGCCACCTTGTACGCGGCACCATGAGCGCAATCGATGACGATCTTCAGCCCGGCGAAGTCGGTGCTGCTTGGCACACTGCTCTTGCAGAATTCGATATAGCGCCCAGCAGCATCGTTGATTCGCGAGACCTTGCCTAACTGCTCGGACTCGACCACGGTCATCGGCTGATCCAGTAACTCTTCGATCATCAACTCGATTTCGTCCGGCAGCTTGGTGCCCTGACCCGAGAAGAACTTGATGCCATTGTCATGGTGCGGGTTGTGCGAAGCACTGATGACGATACCGGCCTCTGCATGAAAAGTGCGAGTCAGGTAGGCGATGGCTGGCGTTGGCATCGGCCCCAGCAGCATCACATCGGCACCCGCCGCAGACAGACCCGCCTCAAGAGCCGACTCAAACATATAGCCGGAAATACGCGTGTCTTTACCGATCAGGATGCGGCACTTGCCTTGCTTGCGGAATGCCATGCCGGCCGCCCAGCCGAGCTTGAGCATAAAATCCGGCGTGATCGGGAAATCACCCACTCGCCCACGAATCCCGTCAGTACCAAAATATTTTCTAGCCATCCCGCCAATCCCTCTAACTTATTCTGCTGCTTCAACTGCGGCGATCATGCGCACCACATCAACCGTTTCCGCCACATCATGCACGCGCAGGATGTGGGCTCCCTTACTGACAGCCAGAGCAGCCAGCGCCAGACTGCCATATAAGCGCTCGCCAACTTCATGACCCAATACTTTGCCAATCATGCTTTTACGCGAAGCCCCTACCAGCAGAGGACGACCCAGCGCATGTAAAGTCTTGAGATGCTTGAATAACGACAGGTTGTGCGCCAGGGTTTTCGCAAAGCCAAAACCCGGATCAAGAATAATCCGCTCAGCAACAATCCCCGCCGCAGCACAGGCAACCATGCGCTCAAGCAGAAAATCACGCACCTCAACCACCACATCAGCGTACTGAGGATCCTGCTGCATGGTGCTTGGCTCACCGTGCATATGCATCAGGCACACCGGCAAACCCGTATCGGCCGCCGCATCCAGAGCGCCATCGCGCTGTAACGAACGCACATCATTGATAAGCCCCGCCCCCAGACGGGCTGTTTCCCGCATGACAGCTGGCGTCGAGGTATCCACCGAGATAATCACATCCAACTCGGCAGCAATGGCCTCAACAATCGGCGCAACCCGCTCCAACTCCTCAACTGGAGAAACCGCACGCGCGCCCGGACGAGTCGACTCACCACCGACATCGATCAGCGTCGCACCAGCCCGCAGCATTGCCTCAGCATGACGCAATGCTGCGTCACGCTGGCCGTAGCGCCCACCATCGGAGAAAGAGTCAGGGGTTACGTTGAGGATGCCCATCACTTGCGGACGGCTTAAATCAAGAAACCGGCTGCCACAGGGCAGCCGGTCAAAGGTAGGCACAACAGACATGAAGAACCTTAATGCTCAGCGGCAGGACCACCAATGGGCTTTTCCGCAGACTCGACGATCTCAATAGGCGCAGTCGGCGTGCCGTTATTGTCGTCACCACCCTGCCAGCCTTTCGGCTCACGTGGCGCCAGACCATTCATGATGTCGTCGATCTGCTCAGCATCAATGGTCTCGTACTTCATCAACGCTTCTGCCATGGCATCAAGCTTGTCACGATTTTCCACCAGCAACTTCTTCGCAGTGGCGTAGCACTCGTCAATGATGCGGCGAACCTCTTCATCGATCAGCTTGGCCGTCTCACCGGAAACATTGCTAGCCTGGCTACCCATGCTACGCCCAAGGAAAACTTCACCCTCCTCTTCGGCATACATCAGCGGCCCAAGCTTTTCCGACAAACCCCACTTGGTGACCATGTTCTTGGCCAATTGGGTGGCGCGCATGATGTCATTGGACGCCCCGGTGGTGACGCCGTCGAAACCCAAGGTCATCTCTTCGGCAATCCGCCCACCGAACAGCGAGCAGATCTGGCTGGTCAGTGCACGCTTGCTCAGGCTGTAACGGTCTTCTTCAGGCAGGAACATGGTCACGCCCAGGGCACGACCACGCGGAATGATCGACACCTTGTAAACCGGATCGTGCTCGGGCACCAGACGACCGACGATGGCATGGCCAGCCTCGTGGAACGCGGTGTTGAGCTTCTCCTTGTCAGACATGACCATGGTTTTGCGCTCGGCACCCATCATGATCTTGTCTTTAGCCAGCTCGAACTCCTTCATCTCGACCAGACGCTTACCGGCACGCGCAGCGAACAGTGAGGCCTCGTTGACCAGGTTGGCCAGATCAGCACCGGAAAAGCCGGGAGTACCGCGCGCAATCACCGCCGGCGCAACGTCTTCGCCCATCGGCACTTTGCGCATGTGCACTTTCAGAATCTGCTCACGACCACGGATATCCGGCAGACCGACCACGACCTGACGGTCAAAACGACCTGGGCGCAACAAGGCAGGATCAAGAACATCAGGACGGTTGGTGGCGGCAATCACAATGATGCCGTCATTCATTTCAAAGCCGTCCATCTCTACCAGCAACTGGTTGAGGGTCTGCTCGCGCTCATCGTGACCACCACCCATGCCAGCACCACGATGGCGACCAACGGCGTCAATCTCATCGATAAAGATGATGCACGGCGCATGCTTCTTGGCCTGATCAAACATATCGCGGACGCGGCTGGCGCCAACACCGACAAACATTTCAACGAAGTCGGAACCAGAGATGGTGAAGAACGGCACCTTGGCTTCACCAGCAACCGCTTTGGCCAACAGTGTTTTACCGGTACCAGGCGAACCCACCATCAGCACGCCACGGGGGATACGACCACCCAGGCGCTGGAACTTGCCCGGATCGCGGAGAAATTCAACCAGCTCGCTGACTTCTTCCTTGGCTTCGTCGCAACCGGCGACATCTGCAAAGGTGGTCTTGACCTGATCTTCGGACAGCAGGCGCGCCTTGGACTTACCGAAGCTCATCGGCCCGCCCTTGCCACCAGCGCCGCCCTGCATCTGGCGCATGAAGAACATAAACACGGCGATGATCACCAGAATCGGGAAGCTGGCCACCAGCAACTGAGTCCAGATGCTCTGCTGTTCAGGCTGCTTGCCGACGATCTCGACGTTATTGTCCATCAGGTCCTTGATCAGGCCGTTATCCTGAATCGCTGGACGCACGGTCTCGAACGAGGAGCCATCGATACGCGTACCACTGATGGTGAAACCATCCACGGTCACGCGCTTGACGCTACCGCCTTGAACCTGCTGGATAAATTCCGAGTAGTTGAGTTTGTTCGACTCACTCGGGCTGGAGAAATTGTTCATCACCGTCACCAAGACGGCGGCGATGATCAGCCACAGGACCAGATTCTTTGCCATGTCGTTCAATTAACTACCCTCTGAAGCAGGCCCCGTGCCGAAGCGCACTTCGCATGACGACCAGTTATGTACCGATCTAACTTACTACACAACGCCCACCCCTGGCAGACGCCGTCTGTAACCCTTTATTTGTTCTGTGACCGCAAAGCCCCGGAACAATTCGCACCTTTACGGCAGCCATCAGGCGCCGCGGAAACCACGCGCCAGCAGATACTGTTCACGCGAGCGATCTCGCGAAGAGAGCGGCTTGCGCATCTGCACCTTGTCGAACATCTGACGCGTCTGCTTGTGGTACTGATCGAAGCCTTCGCCCTGGAAGATCTTGATCAGAAAATCACCACCCGGCCGCAAGACTCGCGCCGACAAATCCAGAGCCAGCTCACACAGGTACATGGCGCGCGGCTGATCTGCTTCCCTTACACCACTCATATTGGGGGCCATATCTGAAATCACAAGGTCTACCTGATTATCCCCGATGGCATCGAGGATCTGCGCGAACACACCATCATCAGTAAAGTCGCCCTGAATGAAGGTGACATCCGGGATGCTGTCCATCTCCAGAATATCTGACGCGATCAGCCGCCCTTTGTCGCCGATCACCCGACTGGTGACCTGCGACCAACCGCCAGGCGCCGCACCCAGATCGACTACAGTAATGCCAGGCCTGAGGATGCGGTCCTTTTCCTGGATTTCCAGCAGCTTGTAGCTGGCGCGCGAACGATAGCCGTCCTTCTGCGCCATTTTCACGTAGGGGTCGTTGAAATGCTCTTTCAGCCAACCTTGACTGGTCTTGGAACGGGCCACGCAATACCTCGAACTGTGCAACGCATGAATATCTGGGCGGCCCCGAAGGCGCTCGGGTAAACTAATCGCCGTTTTTTACCAGATTAAATGCAGGAATCAGATTATGCCGCTCACTCAAGAGCAGAAGAAACAATTCAAATCTATCGGCCACCACCTGAAGCCTGTATTGATCGTGGCGGACAACGGTTTGACCGAAGGTGTGCTGGCTGAACTGGAGCGCGCACTGAGCGATCATGAACTGATTAAAGTGCAATTACGCATCATCGAGCGCGAAGATCGCCTGGCCGCTATCAGCGAGCTGTGCAAAGCCGGCAATGCCGAGACCGTGCAGGTGATCGGCAAGATGGCGCTGATTTACCGCAAGAACCCCAAGGTGAACAAGAACCTGTCCAACGTGCACCGCTACCAGGGCTGATGCACCTGCATGGCAAGGCGCACAGCGCCTTGTCATGCCCCTCCCGGCTAGAGCTTACGTCGCAACCGATCCGGCACTGGCTGCAGCACCAGCAGCAAACCACAGAACGCCATCACCAGATAACTGAACATCAACCACAGTTCAGCCTCTGGCAACAGTTGGCGAACCGCAAAATAACTACCCGCCATCGCGGCCACAACCAGCAGCAACTGCCCGCGCATATCCCGCCACAGATTGTTCCACTGTTCGGCACGCAGCAAAACCAGCACCTGCACCGCCACGCAAATTGCACTCAAGCCCACCAGCAAAGGGCGCAGGGTATTACCGATTTCTTCGACCAGCAAAGACGCCAGGCCCATTTTGCTGATCGCCGGCAACAGCAGAAAATGCAGCAACCACAGGCCACCCACCCAGAGTGTCTGAACCAGCAGCCAGCTGATTGCACCAGCATCACGCGCACCGGGCTTAGAGATGGCGAACCTCGACAATCTCATACTCCAGCGCGCCACTCGGCGTCTGCACGACAACCACATCACCCTCACTCTTGCCGATCAGGGCGCGGGCGATGGGTGAGCCGACAGAAATCTTGCGCTGTTTGATGTCCGCTTCGTCTTCACCGACGATCTGGTAAACCACGCTTTCATCGGTCTCGCAGTTGGCGATTTCCACGGTAGTGCCGAAAATCACCTTGCCGGTGTGCTCAATGGTGGTGACGTCGATGATCACCGCATTCTGCAGGCGACCTTCGATGTCACGGATACGCGCCTCGACCATACCCTGCTGCTCGCGCGCGGCGTGGTACTCGGCGTTTTCCTTGAGGTCACCCAGCTCGCGTGCGGTGCCGATGTCCTGACTGAGTTTGGGGCGCACTACCTTGGTCAGGTGCGCCAACTCTTCTTCCAGGGCGCGCGCGCCCTGGACGGTCATAGGGTACTTGGTCATGCCTTGATCCCTGCATGCAGATCCTGCAGCCGGCGCACGGTCTTCTCGGGACCGAATTTCAGCGCCTCGCAGATCGCCTGCCCCGCCGCGATGGTGGTGGTGCAGTAGATCTTGTGCTGCAGAGCGTTACGACGGATGGAGTAGGAGTCAGCGATGGACTGACGACCTTCGGTGGTGTTGATGATCAGGGTGACTTCGTCATTCTTGATCATATCGACCACGTGCGGACGGCCCTCGGTCACCTTGTTGACGCGACGAACCGGCAAGCCAGCCGCCTCGATCAGCTTAGCAGTGCCGGCGGTGGCAACCACTTCAAAGCCCAGGCCGATCAGGTCACGGGCCACGTCCGCCACCAGCGGCTTGTCGTCGTCACGCACACTGATAAAGGCGCAGCCGGAATTCGGCAGAATCTCGCTGGCACCCAGCTGAGCCTTGGCGAAGGCTTCACCGAAGGTATCGCCAACACCCATCACTTCACCGGTGGACTTCATCTCTGGGCCGAGGATCGGGTCAACGCCAGGGAACTTGGCAAACGGGAATACCGCTTCCTTGACGCTGAAATACGGCGGAATGATTTCCTGGGTGTAACCCGCTTCGGCTAGGTTCTTGCCCGCCATCACACGCGCCGCCACTTTGGCCAGGGACACCCCGACGCACTTGGAGACGAACGGCACAGTACGCGAGGCGCGCGGGTTCACTTCGATAACGAAGATGTCTTCGCCTTGCACGGCCATCTGCACGTTCATCAGGCCAACGACGCCGAGCTCCAGAGCCATTTTCTTGACCTGGTCACGGATCTCGTCCTGGATGTGCATCGGCAGTGAGTACGGCGGCAGCGAGCACGCCGAGTCACCGGAGTGCACACCGGCTTGCTCGATATGCTGCATGATCGCGCCGATCACCACGGTTTCGCCGTCGCACACCGCATCCACGTCCACTTCAATGGCGCAGTTAAGGAAGTGATCGAGCAGTACCGGGCTGTCGTTGGACACTTTTACCGCTTCGCGCATGTATCGCTTGAGCTCGTCTTCCTGATAGACGATCTCCATGGCACGACCGCCCAGCACATAGGATGGACGCACCACCAGCGGATAACCGATGGTTTTGGAATGCGCCAGGGCTTCGTCTTCACTGCGCGCGGTGGCGTTGGCCGGCTGACGCAGGCCGAGGCGCTGAACCATCTGCTGGAAGCGCTCACGGTCTTCAGCGCGGTCGATGGCGTCCGGGCTGGTGCCGATGATCGGCACGCCGGCTTCTTCCAGGGCGCGGCAGATCTTCAACGGAGTCTGGCCGCCGTACTGCACGATTACGCCTTTCGGCTGCTCGACGCGGACGATTTCCAGCACGTCTTCCAGGGTCACTGGCTCGAAGTACAGGCGATCAGAGGTGTCGTAGTCGGTGGAGACGGTTTCCGGGTTGCAGTTGACCATGATGGTCTCGTAGCCGTCTTCACGCATGGCCAGCGCCGCGTGCACGCAGCAGTAATCGAACTCGATACCTTGGCCGATACGGTTGGGGCCACCACCGAGGATCATGATCTTGTCGCGACTCGACGGATTGGCCTCGCACTCTTCCTCGTAGGTCGAATACATATAGGCGGTGTCGGTGGCGAACTCGGCAGCGCAGGTGTCGACGCGCTTGTACACCGGTAGCACTTTCAGTTTGTGGCGGTGGCTGCGCAGGTTCTTCTCGGTCACACCCAGCAGCTTGGCCAGACGGGCATCGGAGAAGCCTTTGCGCTTGAGCTTGTACATGGCATCGCGATCGATGCTGGACAGGCCGAGGGTCTTGACCCGCTCCTCGTCCTTGATCAGGTCTTCGATCTGTACCAGGAACCACTCGTCGATGTTGGTCAGCTGGAAGACCTCCTCGACGGTTTTACCGGCGCGGAAGGCATCCGCCACATACCAAATGCGGTCAGCACTAGGCACGGTCAGTTCGCGGCGTAGGGTGCTTTCCGCTTCCGGGTCGTTCAGATCGAGCTTCGGATCGAGGCCGGCCACACCAACTTCCAGACCGCGCAGGGCTTTCTGCAGGGACTCCTGGAAGGTGCGGCCAATGGCCATGACTTCACCCACAGACTTCATCTGAGTGGTCAGACGGGCGTCGGCTTTCGGGAATTTCTCGAAGGCGAAACGCGGGATCTTGGTGACGACGTAGTCGATGGCCGGCTCGAACGAGGCCGGAGTGCGTCCGCCGGTGATGTCGTTCTGCAGCTCGTCGAGGGTGTAACCCACGGCCAGCTTGGCGGCGATCTTGGCGATCGGGAAACCGGTGGCCTTGGAAGCCAGCGCCGAGGAACGCGACACGCGCGGGTTCATCTCGATCACCACCATGCGACCGGTATTCGGGCAGATACCGAACTGCACGTTGGATCCGCCGGTTTCCACGCCAATCTCGCGCAGCACCGCAAGCGATGCGTTACGCAGGATCTGGTATTCCTTGTCGGTCAGGGTCTGCGCAGGAGCCACGGTGATCGAGTCACCGGTGTGCACGCCCATCGGGTCGAAGTTTTCGATGGCGCAGACGATGATGCAGTTGTCCTTCTTGTCACGGACCACCTCCATCTCGTATTCCTTCCAGCCGATCAGCGATTCGTCGATCAGCAGCTCGCTGGTCGGCGACAGATCCAGGCCGCGCGCGCAGATTTCTTCGAACTCTTCGCGGTTGTAGGCGATACCGCCACCAGTGCCGCCCATGGTGAAGGACGGACGGATGATGCAGGGGAAGCCCACCTTCTCCAGTACGCCGTAGGCTTCTTCCATGTTGTGCGCGATGCCGGAAACCGGGCAGGCCAGACCGATGTCTTTCATCGCTTTGTCGAAGCGTGAACGGTCTTCAGCCTTGTCGATTGTGTCGGCGTTGGCACCGATCATCTCAACGCCGAATTTCTCCAGGATGCCGTGCTTTTCCAGGTCCAGTGCGCAGTTCAGCGCGGTCTGGCCACCCATGGTTGGCAGCAGAGCGTCCGGGCGCTCCTTCTCGATGATCTTGGCCACGGTGGCCCACTTGATCGGCTCGATATAGGTGGCGTCAGCCATGGCCGGGTCGGTCATGATGGTGGCCGGGTTGGAGTTCACCAGAATGACGCGGTAGCCCTCTTCTTTCAGCGCTTTACACGCCTGAGCACCGGAATAGTCGAACTCGCAGGCCTGGCCGATAACGATCGGGCCAGCACCGAGGATCAGGATACTTTTAATGTCTGTACGCTTTGGCATGTTCTCTCTCTCGAATCCTTGGGTCAGTCGGCGGGTTTAACGGCGCTTGGCCATGGCTTCGATAAAACGGTCAAACAAGGGGGCTACGTCGTGCGGGCCGGGGCTGGCTTCAGGGTGACCCTGGAAGCTGAACGCATCCTTGTCGGTGCGCTCGATACCCTGCAGGGTGCCGTCGAACAGCGACTTGTGGGTGGCGCGCAGGTTGGCCGGCAGGCTCGGCTCGTCCACGGCAAAACCGTGGTTCTGACTGGTGATCATTACCACGCCGGTCTTCAGGTCCTGTACCGGGTGGTTGGCACCGTGGTGACCAGTGCCCATTTTCACGGTCTTGGCGCCGGAGGCCAGGGCCAGCAGCTGGTGACCGAGGCAGATACCGAACACCGGAATCTCGGTATTGAGAATTTCCTTGATCGCGGCGATGGCGTAGTCGCACGGCTCAGGATCGCCAGGGCCGTTGGAGAGGAATACACCATCCGGGTTCAACGCCAGTACTTCGGCAGCCGGAGTCTGCGCCGGCACCACAGTCAGGCGGCAACCGCGCTCGACCAGCATACGCAGGATGTTGGTTTTGACCCCGTAGTCGTAAGCGACCACGTGGTACTTGAGTTCGCTGGCCGGGATTTGCGGGTGGCTGTCATCTTTCAGATTCCACACGCTGGAGCGCCACTCGTAACGCTCGGTGCAGCTGACCACCTTGGCCAGGTCCATGCCTTTCAGGCCAGGGAAGCTGCGCGCCAGTTCCAGGGCTTTTTCCTCGGTAGCGTCATCGCCTACCAGGATGCAGCCGTTCTGCGAGCCCTTTTCACGCAGGATGCGGGTCAGGCGGCGGGTATCGATACCGGCGATGGCAACGGTGCCGTTTTCCTTGAGGTACTCGTCCAGTGGCTGCTTGTTACGCCAGTTGCTGGAGATCAGCGGCAGGTCACGGATGATGAGGCCTGCGGCCCACACGCGATTGGATTCGGCATCTTCCGGCGTGGTGCCGGTGTTGCCGATATGCGGGTAGGTCAGGGTCACGATCTGCTGGGCATAGGAAGGATCGGTAAGGATTTCCTGATAGCCGGTCATGGCGGTGTTAAAAACCACCTCTCCAATAGTCTGGCCATCGGCACCGATGGCCTCGCCGCGAAAAATGCTGCCATCAGCAAGAGCCAAAATGGCAGGTTTAAGGGCTGGCTTACTCAAGAAAACCTCCGAAAATCAAAACGTGAAGCAAACGCAGATTGTAAAAAAGCGGGATGACGTATCGACCGTCACCCCGCTTCTTTATCTGATTCATTCTGCGCAACTTTAGTGGACACACTAAAGCAGAAAGCTTACAGGAAAGTCCCTTTTCGGTCCACCGCCAGTTGCAGGCAAGGCGCAGTTAACTGCGCCAATGCGACAGCATGCCTCAGTTCAGGCCGAGAACATCCTGCATGTCGTACAGCCCAGGCTGGCGATCCTGCAGCCACAGAGCTGCACGCACCGCACCTTTGGCGAAGGTCATACGGCTCGAGGCTTTGTGGGTGATCTCCACGCGCTCGCCATCGGCGGCGAACAGTACGGTGTGATCGCCGACCACATCGCCAGCACGCACCGTGGCAAAGCCAATGGTTTCACGCTCACGCGCACCGGTCTGGCCTTCGCGACCGTAGACCGCGACTTTCTGCAGATCGCGCCCCAGGGCATTGGCCACCACCTCCCCCATACGCAAGGCGGTGCCAGACGGCGCATCGACCTTGTGGCGATGATGGGCTTCGATGATTTCAATATCCACGTCATCGCCCAGCACCCGTGCCGCAGTGTCGAGCAACTTCAGGCACAGGTTGACGCCGACACTGAAGTTGGCAGCAAACACGATCGGAATCTGCTTACCGGCCTCAGCCAACAACTGCTTTTCTTCCGGGGAAAAACCGGTGGTGCCGATCACCATGGATTTACCGGCCTGACGGCAGATTTCCAGGTTCTTCAGGGTGACCGATGGGTGAGTGAAATCGATCAGCACATCGAACTGATCGAGCACCGCATTCAGATCGCCGGCCAGGTTGACGCCGATCTTGCCCTGCGCCACCAGCTCACCGACATCCGCGCCGACCAGACTGCTGTCAGCACGATCGATCGCCGCGCTCAGGCTTGCGCCATCGACCAACTGCACGGCCTCGATCAGGGTCTTGCCCATGCGCCCGGCGGCGCCCATCACAGCAATACGTTGCATAGCTATCAGCTCCAAGCTGTCGCCACAGACTGCAGCCGCCATTTAGCGAGCGAGCAGCCTGTCAGCGGGATTTACAGGTCGCCAAAGAAGCGCTTAACACCTTCGAACCAGCCATTGGCTTTCGGCGAGTGCGAGCTGTCGCCTTCCAGGGTCTTGCGGAATTCATCCAGCAGTTCGCGCTGACGACGATCCAGGTTGACCGGGGTTTCCACCGCCACCTTGCACATCAGATCACCGGCACCACCACCGCGCACCGGCGCAACGCCCTTGCCGCGCAGGCGGAACATCTTGCCGGTCTGCGTACCTTCCGGGATTTTCAGCTTGACCCGACCATCGAGGGTCGGTACTTCCAGCTCGCCACCCAGGGCTGCATCGGCAAAGCTGATCGGCACTTCGCAGTACAGGTGCTTGCCGTCACGCTGGAAGATCGCGTGCTCGCGCACATTCACCACGACGTAAAGGTCGCCTGATGGGCCACCCATGGCGCCCGCCTCACCTTCGCCGGACAGGCGAATACGATCACCGGTATCCACGCCAGCCGGCACTTTAACCGACAGGGTCTTGTGTTCTTCCACACGGCCATGGCCATGGCAAGAACCGCACGGATCAGTAATCATCTTGCCGCTGCCGTGGCAACGTGGACAGGTCTGCTGTACCGAGAAGAAGCCCTGTTGCATGCGCACCTGGCCGATCCCGCCACAGGTGGTACAGGTCACCGGACTGGTGCCCTTCTTCGCCCCGGTACCATCGCATGGTTTGCAGTTGACCAGAGTCGGCACGCGAATGGTTACCGTGGTGCCACGCACCGCCTCTTCCAGATCCAGCTCCAGGGTGTAACGCAGGTCACTGCCGCGCTGCGCACCGCCGCGCTGACCACCACGACCACCGCCACCGCCGAAGAAATCACTGAACACATCGCCAAAAATATCGGAGAAGTTCGCCCCACCGAAGCCCGCACCACCGCCCCCGCCACCCATCTGCGGATCAACACCGGCATGACCATACTGGTCATAAGCCGAGCGCTTGGCGGCATCGGAAAGCACTTCGTAAGCCTCGTTGGCTTCCTTGAACTTCTCTTCCGAGGCTTTATCGTCGGGATTGCGATCCGGGTGATACTTCATGGCCAGACGGCGGTAAGCCTTTTTCAGCTCCGCTTCGCTGGCACCGCGCTCGACACCGAGCACCTCGTAATAGTCACGTTTAGCCATAAGTCTTCAACACCTTCAAATCGTCTACTCCAGACACGCCAACGCGGGAGCAAGCTCCCGCGCGGCGGATCATGCCGGGCGTGGCTTGCGCCACACCCGGCCAGAGCGGCATAAGCTTGCGCTTACTTGTTGTCTTTGACCTCTTCGAACTCAGCGTCGACCACGTCGTCCGCTGCGTCCTTGGCTTGCTCGCCACCGGCCGCCTGAGCACCCGGCTGTGGCTGCTCGGCGTACATTTTTTGCGCCAGCGATGCAGTCACTTCGGACAGCGCAGTCATCTTGGCTTCGATCTCGGCCTTGTCGTCACCCTTGATCGCTACTTCCAGCGCGCTCAATGCGGTTTCGATGGCTGCTTTCTCATCAGCCGTGGCCTTGTCGCCCGCTTCGGTGATCATCTTGCGGGTGGCATGCACCAACTGATCGCCCTGGTTACGCGCACCGGCCAGCTCCTCAAACTTGCGGTCTTCCTCGGCATTGGCCTCGGCGTCACGCACCATTTGCTGGATCTCTTCCTCGGACAGACCGGAGTTGGCCTTGATCACGATGGACTGCGACTTGCCAGTGGCCTTGTCCTTCGCACTGACGTGCAGGATGCCGTTGGCGTCAATGTCGAAGGTCACTTCGATCTGCGGCACTCCGCGCGGCGCTGGCGGAATCTCGGCCAGGTCAAACTTGCCCAGCGACTTGTTACCGCTGGCTTGCTTACGCTCGCCCTGCAGCACGTGAATGGTCACCGCGCCCTGGTTGTCGTCCGCAGTGGAGAACACCTGCGACTTCTTGGTCGGAATGGTGGTGTTCTTCTCGATCAGCGCCGTCATCACGCCACCCATGGTTTCGATACCCAGAGTCAGCGGGCTGACGTCCAGCAGCAGTACGTCCTTGACGTCACCAGCCAGAACGGCACCCTGAATGGCTGCCCCCATGGCTACGGCTTCGTCGGGGTTGACGTCCTTGCGGGCTTCTTTGCCGAAGAAGTCAGCCACGGTTTTCTGCACCAGCGGCATACGGGTCTGACCACCGACCAGAATCACGTCGTTGATCGAACCCACGTCGATGCCGGCATCTTTCAGCGCGATGCGGCAAGGCTCGATGGTGCGCTGCACCAGATCCTCAACCAGGGCTTCCAGCTTGGCGCGGGAAATCTTCACATTAAGGTGCTTCGGCCCGCTCGCGTCTGCAGTGATGTACGGCAGGTTGACGTCGGTCGACTGGCTGGAAGACAGCTCGATCTTGGCCTTCTCAGCAGCTTCTTTCAGGCGCTGCATGGCCAGCGGGTCACCCTTGAGGTTCATGCCGCTTTCTTTCTTGAATTCGTCAACGAGGTAGTCGATCAGACGAATGTCAAAGTCTTCACCGCCGAGGAAAGTGTCACCGTTGGTGGCCAACACTTCGAACTGGTGCTCGCCATCGACTTCAGCGATTTCGATCACCGATACGTCGAAGGTACCGCCACCCAGGTCATAGACGATCACGGTGTGGTCGCCCTTGGCCTTGTCCATACCATAGGCCAGCGCGGCTGCGGTCGGTTCGTTGATGATGCGTTTGACGTCCAGACCGGCAATACGGCCGGCGTCCTTGGTGGCCTGGCGCTGGCTGTCGTTGAAGTAAGCCGGAACAGTGATCACGGCCTCAGTAACCGCCTCACCGAGGTAGTCTTCGGCGGTCTTCTTCATTTTCTTCAGCACTTCGGCGCTGATTTGCGGCGGCGCCATTTTCTGGCCGTTGACTTCCACCCAGGCGTCACCGTTGTCCGCCTTGGCGATCTTGTACGGCACCATCTGGATGTCTTTCTGTACCACGTCTTCTTCGAAGCGACGGCCGATCAGACGCTTTACCGCATACAGGGTGTTGTGCGGGTTGGTCACTGCCTGACGCTTGGCCGACTGACCTACCAGAATTTCGCCATCATTGGCGTAAGCGATGATCGATGGCGTGGTGCGTGCGCCTTCGGCGTTCTCGATAACCTTGACGCTGCCGTTTTCCAGAATAGAGACGCAGGAGTTGGTGGTCCCCAGGTCGATACCAATAATTTTGCCCATATTCACTCTCCCGAAACTTTGATAATTCCGCCGCTGTAACTGGTCAGCGGCGGTAGCACTAAAACGCTTGACTGTTTAATGGGGGCTGCCTGACGAATTTCAAGCCTGCTCATCAATCGATGGTGGCGCTTCGGCCGGCGCCTTGCTGACCACCACCATCGCGGGGCGCAGCAGACGACCATTGAGCATGTAACCCTTCTGGAACACCTTGAGCACACTGTTGGGCTCGACATGGGTGCTTTCCTGCAGCGCCATGGCCTGGTGATGCTCAGGGTTGAACGGTGCACCGTGTGGATCAATCGCCTCCAGCTGGAAACGCTTGAGGGTGTCGTGGAACAGCTTGAGCGTCAGCTCCATGCCTTCACGCACCGCCTTGATCGCCTCATCGTCCGGATTCGACAGCTCAAGGCCACGCTCCAGGCTGTCCACCACCGGTAGCAGGTCGTTGGCGAATTTTTCCAGGGCGAACTTGTGTGCCTTCTCGACATCCTGCTCGGCGCGGCGGCGCACGTTCTGCAGATCGGCAGCCATGCGCAGCGACTGATCCTGCGCAGTGGCCAGTTGCTCTTCCAGCGCTTGCACGCGGGCAACCAGGTCATCGCCCGCAGCCGCGTCGGCAGCTGTTTGTACATCGGGGTTCTGCGTATCCAGGGTCTGTTCGTCAGCCATGCGTCTCTCCTCTTGAAATTCGACGCGAGCCTCAACTCACGTGTCTGACCGCTATATGGGGCCAAAAAATGTGGTTTCAAGGACCGCGTACGGATTGTCAGCCCACAAAAAAACACTGTATAAATAACCAGACATGAACTTGGGAGGCCCTCGCCATGCTGGTGCACCTGTCCGTACACAACTACGCCATCGTTGAACACCTTGATCTAGAGCTGGACACCGGCATGAGCGTGATCAGCGGTGAGACCGGTGCGGGTAAATCGATCATGCTCGACGCCCTTGGCTTGACCCTGGGTGATCGCGCTGACAGTGGCGTGGTGCGTCCCGGTGCGGACAAGGCCGACATCCTCGCCAGCTTTGACCTGACCGATATCCCCGAAGCCCGCGCCTGGTTGGCCGAGCGCGACCTGGACAATGACGGCCCCTGCATCCTGCGCCGGGTGATCACCGCCGAAGGCCGCTCGCGCGGCTATATCAATGGCGCACCCTGCCCACAAGGCGACCTCAAAGCGCTGGGCGAACTGCTGATCGATATCCACAGTCAGCATGAACACCAGTCGCTGCTCAAGGCCGACACTCACCGCCGCCTGCTCGACGAGTACGCCGGCAGCCAGGAGCTGGCGCGCCAGGTGCAACTCGCCGCACAGCGCTGGAAGCAGACGCGCAACGAACTGGAGCGCGTCTCCAACATCGGCGACGAACAGCGTGCCCGTCATCAACTGCTCAGCTATCAGCTGGAAGAGCTCGACAACCTGGCCTTGGGCGAAGACGAACTTGAGCAGTTGGAGCAGGAACACAAAAACCTGACCAACGCCGAAAGCCTGCTCAGTGCCTGCCGCCTGGTGATCGAACAATGCAGCGAGAATGACGCGGGCAACGTGCTGTCCGCCCTGACCAGCAGCCTGAATCGCCTCGGCGCATTCAAGGGTCAGCCAGGCGCATTGAGCGAAGCCAGCAACCTACTGGCCAGTGCACAGATCCAGATCGAAGAAGCGGTTGGTGAGCTCAATCGTTTCCTCGATCACTTCGAGGCTGACCCGGAACGCCTGCAACAGATGGAAGAACGCCTGGACGCGATCTACACCCTGGCGCGCAAGCACCGCATTCAGCCCAGCGAACTGGGTGCCATGCAACAGCAACTGTTCGAAGAGCTGGAGAGCCTGAATGCCGACGACCAGGCCGCCGAGCGCCTGAGCGAAGAATTGGCCGCTTTTGAACGGCACTACCAGGAAAAAGCCGCCGAACTGAGCGCCCTGCGCCATAGCGCTGCCAGCCAGCTGGCCAGTGCAGTCGAACAGGAAATGCAGACCCTTGGCATGCCAGGCGGGCGCTTCACCATCAAGCTAACGACCAACAGCAGCAGTGAACCGCAGCCTAATGGCCTGGAACAACTGGAGTTTCTGGTCAGCGCCAACCCTGGCCAACCGCTGAAAGCCCTGGCCAAAGTGGCCTCGGGCGGTGAATTGTCACGCATCAGCCTGGCGATTCAGGTGATCACCGCACAAACCTCACGGGTACCCACACTGGTGTTCGACGAAGTCGACGTTGGTATCGGCGGCCCCACCGCCGAAGTGGTGGGGCAACTGCTGCGCCGCCTCGGTGAACGCGGCCAGGTGCTGACTGTCACCCACCTGCCACAGGTTGCCGCGCAAGGGCACCAGCACCTGTTCGTGCACAAGGTGCGTGACAGCGATGCCACACGTACTGCGGTCAGCAAGCTAAGTCCCGCCGAACGCGTCGAGGAAATCGCCCGCATGCTTGGCGGCGTTGATCTCACCGAAGAGTCCCTGGCCCACGCGCGACAAATGGTCAGCAGCGCCCAAGCCTGATCAATCCACCACAATGCAAAAAGGCGACCCGAGGGTCGCCTTTTTCATAGCAGTCGTAATCAGCTTTTCTTGCGTACGTACAGCACCAGATTGTGATCGACCAGCTCGAAGCCGTGCTCCTTGACGATTTCCTTCTGACGCCTCTCGATCTCGGGATCAAAGAACTCGATCACCTCACCCGAGTCGACACACACCATGTGGTCGTGGTGCCCGCTGTCAGCCAGTTCAAATACTGCGTGACCACCATCAAAGTTGTGGCGCACCACCAGACCTGCGGCTTCGAACTGAGTCAGTACACGGTAAACAGTGGCCAGGCCAACATCGTCGCCCGCCTCCATCAGGGATTTGTAAACGTCTTCTGCACTCATATGGCGCTGACCGGCCGAGTCGAGCATTTGCAGAATCTTGACCCGTGGCAGGGTCACTTTCAGGCCAGCCTTGCGTAGTTCGCTATTTTCAACCATGGTCTGCTTTCTCGCGGAAGCGGCTTCGCAGCTTCCCTTATTGCGGGTATGATCCGGGTTTATGTTGCCCAGCCAAGATAGTGGAAGTCACCCTCCGATGCAAAAAACCAAGCTCCTGCTGACCAGCCTCACCCTCACGGGGCTACTCGCACTCGCCGGTTGTTCATTCCCCGGGGTTTATAAAATCGACATTCAACAGGGCAATGTCGTGACGCAGGACATGATAGACCAGTTGCGCCCAGGAATGACCCGCAAACAAGTGCGGTTTATCATGGGCAACCCGCTGCTGACTGACACCTTCCACGCCAATCGTTGGGACTATCTCTACAGCATCCAGCCCGGCGGCGGTCAACGTCTGCAAGAGCGCGTCAGCGTCAACTTCAACGCCGACGACCAACTGGTAGGCCTGTCCGGTGACTTTATGCCGGGCGTCAGCCGTGACCAGGCAATTCTCGGTGAAGACAGCGGCGTTACCACCCCGCAGACGACCCAACAGCCAAAAGCCGAAGAGAAGCCGGCACCAGGCTCACTGCTTGAGCAGATTCAACGCGAAGTGGACGATGTAAAAGTGGTTCCAGTGCCTGTACCAGAACCCCTGGAAAGCACGCCGCAGTAATATTCGCTCATACAAAAAGCCCGGACATGTCCGGGCTTTTTCGTTTCAGGGTGACCCGTTCAGCACTCAGTTTCCGCCGCCCTCAGCTCTGGTCTGTGCCGCCTTGGCCGCGCGCTGTTTGCGCACCTCTTTTGGGTCAGCGATCAGTGGTCGGTAGATTTCCACCCGCTCACCGTCTTCCAATACCCGCTCATCCGGCTTGCTGACGGCTTTGCCAAAAATGCCAAGCGGGCTGTT
The DNA here is from genome assembly GCF_021375795.1 of Pseudomonas anguilliseptica. Classification (GTDB taxonomy): domain Bacteria; phylum Pseudomonadota; class Gammaproteobacteria; order Pseudomonadales; family Pseudomonadaceae; genus Aquipseudomonas; species Aquipseudomonas anguilliseptica_A. Next base: position 13,914 of record NZ_JAEIOI010000007.1, on the reverse strand, counting down.
CTGCAAATCCAGGCCGGGGAAATGCGCCTGCATACCGGACTGCAAGGCAGCCTGACGTACTGTGGTGCCATACGGCAGGCTCAGGCGCAGCAATTTCTGCTTGTCAGCAAGGGCATAAACCACTTCAACCACAATGTTCGGCTTATCCATAGAGTTGCTTGGCCCGTTGGCAGAAGGCATCCACCAGCGTATTGGTGGCCTGGTTGAACAAGGGCCCCAGCGTCGCCCGCACCAGCGGCCCGGCGTAGTCAAACGTTAAGTCCAGGCTGATTTTGCAGGCCTTGTCACCCAGCGCCTTGAACTCCCACTGGCCATATAACTGAGTAAACGGCCCTTCGACCAGGTTCAGCTTGATCGACTCCCCTGGCACCAGGGTATTGGCCGTGACGAAGCGCTGACTCAAACCGCCCTTGGCCACCGCCAGGCTGGCACGCATATGGGTTGCGCTGACATCCAGTACTTCACTGGCCGAACACCAGGGGAGGAACTGCGGGTAGCTGGCCACATCATTGACCAGATCAAACAATGCCTGGGCCGGATAGGGCAGCAGCGCCGAACGCTGAATATGGGTACTCATAACGCAATCACTTCACTTAACCGTCTGCAGGCCATTGGCACTGCCATGGAAACCACCACCCGAAAGGCGCGGCCATACGAATCAGCCACTGACCAGGCACTTGATACACTGCGTCATCAGCGCGGCAATTATACCCAGCAATACAACTCAGAACCGCTTTCTCTGTAACAGCGACCGTATTGCCGTATCGCACACATAGCGCCCGCGTCAGTGACTCCCTATAATGCGCGCCCTATGGCTAAACAAAAGAAACACCCGCAAGGCACCATCGCGCAAAACAAGAAGGCGATGCACGACTACTTCGTCGAATCCAGGTTCGAGGCTGGCTTGGTCCTGGCCGGCTGGGAAGTGAAGAGTCTGCGCGCCGGCAAAGCTCAGCTGGTCGACAGCTACGTGCTGCTCAAGGACGGCGAGGCCTGGCTGATGGGTTGCCACATCACCCCCCTGAAAACCGCCAGCACCCACGTGATTGCGGACCCAACCCGCACCCGCAAGCTGCTGCTGAACAAGCGTGAGCTGGACAGACTGTTCGGGGGCGTGCAGCAGAAAGGCTACACCTGCGTGGCCACATCGTTGTACTGGAAGGCGCACCTGATCAAATGCGAAATCGCCCTGGCCAAGGGCAAGAAGGATTTCGACAAGCGCCATACCGAGAAAGAGCGCGACGCCGACCGCGAAGTGCAGCGTGCTATGCGCAGCAAAGGCAAAGACGAGTAAGCCCGCCGACTCAACGAAAAAGCCCCGCAAATGCGGGGCTTTTTCATAACAGGCACCAGGCCTAGCGCAACTCGCTGAAGGCCAGTTTCACCCCGAGCCCCACCAGTACCGCACCCATCAACCGATCAAACCAGTGGCCCATCCGCGCAAACCCGGCACGCACCCGCTGGTGACTGAACAGCTGGGCCACCATACAGAACCACAATGCCGTGGCTACCGCGAGGTAGACACCGTAGCCCGCTTGCACCGGCAACGGCGTATGCGGGTTGATCACCACGGTAAACAGCGACAGGAAGAACAGCGTAGCCTTAGGGTTCAAGCCGTTGGTTACAAAGCCCGCGACAAACGCAGCGCGCGGTGAACGCCCTGCTGCCTCCAGGCTCAACTCTGCATCAGCAGGCACCGCCGGCTTGGCGCGCAATGCGCGAATACCGATATACAGCAGATAGCCTGCCGCCAACCATTTCAGCGCATTGAACAGCACAATTGACTGCGACACGATCAAACCGATCCCCAGCAGCGAATAGGCCACATGGATAAAGATGCCGCAGCCCACGCCTATCGCACTGAAAACCCCAGCTCGCCGGCCATGGGTCACGCTCTCACGTACCACAATTGCGAAGTCCGGGCCCGGGCTGGCCACAGCCAGCAAGTGGATCAGGGCCACAGCTAAAAACTCGGTCCAGTACATGGGGCGGCTCCGCGACGTCGAAATGATTCTGTTAGGCTCGCCACCTTACTCCCCGCCCAAACCCGCAGGATAGATACAGCTGATGAGTAACAGTCACCGCGCGGTCTTTCTCGACCACAGTTCCCTCGACCTGGGCGACCTGGACCTGTCCAGCCTGAGCAGCTGCTTTGCCGACCTGCAGCTGTATCCACACAGCACCCAGGCACAAACCATCGAACGCCTGCAGGGCGTACAGGTCGCCATCAGCAACAAGGTGCCGCTGAATGCCGAGGTGTTCGCCGCCTGCCCGGAGCTGAAGCTGGTGCTGGTGGCCGCCACCGGTACCAACCCGATTGACCTGACTGCCGCCCGCGCCCACGGCGTCAGTGTGTGCAATTGCCAGGGTTACGGCACGCCCTCAGTGGCGCAGCATACGCTGATGCTGCTACTGGCACTGACCACGCGGCTGTCCGATTACCAGCAGGACATTCGCGCTGGCCGCTGGCAACAGGCACAGCAGTTCTGCCTGCTCGACCATCCAATTATCGAACTGCACGGCAAAACCCTCGGCCTGCTCGGCCATGGTGAACTGGGTGGCGCAGTGGCCAAACTGGCCGAAGCCTTTGGCATGCGTGTATTGCTCGGCCAGCTACCTGGCCGCCCTGCGCGCGCCGACCGCCTGCCACTGGATGAACTGCTGCCTCAGATCGACGCACTGACCCTGCATTGCCCGCTGAACAACGACACCCTGAATATGATCGGCGCTCGCGAACTCAACCTGATGAAGCCCACGGCCTTTCTGATCAACACCGCCCGTGGCGGCCTGATCAACGAACAGGCACTGGCTGACGCACTGCGTGCAGGCCACCTGGGCGGTGCGGCAACCGATGTACTGACCCAGGAGCCACCAAAAGACGGCAACCCCTTGCTCGCTGTCGATATTCCAAGGCTGATCATCACCCCGCACAGCGCCTGGGGCAGCCGCGAAGCGCGGCAACGCATCGTCGGCCAGCTCAGTGAAAATGCTCTGGCCTTCTTCAACGGCACGCCCATACGCGTTGTCGGCTAAGCTACGCGACTTTTTTCAAGGAGCGCTTATGGACCCGCGAAGCGAAGTACTGCTACGCCAGGCCGATCTATTCAAAGGCTCGCTGCTGCTTGCCGGTTTGCCAGCGGATGACCTGCTTGCCCAATGCCCTGAGGCCCACGGCTGGAGCTGGCATGCCGGTGAACACGCACTGCTGGACGCCCGCTTCAGCACTCGCTGCCACTTTGGCACCCAGCCCGGTGAGCGCGACTTTCACGCAGCCGTACTGTTTCTGCCGAAGTCCCGCGAGCTGACCGAATACCTGCTCAATACCCTGGCGGCGCGCCTCGACGGGCGCGAGCTGTTTCTGGTCGGAGAAAAACGCGCCGGCATTGAACGCGCGGCCAAGCAACTAGCGAACTTCGGCAAAGCACGTAAGCTCGACAGCGCGCGGCACTGCCAGCTCTGGCAAGTACGGGTTGAGCACGTATCCGCCGCGCCGAACCTGCATAGCCTGGCGCAACGCTATGAACTGCAACTGGCTGATGGCCCACTCAGCGTGCTCAGCCTGCCCGGCGTATTCAGCCACGGCCGCCTGGATGTCGGCAGCGCCCTGCTCCTCGAACACCTCGACGATCTACCCAGCGGCCATATTCTGGATTTCGGCTGCGGCGCTGGCGTACTCGGTGCGGCGCTGAAACGCCGCTACCCGGACAGCCGGATTACTCTGCTGGACGTGGACGCCTTTGCCGTCGAAAGTAGCCGCCTGACCTTGGCCGCCAATGGTCTTGAAGCCGATGTCATCAATGGTGACGGTATTGATGCCGCGCCCACGGGATTGAGTGCAATCCTCAGCAACCCACCCTTTCACCAGGGAGTGCACACCCATTACCAGGCCACCGAGCACCTGCTACGCCAAGCCAGCCAGCACCTGGCCAGCAAAGGCGAATTGCGCCTGGTCGCCAACAGTTTTCTCAAATACCCACCGCTGATCGAACAGCATCTCGGCCCCTGCCAGACCCTGGCCGACGCCCAGGGCTTTCGCATCTACTGCGCCCGCAAAGGCTAAACGGGACTTGCCCTATTACGGATGCGCGGGCAGAATGCGCGCGTCCTAGGGGAGTAGTCTCCCGCGAGCGCCAGCTCGCCCGGCACGCGTCAACATACTTGCTCCGCAGAGCATGGCGCGTGCGACCCAAGGCCCACTCAGAGGGGCCTGCGGTTTGACAAGACCTATGACACGCACACCTTACCCGGGGCGGGAAGGCTGTACGTGTCATAGCCGTGTCGACCCGCCCCTTTAGGAAAGCCTGATGCTCGAATCCCTGTTTGTCCCAACCTTTATCGTTGCCCTCGCCGAAATTGGCGACAAGACCCAACTGCTGGCCTTGCTGCTGGCGGCGCGTTTTCGCAAACCTTGGCCGATCATCTGGGGCATCGTCGTCGCGACCCTGGCCAACCACTTTGCCGCCGGGGCGATCGGTAATTGGGTTGCCAGCTTCTTCTCCCCTGCCACCTTGAGCTGGATCCTCGCCGCCAGTTTTGTCGCCGTAGCGCTGTGGACCCTGATTCCCGACAAACTGGATGACGACGAAAGCTCCAGCTTCAAGCGCTATGGCCCATTCCTGACCACGCTGATCGCCTTCTTCCTGGCGGAAATGGGCGATAAAACCCAGGTAGCCACGGTGATGCTCGCCGCGCAGTACCCGCATTTCATTCTGGTGGTCATCGGCACCACGCTGGGCATGTTGATCGCCAACGTACCTGTGGTACTGGCGGGCAACTTTGCCGCCGAACGTTTGCCACTGACCCTGATTCGCCGCCTGGCCGCCTGCGCCTTTGCAGCACTGGCGGTGTACGCGGGGTATCAAGCGCTGAAATTCAGCGGCTTTATTTGACATCGGTTTGACGCCAGGTCGCTGGCGTTTCGGCCAATACTCCGACTTTCGGACGGCTGTAAAGTGCGCAACATCCTGCCCACTCAGCCGTCAGGGAGACATGCATGTCACTGGATGATCGTAAAAAACTGGTTCGCCACCATATCGAACTCTCGTGGAACAAGGGCCGCACCGCGCTCGCCGAGCACATGCACAGCCCAGACTTTCTCTATAAAAGCTCATTTATCGGCCGACCACTGTCCAGCGCTGCCTTTGCCCAGATGGTGCAGGACATTCGCCATGCCATGCCTGACCTGCAAGTAGTGGTCGAGGAGTGCATCGCCGAGGGCGATAAGGTGGTGACCTGGAGCACCCTGATCGGCACCATCCAGAAACCTGCTCTGGGCTATCCGCCGAGTGACAAGGTGCTGAGCATTTCCGCCATGGCGTTCTGGACGCTGACACCGAACAACGAGATCAAGGAAATCTGCACCATGTTCGACATGGAGAGTTTCCGCGCACAACTCGGCCTGGCCACTCAGCCCTTTGCCGCCAAGGCATTGCCCTGAATAAATAGCACACAACAAAAACCGCCTAATTAGGCGTTTTTTTGTTTACCGCGTGTTAGCGCGCTTGCTCATACAACGGCATCACCTTGGGAATTGCCGCCTGCAGAGAAGCGATTCGGCTGCTCGACGAGGGGTGTGTGCTCATAAACTCTGGCGGGGCACCTTCGCTGGCGGCGGCCATTTTCTGCCATAGGCTGACTGCTGCATTGGGGTTGTAGCCGCCACGGGCCGCCAGCTCCAGACCGATGAGATCAGCCTCGTTCTCATTGCCGCGACTGTTGGGCAGCATCATGCCGTATTGCACGGCCGCATCTGCCAGGGCCAGACTGTCAGAACCCAGACCGAGCAAGGCACCCGCGCCCTGTTTGGCCAGCTCGACACCATAGGCTTTGGACATCGCCTCGCGGCTGTGCTCGCGCAGGGCGTGGGCCATTTCGTGGCCCATGATCGCGGCAATCTCATCGTCGGTGAGCTTGAGCTTTTCGATGATCCCGCTGTAGAAAATGATCTTGCCGCCTGGGCCGCAGTTGGCGTTCAGCTCAGGGCTCTTGATCAGGTTGACCTCCCATTGCCACTGCGCCGCATCCGGCCGGAACAACGGGGCATGCTTGATCAGGCGGTCGGCAATGGTGCGCAGGCGCTTGGCATTATTGCTGGTTTTATCCAGCACACCCTTGGTCGATGCTTCGCTCAGCGTCTGCTGGTAGGACTGCGCATACATCTGGTTGACCTCTTGGGTCGAGAGCATGCTGAACATGTACTGCTTACGCTCGACACCTACGGCGCCGCCACTGGTGGTATTCACAGCCTGGCATCCTGCCAGCAGCAAGGCCGCGACCAGCGCGGATAATGGCAACAACTGTTTCATGCTGAATCTCCTGGTGAACAAGCCTCGTATGCTAGGCCGCCCCTCCCGGCCGGGCAACCACCGAACTTGCAGAATGAGCAGAGGCCATCTTTTATCAGCACAGGGCGATTAAGGATTTCAGACAAACCTGCCGATAGCCTGGGATAGGCACATACCTCTTGCCGGAGTACCCATGAAGCTCAAGTCCATCCAGTTTTCCGTTGCCGCACTGGCCGGCGCGAGCGTCCTCGCCGTGGTCGTCGCGCTGGTGCTGTACGCCCTGTTTGCCAGCAACCGCAGTCAGGTACTGGTGCAGGAACGCACTCAGGGCTTGCTCGAACAGGTTATTGAACAACGCCTGACGGCCCTGGCCCAAGCGCAGGTATTGGAGATCCAGCGCGAACTGGAGTCACCCCTGCAGATCACCGCCGACCTGGCACGGGTCAATGCCTTGCTGGGCATGCAGGACAGCAATGGCAGCCCCCTGCTGTCGACCAGCCGCGAAGAACTGACCAATCTGGTGCACGAAACCACCGCACAGAACCCCAAACTGCTGGGCAGCTACATCGGCTGGGAGCCGAATGCCTTCGACGGCAACGACGATGTCTATGCCGGGCCCAAGGACAATGGCTACGATGGCACCGGACGCTTCATTCCCTGGTGGTTCCGCAATGCCGACGGTAGCCTGGGGATTGATTCGCTCGGTTCTCTGGAAAGTGAAACCCTGCTGCCCACCGGGGTACGCGAAGGCGAATACTACCTCTGCCCGAAAGAACGCAAACGCCCCTGTGTGATCGATCCCGCGCCCTATGACGTCGGCGGCAAGATGATCATGCTCGCGTCCTTCACCTCGCCCATCCTGGTCAACGGCGAATTCCGCGGCATTGCCGGGGCTGACCTGGCGGTGAACTTCATTCAGGAACTGCTGCTCAAGGCCAACAACCAGCTGTATGACGGCGCTGGGGAAATGGCCCTGATCGCCAGTAACGGCCGTCTGGTGGCCTCCACCCAGGCCCCGGACAAACTCGGCAAGCCGGCCAACGAGCTGCTTGATGCCAATGAAGTGGCTAATCTACAAGCCCTCAAGGCCGGCCAGGCAACCTACAACATCGACGAACAGGATGACCCGGCGAAGAATCACATCGAACTGTTCCTCAGCTTCAACATCGGCAACACCGATGCGCGCTGGGTGCTGATGCTGTCGCTGCCCGTCACGACTGTCATGGCCGACCTGCACAGCATGCAGGCCGACCTGCGCGCACAGGGCGAGGCAGACACCTTTGGCATGGCTCTGGTCGGCCTGCTGATTGCAGTGATTGGTCTGCTGGTGGTGTGGTTTGTCGGCTACGGCATCGCCCGTCCGTTGAAACAGATGGTGGCAATGCTCGATGACATCGCCCAGGGCGAAGGCGACCTGACCCGCCGCCTGAGCACCGACCGCGCGGACGAACTGGGTTTGATCGCCCTCGGCTTCAACACCTTCCTGAGCAAGCTGCAGGCCATGATCAGCCAGGTGGTCACCTCGGTACAGAAGGTCAGCGACTCCTCAGAGCACACCGCCGACATCGCCATCCGCACCAACCAGGGCGTGCAGAAGCAGATGGCGGAGATCGAACTGGTCGCCACTGCCGTGCATGAAATGACCGCCACCGCCCAAGATGTGGCGCGAAATGCCACCCATGCCGCCGAGGCCGCCAACCACGCGGACCGTGCTGCCAACCAGGGCAAACAGACGGTGCAGCATACCGCCGATGCGATCGCCGCCCTGGCCCAGGAAATCGGCCGGGCCGTGACCGTGGTGCAGACGCTGGCCAAGGACAGCGAAAACATCAACGCCATCCTAGTGGCCATCCGCGGGATTGCCGAACAGACCAACCTGCTCGCCCTCAACGCCGCTATCGAAGCCGCCCGCGCTGGCGAGCAAGGCCGTGGCTTTGCCGTGGTGGCCGACGAGGTACGCAACCTGGCACAAAAAACCCAGCAAGCCACCGAAGAAATCCAGACCATGATCCAGCAACTGCAACAGGGCACCCGCGATGTGGTCAAGGTGATGGAGGACAGTCAGAGCAAGACTGAAGTCAGCGTGCAACAGGCCAGCCAGGCAGCCGCCGCGCTGGAATCGATCACCCAGGCGGTCTCGGTGATCAACGACATGAACACGCAGATCGCCAGCGCCGCCGAGGAGCAAAGTGCCGTAGCCGAAGACATCAATCGCAACGTCACCAATATCGGCCAGGTGGCCAATGAAGTGGCCAGCGGTGCCGACGAGGCCAGCCAGGCCAGCGCCGAGCTGACCAAGCTGGCCGAGCAGCAGCGTCGCCTGATCAACCAGTTCAGGGTTTGATCCTGGCAGCAATAAAAAGGGCAGGCTGCGCGATAGCCTGCCCTTCTATCACCCAGTTCAATTTAGGCCGGCGTCAGGCATTCCGGCGCATCCAGCTTGGGATCGTTGACCAGATTAGCCAGCACCCGCTCGCGTAACTGTGGCTGCGGGCTGCTCAGCAACGCTTGCAGCTGCGCCGGAGAAGCATCTGCATCCAGCCAGGCATCTTGCGCCTCTTCACTGAGAATCAGTGGCCGACGCTGACTGGCCGCCGCCTGAGTCACCACTGCCACACTGAGGTAGACATGCCCCTCAACCGGATACGCCTCCCACAAGGCAGCAAAGTGCAGCAACGGCACGCCGTCGCCGCTTAACCAATACGGCCGCTTGCGTGCCGCCCCCCGCCACTCGTAGAAACCATTGGCCGGCAACAAACCACGACGCAGGCGAAACGCCTCGCGGAACATCGGCTGCTCGGCCAGGGTTTCAGCCCGCGCCTGGGCTGGGGTCTTGGTCAGGTCCGTCAGCCAGGGCGGCGTCAGTCCCCAGCGTGCACGCGCCAACTGACGCACGCCCTCGACATTGCGCAGCAGCAGCACCTGGCTATTGGGCGAGATGCTCCAATGTGGCAACTGGTCAGTGGGAAAACCGGGAGTGGCCGCAAAGGCAGGCGTCCAGCGAAACAGGGCAAAGCGTCCACACATGGGCAACTCGATGGCAAAGACAAAAAGACAGTGAATTCGGCGGGCGGCCTCAGCAGAGCAGCGTACCCTGGATACTCTCCGGCTCATCGCCAGGTAGCGGCAGCGCGGCATTGTACGCGGCGATAAGCTGTTGTGCGCTGTGTGCCTGCGCGTCCTCAACCATCACGCCGAGCAGACCGCAGGCAGGTAACTCACCCACCGCACCCGCCAAGTGCTGCCCGGTGAGATAGGCGTCGATCCCCTCACTGGCCAGCATCCCCAGCAACAGCTCACCTTCCATAAGGTCCTGCGGCTCGTAGATTCGCTGCATCAGTCATTCTCTCCACGCACGTCCAGGCTCCAGTCTTCGCCGTCGGTCTGCAGCGAAAACACGATGGGCCGACAGCACACCGGGCAATCCTCGATGTACTGCTGATCCCCCGCAGACAGATCAAGCAACGCCTCCACCTGCTCGCCGCAATAAGGGCACTGATAGTCCTGGCTTTCCAGCATCGCAGTCTCCTTGTGACTTGGGCGTATGATCGCTTACGCCTAACAATCTCTCACAACCCCTTATTTTTAGCCTCTTTTAGCCCCTCTACCGCCTCAATCTCTCACAATCTTGAACGAAAAATAGCCTTTGTAGTCACCCAGCCTTAGGTGCATTTAGTCATCTTTTTCCTTTCTCTAGTGACGATCCCTTCCGAAATCATGTAGTTTCCCACGCCGTCTGTGCCCGTTTCATGATGCGTAGCTTTATCTACTGCTACTGCACTTCACAGCATCCAACCAAGCACGGCTGCCTACACGCTCCAAACTAATAATTAAAAGTTTTCACCAACAAGAGAAAAGGAACATATCTTGTTTGACATCAACAATCACATTGTCAATATTTCTGACTCTAAAATAGATGCAGTAGTAAAACCTTGTTTTGATTTTTTTGAAGGCACTCCATATTTTCAACTTAACAACCTTCCAATATTCAGTGGCGCCGGAGTTTATGCTCTATTTCTGAAATCAACCGAAGGCTTGTGTTACGAAGGTATTTTGCCGCCCATGCATCCTATCTACGTTGGCAAAGCTGTGCCTTCAGGCTCAAGACAGGGCTTGAGAACTTTAAACAATGCAGCCTTACGATTAAGATTAAATAAACATCTTAGAAGTATTTCGGAAGCTAGAAACCTTAGGGAATCTGATTTTCTTTGCAGATTTATGATTCTTCAAGGCAGAGCAACTGATATGATAGGAGCAATGGAGTCCTACTTGATCAGGCAATACAATCCTCTTTGGAACTCATATATTGATGGATTTGGTATTAACGCACCCGGCGCGGGAAGGTATAATCAGTCCCCATCAGAGTGGGATACCTTACACCCTGGACGATACTATGCAGCCCAACTAACAGGGCAACCAAGAGCAATAGAGTTTATTATGCAAAAAATAAATGCATACAAACCTCCAAGAAGAGAATACTAAACAAATGCCAAGATTAAATTCAATTGAGCTTTTTGCTGGTGCAGGCGGCCTTGCAATAGGGCTTCATGATGCGGGTTTCACACCTAAAGCCATTGTTGAATTTAACAAAGATGCCTGCCAAACCATCCGTTCAAATAAAATATTTGATCACGGATCTTCTCTTTACGAAGGTGATGTATCTAAGTTTGACTACTTAAGCGTAACCGACACAGTAGATCTTGTTTCCGGCGGCCCACCTTGCCAGCCTTTCTCCCTTGGTGGAAAGGCTAAAGGCAACACAGATGCTAGAGACATGTTCCCTGAGGCTGTTCGTGCTATTCGCGAAAAAAGACCTCGCGCCTTTGTCTTCGAGAACGTTAAAGGATTACTCCGCAAGAGCTTCATCAATTATTTTGAATATATTATTTTACAACTGCAATATCCGTCTATTGCAAAAGAGCCTCAAGAAGACTGGCTACAACATCGATCAAGACTTGAGCGCTACCACACTCAAAGCAGTCATACAGAACTTGAGTACAATGTTGTATATCGACTTTTAAATGCTGCCGACTATGGCGTCCCTCAAAAACGCGAACGAGTATTTATTGTTGGATTTCGATCTGACATTAATGCCAACTGGTCATTCCCTCAGCCAACACACTCAGAAGATTCCCTACTATGGGACAAGTGGGTCACCAAATCTTATTGGGCAAGACACGGCATAAAAAACCCATTAGATAATGCAAAAGAAAAACATGCTGCTGAAAAGCTTATAAAAAAGTATGGTTTATTTGAACCCCAGCATAAGCCTTGGGTGACTGTTCGTGATGCAATTTGTGATCTTCCAGACCCTAGATCGCCTCTTGCTAAATCATACAATCACCATGAATTCAAAAGCGGCGCAAAAGTTTACCCTGGTCATACCGGAAGCTATATCGACGAACCCTCTAAGACCTTAAAAGCCGGAGGGCATGGCGTTCCTGGCGGTGAAAACATGATCAGGTTTGAAGATGGAAGCGTTCGCTACTTCACCGTTAGAGAAAGTGCGCGAATACAGACTTTCCCTGATTCTTTCGAGTTCCAAGGTGCTTGGGGTGAAGTAATGCGTCAGCTTGGTAATGCCGTACCTACCGAACTAAGTAGAAAAGTTGGCCAGTCAATATTTCAAGCTCTCCACTTGAATAAGACCGCTTGACAAGCAGCTTTCTACTTTACGTTGTTGTCCTTCCGAACCATCGCCGGGCCACTTCCGCTGTTATCTGCTGCCCGCTTTTTGTTCTGCTAATTTTCCATCCGCTTCGCTGTACCCCGGACTGATCTGTCCACGTCCGGGGTCTATCTCCCCGTGAACGATGTACAGCTCATACTCCGGGTACGCCTTGATCAGCGCAGCGAAGTCCTCAAGCCTCGCTTTCGTCCTTATGTCGGTCGCAACCGTCTGCCAGCGCTGCCGCTCTTTACCGGTGCGCTTGGCCAGCGTTGAGGGCCCTATATAACGGACAACCTCTCTTAGCCTTTCTTCCATATTCTAAATTCATCTAAAAAATGAGGAACATTACCTGTGTGAGGAAATATTCATGAGGTATTATTCCTCACAAATGAGGAAATATTCCTCACACTTACTTATTAGACATTATGAGACTTTGTGAGGTTAGCGGCTATGGCAGGCACACGTAATCAACAGGGAGTGGCACGCTAATGCAGGTTATCGTGACGTTTCCCCCATTCTGCACCCGTGAAGAATTCGCCCGCCTGACTGGCCTTGAAGCCAAGGGCAAAACCGTTGTGCTTGGCATGTGCAACGTAGCCACCCTTCCAACCGTCAACGTTGGCCGTCATTCCCTGGTGAACGTCCACCAGCTCCTTCAAGACCTCCAGCAAGGCAAAACCGAGTTTTTGCCCGGCGACTACAGCTAAGGGGGTTTGCATGAGCCATGAACCTCTACTCTCCAGCCCAGCACGCCGAGAACTGCGACTGCTCTGTCTGCTGGTCAAAGGCCGAGATGGCCAAGCCCACTACTGGCCAGTCCAAACCCTGCGACCAATGCCGCCCCGCGTCTGCTTCGCGAGTGCGTATTACACAAATGCGTTTAATCGGTGGCGTCTGGAAGGTTCAACAGGCGCAGTGGTCAATAACCCCGGCCTTTACCTGCGAGAAACACACGCCAAGCGACCGACCGCCCAAGTATTGGAGCGTTGTGGAAAACATCGGCAAGCCGGTGCCTTTCGTGCCGCTACACGAACCTTTCGAGCTGACGGGGTGAGCGCATGATCGGCTTTGACCCTCTTTCTACGTTTGTTCTCTGCCTAGTCCCGATTGTCTGCGTGATTGGTGGCTACTGGCTCGGCCGTATGGCCAGCACTCCAACGCTTGGCAGGACTGATCCACGTTTGGCCTATACACACGCCGAGCGCCTCGGTTTTACCTTCGGCATTGTTGCTGCCTTGGCAATCATTCAAAGCAAGACAGGCCCACCCAGTAGATCGCCGCCTGTGTCCGGGACTGGTTCACCAGTCGCGGGCGCAGGTGGCGAAACGGGATGACAAGGGCGAGGCCCTTGGTGTTCACCGCAAAACAGTTCAACGCATAACCCGGCTTTAAACCCCGGCAAGTCGAGAAAACCACTCTCGGGAAAAAACGAAAGTTTCCCCGCGTGGACTCGCTCGGCCTGCTGAAAGGTAAATCAGCGCAATAACGCGCAACTAAGCGAGGAAGTAAACATGGCACGCACAACTATGGAATTGGCATTTATCAGCGCTGAACGCGTGAAGTTCGACAACGTGGATCTGGTGAAGGTCTATCTGGGCGATGAACCGGACGGCGAAAAGGACGTGGGCATTTCTCTGCTCTCAATGCAGGTATCCGAAGACGTTCGCGATGAAGTCTGGAACTCCTGCAAAGACCTCGATGTGCTGGAGCCCGTCCGCGTCACCGTTGAAATCGAACGCGGCTCAAAGAACGCCGGCAAATTCATCGTGCTGCACGTCGAGTCTGCCAAGACAGCCCCCCGCGCTGCAGCTCCACAACCCAACGGCCAACAAGCCAAACCAGCGGCCCAGGCTGCTGACCCGGCCAAGTCCTAAGCAGGCCGGCTCCCGTGGTGTGGATGTTCTGCAATCACTGCCGCAAGACCTCGCCGGCTACTAGCTGGCGTGTGATCTGCGCCTG
>NZ_JAEIOI010000005.1 GCF_021375795.1 Pseudomonas anguilliseptica | reverse complement strand
ACGCTGAAACCGGTGACGCCTGCTGGCACGGTGACCAGGCCGGTGGCCGGATCATACGTGGCGCCATTGCTGAAGCTGGCATTGGTCAGGGTGGCGTTGTAGTCGCTGCCGGCGGTGGCCGTGCCACCGAGGCTCAGGGCATAGCTGACCGGTTGTGTCGAGGTGTCATTGATGCTGACGTTGAAGGTCAGGGTCTGGCCTTCATTGACGTTGTCATCGGCTACGCCTGGAGCACCGGCTTCGACGCTGCCGATGGTCGGCGCGCCGTTATCTAGCAGTGATGTTACATCAGCCGAAGTTGTGTCCTCTGCTGATATATCTTCCTCTATAGGCTGGGTGCCCAAATTAAGCCCCGCTGTTTCGAAACCTAAGGTCGGATCTAGCCGCTGCCCAGTCTCACTGAGCATCACAAAGCTGTGGCCGCCACCCGCTGCGCCGCCAGTGCCGCCGCCGGCGCCTGGGCCGGCCGCAGTGGCCTCAAGGTCGGTGGTGGGGTCGAAGCCGGCTGCCAGGGCCTGCTCTAGGTTTGGGTTGGCCTGGGGTTTGTCGGCGTCGCCTTGTGCATCGCCGGGCGCTGCCTGCCAGCTACTGTTCTGCGCCACATTGACCACGTCGCCGTTGGCCAGTTGCAGGGTCACTTCGCCGCCCAGACCAGTGAGGATCTGTTCGCCCATGAGCAAACGTTCGCCTTCGAATACTTGGCGCTTGAGGCCGTCGAGAGAAACGGCAAAAACCTGACCGACAAGACTTTTTACGATGGCGACGATTGTGCTCATAAAGCGGGCTCCGGTATGGGCTCGGTAAAGCGTTAAATATAGTGAAGCAATGCTTTGCGTTGAATGTTGCTTGTCTGACAAAATATTGGCGTCATAAATTTGGCTTATTCCATTCTGGAATTAGTAATATGCCAAACTATTGACCGGCTGCTCGCGATAATAAACAATGCGCGCGCTGATGTCACTTTGATATTGGCTTTTGCTCTTGTGATGCGCGTCACGTTTATTCGGCTGTTTTATGTAGCCTGTACCACTTTGCGTCAAGCGCGTTGCGTCGTCGTTGCTCCAAGTCACTAGCCCAGCCTGAAAGGAATTCCACCCGATGCGTTTTTTTGCACTGTTCCCTCTTGCTCTTGCTGTATCGATGACGGCCCATGGTCAGACGCTCAACGAAGCCATGCAAAGTGCCCTTGAGGTGCATCCAGAGATTCAGGCTGGCATCAACGCGCGTCTATCTGTTGAAGAACAAATGAAGGCCGCTAAAGGTGGTTACCTGCCACGGGTCGACCTGTTGGCCGGTTATGGTCGTGAAGGTACTGACAGCCCGGGCACCCGCGGTCTGAATCACAACACTGAAACCTTGAATCGCGGCGAGTCCAGTCTGCGTGTGCAGCAGATGCTGTTTGACGGTTTTGCCACCAGCAGTGAAGTCGGTCGTCAGCGCGCCACGGTGAATGCCCGTGCTTATGAACTGTTGGGCACTGCCGAACGTACCGGCCTGACCGTAGCGCGGGTTTATCTGGATGTGCTGACTCGCCAGGAACTGGTGCGTCTGGCCGAGAACAACCTGGCGAGCCACGAACGTATTTACGATCAGATCACCCTGCGTAGCCAAAGCGGCGTTGGCCGCACTGCCGACCTCGACCAGGCCGAAGCGCGTCTGGCTCAGGCTCGCAATAACCTGATTACCGAGAAGACCAATCTGGCTGATGCGCAGGTCAACTATTTCAGCGTGGTGGGGCGTGATCCCGGTGAATTGACTCGCCCAGCTGGTCTGCAGGGGCATCTGCCGGAGAGTCTGCCAGCTGCGCGCCAGGAGATGCTGGCCAACAACCCGTTCCTGAGTTCGGCCGAGGCGGATGTAAAGGCCAGCGAACAGCAGTATGAAGCGGCCAAGTCGACCTTCTACCCACGTTTCGATGCCGAGTTGTCGCGCGGTATGGATAACAATCTGGATGGCGTAAAAGGCCATAACAATCAGTGGAGCGCGATGGTCAACATGCGCTACAACCTGTTTGCCGGCGGTAGCAACAAGGCTGATCTGCAGTCCAAGGCCTATCAGACCAGTCAGGCCATGGACATCCGCAACAACGCCCTGCGTGTGCTCAACGAAGACCTCGGTCTGGCCTGGAACGCCCTGGAAAATGCTCGCCAGCAGTTGCCGATTGCCCAGCAGTATGTCGATTACAGCAGCCGTGTGCGCGAGTCCTATCAGAAGCAGTTCAGCCTTGGTGATCGCACCTTGCTGGACCTGCTCGACAGCGAGAACGAACTGTTCACCGCTTCGCGTCGTCTTGAGGAAGTTCGCTTCACTGAACTGTTTACTCAGTATCGGATCAAGGCCACCATGGGCTCCCTGCTCAAGAGCCAAGGTGTAGTTGCACCTATGGCGGCTGCACCGCTGGATGAGATCAAGGCTCAGGTAAACTTGCCGGGCCTGAATTAGGCCCTATTCAAGTATGAGTGAATCCTTGTGGCAGTAGACCCAAGCCCGATGCAAACCCGTAGCGATCCCCGTGATCGCTACGACGACCCTCTGCTAGATAGCCTGTTGTCGCTGTGCAGCCTGCACCAGAAATCGGTCAGCCGCGCGATGTTGACCGCAGGTCTGCCACTTCCCGAACAGCGTTTGAGTGCCGAATTGCTGCCACGCGCCGCCGCCCGCGCTGGTTTGCAAGGGCGCTGGCTGCGCCGTGGTCTGGAAAAGATTCCAGCTTTGGCCATGCCGGCTCTATTGCTGCTGCACGACGGCCGCAGCGCCATTCTGCTGGGCTGGGATGATCAGGGCCGGGCGCGCATCATGCCCAGCGAAAGCGAAGGAGGCGAGGTGCGGGTCAGTGCCGAGGCTTTGGCCAAGGATTACAGCGGGCAGGTGTTCTTCGCTCAGCCGTTGCATAAATTCGATTTCAACCGTGGTGAGCTGATTCCGCGTGCCACCTCCTGGTTTCGCGACACCCTCAAGCGTTCCCGTTGGCTGTACATCGATGCGGTTGCCGCGAGTTTTCTGATCAACCTGATCGGCCTGGCCACGCCACTGTTCGTGATGAACGTGTATGACCGGGTCGTACCGAACCAGGCCGAAGCGACTCTGTGGGTGCTGGCCGTCGGCATCACCGGGGTGTTCTGTTTTGACCTGCTGCTCAAGACCCTGCGCGGTCTGTGCCTCGATCTGGCGGGTAAGAAAACCGACCTGATCATCTCCGCCACGCTGTTCGAACGCATCGCTGGTATGGCCATGAAGTTCCGTCCGGCGCGGGTTGGCAGCTTCGCGCAGAACATCCACGAATTTCAAAGCCTGCGTGATTTTCTCGCTTCGCTGACCATGGCCAGCGTCATTGACCTGCCATTTACCCTGCTGATTCTTGCGGTGATCGCCATGATCGGCGGGCACCTGGTGTGGATTCCGATCCTGGCCTTCCCGCTGGTGGCGTTGATTGGCTGGCTGTTGCAGCGGCCGCTGGCGGAAACCATGCAGCGCACCATGGCCCTGGCGGCTGAGCGTCAGTCGAGCCTGATCGAGAGCCTGGCCGGCCTGGATGCGGTCAAGGTCAACAATGCCGAGAGCGAGCGCCAGTACCTGTGGGAGCAGACCATCGGCACTCTCAGTCGTCTGGAGCTGCGTGCGCGCATGCTCTCCAGCCTGGCCATGAACTCGACCATGCTGCTGCAGCAACTGGCCGGTGTGGTGGTGATCGTGCTCGGCGTGTACCAGATCATCGATGGCAACCTGAGCATGGGCGGCTTGATCGCCTGTTACATGCTCAGCAGCCGTGCCTTGGGTCCGCTCACACAGGTTTCCGGGTTGCTTACGCGCTACCAGCAGGCGCGGGTCACCCTTGATTCGGTCAACCAGATGATGGAGTTGCCGCAGGAGCGGCATGCCGACGAGCGACCGCTCAAGCGCCAGGCTCTGCAAGGTGCCGTGGAGTTCCGTCAGGTGGAGTTCCATTACCCGGATCAGCAACAGGCCGCCTTGTTGGGCGTCAACCTGGTGATTCGTCCGGGCGAGAAGATTGGCATCATCGGCCGTAGCGGCTCGGGCAAAAGCTCGCTGGCCAAACTGATCGTCGGCTTGTATCAGCCGGATGCCGGCAACTTGCTGGTGGACGGTATCGACGTTCGCCAGCTGGATGTCAGTGACCTGCGCCATAACATCGGCTATGTGCCGCAGGATATCCAGCTGTTCAGCGGTACCTTGCGCGATAACCTGGTGTCCGGGGCGCGCTATGTGGAGGACGAGTTGGTGTTGCAGGCGGCCGAGTTGGCTGGCGTACACGAATTCGCCCGTTTGCACCCCAAAGGCTATGAACTGCAGGTCGGCGAACGCGGCCAGAACCTCTCCGGTGGTCAGCGGCAGAACGTTGCATTGGCCCGTGCGCTGCTGCTTGATCCGCCGATTCTGCTGCTCGATGAACCCACCAGCGCGATGGACAACACCGGTGAAGAGCGCCTCAAACAGCGCCTGTCTGCGGTGATTGGCACCAAGACCCTGTTGCTGGTCACGCACCGCGCCTCGATGCTCAGCCTGGTGGACCGGCTGATCATTGTCGACCGTGGGCAGATCATCGCTGACGGGCCAAAAGGCAGTGTCATGGAAGCGCTGAAGAAGGGGCAGATCAGTGTCAGCTAACGCGCCTGAGAAGAAGAGCCTGCGCCAGGCCATGGCTGCCTATTTTGGCGGCCATGATGAGTTGGGTGATGAGCCGTTGCCAGAGGTCAACAAAGCCTTGATCGAGGATGCGCCACGGGTGGTGCGTCTGACCATCTGGGGGCTGATCGCCTTTGTGGTGTTCTGCCTGCTGTGGGCCAATTTTGCCGTGGTCGATGAAGTGACCCGCGGCGATGGCAAGGCGATTCCGTCTTCACGGCTGCAGAAAATTCAGAACCTGGAAGGCGGTATCGTCGCTGAACTGTTTGTCCGTGAAGGGCAGATTGTTGAAGTGGGCGACCCGCTGTTGCGGTTGGACGACACCCGTTTTGCTTCCAACGTGGGTGAAACCGAAGCTGACCGCCTGGCGCTGTTGCTGCGGGTGGAGCGCTTGAGTGCCGAAGTGCAGGATCGCGAGCTGGTGGTGGCTGATGAAGTACGGGAAAAAGCCCCCGGGCTGGCGGATAACGAAATCCAGCTGTTCAACAGCCGCAAGCAACAATTGCTCGATGAAGTTGCAGGTCTGGAAGAGCAGTTGACCCAGCGTCGTCAGGAACTGCGTGAGTTCGCTTCCAAGCAGGGGCAGTTCAGTAACAGCCTGAACTTGTTGCGCCAGGAAATCCGCATGTCCGAGCCGCTGGTGGCCGAAGGGGCGATTTCCCAGGTGGAGGTGTTGCGCCTCAAACGCGCCGAAGTCGAGGCTCGTGGTCAGCTGGAAGCCACCACCCTGGCCATTCCGCGTGCCGAAGCGGCGATCAAGGAAGTCGAGCGCAAGATCGATGAAACCCGTGGGCGTTTTCGCAGTGAGGCGTTGACGCAGCTGAATGAGGCACGTACCGAACTGAGCAAGATCCAGTCGACCGGCAAGGCGCTGGAGGATCGGGTCAACCGTACCTTGGTCACGTCACCGGTGCGTGGCATCGTCAAGCAACTGCTGGTCAACACCATTGGTGGGGTGATTCAGCCGGGTAGCGATCTGGTGGAAATCGTGCCGCTGGGTGAGAACCTGCTGGTCGAGGCGCGTATCCGTCCACAGGACATTGCCTTCCTGCATCCCGGTCAGGAGGCGATGGTCAAGTTCACCGCGTATGACTACACCATCTACGGTGGACTCAAGGCCGAGCTGGAGCAGATTGGTGCCGACACGGTCACCGACGATGATGGCAACAGCTTCTATGTGATCAAGCTGCGTACCAACAAGAGTCATTTGGGCAGCGAGGAAAACCCGCTGCTGATCATCCCCGGCATGGTCGCTTCGGTGGACATCATCACCGGCAAGAAGAGCGTGCTCAGCTACCTGCTCAAACCGATTATCCGTGCCCGTGCCGAGGCGCTGCGCGAGCGGTGAGTGAGCTGGAAGGCAACCTGTAGGAGCCAGCTTGCTGGCGATCAAGCCAGAGCATCGCCAGCAAGCTGGCTCCTACGAGACCTTATTCGACAAACAGCTGCTGCACTACCGAGAAATCCTGCTTGCCCTTGCCCTGTTTGAGCAGCAGGCGATACAGCTGCAACGCCAGCGCGCCCATTGGCGTGCTGCTGCCGCTGGCTTGGGCGGCTTCCTGGGCCAGGCCGAGGTCCTTGGCCATCAGCTCGGCCATAAAACCGCCGCTATAACCTTTGGACGCCGGAGCGTTTTCCATGACGCCGGGCCAGGGGTTGTACTTCTCCAGTGTCCAGTTACCACCTGAGCTCTGGCGCATGATCTCGGCCAATACCGTCGGCTCCAGGCCGTTGGCCACGCCCATGGCCATGGCTTCGGCGGTGGCGATCATTTGCACGGCCAGCACCTGGTTGTTGCACACCTTGGCTACTTGCCCTGCGCCCTCGGGGCCAGCGTGGAAGATGTTCTTGCCCATGGCCTCGAAAATCGTGCGGGCTTTTTCCAGGGTGCTGGCCGCGCCGCCGATCATAAAGGTCAGGGTGCCCGCCGCCGCACCGGCCGTTCCGCCGGATACCGGCGCGTCAAGCAGCTCTATACCCCGCTCACGCGCGGCCTGATGCACCTTGCGTGCGACCTCCGGGGCGATGGTTGAGCATTCCAGTACCAGGGTGCCGGGTTTGAGCGCAGCCAGCAGACCGTTATCACCCAGGTACAGGCCTTCGACATGCCGGCTGGCGGGCAGCATGCTGACCACCACATCGGCACCCTGTACTGCATCCAGGGCGCTGCTGGCGGCTTGTGCGCCTTCGGCGGCCAGTTCCTGCATGGCCGCCGGCACCAAGTCGAATACCCGCATGCCGTGCCCGGCCTTGAGCAGGTTGCGGGCCATGGGCAGGCCCATATGGCCGAGGCCGATGAACGCGATCGTTGTCATTGTTGTTCTCCTCGTGATCAGTCCAGGCGGGCAGCTCGCCTCGGTTGCCGTTCCAATTGTGCGAGGCGCTTCAGCGGCGATTTTTTAGTGGTTCCAGTCGCGGCTGAAGCCCCTCCCACAGATTTACTATCTACAGGTCTGCAAGCGGGTGCTCGCCGTCCCAGGCCGCCTCGAAGTGTGCGTCGATCACCTGCTGCGGAATGTTCGCCACATCCGGCCAGTGCCAGCGCGGTGCATGATCCTTGTCGATCAGTCGCGAGCGTACGCCTTCGGGGAATTCCGGATGGCGGCAGCAGTTCAGGCTCATGGCGTACTCCATGCGGAATACCTCGGCCAGAGACAGCTGCCTGGCCCGTTTGATCTGCTCCCACACCAGATACCCGGTCAACGGGCAGCCGCCAGCCAGGGTTTTGCCGGCGCGGGCCAGCAGCGCATCGTTGTCTATTTGCAGGGCGCTGATGGCCTGCCAGGCCTGCGGCAGGTCAGGTACATCCAATAGTTCATCGATACGCTCACGGCGCGGCAGCCACTGGGCTTGTGGCAGTTCACTGCGGGCCTGGTTTTCCAGGGCTTTGAGCAGGCTATGCAGCTGCTGCTGGCTGTGCTCCTGCCAGTTGAGTTGGGCAAGGCCACTGAGCAGGTCGTCCTGTTGGCTGTCGAGCAGTACGCGGTCGGCAAGGTTCAGTTCCAGGGCATCCGTGGCATTGATGCTGCTGGCAGTCAGGCCGAGAAACAGGCCGAGCTTGCCCGGCAGGCGCGCGAGAAACCAGCTGCCGCCGACATCCGGGTACAGGCCGATATTCACTTCCGGCATGCCCAGCCGGCTGCCAGGCGTGACGATGCGGATGCCGGCAGCCTGCATCAAACCCATACCGCCACCCAGCACATGGCCGTGGGCCCAGCAGATAAAGGGTTTGGGATAGGTGTGGATGCGGTAGTCCAGGCGGTACTCGTCAGCAAAAAAACGCCGCGCCAAAGACGGGATTTCCCCCGGATATTCACGGCACTGATGCACCAGCTGCACCACGTCGCCACCGGCGCAGAAGGCCTTGGGGCCGTTGCCGCGCAGCAGTACACAGGCGATGCTCGGGTCGTCTGCCCACTGCTTGAGCTTGGCATCCAGCGCTTCGATCATCGGCAGTGACAGGGCGTTGAGGCTCTTCTCGGCATCCAGGCTGGCGATGCCGATGCGGTAACCGTGTTGGGCCGGGCGTTCTTCGAATTGCACGTTCATCTGCGTTTCCAGAGTCGGGTGGAGCGGGTCGCGTAGCCGGCGTTTTATCCATCCACCGAGCGAGGCCATGGTGGATGTAAAAGCGACATCCACCCTACGGATTTGCGTTGCCTATGGGGCAAGCCGCGCACGGCTTGCCCGTGTTCAGATCACTTGTTGCGCCACTGGGCGTCGCGTTTTTCCAGGAAGGCGTTAACCCCTTCGCGGGTGTCGTCGGCGTCGAACAGGTCGACAAAGCGCTCGCGCTCTTCGCTCAGCCAACTGTTCGGGCTGCGTTCGCGAGCCCCCTGAATCAGCGGCTTGATGGTGCGCACGGCCACCGGGCTTTGCCGGGCTACCTTGGCGGCTAGCAGCAGGGCGGTGCCGCGTGCTTCGCCGCTGTCAACTACCTGTTCGACCAGGCCGATGCGCAGGGCGGTCTCTGCATCCACCCGTTCGCCGCACAGAATCATCCGCTTAGCCCAGCCTTCGCCGACCAGCCAGCTCAGGTGTTGAGTGCCGCCAGCGCAGGGCAGCAGGCCTACCGTGGCTTCGGGCAGGGCCAGTTGTGCTTGACGTTCGGCGATGCGGATATCACAGGCCAGGGCACATTCCAGGCCGCCACCCATGGCGTAGCCATTGATTGCAGCAATCGATACGCCACGGAAGTCACGCAGCGCCTTGAAGGCCTCGCCAAAGCGCCGGGCCATCTCGCGGGCGCGGGCCTTGTCGCCATCGGCGAACAGCTTGAGATCGGCACCGGCACTGAAGAACTTGCTGCCCTGACCGGTGATCACCAGGGCATAGATGTCATCGTCATGATTGAGGTGTTCGACCAGCTGTTTGAGGCCGATCAGCGAGTCGCGGTCCCAGGTGTTGGCCGGCGGCTGGTTGATGGTGATCAGCGCGGTGTGGCCGTGTTTTTCCACGGTGAGCTTGTGGGTCAGGTCAAACACGCCGGGGTTGTAGGCTTCGATGGCAGTGCTCATGGGTGTCCTCATATCTGAGTTTGTGTAGGAGCCAGCTTGCTGGCGATGCTTTTGGGTATTTGATCGCCAGCAAGCTGTCTCCTACAAGTCCGATGTTTTGCTCAGAGCAGGCGATCCAGCATGCCGCCTTGATCCAGCAGGCGACGGGCGATAATCACCCGCATGATCTCGTTGGTGCCTTCGAGTATCTGATGCACGCGGCTGTCACGCACCCAGCGCTCCAGTGGGTAATCATTGAGATAACCGTAACCGCCGTGTAGTTGCAGTGCCTCGTTGCACAGGGTGAAGCAGTGATCGGTGGCAAAGCGTTTGGCCATGGCGCAATACAGGCTGGCTTCGCTATGGCCGTGATCGAGCTTGTGTGCGGCCAGGCGCACCATCTGCCGGCTGGCGGTCAGCTCGGTGAGCATGTCGGCGAGTTTGAATTGCAGGGATTGGAAGTCGCTGAGCGGCTTGCCGAACTGCTTGCGCTCCTCGACGTAGCGCAGCGACTGCTCCAGCGCCGCTTGTGCCGCGCCCAGCGAGCAGCTGGCGATATTGATGCGTCCGCCGTCCAGGCCCTTCATCGCGTAGACGAAGCCTTGGCCTTCCGGGCCAATGCGGTTGCCCGCCGGAATGCGCACACCTTCGAAGGCGATGGTGCGGGTCGGCTGGGCGCGCCAGCCCATCTTCAATTCGTTGCGCCCGTACTTCACGCCCTCGGCATCGGCCGGCACCAGGAAGCAGGAAATACCCTTGGCGCCGCTGTCCTCGCCGGTACGCGCCATCACAATCAGCACATCGGTGCTGCCTGCGCCGGAGATAAAGCACTTGCTGCCATCCAGCACATAGTCGTCGCCATCACGCTTGGCGCGGGTACGCAGGTGGGCAGCGTCGGAACCGGCATCCGGCTCGGTCAGGCAGTAGGAGGCCAGCAGCTCGCCGCTGACCAAACGTGGCAGCCAGACGTCTTTCAGCGCCTGATCTGCGAAGGAGGCGAGCATCCAGCTGGCCATGTTGTGGATGGTAAGAAACGCCGTGGTGGCGATGCAGCCTGCCGACAGCTGTTCGAAAATCAGCGATGAAGACAGCCGCGACAAACCCAGCCCGCCGTCTTCTTCTTTGATGTACAGGGCCAGGTAGCCCTGCTCGGCGGCGCGCTTGATCACATCCACCGGGAAGTGGTGATCGCGATCCCAGTCGGCAGCGTGCGGGGCCAGCTCCTTGGCGGAAAAGGCGCGGGCGCTGTCGACCAGCAGGCGTTGTTCTTCGCTTAGTTCAAAATCCATGGTCAATCCTTAACGGGATGGGTAATCCCCGGCAGTTAGGGCCAGGCCGACTCGTGATCAGCCTGGCATGCAGTTATTTAAGCTGGATGGTCATATTCGGTCCGGCGACGGCCTCATCATCGAACCAGCGGCTGGTCACCGTCTTGGTTTCGGTGAAGAAGCGCACGCCCTGTTTGCCATAGGCGTGCAGATCACCGTAGAACGAGCCCTTCCAACCGGTAAAGGAGAAGAATGGCAGCGGCACCGGTACCGGCACGTTGACGCCGACCTGGCCGACTTCCACCGCGTGCTGATAGTGCCGCGCCGCGCCGCCGGAGCGGGTGAAGATCGAAGTGCCGTTGCCGTAGGGACTGGCGTTGACCAGCTCGATGGCCTCTTCCAGCGTATCGACCTCCATGCACACCAGCACCGGGCCGAAAATTTCCTCGCGGTACAGGCTCATCTTGGCCGTCACGCCGCGAAACAGGGTTGGGCCGACCCAGTTGCCGTTGGGGTAACCCTCGACCGCGCAGTGCGAGCCGTCCAGCAGGCACTCGGCACCTTCCGCCTTGCCCTCGGCGATCAGGCGCAGCACGCGTTGTTTGGCCTGCTGGCTGATCAGTGGGCCGAAGGCGGCGTGGCCGTCGGTCCAGTAGCCGGGTTGCAGGTCGGCCATCTGCGCCTGCAGCTCGTCGATCCATTGCTTCGAGTCGCCCACGAACACCGCCACGCTGATCGCCATGCAGCGTTGCCCGGCTGCGCCACAGCTTGCACCCACCAGGTTGCTCAGTACCTGCGGTTTGTTGGCGTCGGGCATGATCACCATATGGTTCTTCGCCCCGGCAAAGGCCTGCACACGCTTGAGGTGAGCGGTGCCGGTCCGGTAGATGTGCTGGCCCACCGGCACCGAGCCAACGAAGGATATGGCGCGGATATCCGGGTGAGTCAGCAGGCTGTCGACCACCTCGCGTGCGCCATGCAGCACCTGCAGCACGCCCTTGGGTGCGCCGGCTTCGATAAACAGTTCAGCCAGGCGGTTAGGCGTCAGCGGGTCCTGCTCGGAGGGCTTGAGAATAAAGGTGTTGCCGGCGGCGATGGCCAGGGGAAACATCCACAGCGGAATCATTGCCGGGAAGTTGAACGGGGTGACGCCGACGCACACACCCAGTGGCTGAATCCAGCTGGCAGTGTCGATATCGCGGGCCACGTTCTCGACGGTTTCGCCCATCATCAGGCTGGCGATATTGCAGGCCTGCTCGACCACCTCGATGCCACGCCAGACATCGCCCTTGGCATCGGCCAGGGTCTTGCCAGTTTCCCCGGCGAGAATCTCCGCCAGTTCGTCGTGGTGTTCCTTGAGCAGGTGCTGATAGCGCAGCATGACCCGTGCGCGCTCCGACACCGGTACTTCGCGCCAGGTGAGAAAGGCTGCCTTGGCACTGGCAATCGCCGCTTCAATTTCCTCGGCGGTGGCTTTGGGTGCCAGCGCCAGAACTTCCTGAGTAGCCGGGTCGGTGACTTCGATAAATTCGCGGCTGCGGCTTTCGCGCCATTCACCGTCGATCAACTGTGGGATTGCCTTGGCCATGCGTTCTCTCCACTGAGCTTTTATTGTTTTGCCCGTGTTATAGCCGTACCGCTGAGCTTTGTGGATTGACGATCTTGGTCTATGGATGGACTATCTTGGGATTGAATGCGTAGCCCGGATGCCATCCGAGGCCTGTCTTCCCGGATGGCATCCGGCTACTGAGTACTACGATGCGCGCTTACGTCGATACCTCCAACTGGCCCCTGCCGGCCAACGGCGTGCGCTTTATCACGCCGCCCAGGCTACGCCGCTTGTTGGCCAAAAGCCCACTGGCGCAAGGCTGCTACCCACTGGCGTTGGGGTTTTACCCGCAGGCGCAGGGGCACCGCATGCAGCGCCTGCAACCGGACGACCATCTGCTGATCTACTGCCGTGCGGGGCAGGGCTGGTTAGAGAGTGGAGATGGACGATTAGCTGTCAGTGGTGGCGATCTGCTGCTGTTGCCAAAAGGTGTCGCCCACACCTATGGCGCAGACCCGCACAAACCCTGGACGCTGTATTGGGTGCACTTCGATGGTGAGCTGGTAACGGAGTTTCTCAAACCCCTGGGGAAGGGGCCGCTGTGGCGCATTGGCGTGCAACCGCGTTTGTTGGCGGAGTTCGATGCACTGCTTAACCTGCGCAAGCAGGGCCTCAACCTGGCGCACTTTATTCATGCCGCGCATCAGTTGCAGGTGCTGCTTACCTCACTGGCGGTGCTGCCGGCGCGCACCACGCTGAAATCCGGGCGGGTGCTGGATGTGGACGCGGTCCAGGCAGTGATGCGCGCTCACTTGCATGATTCGCTGAACCTCGACGAGCTGGCCGCGCAGTTCAAACTGTCGCGCTTTCACTTCGCAAAAACCTACCGCGCGCTGACCGGGCATGCGCCGATTCAGGACTTTATTCAACTGAAAATGGCCCACGCCTGCCGCCTGCTCGACGAGGGCGAACAGGGCATCCGCCAGGTAGCCGAGCAACTGGGCTACGAGGATATGTATTACTTCTCGCGGCTATTTCGCAAAGTGGTGGGCATGGCGCCGAGTCATTACCGGGCGCTGCATCAGGGGTAAAGACAGGCGTTTTTAGGGATAGACGGCTGCTTTTTGGTCAAAAAAGGTCAGTCAGGCCACTAAATAAAACTCCCCCCCCACACACACCATTGTGGAGGGTACGAAGAAACTGTTGCTGTGGTTGCTGAAGCCTAGTTCGGATTATGCGGCTTCAAACAAGATCATTCCACCTCGGCAGATTATCTATAATAAGAACATCATCATCCAAGGCTTCATAGACACTTCGCTGGCTGTTTATCATCATCTTGTACCAAGTATCGGAGCGCGGTCCTGAAACCGCGTGATCCAATTGCACATTGTTGCTGTAAAAGTACTTCTTGTCTTCAATTCTGAATTCGCCATCTGCTGAGAAAAAAAGAATCAAACATTGATTGGGGAAGGCTAGAGTCGTTGCGAAGACGCACTTAATAATTGAGAAATCTAAAAATTTATAAAATTCAGGGCTCTCAGACCTTAATACGATACCTTCTTTCATTAGCAATGCCGATTTCTTTATGTGCTCCGTGTTCTGATACAGCCAGCGGTGAGTGATTTTTACATTAGGATCAGTGCTGCTAGCCTTTAAAATCGTACGTAGCCCTGTAAGAGTCTCTTCCTCCCAAGTGAAAACTTTTTCCATTAACATGCAGTTCAAAGAGGCTATGGGTAAGAAGTCATCGTCATGTTCAATTGCTAATTCGACATTAGCCCCTGATGTATGAACATGATTCAAGAAACAGATCGCCGACTGAAACTCCTGAAAGGGGTATATTTCGTCAGGCTCAATTTCGGGTGTTATTTTTATGTTTTTCTTAGCAATATCAATTAATACATCAAAATAACGCCCGTTAAGACGAAATGGCAGATACTGACTAGGGCTGGGAATTGTGGAGACGTACAGTTGCATGTCAAAGAACAGTGGGTCCATTTTCGGTCCCGCCAGCATTACACGAACTGTCCGCTGATTCTCAACCACCAGTTTAATCGTCCCTTGAGTAGACTCTATACTAGGCATGAGGTCGCGTATGCCGAATCTTTTCTCCCATGCTTGAAAAGAGGTCACGCTTATTGGCTCACGATACCCAAGGGTGCCAAGAATAAACTGCTCTTGCTGCTCTTTTGTTTCAAGCTGTATAAGTATTTCTGTTGAGCCGTCTTCAAAGCCAACCGTCGATAAGTAGTCTTGCTTCTGCTTAGAGAACGCAGAAAAATCCCCATCAACTAGCTCTAAAATCTTCGTCATGAAACCATGAGGGTTTAATGGGGAAATTAAGTCGCACTTACCAAATGGAACGGAAATCTTCTTTTTATTGAGTTTCGCATTAGTGTCTTGAATCGTGACCTCTCGTACCCGTCTGAGAATTTTCTCTACCCAGCGATTGTCTAAACATACCAAATAGGCGGCTTGTGGCTCATCCTCTAATACTGAGTCAAATTGGAGCAGTAAATAGAATGTTGGCAAAGGGTCAGTAGCCAGCGCCAATAAGTTGGACAGCTCAACCTGAACTGAAGCAGATTTACTTCTCGTGGATTTTACCTGGATCTTGAATGCGCCATTCCCTTTATGGAGGTCATGTGCGCTACCAGTAGCTCGCGATACCGCCATTTCTACGTAGTAGTCCCATCCATATCTATCGCGATGAGCCTTATGTGCATTTAGACCGGCAGAGCTGCACCATTTCTGAAACAGATCTTCGCCGACATCCCCGATATCTATTTGCATGTTACGCCCTATAAATACTAGATGTTGAAATGCAGAACCTAGATTAGCTGGCAGAGATAATTTTCTGCTTAGACATACAATTATCAAGAAAAATAATAGAGAACAGTCACCAATTTTCGGGAGCATTAATAGTGGCCTGCCTCCTATTCTCTTCACAAGTCCGTAAAACCCCGTTGTTGGGTTTCGCTGCGCTCAACCACAACCTACGCGGCCACGCGCTGCCAGCCTTGACTTGCCCCTGCACCTTCCTTAGCGTGCCGCTTCCGTTGGTATTAAGCAGGATTCACGCATGAGCGCCGCCGATAACGTCAAACTCGAAGCTGGCTGGAAAGCTGCGCTGCATGAAGAGTTCGAGAAAGCCTATATGCGTGAGCTGGGGGACTTTCTGCGGGCGGAGAAGGCGGCGGGCAAGCAGATTTATCCGCCAGGTGCGCTGATTTTCAATGCGCTCAATTCCACGCCGTTGGCGCAGACCAAGGTGGTGGTGATCGGTCAGGACCCTTATCACGGGCCGGGTCAGGCTCACGGTCTGTGTTTCTCCGTGCAGCCTGGGGTGAAAACCCCGCCGTCGCTGGTGAATATCTATAAAGAGCTCAAGCGCGATCTGAATATCGACATTCCCAGCCATGGCTACCTGCAACACTGGGCCGAGCAGGGCGTGCTGTTGCTCAACACTTCATTGACCGTGGAGCACGGCATCGCCGGCTCCCATGCCAAGGTCGGCTGGCAGACGTTTACCGACAAGGTGATCGAGGTGGTCAGTCAGCAGCAGGAGCGTCTGGTGTTTCTGCTCTGGGGCAGCCATGCGCAGAGCAAGGAAAAGCTGATCGATACCAGCAAGCATCTGGTGCTGAAGTCGGTGCACCCTTCGCCGCTGTCGGCGCACCGTGGCTTTATCGGTAATGGGCATTTCAGCCGTTGTAACAAGTTCCTCGAGCAGCATGGGCTGAGCCCGATTGACTGGCGTTTGCCCGAGTCTGTTTAGGCGCTGCACTGTTGTTCAGCCAGGTCCCGACGCAGGTCGCGCAGGCGGTGGCCAAGGCGTTCGCGCTGGGCCGCGTCACTGCTGCTTAACAGCTGGCTGAACAGGTTGGCCAGCGCCCGACGTGACGCGGCATACCGCACGCGGTACGCGTCGCTGTAGAAACTTTCGCGTTCTTGCAGCAGGCGTGTCAGGCGTTCGGCAAAGTCGGCTTTGCTGCGTTCGGCGAGTGCACTGCGCAGTTCGACTTGCCAGTGTTGACGATTCTCCAGCCACAGGCGGTTCTGCTCGCCGAGCGTATTGGCCCAGGCTTGCACATGCTCTATCTGGGCAGAGTTCAGGCGGCCCAACCAGGCGTGTAGACGCTCCTGCATGCGGTTCTGCCGTTCGCTGATCTGGGTGGCCAGGGGCGGGTCGAGGAAGTCCTGACGGTCTTCCAGGTTGTCTTCGTCGAGTGCCGCGTAGAACTCGTTGACCTGACGTTCGCTCAGCCCCTTTAGCAATTCGATGGCAGTGGGGGTGATCTCGATGCTGATACGTTTGAGCGCGGCATCGAACTCGATGAACTGCTCCAGCAGTTGTTCGCTATCAGGCGTTGGCGCGGCGAGGATGATTTCGGTGGTCTGCAGCCAGTCGATATAGCGCGGCAACTCGTTGCTGCAGTGCCATTGCAGGTGCGTCTGCAGGCGTGGTTTGAGCCAGGCCTGTTGCTGCCGGTCGAGGCTCAGGTAGTCGTTCAGCCGCCAGGGCACCAGCCAGTCAAGATTACGGTAGGCCAGCCCCAGTCGGCTGCAGGCAGTTACCAGCAGGCTCAGGCAGAGCAATAGCAGCAGGGATTTCACGGCAGGACGGCGCAGTACGCTCATATCGGGGTGCCTCAATGCTGAAGGCCCGAGGGTACGCCAGGCGCGGTCATCTGCGGGGTGGCGGACATATCTGTTAAAGAAAAACTGCGGTGCTGCAGGCAAAAAAGAGCCCGCACAAGGCGGGCCCAAGGTGGTCGTCAGCAGCGTTATGCGCCGCGTTGCCAAAGCCTGAATAACGGCTCGGCGAGAAACATCACCAGAAACAGCCGTAGCACCTGCAGGGCGGTAACCAGTGCTACCGACAGCTGCAGGGCTTCGGCCGTCAGGCACAGTTCGGTGATGCCGCCAGGCATCATGCCGAGCATCAGCGCATTCTGGTTTTCTCCGGCCAGCCAGCCCAGGCCTTGCCCTAGCAAGGCGGCGGCAAGCATGGCGAGCACACTGAACAGCAAGATGCGGGCGAGAAAACCCGGTGCGCTGCGAAAGAAGTGACGGTCAAAGTGACAACCGAGGGCGCAGCCGATCAGCCATTGGCCAACCTGGCCCAGGCCATTGGGCAGCCCCAGGTGCAGGTCAAATACCACGCTGGCTACGGCGCAGACGGTCAGTGGGCCGAGCATCCACGGATTGGGTTGGCCTAACCGTCCCCACAGCCAAGCCAGCAGTGCGCCGCCGGGCAGCAGCACCGCCAGCCAGGGCCAGCTCACCGCTGCCGGTACGGGGGGCGCAATGGGCGGCAGGCTCCAGGTGAAGATCGCTGGAATCAGCAGCACCACCAACAGCAGTCGCAGGCTATGGGCAGCCGCCACTTTGGCGGCTTCGGCGTTGTGGCGTTGGGCCAGGTTGACCATCTCGCTGGCCCCGCCTGGCATGCTGGCAAAGAACGCGGTGGCGCGATCAAGGCCGGCGCGGCGCAGCAGGACAATGCCAATCAGGCTGAGCAGCAGGGTGAGCAGGGCACCGAGCAGAATCACGCCGAAGTGGTTGAGCAGCTGGCTCATCACATCCGTGGTGAAGTGCAGGCCGATGGCGCTGGCCACCAGCCACTGGCCGGTCTTGCGACCGCCCGGTACTTCGCTGATCAGCCAGCCGCTGCAGCGTGCCGCAATCACCGCGAGCAACGAGCCGATGATCCAGGGCAGTGGCCAGCCGATCAGACTGGCCAGCGCACCGCCGGCCAGCCCCACCAGCGGGGTTGCCCACCAGCGGTGCCAGCCACTGAGCACAGGCAACTTAGGCATTGGCCAGCTGCGCTGAGCGGCGTGCACGCCACCAGCGGATGCCCGGCAGGGCCAGCATCAGCGCGGTGAGTGCCCACAGGCACAGGCTGATCGGGCTGCTCCAGAGGATGCTCAGCTCACCGGCAGAGATCGACAGGGCGCGGCGCAGGTTGTCTTCCATCAGTTCACCGAGGACGAAGCCGAGGATCAGGGCTGACAGCGGGAAATCCAGCTTGCGCAGGATATAGCCGAATACTCCCAGGCCGACCATCAACACCAGGTCAAAGGTGGTGCTGTGTACGGCGTAGACACCGACCATGCTGACCACGGTGATGGCCGGAACCAGTACCCAGTTCGGTACGCTGAGCATGCGCGAGAACAGACCAACCATCGGGATGTTCATCACCAGCAGGATCACGTTGCCGATAAACAGCGAGGCGATCAGGCCCCAGACCACGTCCGGTTGCTGTTCGAACAGCAGCGGGCCGGGGGTGATGTTGTACAGAGTCAGGGCGCCAATCATCACCGCCGTGGTGCCAGAGCCGGGTACGCCGAGGGTCAGCATGGGAATCAGCGAGCCGCAGGCCGAGGCGTTGTTGGCTGCTTCCGGCGCCGCCAGACCACGCAGGTCGCCGTCGCCGAACTTGCCGTTCGGGCCGGCCATGCGCTTTTCCGTCATGTAGGTCATGGCGCTGGCAATGGTGGCGCCGGCACCCGGCAGAACGCCGATAACAAAGCCTGCCACCGAACTGCGCACCATGGTCCAGAAGCTGAAACAGAACTCTTTGAGGTTGAATAGCAGGCGGCCGCTAGCCTTCACGGCTTTCTGGCCGTTGTGGGTTTTTTCCAGCATCAGCAGCACTTCACTGACGCTGAAGAAACCGATCACCACGATGACAAACTGGATGCCGTCCGACAGGCTGACGCTGTCGAAGGTGAAGCGGTACACCCCGGTGGTTGAATCCACCCCGACTGTAGCCAGGGCCAGACCGATCAGGGCCGCCATCAGGGTTTTTACCGGCTTGTCGCCGACCATGCCGCCCAGGCAGGCGATGGCGAAAATCATCAGCACAAAGTATTCGGCCGGGCCAAAGGCCACCGCCCAGTTGGCCAGGATCGGCGCGAACAGCACCACGCCACAGGTGGCGATCATGCTGCCGATAAACGAGCTGACGGCCGACAGTGATAACGCGATACCGGCTTTGCCCTGGCGTGCCAGCGGGTAGCCGTCGAGGGTGGTCATCACCGCAGCGGCATCCCCCGGTACGTTGAGCAGAATCGCCGAGATACGGCCGCCGTACTCACAGCCCAGGTACACCGCTGCCAGCAGGATAAGCGCGGTTTCCGGTGGCAGGCCGAGGGCAAACGCCAACGGCAGCAGCAGGGCCACACCGTTGATCGGTCCCAGCCCCGGCAGCAGACCGACGATGGTGCCGACAAAGGCACCGAACAGCGCCACCAGCAGGTTGGTGGGGCGGGTGGCTACATCAAAGCCTTGCATCAAAAAATTCAGGGTTTCCATTTCAGCTCTCCACAAAGGCTTCGAACAGGCCGAGGGGCAGCGGCACATCCAGCAGGTAGTCGAACAGCACGTACAGCAGCACGGCCATCAGCACACCGCTGATGGCGCAGGGCAGCAGGCGTCCGGTGAACAGCAGGCCCAGGGCAAAGGCTGCCAAGGCGGTGCTGATGACAAAGCCGAGGATTTCGAACAGCGCGGCATAACCGAGCAGGGCCAGCACGCACAGCACTGCACGCAGGGCGGCGCGGGTATTCAGTGTCTGCTCCAGCAGGCCGGGTTTGAATACCAGCCACAGGCTGCCGGCAGCCATCAGGCCGAGCAGCAACAGAGGGTAGGCGCGCGGCCCGACCGGGTCGTAGGCAAAGGGTGCCTGGAAGCCCCAGGCGATGACGGCGAGAACGGCGCAAAACAGCAGCCAGCTCGCGGCGAACAGGCGAACGTACATAGAGGATTACCTCAGAACTTGGGCGTCTAATCCCCCTCTCCCCTTGAAGGAGAGGGTTCGGGAGAGGGGCTTGAGCAGCGTGGTTTATAACCGCCACCCCTCACCCCGGCCCTCTCCCCAGTGGGGAGAGGGCGGCTTGCGTGTTACTGCATCAGGCCGAACTCGCCAGCCAGCGCCTTGTATTCCTCAACTTGCTTGAAGACCAAGGCTTTCAGCTCGTCGCCAGTGACTGACAACGGCAGCAGGTCACGCTGTTCACGCAGGGTGGCGAAGTCTTCACGGGGGAGCAGGGTGTCGAACTGCTGTTTCCACCAGTTGTACTGCTCGTCGGTCACCTCTGGGCCCATATAGAAGCCGCGGATCACCGGCCAGACGATGTCGTAGCCCTGCTCCTTGGCCGTAGGGAGATCGGCCAGTTTGCCCGGCAGACGGTCTTCAGAGAGTACGGCGAGGATGCGCACTTTCTTCGCCGCCAGTTGCGGGGTGACTTCGCCAAGGCCGCTGGATGTGACCTGTACATGGCCGCCAAGCATGGCCGTGAGCGTTTCGCCGCCGCCTTCAAAGGCCACATAGCGCAGGTTTTTCGGGTCGATGCCGGCCAGGCGGGCGATCAGCGCGGTTTGCATCCAATCCTGGCCGCCGATGGTGGCGCCGGCACCGAAGACGATGCTGGTCGGGTCTTTCTTCAGCGCTTGGACCAGATCATCCAGATTCTGGTAAGGCGAGTCGGCACGCACGGTGATCGCACCGTAGTCGGTGCCCACTGCGGCCAGCCAGCGCACGCCGGTCTCGTCGTAGCGGCCGAACTTGCCTTGTGCCAGGTTGAGTAGCGAGCCGCTGGAGAACGCGGTGATAGTGCCTGGGTCAGCGGCGCGCTGAGCGATCACCGCGTTGTAAGCCACGGCACCAACGCCGCCAGGCATGTAGGTGACGCGCATCGGTGCTTTCAGCAGGCCTGCGTCTTTTAGGCCGCTCTGCGCCAGTTTGCAGGTCAGGTCGAAGCCGCCGCCGGGCTTGGCCGGGGCGATGCATTCCGGGCGCTTGGGTTCGGCAGCCAGCAGTTGGCCGGCGAAGGCCATGCAGGCGGTGGCCAGGGCGATGCGGGTGAAGGCAGTTTTCATGGGGTATTCCTCTGAGCTCTTATTGTGGATTACCAGATCGGCAGCGTGTAGCCGACGATGACGCGGTTCTCGTCCGCATCGCGGGCGAAGTCGGATTTGAAGCTGGCGTTGCGCAGGCGCACGTAGACATCTTTCAGGGGCCCGCTTTGCACCACGTACTTGACCTCGATGTCGCGTTCCCACTCGCCACCGGTGTCATCCGTACCAGCGATTTGCGCATCGCTGCCTTTGATGTAGCGGGTCATAAAGCTCAGGCCGGGAACGCCGAGCTTGCCGAAGTCATAGTCATAACGGGCCTGCCAGGAACGCTCGTCGGCGTTGGCGAAGTCGTTGATCTGCACGAAGTTGACCAGGAAGGGGTCGCTGCCATCGATGTAGGCGTAACCGGTGTCGCCGCTCATGTCCTGAAAGCCCAGGCCCAGTTTGTGGCCGTTGATGGCGTAGGTGAGCATGGCGTTAAAGGCGCGGTTGTCGATCTTGCCGGCATTGGAGGCGCCGCTGTCCTTGCTCAGCATCAGGCGTACATCGGCGCTGAGGGTGCCGCTGCCCAGCGGTTGGCTGGCGAGCAGGCCGAAGAAGTGCTGGCGGTAGATATCGTCGAGATCGGCGAAGTAATAACGCCCGGTCAGGCCCTTGGCGAACTGATAATCGAGGCCCATCAGGTCCAGATGGTCCGCCGTGATGCCGGCAGCGAAGCGGCGGTTTTTGCTGTTGAGGATCAGCTCCTCGGAGTTGGTCGAAGCGCGGTCGATCACCTTGTCCAGGCGTCCGCCGGTAAAGGTCAGACCATCGAGTTCGCTGGAGGTCAGCAGGCCGCCTTCAAATACCTGCGGCAGCAGGCGGCTGTCGCTGGCCTTGACCACAGGCAGCTCTGGCACGTGCGAGCCATAGCGCAGTTCGGTATTGGAGACCTTGATCTTGGCGGTCAAGCCCAGGCGACCGAATTGGTCCGGGGTGCCGCCATCGTCTTGTACGGGGAGCAGGTCTGTGCCGGTGCGGCCGCCGCCGGAATCCAGTTTGACCCCAACCAGGCCCAGGGCATCAAGGCCGAAGCCGACGGTGCCTTCGGTGTAGCCGGACTGAACGTCGAGCCAGAAACCCTGGCCCCACTCTTCACGCTTGTTCTGCTGGGTGCCGGTGCCTTCGCGGAAATCGCGATTGAGGTAGATATTGCTGGTGGTCAGGCTGGCTTTGCTGTCGGCCACAAAGTCGGCGTGTGCAGCAGGGGCGAGCAAGGCAGTAGCGATTGCCAGGCTAAGCAGGTGAGCAGGCGCAAGCACCTGATGAGATGCAGTCGGCATCCTGTGGTCTCCATTGTTGTTTTTGTCACGGCTGCGCACCACTGCGTCAGCCGTTCTGGCCGGTGGATCGAGCCACCTGAAACCGATGCTAGGGGGTCAAGCTTTCACCAGGCTTTCAGTTTTAAAGAAAGTCGCAGGGGCATTCGCAGCGGCTTCTGCGCCGTTACACTGGGCACATAACAACAAGTTCGTGGAGTGCCATTACCGTGCGAGTCCTACTGGTCGAGGACCATCTGCCCCTGGCTGAAAGCGTGGCCCAAGCCCTGCGTGGCATCGGGCTTAACGTAGACATGCTGCATGACGGCGTGGCGGCCGATCTGGCCCTGAGCAGCGAGGATTACGCCTTGGCGATTCTCGATATCGGCCTGCCACGGCTTGACGGTTTTCAGGTACTGGCGCGTTTGCGTGAGCGTGGCAAGACCCTGCCGGTGCTGATGCTCACCGCCCGTGGTGAGGTCAAGGATCGCGTGCATGGCCTTAACCTTGGTGCCGACGATTACCTGGCCAAACCCTTTGAAGTGAGTGAGCTGGAGGCGCGGGTCAAGGCGCTGCTGCGTCGCACCGTGCTCGGAGGCGAGCGCCAGCAACGCTGCGGCAACCTGCTGTATGACCTGGATACCCGGCGCTTTACCCTGGCCGATGCGCTGCTGACGTTGACCTCCCGCGAACAGGCGGTACTGGAAGCGATGATTGCCCGGCCCGGACGGGTGATGAGCAAGGAGCAGCTGGCTGCTCAGGTGTTTGGCCTGGATGAGGAGGCCAGCAGCGACGCCATCGAAATTTATGTACATCGCCTGCGCAAAAAACTCGAAGGCGGCGGGGTGCGCATCGTCACCTTCCGTGGTCTGGGCTACTTATTGGAGGCTGTGGGTGACTGACCATTGGCAGCCCTTGACCGGTAAGCCGGGCAGCCTGCGCGGACGGCTGATCCGCCGCTTGGCGGTACTGCTGGCGTTGATTTTGCTGGTCAGCAGCCTGAGTGCTTACTGGAGCGCTCGGCATGCCGCCGATACCGCCTACGACCGCACCTTGCTGGCCTCGGCGCGGGCGATTGCCGATGGCCTGTACGCCACCGCCGAACGGCTGAATGCCAACGTGCCTTATGTGGCGCTGGACACCTTCGCCTATGACAGTGCTGGGCGCATCTACTACCAGGTGCTGGATGTGCAGGGCGCGCTGGTGTCGGGCTATGAAGACCTGCCGCCACCACCGACGGGCACCAAACGCACTGAGGACTATCCGGCGTTGGCACATTTCTATGATGCCCAATACCGCAATCAGGGCGTGCGCGTGGTCAGTTTGCTGCAGCCGGTCAGTGAACCAGGGGTCAATGGGGTGGCGGAAATCCGCGTGGCGGAAACCCAGGGCGCGCGTGAGCGCATGGCCCGCGAGCTGCTGCTCGGCACCTTGCTGCGTATGGGCGTGCTGTCGCTCAGTGCCTTGCTCTTGGTGTGGCTGGCGGTGAGCGCTGCGCTGCGTCCGTTGGAAGCCTTGCGCCGCAGCGTGGCGGCGCGGACCAGTGATGACCTGCAGCCACTGTCGGATCTCGGCATGCCGCGTGAGCTGCGCCCGCTGATCGATGCGCTGAACCAGTTCAATGATCGGCTGCGCAACCTGTTCGAGCGCCAGTCGCAATTTATTGCCGATGCCTCCCACGAGCTGCGTACGCCTTTGGCAGCGCTCAAGGCGCGGGTCGAGTTGGGCTTGCGTGCGCAGGAACCTTCGATCTGGCGCAGCACCCTGGAAGAGGCCGCGCTGAACACCGACAAACTGACCCATCTGGCCAATCAGCTGCTTTCGCTGGCACGTATCGAAAGCGGTGCGCGAGCGATTGCCGAAGGCGGCGCACAGCGTCTGGACCTCAGCCAACTGGCGCGCGAACTGGGCATGGCCCTGGCGCCGCTGGCCCATTCCCGTGGTATCGCCCTGGCATTGGAGGCTGAGCTGGCAGTGTGGGTCAGTGGCGAGCCGACGCTGCTCAACGAGCTGCTGTGCAACCTGCTGGATAATGCCCTGGCCCACACTGCTGCAGGTGGCAATGTAATCCTGCGCGTGCTGCCGCATGGGGTGTTGGAGGTCGAGGATGATGGTCCCGGCATTCCGCCACAAGAGTATCAGCGGGTGTTTGCGCGTTTTTACCGGCGTAGCAGCAAGGGCGCGGGGGCTGGGTTGGGCCTGGCGATTGTCGGCGAGATCTGTCGGGCGCATCAGGCCGAAATCAGCCTGTATCAGGCGCAGCCGCATGGCTTGCTGGTGCGGGTCGAGTTCGCCAGCGTAGAGGTTTAGCTCAAGGGGCGAGGCTCAGCGGTTGCTGGACCTCCAGCAGGTATTGAGCGACCTTGCCGCTGTCGCGCAGTTGCGCCAAGCCCTGATTGAAGCGGGCGATCAGCTCGGCATTGCCAGGCACTTCACGCGAGAGCAGCAGGTGCAGGCTGTCGCTGCGCAGCGGCTTGGGATGAAAACTCAGTTGGGCGCGTTCGCTCGCGCTGAAATGCTGGTGCAGCATGTCGAAGCCAACCACTTTATCCATCGGGAACAGGTCTACCCGGCCGGCGAGTAACTGGCGAAAAG
The DNA here is from genome assembly GCF_021375795.1 of Pseudomonas anguilliseptica. GTDB lineage: Bacteria > Pseudomonadota > Gammaproteobacteria > Pseudomonadales > Pseudomonadaceae > Aquipseudomonas > Aquipseudomonas anguilliseptica_A. The sequence continues at coordinate 214,629 of NZ_JAEIOI010000005.1, read as the reverse complement.
CGGTTTCATCGTTGGTGACCCGGTTGACCTGTAGCTGACCAGCGGCCTCGGCCTGCTGAAAGTTGGCGCCGTAATCATAGCCACGGGTACCGGCCAGGCGCCGGCCTTGCAGGTCGCTGACCTGTTGCCAGTCAAAGTTGTAGCCCTTGCGGTGGAACAGGTAGTAACCGCTTTCTACCACTGGGTCGCTGATAAAGAACTTTTCTTCCCGTTCACTGCTGTGCAGCCAGACTGCACTACCGGCACGCTTGCCGCGCTCGGCCAGTTGCAGTGAGCGCGCCCAGGGGTGGAATTCCCAGGCCACCTCAATCCCTTGCAGGGCAAAAGCTTCAGCGACGATACGTGAGGCGACGCCTTTGTGCGGCAGTTGTTCACCCAGGTAGGGCGGCCATTCGCCGTTGGTCAGGCGCACTGAGTCAGCTGTGGCAAGGCCACAGCTGAGCAGGCTGAACAGGGCAGATAACAGCAGAGTGCGCATGAGTCATGGCCGATGCTGGAGACTGGATTCAGTCTAGTTGCATTCGGCTGCATGCGTATGACGGAGTTACTGAAGCATGCTCATTGCTGCTTCCATTGCGGCAGAGAGGTCTTCGTCATCATTCAGGTTCTGGTTCGGGTCCAGGCCCAGCTTGCGGAAGGCTGGGATCTGACTCCAGTCCAGCTGGGTGTAGGGATGCTCGCTGCCCAGGTAGCTCTGCAGGGTGGCGACCTGAACGATATCGACGTAATCGACTTTGGCGCTGTCGCGGGTGAAGTCCAGGTATTGGCTGGGCACTGCTGCTATCAGTTCCGGGAACTCCCAGGTACGCAGAATCTTGTCGCCGATGATCGGGTGGATCTGCTCGATCACGTGGTTGAGGCTGATTGAGTCGGCCAGCAGTTCGCTGTGTTCTTCGGCGTAGGTGAGGATGGGCAGTACACCGATCTGATGAACCAGGCCGGCCAGGGTGGCCTGGTCTGGCAGCAGGCGAGTGTAGTGTTTGCATAGAACGTGGCAGATGCCGGCAATTTCTGTGCTTTTGTTCCACACTTCGCGCATTTTACGGTCAACGACATCGCTGGTAGCCTGGAACATCTGCTCCATGGCCAGGCCCGTGGCCAGGTTGCAGGTGTAATTGATGCCGAGGCGGCCGACGGCCATCTGCAGGTCGGTGATTTCCTTGTTGGTGCGCAGCAGCGGGCTATTCACCACCTTGATGATGCGCGCGGTGAGGGCTGCGTCGTTGCCGATGACCTTGCTCAGTTGCGGAATGCCGATGTCCGGATCTTCTGCCGCTTCGCGGACTTTCAGGGCGACCTCTGGCAGGGTCGGCAGGACCAGTTCATCGCTGTCGATGGCCTGGATCAGTTCCTTTTGCACTTTTTCGGCAAGCTTGCTCATGGGCAATTCTCTGTGGACGTTCGGCTTAATGAGTGTAGTCAGCAGCGCGCGGTCATCAGCGCTGTATTTCGCGATCTGAATCCAGTGTATACGGCAAATCGAGCACGCTCAGTGTGCTGCCCTCGGCAGAACCGAGGTGGATGCGGCCATCCTGCGCGGCATCGTCCTGCAGCACTGCAAGCAGCTCGACCGCCTCTGCACTGCGCGCGGCCAGCACCACTTCACCGACGCTGGAGTTGTGCACCGGGGAGAACAGCGGGGTGCCCGGTTCGGGGATTTGCGGGTCTGCGAGTGATAGGCGGTACAGGCGGCGTTTGAGCTTGCCCAGGTACTGCATGCGCGCGACGATTTCCTGGCCGGTGTAGCAGCCCTTCTTGAAGCTGACGCCGCCCAGGGCTTGCAGGTTGATCATCTGTGGAATGAACAGCTCGCGGGTGCTGCCCATGACCTGGCCGACACCCGCACGCACTTGCGCCAGTAACCAGTCATTGAGCGGCGCTTGCGGCAGTTGATTATCCAGTTGCGTCTGCACGGCTGCGGCCTGGCTGGCGGGAACCCAGAGTTCGGCGCGGCCATCGCTCAGGCGCAGGGCCAGTAACTCGTTGTGGTGCACCACGCTGTCGGCCTCTGCGGCCAGCGGCAGGCCGAGGCTGTGCAGGATGTCATCGCCGCCACTCAGGCCGATACGCAGCCAGTCTGGGCTTTCGTCGCCGAGTTTGGACTTGCTGAAAACGGCATACTTCTTCAGGTCAGCCAGTTGCGCTTCGAGCAGCTCGCTGGCCATCGCCAGCAGGTAGCCGTCGGCGACGCTGACAATGCGAAAGCTCGACTGCATGCGGCCTTTGGGTGTGCAGCGTGCGCCTAGGCTGGAGTGGCTGTCGCTGAGGTAGTTGAGGTTGCAGGTGACTTGGCCCTGAAGAAACTTGCTGGCATCCGGGCCGCGCACGGCGAGAATGCCTTCGTGGCTGAGGATGCAATAGAACGCGGTATCGGCCATGGTGGATTGGGTATCGCTGGATAAAAGTTAGGGGGCTCATCATAGAGTGCGCCTCGCGCCTTGTCAGCGCTTGCGCTTGACTCGTTGCAGGAATAACCGTCCGGCTGACGAGCGCGGTCAACAGCAGGGCTTTTCCCCGTATACTGCGCGCCTTGTTTATGGCCTGCCATCCGTGGCGGCCACCTTGCAGGCCGTCGCTGCGCGACGTTAAAAATTGTTCCAGACAATTTTTATGGCCTGCCATCTTTGCCGGCCATGCCTCTGGCCGTCGCTGAACGACGCTAAAAATGGCGTAATGCCATTTTCCAAGGAGCTGATCCGTGGTTGATGAAGTAGAACTCAATCGTCTTTTCTGGCACAGCCGCCGCGGCATGCTGGAGCTGGATGTACTGCTGGTGCCTTTTGTTCGTGAAGTTTATCCGCATCTTGATGAGGCGGATCGCGAGCGCTATCGCAAGCTCCTCGAGTGCGAGGATCAGGACATGTTCGGCTGGTTTATGCAGCGCGGCGAGCCGGAAGATGCTGACCTCAAACGTATGGTTCGGATGATCCTGGATCGTGTCCAGCCCAAATGACGGGTTTGAGTGTCAGTGGCTGCCGTCGCGCCAGCTGCTGATCGCGTATGCCCTGATCCAGGGGCTGGCGCTGCTCAGTCTGGTTTTGGTGGTCATGCCTCTGTGGGCGCACCTGTTGGGTGCGCTGTTCTGTTTGGCTCATGTGGTGTGGGTATTGCCGCGGCATGTGCTGCTTAATCGACCCTCGGCTTACCGGTCGTTACGTTGCAACAGTGATGGCTGGCAGGTGTACAGCGCTGCGCGGGGCTGGCAGGCCATCGAGTTGCATCCCGATAGCCTGGCGTTACCCCTTATTGTGTTGTTGCGCTTTCGTCTGGCTGGGCAGCGCCGCGTGCGTTCACTGTGCATTGCCCGCGACAGTCTGAGTCGCGATCAGCATCGGCGCCTGCGAGTGCGCCTGAAATTCAGTCGCCATAGGTGGGCGGCAGCAGGATAGTGTCTTGGGCTTCAGCCAACTGCTGTGGATAGTCCAGGGTGTAATGCAGGCCTCGGCTTTCGTGGCGCTGCATGGCTGAGCGAATCATCAATTCGGCAACCTGGGCCAGGTTGCGCAGCTCGATCAGGTCACGGCTGACCTTGTAGTTGCTGTAAAACTCGTCGATTTCATCTAGCAGCAGGCGCACGCGGTGCTCGGCCCGTTGCAGGCGCTTGTTGGTGCGCACGATGCCAACGTAGTCCCACATAAAGCGGCGCAGCTCGTCCCAGTTGTGCGCAATGATCACGTCCTCGTCTGAGTCGGTCACCTGGCTGGCGTCCCAGTCGGGCAGCGCTGCCGGGGCTTTCACCTGATCCAGCTGGGCGACGATGTCAGCCGCTGCCGAGCGGGCATAGACGAAACATTCAAGCAGCGAGTTGCTGGCCATGCGATTGGCCCCGTGCAGGCCGGTGAAGCTGGTCTCGCCGATGGCATACAGGCCGGGGACGTCGGTTTGGCCGTTCTCGCCGACCAGTACACCACCGCAGGTGTAGTGCGCAGCAGGCACTACTGGGATCGGTTCTTTGGTGATGTCGATGCCGAAGTCCAGGCAGCGCTCGTACACGGTGGGGAAGTGCGTTTTCACAAAGTCAGCCGGTTTGTGGCTGATATCCAGAAATACGCAGTCGATCCCCAGGCGTTTCATCTCATGGTCGATGGCACGGGCAACGATGTCGCGTGGGGCCAGTTCGGCGCGCTCATCGAAGCGCGGCATAAAGCGTTCGCCATTGGGCAGTTTGAGCAGTGCGCCTTCACCGCGCAGTGCCTCGGTGATCAGGAAGCTCTTCGCCTGTGGGTGGTAAAGGCAGGTGGGGTGGAACTGGTTGAACTCCAGGTTGCCGACCCGGCAACCAGCGCGCCAGGCCATGGCGATGCCATCGCCGCAGGCGCCGTCAGGGTTGCTGGTGTAGAGGTAAACCTTGGCGGCGCCGCCGGTGGCCAGAATCACGAAGCGCGCACTGTAGGTGTCGACCTCGCCGCTGGCACGGTTGAGCACATAGGCGCCCAGGCAGCGCTGGCCGTCCAGGCCAAGCTTGCGTTCGGTGATCAGGTCGACGGCGACGCGCTGCTCCAGCAATTCGATATTGCTGCGCTGTTTGGTCTGTTCCAGCAGGGTATTGAAGATCGCCGCGCCGGTGGCGTCGGCCGCATGGATGATGCGCCGGTGGCTGTGGCCGCCTTCGCGGGTCAGATGGAACTCGAAGCCGCCATCCTCGCGGGCAGTCTGGTCATCGCGGGTAAAGGGCACGCCCTGGTCGATCAACCACTGAATAGCTTCACGGCTGTGTTCCACGGTGAAGCGTACCGCGTCCTCGCGGCACAGGCCGCCACCGGCATTGAGTGTGTCGGCAACATGCGATTCGACAGTGTCGGTGTCGTCCAGTACTGCAGCCACGCCACCTTGGGCCCAGTAGGTGGAGCCATTGGACAGGTTGCCCTTGCTCAATACGGCAATGCGCAGGTGCTCTGGCAGCGTCAGGGCCAATGTCAGGCCGGCTGCGCCGCTACCGATAACCAGAACGTCGTGTTGATAATGTTGGCTCATGTCCGAATTCCGCGAAAAGCGGTCTCTAGTATATCGAGGGGGTGAGCGGCACAATAGCCGGCTTATGACCAAGTACGTTACTCAGGAACTTTTTAAGTGTTCTGGGTTCCATAGGCGGTTGTTTTGGTGGAAATTCGCCTATCGGGCGTTTTAAAACGGGCTCGCGGTTTTGTTGCCTGAACGCGGGTGATCCAGACTACCGACGCAGCAGTGGAGTCCCTTTGCTGCGCTGTTCCGTGCAGGATTTACAGTGTTCTGCAGGAAGCTTGTTTGAAGGAGAGAACTTTTGCGCAATGCCCAAGTCTACTTTGGCAGGCCGATTCAAGGGTTGGCGTTGTACTCCTTCGAACCTAATGAGGAGTTTTCATGCTAACCCAGGAAGAAGATCAGCAGCTGGTCGAGCGCGTGCAGCGTGGCGATAAGCGGGCGTTCGATCTGTTGGTGCTGAAGTATCAGCACAAGATTCTCGGGTTGATCGTGCGTTTTGTGCATGACACCCATGAGGCACAGGATGTGGCGCAGGAAGCCTTCGTTAAAGCATACCGAGCGTTGGGTAACTTTCGCGGTGACAGTGCGTTCTATACCTGGCTGTACCGTATCGCCATCAACACGGCGAAGAACCACCTGGTTTCCCGTGGTCGGCGGCCGCCAGACAGTGATGTGAGTGCAGAGGATGCCGAGTTCTATGATGGTGATCATGCCCTCAAGGACATCGAGTCGCCGGAACGTGCACTGTTGCGCGATGAGATCGAGGCCACGGTGCATCGCAGCATCGAGCAATTGCCAGAAGATTTACGCACAGCGCTAACCTTGCGTGAATTTGATGGTCTGAGTTACGAAGACATTGCCAGCGTCATGCAGTGTCCGGTTGGTACCGTGCGTTCGCGAATTTTCCGGGCGCGTGAGGCCATTGATAAATCCCTGCAACCTTTGTTGCAGTAAGCCTAAAGACAGCGGCGTCAGCCAAGAGAGGAACCGCCATGAGTCGTGAAACCCTGCAGGAATCGCTGTCCGCGGTAATGGATAACCAAGCGGACGAACTGGAGCTGAGGCGCGTGCTGGCAGCCAGCGATGACCCTGAACTGCGTGCCACCTGGTCGCGTTACCAGATTGCTCGCGCCGTGATGCACAAAGAACTGCTCGAGCCGCGCCTGGATATTGCGGCTGCTGTCTCGGCAGCTCTGGCGGATGAGCCAGTGCCTGCGGTAAGCCAGGTGCCGCGTGGCCCTTGGCGCACTGTTGGGCGTCTGGCGGTTGCGGCGTCGGTCACGGTCGCTGTTCTGGCAGGTGTGCGTTTCTATAATCAGGACGACATCACCGGTGCACAGTTGGCTCAACAGGCGTCTCAGCCTGTGCTGAATATTCCGCAAGTCAGTGGCCCGGCCATGCTGGCAGGCTTTAATACCTCTGAAGAACAGGCCGCTCCGGCTGCCAGTGCAGTGGGCGAAGGCCAGCCGGGTTGGCATGAGCAGCGTCTACCCGCCTATCTGCGTCAGCATGCGCAGCAGGCCGCGATGGGCACTAACGAAGGCGCGCTGCCCTACGCGCGTGCGGCTAGCCTGGAAAATCGTTAACTGCTCTTCGGTTAAGGAGTCGCATGCGCTTTATTCCTTTAAGCGTTCTACTGTTGGGCAGCTGCCTGGTGCTGCCTGCAGTGGCTGATGATGGTGCTGCGCTGTTGCAGCGTTTGGTCGATGCCGAGCGCACGCAAAGTTTCAACGGCACCTTCGTTTATGAGCGTAATGGCAGTTTTTCCACGCACAGCATCTGGCATCAGGTTGGTGGTGATGGCACTTTGCGTGAACGCCTTCTGCAGCTTGATGGTTCTGCCCAGGAGGTGCTGCGTGTAGATGGTCGTGTGCAGTGTGCCAGTGGTGCGCTGGCCGACCAGTTGGTTGATAGCCAGTTGTGGCCAACCCGTGAGCTGAATGCCGCGCAGCTGGCTGAGTGGTACGAGTTGCGTGTTCTGGGCGACTCGCGCGTGGCCGGTCGTGCTACCCGTGTACTGGCCTTGGTGCCTCGTGACCAGCATCGTTATGGCATTGAACTGCACCTTGATCAGCAGACGGGACTCCCGCTCAAGTCCCTGCTGGTTAACGACAAGGGGCAGTTACTCGAACGTTTCCAGTTCACTTATCTGCAAACAGAATTACCCGCCGATGCAAATCTGCAGCCTGGTGCGGGTTGCCGCCCCGTACGTTTTTCACCGGCCCAGACCGAGGTGGCTGAGGCTTGGCGTTCAGATTGGCTGCCGCCCGGTTTCAGTTTGAGTTCGGTGACTCAGCGCCGCAGTCCCGCCTCGGATGAGCCGGTTGCCTGTCAGGTGTATGGCGATGGTCTGGCACGTTTCTCAGTATTTATGGAGCCCCTGCGCGGGGCTGCTGTTGAAGATGTGCGTACCCAGTTGGGCCCTACCGTGGCGGTTTCGCGGCGGCTGAAAACCGCAGATGGCGATGTCATGGTGACCGTTGTTGGTGAGATTCCGCTGGGTACCGCTGAGCGGGTCGCGTTGTCGATGCGTTCTGCTGCCGAGGTTGCCCCGTGATTGAAGAGCAGGGGCGGGTGATCGCTGTTGAGACCGGTGCGGTGTGGGTCGAAACGCTGCGTCAAAGCACCTGCTCAAGTTGCTCGGTCAAGGCCGGTTGTGGTCAGGGGCTGCTTGATCAGTTGGGTGTGGCCGGCAAGCGCGGTCATGTGCGTGCGTTGTCGGACCTGCGTCTGAATGTCGGTGATTCTGTGGTAATCGGTGTCCGTGAAGAGCTGCTGGTTCGCGGCTCGTTACTGGTTTATCTGCTGCCGTTGTTAGGCTTGTTTGCTGCGGCAGTACTGGCTGAGCAGCTGGCGCTGAGTGAGCCTTGGGTGATTCTTAGCGCGCTGTGTGGTTTTGTTGGGGCTTGTGCTGGCGTGCGTTGGCGCAGTCGGCAGGTCGCAGCGGATCCTGCTTTGCAACCTGTGGTATTGCGTGCCTTGCTTGCCGGGGCTGCCACCTTTTAAGACTTTTGCTGGCCTGATGGGGAGTTGTATGTCGAAGCTTGGTCTGAAATCTTCACTGTCTGCAGTGTTTGCCATGCTGCTCTTGGGGCAGGCGCTGGTCGCCCAGGCAAGCCTGCCGGATTTCACCGAACTGGTTGAGCAGGCCTCACCTGCGGTGGTGAACATCAGTACGCGGCAGAAAATGCCGGAGCGTACGGTTGCTGGGGGCGGGCAGCTCAATATGCCGGATCTGGAAGGCATGCCGCCGATGTTCCGCGAGTTCTTCGAGCGCAATATCCCGCAGGTACCACGCGCGCCTGGCGGTGGTCGGCAGCGCGAGGCCCAGTCGCTCGGCTCGGGCTTTATCATTTCCGCTGATGGCTACGTACTAACCAACAATCACGTGATTGCCGATGCCGATGAAATCATCGTGCGTCTGTCGGATCGCAGTGAGCTTGAAGCCAAGCTGGTGGGCACTGATCCGCGCAGTGACGTGGCCTTGCTCAAGGTCGAAGGTCAGGGCTTGCCAACCGTCAAGCTGGGCAAGTCGGAAGACCTCAAAGTAGGTGAGTGGGTGCTGGCCATCGGGTCGCCGTTTGGCTTCGATCATTCGGTGACCGCCGGTATCGTCAGCGCCAAGGGTCGTAGCCTGCCAAACGAGAGCTATGTGCCGTTCATCCAGACGGACGTGGCCATCAACCCGGGTAACTCCGGTGGTCCGCTGTTCAACCTGGCCGGTGAAGTGGTAGGCATCAACTCGCAGATTTTCACCCGTTCCGGCGGTTTTATGGGCCTGTCGTTCGCCATTCCCATGAGCGTGGCGATGGATGTGGCTGATCAGCTCAAGGCTGATGGCAAGGTCAGTCGTGGCTGGTTGGGTGTGGTGATTCAGGAAGTGAACAAGGATCTGGCCGAATCGTTCGGGCTGGATAAACCGGCTGGTGCGCTGGTGGCTCAGGTGCTGGAAGACGGGCCTGCTGCCAAAGGCGGCCTGCAGGTGGGGGATGTGATCCTCAGTCTGGATGGTAAGCCGATCATCATGTCGGCGGATTTGCCGCACCTGGTCGGTGCTCTCAAGCCCGGCTCCACGGCTGAGCTGGATGTGGTGCGTGACGGTGCGCGCAAGAAGCTGAAACTGAGCATTGGCGCGTTGCCGGTAGAGGGCGATGCATTGGCTGGCACTGCGGCGCCGGGTGTGGAACGCAGCAGCAACCGTCTTGGCGTCAAGGTGGTTGAGTTGACTGCTGAGCAGAAGAAAACCCTTGATCTGAAAGGTGGAGTGGCAATCTCCGAGGTGCAGGATGGTCCAGCTGCTTTGATTGGTCTGCGCCCAGGTGATGTGATCACTCACCTGAACAATCAGGCGATCAACTCGGCCAAGACCTTTACCGAGGTGGCGCAAGCGCTGCCGAAGAACCGCTCGGTATCGATGCGCGTCTTGCGTCAGGGACGTGCCAGCTTTATCACCTTCAAGCTGGCGGACTGATACGCACAGTGGCGTAAAGGGCGACTTCGGTCGCCCTTTTGCTTAGGGCTATTGGCGTTGCACCGCTTGCGCTGAAACCTCCAGACCTTATCCTGCGACGCGGCCTTGATGACGCGCCAGGCGGCTTTCAGGTACACTTCGCGGCTATTTTCGGCGGGCAGTCGCCTGCGACCTTTTTGAGTGTTGATCCGTGAGTGATTTGAGTCATATCCGCAATTTCTCCATCATCGCCCACATTGACCATGGCAAGTCGACCCTGGCTGACCGGTTTATCCAGATGTGTGGCGGCCTGGCTGACCGTGAGATGGAAGCCCAGGTGCTGGACTCCATGGACCTTGAACGCGAGCGCGGGATCACCATCAAGGCGCACAGCGTCACCCTGTACTACAAGGCCCGTGACGGCGTTACCTACCAGCTGAACTTTATTGATACCCCCGGTCACGTCGACTTCACCTATGAAGTCAGCCGCTCCCTGGCTGCCTGTGAAGGTGCACTGCTGGTGGTCGATGCCGGGCAGGGCGTAGAAGCGCAGTCAGTGGCTAACTGCTACACCGCCATCGAGCAAGGCCTTGAGGTCATGCCGGTACTGAACAAAATCGATTTGCCCCAGGCCGAACCCGAGCGGGTTAAAGAAGAGATTGAAAAAATCATCGGTATCGATGCCACCGATGCCGTGACCTGTAGTGCCAAGACTGGCCTGGGTGTGGATGAGGTGCTTGAGCGGCTGGTGCAGACGATCCCCGCGCCGACGGGTGAAATTGATGCGCCGCTGCAAGCGCTGATCATTGACTCCTGGTTTGATAACTACCTGGGCGTAGTCTCCCTGGTGCGTGTGCGTCAGGGCCGGGTGAAAAAGGGCGACAAGATTCTGGTCAAGTCCACCGGCAAGGTGCACTTGGTCGACAGCGTTGGTGTGTTCAACCCGAAACACACTGCTACCGCCGATCTCAAGGCCGGTGAAGTGGGCTTTATCATCGCCAGCATCAAGGACATTCATGGTGCGCCGGTGGGCGATACCCTGACCTTGAATTCGACGCCAGACGTCGAAGTGCTGCCGGGTTTCAAACGTATCCAGCCGCAGGTCTACGCCGGCCTGTTCCCGGTCAGCTCGGATGATTTCGAAGACTTCCGCGATGCCCTGCAGAAACTCACGCTGAACGATTCGTCGCTGCAGTATTCGCCAGAAAGTTCCGATGCTCTGGGCTTTGGCTTCCGTTGCGGTTTCCTCGGCATGCTGCATATGGAGATCATTCAGGAACGCCTGGAGCGCGAGTACAACCTGGATCTGATCACCACGGCGCCAAGCGTAATCTTCGAAGTGGCGCTGAAAAACGGCGAGACGATCTACGTCGATAACCCGTCCAAACTTCCGGATGTTTCGTCCGTAGAAGACTTCCGCGAGCCGATCGTCCAGGCCACGATTCTGGTGCCGCAGGAACACCTGGGTAACGTGATTACCCTGTGTATCGAGAAACGCGGTGTACAGCGTGACATGCAGTTCCTCGGTTCCCAGGTTCAGGTTCGCTACGACCTGCCGATGAACGAAGTGGTGCTCGATTTCTTCGACCGCCTGAAGTCCACCAGCCGCGGCTATGCGTCGCTGGATTACCATTTTGATCGCTACCAGTCGGCCAATCTGGTCAAGCTGGATGTGTTGATCAACGGTGACAAGGTCGATGCGTTGGCGCTGATCGTGCACAAGGACAACGCCCATTACAAAGGCCGGCAGTTGACCGAGAAGATGAAAGAGCTGATTCCTCGGCAGATGTTCGATGTGGCGATTCAGGCGGCCATCGGTGGCCAGATCGTCGCACGGACTACGGTCAAGGCGCTGCGCAAGAACGTATTGGCCAAGTGCTATGGTGGTGACGTCAGCCGTAAACGCAAGCTGCTGGAAAAGCAGAAGGCCGGTAAAAAACGCATGAAGCAGGTCGGCAACGTGGAAATCCCACAGGAAGCCTTCCTTGCAGTGCTCAGGTTGGATAGTTAGGTCCTATGTCGCTAAATTTCCCGCTGTTGCTGGTTATCGCCGTCGCCGTTTGTGGTGTGCTGGCGTTGTTCGATCTGGTCTTTCTGGCGCCACGGCGGCGGGCGGCTATTGCCACCTACCATGGGCAAGTCAGCGAGCCTGACGAGAAAGTGGTGGAGCGCCTGAACAAGGAGCCGCTGCTGGTGGAGTACGGTAAATCGTTCTTCCCGGTGCTGGCGATTGTGCTGGTGCTGCGCTCGTTTCTGGTCGAGCCGTTCCAGATTCCGTCGGGGTCGATGAAACCGACCCTGGAAGTGGGTGATTTTATTCTGGTCAACAAATTCGCCTATGGCATTCGCCTGCCGGTGCTGGACACCAAGGTGATTGAGGTGGGCGATCCGCAGCGCGGTGATGTGATGGTGTTCCGCTACCCCAGCGATCCGAACATCAACTACATCAAGCGCGTGGTCGGCCTGGCAGGTGACCGGATTGCCTACAGCAGCGACAAGCGTTTGACCATCAACGGTGAATTGGTTGCTCAAAAACTCATCGGTGATGAACCCGGCAGTTTGGGCAGTGCGACGCTGTACAACGAAAAACTGGGCGAGGCAGAGCACCAGATCCGTAAGGAAATGCAGCGTTATCGGGTTGAACCAGGGCGTGAATGGGTGGTACCGAACGGTTACTACTTCATGATGGGCGACAACCGCGACAACTCCAACGACAGCCGTTACTGGAATGATCCAGCTATCCCCAAACCCTTGCTGGGCATGGTGCCGGACCAGAACATTGTTGGTAAAGCCTTCGCCATCTGGATGAGCTGGCCGGATCCGAAGTCGCGCAACCTGCCGAACTTCTCCCGCGTAGGCCTTATTCACTGATCTGTTGATGACTTTGCGACGCTGTTAAATACAGCGTCGCAGGCTATATATAGTCTTGCCTGCAGCCGTAACGGCTTCTACATAACTCGAATTTGGGGACAAGTATGAAATCTGCGCATTCGCAAAAAGGGATGTCGATTTTAAGTTGGCTGATGGTTTTGGCCTTGGTTGCGTTTTTTGCCAGTGCGGCTTTCAAGGTGTTGCCACATTACTTCGACTATATGTCGATGGAAAAATTGATTACTTCGGTTGAAACCGACAAGGCTGCCAACATTCGCAGCATCAATGAGTTCTATGGCCATGTCAGCAAAGGCATGCAGGTCAACAGCATTCGTGATCTGAACCTTCAGGATGCCTTGAAGATTAAAGTGGAAAACAATGAGTTCAAGGCTCACCTGAAGTACGAGAAACGGGAGCCATTGATCCAGAACATCGATCTGGTCGTGCGCTTCGACAAAGAATTTCGTGTGCGCATGCCGTGAGTGCTTCGTTAGCCCGCCTTGAGCGTCAGCTCGGTTATACCTTCAAGGACCAGGAGTTGATGATCCTGGCACTGACCCACCGCAGTTTTGCCGGGCGCAATAATGAGCGCCTGGAGTTTCTCGGTGATGCCATCCTCAACTTCGTTGCCGGCGAAGCGCTATTCGAGCGCTTTCCCCAGGCGCGCGAAGGCCAGCTGTCACGTTTGCGTGCGCGCTTGGTAAAAGGCGAAACCCTTGCTGTACTGGCTCGCGGCTTTGACTTGGGTGAATACCTGCGTCTGGGCTCCGGTGAGCTGAAAAGCGGTGGTTTTCGCCGTGAGTCGATTCTTGCTGACGCCCTGGAAGCCCTGATCGGGGCGATTTATCTGGATTCGGGCATGGAGGCGGCTCGCGAGCGCGTGCTGGCCTGGTTGACCAACGAACTGGACAGCCTGACCTTGGTCGACACCAATAAGGATCCGAAAACCCGCCTGCAGGAGTTTCTGCAATCGCGTGGTTGTGAGCTGCCGCGCTATGAAGTGGTGGATATTCAGGGTGAACCGCATTGCCGGACATTTGTCGTGGAATGCCAGGTGACCCTACTCAATGATAAAACCCTGGGGCAGGGTGCCAGCCGGCGTATTGCCGAGCAGGTGGCCGCTGCGGCCGCGCTGATTGCTCTGGGTGTGGAGAATGGCAATGACTGATTCACCTGTTACACGCTGTGGCTATGTCGCCATCGTTGGCCGGCCCAACGTGGGCAAGTCGACGTTGCTCAACCACATTCTTGGCCAGAAGCTCGCGATCACCTCGCGCAAACCGCAAACCACACGGCACAACATGCTCGGAATCAAGACCGAGGGTGAGGTGCAGGCGATCTATGTCGACACCCCTGGTCTGCACAAGAACAACGAGAAAGCACTCAACCGTTACATGAACAAGAACGCCTCGTCGGCGCTGAAAGACGTCGACGTGGTGATTTTCGTGGTCGATCGCACCCGCTGGACGGATGAAGACCAGATGGTGCTTGAGCGTGTTCAATATGTCGAAGGCCCGGTGATTCTGGCGATCAACAAGACTGATCGCCTGGAAGACAAGGCCGAGCTGATGCCGCACCTGGAGTGGCTGGCTCAGCAGCTGCCGAAGGCCGAAATCGTGCCAGTATCCGCCCAGCAGGGGCATAACCTCGACACCTTGGAAAAACTGGTGGGCGAACGTTTACCGGAGGGGGTGCACTTCTTCCCGGAAGATCAGGTCACCGACCGCTCCAGTCGTTTCTTCGCTGCCGAACTGGTGCGCGAGAAGATCATGCGTCAGCTCGGTGCCGAGTTGCCGTACCAGATCACTGTGGAGATCGAAGAATTCAAGCGTGACGGGCGCATCCTGCATATCCACGCGCTGATTCTGGTCGAGCGTGACGGGCAGAAGAAGATCATCATTGGTGACAAGGGCGAGCGGATCAAACGCATCGGTCAGGAGGCGCGCAAGGACATGGAGGTGATGTTCGACTCCAAGGTCATGCTCAACCTCTGGGTCAAGGTCAAGGGCGGCTGGTCCGATGACGAACGCGCCCTGCGTTCCCTGGGTTACGACGATATCTGATCCGTCTGCGGGCGCCTTGTGCACCCGCTCCTTCGAGTAAGACCCATGCTCGCCCTCAGTCAGCCCGCTTATGTGTTGCACAGCCGTGCTTACCGTGAAAGCAGCGCGCTGGTGGATTTTCTTACTCCGCAAGGCCGACTGCGCGCAGTATTGCGCGGTGCCCGGGGCAAGGCGGGTAGCCTGGCGCGGCCTTTTATTCCCCTGGAAGCCGAATTTCGCGGGCGCGGTGAGCTGAAAAATGTTGGCCGCCTGGAGCCTGCCGGTATTCCCAATCTGCTGGTGGGCGAGGCGCTGTTCAGCGGCCTTTACCTCAATGAGCTGTTGATCCGCTTGCTGCCTGCCGAAGACCCGCATCCGGCGATTTTTCAGCACTACGCCATGACAGTTTTGGCGCTGGCCGAAGGGCGTGCGCTGGAGCCGTTGCTGCGCTCGTTTGAATGGCGTTTGTTGGATGAGCTGGGCTATGGTTTCGCCCTGGATCTGGACTCTGAGGGCCTGCCCATCATTGCGACTGGCCTGTACCGTTTGCACACTGAAACTGGCCTGGTGCCGGTCGGGCATGTACAGCCCGGCGTGTTTCAGGGCGCAGAACTATTGGCCATGGCCGAGGCCGATTGGACCGCGCCGGGTGCCCTGGCGGCCGCCAAGCGCCTGATGCGCCAGGCCCTGGCCCCCCATTTAGGTGGTCGACCACTGGTCAGCCGCGAACTGTTTATGACGCTCAAGGAGCCAAGCCGTGACTGATGCCAATCGTATTCTGCTGGGTGTGAACATCGACCATGTGGCCACCCTGCGCCAGGCCCGTGGAACTCGCTATCCCGATCCGGTCAAGGCCGCGCTGGACGCTGAGGAGGCCGGTGCCGATGGCATTACCGTGCACCTGCGTGAAGACCGTCGGCATATCCAGGAGCGTGATGTGCGCCTGCTCAAGGAGGTCATGCAGACACGCATGAACTTCGAAATGGGCGTGACCGAGGAAATGCTCGCCTTCGCCGAAAGCATTCGCCCTGAGCACGTCTGCCTGGTGCCGGAAACCCGTCAGGAGCTGACCACCGAGGGTGGTCTGGATGTGGCCGGGCAGGAAGCGCGGATTCGCGCAGCGGTCGAGCGTCTGAGCAAGATCGGTTGTGAAGTGTCGCTGTTTATCGATCCGGACCCACAGCAGATCGAGGCGTCCAAGCGCGTCGGCGCCCCGGCTATCGAGCTGCACACCGGCCGTTATGCCGACGCCCATACCCCGGAAGAGGCGGCGCACGAGCTGGCGCGGATTCGCGACGGCGTAGCCTGTGGCTTGCAACACGGGTTGATCGTGAATGCCGGCCATGGCCTGCACTACCACAACGTCGAGCCGGTGGCGGCGATCGCCGGGATCAATGAGCTGAATATTGGCCACGCCCTGGTGGCACATGCGCTGTTCGTCGGTTTCAAGCAGGCGGTGGCGGAGATGAAGGCGCTGATCGTCGCGGCCGCCAATCGCGGTTGATGATGCCGGGTGGATGGCTGCAGCCATCCACCCGTTACGGTTTGCGTGCGATCAGCACCGCGCGGTTTGGCGCCGGCAGGCCTTCCACGGTGCGGCTATGGTCGGTCGGGTCGAGGAATTCCGGTAGCGACTGGAAGCGCATCCAGTCGGTTGAACGCTGTTCGTCCACGCTGGTGGTGCTGACATCTACGCAGCGCACATCAACAAAACCGGCGCGGCGAAGCCACAGCTCCAACGCCGGCACTGAGGGCAGGAACCAGACGTTACGCATCTGCGCATAGCGGTCTTCGGGTACCAGCACTTGCTGCGCGTCGCCTTCCACCACCAGGGTTTCCAGCACCAGTTCGCCATCCTTGACCAAGCAATCCTTGAGGTCGATCAAGTGATCGATGGGCGAGCGACGGTGATACAGCACACCCATGGAAAACACCGTGTCGAAGCCTTGCAGCTTGCTCGGCAGTTCCTCGAATGCCAGCGGCAGGTGCCAGGCGGGCAGGTCGGGCAGGTAGTTCTTCATCGCCAGAAACTGGCAGAGAAACAGCCAGTTGGGGTCGATGCCGATCACGCTGTCCGCGCCGGCGCCGAGCATGCGCCACATGTAGTAACCGTTACCGCAGCCGACATCCAGTACCCGTTTGCCCTTGAGGTCGAGGTAGGGGGCGACGCGGTGCCACTTCCAGTCCGAGCGCCATTCGGTGTCGACATGCACACCAAACAGGTGAAATGGCCCTTTGCGCCAGGGGATCAGGCCCTGTAGGGCGGTTTTCAGCGCGCTACGGGTTGCTTCATCGCAGGCACCGTCGAAGCTGAAGCTGTGCAGCAGTTCCAGCTGTTCGACGTTCAGCTCCGGCAGGGCCTGTACCGCGCCATACCAGCGCGGCAGGTCGCCATGGCCGATGGCCAGTTTGGCGTCGATCTGCCCAGGCAGGTCGGCTGCCCAGTCTTGCAGTGGGGTGCCGGCAAGGGTGGCTTGCAGGGCGTCGAGGTCGAGGCGGCTGATCATGGCAGGGCAATCATCGAGGCGAAATTAAGGCACTGGAACCACGGCACGACCTGGCTGAAGCCCGCAGCCAGTAAGCGTTCGCGGTGCTGCTCCAGGCTGTCTGGGAGCATGACTTTCTCGATGGCACTGCGTTTCTGGGCGATTTCCAGCTCGCTGTAGCCATTGGCCCGCTTGAAGGCGATATGCAGATCGCCGAGCAGGGCGTGCTGTTCGGCATCTTCGAATTGCAGTTTTTCCGAGAGGATCAGCGCGCCGCCGGGCAGCAGGGCCTGACGAATCCGCGTGAGCAGGTCTAGACGCTGTTCGGGGCGGATAAATTGCAGGGTGAAGTTCAGCGCCACCAGCGAAGTAGGCTGAAACTCGAGGCTGAGAATGTCGGCCTCAATCACCTCTACGGGCAGCAGCTCCTGAAACATCGAGTCCTGCGCGTGCAGGTATTCGCGGCAGCGCTCAACCATGGCGCTGGAGTTGTCCACGGCAATCACCCGGCAATCGTCGATCTGCACATGCCGACGCAGCGCCTGGGTCACCGCGCCCAGGGAGCTGCCGAGGTCATACAGCACGCTATGTGGCTGGGCGAACTGACCGGCCAGTACGCCGATGTTCTCGACAATGGTCGGGTAACCCGGCACCGAGCGTTTGATCATGTCGGGGAAAACCCGCACCACATCTTCGTTGAACACGAAGTCCGGCACCTGGGCCAGGGGTTGGGCGAAAAGACGGTCGGGCTGTTTGCTCACGATGGCTGCGCACTGGTCAATAAAGCCGGGCATTTTAGCCAAGTGCGCGGTATAGCCAAACCTTGATTGCCGTTATTGGTCGCAAATCTGCGTGGCGATGGCTTAGCGGACCTGTTTGAAGGCCGACGCCGCAATCGCCCATTGCCCCAGCCAGTAGCTGAGCATGATCGCCAGGGGGGCCGCCTCGAAGGGCACGACAAAGCGGTTGATACCGATCAGGCTATCGGACAGCACAAACAGCGCGGCACCTGCGGCGGCCAGGCGTGTTGAGGTGCTGGGCAGCCCAGGTTGACCAAGGCGGGCGAGGGCGCGCCAGAGCATGGCGCTGATGGCCAAGGCGTAACAGGCTACGGGGATCAGCAGTGGACCCAGCTTGGCGCTGGCGAGGATAGCGAACATCGTCCCGCCCGTGACCAGGGCCAGCAGCAGGGCCAACCAGGCCGGTTGCTTGCAGTCGCTCAGGTAGGCGCGCAGGTAAGCCAGGTGGGCGAGAAGGAAGGCGCCGAGGCCGAAAACAAACAGATCGCCCGGCCAGTCGAGCAGAATGTCGCCCGCCAGTGAGGCGAGCAGGCCGAGGCTGATCCAGCGTCGGTACACGCCATTGGGGGCTGTTCGCAGCCACAGCAACAGGGCGATGACCGGGATGCCCTTGTTGAGCAGGCCCAGTTCATTCAGGCCGCTGAGCCGTGCATAGAGAAATACGGCAGCGCCCAGCAAACCCAGCAGCAGATAACGCATGGCCTTGTCCTTGATGCTCGAAAAGCCAGCACTATGGCGCGTCGCCGATTAACTGACCACGCCATGGATGCCACTTAGGTCAGCATTTCGCGCCAGTGGCAGCAGGCTGTTGAAAAGCTACCTACGTTGCCATCGCTGCGTTAAAAACAGGCTCTGGCTGCCTCGCCTAGGTTTTTCAACGGCCTGCTAGCGAGCTTTGATTGTGCAGTTGAAGCGCTGTGCCGGAACTACACCGACTTCCCAGGGGCGTTCGTAGGTCAGGATCAATTGGCCTTCGCCGGCCTGCGCGACCTCGAAACGCCAGGTGGAAACCCCGGCACTGCCGACCAGGCCAGCGTCTTCCGGGTTGCTGTAGACCTCGGGGCCGAGGCTTTTCAGTACTTGTGGTGCGGAGTCGCGCAGCAGCCAGCGGAAACCCGTGGTGGGGTTGCTTGGCAGGCGCAGGTTGAATTGCTGGCCGACCTGCAGCGACAGCGGGCATTTGCTTTGCTGTTTCTGCTCCAGGGTCACGCTGCTGGGCGTTTGTGCACAGGCAGCGAGCAGTGCAAGGCTGAATACCACTGTCAGGCGGAGGGCAAGCATGGTGAGCTCCTGGCGAATGTCGAGGCTGCCAGCATAGCTGTTAGGGCTGCTGCGCGGGAGCCTGTGCAGCGAACGTCGCCCGCAGTGGCGCGCGCAAGTGCTGGGCATACTCGTCGATCAGCGGTGTGAGCAGGGCAAAGCATTCGTGCGGTGCCAGGCGTATTCCGCGGCTGTCGATCAGTTCGTGCTCCAGGCGCTGCAGTACCTGTTGTAAAGACGTGCCGACGGGCGATTGTTCCAGCTCCTGGCAGAGCTGCTGAATCTGCTGCTTCAGGTTTGGCGGGCATTGACTGTAGTTGGCCGCCCGCACGCTCAGACCGCGCAGGCGGGCAAGGTTTTCCAGGCCATGGCAGGCCTGGGCGATGCCCTCTATGTGTTGGTTGCCAGCCTGGTACAGGCGGGCTTCGAGTGTTGCGATCACCGCCAGCAAGCCATCGATAACCTGGCAGTGCGCGGCAAAGTCCGCCGGGTTGCGCCGCAGGCGTGGCCAGTCCTGCTGCAGTGGTGCAAGCCCCAGGCTGGGGCCGGGCCAGTTCAGCCAGAGCTGGTCGAGCTGGCGGGCCAGGGCATTGCGCTGGCTGGTGCTGGGGAGGTCCTGTTGAGCGCCTAGTCCTCGGTGTTTCTGCAGGCTCTGCAGCAGGTCGATGCTGCGTTGCAGCAACGCAGCCTGCAGCTCGTTGAGATGCTGCTGGTGGCGTTTTTCGGCGAGTTGGCTGAGGAAATGGCCGGTGAGTAACAGCGCCAATGCCAGGGCGAGAGCAATGCTGAGGACCATAAGCGGTTTTCCCTTAAACCAAACGGTACTGTGCTCGAGCAAATCCCTTGCCAGGCGATGTTAAAGGCCCGTTTTCAGGTGTTTCGCATGTGTCAGCGAGCAACTCTGTGCCCTGTAATTGGGCGTTTCTAAGGCTGTGGTGAGTTGTTGGTGCGACTGCTGCCCATTTGTCGTGCGGGCTGCAGTTTTACCGGGCAAAGGGTTAAAGTTGCACCTCTGTTTTTCAGGGTTGCACTTTTCATGTTCAACGCGCGTTTGATGCGTCTTGATGACCAGGCCCACGAACACACCCACGACCATCATCAACTGGTGCTGTCGCTGGCTGGGCGTGCCGAGTTCGAAGTGAATGGCCGCGGTGGTGAAGTGTGCCGCATGCGTGCCTGCCTGGTGCCGGGGGATGCTGATCACCAGTTCGCCGGTATCGGTGACAACCGCATGCTGATCATCGATCTCGACGAGCAGGGCATCTCCAGTGAAGACCTGCAGCTGCTGACGGGCCTGTTCGAGACGCCGCGCTACCCGCAGCTGGATGCTGACTTTCAGAACCTGCTGAGCTATGCCGGCGCCGAACTCGAGCGGTACGGCTCCGATCCGCTGCTGGCGCGGGCGCTGGGCGGGGTGCTGCTGCGGGCGTTGCACCTGCGTCTGTTTGGCGAGCCGCAGGCACGGACGTTGGGGCCGCTGAATCTGGAGCGGCTCGACAGTTATATCGTCGAGCACCTGGTGCGGCGCATCAGTGTTGCCGAATTGGCTCAGGTGGCTTGCCTGAGCCCCAGTCATTTTCACGCCCAGTTCAAAGACGCTGTCGGCCTGACGCCGCACCAGTATCTGCTGAAAACCCGGCTTGATCGCGCGGCGCGGTTGCTGCGCGAAAGTGGCTTGCCGCTGATCCGGATAGCCGAGGAATGTGGCTTTTCCAGCCAGAGCGCGTTGACCACGGCGATGCGGCGCTACCTCGGGTTGACGCCCAAGCGTTTGCGCGGCGCTAACTAGGTTGCTGCGCTGACTCTCTAAATACCCTTGCATGACTCAGATCGCTGGAGAAGCGTGCTCTTTTGCGGAGGGCCGGCTAAGCTGAACTGGACACAGATAAAGCTGTGCAAGGGCAAGGATGCTGTTCATATTCAAGTGTGCCCTGAACGTGCGAGTAGTCTTGATGAGTAAGCATCCGTTATTGCGTTGGCCGCTGCTGTTAGGCGGGTTGCTGAGTGCGTTGTCGTTGCAGGCGGCCAATCTCGCGGCTGAGCTGGTGGACAGTCAGGGGCAGCCATTGGCCAATGCCGTGCTTACTCTGCGCGGTACGACGGGCACGTCCGCAGCTGCAGGTCAGTCCATCATGGACCAGCGCTCACAGCAGTTCGCCCCGAATGTGCTGGCGGTGCGTACCGGCACCGCGGTGTCGTTCCCCAATAGCGACAATATTCGCCATCACGTCTATTCCTTTTCGCTGGCCAAGCGCTTCGAGCTGCGCCTCTATCAGGGTACGCCGAGTGAACCGGTGATCTTCGACAAACCGGGTGTGGTGGTGCTCGGCTGCAATATCCATGACTGGATGGTGGGCTATGTCTATGTCACGGATGATCCCTGGTTTGCCGTTAGTGATGAGCAGGGGCGGCTGAATATTGATCAGTTGCCCGCTGGCAGCTACAGCGTCAGCCTCTGGCACCCGCAGGCGCCCGATATGTTGCCGCAGGCTGCGGGGGAGGTGCAGGTGAGTGCGGC
Organism: Pseudomonas anguilliseptica; assembly: GCF_021375795.1. Lineage (GTDB taxonomy): Bacteria > Pseudomonadota > Gammaproteobacteria > Pseudomonadales > Pseudomonadaceae > Aquipseudomonas > Aquipseudomonas anguilliseptica_A. The sequence continues at coordinate 193,240 of NZ_JAEIOI010000005.1, read as the reverse complement.
AGGCAGTCAGCAACGTTTCACCCTGGCCATGCAGGCTCCCGCCAATCCGCTAGCACCTCGTGCGCCGACCAGCGCCTTTGGTGAGGCCTTCAAGAAAGCTCGTGATGCTGCGCAATAGTTTTCAGGCGCGTATTGCCGGCGTACTGGTGCTGCTGCTTCTGGTCGTGGTGGGGGCGCTGTATGTGGCAGTCCAGGCGGCTACTAACGCAGCGGTACGCAGTCAGGCTAATGAGCAACTGGAAGTCGGCAGTCTGGTGTTTCAGCGCTTGCTGGAGATGCGCGGCAGCCAGTTGCACGACGCGGTGCAGGTGCTGGCGGCGGATTTTGGCTTTAAGGATGCGGTGGCCAGTGGCGACGCGGAAACCATTCGCTCGGCGCTGGCCAATCATGGTGCACGGATTAATGCCAGCGTGGTGATGATGCTGAGCCTGGATGGTCGTCTGGAAGTCAGTACCGATCAGCAGGTCAGTGAGCAGACAGCCAAACGCCTGAGTGCCCAGGTGGTGCAGCGTCAGCGCGAAGGCGTGCAGATCTTCCTGATGCCGATTGCCGACAAGATCTACCTGCTGGTGCAAGCCACCGTGACCGCGCCATTGCCGATTGCCCGGGTAATGATGGGCTTTCAGGTGGACACTGCATTTGCGGCTGAACTGCGTGAGTTGACCCACCTGGATCTGACGCTGCTGGCGACTCAAGAGGGTGCCGCGGATATCTGGATCAGCACCCTGATGCCGGCCGAGCGCGAGCAGCTGCGTGTTGCCGTAGGGGGGATGAACGGTGATGCCATTCGTGTACTGGGCAGCCAGCAGTACCTCAACCAGAATCTGGTGCTGGCCGTGGGGGATGGCTTTGAGGTGCGAGTATTGCTGCATAAATCCCTCAGTCAGGCGCAGCTGGCGTTTGCCCCGCTGGATCAGAAGATTCTGTTGATTGCGCTGGCGGCCCTGACGGCCTCGCTGGCTGGTGCGCTATTGCTGGCGCGTACGGTTTCCCAACCTGTGCAGCAGTTGGCCGGGGTCGCCGAGCGGGTGCGTCAGGGGGATTACGAGGCGGAGCTGGATCTGCAGCGCAGCGATGAGCTGGGGCAGTTGGCCAAGGCGTTCAAGGCCATGCAACACGGAATTGCCGAGCGTGAGCGGCAGCTTGCGCACAATGCCTTGCATGACCCCCTGACGGGTTTACCCAACCGTACCCTGGCCCTGGAACGGCTGGGCAGTGCGATAACTGCGCAGCGCAGCACGGCGCTGCTCTACCTGGGGATTGGCAACTTTCGTGCAGTCAATGAAAGCCTCGGGCCGGAAGGCGGCGATCTGGCCCTGCAGCAGATGAGCCGGCGTCTGCAGGCGACTCTGCGCCCCGGCGACAGCGTGGCGCGGATCATTGGCGACGAGTTTCTGCTGTTGCTGGAAAACACCGATAGCGACAGCGCGGTAGGCATCGCCGACAAGGTGCAGCAGTTATTGCTCAAGCCCCTGCGCGTTGGCAGTCATGACGTCACCCTGGATTGCCGTATCGGCATAGCCAGTTATCCGGTCGATGGCAACGCCCCAGAGGACCTGCTGCGCCGCGCGGCGATTGCCATGCAGGATGCCGCTGGGCTGGCCAGCCATCTGCAGGTGTATCAGCGTGGCCGTGATGATGCCCAGCAACGACAGATCCGGCTGATCCGTGACCTGCGCCATGCCGCCAGCAAGGGCGAACTGCGGTTGCACTATCAACCGAAACTGGATATCGCCGCCGGCCTGGTGCGGCAAGCTGAGGCCCTGCTGCGTTGGCAGCATCCGGCGCTGGGGATGGTCTCGCCCGGCGAATTCATCCCGATGGCCGAACGTACCGGCAGTATCCAGTTGCTGACTGCCTGGGTGATCGAAGAAGTCATCCGTCAGTTGCGTGAGTGGACTGGCCGCGGGTTGCGTGTGCAGGTGTCGTTGAATATCTCGACTGAGGATCTGCTTGACCCGCAGCTGCCGGCTCGCGTCCGCCAGTTGCTGGAAACTTACCAGGTGCCTGCGCAACAGCTGATTTTTGAAATCACCGAAAGCGGGGTGATGCTCAATCCCGAGGTGGCCCTGCAAGTGCTGCATGGGTTGCGCGAGTGTGGTGTCAGTCTGTCGGTGGATGACTTTGGCACGGGCTATTCGTCCCTGGCGCAGCTCAAGCGCATGCCGGTGCAGGAGCTGAAGATCGACCAGTCGTTTATCCGTGATCTCGACGATGCCTGCGAAGACGCGGTGATCGTTCGCTCGACCATCGAAATGAGCCATAGCCTGGGGCTCAAGGTGGTGGCCGAAGGGGTCGAGTTCGAGCGCAGCCTGCAACTGCTCGGGCGTTGGCAGTGCGACATCGCCCAGGGTTACCTGATCAGTCGGCCCCTGGCGGCCAAAGCCTTTGAAACCTGGATGGCGCAACACGCGCACGCCACCTCAAGCCTGGTGCATTGAGCATGAATAAACGTTTTTCTTGTGTTGTGCTGTTTCTTGGTCTGCTGAGCCAGCTGGCCTGGGCTGATGGTCGACTGCTGGCCACCGGTGGTGCCAGCAGTATTGAGGGCGCTGCCGGTGGTGGCATCACGCCCTGGGCGGTGCTGTCAGGCTATGGCGAGCGCGGAGAGTGGGGCGCGGATGTGTTTGCCACGCGGGTGGAAACCGGTGACTACCGTCTGGATGTGGCCGGCGTTGGCGTTGCCTTTGATAACCGCGTCGAGCTGTCCTACGCCCGCCAGCGGTTTGATCTGGGCAACCTGGCGCGCGGCCTGAACCTGCCGGAGAACAGCCTGAGCCAGGACATCTTCGGCCTCAAGATGCGCCTGTTCGGTGACCTGATTTATGACCAGCTGCCGCAGGTGTCGCTGGGCCTCCAGCACAAGCGGCAGAAGGATTTTCTGATCCCCAGTCTGGTGGGCGCGCAGCGCAGCGAAGACACCGAAGGCTATATCACCGCCAGCCGGCTGATCCTGGGTGGCGCTTTTGGCTACAACCTGCTGCTCAATGGTGGCATTCGCTATAGCCGGGCCAATGAACTGGGCTTGCTGGGCTTTGGTGGCGATCGCCGTGACCGCCATTCCGTGCTCAAAGAGGGCTCCGTCGCCGTGCTGTTCAACCCGCGTTGGGCGTTGGGCGTGGAGTACCGCGAAAAACCGGACAACCTGAATTTTGCCGGGGAAAGTGACTGGGCGGATCTGTTTCTCGGCTACTTTCCCAACAAGCACCTGGCCGTGGTGCTGGCTTATGCCCGGCTTGGCGAAATCGCCACGCTGGAGCATCAGGATGGCGTCTACCTGTCTGTGCAGGGGAGTTTTTAAGTATGCGTAGTCTGTTGTTGGCTGCTGTTCTGACCTTGACGGCCTGTGCCCAGCCGTCGGTCAAAGACGACAGCCTGTACCGTGAGCTGGGCGAACTGGCGGGGATTACCCGGATTGTCGAGGGGATGCTGCTCAACGTTGCCGGAGACCCGCGCATTGTGCGGCACTTCGAGAACATCGATATCGAGCGGTTGCGTGACAAGCTGGTCGAGCATTTCTGCGTGGACGCCGGAGGCCCGTGCACCTATACCGGTGACAGCCTGGAGGAAAGCCATAAGGGGCTGGGGCTGACACCCAGTGACTTCAATGCATTGGTGGAGAACCTGCAGAAGGCCATGACCGCTGAGGGCGTGGCCATTACAGCCCAGAATCGGTTGCTGGCGCGCCTGGCACCGCAGCGGGGTCAGGTGCTGGATCGTTAGCTAGCGCAGGGTCTGGGCAATCGCCTGGATTTCATCATGATGGCAGACGACCACCTCAAGCTCGCCGTTCTCACTGATGAAATTTTGCGGTGGCAATAATTTCTGATAGGCCGCCAGCTCTTCCAGCGGCGGCAGTTCGGCGCTTGGGCTGTGCTGCTTGGTGGCGTGGTAGAGCGCTAGATTGACCAAATCCAGCAACTGCAGGCTACGCCCTGGGCTGCGTTGCCAGTTGCCGGCGTCGCGGATTACTTCGATGTAGTGGCTATCCACCGACCACTTTTTCAGCACGATCACTCCCAGCGATTTGCCGTATTCGCGGCACAGCTTGTCGTACAACGCACTTGAGGGTGCCTGGCTGTCGTTCTTGAAGGCTGACAGCACGACCAGATTGCCCACTTCACTGAGCAGGCTGGCCAGCAGTGCATGTTCAGCCGTGACATGGCCGAGCAGACGGGCAAGCATGGCACAGGTGCTGGCCTTGATCACCAGGCGCTCCCAGGTCTCGACAAACAGGCGTTTGTGCGCGGCGCTGTGCAGGGTGAACAGGCTTCTGATGCTGTGCACCATGGTGATTCGATCGACTTCCAGCATGCCGAGCAGGCCGACTACTTCGTGCAGCGTCTTGGGCGCCAGGGTGTGGCGATACAGCGCGCTGGAGGCATGTTTCATCAGCAGGGCACTGAGGGCCGGGTCGCGGCTGATCAAACGCACCAGGGCATTTAACGAGATAGTCGGGTCACCCAGGGCACGGCGGATATCCAGGGTGATGGTCGGCAGGCTGGGCAATTGCTCTTCGCCCTGCATCAACTGCGAGACGACACGCCGGTAGATTGAGTAATCGGATGCTTCGCTCAGCAACACACACCTCCTGGCTGCCCTGCATGCAGTCTAGGTCGCCATGTGATGGTTATCAGTGCCGGCGATGGGTGGCGCTGCCAGCTTTCGCGACATCGGCATAAAACAATCGTTTGTGGGAAGTTCCCGGGCCTGGAGGTTTTCGTAAAAACTCCAGAGTTTTTTGTAAGAAGCGGCCATGCCTCTGCCACTAAATTCCGTTCCTTGCTTATGCCATGCACAGTTTTCTGCGGGGCGGATGTCACTGCAGGCTGGTGCAGTTGGGCTACACCTATATACAGACAGTGTTTATTCAAGGGCTTTAACGGGGTGTGCTTGACCCGTTTCGGCGTGTCTGTGGTGGAGTGGGTGACGTCAGCTAGCGGTATGAATATCGCTGGCCGGTGCCTAAATGGATTTTTACGGGCGACTGTCTCATATGGCATGCGCCCGTTGTTGTATTGGGGCTTCAGTTGCCTCGACAGAGGCAAGCGGTTGGGCGGTGGTGAGCGCTGCATGGGGTTTGCAGTTGCCGCTGTCCGTTGCCTGAACCGATTTGCCGCTACAGACGCCCGTTACCGCGGGTGTGGACTGCCACGTGGGCAATGGGGCTACCCCCTGTTGCCGAAATAACAACAATCAAGAGGGGAGCCCCCCAATGACTGCAAATACTCCGATGCTTGTCACCTTCGTGGTGTACATCGCGCTCATGGTGCTGATCGGCCTGTTCGCCTACATGCGCACCAAGAACCTTTCCGACTACATCCTGGGCGGCCGCAGCCTGGGCAGTTTCGTCACCGCGCTGTCGGCCGGTGCCTCAGACATGAGTGGTTGGCTGCTGATGGGCCTGCCTGGCGCCGTGTACCTGTCGGGTCTGTCCGAAGGCTGGATTGCCATTGGTCTGATCGTTGGTGCCTACCTCAACTGGTTGTTCGTGGCTGGTCGTCTGCGTGTGCAGACCGAGCACAACGGCAACGCGCTGACCCTACCGGATTACTTCACTCACCGTTTTGAAGACAGCAGCCGCGTGCTGCGCATCTTCTCGGCGCTGGTGATTCTGGTGTTCTTCACCATCTACTGCGCTTCGGGCGTTGTCGCCGGTGCCCGTCTGTTTGAAAGCACCTTCGGCATGTCCTACGAGACGGCGCTGTGGGCCGGTGCTGCCGCGACCATCGCCTACACCTTTATCGGTGGCTTCCTGGCGGTGAGCTGGACTGACACCGTGCAGGCCACGCTGATGATCTTCGCCTTGATCCTAACCCCGATTGTGGTGCTGATTGCCACTGGCGGTGCCGATGCGACCTTTGCGGCGATCGAACTGAAAGATGCCACCAGCTTCGACATGCTCAAAGGTGCCACCTTTGTTGGTGTGATCTCGCTGATGGCCTGGGGCCTGGGCTACTTCGGCCAGCCGCACATCCTGGCGCGCTTCATGGCGGCTGACTCGGTGAAGTCGATCCCGGCAGCCCGTCGCATCTCCATGACCTGGATGATCCTGACCCTGGGCGGTGCAGTGGCTGTGGGCTTCTTCGGTATCGCGTACTTCTCTGCCAACCCGGACCTCGCTGGCCCGGTAACCGAGAACCCGGAGCGCGTATTTATCGAGCTGGCCAAACTGCTGTTCAACCCGTGGATTGCCGGCATTCTGCTGTCCGCCATTCTGGCTGCGGTGATGAGTACCCTGAGCTGCCAGTTGCTGGTGTGCTCCAGTGCCCTGACCGAAGACTTCTACAAGGCCTTCCTGCGCAAGGGTGCCTCGCAGACTGAGCTGGTCTGGGTCGGTCGTGGCATGGTGCTGCTGATCGCGGTCGTCGCCATCATGCTGGCCGCCAATCCGGAAAACCGTGTACTGGGTCTGGTGTCCTACGCCTGGGCAGGCTTTGGTGCTGCCTTCGGTCCGGTGGTGATCCTGTCCCTGGTCTGGAAGCAGATGACGCGTAACGGCGCATTGGCGGGCATGCTGGTCGGTGCCCTGACCGTGATCCTGTGGAAGAACTTCCTGGGTCACCTGGGGCTGTATGAAATCATCCCAGGCTTTATCTTCGCCACCGTCGCCATCCTGGTCTTCAGCAAGGTCGGCAATGGTCCGTCCGCCAGCATGATCAAGCGTTTCGACGAAGCTGAGAAAGAATACCAGTCGGTCTGAGTACCGCTGATGTAGGGCAATTGACTGGTCGCTCAGTTGCCTCGCGGAGCTTTCCGCGGTTGTGTGCGTGTGACCCGATAGTGCTTCGCCGGCCCACACCTTAGGTGTTGGGCCGGCTTTTTTATGGCACCGTAAAAATCCCCGCGATCCTTTTGCGCTTTGCCTCCGTGGCGCGCTTGGCTAAGGTGGCGGGTGTTGCCACTCGAATTGCCCCTCAAACAGGTTCTGCATGACTCAATCACCGAACAATCCGCTGCACGGCGTAACCCTTGAAGCCATTCTCAATGCTCTGGTGGCACGCTATGGCTGGGATGGCCTGGCGCAGCGTATCGATATTCGCTGTTTCAAGAGCGACCCGAGTATCAAGTCCAGCCTGACCTTTCTGCGCAAGACGCCCTGGGCGCGGGAAAAAGTTGAGGCCCTGTATATTCGCTCGCAAGCACGCCAGTAGGCGCTGAAGAACACTCCGGAAATCTGGCACCCTTGTTGCAATACCTCTGCAAACGCCGCGAAGCGTCAAAAAACCGCGGCCAGTGGAGGTAGTGATGAGCCAGGGTGTTGAATTCAATCGCTTGATGCTGGAGATGCGTTCCATGCAGGCCGATGCTATGGCGCGTCAGAAGCCTGTCGCCAGCACGCCTGAACCCGGCGCGCCGAGCTTTTCCGAGATGCTCGGGCAGGCGGTGGGCAAGGTCAACGAAACCCAGCAAGCCTCCAATAAGCTGGCCACAGCCTTTGAAATGGGCACCAGTGGCGTAGATTTGACGGACGTGATGATCGCTTCGCAGAAAGCCAGCGTTTCCTTTCAGGCCATGACCCAGGTGCGCAACAAGCTGGTTCAGGCCTATCAAGACATTATGCAGATGCCGGTTTAAGGGTAGGGCTGAATCATGGCTGAAGCCGTCGCTGCAAACGTACCTGCCACCACCGGTGGCGATGAGCCGAAAAAACCGTTGTTCGGCCTGACCTTTCTGGAAAACCTCTCCGATATGTCGATGTTGCGGCAGATCGGTCTGCTGGTTGGCCTGGCGGCCAGTGTGGCGATCGGTTTTGCCGTGGTGCTGTGGTCGCAGCAGCCGGATTACCGCCCGCTGTACGGCAGCCTCGATGGCATGGACGCGTCCCAGGTAATGGAGACGCTGTCTGCCGCTGATATCAAATACACCGTGGAGCCGAATTCCGGCGCCTTGCTGGTCAAATCTGACGACCTGGCTCGCGCGCGTATGCGTCTGGCGGCAGCTGGCGTTGCGCCGAAGGACAATAGCGTCGGTTTTGAAATCCTCGACAAGGAACAGGGGCTGGGTACCAGCCAGTTTATGGAGGCCACCCGCTATCGCCGTGGTCTGGAAGGCGAGTTGGCCCGCACGGTTTCCAGTCTGAACAACGTCAAGGCTGCCCGCGTACACCTGGCCATCCCGAAGAGTTCGGTGTTCGTGCGTGATGAGCGCAAGCCCAGCGCCTCGGTGCTGGTCGAGCTGTATTCCGGTCGTGGCCTGGAGCCCAGTCAGGTGATGGCCATTGTCAATCTGGTCGCCAGCAGCGTGCCGGAAATGGACAAGTCGCAAGTTACCGTGGTCGACCAGAAGGGCAACCTGCTCTCGGATATTCAGGAAATGTCCGAGCTGACGATGGCCGGCAAGCAATTCGACTACAGCCGCCGCATGGAAAGCCTGTTCACCCAGCGCGTGCATAACATCCTGCAGCCGGTGCTCGGCTCGGGTCGCTACAAGGCCGAAGTGTCGGCGGATGTGGACTTCAGTGCGGTGGAGTCCACCTCGGAAATGTTCAACCCGGACCAACCAGCGCTGCGCAGTGAGCAGTCAGTCAACGAGCAACGAACCAGCAGTCAGCCGCCACAGGGTGTTCCGGGTGCGCTGAGTAACCAGCCTCCGGCTGCCGGCGCGGCGCCACAGCAGGCCGGCGCGGGTGCGGCTGCGGTGCCGGGGCCGATTGCGGCCGGGCAACCACTGCTGGATGCCAATGGTGCGCAGATCATCGACCCGGCCACCGGCCTGCCGATGTTGGCGCCATACCCGGCAGACAAGCGCGAGCAGTCCACACGCAACTTCGAACTGGATCGTTCGATCAGCTACACCAAGCAGCAGCAGGGGCGCTTGCGTCGTCTGTCGGTGGCCGTGGTGGTGGATGATCAGGTCAAGGTCGATGCAGCCACGGGCGAAACCACCCGGGTGCCATGGAGCAGTGATGACCTGGCACGCTTTACTCGCCTGGTGCAGGACTCAGTGGGGTTCGATGCCAGCCGTGGCGACAGCGTCAGCGTGATCAATACGCCGTTCTCCGCCGAACTGGGCGAGGAGCTGATCGATATTCCGTTCTACACCCAGCCGTGGTTCTGGGACATCGTCAAGCAAGTGCTCGGTGTGCTGTTTATCCTGATTCTGGTGTTCGGCGTGCTGCGTCCAGTGCTCAACAACATCACCAATGGCGGCAAGGCGCAGGGCGATGGTCGCGATGGCGACGTTGAACTGGGCGAAATGGGCGCGCTAGGTGGCGAGTTGGCCGAAGATCGGGTCAGCCTGGGCGGCCCGCAAAGCATCCTCCTGCCCAGCCCGAGTGAGGGGTATGATGCACAACTGAACGCGATCAAGAGCCTGGTTGCCGAAGACCCGGGCCGCGTAGCCCAGGTCGTCAAAGAGTGGATTAACGCCGATGAGTGAGAATCGAACCGCCACTAAGTTGAGCAAGGTCGACAAGGCCGCGATTCTGCTGCTGTCGCTGGGTGAAACCGACGCTGCCCAGGTGCTGCGCCACCTGGGGCCGAAGGAAGTGCAGCGCGTTGGCGTGGCCATGGCCGGTATGCGCAATATCCAGCGCGAGCAGGTTGAGCAGGTAATGGGCGAGTTCGTCGAGATCGTCGGTGATCAGACCAGCTTGGGCGTCGGCGCCGATGGTTATATCCGTAAGATGCTCACCGCAGCCTTGGGCGAGGACAAGGCGGGCAACCTGATCGACCGCATTCTGCTGGGCGGCAGCACCAGCGGCCTTGACAGCCTGAAGTGGATGGAGCCGCGCGCCGTGGCGGATGTGATCCGCTATGAGCACCCGCAGATTCAGGCCATCGTGGTGGCCTATCTTGACCCTGATCAGGCCGGTGAAGTGCTGGGCCACTTCGACCATAAGGTGCGTCTGGATATCGTCTTGCGGGTGTCCTCGCTGGAAACCGTGCAGCCTGCAGCGCTGAAAGAGCTCAACGATATTCTTGAACGGCAGTTCTCTGGCAGTGCCAACACATCCCGTGCTGCGTTGGGTGGGGTGAAGCGTGCGGCGGACATCATGAACTTCCTCGACAGTTCGGTTGAGGGTCAATTGATGGATTCGATCCGCGAAGTCGACGAAGACCTTTCCAGTCAGATCGAAGACCTGATGTTCGTCTTCGACAACCTGGCCGATGTCGACGACCGTGGCATTCAGGCGTTGCTGCGTGAAGTGTCCTCGGACGTGCTGGTGCTGGCGCTCAAGGGCGCGGACGAGGCGATCAAGGAAAAAGTCTTCAAGAACATGTCCAAACGCGCTGCCGAGCTGCTGCGTGATGACCTTGAAGCCAAAGGCCCGGTACGTGTCAGCGACGTGGAAACTGCGCAGAAGGAAATCCTTACCATTGCCCGCCGCATGGCCGAAGCCGGGGAGATTGTCCTGGGCGGTAAGGGTGGCGAGGAAATGGTCTAAACAATGTCCAGCAAAGAGCCGCCCAGCGAGCTGATTCGCGCCAAGGATCTCAAGAGCGTTGACCTATGGGCGCTACCCAGCTTTGACCCGGAAGTGGAAACGCCTGAGCCCAGTGAAGAGGAGCAGGCGGCCGAGTCGGTGGTCGAGGTCAGCGAGCAGGTGCCGGCCGAAAGCGAAGAAGTGGCACTGGAAGACGTCAAACCCTTGACGCTGGATGAGCTGGAAGCCATTCGCCAGGATGCCTACAACGAAGGTTTTGCCACGGGTGAGAAAGACGGCTTCCATGCCGGTCAGCTGAAAGCCAAGCAGGAGTCCGACATGGCCCTGGCGGCGAAAATGGTCGGCCTTGAGCAACTGATGGCGCAGCTGTTCGAGCCCATCGCTGCGCAGGATCAGCAACTGGAAGAGGCGATGGTGACGCTGCTCGGGCAGATGGTGCGCCAGGTGATTCAGCGCGAGCTGGTCAGCGATTCCAGCCAGATCCGTCAGGTCTTGAGCGAAGCGCTCAAACTGCTGCCCATGGGCACCAGTAACATCCGCATTCACGTCAATCCGCAAGATTTCGAGATGATCAAGGCCTTGCGTGAACGCCACGAAGAAAACTGGCGCATTCTCGAAGATGCTTCGCTGCTGCCCGGAGGCTGCCGGGTGGAAAGTGAACTCAGCCGCATTGATGCCACCGTGGAAACCCGCCTCAATCAGGCCCTCAAGCAACTGTTCGAGCAGCAGCGTGAACAGGCCGCGCATCCGCAGGAAGCGGATCTGCATATCGACCTGGATACCGCGCCGATAGACAAGCAGGCGAACGTCGATGCGCCTTGAACGGGTGAGTTTCGCCAAGCGTTTGGGCGGTTATGCCGATGCCGTGCAGTTGCCCACTCAACCCCTGGTGGAAGGGCGCCTGCTGCGCATGGTGGGGCTTACGCTGGAGGCCGAGGGCCTGCGTGCTGCCCTGGGCAGCCGTTGTCTGGTGATCAACGACGACAGCTACCATCCCGTGCAGGTTGAAGCCGAGGTTATGGGCTTTGCCAATGGCAAGATCTTTCTGATGCCGGTCGGCAGTCTGGCCGGTATCGCTCCCGGTGCCCGCGTGGTGCCATTGCCGGATACCGGACGATTGCCGATGGGCATGTCGATGCTTGGCCGAGTGCTCGATGGCACCGGTCGCGCCCTCGACGGCAAGGGTGGCATGAAGGCCGAGGACTGGGTGCCGATGGATGGCCCGACGATCAACCCGCTCAATCGCCACCCGATCAGCGAACCGCTGGATGTCGGCATCCGTTCGATCAACGGCTTGCTCACTGTCGGCCGTGGCCAGCGCCTCGGCCTGTTTGCCGGTACCGGTGTGGGTAAATCGGTATTGCTGGGCATGATGACGCGCTTTACCGAGGCCGACATCATCGTGGTCGGGCTGATAGGTGAGCGGGGCCGTGAGGTAAAAGAGTTTATTGATGAGATCCTCGGTCACGAGGGGCTCAAGCGCTCAGTAGTGGTAGCCTCGCCAGCCGACGATGCGCCGCTGATGCGTTTACGCGCGGCGATGTATTGCACGCGGATTGCCGAGTATTTCCGCGACAAGGGCAAGAACGTGCTGCTGTTGATGGACTCGCTGACCCGTTTTGCCCAGGCCCAGCGCGAAATCGCTCTGGCCATTGGCGAGCCACCTGCCACCAAAGGCTATCCGCCGTCAGTGTTTGCCCGCCTGCCGAAGCTGGTGGAGCGTGCCGGCAATGCCGAAGAGGGTGGCGGTTCGATTACCGCGTTCTATACCGTACTCAGCGAAGGCGATGATCAGCAGGATCCGATTGCCGATGCCGCCCGTGGCGTGCTCGACGGGCATATCGTGTTGTCCCGCCGCCTGGCGGAGGAGGGGCATTACCCGGCCATTGATATCGAAGCGTCGATCAGTCGGGTGATGCCGCAAGTGGTCAGCGAAGAGCACCTGCGCCTGTCGCAGCGCTTCAAGCAGTTGTGGTCGCGTTACCAGCAGAGTCGCGATCTGATCAGTGTGGGCGCTTATGTTGCTGGTGGCGATGCCGACACTGATCTGGCAATTGCCCGCCAGCCCGCCATGGTCAAGTACCTGCGCCAGAGCCTGCAAGATAACGAGAGCCTGGAAAGCAGTCGCACCCAGCTGGCGGCCACCTTCAACCCCGCGGCAGCAGGGGCCTAATCCATGGCACAAAGCCGCGCCGCACGGCTGGCACCGGTGGTGGACATGGCCGAGCGGGCCGAGCGCGAAGCTGCCTTGCAGCTCGGCCACGCCCAAGGCCTGTTGCGTCAGGCTGAAGTGCAGCTGGGCGATCTGGAGCGCTATCGCGGCGATTATCAGCAGCAGTGGATCAGCGAGGGCCAGCGCGGCGTTTCCGGGCAGTGGCTGATGAACTACCAGCGCTTTCTTTCGCAACTGGAAACAGCGATTGGTCAGCAGCGCAATAGCGTGGACTGGCACCGCGCCAATATGCACAAGGTGCGTGACGTGTGGCAGCAGCGTTATGCCCGTCTGGAGGGGCTGCGCAAACTGGTCAAGCGCTACCAGGACGAAGCCCGCATGGCCGAAGACAAGCGCGAGCAGAAACTGCTTGATGAGCTGTCGCAACGCCTGAGTGCACGCAATTCGCAGTACTAGGCCGAATTGCCGTCAGGTCGCGGCGCATGAATGGCAACATCAGCTCACCCTAAACAGTTGCCGCCTGGGCGTAGCGATGCTACATCTTGATCATGCATAACCTGCAGTCTGGCCCACCTGAACGTGCGGCCCGGTCTTTTCGTTGATAGGAGTAATTCATGGCCATCACCTCGCTGCCCTCATCTGATGGGCAAGAGCTGACCATTCTGATTCAGGGACGCTTTGACTTCGGTGCTCATCAGGAATTTCGCAATGCCTACGAGCGCGTCAACAGCACCCCACAACGCTACGTTGTAGACCTCAAAGACACCACCTACCTGGACAGTTCGGCGCTCGGCATGCTGTTGCTGCTGCGTGACCACGCGGGTGGTGACAGTGCGCAGATCCGCTTGCTCAACTGCAACCCGGATGTGCGCAAGATTCTCGCCATCTCGAATTTCGAGCAGCTGTTCAAGATCGCCTGACACGGAGCACGTGTCATGTCCGAGCGCTTGTCCATCCTGATTGCCGAGGACAACGCGGCTGACCGCATGTTGCTGTCGACCATTGTCAGCCGTCAGGGGCATCGCGTGCTGACGGCTAGTAATGGCCTGGAGGCCGTGGCGCTGTTTGAGCAGGAGCGCCCGCAGCTGGTGCTGATGGATGCCCTGATGCCGGTCATGGACGGTTTTGAAGCCGCGCGACGGATCAAGCAGGCGGCCGGCGAAGAGCTGGTGCCGATTATTTTCCTCACCTCGCTGACCGAAGGCGAAGCCTTGGTGCGGTGCCTGGAGGCCGGCGGCGACGACTTTCTCGCCAAACCCTATAACCGGGTCATTCTCGAAGCCAAGATCAAGGCCATGGATCGCCTGCGGCGCCTGCAGGAAACCGTGCTGCAGCAGCGCGACCTGATCTCCCGGCACAACGAGCACCTGCTCAATGAACAGCGTGTAGCCAAAGCCGTGTTCGACAAGGTGGCGCATTCCGGCTGCCTGGATGCACCGAATATCCGCTACCTGCAATCACCCTATGCGGTCTTCAATGGCGACCTGCTGCTGGCGGCTTTTAAACCTTCTGGTGGCATGCATGTGCTGCTCGGTGATTTCACCGGGCATGGTCTGCCCGCCGCGATTGGTGCGATGCCGCTGGCTGAAGTGTTTTATGGCATGACCGCCAAGGGCTATTCCCTGGCCGAGGTGCTGCGCGAGATCAATGCCAAGCTCAAGCGCATCCTGCCGCGCGGAGTGTTCTGCTGCGCCAGCGTGCTGAATATCAGCTTTCAGCGTCAGGTGGTCGAGGTGTGGAACGGTGGTCTGCCTGACGGTTACCTGCTCCACGCCAACGGCCAGCGCTTGCCGCTGGTATCGCGGCACCTGCCCCTGGGCGTTCTGGAGCCCGGCGCCTTCAACGATAAGTACGAGGTCTACCCATTGGCGCCCGGGGATCGGGTAATCCTCCTCTCCGATGGTGTGCTGGAAGCCTGTAACAAACAGGGCGAGCTGTTTGGTGAAGGGCGGCTGCTTGAGGTGTTTGCCGCCAACCGTGAACCCCAGGCGTTGTTTGCCGAGATTCAGCAGGCGTTACTGCGTTTCAGTGGGGAGCAGCAGGATGATGTCAGCCTGCTGGAAGTCAGTCTGGTCGCCGATGGTCAACTGAGCCGGCCGCCACTGGCCTTTGCCGACAATGGCCAGAGCCATTCGCTGGATTGGTCCGCCAGTTTCGAGTTTCGCGGGGAAACCCTTCGCCACTTCAACCCGCTGCCGTTTCTGCTGCAGCTGCTCCTGGAGGTGCAAGGTCTGCGCCCGCAAGGTGGCGCGCTGTTCAGTGTGCTGGCCGAGCTCTATTCCAATGCTCTGGAACACGGTGTGCTGGGCCTAGACTCGGCGCTAAAGGCCGATGCCGAAGGGTTTGCCGAGTATTACCGTCAGCGCGGCGTGCGTCTGGCCGCGTTGACCGACGGTTTTGTGCGTTTTCACCTGCAATTGCTACCGGAAGGCGCCGGTGGGCGTTTGATTATCCGTGTGGAGGACAGCGGTTCAGGGTTCGATGCGCAGCATGTGCCGGCTGAGCCCTGCAACAGCCACAGCCTGAGTGGTCGCGGGCTGGCCCTGGTCAGGCAACTGAGTGAACGTTGCAGCTGGGGCGACGGCGAACCGGGGGTGCGCGTGGAGTTTTCCTGGTTGCCTGGGGCATAATCCGGGGCAACACGCGAGGGGAGCGAGCCGTTGTCCGATATTCACCTTGATAGTGCCGTATTGGCGGCGTTGCAGGATGTCATGGAAGATGAGTATCCGGTGTTGCTGGACACTTTTCTGGCTGACTCTGAAGAGCGTCTGCTGGTGCTGCGCCAAGCTGAGCAGGCTGCCGATGCACAGAACCTGCGGTTGTCTGCGCACAGCTTCAAAGGCAGTTGCAGCAACATGGGCGCGCTGATGCTGGCGGGGCTGTGCAAACAGCTGGAAGAGGTCGGGCGGCGTGAGCAGCTTGAGCTGGCACCCGATCTGGTCGAGCAGATCGAACGGGAATTTGCCATCGTACGCATCCTGCTCAAGTCCGAGCGCCAGCGTTATCGGCATTAGTCTTGCTGCGCTGAGCCTGATTTTGCTGCATTGCTCTGCTGTTTATCCTGTGGCCAACAAGTTGGCCCGTCCCTTGCAAAACTCTCCGTACGACCAACCCAGAGCGGAGAGTATCCATGTCCGTTGCCCCCGATCTGCTGCTCAAATCGGCCCCTGAAGTTAAGACCCGGGCTGCTGCAGCAAAAGCGCCGGCCAAACCCGCAGAGCCCAGCAGAAATGAGGCTTCCAGCTTCTCTCAGGAGTATGCCAAGGCGCGTCAGGCCAAGGCTTCCGAGCGTAGCGAGGCTTCCGCCAAGCCTGCGCGCGACAGCAAACCTGCGGAAAAGAAAGACGAAGACACGCAGGCAGTTGCCACCGCCGGACAGAGCGAGATTGCCGATAGCGGCAAGCCTTTGCCGAGTGATCCGGCAGTCGAGGGTGCCGTGCTTGATCCGCTATTGCTGTTGGGCATTACCGGTGAGTTGCCCCCCGAGGACAGCGAAGAGCTGACAACCGTCAGCGACGCGTTACCCGTGGCCACGACCAGCCTGACCAGCTCCGGTCCGGCGAGCATGACCGACGCCAGTTTTGATCCTGAACTGGACGCGCTCAACCAGTTGCCGGCCGTGCGCATGGCCCTGGAAATGGGGGCGAAGGACAAGCTGCAGGCCGACCAGGCAGCAACACCTTCGGCGCAGGCGCAAAGTATCAGCCAGAGTCTGCTGGCCAGTCAGGTTGTGCAGGATGAGGTGCCGGTAGAGGGTGACGCCCTCGAACTGCCCGAGTTGCAGCTGGAGGCGCTGACAGGCAAGGGCCTTGAGGCGTTGAAAGAGGGTACGGCAAACACCACACCGGAAAACTTTGTCAGCAAGCTCAATGCGCTGAGCCAGGCTATTGGTCAACAGACACCGTTGTCGGCTCGGGCGCCGGTGGTGGTCGGGCAGCCAGTACCGATGCATCAGGGCGGCTGGAGTGAAGCCGTGGTGGATCGGGTCATGGTGATGTCCAGCCAGAACCTAAAATCTGCCGAGATTCAACTGGATCCGGCTGAGCTAGGACGTCTGGAAGTGCGTATCAGCGTCAATCAGGAGCAAAGCCAGGTGACCTTTGCCAGTCCCCATGCCGGGGTGCGTGAGGCGCTGGATTCGCAGATGCATCGCCTGCGTGAGCTGTTTGCCCAGCAGGGCATGAACCAGTTGGACGTCAATGTCTCTGACCAATCGCTCAGTCGCGGCTGGCAAGGCCAGGAAGGTGATGGCGGGCGTGGCCGTGGCGGTGCTTCCAGCGAGCTGTTGGGCGCTGATGAGGAACTGCATCCGGGGGGTGTTGAGCCCGCTCGTACAAGCACGGTCAGTGCCCGTGGCCTGGTGGATTATTACGCCTAGAGCGCTTGCCGCTGTAGTTGCCAGGCTCACTGATCTAAACTGCATTTCGCCCGGCTCCCCGATTGTGGGAGCCGGGCGATTTTGTTTGGGCCCGCTGCTGGCGTGTGCCTTGGCCGTATCGCCCTGCGGGGTAGGCCACCGAGATTGAGCAGGTTTGTTGATAGACTGGCATAACACTTGCTCTTAACCCTTTGAAAACGGATAAAACTCCGAATAACGACGGATTATTGGCATGGCTAAGAAAGAAGCAGCACCCGCAGCGGCGGGCGCCGAGGCGAAACCAGCCGGCAAAATGAAGCTGATCATCATCATCGTTATTGCTGTGTTGCTGGCTGTGGGCCTTTCCGTTGGCGGAACCTGGTTCTTTCTGAGCAAAAAGAATGATGGTGCTGCCGAGGAAGCCAAGGCAGCTGCGGCAGCCGAACCGGCGGTGCCAGTCAAGCAGGCAGCGATCTACGAAGAGCTTGCCCCGGCTTTTGTGGTGAATTTCAATCATCAGGGCCGGGCCCGTTACATGCAGGTCAGCGTGGCCCTGATGACCCGCGATCAGGCCGCTCTGGATGCCCTCAAAGTGCATATGCCGGTACTGCGTAATCGCCTGGTCATGCTGTTTTCCAGCCAGGATTTTGCCTCGCTGATCACTCCGGTCGGCAAGGAAATGCTGCGTCAGCAGGCAACCGCCAGCGTGCAGGAACTGGCGCAGAAGGAGACCGGTAAAGTTACGGTCGAGCAAGTGTTGTTCACCAACCTCGTGTTGCAGTAACCAGGAGCCGTATATGGCTGTGCAAGACCTGCTTTCCCAGGATGAAATCGATGCCCTGCTGCATGGCGTCGATGACGGCTTGGTGGAAACCGAGGACGAAGCCGAACCGGGAAGCGTCAAACAATATGACCTGACCAGCCAGGACCGCATTGTCCGTGGGCGCATGCCGACGCTGGAAATGATCAACGAGCGGTTCGCCCGTTACACCCGCATCAGCATGTTCAACCTGCTGCGCCGCTCTGCCGATGTCGCGGTGGGGGGGGTGCAGGTGATGAAGTTCGGCGAATACGTGCATTCGCTGTATGTGCCCACCAGCCTCAACTTGGTGAAGATGAAGCCGCTGCGTGGCACCGGGCTGTTCATCCTGGATGCCAAACTGGTGTTCAAGCTGGTGGACAACTTCTTTGGCGGTGATGGCCGTCATGCCAAGATCGAAGGGCGTGAGTTCACCCCAACCGAACTGCGCGTGGTGCGCATGGTGCTTGATCAGGCGTTTATCGACCTCAAGGAAGCCTGGCATGCGGTGATGGATATCAACTTCGAGTACGTCAACTCGGAAGTGAACCCGGCTCTAGCCAACATCGTCAGCCCCAGCGAAGTGATCGTGGTCTCGACTTTCCACATCGAACTCGATGGCGGTGGTGGCGATCTGCATATCACCATGCCGTATTCGATGATTGAGCCAATCCGCGAGATGCTCGATGCCGGCTTCCAGTCCGATGTGGATGACCAGGACGAGCGCTGGATCAAGGCCCTGCGTGAAGACATTCTGGGCGTCAGCGTGCCGCTGGGGGCAACTGTCGCCCGTCGTCAGCTCAAGCTGCGCGACATTCTGCATATGCAGCCCGGTGACGTGATTCCGGTGGAGCTGCCGGAAAACGTGGTGCTGTGTGCCAATGGCGTGCCGGCGTTCAAGGTCAAATTAGGCGCACACAAAGGCAATCTGGCTTTGCAGGTGCTTGAGCCGATCGAGCGCCAGCGCTAACCGTTAAACCCCATTCAACGCCAGCCGAGGAAAAACGATGGCAGACGAAAACGAAAACGAAGCCACTTCCCCCGAGGAGCAGGCGCTTGCCGATGAGTGGGCGGCGGCATTGTCCGAAGCGGGCGACGCCGGCCAGGATGATATCGATGCCATGCTTGCCGCCAGCGACCCTGTGCCAGCGGCTCCACGTGCGCCGATGGAGGAGTTCAACAGCACCCCCAAGGTCAACCTGCCGGTGAATATGGACGGCCCGAACCTGGATGTGATTCTGGATATTCCGGTGTCGATTTCCATGGAAGTGGGCAATACCGATATCACCATCCGCAACCTGTTGCAGCTCAACCAGGGGTCGGTTATCGAACTGGATCGTCTGGCGGGTGAGCCGCTGGATGTGCTGGTTAACGGCACACTGATCGCACACGGTGAAGTGGTGGTGGTGAACGAAAAGTTCGGCATCCGCCTGACTGACGTGATCAGCCCCAGCGAACGTATCAAGAAGCTGCGCTGACCATGCATAAATCCCTGTTGCTGGGCCTGTTCCTACCCGTTGTTGCCTGGGCCGCCGAGCCTGCTGCGCAGACTGCTGCACCGCTGGCCAGCAGTGGTATGGGTGGGCAGGTGGTGCAATTGCTGCTGGGGCTGCTGCTGGTTATCGGCTTGATCTTCCTGTTGGCCTGGTTGATGCGTCGGGTGCAGCAGATCGTGCCGCGTGGCGGGCAGGTGATCAAAGTTTTGGCCACTCAGCCGCTGGGTCCACGGGATCGCCTGGTGCTGGTACAGGTGGGCGGCGAACAGGTGCTGTTGGGGCTGACGCCCGGCACCATCAGCGCCTTGCATGTACTCAAGGAACCTGTGCATCTACCCGATGCGGAGCCGGCCACGGGCGAGTTTGCCCAGCGCCTGATGGAGCTGTTGGGCAAGGATCAGAAGGACAAATCCTGATGCTGCGTTTGTTGCTGGTTGTGTTTTTCAGCCTGGGGGCTTCGCTGGCGTTCGCCGCTGATCCGCCAACTGCCAGTACTTTGATTCAGTCGGGCAGTAACCCGCTGTCGATCCCGGCCATTACCTTGAGCACCGATGCCGGTGGTCAGCAGGAGTATTCGGTCAGCCTGCAGATCCTGCTGATCATGACCGCGCTGAGCTTTATTCCAGCGTTCGTCATGCTGATGACCAGCTTTACCCGGATCATCATCGTCTTCTCGATCCTGCGGCAGGCTCTGGGTCTGCAGCAAACGCCATCCAACCAGATTCTGGTGGGCCTGGCGCTGTTTTTGACCATGTTCATCATGGCGCCGGTGTTCGATCAGATTAACCGCGACGCCTTGCAGCCTTACCTGAACGAGCAACTGCCGGCGCAGGAAGCGATTCTCAAGGCGGAAGTGCCGATCAAGAACTTCATGTTGGCGCAGACCCGCGAGAGCGACCTGGAGCTGTTTGTACGCCTGTCCAAGCGCACCGATATCGTCAGCCCGGAAGCCACACCGCTGACCATTCTGATTCCGGCCTTCGTGACCTCAGAGCTGAAAACCGCCTTCCAGATCGGTTTCATGATCTTTATCCCTTTTCTGATCATCGACATGGTGGTGGCCAGTATTCTGATGGCGATGGGCATGATGATGCTGTCGCCGTTGATCATCTCGCTGCCGTTCAAGATCATGCTGTTTGTACTGATTGATGGCTGGGCGCTGATCATGGGCACCCTGGCTGCCAGTTTCGGAGGCACTTAGCCATGACCCCTGAAGTGGCGGTTGATCTGGTACGCGGAGCCTTGTGGCTGACCGCGATGATCGTCGGCATCCTGGTGGTGCCGAGTCTGGTGGTCGGATTGCTGGTGGCAATGTTCCAGGCAGCAACTCAGATCAACGAACAGACCCTGAGCTTTCTGCCGCGCTTATTGGTAATTCTTCTGGTGTTGATCTTCGCCGGGCCCTGGCTGGTGCGCGAGCTGATGGAGTACACCGAGAACCTGATCATGAACATTCCGTTGCTGATCGGCTGACATGCTCGAGTTAAGCAACGAGCAGATCGGCGCGTGGGTAGGCAGTTTTCTGCTGCCACTGTTTCGTATTGCTGCGCTGCTGATGTTTATGCCAATCATCGGCACCCAGCTGGTGTCGGCGCGGGTGCGTCTGTATCTGTCGCTGGCCATCTGCGTGGTGATCATGCCGACTCTGCCACCGATGCCGGTGATTGATGCGATCAACCTGCAGGCCTTTCTCTGGATCGCACAGGAAATTCTGATTGGCATGATGCTGGGCTTTGTCCTGCAGCTGTTTTTTCAGGTTTTCGTGATTGCCGGGCAAATCGTTGCCATGCAGATGGGCCTTGGCTTTGCCTCCATGATCGACCCGGCCAACGGCATATCGGTGCCGGTGATCGGGCAGGTGTTCATGATCCTGGTCACCTTGCTGTTCCTCGCCATGAATGCCCATCTGGTGGTGTTCGAGGTGCTGACTGAAAGTTTCTTCACCCTGCCGGTGGGTAGCGGTTTTCTGGTGGAAAATTACTGGGAAATTGCCAACAAGCTGAGCTGGGTGATGGGCGCAGCCCTGTTGCTGGTGTTGCCGGCAGTTACTGCGCTGCTGGTGGTCAACCTGGCATTTGGGGTCATGACCCGCGCCGCGCCGCAGCTGAACATTTTCTCTATCGGTTTTCCGTTGACCCTGGTGCTGGGCCTGGTGATCGTCTGGATCGGTATGGCCGATATCCTCGCGCAGTATCAGGTGTTCGCCACCGAGGCCTTGCAGTTCCTGCGTGAAATGGCCGGGGCGAGCTGATGGCTGAATCGGAAAGCGGCGCCGATAAGAGCGAGGAACCCACGGAGAAACGCCTGCGCGAATCCCGTGAGAAGGGCCAGATTGCCCGTTCCAAAGAGCTCAATACCCTGGCGGTGACCCTCGGTGGCTTCGGCGGCATGCTGGCCTTCGGCGGCAGTATGGGCAACGCCATGCTGGACATCATGCGTGGCAATTTTTCCCTGTCGCGCGAGGTGATCATGGACGAGCGCAGCATGGCATTGTGGCTCGCCGCGTCCGGGCAGATTGCCCTGGAAGCGTTGTTTCCGCTGTTTGTGCTGCTGTTGATCGTGTCGATTGTTGGGCCGATTTCCCTCGGTGGCTGGCTGTTTTCGGCCGAGGCAATGGCGCCTAAGCTCAGCCGCATGAATCCTTTGTCAGGGCTCAAGCGCATGTTCTCCACTGATGCACTGGTGGAACTGCTCAAGGCCTTGGCCAAATTTACCCTGATCCTGTTGGTAGGCATTGCCGTGCTGGCGGCCTGGCAGGGCGATCTGTTGGCGATTGTTCATGAGCCGATAGAAGCGGCTATTTTGCACTCGGCGAAGGTGGTGGGCTGGAGTGCGTTGTGGATGTCCTGCGGATTGATTCTGATTGCTGCGGTGGATGTGCCGTTTCAGCTCTGGAGCAGCAAGCAGAAACTGATGATGACCAAGCAGGAAGTGCGCGACGAATACAAGGACAGCGAGGGCAAGCCCGAGGTCAAGCAGCGTATTCGTCAGTTGCAGCGCGAGATGGCCGAGCGACGCATGATGCAGGCGGTACCGGACGCCGATGTGGTGATCACCAACCCGACGCACTTTGCCGTGGCCCTGAAATATGACCCAGCCAAGGGTAGTGCGCCGGTCTTGCTGGCCAAGGGCGGTGATTTTACGGCCTTGAAGATTCGTGAAATCGCCAATGAGCACAAGGTCATGGTGCTGGAGTCGCCGGCGCTGGCGCGGGCGGTGTTCTATTCCACTGAGCTGGATCAGGAAATCCCCGCTGGTCTGTACCTGGCCATCGCGCAGGTGCTCGCCTACGTCTACCAGTTGCGTCAGTACCAGGCCGGCAAAGGCAAACGCCCGGCGCCGCTGCCAGAGCTGCCTATCCCGCCGGATTTACGCCGCGACGAGTAATTTTCTCTGTTGTTGCGGCGCGTCCGGAGAGGTTTTGCTGCAACCTGGGAAAGTTGGACAGCTTCTTGCAAAACCCTCCCCAAAGGCGTGCTAAGCGTCAAAAGATTGAATTGGCTGGGGTAGGGATGTGGCAATAAATCGCTCGCAAGTGCTCAATGATGCGCGCAGTAACCTTTCGGGGTTGAAGCAGGGCAATCTGGGCATCCCACTGTTGCTGCTGGTCATGCTCGGCATGGTCATGCTGCCTATCCCGCCGTTCCTGCTGGATGTGTTGTTCACTTTCAGTATTGCTCTGTCGATTGTAGTTCTGCTGGTGGCGATCTACGCGCTGCGCCCGCTGGATTTCGCCGTTTTCCCAACCATTCTGCTGGCAGCGACTCTGCTGCGTCTGGCGCTTAACGTGGCTTCCACCCGGGTCGTGCTGCTCAATGGCCAGGATGGTCACGACGCTGCCGGTAAGGTGATCCAGGCCTTCGGCGAGGTGGTAATCGGCGGTAACTACGTGGTCGGTATCGTGGTGTTCGCGATCCTGATGATCATCAACTTCGTGGTGGTGACCAAGGGTGCTGGGCGCATCTCCGAGGTCAGCGCACGTTTTACCCTGGATGCCATGCCGGGTAAGCAGATGGCCATCGACGCGGATCTGAATGCCGGGTTGATCGACCAGGGCGAAGCCAAGAAACGCCGTAGTGAGGTGTCTCAGGAAGCGGATTTCTACGGTTCCATGGACGGTGCCAGCAAGTTTGTTCGTGGTGATGCGATTGCCGGCCTGCTGATTCTGTTTATCAACCTGATCGGCGGCATCGCCATCGGTATCTTCCAGCACAATCTGAGTTTTGCCGATGCTGGCCGCATCTACACCTTGCTGACTATTGGTGACGGCCTGGTGGCGCAGATTCCATCGCTGCTGCTGTCCACTGCGGCGGCAATCATGGTCACCCGCGTTTCCAGTTCCGAAGACATGGGCGCGCAGGTCAACCGGCAGATGTTCGCCTCGCCGCGGGCATTGGCGGTAACGGCGGCGGTGATGATTGCCATGGGGCTGGTGCCCGGTATGCCGCATTTCTCCTTTATCAGCCTGGGGCTGGTGGCGGCGGGTGCTGCGTACTGGATTGCCAACAAGCAGCGCACGGTGAAGGAAAACGAAATCAAGGAAGTGCAGCGTCAACAGGAGCTGCTGCCGGCGCAGAAGGCGCAAGAGGTCAAGGAGCTGGGCTGGGATGACGTCACCCCGGTGGATATGGTCGGCCTGGAAGTGGGCTACCGCCTGATTCCACTGGTTGACCGTAACCAGGGTGGCCAGCTGTTGGCGCGGATCAAGGGGGTGCGCAAGAAGCTCTCTCAGGAAATGGGTTTTCTCATGCCCTCGGTGCATATCCGCGACAACCTCGACTTACAGCCCAATGCCTATCGTCTGACGCTGATGGGCGTCAGTGTGGCCGAAGCTGAGGTGTACCCGGATCGCGAGTTGGCGATCAACCCAGGCCAGGTCTTCGGCCCACTGAATGGCATCGCCGCCAAGGACCCGGCATTTGGTCTCGAAGCAGTGTGGATCGACCCGACCCAGCGCGATCAGGCGCAGTCCCTCGGCTACACCGTGGTAGACGCCAGCACCGTGGTTGCCACTCACCTCAATCAGGTGCTGCACAAGCACGCCCACGAGCTGCTCGGGCATGAAGAAGTGCAGCAGTTGATGCAGCTGCTGGCCAAGACCTCACCCAAGCTGGCCGAGGAACTGGTGCCGGGCATGATTTCCCTGTCGACCCTGCTCAAGGTGCTGCAAGCGCTGTTGCAGGAGCAGGTCCCGGTGCGCGACATCCGCACCATTGCCGAAGCCATCGCCAACGTGGCAGTGAAGAGTCAAGATCCCGCCGCGATGGTGGCCGCCGTGCGTGTCGCCCTGGCCCGTGCAATCGTGCAAAGCATTGTGGGACTAGAGCTGGAGCTGCCTGTGATCACCCTGGAACCCAGGTTGGAACAGATATTGCTCAACAGTATCCAGAAGGCCGGTCAAGGCGCCGAGGAGGGCATCCTCCTGGAACCGGGCATGGCCGAGAAGCTGCAGCGTTCCCTGGTGGAAGCGGCGCAGCGCCAGGAAATGCTCGGCAAGCCAGTGATTCTGCTGGTGGCCGGTCCGGTCCGGGCGATGCTCTCGCGATTCGCGCGGCTGGCGGTTCCGAGTATCCATGTACTGGCATACCAGGAAATTCCGGATAACAAGCAGGTCACCATCGTTGCGACGGTGGGGCAGAACTAACCGAGGTTACAGGCCATGCAGGTCAAACGCTTTTTCGCCGCCGATATGCGCACCGCCATGAAACTGGTGCGTGATGAGCTGGGTGCCGATGCCTCGATCATTGGCAATCGCCGGGTCGCCGGCGGTGTCGAGCTGACTGCTGCCCTGGATTACCAGGTGCCTGCTGCACCAGCGCGCCAGCCCAACCCCGCGCTGGAAGCCGAGCTGCGCAAGACCCAGGCGAAGATTGCCACCGCCCAGGCTGAGCTGAGTACCCGCGCCAAGATGGATGCCGGCAAGGATCGCCAACTGTTTGGCGCGGAACTGGAACTACCTGCCGATAGCCTGGCGGCGGTCATGCGCAAGTCTCAGCATGCACCTGCCGTTGCTGCAGCCACCGATCAACGTGCGCTGGATGCCATGCGCTTCGAACTGCACGGCCTGCGTGAGCTGATTGAAGTACAGCTGGGCTCGATTGCCTGGGGGCAGTTGCAGAATCGTCGTCCGCAACAGGCCAATCTGTGGCGTCGTCTGCAGCGCATGGGGTTGTCCGCTGAGCTGTCGAAAGCCTTGCTGGAACGTGTTGCCAACGTGGCCGAGCCGCGTCAGGCCTGGCGCATGCTGCTGGCGCACCTGGCGCATGCGATCAAGACGCCGAAACAGGAGCCGATGGACGAAGGCGGGGTGATCGCCCTGGTTGGTCCGGCCGGTATGGGCAAGACCACCACTCTGGCGAAGCTGGCTGCGCGTTATGTCCTTAAATACGGTGCACAGCACATCGCTCTGGTCAGCCTGGACAGCTACCGCATTGGCGCCCAGGAGCAACTCAAGACTCTCGGGCGCATTCTCAATGTCCCGGTGACCCTGGTCGATCCTGGCCAGTCGCTGACCCAGGCGCTGGCGCCGCTGGCGTGCAAACGCGTGGTGCTGATCGACACCGCCGGCTTGCCCGCCAACGACCCGGCGCTGCGCATGCAGCTGGAAACCCTGGCCAGCCGTGGCGTCAATGCAAAAAATTATCTGGTAATGGCTGCTACCAGCCAGGGCCAAGTGCTGAAAGCCGCCTACCATAGTTATAAGCGCTGTGGCTTGGCGGGCTGTATTGTGACCAAGGCGGATGAAGCCACCAGCCTGGGTGAGGTTTTAGGACTGGCTATTAGCCAGCGTCTACCGGTAGCCTATCTCGCAGATGGGCCACGGATTCCCGATGATCTGCAGGTACCGCGCAGTCATCAACTGGTCAGCCGGGCCGTGGGGCTGCAGGCTACCCAGGATCCAAGCGAGGATACGATGGCGGAGATGTTTGCCGGCCTTTATCAGCAGCCCACACGGCGTGTCAGTTAAGCGCCAAGTTGTTGCAATTGAACCGCGCGTAGCCGGCCGAGTGGCTCCAGTCGAAGTTAGACAAGGTGTGTAGAAAACATGGGTATGCATCCCGTACAGGTGATTGCGGTGACCGGCGGCAAGGGTGGCGTCGGTAAGACCAACGTCTCGGTGAACCTGGCATTGGCCCTGGCCGATCTCGGCCGCCGGGTGATGCTGATGGACGCCGACCTGGGCTTGGCCAACGTCGATGTGCTGCTTGGCCTGAGCGCCAAACGCACCCTGGAAGACGTTATCAGTGGCGAATGTGAGCTGCGCGATGTGCTGTTGCAGGGGCCGGGCGGGATACGCATCGTGCCGGCGGCGTCGGGCATTCAGAGCATGGTGCAACTGTCGCCCATGCAGCATGCCGGGCTGATCCAGGCCTTCAGTGATATCAGCGACAATCTTGATGTGCTGATCATCGACACCGCCGCTGGCATTGGTGATGGCGTGGTCAGTTTCGTGCGCGCGGCCCAGGAAGTGCTGGTGGTGGTCTGCGACGAGCCGACCTCGATTACTGACGCTTACGCGCTGATCAAACTGCTTAACCGTGACCACGGCATGAACCGTTTTCGCGTTCTGGCCAATATGGCCCACAGCCCGCAGGAAGGCCGCAACCTCTTTGCTAAGCTGACTAAAGTGACTGATCGTTTTCTTGACGTTGCCCTGCAATATGTAGGTGCGGTGCCGTATGACGAGTCAGTGCGCAAGGCCGTGCAAAAGCAGCGCGCGGTTTACGAAGCCTTCCCGCGTTCGAAGTGCGCGTTGGCGTTCAAGGCGATAGCCCAGAAAGTCGACGCCTGGCCATTACCGGCCAATCCGCGCGGTCACCTGGAGTTTTTCGTTGAGCGTCTGGTGCACCAACCGATCGCGGACACGGCCATATGACAGCAGCCTCTGGACTTCGTATGTATAGCAAGGCACAGGCGCAGGACTCCCAGCACCAGTTGATCGAGCGCTATGCGCCTTTGGTCAAACGCATTGCCTATCACCTGTTGGCGCGTCTGCCCGCCAATGTGCAGGTCGACGACCTGATCCAGGCCGGGATGATCGGCCTGCTTGAAGCGTCAAAAAAATACGATTCCAGCAAAGGTGCCAGTTTCGAGACGTTCGCTGGCATTCGCATTCGTGGTTCCATGCTCGACGAGGTACGTAAAGGCGACTGGGCTCCCCGTTCCGTGCACCGCAACAGCCGCATGGTCAGTGATGCCATTCGAGTAATTGAGGCCAGAACGGGCCGAGATGCTAAAGATCAAGAGGTTGCGGCCGAACTCCAATTGAGTCTCGAGGATTACTACGGCATTCTTGGCGACACTTTAGGCAGCCGCCTGTTCAGCTTCGACGACCTGTTGCAGGACGGCGAGCATGGTGGGCTGGGTGAAGACGCTGGCAGCAACCACCTCGAACCTTCTCGTGATCTGGAAGATGAACGCTTTCAGGCAGCCTTGGCCGATGCCATCGCCAACCTGCCGGAGCGCGAGCGCCTGGTGTTAGCGCTATATTACGATGAAGAATTAAATCTTAAGGAGATCGGCGAAGTACTGGGGGTTAGCGAATCACGCGTAAGCCAACTACACAGTCAGTGTGCTGCCCGTTTACGCGCCCGTTTGGGCGAGTGGCGCGCACACTAAGTGACGGTTGCAGCACTCGCTGGTACCTGGGCCGGTTTCACGATTAAAGGCGTACACAGGTTGCTGGGTGCGTTTGGGACTGTACGGAGGTCGACTTGGACAAGAACATGAAAATCCTCATCGTTGATGACTTTTCAACGATGCGACGGATCATCAAGAACCTCCTGCGTGACTTGGGGTTCACCAACACTGCCGAGGCCGATGACGGCACCACGGCCTTGCCGATGCTGCAAAGCGGCAGTTTCGATTTTCTGGTAACGGACTGGAACATGCCCGGCATGACCGGGATTGACCTGCTGCGCGCAGTACGCGCGGATGATCGTCTGAAAACCCTGCCGGTGCTGATGGTGACGGCCGAGGCCAAGCGCGATCAGATCATCGAAGCAGCTCAGGCTGGGGTTAATGGCTATGTGGTCAAGCCGTTCACTGCCCAGGTGCTGAAAGAGAAGATTGAGAAGATCTTCGAGCGGGTCAACGGCTGATGTCTGCCATGAGGGTGCTATGGAACATAAAGATTCCGTTCAAGGCGACCTTGAGTCGACCCTGAAACACAACGCTCGCCAACTGGTCGACACCCTGGAACAGGGCAATTTTGGTGAAGCGGTACAGCTGATTCATGAACTCAACAAGGCGCGTGATCGTGGCCTCTATCACGAGGTTGGCAAGCTGACCCGTGAGTTGCATAACGCCATCGTCAATTTTCAGCTTGATCCGCGCGTGCCCCATGCCACTGAGGTGTCGCAAATCACCGATGCCACCGAGCGGCTCAATTATGTAGTGACGATGACCGAGAAAGCGGCCAATCGCACCATGGATCTGGTCGAGCAGAGTGCGCCGCTGGTCAACGATCTCAGCGACGAGGCTCAGAGCCTGAGCGCCGATTGGGGGCGTTTCATGCGCCGCGAAATGAGTGCTGACGGCTTTCGTGAGCTGGCCAAGCGCGTCGAGTTGTTCCTTGCTCGTAGTGAGCGCGATGGGGCCAAGCTATCTGCTCACCTCAACGACATTCTGCTGGCTCAGGACTTTCAGGATCTGACCGGGCAGGTGATCAAGCGCGTCACGCAGTTGGTCACTGATGTTGAAAGCAACCTGCTGAAACTGGTGCTGATGGCCAGCCAGGTGGATCAGTTTGCCGGCATTGAACACAACCATGAGTTGCTCCGTGCCGAACAAGAAAAACAAAAAGAGCCTTCCCGTGGTGAAGGTCCGCAGATTCATGCCGATAAGCGTGAAGACGTCGCATCGAATCAGGATGATGTCGACGACCTGCTTTCCAGCCTGGGATTTTAGGAGCACGTCTATATGAGCTTCGGCGCCGATGAAGAAATCCTCCAGGACTTCCTGGTAGAGGCCGGCGAGATTCTTGAACTACTGTCCGAGCAGTTGGTGGAGCTTGAAAGCCGCCCGGACGACATGAATCTGCTCAACGCTATTTTTCGCGGTTTCCATACCGTCAAAGGTGGTGCCGGTTTTCTCCAGCTCAATGAACTGGTGGAATGCTGCCATATCGCAGAAAACGTCTTCGACATCCTGCGCAAGGGTGAGCGGCGCGTCGACTCCGCATTGATGGATGTGGTGCTGGAAGCACTGGATGCCGTCAACAGTATGTTCAGTGAGGTCCGCGAGCGAACTGACCTGACCCCAGCGACGCCTGAGTTGCTGGCGGCATTGGCTCGCCTGGCTGAGCCAGCCAGTGCTGATGAGTTGGTGCAGGCCGACGTGCCGGCAGCTGAGCCTGAGCCTGAGCCTGAGCCCGAGCCCGAACCGGCGGTTGCTCAAGCCTCGGCAGGTGATATTACCGACAGCGAATTTGAACAACTGCTCGGTGCTCTGGATGAAACGCCAGCCCCCGCGGCTGTTGCGGCTAGTAGTGACGAGATTACCGACGACGAGTTCGAGTCGTTGCTGGATCAGTTGCATGGTAAAGGCCAGTTTGTAGCCGATGTGAGCGCTGCCCCGGTTGTGCCAACTGCACCACCGGCAGCTCCGGTGGCCGCCAGCAGCAGCGACGAAATTACCGATGATGAGTTCGAGTCCTTGCTTGATCAGTTGCACGGCAAAGGGCAGTTCGTGCCGCCGCCGGTTGCAGCCGCTCCTGCTGCCAAGGTTGAACCTGTTGCTGAGGCAGCGGGTGACGACATCACCGATGATGAGTTCGAGGCCCTGCTGGATCAGTTGCATGGTAAAGGCAAGTTTGTTGAGCCCGAGGCCATTAAGCCGGTCGCACCAACGCCTGCGGCTAAACCGGCAGAACCGGCCAAAGCGGTCGCCAAACCAGCACCCAAGCCCGCTGCCAAGGTCGAACCAGCCAAGGCGCCTGCCGCTGCGGCGGCTCCGGTAGCGGACAAGGTTGCACCGCCTAGCGAGGCGGAAACCACTGTACGGGTCGATACCGCGCGGCTGGATGAAATCATGAACATGGTGGGTGAACTGGTGCTGGTGCGTAACCGTTTGGTACGCCTCGGGGCCAGCAGTGCCGATGAGGCTATGTCCAAAGCGGTATCCAACCTGGACGTGGTCACGGCAGATCTGCAGACCGCCGTGATGAAAACCCGTATGCAGCCGATCAAAAAGGTATTCGGCCGCTTCCCACGCCTGGTGCGTGACCTGGCGCGCAACCTGAAGAAAGAAATCAACCTGGAACTGGTCGGTGAAGAAACCGATCTCGACAAAAACCTGGTTGAGGCACTGGCCGATCCGTTGGTTCACTTGGTGCGCAACGCTGTCGACCACGGCATTGAAACCCCAGAAGAGCGTGAGGCTGCCGGTAAAGCCCGAGGCGGCAAGGTGGTGCTGTCTGCCGAGCAGGAGGGCGACCATATCCTGCTGTCGATTTCCGATGACGGCAAAGGAATGGATGCCGATGTGCTGCGTGCCAAGGCTGTGGAGAAAGGCCTGCTGGACAAGGACGCGGCCGATCGTCTCAACGAATTCGAATGCTACAACCTGATTTTTGCCCCAGGTTTCTCGACCAAGACCGAGATTTCCGACGTGTCCGGCCGTGGTGTAGGCATGGACGTGGTGAAAACCAAGATTTCCCAGCTCAATGGTACGGTCAATGTGTTTTCGACCAAGGGGCAGGGGTCAAAAATCGTCATCAAGGTGCCGCTGACTCTGGCCATCATGCCGACGCTGATGGTGATGCTGGCCAATCAGGCGTTTGCTTTCCCGTTGGTCAACGTCAACGAGATCTTCCACCTCGACCTGTCGCGCACCAATGTCGTCGACGGCCAGGAAGTGGTGATCGTGCGCGACAAGGCCTTGCCGCTGTTTTATCTCAAACGCTGGCTGATCGGCAGTGCGGCACATGTTGAGCAAGGCGAGGGGCATGTAGTGATCCTTACCGTTGGCAGCCAGCGTATCGGCTTCGTGGTCGATCAACTGGTCGGTCAGGAGGAAGTGGTTATCAAGCCGCTGGGCAAAATGCTGCAGGGCACTCCAGGTATGTCCGGCGCGACCATTACCGGTGATGGTCGCATCGCCCTGATTCTTGACGTGCCGAGCATGCTCAAACGTTACGCACGGCGTATGTGATTGTTAGCGATGCAGGTGTCTGTCGCATCGTTTAGGAGTGTTTATGGCTGTTAAGGTGTTGGTGGTTGATGACTCCGGTTTTTTCCGCCGGCGTGTGTCGGAAATTCTGTCGGCCGATCCGAATATCCAGGTGATCGGCACTGCTACCAATGGCCGTGAAGCCATCGAACAGGCGCAGGCGCTTAAACCCGATGTGATCACCATGGATTACGAGATGCCGATGATGGATGGCATCACGGCTGTGCGTAACATCATGCAGCGCTGCCCGACCCCGGTCTTGATGTTTTCCTCCCTGACCCATGAAGGCGCACGGGTGACGCTCGATGCGCTGGAGGCCGGTGCGGTTGATTTTCTGCCGAAGAATTTCGAGGACATTTCACGCAACCCGGAGCGGGTCAAACAACTGCTCTGCGAGAAGATCCACACCATTGCGCGCAGCAACCGCCGCAGCCTTAACCCGCCGTCGGCAGCGCCAGTAGTGCCAGCGGCAGGCCTTAGCAAACCGGCTGCCCGTCCTGCGCCAACCAGCACGCCGGTCAGCCGGCCAGCTGTTGCGCCGACACCGGCCCCTGCGGCCAGCAGTGCAGCGCCCAAGCGTAAGTCCTACAAACTGGTTGCCATTGGCACGTCCACCGGCGGCCCCGTCGCGTTGCAGCGGGTCCTGACTCAGCTGCCAGCCACGTTCCCGGCTCCGATCGTATTGATTCAGCACATGCCGGCAGCGTTTACCAAGGCCTTTGCCGAACGCCTCGATAAACTGTGTCGCATCAGCGTCAAGGAAGCCGAAGACGGTGATGTTCTGCGTCCGGGCCTGGCATTGCTGGCTCCTGGCGGCAAACAGATGATGATTGATGCGCGTGGGGTGGTGAAAATTCTCCCAGGCGATGAGCGCCTGAATTACAAACCCTGTGTTGATATCACCTTTGGTTCAGTGGCCAAGTCCTATGGCGACAAGGTGCTGGCAGTGGTGCTCACGGGCATGGGCGCGGACGGCCGTGAAGGCGCGCGTCTGCTTAAGCAGGGCGGCAGCCAGGTGTGGGCGCAAGACGAAGCCAGCTGCGTGATTTATGGCATGCCGATGGCCATCGTCAAAGCCAACCTGGCTGATGCGATCTACCCGCTGGATGACATTGGCAGGCATTTGGCGGAGGCCTGCGCTTAATGGATGTACTGAGCCTTATCGGGGTCATCCTGGCATTTGTCGCCATCCTCGGTGGCAACTACCTGGAAGGTGGTCATGCCGGAGCCCTGCTCAATGGCCCGGCTGCCCTGATCGTGGTAGGCGGTACGCTGGGGGCTGCGTTTCTGCAGGCCCCGGTGAGTGTATTCAAGCGTGCGCTGGCGATTATCAGCTGGATATTCTTTCCGCCGCGAATTGATCTGGCCGGCGGTATCAATCGCGTGGTGGGCTGGAGTATGACTGCGCGCAAGGAAGGCCTGCTGGGGCTGGAAGCGGTGGCTGATGCCGAAGCTGACCCCTATGCCCGCAAAGGTCTGCAACTGCTGGTTGATGGTGCCGAGCCTGAAGCCATTCGCAGTATTCTCGAGGTCGATCTGTACACCCAGGAAGGCCGCGATATCCAGGCCGCCAAGGTGTTCGAGAGCATGGGTGGCTACGCTCCGACGATCGGCATCATCGGTGCGGTGATGGGCCTGATCCATGTGATGGGCAATCTGGCTGACCCAAGCATGCTGGGCAGTGGTATTGCCGTAGCCTTTGTCGCGACCATCTACGGGGTTGGTTTTGCCAACCTGTTGCTATTGCCGATTGGCAACAAACTCAAAGCCATTGCCCAGCGACAGTCGCGTTACCGCGAAATGCTGCTTGAAGGCATCCTGTCGATTGCCGAGGGTGAGAACCCGCGCTCCATCGAATTGAAGCTGCAAGGCTTTATGGACTGATGGGGACAGCGCATGGCCCGCAGGCGTCATCACGAAGAACATGAAAACCACGAGCGTTGGCTGGTCTCCTATGCCGACTTCATCACCTTGCTGTTCGCGTTTTTCGTGGTGATGTATTCGATCTCCTCGATCAACGAAGGCAAGTACAAGATTCTTTCAGACAGCCTGACTGGGGTATTCAACCAGCCTGATCGAGCGATCAAGCCGATTCCGGTGGGCGATGAGCGACCGCGCACAACCGAGCCGGATCGTTCACTGGTGGATGAGGAAACCACGCTCTCGGCTGCGGACTCACTGGAAAGCATTGCCAACAGCGTGCGCGAAGCCTTTGGCGACCTGATTCAGTCCGAGCAGCTCAAGGTCAGTGGCAACGAGTTGTGGATCGAGATCGAGCTCAGCTCCAGCTTGCTGTTCACCAGTGGCGATGCGATCCCCAATAATGCCGCGTTCGACATTATCGAAAAGGTCGCCAAAATTCTGGCACCTTATGAAAACCCGATTCATGTGGAAGGCTTTACCGATAACCTGCCGATTCAGACGGCGCAGTTCCCGACCAACTGGGAGCTGTCTACCGCGCGGGCGGCCAGTATCGTGCGTATGCTGACCATGGATGGGGTCAATCCCAGCCGACTGGCTGCTGTTGGCTATGGCGAATTTCAACCAGTGGCGGACAATAGCACTGCAGAAGGCCGCGGACGTAACCGTCGGGTGGTACTGGTGATATCGCGCAATCTTGATGTGCGCCGCAGTGTGAGTGGTGTTGGCAGCGCCAATGCCAAACCCGATGCGGCCTTGCAACGGGCTGGCACGCAACCTGCACCAGCCCCAGCAGCGCCGGCCCCGCAAGCGGGAGCCGTCAATCCCCCGTCGCCGGCCCCATAAGGGTGACCCCGTTCTCGGTCAGGCTATAGCTGTACCGGGAGGATGATAACGATGAGAGTCTGGGCAGTAGCCAATCAAAAAGGTGGAGTCGGCAAGACCACCACATCAATCGCCCTGGCAGGCCTGTTGGCCGATGCCGGTAAGCGTGTGGTGGTGGTCGACCTCGACCCCCATGGATCCATGACCAGCTATTTTGGACACGATCCGGATAGCCTGGAACACAGTTGCTTTGACCTATTTCAGCATCAGGGCAGTGTGCCGCGTGGTTTGCCGCAGCAACTGCTGTTGCCCACCAGCCATGAACGTATTTCCCTGCTGCCGTCGAGTACGGCGCTGGCCACCCTCGAGCGTCAGTCGCCTGGGCAGAGTGGTCTGGGGCTGGTGATTGCCAAGAGCCTGGCGCAGCTCTGGCAGGATTTCGACCATGCGGTGATCGACAGTCCACCCTTGTTGGGTGTGTTGATGGTCAATGCCCTGGCCGCCAGTCAGCAGCTGGTGATTCCGGTACAGACCGAGTTCCTTGCCGTCAAAGGCCTGGAGCGGATGGTCAATACCCTGGCGATGATCAACCGTTCGCGCCAGCAGGCTTTACCTTACACCATTGTGCCGACCCTGTTTGACCGCCGTACCCAGGCCTCCATGGGCACACTGCGGGTGCTGCGTAATAGTTATCCGGATCATCTGTGGCCAGCTTACATTCCGGTGGATACGCGCTTGCGTGATGCCAGCCGGGCAGGGCTCACGCCTTCGCAATTTGATAACAACAGCCGTGGTGTGATTGCCTATCGTGCGCTGCTCAAGCACTTGCTGTCGCAGCAGATCGCGGCGCAGGTCGCCTGAGATGAAAAGCTATGCTGAAGTGGTTGGCTCAAGTCTGTCGCTAGAGCGGCCGATAGTCTGTACAGATCGTTATTTTGGGTTGTGTTCATGAGTCGTCCCCTTGCCACCGCAACACGTCCGCAACTGGCCTTGCAGTCCTACCTGGACGGCTTGCTGCAGGATGCTGCGAGTGAGTTGGCCGATAGTCTTGAGGCAGATGATTTCAGCGCCGATAGCATTAGCCTGGATGAGTTCGAGGCCGCTGTGCTGGAAGAGCAGGTGCGTGATGCCCGCATCATTGCGCAGGTACCTGTCGCCAAACCGGTGATTGAGCTGGCACCACGCCCGCTGGTGTTGCCGACCATAGAAATGCCTTTACCTGCGGTTGAGACGCCAGAGCCGGTGCCAGTCGTAGTGGCTGAAAACCCGGTGAGTGAAGCCGCGCAGGCCGCACCTGATGCCTTGGTGGTGCCTGAGTTGGTGCAGCAGGGACGGCCTGAGTGGGCCGAAGGGCCATTCGAGTGCCTGTTGTTCGATGTGGCCGGGTTAACCCTGGCGGTTCCTCTGGTATGCCTGGGCTCGATCTATCCTCTGCAAGGCCAGGAGCTCACGCCATTATTTGGCCAGCCAGACTGGTTTCTCGGCATACTGCCGTGCCAGGCAGGCAACTTGAAGGTACTGGATACCGCTCGCTGGGTGATGCCGGATCGTTACCGCGATGATTTTCGTGAAGGCCTGCAGTATGTAATTTCCGTGCAGGGCTATGAGTGGGGGCTTGCAGTGCATCAGGTCAGCCGCTCGATTCGCCTGGACCCCAATGAAGTGAAGTGGCGCAGTCAGCGTACTCAGCGCCCATGGCTGGCGGGGACGGTGATCGAACATATGTGCGCCTTGCTGGATATCGCGTCTCTGGCCGAATTGATTGCCAGTGGTGCGGCCAAGCGTATGGCAACCAACCGGGTACATTGAATAACGCCAGGCGGTGCGATGAGCGCAGCTTTGCAACTATAGTAATGACAGCGGGATATACACCCGCGATCGCCGCCGCGAGCGGTTCATGACGAGGCTAGGGACATGAAGAAGAGTTCTGCACAAGGTTCTGAAGATCCGATTCTGCAGTGGGTGACTTTCCGCCTGGACAACGAAACCTATGGCATCAATGTGATGCAGGTTCAGGAAGTCCTGCGTTATACCGAGATTGCCCCTGTGCCGGGTGCTCCGAGCTATGTGCTGGGCATCATCAACCTGCGCGGTAATGTGGTCACCGTGATCGATACCCGTCAGCGCTTTGGTCTCGACTCCAGTGAGGTCACGGATAACACGCGCATCGTAATCATCGAGGCCGACAAGCAGGTGATCGGGATTCTGGTCGACAGCGTGGCCGAGGTGGTTTACCTGCGCCAATCGGAAGTGGAAACCGCGCCGAACGTGGGCAATGACGAATCCGCCAAGTTTATCCAGGGCGTCTGCAACAAGAACGGCGAGCTGCTGATTCTGGTTGAGCTGGACAAGATGATGAGCGAAGAAGAGTGGTCCGAGCTGGAGAGCATCTAAGCCATGCTCGACGTGCTGCTGATCGCGCTGGCCTTGGTCTGTCTGGGGCTGGTAGGCGCTTGCATCTGGCTGACCCGGCAGCTGCGTGATGCCATCAAACTGCAGGGCGAGCGTGATGCGGTGCGTGATCGGCGGCTCAAGGAGCTCAGCCGGCGACTGGACGCCTATCTGACCGGTAGCGTGCAGATGGGTGAAGAGTTGCATGAGTTGCGCCGGGTGGTCGCACCGCTACCGGACAAGCTCAATCAGATCGAGCAGCGTGACCCCAGCAGCCTGTCATTCACCCAGGCCGCCCGTCTGGCTGGCATGGGTGCCAGCGTGGATGATCTCACTCAATCTTGCGGTCTGAGCAAGGCCGAAGCTGAGCTGATCAGCAAGATGCAACAAGCCAAGTTGCAGCGCTCCTGATTCCTTAACAACCTTCAAGATGCTGCAGGTCCCTCCAATAGGCGCAGCGGCGGCGTGATATCGGTATCACGCTCACTGCCGGCCGGCGCTTTGCCCTTCAGGTACCAGGCAAAGGCAATGATTTCCGCGATGCAGCGATATAGCTGTTCGGGGATGGCATCGCCCAGCTCCAGGCGTGCCAGCAGGCGCACCAGTTCGGCATTCTCATAGATCGGCACTTCATATTCGCGGGCAATGGCCAGAATGGCTTCGGCCAGTTCGTCGTCGCCTTTGGCGCTGAGTACGGGTGCGCTCTGGCCGTCATAGGTCAGGGCGATGGCTTGGCGGGGGGCGCTTTTCTTCATGCGGTTTCGTCTACCCAGCGTTGTTCCAGAGTGGTGCGCGGGCCGCGCGGTGGCATGCCCTGGTGGCAGGCCAACTCACCGACTTGCAGGCCAGCATCGCTAAGGCGTTGGCGCAGGTTTTCCAGTTCCGCATCGATCAGGTTCACGGTGCTGCCGCGCTCAGCCCACAGCTGGCTGGACAATCGGCCGTGGGCCAGTTGCGCCTGCACCTGCAAAGGGCCCAGTGGGTCCAGATCAAAAGCCAGTTCCACCTTCCACAGCGGTTCCTTTTTCTCGGGCTTGCCTTGCGGGTTGCCCTCATCGCGCTGGATCTTGACCTGCAAGGGCACTAACTCCTGTTGGTTGCGCATGGGCAGCTCCAGTTGCCAGGTGGTGAGCAGGTTACCGTCCGGGCCGACCTGGCTCTGCGCGAGGCTGGAGAGTTGGTGGGTCTGCAAGCGTGAAATGGCGGCGGCGGCAAGTTTCAGCAGGGCTTCCAGATCGGCTTCACCGTCCATGGCCTGGAGCAGACGTGAGGGCAGGGGAAAGCTCAGTGCCTGTTGACGGTTACTGGCTTTGCCCAGGCTACCCAGCAGATCGCGAGCCAATGCCGGCATTGCCTGTGCCAGGCTGGCATTGGCAGCGGTCAGCGGAGTGCCCGCAGGCAGATTGGGCAGCAACTGGGTAATCAGGCGCAGCAGATTGGCCTTGAGGTCGGTCGGCAATGCCTGGCCCTGGCCACCGAGTAATTTGCTTTCCAGCAGGATGCCACTGTTCTCCAGGGCAGCCGCCAGGCCCTTGGCGGTACTCAGCTGGGTGGCGTCGGGCAGTGCGCCGAAGAGCTTATCAATGCTGGTACGCAGGCCTTCACTCATCTCGGCATTGCCGCGCAGGCTCTGCAGAGCGTTGAACAGGCCTTCCAGAGAGCCCTGACGACTACCTTGCATGCCCAGTTGCTGGCTCAGGGCGAGCTGATCGAGGCGTCCGCTCAGCGGTAGAAAGTTCAACGCCTGGCTGCCCTGTACCTGGGCGCTGAGCAGGCTGCCTAGGGGTAGGGCCAGTGGGGTTTCCAGGGACAGTTTGCTGCCGGCCAGAGGTGTGTTGAGCAGGTTGACCAGCACTTTGTAAACCACCTGCTGCGAGCGGCTTTGCAATAACTGCTCGCGTGCTATCACCTTGCCCTGCAGCAGGGTGCCAACTGGCAGCTGCTCCAGGTCCAGGCTGGTCAGGGGCTTGTCGGTGCCCATCAGGACGGACAGAGCCAGGCGAGTTTCCGACAGGGCCGTCACCGCCAGTGATGTGCCCTGGGCAATCGGTCGTGGGCTACTGGCTTCCAGGGTGTTTTGGCGACCATTTTCCAGGGTCAGTTTGAGCAGCATCTGAAAGCTCTGCGCCACTTCCTTGAGGGCGATCACCTCGGCCTTGGCGGTTTCACCGCTGGCCAGCAAGCCTTGCATGGGTTGCAGCAGTTTTACCGCCAGATCGGCCGCTACGGCATTGGGGCGGCTGCTGGGGGGCGCTGGCGGCAGGGGCCGCGGGCTGCTGATTTCGCTCATTGGCGGGTTACACCCTGTCGAAAATGCCCGCTGCGGCAGGCGGAGCTGGGCATGTATAATCGCGCCCCGTCTGGTTCGGCTGCGCATTCCACTTGCGTCAGTATAGCGGCCAAGACTCTGCTGACTTGAACAGCTTTTGCCATCCATCTTAGGTGCCAATGCCTTGACCAGCCCTCTTCTTGAAGCCGTTGCGCTCGCTTGTGAGCGGGATTGGCGCATGCTCTTCGAGCGCCTGGAGCTGCGTCTGGTTCCCGGTGAGATGCTGCAGGTGGTTGGTCCCAACGGCAGCGGCAAGACCAGTCTGTTGCGCCTGTTGGCTGGGCTGATGCAGCCGACTGCCGGTGAGATTCGCCTGAATGGCCAGCTGTTGGCGGCGCAGCGTGCCGAGCTGGCACGTAACCTGTTGTGGATTGGCCATGCCGCCGGCATCAAGGGCTTGCTCACTGCCGAGGAAAACTTGACCTGGCTCTGCGCCCTGCATCAGCCGGTCGAACGTGAGGCCATCTGGCAGGCGCTGGCGGCGGTGGGGCTACGCGGTTTCGAGGATGTGCCCTGTCATACCCTGTCCGCCGGGCAGCAACGCCGCGTGGCGCTGGCCCGTCTGTATCTGCCGGGCCCGTCACTTTGGGTGCTGGATGAGCCGTTTACTGCGCTGGATAAAGCTGCGGTGGCGCAGCTGGAAAGCCACCTGGCTACCCATTGTCAGCAGGGCGGTCTGGTGGTGTTGACCACGCACCACGAACTGACGGTCAAACCGGCCGGCTACCGTGAGCTTGACCTGGGACAACGCACGCCATGAGCAATGTTTTTACCCTGCTGCTGGCCCGTGAGGCGCGCCTGTTGTTTCGCCGCCCGGCCGAGTTGGCCAATCCATTAGTGTTCTTTGCCATTGTGATTGCGTTGTTTCCATTGGCTGTGGGCCCACAGACGCAGTTGTTACAAAGCCTTTCGCCTGGCCTGGTGTGGGTGGCAGCGCTATTGGCCGTGCTGCTCTCGCTGGACGGGCTGTTTCGCAGTGATTTCGAAGACGGCTCGCTGGAGCAGTGGGTCCTTTCGCCGCACCCCCTGGCTCTTCTGGTTCTGGCCAAGGTGCTGGCACACTGGCTTTTCTCGGGGCTGGCGCTGGTGCTGTTGGCACCAGTTCTGGCATTGATGCTGGGTTTGCCGGGGCGCTGCCTGCCGGTGCTGCTGATCTCGCTGCTGCTCGGTACACCAGTGCTGAGCCTGCTCGGTGCGGTTGGGGCTGCGCTGACCGTGGGTCTCAAACGCGGTGGCCTGTTGCTCGCGTTGCTGATTTTGCCGTTGTACATCCCGGTGCTGATTCTCGGCAGCGGTGCGTTACAAGCCAGCCTGCAAGGATTGCCGGCGGTCGGCCACCTGTTGTGGTTGGCCAGCCTCACCGCATTGGCGGTGACCTTGACACCTTTTGCCATCGCCGCTGGTCTGACGATCAGTGTCGCTGAGTAGACAATAAGCCTGAATGGCCGGTTGAGCTGGGTGCCTGCCTGCGCCCTGACCAGCCCTAGCATTGATGAGTAACCTGATGAACTGGACGTGGTTTCACAAACTCGGCTCGCCCAAATGGTTTTATGAAATCAGCAGCCGCTGGTTGCCCTGGTTGGCCCTGGCCGCCGCTGTGCTGCTGGTGGTCGGCTTGGTCTGGGGGCTGGCTTTTGCGCCGCCGGATTACCAGCAGGGCAACAGCTTTCGCATCATTTACATCCATGTGCCCGCGGCGTTTCTTGCTCAGTCGATCTACGTGATGCTGGCGGTGGCCGGCATTGTCGGCCTGGTGTGGAAGATGAAGCTGGCCGATGTCGCCCTGCAGCAGGCTGCACCGATTGGTGCCTGGATGACGGTGATCGCCCTGGTAACCGGCGCGGTGTGGGGCAAACCAACCTGGGGCACCTACTGGGTCTGGGATGCCCGCCTGACTTCGATGCTGATTCTGCTGTTCCTGTACTTCGGGGTGATCGCCCTGGGCAATGCCATCACCAACCGTGACAGCGCGGCCAAGGCCTGTGCGGTATTGGCCATCGTCGGTGTGGTGAACATCCCGATCATCAAATACTCGGTGGAGTGGTGGAACACCTTGCACCAGCCGGCGACCTTCAGTGTGGTGGCCAAGCCGGCCATGCCGTTCGAGATGTGGATGCCGCTGCTGATCATGGTGCTGGGCTTCTACTGCTTCTTTGGTGCCGTGCTGCTGATGCGCATGCGTCTGGAAGTGCTTAAGCGCGAGGCGCGCAGCAGTTGGGCCAAAGCCGAGGTCAAGGCGCTGGTGGAGAAAGGCCAATGAGTTTTGCCAGTTTTAGCGACTTTATCGCCATGGGCACCCATGGGCCTTATGTCTGGTCCTGTTATGCCATCAGCCTGGCTGTGCTGGCGCTGAATGTGGCGCTGCCAATCCTGGCACGTCGCCGTTATCTGCAAGACGAGGCGCGTCGTTTGCGCCGGGAGGAGTCGAAGTGAACCCCGTGCGTAAAAAACGCCTGTATATCGTCCTGGCCATCATCGCCGGTGTCGGCATCGCTGTGGCCCTGGCCCTGAGTGCGTTGCAGCAGAACATCAACCTGTTCTACACGCCGACTCAGATCGCCAACGGCGAAGCCCCGCAAGATACCCGCATCCGTGCCGGTGGCTTGGTCGAGGAGGGTTCGGTAAAGCGCTCCAGCGACTCCCTGGACACCGATTTCGTCGTTACCGATGGTGCCAAGAGCGTGACCATCCGCTACAGCGGCATCCTCCCGGACCTGTTTCGTGAAGGGCAGGGCATTGTCGCCATGGGCAAGCTCGACGCTAATGGCGTGCTGATTGCCGATGAAGTGCTGGCCAAGCACGATGAGAATTACATGCCACCTGAAGTCATGCAGGCGCTGGAAAAAAGCGGCATGAAACAGCAGCACGACGCGGCCAAAGCGGCCAAGCAGGCGTCCCCAGCGGAGTACGCACAATGATCCCCGAACTTGGCCATCTGGCGATGATCCTGGCGCTGTGCATGGCGCTGGTGCAGGCGACGCTGCCGCTGATCGGTGCCTGGCGCGGTGATCGTCAGTGGATGAGCCTGGCGCAGCCGGCTGCCTGGGGGCAGTTCGCCTTTATGCTGTTCGCCTTTATCTGCCTGACCTACGCCTTTATGGTTGACGATTTCACCGTCGCCTATGTGGCTAACAACTCCAACAGCGCACTGCCCTGGTACTACAAGTTCAGTGCCGTGTGGGGCGCCCACGAAGGGTCGCTGCTGCTCTGGGGGCTGATCCTCGCCGGTTGGACCTTTGCCGTGTCGATCTTCTCGCGGCAGTTGCCGGAAGAGATGCTCGCCCGCGTGTTGGCCGTGATGGGCATCATCAGCATCGGTTTTCTGCTGTTTCTGATCATCACCTCCAATCCGTTTGAACGCTTGCTGTTCAATACCCCGGCTGATGGCCGCGACCTCAACCCACTGTTGCAGGACTTTGGCCTGATCATCCACCCACCGATGCTCTACATGGGTTATGTCGGCTTCTCCGTGGCCTTCGCTTTCGCCATTGCCGCCTTGCTCGGCGGCAAGCTCGATGCGGCCTGGGCGCGCTGGTCGCGGCCGTGGACTATCGTTGCCTGGGCCTTCCTCGGCATCGGTATCGCGTTGGGCTCGTGGTGGGCCTACTACGAACTGGGCTGGGGTGGCTGGTGGTTCTGGGACCCGGTGGAAAACGCCTCCTTTATGCCCTGGTTGGTCGGCACTGCGTTGATCCACTCCCTGGCGGTGACGGAAAAGCGCGGCGTGTTCAAAAGCTGGACTGTGCTGCTGGCGATTGCCGCGTTCTCCTTGAGTCTGCTGGGCACCTTCCTGGTCCGTTCCGGGGTGCTGACCTCGGTGCATGCCTTCGCCAGTGATCCTGAGCGCGGCGTGTTTATTCTGGTGTTTCTGCTGATCGTGGTGGGCAGCTCCTTGGCGCTGTTTGCCATCCGTGCACCGGTGGTGAAGAGCCAGGTTGGTTTTGCCCTGTGGTCGCGGGAGACCCTGCTGCTGGTCAACAACCTGATTCTGGTGGTGTCCGCTGCGATGATCCTGCTCGGCACCCTTTACCCGTTGGTGCTGGATGCCACCACCGGCGCCAAGTTGTCGGTGGGCCCGCCGTACTTCAATGCCTTGTTCGTACCGCTGATGGGCCTGCTGATGGCGATGATTGCGGTTGGGGTGATCGTGCGCTGGAAGGATACGCCGCTGCAGTGGCTGCTTGGCATGCTCGCCCCAGTACTGATCGGCAGCGTGGTGCTGGCGCTAATCGCCACCTTCCTGGTCGGTGATTTCAACTGGGCAGTGCTAGGTGTCTGCCTGTTGGCGGCCTGGGTGGTGCTGGCCGGTGTACGCGATATTCTCGAAAAGACCCGCCATAAAGGTCTGCTCAAAGGTCTGCCAAGCCTGACCCGCAGCTACTGGGGTATGCAGATGGCCCACCTGGGCATGGCGGTGTGTGCCCTGGGCGTCGTGCTGACCAGCATGGGCAGCTTCGAGCGCGATATGCGCATGGCGCCGGGCGAGTCGGTGGAGATCGGTGGTTATCAGTTCACCTTTGAGGGTGCCGAGCACTTCGAGGGGCCGAACTTCACCTCGGACAAAGGCACCGTGCGTATTTTCGAAGATGGCAAGCAGATCGCTGTGCTCCACCCTGAGAAGCGCCTGTACACCGTGCAGCAGTCGGTGATGACAGAGGCCGGTATCGACGCCGGGATCACCCGTGACCTGTTCGTTGCCCTGGGCGAGCCGCTGGGGGAGGGTGCCTGGGCGGTACGTGTGCACATCAAGCCGTTCGTCCGCTGGATCTGGTTCGGTGCGCTGCTGATGGGCTTTGGTGGCTTCCTGGCGGCGGCTGACAAGCGCTACCGGATGAAGGTACGTACCCGCGTGCGTGACGCACTGGGCATGGCGGGGGCGCAGGCATGAAGCGTTTAT
Source organism: Pseudomonas anguilliseptica (assembly GCF_021375795.1). Lineage (GTDB taxonomy): Bacteria > Pseudomonadota > Gammaproteobacteria > Pseudomonadales > Pseudomonadaceae > Aquipseudomonas > Aquipseudomonas anguilliseptica_A. The sequence continues at coordinate 149,492 of NZ_JAEIOI010000005.1, read as the reverse complement.
TGCTGCTGTTACCGCTGCTGATCTTTCTTGGTGTGGCGGTGTTTCTCTACCGTGGGCTGTTTCTCGATCCTTCCGAGCTGCCCTCGGCGCTGATCGGCAAACCACTGCCGGCCTTCTCCCTGCCGGCGGTGCAGGATGGCAAGCTGCTTACCGAGGCTGATCTCAAGGGCAAGCCGGCGCTGGTCAACGTCTGGGCCACCTGGTGCGTGGCGTGTCGCGTTGAGCACCCGGTGCTGAACAAGCTGGCCAAACTGGGCGTGACCATCTACGGGGTCAACTACAAGGATGACAACGCCGCCGCGCAGAAGTGGCTGGTGGAGTTTCACGACCCCTATCAGCTGAACATCAACGATGCGCGTGGCACCCTGGGCCTGGACCTGGGCGTGTACGGTGCACCCGAGACCTTCCTGATCGACAAGGACGGCATTATCCGTCACAAATTTGTCGGTGTGATCGATGAACGTGTCTGGCGCGAACAACTGGCCCCGCTGTATCAGGCCCTTGTCGATGAGGCCCAGCCATGAAGCGTCTGCTGAGTGCTGCGGTGCTGGGCCTGGCTTTGCTGGGCACTGCCCAGGCCGCTATCGACACCTACGAATTTGCCACTGAGGCCGAGCGCGAGCGTTACCGCAACTTGGTGGAAGAGCTGCGTTGCCCCAAGTGTCAGAACCAGAACATCGCCGACTCCGATGCGCCGATTGCCATGGACCTGCGTGCGCAAATCTATCGCATGCTGGAGGAAGGCCAGAGCAATGAGCAGATCATTGATTTTCTGGTCAGCCGTTATGGCGATTTCGTGCTCTACAAGCCGCCAGTCACCGCGCGCACCTTGCTGCTGTGGTATGGCCCGGCGGGTTTGCTGGCCGGCGGTTTCGTCCTGCTTGGGGTCATCCTGTTGCGTCGTCGTAGCAAGCCGGGTGTTGTCGCCAGCGGCCTGTCTGCCGATGAACAGCAGCGCCTGACTGCTCTGCTTAATCAAACGCCTGTGGATAAGAAAGACTGATGATTGAATTCTGGTTGTGCGCCGGTCTGCTGTTACTTACGGCCCTGGCGTTTCTGCTGATTCCGGTGCTACGTGGCCGCAAGGCGCAGGCTGAAGAAGACCGTACGGCCCTCAACGTGACCCTGTATCAGGAGCGTTTGCAAGAGTTGCAGGCGCAACACGCAGCAGGTGCGTTGAATGATCAGCAACTGGCCAGCGGCCGTGATGAGGCGGCCCGTGAGCTGTTGGCCGACACCGAAGGGGCGTTGGCCAAACCGACCCAGCGTACGCTGGGTGGCAAGATTCCCTTGATCGCCGCCTTGCTGATGCCCTTGTTGGGTTATGGCCTGTACTTGCACTGGGGGGCCATCGACGACGTTGAACGGGCGCAGACCTTTGCCGCGCAGCCGAAGACCATCGAGGAAATGACCGCGCGCCTGGAAGCAGCGGTCAAGAGCAACCCCGAATCAGCCGAGAGCTGGTACTTCCTGGGGCGCACCTACATGGCCCAAGAGCGGGCGGCTGATGCGGCGCTGGCCTTCGAGCACGCTGTCGGTGTGGCCGGGCGCGAGCCGGAGCTGCTCGGGCAATGGGCTCAGGCGCTGTATTTCGCCAGTGACAAGCAATGGACTGCACAGCTACAGGCGTTGACCGACGAGGCCCTGAAAGCCGACCCGGCCGAAGTCACCAGCCTGGGGCTGCTGGGGATTGCCGCCTATGAAAGCGGCAAGTTCCAGAAAGCCATCGGTCACTGGCAGCAACTGGTGGCCGTGTTGCCAGCTGAAGACCCGTCTCGCCAGGCCATTCAGGGCGGCATTGAGCGTGCGCGTGAACAGTTGGGCGAGCCCGCTGCCGCCGCGCCAGCGACCAGCCAGGGCCTGACGGTGCGAGTCGAGTTGGCGCCAGCGCTGCAGGCCAAAGTGCAACCAGGCGATGCGGTGTTCGTGTTTGCCCGTGCGGTTTCCGGCCCGCCCATGCCGCTGGCGGTCAAGCGCTTGAGCGTGGCTGACCTGCCGGCTGAAGTCAGTCTGTCGGACAGCGATGCGATGATGCCGCAGCTGAAAATCTCCGGTTTCGAGCAGGTGCAGCTGGTCGCGCGGATCTCGCGCAGTGGCAATGCCACCGCCGGCGAGTGGATTGGCAGCAGCCAGCCGCTGGCCAGCAAGAGCACTGAGTTGCAGCAGTTGCTGATCGACAGCGCCGACAGCAAAGCGCCATGAGGGCGTTGCTGCGGGGTGTCGTACTCGCCGGTCTGCTTGGGCTGACGGGTTGCGTGCAGCTGCCGCTGGCCACTGTGCCCGTCAACACGCCGAGCGGCAGCAGCAATCACCCGCGCTTTGCTCCACCACCTGGGGTGCAGAGCCGTTGGGATGCAGCACTGGGTGTGTACGTGGTGGCTGGCAGCGCTGACCTGTATTACCGCGAGCGCACCTATTATCGCTGGAATGACGGCTGGAGCTGGGCGAGCACCCCGCAGGGGCCCTGGTTGCCTACCGACAGCAGCGGCGTGCCGCCTGGGTTGTATCGTCGTTACGCGCACTAGTCACGCACCAGGCAAAATAAAAGGCCGCCGCAGTTCGCACTGTCGGCGGCCTTTCTATGTGTGGCGTTACTCGGCAATCTGCAGCTTGCGTGACTCGTGATAGAAGAAGCGAATCTTCTCGTATTCGAAGGGCGAGTTGAGCTGGCCGTAGCGGAAGTTCACCGTGGAGCGCTGATCGACCACTTCCAGCAGGGTGATTTCCGGATGGCTGGTGCTGGCCTCGGCCACGTTCAGCCAGTTGATCTGGCTTTTCGCGGCAAAGTCCGCCACCAGGCCGCCGGTATCACGCAGGTTCGAGGGCCCCAGCAATGGCAGGATCAGGTACGGCCCAGCCGGTGTGCCGTAGTAGCCGAGGGTCTGACCGAAGTCTTCCTTCTGTTTGGGCAGGCCCATGCGCGTGGCCGGGTCCCACAGGCCGGCCACGCCGATCGTTGTATTGAGCAGCAGGCGGGCGGTGGTCTGCATGGTGCGCTTGCCCTTGAGCTGCAGTGCGCTGTTGAGCAGGTTGGGTACATCACTCAGGTTGCTGAAAAAGTTGCTGATGCCGTTTTGCACCAGAGTGGGGGTGACATAGCGATAGCCATCGACAATCGGCAGGAACACCCACTCATCGAAGCGGTAGTTGAAGTGATACACGCGGCGGTTCCATGACTCCAGTGGGTCATAAACGTTCAGAGCGGAGAGGGTGGAGCGCTCGAATTCGCGCTGATCCAGCCCCGGGTTGAACTGCAGGTGCTGCAGCGGCCGCTTGAAGCCATCGGCATCGGCGCTGTGTTCGGCGTTGGCCAGGTTGCTGCCCAGCAGCAGGCCAATGAACAGGGCAAGGGAAAGAGGCTTAGCCACGGAAGAACTCCAGCATGGCGTCGCTGTTGACGCGGTAGTTGAGGTTGCCGCAATGGCCACCCAGCGGGTAGACCGTCAGCCGTTCACCAAAGGTGCTGCGCAGGTAGCCCAGGTCGCCAGGGCCGAGAATCACGTCATCGGCGTTGTGCATGACGGCAATCTTGCTGCTGTTTTTCAGGTAATCGGTCAGGGCATACAGGCTGACCTGGTCAATCAGTTGCGCCAGGCTGCCGCCGTCATAGCGGGCTCGCCACATGGGGATGAGCTGCTCGGTCAGGTAGCAGTCAAAGTCGCATTGCAGCGCGCGCTTGAAGAAGGGCGTCAGGCTGGTGCCTTCCTTGATCGGGTAACTGACCGGGGTGATCAGCCCGCGTCGGTTGATCAGGTCCGAGGTGAAAGCGATATCGGCGGAGGAGAAGCGGAACGCTGCGCCGATCAGCATGGCCATCTGCTCGTCGCTGAGTTTTTCCTTGGAATTCTGGAAGTCATAGAGCAAGGCGTCGTTGATATCGACATAGCCCTTGTCCTGGAAGTAGCGAGTGAGCTTGCCCAGCACCAGTTCATAGAAGGTGGTGCTACTGTCGATGCCCTTGACCTTGGTTTGTACCAGACGGTCAAGATTGCTGACCGAGGTGTAGAGATTGACCGGCGGGTTGAGCAGCAGCACGCGCTTGAAATTGAAGCTGCGCCGGGTTTCGTCCAGCTCGCTGACAAAGGCTGCCTGCAGCGCGCCCAGGCTGTAGCCGGTGAGGTGGAATTCACTGACTTTCAGGCGTGGATGCTGTGCCCGCACGGCCTGCATGGCGCGGTACAGATCGTCAGCGTCATCGCGGGTAATGCCGGGGGTGGCAAAGCGCGAGGCGGCTGTCATGAAGTCATAGCTGGTGGGTGATGACAGCTGCACCACATGGTAGCCGGCGCCGTAGAACAGCTTCTTCAGGTATTCCGGGGTACCGCTGGCGTAATGTGCACCGGTGCCGGCAATGATAAAGATCAGCGGCGCTTCGCCTGACTGCTTGGCCAGGCGATAGCGCATCTTGGTGACGGGCCAGAAGTTCTCCGGTACCTCGAATTCGCGCTCCGGGCGCAGTTTGGCCTGGTAGTCCGCCTGGTTGATATCGGCATCGGCGGGCAGTGTTGGACGCAGTTCGGGCGGGGTGGTGGCCAGAGTGGCCTCGAACGGGTTGCTCAGCGGGTAGCCATAGCTATTAACGTCGATATCGGCCGCGCTGACTGAGGCAGTCAGGGCCAGGCAACTGAGCAGGGCAAGCAGACGAGGGACAGGCGACATGGCGAAATCTCTTGAGAGCTAGGTAGTGCTGCGGGCTACGCGGCTCGATTTGACCACACAAGCCAGGTTAAGTGCCGTTGAGTTATAGCGCTGAAGTTTTTCAGGCGAAAGTGTCACTGTTTAATGGCTGGCGCTCAGGGCACTACCTGTAAGTTTTCGACCCAGATCAGCTCGCAGGCACCATCCCCGGTGTCTTCGCGGCTGAGTGAGCTGATCCAGCGATAGCCATCGTCGCCGTCAACCCGCACCAGTTGCCCGGCCAATCGAATCTGTTGGCCCGGTTTGAGTTTGCTCAGGGTTTTCGCCACCTCTGCTGTGGCCGGGATCATATGCATGTTGGCGCTGTTGATCTCGATCTGCCTCCGCTCGATCGGCAGTTGTTCGGCGCGCCAGAAGTACCAGCGGTTGCGCTGGCTGATGCTGATATGACGCAGCACCTCGGGGTTGGCCATCGGCCCCCAGCCGAGTGCCAGGTCGGTGGGCGAGAGCTTGGCACCGCGGTCGAAGTAATAGTCTTCACGGCCGAGAATCCGCGCCTCCAGCTGGAAGTCTTGCAGGTGGCTGAGGGTGTGCTCGGCCACGCGCCAGCTGCCGTTCTGCTGCGCAGTGCGAGGCGGCAGGTTGCCGGGGCTGGGGAGCAGGATCACCCAGAGCATCCACAGGGCAAGCAGGCCGGCAGTGATCAGGATTAGACGACGGATAGGCATGGGCAGAGTCTAGGGCCTATTGGCATTGTATTCACAGCCCTGCGCGTGTGAATGACTTGCGGCAAGGTAGCTGTGTTACTGCGACAAGCACGTTTGCCTGAGATGCAGGGGGGTGTTATCCGCAGCGCGGCGGCTTATCCTACGCAGCCATTTTCTTGCCCCGAGCTTTTATATGCCGCGTTACCTGCCCCTGGCCCTCGTGTTGATCGCAGCTGCCCTGAGTCTGACTGCCAGTCTGCTGCTGCGTTACCAATTGATGGAGAACGAGTTGTGGGTAGGGGTGTGCGTGGCAGAGCCGCAGCGCCTGAGCTGTGAGGTGCGGGCGCTGTTCGGCTGGCTGATCCACTTCCGTGTACTGTCGCTGGGGGCATTGGGCTGCGCGCTGTTGGCCTTTGTCCTGCCTGGCGTGTGGGGGCAGCGTCTGGCGGTGCCAGCCTTGCTGCTGGGCCTGCCAGCATTGGTGCTGTACAGCGCCAGCCTCGCGGTTTTTGCCGTGGTGCTGGCGTTGTTGCGTTTGGTGCGTGCGCCTAAAACCGCTTGATCAGGCGGTTTGCGCCTTGGCCCGCAGGCTGCGCCACAGTGCAGCGACCAACAAGGCGCTGGTCAGGGCCCAGCCCAGGGCTTGCAGGTTGCTGAGGGTTTCCTGATACAACTGCGGGGCGATACCTGCACCGATCAGCAGGGCCAGCAACGCTACTTCGCGGCGGTAGCCGCTGACGGGCTGGCACAGGTACACCACTGCCGGCAGCAGCAGCGCGGCGCTGGGGAAACTGCGGTAGCGCGCGTCCATCACCAGCGCCAGCATCATCACGGCTCCGGCAAAGCCGCTCAGCACCAGCCACAGCGCTGCCTTGCTGCTTAGCCACTGGCGCAACTGCAGGCGCCAGCCGCTTGTCTGGCTGAGTTGCAAGGCCGCATGGGCCAGTACCAGCAGGTTGAGCGTGATCAGCGCCGCGCCCCACAGCCACTCACCCAGATAGCGGCTGGTCACCAGCGTCAGCTCTGCAAACAAGCCGATACAGCCAGCCCCTAGGGCGGCCAGCAGGGGCAGCAGCAGGGCGGCGCGGGCCGATTGCGGGCGGCCGGCAAACAGCAGCGTGGCAACAAAGAGGATCAGGCTGGCGGCCAGCCAGACCGGCCAATGCGGCAGGTTGGAAACTGCTCCTGCGAGGATCGACTTGTCCTGGCGGTCGGTGTCATACAGCCCCCAATAACCGCCTACGGCACCTTCGCTGATGCGCTTCCAGGGCTGATCGAAGGCTTCGATCAGGTTGTAGTGCCAACCATTCTGCTCGGCCATGGCGACAAAACCACGGATGAATTTGGCCTGGTTGACCAGGCTGGGTACGGCGGTCTCGCGTTGACGCCCTTCGCTGGGCCAGCCGGTTTCACCGATCAGGATGTCCTTGGGTGCATAGGCATTGCCGAAGGTCTGGCGCACCTCGGCGACTTCATGCAATGCCGTTTCAATACCGGCCGGGTTGTCTTCCCAGTAGGGCAGCAGGTGGATGGTGATGAAGTCCACTGCGGGCGCAACTTCGGGGTGCTTGAGCCAGAACTCCCAGACATCGGCATAGGTCACCGGCTGCTGGATCTGCGCCTTGACCTGCTCGATCAGCGCTACCAGTTGCGCGGCCGTGACTTCCTTGCGCAGCAGGGCCTCGTTGCCGACGATGACTGACTGGATGACATCAGGATGGGCGTTGGCCATCTTTACCAGCCCGGCAATTTCAACGGCAGTGTCGGCCGGACTACGGCTGACCCAGGCACCGGCAATCAACTTCAGGCCGTGTTTGCGAGCGATATTCGGCAGTTCCTCAAGGCCCGTCACCGAGTAGGTGCGCAGACACTCGAAGCGCTCGGCCAGCAGAGCCAGATCCGCTTCCATGCGCTCGGGACGCAACTGCATGGGCTGATCGAAGGGTGATTGGTCCTTGTCGAACGGCGTGTAAGAGGCACATTGCAGCTTGTGCGTTGGCGTGGCGGCGTCCGCCAGTTCAACCGGTTGGCCAATGCCGAACCAGAGCCCACAGAGGGCCAGCAGACCGAGTAGAAAGGCCAGTGCATAGGGAGCAGCGGGAAAGCGGGAAGTGGCGGGCATGATACGTGCGCGTATGGTGACGGAGGCGCGCATAGTAGCGGATTGCACGGTTTCCCGGCTGGCTGTTTTTATCGTTCAGACAATGCCATTGGCATCCATCTGCGGCGCTTATGCCTGGTGATGCAACCAGGCGTGTTTGGGCTGCTTGGGGGCTTGTGCGGAGTGTCCCTCGAACCGCTGCCAGACTTTCTCGTGAAAGTAGAAACCCACCGAATTGCACAGCGGCTCAATGGCGGCCACCAGCCCGCTGGCGGCAACGCTGCCGGTCAGTGCGTAGGTCACACCGAAGGCGATGCAGAAGTGCATCAGGGTAAATGTCAGTGTCTTGAGCATGGCCCACCTCGAGTGAGAATTGTTCTTCATTGAGATGCAGCGTAGTGGCTCAATATCTATTGGGAAAATGTTGCATTTGAATTGCTTTGATAGTTTTTATCGATTTACCTGGTGCGGGTAATAAAAAGCCCAGCACTAGGCTGGGCTTTTGAATTTGGCTCCGCGACCTGGACTCGACAGCGCAGCTGAACGCGCTTTAGCGCGGCCCCGCAGGGGGAGAGCGAAGCGAGTAACCTGGGACGCAGTCCCTGGTGAGAGTCCGCAGATACAAAAAAGCCCCGGTATTAACCGAGGCTTTTGAATTTGGCTCCGCGACCTGGACTCGACAGCGCAGCTGAACGCGCTTTAGCGCGGCCCCGCAGGGGAGAGCGAAGCGAATAACCTGGGACGCAGTCCCTGGTGAGAGTCCGCAGATACAAAAAAGCCCCGGTATTAACCGAGGCTTTTGAATTTGGCTCCGCGACCTGGACTCGAACCAGGGACCCAATGATTAACAGTCATTTGCTCTACCGACTGAGCTATCGCGGAACAACGGCGCGTATCCTACTGATTAGAAAGGGGAAGTCAATACCTGATCGACTTCCCCAGTGAGTCATAGAACCGCAGCGATGGCCTGGGTAACAGCGGGCAGGTTGCGCTGGTTCAGCGCGGCCACGCAGATGCGGCCGGTGCTGACGGCGTAGATGCCGAACTCGGTTTTCAGTCGCTCAACCTGCTCGGCGGTAAGGCCCGAGTAGGAGAACATGCCGCGCTGCTGGGCGACAAAGCCGAAATCGCGTTTGCAGTTCAGTGCCGCCAGCTGCTCGACCATGGCCATGCGCATGCCGCGAATACGCTCGCGCATGCCGGCCAGCTCTTCTTCCCACAGGGCGCGCAGTTCAGGGCTGTTAAGCACGCTGGCGACCACAGTGGCACCGTGGGTCGGTGGGTTGGAGTAGTTGGTGCGGATCACGCGCTTGGCTTGCGACAGCACGCGACCGGCTTCTTCCTGGCTGCCGGTGACGATGGACAGCGCGCCGACGCGCTCGCCGTACAGCGAGAAGGACTTGGAGAACGAGCTGGAAACGAAGAACGGGATGCCCGCTTGAGCGAACAGGCGCACGGCAAAGGCATCCTGCTCGATACCGTCGCCAAAGCCCTGGTAGGCGATGTCGAGGAACGGCACGTGCTCACGCTCGCGCAATACCTCCAACACGGCTTTCCAGTCGTCCAGCGACAGGTCGACACCGGTCGGGTTATGGCAGCAGGCGTGCAGCACGACAACCGAGCGTGCAGGCAGATTTTTCAGGTCTTCGAGCATGCCGGCACGGTTAACCCCGTGGCTGGCTGCGTCGTAATAGCGGTAGTTCTGTACCGGGAAACCGGCGGACTCGAACAGCGCGCGGTGGTTTTCCCAGCTTGGGTCGCTGATGGCGACCACGGTGTCGGGCAGCAGGCGCTTGAGGAAGTCCGCGCCGGTTTTCAGTGCGCCGGTGCCACCGACGGCTTGAGTGGTGATCACTCGGCCAGCGGCAACCAGCTCGGAGTCGGCACCCAGCAACAGTTTCTGCACAGCGCTGTCATAGGCGGCAATGCCTTCAATGGGCAGGTAACCACGCGGAGCGTGGGCTTCAATCCGGGCTTTCTCGGCTTCGGCTACGGCGCGCAGCAGGGGAATGCGGCCTTCCTCGTTGTAGTAAACGCCAACGCCCAGGTTGACCTTGGTCGCGCGGGTGTCGGCGTTGAATGCTTCATTGAGGCCCAGGATGGGGTCGCGCGGAGCCATTTCGACGGCGGAGAACAGACTCATGGATGCGGCAGCTCGCAGAGGAGAAGTTGAGTATCAGGCAACACCCTGCTAGGGGTTGCGTAAGTGGGCCGGTAGTATACCGGCGCATAACCTGTGCTGCGACAGCAGGCACACGCTTTTCACCGGTTTTGACGTAGGCTTTCAGGCCGCGTCACACCCGCTTGTCGAGGTTTGTCATGTCCGAGTTTCAATTGGTCACCCGTTTCCAGCCGGCCGGCGATCAACCCGAGGCGATTCGGCAGATGGTCGAGGGGCTGGAAGCCGGTCTCTCGCACCAGACCCTGCTGGGCGTGACTGGCTCGGGCAAGACCTTTTCCATCGCCAACGTGATTGCCAAGGTGCAGCGCCCGACGCTGGTGCTGGCGCCGAACAAGACCCTCGCCGCGCAGCTGTATGGCGAATTCAAGAGCTTCTTCCCGAACAACGCGGTGGAGTATTTCGTCTCCTACTACGACTACTACCAGCCGGAAGCCTACGTACCGTCGTCGGACACCTTTATCGAGAAGGATGCCTCGATCAACGACCATATCGAGCAGATGCGCCTGTCGGCGACCAAGGCGCTGATCGAGCGCAAGGACGTCATCGTGGTCTGCACCGTGTCCTCGATTTACGGCTTGGGCAGCCCCGAGGAGTACCTGAAAATGGTCCTGCACCTCGACCGGGGCGACAAGATGGATCAACGCGCACTGCTGCGCCGGCTGGCCGAGTTGCAGTACACGCGCAACGATATGGACTTCGCCCGCGCCACCTTCCGTGTGCGTGGTGATGTGATCGACGTTTTTCCGGCGGAGTCGGACCTCGAAGCCATTCGCATCGAGCTGTTCGACGACGAGGTGGAGAGCATCAGCGCCTTTGATCCGTTGACCGGTGAGGTGATCCAGAAGCTGCCGCGCTTCACCTTCTACCCCAAGAGTCACTACGTCACCCCGCGCGAAACCCTGCTGGAGGCGGTTGAGCACATCAAGGTCGAGTTGCAACAGCGTCTGGACTACCTGCGCGGGGCGAACAAGCTGGTGGAAGCGCAGCGCCTGGAGCAGCGCACGCGCTTTGACCTGGAGATGATCCTCGAGCTGGGCTATTGCAACGGCATCGAGAACTACTCGCGCTACCTCTCCGGCCGTCCGGCCGGCGCGCCGCCACCCACCCTGTACGACTACCTGCCGGACGAAGCGCTGCTGGTGATCGACGAGTCCCACGTCTCGGTACCGCAGGTTGGCGCGATGTACAAAGGTGACCGTTCGCGCAAGGAAACCCTGGTCGAGTATGGCTTCCGCCTGCCATCGGCGTTGGACAACCGGCCGATGCGTTTCGAGGAATGGGAAGCGGCCAGCCCGCAGACCATCTTTGTGTCTGCCACACCCGGGCCTTACGAGGCCGAGCATGCTGGGCGGGTGATCGAGCAGGTGGTGCGGCCGACGGGTCTGGTTGACCCGCAGATTGAGGTGCGTCCGGCGCTGACCCAAGTCGATGACCTGCTTTCGGAAATCCACAAACGCGTGGCCATCGAAGAGCGCGTGCTGGTCACCACGCTGACCAAGCGCATGGCTGAGGACCTCACCGATTACCTGGGCGATCATGGCGTCAAGGTGCGCTACCTGCACTCGGATATCGACACAGTGGAACGGGTCGAGATCATTCGCGACCTGCGCATCGGTGCATTCGACGTGCTGGTCGGCATCAACCTGCTGCGCGAAGGCCTGGATATGCCGGAAGTGTCGCTGGTGGCGATTCTCGATGCGGACAAGGAAGGCTTCCTGCGCAGCGAGCGTTCGCTGATCCAGACCATTGGCCGTGCGGCGCGCAACCTCAACGGTAAGGCGATTCTGTATGCCGACCGCATGACCGGCTCGATGGAGCGCGCCATCGGTGAAACCGAGCGGCGGCGCAACAAGCAGATCGCCTTTAACGAAGCCAATGGCATCGTGCCCAAAGGTGTATTCAAGGATGTTCAGGACATTCTCGAAGGCGCAGTCGTGCCCGGCGCGCGCAGCAAGAAGCGCAAAGGCATGGCCCAGGCCGCCGAAGAAAGTGCGCGCTACGAGAACGAGCTGCGCTCGCCGAGCGAGATCACCAAACGTATTCGTCAGCTGGAAGAGAAGATGTACGCCTTGGCTCGCGACCTGGAGTTCGAGGCGGCGGCGCAGCTGCGTGATGAAATCCAGAAGCTGCGTGAGCGGCTGTTGCAGGTTTGATTGAGTGTCGTCGGATGACGAAGTGAACAACTTGTAGGAGCCAACTTGCTGGCGATGCTCTTGATCCAATGATCGCCAGCAAGCTGGCTCCTACGGTTTATCAGCGGCGGCCAAAGATGATCAACACCACGCCGCTCAGAGTAATGCCGCAGGCCAGCATCGCCAGCAGACTGAGGCGTTCATCCAGCAGCAGATAGCCCAGCAGCAGCGCCACCACCGGATTGACGAAGGCGAAGGTCGATACCAGGCTCGGCCTGACCTCGCGCAGCAGCCAGAAATACGCCGGGTATACGCCGAGGCTGACCGGCAGTACCAGATACGCCAGCCATAGCCAGGCATTAGCGCTCATCGCGCGTAAGTCGAGTGCCTGCCAATCGCCGTGCCACAGGCCGAACAGCGCCAGCAGCAACGCACCGATCAGCATTTGCAGGCTCAGCCCCAGCCAGCTGGAGCGAAAGGCTGGGCGCTGACGCATCAGCCAGGCGCCGCCCGCCCAAAGTAGCGTGGCGAATACCACCAGCAAACCGGCGAACCACTGTTCGATGGAGGCGCTGTGGTCCAGGCCGTTGTTCATCAGCAGCACGATGCCGCCGCAGGCCAGGGCCAGACCGCACATCACCCACAGTGGCGGGCGCTCACCAAGCAGCCATTCCAGCGCCACGCTCCACAGCGGCAGGGTGGTGTAGAGCATCGCCAGCATGCCGGTGGGCAGGTACTGGTTGGCGTAAATCAATGCGCCCTGGCCGACTGCAATCAACGCCAGGCTGCCGATCAGCACGCCGCCCCAGTCGCTGCGCTGTATGCGCAGTTGCCCGCTGAGCAGCACCCAGGCCAGCGCCAGCAGACCGGCAATCGAGAAGCGCAGGCTGCCGATGACGAACGGCGGTACTTCCAGCAAGAGAAAGTGGTTGGCCAGGTAGGTGGTGCCCCAGCCGATATAGATAGTGGCAAAGGCGATGATCAGCAGCAGGCTGCGGGCGGGGGAAGAACTCGTGGGCATGAACAACCTGAATACAGGATGCGCCGCCAGGCGGCGCAAATAGTTAGGCTTGGGGTGCGGTCGCAGGCTTTAATGCGCCGCGCCGCCGGTGGCGCCGGCAGGCAGTTTGCGCGTCAGTAGCACCGCCAGCATGCTGATGCCAAGGGCGATGCCGATGCAGTGGAAGGCGTCATTGTAGGCCATGATCGCCGCCTGTTGATGGGTGATTTCGCTGAGCTTGGCCAGGGCTGCCTGTTCACTGCCGAGCTTCTCCGTCAGCAGCGCCAGGCGTTCGGCGACCTGCGGGTTGCTCGGCACCAGCGACTCGCGCAGGTAGTCGAAATACACCTTGGCGCGGCTGTCGAGGAGGGTGGCAAGCAGGGCGATGCCGATGGCTCCGCCAAGGTTGCGCAGGATGTTGAACAGGCTCGACGCCGAACCGGCATCCTGCGGCAGGGTGTAGGCGGTGGCGATCAGTGAGATGGTCACCATCACCAATGGCTGGCCGAGTGCACGCAGAATCTGGATGTGGTTGAACTGCTCGCCAGCGAAGTCCGGATTGAGCACCCCGGAGAGAAAGCTGGCGCCGCCGAACAGGCCAAAGCCCAGGGCGCACAGCCACTTCGGCGAGATTTTCTTCATCAGCAGCGGCACCAGCGGAATCAGAAACAGCTGCGGCACGCCCATCCACATGATCACTTCGCCGATTTGCAGGGCGTTGTAGCCCTGGATCTGCGCCAGGTACAGCGGTAGCACATAGATCGAGCCATACAGCCCCATGCCCAGGCCGATGCTGGAAATACTCGACAGGCCGAAGTTGCGTTCGCGCAGCACGCCGAGGTTGATCAGCGGGTTGGGTCGCGAGATTTGCAGGATGACGAACAGCACCAGGCTGATCGCGGCCACGGTACCCAGCCCGCTGATCAGGCTGGATTCCAGCCAGTCCTTGCGGTGGCCTTCTTCGAGAAACACTTGCAGGCAGCCCAGGCCCATGCCGAGGGTGACGATGCCGGCGTAATCGGTGTTTTTCAGCAGCTGCCAGTCAGCGGGCTTTTTCTCCAGGCCATACATCAGCCCGGCGATCATCAGCAGACCGGGCGGCACGTTGATATAGAAGATGTATTCCCAGCCAAAGTTTTCCGTCAGCCAACCGCCCAGGGTCGGGCCAATCGACGGGGCGAAGGTAGCGGTCAGGGCGAACAGCGCCATGCCCTTGGCGCGGTGGTGTTCCGGCAGCTTGATCAGGGTCAGGGTGAACGCCAGGGGAATCAGCGCGCCGCCGGTGAAGCCCTGCATGGCGCGAAACACAATCATGCTCTCCAGACTCCAGGCCATGGAGCACAGCAGCGAGGAGGCGAGAAACCCCAGTGATACCCACACCGCCAGGCGACGTGCCGAGAGCAGCTGGACCAGCCAGGCGGTGAGCGGAATCATGATGATTTCCGCCACCAGGTAGGAGGTGGAAATCCACGAACCTTCTTCCAGGGTGGCCGACAACGCGCCCTGGATGTCTTTCAGCGATGAGTTGGTGATCTGGATGTCCAGCACGGCCATAAAGGCGCCGAGCATCACACTCATCACCGCGATCCAGTCGCGCCGGCTCGGCTCGCCGGTCGGGCGGATCAGGGCATCAGCTGCCATGGTGCGGCTCGGACTGCAGGTCGACCTTGACCTCGACCGACATGCCCGGACGGATCAGGCCTTTGAGTGGGTTGTCGGCGGCAAAGGTGAGCTTCACCGGGATGCGTTGCACCACCTTGGTGAAGTTGCCTGTGGCGTTGTCTGGCGGTAGCAGGCTGAACTGCGCGCCGGAGGCGGCAAACAGGCTGTCGACCCGGCCTTCGATCGGCGTGTCGGGGAAGCTGTCGAAGGTCAACTCTGCTGTCTGCCCAGGGCGCATCTGACCGATCTGGGTTTCCTTGAAGTTGGCCTGGATCCAGATGTCCTGATCCGGCACCAGCGACAGCAGGTAGGCACCGGTCTGCACGTACTGACCGTGGCGCGCTGCGCGCTGGCCGACAAAGCCGCTGATCGGCGCGCGGATTTCGGTGCGGGCGATATTCAGCTCAGCCTGAGCGAGGTCGGTGCGTGCGCTGCTGATCTGTGCTTCCAGGCGTTTGATTTCGGCGTGCAAGGTGTTGACCTGCTGGCGCTGTGCCTGCAGGTCGGCTTGCGCTTTGCTCACTTGCGAGCGGGCGATGCGGCTGTCGGCGGCCAGGGTGGTGACGCGTTCTTCGGAGACGAAGCCGGGTTTGCGCAGGGTTTGTGCGCGCGAGAGGTCGATCTGCGTACGCCCCAGGGTGGCCTGGCTGGCTGAAACGTCGGCCTGGCTAGCGGCAATCAGGCTGGCCTGCTGATCCAGAGTGCTGCGTGCTTGGCTGAGTTCGGCTTCACGGGTGGCCAGGGTCGCTTCGGCACGCTGCTTGGCCAGTTGGAAGTCGGCGCTTTCCAGCACCAGCAGCAGTTCACCCTGTTCGACGTGCTGGTTGTCCTGCACCAAAACCTGCTCGATGCGCGCGCCGAGCTGGCTCGAAACACGGGTGATTTCACCCTGCACGTAGGCATTGTCGGTGCTTTCGAGGTGGCGGCCGACCAGCCACCAGTGGCCGAACAGGCTGGCGACGATCAGGGCGAGGAGGGCCAGAAAGATAAACAGGCGGCGTTGCAGTTGGGCAGGCATGGCAGGTGCTCGAAGGTCGGGCAAAAATTGTAAGTGAATTTAACAGTGTTCCTTTCTCGCCTGTAGTCGCTAGACTTCAGAAACTTTGTTGCTTATAGGGAACAATAATGGGGCTGGATGATGCGCTGATCTTCACTCGCGTGGTCGAGTGCCACAGTTTTACCCAGGCGGCTCAGGGGCTGGGCATGCAGAAGTCGACAGTCAGTCGACGCATTGCCCTGCTTGAAGAGCGCCTGGGTGTGCGCCTGATCAATCGCACCACGCGCAAGTTGCGCTTGACCGAAGTGGGGCAGGCTTATTACGAGCGTTGCCGACAGATCATGCTCGACTTCGCCGAGGCCGAGCAGGCGGTGATGCAATTGCAGTTGGCGCCTGCGGGCCTGTTGCGCATCACGGCGCCAATTGAATTTGGCCAGCTGTTTCTCGGTCGGGTGCTGGGCGACTTTATGCGTCAGTACCCGCAGATCACGGCGGAGGTGGAGCTGACCTCGCGGCGCGTCGATCCGGTCGAGGAGGGCGTGGACATCGCCATTCTGGTCGGCCAGCCGCAGGACTCCACCCTGATTGCGCGCAAGGTCTATGAAACCAGTCGGCGCTTGTATGCCAGCCCGGACTATCTGGCCCGGCACGGCACGCCGCAGACAGTTGCCGAGCTGGCCGGGCACCGCGCGGTGTTGCTGCCGAATGATTCGACGCGTTACTGGCCGCTGGAGGGCGAGCACATTGCCTGCCAGGGTGTGCTGTCGTGCAACAACATCACCTTTGCCCGCGAAGTGGCCATGGCGGGTGCCGGGATTGCCGGCCTGCCGATCATGATCTGCGAAGCGGCGGTGCAGGCCGGGCAGTTGGTGGCACTGCTCCCCGAGGCCCGGCTGTTGGCTGGCGAGCTGTATGCGGTCTACCCGTCTCGACGCTTTCAGGCCATGAAGGTGAAAACCTTTCTCGATTTTCTGATTCGCAGTCTGCCGCTATCCGCGGGTCGGCTGCTGGAGCCGCCCCTGGCAGGCCTGTTAACATCGCCGCCTTAATCCGCGTTCACTGCAACTCTTCGAGACTTTCCATGACCACCGTTCGCACCCGTATTGCGCCGTCGCCCACTGGTGATCCGCACGTAGGCACTGCCTATATCGCCCTGTTCAACCTGTGTTTTGCCCGTCAGCACGGTGGCGAGTTCATCCTGCGTATCGAAGACACGGATCAGCTGCGCTCCACCCGTGAGTCGGAACAGCAGATCTATGACGCCCTGCGTTGGCTCGGCATCGAGTGGAGCGAAGGGCCGGATGTCGGCGGCCCGCATGGCCCGTACCGGCAGAGCGAGCGCGGCCACATCTACCAGAAATACAGTGCCGAGCTGGTGGAGAAAGGCCATGCCTTCCACTGTTTCTGCAGCGCCGAGCGCCTGGATAAGGTGCGCGCCGAGCAGATGGAAGCCAAGCAGACGCCACGTTACGACGGCCACTGCATGCACCTATCTGCTGATGAGGTGCAACAGCGCCTGGCCGCTGGCGAGCCGAATGTCGTGCGCATGAAGGTGCCGAGCGAAGGCGTCTGCGTGGTGCCGGACATGCTACGTGGTGAGGTCGAGATCCCCTGGGATCGTATGGACATGCAGGTGCTGATGAAGACCGATGGCCTGCCGACCTACTTCCTGGCCAACGTGGTTGACGATCACCTGATGGGCATCACCCACGTGCTGCGCGGCGAAGAATGGCTGCCGTCGGCGCCCAAGCTGATCCTGCTGTACGAGTATTTCGGCTGGGAAAAACCGCAGCTGTGCTATATGCCGCTGCTGCGTAATCCGGACAAGAGCAAGCTCTCTAAGCGTAAGAACCCGACCTCGATCACCTTCTACGAGCGCATGGGCTTCCTGCCGCAGGCGATGCTCAACTACCTCGGTCGCATGGGCTGGTCGATGCCGGACGAGCGCGAGAAGTTCAGCCTCGATGAGATGGTCGAGCATTTCGATATCAACCGGGTTTCCCTCGGCGGGCCGATCTTCGACCTGGAGAAGTTGTCCTGGCTCAACGGCCAGTGGATGCGTGAGTTGAGTGTCGAAGAGTTTGCCGCTGGCGCGCAGAAGTGGGCGTTCAACAGCAACTACCTGATGCAGATTGCTCCGCATGTGCAGGGGCGGGTGGAAACCTTCAGCCAGATCGCGCCGTTGGCCAGCTTTTTCTTTGCCGGTGGCCTGGTTCTGGATGCCAAGCTGTTCGAGCACAAGAAGCTCTCTGCCGATCAGGTGCGTCAGGTGATGCAGTTGATCCTGTGGAAGCTCGAGGCGCTGCGTCAGTGGGAGAAAGACAAGATCACCGCCTGCATCCAGGCCGTGGTCGAGCACCTTGAACTGAAACTGCGCGATGCCATGCCGCTGATGTTTGCCGCGGTAACTGGTCAAGCGAGTTCGGTATCGGTATTGGATGCCATGGAAATCCTCGGCCCGGACCTGACCCGTTTCCGTCTGCGTCAGGCCATCGAACTGCTCGGGGGTGTGTCGAAGAAAGAAAACAAAGAGTGGGAAAAGCTGCTGGCGAGCATCGGCTAAGCGGTTCACGCGCCCGGCCCGGCACTGATGTGCCGGGTCTAAATTGGGTAAGTGATTGTTCTGTCAGCATAAAGAATGCAGAAATACGGAAAAATCTTGTTGACAGGTAGGGGGCGCGCTCTTAACATGCGCCCCGTCCTTGAGATGGGGCTATAGCTCAGCTGGGAGAGCGCTTGCATGGCATGCAAGAGGTCGACGGTTCGATCCCGTCTAGCTCCACCAATCTCAAAGCCGAAAGGCTTGCCACAGTTGGCTCACTGAGCTGGCTGAGTTTTGAAGGGTATCTGCGTCCCCTTCGTCTAGTGGCCTAGGACACCGCCCTTTCACGGCGGTAACAGGGGTTCGAGTCCCCTAGGGGACGCCACTATTTCCAGCCACAGTGCTTCGGCATTGTGTGTCGAGAGACGTTAAATCCGGGGCTATAGCTCAGCTGGGAGAGCGCTTGCATGGCATGCAAGAGGTCGACGGTTCGATCCCGTCTAGCTCCACCAATTCCACGACAGGCCAGCTTAGTGCTGGCCTTGTTCTTCGAAGGTTTCGTCCCCTTCGTCTAGTGGCCTAGGACACCGCCCTTTCACGGCGGTAACAGGGGTTCGAGTCCCCTAGGGGACGCCATTTTTACCCGCTCTGCGGGATTTTGGAGGGTCATTCCTATGGAATGGCCCTTTTGTTTTTCAGTCCGAAATTTCTTCCTGCTCCGAATGCAGCCGACCGGTGGTCGTGATTGGCGCTTGCAGAGAATTATTACGAGCATAATATTTCAATCGTAATATTAGGGGGTGAAGATGAACGACAAGAAAGCTCAGACCCGTGAACGGATTCTTGCTGCGGCCGGTGCCGCCTTGTTGCAGCGCGGCCCAGCGGAACCCAGTGTCGGGGACGTGATGGGTGCTGCCGGGCTGACGGTGGGAGGGTTCTACGCGCACTTCGATAGCAAGGACGCGCTGATGCTGGAGGTGTTCCAGCAGATGCTCTGCCAGCGTCGCGAGCTGATCAAACAGATGGACAGCCAGTTGCCGGCCGAGGAACGCCGCGCGTTGCTGGCAGCCTTCTACTTATCGCGCAAGCATCGCGACGCCAGCGACCAGGGCTGCCCATTACCCAGCTCGTTGGGTGAGTTGACGCGCCTGCCGGAGAGTTTTCGCACGGCACTGGCCGAGCACCTGGAACTGATGAGTGCACAGCTGGCAGGCGGTCCCGAGGATGCCAACAAGGCGTTGGCCGATATTGCTTTGATGGTAGGAGGGCTGGCGCTGGCACGGGCGCTGGGGCCGGGGGAGTTGTCTGATCGCGTTCTACGTGCTGCCAAATCGGCCATCGTCTGAGGAGCAAGGCAATGAACAACATGAGTTGGGTGCGTGGTTTCAATGCGTCCGTTGGTTTGCTGGCACCTCATGCCCTGGCGAGCACCTGGCGTCGAGCCTTTATGACGCCGCGCCGTCTGCCACCGCGGGCCTGGGAGTTGCCGCTGCTGGAGCATGCCGAGCGCATCACCCTGCGCTTCGGTTTGTCGGCGCTGCGTTGGGGCAGTGGCCCGGCGGTGTTGCTGATGCATGGCTGGGAAGGTCGGCCGACGCAATTTGCCGAGTTGATCAAAGTGCTGGTCAAGGCCGGTTATGGTGTGGTGGCGCTGGATGCGCCAGCCCATGGCCGCTCACCGGGGCGTGAAGCCAATGTGGTGATGTTCGCCAGGGCTTTGCTTGAGGCAGCCAGTGAGTTGCCGCCGCTGAAGGCGGTGATTGGCCATTCGATGGGCGGCGCGAGTGCCTTGCTGGCTACGCAACTGGGCCTGCGGACTGAGGCGTTGATCAGCATTTCCGCGCCGAGTCGGATTCTCAGCATGCTGGGGCGGTTCTCACGCTATATGGGCTTGCCACGTCAGGCGCGCGAACATTTCGTGAGGCTGGTCGAAGAGAATGCCGGTATCCCCGCTGGGCAGCTAGATAGCGCCTGCTACCAGTTAGATATTCCCGGGCTGGTGGTGCATGCCACGGACGACCCGATGGTGCCATTCAGCGAGGCTGAAGCGCTGCATCAGAACTGGTTCGACAGCCGTTTACTGCGCCTGGACAACGGTGGGCATCAGCGTTTGTTGGCTGATCCCCGCCTGTTGCAGGCCGTGCTGGAACTGCTGGAATCCTTGCCTCAGCAGCCGTCCAGAGCGTTGGCGTCGTAAGCCTCCACCCGGTTACGACCAGCGGCTTTGGCTCGATACAGTGCCTGATCGGCATGCCGCAGCAATTGCTCGCGGTTGCTGCTGGCATCCGGAATCAGCGCATAGACGCCAATGCTCAGGCTTAGCTCGATGCGCAAGTCCCGGTGCAGGCAGGGATGTTCTGCCAGGTCTGTGCGCAGCTGCTCGGCGAGGTCCATGGCGCCGGCTTGATCGGTGTCGCAGAGTACGGCAGCAAATTCCTCGCCGCCGAAGCGTACCAGCAGGTCGTTACTGCGCATGCGCTGCCGCATGCGCTGGGCCGCGTGCTGCAGGCAGGCATCACCGACCAGGTGACCGTAGGCGTCGTTGACCTTTTTGAAGTGATCCAGATCCATCATCAGCATGGCAATCGGCTGCTGGCTGCGGCGTGCTTGCGCGAGCATGCGCTCCAGTTCCTCGTTGAGTACCTGGCGGTTGAACAGGCCGGTCAGGTTGTCGTGCCGGCTCAGTTCGGCCAGGCGCTGGTTGGCGCTGGACAGCTCCTCCAGGGCTTGTTGCAGGGAGGCGGTGCGTTCCTGCACGCGGTTTTCCAGCCCCTCGTTGATCTGCCGTTGCAGCTCAAGACTCTTGGCTTGCTCCATGCGCAGTTGATGCTCGTTGGCAAACAAACGGGCCTGAGCAATCTGCTGTTCGATCTGCGCCAGGCGAATGCGCGTGCCGAGGGCTATCGAGAAAATCACCAGTTCCAGCAGGCTGCCGATCTGCTGGGCGTGCAGGGTGAGCAGGGAGTTGGCGATCAGGCCGGTGCCGCTGAGCACGCTGAACAGGCTGGCGATGATCAATGTCGACCAGCCAAGGGCAAACAGCTTGGCCGGTGGATAGCCATCGCGCCAACGCAGAATGGTGAAGATGCAGCCGAAGATTGCACAGGCCAGCAGCAGGATAAAGCTGCCGAGCAGTGCCACGAGGTAAGGCGCGGCCAGAGCCAGCAGCATCACCAGCAGGCTGCAACCGATCAGCAGGCGGCTGATCCAGGTGTAGGCGGGGTGCTTGGCCTTGAGATCAAGTACGCCGTAGGTGAACAGAATGCCGAACAGGGTTGCCAGCGCCGAGCTGAACGGGAAACTCAACTGGTGCCAGTTCAATGAGTTCGGCCACAACCACTGCAGGGCAAACCCCAACTGAATGAACTGATACAGGCTGAAACTGGCGACAAACAGGCTGTACCACAGGTAGTTACGGTCGCGGGTGATGATGAAGATCGACAGGTTGTAGATCATCATCACCAACAGCGCGCCAAAGAACAGTCCTTGCAACAGCAACATGCGCTGTTCGTGATGGTTGAAGGCCTCGGCGCTCATCAGGCTGGCGCTGAGGTTGGCCGAGCCGTCGGTCTGCATGCGCAGGATCAGCTCCCGCGCTTCGCCGCCCGCCAGGTTCACGGGCAGCACCAATTGACGATGCTCGACCCAGCGCTGATTGAAGGGGTGTTGATCGCCGGCCTGATAGATCCGCTCGTTATCCAGGCCATAAGCTTCCAGGCTGTCGAGCAGTGGGTTGCCGATCAGCAGAATCCAGCTGATGGGTGCGTCAGCCGGGTTGTGCAGGCTGAAGCGCAGCCAGTACGCATGCTTGCTGTAGCCGAAGCTGGCGTCGCGGCGGGTCACGGGTTGCCAGGCGGACTCAGGAAGTTGGCGCACGTGATGGATGTCGGCCTGTCCTTCAGGGTCTGCCCAGACGTACATGACCGGTCCGGGCAGTAGCGGCGCATCGCTGGCCTGTAGAGGCAGGCTGGCGGCTTGTCCGAGTGCCGGCAGCAACAGCAGAAGAAAGAGGCGCAGTATCGCAGTCAAAACAGGCATTCCATGGCAAGTATGTTGGCAGTCGCGACAAAGGTGCATTATTGCGCGGCCTGATGACATACCGATAGCGTAGCCGGGGTTGCACATGAACCAGAATTTGCTGCATGACCATGCCCAGCGTGACGACTGTCTGAAGGCGCTGGCTGCTGATCTCGTGGTTCAGATTCAAGCCACGTTGACGCAGCAGGCGCGTGCCGCCTTGATTTTGCCGGGCGGTAGCAGCCCGCAAGCCTTGTTGCCGTTACTGGCGCAGCAGTTGGAGAGTGCGCGCCTTGACCTTAGCCCCAGCGACGAGCGCTGGGTACCGGCGCAGGCCGCCGAGAGCAATTGGCAGTTGCTGCATCAGGGCTTGCCGCAGGCCAACTGCCTGGATCCGCGTCAGGGTGCGACCCTGGATCAATCAGCATTAAGTTGGGGCGAGCGGTTGGCGCAATGGCCGCCGTTTAGCGCAGTGTTGCTGGGTATGGGGGAGGACGGTCATATCGCTTCGCTGTTTCCCGGTATGCCTGGCCTAGCGGATGCGCTCGATCCGCAGGCGCTGCCCGCTGCCTTGCCGGCCCTGGCGCCGCAAGAGCCCCGCCGGCGACTGTCACTGAATCTGGCCATGTTGCAGCGCGGCCAATGGCTGGGGCTGTTGGCTTTTGGGGCGCGCAAGCGAGAATTGATTGAGTCGGTGCTGAGCGACCAGCCAGCGGCTCGTGAGTTACCGCTGTATGCCTGGCTGCAGCGCAGCCCATTACCCGTGAACATCTATTGGGCGCCCTGAACGTCCGGGTTGCTACGTGCATGGGCGAAAGCGGGCGTTAAGCCGTTACACTGCAAGCCAGTACCTCGCCGAGAAAGGACCCCGTCATGTTGCACCCAGTTGTTGAGCAGGTGACCGCCGCGCTGGAGCAGCGTTCGGCCAAACGCCGCGAACGCTATCTGCAACGCTTGGCACAGGCGGCCGCGCGCACCGCGCATCAGGCGCTGGGCTGCTCCAACCTGGCCCATGCCCTGGCGGCGCAGCCTGAGGATGCGCGGCTGATCATCAAGCAGGGTGGCTCACCGCATGTGGCGATCATTTCCAGTTACAACGATCTGCTCTCGGCCCACGCGCCGCTCAGGGACTATCCCGAGCGCCTGAAAGTGGCTCTGGCCAAGGCCGGCGCGACCTCGCAGTTTGCCGCCGGGGTGCCGGCCATGTGCGATGGCATCACCCAGGGCGAGGCGGGCATGCAGCTGTCGCTGTTCTCTCGTGATCTGATTGCCCAGGCCGCAGCAATCGGCCTGACCCACGGTATTTTTGATGGCGCGCTGTACCTGGGCGTGTGCGACAAGATCGTCCCCGGCCTGTTGATCGGCGCGTTGCATTTCGGCCACCTGCCGGCGGTGTTCGTGCCGGCCGGGCCCATGCAGTCGGGCCTGCCGAACAAGGAAAAAGCCGCCGTCCGCCAGCGTTACGCCCGTGGCGAAGCCAGCCGTGATGAGCTGCTGGCCGCCGAGTTGGCTGCTTATCACCAGGCCGGCACCTGCACCTTTTACGGCACTGCCAACACCAATCAATTGCTGATGGAGGCGATGGGCCTGCACGTGCCGGGCAGCGCCTTTATCCACCCCTATACGCCGCTGCGCGATGCCATGACTGATGAGGCGGCGCGCCTGGTGGCGCACAACAGCCGCCAGGGCGAGCGTTATCTGCCGGTCGGTAAGCAGATTGATGCGCGGGCGCTGATCAACGCGGTAGTGGCCTTGCTCGCCAGTGGCGGCTCGACCAATCACACCTTGCACCTGCCGGCCATCGCTCGAGCGGCGGGCTATGAACTGAGTTGGGATGATTTCGCCGCGTTGTCCAAGGTGGTGCCGCTGCTGGCGCGGGTTTATCCGAATGGCGCAGCAGACGTGAACCAGTTTCAGGCCGCAGGCGGGCCAGCCTGGCTGCTGCGTGAACTGCTCGGCGCTGGTTTGCTGCATGACGATGTGGCCACGGCTGCCGGGCATGGCCTGCAGGCCTACACCCGCGAACCCTGGCTGGAGGGCGAGCGCCTGGTCTGGCGCGACCTGCCGGTGCAGAGCCCGGCACCTGATATTGTCCGGCACGTAGGTGAGCCGTTTGCCGCAGAAGGTGGGCTGGTGCTGCTGGCGGGCAACCTGGGGCGCGCGATTGTGAAAACCTCAGCGGTGGATCCGGCTTTCTGGCGCATCCGCGCCCAGGCGCGCATCTTCGATTCGGAAGCGGCCGTGCAGGCTGCCTATAGCGCTGGTGAGTTGCAAGGTGACCTGGTGCTGGTGGTGCGCTTCCAAGGCCCACAAGCCAATGGCATGCCCGAGCTGCATAAACTGATGCCCTTGCTGGCCAATTTGCAGCAGGCCGGTCAACGGGTGGCACTGATCACGGATGGGCGCATGTCCGGTGCTTCCGGTCAGGTTCTCAGTGCCTTGCATGTGGTTCCAGAAGCCGCTGCCGGCGGCCCCCTTGCGCGTTTACAGGATGGCGACTGGCTGTTGCTGGATGCGCAAAATGGTCTGCTGCAGGTGGAACTGAGTGAGCAGCAACTGGCCGCACGGCCATTGGCATCTGCCAGTGCTGAGCTGGAATTGGGGTATGGTCTGGAACTGTTCGCCGCCCAGCGCCGCCTGGTGGGCTCGGCAGAGCAGGGCGCCAGCAGTCTGTTTGAAGACTGAACGCGATGATTGAATCTTGAGAGCGGGGAGCAAGGCATGAGCCTGACGATGGATATGGTGCTGCAACAGGCCCGCCCGGTGTTGCCGGTGCTGGTGATCGAAGACATCAGCCTGGCGCTGGACCTGGCCCGTGCCCTGCACGCCGGCGGCATCAGCGTGCTGGAAGTCACCCTGCGTACGCCACGCGCGCTGGATGCGCTGGCCGCAATGCGCAAGGAGTTACCGGACCTGCTGATTGGCGCCGGTACGCTGATCCATGCCGAGCAGTTTCTGGAGGCCCGCGATGCTGGCGCGCAGTTCGCTGTCAGCCCTGGCTGCACCGAACGCCTGGCGGCGGCGGCAGAAGACTCCGGCTTGCCGTATTTGCCGGGGGTGATGACGCCCTCGGAAGTGCTGCTGGCGCTGGAGTACGGCTATCGCTCGCTCAAGTTGTTCCCGGCCAACGGTGCGACCAGCATCAAGATGCTCAAGAGCTTCAAGGGGCCATTCACCGGTATTCGCTTCTGCCCGACCGGTGGGGTAACCCCGGATAACCTGCTGAGCTTTTTGCGCCTGCCCAACGTGGCCTGCGTGGGCGGCACCTGGATCGCGCCAAGCAACCTGGTGCGCGCCCGCGCCTGGGATCAGATCACCCAACTGGCGGCCGAAGCCCGCGCCCTGGCCGGTAGCCTGGAGCAACCGGCATGAGTTGGGAGCTGAGCAATCCCTTTGTCATCGATATTCAGGTGACGGCCGAGGACATCGACGGTCTTGGCCACGCCAACAACGCGGTCTACGTCAGTTGGCTGGAGCGCTGCGCCTGGCGCCATTCGCAGTTTCTCGGCCTGGATCTGGCCGAGTATCGCCGCCTCGACCGCGCCATGGCGGTGCTGCGCCATGAGATCGACTACCTGGCCAGTGCTTATGAAGACCAGCAGTTGCAGATGGCCACCTGGATCGTCGAGTCCGATCAGCGCCTGAAGATGGACCGGCGCTTCCAGCTGATTCGCCCGGAAGACGGCGTGACCCTGTTGCGGGCGAAAACCACTTTTGTCTGCATCGAGCTGTCCAGCGGCAAGCCCAAGCGCATGCCGCCGGAGTTTGTTGAGGGGTATGGCGCTGCTTTGCAGCCGCCTTTTCCCATGGAACTGTGACGCGCCGTTGGGCTAATGCCTGAGCGTTTCACCCTCACGCCGCGTACACTACGCGGCGTTTTTCTACCTGCGACTTTTAGCCGAAGTTCAGTACCGCATTTTCAAGAGACTGCCTATGCAAATCGCCCTGGCCCCGATGGAGGGGTTGGTCGACGAAATCCTTCGCGATTTGCTCACTCAGGTGGGCGGCATCGATTGGTGCGTGACGGAGTTTATCCGGGTCACCGAGCGGGTCTTGCCCGTCAGCAGCTACGAGAAGCTCGCGCCTGAGTTGTTCAGCGGCGCGCAAACAGCCACCGGCACGCCGCTGCGCGTGCAGTTTCTCGGCTCCGATCCGGCCTGCCTGGCGGATAACGCCGCCTTTGCCTGCACCCTCGGCGCACCGGTGATTGACCTCAACTTCGGCTGCCCGGCCAAGACGGTGAACAAGTCCCGTGGCGGTGCGGTATTGCTCAAAGAGCCCGAGTTGCTGCATGCGATTGTCCGTGAAGTGCGCGGTGCGGTGCCGGCAAGTATTCCGGTGACGGCGAAAATGCGCCTGGGTTTTGATCACAAGGATTACGCCCTGGAATGCGCCGAGGCACTGGCCGAGGGCGGCGCGGCGCAGATCGTGGTGCACGCGCGAACCAAGGTCGAAGGTTACAAGCCGCCGGCGCATTGGGAGTGGGTGGCGCGGGTGCAGGACGCGGTCAAGGTGCCGGTATTTGCCAATGGTGAGATCTGGACCCTGGATGACTGGCGGCGCTGTCGCGAGGTCAGCGGGGTGGAGGACATCATGCTCGGCCGTGGCCTGGTGGCGCGCCCGGACCTGGCCCGGCAGATTGCGGCGGCCAGGGCCGGGCAGGAGGTGGTGGCCATGAGTTGGGCTGAGCTACAGCCGCTGCTGGCGGATTTCTGGCTGCAGGCGCGGCGCAAGATGTCGCCACGCTACGCGCCGGGTCGGTTCAAGCAGTGGCTGGCGATGCTGACGCGCAGCTACCCGGAAGCGACCGAGCTGTTCAACCTGCTGCGCCGAGAAAGCGACTGTCTGCGTATCGATGCTCTGCTCGGTATCGAGTTTGCCGACTCCGGGCGCGTCGAACAGGCCAGCGCCTGAGCGTTTCCCCCAGAACCTATTTACGATCTCGCGAGCGAGAGTCATGCAAGGCGCTACGTAGTAACAGCCTTCGGCTGGTCAAAACGGTGAGGAAGCGGAATGTACTGTTGTACATGACATTCCGAGCCTGTTTTTAACGCAGCAGGGCCGACGCGCAGCAGATTGTAAATAGGTTCTCAGCGCCCGCCGCTCACATCCAGCAGCGCGCCACTGGTGTATGACGCCTGCTCGCTGGCCAGCCAGAGTACGGCTTCGGCCACTTCGCTAGCCAGGCCGCCGCGCCCCATGGGTACACTCTGGCTGACCCGCGCGACCCGATCCGGCTCACCACCGCTGGCGTGAATCTCGGTTTCGATCACCCCGGGACGTACCGCATTGACGCGAATGCCATCGGCCGCCACTTCCTTGGCCAGACCCAGGGTCATGCTATCGATGGCGCCCTTGGCCGCCGCATAGTCGATGTATTCACCTGGTGCGCCGAGTTTGGCAGCCACCGAGGACAGGTTGACGATGGCACCGCCGCTACCGCCCTGGCGTGTCGACATGCGCGTGATCGCCTCGCGACAGCAGAGAAAGCTGCCAAACACATTGGCGGCAAATACCCGCTGCCAACGCGCCAGCTCCATCTGTTCCAGGCGCATCTGTGGCTCCAGTATGCCGGCGTTGTTGACCAGTACATCGAGGCGGCCAAAGTGCCGGTCAAGCTGGGCGAACAGTTGCAGCACCTGGCCTTCGTCGGCGACATCAGCCTGCACGGCGATGGCTTGGCCGCCGGCCTGGGTGATCTCGTTCGCCAGCGCCTCAGCCGCTGCCTGTTGCCGGTGATAGTTCAGGCACAGTGCATAGCCCTGAGCCGCCGCCAGCTTGGCGGTGGCAGCGCCAATGCCGCGGCTGGCACCGGTGATCAGCATGACCTTGCTCATCGAATTGCTCCCTGTAAGAAATTTTTGCAGAGGCTTGAAATCCAGTTGAGTAACCACATTTTCAGTCATGCAGGATGCCGAAGTCGGGTCCTGTATCACTCGCTGAATTTCAGGAGATTTAAATTATGAGCACCGCATTTTCTATGACCCCACTGTTCCGTCAGTCCGTTGGCTTTGACCGTTTCAATGACCTGTTCGAGTCGGCCATGCGCAATGAGTCGGGTAGCAGCTACCCACCCTACAACGTCGAGAAATATGCCGACGACCAATACCGCATCGTAGTCGCGGCGGCGGGCTTCCAGGAAGACGACCTTGAATTGCAGGTCGAGCGCGGCGTACTGACTGTTACTGGTGGCAAACGTGATACCAGCGCCGAGAACGTCACTTACCTGTACCAGGGCATCGCCCAGCGTGCCTTCAAGCTGTCGTTCCGTCTGGCTGATCATATCGAGGTCAAGGCCGCCAGCCTGGTCAACGGCCTGCTGAACATCGACCTGGTGCGCATCGTGCCGGAAGAGGCCAAGGCCAAGCGCATCCCGATTGGTGCCGGCCGCGTATTGCAGAGCTAAGTGCGCTGTATGTGAACAACAAGGGCACCTTCGGGTGCCCTTGTTGTTTCAACGGGGGCTCGGCGTACCGAGGAGCAGTTGGCTGAACTGTTCCAGCGGCACCGGTTTGCTGAACAGGTAGCCCTGGTAGTGGTGGCAGCCTTGTTGTTGGAGAAACTCCAGCTGATCCGGTTGTTCGACCCCTTCGGCAATCATGTCCAGCCCCAGGCTGCGCGCCATGGCGACGATGGCACGGATGATTTCGGCATCGTTGGCGTCCTGGGTGGCGTCGCGCACGAATGACTGATCAATCTTCAGCACATCCACCGGCAAGCGTTTGAGGTAGGTCAGCGAACTGTAGCCGGTGCCGAAGTCGTCCATGGCAAAGCTCACGCCCAGGCGTTTGAGGCGGTTCATCTTGGCGACCGTGTCGTCGATGTTCTGGATCACGATGCCTTCGGTGATTTCCAGCTTGAGCATATTGGCGGGCAGCTGGCTGCTGGTCAGGCTGCTTTCCACCCGCTCGACAAAATCATGCTGACGGAACTGCCGCGGGCTGATGTTTACGCACAGGCTGAATTGCGACGCATCGACCAGGCCCTGACGCAGCAGTTGGGCGCAGGCATGGCAGGCTTCAGCAAGCACCCAGCCGCCGACTTCGAGGATCAGCCCACTTTCTTCGAGTATATGAATAAACAGCGCCGGTGACTGTGCGCCCAGAGTCGGGTGCATCCAGCGCAGCAGCGCCTCAGCCCCGATGACCTGATTGTTACGTGCATCCACCTGCGGCTGAAAATGCAGTTCGAATTCGCCACGGGCCTGGGCCAGGCGCAGGTCGTTTTCCAGGCGCAGACGCTCACTGGCGGCTTTTTGCATGGTGTTGCGAAACAGCTGGATGCAGTTGCGCCCCGAATCCTTGGCTCGATACAGGGCGATATCGGCGCGCTTGAGCAGGTCGGACGGGGTGTCGCCATGATCGGGGATCAGGGCGATGCCGATGCTCGGGGTGACCTGCAGCTGGTGACCGTCGAGCAGCATGGGTTCGGCCAGCAGGTGGCGCAGTTTTTCCGCCACCATGCGTATCTGGCTGACCACCGTCGAGCGTTTGCCCTCCAGGCCGGAAATCAGCACGACGAACTCGTCGCCGCCCAGGCGCGCCACGGTGTCCTCCTGGCGCACGCTGGACTCCAGGCGCGCGGTCACCAGTTTGAGCACTGCATCGCCGACCGGGTGGCCGAGGGAATCATTGATGTGCTTGAAGTGATCAAGGTCGATAAACAGCAGGGCGCCGCGCAGTTCATGACGCTTGAGCAAGGCAATCTGCTGGGTCAGGCGGTCGAGAAGTAAGGCACGATTGGGCAGGTTAGTCAGTGAGTCGTGGTAGGCCAGGTGCTGCACCTGGGCTTGAGCGCTTTTCAGCTCGCTGATGTCGCGGGCGGTCAGCAGCAGGCAGGCGGTGTTGTTCAGCTCGATCGACTCGACCGACACTTCGACCAGTTTGACCATGCCGTCACGGTGTTTGCCGTGCATTTCCATGTGGTAGACATGGCCGTCGCGTTTGAGCTTCTCCACCATCAGATCGCGCTCGGCCAGGTCAGCCCAGACGTTGAGCTCCATGGCGCTGCGGCCGATCACTTCTTCGGGTTTGTAGCCCGTCAGGCGGCTGAATCCTTCGTTGACTTCGATATAGCGGCCAGTGTCGCGTTCGGTAATGGTGATGGCGTCGGGGCTGGAGTGGAATGCCAGGGCAAATTTCTCCTGGCTGGCCTGCAGCTCTGCCTGGGCTTTTTGCCGCTCGCTGATATCGCGGAAAGTGGTGAGGATGCAGCTCTGGTTGTTGAGCATGATCGGCCGTGAGGACACCACGCAGGTGATGACATGGCCCTGCTTGTCGAGAAAGTCGGCTACCTCGTTGTCCAGGCTCTGGTCGTGCTGCAGCTTGTGGTAAAGCGCGGTGCGCTGGCTCAGATCGGCCCACAGGTTGAGGTCGGTCATCTTGCGGCCGACCACTTCCTCTGGTTGCCAGCCGAAGGTCTGGCTGAAGCTGGAGTTGATTTCCAGGGCAAAGCCGTCGGGCAGGGTAGTCAGGGCGACAGGGTCTGGGCTGGCCTGGAACAGGCTGGCGAATTTGGCTTCCGAGGCGGCCAGGCGTTGCTCGCGGCGCACCCGCTCGCTGATGTCGATGAGGATGCCGGCCATGCGTTCAGGCTGGCCCTGGGCGTCGCGGTAGAGCTTGGCGGTGCTTTCCAGGTAGTGCACTTCCTGATTGGCGTAGATCGCCCGGTAGGTGACCTGATAATCCTCGGTGATGCCCTGCGCCAGGGTCTGGTAATGCTTACGCATGGCGTGGCGGTCAGCCAGCGGTACACAGCTGAAGAACTTGCGGAAATCGTCGTGGAAGGGTTCCTCTTTCAAACCGTGCAGTTTGGAGGCGCGGGCCGAGCCGAACAGCATATTGCTGGGGATGTGCCAGTCCCAGGTGCCGAGGTCGGCGGAGTCCAATGCCAGGTCCAGACGCTCCTGGCTGTCGTGCAACGCCTGTTCCTGCTGGCGTTGCTGGGTAATGTCACGCAGCGACAGAACCAGGCAGAGCTTGCCCTCCAGCATGATTTCGCCGCCGAACAACTGGTTTCGGCGGATGCTGCCATCGCGGTGGTAGAGCGGCACTTCCAGGCCATTGAGGCTGTTGTTGCTGATCGCCGTCATCATCCGTTGGCGATCTTCCAGGCAGGCCCAGACACCCATTTCCAGTGAGGTGCGGCCCAGGGTCTGTTCAACGGTCCAGCCGAACTGACGTTCGAAGCCGGCGTTGACTTCGATAAAGCGACCGCTGGCTTTGTCGGTGATTACCACCGCATCGGGGCTGTAATTGAAGGCCTGGGCGAATTTTTCTTCGCTGCTACGCAGGGCCTGCTCGCGGGCCTGCTGGTTGCTGATATCGCGGATGACCCCGATGACCCGATGTTTGCCGTCGGCGTCCTGCTGCAGGCTGCCGCTGATTTCCAGCCAGTGCAGGCTGCCATCTGGCCAGCGGATACGGTGGCGGAAGGCGCGGGTGCTTGGGGTGCCGGCGAGCAGTTGTTCGAACAGTCGAATGATTTCCGGACGGTCTTCTTCCGGGATCAGCTCGATATAGTCGATGCGCTTTTGCAGCGGCTGTTTGGGATCAAGGCCGAAAAGTGCCTGGGCACCGCGTGACCAACTGACCCGGCCGCTTTCAATGTCCCAGTACCAGGTGCCGAGTTTGGCGCCATTGAGCGCACGCAACAGACGTGGGGCATCGTTCCAGGTGCTTTCGAATTCGGCAGGATCCAGTGCCGGGATAAACGGCAGTGGCGGACGGCGATCACTGGATTTGGCCACGATCCACTCTTCCTTTACGTGCGCGGGTTTCGTGGCCGTTGGCTGAGCAACTGGGCTGAGTCATGCAGAAACCTTTCTTATCGTTATGAGCCCACGTTAGCCTTTACTCGCTTGCCTGTGCAAGACCGTCACGCTGGGCATCCAGCAGGTTCATAAAGGCTCGCGCAGCATTCGACAGGGTGCGTTCGGTATGGCTGATATAGCCCAGCTGGCGCGTCAGCTGGATGCCGGGCAACGGCAGGCGCGCAACCTGGTCATCGAGCATGGTGCGCGGCAGTACGCTCCAGGCCAGGCCGATGGAAACCATCATCTTGATGGTTTCCAGGTAGTTGGTGCTCATGGCGATATTCGGCGTCAGCCCCTGCGCCTCGAACAGGCGCCGCACAATGTGGTGGGTAAAGGTGTTGCCGCCGGGGAAAACCGCCGGGTGATGGGCCACATCCGCCAGGCTGACGGCACCATTGCGCGCCAGCGGATGCTCGGGGGCAGCGACGAAATCCAGTGGGTCGTCCCACACTGCTACGGCATGCACGGGCTCGCGGGTTTCCGGGGCGAGGGTGATCACCGCCAGCTCGGCGCGGCCATGTAGCACTTCTTCATAGGCCACTTCTGAATCAAGGAACTGGATATCCAATGCCACCTGCGGGTAGGCACGGGTAAAGGCGCGCAGCAGTGCAGGCAAGCGGTGCAGGCCGATATGGTGACTGGTGGCCAGGGTCAGGCGACCGCTGATCTCGCCGTTCAGGTTGGTCAGAGCGCGGCGCGTATCATCGAGCACATTAAGAATCTGATAGGCCCGTGGCAGCAGGGCGCGGCCGGCCTCGGTCAGGCTCACCTCGCGGCCCAGGCGGTCGAACAGGCGTACATTGAGCTGTTGCTCCAGGCTGGCGATACGTTTGCTCACCGCTGGCTGGGTCAGAAACAGGCGCTCTGCCGCTTCCGAGAAGCTGCCCAGCTCGGCAATGGCAATAAAGGCATTCAGGGTGGCGAGATCCATGTGGCAGGTCCTGGCGGCGAGTGGGGTGGATTGCGATCAGCATGCCGTACTCGTATTCCGATTTGGAATCCTTTGAATAAAAAATATGAATTTGAGTAATTTCGTTCGGAGCCATAGGATGGCCCCATAAGCCAAAGGGCTATTTGCCCAGGCATAGAAACAAGTTGATGAGGGAATCGCTGATGGCCGGCAAAACGCTGTACGACAAGCTCTGGGACATGCACGAGGTGAAGCGTCGCGACGATGGTTCGTCGCTGATCTACATCGACCGCCACATCCTCCACGAAGTGACCTCGCCGCAGGCCTTTGAGGGCTTGCGTCTGGCCAGCCGCAAACCGTGGCGCATCGACGCCAACATAGCCACCCCGGACCATAACGTGCCGACCACCAAGGCTGAACGTCAAGGCGGCCTTGAGGCCATCGCTGATGAAGTGTCGCGTATCCAGGTACAGACCCTGGACGAGAACTGCGATGACTTCGGCATCCTCGAATTCAAGATGAACGACGTGCGTCAGGGCATCGTTCACGTGGTGGGTCCGGAGCAGGGCGCGACCTTGCCGGGCATGACCGTCGTTTGTGGCGACTCGCACACCTCCACCCATGGCGCCTTCGGTGCGCTGGCCCACGGCATCGGCACCTCCGAGGTCGAGCATGTGCTCGCCACCCAGTGCCTGGTTGCCAAGAAGATGAAGAACATGCAGGTGCGCGTCGAAGGCAAGCTGCCGTTCGGCGTCACCGCCAAGGACATCGTGCTGGCCGTGATCGGCAAGATCGGCACCGCTGGTGGCAATGGTCATGCCCTGGAGTTCGCTGGCAGCGCAATCCGCGACCTGTCGCTGGAAGGGCGCATGACCATCTGCAACATGTCCATCGAAGCGGGTGCCCGCGTCGGTCTGGTGGCGGTGGATGAAAAGACCATCGCCTACGTCAAGGATCGTCCGTTCGCGCCCAAGGGCTCGGATTGGGACAAGGCTGTGGCGCAGTGGCAGGACCTGGTTTCCGATGCTGATGCAGTGTTCGATACCGTGGTCGAACTGAAAGCTGAAGACATCAAGCCGCAAGTCAGCTGGGGTACTTCCCCTGAAATGGTTCTGGCTGTGGACCAGAACGTGCCGGACCCGGCCGCTGAAAGCGACCCGGTGAAGAAGGACTCGATCATCCGCGCCCTGAAGTACATGGGCCTGTCGGCCAATCAGCCGATTACCGATATCCAGCTGGACCGCGTGTTTATCGGCTCGTGCACCAACTCACGCATCGAAGACCTGCGTGCTGCCGCTGAAGTAGCCAAGGGGCGCAAGGTTGCCAGCACCATCAAGCAGGCGCTGGTGGTGCCTGGTTCGGGTCTGGTCAAGGCGCAGGCGGAACAAGAAGGTTTGCACCACATCTTTATCGAGGCCGGTTTTGAATGGCGTGAGCCAGGTTGTTCCATGTGCCTGGGGATGAACCCGGACAAACTTGGCAGTGGCGAGCATTGCGCATCGACCTCCAACCGCAACTTCGAAGGCCGTCAGGGCGCGGGTGGTCGTACCCACCTGGTCAGCCCGGCAATGGCTGCCGCTGCTGCGGTGACCGGCCGCTTTATCGATGTGCGCGAATTGATCCAGGCCTAAGGAGCTGACGATGAAAGCTTTTACCCAACACACCGGCCTGGTTGCACCGCTTGATCGTGCCAACGTCGACACCGACCAGATCATCCCCAAGCAGTTCTTGAAGTCGATCAAGCGCACTGGCTTCGGCCCGAACCTGTTCGATGAGTGGCGCTATCACGATGTCGGTCAGCCGAATCAGGACAATTCCAAACGCCCGGTTAACCAGGAATTCGTGCTGAACTTCCCGCGCTACCAGGGCGCCAGCGTGCTGCTTGCGCGGGAGAACTTTGGTTGTGGTTCGAGCCGCGAACACGCGCCTTGGGCGCTGGAAGAGTACGGCTTCCGTACGATCATCGCTCCGAGCTTTGCCGATATCTTCTTCAACAACAGCTTCAAGAACGGCCTGCTGCCGATCATCCTCAAGGAAGAAGAGGTTGATGCGCTGTTCCAGCAGGCAGAAGCCACTGTCGGTTATCAGCTGACCGTCGACCTAGCCGCGCAGACCGTGACCCGTCCCGATGGTGTGCAGTACAGCTTTGAGGTTGATGCCTTCCGCAAGCATTGCCTGCTCAATGGTCTGGACGATATCGGTCTGACCTTGCAGGACAGCGATGCGATCAAGGCCTTTGAAACCACCTATCAGCAGCGCAGCCCTTGGCTGTTCGGCGCAATCAAATAATCAGTGGGCGAGTGCATCCGTCACTCGCCGATTTAATGAGTTGAGAAAAACATGTCCAAACAGATTCTGATTCTCCCCGGCGACGGTATTGGCCCGGAAATCATGGCCGAGGCGGTCAAGGTGCTGAACCTGGCCAACGACAAGTACAACCTGGGCTTCGAACTGAGTTTCGATGATCTCGGCGGTGCGGCAATTGACCGTTACGGCGTGCCGCTGGCTGACGAGACCTTGGCACGCGCCAAGGCTGCCGATGCGGTACTGCTCGGAGCCGTCGGCGGGCCGAAGTGGGACGCCATTGATCCAGCCATCCGCCCGGAACGCGGCCTGTTGAAAATCCGTTCGCAGCTGGGTCTGTTCGGTAACCTGCGCCCGGCCATCCTCTACCCGCAACTGGCCGAGGCTTCCAGCCTCAAGCCGGAAGTGGTCGCTGGTCTGGATATCCTCATCGTCCGCGAGCTGACCGGTGGCATCTACTTCGGTCAGCCACGTGAGAGCAAGGTGCTGGAGAACGGCGAGCGCATGGCCTACGACACGCTGCCGTACAGCGAGAGCGAAATCCGTCGTATTGCCAAGGTGGGTTTCGACATGGCCCGTGTGCGCGGCAAGAAGCTGTGCTCGGTGGACAAGGCCAACGTCCTGGCCTCCAGCCAACTGTGGCGCGCCGTGGTCGAGGAAGTGGCCAAGGACTACCCGGACGTCGAGTTGAGCCACATGTACGTCGACAACGCCGCCATGCAACTGGTGCGTGCGCCCAAGCAGTTCGACGTGATGGTCACCGACAACATGTTTGGTGACATTTTGTCTGACGAAGCTTCGATGCTCACTGGTTCCATCGGCATGCTGCCGTCGGCATCTTTGGACGCCAACAATAAGGGCATGTACGAGCCGTGCCACGGCTCTGCGCCGGACATCGCCGGCAAGGGCATCGCCAACCCGTTGGCCACCATTCTCTCGGTGTCGATGATGCTGCGTTACAGCTTCAATCAGACAGCGGTCGCCGATGCCATTGAATTGGCTGTAAGCAAGGTGCTTGATCAGGGCCTGCGTACCGGTGACATCTACAGCGCAGGTACGACCAAGGTCGGCACTGCGGCAATGGGTGATGCGGTAGTCGAAGCGCTGCGTAGTCTGTAATCTTTCCGGCCCCGTCGTACTAGGCGGGGCCGCATATAGAGGTTTGAGTGTTATGAAACGTGTAGGTCTGATCGGTTGGCGCGGCATGGTCGGTTCCGTGCTGATGCAACGCATGCTGGAAGAGCAGGATTTCGACTTGATCGAGCCGGTGTTCTTCACCACCTCCAATGTCGGCGGCCAAGGTCCGGCGATTGGCAAGGAAACGGCGCCCTTGAAGGACGCCTACAGCATCGACGAGCTGAAAAGCCTGGACGTGATCCTGACCTGCCAGGGCGGCGACTACACCAACGAAGTCTTCCCCAAGCTGCGCGAAGCCGGCTGGCAGGGCTACTGGATCGATGCCGCCTCGTCGCTGCGTATGGATGACAGTTCGGTCATCGTGCTTGACCCGGTCAACCGCAAGGTGATCGATCAGCAACTGGATGCGGGCACCAAGAACTATGTCGGCGGTAACTGCACCGTCAGCCTGATGCTCATGGCGTTGGGTGGTCTGTACGAAGCCGGTCTGGTCGAGTGGATGAGTGCCATGACCTATCAGGCGGCCTCCGGCGCCGGTGCGCAGAATATGCGTGAGCTGATCAAACAAATGGGCGCGATCAACGCCTCGGTGGCCGATGAGCTGGCCGATCCAGCCAGCGCCATTCTGGATATTGACCGTAAAGTGGCCGAAGCCATGCGCGGTGAGTCGTTCCCGGTCGACAATTTCGGCGTGCCGCTGGCCGGCAGCCTGATTCCTTACATCGACAAGGAACTTCCAAATGGGCAGAGCCGTGAAGAGTGGAAGGGCCAGGCGGAAACCAACAAGATTCTCGGTCGCTTCAAAAACCCGATCCCGGTCGATGGCCTGTGCGTGCGCATCGGTGCCATGCGCTGCCATAGTCAGGCGCTGACCATCAAACTGAACAAGGATGTGCCGCTATCGGACATCGAAGGTCTGATCAGCCAGCACAACCCTTGGGTCAAGCTGGTGCCAAACCAGCGTGAAGCGAGCATTCGCGAGCTGGGCCCGACTGCTGTAACCGGTACCCTGAGCGTGCCGGTCGGCCGTCTGCGCAAGCTCAATATGGGCTCGCAGTACCTCGGCGCGTTCACGGTCGGTGATCAACTGCTGTGGGGCGCGGCCGAACCGCTGCGCCGTATGCTGCGTATCCTGCTGGAGCGCTGATACGCAACCCGCTGTTAAAAGAGCGGGTTGTCGGGTGTTCGAGTCAAATCGGGCGCTTGGCAGCCCGCTTCTTTGCATTTGTCGGGCCTGGCTATACAGTGCTGGGCTTATTTCGCTTGAAGTGCCGTCATGACCCGAACCTTTGATATTGCCGTGATCGGTGCCACCGGTAGCGTTGGCGAAGCCTTGGTGCAACTGCTGGAAGAGCGCGACTTCCCGGTAGCCAATCTGTATTTGCTGGCCAGCGGAGAGTCGGCAGGGCGCTCGCTGACCTTCAACGGCAAAAGCCTGCGCGTTCGCGATGTGCAGGGCTTTGATTTTGCCAATGTGCGCCTGACGTTCTTTGCCGCAGGCAGCAAGATTACCCAGGCGTATGCGGCGCAGGCGGCTGCGGCCGGCTGTGCGGTGATTGATCTGGCCAGCGGTCTGCCCGCTGAGCAGGCGCCGCGGCTGGTGCCTGAGGTCAATGCGCAGGTGCTCGCTGCGCTGAATGCGCCATACCTGCTGACCAGTCCGAGCGCGCCGGCAATCGCCCTGGCGGCAGTGCTGGCCGCGCTGCCGGAGTCCCTGGTTATTCAGCGCCTGACCGTGACTGCTTGCCTGGCTGTTTCCAGTCGCGGCCGTGAAGCTGTATCCGAACTGGCGCGCCAGACCGCTGAATTGCTCAACGGTCGTGCTCTTGAGCCACGGCTGTTTGATCGGCAGGTGGCGTTCAACTTGTTGGCGCAGGTCGAACAGCCCGATAGCGATGGGCATGCTGCGCTGGAGCGGCAAATAGCCGGTGAAATCAGGCAATTGCTTGGCGTGCCGCACCTACCAGTTGCCATAACCTGTATCCAGGCGCCGGTGTTTTTTGGCGACAGTTTGAGCGTTTCCCTGCAGGCCGAGTCGTCTATCGACTTGCAGCAGGTCTGTGCTGCGCTGGACGGCGCACCTGCGCTGGAGCTGGTTGAGTCGGATGATTACCCGACTGCGGTGGGCGATGCCGTCGGTCAGGACGTGGTCTATGTGGGCCGGGTACGTGCGGGTCTGGATGATCCAGCCCAACTCAATTTGTGGATCACGTCTGATAATGTGAGAAAAGGCGCGGCGCTGAATGCTGTGCAAATAGCCGAGTTGTTGATAAAACACTATCTGTAAAAGATACTTACCTAGAAATTTGAAGAATCTTTCGAGCTTGGCAATACTGGCTGAGTTGATTGCTGAATGGGGTAACACCTTCGGGTGGGGCAGGCAGCAATTTTCAAGATCCTCTCGCTGGTCGAGAAAAAAAGATAAAACAAGGGATAACGCTATGGTTCGGGTTCGCAAACTGGTGCTGGCAATCGCAGCTGCTTCGGCGCTGTCATCCGGTATGGCGCACGCGCTGGGGCTGGGTGAGGTGACCCTGCAATCGGCGCTCAATCAGCCGCTGGTCGCAGAGATCGAGTTGCTGGAAGTGCGCGACCTGGCTTCCAATGAGGTCATTCCAACCCTAGCGTCCCCCGAAGCATTCACCAAGGCTGGTGTTGACCGTCAGTACTTCCTGACGGACCTCAAGTTCACACCCGTGCTCAAACCCAATGGCAAAAGTGTCATTCGGGTGACTTCCAGCAAGCCCATGCGCGAGCCCTACCTGAACTTCCTGGTTGAAGTGCTGTGGCCCAATGGCCGTTTGCTGCGTGAATACACCTTGTTGCTCGATCCACCGCTCTATACCCCGCAGAGCGTAATCCCAGCTACTGCGCAACTGCCTGTTGCCGCACCAACGCCACGTGTACAGGCTCCTGTAGCCGCTCCGCGTCCAGCTGTTGCAGCTGCTCCGGTTGCTCGTCCTGCTGCTCCAGCTGCCCCTGCCGCCCCGGCTGCGCCAGCAGCCAAGCCGCTGGATGGCAATGAATACAAAACCACTGCCAATGACACCCTTTGGGAAATTGCCCAGCGCGCACGTGCGGGTGGCAGTGTGCATCAAGCCATGCTGGCTATTCAGGACCTGAACCCGGATGCCTTTGTCGGCGGTAATATCAACCGTCTGAAAAGCGGCCAGGTGCTGCGTCTGCCGGATGAACAGCAGATCAAGAGTCGTGCCCAGGGTGAGGCCATTGCCCAGGTCGCCGAGCAGAATGCTGCCTGGCGTGAAGGTCGTAGCGTAGCGACCAGCGCTCGTCAGCTAGATGCCACCAAACGCACCAGCGCTGCTGCCGCGCCGGCCAAGGTCGAGGCCGGCGATAGCTTGAAACTGGTTGCCGCTGAGAGTGGCAAGGCCACTACCGGCAGTGACAAGGGCGCAGCTGACAGTAAGGCTTTGACCGACAAGCTGGCCGTGACCCAGGAAAGCCTGGACTCCAGTCGCCGTGAAAACGACGAGCTGAAAGGCCGTATGACCGACTTGCAGAGCCAGCTCGACAAACTTCAGCGTCTGATCCAGCTTAAAGACGATCAGATGGCCAAGCTACAGGCTGATCTGGCTGCACAAAACAACGCACCAGCTCCGGCTGCTGTCCCGGCACCTGCAGTAGTGGTTGAAACCCCCGTGGTTACTGAAGCCCCGGTAACACCTGCGGCAGCAGCTGTACCGCAAGAGCCTGCGGTCGTGCCTGCTCCGGTTGAGCCGGCCGCAACAGGTGAAACCGATTTCAACTACAGCGAAGAGCCTGCTGCACAGCCTGAAGCAGCTGCGCCCGCAGTGCAGGAGCCCGCTCCGGTTGTTGCACCTGAGCCTGCCCCGGTAGCTCCGCCAGCGCCTGTTGTTGAGGCTCCGGTGGTTGCAGAGCCACAGGCCGAGAGTAATGTCATTGACGATTTGTTGGCTAACCCGGTGCTGTTGGGGGTTGCCGGTGGTGGTGCATTGTTGGTGCTGCTATTGGCATTGATGATGCTGTCCCGTCGTAATGCTTTGAAAGAGGCGGAGCTGCAGGAAAGCCTGGCCGCCGACGATAATGCTTCTGACCTGGGTGCGGGGCTGGATTTGCCTGACGACAGCTTTGATGGTCTGAGCGATGACCTCGGCAGCCAGCAGTCCGATGCGCCGAGCGAAGAGCGGGTAACCGCGCAGACTGGTGATGCCTTGGGTGAGGCCGATATCTACATCGCCTATGGCCGTTTCCCACAGGCTGCCGAGTTGCTGCAGACGGCAATCAATGATGAGCCGCAGCGCAGTGATCTGCGTCTGAAACTCATGGAAGTCTATGCCGAGATGGGCGACCGCAACGGTTTTGCCCGTCAGGACGATGAACTGCGTGAAATTGGTGGTAGCGCCGCTGAAGTCGATCAGATCAAAGCCAAGTACCCTGCAATGGCGGCGGCAGCTGCCGGTGCCGGTTTTGCAGCGGCTTCGTCTGCTGAGGATCTGGACAGCTTCAGCCTGGATGACCTGACTCTGGATGATCCTGCTCCGAAAGCGCCGGCTGGTGATCAGGACGATGCATTTGACCTGAGCCTGGACGACCTTGAATCTGAACTGGACCGTGACCTGCAAGCGGCGGGTGACAATGCTTCGCTGAATGATTTGGACAGCTTGGCGCTGGACAGCGACCTGGACTTCAGTTCTCCGATTGAGCAAGCCGACAGCAAAGAAGATGATCTGGGTTTTGACCTGAGCCTGGCGGACAGTACCAGCGACAGCCTGGACTTGGGCGGCGATCTGGCGGACTTCAGTCTGGATCTGGATGCACCGGCCAAATCGACCGAAAGCGCTGCGGCCGAAGATGATTTCCTGCTGAGCCTGGATGATGAGCCCAAGGTTGCGCCGGCTGCTGCTGAACCAAGTTTTGAATTGCCAGCGGAAGATGCGGCAGGTGACTTTGACCTGTCAGCTGACTTTGATCTGTCGCTGAGTGATGACGCCCCAGCTCAGCCGTCGAGCGATAGTTTTGCGGCGCAACTGGACGAAGTCAGCGCCGAGCTGGATCTGCTTTCCGATGACCTGGATCAGCCTGCTGATCTGGATCTATCGCCAAGCACCGCGCCTGCCAGCGCTGCACTGGATAATGACGATGACTTCGACTTCCTCTCTGGTACCGATGAAACGGCCACCAAGCTTGATCTGGCGCGCGCCTACATCGACATGGGTGATACCGAAGGTGCTCGCGACATCCTTGATGAAGTCATCACCGAAGGTAATGAAGGTCAGCAACAGGAAGCGCGTGAGCTGATCGCTAAACTGGTTTGATACATGTCTGATGGTATTACTACAACGGCAGCCGACTCGGCTGCCGTTGGCGTTTTCAAGATAGCTCTGGGTGTCGAGTACAAGGGTTCGCGCTATCGCGGCTTTCAGCGCCAGCGCGCCGGTGTGCCTTCAATCCAGGAGTCGTTGGAGAAAGCCCTGGCGAAAGTCGCCGGCGGTGTTCCCGTAACCTTAAGTTGTGCCGGGCGTACCGATGCGCTGGTGCATGCCAGTGGCCAGGTCGTGCATTTCAATACACCGGTCGAGCGCTCCATGCATGCTTGGGTGATGGGTGCGAACATGAATTTGCCCGGTGATATCAGCGTGACCTGGGCCAAGTCGATGCCCGCGCACTTTGATGCGCGTTTCTGCGCCCAGGCGCGGCGTTACCGTTATGTGATTTATAACGACCAGATTCGCCCGGCGCATATGGCTGAAGAGGTCACCTGGAATCACCGGCCTCTGGATATCGAACGCATGCGCCAGGCGGCGCGGTGTTTTATTGGTACCCACGATTTCAGTGCGTTCCGCGCGCGCCAATGTCAGGCCAAATCGCCAATCAAGACGGTGCACCACCTGGAGTTACTCCAGCATGGCCGATTTATCGTGCTGGATATCCGCGCCAATGCCTTTTTGCATCATATGGTGCGCAATATTGCCGGTGTGCTGATGACCATTGGGGAGGGCGAGCGGCCGGTGGAATGGGCGCAGGAAGTGCTGGAAACTCGCGTGCGGCGTACCGGGGGCGTGACTGCGCATCCCTATGGGTTGTACCTGGTGCAGGTCGACTATCCCAAGGAGTTCGACTTGCCCCAACGTTACCTGGGGCCGCATTTCCTCTCTGGTTTACCGGACGTTGCCGTCGATATCTGAAGCGCATCAACCACGGGCTGCTGCGCTTTTGTGAGTGTGCAGCTTGCGTAGAGGCGCCAACAAACCCTAGCATCCGGCTTTCACTGAATTTACTGAGGTCTTCCTGTTGTCAGCCGTTCGCAGCAAGATTTGTGGCATTACCCGCATAGAGGATGCACTGGCCGCAGTAGCAGCGGGCGCGGATGCGATTGGTCTGGTGTTTTATGCCAAGAGCCCGCGGGCGGTCAGCGTGCAGCAGGCGCGGGCCATTATTGCTGCCTTGCCGCCTTTTGTGACCACGGTTGGCCTGTTCGTTGATGCCAGCCGCTGTGAGTTGGGCGAAATTCTTGATGCGGTGCCGCTCGACTTGCTGCAATTCCACGGTGACGAGACCCCGGCCGCCTGTGATGGTTTTCACCGCCCCTATATCAAGGCGCTTCGCGTCAAGCCAGGTGATGACATCGCTGCGCAGGTCGCGATGTACAAGAATGCCAGCGGTGTACTGTTGGACACCTATGTCTCAGGCATCCCAGGAGGCACGGGCGAGGCTTTCGACTGGTCGCTGGTGCCGGCGCAATTGAGTAAGCCGGTCATCCTGGCAGGTGGCCTGACGGCCGAGAATGTGGCACAGGCCATTACTCAGGTGCGTCCCTACGCCGTGGATGTCAGTGGCGGTGTCGAGTCGGCCAAAGGCATCAAGGACGCGGCGAAGATCAGCGCGTTCATGCAGGCAGTCAAGCGTGCTTGAGTGATGTCGGGGGATGTGACGACGCCGCTGGCTTGGCCGTCCATAACCCTGTTGCAGGTTGTATGAACACTGCAGGCGGTCGTTTCAAGGTGGCTGGTGTTAGCACCGGCCCCTGAAATGGCTGTACTCATGAATTTTCCCTGGTAGGCCCGGTCGCATATAGCGCAGCCGCCCGGTTAACAGCGTTGGAGAGTCAAGAGCATGAGCAACTGGTTGGTAGACAAACTGATCCCATCGATCATGCGATCCGAGGTCAAGAAGAGTTCGGTGCCCGAAGGCCTGTGGCACAAGTGCCCGTCCTGTGACGCGGTGTTGTACAAACCCGAATTGGAAAAGACCTTGGACGTCTGCCCCAAGTGCAATCACCACATGCGCATTGATGCCCGTGCGCGCCTGGATATATTCCTCGATGCCGAGGGGCGTGAAGAGCTGGGTGCCGACCTTGAGCCGGTTGACCGGTTGAAGTTTCGCGACAGCAAAAAGTACAAGGATCGCCTTGCTGGCGCGCAAAAGCAGACCGGTGAGAAAGATGCCCTGGTGTCGATTCGCGGCACCCTGGAAGGCATGCCGATTGTGACCTGCGCGTTTGAATTCTCCTTTATGGGCGGTTCGATGGGCGCCATCGTCGGTGAGCGCTTTGTCCGTGCTGCCAATGCCGCGCTGGAGCAGCGTTGCCCGCTGGTGTGCTTCTCCGCCTCCGGTGGCGCGCGTATGCAGGAGGCGCTGATCTCGCTGATGCAGATGGCCAAGACCTCGGCCGTGCTGGCACGTCTGCGTGAAGAAGGTATTCCGTTTATTTCCGTACTGACCGACCCGGTATATGGTGGCGTATCGGCCAGCCTTGCCATGCTTGGTGATGTGATTGTTGCCGAGCCTCGTGCTCTGATTGGCTTTGCTGGTCCGCGCGTGATCGAGCAGACCGTGCGCGAGAAACTGCCAGAAGGTTTCCAGCGCAGCGAATTCCTGCTGGAGCATGGCGCCATCGATATGATCATTCACCGTGCTGAGCTGCGTCCGCGTCTGGCGCGCCTGTTGGCCCAGCTGATGGGGCTGCCATCACCTGTTGCACTGCCGGCGACTGCATGACTGAACGTTCCCTTGCCGATTGGCTGAGCTATCTGGAGCAACTGCACCCCAGCGCCATTGATATGGGGCTGGAGCGTTCGCGGATCGTGCTGCAGCGCCTGGGGCTGGCCAGGATTGCTCCGCGGGTGATCACCGTCACCGGTACCAATGGCAAGGGGTCGACCTGTGCCTTTATCGCCTCGCTGCTGCAAGGGCAGGGGCTCAAGGTTGGTGTTTACAGCTCTCCCCATCTGCTGCGCTATAACGAGCGCGTGCAGATTGCCGGTGTTGAAGCCAGTGATGCACAGCTCTGCGAAGCCTTTGCCGTGGTTGAAGTGGCGCGCGGCGATACCTCATTGACCTATTTCGAAATGGGTACCCTGGCGGCTTTCTGGCTGTTCCAGCAGGCGGGGCTGGATGCTCTGGTTTTGGAAGTGGGCCTGGGCGGTCGGCTGGATGCGGTGAACCTGCTGGATGCCGATATTGCCGTGGTGACCAGCATAGGCATCGACCATGCCGACTGGCTCGGCGATAGCCGCGAGTCAGTCGCCTTTGAAAAGGCTGGCATTCTGCGCGCTGCTAAACCTGCTCTGTGCGGCGATATTGATCCGCCGCAACCGCTGCTCGATCAGGTAGCGCTGCTGGATGCGCCATTTTTCCTGCGTGGCCGCGATTATGACTTGAGTGTTGGTGAGCAAGGCTGGTCCTGGTATGGGCTGAATGATCACGGCGAAGTGCTGCGTCTGAGTCAGCTGCCGTTGCTTGATTTGCCTATGGAAAACGCTGCCCTGGCCCTACAGGTCTATGCCGTGATGCAACTGCCTTGGCAGCCTGAGGCGATCAGCAAGGCATTGTTGCAAACCCGGGTAACCGGGCGACTGGATCGCAGAATGTTC
This sequence comes from Pseudomonas anguilliseptica, assembly GCF_021375795.1. Taxonomy (GTDB): domain Bacteria; phylum Pseudomonadota; class Gammaproteobacteria; order Pseudomonadales; family Pseudomonadaceae; genus Aquipseudomonas; species Aquipseudomonas anguilliseptica_A. The sequence goes on along the minus strand of NZ_JAEIOI010000005.1, from coordinate 104,494 downwards.
AATTGGCAGGGCAAGTCACTCACGCTGCTGCTCGATGTTGGGCATAATCCCCATGCAGCGGACTATCTGGCCCAGCGTCTGGCATCGCGAGCCTTGCCGGGCAAGCGTTTGGCAGTGTTTGGTCTGCTTGCTGACAAGGACCTGAGTGGTGTGGTGGGGCCCTTGTTGAGCGAAGTGGACAACTGGGCAGTGGCACCATTGCCAACCAGTCGTAGCCGTGAAGTCGCCGAGTTGCAGGCGCACCTGCAGCACTGTGGCGCGCAAGTGGTGGCTTACGCCAGTGTGCAGGCGGCACTTGAAGCGCAGTGCGAGCAGGCCGCCGATGGCGATGAAGTGCTGTTGTTTGGATCTTTCTATTGCGTGGCCGAGGCCCTGGATTGGCTGGCCCGCCAAGCCAATGGGGGCGTGCAGGATGGCTTTGCTGGATAAAGGATTGAAGCAGCGCATGGTCGGTGCGCTGGTGTTGCTGGCGCTGGCAGTGATCTTCTTGCCTATGCTGTTATCGCGTGAAGACGAGTCGCGCCGGGTGCTGGTGGATGCTCCCGAAATGCCGGCTGTGCCTGAAATGCCGAATATTGAGGCACAGCCAGTGGCTGTGCCTGAGCCGCAGTTGCTGCCAGATGAGCCGGTTGGTCCCGACGCCGTGCAAAGTCTGGAGCCGGTCGAGGCGCCGTCGCTTGAACAGCCGGCCGTGGTTGCTGCGCCAGTCCCTGCTGCTGTGCCAGCGGCCGCGCTACCTGTTGCACCGAGTAAGCTGGATGCCAATAGCCTGCCGATCAGCTGGTCGGTGCAACTGGCCAGTCTGTCCAGCAGTGATGGTGCGCAGAAGTTGCAGAAAACCCTGCGCAGCCAGGGCTATAACGCCTATATCCGCAGCGTCGATGGTATGAACCGGGTGTTTGTCGGGCCGCTGATTGAGCGTGCCGAGGCGGATCGCCTGCGTGATCAGCTCAACCGTCAGCACAAGCTCAATGGGTTTGTGGTGCGCTTTCAGCCAGAAGCAGGCTGATCAATCGGCTTGATAGGCCCTGTCAGTTCAGGCAGTCGCCGGATTGGCCGGGCATTTCAGCGGTTGGTGAATCCTTTGCTTACTCCCTTTGCAGGTGCTCTGCTAAAATGCAGCGCCTTTCCCGTCGGTAACCTGCATCGTGGCATTCACCTGGGTCGATTGGGCGATTATCGCCGTTGTCGCCATTTCAAGTCTGATCAGTCTGAGCCGAGGCTTCGTCAAGGAAGCCCTGTCGCTGCTTACCTGGATCATTGCTGGCGTGGTCGCCTGGATGTTCGGCGGCGCGCTCTCGCAGCACCTGGTGGACTATATCGATACCCCCTCGGCGCGCGTGATTGCAGGGTGCGCCATTCTGTTTGTAGTCACCCTGCTGGTGGGGGCTCTGGTCAATTATCTGATTGGTGAGCTGATCAGGGTGACAGGTCTGTCGGGCACTGATCGCTTTCTCGGCATGGTCTTCGGCGCGGCGCGCGGTGGCCTGCTGGTCGTGGTGCTGGTCGGGCTGATCAGCCTGGCCCCGGTGCAGCAAGACAGCTGGTGGCAGGAGTCAGCACTTCTGCCACATTTTCTGATGGTTGCAGACTGGTCGAAAAACCTGATCCTGGGGATGTCCAGTCAGTGGCTTGCCAGCGGCGTGACAGCGCCGGTGGAGTTACCGTTCAAAGAGGCGCTGCTGCAGCCCAAGCTGCCGTAAGTGCATTGCGAATCATCGTGTTTCATTGAGTAGGGGTTGCGTCACATGTGCGGCATTGTCGGTATCGTCGGTAAATCGAACGTCAATCAGGCGCTGTATGACGGGCTGACCGTCCTCCAGCACCGCGGCCAGGATGCTGCCGGTATTGTCACCAGCCATGATGGCCGCCTGTTCCTGCGCAAGGATAACGGCCTGGTGCGTGATGTGTTCCAGCAGCGCCACATGCAGCGTCTGGTCGGCCATATGGGTATCGGCCATGTGCGTTACCCGACTGCGGGCAGTTCCAGCTCGGCCGAAGCGCAACCGTTCTACGTCAACTCGCCGTATGGCATCACCCTGGCGCACAACGGCAACCTGACCAACGTTGAACAGCTGGCCAAGGAGATCTACGAGTCCGACCTGCGCCACGTCAACACCAGTTCCGATTCGGAAGTGCTGCTCAACGTATTCGCTCACGAGCTGGCGCAACGCGGCAAGTTGCAGCCCACTGAAGAAGACGTGTTTGCTGCCGTGACGGACGTGCACGAACGCTGCCTGGGTGGTTATGCAGTTGTGGCAATGATCACCGGTTACGGCATTGTCGGCTTCCGCGACCCTAACGGCATCCGCCCGATCGTCTTCGGTCAGCGTCACACCGACGAGGGCGTGGAATACATGATCGCCTCGGAAAGCGTGTCGCTCGACGTGCTCGGTTTCACCCTGATCCGTGACCTCGCGCCGGGTGAAGCGGTGTACATCACCGAGGAAGGCAAGCTGTTTACCCGCCAGTGCGCGGCGAATCCGAAATACGCCCCATGCATCTTTGAACACGTTTACCTGGCACGTCCGGACTCGATCATGGATGGCATCTCGGTGTACAAGGCGCGCCTGCGCATGGGCGAGAAGCTGGCCGAGAAGATCCAGCGCGAGCGTCCGGATCACGACATTGATGTGGTTATCCCGATTCCGGATACCAGCCGTACCGCAGCGCTGGAGTTGGCCAACCACCTGGGCGTGAAATTCCGCGAAGGTTTTGTGAAGAACCGCTACATCGGTCGCACCTTCATCATGCCGGGCCAGGCAGCGCGCAAGAAATCTGTGCGACAGAAACTCAACGCCATCGAGCTGGAGTTCCGCGGCAAGAACGTGATGCTGGTGGATGACTCCATTGTGCGTGGCACCACCTGCAAGCAGATCATCCAGATGGCCCGCGAAGCCGGGGCGAAGAACGTGTATTTCTGCTCGGCGGCGCCGGCGGTGCGTTACCCGAACGTGTATGGCATCGATATGCCCAGTGCGCACGAGTTGATCGCGCACGGTCGCAGTACCGAGGAAGTCTGTGAGCTGATCGGCGCCGACTGGCTGGTCTATCAGGACCTGCCAGACCTGATCGAAGCGGTCAGCGGCAGCAAGAAGATCAAGATCGACAATTTCGACTGTGCGGTGTTTGACGGCAAGTACGTCACCGGTGACGTTGATGAGGCCTACCTGAACCGCATCGAGCAGGCGCGTAACGACGCTAGCAAGGTCAAGTCGCAGGCGGTCAGTGCAATCATCGACCTGTATAACAACTAGGTTGCAGCCTGGCCCGCTGCGGCGGGCTGGTTGAAGGAATTGGCAATGACGAATGAATGGCAAGCCGGGCGTCTGGACAGCAATCTGGACGGCGTCGGTTTCGACACCCTGGCGGTTCGCGCCGGCCAGCACCGTTCACCCGAGGGTGAACACAGCGAGGCGATCTACCCGACCTCCAGCTATGTATTCCGCTCAGCGGCCGACGCGGCTGCGCGTTTTGCCGGGGAAGTGCCGGGTAACGTTTACTCGCGCTACACCAACCCGACGGTGCGTGCCTTCGAGGAACGCATCGCCGCTCTGGAAGGCGCCGAGCAGGCAGTAGCCACCGCGTCTGGCATGTCGGCGATCCTGGCCATTGTCATGAGCTTGTGCAGTGCTGGCGACCACGTGCTGGTGTCGCGCAGTGTGTTTGGTTCGACCATCAGCCTGTTCGAGAAGTACCTCAAGCGCTTTGGCGTGCAGGTCGACTACGTGCCTCTGGCGGATCTCGACGGCTGGGCCGCCGCGTTTAAATCCAACACCAAGCTGCTGTTTGTCGAGTCGCCGTCCAACCCGCTGGCCGAACTGGTAGACATCGCGGCTTTGGCCGAGATTGCCCACAGTAAAGGCGCGCTGCTGGCGGTGGATAACTGCTTCTGCACCCCGGCGTTGCAGCAGCCGTTGAAGCTTGGTGCCGACGTGGTGATGCACTCGGCGACCAAATATATCGACGGTCAAGGCCGCAGCATGGGCGGCGTGGTCGCCGGTTCGGCCAAGTTGATGACCGAGGTGGTGGGCTTTTTGCGTACCGCCGGGCCGACGCTCAGCCCGTTCAATGCCTGGATTTTCCTCAAGGGCCTGGAAACCCTGCGCATCCGCATGCAGGCGCATTGCGCCAGCGCGTTGCAACTGGCGTTATGGCTGGAGCAGCAACCAGGCATTGAGCGTGTGTATTACGCAGGCCTGCCCAGCCATCCGCAGCATGAACTGGCCAAGCGTCAGCAGAGTGCCTTCGGTGCCGTGGTCAGTTTTGAGGTCAAGGGTGGCAAAGAGGCCGCCTGGCGCTTTATCGATGCCACGCGGGTGATTTCCATCACCACCAACCTCGGTGACACCAAAACCACCATTGCCCATCCTGCGACCACTTCCCATGGCCGTCTGACACCGGCCGAGCGGGCCAATGCCGGGATTCGTGACAACCTGATCCGCGTTGCCGTCGGTCTTGAAGATCTAGCTGATCTGCAGGCGGATCTGGCGCGCGGTCTGGCGGCGCTCTAAGCCACTCCCAGCACCTGGCGGGTGGCCCGCCAGGTGTTCCATTGTTTACCAGCGGCTTTTTATTGCTTCGCGCTATCTGATGGCGTGCTCAACTGTGGGCCAACCTTTGGCTAGCCGCAGGCGAACTTTGACGCACTTCAAATTTTCTCCCTGCGCAGGCGCTAGCATCCATCGCCAGGCGCGGCGTCTGACTGCGCGACAATAATAAGAACAGGGTCTGCCTGATGGACCGACTTCAACCGTGCGTTTTGTCTGCCAATGGTGTGCTCCGCCAGAGTCTGCTGGACCTGCTGGGGCGCAGTGAAGATTTTGCCCTGACCTTGTTGCTGGCCCCTGCGGGCTCCGGCAAGTCGACCTTGCTGCAGCATTGGCGCGCTCGCTGTGCGGCGACGCTGGTGCATTACCCGCTACAGGCGCGGGACAACGACCCACTGTGTTTTTTCCGCCATCTGGCCGAAGGCATCCGCGCCCAGGTCAATGATTTCGATACCTCCTGGTTCAACCCGTTGGCGCTGGCGTCCAGCCTGTCACCACGCTTGTTGGGCGAGTTGTTCGGCGATGCGCTGGAGCGGGTCGACGGGCCGCTGTTTATCGCCTTCGATGATTTTCAGTGGATCGAGTCGCGCAGCATTCTGGAGGTGATGGCGGTGCTGTTGGAGCAGCTTCCGAGCCATGTTCATCTGATCATCGCCAGCCGCAATCACCCAGGCTTTGCTCTGAGTCAGCTGAAGCTGGAAAACCGCCTGCTGTGTATTGATCAGCACGACTTGCGCCTGTCCGCCGAGCAGGTACAGCAGCTCAACCACCACCTGGGCGGGCAGTCGCTGAATCCGGATTACCTCGACAGCCTGCTGGGTATGACCGAAGGCTGGGTGGCCGGGGTGAAGATCGCCTTGTTGGCCTATGCGCGTTTCGGCACCCAGGCATTGCAACGGTTCAACGGCAGCCAGCCGGAAATCGTCGATTACTTTGGCCATGTGGTGCTGCGGCAGTTGCCACCGCCGCTGCGCGAGTTTCTCCTCTGTTGTGGGCTGTTCGAGCGTTTTGACGGTGCGCTCTGTGACCATGTGCTGCAGCGCACGGGTTCGGCGCTGTTGCTGGAGGAACTGGCTGAGCGGCAGTTGTTCCTGCTGCCAGTGGAAAACCAGCCCGGCAGCTTTCGCTTCCATGCGCTGTTGCAGGACTTTCTCTGCCGACGCCTGCTGATTGAGGAATACGCCCGTCTGGATCAGTTGCACAGCCGTGCGGCGGATTACTTCATGCATCTGGGCGAGCATGAGCAGGCTTTGCAGCATGCCCGCCACTGTGCGGGTCAGCAGCTGTTTCTCGGGCTGCTGGAGCAGAGCTGCGCGGCCTGGGTTCGCAGCGGCCAGTTCGGTGACATCCTGCGCTGGCTGGAGCCGTTGCCGGAAGCGCTGCTGCTGGATCAGCCTAAGCTCTTGGGCTGGCTGATTGCCGCGTTGTCACTGTCGCGGCGTTTTCATCAGGCGCATTACCACCTGGAATTACTCGATGACCTACAGGAGCGCGCACCGAGCGCGAACCTGGAGCCGGCTACGCGGCAGTTTCTCGCTCTGCTGCTTGGCTTGTTCGAACAGGACAAGGACTTTGAGCCGCCGCCGACCTGGCGTGAGCTGCTTGGGCCAGGGCAGGATCTGGAAATCCGCGCCTGTACTCTGGCGGTGATTGCCTACCAGCACCTGCTGGCTGCGCGTCTGCAAGAGGCCACTCGCTTTGCCAGTGAGTCCAAGCAACTGCTGGCGCAATGCGGGCACAGTTTTCTGGAGAGCTACACCGACCTGATCATCGCCCTGTGCCACCGCAATGCCGGGCGCGCCACTCACGCACGCAAGCAGGTGTGTCTGGATTATCAGGGCACCGATCCGGCCTCGCCGGCCTGGGTCAACCGCGCCACGGCAATGGTGGTGGTGCTCTACGAGCAGAATCAGCTGGATGAGGCGCAACAGCTGTGCGATGAGCTGATGGCGATGGTCAACTCGTCTTCGGCCACCGAGGCGATTGCCACGGTTTACATCACCCTGTCGCGGCTGCTGCACCGGCGTCAGCAGCACGCTCGGGCCAGTCGCTTGCTTGATCAACTGTCATGCATCCTGCAACTGGGCAACTATGCGCGGTTTGTCAGCCAGGTGGCTCAGGAAAGTATGCGCCAGGCTTGGCTTGGCGGTAAGGCAGCCGCCATGGACGCGGTGGCCCAACGTTATGATCTGCCGGCGCGTTTGCAGGCCGGGGAGTGGGAAACGGTGCGGCCTTATGATGAGAGCTGGGAGCGTTTGGGTCTGGCTTGCGTCTACTGGTTGCAGGCGCGCGGTGCGCAAGTGCAGGCGGCGCGGATTCTCAAGGTGCTCGGTGCGGCGCTGCAGCGCAGTGAAATGCGCGCGCGACTGCTGATCGTCGAGGCCAATCAACTGGTCTTGGCTGCGCCCACACAGAGCAAAACCCAACAACTGGAGGCGCTCAGCCGTCTGGTGGAGGCCCATGGCATCGTCAATATCAACCGCTCGGTATTTGATGAGGCTCCTGGTTTTGCTGCGGGTGTGCTGAGTCTGGTACAGGCCGGTTTGCTCGCCGTGCCAGACAAGTACCGCGAGCACTATGCTGAATTCCTGCAGGGTGAACAGACCGTGCCGCCGTTTGATCCACTGGCCAGTGGCCTGCTCACCGGGCGGGAAGTGGAGGTGTTCGAGTGCCTGCTCAGCGGGCTGTCGAACACGCAGATCAGCGACAAGACCGGTATTGCCCTGTCCACCACCAAATGGCACCTGAAGAACATCTACTCCAAGCTCAATGTCTCCAGCCGCACCGAGGCGATTCTCGCCGTACGGCCGCGCGCCTCACTCAGCTAGACCCCCACCCTCCCACCGACTGATTGGCGACCACCCCTCCGCGGGAGGGGGGCGTTGCGCCAGCACGACCAATAGGCTTGATCCTGCGCTGCTATGTCGGTAGCCGCCTTGTCCGTACAACAATAAAAACGGGAGCAATTGCCATGTCGGTATGGGTCACCTGGCCAGCTTTGACCAAGCTGGGAACGCTGGGCGTAGTCTCCGGACTACTGGTGCTGGCGGTCGAACGCCAGTCGTTGTTCGAGAACAACCTCTTCGATGTTGAACGCTATGCCGGCTACAACGCCGAAATCACCTGTGACGCCCGCAGCCTGGCGGCCCGCACCGAGGATGGCACCTGTAACATTCTCAGCAACCCGGCCGAGGGCTCGGTGTACCGGCGCTTCGGGCGCAACGTCAACCCGGCGGTCACCCATGGTGAAACCAGCACGCTGCTCAGCCCCAACCCACGTGAGGTGAGTAACAAGCTGATGGCGCGTGGCGAGTTCAAGCCAGCCCCCAGCCTGAACTTTATTGCCGCCGCCTGGATTCAGTTCATGGTCCATGACTGGTTCGACCATGGCCCGAATGCCGATGCCGATCCGATCCAGTTCCCGCTGCCGCCGGGCGATGTGCTGGGCAGTGGCAGCATGTCGGTCAAGCGTACCCAGCCTGACCCGAGCCGTAGCAGCGCCGATGCGGGCAAGCCGCAGACCTACCGCAACCACAACACCCACTGGTGGGATGGTTCGCAGCTCTACGGCAGCAACAAGGCCACCAATGACAAGGTCCGCTCGTTTGTTGATGGCAAGCTCAAGGTCAATGCCAACGGCACCCTGCCCAGCGAACTGCTCAGCGGCAAGCCGGTCACCGGATTCAACGAAAACTGGTGGGTGGGGTTGAGCATGCTGCATCAGCTGTTCACCCTTGAGCACAACGCCATCGCCAGCAAACTCAAGCAGAAGTACCCGACGCAGAGCGATCAGTGGCTGTACGACCGCGCGCGGCTGATCAACTCGGCGCTGATGGCCAAGATTCACACCGTGGAGTGGACCCCGGCGGTGATCGCCAACCCGATCACCGAGCGTGCCATGTACTCCAACTGGTGGGGCCTGCTCGGCCAAGGCGGCCCGCGTGACGACTTCCAGGCCGAAGTGCGCATGCTGCAGGCGGATTTGGCCAAGTCCGACTCGTTCGTCAAACGCATCCTCGGTTTCGACCCGAATGTTGCGCCGGGCGTTGGCAACAGCGCCATCGACCACGCCCTGACCGGCATCGTCGGCTCCACTGCGCCCAATAACTATGGTGTGCCGTTCACCCTTACCGAGGAGTTCGTTGCGGTGTACCGCATGCACCCACTGATGCGCGACAACGTGCAGGTGTATGACATCGGCTCCAACCAAGTGTCGCGTACCATCGCTGTGCAGAACACCCGCGACCGTGATGCCGAGAACCTGCTCAATGTCGAGCGTCCGGAGCGTCTGTGGTACTCCTTCGGTATCACCAATCCGGGCTCGTTGACGCTGAACAACTACCCGAACTTCCTGCGCAACCTGTCGATGCCATTGGTCGGTGATATCGACCTGGCCGCCATCGACGTGCTGCGTGACCGTGAGCGTGGCGTACCGCGCTATAACGAATTCCGCCGGCAGATCGGCCTCAACCCGATCACCAAGTTCGAGGACCTGACCAAGGACGCCGCGACCCTGGCCGAACTCAAGCGCATCTACGGCAACAACATCGAGCGCATCGACACCCTGGTGGGCATGCTTGCTGAAACCGTGCGCCCGGAAGGTTTTGCCTTCGGCGAAACGGCCTTCCAGATCTTTATCATGAACGCTTCGCGCCGCCTGATGACCGACCGCTTCTACACCAAGGACTATCGTCCTGAGGTGTATACCCCGGAAGGCATCGACTGGGTCGAGCACACCACCATGGTTGATGTGCTGCGCCGTCACAATCCGCAGCTGCAAGCCAGCCTGGTTGGGGTGGAGAACGCCTTCAAACCCTGGGGTCTGAACATCCCGGCGGATTATGAAAGCTGGCCGGGTGCCAACAAGCAGGAAAACCTCTGGGTCAACGGCGCATTGCGCACCCAGTATGCGGCGGACAAGCTGCCGGCGTTGCAGCCGGTGAATGTCGGCGGGCTGATTGGCTCGATCCTGTGGAACAAGGTCAAGGTGCGCAGCGACGTGGCCCCGGCCGGTTATGAGAAGCCGATCCATCCGCATGGCGTGATGGCCAAGGTCAAGTTCGTCGCGGTACCGAACAACCCCTACAGCGGGCTGTTCCAGGGCTCCGACAACGGCCTGCTGCGTCTGTCGGTGACCGGTGATCCGGCCGACCGCGGTTTTGCCCCAGGCTTGGCGTGGAAGGCTTTTGTCGATGGCAAACCGTCGGAGAACGTGTCCGCGCTGTACACTCTGAGCGGGCAGGGCAATAACCATAACTTCTTCGCCAACGAGCTGTCGCAGTACGTGGTGCCGGAAGCCAATGACACCCTGGGCACGACCATCCTGTTCTCGGCAGTGAGCCTCAAGCCGACGCTGTTGCTGCTCAACGACATGGCAGAAGTCACTCAGGCGGGCGCTGCTGTGGCCAAGCCCAAGGCGCCGACGCAGATCTACTTTGTGCCGCGCACTGAGCTGCGCAATCGTTTCGCCAGTACACCGCACGATTTCCGTGCCGACCTGTTGACCCTGAATGCAGGCACCAAGGTCTATGACGTGTACGCCACCTCGATGGAGATCAAGACCTCGATCATTCCATCGATCAGCCGCAGCTACGCCACCCAGCGGCGCAACAGTGCAGTGAAGATCGGTGAGATGGAGCTGACTTCGGCCTTTATCGCCTCGGCCTTCGGTGACAACGGCGTGTTCTTCAAGCACCAGCGTAACGAAGACAAATAAGCGTCAGACGCTGCAACGCAAAAGGCCTCGGTAGTGATACCGAGGCCTTTTTATTTTCTGCTGTTTTTTCTGTAAGAGCGGCCCATGCTTGCGATGGTTGTTCGCGGGCATGGCCCTCTCCTGAACGCGAGAGGGTTACTCGCGCAGGTCGATGGCGCCGGGCTCGGCTTTGTCGAACAGGTGGTTTGGGTTGCTCGGCAGAATGCCTGGGCGGTAGTCCTCACGCACATCGCCCAGTACGCGGATATCGCTGTACTTCTTGCCGGACAGTGCGGCCATGCCGGCACCATCGCGTACCACGGTCGGGCGCAGGAATACCATCAGGTTGCGCTTGATACGGGTTTCCTTGGTCGAGCGGAACAGTGCACCGATCAGCGGAATATCGCCAAGCAGCGGCACCTTGGAGTCGGCCTGGGTGACGTCATCCTGAATCAGCCCGCCGAGCACGATGACCTGGCCGTTCTCGGCAAGGATGGTGCTCTTGATCGAGCGCTTGTTGGTGATCAGGTCAACCGCATTGACGCCCTGGCTGGTGGGGGCGATGGAGGAGATTTCCTGCTCGATCTCCAGGCGCAGGGAGGCGCCTTCGTTGATATGCGGGGTGACCTTGAGGGTCACGCCGATGTCCTGGCGCTCGATGGTGGTGAAGGGGTTGTCGGCCCCCGAGGCGCTGGTGGTGAAGGAGCCGGTCTGGAAGGGCACGTTCTGCCCGACGAGGATTTCTGCTTTCTGGTGATCCAGGGTCAGCAGGCTCGGCGTGGACAGCAGGTTGCTCTTGCTGTTGGCCGACAGTGCAGTGATCAGTACGCCAAAATCATCAGTGCCCAGGCCGATGATGGCGCCATCGGGCAGGTTGCTCAGGGTGTTGTTGTCGGTATCGCTGTCGCGATCCTGAATCGCTTGCAGCACCCGGCCAATCGACAGCCCGGTGCCAGCGAAATTGGTGCCACCCAGGCCGCCGGTACTGCCGCGGGCATCCACCGCCCACTGCACGCCCAGGGCGTCACTGATATCACCGGAGACTTCGACAATCGCGGCTTCAACCATCACCTGGGCGCGCGGCACATCCAGCTGGCGCACGATGTCTTCCAGGGTCGCCACCACGTCAGGCTCGGCCAGCAATACCAGGGCGTTGAGGCTTTCGTCGGCGCGAATCAGGATGGTTTGCGGCTTGCCGGTGGTTTCCCCGCCGGCTTCCGGTTTGAGCTTCTCGGAAATCTCGCCGAGGGTTTCCGCCAGGCTCTTGGCATCGCCATGGCGGAGGCGAATCACCCGGGTGTTGGCCGAGCGGCTGGTGGGGGTGTCCAGTGACTGGGCCAGGGCCACCAGTTTGGCCCGTGCGGCCGGCGGGCCGAGCAGAATCAGGCGGTTGGTGCGGCCGTCGGCGATCACCTGAGTGCCCGACGCGCCCTTGGCCTGGCCGCGATCCACGGCATTGCGCAGCACTTCGGCGGTGTCCATGACCCAGGCGTGCTGCAGGTTGAGCACGCTGTAGTCATTCTGGCCTTTCTGGTCCAGCTGGCGCAGCAGGTCTTCAATGCGCTCAATGTTGGCGGTGCGGTCACTGATGATGATGGCGTTGGCCGTGGTGATGGCCGCCAGGTGACCATACTGCGGCACCAGTGGGCGGATCAGCGGAATCAGCTCGGTGGCCGAGCCGTGCTGCACCTGGATCAGTCGGGTTTCCAGACGATCTGGTGCGCTGCGGCCGGCATCCGCATCGGCCTTGGCCTCGGCGTTGGGCACGATGCGCGCCTGATCGCCTTGAGTAATCACGCTGAAACCGTGGGTGGCCATCACCGAAAGAAACAGCTGATAGACCTCGGTCAGCGTCAGTGGGCTGTTGGACACCACGCTGACCTGGCCCTTGACCCGCGGGTCGACGACAAAGGTCTGCCCGCTGATCTGCGCCACCTGATCGATGAATTCGCGGATATCGGCACCCTTGAGGTTGATGGTCCAGCTTTCCTCCTGCTGGCTGGCGCTGGGCGCCACAGCAGTAACGGCAGCACTCAGCGGCAGTGGGCTGCAAGCCAGGCCCGCAGCCAACAAAGCAAAGGTAAGGCGCGAAAGAGTCGGGGTCATCGTGTCAGTTGTTTTCCGTGGGCTGTTCGGTGGGTTCTGGGCTGTCCGGCACGCTGCCGGAGGCCTGCATCTGCTGGCGCAGGGCGTCCATGCGTTCGCGCAGCTGGACCAGGTCATCGGATTCCAGCTCGCTGAGCTGCTCCAGAGGGTCGGCCGCAACCTCGCTGGTGCTGCTTTGCAGGCTGCTGGTCGCTGAGTTGCTGATGGGGAAACTAAGGCTTTCACGGCGGCCATTGCGCAACAGCTCGACGCGGTCGGCGGCGACGGCATGCAGGCGTACACCGCTGCTGATTTCACTGTTGATGGTGTAGCGCTGGGCGCTGCTGCCTTCGCTGCGAATAATCGCGCTGGAGCGCTGCGGGTCGGCATGCACAAAGCTGCCGAGCAGGGTCAGACGCAGGGTGGTGTTGGGTGCAGGGCTGTCGTTGGCCACACTGCTGGTGCCGAACAGCTGACCGATTTCCGTAGGCTGCGCAGTGGTTTGGGCGCTGTGCGCCGAGGTTTCAGTCGTTTTCGCCGGAGTGCGTAACAGGCGCAACCAATCGGCACTTTGCCAGGCCAGGCTGACGCTCATGGCGGTTACCAGCGCAAGGCCCACCAGGGTGGTGGCATGGCGCTGCAGCCAGCGTTGGGAAGCCAAAAAGGGCAAGGGGCGTCACTCCGGAACTTATTATTATGTGGCGTGGATCGCGCGCTGATCATAGACACTTGCCGGGCATTTGGCAGCCCCCCGTTGGGGTAGTGTGTCGATCCGCTCAATGTGCTAAAGATAGCGCGCTGTTTTCATGCTGTTTCCGCCAACTTACAACAATTAATTCACAGAACCCTGGCTTGCTGTCCTGCGTTTGGCGTCCGTTACGTGGCGTCGGGTTACTGTGCTAAAGGCATGTTACGAATGAATGCGCTGCTTATCGAAGTGCCCTCAAGGCGTCTGCCATTCAGCTTTGCCAAGCGCCAAGGGGTGCTGTTGCTGAATGCTGACGGTGTGCCGAGTCTGGCCTACCGGCCAGGCGTTGACCCGGTGGCATTGGCCGAGGCGCAACGTTTTGCCGGCGTACAGCTGCCATTGCAGGCGCTATCGCTAGAGGCTTTCGAACAGGCCCTGGGCAATGCCTATCAGCATGATTCGGCGTCCATGCAGTTGGCCGAGGACATCGGTGGCAGTCTTGACCTGGCCGCCTTGGCCGAGCAGGTGCCGGAAACCGAGGATCTGCTGGAGCAGGAAGACGACGCGCCGATCATCCGCCTGATCAACGCCATCCTCGGCGAAGCGATCAAGGAAAATGCCTCGGACATCCACCTGGAAACCTTCGAAAAACGCTTGGTCGTGCGCTTCCGGGTGGACGGCATCCTGCGTGAGGTGCTGGAGCCCAAGCGCGAGCTGGCGGCGTTGCTGGTGTCACGGATCAAGGTCATGGCGCGGCTGGATATCGCCGAGAAGCGTATCCCTCAGGACGGGCGGATTTCCCTGAAAGTCGGCGGCCGCGAGGTGGATGTGCGGGTCTCGACCCTGCCGTCGGCCAATGGCGAGCGGGTGGTGCTGCGCTTGCTGGATAAACAGGCCGGTCGCCTGAATTTGCAGCACCTGGGCATGAGCGTGCGCGACCGCGACCTGATGGAAGCCACGGTGCGTAAACCCCACGGCATTCTGCTGGTCACCGGGCCGACCGGTTCGGGTAAGACCACCACGCTGTACGCCAGCCTGGTGAGCCTGAATGACCGCACGCGCAATATCCTCACCGTTGAAGACCCGATCGAGTATCACCTCGAAGGCATCGGCCAGACCCAGGTCAACTCCAAGGTCGACATGACCTTCGCCCGTGGCCTGCGTGCCATTCTGCGGCAGGACCCGGACGTGGTGATGGTTGGCGAAATTCGCGACAAGGAAACCGCTGAAATCGCCGTGCAGGCCTCGCTGACCGGTCACCTGGTGCTCTCGACCCTGCACACCAATAGCGCCATCGGCGCGATTACCCGCCTGGTGGATATGGGCATCGAGCCGTTTCTGTTGTCCTCATCCCTGCTCGGGGTGCTGGCGCAACGCCTGGTGCGGGTGCTTTGCCCGCAGTGCAAGGAGGCCTATCAGGCTGACGAAGCCGAGTGCGCCTTGCTCGGCGTGTCCTCGGCAACGCCGCCAACCCTCTATCACGCCCGTGGCTGCGCGCACTGTCATCAGCAGGGCTATCGCGGCCGAACCGGCATCTACGAGCTGGTGGTGTTTGACGACCACCTGCGCACGCTGATTCACAACGCCGCTTCCGAGCAGGACATGACCCGTCACGCCCGCAGCCTCGGCCCGAGCATCCGCGAGGATGGCCGGCGCAAGGTGCTGGAAGGGGCGACCACGGTTGAGGAAGTGCTGCGCGTGACGCGAGAAGAATAATGGCCGCGTTCGAATACCTCGCCCTCGACGGTAAGGGTCGTCAGCAGAAGGGTGTGCTGGAAGCTGACAGCGCGCGTCAGGTGCGGCAGATTCTGCGCGAGCGCCAGCTGGCGCCGCTGGATGTCAAAGCCACGCGTACCCGTGAACAGGCTGGCGCAGGTTCGCACTTCAGTTTTGCTCGTGGTATTTCCGCCCGCGATCTGGCGCTGATCACCCGGCAACTGGCGACTCTGGTGCAAGCGGCGTTGCCGATTGAGGAAGCCCTGCGCGCGGCGGCTGCCCAGGCCAGTTCGCCGCGCATTCAAAGCATGTTGCTGGCGGTGCGTGCGCGGGTGCTGGAAGGTCATGATCTGGCCAGCAGTCTGAAAGAATTCCCCTCGGCTTTCCCTGAGCTGTACCGCGCAACGGTGGCGGCGGGTGAGCATGCCGGCCACCTGGGCCCGGTGTTGGAGCAATTGGCCGACTACACCGAGCAACGTCAGCAGTCGCGGCAGAAAATCCAGCTGGCGCTGCTCTATCCGCTGATTCTGATGTGCGCGTCCTTGCTGATTGTTGGCTTCCTGCTGGGTTATGTGGTGCCGGACGTGGTGCGGGTGTTTGTCGACTCTGGACAAACCCTGCCGGCGCTCACGCGCGGTCTGATTGCCCTGAGTGATTGGGTCAAGGGCTGGGGCTGGCTGGCGGTGATTCTCGTCATTCTGGGTGTGTTCGCCCTGCGTTGGGCGTTGCGTGATGATGCGTTCAAAGCGCGCTGGCACGGTTTGCTGCTGCGCATCCCGCTGGTAGGGCGCTTGATTCGCGCCACTGACTGCGCACGGTTTGCCTCGACCCTGGCGATTCTGACTCGCAGCGGCGTGCCATTGGTTGAAGCCCTGGGCATCGGCGCACAGGTGATCGCCAATCGGGTGATTCGCGCTGAGGTGGTGATTGCCGCGCAGAAGGTGCGTGAAGGTGGCAGCTTGACCCGCGCGCTGGAAGCCAGCGGTCAGTTTCCGCCGATGATGCTGCACATGATCGCCAGCGGCGAACGCTCGGGTGAGCTGGACCAGATGCTGGCGCGTACAGCGCGCAATCAGGAAAACGATCTGGGTGCCCAGGTGGCGCTGCTGGTGGGGCTGTTCGAGCCCTTTATGCTGGTCTTTATGGGGGCAGTGGTGCTGGTGATCGTACTGGCCATTCTGCTGCCGATTCTGTCTCTCAATCAGTTGGTGGGGTAAGCAGTGAATAAGCGTCAATCCGGTTTCACGCTGATCGAAATCATGGTGGTGGTGGTCATTCTGGGGATTCTGGCTGCCCTGGTGGTGCCGCAGGTGATGAGTCGGCCCGATCAGGCCAAGGTCACCGTGGCCAAGGGCGATATCAAGGCCGTAGCGGCTGCGCTGGATATGTACAAGCTGGATAACCATGCTTACCCGAGCACCCAGCAGGGTCTGGAAGCGCTGGTGAAGAAACCCTCCGGCAACCCGCAGCCGAAGAACTGGAACCGCGACGGTTACCTCAAGCGTTTGCCGGTTGATCCCTGGGGCAACGTCTACCAATACCTGGCACCGGGCACCAAGGGGGCTTTCGACCTGTATTCCCTGGGCGCCGACGGTAAGGAAGGCGGCAGCGATCAGGATGCCGATATCGGTAACTGGGATCTCTGATTCTTATGCGCCAGCAACCGAGCCCGGCCGGGGGCTTTACCCTGATCGAACTGCTGGTGGTGCTGGTGATTCTTGGCAGCCTGATCGGTATTGCGGTGCTCAGCGTGGGCATTGCCGGCCCTGGACGCGAGTTGCATAACGAAGCGGAACGGCTGGCCGGGCTGATTGGTGTGCTCGCCGAAGAGGCCGTGCTGGACAACCAGGAGTACGGCCTGTTGCTCAGTCGCGAGGCCTATCAGGTGCTGCGCTATGAGCCGCTCAAGCAGCAGTGGCAGGCGCTGAATGACAAACCTCATGCCCTGCCAACCTGGGCCGAACTCAGTGTTGAGCTGGAAGGCACGGCGCTGGAGTTGCCAGCACCGGAAGGTGAAACTGCGCGCAAAGGTGCGTTGGTGCCGCAGTTGCTGTTGTTATCCAGTGGCGAGATCAGCCCGTTTCGTCTGCGCTTGAACGAGCGGCGGGCCAATGGCCTGCGCTTGCAACTGGCCAGTGATGGCTTTCAGCTGCCCAAAGTCGAGATTGAACAACCGGCAGGGCGCAGTCGATGAAGCGTGTGCAGGGCTTCACCTTGCTTGAAGTGCTGGTGGCGCTGGCGATTTTCGCCCTGGTCGCGGCCAGTGTGTTGAGCGCCACAGCGCGTAGCCTGCAGACCGCCTCGCGATTGGAAGAGAAAACCCTGGCCATGTGGATCGCCGATAACCGCCTGACGGAGCTGCAGTTGTCGCAAAGCCCGGTGGCTGATGGTCGTGAGCAGGGTGAGGTGGAGTTCGCCGGGCGCCGCTGGCAGTGGCAAAGCGAGGTGCAGGGCACCAGCGAGCCGGATATGCGCCGCGTAACCCTGTGGGTCGCTCCCATGCCTGAGCAGCGTGCCGCAGGCGAGGTGCGTGAGAGCGCCGTGGTCAGCCTCAATGGCTTTCTCGGGGTGATGCAATGAGGCGGGCGCGTGGTTTCACCCTGCTCGAACTGCTGATTGCCATCGCCATCTTTGCATTGTTGGGTCTGGGCACCTACCGCATGCTCGACAGTGTGTTGCAAACCGATAAGGTCACTCGTGCCCACGAACAGCAACTGCGTGAGCTGGTGCGAGCCATGGCGGCGTTTGAGCGGGATGTGCTGCAAGTGCAGGTGCGCCCGACGCGTGATCCGTTTGGCGACCCGCGTGCGGCCCTGCTCGGTGAAGACCTGGAAAGCCCGGCGCTGGAACTGACCCGCAGCGGCTGGCGCAATCCGCTTGGGCAGCCACGGGCCAGTCTGCAACGGGTGCGCTGGCAGCTCAGTGGTGAACAATGGCAGCGGCACTACTGGACCGTGCTGGACCAGGCGCAGGACAGCCAGCCGCAGATTCAGCAGGCACTGGATGGTGTGACACAGCTGCAGCTGCGTTATCTGGATCAGCAAGGTCTCTGGCAGAGCAGCTGGCCGCCGCTGGAAAAGAACCCCGACGAGGCACTCAAGGTGCTGCCGCAAGCCATTGAGCTGGTCTTGCAGCATCGCCGTTATGGCGAGGTGCGGCGTCTGCTGCGCTTGCCGGAAGGTTTGCCCGAGCGCCTGGCGCAACAAGCCCCGGGCGAGAATCCTGCCGACCCTGGTGACGCGGGTGATGACTCGGCTGCGCAGGTGCAGCCATGAGGCGGCAGCGGGGTATGGCACTGATCACCGTGCTGCTCGTGGTTGTGGTGGTCACGGTGGTCAGCGCCGGAATCATCGCGCGCCAGCAGCTGTCGATCCGCAGCAGCGCCAATCAGCTGCATGTGCGTCAGGCCTGGCAGTACGCCCTGGGCGGCGAAACCCTGGCCAAGGCCATCTTGCAGCGCGACCTGCGCCAGGGCGACCCGCGCGCGCCAATTGATCATCTTGCCGAGGT
The DNA here is from genome assembly GCF_021375795.1 of Pseudomonas anguilliseptica. Classification (GTDB taxonomy): domain Bacteria; phylum Pseudomonadota; class Gammaproteobacteria; order Pseudomonadales; family Pseudomonadaceae; genus Aquipseudomonas; species Aquipseudomonas anguilliseptica_A. Next base: position 86,250 of record NZ_JAEIOI010000005.1, on the reverse strand, counting down.
CTGGGCCAAACCGCGTCCTCCGTTCAGTCTGGATGAAGGCGGTGCGCTGCGGGTGCAGATCAGCGATCCGACAGGGCGCTTCAACCTCAACAGCCTGTTGCGTCAGGGCCAGCCCAACGAGGCGGCAGTCGGGCAATTGCGTCGCCTGTTGCTCGGTTTGCAGATCGACACGCCTTACGCCGAGCGTCTGCTCGACTGGCTGGATGGCGATGACCAGCCCAATGGTGGTTACGGTGCCGAAGATAACCAGTACCTGCTGGCGCAGCCGCCTTATCGGGCTGGCAACCGCGAGCTGGCTGATGTCTCCGAGTTGCGTCTGCTGCTGGAGATGAGCGAGGCGGACTATCAGCGTCTGTTGCCGTATGTCAGCGCTTTGCCGGCCGACGCCACCCTCAACGTCAACACGGCCAGTGCGCGGGTGCTGGCCAGCCTGGCAGAAGGGCTACCGCTGAGTACGGCGCAGGGGTTGGTCGCTGCGCGGGGCAGCGAGGGCTATCGTGATCTGCCGAGCTTTATGGCCCAGCTCAGCGGTTTGCAGGTGCAAAGCCAGGGCCTGGCAGTGGGTAGCCAGTATTTTCAGGTGGTGAGCGAGGTCACGGTCGGCGAGCGCCGACAGATTCTGCGCAGCACCGTGCAACGTGCCAGTGATGGTCGCGTATATGTTCTAGCCCGTGATCTGGGGCAGGGCGCAATGGCGCCAGTGCCTGTCGAGGAAGTGCAACCATGAGTCAGACCTATGTGTTCCTGCCGCCGGCCGCATGCAGCGCGGCACAGGCCGAGCTGCCAGTGCAGCGGGTGGTGGCCGGGGTGAGCGAAACCCTGGCGTTCGAGGCGGTGCAAGCGCAGTTGACCGGCAACTGGACCCTGGTACTGCCCGTCGAGGCGGTGACGTCCTGCGCGGTCAATCTGCCAACGCGCAAGGCCCGTTGGTTGCGTCAGGCGCTGCCATTTGCGGTGGAAGAGTTGCTTGCCGAAGAGGTCGAGCTGATGCATCTGGCCCTGGGCGAGCCGTTGGCCGATGGACGTCATCGGGTATTTGCCGTGCGCCGCAGCTGGTTATCGGCCTGGCTGGCCTTGTGTGCAGTGCCACCCCAGGCGATTGCCGTGGATGCCGACCTGTTGCCAGGGCCGGGAACGGCGCTGCTGCCACTGCACGGGCGCTGGTTGCTGGGCGGTGAGAATGTCACGCGGATGGCCTTGCAAGCGCAGGACTGGCCGCAGCTGAGCCCCTTGTGTGTGCAACCGCAGGTGGCCTGGTGTGATGCGCAGCATCGCGCGCCGCAGCCAGTGGATGAAACGATGGCGCTGGTCGATCCCTTTGTTTGGCTGGCCCAGCAACCGCTGCGCAATAACCTGGCGCAAGGTGAATTCGCCGTTCAGTCCAGTGGCGGTCAATGGCAACGTTGGCGACCGCTGCTGGGACTGGTGGGCATGTGGCTGGTGTTGCAGTGGGGCTTCAACCTGGCTCAGGCCTGGCATCTGCAACGGCAGGCGGATGAATACGCGGCGGCCAGTGCGGCGCTGTACAAGGAGCTGTTCCCTCAGGACAGCAAGCTGGTCAATCTGCGTGCGCAGCTTGATCAGCATCTGCAAGGCAGTGCCGGCGCCGGACACAATCGTCTGCTCGGCCTGCTCGCTCAGGTCAGTGGTGCAATGGTGGGTGGCCAGGTGCAGATCAGCCAGGTGGATTTCAGCGAGGTGCGCGGGGATCTGGCCATGCAGGTGCAGGCTCCGGGTTTTGCTGAGCTGGAACGCCTGCGTGAACGTTTGCAGGAAAGCGGTCTGGCGGTACAGCTGGGTTCGGCCAGTCGGGAAGGCGCAGGCGTCAGTGCGCGCGTGGTGATTGGAGGATGAGCATGACTTCGCAAGGCAAGGGTTTTACCGCGCAACTGGATAACTCGCAGCTGGTGCAACGTTGGCGCAGCCTGCCCCCCCGTGAACAACTCGCCCTCGGCAGCCTGGCGCTGTTCCTGGTGTTGGTGCTGCTTTATCTGACGCTCTGGCAACCGGCTCAGCAGCGTCTGCAGGCCGCGCGTAGCGCCTTTGAAACTCAGCGCGAACTGCATGCCTATCTGCAGAGCCAGGCACCGGCGGCGCGCGGCTTGGCCAGTGCACCGCAGCAGAGTATTGATCCGGCGCGCCTGCAAGGCACCGTGACTGCCAGTGCGGCGACTCAGGGGCTGACCATCGAGCGGCTGGACAATGCTGGCGACGGTGCGTTGCAGCTCAACCTGCAACCGGCCCCCTTTGCGCAGTTGCTGCGCTGGCTCACTGTGCTGCAAGAGCAGGGCGTGCAAATCGCCGAAGCCGGGTTGGATCGCGCGGATGACAATAAGGTCGCAGCTCGGTTAAGTCTGCGGGTGGCGCAATAATGGTGCGGCGAGCCTTTCAGTGGCACCTGGGAAGGGCAGCAGTTTTTGCACTTTTTTAGAAAAACTTTAAGCGGGGTGTTGACTTAGGTGCGGGCCTTGCGTAAATTTCGCGCCTCGCAAGCAGCGGGTGATTAGCTCAGCTGGGAGAGCATCTGCCTTACAAGCAGAGGGTCGGCGGTTCGATCCCGTCATCACCCACCACTCTTGTGAATTGGACGAAAGTCCACCGACGCGCAGCGGTAGTTCAGTCGGTTAGAATACCGGCCTGTCACGCCGGGGGTCGCGGGTTCGAGTCCCGTCCGCTGCGCCATATTTTCCAGCTTGAGTTCGCTCAGGTTGAGATGAAAAGCCGTAACAGGCTACTTCATCAGACGAAGCAAGAGTTCTACGGACGCAAGTCCACCGACATGCAGCGGTAGTTCAGTCGGTTAGAATACCGGCCTGTCACGCCGGGGGTCGCGGGTTCGAGTCCCGTCCGCTGCGCCATATATAGGAAGCCCGCTGATAGCGATATCAGCGGGTTTTTTATTGCCCGTGATTTAATTGCGGCCGCTTTTCGGTTGTTGCGCGACAACCTGTCATCTTGCGTTCATCTGCCTGCTCTAGCTTGATTGGCATGCTCTTTGTTTGTGCAATGAGCGGTTGCTGACATATTGAGTGGGAGGAACAGGCAATGGACGATTATCAAGAAGAGCTGCTGGAAGCTCGTGCCACCGAGCAGGATGTGCCGGAGCGTGACGAAGACGCCACCGAGCTCTGATCCGTTATGCGCGGCTAGAGTTCCCGACGTTGTTCGCGGCGATACTCGCCCGGGGTTTTCTGGTTCCAGCGTTTAAACGCGCGCTGGAAGGCTTCTGCCGAGGCAAAGCCGAGCAGGTAGGCGATTTCACCAAAGGCCAGTTCGGTGTCACGGATATAGGCCATGGCCAGGTCGCGGCGAGTGTCGTTGAGGATGCTGCGAAACTGCGTGCCTTCTTCGGCCAGTTTGCGCCGCAGGGTCCAGGTCGGTAGCTGCAGGCGTGCAGCCACTTCCGCCAAGTCCGGCTCGCGGCCATGCAGCAGCGGGCCGAGCAGCTGAGTAATGCGCTCGCGCAGGTTGCGCGTGCGGGTCAGTTGCGTCAGTTCCCGTTCACAGATTTCCAGTAGGTGCCGCCAGGTGCTCGGGCAGTGCTCCGGGTTGCGCAGGTTCAGGCTCTGCTGGCTCAGGCGCAGCTGGTTATGCTCGCTGGCAAACTCCACCGGGCAGGCGAACAATTCGCCGTACTGCGCCGCGTAATCTGGCGCGGGAAATTCAATCTGCACTTTCTCCACCGGCAGGGGCTGTTGCGCCAGCCGGCTCAACTGCTGCGTCCAACTGGCCAATACCGAATCGACCACGAAGCGGTTGTAGGCGTTATACGGGCTGATCGAATAGAAGCGCAGCCAGGCGCCCTGATGATCTTCGTGCAGGCTCGACTGGCCGCGGTAATTGGCGGCATACAGGGGTTCGAAGCGGATCAGTGCGCGTGCTGCCTCGCGCACAGTCGGCGCTTGCGCTGCGGTTACGCCGGCGAGGCCGACCTGGCTCAGGCGGCTGGCCTGGCCCATCAGCAGGCCGAGTCCGGGCTGATTGCATTGCTGGATGGCGGTATGGCCCAGGCGCATATAACGCGGGATCGACAGTCGGGCGCGCGGTTCGGCCAGGCGTGCGGCATCCAGGCCGTAGCTGTCGAGCAAGGGCTGTGGGTTGTGTCCGCAGTGGCGCATGGCATCAGCCAGGTTGTCGACAAAGCCAACGGAAAGATCGCCCAGTTTGACCCGTGTGGTTTTCATCGCCTGGCTTTGCCCTTGTCTTGCTCAGGTAGTGCGGTGGCGCCAGGGTAGGCAAGTGCCTGGGCTTTGCCAAGCTGCGCTGCTATTTATGATCAATAAGTTGTAATTTTGAGTCATTGAGGCGTTCGGCTCGGCTGATTATCGTCTAGACCCTATCGACCGCACCCAGCAAGAGGTTGCGGCATTCCCGTGAACAGCCAATACCCGATGTGGAGATTTTCATGACTGCTCAGTACCCCCACCTGCTGGCCCCGCTCGATCTGGGCTTCACCACGCTGAAGAACCGTACCCTGATGGGTTCGATGCACACCGGGCTGGAAGAAAAGCCGAATGGTTTTGAGCGCATGGCGGCTTACTTTGCCGAGCGTGCCCGTGGCGGTGTTGGCTTGATGGTGACGGGCGGTATCGGTCCGAACGAGGAAGGCGGGGTGTATTCCGGTGCAGCCAAGCTGAGCACCCCGGAAGAAGCGGAAAAGCACAAGATTGTTACCCGCGCCGTGCATGCTGCGGACGGCAAGATCTGCATGCAGATCCTTCACGCCGGCCGCTATGCCTACAGTCCGAAATCGGTAGCGCCAAGCGCCATCCAGGCACCGATCAACCCGTTCAAGCCCAAAGAGCTGGACGAGGAAGGTATCGAGAAGCAGATCCAGGATTTCATCAACTGCTCCGTGCTGGCCCAGCAGGCTGAATACGACGGCGTGGAGATCATGGGCTCGGAAGGTTATTTCATTAACCAGTTCCTCGCGGCCCACACCAACCAGCGCACTGACCGTTGGGGTGGCAGCTACGAAAACCGCATGCGCCTGCCGGTGGAGATCGTTCGCCGCGTGCGTGAGGCCGTCGGCCCGAACTTCATCATCATCTACCGCCTGTCGATGCTTGATCTGGTCGAAGGCGGCAGCACCTGGGACGAAATCGTCCTGCTGGCCAAGGCCATCGAGAAGGCTGGCGCGACCCTGATCAACACCGGTATCGGCTGGCACGAAGCGCGTATTCCGACCATCGCTACCAAAGTGCCGCGCGCCGCGTTCACCAAGGTCACCGCCAAGCTGCGTGGCGAAGTCGGTATTCCGCTGATCACCACCAACCGCATCAATACCCCGGAAGTGGCTGAGCAGGTCCTGGCCGAAGGCGACGCTGACATGGTCTCCATGGCTCGTCCATTCCTCGCCGACCCGGATTTCGTCAACAAGGCCGCTGCCGGTCGCAGTGACGAGATCAACACCTGCATCGGCTGCAACCAGGCCTGCCTGGACCACACCTTTGGCGGCAAGCTGACCAGCTGCCTGGTCAACCCGCGTGCCTGCCATGAGACCGAACTGAATTACATCCCGACCGCTGCTGTGAAGAAGATTGCTGTGGTCGGCGCAGGCCCGGCGGGTCTGTCTGCTGCCACCGTAGCCGCCGAGCGTGGCCACAGCGTGACGCTGTTTGATTCGGCCAGCGAAATCGGCGGTCAGTTCAACGTGGCCAAGCGTGTGCCGGGCAAGGAAGAGTTTTATGAAACCTTGCGCTACTTCAAACGCAAGCTGGAAACCACCGGTGTCGATCTGCGCCTGAATACCCGTGTATCGGTCGATGATCTGGCCAAGGGCGGCTACGACGAAATTATCCTGGCCACCGGTATTGCTCCGCGCACCCCGGCTATTCCGGGCATCGAGCACGCCAAGGTGATCGGCTACCTGGATGCCATTCTGCAGCGCAAGCCAGTCGGCCAGAAAGTGGCGGTGATTGGCGCGGGCGGCATTGGCTTCGACGTTTCCGAGTTCATCACTCATCAAGGCGAGGCGACCAGTCTCAATCGCGACGAGTTCTGGAAAGAGTGGGGCATCGACACCGCGCTTGAGGCTCGCGGCGGCGTGGCGGGCGTAGAGGCCCATCCGCACCCGGCGGCGCGCGAAGTGTTCCTGCTGCAACGCAAGAAAACCAAGGTCGGCGATGGTCTGGGCAAGACCACTGGTTGGATTCACCGTACTGGTCTGAAGAACAAGAACGTGCAGATGCTCAACTCGGTCGAGTACCTCAAGGTCGACGACGCCGGCCTGCATATCAGCATCGCCGGCGGCGAGCCGCAGGTATTGCCGGTGGACACCGTGATCGTCTGCGCAGGTCAGGATCCGCTGCGTGAACTGCAGGAAGGTCTGGAAAACGCTGGCCAGGTTGTACACCTGATTGGTGGCGCGGATGTCGCCAGCGAGCTGGATGCCAAGCGTGCCATCAACCAGGGCTCGCGCCTCGCTGCCGAACTCTGATAACCGACGCCCCGCCTTGTGCGGGGCGTTTTGCATGTGGCTCACAACAACAAGGAGAAGCCCGTGACTGAGAATGCTCAACTGCAACCGGCCGCCGCTGCCACGCTGGCGCGCTGGCATACCCTGATGCAGAACAATGACCTGAGTCCATTGCCAGAACTGTTGCACCCGCAGGCGGTGTTTCGCTCGCCCATGGCTTACAAGCCTTATGCCGGTGCGCCCGTGGTGTCGCTGATTCTGAATACGGTGAGCAAGGTATTTGTCGATTTTGCTTACCACCGCGAGTTGGCCAGTGCCGATGGCCTCAACGTGGTGCTGGAGTTCAGTGCCAAGGTGGGCGAGCGCGAACTCAAGGGTATCGACATGATCCGCTTTGATGAAAGCGGCAAGATTGTTGATTTTGAGGTGATGGTTCGTCCCATGAGCGGCCTGCAAGCCTTGGGTGACGAAATGGGCCGGCGTCTGGCACCTTTTCTGGCGGCTGCCAAAGCCTGACGCGTTGCACCAAATCCATCACAGTTTCGCCCTGTCGCCCGGTTTTTCGCGGCCGGCGGGCAGGGCGACTGCCAACCCAGTCACATTGCTGGGCTTGGTTTTTCCCCTAGACTTGCCTGAACAAGGGTGCATTGCCTGCGCTACGGGCCTTGCTTAACCCGTCAGAATGTTGGCAGTCTTGCCATGTGCGCCAATTTTTGCGCAGCATACGCACGACCTGCCACGCGCTGAGCGGAGCGTCCCGTTTCGGCCTAGAGGAAAACCGATGAGCATGCAGAACAAGCCGCAGATGGTCGAGGCCGTACTGTTCTTCAGTGAGCGTGGCGGCATCTGCAAGCAAATGTTCTTCCCCGAGTTTGAAGCGCTGCTCGACGGTGTGGTGAACATGCCGGAGTTCGCTGACCAGCAGATGCGTGTGGCTTACGCGCTGATCAACCCACGCCTGTTGATCAAGGCGCTGGTGTTTTTCTACCTGGATTTCGACGAGAAGGGCGCTCCGGACTCTGGCTGGAATATCCCCTTGCAACATTTGGCCGAACGCGCTGGCCGCGGTCCTGATCTGGGTGCTGGGCCGATTCGTCTGGCCTGCCGTAGCCAGTGCCCGGTGTCCTGGCATCAGATGCACCTCTGGGATCCAAGTCTGACGCCCGGCAACAATGACCTGGCTCTGCTGCGTGATGTGGTCAAGCGTAATAGCCTGGGGCTGCTGGTCGAAGAAGACGCGCCGCAGGCAGTGGCCCCCGAGCGCCTGCAGATGGCCTCCGAAGACAAGTGGTATGCCCCCGATGCGGCCCAGGAAGAAGCCGTCAAGGCGAGTGACAAGCTCGATCAGGAGCATCGCCTGAAAACGGCGCAGCTGATTAAGCAGCAGCGTCTGCGGATCAGCAGTCTGACCCAGCAGCACGAGGAAGAACTGGCCAAGTTCAAACTGACCAGTGATGAACAGAGCAAGAATCTGCAGGCGCAGATTCATGGCCTGCATCAGGCCTTACGCCAACAGGAAGAACACAACGCGGCACTGAAGGCCCAGCTGGCCGCGCAGGCCGCCAGTTTTCAGAGTTCCCGCGAGGAAATGACCGCACAACTGCGCGAGCTGGAGCGTGATGGGCGCAGTGAAACGGATAGCCTGCGTGCGCAGTTCGAGAGCGAGATGCAGGCCAAGATTGCCGCTGCCGTGGCTGAGTACAAAGAGCAGATTGCCATCCGTGACGTCGAACTGGCCTACCGTGGCGAGCAGGACACCCAGGCGCTGCAAGAGATCAACCGGCTCAAACGCGCCTACACCGAACTGGTCAGCCAGGGCGGCGACCAGATTCTCGAGCGTCTGGCCAAGCTCGGCGTGGTGTTTGTGGTCTACCACCCAGGCGCCGGTCACTTGACCATTCCACTGCAGGATATCGCCACCTATCAGGACAACCCGTTGGCCTATGCCGCGGCCAAGTGTTTTGTCAGTGAAGAGCAATACCGGCACTGGCTGGCGCATTATCAGCAGCCCAGTTGTGAGGCGCTGCTGCCCAGTGGCGAGCGCTGCGCCATCCCGATTGACCGCATCGACACGCCCAGCCGCTTTGCCCTGGGTGAATCCAACTGCTGTGCACGGCACAAGGCCAGTAGCCGTTTGCGTACTGTCAGTTAACCTTGCCTGTCGTCCTGCCTGACTGGGCGCCCCGTGCGCCTTTGCAGCCATTGCCGCTGGACTGGGCTCAGGCCGCCGGGGTTGAGCTGGCGGTACTGCGTCTGGATCTGCTGGACCCGCTGATCAGCGGCAATAAGTGGTTCAAGCTGTCCCAGCATCTGGCGGCTGCTCAGGCCAGTGATGCTGCCGGCGTGATCAGCCTGGGCGGCGCTCATTCCAACCATCTGCATGCTCTGGCTGCCGCCGGTAAGCGCTTTGCATTTAACACGGTCGGACTGTTGCGCGGCCATCCGCAACAAACACCAACGGTCAGTGACCTGCAGGCATTTGGTATGCAGCTGCATTGGTTGGGTTATGCCGGTTATCGCGCTCGGCATGCGGCCGACTTCTGGTTGCCCTGGCAGGCGCAATACCCACATTTCTATACGCTGCCGGAAGGTGGTGGTGGCCTGTCGGGCGCGTTGGGTTGCATGTGCCTGGTACAGCAGGTGCGCGAGCAGTTGCCCGCTCTGGGTTGGGATGACTATGACGCATGGTGGCTGGCGGCCGGAACCGGAACCACCCTGGCCGGCCTGCTACTGGGGGAGGCAGCTGCGCGACCCGTGCATGCGGCCTTGGCCGTGCCGGCCGATCATGGTGTCGAACAGCAGGTGCAGGCCATTGTGCAGGCGGCCGGGCAGGCGGTAGGGCGCTACCACCTGCATGACGCCTGCCGAGGCGGCTTCGCGCGGGTAGATGACGCTTTGCTGGCTTTTATGCAGGCCAGTGAGCTCGCCAGCGGTATAGCGTTGGAACCACTGTATACCGCCAAGGCATTAATGGCGTTGCGCCAGCAGGTCGAGGCCGGTTACTTTGCTCGCGGCAGCCGCCTGGTGTTCGTCCATACTGGCGGCTTGCAGGGCCGGGCAGCGGCGTTGTTGCAGCACACAGACGTAACGCGGCTACACTGAATTCCACCAGCGGAGCCTGGATATTCCATGAGCGAACCCCTTAACCCCGAGCAGCTACGCAGCCTGACGCCACTCAATGTGCTGTCAGAGCAGCAATGGCGTGAGCTGCGTGCACAATTGATTCCGCAGCCTTTGCTGGCGGGGCAGTTGCTGTTTCGGCCCGGGGATCAGGCCCGCCTGACGTATTATCTGCTGGCGGGTGAATTGCTGCTGCAGTCGGTTGATGGCCAGGAGCAGCGCTTGCAGGCTGGCAGTGAAGCCAGCTGCCACCCGTTGTCGCCAAGTTTGCCGCGCCTGCATGAAGCGCGGGCGCTGACCGATGTCAGCGTGTTGGCGCTGGATACTGCGACCCTCAACCGTCTGCTGACCTGGCGTCTGGCCTATCAGGACCTGCTGCTGGAACTGGGGCAGAACCATGAGGAAGTCGAGTGGTTGGAGCGGCTGTTGGAAAACCCGCTGTTTGCCAAGGTCCCGCCTTCCAATGTGCGTGCGATGCTCGAACGCTTGCAGCGCATCGAGTTGCCGGCAGGCAGCACTGTGTTGCAGGAGGGTGGCGCGGGCGACAGTTGCTACTTCCTGAAGAACGGTCGTGCCGAAGTGATTCGTGGTGCCGGCAGTGCTCAGCAGGTGTTGGCTGAACTGGAGATCGGCGCCTGTTTTGGTGAAGAAGCCCTGCTGGCCGACAGCCCGCGCAATGCCACGGTCACCATGCTGGAAGACGGTACGGTGCTGCGTCTTGATCGTCAGGATTTCTTCGCCTTGCTCAAGGCTCCAGTGGTCGATGAGGTGTCGCTGGGTGAGGCCTCGCGTTTGCTGGCTGCGGGGGCGCAATGGCTGGATGTGCGCCTGCAGGATGAATACGAGCGTGCCCATGCGCTGCAATCGTTGAATATGCCCTTGCAGTTGCTGCGCCTGAAGGCCCGCTTGCTCGACAAACAGCGCACCTACCTGTGCTACTGCGACAGCGGCAAGCGCAGCAGCAGCGCCGTGTTTCTGCTGTCGCAGCTGGGGTACAGCGCCTATGCCCTGCGCGATGGAGTGGATGCTTTGCCGGCGGTGCAGCGTGATGCATTACTGTGCGAAAGCGGCTCGGGCTACCTGGCACGCTCTGGTGGCCGCACCGAGCGTAGCCGCTGAACTAGCTGGCCGGCTGCGTCGGCCAATGGTCATTGACCAGAAACACCCGTTCAGCTTCCTGCCAGCTGTGCTCCGAACTTTCGACCAAGCGTACGAGCAGCTGCGCGTTGGCGTCTGCAGGCAGCGTCGCCAACCATTGCGTGAACGCCTCGCGCGACCATCGTTGTGCTTCTTCGATACGTGCGGGCGCCAGCCAGGCATGCCGCTCCAACGGCTGCCAATGGCCGTCGTGCTGCGCGGCAAAGTGCACCCAGTCGGCGCGATGCAACCAGCGCCCACGCAGGTGCGCGGGATTGCCGGCCAGGGGGGTGGTGTAGGGCTGCTGCCAGGGTGAGAACAGGTAACCGCCAAGCCACAACGCTGCCTGGGGGCGTTGGATATTCAGTTCCGCCAGCCGCTGCTGGGCTTCGGGGCGGGCTGATAGTGGCAACTGATGCTGGCCCAGGTGCGCCAGTTTGAGGTCCAGGCGGTCGTGACTGCCCGGGCCGAGCCAGTTCGACAGATCATTACCGCTGGCCTGCTGTTGTCCTAGATAGAGCTTGATCGCCAGTTCAAGGTGGTGCACGCCTTCTTCGTCACGCAGCAGCATATCCAGCTCACCCAGGGTGTGACCTTGCTGGCGGATGGGCAGGTTGGCCGCCAACACCTCGATACCCGGCGCGGCATGCAGAGCGAACTGCCAGAGGCGTTCGTAGTACAACCCCAAACGGCGCACCGAGCTTTGGCTCAACCATTGCTGCAGGGGTTGGCTGTCTGTGTCCAGGCTCAGTAACCAGTCAGCCAGCCCCCCCGGTTGTTGGCTCCAGCTACTGGCTTTAAGCGGGTAACGCTGTGGCCAGGCAGTCTGCGCCAGCAAGGGCGGTGAAAGCAGCGCCCAGGCCAGGTCGCGCACGGCAGGTTGGCACAGTTGCGAGGGCAGGTCAGTGAGTGAAGGAAAAGGCGTCATGTGGCGAGCATAGCGCAGAGCCGGCCTACGGTTTGCCGCTGCCATGGGCTTTCGCCCATAATCTGGGCCTCTAGATCCAGAGCCTGGCGGGAGCACCATGGAGCAATTTCGTAATATCGGCATCATCGGTCGACTGGGCAGCACCCAGGTTCTCGACACCATTCGCCGGCTGAAGAAATTTCTGCTCGCTCGTCATCTGCATGTGATCCTCGAGGACACCATCGCTGAAGTGCTACCAGGTCACGGTTTGCAGACCTCGTCGCGCAAAATTCTCGGTGAAGTCTGTGACCTGGTGATCGTCGTCGGTGGCGACGGCAGCATGCTGGGCGCTGCCCGTGCTCTGGCGCGGCACAAGGTGCCGGTGCTGGGGATCAACCGGGGCAGTCTGGGCTTTCTGACCGATATTCGCCCCGATGAGCTGGAAGTGAAGGTTGCGCAGGTGCTCGAAGGGCATTACCTGACCGAGAACCGCTTTCTGCTGGAAGCCGAGGTGCGGCGCAATGACGAAGCCATTGGCCAGGGCGATGCACTCAATGATGTGGTGCTGCACCCTGGCAAATCCACCAAGATGATCGAGTTTGAGCTGTACATCGACGGCCAGTTCGTTTGCAGCCAGAAGGCCGACGGTCTGATTATCGCCACGCCGACCGGTTCTACCGCCTATGCGCTGTCGGCTGGCGGCCCGATCATGCACCCCAAGCTGGACGCCATCGTCATCGTGCCGATGTACCCGCACACCCTGTCCAGCCGGCCGATTGTGGTGGATGCCAACAGCGAGCTGAAAATCGTCGTCTCCAAGGACCTGCAGATTTACCCGCTGGTTTCCTGTGACGGGCAGAACCACTTCACCTGTGCGCCGGGAGACACCATCACGGTGGCCAAGCGGCCGCAGAAGCTGCGCCTGATTCACCCGCTGGATCACAACTACTACGAGGTCTGCCGGACCAAGCTCGGCTGGGGTAGCCGGCTTGGAGGAGGGGATTGATGCACCTCGATCCCGCTCGTGGTTACGACCTGATCGGTGATATTCACGGCTGCGCGAAAACGCTGGAGCGCCTGCTGAGCACCCTGGGTTATCGGTTACAGGCCGGTGTTTGGCGACATCCGCAGCGCATGGTGATCTTCCTCGGTGATCTGGTTGACCGCGGCCCGCGGATTCGCGAGACGCTGCACCTGGTGCGTGACATGGTCAACGCCGGGCAAGCGCTGTGCATCATGGGCAATCACGAGTTCAATGCCCTGGGCTGGAGCACTCCGGCGGCACCGGGCAGCGGTCGACAGTTTGTCCGTGAGCACACGCCACGGCATGCGCGGCTGATCAAGGAAACCCTGGAGCAGTTTGATGCCTACCCGGCGGAGTGGCAGGCGTTTCTTGACTGGTTCTACGAGTTGCCGCTGTTTATCGATGCCGGGCGTTTCCGCGTGGTGCACGCCTGCTGGGATGACAGCCTGATCGAGCCGCTGCGTGCGCAGTTTGCCGATGGCTGTATCGATGAGCATTTTCTCCAGGCCGCGGCTGTGCATGGCAGCTTTGCCAATACCGCGCTGGATCGCCTGCTGCGTGGCACTGATATGCGCCTGCCGCATGGCATGACCCTGACCAGTGATGACGGTTTTACCCGCGCGCACTTTCGCACCAAGTTCTGGGAAGAGGATCCGCAGACCTACGGTGATATCGTCTTCCAGCCCGATGCGCTACCAGAGCTGGCAGCGCAGATGCCATTGAGTGAAATGCAGAAGGGCGAGTTGCTCAAATACGGCGCCGATCAACCGCTACTGTTTGTGGGGCATTATTGGCGCAGTGGTAAACCCGCACCGATTCGCAGCAACCTGGCCTGTCTGGACTACAGCGCCGTGCTTAACGGCAAACTGGTGGCCTATCGCCTCGACCAGGAAACGCGTCTGGATGCCAGCAAGTTTGTCTGGGTTGATGTCGACAGCCCGGAGGCGCGGCCATGACTGCTGTCGCGGCAATGCGTTTGCCTGAGCATGTTGATCTGACGGGTTTTATTAGTTTGTTGCAGCGTTTGCAGGTGCCGCACCGGGTTGCGGAGGAAGCGGGCGAGCAAGTGCTCTGGGTGCCTGGCGAGCAACTGGCCGAACAAGTGCGCGAACTCTATGGGCGCTACCCGCAGGGCGATGCCGGGGTGGTGCTTGAGCCGTCACCGGCTTCTGCAGAGGCCGCTCCGGGCTTTGTCCAGCAGCTGAAAGCCAGTCGCATGACGGCTGCTGTACTGTTGCTGACCTTTATTGCAGCCGCTATCACCTTGCTCGGCGATAACCTGGCGACGGTCAGCTGGCTCAGCTTTGTCGACTACCGCGTGCAGGGCGATTACATCTACTTCAGCTACCTGAACGACACACTGGCCAGCGGCCAATGGTGGCGGCTGCTGACGCCGATGCTGATTCACTTTGGCATCCTTCATCTGGCGATGAACACCCTCTGGTACTGGGAGCTGGGTCGGCGGATTGAGGCGCGTCAGGGTGCTGTAATGCTGTTGGGCCTGACCCTGCTGTTTAGCCTCGCGGCCAGTTTCGCCCAATACCTGCACGCCGGTCCTTCGCTGTTTGGTGGCCTGTCTGGGGTGCTGTATGGCCTGCTCGGGCATTGCTGGATCTTCCAGCGCCTGGCGCCAACCCCAGCATACCGTTTGCCGCCAGGAGTATTGGTGATGATGCTGGCCTGGCTGTTGATTTGTATGACTGGCATCTTTGAGCTGCTGCAATTCGGCGCAATTGCCAATGCTGCGCACGTCGGCGGCCTGCTCGCCGGTTGCCTGAGCGGGCTGCTCGGTGGTGCACTGGCGCGTCGGCGAAACAGTTAGTTCTTCTACAGGCTGGTAAACTGCCACTTTGCATTTGGAGGCGCGTATGTCGTCCTTTCTCGAAGCGATTGAAAACATCACCCCTGAGATTTATCAGAACCTCAAACTGGCCGTGGAAATCGGCAAATGGCCGGATGGCCGCAAGCTGACTCAGGAGCAGAAAGAGCTGACGTTGCAGGCCTTGATTGCCTGGGAAATCCAGAATCTGCCGGAAGAAGAGCGCATTGGTTACATGGGCCCGCAGGAATGCAGCTCCAAGTCCGAGCCGATCCCCAATCTGTTGTTCAAGTCCTCGGATACCCTGCACTGATGAGCGAGTTGGCCCGTGGTGCCCTGAGCAAAATGGCGGCGCAGTTGGATGCGCCGGTGCAGTACAGCTTTCGCCTGGGCGATGAGCTGTTGCCGGTCAACCCGCTGATCGGCAAGACCCTGCGCCTGGAATACCTGGGTGCAATTCATTGCACCCACTGTGGACGCAAGACCAAAAGCAGTTTCAGTCAGGGTTACTGCTACCCCTGCATGCAGAAGCTGGCACAGTGCGACGTCTGCATCATGAGCCCGGAGCGTTGCCACTATGAGGCCGGTACCTGCCGCGAGCCGAGCTGGGGCGAGCAGTTCTGCATGACCGATCATGTGGTCTACCTGGCCAACTCCAGTGGCATCAAGGTGGGCATCACCCGCGCCACGCAAATTCCTACACGCTGGATCGACCAGGGCGCGACGCAAGCGCTGCCGATTCTGCGCGTCGCCACCCGTCAGCAGTCCGGCTTTGTTGAAGACCTGCTGCGCAGCCAGGTGGCGGATAAAACCAACTGGCGTGCGCTGCTCAAGGGCGACGCCTCGCCAGTCGATCTGCTGGCCGTACGTGAGCAGCTGTTTGCCACATGCGGTACTGGCCTGACTGAGTTGCAGCAACGTTTTGGCATCCAGGCCATTCAGCCGCTCAGTGATCAGCCGGTGGTGCAGATCAGCTATCCGATTGAGGCCTATCCGGCGAAGATCACCAGCTTCAATCTGGACAAGAGTCCGCTGGCCGAAGGCACACTGCTGGGTATCAAGGGCCAGTACCTGATGTTCGACACCGGCGTGATCAATATCCGCAAATACACCGCTTACCAGTTGGCCGTCCACGAACTGGCCGCCTGAGTTACTTATTCGCGAACCCGGCGCCCGCGCGCCGCAGACAAAGGGCCACAAGCCATGCGCACCGAACAACCGAAGATGATCTACCTCAAGGACTACCAGGCCCCGGATTATCTGATTGATGAAACGCACCTGACCTTCGAGTTGTTCGAGGACCACACTTTGGTGCATGCACAACTGGTGATGCGCCGTAACCCGGCGGCGGGTGCTGGATTGCCACCGCTGGTGCTGGATGGCCAGCAGCTTGAACTGCTCAGTGTGGCGCTGGATGACCGCGAGCTGAGTGCTGGTGATTACCAGCTGAGTGACAGTCACCTGACCCTTCAACCGACCAGCAACAGTTTCGTGATCGACAGCAGCGTGCGCATTCACCCGGAAAGCAACACCGCGCTGGAAGGGCTGTACAAGTCCAGCGGCATGTTTTGCACCCAGTGCGAGGCCGAGGGCTTCCGCAAAATCACCTATTACCTCGACCGCCCGGACGTGATGAGCAAGTTCACCACCACCCTGAGCGCGGCGCAGCATGACTACCCGGTGCTACTGTCCAACGGCAACCCGATTGCCAGCGGCAATGAAGAGGGCGGGCGTCACTGGGCGACCTGGGAAGACCCGTTTATGAAACCGGCCTACCTGTTTGCACTGGTCGCCGGTGATCTCTGGTGTGTGGAAGACAGCTTCACCACTATGAGTCAGCGCGAGGTGGGGCTGCGCATTTATGTCGAGCCGGAAAACATCGACAAATGCCAGCACGCCATGGACAGCCTGAAGAAATCCATGAAGTGGGATGAAGAGGTCTATGGCCGTGAATACGACCTGGACATCTTTATGATCGTTGCGGTCAACGACTTCAACATGGGCGCCATGGAAAACAAGGGCCTGAATATCTTCAACTCCAGCTGTGTACTGGCCAAGGCTGAGACGGCTACCGACGCCGCGCACCAGCGCGTTGAGGCGGTGGTGGCCCACGAGTACTTCCACAACTGGTCGGGCAACCGCGTGACCTGTCGCGACTGGTTCCAGCTGTCGCTCAAGGAAGGCTTCACCGTGTTCCGCGATGCCGAGTTCAGCGCCGATATGCACTCGCGCACGGTCAAGCGCATTGAGGACGTGGCCTACCTGCGCACTCATCAGTTCGCTGAAGATGCCGGCCCCATGGCCCATCCGGTGCGTCCGGATGCCTTTATGGAAATTTCCAACTTCTACACACTGACGGTGTACGAGAAAGGCTCGGAAGTGGTGCGCATGATTCGCACCCTGGTCGGTGCCGAGGGCTTCCGTAAAGGTAGCGATCTGTACTTTGAGCGCCATGATGGTCAGGCCGTGACCTGTGATGACTTTATCCGCGCGATGGAAGAGGCCAATGGCATCGACCTGACCCAGTTCAAGCGTTGGTACAGCCAGGCCGGCACACCGCGCCTGGAGGTCAGTGAAAGCTACGACGCGGCGGCCAACAGCTATCGCCTGCACTTCCGCCAGAGCTGCCCGGCAACACCTGGGCAGGCTGATAAACAGCCGTTTGTTATCCCGGTCGAGCTGGCTTTGCTCGATGCTCAGGGGCGTGAACTGCCGCTGCAATTGGTCAGTGAAGACGCCGCAGTGGGCACTTCCCGTGTGCTCCAGGTAACGGAGGCCGAACAGGCCTTCACCTTCGTCAATCTGGCGGAAAAGCCGCTGCCGTCCTTGCTGCGGGGCTTCTCGGCACCAATCAAGCTGAGCTTCCCCTACAGCCGTGATCAGCTGATGTTCCTGATGCAGCACGACAGTGATGGCTTTAACCGCTGGGAAGCGGGGCAGCAATTGTCGGTGCAGGTGCTGCAGGAGCTGATTGGCCAACATCAACGTGGTGAGACGCTGGTGATGGATCAGCGCCTGGTTAAGGCCTGTCGCACCCTACTGGCGGATGATTCGCTGGATCAGGCCATGGTCGCCGAGATGCTCTCGTTGCCCGGCGAGGCCTACCTGACAGAAATCAGTGCTGTGGCCGATGTCGAAGCCATCCACGCCGCCCGCGAATTTGCTCGCAAGCAACTGGCGGAGGCGCTGTTCGACTTGCTGTGGCAGCGTTATCAACGTAACCGCGAGGTGTCCCGTGCCAGCGCCTATGTGGCAGAAGCCGAGCACTTTGCCCGGCGTAGCCTGCAGAACATTGCGCTGTCCTACCTGATGCTCAGCGGCAAGGCCGAGGTATTGGCGTCTTGCCTGGAGCAGTTCGAGAACGCCGACAATATGACCGAGCGTCTGGCCGCTCTGGCTGTGCTGGTCAATTCCCCATTCGAGAGCGAGAAATCAGCTGCGCTGGTCAGTTTTGCCGAGTTCTTCAAGGACAATGCACTGGTCATGGATCAGTGGTTCAGCGTGCAGGCTGCCTGCGCCTTGCCGGGGGCGCTGCAGCGTGTTGAGCAACTGATGCAGCACCCGGCCTTTACCTTGAAGAACCCGAACAAGGTGCGTGCGTTGATCGGTGCATTTGCCGGGCAGAACCTGCTGGGTTTCCATCAGGCCGATGGCAGTGGTTACCGCTTCCTGGCGGATCAGGTGATTACCCTGAATGTCCTCAACCCGCAGATCGCTTCGCGCCTGCTGGCACCGCTGACTCGATGGGCCAAATACGGCAGTGCTCGTCAGGTACAGATGAAGGCCGAGTTGCAGCGCATTCTGGATTCGGGCGAGCTGTCCAGCGACGTGTATGAAGTCGTTAGCAAGAGCCTTGTTGGTTAATAACTGTGCAGTAACAGTGTGGGTGAGCCCTTCACCCACTTTGCAGTATTAGCAGGTGTTCTGATTGTTTTATGAGCAACACTGCTAACACTAAAGGCCGATCCAGCCGAACTATGTGCAAGGCATAGGGTTACCGGCGGCTGATTCGGCTGTTTTCTTTCGTAAAAGTGTTACCTGAGTCATTCGGGTAACACTTTTTGTGTTACCTGATTAAGTGTAAGTAAAGTTTGCGCAATGTTGATTGGGCTGCTTGGCTTGACCTCGGCCAATTTGTTTGAAGCATCTGCGCGTGCGTTCGGCGATAAAGTGACTGATCGCGCCAGATGGTAGGACAAAAAAGGAAAAATCCGTCACTGCATGCCGCTATCTGGTTGCTGAATGATCAGTCACAAGGTGGATGGATAGTTGGCTTTCTGTGGGTGGTGAATTTTTTATACGTTCGTTTGAATTGGCACTATGGTTGCACGTGTTAAGCCGATTTGACCTCGTCATGGCGTATGCCAAACAGTGAGGTGCGTGTAAACGCGTTGGGGGATTGCCTTCCAATCAACATTTAAGGCCGTCATCAGTACGGCCATAACGTGCCCCAGTGGTTGGGGTACAAAAAAGATGATCTGTCCACGGAGTAACGTTTCGATGGAAATTAAGTCCCGTAAGCCCGTATTGCGTTTCGCACCTGCCAAGGCAGGTTTTGCTTTTGTCGGCCTCCTTCCTCTGCTGGTAGCGGCACACGCTCAAGCCGTGGAATTCAGCTTTGCCGACGATGAAATCAGCGGCTCCATCGACACCACCGTGTCCTATGGCCAACTCTGGCGTGTACAGGGTCAGGACAAGACCAACAACGACATCAACACCAACGACGGTAACCGTAACTTCGGTACCGGCCTGGTTTCTGAAGTATTCAAGGTGACTTCCGATCTGGAAGTCACTTACCAAAACTACGGCGCCTTTGTGCGTGGCACTGCCTTCTATGACACCCAGATCATGGATAAGCGCAATGACTACTACGACACCAGCCTGGCTTATCAACCAAGCCAGAACGTGCCGAAAGACGACAGCTTTACCCGTGGCACTCGTCACTCTGCAGGCCGTAACGCAGAAATCCTCGATGCCTATGTTTACGGCAACTGGGATATCGCCAATATGCCGGTTGGCGTGCGCTTCGGTAAGCAGGTATTCAACTGGGGTGAAGGCCTGTTCTACCGTGGTGGTGTAAACACCACTAACCCGGTAGATGCCGGTAAGTTCCGTCTGCCGGGCGCAGAAGTTAAAGAAGTGCTGGTTCCGGTTGAGGCGCTGAGCTTTAGCGTCGGACTGACTGACAATATTTCCATGGATGCCTTCTACCAGTTCAACTGGAAAGAGTCGGCAATTGATCCGGTTGGGACTTTCTTCTCTGAAACAGATTTGTTTGGTGAGGGTGGAAATCTTGCATATAATAATTTTGACGGCACAGCTCTTTCTGGTGCAATAACCGCTTATAACGCTATTGCTAATGGTGCTTTCGGTGGTCCGGCTCTGGCGCAGGTTAGAGGTACTGGTGTTTATCAGGCTGGTGTGAATACTTCCTTTGGTAGTATTTTGAAAGTTGCTGACATTGATAAAGATTTAAATGCAAAAAATGATGGGCAGTATGGTTTGTCGTTTAAGTATATTGCTGAGGAGCTGAATTCGACAGAGTTTGGTGCATATTTGGTTAATTATCATGCCAAAGAGCCAACTATTTACGCGGATCTAAATGGCTACAACGGTGTGAATTTGGTCGGTTTGACAACCTCGGGTGCTGTGCAGGCTCTCTGTGGTGGCGGCGGTTTGAGTGTTGCGTGTCAGCGTGTTGCTGGTGGTATTGCTACTGTTGATATGCTGGGGTCTACCCGTGCTAAGCGCGAGTATGCTGAAGATATCCGTATGTATGGTTTGAGCTTTAATACCACTCTCAATGAAACTTCTGTATTTGGTGAGATGGCTTATCGACCGAATCTCCCTGTTGGAATTTCTGCTACTAACGACCTGCTTGGCGATTTCGTCCTCCAAGGTGGTACACTGGCAAACAATTTCAATGGTAATAAGGGTAGTGGTATTATTGCGGGTCAGCAAATAGATCGTGATTCTAAAGTTAGCAACTCTCGCCGGTTGGAGGCTTTTAATCTTTCTGTTGGCGCAATCCATAACTTTGGTAATGTTCTAAGTTTTGACTCTTTATTTGGTGTGGCGGAATTGGCCTCCGAGCATCTTCGTGCCGATAGTCTGAAATATGATTCCATCAATGGAGAGCGTTGTATTGCTGGTCGTGCCAACACGTCGTATTCCACCGACGCGGCTATGGCCAAGCAGGACTGTGCTTCTGCTGATTCTTATGGCTACACCTTGGTACTGTCCGGCACCTGGAACGACGTATACGCTGGCGTAAACCTGTCGCCGTTCACTGTCTTCAAGCACGACTTCCAGGGTAACTCGCACCAAACCGGTAACTTTATTGAAGACCGCAAGGCTTACACTGTAGGTCTGCGCGCCAGCTACCTGAACAGCCTGGAAGCTGAAATTCAATACACCGAGTTTATGGGCGCAGGTCAGAGCAACTCGGGCCGTGACCGCGACAATATCGGCTTGAACGTCAAGTATTCCTTCTAAACATAACTAGAAAATATCGAGTGCCTGCGGGCACTCGGTTGATGACTTATCACGGAGAATCAAGATGCTGAAAAAGCACACGCTGATTGGTGCCGCCATTGCGCTGGCACTGTCCGCTGGCAGCGCGCTGGCTGCAGTTTCGCCTGCAGAAGCAGCCAAGTTGGGCGCAAGCCTCACCCCGTTCGGTGCCGAGAAGGCTGGTAATGCCGCAGGCACCATCCCGGAGTGGACCGGTGGTATCACCAAGGCTCCGGCGGGTTACACCACCCCAGGCCAGCACCACGTTGATCCGTTTGCTGATGACAAGCCGCTGTTCACCATCACCAAAGCCAACCTGGATCAGTACAAGGCCAACCTGACCCCGGGTCAGATCGCCATGTTCAACACCTACCCGAACAGCTACCAGATGCCGGTCTATCAGACCCGTCGTTCCGGTTCTGCGCCGCAATGGGTGTATGACAACACCATCAAGAATGCCACCACGGCCAAGCTGCTGGACGGCGGCAACGGTTTTGCTGACGCCTACGGCGGCATCCCGTTCCCGATTCCGCAAAATGGTGTAGAAGCGCTGTGGAACCACATCGCCCGTTATCGCGGTACCTACATCGTGCGTCGCGCTTCGGAAGTGGCTGTGCAGCGTAACGGCAGCTACTCGCTGGTGACTTCGCAGCAGGAAGCCATGTTCAAGTTCTACAACCCGAAAGGGACTGCAGCCGACCTGAACAACATCATGTTCTACTACCTGTCCTTCACCAAGAGCCCAGCGCGTCTGGCTGGTGGTGCTGTACTGGTGCACGAGACTCTGGATCAGGTGAAAGAGCCGCGTCAGGCTTGGGGCTACAACGCCGGTCAGCGCCGTGTGCGCCGTGCGCCAAACCTGGCTTATGACACCCCGATTGCTGCCGCTGACGGCCTGCGTACTGCGGACGACACTGACATGATCAACGGTTCGCCAGACCGTTATGACTGGAAGCTGATCGGCAAGAAGGAAATCTACATTCCTTACAACAGCTACAAAGTCACCAGCCCGGACGTCAAGTACAAGGACCTGCTGCAAGTGGGCCACCTGAACCCAGCTGTGACTCGTAACGAACTGCACCGCGTGTGGGTCGTTGAGGGCACGCTGAAATCCGGCGCTCGCCACATCTACTCCAAGCGTACCCTGTTCCTCGACGAGGACAGCTGGCAAGCAGCAGTGGTTGATCAGTACGACGGTCGTGGCGAGCTGTGGCGCGTTTCGATTGCCTACCTGAAAAACTACTACGACCTGCCGACCACCTGGTCTGCGCTGGATACCTTCCACGATCTGCAGGCCCGTCGTTACCACGTACAGAACCTGGACAACGAAGAGCCGAGTACCATCGACTTCAGCCAGCCGGTTCCAGACGATGGCTACTTCAAGCCAGCTGCTCTGCGCCGTCGCGGCACACGTTAATTCGCGTGTAGGTTGAGCAAAAGGCCGCTACTGTTGTAGCGGCCTTTTGCTATTTGTGGGTCAAACAGGGCAGGGTAGACGGTCTGGTTTAACAAAACATAACGTCGCACCGATTGTCAGGCCTTTTGAAAGCTCAGTAGGATAGGTGGACTGCTATAAGGGTAGTGCTACCTATAAGAATAAGGGGGAAGGTATATGAGTGAGCCCATTATGCGGCGCACCCAGGCCGGGCATGTTGTGGGGTCGTCCCGCACACCGGCGTTCCGCGTTCACTCGCCACTGACTAAAGCGCTTTCGCTGTGCAGTGTGCTGTCCATGCTGATGCTCGCCAGTGCGCCTTTGCACGTGCAAGCCGAAACTGCCAAGACCGAAGTTCAGTCCGTCGCTTCAGCCAAAGCTCAACACAGCCTGCTGCTGGATGTTGTCAGTGTCGGCAAGCGTCTGGTTGCCGTAGGCGATCGTGGTCACATCCTGTACTCCGATGACAATGGCGACAGCTGGAGTCAGGCCAGCGTGCCATCCAAGCAGATGCTGACTGCCGTTTTCTTTCTCGACGATAGCCACGGTTGGGCTGTCGGTCATGATGCCCAGATTCTCGCCAGCAGTGACGGCGGCAGTACCTGGGTGAAACAGTTCGAAGATCTCGAGCGTGAAGCGCCATTGCTGGACGTCTGGTTCAAGGATCGCAACAACGGTTTTGCAGTGGGGGCCTATGGTGCCTTGCTGGCAACCACCGATGGTGGCGCGACCTGGGATGATGTCAGCGATCGTATGGACAACGAAGACGCTTATCACCTCAATGCCATTGTTGAAGTGAAGGATTCCGGTCTGTTCATCGTCGGTGAGCAGGGTGTGATGTTCCGCTCGCCGGATTGGGGGCAAACCTGGGAGCAGTTGGAAAGCCCTTACGAGGGGTCGCTGTTCGGCGCGTTGGGTGTCGGTGAGCCAGGTGCCCTGGTGGTCTATGGCTTGCGTGGCCACCTGTTCCGCTCGGCGGACTTCGGTAGCACCTGGGAGCGTATTTCGCTCAAGGCCGCGAACAAGGGCGAACTGGAGTTCGGCCTGGCCAATGGCAGCGTCTTCAAAGATGGCAGCATCGTGATTGTCGGCCATGGCGGCAGCGTGCTGCGCAGCATCGATAAGGGGCGCAGTTTCAGCGTGCTGAATCGCCCGGATCGTTTGTCTTTGGCCGGTGTGGCCATGGATAACAATGGCCGTTTGATCCTCGTCGGGCAGGGGGGCGTACATGTTTCCGCGCCGACTGATGCCAGTCTTGGCCAACAATAATAAGCTGGGGTAGCGTTTGATGAGTAACCATCACCAGGACAAGGCGAGCTTTCTTGAGCGCCTGATTTTCAACAACCGGCCTGCGGTGATTCTGATCTGCTTGCTGGTGAGCATTTTCCTGTTCTACCAAGCGACGCAAATCCGTCCTTCGACCAGCTTCGAAAAAATGATTCCGCTGAGCCATCCGTTCATTCAGAACATGATGGAGCACCGCAATGACCTGGCTAACCTGGGCAACACGGTACGTATTTCGGTAGAAGCCAAAGATGGCGACATCTTCACCAAGGAATACATGGAGACCCTGCGTCAGATCAACGACGAGGCCTTCTATATTCCTGGTGTTGACCGTTCTGGTCTGAAGTCGCTGTGGACGCCGAGCGTGCGCTGGACCGAAGTGACCGAGGAAGGCTTTGCCGGCGGTGAGGTGATTCCGCAAACCTACGATGGCAGCCCGGAAAGCATTGAGGAGTTGCGCAGCAACGTACTCAAGTCCGGTCAGGTCGGCCGTCTGGTGGCGAACAACTTCAAGTCCAGCATCGTCGATGTGCCACTGCTGGAGTCCTACCCGGACCCTAACGACCAGGGCAAGCTGATCAAGCTGGACTACCAGAAATTCTCCCACCAGCTGGAAGAGAAGATCCGCGAGAAGTACCAGGCACAGAACCCCAATGTGCAGATCCACATCATCGGTTTTGCCAAGAAGGTTGGTGATCTGATCGATGGTCTGGTGATGGTGGTGGGCTTCTTTGCCATCGCCCTGCTGATCACCTTTGTCCTGCTGTACTGGTTCAGCTGGTGTATCCGCAGTACCGTCGGCGTGCTGGTTACCACGCTGGTTGCTGTGGGCTGGCAGTTGGGCCTGATGAACCTGGTGGGTTTTGGCCTCGATCCGTATTCCATGCTGGTGCCATTCCTGATCTTTGCCATTGGTATTTCCCATGGCGTGCAGAAGATCAACGGTATTGCCCTGCAATCCAGCGGTGCTGAAAACTCGCTGATGGCGGCACGGCGCACTTTCCGCCAGCTGTTCCTGCCGGGGATGATCGCGATTCTGGCTGACGCCGTAGGCTTTATCACCCTGCTGATCATCGACATTGGTGTGATCCATGAGCTGGCTATCGGCGCATCGATCGGTGTGGCGGTCATCGTTTTCACCAACCTGATTCTGCTGCCGGTGGCGATTTCCTACCTGGGCATCAGCAAGAAGGCCATTGATCGCAGCAAGAAGGATGAGTCGGCCGAGAAGCCGATGTGGCGTCTGCTGTCCAACGTTGCTCACCCCAATGTGGCGCCGTTCATGGTGGTACTGGCGTTGGTGAGCGGTGTCAGCTGCTTCTTCTATCAGAAGGCCAACCTGCAGGTCGGTGACCTGGATCAGGGCGCACCTGAGTTGCGCCCGGATTCGCGTTACAACCAGGACAACGACTTCATCATCAAGAACTACTCGACCAGTTCGGATGTGCTGGTGGTCATGGTCAAGGCAGCACCTGAAGGCTGTTCGGCTTTCAAGACGCTGTCGGCCATGGACGAGCTGATGTGGAAGATGGAAAACACCAAAGGCGTGCAGTCGGCGGTTTCCATGGTCACGGTGTCACGCCAGATGATCAAGGGGATGAACGAAGGCAACCTGAAGTGGGAAACCCTGTCACGTAACCAGGACGTGCTGAACAACTCGATTGCCCGGGCTGATGGCCTGTACAACGCGGATTGCTCGGTCGCGCCGGTGCTGGTGTTCCTTGAGGATCACAAGGCCGAGACGCTCAAGCGTGCGGTGAGTGCGGTGCAGGAGTTCGCCAAGGTGAACAACCAGGATGATCTGGAGTTCCGTCTGGCCGCTGGTAACGCAGGGATCGAGGCGGCTACCAACGAAGTGATCTCGACGTCCGAGCTGACCATTCTGGTGCTGGTTTATATCTGGGTGGCGGTGATGTGCATGATCACCTTCCGCTCTGTACCGGCGACCATCTGCATCGTGTTGCCGCTGATCCTGACCTCGATTCTGGGTAACGCGCTGATGGCGTTCCTGGGGATCGGTATGAAGGTTGCGACGTTGCCGGTGATCGCGCTCGGTGTGGGCATTGGTGTGGACTACGGCATTTACATCTACAGCCGTCTGGAAAGCTTCCTGCGTGCTGGCCTGCCGTTGCAAGAGGCCTACTACCAGACGCTCAAGTCCACCGGTAAGGCGGTACTGTTCACCGGCCTGTGCCTGGCGATTGGCGTAGCGACCTGGATCTTCTCGGCTATCAAGTTCCAGGCCGACATGGGTCTGATGTTGACCTTCATGTTTATCGTCAACATGTTCGGTGCCTTGCTGCTGCTGCCGGCACTGGCGCGCTTCCTGATCAAACCAGAGAAGCTGGTTGGCAAGACAGGTGGTTCGCTGCTGGCGCACTAAGCGCAGGCGATGATCCGGGTGCCCTGGGCACCTGAGTCATGACTCAACAGAAACCCTCGGTGAAGCGATTCCCGAGGGTTTTCTGTTTCTAGCGATTGACTGTTTACGGGGGTAGCCCTGCGCTGCCGATTAAGCACGTGTGTGGGTTGCTTGGCTCTGCTGCGTCAGTCTGCTGGTGATGGGCACTGGCAGCTTACTGACAGGTGCCGATAAGGCAGCTGGGGCTGTTACTTGTGCTGCACAGCCGCGCAGCACAAGTGCCCTCACTAAATCTGGGAATGGTTTTAGCGTGGATAAAGCGGCGGCAGCGCGCTGGCTTCCTGGTTGGCGCTGGTTTCCAGGTCTTCTACTGCAGGCAGGCTGCGGATCGCCAGCCACAGGTTGCGGCCTTGCCAGTGCTGGCCGCTTTCGCTATACAGCGCGCCATTGAGGCCGTCGAGGGCGTCCGAGAGCGGGGTAAAGCGCGCCGCCATGTCGGCCAGGGTTTCCGGTTGCTGACGGGCCCAGGCATCCAGTGCATGGCGGGTGGCTTGCGAGTCGTTGGCCAGGCAGCTGCGTTTGAGGTCGTCGAGCAGGTTGCGCGGGCTTGGGCCGGCCTGCTGGCTGGGCAGTACGGCTGGCTGGCGGCGGGCGCGCCACCAGAGGACAAAGCCGAGCAGGGTGGTCAGGCTCAGTAATGCGGTGCTCAGTTGCCAGGGCCACAGCGCAGAGCCTGATACCGCGACGGGGACCACGCGTTCAGCCTCGACAGGCAGGGTTTCCATATTCGGGTTGGCCGCTACCTGCAGGTCGCGGGTGGGCAGGCTGCTGCGCTCGAGTTGATCGGTTCGGGTATTCCACCACAACACTTCAACGGCCGGTAAAACCAGCAAGCCTTCACGGTTGGCGACCAGTGCCTCGCGTTCTTCACGGCTGCCAACCAGGCCGTTTTCACCAACTTGGTTGGCCAGTTGCGGCTGGTCGGGATAGCGGCGCAGGCCGCTGACCTGGGTGGCTGGCAAGGGCGGCAGCTGGGCGCTGGCCAGGCCTTCGACCTTGAGCAGCAGGCTGCGGGTCAGCGAGTCGCCGACGCGGGCGCTGTCCGGCTGTGGGTTCCACACCTCGCTCAGGGTCACTGAGCGGGCGGGCAGCCAGGGCGCATTAGCCGGGTAGCTGGCTGGTTTGGCTTTGACCGTCAGGGGGATTTCCGGTGATTTGACCCGTACCACCTTGCCCGGTCGTGGACCGAACGGGTTGTAGGCCGTGCCGCTTGAACGGTCGACTGCGGTGGCGGTGAAGGTCTGTGCGGGGATTAGCAGTTCGCCGCTTTCCTGGGGAAAGATGGCGTAGCGCAGCTCGATCACGCCATGGCGCACACCATTGATGTCTTTTTCATAGGTGCGTGGTTCGCCGAGGGATTCAACACGGGCCTGGGGCATGTCCAGTTGGGTCAGGCTGCTGTCATCGTAGAGTGATACGGAATGGTAGATACGCAGGGTCAGCACAGTCTGTGCCTGCACATAGACGCTTTCCTGATCCAGGTTGGCGTCGATAAACACCGGAGCCAGGCGGTTGTCATCGGCATTGCTGCCCTGCTGGATGTGCAGGGTGATCGGCTCGCTGTGCAGCTGGCCGAGGCGCAGTGGCGGGATCACCACATAACCGCTGTGCTTGGGCTGCAAGGTAATGATCCAGCGGGTGCTAGCCTGGGCACCGGCATTGTTGCTGGTCAGGCGGTTGACCTGGCGGGTACCAAGCACCTCGAACAGCTCGTTGAGTGGCTGTAGGTCTGGTTTGCCGAACAGGGTGGGGTCATTCGATTCCAGGGTCAGTTCGACACTCTCACCGGCGTTCAGGCGGGTGCGATCGACGCTGGCGGTAAAGCTCTGCGCGCTGGCATGCAGGGCCAGCAGGCTGAGCAGAAGGGTACAGAGCAGTCGGCTCATTGCAGTTGTTCCTGGCGCTGTTGTTCCAGCCTGAATTTGCGCCGCAGCAGCTCGCCCGGGTCATCGGGGATCTGCCGTAGCCACTGTTCCAGCGCCTGGCGGCGTTCGCCGTCGAGGGCCGGTTCGACGCTGGCGAGCTGTTCTTCGCCGGGTTCGCCGTCATCATCCTGCGGTTGTGCGGGAGGCGTTTCGCGCTCTTCGCCTGAGTTGGGCTGCTCCGGTTGAGCGGGGGCTTCGCTCGGTTTGTTTTGCGTGGCCGCAGGTGGCTCAGGCTGTGGCTGGCCATTCTGTTCGGCCTGGCCACTTTGCGGCTGGGTGCTGGACTGATTCTGCTCGGTATTCTGTTCTTGCTGCGGATCAGTCTGTTGCTGTTGGTTCTGGCGCAGCAGTTCTTCGACCAATGCCTTGTTCTTTTGCGCCTGCTGCAGGTCGGGCTGCAACTCCAGGGCCTGGGTGTAGGCGTCCACGGCCGCTTCCAGCTCATTGCTGCGGGCCAGGGCGTTACCCCGGTTGTAGTGATCGCTGGCGCTTTCCCCCATGGCAAAGCGCTCGGCGGCGGCAGCGTAGTCGCCGGCCTGGTAGAGCGCCTGACCCTGCCAGCGTGGATCGCTGAAGCGCTGCGCCGCCGCTGCGGGTTGCTGCGCCTCAAGCAGGCGCTGGCCCTGCTGATCGGCACGCAGCCAGAGGTCTTCGAAACTGACGGCGTAACTATTCTGCGGCAGGCTCAGCAGCAACAGCGGCAGGCACAGCAGCCAGCCGCGCCGTGCTGCACAGGCCGCCAGCAGAAGCAGTGGCAGCAGTAGCCAATGGCTCTGGTCTGCCCAGGCCTGCAGACGGGTCAGCTCGCCATCATGGCGGACCTGCTGGGGGGCGCTTAGCAGGCCCAGGCTGCGCAGATCGCGCTCATCCAGGGTTGTCCCCTGGTAGTGGCCACCCAGGTCGCCGGCAAAGCGTTTGAGGCCGTTGCTGTCCAAGCGTGGCAGCAGGATCGCGCCTTGTGCATCCTTGAGGAATGAACCGTCTTCTTGAATGATCGGCGCCCCCTGAGTGGTGCCGATGCCGAGAATATGCAGGCGTTCGCCACGTCGTCCGAGCGCCTGGGTGATGGCCAGGCGTTCGGCCTCGTTGAGGCTGCTGGTCAGCAACAGCAGGCGGCCATTGCCCTGAGCGCCCTGTTCGAGCAGTTGCAGGGCCTTGACCACGGCGAGGTCGGCGCGTTTGCCGGGCTCCGGCATGATGCCAGGGCTGAGGGCGTCGAGCAGGTTGCGGCTGGTGGCCAGGTCATCGGACAGCGGCACCAGCGTGTGCGCGCTGCCGGCATACACCACGATGGCAGTTTGCGCATCCTGGCGTGCTTCCAGCAGATCGAGCAGTTTGCGCTTGGCTTGGGCCAGGCGATTGGGCGAAGCATCGCTGGCGAGCATCTCGGGCGTCAGTTCGAGCAGCACCACCAGCGGGTCGGCGGGTTTGGGGTTGTGTTGTTCAACGCGCTGCCAGCTCGGACCCAGCAGGGCCAGCAATGCCAGCAACCAGGCCAGGCCGAGGGCCAGCCAGGGCAGGCGACTGCTACGGCCGCGGCGACTGGTCAGCAGGGCCGCCTGGAAGGCCGCTGGCAGCAGCACTTGCCAGCGCCCTGTGCGTTTCTCCCGGTGCCAGAGTTGCCAGAGCAGCAGGCTCAGCAACGGCAGCAGCACGAGCCAGAAGGGACGTTGCCAGTGTGGCCAGAGGCTGGTCAGTTCGCTCATGAGGTTTGCCCCCTGCGTAAGGTCAGGCGAGTACGCCACTGCTGCGGCAGGCTTGGCCAGAGTGTGCGGCTGACCAGCAGCAGGCTGAGCAGCAGGGCCAGGCCCAGCGGCCAGGGATAGAGCGGCAAGGTGGGCCGCGCCAGGGTCGGTTTCTGCGCCACCGGCTCCAGACGGTCGAGGGTGGCTTCGATGGCCTGCAACTCTTGACTGTCACGGGCGCGGAAGTATTCACCACCGGTGGCCTCGGCAATCGCCCGCAGGCTCGGTTCGTCCAGGTCGATACCGGGGTTGAAGCCGAGCATGCCGAGCACGCCGCCTTGTTCCGGGTCGGCACCGATGCCAATCGGGTAGATGGTGATGCCTTCTTCGGCGGCCAGGCGCGCGGCGGTCAGCGGGTCGATTTCCCCACCATTGTTGGCGCCATCGGTAACCAGGACTAGCACGCGGCTTTTTGCCGGGCGTTCGCGCAGGCGCTTGACCGCCAGGCCGATGGCGTCGCCGATGGCGGTCTGCGGCCCGGCGATGTTCTTCTGCGCTTCATCCAGCCAGGTGTGCACGGTCTGCCGGTCGAAGGTCAGCGGCGATTGCAGATAAGCGCGGCTGCCGAACAGGATCAGGCCGACCCGGTCACCCTGGCGGCCGTCGATAAACTCGCCGAGCAGGTGTTTGACCAGGGTCAGGCGGCTGACTTCCTGGTCCTCCCAGAGCATGTCGGCGTAATCCATGGAGCCGGACACATCCACCGCCAGCAGCAGGTCGCGGCCGCTGGCCGGCAAGGGCAGCGGCTCACCCAGCCACTGTGGGCGGGCGCAGGCGAGCAACAGCAACAGCCAGATCAGGGCAAAGGGCGCTTGTTGTCGCAGGGCGGGCAGTCGCACCCGCGCACGGCGCCCGCTCAGGCCTTCGAGTTCCGCCAGGAAGCTGATTTTCAGCGCCGCCTCACCGCTGTCTGCCGGTGGCAGCCAGGCACGTAGCAACCAGGGCAGGGGCGCGAGCAGAAAGATCCACGCCCAGGCAAATTCAAACATGCTTGCGAATCCAGATCGACACCGCCTGGCTGAGCCCGGCGATGGCTTTGTCATCCAGGCTGCAATGCGGGCGGTAAGCACCTTCCACCAGAATCATCCAGCGCGTCAGGCCGGCCGCCGGACAACGGCTGTCGAGAAAGGCCAGCCAGGCGCGGCTGCTCAGGGTGTGGCTGTGGCTTTGCGGGTAGCGCTCGCGGCACAGGCGTTTGAGGATGGCGTTGAGTTGCTGCAGCCAGGGTCCCGCGTCGACGCCGTCATAGGGTTTGCTGAGGCGTTCGAGTTCGTTCAACGCAGCCTGGCGCAGCGGATCGAGGGGCGCATCGGCGGTTTGCGTGCTGGCTTTACGCGGCAGCCGTTGCAGCAACTTGAAGGTGCCCCACAGCAGCACGGGCAGGAGTAAAGCGAGCAACCACCAGCCCGGCGCCGGCGGCCACCAACTGATCGGTGTAGGGGCGATCAGCGGTTCGAGTTGGTCCAGCGGGTTCACAGGGCTTTCCTCGGTCGCTGGGCGTTCAGGTGTTCGCGCAGTTGCTCGATCATCTCGCTCTGGGTGTTCAGCGCCAGCAGCGGTACGCCGAGCTTCTGCGCCAGGCGCTGCCAGCGTGCCTGACGGGCATCGGCGAGGCTGCGGTAAGCCTGGCGCAGCTCTGCGTCCTGGGTGTCCAGCTCCAGCTGGGCGCCATGCTCGGTAAAACGCAGCAGGCCGGCATTGGGCAGGGCGTGGTCGAGTGGGTCGGACAGCGGTAGCAACAGTAAGTCGGTGTGCCGGGCAAGTAGCAGCAACTGCTGTTCGCTGCTGTCACTCAAGGTGCGTTCATCGCACAGAATCACCACCAGGCTGCCGGGCCGCAGCACTTCACGGGCGCGGCGCAGGGCCAGGCCGAAGCTGTCGCGGCTGCCCTGGCTGTCGCTGCTCAGGGCCTGGTTGGCCTTGGCCAGGCGGCTGAGCAGTTGCAGCAGGCTTTGTTTGCTGCGTCGTGGCTTGATTTCATGGTGTTCCAGGTCGCCAAAGACCAGGCCGCCGATGCGGTCGTTGTGGCCCAGCGCGGCCCACCCGATAAGGCTGGCGGCCTGGGCGGCGAGCACCGACTTGAACATCAGCCCGGAGCCGAAGAACAGCCGCTTGCTCTGCTCGACCATGATGTAGATCGGCCGCTCGCGCTCTTCATGGAACAGCTTGGTGTGCGGCTCCTGGGTGCGTGCAGTCACCCGCCAGTCGATGGTGCGCACGTCGTCGCCGGCCTGGTACACGCGCACCTGATCAAAGTCCACGCCGCGCCCACGCAGCTTGGAATGGTGCAGACCAATCAACGGGCTGCGCCGTGCCGGGGTGGAGAACAGCTGCACCTCACGCACACGGTGGCGCATCTCGATCAGTTCACCGAGGCTGACGCGAATACCGGGCTGCGCGGGCTGGTCGTGCATGGTGTTTAGGCGACCGCCACGACGTCGAGAATGCGCTGCACCACGCGGTCCTGGTCGATACCGGCGGCTTCTGCCTCGAACGACAGAATGATGCGATGCCGCAGCACATCGAACAGCACCGCCTGGATATCTTCCGGGCTGACAAAATCGCGTCCGGCCAGCCAGGCGTGCGCACGCGCGCAACGATCCAAAGCAATCGAGCCGCGCGGGCTGGCGCCATAGGCAATCCACTCGGCCAGTTCCGGGTCGAACTTGGCCGGGGTGCGCGAGGCCATCACCAGCTGCACCAGGTATTCCTCCACCGCGTCGGCCATGTACAGGCCGAGGATTTCCTGGCGTGCGGCAAAGATCGCCTGCTGACTGACCAGATGCTCGGGCTTGGTTTCGCCGTTGAGCGCTTCACCACGGGCCTGAGCGAGGATCTTGCGTTCCACACTGGCGTCGGGAAAGCCGATCTTCACGTGCATCAGAAAGCGGTCGAGCTGGGCTTCAGGCAGCGGGTAGGTGCCTTCCTGCTCGATCGGGTTCTGCGTGGCCATCACCAGAAACAGCGGCGACAGGTGATAAGTGCTGCGCCCGACACTGACCTGGCGTTCGGCCATGGCTTCGAGCAACGCCGATTGCACCTTGGCCGGGGCGCGGTTGATTTCATCAGCCAGCACCAGGTTGTGGAAGATCGGCCCCTGCTGGAATACGAAACTGCCGGTTTCCGGGCGATAGATCTCGGTACCGGTGATATCCGCCGGGAGCAGGTCGGGAGTGAACTGGATGCGGTGAAACTCGGCTTCGATGCCTTCCGCCAGCTCCTTGATGGCCTTGGTCTTGGCCAGGCCAGGGGCGCCTTCGACCAGCATGTGGCCATCGGCAAGCAAGGCAATCAGCAGCCTTTCGATGAGTTTTTCCTGGCCGAGGATCTGTGCTGAAAGAAAATGTCGCAGCGCGATAAGCGCTTCACGGTGTTCCATCGTTAAGCTCATCCGGCAAATGTGACCGGCGAGTCTCGAACCTCGCCAGAGTTAAGTGGCAGCCACTTTAATGCAATCGCTGCCTCCTAGACTAACGTTGAACAACAAGGTTGTGGCGAAGGTCCTTTCTCGCGACGGCCCCGATCAAGTCACCAGTCGAACAACAAGCCAAATGGAGCACACCATGGCGTTCTTTACGGCGGCCAGCAAAGCCGATTTTCAGCATCAACTGCAAACGGCCCTGG
Organism: Pseudomonas anguilliseptica; assembly: GCF_021375795.1. Taxonomy (GTDB): domain Bacteria; phylum Pseudomonadota; class Gammaproteobacteria; order Pseudomonadales; family Pseudomonadaceae; genus Aquipseudomonas; species Aquipseudomonas anguilliseptica_A. The sequence continues at coordinate 52,877 of NZ_JAEIOI010000005.1, read as the reverse complement.
CGCAGCACGTCAGCGATCAGGTTCTGCCACAAGTAGCCCTCTTCGCCGAACAATTCTTCGGCATCATCGCTCTCGAAGAGCTGACCCAGCGGCGCCTTTCCGATCTGGTGGGCTGCACCTTGTCGTCCTGGCGGGTGCTGGAGCGTTTTGTCCCGGCCAAGCCCGAAGTGCGGGTGTTCAACCCCGATTACGAAAAACACGGCTGGCAATCGACCCACACCGCCGTGGAAATTCTGCACAGCGACATCCCATTTCTGGTCGACTCGGTGCGCATGGAGCTGAACCGTCGCGGTTACAGCATCCACACCTTGCAGAACAGCGTGTTCAGCGTGCGCCGTAACAAGGCCGGCGAGCTGCTGGAGATTCTGCCCAAGGGCGCGCAAGGCAAGGATGTGAAGCAGGAAGCGCTGATGTTCCTGGAGATCGACCGCTGCTCCAATGTCGGTGAGTTGAAAACCCTGGAAAAAGACCTGCACGAGGTGTTCAGCGATGTACGCCTGAGCGTGGCGGACTTCCAGCCGATGAAAGCCAAGGCCAAGGAACTGCTGGCCTGGTTGGACAAGGCCAAACTCAAGGTTGAAGGCGCGGAGCTGGAAGAGATCAAGGTGTTCATGAGCTGGCTGCTCGACGACCACTTCACCTTCCTCGGTTATGAAGAGTTCACCGTCGTTGACAGCGCCAATGGCGGCAACCTGGTGTACGACGAGAAATCCTTGCTGGGCCTGTCCAAACGTTTGCGCGCTGGGCTTAAGGCCGATGAGCTGCATATCGAGCCGGAGGCAGTGGCCTACCTGCGCGAGCCGCAGCTGCTGTCCTTCGCCAAGGCTGCGGTGCCGAGCCGGGTGCATCGCCCGGCCTACCCGGATCTGGTGTCGATCCGCGAGCTGGATGCCAAGGGCAAAGTGGTCAAGGAATGCCGCTTTATGGGCCTGTACACCTCGGCGGTGTATGCCGAGAGTGTGTGGAACATTCCGTTTATCCGCCGCAAGGTGGCGGTGATTAAGCAGCGTTCCGGTTTCGTCAGCAGCGCACACCTGGGTAAGGAGCTGGCTCAGGTACTGGAAGTGCTGCCGCGTGACGACCTGTTTCAGACCCCGGTGGACGAACTGTTCAACACCACCATGGCGATCGTGCAGATTCAGGAACGCAACAAGATTCGCGTATTCCTGCGCCGCGATCCGTATGGCCGTTTCTGCTACTGCCTGGCCTATGTGCCGCGCGATGTGTACTCCACCGAAACCCGTATGAAAATTCAGCAGGTGCTGATGGAGCGCCTGCAGGCTACCGATTGCGAGTTCTGGACCTTCTTCTCCGAGTCGGTGCTGGCGCGGGTGCAATTCATCCTCAAAGTCGACCCGTCGAAGCGGGTACAAATCGACCCGCTGCGTCTGGAGAAGGAAGTTATCCAGGCCTGCCGTTCGTGGAAGGACGATTACACCAGCCTGATCGTCGAAAGCCTTGGCGAAGCCCAGGGCACCGAAGTGCTCAGCGAATTCCCCGTCGGTTTCCCGGCCGGTTACCGCGAGCGTTTCGCCCCGCACTCGGCAGTGGTGGACATGCAGCACCTGCTCAGCCTCAACAGCCAGCGTCAGTTGGTGATGAGCTTCTATCAGCCGCTGACCCAGGGCGGTGAGCAGCAGCTGCATTGCAAGCTGTACCACGCCGATACGCCGCTGCCGCTGTCGGATGTGCTGCCGATTCTGGAAAACCTCGGCCTGCGTGTGCTGGGTGAGTTCCCTTACAAACTGCGCCGCGCCGATGGCCGCGAGTTCTGGATTCACGACTTTGCCTTTACCTATGCCGAAGGCCTGGATGTCGATATCCAGCAGCTTAACGACACCCTGCAGGATGCCTTCGTCAATATTGTCGGCGGGGCGGCGGAGAACGACGGCTTCAACCGTCTGGTGCTGATGGCCGCCATGCCGTGGCGTGATGTGGCGTTGCTGCGTGCCTACGCCCGTTACCTCAAGCAGATTCGCCTGGGCTTCGACCTCAGCTATATCGCCAGCACCCTGGTCAACCACGCCGATATCGCCAAGGAGCTGGTGCGCCTGTTCAAAACGCGCTTCTACCTGGCGCGCAAACTCGCCAACGATGACCTGGAAGACAAGCAGCAGAAGCTCGAACAAGCGATTCTCGCTGCGCTGGACAACGTGGCGGTGCTCAACGAAGACCGCATCCTGCGCCGCTACCTGGACCTGATCAAAGCCACCCTGCGCACCAACTTCTACCAGACCGATGCGGCCGGTCAGAACAAGGCCTACTTCAGCTTCAAGCTCAACCCACGAGCAATTCCGGAAATTCCACGGCCGACGCCGAAGTTTGAAATTTTCGTCTACTCACCGCGTGTCGAAGGTGTGCACCTGCGCTTCGGCGACGTGGCACGCGGCGGTCTGCGCTGGTCGGACCGCGAGGAAGACTTCCGCACCGAGGTGCTGGGCCTGGTCAAGGCGCAGCAGGTGAAGAACGCGGTCATCGTACCGATGGGGGCCAAGGGCGGCTTTATCCCACGACGCCTGCCAATTGGCGGCACCCGTGATGAGGTGTTGGCCGAAGGCATCGCCTGCTACCGGATTTTTATCAGTGGCCTGCTGGACATCACCGATAACTTGAAAGACGGCGCCGTGGTGCCGCCGCAAAACGTCGTGCGTCACGATGCCGATGACCCTTATCTGGTGGTGGCGGCCGACAAGGGCACCGCGACCTTCTCCGATATAGCCAACGGTATCGCCCAGGACTACGGCTTCTGGCTGGACGATGCGTTCGCCTCGGGCGGCTCCGCCGGCTACGACCACAAGGGCATGGGCATCACCGCCAAGGGCGGCTGGGTTTCGGTGCAGCGCCATTTCCGCGAGCGCGGCATCGACGTGCAGAAGGACAACGTCACCGTAATCGGTATCGGCGACATGGCCGGCGACGTGTTCGGCAACGGCCTGCTGCTGTCGCAAAGCCTGCAACTGGTCGCGGCCTTCAACCACATGCACATCTTTATTGACCCGAACCCGGATGCGGCGAAGAGCTTTGTCGAGCGTCAGCGCCTGTTCGACCTGCCACGCTCGAGTTGGGCCGACTATGACGCCAAGCTGATCTCGGCGGGCGGCGGGATTTTCCTGCGCAGCGCCAAGAGCATCGCCATCAGCCCGCAGATGAAAGAGCGCTTCGACATCAGCGCCGACAAGCTGGCACCGACCGAGTTGCTCAATGCGCTGCTCAAGGCACCGGTGGACCTGCTGTGGAACGGCGGTATCGGTACCTACGTCAAATCCAGCAAGGAAAGTCACGCCGATGTCGGCGACAAGGCCAACGACCTGCTGCGCGTGGATGGCCGCGAACTGCGCGCCAAGGTGGTGGGCGAGGGCGGTAACCTCGGCATGACTCAGCTGGGTCGCGTCGAGTACGGCCTCAATGGTGGCAAGAGCAACACCGACTTTATCGACAACGCCGGTGGTGTGGACTGCTCCGACCACGAAGTGAACATCAAGATCCTGCTCGGCGAAATCGTTGGTGCGGGCGACATGACCGGCAAGCAGCGCAACAAGCTGTTGGTGGAAATGACTGATGCAGTTGGCGGTCTGGTGCTGGGCAACAACTACAAGCAGACCCAGGCGTTGTCGCTGGCTGAACGCCGTGCCCGTGAGCGGGTCGGTGAATACAAGCGGCTGATGAGTGCCCTGGAAACGGCCGGCAAGCTGGACCGCGCGCTGGAGTTCCTGCCCACCGACGACGAGCTCAATGAGCGCGCCGCCAACGGCCTGGGTCTGACCCGTCCGGAGCTGTCGGTGCTGATTTCCTACAGCAAGATCGACCTCAAGGAGTCGCTGCTGAAATCCCTGGTGCCGGACGACGAGTACCTGGCGCGCGAGATGGAAACCGCCTTCCCGCCGCTGCTGGCGAAGAAGTTCTGTGAGCCGATGCGCCGTCATCGCCTCAAGCGCGAAATTGTCAGCACGCAGATTGCCAACGATCTGGTCAACCACATGGGCATCACCTTTGTGCAGCGCCTGAAGGAGTCCACCGGCATGAGCGCGGCGAATGTGGCTGGCGCCTATGTGATCGTGCGTGACCTGTTCCGCTTGCCGCATTGGTGGAAACAGATCGAGGCCCTGGACTACCAGGTACCGGCTGAGCTGCAACTGCAACTGATGGACGAGTTGATGCGTCTGGGGCGTCGGGCTACCCGCTGGTTCCTGCGCAGCCGTCGCAACGAACTGGATGCAGCCCGCGATGTGGCGCATTTCGCGCCGCGCATCGAGGCACTGATAGGTCGACTTGATGAGTTGCTTGAAGGCCCGGCCCGTGAACAATGGTTGGCGCGCTTCCAGGGCTATGTCGAAGCGGGCGTGCCGGAAGAACTGGCGCGTGTGGTGGCCGGAACCAGTCACCTGTACACGCTGCTGCCGATCATCGAAGCCGCGGATGTCACCGGCAAGGACGCCGGCGAGGTGGCCACCGCCTACTTTGCCACTGGTGGGGCGCTGGAGCTGTCCTGGTACTTGCAGCAGATCACCAGCCTGCCGGTGGAAAACAACTGGCAAGCGCTGGCCCGTGAAGCCTTCCGTGATGACCTGGACTGGCAGCAGCGCGCCATTACCGTCTCGGTATTGCAAATGGCCGAAGGGCCGGCGGATGTCGAAGAGCGGGTTGGGGTGTGGCTGGATCAGCACCGTCGCCTGGTAGACCGCTGGAAAGTCATGCTCGGTGAGCTGCGTGCGGCAACCACCACCGATTACGCCATGTACGCGGTGGCCAATCGGGAGTTGATGGACCTGGCGCAAAGCGCCTAAAGGAAACGGCGCAGGCCTGGCCTGCGCCACCCCTGCCCCAACAAAAAGCCCCGCGATAGCGGGGCTTTTTGTTGGGCGATGATTATGCGACGAATGCGGTTATCAATCGTCGAAATCCATCCAGCCGCCCATCTCCTTCCAGCGGTTGACGATGCCGCAGAACAGTTCAGCCGTCTTCTCGGTGTCGTAACGGGCCGAGTGCGCTTCCTTACCGTCGAAATCGATGCCGGCGGCTTGGCAGGCTTTGGCCAGTACGGTCTGGCCGTAAGCCAGACCCGCCAGGGTGGCGGTGTCGAAGCTGGAGAAGGGGTGGAACGGGTTGCGTTTGATACCGCAGCGCGCCACAGCCGCATTGAGGAAACCCAGGTCGAAGCTGCTGTTATGCCCGACCAGAATTGCTCGTTTGCAGCTGTTGGCTTTCAGCGACTTGCGCAGGCCCTTGAAGATCTCGCCGAGGGCATGTTCTTCACTCACCGCCATGCGCAATGGGTGATCAAGTTTGATACCGGTGAAGTCCAGCGCTGCCTGCTCGATATTCGCGCCTTCAAACGGCTCGATGCGGAAGAAGTGGGTGTGCTCCGGATAGAGAAAACCGCTTTCATCCATGCCGATGGTGGTGGCGGCAATTTCCAGCAGGGCGTCGGTGGCGCAGTTGAAGCCGCCGGTTTCCACGTCCACGACTACCGGCAGATAGCCACGAAAGCGCGCCGCCATCGGGTGGCGCGGGCCGGAGTGGCTGCTGCTCTCGAGTTCGTCGTCGTACAGGTCTTCGCTCACGCGTGGTTCTCCAGCAGACGCCAGCGCAGGGTTTCACCGGCGCGCAGGGGGATAACGGTTTGCTCGCCGAGCGGCAGGCTGGCCGGTGCGGTCCAGTCTTCACGCACCAGGGTGATGCGGTCGGTGTTGCGCGGCAGGCCGTAAAAATCCGGGCCATTAAGGCTGGCGAAGGCTTCCAGTTTATCCAGCGCATTACGCTGCTCGAAGGCTTCGGCATACAGCTCGATGGCCGCATAGGCGGTGTAGCAACCGGCGCAGCCGCAGGCGGCTTCCTTGGCATGCTTGGCGTGCGGCGCCGAGTCGGTGCCGAGGAAGAACTTGGCGTTGCCACTGGTGGCCGCATCCAGCAGGGCATCCTGGTGTGTGTTGCGCTTGAGGATCGGCAGGCAATAGAAGTGCGGGCGAATACCGCCGACCAGCATGTGGTTGCGGTTGTACAGCAGGTGGTGGGCGGTGATGGTCGCGCCGACGTTGGCCGACGCGCCTTGCACGAATTCCACCGCATCGCGGGTGGTGATGTGCTCGAACACCACTTTCAGGGTCGGGAAACGCTCGACCACCCGGCTCAGGTGCTCACCGATAAAGATCTTCTCACGATCGAATACGTCGATCTCGCTGCGCGTCACTTCGCCGTGTACCAGCAGCGGCAGGCCGACTTCGGCCATGGCTTCGAGCACCGGGAAGATTTTGTCGATGCTGGTCACGCCGGAGTCGGAGTTGGTGGTCGCGCCAGCCGGGTAGAGCTTAGCTGCATGCACAAAGCCCGAGGCTTTGGCGGTGCGCACATCGTCAGGCTGAGTCAGGTCAGTGAGATACAGCACCATCAACGGCTCGAAGCGGCTGCCGGCAGGGCGGGCGCTGAGAATGCGCTGGCGATAGGCGTCGGCTTCGCTGGCGTTGCGCACCGGCGGTACCAAATTGGGCATGATGATGGCGCGGCCAAAGGTGCGGGCTACATCGGCAACGGTATGCGGCAGCACACCGCCGTCACGCAGGTGGATGTGCCAGTCGTCGGGACGCAGCAGGGTAAGGCGGTCAGTCATGGAAGCTTCCAGGCGGGCAAAACGTGGCGGGAATGCTACCGGAAAAGGCCTTTGGCAGCACGTTGAAAGCAGGTGTGTCGGACAAACGCGGACGGATGCCCGCAGTCATCGCCTGACGGGTTATCGGGATGGCAGCGTAAGGGTGTTACGGCGTGCTCAAGTTTTCCGTTACGGCACCGATAGACAGAAGGTAAGCCGTATTCCCAGGAGTCTGTCGTGCGACCCTACCCACTCGCGGTGCTTTGCCTGCTGGCAAGCCAGTCGGTCCTTGCCATTAGTTTCCAGACCCGTCTGGAGAAGATCGAATGGAAGGTCGAGGGTGATCAGTTCGAGTGTCGTTTGTCGCAGCCCATTACCGACTTCGGTGCCGGGGTGTTCGTGCGACGAGCAGGGGAGCAGGTGACGTTCAGCCTCAAGGCCCGCGAGCGCTGGCTGGGGGCGGGTAATGCCACCTTGCTGGCGGCAGCAGCGCCTTGGCAGCCGGGGCGAGGTGACATCAATCTGGGCTCGGTCAGCGTGGAGCCTGCCGAGGTGCTGTTCAACAGCTCCCAGGAGCAGGGCACGCGCCTGCTGACGGGGCTGCTGGAAGGGCGCAGCCCCGTGGTGCGGCACCGCACGGCGATGGGTAGAGAGCGTATCGAGGTCCGGCTGCTGCCGGTCAAGTTCAACAAGGCTTATCACGATTATCTGGATTGCACCGCCAAGCTGCTACCGGTGAACTTCGATCAGGTGCGCAAGAGCCAGGTCGGCTTTCCTGGCGGTGGGGTGGCATTGGAGCCGCTGGCTCAGGCCAAGCTGGACATCATTCTGAGCTTTCTCAAGGCTGACCCCAGCGTCAATCGCATTCAGCTCGATGGCCATGCTGACAATGGCGGCAATCGCCTGACCAACCGTGACTTGTCGCGTCGCCGCGCGCTGGCGGTGATGGAATACCTCAAGGCCAATGGCATTCCGGCTGAGCAGATCACCATGCGCTTTCACGGCGAGCGTTATCCGGTGGTGCCCAATACCAGTGAGGCCAATCGAGCGAAGAACCGCCGGGTGACCATCCTGCTTGACCGTGTACCTGAGGCGGCAGTGCCGCCCGAAGCAGCGCCTGCGCCCACTGCTGCGGAGCCTGCGGCCACCTCCTGAGGCCTGCTATTCGTCCGTTGTCCAACAATTAACCGTCGCTTGGTCGTCACAAGCTGTCGCGCCTCTGTAAATCAGGCGGCATGGGCAGTAGAATCGTCAGTTTTCCCGCACAACCCCGTGGAGTTGATGGCATGGCCGACGTAAACAAGGTAGTCCTGGCATATTCCGGTGGCCTGGACACTTCCGTGATCCTCAAGTGGCTGCAAGATACCTATAACTGCGAAGTGGTGACCTTCACCGCTGACCTCGGCCAAGGTGAGGAAGTCGAGCCAGCCCGCGCCAAAGCTCAGGCCATGGGCGTCAAGGAAATCTATATCGATGACCTGCGCGAAGAATTCGTGCGCGATTTCGTCTACCCGATGTTCCGCGCCAATACCGTCTACGAAGGCGAGTACCTGCTGGGTACTTCCATCGCCCGTCCGCTGATCGCCAAGCGCCTGATCGAAATCGCCAACGAAACCGGCGCCGACGCCATCTCCCACGGTGCTACCGGCAAAGGCAACGATCAGGTGCGTTTCGAACTGGGCGCCTATGCGCTGAAGCCGGGTGTGAAAGTGATTGCCCCGTGGCGCGAGTGGGACCTGCTGTCACGCGAGAAGCTGATGGACTACGCCGAGAAGCACGCCATCCCGATCGAGCGCCACGGCAAGAAGAAGTCGCCGTACTCCATGGACGCCAACCTGCTGCACATCTCCTATGAAGGCGGCGTGCTGGAAGACACCTGGACCGAGCACGAAGAAGACATGTGGCGCTGGACCAAGTCGCCAGAAGCTGCGCCGGACACCCCGACCTATATCGAGCTGACCTACCGCAAGGGCGACATCGTTGCCATCGACGGCAAGGAAATGAGCCCGGCCACCGTGCTGGCTGAGCTGAACCGTATCGGCGGTGAGAACGGCATCGGCCGTCTGGATATCGTCGAGAACCGCTTCGTCGGCATGAAGTCCCGTGGCTGCTACGAGACGCCTGGTGGCACCATCATGCTCAAGGGCCACCGCGCCATCGAGTCGATCACCCTGGATCGTGAAGTGGCTCACCTGAAAGACGAGCTGATGCCGAAATACGCCAGCCTGATCTACAACGGTTTCTGGTGGAGCCCTGAGCGCCTGATGCTGCAACAGATGATCGACGCCTCCCAGGCCAACGTGAACGGCGTGGTACGCATGAAACTGTACAAGGGCAACGTGATCATTACCGGTCGCAAGTCTGACGACTCGCTGTTCGACGCCAATATCGCCACCTTCGAAGAAGACGGCGGCGCGTACAATCAGGCTGACGCCGGTGGTTTCATCAAACTCAACGCCCTGCGCATGCGCATCGCGGCGGGCAAAGGGCGCAAGATGCTCTGATAGACTGAGCGCCTGAGCCACACCAAACCCCGGCCATAAGCCGGGGTTTGCATTTATAAGCCCTCAAAGCCGGGCATTGATGAGGAGACACTTGATGAGACTGCTGCACACCATGCTGCGCGTCGGCGATCTGGATAAATCCATCGCGTTCTACACCGAAGTGCTGGGCATGACCCTGCTGCGTCGCAAAGACTACCCGGAAGGGCAGTTCACCCTGGCTTTCGTTGGCTACGGTGACGAGGCGCATAACAGCGTGATCGAACTGACCCACAACTGGGGTGTGGAAAGCTACGAATTGGGCACCGGCTATGGCCATATCGCTCTGGAAGTCGCGGATGTGTACAAGGCCTGCGAAGACATCCGTACTCGCGGCGGCAAGATCACCCGCGAACCGGGTCCGATGAAACACGGCACCAGCATTCTGGCGTTTGTTGAAGACCCGGACGGTTACAAGATCGAGTTGCTGTCGCCGTCGCGAACCGACTGACGGGCGCTGCTGGACGCGAATCAGCCCAGCGTTGCTCCATAAAAAACCCCGCCATATCGCGGGGCTTTTTGTTACTGGCGGGCTTAGAGGTCGAAGTCGTATTCGGCCAACTGCTTGTGCAAGCGTCGCTCTTCGAGAAAGTTGTCGATGATGCGGCGCTTGGTCAGGTTGGTTTTGGCCACCTCTACCGGTGCATCGGATTCATCAGCTTCTTCGGCAACAAAATCTTCGTCGAGCTCAAGATCTTCTTTATCAGTGCTCATGTGTCTCACTCCAGGCTACAAGGGCCATTTGCGCACCTTATAACGGCAAAACCTGAGCGGGTAAAAAAGATTTTTTCAATCAGCTTATTGAGCAGGTGAATAGCGGCTCAATCGTCGGAAGTTTTCTGTTTGTATTCGCACAGGTCTTCGATGCGGCAGCTGCCACAGCGTGGCTTGCGCGCCTGACACACGTAGCGGCCGTGGAGGATTAGCCAGTGGTGCGAATCGAGGAGAAATTCCTTGGGCACGAATTTCATCAGCTTCTTTTCCACCTCCAGCACGTTCTTGCCGGGAGCAATGCCAGTGCGGTTGCTGACGCGGAAGATATGCGTGTCTACCGCCATCGCCAACTGACGAAACGCCGTGTTGAGCACCACGTTGGCGGTCTTGCGGCCGACGCCGGGCAGGGCTTCGAGGTCTTCACGGTTATCCGGCACCTGACTGCCGTGTTTCTCGATCAGGATGCGGCAGGCTTCGATGACGTTCTTCGCCTTGCTGTTGTACAGGCCGATGGTCTTGATGTATTCGCTCAGTCCCTCAACGCCGAGTGCGTAAATTGCCTCGGGCGTATTGGCCACAGGGAACAGCTTGGCGGTGGCTTTGTTGACGCTGACATCGGTGGCCTGGGCCGATAGTGTGACCGCCACCAGCAGCTCGAAGGGCGTGCTGTAGGCCAGTTCGGTCTTCGGCTCGGGGTTGTCTTCGTGCAGGCGCCGGAAGATTTCGTAGCGTTTGGCGGCGTTCACTCGATTACCCCGGTGACCCGTACACGCCGACTCTGCACGAGGGCTTCTGGTTCCTGCGCCTTGGCTTTGGCCGCGAGGTGTTCATCAATGCGGTTTTTGCCTGCCACCAGCAGGCCCAGCACCAGAAACGCCCCCGGCGGCAGGATTGCCAGGAGGAAGCCCTTGTAGTCACTGAACAGGGTCAGCTGCCAGTTGGTGGCAACTGGGCCGAACAGCAACTGCATATTGGCGAACAGTGCGCCGGTGCCGAGTAGTTCACGTACAGCCCCAATGACCACCATCACCAGACCAAAACCGATGCCCATCATCAGGCCGTCAAAGCTGGCATGGCTGACCTTGTTCTTGGCGGCAAAGGCTTCGGCGCGGCCGAGGATGATGCAGTTGGTGGTGATCAGCGGGATGAAGATGCCGAGTATCTGATACAGCTCGTAGGTGAAGGCCTGCATCAGCAACTCGGTGCAGGTGGTCAGCGCCGCGATGATCATGACGAAGGCTGGCAAGCGCACGGCATCGGTGACCGCACTGCGGATCAGCGACACTGCAGCATTCGAACAGGCCAGCACCAGGGCGGTGGCCAAGCCCATGCCCAGGGCATTGACTACCGAGTTGCTAACGCCCAGCAGGGGGCACAAGCCAAGCAGCTGGACCAGCCCAGGGTTGTTCTTCCACAGGCTGTTGACGGTGATTTCGCGATAACTAGCCATTGCCAGACTCCTGGGGCGTGAGCAGTTCTGCCCGGTGCGTATCGAAATACTGCAGCGCCTTGTGCACCGCTTTGACCACGGCGCGTGGGGTGATGGTGGCACCGGCGAACTGATCGAACTGGCCACCGTCTTTCTTCACTGCCCAGCCGGACTCATCCGGGCGCTGCAATGAGGTGCCCACGAAACTGTTGATCCAATTGCTCTTGGCCAACTCAATCTTGTCGCCCAGGCCTGGCGTTTCCTTGTGGCTGATCACCCGCACGCCGGCCAGGCGGCCGTCGGCGAAGATGCCGATCAGCAGGTTGATGCTGCCGCTGTAACCGTCCGGTGCTGTGACTTGCAGGATCACCGCACTGGGTTCGCCGTTGCGAGTAGCCAGGTAGGCAGGCGTCGGGCCCTTGTTGCCCAGCAGTGGGTCATTGACGTTGCGGGCGTTGTCCAGCAGGTGATTGTCATAGCTGTTGGCGGGCAGAATCTGCGCTAGAGCCTGAACCTTGGCTTCACGCTGGGCTGCCTCAATGCGCTTGGCCGTACCCAGTTGCGTCGTGGCGACGATACCTACGGTCAGGATGGCGAACGCCCCCAGAACCAGGCTGTTTTTCAGCATCGAACGGCTGATTTCAGGCAGGGCCACAGTCACTCTCCCAACTTGAAGCCGCGCGTCGGCTTGCGATGGCCGTAGGTGCGCGGCCGCGTGTAATAGTCGATGGTCGGGGCTGCTAGGTTCATCAGCAGCACGGCGAACGCCACACCATCTGGGTAGCCGCCCCAGGTGCGAATCACATAGACCAGCACGCCAACGCCGATGCCGAAAATCAGCCGGCCCAGGTTACTGGTGGCGCCACTGACCGGGTCGGTGACGATAAAGAAGGCACCGAGCATGGTCGCGCCAGTCAGTAGATGAAACAGTGGCGAACCATTGGAGTCCGAGCCTGAACCATTCCAGAACAGCAGGCTCATCACGGCCAGGGCGGCGAGCATGCCCACCGGTGCATGCCAGGTGAGCAGGCGCTTGTGCAGCAGATACAGGCCGCCGGCGAGGAAGGCTAAATTGACCAGTTCACTGGCTGAACCGCCGATATGCCCGAATGCGGGGTTTTGTGCCCACAACTCGTCGATGGTCAGGCTTTTATTAATTTTCAGTACATCCAGGGCAGTGGCCTGGGCCCAGCCATCGGGCAGGTTGGCGATACCGAGAATCTGCTGCAGACCCTCAAGCAGACCGATCCCATGCGGTGTTGGCCAACTGGTCATTTCCACCGGGAAGGAAATCAGCACCACTACATAGCCAAGCATGGCCGGGTTGAACGGGTTTTGTCCGAGGCCGCCATACAGCTGCTTGCCGAACACCACGGCAAAACCGGTGGCCACCAGGGTTAGCCACCAGGGCGAATAGGGCGGCAGCGCCAGGGCCAGCAGCACAGCGGTGACCAGCACGCTGTAGTCCTTGAGGAAGAACAGCACCGGGCGTTTACGCAGGGCCAGGATAGCCGCTTCAAAACCCAGTGCGCAGGCGCTGGCCCACAGCAGGTTGATCAGGGTGCCGGCGCCGAACAGCCAGGTCAGGGCGAGAATTCCCGGCACCGTAGCCAGCAGCACCTGCAGCATCACTTGCTGGGTGCGGTTGCTGCCCTTGGCGTGGGGCGATGTGATACGGGGCAGGGCCATTGGCGCTCCGGTCATTGAGTTGGCTACGCAGGGTTGTGGTTAGCTGCCTGCGTGTTCCTGTAATTGGCGTTCGGCGTCGGCCAGGCGTTGACGTGCGGCGGCCAGGGCCTCAGCTGCACTGTTGTCATCACGTTCCAGCTTGCGCAGATCGGCGCGGGCAAAGGCCACTTCGGTCTTCAGCGCGCGGGTGGTTTCGTCGATCGGCTTTTTGTCAGTGCGCACCAGCTCGGGAGCCGGCTTGCCGGATGCATCCTCGGCCTGGTGCAGCGCCTGCTCGGCGGCGCTCAATGCTTCGCGCAAGCTGCCAAGCGTGGCTTCATCGCTGCCGGCTTTCTCGGCCTTCTTCAGCTCGGCACGTTTCATCGCCAGTTCGATCTTGGCTTTTTTCAGCGGGTCGGGGGTGTCTGCATCAGGCGCTTTCGCAGCAGCGGCTGGTGCCTGGGCTTCCAGGTTGGCCAGGATTTTTTCGGCTGCTTCCAGCTGGCTGCGCAGTTGTTGCAGTTCGCTGTGTTGCTCGTCGCTGGGGGCTTCGAGTTTTTCCAGCTTGCGCACCTGGGCACGCAGCATGGCAGCGTCGATCTTGGCTTTTTTCAGTGCGCCATCGTCGGCAGCGGGTTTGGCGGCAGGCGCTGGCGCTTGAAATTCCAGGCTGGCCAGCAGCTTCTCTGCCGCTTCCAGCTGGCTGCGCAGTTGTTGCAATTCGCTTTGCTGCTCATCACTCGGTGCTTCGAGCTTTTCCAGCTTGCGCACCTGGGCGCGCAGCATTGCAGCGTCGATCTTGGCCTTTTTCAGTGCGCCATCGTCGACTGCTGGCGCTGCGGCCGAGGCTGGCGGGTTGGCGGCCATGGCGCTGTCGAGTGCTTGCTGGGCGATGGCTGCAGCGCTGCGTAGTTCGTCGACCTGGGCCTGCAGCTCGGGGCTGGCATGGGTGGCCAGCTGCTTCTCGGCTTTCTTCAGGGCGACCTGGGCCATGCTGGCTTCGATCTTGAGTTTCTTCTGCTCGTCACTCAGGCCGGGTTTCGCCGGTGGCACAGCGCTGTCCGCTGCCGCCGGTGCGGTTTGTGCCTGGGCCGCTTTGGCTTGCGCCGCTTTGGCAGCGCGGGCCTGGCGTTCGGCTTCTTTCTGCTCTTCGGCGCGGCGCAGGCGTTCCTGGCGCAGTTCGAAGCGCTGTTTCGACTGTTCGGCTTTGAGCTGCTTTTGTTCCAGCTCGCGAATCTCGCCCTTGGCGGCGCGGTAGTACTGCACCAGCGGAATGCTTGACGGGCAGACATAGGCGCAGGCGCCGCACTCGATGCAGTCGAACAGGTTGTGCGCCCTGAGCTGCTCGTGTTCCTGGCCGATGGCGAAGAAGTGCAGCTGTTGCGGCAGCAGGCTGGCCGGGCAGGCTTCGGCGCATTCGCCACATCGGATGCACGGCATGGCCGGTGGCGGCGCTGGCAGCTCGGCGGTGGTCGAGGCCAGCAGGCAGTTGGTGGTCTTGATCACGGGTACGGCAAAGTCGGGCAGGGTAAAGCCCATCATCGGCCCGCCCATGATCAGGCGATTCAGCTTGCTGCGGTCGAGGCCGGCAAACTCCAGCAACTCACCCACCGGGGTGCCGAGCAGCACCTCGACGTTCATCGGTCGGGCCAGGGCTTCGCCGGTCAGGGTGGTGATGCGCGAGATCAGCGGTTTGCCCAGCAACACGGCATCGTGGATGGCCACGCAGGTGCCGACGTTCTGGCAGAGCATGCCGATATCCGCCGGCAGGCCGCCGCTGGGCACTTCCACGCCAGTAAGAATCTGGATCAGCTGCTTTTCGCCACCGGAGGGGTACTTGGTGGGGAATACCTTGAGCTGATAGCTGCGCTCGTTCAGCGCGCTGCGCACGGCGGCGATGGCTTCGGGCTTGTTATCTTCGATGCCGATCAGCACCTGATCCGGCTGAATCAACTGCACCAGAATGTCGATGCCGCTGATCAGTTCGTTGGCGCGCTCGCGCATCAGCAGATCGTCGGCGCTGATATAGGGCTCGCACTCGGTGCCGTTGATGATCAGCGTGTGGATCTTCTGCGTCGGCCGCGCGTTGAGTTTGACTGCGGTGGGGAAGCCCGCGCCGCCCAGGCCGCTGATCCCCGCCTGACGAATCAGCTCAACCAGGGTGCTGCTTTCCAGGTGACGATAGTCAGGCTGTGGCGTCAGCTCGATCCATTCCTCCAGCCCATCGCTGTCGATGACGATGGCCGGGGCAAGCATGCCGGATACGTGCGGGTAAGGCTGCGGGCCGATAAAACTCACTGTGCCAGAGGTCGGCGCATGCACGGGCACGCTGACAAAACCATTGGCAGCGGCGATCAGCTGGCCTTTCAGTACACGCTCACCCACGGCGACCACCGGTTCTGCAGGCGCGCCGATATGCTGGTTAAGCGGCAGTGTCAGGCGCCCCGGCAGCGGCGCCGGTTGGATCGGCGTGCGGTTGGACAGCTCCTTGCGCTCGGCTGGGTGAATGCCGCCGTGGATATCCCAGATCAATGCTTCAGCTTTGTGCAATGCGCTCATGCTGCCTGCTCCCGGTCACTGGCAATCAATTGGCCGGGGGGCAAGGGTTTTTCCCATTTCCAGCTTTGCACGGTGCTGCCCACTTCGATCATGTCGATGCAGTCCACCGGGCAGGGTTCGACGCACAGGTCGCAGCCGGTGCATTCGCTGACGATCACCGTGTGCATCTGCTTGGCCGCGCCGACGATGGCGTCCACCGGGCAGGCCTGGATGCATTTGGTACAGCCGATGCACTCGGCCTCGCGGATATAGGCAACCATTTGCGGTTTTTCGCCTTCCACGGCGTCCAGCGGCTCGGCTTCAACGTCGAGCAGGTCGGCCAGGGCTTGAATGGTGGCTTCGCCGCCGGGCGGGCACTTGTTGATCTTGTCGCCACCGGCAATCGCCTCGGCGTAGGGCTTGCAGCCCGGATAACCGCACTGACCACACTGGGTTTGCGGCAACAGGGCGTTGATCTGTTCGGCAATCGGATTGCCTTCGACCTTGAAGCGCACGGCAGCGAAACCGAGGATGGCGCCGGCCACCAGGCACAGGGCGAGCAGGGCGAGAACCGCAATCAGCACGAGGCTCATAGCTTGATCAACCCGGTAAAGCCCATAAACGCCAGAGACATCAGCCCGGCGGTGATCATGCCGATGGCCGCGCCCTGGAAGGATTTCGGCACGTCGGCAATGGCGATGCGCTCACGCATGGCGGCGAACAGCACCAGCACCAGGGAGAAGCCGAGGCCGGCGGCAAAACCGTTGGCAGTGGCGGTGATAAAAGTGAATTCGGCCTTGTTGGCGTTGAGCAGGGCTACGCCGAGGACGATGCAGTTGGTGGTGATCAGCGGCAGGAAGATGCCGAGCACGCGGTACAGCAGCGGACTGGTCTTGTTGACCACCATTTCGGTGAACTGCACCACCACCGCGATCACCAGAATAAAGCTGATGGTGCGCAGGTATTCGATATCCAGCGGCTTCAATACGTATTGCTGCACCAGGTAGCTGCACATGGCGGCCAGGGTCAGCACGAAAGTGGTGGCCAATGACAGGCCGATAGCCGTCTCGATCTTCTTCGAGACGCCCATAAAGGGGCATAGGCCAAGGAACTGGACCAACACGAAGTTGTTGACCAGGATGGCGCTGACCATGATCAAGGCGAGTTCGGTCATTGCGGGTTCCATTGATGGACGGGCAAAGGCCGCAGGAAAAGGGTGGCTATTATCGGTAAGCCGAACCAGCCATACAAGCCGGATCAGCCTCCCTGAGGTGCTGCCATAAGGCTAGCGCAGCCAAGCTCTGCCGGCTGCGCTAGTGGGCTGCAGGGTTATTTGACCCGCTGGCCCGGCTTGGCACCGCTGTCCGGGCTGAGCAGGTAGATTTCTTCACCGCCAGGGCCGGCCGCCAGGACCATGCCTTCGCTGATGCCGAACTTCATCTTGCGCGCCGCCAGATTGGCGACGTACAGGGTCAGGCGGCCTTTCAGCTTGCTTGGATCAGGGTAGGCGCTCTTGATGCCGCTGAACACGTTGCGCTTGGCATCGCCGATATCCAGGGTCAGGCGCAGCAGCTTGTCGGCGCCTTCAACGAACTCGCACTTCTCGATCAGGGCAATACGCAGATCCACGGCGGCGAACGCATCGAAAGTGATCTCGGCGGCCAGCGGGTCTTTCGTCAGCTCGCCATTGCCAGAGGCAGCGGGGGCGGCTTCGCTGGCGGCCAGGTCTTCTTTGGAGGCTTCGATCATGGCGTCGATTTTCGCAGGCTCGATACGGGTCAGCAGGGCGCTGAACGGGTTCAGTTGGTGGTTGGCCAGCAGCGTTTGGTGGTCATTCCAGGTCAACGGCGCGACATTAAGGAACGCTTCAGCATCGCTGGCCAGCTTTGGCAGCACCGGCTTGAGGAAAATCACCAACTGGCGGAACAGGTTTACGCCCAGTGCGCAGATGGCCTGTACTTCGTCCTGCTTGCCGTCCTGTTTGGCCAGCGACCAGGGTGCTTTGTCGGCGATCCAGGCGTTGGCGCGATCAGCCAGGGCCATAATTTCACGCATGGCGCGGGCAAAATCGCGCGCTTCATAAGCTTCAGCGATGCTCGGGGCAGCGGCCTGGAAGGCCTCAGTCAGTTCGGGCGCGGCATTGCCGGCCACCAGCAGGCCGTTGTTGCCCTTATGGATAAAGCCGGCGCAGCGGCTGGCGATATTCACCACTTTGCCGACCAGGTCGGAATTGACCTTCTGCACAAAGTCTTCCAAGTTCAGGTCGAGGTCATCCACGCCACGGCCGAGCTTGGCTGCGTAGTAGTAGCGCAGGTACTCCGGGTTCAGATGATCCAGATAGGTGCGCGCCTTGATAAAGGTGCCGCGCGACTTGGACATCTTCTGCCCGTTGACGGTCAGGTAACCGTGAACGGCGACGGCGGTAGGCTTGCGGTAACCCGCGCCTTCGAGCATGGCCGGCCAGAACAGGGTGTGGAAGTTGACGATGTCCTTGCCGATAAAGTGGTACAGCTCGGCGCTGGAGTCTTTGCCCCAGAACGCATCAAAATCCAGCTCCGGGCGCTTGGCACAGAGGTTCTTGAAACTGGCCATGTAGCCGATCGGCGCGTCCAGCCAGACGTAGAAGTACTTACCCGGCTCGTCGGGGATTTCAAAGCCGAAGTACGGCGCGTCGCGGCTGATGTCCCATTCCTGCAGGCCGGAATCCAGCCACTCGGCGATCTTGTTGGCTACTGCGTCCTGCAGGGCGCCGCTGCGCGTCCATTGCTTGAGCATGGCCTCGAAGTCCGGCAGCTTGAAGAAGAAGTGCTTGGAGTCGCGTAGTTCAGGTACGGCGCCGGAGATGGCGGAGCGCGGGTTCTTCAGCTCGGTCGGCTCGTAGGTCGCGCCGCATTTTTCACAGTTGTCGCCGTATTGATCTTCGGCCGCACACTTGGGGCAGGTGCCTTTGATAAAGCGGTCGGCGAGGAACATGCCCTTTTCAGGGTCGAAATACTGGGTCACCGAGCGGGTGGCGATATGGCCTTTGTCGCGCAGGGCGAGGTAAATCGAGGACGCCAGCTCGCGGTTCTCTTCCGAGTGTGTCGAATGGTAGTTGTCGAACGCCACGCCAAAATCGGCAAAGTCGGCGGTGTGTTCGGCTTGCACGTTGGCGATCAGCTGTTCCGGGGTGATGCCTTCTTTTTCGGCGCGCAGCATGATCGCCGAGCCATGCGCATCGTCGGCGCAGACGTAGATAGCCTGGTTGCCGCGCAGCTTCTGGAAACGCACCCACATGTCGGTCTGGATGTACTCGAGCATATGGCCAAGGTGGATCGAACCGTTGGCGTAGGGCAGGGCACTGGTGACGAGAATCTTGCGGGCTTGGCTCATGGGATCGGCTGCACTGGTAACTCTAGGAAGCCGGCAACTATATAGGGGCAGCGGATATTTTTCATCCTTGCGCGGGCAATGCCTGTCGGTGTGACCTGATGCGGTTGGCCTGGGGTAAGATGCCCGCCTGCTTTACTCAGCCTTTCGGAGCCTTCCATGAGTGTCGTTACCCGCGCAGCGGTAGAAGCCGCCCTGTCCCAATACACCGATCCGCACCTGAATCAGGACCCGGTCAGCGCCGGTTGCCTGCGCGAGGTAGATATCCAGGGCGGGCAGGTTAAGGTGCGCCTGGAATTGGGCTACGCCGCCGGGTTGTTCAAGAGCGGCTGGGCGCAGATGCTGCAGATGGCCCTGGAAAACCTGGATGGCGTTGAACGGGCTCAGGTGCAGATCGATTGCGTGATCGAAGCGCACAAGGCGCAGGATCAGGTGCCGGCGCTGGCCAATGTGAAGAATGTGATCGCTGTGGCCTCCGGCAAAGGCGGTGTGGGCAAGTCCACTACGGCGGCCAACCTGGCGTTGGCGCTGGCCCGTGAAGGGGCCAAG
Source organism: Pseudomonas anguilliseptica (assembly GCF_021375795.1). Taxonomy (GTDB): domain Bacteria; phylum Pseudomonadota; class Gammaproteobacteria; order Pseudomonadales; family Pseudomonadaceae; genus Aquipseudomonas; species Aquipseudomonas anguilliseptica_A. The sequence continues at coordinate 33,487 of NZ_JAEIOI010000005.1, read as the reverse complement.
GTCGGCATCCTCGATGCGGATATCTATGGGCCGAGCCAGGGCATCATGTTCGGTATCGCGGAAGGCACGCGGCCGCAGGTGAAAGACCAGAAATGGTTTGTGCCGCTCAAGGCCCATGGCGTGGAAGTGATGTCCATGGCCTTTCTCACCGACGAGAACACCCCGGTGGTGTGGCGCGGGCCGATGGTCTCTGGTGCGCTGATCCAGCTGATCACCCAGACCGCTTGGGATGATCTGGATTACCTGGTGGTGGATATGCCGCCGGGCACTGGCGATATCCAGCTGACCCTGGCGCAGAAGGTGCCGGTGGCTGGCGCGGTGATCGTCACCACCCCGCAGGATCTGGCACTGCTGGATGCCAAGAAAGGCGTGGAGATGTTCCGCAAGGTGAATATCCCGGTTCTCGGCGTGGTGGAAAACATGGCCGTGCACATCTGCTCGAACTGCGGGCATGCCGAGCATCTGTTCGGTGAGGGTGGTGGCGAGAAGCTGGCTGCGCAGTTTGGCGTCGATCTGCTGGCGTCGCTGCCGCTGTCGATGGCCATCCGCATGCAGTCTGATGGCGGCAAGCCCACAACCATTGCCGATCCGGAAAGCCAGATCGCGATGATCTATCAGGAAACTGCACGCAACGTCGGTGCGCGGATTGCCCAGGGTGGTGCGCAGCAGGCGATGCCCTCTATCGTGATCAGTGAAGACTGATTCGGCTATGGCGCACGCCAGTGCGCCATATCTCGTGCACAGACAAACCAGCGCCCACAAAAATGCCGGGAGCATTTTTGCGCGCAAGCCCCGAAGGGGTGAAGCACATGGATGTGCTGAACATAAAAAAGCCCCGCACTAGGCGGGGCTTTTTCTCAAGCGGGTTAGCGCAGGTTAGACAACCTGAACTTCCTCAGCTTGCATGCCTTTCTGACCACGGGTGGCCACGAAAGTCACTTGTTGGCCTTCTTTCAGGCTCTTGAAGCCATCGCTCTGGATAGCTTTGAAGTGTACGAACAGATCGTCACCGGATTGCGGAGTGATGAAGCCGTAGCCTTTCTCATCGTTGAACCACTTAACGGTGCCAGTTTGACGATTGGACATGTGAATGTCTCCTAACAAAAGTAATAACAGCCCTGGAAAAGCCCAGGCCGGGACTGAGTGCAACGAGTACTAGGAGTCGGACGATGTTTGGATCGAAATCTAGGCATCAGGTAGCGATTCGCGGTGACACATGCAGCACAGTGGGCTCACCATACCCGCTTTTAGCGCTAAGCGCGAATGCTCTGTGCATCTTTCTGTTATTTACCGATCAATAGGTGGTTTTTCCGCTGTGCGCGCGGGCTGGCGCAACAGCCTTTGAACCCTGTCGTCAGCCCCGGTAAGATGCGCTCACTTTTTCATCATCTCGCCTACAGCAGGACACCCGCCATGAGCATCAAATCGGATAAGTGGATTCGCCGCATGGCCCAAGAGCACGGCATGATCGAGCCTTTCGTCGAGCGCCAGGTGCGCAACGAAGGGGCGGATCGGCTGATCTCCTACGGGGTTTCCAGCTACGGCTATGACGTGCGCTGCGCCGATGAATTCAAGGTGTTCACCAATATCAATTCGGCGACCGTCGACCCAAAGAACTTCGATGAGAAGAGCTTTGTCGATGTGAAAAGCGATGTGTGCATCATTCCACCGAACTCCTTCGCCCTGGCGCGCACCGTGGAGTTCTTTCGTATCCCGCGTGACGTGCTGACCATCTGCCTGGGCAAGAGCACCTACGCGCGCTGCGGCATCATCGTCAACGTCACGCCGCTGGAGCCTGAGTGGGAAGGTCATGTGACCCTGGAATTCTCCAACACCACCACCTTGCCGGCGAAGATCTACGCCAACGAGGGTGTGGCGCAGATGCTGTTCCTGCAGTCCGATGAGGCGTGCGAAGTGTCTTATAAGGATCGCGGTGGCAAGTACCAGGGCCAGCTGGGCGTGACTCTGCCCAGGGCTTGATCGACCGCTGTAATAAAAAAGCCGGGCAATGCCCGGCTTTTTCATGGGCTTCAGAAATTCAGGGAACCAGCGGCAGTTCGCGTTTATGGCGAGTGGCGTCATAGGTGCGCACGATGATGGCATAGGCCTCTTCGCGTACTTGCTGGCCGTGGAGGAAGGCATCGATTTCCGCGTAGCTTACGCCATGGGCTTCTTCGTCTGGCTTGCCGGGGCGCAGTTCTTCCAAATCCGCTGTTGGCACCTTGAACACCAGGTTTTCCGGTGCGCCCAGGTGTTGGGCGATGGCGCGTACCTGGCCTTTGACCAGGCCCGACAGTGGCGCGAGGTCGCAGGCACCGTCGCCGAACTTGGTGAAAAAGCCCATCACCGCTTCGGCAGCATGGTCAGTGCCGATCACCAGGCCGTTGTTGGCGTTGGCGATGGCGAACTGGGCGACCATGCGGATACGGGCCTTGATATTGCCGGTGACGAAGTCGCGGCGGGCGTCGCTGAGCTTTTGCAGGTGGGTCACCTGTTCGCCAAGGCCACGCACGCTATCGGCGATATTTACCGTGTCTTCTTCATCGGCGCGGATAAAGCGCAGCGACGTCTGTGCATCCGCCTCATCGTGCTGGGTATTGTAGGGCAGACGCACGGCAATAAAGCGGTAGGCCGCATCGCCCGTTTCGGCGCGCAGCTCCTCGACGGCCAACTGAGCCAGGCGCCCAGCAGTGGTTGAGTCGACCCCGCCGCTAATGCCCAGCACCAGCACTTTCAGTCCGGAATTACGCAGACATTGCTTGATAAAGGCCTTACGTTTTTCGATCTGCGCGACCAGTGCGGCGGTGTCGGCGAACGGCGGCACCACGTTGAGGGCGGCGGCGATTTCGGCTTGGCGGTTGTTCATCTTTCAAAGTCCTCACAGGGAGCAGAACACGTGGCTTGTGTAACCGCGCGGCAGGCAATGGGCGGGTATGGCAGCAAGCGTTGGAACAAGACGCAAAGCTTACGTTGAACTGGCGGCAAAGTGCACGCTAGAGCTGTATGCCTTTGTGAGGAAGGGGGAGTTGTGGGGCAAAATTACCTAGGGCAATTTTGACGTCGCGTAGCGACGGTCTACAGGGTGGCTGCCATACATGGCAGACATAAAAGAAAGGGCGCCAGAGGCGCCCTAAAACGATGATGTGTGGAGTAAGTCCACTTTCTCTGAGCGGTAATCGCTGAATTGGTTCAGCGATTACCGACGAACGGTCGATTTGCTTACGCTTCTGAATCAGTTTCCGGGCATCAGCAGCAGGCGTTTGTTGCCGTAGACCTTGTTGAGGTTCTGTGACTGGAAGGGGAAGCTCATGTAGCTGCCCTTGAGCCAGGCATTGATGCCGTCGGCGTAGTGTTTGCTGGCCGGGTTGCCGGATTGCCCGGAGCTGTTCAGGCCGATCAGTGGTTCTTCGCGGCCGAAGTCGACGACGATGCGCATGGCAGGGATCAGCCAGGTATCGAAGTTCTCCCCCCATTTGTAGGCCGCAACGTTCAGCGTGCCGTGATCGCCGCCGGCCGGGTAGGGGCCACGGTCGAGATAGCCCTTGATGGCGTTGATGCTGGTGCGTTGGCTGGCGCTCATGTACTGCGCCAGTTGAGTGGTCTCTGTGGTCCAGTTGTAGGTGTGCAGTTTGCCCCACTGCCAGGCGCTGCGCTCACTGCCCAGTTTGCTCTCCAGCAGAGTCACTGCGCCGGCCAGGCTGCGCGCGAGGATCACGGGTTTGTCTTCGCGTTGCGCGGTGCGGGTGTCATTCCAGAATGGGCTGTCTTCACGGCCCAGCAGATGGTCGGCCTGGGCCGAATAGGAGTTGTTGGCGGTATCGACCAGCGCCTTCCAGGCCGGGCTGCTTTCCGGGCCCAGTTCGTCGAGGAAGGTGTCCCGCGCGCTTTGGTAGAGGAAGGCACTGTACAGTGCGGCGTCCGCCGAGCTGGCAGCCATCTTGCCGTCGAATTTCATCAGGCGGGCATAAGCCTCGCGGGCTTTGTTGCGTTCGGCTACTGGCAGGGCATCGATAGCCGCTTTCAGGCCTTCAGCCATGCCGGGTGCGCTGAACATATTCTGCAGTTTGGCCACGAAGGGCGAGGTTTGGTCGTACTGCATGGCAATCATGCTTTGCGTGTCATGTCGGCCGGTGGCTGCGAGTTCGGCAATGCGTTCGGCACGCTCCGGGTAGAACCAGGAGTTGGACAGTTGCATGCCGTAGCCGCGTGGAACGGTGCGGTGGTTGGCGGTGCCCAGCCAGCCTTGCGGCGGGTCCTGATCGTAGGGGTGTAGCATCGGGTCGGCGAAGCCGTCCCAGGCGTACTGGCTGTCCCAGCCCGGCGAGGGCATCAGGCCCAGGCCGGCGCGGCGGTTGGGGAAGCGCCCGGTCACTTGCCAGCCGATATGCTGCGCATCGGCGAAGACAATGTTCAATGGCATGGCGCGCACTTCGCGGGTGGCCTCGAAGGCCTGTTCAACCGATTGCGCGCGCGACAGGTCGAAGAAGGCGTCCAGGGTCTTGTCGGCTTCGAACTGGGTGGTTTTCAGGGCCAGACCGTAGCGACTGCTCAGCTGCATGGGCTGCAGCATGTGTTTACGCTCGCCCAGTACCGAGTTCAGCAAGGGGCCGTGGCGGGTTTCGAAAATGGTTTCGCGGATCGGCCGCTGACCTTTGATGAAAAAGGTTTCCTGGCGCTCCAGTGCGGGCAGCCATTTGCCGTCGGCCAGGTAGTGCAGGCGGCCGCCTTGCTGCTTGACCTGCTCAAGGAACAGATCCTGATTGTCGCCCATGACCATGGTCATGCCCCAGCCCAGTTTGCCGTTGAAGCCGGCCACTACCGCCGGTACGCCGGCAATCGATACGCCTGCGGCCTGGTATTTCGGCGAGCGGATCTGCACAAAATTCCACACCGATGGCATCGACAGCGGCAGGTGGGTGTCGTTGGCCAGCAGGCTTTTGCCGCTGCGGGTTCGTTGCGGCGCAAAGGCCCAGTTGTTGGACGCCGCTACGCCGAGCATATGGGCGTCGGCGAATTGGCTGACGGCGGAACTAACCGCGTTCAGGCCGGCCAGTTGGCCCTTGAGATCGAGGCCTTTGAGTTTGTCGGCCTCGTCAAATGGCAACGGCTCGTCTGGGTAGGTAGGTAGCAGCCAGGCAAGCTGCTCGCTCCCGACCTTCTGCGCCAGTACCAAAGAGGCGATTTCCTCCTGCAGATTGACCGCCAGACCGAAATTCAGCAGGCAGAACACCAACACCGAATCTTCGGCTTTCCAGTAGGCCGGGCGATAGCCGGATTCAGCCAGGTCCATCGGCAGTTTGTCGCGGTAGCGGAACAGGTAGGCGTTGACCCCGCGGGCATAGACTTCGAAGAACTTCTTGATCCGCGGCGAGGCATTGCTATAGAGCACCTCGGCGCTTTTCTTCAGGTTGACCGCGCGCATGAAACGGTCCATTTCCAGCACGCCGGGGCCGGCCATTTCAGCCAGTCGACCTTCTGCCATCAGGCGCAGGCCGACCATCTGGCTGAGGCGGTCGCTGGCGTGTACATAGCCCAGGGCGAATAGTGCGTCGTGGAAGGTGGTGGTTTCGATCAGTGGCATGCCCAGCGGGTTGCGGCGAATCACCACGCTTTGCGCCAGCCCTTTGACCCGTACGATGCCCTGGTCCGGGTGCACGCTGTCGCTGTAACGGCTGTTCAGCAAAGATTGGCAGCCCGTGAGCACGACCATGGCCGTGAGTAGGGCAGCGCGGCTGAAGTGGCTCATGGGGCGTAACGCGCGCGCTAGCATGCAGCAGGCTCCTTGCGGGTAGAAATGCTCAAGTGGGGTGTGCGCTTTTCAGCGTCGTGGCAGTGCGGTGCGGAGGTAGTACGTTAGCCAGCGGCCATGCAACTGACAAGGCGAGCGCAGGGCAAATCAGGCGCTTTGCCGCAACGGCGGCAAGGCCTCGTCGAGCAACCAGCGGGCGGTGGCGCGAGCGGCGGCTTTGTGCTGCAGCTCCAGTTCACTGAAACGCTGCTCATGCTGGCGCCGCACGCTTTTATCCAGGGCCTTCCAGTCGGCGTGGGTGGGCACTTCCGCGGTAGCCGCAAACAGTTGATGGAAGACGGCGCAGCGAGGGTCCTGGCTGAGGGCGCTGTCGCAGTTATCCAGCAGTACCTTGATGCGAATCGCCCCTTCGATCAGCGGTAACTGGCCATCGAGCAGGCTGCTGGCAAGAATCTGCAGGTCACCCGCAAGGCGCGTGCGCTGGGCGCTGAGCGCGGCGTTGCGGGCTTTTTCCTGACTCCAGACCCGCTGCCACAGATGCAGGGCATACAGGCTGAGCGTGAGGACTAACACGCCGCCAGCGCTCAGTAGAAGCAGGCTGAGATTGCTCATTGGCGACTTATGCGCCGTGGCATTTTTTGAATTTCTTCTCGCTGCCGCATGGGCAGGGGTCATTGCGACCAACATCCTTCAGGGCGTTGCGCACGGGCTCCTGATGGCCATGATTGCAGTGGGGGCCGTGCACGTGACCATGGTCATGGCTGTGAGCGTGGTCGTGGTCGTGGTTGCAGTCAGGGCCGTGGACGTGTTCTTGCTGGGTCATGCGGGTTACTCCGGGATGTAATCGCCGGGAATTATCTCGCCATTGCGCGACATGTGCACGCTCTGTCCGAACAACCAGCCGGTTTTTACTGCACCTTGCAGGCGATAGGGGATGGGTTGGTCAGGCTTTTCAAGGGCTTTGACGATCTGCCGCAGGTGACGCCAGAGGTTGGTGCGCACTGGTATGGAGAAATTGTGGTGGCCGTGGGCAGGCACGGTGAAGGATACGTTGGACTCGCCTTCTGCCAGTTTCACCTGGTTCAGATGCACGATGTAATCCATCCCGCGCACCGGCAGGCTGAAATTGTTGGGGTTATCGATGCGAAAGCGCAGCGTGAAATGCTGCTCCAGCAATTTGGCTTTTACTACGTCGACTTTAACGAGACGCACTTCCGGGGATTTCAGATCACCTGGAGAGGAACAACCGCCAAGGCCCGACAGGAGGCCAAAAAACATCAATAGGCTGAGAATTCTTATCGTTTGCGCCTGATAAAACATTGCATACTCCGAGTGACGCATCAGTGTAACAAGCAAGTGCTTGGCTGCAACCTGTTGTGACGGTAAAAAAACCTGCGCCATACTGAGCAACGATTAGGACAGGAGTATGACCATGGCTCGCTACGAAATTGCCTTCAGTGCGCAGTTGGTCCCGGGGGCTCAGTTGGAGCTGGTAAAAGCCAACGTTGCCAAGCTGTTTCAGGCCGATGAGCAGCGTCTGGCGCTGTTGTTTTCTGGGCGGCGTATCGTGATCAAGAGTAACCTGGACGAGGCCGGGGCCGAGAAGTACCGCTCGACCCTGGAACGTGCTGGTGCTGTGGTCGAAGTGGCCGACATGGATGAGGTCATTGAAGAGATCGAGCTGGCCCCACCGCCAGCTGCTTTTCCTGCTCCTGCAGCCGTGGCGGCAGCACAACCACAGGCAGCCAGTAGTCCGGCAGGGCGCTTGAAGGTGGCTCCGCGTGACGAATACATGGCCGCATTTTCCGAGGTGGATGCCCCGGATTTCGGTATTGCCCCGCTGGGTGGCGACCTGCAAGACAACAAGCCGACGGCTCCTGCACCTTCCCTGGATTTGTCGCAGTTCAGCCTGGCTCCTGCCGGGAGTGATATGGGTGAGCTGAAAAAGGCCCCGGCAGGGCCGCCACCGGATATCTCACACTTGAAACTGCAGGACTAGTTCGCAGGCGGCAGGGCGCTGCAGCGTAGTGTTCTGCCGCCATTGAACTAGAAGTAGGCTGAGCAACACTTCTTGAATTTCAGCCCGCTGGCGCAGGGGCAGGCGTCATTGCGGCCGGTTTTCAGTTCGACTGTCGGGTCGATGAAGTACCAGTTGCCAGCATGTGTAACAAAGGCCGAGCGTTCGCGGTGGCTATGCTCGCCTTCGCTGTCTCGCCAGTGGGCGGTGAAGGTGACATAGGCGTGCGCGGGCTCACCCGCGATATCTTCTGCTTTTTCTACCTCAAGTCGCAGCCAGGTGCTGCTTTGGCTCCAGCTGCGGATGGCCTGTTGGTCAAGGCCATTTTGCTGTGTGGGTAATGTGCTGCGTACCAAGTAGTCAATCAGGCCCAAGGCATAGGCGCTGTAGCGCGAGCGCATCAAGGCTTCGGCGCTGGGGGCGGGTGTGCCTGCGTGATAAAGGCCGCAGCATTGCGCCAGTGACTGTTCACTGCCGCATGGGCAGAGTGTGCTGCTCATGGCTTTACCACCAGTACTTGCCGAAGTTTTCCGGGTTGGCCCAGAACTTAGCGTTCAGCCAGTCCGGCACCTGCTTGTAATCGAGTAGGTCGTAGGTAAACAGGTTGAGGGTTTGCCCATCCCGCTGGAAACGTTCACTGGCCTGCAGTGCCAGGGCGAAAAAGTCGGTTTCTTGCCACTCGCAGGCGTCCAGATCGACCAGTACGGCGATACGGCTGGCGTTCAGGTTGCGAACCCCGCCTAGCAACTGCAGGGCAATACGTTTCTCGATATGTTCAAGGCAATCGACTACCAGAGCCAGGTCAAAGCGTTGCGCCGCCAGTTGCTCCGGCAGGGCCGCAGCCGGGGCGTGGGCGATCTGGCAGTTCGGATGAGCGGCGAGAAAGGCGTCAATCGCCGGTAGTTCGCGGCTGCCAATGACCAACAGACGTTGCGGTGTATAACGGGCCAGCAGGGCAGCAAGGGCTTGTTGGGGTGTTCGGGATGACAGGGTTGCAGGCATGAAAAGTCCTCGCTCAGGTGCATAAAGACTAACGTGCCAGTGCAATGCGGCCTAGTGCGGATCGTGCTACTAATGTCTTTGCATATTCTCTGGCATATTTTGTTACTGGCGTCTTTACTTCGTCAGTATCGGTTTTTACCGATTTACCAATAGGAGACGGATATATGAGCATCACCAGGAAAGCATTACCCCTGATTGTCGCGAGTAGCTTTTTGACCGGTTGTGCCGGGCTGCAAAAAACGGATTGGCCAACCTGCGCCGCGATCGGCGGTGTGGGCGGTGCTGCTCTGGGCGCAATTGAGAGCTCCAGCTGGGCGGGCGGCGGCGCTGTAGCCGGCGCAGGTCTGGCGGCCGCCTATTGCTGGGTGCACGGTGCCAGCGAAGAGCAGGTTGTTGTGGTTGAGGAAGTGGTCGAAGAAGTGGCTGTGGCTGAGCCGGCTGAAGCTGTACGCGTTGAACTGGACGTCAAGTTCGATTTCGACAAAGCGCAGGTCAAGCCTGAAAGCTACGGCGATATCAAGAACCTGGCGGATTTCCTCACCCAGTACCCACAAACCACCACTGTGGTTGAAGGCCACACTGACTCCGTGGGCAGCGATGCGTATAACCAGAAACTCTCCGAGCGCCGTGCCAATGCCGTGCGTGACGTGCTGGTCAACCAGTATGGCGTAGGCGCTGATCGTGTGAACGCTGTGGGTTATGGTGAGACTCGTCCGGTTGCGGACAACACCAGCGCTGATGGCCGCGCCGTCAACCGTCGTGTAGAAGCAGAAGTAGAAGCACGTCCTTGATTGCCTGAATCCAGGCTTTCTGAAGAAAACAGGCCGGACCCGCGAGGGTCCGGCTTGTACAGCTCAAAGGGTGGGTCTTTACTCCTAAGTTACCGGCAGTAGCCGGTACAACAGGAGATTTCTACCATGAGAGTTAGATCCATGATGGGGGTAGCCCCCATTCTCTTGGTCAGCAGTGTTCTTTCAGGTTGCGTCACAACTTCCAGTACGGGAGATGCGCCGCTCAACCAAGGGAACTGGCCCCTGTGCAGTGCAATTGGCGGTCTGACCGGTGCAGGTCTGGGCGCAATCGAAAGTTCAACATGGGCAGCAGGTGGTGCAGTGGCCGGTGCGGTCATCGGCACGCTGATTTGTTATGCCCAGGACGGTGATGAAGACGATGACGGTGTATTTGACCGTCGTGACCGTTGCCCCGGTACTCCTCCTAATACGCCTGTGCACCACAACGGTTGCCCCCTCAAGGAATATGCAAGCGCGCCGGCTGAGCCTGCCGCAGAACCCATAGAGGTTGTCGAGTCGGTTCGTGTGGAGCTGGATGTCAAATTCGACTTCAACAAATCCGATGTCAAAGAAGACAGTCAGGCGGATATCAAGAGCTTGGCTGATTTCATGAAGCAATACCCGCAAACCACCACGACCGTTGAAGGGCATACCGATGCTGTGGGCAGTGATGCCTACAACCAGGCACTGTCCGAGCGTCGGGCCAATGCTGTGCGCGATGTGCTGGTCAATCAGCATGGTATCGACAGCAGTAGGGTGTCTTCCGTTGGTTATGGTGAGTCGCGGCCGGTTGCGGACAATGACAGCGAGTCTGGGCGTGCCATCAACCGCCGTGTGGAGGCCGAGGTCGAGGCGCAACCTTAAAGCTGCTGCTGCACTGGCAAGCTGTTGAGAATTTCCTGATCTGTGCGTCCGTAGGTTCTCAATAGCTTGTCAGTGGCAGGGCTTCCATTCACCAGTAAAAGCTGTGCGGGCGTTTGCCCGTTATGGTTTTTACTGGCCTTCTAGCAGCACTCTCCCAAAGCAGTTAAGGTGCAGCGAAATAAAAACTGCTTGGGGCGGGTATGAAGACATTTTTACTGCTGGGGAAAGTGCTGACGGCATTGTTCTGGGGTGTCGTACTGGCCAATCTACTGCAACCTTTCGCGCAGCCCTTTGCTCTGCTGCTGCATGCAGCCGGCGCGTTAATTCTGCTGGTGCATGGGCTGGAGCTGTGGCTTTTCGATAAGCGCATTGCGACCAGCGCCAAGCCGGCTCAGGAGCGCGTACAGGTCATGTTGTTCGGTGTGTTCCAGTTGCTGGGGTTGCCAGATGAGCCGAATGCGCCGCAGCACGTTGTGGAGCACACTCAGGAAGAACTGCAGCTGGAGGCTGAAAATGCGTAACTGGCTTGTCCTTGCTGCGCTGGTCAGCCCGTTGGTTATGGCTGAAGCAGTTATCGAAGTTGAATCCAATTCCTTTATGCGCCTGCCCGGCAATACCAGCGTGCTGTTACTGGATCGTCTGGATATTGCCGATCACGGCACGCTGCTGATTCCGGCGGGGGTGACTGAACTGCGTGTGGCCCAATTGCGTCTGGGGCGCGAGGCGCGTCTGTCGGTGGCGCCCAGCGAGCGCGAGCTGCGCCTGGAAGCTGCGACGGCAGATATTGCCAGTGGTGCGCAGATCAGCGCCCGTGGCGCTCAGGGCAGCAGTAAACAACCAGCATTGCCGGGGCGTAACCTGAGCCTGCGGCTGCAAGTCGTCACCGTCGAAAGTCTGCTGGTTGATGCCCGTGGCGGTAATGGTGCGCCTGGATATGCCGGTTTGGCTGGTGCGGACGGCAAGTCCGGCGGTTGCACCTGGGGCGAGGCCAGCCGTGGCCATGACGGTCTGGATGGTGGTGATGGACAGCCTGGGGCTGCGGGGGCTCAGGTCCGTCTGGAAGTGCCGCAGGAATTCCCGGTTGAGTCGCTGCAGGTGCGGGTCGAGGGTGGCGCAGGTGGTCTGCCTGGTACCCCAGGGGCGGGCGGTCAAGGGGGTGTCAGCAGGGGCTGCTGGCTCTACAGCACGGCGGGTGCCGGCGATGGCAAACCGGGGCAGGCCGGGCGTGCTGGCGAAGCAGGGCCGACCGGTGCGCTGAACGTTGTGCGTTTTTAAGCCGGCTCGATCAGCAACCGCTGCCTTGGGGCAGCGGTTGCTGCCATTCAGAAGCTCGGACGCGCAGCAGCGATACTGACCAACAGCAGACCGAGCAGCAGATTCAATCCCACCAGTCGCCGAATGCGGCCCAGTACGGCGCCGCCATTTGGCCAGTCTTGCGCTTCCACTGCGCGGCGCAGTTCCGGCAGCTGCAGGGCCTGGATGCGCAGAAACAACGCCAGCATGGCGATATACAGCCCCATCATGATGTGCACATAGCGCGGCGCGCTGTCGAAGCCGCTAAAACGCAGATGCAGCATGCCAACGCCGGTGACCGGCAATACCAGCACCGCCGCCCAGACCCAGTAGAAGAAACGTGGAAACACCTCCAGCCAGAGTTTCAGTCGGGCAGGCACCTCCAGCGCGGCGACCGCCGCCGGACGCAGGACCATCCAGGCGAAGAACATCCCGCCGACCCAGACCAGGGCGGCAAGCAGATGCAGGCTGTAGACAAAGGCATAGGGGGTCATGCGGGTACTCCTATCAGAGCGCTGGATCAATTAGCGCGCTATGATAGCCGCCGATTGCAAACACTGAAAATTTATCCAGCCTTTCTCGCCAAGACCCCATGCTCAGTACTGAACTCAAGACCCAGATCCAGGGCGCCTATTCGCGTTTTCTCGAAGCCAAGTCGCTCAAGCCGCGCTATGGCCAGCGTCTGATGATTGCCGAAATTGCCAAGGTGCTGGGCGCGATCACCACGGACGATGAAGGCCGTCGCCTTGGTGAGCCAGCGGTGGTGGCGGTCGAGGCTGGGACCGGTACGGGCAAGACCGTGGCCTACAGCCTGGCGGCCATTCCTACAGCCAAGGCGGCGGGCAAGCGCCTGGTGATTGCCACAGCGACCGTGGCCCTGCAAGAGCAGATCGTGCATAAGGACCTGCCCGACCTGATGCGCAACAGTGGGCTGAATTTCAGTTTTGCCCTGGCCAAGGGCCGAGGCCGTTATCTATGCCTGTCCAAGCTGGATATCCTGCTGCAGGAAGGCCAGGCGCAGAGTGCCACCGCGCAGTTGTTCGAAGAAGAAGGCTTCAAGATCGATGTCGATGAGCAAAGCCAGAAACTGTTCACTGCGATGATTGAGAAACTGGCCGGCAACAAATGGGATGGTGACCGTGACAGCTGGCCGGAAGAACTTGAAGACACGCGCTGGTCGCAGCTGACCACCGATCACAGCCAATGCACCAACCGGCATTGCCCGAACTTTCAGCAATGCGCCTTCTACAAAGCACGGGAAGGCATGGGCAAGGTTGATGTGATTGTCACCAACCACGACATGGTGCTGGCTGACCTGGCGTTGGGCGGCGGTGCAGTACTGCCGGACCCGCGCGACACCCTGTATGTGTTCGACGAAGGTCACCACCTGCCGGACAAAGCCATCGGTCATTTCGCTCATTTCACCCGCCTGCGTTCGACCGCCGACTGGCTGGAGCAGACCGCCAAGAACCTTACCAAACTACTGGCCCAGCACCCCTTGCCCGGTGATCTGGGGCGCTTGATTGAGCAGGTGCCAGAATTGGCGCGGGAGATCAAAACCCAGCAGCAGTTCATGTTCGCCGCCTGCGAGCAGATCGCCGAGTTCAAACCCGGTGAAGATATGGAAGGCCGCGAGCGCCCTCGTCACCGCTTTGTTGGCGGCCTGGTACCGCCCCACCTGATCGAGCTGGGCACCGAGTTGAAAAAGGGCTTTTCCAAGCTAACTGACCTGTTCACCGGGGTGACTGAGCAGCTTAAGGAGGCCATGGATGGCGAAGCCACGGTCGGTATCGCCAGCCACCAGGCGGAGGAGTGGTACCCGTTGTTCGGCAGCCTGCTGGCGCGCGCCCAGGGCAACTGGGAGCTTTGGCTGGCTTTCACCACGGAAGACCCGGAGGAAAGCCCGCCCATGGCGCGTTGGCTGACGCTGGCGGAAAGCGGCGCGTTGTTCGACATCGAAGTCAATGCCAGCCCGATTCTCGCTGCGGAAACCCTGCGGCGTAACCTGTGGAACGTTGCCTATGGTGCGCTGGTAACCTCGGCCACGCTGACCGCACTGGGCACCTTCGAGCGTTATCGTATGCGCGCCGGGTTGCCCAAGGTCGCGGTTACTGCCGTGGTACCAAGCCCGTTCCACCACGCCGATGCCGGTGTGCTGCGGGTGCCCAATTTGAATGCCGATCCGCGCGATGCGGTGGCGCATACGGCGGCGATCATTCGCGAACTGCCGGGGCTGGTCGAAGGTTCGCGCGGTACCCTGGTGCTGTTCTCTTCGCGTAAGCAGATGCAGGACGTGTTCGATGGCCTGGAGCGCGATTGGCGCAAACGGGTGTTTATTCAGGGCAATCTGTCCAAGCAGGAAACCCTGAACAAGCACAAGGCACGGGTGGATTCCGGCGAGGAAAGCGTGCTGTTTGGCCTGGCCAGTTTTGCCGAAGGCGTCGACCTGCCGGGGGCCTATTGCGAACACGTGGTAATTGCCAAAATTCCCTTTGCCGTACCAGATGATCCGGTCGAGGCCGCGTTGGCCGAATGGATCGAAGCGCGTGGTGGCAACCCGTTCATGGAAATTGCCGTACCAGATGCCTCGCTGCGCCTGGTGCAGGCCTGCGGACGCTTGCTGCGTACCGAAGCGGATCGCGGCATCATTACCTTGCTCGACAGGCGGGTGGTGACTCAGCGTTATGGCAAGTCGATTCTCAATGCTTTGCCGCCTTTTCGCCGGGAAATCAGTTGAGAGATGAACCTGTCGTGCTGGCTAACGTCTGAACGCCACACCACAATGGCCATGCTGTACAACCAAGCCAAGTTACCACTGCGGGCGCTCTACCCGCAGTGGTCGTGATCATGTTGTAAGTCGAGGAGTGAGGTTCGTGAAGGTTAAGCGCAGGCTGCAGGCGGGCGTTCTAGTATCAGCGTTATTGGGTTTTTGCAGTGCAGCCTTGGCCACGGAGCGACAGGAGCTGTTCAACTTTGTCCGGCCGCTAGACGCCGTACAAGTGACCACGCAGGACGCCGAACTGCCCAATCGCATTGGCGAACCGACCCCGCAGGGCGAAGTATTGCGCCGGGTAACCTTCCATCCGGCGGCGCAACCGAGCCTGCGCCTGACGCCGCAAAGCGGCAGTTGGGATTGGTCGCAGCAGACGTTGGTCAGCCTGCGGCTGCAAAATGCCATGGACTGGGCGCTGACCCTGGATGTATTGGTTGAGAGCAGCGATGGTCAGCGCCTGAGCGCGCGTATCGCCCTACCGGCTGGCCCGGCGCAAACCCTGCTGATTCCGCTCAAGGCCACTTCGCCGCGCGATCAGGGTATGCGTGCTGGTGTGCCGATGCCCTGGACACACAAGGGCCAGCGTCTATTGCTGGCGGACACCGTCAGTGGTGCGTTGGACCTGAGCAAGGTCAGCGCCGTGACCGTGTCGATTCCGCAGCCAAAAGCGGCGCAACATATCCTGATCAGCCAGTTTGCGGTGAGCAGCGAGCAGCTGTCGGCGGCAGCCTATGCCGGCATCGTCGACACTTATGGCCAGTTCACCCGTGCCGACTGGCCGGGCAAGGTCAATAACGATGAGCAGCTGCAGCAGGCCATCGGCCAGGAGCAGAAGCAGCTGCAAGGCTGGTTGGCCGAGCGTCCAGCGCAGGACAAGTTCGCCGGCTGGCAGGGCGGTCAGCCGTTCGAGGCCAGCGGTTTTTTCCGTACGGAAAAGCGTGACGGTCGTTGGTACCTGGTGACGCCCGAGGGCAACCCGTTCTACTCGCTGGGCGTGAACGCCGTGACCACCCAGCAGAGCGCGACCTATGTTGAGGGACGTGAGGCCATGTTCAGCGCGCTGCCACAAACGGGCGACGCGCTGGCCGCTTACTCCGGCACTGCCGATAGCCGCAGTGATACCGGCGCCAATCAGGGCCGGGCTTACGCCAGCGGGCGCTGGTTCGACTTCTACAAGGCCAACGTGCACCGCAGCTACGGTCAGTTTGACCCCACCGCCTGGCGCTCGCGCAGTCAGGACCGCCTGCAGGCCTGGGGCTTCAACACCCTGGGGGGCTGGAGTGAGCCGACTTTTGCTGGCGATGCCCGGATGCCGTTTACCCTCTCGCTGTCGATCCGTGGCGATTATGCCACCATCAGCACCGGTGTCGATTGGTGGGGCGCAATGCCGGATCCGTTTGATCCGCGTTTTGCCATGGCCACCGAGCGTGCGGTGGCGATTGCCGCGCGTGACCATCGCGACAATCCCTGGCTGCTGGGTTACTTCGCCGACAACGAGCTGGCCTGGGCCGGCCCGGCGAATGACCCCAATGGTCGATATGCCCTGGCTTACGCCACGTTGCGCCTGACCACCGATGTGCCGGCCAAGCGGGCTTTCCTCAAACAGTTACGCGACAAGTACCGGAATCACAATGGCCTGTCCCGCGCCTGGGGTATCGAGCTGCAAGCTTGGGAGCTGATGGAAGATCCAGGGTTCCAGGCACCGTTGCCGAGCGCCGAGTTTCCAGCCATTGAGCAGGACATGCAGGCCTTCCTGCGCCTGTACGCGGAAACCTACTTCAAGACCATTGCCGACTCGCTTGACTGGCATGCGCCCAACCACTTGCTGCTGGGCGGCCGTTTTGCCAGCAGCATCCCCGAGGCGGTGAGTGCCTGCGCACGCTTCTGTGATGTGCTGAGTTTCAATCTCTACACCCGTGAACCGCAGCAAGGTTATGACTTTGCAGCATTGCGGCAGCTGGACAAGCCAGTGATGGTCAGTGAATTCCACTTCGGCTCGCGTGATCGCGGGCCTTTCTGGGGCGGCGTGGCTGAGGTTTACAAGGAAGAAGAGCGTGGCCCGGCCTATGCCCACTTCCTCAGCAAGGCTCTGGAAGAACCACAGATTGTCGGTGTGCACTGGTTCCAGTACCTCGATCAGCCGGTTACCGGTCGCCTGCTGGATGGTGAAAATGGCCACTTGGGCCTGGTGGCCATCACCGACCGTCCTTGGCAGGGCTTTGTCAAAGCGGTGCGCAAAGCCAACCTGAACGTGCCGAACAGGCTGCTCAAGCCCATCCCGGCCAGTGCGCCTGAGAAGCCGTAACGAGCTATTCGCCAGGCTGATAATGGGGTTGCCAATCTTGCGCCGGGTTCACCGCCGGCGCCGGAGCTGGAACAATCCGCAGGTATTAAGCCAAACATGAACGAGGAGAGGGTGGTGCAGATACAGGGTTATTTCGACCTCAAGTTCGAGGCGCTGCGCGATGGCTTTGCGGCGCTGTTTGATGAGCCGCAAGAGCGTGGCATGGCACTTTGTGTGCAGGTGGGCGGTGAAACCGTGGTCGATCTGTGGGCCGGTGTGGCCGACAAGGACGGCCATCAGCCCTGGCACAGCGACACCATTCTCAACCTGTTTTCCTGCACCAAAACCTTTACTGCGGTGACTGCGCTGCAACTGGTCGCCGAAGGCAAGCTGGAGCTGGATGCGCCCGTGGCGCGCTACTGGCCGGAGTTTGCTGCAGCTGGCAAAGAGAAGATCACCCTGCGTCACTTGCTTAGCCACCAGGCCGGGCTGCCGGCCCTGCGTCAGATGCTGCCGGCCGAAGCCCTGTACGACTGGCAGACCATGACCACCGCACTGGCCGCCGAACAGCCCTGGTGGGCCTTGGGTGAGGGGCATGGCTATGCGCCGATTACCTACGGCTGGCTGGTGGGTGAAGTGCTGCGCCGGGTTGAAGGGCGTGGGCCGGGTGAGTCGATTGTTGCGCGCATTGCCAAGCCGCTGGGGCTGGACTTCCACGTCGGCCTGGCGGACGAGGAGTTCGACCGGGTGGCGATCATTTCCCGCGGCAAGGGCAATTTTGGCGATGCGGCAGCCCAGCGCTTGCTCAAAACCATGATGAGCGAGCCTGCTGCCATGAGTACGCGGGCCTTCACCAACCCGCCGTCGATCATGACCAGTACCAACAAGCCCGAATGGCGGCGCATGCAGCAGCCGGCGGCGAATGGTCACGGTAATGCGCGCAGCCTGGCTGGCTTCTACAGCGGCCTGCTGGATGGCCAGCTATTGGAAAGCGAGTTGCTGGCCGAGCTGACCCGCGAGCACGCCGTGGGCGACGACAAGACCCTGCTGACCCGCACCCGCTTTGGTCTGGGTTGCATGCTCGACCAGCCCGAGGTCGCCAACGCCACCTACGGCATGGGCCCGCGCGCCTTTGGCCACCCTGGAGCCGGCGGCTCCATTGGCTTTGCCGACCCGGAGCGGGATGTGGCCTTCGGCTTTGTCACCAATAACCTGGGACCGTTCGTCTTGATGGACCCCCGTGCGCAGAAACTTGCGCGTCTATTGGCTGATTGTTTATAGCCAGCTCGGCTAAACTGCGGCGCAACATTGCATGGTCTGCTGTTCGTGCAGGCCATCGCCGGCTTCTTTTTGTTTATCACGATGTGGATTCCCGATGCTCGCCAACAGAACTCTCGCCATTGCCCTGTGTGTCCTGATCAGCGGCTGCAGCCTGTTCGAAAAGTCCGAAAAACCTGCACCGAAAGTCGTCGCCATGCCGCCACCGGCAGTCACTCAGGCCTGGTTGGATGTGTATGAGCCGAAGGTGCGCGAAGCCATTAAGGGCACCCACTTCGAGTTCGAGCGCCGGGAAAACCTGCTGGTGGTCACCGCGCCGGTGCTGGGTTCGTTCAACCCGGATCGTCCCCATATGATGCTGCCAACCACCCTCGGCCCGCTGAGCCGCATGGCCAAGCTGCTGGAGAGTGACGAAACCATCGGTGTACTGATTCTCGGCCATGCCGACAGCAGCGGTGAAGTGAATGCCAACCGCGAGCTGAGCCAGCAGCGCGCCCGTGCGTTCACCTCGATCTTCCGCCTCAGTGGTCTCAAGCAGAACCGTCTGATGGTCAAGGGTCTGGGTTCGGACATGCCGCGTGCCGCTAACGACAGTCAGCAAGGCCGCGCGCTGAACCGTCGGGTGGAAATCCTCCTGACCTCGAAAGACACCCTCAACGCCCTGATCGCCAAATACAGCCAGCCGCTCCCGGCTGCTGCGGTCGCTGCAGTCAAGCCGGCTGCCGACAAGAACGCCAAAACCGTCGCCAAGGCCGACAAGCCAGCCAGCAGCCAATAGGCTGCTGCGCAACGGGGTGTTGCCGCAGATCAAGCTAAACAGAGCGCTCGCGGGTAAGCTAGAGCGCATCTGTTCAAGAGGATTTGCCGATGACCCAAACCCTGGCTGACATGCGCCGTGACTACACCCGTGATGGCCTGAGCGAAGCACAAGCACCGCATGAGCCGTTTGCGCTGTTCGAGCAATGGTTTGCCGATGCAGTCAAGACCGAACAGCCGCCGGTCGAACCCAATGCCATGACCTTGGCGACCGTCGATGCTGAAGGCCGTCCGCACTGCCGGGTTCTGCTGCTCAAGGGCCTGGATGCGCGTGGTTTCACCTTCTTCAGCAACTATGACAGCGCCAAAGGCCAACACCTGGCCGCCAATCCGTTTGCTGCCATGACCTTCTTCTGGCCCAGCCTGGAACGGCAGATACGAATCGAAGGACGTGTCGAGCGGGTCACAGCGGCAGAGTGCGATGCTTATTTTCAGGTACGCCCACTGGGTAGCCGCCTGGGGGCCTGGGCTTCACCGCAGAGCCAGGTGATTGCCGATCGCGCTGAACTGGAAGGGCTGCTGGCGCAGACCGAGCAGCGCTTTCTGGATCGCACACCACATTGTCCGCCGCACTGGGGTGGCTATCGCCTGCTGCCAGAGCGCATCGAATTCTGGCAGGGGCGCTCCAGCCGTCTGCATGATCGTCTGAATTTCCGCTTGCAAAGCGGCGCCTGGTTGCGTGAACGGCTGGCGCCTTGATGCTGCTCTAGTCTTCGCAATACTGCGCGGCGGCCTGTTCCAGCCAGGCGGGCAGGGCGCTGCGCTTGATACCGGCCGCTTGGGCTTCACGCAGGCGTTCAAGCATGTAACGGCGTTTCGCTGGCGAGTTGCCAGCCAGCGACAGCGCCAGATCACGGTCGACCCAGCGCTTGATGCGCACATACAGCCACCAGTGGAAGTACAGCCCGGCAACGCTGGTGATGACGACGATAAAGTAATCCATAAGTCCCCCAAGCCAGGTTCTAGCTTAGGCTACGCGGTGGTTAGCCCTGAACGTGGCGCAATGTCGCGCCATGCTTCTGGCATGCTGCCGGGGTAAAGTTTTGCGGCAGATTGTCGAGTGACATATAAGCCCCGCAGGCGTTCTAATGAATACCTGCCCAATTGGAGAACTGATCATGCGTAAACCCTTGCTGTTGGTTGCCTCGTTTGCTGCGTTGGCCCTGCTGGGCGGTTGTGCCTCCAGCCTGACCGGCGATACCTATTCACGCGACGAGGCGCGTACCGTACAGACTGTGCGCATGGGCACCATCGAGGCGCTGCGTCCGGTGAAGATCGAAGGCACGAAAACCCCTATCGGCGCGGGTGCCGGCGCAGTGATCGGTGGTGTCGCCGGCAGTGGTGTGGGTGGTGGTCGCGGCAGTGCCGTGGCGGCAGTGATTGGCGCAGTGGCGGGTGGTCTGCTGGGTGCCATGACCGAAGAAGGCCTGACCCGTACTCAGGGCGTGGAAATCACTGTGCTGGAAGATGACGGCAGCATGCGCGCCTATGTTCAGGCAGTGGAAGAAAATCAGATCTTCCGTGTCGGTGAGCGTGTGCGCATCATGACCGTTAATGGCACCAGCCGCGTCACTCACTGAGTGGTTCAAGAACCGGGTCAGTCGCAAGGCTGATCCGGTTTTTTTATGGCTGTTTATCAGGCTCTTCAGTGCTTTGTCTGATTCGTGTGTGGGGTGTGTTGAGCTTTTAGTAATAATTCTATCCATGACGGTTAGGCGATAGTTATGGATAATCGCTACCGCGTTGCGTTCTGCGCGTCCGCTGTTGGGCGGTGTAATACTTCAGTGCCGGCTGCATTACGGGTAGGTCCTGTAGTGAACAGCCTGTAAGCAGGTTTGGCAGTCAGCCAGGTGCGCGCACCTGGTTCGTACTAAGGGGTTTTTCTATGACGCTTGCGCTGATCATCGCCTTGCCGTTTCTCGGCATTCTTCTGCCATTACTGGCCGAGCGTTTTGGGCGTTCTGCCTGTGCCGTGGCAACTGCCGTGGCTCCCCTGATTGCACTGGCTCTACTGCTGTCCCAGCAGGCAGTGGTATTTACCGGTGAGCCTCTGGTGACTCGTCTTGAATGGCTGCCGGCGCTAGGCCTGAACCTCAGTCTGCGCCTGGATGGTCTGGGCTTTCTGTTTGCCCTGCTGATTCTTGGCATCGGCCTGCTGGTTATTCTCTACGCCCGCTACTACCTGGCGAAAAGTGAGCCGATGGGGCGTTTCTTTGCCTTTCTGCTGCTGTTTATGGGTGCCATGCTGGGGGTGGTACTTTCGGAAAACCTGCTGCTGATGCTGATGTTCTGGGAGCTGACCAGCCTGTCGTCGTTCCTGCTGATCGGTTTCTGGGGTTCGCGTTCGGATGCCCGACGCGGCGCGCGTATGTCCTTGACCGTTACCGGCGGTGGTGGCTTGGCGCTGCTGGCCGGCATTCTGCTGATCGGTCATATCGTGGGTAGCTTTGAACTCAGTGAGGTGCTGGCGGCCGGTGAGTTAATTCGTGGCCACGCCCTGTACCCGCTGGCGCTGATTCTGGTGCTGCTGGGGGTGTTTACCAAGTCGGCGCAGTTTCCATTTCATTTCTGGTTGCCCCACGCCATGGCCGCGCCAACGCCGGTGTCGGCCTATCTGCACTCGGCAACCATGGTCAAGGCCGGGGTGTTTTTGCTGGCGCGCCTGTACCCGGCTTTGGCCGGTTCGGAGTGGTGGTTCTACCTGGTCAGCATCACGGGTCTGGTGACCTTGCTGGTTGGGGCCTGTATGGCGTTGTTTCAGCATGACCTCAAAGGTCTGCTGGCTTATTCGACCATCAGCCATCTTGGCCTGATTACCTTGTTGTTCGGTTTGGACACCCGGCTTGCGGCTGTGGCGGCAGTGTTCCACATCATCAACCACGCCACGTTCAAGGCTTCGCTGTTTATGGCGGCGGGGATCATCGACCATGAAACCGGCAGCCGCGATATGCGCAGAATCAACGGTATGTGGAAGTACATGCCACATACCGCGTTGCTGGCCATGGTGGCCGCTTTGGCGATGGCCGGGGTGCCTTTGCTCAATGGCTTCCTGAGCAAGGAAATGTTCTTTACCGAGACGCTCAATCAGCATTTGCTCGGCAGCTTCAACTGGGTAATTCCGGCGGCGGCAACCCTGGCTGGGGTGTTCTCAGTGGCGTATTCGCTGCGTTTTATTCATGACGTGTTCTTCAATGGTGAGCCGGTCGATCTGCCGAAGTATCCACCACATGAGCCGCCGCGTTATATGAAGATTCCGGTGGAGATTCTGGTGTTCCTCTGCCTGCTGGTGGGAATTGTTCCGGCCTATACCGTGGCGCCGCTGCTGGCCACCGCTGTGTTTGCCACCCTGGGTGGTGACGTGCCGACTTACAGTCTGGCGATCTGGCATGGCTTTAACCTGCCGTTGTTGATGAGCTTTATCGCCCTGTTCGGCGGGATCCTGGTGTACGTGTTCCGTCAGCCGCTGTTCCGTTGGTATGCAGGATTGCCAAGTGTTGATGCCAAGCTGCTGTTTGAGCAGGCGGTGCAGGCCTGGGTGAAGCTGTGCTCGGTGTTCACCCAGTGGTTGGAGAATGCTTCGCTGCAACGCTACCTGGCACTGTTGCTGGCGGCCGCCTTATTGGTGGTGACGCAGGGGCTGAGTTCCCTGCCGCAGATCAGCGGGTCGGTGGCGATGACCGAAATTGACGGCATCACTGCTCTGGGGCTGGGCATCATGGCGTTTGCTGCGTTGGTAACGGTGGTGTTCCATCGCCAGCGCCTGGTGTCGCTGCTGATGCTTAGCGTGGTTGGTCTGATGGTGGCCTTGGCCTTCGCCCGCTATTCGGCGCCGGATCTGGCCCTGACTCAGCTCTCGGTCGAGGTGGTGACCATCATCCTGTTGATGCTCGCCTTGTTCTTCCTTCCGGCGCAGACGCGCATCGAGTCGAGCAGCTTGCGCAGCCTGCGCGATTTCACCCTGGCGGTTGGCAGTGGGGTGATGGTGGCGATGCTGGTGTTCGCCGTACTGACGCGGCCGTACGACAGCATTTCAGCGTTCTTCCTGGAGAACAGCGTACCGGGCGGCGGCGGCACCAACGTGGTCAACGTGATTCTGGTGGACTTCCGTGGCTTCGATACCCTGGGTGAAGTCACGGTGCTGGCGATTGCGGCCGTGGGTATCTTTGCGTTGCTTGATGGTTTGCGCCTGTTTCAACCCAAGGTCGATGCGCAGGGCCGTAACTGGGCGCGTGACCGCCATCCGCTGATTCTTGCCACTCTGTCGCGGGTGCTGTTGCCGATGGCGCTGCTGGTCTCGGTGTTTATCTTCCTGCGCGGGCACAACCTGCCGGGTGGCGGCTTTATCGCCGGCTTGGTGACGGCCGTGGCGCTGATCCTGCAATACGTCGCCAGCGGCGTGCAGTGGACACAATCGCGCCTGCCGCTGAATTACCAAGGCATGGCCGGCCTCGGCGTGATGATCGCCGGGCTGACCGGCCTGGGCAGCTGGCTGTTTGATCGGCCGTTCCTGACCTCGGCCTTCGGGCATTTCCATATCCCGCTGGTCGGTGAAATCGAGTTGGCCACCGCCATGTTGTTCGACCTGGGCGTGTACCTGACGGTTGTCGGCGCAACCCTGCTGATTCTCGCCAACCTGGGCAAGTTGACCCAGGAAAAAGCTGTAGAAGAGGTGCTTTGAAATGGAAGCCATATTTGCCGCAACCTTGGGCATTCTCACCGCCAGCGGTGTTTACCTGCTGCTGCGCGCGCGGACCTTTCCAGTGGTGCTGGGGCTGACGCTGATTTCCTACGCGGTCAACCTGTTTCTGTTTGCCATGGGCCGCCTGCAGAGTGGTGTGGTCACGGTGATCGGCAAGAGCAGCGAGTACGCTGACCCGCTGCCGCAGGCGTTGGTGCTGACCGCCATCGTGATCGGTTTTGCCATGACCGCCTTCGTCGTGGTGCTGGCGCTGCGCAGCGTCGGCGAAACCCAGACCGACCATGTTGACGGCCAGGAGCCTGCACAATGAACCACGGCTTGATCCTGCCCATTTTGCTGCCGATGTTTGCCGGCAGCTTGTTGTTGCTCGGCGCGGGCCTGAGCCTGCGGGTCAAACGCAGCCTGTCGTTGGTGGCGACTCTGTTGCTGCTGCCATTGAGTGGCTATTTGCTCTGGCTGGCTGACCAGGGCGTGCTGCAGGTATATGCCGCCGGTAACTGGGCGGCGCCGTTCGGCATCATCCTGCTGCTCGATCGGCTGAGCGCTTTGCTGCTGGTGGTTACGGCGGTACTCGGCAGCTTTGCCTTGCTCTATGCGATGCGTGGCGACGATGAACGTGGGCAGAGTTTCCATGCGCTGTTCCAGTTCCAGCTGATGGGCATCAATGGCGCCTTTCTCACCGGGGACCTGTTCAACCTGTTTGTGTTCTTCGAAATCCTGCTGATCGCCTCCTATGCGCTGCTGGTGCATGGCGGCGGGGCAGAGCGGGTGCGCGCAGGCTTGCATTACGTGGTGCTGAACCTGGTGGGCTCGGCGTTCTTCCTGCTTGCGGTCGGCGTGCTGTATGGCATCACCGGTACCCTGAACATGGCGGATATGGCCAGTCGGGTGGCCGCAGCCGGGCCGGATGATGCAGCGCTGCTCGGTGCTGCCGGGTTGTTGCTACTGGTGGTGTTCGGCCTCAAGGCGGCGTTTCTGCCGCTGTATTTCTGGCTGCCCAAGGCCTATGCCTCGGCCACTGCGCCGGTCGCTGCGCTGTTTGCGATCATGACCAAGGTCGGCCTGTATTCGATCATCCGCGTATACACGCTGATCTTCGGTGACGATGCTGGCAGCCTGGCCAATATGGCCAATGACTGGCTCTGGCCGATTGCCTTGCTGACCCTGGCACTGGGTGTGATCGGCGCCTTGGCGGCGGTCAGCCTGCAGGGGCTGTTGGCCTATCTGGTGGTGGTGTCGGTCGGCACCTTGCTCGCCGGTATTGCCATTGGCACTGAGCAAGCCTTGGCTGGTGCGCTCTATTACCTGGTGCACAGCACATGGGTGGCCGGTGGGCTGTTCCTGCTTGCTGATCTGATTGCCCGTCAGCGCGGCGACAAGCAAGGGCTGCTGGTGCAAGGCCCGGCGTTGCAGAACCCGCATCTGCTCGGCGGTTTGTTCTTCTTCGGCGCGATTGCTGTGGCCGGCCTGCCGCCGCTGTCTGGGTTTATCGGCAAACTGTTGCTGCTGCGCTCGGTGGAGCCGGGTGTGCAGGCGCTTATGCTGTGGCCCGTGGTGCTGGGCGGCGGCCTGCTGACTCTGGTGGCCCTGAGCCGTGCCGGCAGCATGCTGTTCTGGCGTGTCGGCTTGAGCCAGCTGGACAGCGCCGAACTGGATTACGTTCGGTTGCTGGCCTGCGCCGGCTTGCTGCTGCTCAGCCTGCTGCTGATGGTTGGCGCCGCGCCGCTGCTCAGTTACGTCGAGGCCACCGCCAGCCAGCTGCATGACCTGGCGTTGTACCGGCAAATCATCGAATCGGGAGCTGAACGATGAAAGCACGTCGCTGGTTACCCCATCCGCTGCTGAGCTTGTGCCTGCTGCTGGTCTGGCTGTTGTTGATGAATGATCTGAGTCTGGGCCACTGGCTGCTCGGAGCGCTGCTCGGCTGGGCGATTCCGCTGTTGACCCAGGTGTTCTGGATCAACCCGCCACGGGTGCACAAACCGTTCAAGCTGTGCCTGTTTCTGCTGCGGATCCTCGGCGATATCGTCACCGCCAACCTGCAGGTGGCCAAGCTGATCCTCGGGCCGACCACCAAGCTGCGTCCGGCGTTCGTGGAAATCCCCATGCTGCTGGAAGATGAACTGGCCCTGACCATGCTCACCAGCATCATCTCCCTGACCCCCGGCACGGTGTCTGCTGACCTCAGCGATGACCGCAAGATGCTCCTGGTGCACGGCCTGGACGTGCCGGACGCCGACGCCTTGGTCGCGGAAATCAAACAGCGTTACGAAGCCCCACTGCTGGAGGTGTTCACATGCTCGCCTACGTGATCCCGCTGTGCCTGGTGATCATCGGCGCGGCCCTGGTACTGACCATGGCGCGTCTGATCATCGGCCCGGATCTGCCCGACCGCATCCTCGCCCTGGATACCCTGTATATCAACGCGATCGCCATGCTGGTGTTGTTCGGCATCTGGCTGAGTTCGGACCTGTATTTTGAAGCGGCCCTGCTGATTGCGGTGATGGGGTTTATCGGCACGGTGGCAGTGGCCAAGTACCTGCTGCGCGGCGACATCATCGAATGAGAACGAGTTTACGATCTGCTGCGCATCGGCCCTGCTGCGTTAAGAACAGGCTCGGATTGCTCATTTACAGCTCGTAAACTCCGCATCCTCGCCTGTTCTTGCCTTGCATGGCTCTAGCTCGCGAGATCGTAAAAACGTTCAACGTTCTACGGAGACTGCTGAATGGATACCTGGATCGAAGGGCTGGTGGCGCTGTTTCTGCTGATCGGCAGCCTGTTCGCACTGATCGGCGCAATCGGCCTGTACCGCCTGCCGGACTTTTTTATGCGCCTGCACGGCCCGACTAAGGCCAGCACCCTGGGTGTGGGCGGCATGGTGATCGCCTCGCTGATCTACTTCAGCTTTCGCGGTGAGGGCGTCAGCTTGCATGAGCTGCTGATCGCCCTGTTTCTGTTTATCACCGCACCGGTCAGCGCCCATATGCTGGCCAAGGCCGCGTTGCAGCAGAAGTTGCGGATCAACGAGCAAACGCGCGGTAAACCCTGGGAACAATAAGGTGCCGCTTGCGTCGCGCTTCCTGTGGGAGGGACTTTAGCCGCGACGGTTGTCTCGTCTCGAACTACCCCGCACAGTTCGCGGCGCTGACTGTATCTGTCGGCGCCGCGCCAGCCTCTCTACACTGCAGCCTTTAGTCAGGGGCTTGGGTATGCGTGAGCAGGGAAGGGGCATCGCGGTGATCTGCCTGGTGATCGCCATGGCGCTGTGGGGCAGTTCCTTTATTGCGCTGAAACTGGCCTTTGCCGAGCTGCCGCCGCTGTGGGTGATCTTCGGCCGCATGGCCCTTGGCAGCCTGGTGTTTCTGCTGGCCTGGCGCTGGCGTGGGCAGATGCACTACCGCGCGGGTGACTGGAAGTATCTGCTGGGCCTGGCCGCCTGCGAACCCTGTCTGTATTTCCTCTTCGAAGCCCTGGCCCTGCAGCACACCAGCGCCGCGCAAGCGGGCATGGTGACGGCCTTGCTGCCGCTGCTGGTCGCGGTGGGGGCGTTTATCTTTCTGGGTGAACGGATCAGCCGCACGACGTTGGCCGGCTTTCTGCTCGCGGTGATTGGTGCGGTATGGCTGAGCCTGGCCGGCAGTGCCGATGAACACGCCAGCAACCCGATTCTCGGCAACTTCTACGAGCTGCTGGCGATGCTCTGCGCCATGGGTTACACCTTGCTGCTCAAGCACCTGTCCGCGCGTTATTCGCCCTTTCTACTGACCGCCATGGTGGCCTTTGTCGGCACCTTGTTTTTTCTGCCGCTGGCCCTGGTTACCGAGCCGTTGCCCACCCGTATCAGCCCCATGGGCCTGGGCGCTGTGGCTTACCTCGGTATTCTGGTCACGGTGGGCGCTTATGGGTTGTACAACTTCGGTGTCAGCCGCTTGCCGGCCAGCCGGGCGTCGGGTTTTACCAACCTGATCCCGGTGTTCACGCTGCTGTTTGCCATTCTGTTATTGGGGGAGAGCCTTAATGGCATGCAGGTATTGGCCGCTGCGCTGGTGTTTACCGGCGTGCTGTTGAGTCAGTGGCGTACGGCACCTGTGCTGCCGGCTGGGGTGTTGGATTGAGGAGCATGCGATGAGTGATTCAAGAACCTGGGCGCGCGAGGCGATCCGTATTATCGAGGCGGATTTTCAGCGCAGCGCCGACACCCACCTGATCCCCCTGGCGCTACCGGGTTTTCCGGGCGTCGAGCTGTATTTCAAGGACGAGTCCAGTCACCCCACCGGCAGCCTCAAACACCGCCTGGCGCGCTCGCTGTTTCTTTATGCGCTATGCAACGGCTGGCTCAAACCCGGCGCCCCGGTGATTGAGGCCTCCAGCGGCTCCACGGCGATTTCCGAGGCTTATTTCGCCCGCTTACTGGGGCTGCCGTTTATCGCGGTGATGCCGGCCAGCACTTCGAAGGAGAAGATCGCGCAGATCGCCTTCTACGGCGGCCAGAGCCATCTGGTGCAGGATCCCACGCAGATCTATGCCGAGTCCGAACGCCTGGCCCGTGAGAGCGGCGGGCATTTTATGGATCAGTTCACTTACGCCGAACGCGCCACCGACTGGCGCGCCAACAACAACATCGCCGAGTCGATCTTCCAGCAGCTGCGCAGCGAGCGTTTCCCTGAGCCGAGCTGGCTGGTGTCCAGCCCTGGCACCGGCGGCACCCTGGCAACCCTGGGGCGTTATGTGCGTTATCGCCGCCACAACACTCAGGTGTTCTGCGCTGATGCTGAGCGTTCGGTGTTTTTCGATTACTACCGCACCGGCGATGCCAGCCTGAGCCTGGACTGTGGCTCGCGGATCGAAGGCATCGGCCGGCCACGGGTCGAGGCGTCCTTTCTGCCGTCGGTGATCGACGCGATGTGCAAGGTGCCGGATGCCCTGTCGCTGGCGGCCATGCATTACCTGGCGCAGCGCCTGGGGCGTAAGGTGGGTGGCTCCAGCGGCACCAATCTGATCGGCGCGTTGCTGGTGGCGCAACGCATGGTCGCGGCGGGGGAATCCGGTTCGGTGGTGGCAATTCTCTGTGATGGTGGCGAACGCTATGCCACCACCTATTACGACGAGAACTGGCTGCAGGCACAGGGCTTTGATCTCGCGCCGCTGATCGCAGCCGTGGCCGGTTGCGCCGAACAAGGGCTCGTTCTGTCAGCTGAAGTGGCTACGGCTGGACTGTAGAGCGGCTGGTGAACGACGTGGCCATGGGACGCTGGCGCCTGGGCATGTAAGGAGGGCGGGCTGATGATCCAGTGCAAGCGAGTATATGAAGCCAGCTCGGCAACGGATGGTCGGCGAGTGTTGGTTGATCGCCTCTGGCCGCGTGGGATAAGTAAAACGAAGTTGCAGCTGGAGGCCTGGTTGCCGGAGGTGGCGCCGTCCACGCAATTACGCCGGCAGTTTGCCCACGAGCCGCAAGCGTTTGAGGCATTCCGTGCTCAGTATCGTATCGAGTTGGCGGCCCACCCTGAATATTGGCAAGGGCTGCTGGAACTGGCCGAACAGGGCGTATTAACTCTGCTGTTCGCTGCCCGTGATACGCAGTTGAACAATGCCCAGGTGTTGGCCGAGTTTCTCGAGGACGAGCTGGCGCGACGTGGACCGCCCAGCTCGCCGGTTTGCTACGCCGACAGGATGTAATGTGCTGGATTAGCTTTCAGCAATGCCGAGCATGTCGCGAATCAGCGCTTCGGCCACACGAATGCCGTCCACCCCGGCGGAGAGAATGCCGCCGGCGTAACCAGCACCTTCACCGGCGGGGTACAGGCCGCGCACGTTGAGGCTTTGCATATCCGCGCCACGAGTGATGCGCAGTGGCGAAGAGGTGCGGGTCTCGATGCCGGTCAGCACCGCGTCATGCAGATCGAAGCCTTTGATCTGCTTGCCGAAGGCCGGAAGCGCTTCGCGGATCGCCTCGATGGCGAAGTCCGGCAATGCCAGGGCCAGGTCGCCCAGTTTGATGCCTGGTTTGTACGACGGCTCGACACTACCCAGCTCAGTAGACGGCTTGCCGGCGATAAAGTCGCCAACCAGTTGCCCCGGTGCTTCGTAGCTGCTGCCGCCGAGCAGATAGGCCTGAGACTCCAGACGTTCCTGCAGTTCAACACCGGCCAGCGGGCCGCCGGGGTAATCCTGCTCTGGAGTGATGCCAACGACGATGCCCGAGTTGGCGTTACGCTCGTTGCGCGAATACTGGCTCATGCCGTTGGTCACCACGCGGTTCGGCTCCGAGGTGGCCGCGACCACGGTGCCGCCCGGGCACATGCAGAAGCTGTAGACCGAGCGGCCGTTCTTGGCGTGGTGCACCAGTTTGTAATCGGCAGCACCGAGCTTGGGGTGGCCGGCGTATTTACCCAGGCGCGCGCGGTCGATCAGGCCCTGCGGGTGCTCGATGCGGAAGCCCACCGAGAACGGCTTGGCTTCCATAAATACTTCACGCTTGTGCAGCATGCGGAAGGTGTCACGCGAGCTGTGGCCCAGGGCCAGGATTACCTGACGGCTGAGAATCTGCTCGCCGCTGTCGAGCACCACGCCCTTGAGCTGGCCGTCTTCGATCAGCACATCAGTGACGCGCTGCTGGAAGCGCACTTCGCCGCCCAGGGCCTTGATTTCCTCGCGCATCGTGGCAACCACGCCGGTGAGGCGGAAGGTGCCGATATGCGGCTTGCTGACATAGAGAATCTCGTCCGGCGCGCCGGCTTTGACGAACTCATGCAGCACCTTGCGTCCGTAATGCTTGGGGTCTTTGATCTGGCTGTACAGCTTGCCGTCGGAGAAAGTGCCGGCACCGCCTTCACCAAACTGCACGTTGGATTCGGGGTTGAGCACCTTCTTGCGCCACAGGCCCCAGGTGTCCTTGGTGCGCTGGCGCACTTCGGTGCCGCGCTCCAGCACGATGGGTTTCAGGCCCGCCTGGGCGAGAATCAGCGCGGCGAAAATCCCGCAGGGGCCAAAGCCGACCACCAGCGGGCGTTCGGTGAGGTCGTGCGGAGCGTAGCCAACCGGCTTGTAGGATGTGTCAGGGGCAATGCTGATATGCCGGTCATCGGCGAGCTTGTGCAGCAGCGCCGCTTCATCGCTGACCTGGCAATCGATGGTGTAGATAAAGTGCAGCTCGGTGGATTTCTTGCGCGCATCGTAGCTGCGCTTGAACAGGGTGAAATCGAGCAGCTCGCTGTCGGTGATGCCCAAGCGCTGGACGATGGCCGGGCGCAGGGCTTCTTCGGGATGGTCGAGGGGCAGCTTGAGTTCAGTGATACGGAGCATGAAGGCGATCCACTTTCAGGGCCGGAGGCAACCCGGCTGCTTTTAAAAGGCGGCGATTATACGCCTGATCGGTGCTTAAAGGCCGCCGCCGATCACGGGCAGCGGCCTGACATGCTGAGTGTTAGCGTGTTTCAGGCTTTACCCAGGCAAGCATCACCTCGAGCATGCGGTTGGCGAAGGCCCACTCGTTGTCATACCAGGCCAAGACCTTGACCAGATCGCCCTGCACGCGGGTGTGGCTGAGGTCGACCACACAGGAAACCGGGTAGCCGTTGAAGTCGCTGGACACCAGTGCTAGCTCGTTGCACTCCATCACCCCAGGCGGCAACTGCAAGGCGCCGGCCTTTAGCGCGGCATTGATCGCTTCGCGGCTGGTCGGGCGTTCGCTGGTAAAGGTCAGATCGACCAGCGACACGTTGGGCGTCGGTACGCGTATCGACAACCCATCCAGACGGCCGATCAGCTCCGGCATCACCAGGCCGATGGCTTTGGCCGCACCGGTGCTGGTGGGGATCATCGACAGCGCGGCGGCGCGGGCGCGGTAGAGGTCGCTGTGGGTCTTGTCCAGCAGGTTTTGGTCATTGGTATAGGAGTGGATGGTGTTGACCAGGCCCTGACGAATGCCCACGGCCTCGTGCAACACCTTGGCCATCGGCGCCAGGCAGTTGGTGGTGCAGGAGGCATTGGACACGATCTGCTGGTCACCCAACAGCTGATGATTGACCCCGTAAACCACCGTCAGATCGGCGCTATCCAGCGGGTGCGAGAGCAGTACGCGCGGCGCGCCGGCACTCAGGTGCTGTTCGACCTGGGCGCGTTTTTTCATCTTGCCTGAGCATTCCAGCACCAGGTCCAATGCGTGCGCGCGCCACGGCAGATTGCTGACCTCCGGCTCGCGCAGCAGCTGGATGGATTGGCCGTTGACCTGCAGCACATCGCCTTGCAGGTTGATCTGCCCGGGAAAGCGGCCGAAGGTCGAGTCGAAGCGGGTGAGGTGGGCGAGGGTGCTTTGTTCGCCCAGGTCGTTGATGGCGGTGATGTGGATCTGCTGGTGCAGTTCGCGTTCGAACAGGGCACGCACCAGGCAGCGGCCAATACGTCCATATCCATTGATGGCAATGCGCAGCATAGTGATATTCCTTTGGCTGACTTCGTTGTCAGTTTAGGTCAATCACCAGGCAGGTCGCTGATCTATCTCAGCTCACTGCGCATTGCTGCGACTCAGTTAGTCGTTGCGCGCGCCGCCGAGGTAACCGCAGCCGCGCAGGACCTGATCGTTAAGACGCAACTCGGCACTCAGGTGCTGGACGGCACCACTCATGCTGTCGACACAGCGTTGCTTGGCCACCCAGAGCTCAAGCCGCTGGCCATTGGCCTCGCTGCTCAGGTTGAGACGGCCTTCCGGCAGTTGTTCTTCCAGATAGGGCAGTGCCTGTGGCTCTTGCCCCGGACGATGCAGGACCAGCCCCTGGTTGCTTACAGCAATGTTCCAGTCCGGTTCGTGGCCGCTGGCCCTTAGCAGCGTACGGGCGAAGTTGATGTCACCACAGCCAGGCCCTTCGGCTTGTAGGCGATACACCTGGCTGGGGATAAATTTGCCATCGACATCCTTCTGGGGGCTGGCTTGCAACTGCCCACGCATATCGACATACAGGCTGCCATGGCCATCAGCCAGAAGGCCGGCTGCATCGCGGCTCAGTCCGTTTGCGCCGGCATCCTCAACCACAAACTGGCGCTGCTCCTGGCAGGGGCGAAAGCGCAGTTGTCCCGCGTTCAAGCTGAGTTCACCCTGCAGGCGGCTCTGCGTGGGCGCGGTTTCAGTAGGTTTGTCGGTAAACACCTGGCAACTGGCAAGCAGTGGCAGCAAGGCAAAGCAGAACGGGCGGATGAAACGCATCGTGGCACTCCTGAAAAGTGCGCTCACGTTACCTAGGCCCCTGATCGATCACAAGGGCATGCCCATCAGCTTGAGCAGCCGGTGCACGCCAGCCTGAGCCAGCGTGCACCTGGGCTTACAGGTCACTCTTGATGCTGGTGGTCGGGCCGTTGCTCTTGACCGACTCGATGCCGACCTCGCGGCTGGCCGCCGCCTTGTACATCTGGCTGGTGCCGATCACTTGATGGTTGGCCGCCTTGAGGTTGAAGTAAAAACGCCCATCGCTGGCATCCTTGCGTTCATAACGTTCATCGGCCGCAGCATTCTTCTGCACCGAGGCAATCCCACCCTCGGCGGCGGCGCGGCTCTCATACTGTTCACTGCGCAAAATTATCTCGGCGTTACCCGCTTTCAACACGAAAAAGAACTGGCCTTTATCGTTTTTTGTCAGTTCATACCAACCAGCCATGGCGGCCTCCAACAAGTAGTAAGGAAGGGGCAGAACAACGATCAAACACGCCCACCGGCGGTGAGCGACGAGGCAAAGCATAGCAAGGGCATATGAATAGGCCCCGGTTTTCTAGAGACCATCCTGCCTCAGAAAATAACGACGTTCGAACTCTATCGGTGACAGCTTCTCAGCGAAACCATGTCGTCGCTTGGGGTTGTAAAACATCTCGATGTAATCGAATACATCGCTCCGCGCTTCGTCGCGGCTCCCGTAGATTTTGCGCTTG
>NZ_JAEIOI010000004.1 GCF_021375795.1 Pseudomonas anguilliseptica | reverse complement strand
TCGAAGACGTGTTCTCGATCTCCGGTCGCGGTACTGTGGTAACTGGCCGTATCGAGCGCGGTATCGTCAAGATCCAGGAAGAAATCGAGATCGTTGGTCTGCGTGACACCACCAAGACCACCTGCACCGGTGTTGAAATGTTCCGCAAACTGCTCGACGAAGGTCGTGCTGGCGAGAACTGCGGCGTTCTGCTGCGCGGCACCAAGCGTGACGACGTTGAGCGTGGTCAGGTTCTGGTCAAGCCGGGTTCGGTCAAGCCGCACACCACCTTCACTGCAGAAGTGTATGTGTTGAGCAAAGAAGAAGGCGGTCGTCACACTCCGTTCTTCAAAGGCTACCGTCCTCAGTTCTACTTCCGTACTACTGACGTAACCGGTAACTGCGAACTGCCGGAAGGCGTTGAGATGGTAATGCCAGGTGATAACGTGCAAATGACCGTTACCCTGATCAAGACCATCGCAATGGAAGAAGGCCTGCGTTTCGCTATTCGTGAAGGCGGTCGTACCGTCGGCGCCGGCGTCGTAGCCAAAATCATCGCGTAAGTGATGATTTGAAAAGAAGCCCCCGCTTGCGGGGGCTTTTTTATTGGGTTGACACCTGCTAGGGGCGTCTATAGAATCACGCCTCCTTTTAACGGGCGTATTGCGTCCGTTGGGAATAGCAGCTTGGAATCTGAGGTCAAAATGCAAAACCAACAAATCCGTATTCGGTTGAAGGCTTTTGACCATCGCCTGATCGATCAATCAACCCAGGAAATCGTGGAAACCGCGAAACGTACTGGTGCTCAGGTGCGTGGTCCGATTCCTCTGCCTACCCGCAAAGAGCGGTTCACTGTACTGACTTCTCCGCACGTCAACAAAGACGCGCGTGATCAGTACGAGATCCGTACTCATAAGCGTGTTCTGGACATCGTCCAGCCAACGGATAAAACCGTTGACGCGCTGATGAAGCTCGACCTTGCGGCTGGCGTGGAAGTGCAGATCAGCCTCGGCTAAAACCGTTTAGGTTTTAGTCGTGTAACGCTCTGAAATGGGCGGCCATAGCGGGTGAAAGCCCCGTACACTCATGAGGTTACAACATGACTATTGGTGTAGTCGGTCGGAAAGCGGGCATGACCCGTATTTTCACCGAAGAAGGTGTCTCCATTCCGGTTACGGTCATTGAGATCGAGCCGAATCGCGTCACTCAGTTCAAAACTGAAGAGTCCGATGGCTATCGTGCAGTGCAAGTCACTGTCGGTGAGCGTCGTGCTTCTCGTGTCAGCAAGGCGCAAGCCGGTC
Source organism: Pseudomonas anguilliseptica (assembly GCF_021375795.1). Lineage (GTDB taxonomy): Bacteria > Pseudomonadota > Gammaproteobacteria > Pseudomonadales > Pseudomonadaceae > Aquipseudomonas > Aquipseudomonas anguilliseptica_A. The sequence goes on along the minus strand of NZ_JAEIOI010000004.1, from coordinate 251,255 downwards.
ACTTCGCTAAGGCGAACGTCGCGGCAGGTCGTACCGTTCTGGAGTTCCGTCTCGAAGACGGCGAATACCAGGCTGGTGATCTGATCAACGCTGAAATTTTCCAAGCTGGTCAACTGGTCGATGTGACCGGTCAGTCCAAGGGTAAAGGCTTTGCCGGTACCATCAAGCGTTGGAACTTCCGCGGCCAAGACAACACTCACGGTAACTCCGTGTCCCACCGTGTTCCGGGTTCCATTGGCCAGTGCCAGACTCCGGGTCGCGTATTCAAGGGCAAGAAAATGTCCGGTCACATGGGTGCTGAGCGCGTGACTGTGCAGTCCCTGGAAGTAGTGCGCGTCGATGCTGAACGCAACCTGCTGCTGGTCAAGGGTGCCGTTCCTGGCGCTACTGGCGGCAACCTCGTTGTCCGTCCGGCAGCCAAGGCTCGCGGTTAAGGGGAAGCTGACATGCAATTAAATGTAAATGGCGCTCAAGCGATCGAAGTATCCGAAGCCACTTTTGGCGGCGCGTACAACGAGACCCTGGTTCACCAAGCTGTTGTGGCCTACATGGCCGGCGGCCGTCAGGGCAGCAAACAACAAAAGACCCGTTCCGACGTATCCGGTGGCGGTAAGCGTCCGTGGCGTCAGAAGGGCACTGGTCGTGCTCGTGCTGGTACCAGCCGTGGTCCGATCTGGCGTGGCGGTGGTGTGACCTTCGCAGCTCGTCCGCAGAACCACGATCAAAAGCTGAACAAGAAGATGTATCGCGCGGCTATCCGTTCGATTCTTGCTGAGCTGGTTCGTACTGATCGTCTGGTTGTTGTCGAAGACTTCAGCGTTGAAGCTCCGAAAACCAAAGAACTGTTGGGCAAGTTGAATGGCATGGGTCTGACCGATGTGCTGATCGTGTCCGATGCCGTTGATGAGAATCTGTACCTGGCTGCTCGTAACCTGCCGCACGTTGATGTTCGCGACGTTCAGGGTTCCGATCCGGTCAGTCTGATCGCGTACGAGAAGGTGCTGGTCACCGTTTCTGCCGTGAAGAAATTCGAGGAGCTGCTGGGATGAACCAGGAACGCGTATTTAAAGTGCTGCTTGGCCCGCACATCTCCGAGAAGGCCACGGTTCTCGCTGACAAGAAAAGTCAGTTCGTTTTCAAGGTTGCAACCGATGCAACCAAGCTGGAAATCAAGAAGGCCGTCGAAAGCCTGTTCGGCGTGAATGTTGCTGCTGTCAATACCGTGAATGTTCTCGGTAAGACCAAGCGCAATGCTCGCGGTCTGGGCAAGCGTAACGACTGGAAGAAAGCGATCATTTCGCTTCAGCCAGGCCAGGATCTCGATTTCGCCAGCAGTGCTGAGTAAGGAAGGGGTGCATCATGGCAATCGTTAAGTGCAAACCGACTTCCGCAGGCCGCCGTTTCGTGGTCAAGGTGGTCAATCAGGAGCTGCATAAAGGCGCTCCTTACGCTCCGCTGCTCGAGAAGAAGTCGAAGTCTGGCGGTCGTAACAACAATGGTCGTATCACCACCCGTCATATCGGTGGTGGCCATAAGCAGCATTACCGTCTGGTCGATTTCCGTCGCAACGACAAAGATGGCATTCCAGCCACTGTTGAGCGTATCGAATACGATCCGAACCGTACCGCGCACATCGCTCTGCTGATGTATGCAGACGGCGAGCGTCGCTACATCATCGCCCCTAAAGGCGTGAGTGCTGGCGATCAGCTGGTAGCTGGCATCATGGCTCCGATCAAGCCGGGCAACAGTCTGCAGCTGCGCAACATTCCAGTTGGTAGCACTGTTCACGGTATCGAACTGAAGCCGGGTAAAGGTGCTCAGATCGCTCGTTCCGCTGGTGCTTCGGCTCAGCTGATTGCGCGTGAAGGCGTCTACGTGACCCTGCGTCTGCGTTCCGGTGAAATGCGTAAAGTACTGGCTGAGTGCCGTGCGACCCTGGGCGAAGTCTCGAACTCCGAGCACAGCCTGCGTTCGCTGGGTAAAGCGGGTGCCAAGCGCTGGCGTGGCGTTCGCCCAACCGTTCGTGGTGTTGCCATGAACCCGGTTGACCACCCACACGGTGGTGGTGAAGGTCGTACCTCTGGTGGTCGTCATCCGGTGTCTCCATGGGGCTTCCCGACGAAGGGCGCGAAGACTCGTGGTAACAAACGCACCGACAACATGATCGTCCGTCGTCGCAAGTAAATAGAGGGATACGACAGTGCCACGTTCTCTGAAAAAAGGTCCTTTTATTGATCTTCACCTACTGAAGAAGATCGAAGTGGCGGTGGAAAAGAACGATCGCAAGCCAGTGAAAACTTGGTCGCGTCGCTCGATGATCCTGCCACAAATGGTCGGTCTGACCATTGCTGTGCATAACGGTCGTCAACATGTCCCAGTTCTCGTGAACGAAGACATGGTCGGCCACAAACTGGGCGAATTTGCCGGCACTCGTACCTATCGTGGGCACGTGGCTGACAAGAAAGCCAAGCGTTAAGGGGTAAGGAAATGGAAGTAGCCGCTAAGTTGTCGGGCGCTCGCATCTCCGCCCAGAAAGCCCGCTTGGTCGCCGACCAGATCCGCGGGAAGAAGGTGGGCGAAGCGCTCAACCTGCTGGCTTTCAGCAGCAAGAAAGCCGCGGAAATCATGAAGAAAGTGCTGGAGTCGGCTGTAGCCAACGCCGAGCACAACGAAGGCGCAGACGTTGATGACCTGAAAGTCAGCACCGTTTTCGTCAACGAAGGGCGTTCGCTTAAGCGCATCATGCCGCGTGCCAAAGGCCGCGCTGATCGCATCGTCAAGCGGTCTTGCCATATCACTGTCAAGGTTGCGGACAAGTAACGGAGTCGATCAGATGGGTCAGAAAGTACATCCCGTTGGCATCCGCCTGGGAATCGTCAAGGAGCACACCTCCGTCTGGTACGCAGACGGTCGGACTTATGCGGACTATTTGTTCGCTGATCTGAAGGTGCGTGAGTATCTCCAAGACAAACTAAAAAGCGCGTCCGTAAGCCGTATCGACATTGCTCGCCCGGCTCAAACCGCACGCATCACCATCCACACCGCTCGTCCAGGTATCGTTATCGGGAAGAAAGGTGAGGACGTTGAGAAACTGCGTCAGGACCTGACCAAGCAAATGGGTGTGCCTGTGCACATCAATATCGAAGAGATCCGCAAGCCGGAGCTCGACGGTATGCTGGTTGCGCAGAGCGTAGCTCAGCAGCTGGAGCGTCGCGTGATGTTCCGTCGCGCCATGAAGCGCGCTGTACAGAACGCCATGCGTATTGGTGCCAAGGGCATCAAAATCCAAGTGAGCGGTCGTCTCGGCGGTGCTGAAATTGCACGTACCGAATGGTATCGCGAAGGTCGTGTGCCGTTGCACACCCTGCGTGCCGATATCGACTATGCCACGTACGAAGCGCACACCACTTACGGTGTGATTGGTGTCAAGGTTTGGATCTTCAAAGGCGAAGTGATTGGTGGCCTTAAAGAAGAACTGAAACCTCAAGCGCCTGCGCCTCGTAAAAAAGCTGCTAAGTAAGGAGTACGCAAAATGTTGCAACCAAAGCGTACGAAGTTCCGCAAGCAGATGACCGGCCACAACCGTGGTCTGGCTCAGCGCGGTAGCAAAGTCAGCTTCGGCGAGTTTGCGCTGAAGTCTGTTGCCCGCGGTCGTCTCACCGCCCGTCAGATTGAGTCCGCTCGTCGTGCTCTGACTCGTCACGTTAAGCGTGGCGGGAAAATCTGGATTCGCGTTTTCCCGGACAAGCCGATCTCCAAGAAGCCTCTTGAAGTGCGGATGGGTAAAGGGAAGGGTAGCGTTGAATATTGGGTAGCCCAGATCCAGCCAGGCAAAGTCCTGTACGAGATCGAAGGCGTTTCCGAAGAGTTGGCGCGTGAGGCATTTGCCCTGGCTGCTGCAAAGCTGCCGCTCGCCACCACTTTTGTTAAGCGGACGGTGATGTGATGAAAGCGAATGAACTTCGTGAAAAATCAGCACAGCAGCTGAACGAGCAACTGCTCGGCCTGCTGCGCGACCAGTTCAATCTGCGTATGCAGAAAGCAACTGGCCAGTTGGGGCAGTCTCACCTGCTCTCGCAAGTTAAGCGCGATATCGCTCGTGTGAAAACTGTGCTCAACCAGCAGGCAGGTAAGTGATCATGGCTGAAGCCGAAAAAACAGTCCGTACGCTGACCGGCCGTGTCGTCAGCGACAAGATGGACAAGACCATCACCGTACTGATCGAGCGTCGCGTTAAGCACCCGATCTACGGCAAATATGTCAAGCGTTCGACCAAGCTGCACGCGCACGACGAAACCAACCAGAGCAAGATCGGTGACAAAGTTTCCATTCGCGAAACTCGTCCTGTTGCCAAGACCAAGTCTTGGGCGCTGGTTGAGATCCTCGAACGCGCAGTGGAAGTCTAAGGGCTAAGGGTCGGAGAAATTATATGATTCAGACTCAATCCATGCTCGACGTCGCTGACAACAGCGGTGCTCGTCGCGTTATGTGCATCAAGGTGCTGGGTGGCTCGCATCGCCGCTACGCTGGCATCGGCGACATCATCAAAGTGACCGTCAAGGAAGCAATTCCGCGCGGCAAGGTGAAGAAAGGCCAAGTGATGACTGCTGTTGTAGTCCGCACTCGTCACGGCGTTCGTCGCCCTGATGGCTCGATCATCCGCTTCGATGGCAACGCTGCTGTTCTGCTGAACAACAAGCAAGAGCCGATCGGCACCCGTATTTTTGGGCCAGTGACTCGTGAACTTCGCTCTGAGAAGTTCATGAAGATCGTCTCGCTCGCACCTGAAGTGCTCTAAGGAGATCCGACATGCAAAAGATTCGTCGTGACGACGAGATCATCGTGATCGCCGGCAAAGACAAAGGTAAGCGCGGCAAGGTGCTCAAGGTTCTCGCTGACGACCGTCTGGTCGTTGGTGGGGTCAACCTGGTGAAGCGCCATACCAAGCCGAACCCGATGTCGGGCGTTCAGGGCGGTATCGTCGAGAAAGAAGCGCCTCTGCACGCTTCTAACGTGGCCATCTTCAATGGCGAAACCAACAAGGCTGATCGCGTTGGCTTCAAAATCGAAGACGGTAAAAAAATTCGTGTCTTCAAGTCGACCCAAAAAGCGGTTGATGCTTGAACACTGCTAGGTAGAAGACCATGGCACGACTAAAAGAGATTTACCGGAAAGAAATCGCGCCGAAGCTTAAGGAAGAACTTAAGCTCGCCAACGTGATGGAAGTTCCGCGCATCACCAAGATCACCCTGAACATGGGCCTGGGCGAAGCGATCGGTGACAAGAAAGTCATCGAGCACGCAGTTGCCGACCTGGAAAAGATCACCGGTCAGAAAGTCGTTGTGACTCATGCCCGTAAGTCGATTGCAGGCTTCAAGGTTCGTGAGGGCTGGCCGATTGGCGTTAAAGTGACTCTGCGCCGTGAGCGTATGTACGAGTTCCTGGATCGTCTGCTGTCCATCTCCCTGCCGCGCGTGCGTGACTTCCGCGGCCTGAATGCCAAGTCCTTCGATGGTCGTGGCAACTACAGCATGGGCGTTAAAGAGCAGATCATCTTCCCGGAAATCGACTACGACAAGATCGATGCCCTGCGTGGTCTGGACATTACCCTGACCACCACTGCCCGTAACGATGATGAAGGCCGCGCTCTGCTGCGTGCTTTCAACTTCCCGTTCCGCAACTGATTGGAGTTGGATCATGGCTAAAACCAGCATGAAAAACCGCGAGCTGAAGCGTCAGCAAACGGTAGCCAAGTACGCTAAAAAGCGTGCCGAGCTGAAAGCTACCATCGCCAATCCGAACACCAGTCCGGAAGCCCGTTGGGAAGCTCAAGTTGCTCTGCAGAAGCAGCCGCGTGACGCAAGCGCTTCGCGCCTGCGTAACCGTTGCCGCATTACCGGTCGTCCGCACGGCGTATTCCGCAAGTTCGGTCTGTCGCGTATCAAGCTGCGTGAAGCTGCAATGCGTGGTGATGTACCAGGTCTGGTTAAAGCCAGCTGGTAAAAAACAAAGCCGGCCTAGTGCCGGCTTTGTCTTATGTGTGAATCAGGCCCCTTTGGGGCTTGATTCATTTTTGATCAGTCTCTAGAATGCTCGGCTCGCCTGAGCCTGGGTCAAATTTCCCGGAATTCTCAGCGACTGTAGCCGCAAGGCTAATTCTTTTTGTATCAGGAGCGTCTAGCCCATGAGTATGCAGGACCCGTTAGCGGACATGCTAACTCGTATCCGTAATGCCCAGATGGCTGAAAAGTCCGTCGTAAGCATGCCGTCTTCCACGTTGAAGGTGGCTGTAGCCAAAGTTCTGAAAGACGAAGGTTATATTGCGGGTTATCAGATCAGCGGTGAAGTTAAGCCGCAGCTGTCCATCGAGCTGAAATACTTCGAAGGCCGTCCGGTTATCGAAGAAGTTAAGCGCGTGAGCCGTCCAGGCCTTCGCCAGTACAAATCCGTCGATGATCTGCCGAAAGTTCGTGGCGGTCTCGGTGTATCCATCGTCTCCACCAACAAGGGTGTGATGACGGACCGCGCTGCGCGCGCTGCCGGTGTCGGCGGCGAAGTGCTCTGCACAGTGTTCTAAGGGGGGATAAGCATGTCTCGCGTTGCTAAGAACCCCGTTAAGCTGCCAGCTGGTGTTGAGGTCAAACTCACCGGTCAACAGCTTTCGGTAAAGGGTGCCAAGGGCACTCTCGAACTGAATGTTCACTCGTCCGTTGAAGTCCTGCAGGAAGCTGGTGAGCTGCGTTTCGCTGCTCGCAATGGCGATCAGCAGACTCGTGCAATGGCCGGTACCACTCGCGCTCTGGTCAACAACATGGTGATCGGTGTTAGCGCTGGCTTCGAGCGTAAGCTGCAGCTGGTTGGTGTTGGTTACAAAGCGCAAGCCAAAGGTCAGGTGCTGAACCTCGCTCTCGGCTTCTCCCATCCGATCGACTATGAGTTGCCGGAAGGTGTAGTGGCTGAAACCCCGAACCAGACCGAGATCCTGATCAAGGGTGTCGACAAGCAACTGGTTGGTCAGGTCGCTGCGGAAATTCGTGATTTCCGTCGTCCTGAACCTTACAAGGGCAAAGGTGTTCGTTACGCAGACGAAGTCGTCCGCCGTAAAGAAGCCAAGAAGAAGTAGGGCATAGCAAATGACCGACAAAAAAGTTACTCGACTGCGTCGCGCTCGCAAAGCACGCCTGAAAATGCACGAGCTCGAAGCCGTGCGTCTGTGCGTGTATCGCTCTTCGCAGCACATCTATGCCCAGGTCATTTCGGCCGACGGCAGCAAGGTTCTGGCCAGCGCCTCTACCTTGGACAAAGCACTGCGTGACGGCGCCACTGGCAACGTTGACGCGGCCAAGAAAGTTGGTGAGCTGGTTGCCGAGCGTGCGAAAGCCGCTGGTGTAACTCAGGTTGCATTCGACCGTTCTGGCTTCAAGTACCACGGCCGCGTCAAGGCGCTGGCTGATGCTGCTCGTGAAGGCGGGCTGGAGTTCTAAGTTATGGCAAATAACGACCAAAAGCGCGACGAAGGCTATATCGAGAAGCTGGTACAGGTTAACCGCGTTGCCAAGACCGTTAAGGGTGGCCGTATCTTCACTTTCACCGCGTTGACCGTGGTAGGTGATGGTAAGGGTCGCGTCGGTTTCGGCCGTGGTAAGTCCCGTGAAGTGCCTGCTGCCATCCAGAAAGCGATGGAAGCTGCGCGTCGCAACATGATCCAGGTTGATCTGAATGGCACCACTCTGCAGTACGCAATGAAGTCCGCTCACGGCGCTTCCAAGGTGTACATGCAGCCTGCTTCCGAAGGTACCGGTATCATCGCCGGCGGCGCCATGCGTGCCGTTCTGGAAGTGGCTGGCGTGCAGAACGTTCTGGCTAAATGCTACGGCTCGACTAACCCAGTGAACGTGGTTTACGCCACTTTCAAAGGTTTGAAAGCCATGCAGTCCCCAGTGTCTGTTGCGGCCAAGCGTGGCAAGAGCGTCGAGGAGATTCTCTAATCATGGCTAATACCGTCAAAGTGACTCTGATCAAGAGCACCAATGGCCGTCTGGCCAACCATAAAGCCTGCGTCAAAGGCCTCGGCCTGCGTCGCATCAATCACACCGTGGAAGTTCTGGATACTCCGGAAAACCGCGGCATGATTAATAAGGCTTACTACCTTCTCCGTGTGGAGGGTTAATACATGTACCTGAACGATTTGAGTCCTGCGCCGGGTTCCCGTCGCGAGAAGCACCGTCCGGGCCGTGGTATCGGTAGCGGTTTGGGTAAGACTGGTGGCCGTGGTCACAAAGGTCAGACCTCCCGTTCCGGTGGCACCATTGCTCCGGGTTTCGAGGGCGGCCAGCAGCCTCTGCACCGTCGTCTGCCTAAGTTCGGTTTCGTTTCTTTGAAGGCTATGGATCGCGCAGAAGTGCGTACTTCCGAGCTGAATAAAATCGAAGGCGGCATTGTTACTCTGCAGTCGCTGAAGGATGCCAACCTGATTAACCAAAACGTCCAGCGTGTGAAAGTCATGCTGTCCGGTGAGGTTACTCAAGCGGTCACCCTTAAAGGTATCGCCGCCACCAAAGGTGCGCGCGCGGCTATCGAAGCAGCTGGCGGTAAGTTCGAGGAATAAATGGCTAAGCAAGGTGCTCTCTCAGCGCTCAGCAATGGCGGGTTATCCGAGCTCTGGGCTCGTTTGCGCTTTCTGTTCATGGCGATCATCGTCTATCGGATAGGTGCACACATCCCGGTTCCTGGCATCAACCCTGATCGGCTGGCGGACCTGTTTCGACAGAATGAGGGGACCATTCTTAGCTTGTTCAACATGTTTTCCGGCGGCGCGCTGGAGCGTATGAGTATTTTTGCACTGGGGATCATGCCGTACATCTCGGCGTCGATCATCATGCAGCTCATGACCGCTGTCAGCCCGCAGCTGGAGCAGTTGAAGAAGGAAGGTGAAGCTGGCCGTCGCAAGATTAGCCAGTACACCCGCTACGGCACCCTCGTCCTGGCTATTGTCCAAGCTGTCGGCATGTCCGTCGGTCTGGCCAGTCAGGGCGTAGCGTTTTCGGTCGATTTCGGCTTCCACTTCGTTGCAGTCACCACTTTCGTGGCGGGTGCGATGTTCATGATGTGGCTGGGCGAGCAAATCACTGAGCGTGGTGTTGGCAACGGTATTTCGATGCTGATTTTTGCAGGCATCGTAGCCGGTCTGCCGTCGGCGATCGGGCAGTCTTTCGAGTCTGCTCGCCAGGGTGATATCAATATCTTTGCCCTGATCGCCATCGGTTTGCTGGCAGTAGCGATTATCGGTTTCGTGGTGTTCATTGAGCGTGGTCAGCGTCGCATTGCGGTGCACTACGCCAAGCGTCAGCAGGGTCGCAAGGTCTTTGCGGCGCAGACCAGCCACTTGCCGTTGAAGGTGAACATGGCGGGGGTTATCCCGGCTATTTTCGCCAGCAGCCTTCTGTTATTCCCGGCTTCGCTGGGTGCCTGGTTTGGTCAGTCCGAAGGTATGGGCTGGCTGCAGGATATTTCACAGGCTATCGCTCCTGGTCAGCCGTTGAACATTTTGCTGTTTAGTGCGGGGATTGTTTTCTTCTGCTTCTTCTACACAGCGCTGATGTTCAACCCGAAAGACGTAGCGGAAAACCTGAAGAAGTCCGGTGCCTTTATTCCGGGTATCCGTCCCGGCGAGCAATCGGCGCGCTATATCGATGGCGTGTTGACCCGCTTGACCATGTTCGGTGCTCTGTACATGACGGCCGTATGCTTGTTGCCCCAGTTCCTGGTGGTGGCTGCCAACGTACCGTTCTATCTTGGCGGGACCTCGTTGCTGATCGTGGTCGTGGTTGTTATGGACTTTATGTCACAAGTACAATCGCACCTCGTTTCGCACCAGTACGAATCCCTGATGAAGAAAGCCAACCTGAAGGGCTACGGCAGCGGCATGCTGCGCTGAAGTCCATAAGGTTCGAGGAGTTGGTGATGAAAGTTCGTGCATCGGTGAAAAAGCTGTGCCGTAACTGCAAAATTATTCGCCGTGAAGGTGTAGTGCGAGTGATTTGCAGCGCGGAACCGCGTCACAAACAGCGCCAAGGCTGAGTGTGATTGAGCGTTACAAGCCCGGCAGCTAGTGCGCTGCCGGGTTGATTATTTGTTATTACAGCGTTAATATCTCGCGCCCTATTTCTTGGCTTCCGGGGCGTAGGTAGCTGTCAATTGGAGTTCCACTGAATGGCCCGTATTGCAGGCGTTAACATTCCGGATAACAAGCACACTGTTATCTCGCTGACCTACATCTATGGTGTTGGTCGCACTACTGCACAGAAAATCTGTGCTGCTACCGGTGTAAACCCGGCAGCAAAAATCAAAGATCTCTCTGACGAGCAGATCGAGCAGCTGCGTGGCGAAGTGGCCAAGGTGAATACCGAAGGCGACCTGCGTCGTGAAGTGAACATGAAAATCAAGCGCTTGATGGACCTGGGTTGCTACCGCGGCCTGCGTCATCGTCGTGGTCTGCCGGTTCGCGGTCAGCGTACCAAGACCAACGCGCGTACCCGTAAGGGCCCGCGTAAGCCGATCCGCAAGTAATCGCATTCGCGCATCGACAGGAATCTAGTCATGGCAAAACCTGCTGCTCGTACTCGTAAAAAAGTCAAAAAGACGGTGGTTGATGGCATCGCCCACATCCACGCTTCTTTCAACAACACAATCGTGACCATTACTGACCGTCAGGGCAACGCTCTGTCTTGGGCTACCTCGGGTGGTTCGGGTTTCCGCGGTTCGCGTAAAAGCACCCCGTTCGCTGCCCAGGTGGCTGCTGAACGTGCTGGTCAAGCTGCGCTGGAATACGGCCTGAAGAACCTCGACGTTAACGTCAAGGGTCCCGGTCCGGGTCGTGAGTCCGCTGTCCGTGCTTTGAACGGCTGCGGTTACAAGATCGCCAGCATCACCGATGTGACGCCAATCCCGCACAACGGGTGCCGTCCTTCGAAGAAGCGTCGCGTGTAATCAGGAGACAGTGAGAAATGGCTCGTTACATTGGTCCCAAATGCAAACTGTCTCGTCGTGAAGGCACTGATCTTTTCCTGAAAAGCGGCGTTCGCGCTCTGGAATCGAAGTGCAACATCGAAGCAGCCCCAGGTATTCACGGTCAGCGCCGTGGCCGTCAGTCTGACTACGGCACCCAGCTGCGTGAGAAGCAAAAAGTTCGTCGTATCTACGGTGTGCTTGAGCGTCAATTCAGTGGTTATTACAAAGAAGCTGCCGGCAAGAAAGGCGCTACTGGTGAGAACCTGCTGCAACTGCTCGAATGCCGTCTGGATAACGTGGTTTATCGCATGGGCTTCGGTGCTACCCGCGCTGAATCCCGTCAGCTGGTATCGCACAAGTCGATCAGCGTAAACGGTAAAACTGTCAACGTACCGTCCTACCAGGTTAAAGCTGGTGACGTGGTTGCAGTCCGCGAGAAATCGAAGAATCAGCTGCGCATTGTTCAAGCTCTTGAGCTGTGTGCCCAGCGTGGCCGCGTTGAATGGGTAGATGTAGACACTGAGAAAAAGTCTGGCGTGTTCAAAAACGTCCCGGCGCGCAGTGATCTCTCCGCTGACATCAACGAAAGCCTGATTGTCGAGCTCTACTCCAAGTAAGGGCTAGAAAATAGGTGCATCCATGCAGATTTCGGTAAATGAGTTCCTGACCCCCCGTCACATTGATGTGCAGGTGGTCAGTTCGACCCGTGCGAAGATCACTCTCGAGCCTCTCGAGCGTGGTTTTGGCCATACCCTGGGCAACGCGCTGCGTCGCATCTTGTTGTCCTCCATGCCTGGCTGTGCAGTAGTCGAGGCCGAGATTGACGGTGTACTCCATGAGTACTCCGCCATTGAAGGTGTTCAGGAAGACGTCATTGAAATCCTGCTCAACCTGAAAGGTCTGGCTGTCAAACTGCACGGTCGTGACGAAGTGACTCTGACTCTGGCGAAGAAGGGCTCGGGCGTAGTTACCGCTGCCGATATTCAGCTGGATCACGATGTCGAAATCGTCAATGGCGACCACGTAATCGCCAACCTGGCTTCCACTGGCGCGCTGAACATGAAGCTCACCATAGCTCGTGGTCGCGGCTATGAGCCGGCTGATGCTCGTCAGAGCGATGAAGATGAAAGCCGCAGCATTGGTCGCTTGCAGCTGGATGCTTCGTTCAGCCCGGTACGCCGTGTGTCGTACGTGGTGGAAAATGCTCGTGTTGAGCAGCGTACCAACCTGGACAAACTGGTTATCGACCTGGAGACCAACGGTACTCTGGATCCTGAAGAGGCTATTCGCCGCGCCGCAACCATCCTGCAACAGCAGTTGGCTGCGTTCGTCGACCTCAAAGGTGACAGTGAGCCTGTTGTTATCGAGCAGGAAGATGAGATCGATCCGATCCTCCTCCGTCCGGTTGATGACCTGGAACTGACTGTGCGTTCGGCTAACTGCCTCAAGGCAGAAAACATTTACTACATCGGTGATCTGATTCAGCGCACCGAAGTAGAACTGTTGAAAACCCCGAACCTGGGCAAGAAATCCCTGACCGAAATCAAGGATGTTCTGGCCTCTCGCGGTCTGTCCCTCGGTATGCGCCTCGACAACTGGCCGCCGGCAAGTCTGAAGAAAGACGATAAGGCGACTGCCTGATCGTCATCATCACCGAACGTGAGTTTGGTAAGGAATTGAACCATGCGTCATCGTAAAAGTGGCCGTCACCTCAGCCGCACCAGCGCACACCGCAAGGCCATGTTCCAGAACATGGCGGTATCGCTGTTCGAGCATGAGCTGATCAAAACTACTCTGCCGAAAGCCAAAGAGCTGCGTCGCGTTGCCGAGCCGCTGATCACTCTGGCTAAAGAAGATAGCGTTGCTAACCGTCGTCTGGCCTTCGACCGTACTCGTTCGAAAGCCATCGTCGGCAAGCTGTTCAACGACCTGGGCAAGCGCTACGCCACCCGTCAGGGCGGTTACCTGCGTATCCTTAAGTGCGGTTTCCGCGCTGGCGACAATGCTCCAATGGCCTATGTTGAACTGGTTGACCGTCCGGTCGCTGGTGCAGCTGTAGACGCTGAGTAAGTCGTAGGTTGTATGAAAAAACCGGGCCTTGGCCCGGTTTTTTTATGCCTGCAACACCGTTCATCTATGCCTGCTCGATGGCTGTATTCGCTGCGCTTGACCCATTGGCTACAGCCAGCCAGCATTAGCGCTTGTTTGTCGCTTGCCAAGGAAATTGCCCATGAAAGGCCATGTAGAAGTCATCGATTACCTGAAAGTGTTGCTCAAGGGTGAGCTGGCTGCGCGTGATCAGTACTTCGTGCATTCGCGTTTGTATGAAGACTGGGGCTTCAGCAAGCTCTATGAGCGGATCAACCATGAAATGGAAGAGGAGACCCAGCACGCCGATGCGATCCTCAAGCGCATTCTGTTTCTGGAAGGAACGCCGGATATGGTGCCCGACAGTTTCCGCTTTGGCCAAAGCGTGCCGGAAATGCTCAAGCTCGATCTGGCGCTGGAGTACCACGTGCGGGCAGCGCTGAGCAAAGGCATTGCCCTGTGCGAGCAGCATCAGGATTACCAGACCCGCGACATTCTGCTGGTGCAGCTGAAGGATACCGAAGAGGATCACGCCTACTGGCTGGAAGCTCAGCTAGGCCTGATCGACAAGTTGGGGTTGGAGAATTACCTGCAGACGCAGATGTAAGTCAGCCTGTTGTCATAAAAAAAGCCCCGCATGTACGGGGCTTTTTGTTGTGCGCGCGGTTACGCCCGGTCACGTTCCAGCAGCGGCTTGAGGAAGTAGCCGGTATGCGACTGCGGCATCTCGGCGACTTCTTCCGGCGTGCCGACGGCGATGATCTGACCACCTTTGGAGCCGCCTTCCGGGCCAAGATCCACCAGCCAGTCGGCAGTCTTGATAACGTCCAGGTTGTGTTCGATCACCACCACGGTGTTGCCGTGGTCGCGCAGGCGGTGCAGCACCTCGAGCAGTTGCTGGATATCAGCGAAGTGCAGGCCGGTGGTCGGTTCGTCGAGGATGTACAGGGTCTTGCCGGTATCACGTTTGGACAGCTCGCGGGATAGCTTGACCCGCTGTGCTTCGCCGCCGGACAGGGTGGTCGCCGACTGGCCCAGCTTGATATAGGACAGACCGACATCCATCAGCGTTTGCAGCTTGCGCGCCAAGGCCGGTACAGCATCGAAGAAGGCGCGTGCCTCTTCGATGGTCATGTCGAGCACTTCGGTGATGTTCTTACCCTTGTATTTCACTTCCAGGGTTTCGCGGTTGTAGCGTTTGCTCTTGCACACGTCGCAGGGCACGTAGATGTCCGGCAGAAAGTGCATCTCCACCTTGATCAGGCCGTCGCCCTGGCAGGCTTCGCAGCGGCCGCCCTTGACGTTGAAGCTAAAGCGGCCTGGGCCGTAACCACGTGAACGCGACTCAGGCACGCCGGCAAACAGCTCGCGGATCGGGGTGAACAGGCCGGTATAAGTTGCCGGGTTCGAACGCGGAGTGCGGCCGATCGGGCTCTGGTCGATGTCGACCACCTTATCCAGGTGCTGTAGCCCGTCGATGCTGTCGTGGGCAGCGGCTTCCAGGGTGGTGGCGCCATTCAGTGCGGTGGCGCTGAGCGGGAACAGGGTGTTGTTGATCAGCGTCGACTTGCCTGAGCCGGACACGCCGGTGACGCAGGTGAGCAGGCCAATCGGAATTTCCAGGTCGACGTTACGCAGGTTGTTGCCACGCGCGCCCTTGATCTTCAGCGAGAGCTTCTTGTCGCGTGGTGTGCGTTTGGCCGGAACTTCGATCTTCACCCGTCCGGAGAGGTATTTGCCGGTCAGCGAGTCCGGATGCGCCATCACTTCAGCGGCGGTGCCCTGGGCGACAATCTGCCCGCCGTGCACGCCGGCGCCAGGGCCGATGTCCACCACGTAGTCGGCCAGGCGGATGGCATCTTCGTCGTGCTCGACCACGATCACCGTGTTGCCGATATCGCGCAGGTGTTTGAGGGTGCCGAGCAGGCGTTCGTTGTCGCGTTGATGCAGGCCGATCGAAGGCTCGTCGAGGATATACATCACCCCGACCAGGCCGGCGCCGATCTGGCTGGCCAAACGGATACGCTGTGCTTCGCCGCCGGACAGGGTGTCGGCGCTGCGGTCGAGGGTCAGGTAGTCGAGGCCGACGTTGACCAGAAACTGCAGACGCTCGCGGATTTCCTTGAGAATCTTCTCGGCGATTTCACCGCGTCGCCCGGGCAGACTGAGGCTGCCGAAATACTCGGTGGCGTCGCCAATCGGCAGGCCGCTGACTGCCGGTAGGGTCTTCTCGCCGACCCACACGTGCCGCGCTTCTCGGCGCAGGCGGGTGCCGCGGCAATCCGGGCAGGGCTGGGTGCTGAGGAACTTGGCCAGTTCTTCACGCACGCTGGTGGATTCGGTTTCGCGGTAACGCCGCTCCAGGTTGGGCACGATACCCTCGAAGGGGTGTGAGCGTTTGACGATATCGCCACGGTCGTTGAGGTACTTGAAGTCAACGTTCTGCGTGCCGCTGCCAAACAGGATGCACTTCTGGTTCTCGGCGCTCAATTCATCGAACGGTACTTCAAGGCTGAAGCCATAGTGCGCTGCTAGCGAACCAAGCATCTGGAAGTAATAGACGTTTCGTCGATCCCAGCCGCGAATCGCGCCCTCGGCCAGGGTCAGCTCGCCATTGACCAGGCGCTTTGTATCGAAGAATTGCTTAACGCCCAGGCCGTCGCAGGTCGGGCAGGCGCCGGCCGGGTTGTTGAAGGAGAACAGCTTGGGTTCCAGTTCGCTGATCGAATGGCCGCACACCGGGCAGGCAAAGCGTGCGGAGAAGATGATCTCTTCGCCTTCCTCTCCTTCCATGGGCGCGATCAGCGCCAGGCCGTCGGCCAGCTTCAGGGCGGTCTCGAACGATTCGGCCAGGCGCTGCTGCAGGTCGCCACGGGCCTTGAAGCGGTCGACCACGGCATCGATGCTGTGCTTCTTCTGCTTGTCGAGCTTGGGCAGTTCGTCCAGCTCGTAGAGTTTGCCGTTGACCCGCACGCGGACGAAGCCCTGGGCGCGCAGTTCGTCGAAGACAGCCAGGTGTTCGCCTTTGCGTTCACGAATCACCGGGGCCAGCAGCATCAGCTTGCTGCCTTCGGGCAGGGCCAGTACCTGATCGACCATCTGGCTGACGGTTTGCGCTTCCAGCGGCAGGTCATGATCCGGGCAGCGTGGAATACCGGCGCGGGCGTAGAGCAGGCGCAGATAGTCGTAGATCTCGGTGATGGTGCCGACGGTGGAGCGCGGGTTGTGCGAAGTGGATTTCTGCTCGATGGAGATCGCTGGCGACAGGCCCTCGATGGTGTCGACATCGGGCTTTTCCATCATCGAGAGGAACTGTCGGGCGTAGGCCGAAAGCGACTCGACGTAGCGGCGCTGGCCCTCGGCGTACAGCGTGTCGAAAGCCAGGGATGACTTGCCGGAACCGGACAGGCCAGTGATCACGATCAGCTTGTCGCGTGGCAGGGTCAGGTCGATGTTTTTCAGGTTGTGGGTACGAGCCCCCCGAATCAGAATCTTATCCACTTAGGGAACCTCTAATAGCTGTCTGCGTTGCCATCGCTTCGTTAAAAACAGGCTCAAATGCTCATTTACAGCACGTAAACTACGCTTTTCGCCTGTTTTTGCCTCGCGCTGGCGGCCTCGCCAACGCTTTTAGAGGCTCCCTAACAACGGCCTCGCATGGCGGGCGGAAAACCACCGAGTATACGGGCCAGAAGGCGGGCGCGGCAAAGCGTCACTGCTGTGCCGTGCTCATCCAGTGCTGCTAGAATCGCCGCCTATTTCGACAGGGCCTTTCCCATGCATGATCCGCACAGCGAGCGCATGAGCGGCAGTGAAACCCGTGCGGCCGGTGGTCTGGCGCTGGTGTTCGCATTCCGCATGCTCGGTATGTTTATGGTGTTGCCGGTACTGGCGACCTATGGCATGGACCTGCAAGGCAGTACGCCGGCGTTGATCGGCCTGGCCATTGGTGCCTATGGCCTGACCCAGGCTTTTCTGCAGATTCCGTTTGGCATGCTCAGTGATCGTATCGGCCGACGGCCGGTGATCTATGTCGGGCTGCTGATCTTCGCAGCCGGCAGCCTGCTGGCGGCCAATGCCGATTCGATTTATGGAGTGATCGCGGGGCGCATTCTGCAGGGCGCCGGGGCAATTTCCGCTGCGGTGATGGCGCTGTTGTCCGATCTGACTCGTGAACAACACCGCACCAAGGCCATGGCGATGATCGGTATGAGCATCGGCCTGTCGTTCGCCGTGGCGATGGTGGTTGGCCCATTGCTGACCCGCGCTTTTGGCCTGTCCGGGTTGTTTCTTGCCACGGCTGCGATGGCGCTGCTCGGTATCGTTATCGTTGCCGGTATGGTGCCGGGTTCTGCCGGGCCATTACAGCATCGCGAGTCGGGTGTGGCCCGGCAGGCGTTGTGGCCAACGCTCAAGCATGCGGACCTGCTGCGCCTGGATTTCGGCATTCTGGTGCTGCATGCGATTCTGATGGCCAGCTTTATTGCCTTGCCATTGGCGCTGGTGGAGCAGGGTGGGCTGGCCAAGGAAGAGCATTGGTGGGTGTATCTGACGGCGCTGCTGGTGGGCTTCTTCGGCATGGTGCCGTTTATCATCTACGGCGAGAAAAAGCGTCGGATGAAACAGGTGCTGCTCGGCGCGGTCAGTGTGCTGTTGCTGTGTGAGCTGTTCTTCTGGTGGTTCGGTAGCAGTCTGCGTGCCCTGGTGCTTGGCACTGTGGTGTTTTTTACCGCGTTCAACCTGCTGGAGGCTTCGCTGCCGTCACTGGTCAGCAAGGTTGCACCGGCCGGCGGCAAGGGTACGGCGATGGGGGTGTACTCCACCAGCCAGTTCCTTGGGGCCGCCATTGGCGGCATTCTCGGCGGCTGGCTGTATCAGCACTACAGCCTGTCGGGCGTGTTTGCGGGCTGTGCCCTGCTGGCGCTTTTTTGGCTGGCCTTTGCTGTTACTATGCGCGAACCGCCGTATGTCACCAGCCTGCGTCTGCCGCTTTCAGCTGCGGCCTTGCAAGAGACGGGGTTGGCCGAGCGTTTACAGGCTGTGCCCGGAGTGGCGGATGCCGTAGTGGTGCGCGATGAAGCGGCCATCTATATCAAAGTGGATACCCAACAATTGGACCGCACGTCCCTTGAGCGCCTCATAGAGCCGGCGCCGGTGGCGTGCTGAAAGCCTAGGAGAACGTTATGGCCCGTGGGGTTAACAAAGTCATTCTGGTCGGTACCTGCGGACAGGACCCGGAAACCCGCTACCTGCCGAGCGGCAACGCGGTTACCAACCTGAGCCTGGCGACCAGCGAGCAGTGGACTGACAAGCAGACCGGTCAGAAGGTCGAGAAAACCGAGTGGCACCGTGTGTCGCTGTTCGGCAAGGTTGCCGAGATCGCCGGCGAATACCTGCGTAAAGGTTCGCAGGTGTACATCGAAGGCAAACTGCAAACCCGCGAGTGGGAAAAGGACGGCATCAAGCGCTACACCACCGAAATCATTGTCGACATGCAGGGCACCATGCAGCTGCTCGGTGGTCGTCCGGATAACGCCGGTGGTGGCGACTCCGCGCCTCGCCAACAACGCCCTGCGCCGCAGCGTGAGCAGCAGTCGGCCCCGCGTCCTGCGCCGCAGCAGGCGCCTCAGCCAGCTGCAGATTTCGACAGCTTCGATGACGATATCCCGTTCTGATTCGCTGAGTTAGCGCTCTATCATGCGTATGCGGCTGATGCTGCTGGGTGGCGGTAATGCGTTGGGGCAGGCCCTGATCCGCCTCGGCGCCGAAGAAGACATTGGTTTTCTCGCGCCGAAACCGCCGGAGTCAGGCTGGGATCCCGCCAGCCTGACCCAGCTGCTCGATGACACCCGTCCCGATGCCCTGATCAACCTTGCCTACTATTTCGACTGGTTCCAGGCCGAAGTGGTCAGCGAGGCGCAGTTTGCTGCCCAGGAGCGTGCCGTCGAACGCTTGGCCGAACTCTGTCAGCATCACCAGATCCGCCTGCTGCAACCGTCCAGCTACCGCATCTTCGATGGTTCGCGTGCGACTGCCTACAGCGAGAAGGAAGAGCCGGTGCCACTGGGTGTGCGTGGGCAGGCGTTGTGGCGCTTTGAGCAGCGTGTGCGGGCGATTTGTCCGCGGCATGTGCTGCTGCGCTTCGGCTGGTTGCTGGATGACAGCGCCAATGGCTTGCTCGGGCGTTTTCTCACCCGTGCCGCGCATGATGAGCCGCTGTTGCTGGCTGATGACCGACGCGGTAATCCGACCCCGGTCGATGATGCGGCGCGGGTGATTCTCGCCGTACTCAAGCAGCTGGATTGCCAGACGCCGCTGTGGGGCACTTATCACTACGGCGGCCATGAGGCGACCACCTCGCTGGCGCTGGGCCAGGCGGTGCTCAGCGAGGCACGCAACTTCCGCAGCAACCTGGTCGATGAAGTGAGCCCGCAGGCGCACAGCGCGCGGCCCGATGCCGCTGAAGAGCCGCAGCATGCGGTGCTGTCGTGCAAGAAAATTCTGCATACCTTCGGTATCAAACCGCGTGCCTGGCGCTCGGGGCTGCCGAGCCTACTGGATCGTTATTACCGCCATGTCTGATTCGCGCCCTGTTCTGGTGACCGGTGGTGCCGGCTTTATCGGCTCGCACCTGGTCGATGCGCTGCTGGCGCAAGGTCACCGCGTGCGGGTGCTGGATAACCTGTCGATGGGCAAGCTGGCCAATTTGCCGCTGGATAACCCGCAGTTGCAGTTTATCCAGGGCGATGTGGCCGATGCAGCCCAGGTCGCGCAAGCGGTTTCCGGCTGCTCGGCCGTGGCGCATCTGGCGGCCGTAGCCTCGGTGCAGGCCTCTGTGGATGATCCGGTGGCGACTCATCAGAGCAACTTTGTCGGCACCTTGAACATCTGTGAGGCGATGCGCCTGCATGGCGTCAAGCGCGTGCTATTTGCCTCCAGCGCGGCGGTGTATGGCAACAACGGTGAAGGTTTGGCGATTGATGAAGCCACGCCCAAAGCACCGCTGACGCCCTATGCGGCGGACAAGCTGGCCAGTGAGCATTACCTGGATTTCTATCGCCGCCAGCATGGCCTGGAGCCGGCGATCTTTCGTTTCTTCAATATCTTCGGCCCACGCCAGGACCCCTCCTCGCCGTACTCCGGGGTGATCAGCATCTTCACTCAGCGCGTGCAGCAGGGGTTGCCGATCAGCGTATTCGGTGATGGCGAGCAGACCCGTGACTTCTTCTATATCGAAGACTTAGTCGCGCTGCTGACTCAGGCGCTGGCAGCGCCGCAAGTCGTGGAGGGTGCGGTGAACGTTGGCTGGAATCATGCGGTCAGCCTCAATCAGTTGCTCGCGCAACTCGGTGAACTGTGTGGTGGCTTGCCGGCCGTGAGTTACCAGGCGCCGCGCGCCGGCGATATTCGTCATTCGCGGGCTGACAACCAGCGTTTGCAAGCGCACTACCAATTGCCTGCTGCGACACCGATGCGCGAAGGTTTGCGCCGTCTGCTGACGCAAGGCTGAGTGTGTGACGGCATAAAAAACCGGCCGCGAGGACCGGTTTTTTATGCCTGAGGGCTTAGAACTTGTAGCCCAGGCCAACCATGTAAACGAACGGGTCTACGTCCACATCGACCTTGACCTTGTCGCCGAGGATGTTGGTGGTGCCGGTGGTGTCGATGTCGATGTAGCGCACCTGGGCGTTGAGCATGATGTTGTCAGTCAGCATGTAGTCCATGCCTACCTGTGCGGCCAGGCCCCAGGATTCCTTCATGTCCAGGCCGCTGAAACCTTTACCTTCCGCTTCGCTGCTCAGCTTGGTGTCGAAGAACCAAGTGTAGTTGATGCCTGCACCGACATAGGGCTGGAAGGCCGAGCTGGCATCCAGCGGGTAGTACACCACGCTCAGGGTCGGCGGCAGGTGTTTGAGGCTGCCCAGTTTGCCGTTGAGGCCAGCAAAGCCGCCCGGCATGCCTTTCACGCCGACGTCATGGCTGAACGGGGTGGCTGCCAGCAGCTCAATGCCGATGTTGTTGGTCAGCATGTAGGCGAAGTTCAGGCCCAACTGGGTGTCACTGTCCAGGGTGGCCTTGGTGCCGGCTACATCGGTACCCAGTGCGCCGACCCAGATGTCGCTGCTGCTTTCCTGCGGGTCAACGGTGATCGCACCGGCGCGCACGATGATGTCGCCAGCCTGGTGCGCGTGCGCCAGTGGGGCGGCAATGGCCAGTGCCAGCAATGAGGCAGTAAACAGAGATGTACGCATGATGTGCTCCCAAAAGCATCGGTTCGTATTGGCTGAATACGATGTTAGGGCGCGTGAGAATTCGGCTGTTGATCCAGCTCAATAAAGTAGCTTGCTATCAAAATAATCAGGTGGATGTAGCTTGTCGCGCACCCGTACCCCGGTGGCTTGGTATGCCTGAGTGGGGCTTTGCACCACTCATTCCTCGCCACAACAGCCGAGCAGCGTTTTGTTGGCTGACGGCTGCGCTGGGTTCTAGCTATCTGGCAGTTCGTAGGCGTAAATCTTCTCGGCTTCCATCTGGTAGCCGGCTTCGGCCAGCTCGCTGCTGGTCTGCTCAACTTTGAGCGGGCCTTCGATCCAGAACGGCTGGTACAGCGCATCCATCAGCACGCCCAGTTCGCTGGTGACGTGGACGATCTGGTTCGACGGTGGTGGCGGTACGTGGATGCAGGCGCCGAAGTACGGCACCAGCAGGAACTCGGTGACACGGCCTTCATCGGTGACATCCAGCGGTACGATATAGCCCGGCAGTTTGACCTGCTGGCCATCCAGTGCCTGCACCACCGGTGCTGCGGGCGACTGTTGCATGGCCGCCGGGCCTGACTCGGCGAGGGCATCGGCGAGCTGCGAGAGGTCATGGATCGGTGCCGGTTCCGTGCTTTGCGGCGGGGCGTCGGCCGGGACCATTTCCGACCAGGTCAGCTCGCGCACCTCGGCCGCGGCCAGCGGCAGGGCCAGGGTAAGCAGCAGGGTGGCGAGCAGGGAGCGGTGCATGCAAAAGCCTCATAAGCGGATCGATAAGCCATCGGCCAGGGATTGGCGGTACGCGCGCCAGGCCGGTACACAGCCCATCAGCAGGGCGGCGCTCAGGATAGCGCCGAGTAGCGTCCACTCATAGCGGGTTGGCAGATTCAGCGGCAGGTACAGGCCGTAATTCGCCTGCACATAGCCCTGCGCTCCGGCAATGCCCAGGTACAGCAACAGCAGACCGAGCAACACGCCGGCCAGGGCCAGGGCAAAGGCTTCGACGATCAGCAGACTGGCGATGTGCCAGGGCCGCGCGCCGACCGAACGTAGAATTGCCATCTCGCGACGGCGCTCGTTAAGGCTGGTGAGGATCGCCGTGAGCATGCCGATCAGTCCCGTCAGTACGACGAACAACGAAACCACAAACAGCGCCTTCTCGGCGGTGCCCATCAGGCTCCACAACTCCTGCAGCGCCACCCCGGGGAGGATTGCCAGCAGCGGTTCACCGCGAAATTCGTTGATCTCCCGTTGCAGGCTGAAGGTGGCGATCTTGCTGTTCAAACCCAGCATAAAGGCGGTGATCTGCTTGGGTTGCAGGTCCATGGCTCGCGCCTGCTCGGCACTGACCTTGGCCGCACCACGCGCGGGCATGCCGTTTTGCCAGTCGACATGCAGGGCCTCCATACCGGCCAGGGAAATATGCAGGGTACGGTCCACCGGTGTGCCGGTGCGTTTGAGGATGCCGACCACCTTGAACGGTTTGTCGTCATGCTTGACCAGGCTGATGGTGGCCACGCCATGGGCCAGCACCAGTTGCTGATCGAGCTGGTAGTTGAGCGCTTGCGCCACTTCCGCGCCGAGCACCACTTCGAATGGATCGTCGGCAAAGGCGCGGCCACTGCTCAGTTGCAGCGGTTGGCTGCGGGCGTAGCGGTAATGCTCGAAGTAGGCCGGGCTGGTGCCCATTACCCGGTAACCACGGTGCGAATCACCCAACGAGATCGGAATGGCCCATTTGACCTGACGGTGATTGGCAAACTGTTCGAAGCTTTCCCAGCGGATATTGTTGGTGGCATTACCGATGCGGAATACCGAGTACAGCAGCAGGTTCACGCTGCCTGAGCGCGCGCCGACAATCAGGTCGGTGCCGCTGATGGTGTTGGCAAAGCTAGCGCGGGCTTCGGTACGCACCCGCTCGACGGCAAGCAACAGGCATACAGAGAGCGCGATGGCGAACACCGTCAGCCAGGCGGTAAAGCGGCGGTTACCCAGGCTGGCCAGGGCGAGACGCAGTAGATACATCCTTAAATCTCCGTGAGCAGGCCGTTGAGAAACGTAGGTAGTTTCTCAATGGTCTGCGGGGCGAGTGGCTTTGTTCAGCTCCGCCAGCGACAGACTGCGGTCGAACAACCGCGCCAGGCTCTGGTCGTGGCTGACAAACAGCAGGCTGGAGCCGGCCTCGCGGCACTCGGCGAACAGCAGTTCGAGAAAGGCTTCGCGGGCATCGGCATCCAGCGCCGAGGTGGGCTCATCGGCAATCACCAACTCCGGTTGGCCGATCAGCGCGCGGGCGGCGGCGACGCGCTGTTGCTGGCCGATCGACAGATCACCGGCGCGGCGTTGCAGCAACTCTGGCTGGTGCAAACCCAGGTGGGCGAGCAGGGCGTTGGTGGCCTTGGTCACGCTGCCATGGCGCTGCACGGCGCGGCTGGCGCGCAGTTTGGAAAAGTGACAAGGCAGCTCGACGTTCTCGCGCACCGAGAGAAACGGCAGCAGGTTGAACTGCTGGAAGATATAGCCGGTGTGATCGACGCGGAAACGGTCGCGGGCGCTGGCGGACAGTGCGCTCAGGTTCTGATCGAGCAGGCGAATGCTGCCGCGATTGGGCTTCTGTACACCGCCGAGCAGGCCGAGCAGGGTGGTCTTGCCGCTGCCGCTGGGGCCTTTGAGAAACAGGCTTTCGCCGCGTTGCAGGGTGAAGGTGTCGATGTCCAGCAACTCGGGTTGGCCGGGCCAGGCAAAGCCGAGGTTGCAGAGGTGGATCAGGGCTGCACTCATAAAGTAAGCGGCCGGGTTACCCCGGCCGTTCTGCTGCAAAAAGGTGGTTAGAAACTCAGGGTCGGCTGTGCGGGCGTCAGCTCCAGGCCCTGTTGGCCGCTCGGGCCGATCAGTTGTACCTGAATTTTCTCGGTGGCGGGGAAGCGCTTGAACAGCTCGCCGAGGTTAAGTTGTTTCAATTCTTCAGGCTTCTGGCAGTCGAGGCTGTAGTGCGCGTGGATATCGCTGTGCTCGCTGTCTTTGCCGTGTTCGTGATGGTCGTTGTGGCTATGTTCAGTAAACAGTGGACTTTGCAGCTCTTGCTTGCTGACGTTGCAATCGCCGGCAGCCAGACCGAACAGCGCCTGCGGTTGTTCCAGCTGGCTGCGCGTAGCGGCAACCTTGGCTTTGTCAGCGTCAGTTTGGGCGGCATGCTCGAAACCCACCAGGTTCATCGCCGGGCTTTCCAGTTGCAATTCCAACACCTTGCCGTCGAGCACCACGTTGAGTTGCGCGGCGCCGTGTTCATGGGCATCCAGGCTACCGTGCTTGGCATGGTCATGGTCGTCGTGTTCATGACTGTGTGCGGCAGCGCCAGTGGCAAGGGGCAGTAGGGCAAACGGCAGGGCAAGTAGCAGGCGGCGCATGGCGATCTCCGATCAAGGATAATTGATTGTTACGTTATAACAACTTTGTGGCGGCCATGGCCAGCCTTGCTTGGCGACCTGCGGTGGACGTGGGAGCATGGCGGCTGATCAGTTGAGGGCAGAATGATGGTGCGAATTCGTGGGCAGATCGGCGCTTGGCCGGTGGATCTGACGGTAGAGCTGGATGCGCAGGACTGGGCGCAGCTGGCTCAGCACGTGAGCCTTGAAACGCCCGCTGTGTCGGCCGCGGTTGCCGCGCCAGTGGTCAATGATGCGCTGTGGCAAACCACTCTGCAGTTGTTGCGTCAGGCCGGGCAGATCGACGGGCCGCAGCTGCTCGGGCAACTGGCCGGGCTGGCGGGTGGCGAGGCGGCAGGCAAGCGCTTGCTGGTGCGGCTGCGCCATTGCGCGCAGGTGCGTATGGAAACCGGTGCCGATGCGCCGATCTATCACTGGATAGGTTAATTGATGCTCAAGCAGCTCAGGGGTAGGTGATCGAGCACCTGATCTGTCGCGGCTAAAGCCCTTCCCACAGGGATCGCTGTTCTCGTGGGCGGGGCTTTAGCCGCGCGGGGCTGTCTAGTAAATCGCCTGATACAGCTTGCGCCGGTAGGTGGTGACCAGCGGGTGGTCATTGCCCAGCAGGTCGAAGACTTGCAGCAGGGTCTTGTGTGCTGCGCCCTCGGCATAGCTGCGGTTGCGGATAAACAGCTTGAGCAGGGCGTCCAGCGCCGGTTCGTAGTGTTGGCGTGCCAGTTGCTGAATGGCGAGCTGGTAGCTTGCTTCATCATCGTCGGCATTTTGCGCCAGGCGGGTTTTCAGGCTGGCCACATCCGGCAGCTCAGTGGCCAGGCGCAGGAAGGTCAGCTGCGCGCGGGCACCGGCCAAGGCCTGTTTGTGCTCATCGCCTTTGACGGCGCCGAGCACTGCTTCCGCTTCGCCCAGCTCACCACGCTCGGCCAGGCAGCGCGCGTAGAGAATCAGCGCCGCGGCATGTTCGTTGTTTTCCGTCAGCAGCACCTTGAGCAGGGCTTCGGCATCGGCAAAGCGGCCTTCGCTGAACAGCGCCTGGGCAGCTTCCATTGGGTCAGCGGCGGCTGGCGCTGGTTCGGCCACGTGCGGTTTAAGCATTTCGCGAATCGCCGACTCTGGCTGCGCACCGGCAAAGCCATCGACCGGCTGGCCATTCTTGAACAGCACCACGGTCGGCAGGCTACGGATACCGAAACGGGCGACGATGTCCTGTTCGATATCGCAGTTGACCTTGGCCAGCAGCAATTCGCCGTTGTATTCCTCGGTGATCTTCGCCAGCAGCGGCATCAGTGCCTTGCACGGCGCGCACCAGTCGGCCCAGAAGTCCACCAGGACGGGCTTCTGGAAGGAGTTTTCGATCACCAGCTGTTCGAAGCTGGCGCTGCCGGAGATGTCGAAGATATAGGGCGAATCGCTCATGGTGGTTCTCGAAAGACGGGTGATTAAGCGGATTAATGTGGGCGCTTGGTGCGCGATACAAGGGCTGCTGGGCTGCGCTCGCTAGGTGCGCTGTGCATGATACAGGCTGACGTGGCGGAACTCGGCCGGTTCGGCCAGATCCGGCCAGGTACAGGCTTCGAGGATACCCAGACGCTGGTACAGCGGGTGCTGAAAGTCACGTACCCGCGAGTCCGCCACCAATGCTTCACGGCCACGGCTGAGAAATTGATCGAGCAGCGGCAGGTTGGCGCGGTCGTAGAGCACGTCGGCGACGATGATCAGGTCGAAGCGATCCGCCTCGGCGAAAAAGTCGGTTGAGTAACTCAGCTGCACATCATTCAGCGCGGCATTCGCCTGGCAGGCCTCGATAGCCAGAGGGTCGAGGTCGCATGCCACCACTTCCAGCGCGCCGGCCTTGGCCGCCGCAATCGCCGCCACACCGGAGCCCGCGCCGAAATCCAGCACACGTTTGCCGCGCACCCATTGCGGGTTTTCGGCTAACCAGCGTGCCAGGACCAGGCCGCTGGCCCAGCAGAAACACCAGTAGGGCGGTTCTTCGAGAATGCGCCGGGTTTCCTCCGGGCTGAAGGCGCGGTCCATGTTGTCGGCATCGATCAGCCACAGGCGAATAGCCGTGCCCGGCAGGGTTTCCGCGCTCAGTTGCGCATCACCGAGCAGGGCGCTCAGGGCCTGTTGCAGAGCAGCCGGAGCACTCACGGTGCGGGCACCAGACGCAGTTCGCCGAGGGCTTGGGTTTCGCCACGGGCAATGGGTTGCGGCGGCAGGCGCAGGATCAGCCGGCCGGCCTGGTTGGCGCGGCCGTGCAGTTCAACCCGACTGTGCTTGTTGAAGGTTTCCGGGTTGAAGGGCAGGTTAAACGCCAGCGGATTACCATTGCCACGCAACTGGATGCTGCCGATCAGCGCCTGTGGCCGGCCGCGCGCGTCGACTGCCAGCAGTGCCAGTTCCACATCGGCGGCGTTCGGCACATTGAGCAGGCTGCCGTTCAGTTCGCGCTGGTGGGCAGGTAATGGTGCGGGCGCGCTCGGCGTTGCGGGCGGCGCAACGGGGGTGGGCGCAGCAGGTGCCGGGCTGTCGCTGGCGCAGGCGCTCAGCAGGGCCAGCAGGCTCACTAGAATCAGCGGCCGAAACGGGGCATGGGCTTTCATCGGGGGAGCAACTCCGCTGTGGGGGACGGTCGCCTGTATACCGCAAAGGCCGCGGCTTGTCTTGCCTGTGGGATGCGCTACCATGGCTACCTTCGTTCTAAGGCTGGCCTTACTTATGCACTGTCCCTTCTGCGGTGCCAATGACACCAAAGTGATCGATTCGCGCCTGGTTGCCGAGGGCGAGCAGGTGCGCCGTCGCCGTGAATGCCTGGCCTGTGAAGAGCGCTTCACCACCTTCGAGACGGCCGAGCTGGTCATGCCTCGGTTGATCAAGCAGGACGGCAGTCGCCAGCCGTTCGACGAGGAGAAGCTGCGTGCCGGTATGCAGCGTGCGCTGGAGAAGCGCCCGGTGAGCATCGAGCGCCTGGAAGCGGCGATTGCGCATATCAAGCACAAGCTGCGCGCCACCGGCGAACGTGAGATCAAGTCGCTGGTGCTGGGTGAGCTGGTGATGGCCGAGTTGCAGAAGCTCGATGAAGTGGCCTATATCCGCTTTGCCTCGGTGTACAAGCGCTTTCAGGACCTCAACGAATTCCGTGAGGAAATCGACCGACTGTCCCGCGAACCCATCAAAGGTTGATGATGACTTCAGATCACGCCTGTATGGCGCGCGCGCTGGAACTGGCCCGAAAAGGCCTGTACTCCACTCACCCCAATCCGCGCGTTGGCTGCGTGATCGTTCGTGATGGCCGCATTGTTGGCGAAGGCTGGCATGCCCGTGCCGGCGAGCCGCATGCCGAAGTGCATGCACTGCGCCAGGCCGGCGACAAGGCGCGCGGCGCCACCGCTTATGTCACCCTGGAACCCTGCAGTCACCATGGGCGTACACCGCCGTGTGCCGATGCGTTGATCAATGCTGGCGTTGCCCGTGTGGTGGCGGCCATGCAGGACCCCAATCCGCAGGTTAGCGGTGATGGCCTGCTGCGCCTCATGCATGCCGGCATTGCGGTACAGAGCGGGGTGCTGGAAAGCGAGGCGCGTGCACTGAATGCCGGCTTTATCAAACGCATGGAGCAGGGGCTGCCGTTTGTTCGGGTCAAGCTGGCGATGAGCCTGGATGGGCGCACCGCCATGGCCAGTGGCGAAAGCCAGTGGATTACCGGGCCGGCGGCGCGCGCTGCGGTGCAGCGCCTGCGTGCGCGTTCCAGCGTGGTGCTGACGGGGGCCGACACGGTACTGGCCGATGATGCACGGTTGACCGTGCGCCCTGATGAGTTGGGCCTGGGAGCTGAGCTCAGTGCCTTGGCCCAGGCGCGGCCACCATTACGCGTGCTGGTAGATGGACGTTTGCGCGTGCCGCTCAGTGTGCCGTTTTTTCAGGCTGGCGCCGCATTGGTGGCGACCTGCGCCGCGGCGTCTGCGCGTGATCGCTATCTGGACGATGGGCACGAACTATTGGCGGTGCCGGGCAGTAACGGGCATGTTGACCTGCGCAAGCTACTGGTCGAGTTGGCGGCGCGTGGTGCCAACGAAGTGCTGGTGGAGGCCGGGCCACGTCTGGCCGGTGCCTTCGCCCGCTTGGGGCTGGTGGATGAGTACCAGCTGTTTGTTGCGCCCAAGCTGCTTGGATCCAGCGCGCGGCCGTTGCTTGATCTGCCGCTGGCGCGCATGGCCGATGCACCGGCGCTGAAAATTGTTGAGATGCGCGCGGTGGGTGATGACTGGCGCATTATTGCGGTGCCGCAGCCTGCGGGCTGATTACCGGCCAGGGCATGGGCCAGTGTGCACGTGGCAGATAGCATGTCATTCAGACGGCCGTTAGCCGGTGCAGGTTGGCGGCAATATGTGGTAAAACGCGTCTCGGCTGCGCAAGTAGTCAACGTTCTCAGGGCGGGGTGTGATTCCCCACCGGCGGTAATGGTTCGCAGAACCTAGCCCGCGAGCGCTCGCCACGGCTCCTGCCGCGCGAGGTCTAGCAGACCCGGTGTGATTCCGGGGCCGACGGTATAGTCCGGATAAAGAGAGAGCGGGATTCCCTCCACGGGCGCCTCGTGCGTGTCCGCGAAATCCCTATCGATCGGCATTGCCCTGTTTTTAATCAAAACAGGAGTTCGTCCATGCTGTTCCGCACCATCTTCAACGTGAAACCGGAGGGCGTATGTTCACCGGCATAATCGAAGCCATCGGCAGTATCCGCGCCATGACGCCGAAAGGCGGCGACGTGCGCGTCTACGTGGCCACCGGCAAACTCGATCTGGGCGACGTCAAGCTCGGCGACAGCATCGCCGTCAACGGCGTGTGCCTGACCGCAGTGGAACTGCCCGGCGACGGCTTCTGGGCCGACGTCAGCCGCGAGACGCTGGCACGCACCGCCTTTGTCGACCTCAAGCCCGGCAGCGCCGTTAATCTGGAAAAGGCCCTGACGCCGACCAGTCGCCTCGGCGGGCACTTGGTCAGCGGCCATGTCGACGGCGTCGGCGAGATCGTCTCGCGTGCCGATAACGCCCGTGCCGTGCAATTCAAGGTGCGCGCCCCGCGTGAACTGGCCAAGTACATCGCGCACAAGGGTTCGATCACTGTCGATGGCACCAGCCTGACCGTCAACGCGGTCGATGGCGCCGAGTTCGAGCTGACCATCGTGCCGCACACGCTGGCCGAGACCATCATGGTCGACTACCAGCCCGGACGTAAGGTCAACCTCGAGGTGGATCTGCTGGCGCGTTACCTGGAGCGTCTGCTGCTCGGTGACAAGGCCGCCGAACCCAAGGCCTCGGGCCTGACCGCAAGCTTTCTCGCCGAACACGGCTACCTGAATAATTGAGGAGACGCCCGATGGCGCTCAACACCGCTGAAGAACTGATCGAAGACATTCGCGCCGGCAAGATGGTCATCCTCATGGATGACGAAGACCGCGAAAACGAAGGCGACATCATCATTGCCTCCGAATGCGTGACGGCCGAGCACATCAACTTCATGGCGCGCTTCGCCCGTGGTCTGATCTGCATGCCCATGACCCGTGAGCGCTGCGAGCTGCTCAACCTGCCACTGATGGCGCCGCGCAACGGCTCCGGCTTCGGCACCAAATTCACCGTCTCCATCGAAGCTGCTGAAGGCGTGACCACCGGTATCTCCGCTGCTGACCGCGCGCGGACCGTGCAAGCTGCCGTGGCGCGTAATGCCGTGGCAGCGGATATCGTCAGCCCCGGTCATATCTTTCCGTTGATGGCTCAGCCCGGTGGCGTGCTGGCCCGTGCCGGCCACACCGAGGCGGCCTGCGACCTGGCACGCATGGGCGGTTTTGAGCCGAGCGGGGTGATCTGCGAGATCATGAACGACGACGGCACCATGGCCCGTCGTCCGGAACTGGAGAAATTCGCCGAAGAGCATGGCTTGAAAATCGGCACCATCGCCGACCTGATCCACTACCGCCTGATCCACGAGCGCACTGTCGAACGTGTCAGCGAGCAGCCGCTGGACACCGAGCTGGGCCAGTTCAACCTGGTGACATACCGCGATGGCGTGGAAAACACCGCGCACATGGCGCTGACCCTGGGCACGGTGTGTGCCGAAGAACCGACGCTGGTGCGGGTGCACAACATGGATCCACTGCGCGACCTGTTCATGGTCAACCAGCCAGGCCGCTGGAGCATGCGTGCCGCCATGGCTGAAGTGGCCAAGGCTGGCAGCGGCGTGGTGCTGCTGCTGGGCAATCCGCTGACCGGGCCGGAGCTGTTGGCACTGATCAGCCGTCAGCAGCCGGCTAATCCGGCAACCTACAGCACCGTGGGCGCGGGCTCGCAGATTCTGCGTGACCTCGGTGTGCGCAAGATGCGCCTGATGAGTTCGCCGATGAAGTTCAATGCAATATCCGGTTTCGACCTGGAAGTTGTAGAATACCTGCCCTCTAAATAATCCCAAGGGTCGCCGCTGGCGGCCCGGCTCTTTAATACAGACGAGATTCGCTATGACCCTGAAGACCATCGAAGGTACTTTTATTGCCCCCAAGGGCCGCTTTGCCCTGGTCGTTGGCCGCTTCAACAGCTTCGTCGTTGAAAGCCTGGTAAGCGGCGCGGTTGATGCCCTGGTGCGTCATGGCGTGAGCGAAAGCGACATCACCATCATCCGTGCGCCAGGCGCGTTCGAGATCCCGCTGGTAGCGCAGAAAGTCGCCCAGCGCAGTGAGTACGACGCGATCATCGCCCTCGGCGCAGTGATCCGTGGCGGTACCCCGCACTTCGAGTACGTGGCCGGTGAGTGCACCAAGGGCCTGGCTCAGGTGTCCATGGAGTTCGGCGTGCCGGTTGCGTTCGGCGTGCTGACTGTGGATTCCATCGAGCAAGCCATCGAACGTTCCGGCACCAAGGCCGGTAACAAAGGTGCCGAAGCTGCACTGTCGGCCCTGGAAATGGTCAGCCTGCTGGCGCAGTTGGAGGCCAAGTGAGCCAGAACGACAGTACCGTGCAACCGCCACAGGCGCCGAAAAAAGGCCCTAGCACCAAGACTCTTGCGCGCCGTCAGGCGCGCTCCCTGGCTATGCAGGCGCTGTATTCCTGGCACATGGCAGGCCAGTCGCTGAACGAAATCGAAGCGCAGTTCCGCGTCGATAACGATTTCAGCGCGGTCGACGGTGCCTACTTCCACGAGATCCTGCATGGCGTGCCACGCCAGAAGTCGGAGATCGATGGCGCGTTCGAGTCGCTGCTGGATCGTCCGCTGGACGAGATTGATCCGGTTGAGCTGTCGATCCTGCGTCTGTCGACCTACGAGCTGAAGAACCGTATCGATATCCCCTATCGCGTGGTGATCAACGAAGGCATCGAACTGGCCAAGGTATTCGGCGCCACTGACGGGCACAAATTCGTCAACGGCGTGCTGGACAAGCTGGCTCCGCGCTTGCGCGCGGATGAAGTTCGCGCCAACAAGCGTTAAGGTCTTTTGGGATGCTTGATTTACGATCTTGCGAGCTAGAGTCCTGCAAGGCAAAAGCAGGCGAGGACGCGGAGTGTGCTGTAGCACATGAGCATTCCGAGTCTGCTTTTAACGCAGCAGGGCCGACGCGCAGCAGATCGTTGCCATCTCATGGGTGAGTTCGAGCTGATCCGTCATTACTTCGCCGCTGCGTCCTGTGCGCAGGCTGGCGAAGCTGTGGCGTTGGGCATCGGTGATGACTGTGCCCTGTTGGAGTTGCCGGCTGGCGAGCAGTTGGCAATCTCCACCGACACCCTGGTAAGCGGGGTGCATTTTCCCGATTCTGCCGATCCTTTCCTGCTGGGCCAGCGTGCGCTGGGCGTTTCAGTCAGCGATCTGGCTGCCATGGGCGCTACGCCTGTCGGCTTTACCCTGGCTCTGACCTTGCCTGGCGCGGAAGCGAGCTGGCTGGAAGCCTTTGCCCGTGGCCTGGACCAGATGGCCCAGCGTTGCGCCATTCGCCTGATCGGCGGTGACACCACCCGTGGCCCATTGAGTCTTACCCTGACGGTTTTCGGGCGTGTGCCCAGCGGTATGGCGCTGACCCGCAAGGGCGCGCAAGTCGGAGATCTGCTGTGTGTCGGCGGTGAGCTCGGTGATGCTGCAGGTGCCTTGCCGCTGGTGCTGGGGCAGCAGTGCGCTGATTCGGCGCAGGCCGCAGCATTGCTGGCGCGCTACTGGTCGCCATTGCCACAGCTGGCGTTGGGGCAGGCGTTGCGTGGCAAGGCCAGTGCGGCGCTGGACATCTCCGACGGCCTGCTGGCCGATTGTGGGCATATCGCCGCCGCTTCGGGTGTGGCGTTGTTGATTGAGCAGGCGCGGGTGCCGCTATCCGACGCCTTGCGGGCGCAGGTTGGCGATATTGAAGCATTGCAATGTGCGCTAAGCGGTGGTGATGACTACCGCCTGGCCTTTACCCTGCCACCTGAGCATCTGGCGGATATGCAGCTAGCCGGTCTCCCGGTGCAGGTGATTGGCCGCGTCGCCGCCGGCCAGGGGGTGACCCTGCTGGACGCGCAGGGTCAGCCTGTAGAGCCGCCTCGGCGTGGTTATCAACATTTTGGAAGTGCCAGTGACTGATCATCCCAAGCAAGTTCCCGCCGAGTTCGTGCCGCCTTCGGTATGGCGTAACCCCTGGCATTTTCTGGCCTTCGGCTTCGGTTCCGGTACGTTGCCGAAAGCGCCAGGCACCTGGGGCTCGCTGGTTGCCCTGCCGTTTATCCCGTTGTGGCAGATGCTCCCAGACTGGGGCTACTGGCTGATGCTGGGCGTCACCATGCTGTTTGGCTTCTGGCTGTGCGGCAAGGTGGCCGACGACCTGCGCGTGCACGATCATGAAGGCATCGTCTGGGACGAAATGGTCGGCATGTGGATCACCCTCTGGCTGGTTCCTCACGGCTGGGGCTGGCTGCTGCTAGGCTTTTTACTGTTTCGCGTGTTCGACATCCTCAAACCCTGGCCGATTCGCTGGGTCGACCGGCATGTACACGGCGGCGTGGGCATCATGCTCGACGACGTGCTGGCGGGGGTATTTGCCTGGATGACCCTGCAGTTGATCGTCTGGGGCTGGGCGAATGGATTGGCGGCTGCGCTGGGCTGGTAGCAAGGGAGGCGCGGTTGATGGGACGCTGCTGGGGCTGGGTGCTAGGGGCAGTCATGAGCGTGATCAGTTCGCTGGCCAGCGCGGCTGACCCCACGCAGGTACGGATTGCCGCGGAAATCTGGCCAGACCATACCGAAGCCGATGGCACTGGCATGGCCTGGGACATTTTTCGCCTGGTCTTTGAACCAGCGGGTGTGCAGTTGCAGGCCCAGCATGTGCCCTATACCCGTTCAATTGGCCTGGTTCAGCGCGGCGAGGCTGACGCCTGGGTGGGTTCTTACCTCAATGAAGTGCAGCATCAGGTGTTCTATCCGCGCTGGAACTATGACTTCGATGAGATCGTGGCTCTGGGCTTGAGCAGTGCCCCTGTGCCTACGCTGGACAACCTGGGGGCGTCCCGCCTGGTCTGGGTGCGGGGTTATGAGTACCAGCGCTATTTGCCAAATTTGCACCAGTACCGCGAAGTGATTCGTCGTAGCGGTATCCTCGGCATGCTCGACCAGGGGCATGCTGATTTCTACATCGATGCCTTGGGTGAGGTCAGCGATATTCTCGCGACCTCTGCCGAGCCGTCGCGCTATCGCCTGACCCACTTGACCAACTTGCCGCTGTACCTGGGGTTTGCCGATACCCCTCGTGGGCGAGCCCTGGCGGAGTTGTTTGACCAGCGCATGGAGTTGCTGGTGGCCGATGGCAGCCTGCGGCCGATTTTCAAGCACTGGCAGCAGCCTTATCCCTTTGACTGATCCCTGCGAGACCATAGATGCGCGTGTTTAAACTGATCGCTACAAGCCTGTTGCTGTGCAGCGCCGTTGCATCGGCTGCCCCGCAGGTGCGGGTTGTCGGCCTGTTTCCCGGGGCCGCGGTGCTGAATGTCGACGGCCAGCGCAAACTGGTCAAAGTGGGTCAGACTGGCCCGGCAGGCGTGGTGGTGGTCAGCGCGGACAGCCGTGGCGCGGTGTTGCGAGTGGATGGCGTTGAACGCAGTTACAGCCTTAGCCGTGAATACAGCGATGGTTTTGCCGAAGCGCAGAAAAAACAGCTGAGCATTGCCAAGGGCATCGGCGGGCACTACTGGATTGCCGGCTCGGTGAATGGTCATCCGATCCAGTTTCTGGTGGACACCGGCGCCACCTCGGTGGCACTGAATGATGAGCATGCGCGCCGTCTGGGCATCGACTATCGCGCTATCGGCGTACCTTTGCAGGTCAGTACGGCCAGTGGTACTGCACGCGGCTGGCGGGTAAGTCTGGATCGGGTCAAGGTCGGTGAGCTGGAGGTACTGGGCGTTGAAGCCGTGGTGCTGGAAGGCGGCTCGCCTGCCGAGGCCTTGCTGGGTATGAGCTTTCTCGGTCGGGTTGGCTGGAAAGTGGAGCAGGATATGCTGGTGCTGGAGTCCAAGTACTAGCCCCCCATGTGTTTGCTCGATTCTTATCATCAGTAATTCAGGCTAAGCGGCTGCCAGGGCCTGCTGTTACAATGCCGGCCTTATTCTTTCTGCCATTTATCTTTAGGAGCATCCGGTGTCCGTCGTGTTTGTCGCCGCCTCCCAACTGCCCACGCCCTTTGGCGTGTTCACCATGCATGGCTTCCTTGAAGAGGCCACGGGCAAGGAGCATGTTGCCCTGACCTTTGGTGATGTGGCCGATGGCGCGCCCGTACTGGGCCGTTTGCACTCTGAATGCCTGACCGGTGATGCGCTGTTCAGCCTGCGTTGTGATTGTGGTTTTCAGCTGGAAGCGGCCTTGCGCGCGATTGCCAGCGAAGGCCGTGGCGTGCTGCTTTATCTGCGTCAGGAAGGCCGGGGTATTGGCCTGCTGAACAAGATTCGCGCCTATGAGTTGCAGGACGGTGGCGCCGATACCGTGGAAGCCAACGAGCGTCTGGGCTTCGGGGCCGATCAGCGCGACTATGCGATCTGCTTGCCGATGCTCGACCATCTGCGCATCAGCCAGCTCAAGCTGATGACCAACAACCCGCGCAAGGTCAAGGCGCTGGGTGATATGGGCATCAATGTGGCGAGCCGCGTGCCGCTGCAGATCGATCACAATCCGCACAACAAGAAATACCTGGCGACCAAGGCCGGCAAACTCGGGCATATGCTCGGCAGCCTGCACCAGGGCGAGGTCGAGGAAAGCCTGTGACGCGCGGCGAAGTGCGCCGTCGGCTGGCGCTGGAGTGGTGGCGGCAATTGGCCGTGACCCTGGCCCCGTTGTTTGTGCTCAACCTGCTGTTTGGTGCCGGTCAGCAGACCGGTTTGCTGACCATGCCGCTGTTTATCGCCGGCCTGGCTTCGATGTTCGTCAGCCTGCCGCTGTTCAGCGGTTACAAGCGCGCGCTGGTGGCCACGGAAAAAACCCTCGACAGCCCGGCTGAACACGATGCCTGGCTGGAACTGACCCGGGTACGGCGCCTGGCTCTGCTGGGTGCGGCCTTACCAGCCTGGATCGCTGCCCTTGCGGTCTTCGCCGGGCTTGAGGCGATCCCGCTGATTCTGCTGGCGCTGTCCAGCATCGTTCTGCTGTACCTCTATCGCATCCCTCGCCAACTCGGCTGATGCGCACGCTGATGCTCTGCATGCTGCTGTCGCTGGCCTGGCCGGTGGCAGCTGCTTCGCGGGTAGTCACCCTGGCGCCATCGCTGACCGAAATCGTCCTCGAGCTTGAGGCTGGCGATCTGCTGGTCGGGCTGCTGGATGGCGGTGAGCGACCTGCTGCGGTGAAACATCTGCCCTCGGTGGGCAATTTTGGCCAGCTGGAACTGGAGAGCCTGTTGCAGTTGCAGCCTGACCTGGTGTTGCTATGGCCGGACAGCATCAGCAGTGCGCAACGTCAGCAGCTGCAACGTCTGGGTATTCCAGTGCTGGTGATCGAACCGCGCAAGTTGGCCGACCTGGCCGGGCAGTTTGCCGAGATCGGCGCACGGATTGGCCGTCCTGAGCAGGGCCAACGCCTGCAACAACGCTTCAACCAAGGCCTGCAACAGCTGAGTCAGCGTTATCGACGTGAGCAGCCGCTGCGCCTGTTCTATCAGGTCTGGGATGTGCCGCTGTACACCATCGGCGGCCAGCAAATCATCAGCGATGCCCTGGAGGTATGCGGGGCGCGCAATATCTTTGCCGAGCTGAGCTTGCCGGCCCCGCAGGTCAGCGTAGAAGCGGTACTTGAGCGCAATCCCGAGGTGATTCTGGCCGGCGTACAGCAGCAGTTGGATGCCTGGCGCATCTGGCCGGGCCTAACGGCTGTCGAGCGCGAGCAACTCTGGCTGGTACCGGACAACGGCCTGGAACGGCCGAGTTTTCAGATGCTGGGGGCGATGGAGAAGTTGTGTGAGCGTTTGGCGCAGGCGCGTTAGCTGTAGCCTGGATAAAGTCCTGGGCGGTTCATCATTGCTC
This sequence comes from Pseudomonas anguilliseptica, assembly GCF_021375795.1. Classification (GTDB taxonomy): domain Bacteria; phylum Pseudomonadota; class Gammaproteobacteria; order Pseudomonadales; family Pseudomonadaceae; genus Aquipseudomonas; species Aquipseudomonas anguilliseptica_A. Next base: position 213,945 of record NZ_JAEIOI010000004.1, on the reverse strand, counting down.
CCAGGAGTACATCCAGGCTACGCCTGACTTAGAGGGCTGGCGTCCAGGTCAGACCGAGCATCACGCCGAATGGTTGTGACTGATAGCCGTAATACTGCTTGTCCACGTCGTATTGATAAAGCGCTCTGCTGTAGCCCTTGTCCAGCAGGTTGTTGAGCTTCAGATCGAAGGCCAGTTCCTGGCTTGCATACCAGCTTGCACGCAGGTCGAGTACGCCATGGCCGGCAATTTCGCGGGTGTTGGTCGCGTCGTCGAAGCTACGGCTGACCACCTGCCAGGTTGCACCGACACCGAACTCGCCGAAGCGCCGATCGAGATCCAGGCTCAGCGTCCGCTTGGCGCGGCGTTGCAGGGTATGGCCGCTGTCGCGATCACGGGGATCAAGCAGGCTGACCCCGAGAGCGCCCTGCCAGCCGAACAGTTCATGCTGCAGGGATGCTTCAAAACCATTGATGCGCGCCTCGTTGACGTTGTGGTTGCGGCCTCTTGTGAAGGCAATCAGGTCGCGCACATCGGTACGGTAGAGCGAGGTTTCCAGGCGGGTTTTCTCGCCCAGTTGGCTGCGCCATTGCAATTCGTAGCTTTTCGACTTCTCCGGGGCCAGGTCGGGGTTGGAGCTTGCGCCGAAAATTGGGTCTGCCGGCCAGTACAGGTCGTTGAACGTCGGTACACGGAAGCCTTCGGCATAAGACAGAATCAGGTCGTTGTCGGCGTTGAGTGCCAGAGTCAGGGCGGCGTTCCAGGTATTTTCACTGCCGTACTGCTGATTCTTGTCATGACGTAGACCCAGCTCGGTGGAGAAACGCTCACCGCGATAGCTGTGCTGGATAAAACCGGCCTGGTTCCAGCGGCTACCCTCGTCGTAGGCGACGGTGCTGTGCAGTTTGTCCTTCAGGTAATCCACGCCTACCAGCAGGTCGTGGCCCGAGCCCAGTGTCAGGGTGTTCACCCAGGCGGCTGAGTCGCGGTAGGTATTGAACACGTCAATACTTGGGAACAGCTTGTCGCGCGAGTCCTGTTTGTCCTCCGCGTGGCCAAGCTCCAGACGGCTGCTCCAGTATTCATTGATTCGTGCCTCGGCAAAGGCCGATGCGCTGCTCAGGCTGTAGTCGGTATAGGGCTTGCTGGGGTTGGCGTTCCAGAACGCGTCCAGGCGACCGTAGGGATTGTCGTACTCGCTTTTGCCGCGTTGCTCCAGGGCGCTGAAGCCGACCTGCAGGTTGTCATTGAACTGATGGCTGAGGTTGAGGCTGAAGGCCTTGTTGCGGTAAGCGTCGTGATCGGCGTCCGAATCCCAGGATTTCCCGGTATGGTCGATGCCTGTGGTTTCTTCCAGGCTGCCGTTGAGGCTGTAGCGGGTTTGCTGATCGCCGCCGGAAACCCCCAGGCTGCGTTCCCACGTGCCTTGACTGCCGCCAGCGATGCGCAGGTAGGGATTGACGCCACTGGTTTCGCCGCGACGGGTGAAGATCTGCACTACACCGCCGATGGCGTCGGCCCCGTAGATAGCCGAGCGTGAGCCGCGCAGCACTTCGATACGCTCGATTTGCTCCACATTGAGGTATTGCAGGCTGGCCCCACCGGCGGACACGGAGCCGGCGCGCTGTCCATCGATCAGCACCAAGGTCTGGGCAGTGCTGGTGCCGCGGACCAGCAGGCTGGAGGTACTGCCGCGTCCACCGTTCGGGATAACCTGGACGCCGGGCACTCGGGCCAGCAGCTCATTGACGCTGCTCGGGCGCAGGCGTTCGATGTCGGCGCGGGTGAAGATGCTGACCGCAGCACTGCTTTCGCTGCGCTGCTGCACCTCGCGGTTGGCGGTAATCACCGTGTCGGCGAGTTTCAGTGCTTCGTCGCGCGAAGGCGTTTCGGCAAACGTCTGAGTGCTGGGCAACAAGGCCACAGCCAGGGCAAGACGGGACAACTTCATTTAGAGAATCCTCAAAAGGTCGGAAGACTTTTGAGGAGGGCAGGGACAAGAACGGGCGTGCGCAGAGGCAGCCTGAGCTTGACGGTGATGCCCTCCGCAACACCAGTCGCATCCAGCAAGGCCGGTCTCCGGACTCTCGACATACGTGGCCTCGTCCTTCCCAGATTGCTCCAGTGGACAGCGTGAGGTGACGTGCAGAATGGCTCTGCGGTCGATTACCGTTGCGGGGGCAGTGCCGGGATGGCTCGTCATGAGCGCACCGGCTTCCCGTTTAACGCCGCTTCACGGATGAAGGGCGCACCTTGGCGGAAGTAAAACGCCGCGCACCTTAATGCGCGGTTACTGCAATTACAAGTGAGCGTCGTTCAGCTCGGGATCAATGGCGCTCAGCTGGCCAGGGTTGCCAGGCGCTGGCGTACGGCCGCTTCGATGCCTGCGGCATCCAGGCCGCATTCGGCGAGCATCTGCGCCGGTTTGGCGTGTTCGACGTAGTAGTCCGGCAGGCCCAGGTGCAGCACGGGTTTGAGCAGGGCGGCATGGGCGAGGAACTCGCTGACCGCGCTGCCAGCACCGCCCATCACGCTGTTCTCTTCGATGGTCACCAGCAACTCGTGGCTGGCCGCCAGCTGTCTTACCAGGGCTTCGTCCAGCGGTTTGACGAATCGCATATCGACCACCGTGGCGTCGAGTGCGTCGCCCACCTTGAGCGCGTCGCTCAGTTGCACGCCGAACACCAGCAGGGCGCTTTGCTTGCCCTGGCGGCGAACGATGCCCTTGCCGATTTCCAGCGGCTCCAGGCCTGGTTCGATGGCGGCATTCGGCCCACTGCCGCGCGGGTAGCGTACCGCCGCCGGGCCGTTGAACAGATGGCCAGTGCTGAGCATGCGGCGCAGTTCGTTCTCATCACTGGGCGTCATCACCAGCATGCCGGGGATACAGCGCAGGTAGGAGATGTCGAAGCTGCCGGCGTGGGTCGGGCCGTCCTCGCCGACCAGGCCGGCGCGGTCGATGGCGAACAGCACGTCGAGGTGCTGCACGGCCACATCGTGGATCAGCTGGTCATAGGCGCGCTGCAAAAAGGTCGAGTAGATCGCCACCACCGGCTTGGCGCCGTCGCAAGCCATACCGGCCGCCAGCGTCACGGCGTGCTGCTCGGCGATGGCCACATCGAAATAGCGCTCGGGATAACGTTCGCTGAACGCCACCAGGTCAGAGCCTTCCTTCATCGCCGGGGTGATGCCGACCAGGCGCGGGTCTTCGGCGGCCATATCGCACAGCCATTTGCCGAATACGCTGGAGTATTTCGGCCCGCTGGCTTGCTTGGGCGCGGCCGGCGCGTTGATGGGCTCCAGCTTGGTAATAGCGTGATAGCCGATCGGGTCGGCTTCGGCCGGGGCGAAACCCTTGCCCTTCTTGGTCACCACATGCAGAAACTGCGGGCCGTCGAGGTCGCGCATATTGCGCAGCGTGGCGAGCAGGGTGGGCAGATCGTGGCCATCGATTGGGCCGACATAGTTCCAGCCCAGCTCTTCGAACAGGGTCCCGGGCACCAGCATGCCTTTGGCGTGTTCTTCGACCTTGCGCGCGATTTCCCAGGCACCGGGCAGGTGCGAAAGGATCTTCTTGCTGCCTTCGCGCATGTTCGAGTAAGTGCGGCTGGAGATGATCTTGGCCAGGTAGTTGGACAGGCCGCCGACGTTCTTCGAGATCGACATGTCGTTGTCGTTGAGGATCACCAGCATGTTGGCGCCCACGTCGCTGGCGTGGTTCAGCGCCTCGAAGGCCATGCCGGCGGTCATCGCGCCGTCGCCGATCACCGCCACGGCCTTGCGCTTCTCACCCTTCAGGCGGGCGGCGATGGCCATGCCCAAGGCGGCACTGATGCTGGTGCTGGAGTGGCCGACGCCAAAGGTGTCGTACTCGCTCTCCGAGCGGCGCGGGAAGGCAGCGATGCCGTCCTTCTGGCGCAAACTGCCCATCTGCTCACGGCGACCGGTGAGGATCTTGTGCGGGTAGGCCTGATGGCCCACATCCCACACCAGGCGGTCATCCGGGGTGTCGAAGACGTAATGCAGGGCCACGGTCAGCTCGATCACGCCGAGGCCCGCGCCGAAATGTCCGCCCGTCTGCCCGACCGTATACAGCAGGTACTGGCGCAGTTCGTCGGCCAGGGTTTCCAGCTCGGCTTCGCCCAGGCGGCGTAGCTCGTCCGGCGTATTGGCGCGGTCTAGAAGGGGCGTCAGCGGGCGCTCACGGGGAATCTCGTGGAAGGTCGTCGGCATCAGGCAGATCGTTATCGGTGCAAAAGATGCGGCAGTTTACCCGAAGCACTGGAAACTGCCCAAACAAGGTTCGGGCAGACGGTTGTTACCAGGTGTCGATTGCGCGTTTCCTGCCTTCGCGTGGAGCGGGGCTGGGCGCTGCATTGAGGCCACGCAGCAGCCAGGCGCGGGTTTCCACGGGGTCGATCACTGCATCGATCTCCAGGAAGCTGGCCATATTGATGCCCTTGCCATTCTCGTAAGCCTTGGCCACCAGCTTGTCGAACAGCTGCTGGCGTGCCGCCTGGTCCTCGACGGCGGCCAGTTCCTTGGCAAATCCCAGGCGCACCGCGCCTTCCAGGCCCATGGCGCCAAATTCGGCGCTGGGCCAGGCGATGGTAAACAGTGGCGAATGGAAACTGCCGGCGGCCATGGCCTGGGCGCCGAGACCGTAGCCCTTGCGCAGCACCACGGTGAAAAACGGCACCGTCAGGCTGGCGGTGGCGACAAACATGCGCGAAACATGGCGCACCGTGGCCTGCTTCTCCGCCTCCGGGCCGACCATAAAGCCTGGGGTGTCACACAGCGACAGCAGCGGAATATCGAAGGCGTCGCACAGCTGCATAAAGCGCGCGGCCTTGTCGCCGGCGACCGCATCGATAGCTCCACCGAGATGCGCCGGGTTGTTCGCCAGCAGGCCGAATGGCTTACCTTCGATGCGGATAAATGCGGTGATCAGCCCTGGCGCAAACTCGCGGCGCAGTTCCAGCACGGAGTCCGTATCCGCGAGTGTGCGAATGACCTGGCGAATGTCATACACGCGCAAACGGTTTTCCGGGATCACGTGGCGCAGCTCGCGCTGATCGGCGCAGTCCCACTCGCTGAGCGCACCCTGGAAGTAGCTCAGGTACTGCTTGGCCACCTGCACCGCAGCGGCTTCATCGGCTACCCGCACATCGATAACGCCATTGGGGCCCTGCACGCTGACCGGGCCGACCTGTTCTGGTTTGAAGCTGCCCAGGCCGCCGCCTTCGATCATCGCCGGGCCAGCCATGCCGATGGTGGCGTCATCGGTGGCGATAATCACATCGCAGCAGCCGAGCAGTGCGGCGTTGCCGGCAAAGCAGCGCCCGGACACCACGCCCACCAGCGGAACCAGCCCGGAGAGCTTGGCCATGCCGACAAAGGTGTGGCAATCCAGCCCGGCCACGCCGACGAAATCGGTATCACCCGGCCGGCCGCCGCCACCTTCGGCAAACAGCACCAGCGGCAAGCGCCACTGCGCGGCGAGGCCGAGCATGCGGTCGGTTTTCTTGTGGTTCATCACGCCCTGGGTGCCGGCGAAGACCGTGTAGTCGTAGGCGATGGCCATGCAGCGCGCGGCCTGGCTGCCGAATGCCTTGGCGTTGACCGTGCCGGTGCCGGCCACCAGGCCATCGGCCGGGCTCTGTTCGATCAATTCGGCCAGCGAACGCCTGCGCCGTTGCGCGGCAATCGCCAGGGCGCCGTATTCACTGAAACTACCGTCGTCCAGCAGATCCGCCAGGTTCTCGCGCACTGTGCGCTGGCCGGTCTTGCGCCGTTTGGCCACTGCCAGTGGGCGGCGCTCGTCGCGGGTCACAGCATGGCGTTCGAGCACTTCAGCCAGGTCCGCGCGGATATGCTCGAGGTCCAGGCTCTGTTCGCTCTGGCTGGCGGCGGCGTCGACCTCAGCGGGTTCGATAAACAGCAGCGGCTGGCCTTCATTGAGTGCGCTGCCGACTTGCACGGCCAGTTGACGGACGATGCCACTGTGGCTGGCGGTGACGACAAATTCCATCTTCATCGCCTCCAGTACGGCAATGCTCTGGCCGACCGCCACGGCATCGCCTTCGGCCACCTCCAGGCTGACCACCACGCCGGTGCTATGAGTCAGCAGCGGCAGGCAACCTGCTGGCGCATCCTGTATCTGCTGTGCGTCTTGGCTGGCAGCCTGCGCACCGGCAAAGAAGTGATGTGGATGGGCCTGGGGCTGGGCGGCCAGCAGCTCGCTTAGCTGGTTTTCGACAAAGCGCGTGGTCAGCTGATAGCTCGCCACCTGCGGCAGGCGCAGCAGGTTCTGCAGCAGGTGCAGGTTGCTCGCCACGCCTTCCAGGCGAAATTCGCACAGTGCCCGGTAGGCGCGGCGCAGGGCGCTGGGGTAGTCCGGCGCGTGGGCGATCAGCTTGGCCAGCAGTGAGTCGTAGCTGGGGCTGACCGGATAGCCGGCGTAACCGTAGCCATCCACGCGCAGGCCGGGGCCGCTGGGCGGCTGGTAGGCCGTCAGGGTGCCGGCGGCCGGGCGGGTGCTGCCATCGGCACTCATGCTTTCCAGGTTGATGCGCAGTTGCACCGCGCTGCCGCTCAAGGCCGGAGGCTGCAGCAGGCCCAGTTGTTCCAGCGACTGACCTGCGGCCAGCTTGAGCTGGGTGTGCAGCAGGTCGATGCCGGTGACCTGCTCGGTGACGGTGTGTTCGACCTGAATGCGCGGGTTGGCCTCCATAAAGTAAAAGCGCTCGGGCTGCTCGGCATCCAATAGAAATTCGAAGGTGGCCAGGCCTTGGTATTTTGCTGCTCCGGCCAGTTTTAGTGCGGCTGCGATCATCCGTTCGCGGGTGGCAGCGGGGAGGTCCGGGCTGGGGGCGATTTCCACCAGCTTCTGCTGGCGGCGTTGCAGGCTGCAGTCGCGCTCCCACAGATGGCTCACTGCGCCCGTGCTGTCACCCAGTACCTGAATCTCGATATGCCGGGCCTGGCTGACCAGTTGCTCGATATACAGCGCGTTATTACCGAAGGCGCTTTGCGCCTCGGACTGGCAGCGGGCAAAGGCTTGATCCAGCTCACTGGCACTGAATACCGGGCGCATGCCACGGCCACCGCCGCCGGCCAGGGCTTTGAGCATTACCGCACCATGTTCAGCGAGAAAGGCGTGGGCTTGCTCCAGGCTGATCGGCTGATTAATGCCCGCGACCAGTGGCACGGCGCAGCGCTCGGCCAGCTCGCGTGCTGCGGCCTTGTCGCCAAACAGTTGCAGCACCTCGTTGCTGGGGCCGATAAAGCTCAGCCCGGCGGCCTGGCAGCGGCGGGCGAATTCGGCGTTCTCCGCGAGAAAGCCGTAGCCCGGATGTACGGCATCGCAGCCCTGCGCCTGAGCAATCTCGATCAGCTGCTGCATATCCAGGTAAGCCGCTACGCCACGGCCCTTGAGGGCTACTGCGCTGTCGGCCTGGCGCACATGCAGGGAAGCGGCATCGTCTTCGGCGTAGAGGGCGACCGAGCGAATGCCCAGCTCACTGGCGGCGCGGGCGATGCGGATGGCGATTTCGCCACGGTTGGCGATCAGCAGGGCAGTAAAAGGGGCGTTCACAGCAGGCTCTCCAGCTCGTTCTTCTTGACCTTGCCGGTGGCAGTCATGGGCAGTGCGTCGACTACGCGGATCTCCGGCACCTTGTAGCTGGCCATCGCCTCCTTGCACCAGTCGTGCAGGCTGTAGGCACTCTCCTGACTGCCGGCCTTGAACACGACAAACGCCACCGGGCGTTGGCCACTGCTGGCGTCACTACGGCCGATCACCGCACTGGCCAGCAGCGCCGGGTGCTGACCGAGCATGGCCTCCAGTTCGCTGGGGAACACACTCATGCCGTTGACCTTGAGCATTTCCTTGCGCCGGCCCAGGTAGCGGATAAACCCCTGATCGGTGATCTGGCCGAGATCGCCGGTGTGCAGCCAGCCATCGCGCAGAGCCGCCGCAGACTCCTCCGGGCGCTGCCAGTAACCGTGCAGCAAAGAAGGGCTGCGCACGCACAGCTCGCCTTCGCTGCCCAGTGGCAGCAGCTCGCCGCTGGTGAAATCGCAGACCTTGAATTCAGTGCCGGGCACCGGCAGGCCGACAAAAGTCGGGGCGCTGGTGAGGTCGAAATCGTCGTCCTGCAGGCCATAGGTGAAGGTGTCGCAGGTGTGGGTTTCGGTCATGCCGAAGCTGAATTCAAACAGCGTGCAGCCAGTCAGCTCGCGCCAGTGCTCGCGGTAGTCGCGGGTCAGCTTCTTGGTAAAGGAAATGCTCCCGGTGCGGCGCAGCGAACGGAAATTGTAGCGGTCGACATCGCTGTGCTCCAGCACTTCTGCGGCGCTGTCGACCAGCAGGCCGCAGTGGCTGACCCGGTAATGCTCGATAGCGGCCATAAAGGCCAACGCATCCCAGCGCGCCAGCAGCACCAGGCGGCAGCCGCTGAACACGGGGAACAGCAGCCCGGCGTTTTCTCCGGCAATCCAGAACTCCGGGAGGAAGTTGAGCAGCACACTGTCGGGTTGCAGGCCCATGGTCACGGGCACGAAGCTGGCGCAGGTGTAGAGCATGTCGCCGTGGGTGTGCACACAGCCCTTGGGTAATCCGGTGGTGCCGCCGGTGTAATTCAGCGCGGCGATGTCATCGAGCTGTGGCCGGTGGCTGGGCGTGGCGTGCTGGCAGCGCTCCACGGCTGGGAGAAAGTCGATGAGATCGGCGTCGAGTGCAACCTTGCCGGCAAGCAACAGGTCTGCCACCGGGATGCTCGGCACGCTGGGGCGCAGTTCGCTGAGGCTGGTTGCCAGAATGTGGCGCAGTGAGCATTGCGCCTGTACGGCGCGTACCACCGGCAGCAGCTGATCGAAGCAGAGCAGCACCTGAGTGGCGCTGTCCTGTAGCTGATAGGCCAGCTCCAGCGGTTTGCTCAGCGGGCTGACGGGGGCATACACCGCCCCGCATTTGAGGATGCCGTAGAAGGCGATATGTAGCTGTGGGCAGTTGGGCATAAACACCGCAACCCGATCACCGACCTGTACCCCCAGCTCACAGAGCAGTGCAGCGCAGCGGTCGGACAGGCGATCCAGCTCAGCCCAGGTGATGCTATGGCCGTAGAAGTCCAGGGCCGGGCGGTCAGGCTGGGTACTGGCCCAGGCTCGCAGGTATTCGCTGAGTGGCTGTTGGCCGTGCGGGTAGTGCGCCTCGCGTGGCGCGTTGGCAGGCCAGGCCTCGGCTTGCAGGCTTGCCAGGTGGTCGAGGTATGCGCGTTCAGGCATGGCAGATGGCCCCTTCTTATTTTTTTCCTGGCGGCATCTTAGTCAGTCCGTTCGCCGTCACAGAACTGATGCTTATGCATCGTTATCCATGCAACGTATTCATGGTTTTCTGGTTGCCCTTGCCTGCTAGGCTGGGCGGGTAGGTAATTGTCGGGGATAACCATGAATCAACAGCATGAATGGTCAGCGCTGGGACGCATCGACCTGAACCTGTTTCGGGTCTTCGAGGTGATCTATCGCGAGCGCAACCTGACGCGTGCAGCGGTCTTGCTGCACCTCAGCCAGTCGGCGGTCAGCCACGCGCTGAATCGGTTGCGTGAGCAATTGGACGATCCGCTGTTTATCCGCGAAGGCCGTGGGGTGGCGCCCACGCCACTGGCCACACAGCTGGCCCCGGGCATTCAGGAGGCGTTGGCCGGGTTGTTGCGCAGCGTGACACGCGGTCAGGACTTCGACCCCACGCAGGACCGCCGCACTTTTACCCTGAATATGCCTGAGCAGATGGAGCCGGTGGTGCTGCCGAGCATCATCGACCACCTACGCCGGGTTGCCCCGCAATTGCAGGTGCGCAGCAGCAGCCTGCATTGGGCCGAGCTGCAACGTGAGCTGAGCGCCGGGCGCATCGACCTGGCCATTGAAATCGCCCGGCCGACCGACCCCGAGTTGCGTCAGCAGCAGCTGCTCACCGACCCGTTGTGTGTGGTTGCCGGGCCGGCCTTTGATGGGCCGCTGGATATGCCGCGCTACCTGGCCGCCGAGCACATTGCAGCCACTTCACGGCGGCGTGGCATCTGCGTGGAAGATCTGGCGTTGGCACGCCAGGGATTGGCGCGACAGGTGCGCCAGCGTTGCCAGCATTACCTCTCGGCGGCGCTGCTGGTGGCACAGAGTGAGTGGTTGCTGACCATGCCGTTGCGTTACGCCGAGCTGATCAATGCCGGGTTGCCCAATCGCCTGCTGGCGCTGCCGATCAGCCTGCCGCCAGTCAGCCTCAACCTGTACTGGTCGCGGCAGGTGGAAAACCAGGCCGGGCATGCCTGGTTGCGTGAGCAGATGCTGGCGCTGGCCAGCAGTCGGGGCTGATCAGCTGCGCCGTTCGACGATATAGCGCGCCAGTTCCCGCAGCGGCTCGGCCGCCTGGTCGAACGGCCGTAGGGCGTGCAGGGCCTGGTCGCGCAGCTCCAGGGCGTAGGCCTTGGCCGCGTCGAGGCCAAGCAGGGCGGGGTAGGTGGGTTTGTCGTGGGCCTGGTCCTTGCCCTGGGTCTTGCCCAGGGTGGCCGTGTCGCTTTCCACGTCGAGGATGTCGTCCTGCACCTGAAACGCCAGGCCGATGGCGCGGGCATAGGTGTGCAGGGCTTTCAGGGCATGTTCGTCGGCGCGCTCGCTGGCCAGTGCGCCGAGCTGCACGCTGGCTTCGATCAGGGCGCCGGTCTTGTGGCGGTGCATGACTTCCAGGGCGGTTTGGTCGAGCTGCTGGCCTACCGAGCCGAGGTCGATGGCTTGCCCGCCGACCATCCCGGCAGGGCCTGCGGCACGGCTCAGGGTGTTGAGCATGGCCAGGCGCAGTTCGGCGTTGTGCGGGTTGTGCTTGGCATCGCTGAGCACTTCGAAGGCCAGGCTTTGCAGGCCGTCGCCAGCGAGAATTGCGCAGGCTTCATCGAAGGCTTTGTGGGTGGTGGGCTGGCCCCGGCGCAGATCGTCATCGTCCATCGCCGGCAGGTCGTCATGCACCAGCGAGTAGGCGTGGATCAGCTCCACCGCACAGGCCGCCGCGTTGGCCCGCGCAGGATCGCCGCCTAGGGCTTCACAGGCGGCGTAGGCGAGTAGCGGACGCACCCGTTTGCCGCCATTGAACAGGCTGTAGCGCATGGCTGCATAGAGGCGCTCCAGCTCCGGGCGTGGGCTGTGCAGCAGTGTGTCCAGGGCGGCGTCGACACGGCGCTGGCAACTGGTCTGATAGGCCGCAATCATGCCTGCTGGTCCGCGTCGAAGGGGGCTTCCTCCAGCTCGCCGTCGCGCTCCATCAGTATTTGCACTTTCTGCTCGGCCTGGGCCAATGCGGCCTGGCAGTCGCGGGTCAGGCGCACACCCTGCTCGAAGGCGGTCAGCGAGTCTTCCAGCGACAGCTCGCCGTTTTCCAGACGCTCGACCAGGTTCTGCAGATCGGTCAGGGATTGCTCGAAATCGAGCGCGGCTTTTTTACGGGCGGCCATGGCGGATATCTCGGGGCGGATCGGGGAGTTGGAACCGGCGCGACACTAGCAGAGCCATGCCGCGTGGGCAAATGCCCGCCTTGTTTCGGCACTCGCCCAGGCGGTTTCGCGACCGCTCGCTGAACCTGCTTATCGCGCCCGGGGCGTGGCGGTCGGCGACGCTTCAGGGCTGCGTTGGCGCTGCCATATCTGTCAGGGTCGGGTGTTTTTTGCCAAACAGGGTTTGCAGATAGGCTTCCTGCTGGCGCAGGCCGCGTTGGATCAGAAATTCGCGGCCGCAGGGCAGGCCGCGTAGCACGGTATGCCAGGCAAAACGCAGCGGCGCGCTCAGCAGGGGGTACCAGGGCTGTATTCCGCGCGGCAACCCCAGTGCCTGCCGCCCGTCGCGGTTGATAAAGCTGCGGGCAATACTCAGGTGAATTGCCTTGTTGAGGTGACCACGCAGCCAGGGCAGGTTGCTGTAGTGGCGTTGCAGGGGTTCGTTAATCAGCGCCATACCCAGTTGCCGGCTGCTTTCGTCGGCTGAGGGTTGGCTCAGGAGGTTGTGGTACAGCGCACGACGTGCCTGGTTTTCGTCGGCGTGCAGCCAGCAGGCCTCCACTCCCATCAGCCAGGCAATGTAGCGCCAGAGGTGGGTGATGGCTGCGCCCTCTGACAGGGATAGCGGAACTCCGAGCAGGCGTTGGCCAAGCAGGAAAATGCTGGAGAAGGCCAGGTATGTGACGTGCATGTCGCCCTGGTTGATCGGCACGCCGTAATAGCTCGCGTCCCAGTCCTGCATCGCGGCTACGCGGTGGCGTATTAAGCCATGGATCAGGCGTACCTGCAGGGTGCTGCGGTAGCCGGGTGCGCCTGGCAGCATGCCGCCAGGCCGGGTGCAGTCGATCCACCACTTGGTCGTTTCGGCGATGCGCCGTTGTGCGCTTTTCTCCAGTGAGCCGGTGAGTACCAGGGTTCGATTGATGGCCGAAGCCTGGTAGCCGGCGAGCAGGCCCAGGTCGCGCAGCACGCGCATCCCCGTCATGCCGGACACGCCACAGGCGCGCGCGCCCTGGTCGGCCAGGCTGGGCATGAACCAGGCCGGTGTGGCTTCGACCTGATTGAAGAACTGCAGCAGCGGCTGTGGTGGGTCATTCAGCGCGGCGATGCCCTCGTTCACGGCGCGGTCATACAGTGGCTTGGTTCGCGCCAGGCCATTCTCCAGCATCCACTCGATCAGCCTGTCCATTGGCGCGTCGCCGTGCAGCAAGGACTCGCCGATAGCCTGCCACTCATCGGCGCTCGGCTCGCTCGGGCCTTTGATCCAGCGTCGGATGGGGGCGGCGGCTCTGCGTGCGCGTGTGATGTCGGCGCCATGGCGGCCGGGTATACGGGTGGGGTGCGCAGGCATGTTTATACCTTGGTTGGGTGCCGTTGGTTGGTCGTGCCGCCACACTATTGCGAGTAATTACTCGCAAACAACTCGCATGGTCGATGCCGGTATGAGGAAGCAACCTACGCAGAAACGTTCGGGTGAGATGGTCGCGGCGCTGCTTGAGGCTACGGCGCAGGAGTTGGGGGAGCGTGGCCTCGACGGGCTCACTACCAACCATGTTGCCCAGCGTGCCGGGGCCAGCATTGGCTCGCTTTATCAGTATTTCGCCAACAAGGAGGCGTTGATCGAGGCCTTGATGCAGCAGCAGGCTCGCCAGCTGATGGAGGTGGTGTACCAGCGGCTGCGGCCACTGCTCGACTGTGATGTCAGAACGGCCACGCGGGCGGTTTTGCAGGGGGTCTTTGAACAGGTGGAGCAGGACAAGGGGCAGCGCGAGCTGGTGCGCAATTGGCACCGGCTGCAATCAGGCAAGCTGTTCCAGAGCCTGGAGCGGGATATGAGTGAGGTGTGTCAGCACTATCTGATGCGTCATGCGCATGAGTACCGCATCGATAACCTGCCGGCCACGCTATTTGTACTGGTCAACTCGGTGCAGTACACCACGGCTTGTTACTTCAGCCAGGATCAGCAATTGCTCACGCGTGATGAGGTGATCGAGAGCATGGCCCTGATGGTCGAGGCATTCTGCTTGCCGCGCCAGGTTGGCGGTCAGCCATAACCACGCGCCATCAGCACTGCCAGTAATGGGAGGGCCAGTAGCAGCAACAGTTCCAGGCGAATCACCATGATCACCAGGCGTGCCTGGCGGGCGCTGACTTGCGGCACTTCGCCGGCCTTGAGGCTGTTACGCCAGTTGAGGAAGACAAAGGTCGGCACCACGGAAATCAGTCCGATCAGAATAAACAGGCCGACTTTGGCGTGAAACAGGCTGTTGCCCAGGTAGTAGTCCAGGCCCTTGCCGTACCAGAGCACGCGCGCCAGGCCGGTAAACAGCACCACCCCGGCACTGATGCCATAAGCGATGTCGGTGATGATCAGGCTGCGGGCGCGGCGCAAGTCCAGCGGCAGTTTGAATTGCACATGCTCGACGCTGAGCAGGGCGAACAGTACGAAAATCGACAGGTAATGTAGATAGGCAGCCAGTGCTTGAGCCATGTGGGCATCCTTTCTCGGGTCAGTGGGCGAGTTCAACCCGGTTACGGCCATTGCCCTTGGCCTGGTAGAGAGCCTGATCGGCGCGTTTCATGGTGCTGCTGGGTGGTTCCCCGGCGCTGCGCAGGGCCGCGCCGATGCTGATAGTCAGGTGCAGGGGTTGGTTGTCGGTTTCCACCGGCTCTTTGCTCAGGGTGCTGCGAATCCGTTCGGCAATTTGCAGCAGCTCATGTTCGTCATGCACCTGCAGCAGCACCACGAACTCCTCGCCGCCACTGCGGGTGACTACATCCTGCGGGCGCACGGCAGCGCTGATGCGCCGCGCAGTTTCCCACAGCACCTGATCGCCTGCTGCGTGGCCGTGGTTGTCGTTAACTTTCTTGAAGTAGTCGAGGTCGCAGAACAGCACACCGAGGCTCAAACCCAGTTCGTCGGCCTGCTGCTGGTGCCTGGGCAGGAAGTGATCGAGGCCAGCGCGGTTCCACAGCTGGGTCAGTGGGTCGAGCATGGTCTTGCGCTGTTCGCGGCTCAGGGCCGCGCGCAGCTGTTCAGTCTGGGCGCTGACATGGCGCAGTTTCAGGTAGCCCTCCACCAGCACGGCCATGTCGATAAACAGGCGCAGCTGCTTGTCGCTCAGTTGCCGGGGTGCTGGATCGATCAGGCACAGGGTGCCGAGCGGCTGACCCTCTTCGGAGAACAGCGGTTGCCCGGCATAGAAACGGATCTGCGGGTTGTTGATCACCACCGGATTGTCGTGAAAGCGCAGGTCGTTGTAGGTGTCTTCGACAATCAGCGGCTGGGTGCCGAGGATCGCGTGGGCGCAGAAGGAAATGGTCCTTGGAGTTTCGGTGATATCCAGGCCGATGCGTGACTTGAACCACTGGCGGTCATGGTCGATCAGGCTGACCAGTACGGTCTTGACCGCGAAGACCTCGCGCACCACCCGTACCAGGGTGTCCAGGTAGGGGTCGGCGGGGGTGTCGAGCAATTCGTTGTCATCGAGGATCTGCTGGCGCAGGACTTCATCGCAGGGCATTTCAGGGCTGAGCATGGGGTGCTCCTGATCGGTTGGGGGCGAACCATTGGTCGGCACGTGTCAGGTGGTAAGCATAGCCACCCAGGCACAGGCCGCGCAGCGCCATAAAGGTCAGTAGCGCCAGCCACAGGCCGTGGTTGCCCAGAGCCTGTAGCCACCAGGCCACTGGCAGGCTGAGGAATAATGCCCAAAGCATGGCATTACGCATCTCGCGCGCACGGGTGGCACCGATAAACAGGCCGTCGAGCAGGTAGCTCCAGACCCCGATCAATGGCAGCAAAGCCAGATAGGGCAAGTAGGTCAGTGCCGTGCTACGCACCGTGGCGATATCGGTTTGCAGCCCGACAAACCAGTGCCCGCCGAGCCAGAAGAAGAGGGCAAAACCCAGGCTCGCCAACAGTGACCAGGCCCCCGCCACCAGCATGCTGCGCCGCAGTGCCTGGCGATCCCCGGCGCCCAGCGCATGTCCACCCAGCGCCTCGACGGCATGGGCCAGCCCGTCCAGGGCGAAGGCGCTCAGCATCAGCCCATTGATCAGCAGGGCGTTGGCCGCCACGGTGGCATCACCTAGGCGAGTGCCTTGCACGGTGACGAGGAAAAATGCCGCTTGCAGGGCCATGGTGCGAATAAAAATATCGCGATTTACCGCCAGTAAAGGTCGCCAGTTCCGCCATAACCGCAGTGCGGGCCAATTGATGCGGCCAGCCTGCTGCTTGATTGTCTGGCGCGCCAGATAAAGGCCGAGCAGTGCCCCGCTCCATTCCGCCAGTGCCGAGCCCCAGGCCGCGCCCGCCACTTCCCAACCCAGTCCGAGGACAAACAGCAGGGTCAAGACCACATTGAGCAGGTTGGTGCCGAGTATGATCAGTAACGGCCCGCGGGCATTTTGTGTGCCGAGTAGCCAGCCGACCAAGGCATAGCTGGCCAGTGCGCCCGGCAGGCCGAATAGCCGAATATGCAGATAACTGCGGGCCAGAGCGTCGAGCTGCGTCGAAGGCTGCATCAGCTCCAATATCGGTGCGCTGAGCAGGCGCATCAGCAGGCTGAGCGCCAAGGCCAGTACGCCGCCTAACAACAAGGCTTGCAGCAATACTTGGCGCAGCGCGCTGCCGTCTCTGCGGCCAGCCGCCTGGGCGGTAAATCCCGTGGTGCCCATGCGCAGAAAACCCACACTGCCGACCAGTAAACCGTACAGGCTTGCACCCACCGCCACTGCCGCCAATTGATGGGCGTGCGGTAGATGGCCGATCACCGCACTGTCGACCAGCGCCACCAGGGGCACCGAGAGGTTACTCAGAATCATCGGCGCAGCCAGCGCCCAGACCCGTTTATGGGTCGGCGCATGCTGCCAGGCATCGCGTAAGGCGTTTATCAACGGTGCTCTCAATCTTCGGTGGGCAAACATGCAACGAAATGCACGGAGGCATGTCACAGGCGGGTTATTAAACACTGATCGACAGGCGTGCGCTGCTGAGCAATTTTGCAGATGCACGCTTAGTGGTCGGTTAGCGCCTCGACTATAGTGTCAGGCCTCTGCATCTACCCTATGTTGGAGCCCCGCAATGCCGAAGAATGGACTGCTTCTGGCACTTGTCCTGAGCTTGCTCAGCGCCTGTGATTCATCCACCCCGGTGCCCGCCGAAGTGACGGCCACCCAAGCCACCCCCAGCACCCGCGAGACGGCCAAGGCGCCGGTTGACCGCAAGGCGCTGGCCGAACGTTACGCCGGTCGCGAACTGACCGTGGTAGACGTTTCGGAGGTTCAACTGGATGGCGCCAGCACCCTGTCGATCAGTTTTTCCGTACCGCTTGACCCCGAGCAGAAGCTCGCCGAGCGCCTGCACCTGGTCGACAGCAAAAGTGGCAAGGTCGATGGCGCCTGGGAGCTGACCGACAACCTGATGGAAGTGCGCCTGCGTCACCTGGAACCGCAGCGCAAATTGGTGCTGACGGTGGATGCCGGGCTGCTCGGGCTGAATGGCAAGCGCCTCGCCTCCGAGCAGGTGACCCGCCTGGAAACCCGCGACCTGCAAGCCAGTGTCGGCTTCGCCAGCCGTGGCTCCTTGCTGCCGACTCGCCTGGCCGAAGGCTTGCCGGTGATTGCGCTGAATGTCGACAAGGTGAATGTCGAGTTCTTCCGCATCAAACCCGAATCGCTGCCGGCTTTCCTCAATCGCTGGGGCCGTTCGAGCAATCTGGATAACTGGGAAGCCCGCAGCCTGCTGCCGATGGCCGAGCTGGTCTACGGCGGCCGCTTTGACCTGAACCCGGCGCGCAACACCCGCGAAACCCTGCTGCTGCCGATTGCCGGCCTGGAGCCGTTCAAGCAGCCCGGTGTGTACCTGGCGGTGATGCGTGAAGCGGGCAGCTACAACTACTCGCAACCGGCCACGCTGTTCACCCTGAGCGATATCGGCCTGTCCGTGCACCGTTACCAGAACCGTATGGATGTGTTCACCCAGGCCCTGGCCGGTGGTGATGCCTTGGGCGATGTACGTCTGGAAATCCTCAACGCAGAAGGCCAGGTGCTGGCCGAAGGCAAGACCGACAGCGCCGGCCATGGCGAACTGCCGCTGCCGCCCAAGGCCGAAGTGCTGTTGGCCCATCAGGGTGAACAGACCAGCCTGTTACGCCTGAACACCGCCGCGCTGGACCTGGCCGAATTCGATATCGCCGGTCCTGTTGCCCATCCGTTGCAGTTCTTCGTATTCGGCCCGCGTGACCTCTATCGCCCAGGCGAGACCGTACTGCTCAATGGACTGCTGCGCGATGCCGATGGCCGCGCGGTAAAAGCCCAGCCGGTGAATGTGGAAGTGCGCCGCCCGGATGAGCAGGTCAGCCGCAAGTTCGTCTGGCAGGCCGACGATTCCGGCCTGTATCAGTACCAACTGCAACTGGCTGATGAAGCGCCGACCGGCCGCTGGCAACTGCTGTTCGATCTCGGTGATGGCCGTCAGCAGTTGTACGAGTTCTCCGTGGAAGACTTCCTGCCGGAACGTATGGCCCTGGAACTCAAGGGCAGCGAGGTACCTTACAGCCCGAGCGAGAACGCTCAGTTCGACGTGACGGGGCGCTACCTGTATGGCGCCCCTGCTGCCGGTAATCGTCTCAGTGGCCAGCTTTATGTGCGTCCGCTGCGTGAGGCAGTGGCGAGTTTGCCGGGCTATCAGTTCGGTTCGGTTACTGAAGAAGAGCTGAGTGAGGACATCGAACTGGATGAAACCAGCCTCGACGAACAGGGCAAGGCCAGCCTGGATATCGAAAGCCGCTGGAGCGATACCAAGTCGCCGCTGCGTCTGATCCTGCAAGCCAGCCTGCAGGAGTCCGGCGGCCGCGCGATTACCCGACGAATTGTCCAGCCGGTGTGGCCGGCCGAGCGTCTACCCGGTGTGCGCGGGCTGTTCGATGGCGAAGAAGTGGACGCCGACAGCCTGGCCGAGTTTGAAGTGCTGGTGGCCGATGCCGAGGGCAACAAGCTGGCGGCCGATCAGCTCAGCGTGCGCCTGATTCGTGAGCGCCGCGACTATTTCTGGAACTTCTCCGAGAGCGATGGCTGGAGCCATAACTACACCGAGAAATTCCTCACCCTTAACGAAGAAACCCTCAAGGTCGCTGCCGGTGGCACCGCCAAGATCAGCTTCCCGGTGGAGTGGGGCCCGTATCGCATCGAGGTGATCGACGGCCAGACCGGCCTGCTCAGCAGCCTGCGCTTCTGGGCCGGCTACCGCTGGCAGGACAACGCCGACGGCGGCGCAGTGCGTCCGGATCAGGTCAAGCTGGCGCTGGATAAACCGGCGTATGTCGATGGCGACACCGCCCAGGTTACTGTCACCCCGCCTTCCGCGGGCAAGGGCTACCTGATGGTGGAGTCCAGCGAAGGCCCGCTATGGTGGCAAGAGGTCGACGTGCCGGCCGAGGGCAAGACCTTCGACATCCCGATTGCCAAGGACTGGGCACGCCATGACCTGTATGTCAGCGCCCTGGTGATTCGTCCCGGCGAGCGCAAGAGCAATGCCACGCCTAAACGTGCGGTCGGCCTGCTGCATCTGCCGCTGGAACGTGCGCCGCGCAAACTGGCGCTGACCCTCACCGCTGCAGAAAAAATGCGCCCCAACCAGCCGCTCAAGGTCAAGGTACAGGCGCGCAATGCTGACGGCAGCATTCCGAAACAGGCGCAGGTGCTGGTGGCGGCGGTGGATGTCGGCATCCTCAATATCACCGGCTACGCCACGCCGGATCCATTCGCCGACTTCTTCGGCCGCAAGGCTTATGGCGCGGATCATCTGGATATCTACGGCCAGTTGATCGAAGCCGGCCAGGGCCGAGTGGCCAAACTGGCCTTCGGTGGTGACGCGGCGCTGGCCGGTGGCGGCAAGCGTCCGGACACCAGTGTGCTGATCGTCGCCCTACAGAGTGAGCCGCTGAAACTGAACGAGCAGGGTGAAGGCGAAGTCAGCCTGGCGATCCCTGACTTCAACGGTGAACTGCGCCTGATGGCGCAAGCCTGGACCGACGAGCACTACGGCATGGGCGAAGGCAAGACGGTGGTCGCTGCACCACTGATTGCCGAGCTGTCGGCGCCGCGCTTCCTCGCCGGTGGTGATGAAACCACCCTGGCCCTGGACCTGAGCAACCTCTCCGGGCGCGAGCAGAAACTCGATGTACAACTGAGTGCCGAAGGTCAACTGCGCCTGGCGCAGAACCCCGGCGCAGCGGTGGCGCCGATCACCCTGGCCGACGGTCAGCGCACCATCCTGCGCATCCCGGTTAGTGCCTTGGGTGGTTACGGCCAGGGACGCTTCAAGGTCAGCGTCAACGGCCTGGCCCTGCCCGGTGAAGACCTGCCGCCGTTCAGCCGTGAGTGGACGCTGGGCATTCGCCCGGCCTATCCGGCGCAGCTGCAACACTTCCGCGCCGTGCTCAAAGATGAACCCTGGCTGCTGCCGGCCAATGCCCTGAGTGCCTTCGAAACGGCAGGGCTGGAAGCGCGGCTGGCGATATCCAGCCGTCCGCCGCTCAACCTGGGCGAGCAGATTCGCGCGCTTAAAGCCTATCCATACGGCTGCCTGGAGCAGACCACCAGTGGTCTGTACCCGTCGCTGTATGCCGATGCCGCCACACTGAAACGTCTGGGCGTGGCAGCCGAGCTGGATGAGCAGCGCAAACGCTCCATCGAGCTGGGCATCGAACGCCTGCTGAGCATGCAGCGCTACAACGGCAGCTTCGGTCTGTGGGGCGCGGACAGCGACGAGGAATACTGGCTGACCGCTTATGTCAGCGACTTCCTCCTGCGCGCCCGTGAGCAAGGTTTCGGCGTGCCGGAAGAGGCGCTGAAAAAAGCCAACGAGCGCCTGCTGCGCTACCTGCAGGAGCGCCAGCTGATTGAGGTCAACTACAGCGACAATGCCGAGCACAGCCGCTTTGCCGTGCAGGCCTACGCCGGTTACGTGCTGGCGCGCAGCCAACAGGCGCCACTGGGTGCGCTGCGCAGCCTGTACGAGCGGCGCAGCGATGCCCGTTCCGGCTTGCCGCTGGTGCACCTGGCCGTGGCCCTGCAGAAAATGGGCGACCAGCCGCGTGCCGACGAACTGCTGACCGCCGGCCTGGCCCGTGGCCGTGACAGCAACACCTGGCTGGCTGACTACGGCAGCCCGCTGCGCGACCAGGCGCTGATTCTGGCGCTGCTCGAAGAGCACGACCTGGCCGGCAACCGCCGCGAAGAGCGGCTGTTCAACCTGGCTGACGAAGTGGCCGGGCAGCAGTGGCTGTCGACCCAGGAGCGCAACTCGCTTTACCTGGCCGGGCGCAACCTGCTGAGCAAGCCGGAGCCAAACTGGAGTGCCGCCCTGCAAAGCGGCAGCCTGGCCTTCGACCTGAGCAATGCCCAACCGGGGCTCAAACTCGATGGCAGCGACCTGGCGGCGCCGCTGAGCATTCGCAATTCAGTCAGCAAACCGGGCGACACGCCGCTGTACCAGCAGCTCACCCTGTCCGGCTACCCCAGCCAGGCCCCCGCCGCCGGCGGCGAGAACCTCAGCATCTACCGCGAATACCTGGGCATGAATGGCCAGCCGCTGGACCTGAGCAACCTGCAAAGTGGCGAGCTGGTGCTGGTGCACCTGGCCGTATCCGCCAAGCAGCGCGTACCGGACGCCCTGGTGGTCGACCTGCTGCCGGCAGGCCTGGAGCTGGAAAACCAGAACCTGGCACAAAGCTCGGCCAGCCTGGATGACGCCAGCAGTGCGGTGAAAGAGTGGCGTGAGTCGATGCAGAACGCGGCGATCAAGCACCAGGAGTTCCGTGGTGATCGCTACGTTGCAGCGCTGGACGTCAACGGCTACGACACCACTCACTTGCTGTACCTGGCCCGCGCCGTCACCCCCGGCAGCTACCGCGTGCCGCCACCGCAAGTGGAGTCGATGTACCGGCCGAACTGGCAGGCATTGGGCACCACGCCGGGGCGTTTGATCGTTAAGGAGCGTTAGAACGCACAAGGCCCGCCAGATTGGCGGGCCTTGTTGTTTGGCTTAACCGATCAGGCCGCCTAGCAACCATAACCCCAGCACCAGCCAGATCACCCCGGCAATGATCGAACGGCGGATAAAGGCGCGCACCGCCAGGTACAGCAGCCAGAGGCCGGCCACCAGCACGACGATGCTGAGCAATGATGGCGTCACCCCCAAGGCCTTGGACATGCCCGTGATAAAGCTGCTGACCGCACCACCGAGTAGGCCGAAAAAGCCGCTCAAACCTTCGACGATAAAGCGGATCACCGAGCCAACCGCTTCGCCCAGGGATTCAAAAAAGCCTTCTACACCCATAGTTCTCGTTCCACTCAACGCTGCATGGATTGCTGCTGCGCGCCAGTGTGCCAGTGATTTGGCAGAATGGCAGCGCTGCTGGCCGTTTGTCAGTACAGCATCGCGATACAAGGAATGGCTCCGCGCATGACCCGCGTTAACCTGTTTTACCAGCGGCTTGTTGTGATCTGCCGTCAGCACCTCTGGGCGCTGTTGCGGCGGCCCTGGCTGGCGCTGCCGTTGGCTTTGCTGCTGGCACTGCTGGCGGCCGACCGCCTGTTTCCGTTGCCGCTGCCGGGGGATGACCTGGCCCGCGTGGTGCTGGCCGAGGACGGTGCGCCGTTGTGGCGCTTCGCCGACCAGGATGGCGTATGGCGTTACCCGGTCAGCCCCGGTGAGGTGTCGCCCTATTACCTGGAGGCGCTGCTGACCTACGAGGATCGCTGGTTCTATCAGCACCCCGGGGTCAACCCGCTGGCGCTGGGCCGCGCGGCCTGGCAGAACCTCAGTGGCGGGCGCGTGCTTTCGGGCGGCAGCACCCTGTCGATGCAGGTGGCGCGCCTGCTCGACCCGCATGCACGCAGTTACAGCGGCAAGCTCAAGCAGTTGTGGCGCGCGCTGCAGCTGGAGTGGCACCTGTCCAAGGATGAAATCCTCACCCTCTACCTCAATCGCGCGCCGTTTGGCGGCACGCTGCAAGGGGTGGCGGCCGCCAGCTGGGCCTACCTGGGTAAATCACCGAGTCAACTGACCCGCGCCGAAGCGGCATTGCTTGCGGTGCTGCCGCAGGCACCCAGCCGTTTGCGCCCGGATCGTCATCCCGAGCGGGCGCAGGCGGCGCGCGACAAAGTGCTCAAGCGCCTGGCCAGCTTCCAGATATGGCCGCAATCGGCGATCAACGATGCGCTGGAAGAACCGGTGCTGTTGGCGCCGCGTCAGGAACCGCGGCTGGCCCCATTGCTGGCACGGCGGCTGAATGCGGCGGGCAGCCCACCATTGATTCGCACGACGATCGATGCCGCCTTGCAGCGCCGTCTGGAAGACCTGCTGCTGGGCTGGCGGGCGCGGCTGCCAGAGCGCACTTCGGCGGCGATTCTGGTGGTCGAGCAACCCAGCATGGCGGTGCGCGCCTACCTGGGCTCAGTGGATATCAGCGATGCCAAGCGCTTCGGCCATGTCGACATGATCAACGCCGTGCGCTCGCCGGGTTCGACGTTGAAGCCTTTTCTCTACGGTATGGCGTTGGATGAAGGGCTGATCCATTCCGAATCGCTGCTGCAGGATGTACCACGCCGTTATGGCGATTACCGGCCGGGCAACTTTGCGGCTGGCTTCAGCGGCGCGGTGTCGGCCAGTGAGGCGCTGGCCACCTCGCTCAATCTACCCGCCGTGCAACTGCTGGAAGCCTACGGGCCGAAGCGTTTTGCCGGTGAGCTGCGCAGCGCCGGCGTGCCCTTGCTGCTGCCACCGCTGGCCGAACCTAATCTGGCGTTGATTCTCGGCGGCGCCGGCAGCCGGCTGGAGGAACTGGTCAGCGGTTACAGTGCCTTTGCCCGCAGCGGCATGGCCGCACGGCTGCGTTTTCAGCCGCAGGATGGGCTGCATGAGCGGCGTTTGCTGTCGGCAGGCTCGGCGTGGATCGTGCGGCGTATTCTCAGTGGACAGGCGCGCCCGGACCGTGATCCGCGTGCGCAACTGGTGCAGCGTCCGAGCCTGGCCTGGAAGACCGGCACCAGCTATGGCTTTCGTGATGCCTGGGCGATTGGCGTGGCGCCGCGTTACCTGATCGGCATCTGGATCGGCCGCCCTGACGGCACCCCGGTGTCCGGGCAGTTTGGCCTGGCGTCGGCCGCGCCACTGCTGCTGCAAGTGCATGATCTGCTGGTCAACCGCGACAGCCAGCGCGGCATTGCCTTGCCGATAGACCCGCAGCCGGCCTCGGTCGGTGTGGCCGCCATCTGTTGGCCGCTGGGTCAACCGCTCGACAGCCACGACCCCAACTGCCGGCGTCAGCGCTTTGCCTGGACCCTGGAGGGGACTACGCCGCCGACCTTGCAGGCGCGGGATCAGCCGCTGGGCCTGGGCTTGCAGGAAACCTTCTGGGTCAATGCCCTGGGCCTGC
Organism: Pseudomonas anguilliseptica; assembly: GCF_021375795.1. GTDB lineage: Bacteria > Pseudomonadota > Gammaproteobacteria > Pseudomonadales > Pseudomonadaceae > Aquipseudomonas > Aquipseudomonas anguilliseptica_A. Next base: position 189,980 of record NZ_JAEIOI010000004.1, on the reverse strand, counting down.
GTGTGGACGCCAGTTGCCCGGGGGCTCGCGCGCAGCATCTGGCGCTGTGGCCGGCACCGTTGGAGCCCTGGCTGCCACGCCGCGAGCGGCGCAGTGCACGCCTGCCGGCGGTGGACCGGCAATGCCCGCCGCAACAGGTTGTCGCCAGTGCGCCGTTGTCGATTGTCGGGGTGCGCGAGGGCGATCGTTTGCGCCGCCCCGTCGGCAGCGCCGAGCCGTTGCGGTTACTGCTGTCTGCGCTGGGTGGCAGTGGTCGGCGCTGGTGGTTCGTAGACGGCCAACCAGTGGCGGAAACTACGGCCGAAGCTGTGCTGAGCCAGAGCTTTGCGCGCGCCGGGCGCTACCAGCTCAGTGTGCTCGACGAGAGCGGCCAGACCGCCAAATTGAGTTTCAGCCTGTCCGATTGAGGTCGTTTGCCCGCTGTCCGTCAATGGACGGGCTACGCTGCTAGCAACAGGTGCTCGGCAAGGTGCCGGGCAGCAGCGCAGGGAAAAGCCATGTCGATGAGCTACAAGGCAAGTGCGTTCTGGCTGTGCGGATTGCTGTTCAGCGCCTGGCTGGCGGCGGCGCAGTGGTCCGGACCACGTGACGGGCCGCCGGCGCGCAGCGGTATGCAGGTCAGCTTTATTGCGGCAGATTTTCGCAACGGTGGTGTGGTCGGCGTGTATCGCAGCTTCGAGCGGGCGGCCAAGCTGCTTGGCTGGCAGGTGCACGCGGTGGATGGTCGAGGCGACCCGGCAGAGATCCGGCGCGTAGCGGCGCAGGTGCTGGAGCGCTCCCCGCAGGGGGTAGTGCTCGGCGGCTTTGACCCGCAGACCCTCGGCGCGTTGATCGATGACTTCAAACGCCAGGACATTCCCCTGGTCGGCTGGCATGCCGGAGATCGGCCAGGGCCGACCGAGGCGCTGTACAGCAACATCACCAGTGACCCGCAGCAGGTGGCCGATCTGGCGGTGGAGTACGCGATGCGTGATGGCCCGATTGGTGTGGTGATTTTTACCGACAGCCAGTTCGCCATCGCCACGGCCAAGACCGAACGGATGGCCGAACGCCTGGCGCAATGTGAGCAATGCCGCCTGCTGAGCATTGAGGATTTGCCGATTTCTGCCGTGAGCAAGGGCATGGATGAGCGGGTGCGTACGCTGCATCGGCGCTTCGGCAATCAATGGAGCCACACGTTGGCGATCAACGATGTGTACTTCGACCATATCAACGTGCCGCTCAACGCCTTGGGGCGTAAGGGCCTGCGCAATATTTCTGCGGGTGATGGTTCAGCCAAGGCTCTGGGGCGTATTCATTCCGGCCTGTCGCAACAAGTAGCGACGGTGGCCGAGCCCTTGAGCGTGCAGGGCTGGCAGCTGGTTGACGAGCTGAACCGGGCATTTGCCGGTACGCCCCCGAGCCAGTTTGTTTCCGCGCCGCTGCTGATCATCCCCAGTGTGTTGCAGGAGAGCGATGACCTGAGTATCGAACTGGATTTCAGCCACGAAGAGGCCTATCTGCGCTTGTGGCGGCAGCTGCAGTGAGAGGCGCTGCGGGCGGGTTAAAGTCGGCATAGGGGCTGGCCGATAGCTGTTATACGTCGGTAGATTGTTGAGTTTGTGTACATGATTGTATTCAATCTGCCCTTTCCAATAATAAACATAAGGTAACCCTCCATGAGCGTGTGGAAACGCAGCATTCAGTGGCAGCTGATTCTCAGCATGGGCGCTGCCCTGCTTGCCAGCATTCTGATTGTGGTCGGCGTCTATTCGGCGGTGGTCAATCGCCTGAGTGAGCGCTTTCTGGTCGAAGAAGCACTGCCGGCTCGGGTGCTGGCGATTCGCAATGATCTGGAGCGGGTGCTCACCGCGCCGATTACGGCCAACGCCGGGATTGCCAGCAACGCGTTCATTCAGGATTGGCTGGCCGCAGGTGAAGATGAGGGCCTGCGTGATGCCGTGGCACGTTATCTGGATGGTGTACGCGTGCAGCAGAACGCCATGACCACCTCGATTGCCGTACTGGAAAGCGGCAACTATTTCACCGGCACCGGCCTGGCGCGGGTCATCAGCCGTGATCAGCCGGAGAACCAGTGGTTCTACAAACTGGTCGACAGCAGCCGCGATCAGGTGCTGGAAATCGACATCGACAAGGGCACGCGCCTGCCCACCCTGTTTATCAACCAGCGCATCAAGCAGGGCAGCAAGACGCTGGGTGTGTCCGGTCTGGGTTACAGCCTCAAGGCCATGTCGGAAATGATTCGTGATTTTCGCTTTGGCGAGCGCGGCCAGGTGTTCCTGATCGATGCCCAGGGCGATATCAAGGTGCACCCGCAGGCCGAGCTGAGCGGCAGTGGCCGTCTGGCCGAGCTGTTTGGCCAAGGCCCGGCTGACCAGTTGCTCAGCAGCGGCGGCAAGGCGGTGCGCTTCGAGCGTGACGGCGAGGCATACCTGGCCGTGGCGCAGAAGCTCGGCAGTCTGGACTGGCTGCTGGTCAGCGAGGTGCCGGAAGCGGAAATCTACGCTGAAGCGCGTCAGGCGCTGTTTATGACCAGCGCCATCGGCATTGGTGTGGCGTTGCTGTTCCTCGGGCTGGTGGTGGTTCTGGCACGTAGTCTGGTGCGACCGATCCGTCAGGTGACAGCTGCACTGGTGGAAATTGGCGGCGGTGGCGGCGACCTGACCCGTCGCCTGGATGAGTCGCGCGAGGACGAATTGGGCGATCTGGCCCGTGGTTTCAACCGCTTTATCGGCGGTCAGCGTAGCCTGATCAGTGATGTGTTGGCGACCAGCGAGCGTTTGCGCGCCTCGGTCAGCCAAGTGGCGCAGGTGGTCGACAACACCGCCGGGCGCTCCAGCCAGCAGCAGGAAATGACCGACATGGTCGCCACAGCCGTGCACGAGATGGGCCTCACCGTGCAGGAAATTGCGCGTAATGCCAGCAGTGCGGCGCAGTCATCGCAAAGCGCGCGGGACGAGGCGCAGGGCGCGCGTAATGAAGTGCGCCAATCCATCGGGCATATCGAGAGCATGTCCACTGATATTGGCAATGCCGCCGCCGCAGTCAGTGAGCTGGCCGAGCAGGTGGCTTCGATTGATCAGGTACTGGCGGTGATTCGCGGGATTTCCGAGCAGACCAACCTGCTGGCGCTCAACGCCGCCATCGAAGCGGCGCGGGCTGGGGAGATGGGGCGCGGTTTTGCTGTGGTGGCCGACGAGGTACGCACCCTGGCCAGCCGCACGCAGAGCTCGACCGATGAAATTCAGCAGATGATCCAGCGCCTGAAACAGGGTGCGGAAACCGCCGTAAGCTCCATGCATGCCGGCCAGCGGGCGACCGGTACTGGGGTAGAAGCCAGTCAGCGTACCGGGCAGTCGCTGAGTGCGATCACCGAGCAGATTGAACGCATCAGCGATATGAATACCCAGGTGGCCACCGCCACCGAGGAACAGTCATCGGTGACTGAGGAAATCAACCGCAACGTACAGGGCATTGCCGACCTGGCCCATGCCACAGCCGGTGAGGTACAGGTGTGCAAGGAAGATTGCCAGACCCTGCGTGGGCTGGCGGATGACCTGGCCAAGCAGATGGGTAACTTCCGCCTCTAGGCTCAGGGAACAGGTCTTGGTGTGGTGGCAGCCTGGCTGCCGCCTATGTCAGGCCAGTTCGATACGGTTACGTCCGGCGCTCTTGGCCTGGTAGAGGGCGTCATCAACCCGCTTGAAGAAGGCTTCGGCACTGCCGTCGCGCAGCATGTCGTAACAGCCGACGCCCAGGCTCGCCGTCAGTGGCAGCTGGGCTCCGGGAACATTGAAGCCTTCGCGCTCCAGCTCTTGACGGAACTGCTCGGCCAGCTGGCGGGCCTGTTCCAGCGGGGTGTTGGGCATCAGGATGCCGAACTCTTCGCCGCCCAGGCGCAGCAGGGCGTCACTCTCGCGGCGAAAGTTCTGCCGCATCCGATCGGCAAAGGCACTCAGACAGCTGTCGCCACAGCTGTGGCCGTATTCGTCGTTGATCCGCTTGAAGAAATCGATGTCCAGCAGCACCAGGGATAGCGGCTGGCTCTGCCGCTGGGCGTTGGCCACCATCACCGGGAACAGGTTGTTGAACTGATAGCGGTTGCCCAGCTGAGTCAGGCTGTCGGTGCGGCTGAGCCGCTCCAGTTTTTCCTGCTGCTCAAGCAACTGCAGTTCCAGGGCCAGGGTGTTGTGGTATTCGCGGTTGCTGCGGTTGAGCGCCAGCAGCAGGTAGCTGAGGTAGAAGCTCAAGGTGATCAGAATGGCGTACTGATCGCGCCAGTCCACGGCCAGGCTGATCAGGCCCGGCAGGTAGATCAGTAGCAGGGCGAGGATTGCGAGCTTCTTGCGCATGGTGAAGTTGAAGGCCAGCGCGGTACTGAAGGCGATAGTGCTGAGGGTGGCGATGATCGCCGAGTCACTGAACAGGGCGTTCTTGTGTGCCAGCGCGTGGGCCAGGCCCCAGCTTAGCGCGGTGAGCAGAATCAATCCCCAATGCAGGTTGAGCCAACGCTTGAGGCTGGCATCGCTCTGCTCCTGTGGCAGGCGGTGCAGTAGGCGCAGCGCCAGTAGCAGGGCGAAGATGCTGATGCCGACGAGCCCCGGAATGATCAGGGCGCCTGGTTCATTGCTGAAAATCCAGGTGAGCGCCCAGGCCAGCAGGTAATAGATACCTCCCAGCGGCGAGCGGATGCGAGTGTCTTGGGCTTCACGCCACAGTACGAAGGCCTTGGGCTGGCGGGGGAGCTGGGCTTCAGTCATGGTCTGTGATCACAAATACGGCTTTCTGGCAGCATAACCCGTCCAAAGTGAAAAAGCTGTCACATCGCCAGCTTTCATCAACTCGGCAATTCGGCATCCAACTTGCTTGAGTCTGAGGCGAAAACCGCAGCCATTGCGGGGTTTGCTCCGCCATGCAGCGGTTTTCTGGTGGCCTCGGCGAGACTGGACTAAAACCAAAGGATAAGGCTGTGGTTCTAGCTGCCGCTCCGTAAGAGGGCTGGTGGTCAGTGAACTGCGCTGTTTTGTTTCGGCCGGGCGGCCTGGGGCAGGCGAGGTGAGCATGTTGCGAGTGCGAAGTACGTGGCTGCTGGGGCTGCTGTTGGTGGCGCAGATGGGGATAGCGGCCAGCTTTCCTGAGCGACCGCTGACCATGATCATCGGCTATGCCGCAGGCGGCAGCACTGACCTGCAAGGTCGGGTTCTGGCGCAGATACTGGAAGAGCAGCTGGGCCAGCCGGTTATCGTCAACAACCTTCCAGGTGCTGGCGGTGCAGCCTCGGCGGCGATGCTGGCCAGCAGCCTTGAGCAGGGCTATGTGTTCCAGTTTGGCGGCTCGTCGGTGGTGAGCATTGCGCCGCTGCTGTCGCCGGCATCCTATGGGGTCGACAACTTCACCTACGTTGCCGGTTTGTCTCTGGAGCAGCCTGCCTTTGTCACCGGCGCTACGCGTGGCATCAGTGACTGGTCAGCGCTGCTGACCTACCTGCGCGCCAATCCGGGGCAGGTGTATGTCAGTCAGGCGGCGGAGGATCGCCTGATTCTGCGGGCGATTGCCAAGCGCGAAGGCTTGAGTCTGCGCACCGTGCCCACTTCCGGTGGTGCGGGAATGGCGCCGCTGGTGATCTCCGGCGATGCGGTGTTTGCCTACAGCGGCGGCACGCACACCGGCTATACCGAATCTGGTGAGATGCGCGTGCTGGTCAGCCTGGCCGACGAGCGCCTGCTCGGTTACCCCGAAGCGCCGACCTTGCGCGAGCTGGGTTATAAGCTCGGACTGCATACCATGCGTATTGTCATGGTGCCGGCCAACACCCCGGTCGAGCAGGTCGAGGTGCTGGCCAACGCTTTGGCAGTGGCGGTAAAGGATCCCCGGTTTATCGAAGTGACCGAGCAGCGCATTCGCCAGCCGGTGATATTCATGCGCGGCGACGAGATCAAGCCGATGCTGCTGCGGCAGATGCACGAGTACCGAACACTGATTGATGAGATTGGCTTGCAGTAGGGGCGGGATATCACCCGGTTACCCCTGAGGCGTGAAGGCGGATGAGTAGTAGCCACAGATCGATGCCCAAGACGGCACGCTGGGAATTGAAGTTCTCCACCCGAATTGCCCTGCTGTTCGGCGTACTCGGCATGGTGGCGATCAGCGTGGTGATGGTCTATTCGCTGCGTACCGCTGAGGCCAACCTGCAAAGCGAGATTCGCAACAGCCTGGCGCAGTACCAGCGCACCCTGGTCAGCCAGGTCGAAACCCGCCTGCAACTGCTGGAGGTCTACCTGCACAGCGCTTCGGCGCGGCGCACGGTGAGCGCATTGTCGGAACAGACGCTGGCGGTGGAAGAGATCGCAGCGGATGTGGCCTTCATGTTTCAGGATGCCAATATCGACTCACGCCTGGAGCTGTTTTTTCTGCTCGACCCAACAGGCCAGTTGGTGATGGATGCTGGTCTGCCTCTGCATGACATCAAACCGCTGGTCAGCGCCTTGCGCGCGCCACTGCATTACGTGCAGGGCTGGTCGCTGGTTGAGGTTGGCGCGCAGAGTGCCCTGCTCAAGGCCACGCCGATCTTCGATCCGGCCACCGTGCAACTGCGCGGCTATCTGTTCGTCGGCCTGGCGCTGGGGCAGAACCGCGCCTTCCTGACTGAGTTGAGCGACAGCACCAGCCTGGATCTGCTGGTGCTGGGGCACGCCCAGCAAGCGCTGATGTGGCAAGGCGACAGTGAACTGGGCTTGCGCGGCGAGGCGGAGCTGACCCGTCTGGCGCGTGATGGTCACGGGCTGTATGTACAGCGCTTCCCGATCACCCTGACAGGTGTGGTCGAACCGTTCTGGCTGACGCTGGGGGTGTCGGACCAGCGCTTCGCCTCGATCTACGACAGCTACCTGCAGTCGTTTCTACTGGTCAGTGGTGGTTTTCTCCTACTGTTGCTGGTGGCGGCCTGGCTGCTGCGAATCAACCATGATCGGGCGATCAATCAGCTGCTCGGGTTTATCAAGGCCACCCAGGCCGGCGGGCGCGGCCTGTGTTTCCAGCCCACCGGTATCTATGAATACAACCAGGTCGGCGTGGCGATGCAGCACATGGTCGAAGACCTGCATATCGCTGCAACGGTGTTCGAGTCCGCCGAAGGCATGCTGGTGACCGACGCGCAATTTGTGGTTCTGCGCGCCAATCCGGCCTTCAGCCGCATGAGCGGTTATAGCGAGAATGAGGTGGTGGGCAAACCCCTCGACTGCACCCTGATGCCCGACAGTTTTGCCAGCAATCGTGCGGCCATGCAGGCGGCTCTGGCTGAGCAGGGCGCCTGGCAGGGGGAAATGCTCGGCCGGCGCAAGAATGCCCAGGAGTATCCGCAGTGGCTAAGCATTGCCGCCGTGCGCAGCGGCGGGGCCAACCAGCACGTCAATTATGTGATCACCCTGGCCGATACCACCCAGCGCAAGGCGGCGGAACAACGCATTGAACAACTGGCCTACTACGATCCGTTGACCAGCCTGCCCAACCGCCGCCTGCAACACGAGCGCCTGGAACGTGCCCTGCAGGCCAGCGAAAACAGCCGCCAGCGTGGCGCAGTGCTGTTTATCGATCTGGATGATTTCAAGATTCTCAACGATGCCCGCGGCCATGACATCGGTGATCAACTGCTGCAACAGGTGGCTGAGCGCCTGAGTGGCTGTGTGCGGCAGACCGACAGCGTGGCGCGCATCGGTGGCGATGAGTTTGTCATCCTTCTGGAAAACCTCGGCATTGAGCCGCTGGAGGCCGCGCAACTGGCCGAGAGCATCGCCGGCAAGATCCTCTTCACCCTGCGCCAGCCCTTCAGCGTGGGTGGTGTGGAGCACTTCAGCACGTTGAGCATCGGCATCGCCATGTTCAACGGTAAAGGCGAGCCGCTGGACGACCTGCTCAAACAGGCCGATCTGGCCATGTACCAGGCCAAGGCGCAGGGGCGTAACACCAGCTGTTTCTTCGAGCCGCAGATGCAGCAACGGGTAATGCAGCGCGCCAGCCTGGAGAGCGACCTGCGCCAGGGCCTGCTGAAAAGCGAGTTCGTTCTTTACTACCAGGCGCAGATCGATCAGCGCGCGGGCCTGCAAGGTGCCGAAGTGCTGCTGCGCTGGCAGCACCCGCAGCGGGGCCTGCTCACCCCGGGCGAGATCATCCCGATAGCCGAAGGCTGCGGGCTGATTCTGCCGCTGGGCGAATGGGTGTTGCAGACGGCCTGCGCGACCCTGGCACAGTGGGGGCGTTCGGCTGAGTTGCGCCATCTGAGCCTGTCGGTCAACGTCAGTGCCAAGCAGTTGCAGCAGCCCGATTTTGTCGAGCAGGTGCTGCAGATCGTGCAACGCAGCGGCTGCAACCCCAGCAGCCTGAAGCTGGAAATCACCGAGAGCATGCTGCTCGATGGGCGCGAGGCGGTGATCGCCAAGATGGCCCGGCTCAAGACGCATGGCCTGCGCTTTGCGCTGGACGACTTCGGCACCGGCTACTCGTCGTTGTCCTACCTCAAGACCTTGCCGGTGGATCAGCTGAAGATCGACCGTTCCTTTGTCTGCGATCTGCTCAGCGACACCCAGGATGCCGACATTGCCTGCACCATCGTGTCCCTGGCGCATGCGCTGAAGCTGGACGTGATCGCCGAGGGCGTGGAAACCCAGGCCCAGTGCGAGCGCCTGAGCAGCTTTGGCTGCACCTGCTTTCAGGGCTATTACTTCGGTCGGCCGGTGCCGCTGGATCAGCTGTTTGCTGCTGCAGCGACCGAGCCGAGTTGAGCGGGCTCAGTGCCCGAGCACGTGGTCGATGGCTTCGGGCTTTTCGTGCACGCCAAAGCGATCAACGATAGTCGCGCTGGCTTCGTTAAGACCGAGCACTTCGACCTCACTGCCGCTGCGACGCAGTTTCAGCACCACCTTATCCAGCGCTGCGACGGCCGTGATGTCCCAGAAGTGTGCGCGGGACAGGTCAATCACCACCTTGCTCAGGCCTTCACGCAGATCAAAGGCACTGACGAACTTGTCGGCTGAACTGAAGAACACCTGCCCGACCACCTGGTAGGTGCGCTGGCCGGTTGCGCTGTCCAGCGCCGAGGTGATGTACAGGTAATGGCCGATCTTGTTGGCGAAGAACATCGCTGCCAACAGCACCCCGACAAACACGCCATAGGCCAGGTTATGGCTGTAAACGGTGACGGCCACGGTGGCGAGCATGACGATGTTGGTCGACAGCGGGAAAGTACGCAGGTTGCGCAGCGACGCCCAGCTGAAGGTGCCGATCGACACCATGATCATCACCGCCACCAGCGCAGCCATGGGGATCTGCCGTACCCAGTCGCTGAGAAACACCACCATCAACAGCAGCACGCTGCCGGCCACCAGGCAGGACAAACGGCCCCGACCGCCGGATTTCACGTTGATCACCGACTGGCCGATCATCGCGCAGCCCGCCATACCGCCCATCAGGCCTGCGGCGATATTGGCCACGCCCTGGCCTTTGCATTCACGGTTCTTGTCGCTTTCGGTATCGGTCATGTCATCGACGATGGTCGCGGTCATCATCGACTCCAGCAGGCCAACCACGGCCAGTGCGGCGGAATAGGGGAAGATGATCGCCAGGGTCTCGAATGTCAGGGGCACGTCCGGCCAGAGGAAGATCGGCAGGGTGTCCGGCAGTTCACCCATGTCGCCGACGGTGCGGATATCCAGGCCGAAATACACCGCCACGGCGGTCATCGACAGGATGCACACCAGCGGCGACGGGATCAGGCGGCCCAGCGTCGGCACATAGGGAAACAGGTAGATGATGGCCAGGCCCGCCGCACACATGGCGTAGACCTGCCAGGTGACGTTGGTCAGCTCGGGCAGCTGCGCCATGAAAATCAGAATGGCCAGGGCGTTGACGAAGCCGGTGACCACCGAGCGCGAGACAAAGCGCATCAGTGAGCCGAGTTTGAGGTAACCCGCGCCAATCTGCAGCGCGCCGCACAACAGTGTTGCGGCCAGCAGGTATTCCAGACCATGGTTTTTCACCAGGGTCACCATCAGCAGGGCCATGGCTCCGGTGGCGGCGCTGATCATGCCCGGGCGGCCACCGACAAAGGCGATCACCACGGCAATGCAGAAGGAGGCATACAGGCCGACTTTGGGGTCGACCCCGGCGATGATCGAGAAGGCGATGGCTTCCGGGATCAGCGCCAGCGCCACCACCAGACCGGCGAGTACATCGCCGCGGATGTTAAAGAACCAGGTGTTTTTCAGGTGTTGCAGCATGGTCAATTCCAAAGGCGGTGGCGCGGCGGCCAGCCAATAGGCACTGCCGCGCCGGACGATGAGTCGGGCACGCGACGCTTGGCGATAGGCTGGGCAGGCAAGGCGCAGGGCAAAAAACGCCGCGCACTTTAGCACAGCGGGATCACCACCCATGGAGCAGGTGCCGGGTGGCTAGCTGCGCCTGATCAGCCAGATACCGGCAACGATCAGCAGCAGGCCGCCGACTTTGCCTGCGCTGATCGGCGCTTCACGAAAGCCGGCCCAGCCGAAGTGGTCCAGGGTCAGGGCCATGCTCAGCTGCCCGGCGATCACCAGCACCATAAACAGCAGGGCGCCGACGCGTGGGCCGGCAAAGGCGGCGGTGGCGATAAACATCACCCCCAGCAGGCCGCCGCTCCAGTGCCACCAGGTCAGACCTTTGAGCGCGGCGAAGCTGGGGAATTCGCGCTGCACCAGCACCAGAATCAGTAGCGCCAGAGTGCCGACGGCAAAGGACACCAGCGCCGCGGCCAGCACGCTGGACACCTGCTTGGCCAGTTGACCGTTGATCCCGGCTTGCAGCGGCAGGCAGGCGCCGGCAACGAAGGGCAGGGCCATCAACCACCAGATCGGGGCAGGCATGGGCATATCTCCAGGCGGGCAGGGCGGGCGATTATGCCGCAAATGCACAGCGCGCCGTCAGCCTCACCAGGGCAAGGTCTGGCCCTGGTAGTCGAGGAAGGTGCAGCGTCGGCGGCCCAGTTCAGCGCTGATCACCTGATACAGCCCTGCTGCGCTATCCGCCACGCTCAAGGGGGCATCGGCGCCGCCCATGGCCGTGCGCACCCAGCCCGGATGCAGGGCCAGCAGGCTCCAGGGCAGCTCGGCATAGTGGCTGCTCCAGCTCAGCAGCAGGCTGTTCAGCGCGGCCTTGCTGGCACCGTACAGCGGCATGTCTAGGGTGTGGTTGAGCTGCAAACTGGCCATTTGCGAACTGATAAAGGCCATCACCCCGCCGGCCTCAATGCGCCCAGCCAGCTGTTGACCCAGGCTGATCGGCGCAACGGCATTGGCGAGAAACAGCTGGCCGATCTCCGCGCTGTTGGCCTGGCGCGGATCCTGATGCGCTGGGCCGTAGATGCCAGCATTGAACAGCGCACAGGTCAGCGCTTGGTCGCCCAGCGCACGGTCGATCAGTTGGCCTGCCTCGCGCTGCAGCAAATCGCACTCAATCAGCTGCAGGCGCTGGCCATGTTGCGTGGCCAGCGCCTGCAGTTCGTGGCTACCCGCCAGGTTGCGGATCACGGCATGCACCTGCCAGCCCGCCTGCACAAAGGCCTGTGTCAAGCCCAAGCCAATGCCGCGCGAGGCGCCGGTGATCAGGATGCGGCGGCTTACGGCCACTGCATTTCACCTTTGAGCACCTTGGCGCTCAGTTCCAGGCTGCTGGCGTCGAGTAGCTGTGGGTACTTGGCCTTCATCGCTGTGATCAGCGCCTGGCTGTTCTGGGCCTTGGGCAGCGCCGCTTCCAGGTCATTCAGGTAGTTGCGGGTAAAGCGCAGGTCATCCAGGTTCAGGTTCGGCTGGCCCATAAAGTGACCCGGTACCAGGGTTTTAGGTTGCAGCGCTTGCAGTTCATCCAGGGATTTCAGCCAGGATTTACGCGCCTCTGCGGTTTGTGCATCGGCAATCCAGGGGTGGATGTTGGCGTAGGTCAGCACGCCGCCGACCACCGCCTTGATGCTCGGAATCCACAGGCTGGTGTGCTTGGGGTCATGGCCGATCAGCTCGATGCGCTGGCCTTCCAGGCTCAGGTGGTCGCCTTGCAGCGCTTGCGGCACCACGGTGCGGGCCGGTGCGCTGTCCTTGAGGATCGGGCCCCAGTAGGCCAGCTTCGGCTCGCTGCTTTTTTCGATATAGGCAATGGTCTGCGGCGTGGCCAGGACTTTGGCCTCGGGGAAGGCGCGGGTCAGGGTGTCCAGACCGAAGTAGAAATCCGGGTCGCCGTGGCTGATAAAGATGGTGGTCAGGGTCTTGCCGCTGGCCTGAATGCGCTCGACCAGTTCCTGCGCTTCGCGGTTGGAGAACTGCGCATCGACCAGGATGGCCTCGCGTTCGCCGCTGATCAGCGTCGAGGTTACCGGGAAGATGGCCTTGTCGCCTGGGTTGTAGACATCCAGGGTCAGCGGTTGGGCGAAGGCGGTGCTGGCCAGGGTCAGCAGGCTGGCGCTGGCGAGCAGGCTGCGCAGGTGAGTGATGAGCGACATGGGGAACTCCTGTTGAGTGAATGAGCTCATCTTAGTTGCTTTAAATCGATCAAAAAGCCCCGTAATCTGCGCATATTTGTTGCGTTAAGTGGGCTAATTATGGATCGCCTGACGGCTACGCGGGTTTTTGTCGAAGTGGTGGAGCGCGGCAGCCAGACCGCAGCCGCCGATGCGCTGGAGATGTCGCGGGCAATGGTCTCGCGTTACCTCGGCGAGCTGGAAACCTGGGTCGGCGCGCGCCTGCTGCACCGCACCACACGCAAGCTGAGCCTGACCGGTGCCGGCGAGCAGTTGCTTGGCCAATGCCGCGAGATGCTGGCCATGGCCGAGGCCATGCAGAGCGTCAGCCGTACCGATGAGGCTGCGCCGCGTGGCACCTTGCGCATCGCTTGTAGCCAGTCACTGGCACAGGCCTGGCTGGTGCACGCGCTGGATGACTTCACCCGCCTGTATCCGCAGGTCAGCATTGACCTGCTGGTGGGCAGTCAGGCGGTCAACCTGGTGGAAGCGCGTATCGACCTGGCCCTGCGCATCACCAATCAGCTCGACCCCAATCTGATCGCCCGTCAGTTGGCGGTGTGCCGCTCGGTGGTGTGCGCCACCCCGGCGTATCTGGCCAGGCATGGCACGCCGCAGCGGCCCGAGGAACTGGCGCAGCACAACTGCCTGAGTTACGCCTACTTCGGCCGCAGCATCTGGGAGTTCAGCCGTGCCGATGAGCCGCATGCCGTGGCGGTCAGCGGCAACCTCAGCGCCAATGAATCCATGGTGCTGCTGGAGGCGGTGCTGGCCGATATTGGCATCAGTTTGCAGCCGCGCTATTCGGTCGGCGCGCATCTGCGCTCCGGGGCGCTGGTACAGTTGCTGCCTGACTACGAGCCACAGCAACTGGGCATCCACGCCCTCTACGGTACGCGCCGGCAAATGCCGCCGGCGCTGCGGGCGCTGCTGGATTTTCTGGTCGAGCGGTTGGCGGATCGGCCGGACTGGGACCTGTAAACCGCTCTACAGGGGCTTGCTGAACTGGATCAGCGCGACGCGCTGGCCCTTGGGGTCGCGGCGTTCGACCACATCACTGAGGGCATAGCCGAGCTTGGGGTAGAGCAGCAGGCCGGCGCTGTTGGCGTTGAAGCACGACACCAGCATGCGATTGGCGTGGTAATGCTCCCGCGCCAACTGCTCCATCACCGCCACCAGATAATGCGCTACGCCTTGACCGCGGGCCCAAGGGGCGACCATCAGGTTGCCCAGCGCGCAGTGCTCGTCGTAGTGCCACTGGTAGAGGTTGGCAAAACCGGCCACTCGGCCATCAAGCAGCACCACGGTGCTGTCGCGGCGTTCGGCAATGGCGGCGGCCAATTGACCGACACTCAGCGGCCAGTCGGCCTTGGGATAGCAGAAGAACAGTTCATCGGCGTTTTGTGGAAAGCCGACGATCTCGGCCAAGTCAGCCGCCGCAGCGGGGCGGTGGCTGAGGCGTGGGGTTGGGTTCATGCAGCATCCTTGGTGTCAGTGGGCGCGTGTAGGGTGGTCTATCGAGGCGGATACTGGCTTAACACTTCCGCCACGCTGCGGCGAATCGCGGCTTCGCGCTCGTTCGGGCTGGGCTGTGGGTTGCGTAGCACCTGTTCGGTGCTGCCGCGCCATACCAGTTTGCCGTCCTTACCATCGAACAGGTCGATCTGCAGGGTGCCGACCTGATAGTCCAGGGTGCGGGTTTCCACGTAACTCGGGCCGCCCCAGAAACCGCCACTCCAGGGATCACCCCAGGCGCCGCCGAGCTGGGTGCTGACCTGCTGCTGGCGGTTGTCGACGATCATCCACACCTGAACCTTGAGGTCACCTGGCGTGTTTGCTGCTGCCGGGCGCAGGCCACGCTGGTCGAGCTGTTGGCTGACCGCCGTGCGGATGCGCTGGTCTGTCAGGTCGCTTTTCAGACGCGGATCATCAGGTTTGTATTGCACGGCCGGTTCCTGCCAGCTCCAGCTGCGGTAGGCGGCAAAGTCCCGGTTAAGGTCGAAGTCGCGCTGCAACTGCGTGTTCTGGCAGGCGCTGAGGATCAATAGCAGGGGCAGTAACAGCAGCGATGCACGCATGGGTGCTCTCCTCGGGTTCGGCAATCAGCTTGGCGGGTACGCCGCCAGGGCCTGTTGTACGGCGTTGCGCAGTGCGGCGGCGCGTTCACTCTGACTGCCGCTGTTGCGGGTTTCGGCGTGGCCGTTCCACACCGCTTGACCGTTCTGGCCATCGAACAGTTCGATGCGCACCACCATGACGTCTTCGGTGTAGCTGCGCACCAGCGGCGCGCTGCCCCACATGCCGTAGTCATTGCCATAGCGACTATGGCCGTAATGGCTGCCGTACTGTTCCGTGACCTGACGCAAGCGCTGCTCCAGACGCAGCTCGGCGCTGACCTTGAGGTCGCTGGTTTTACCGACGCGGTGCGGGCGCAGGCCGCGCTGGTCGAGGGCGTTGCTCAAGGCTTCCTGCACCTGCTCGGAACTGGCCCAGGCGCTGCCGGCCGGTAGCTGCTGCCAGCTCCAGGTACGGTAGCGCGCATAGTCGCGCGGCGCAGCCGGGTAGGCGCTGCGGTCCAGTTGCTGGGGCGAGTGAGCGGGTGCCGGCGGCATCGGTTTGCTGTCGGCGATATAGGGATTCTGGCTCTGGCAGGCGGCGAGGCTGGTAAGGAGCAGTAGTGCGCCCAGTCTTTTCATTGAATGTTCAGCCTCCAGTGTGATGGCTGTCAGCGTGGCCGGCAGATCCAGTGAAGATAACGCCCCAGCCCGGCAAAGCTGGGGTGGCGGCGGTAGGCCAGTTCCATTTCCAGCAGGTCGAGCAGCTCGGCCTTGGCCTGGAAGGGTTGCGGCATATAGTCGTGAAACACCCGCACGCCACTCTGGCTTTCGACCTGCCAATTAGCCTCAAGTTGCGCCGCCAGCTCGCGCGGATCAAGCGGCATCTGCGGGGTCAGGCTCTGTTTCTCTCCGGCGAACTCGGCCTTGCGCAGCTTGCGGAAGTGGCCCTTGAGCAGGTTGCGGTAGATCAGCGCATCCTTGTTGTAGAACGCCAGCGACAGCCAGCCGCCGGGCGCGCACAGCTGGTGCAGCACCGGCAGGATGCTGTGTGGCTTGGCCAGCCATTCCAGCACCGCATGGCAGATCACCAGGTCATAGGGCTGCTCCAGCTGGCCGAGCAGGTCCTGCCAGGGCGCCTGGATAAACGTGGCCGGCTGGCCGGCGGCGGCAAAGCGCTCACGGGCACCGGTGAGCATCGGCTCGGCGGGTTCGGTCAGGGTCACCTGGTGGCCACGCTCGGCCAGCCACAGCGACATATGGCCAAGGCCTGCGCCAATATCCAGCACCCTCAGCGGGCGCTCGGGTAGCGCTTCTGCCAGGTCGGCCTGGAGCACGGCCAGGCGAATCGCGCCCTTGGCGCCGCCATAGATTTTCTCGGCAAAGCGTGTGGCCAGCTCGTCGAAGTGCCGATCACTCATGGGCTGTGCTCCCGAGGAAGCGCCGTTCGTTGTCGGCCAGCTTGGCGCGCACCACCTGTTCCATATCCAGGCCCAGCTCGCCGCATAGCAATATCAGGTAGAGGATCACGTCGCCGATTTCCTGGCCGGCATGGGTCAGTTTTTCCGGCGGCAATTGCTGTGATTGGGCCTCAGTCAGCCACTGGAAGATCTCCACGAGCTCGGCCATTTCCACGCTGGCGGCCATGGCCAGGTTCTTCGGGCTGTGGAAGGGCCGCCAGTCGTTATGGTCACGAATGGCGTGCATGCGGGTGGTCAGTTCGGCGAGGTTCATCAGGCGCTCCAGCAAAGAGGAGCATAGCTTCGGGGTTTGCCGGCCGGTCTTCAAGCCGGCAAACCGATACCGCAGGTTATGGGTAGCCGCTTTCGTTGGGATTGTTAGTCACTTCCAGCACGCGCCAGACGTTGGCATAGACGCTTTCCTGGGAGAAGGTGATGCGGCCCTTGCCTTTGTACAACGACACCACGCGGGCGACGTCCTTGCCTTTGAAGTTGAACGGGATCCAGGCCTTGCCGGTCTGGTGCGAGAAGGTGGCGGTCGGCGCGCCAAGCAGTGCATTGACTTCATCCATGCTCATGCCGGTGCGCACATCGCTGAACGAGCCGCTGCCCTGGGCCACGGCTGCCGGTGCGGCAGCGGGTGCAAGGGCCAGGGTGCTGCTGGCCGCAGGCTGGCCCTGGCCGGCGCGGTAGGCATCCAGGTTGACGCTGCCGGCAGTGTAGGGCGCGCCGCCGGCGCTGAGGCTGTTGCCGGCCTTTTCGCAGTGGCGGTCGAGTTTGCGGTTATTGGAGTTGGCCACCACTTCGGCCAGCACTGGCTTGTAGCGGCCGTTGCCCGAGCTGGCCAGGGCCTTGCAGACCCAGGCCAGGGCGTCGGAGGTGGTGTTGTCGGTGGCGCTGCGGTACTTCTGCAGCAGCACTTCGGCGGCCACGTCGAGGGTTTCCTGGTCCCGGTAACCGCTGTGATAGATGCTCTGCGCGGCTTCGCGAATCGACACCGGACCGCCCTGTACCAGCTGATTGACATAGCGCTGCCCGGACGCGTCCAGGGCATGAGCCTGCAACGCAGTGCAAGCGAGGACGAAGGACGTGGCAAGTACGGCGGTGTTTTTCATGCTGAGGCTCTCTGATCCATTGGAGTTGCCGGACGGGTCAACCAGGACCGCGCAGGCGCAGGAAGGCACACGATAATCCGCCCTCGGAAAAACGCCAAGCCTTGCCGCGTGCCTAGTCCAGCGGCTGCCAACTGCCGCTCATATGCACCAGCTCATCCTGGCCGAGCAGGCTGAACTGGCCATGGCTGCCGGGCTCACTGGTCAGTAGGCGCACTTCTGCCGGCAACAGCACCGGCTTCTGGAAGCGCACGCTCACGGCATAGCCGGCAGCAGGCAGGCGCGAGCTCAATTCGGCCAGGGCGCGGCCCTTGTTCCACAGACCATGGGCGATGGCGCGGGGGAAGCCGAACAGCTTGGCCGTGGCGGCAAACATATGGATCGGGTTGTAGTCGCCGGCGATGCGCGCATAGCGACGGCCGATATCGGCAGGGGCACGCCAGTGCGCCAGGGTGGTTTGCGTCAGCACGGTTTCGGCTGCGTGTTCGGCTGGCTTGCCGTCCAGGCGCAGGGCGCGGCAGAGGATGCGGCTGTCGCCTTCCCAGAGTAGGCCGAGCTGGTCGTGCAATTGGGTGATCAGGCTAAAGGTCACGCCCTTGTCATGGGCTTGCAGGTCCTGCACTTGCACGCTGACGGTAAACGGCCCGAGGCCGCCGAGTGGGCGCAGCACGCGAATATGGTTTTCCAGGTGCACCAGGCCAAGCAGCGGGAAGGGGAAACGCTTGTCGGTGAGCAACTGCATCTGCAGGGCAAACGCCAGGATGTGCGGATAGGCGGCGGGCAGCAGATGATCGTCGGCTGCGCCGCAAATCTTCCGGTAGTGCGCCAGGTGCTTGGGGTCGACCGTGACCTGGCAGCGCACGCCCAGCTCGGGCAGGCTGCGGCCGGTCACGCGGCGGCGCAGGGCCGCGCGTAGAAACAGGGCGGGTAAGGCAGGCGGGGCGGGCAGATCGAGCCAGTCGATGGCCATGGGCAAACTCCTAAGAACGGTGGCAGCAGCTTAGTCGGCCAGCGCTGCCGTGCATTGGCCGCATCGCCTGGCAGTGCGGCAGGCCAGTCAATCGTTTATCAGCATGATTCACGCCTTGAGCGCATGACCTAAAGCTGCCTAAGATGGCCGCGCCTCGCGAACAATAAGAATTCCTGAAAAATGCGTGACCTGACTGACGATGTGGCGCTGATGCGTCCAGTGATCGATGCCTTGCGTGCCAGCGGTACCGACCCTGATCGAGTGCTGGCGCGGGTTGGCCTGCCGCCGGGTGGTCTGCCTGCCGGGCGCTTTCCGCATGCCGCCCAGGCGCTGTTCTGGAAGGCGGCCATCGACGAATGCGGCGAAGAGCATGTCGGCCTCTACCTGGCTCAGCACCTGCCGGCGTTTCACGGCCTGCTGCTGGAATACCTGTTTCTTTCCAGCGAAACCTTCGGCGAAGGCCTGCGCCATGCCCTGCGCTATGTACGCCTGCTTTCCGACACCCTGAATGCCAAGCTTGAGGTGCACGGTGAGCGCGCGGTGCTGGTGCTCGGGTTGATTCCCGGCACGCCACGGCATTTCCCTGAAATGCTCGCCGGCGCGGTAATCCGCTTGTTCGATGCGCTGACCGAAGGCGATTTCACCCCCTATGAAGTGCAATTCATGCATGCCGACGGCGCGCCGGCCGAGCGTTACCAGCAGGTCTACGGCTGTCCGGCGCAACTGAGTGGCGAGCGTTACGCCCTGGTGTTCAATGCCGCAGTGCTGGACAAGACCTCGCGGCATGCCGCGCCAGAGCTGCTGCGCATGCACGAGTCATTGGCGCGTAGGCAGCTGGCCGAGGTCGAGCGGCTGGATCTGGTGCGCAAGGTGCGTGAGTTGATTGGCGAGTTGCTGGTGGACAGCGGTGCCACCCTGGAGCAGGTGGCGGCACGCTTGAACATGCCAGCGCGACGGCTGCGCGAGCGACTGGCCATGGCCGGCGTGCGCTTCAATGACCTGGTGACTGACTACCGCTGTCGCCTGGCCAAGGACCTGCTGCTCAACACCGACGAGCGCATTGAGGTGATTGTCGAACGCACTGGCTTCTCCGAGCCGAGCACCTTCTACCGCGCCTTCAAGCGTTGGGTCGGCGAAACCCCGGTGGAGTTTCGCAAACGCGGTAAAAATTGAGTGTTACTGGGCGAAATAGGTCGCCCAGAAGTAATACAGCGTCATACCGCTGCCCACGCTGATCACCAGCAGGCGCAGGAACTTGGCCGGCAGACGCTGGCCCAGCGCACCGCCGACATAGCCGCCTACGGTGGCGCCCACCAGCAGAATCACCAGCTCATACCAGCTGACCCGCCCGGCGATGATAAAAGTCGCGGTGGCGACGCTGTAGATCACCGCCGAAATCAGGTTTTTCAGGGCATTGGCGCGGGCCAGCGGGTGGCCTTCGATGGAGAATGCCGCCAGTTGCAGGATGCCCATGCCGGCACCGAAGTAGCCACCATAGATCGACACACCAATATGCGCACCCAGCGACAACGGGCTATGCGGCGGTTGTGCCGCTTCGGCGCGGCGCGCGGCCAGCCAGCGACTGAGCCAGGGGCTGGCGGCAAACAGCGCGGTGGCCGCCAGCAGTAGCCAGGGAATCAGTTTGGCAAACACCGCATCGCCACCAACCAGCAGCAACAGCCCACCGAGCAAACCGCCGGCCAGCCCGGCGGCCAGCAACGGCAGCAGATAACGCCCCAGCGGTCGCAGCGAATCCCGCGCCGCCCAGGCTCCCGCCAGGCTGGCCGGCCACAGCGCCACGGCATTGGTGGCATTGGCGGTCACCGGCGGCAGACCCGCCGCGAGTAACGCCGGGAAGGAGAAGAAGGTGCCGCCACCGGCGAGGGCATTCATCCCGCCGGCAGCAAAACCGGCGGCAAGCAGAAGCAGAAGATCAGGCACTGACATGGGACTTTATTCGTTTGGCTGGAGAGGCAAGGTAAGGCCGCGCGCACGGACTGGCCAAGTACGACCAAGGTCCCGTTTCGCGGCAGTGCGCTATCTGTCGTGGGGGCTCAGCTGTTGTCCGAGGCCATCGCCACCTGGTTGCGACCACTGTGCTTGGCCAGGTAAAGGCCCTCGTCAGCCTTGATGATCAGGCTCATGGGGTCGTTGCCCTCACTCGGCCTGAGGGTGGCGATGCCGATACTCACGCTGATCGGCGAACCGGGCTTGGGCAGTTCATGGGGGATGCCCAGCGCCTCAATGGCGCGCCGGACTTTTTCGGCCTGCAGGCGCGCGCCACCAGAGGCGGTGCCCGGCATGACCACCGCAAATTCCTCGCCACCATAGCGGGCGGCAAGATCGGCGGCGCGGTTGCAGCTGGCGCGCAGCGCCTCGCCCACCTGGCGCAATACGTCATCGCCGGCGACATGCCCATACCGGTCGTTAAACGCTTTGAAGTAATCGACATCGATCATCAGCAGTGACAGTTCACTGTTGTCGCGCTGGGCACGGTGCCACTCGACTTCGATGTACTCGTCCAGGTAGCGGCGGTTAGCCAGGCCGGTGAGGCCGTCGGATTTGATCAGCCGTTGCAGAACCAGGTTGGTGTCGAGCAGTTGCTGCTGACTTTCGCGCAGGGCACGGTAGGCCTCATCACGCTGTTGCAGGGTGAGGTAGGAGCGCGAGTGGTAGCGGATACGCGCCAGCAGTTCGATCACATCCGGCAATTTCACCAGGTAGTCGTTGGCCCCGGCGGTGAAGGCGGCGCTCTTGATCTTGGGGTCTTCCTTGGTCGACAGCACGATGACCGGCACATCGCGCAGCCCCGGGGCGCTGCGGTACTGGCCGAGCAGGTCGAGGCCATCGATACCGGGCATGATCAGGTCCTGCAGGATCACCGTGGGCTTGATCTGTTGAGCCACATTCAGGGCCTGGTGCGGGTCCGAGCAGAAATGAAAGTCGATGTCGCTTTCCTCGCTGAGTGCCCGGCGCACGGCCTCGCCGATCATGGCCTGGTCATCGACCAGCAGCACCATCATCGAGTTATCAGGTAGCCCTTGAGGAAGCGGGGGATGCTCATTAGGCCGTGGCATGGCAGTACTCCATCATTTACTTCATCTGGTGCCGGCAAAGTGCTAGCGGTGGGTGCATCAACTCAAGCGTTGGATCAGGCGCGGGGCAATCTTGTCCAGCGGCAGAATCTCCACGGCAGCATCCAGGGCTGCCGCGGCCTTAGGCATACCATAGACCGCGCTGCTGGCCTGATCCTGGGCGATGGTGTGAAAACCGCGCTCACGCATCTGCTTGAGCCCGCGTGCGCCGTCGCGGCCCATGCCGGTCAGCAGCACGCCGATGGCGTCGCCGCGCCAGTGGCTGGCCACGCTGTTGAAGAATACATCGATAGACGGGCGGTAAACCTGATCGGCCGGCTCGCGACGGTAGATCAGCCGCTCTTCGGCATTTAGGTACAGATGGTTGTTGGTGCCGGCTAGCAGCACTTCCCCCGGTTGCAGCAGCTCGCCTTCCTGGGCCAGGCGCACCGGCATGTGCGATTCGCTGGCCAGCCACTGCGCCATGCCGGCGGCAAACACTTCGTCGACGTGTTGCACCAGGACGATGCTGGCGGGAAAGTTCGCCGGGATCTGCTGCAGCAATTCAACCAGCGAGGCCGGGCCGCCGGCCGAGGCGCCAATGGCCACCAGGCGTTTGCTGCGCTGATCGCTGGCCTTGGCCGGGATCAGGCTGACGCTGCGTGAGGCCTTGTGCCCGATCATCCAGGCGATGTTGTGGATCTTGCGGCGGATCGCCGCGCCATCGAGCAACTGCTGCGGCCCGAGTGACGGGACGGCCACAACGTCCAGCGCTCCGGCGCCCATGGCGTCGAACACCTGGGCCATGTTGCGCTCGACATCTGCGGTGACGACCAGGATCGCGCAGGGGGTGTCGAGCATGATCCGCCGGGTAGCTTCGACACCGTTCATGCCGGGCATCAGCATGTCCATCAGCAGCAGGTCGGGGTGATCCTCGCGGCAGCGGCGCACCGCTTCTTCGCCATTGCTGGCAACCCAGATCAACTCATACTGCGGCTCGGCAGCCAGTGCCCGACGCAGGCTTTCGACAGCCAGTGGCATGTCGTTGGCGATTGCAATCCTCATTCGCGAGACTCTCCAATCAGGGTCTGTACTGCATCCAGCAGCGCTTCGTCATGGAAACTGGCCTTGGCCAGGTAGTAGTCCGCCCCGGCCTCCAGGCCTTTGCGGCGGTCTTCTTCGCGGTCCTTGTAGGACACCACCATCACCGGCAGGGCGCGCAGGCGAGGGTCCTGGCGCACCAGGGTGACCAGTTCGATGCCGTCCATGCGCGGCATGTCGATATCGGTGATCAGCAGGTCGAAGCTGCCTGCGCGCAGGGCGTTCCAGCCGTCCATGCCATCGACGGCCACCTCGACCTGATAGCCGCGACTGAGCAGCAGCTTGCGTTCCAGCTCGCGTACGGTGAGCGAGTCATCCACCACCAGCACGCGCTTGCTGGCCGCCTGGCGAATGCTGCCGCTGTGGTCGACCCGTTCCAGATGGCCGCCGCCGAGCAGCTTGGCCACTGAATTGAGCAGGTCATCGACATCCAGAATCAGCACCGGTGTGCCGTCGTGCAATAGGGCCCCGGCTGCCACATCGCGGATCTTGCCCAGGCGCGGGTCCAGCGGCATCAGCACCAGGGTGTATTCACCAATAAAGCGTTCGACCGCCAGGCCGTGACAGCGCTCGCGGTCACGGATCATCACAATCGGGATGTCGGTTTCTTCGCTCTTCTGCTCGGCGCGTTGCAGCAACTGGGCGGCGGAGAGCAGGCCGATGTGCTCGTTTTCGAGCCAGAAGTGCTGGCGCCCTTCGAGGTGCACAATCGCCTCACGTTGCAGGCGCAGCATGCGTTCGATCTGCGCCAGGGGGAAGGCATACGCCTCGCCGCCGATGCTCACCACCAGCGCGCGGACCACTGACAGGGTCAGTGGCAGTTCGATGTGGAACAGGCTGCCTTCGCCCTGACGCTGTTGCAGGCGCACGTTGCCGCGCATGCGGCGGATTTCGTGCTGCACCACGTCCAGGCCGACGCCCCGTCCGGACACTTCGGTGACCTGCTGGCTCATGCTGAAACCGGGCAGGAAGAGGAAGGTCAGCAGCTCTTCCTCGCTCATCTGCGCCACCTGTTCGGCGGAGGTGAAGCGGCGCTCGATGATGGCCTGGCGAACCCGCTCCAGGTCAACGCCGCCGCCGTCATCGCTGACTTCGAGGATCAGCATGTTGGCGTGATGACGGGCTTTGAGTTGTACCGTGCCTTCTTCGGGCTTGCCTTTGCGTAGCCGCAGCGCCGGCGGCTCGATGCCGTGGTCGACGGCATTGCGCAGCAGGTGGGTCAGCGGTGCTTCCAGGCGTTCGAGAATGTCGCGGTCGACCTGAGTGTGTTCGCCTTCGACTTCCAGGTGCACCTGCTTGCCCAGCGAACGTCCCAGGTCGCGCAGCATGCGCGCCTGGCCGGTCAGCACGTCGGCAAACGGCCGCATGCGTGAGGCCAGGGCCAGGTCATAGAGTTTTTGGGTGCGCTGGCCGCCATGCCAGACGAAGTCATCGAACAGTTCCTGATGACTTTGCAGCTGCTGCTGGCACTCCATCAGTAGATGACGGCCGTCGTTGAGCAGGGTTTCAATAGCGGGACTGATCGGCAGGCCGAGCAGCTGCTCGCGCAGGCTTTCGTAGGTGCGTCGCGCGGCGGCCTGTTGGCGCTTGAGGCGGTGCAGCGAGTCGCTCAGCGGTTTCATGCGCTGGAATTCCACCAGCGATTTGCCCGACAGGTCGATCAGGTGATCGAAGCGTTCGGCGGATACGCGCAGCACCCGGCTGTGCTCTTCGCTTGTCGGTTCTGCGGGCGGCATAGGGGGCGCGGGCTGGGCGCTGGACGCAGGTTCCGGCGTTTGTGTCTGGGGCTGTGTTTGCTGGGGAATGGGTGGCTCTCGCAGGGCCGGTACGGCGGCCCCGAGCAGTGTCTGCAGGCGTGAGGTGAGCTGTTTGACCTGGGTTTCAAGTGCGCTGTCGGACTGTGCCTGGCCGATGCGCAGCAGCAGGTCGGAGCCTTGCAACAGGGCATCAATATGATCCGGCAGTAGGCGCAGCAAGCCTTCCTGGGCGGCCACCAGCAGGTCTTCCATGGCATGGGCCACCTGTACGCCGCTGTCCAGGCCAACAATCCGCGAAGCACCCTTGAGCGAGTGCGCCGCGCGCATGCAGGCTTCCAGCTGCCCGGCGTTGAGCGGGTCGCGTTCAAGGATCAGCAGGCCGGTATCCAGCACCTGCTTCTGCGCCTCCGCTTCCATGCGGAACAGCTCAAGCAGCGAGGCATCGCGCATCTGGTCCGGGGTCATGTCAGGCTCCTGCTCATGGCGGCGAGCAGCTGTTCATCGTCAAGCAGGGTGATGCTCCTGCCACCCCACTGCAGTACACCGGCGCTGAAGCGGCTGATGGTGCGCTTGTCTTCCTGCACTGAAGCACCGATCAGCGCCAGGGGAATGCGCTGAATGCCGGCCACTTCATCCACCGGGCTGACCAATGGCCCGGCGCTGGTTTCAAGGATCAGCATGCGCGGGATGCTGCGTTTTTCCGCTTTGCTGTCGCTGTGCTCCAGGCCCAGTACGCCGCCCAGATCGAGGCAGGCGACCAGGGTGCCGCGTACGTTGGTGACGCCCAGCAGGCTGCCGGCCTTCTGGTGGGGCAGGGTGTGAATCGGTGAAAGTGGCATCACTTCGGCCATGCGTCGGGTGGCCAGCGCCAGCCACTCTTCGCCCAGGCGAAAGATCAGCAGCGAGCGCTGTTCGCCCAGCTCGGCGTTGGCCTCGGCCTGGCCATAGGCGTTGCTGTCCGGTTCCAGCTGGGTGCCATAGCGGTCGAGCAGGGCGATCGCGGCAGCACTGTAAACCTCGCAATTGCGACAGTGGATATGGGCGTCCAGGCGCGCGCAGCTCTGGTCGCCGAACACGCCGATGCGGTTCCAGCAATCGTCGATCGGGGCCTGTTGCGGCAGTAGCGGGTCCGTGTCCATCACGTTGATTTACCTCCCTCCTGGGCGCGCCGGTACAGGCGTTGGGCTCCGCTCTGGTCGCCCTGGTTTTCCAGGTGGGCGGCCAGGTGGGTCAGTGCTTCGCGGTGCCGCGGATCAAGATAGATGGCCTTGCGGTAGTAGCCACAGGCTTGGTCACTGTGCTGTTGCACATCGCTAAGCAGCCCCAGCCAATAGAAAGCCTGAGCGCTGGGGCCTTCAGTCAGCAGGTGCTGTTCGCAGAGGCTGCGCGCCTGCTCACAGTGCCCGGTGTTGGCCAGCTCGGCAACGCTGTCCCAGAGTGAGCGGGTTGGTTGTGCTACAGGGGCGGCAGCGGGTGCGGCAACAATCGGCGCGCTGCGTAGCCGTGGTGCTGGTGCTGGTGCTGGTGCTGGTGCCGGCTGGCGCGGCATGGGTGGCAGTGGGCGGCTGGGTGGCTTCAGGTTGAGCGGGCGGGCGGCGTCACTGGCGGCAAAGCGGAAGGCAAAGGTCTGTTGCCGGCCCAGCGCCTGCATCCCATTTTGAGTGGCCAGGCTGGCCTCGGCCGGGCCGATAAACAGCACGCCTTCTGGTTGCAGCTGACGTTTGAGCAGATCCAGCACGCGCACCTGAGTGGCCCGGTCGAAGTAGATCAGCAGGTTGCGGCAGAAGATGAAATCGTAGGCCGGCGTGGTGCTGAACAGGTTGCCGTCGAGCAGGTTGCCACAGCGCAGTTGTACGCGGCTTTTGACCCGCTCATCGAGCACGAAGCTGTCATCCTGCGGACGAAAGAAGCGCTCGCGAAACGCCAGCGCCTCACCGCGAAACGAGTTGCGGCCGTAGATGCCACGGCTGGCCAGGGCCAGCACCTTGTCGCTGACATCCAGGGCTTCAATCTGGAACTGCTCGGGGGCGAGACCGGCATCGAGCAGGGTCATGGCGATCGAGTAAGGTTCCTCGCCGCTGGAGCAGGGCAGGCTGATGATGCGCAGCGGCCGCGTGGTGTTGAGCTGCGTACAGCGCTCCAGGGCCAGGGTGGCGAGGGCCTTGAAGGATTCGGGGTAGCGGAAGAACCAGGTTTCCGGCACCACCACGGCTTCAACCAGCGCCTGTTGTTCCTTGGGCGAGCCGTTGAGGGTGATCCAGTAGTCCTCCAGGGTGCTCTTGTGCTGGGCCTGCATGCGCTGACGCACGGCACGCTCGATCACGCTGCGGCCGACTGACTCGGCATCAAGGCCGATACGCGACTTCAGCAGGCGCTCGATGTGCTCGATCATGCGTGCTCGTCCTCGGCCGCTGGCGTGGCCTTGAACAGCAGGCTACGCAGCGTCTCATCGAGCAGCCCGGCTACTTCGATACGCTGGATCAGGCCGCGTGCGTCTGCCTGTGTCGGCCCGAGATAGTCCGCTTGTCCGGCCTCCAGACCGCTGGCCACAAAGGCGTTGGCCGGCAGGCGTTGGGTGTCGGTGGCCTGCTCCAGAATCAGTCCGAGGATATTGGCCTGCTCGCCGCGTTGGCCGTCGAAGTACACCAGCACCAGGCGCGTGCTGCTGCGTATTCGCGCAGCGCGGTTGAGTACGCGCTGGTTGAGGTCGAGCACGGGAATCATCCGCCCGCGGTGCTGGAAGATTCCAGCCACCCACGCCGGGGTTTCCGGAACCTGCTTGAGCTGGCGCAACGGTAGCACCTCAGCCACTTCGCGAGCGCTGATGGCGTAGCGATCCTCGCCGAGGTGGAACAGCAGGTGCAGTTCACCCTCGCGGGCGTTGGCAGTCACGGCCTTGTGCATGGTCAGACCTTGAAGCTGCTTACGCCAACCCGCAGGTTGTTGGCCACCTGGTTCAACTCGTCAATCGCCGCGCCTGCCTGGCGCAGGGAGTCGACGGTCTGGCTGCTGGCTTCGCTCAGTTGCACCAGGGCCTGGTTGATCTGTTCGGCACCGGTCGATTGTGCCTGCATGCCTTCGTTGACCATCTGGATACGCGGTGCAAGGGCCTGCACCTGCTGAATGATCTGCGCCAGCTGGTCGCCCATCTGCGCCATTTCGCCAATGCCGCGGCGCACTTCTTCGGAGAACTTGTCCATGCCCATGACCCCGGCCGATACCGCCGACTGGATTTCGCGCACCATCTGCTCGATGTCGTAGGTGGCTACGGCGGTCTGGTCGGCCAGGCGACGTACTTCGACGGCGACCACGGCAAAGCCTTTGCCGTACTCGCCGGCTTTCTCCGCCTCGATGGCCGCGTTGAGAGAGAGCAGGTTGGTCTGGTCCGCCACTTTGACAATGGTGGTGACCACGTGATTGATGTTGCCGGCCTTCTCGTTGAGGATCGACAGCTTGCCGTTGACCACGTCGGCAGCGCCCATGACGTGGCGCATGATCTCTTCCATGCGGGTCAGCCCCAGTTGCCCGGTGCCGGCGAGTACCGAGGTCTGTTCGGCGTTGTCGGACACCTCGCCCATGGTGCGTACCAGGTCACGGGAGGTGGCGGCAATCTCGCGCGAGGTGGCACCGATTTCCGTGGTGGTGGCGGCCGTTTCGGTGGCGGTGGCCTGCTGCTGGCGCGAGGTGGCAGCGATTTCGGTGACCGAGGTGGTCATCTGCACAGCCGAGCGCTGGGCATGGCCGACCAGAGTCTTGAGCTCGCCAACCATGCTGTTGAAGCCGGTTTCGATAGCGTGGAATTCATCCTGACGCTGCATGTCCAGGCGCACCGAAAGGTCGCCGCTTTCGAGTTGCTTGAGCGTGCTGACGATGCTGTTGACCGGCCGGGTGATCGATTGCAGCAGCAGCCAGCCACTGGTGGCCGCGGCGGCAATGGTCAGCAGGATGGCCAGCAGCAGGCCGATTTCCAGCGTGCGCACGGCGTTGCGGATTTCCGTAGAGGCGCTGTCGGAGAGTGATTTGTTCAGCTCTGTCAGGTCGCTCAGTGTCTGCTGGCCTTTTTCCCATTCCGGGAAAACCTGCCCGGCACTGAAGGCGCGTGCCTGGGCTCCCGGCGTTTCACGCACGGTATTGAGCAGCTGCTCATGCATTTTCAGGTATTGCTTGTGTTGCCGCTTGAACGCCGCTGCGAGCGCATGTTCGCGCTCGGTTGCGACAGCGCTCTGATAGCGTGTTTGCAGGTCTTTGAGCGCCGTTTCGTTGAGTTTGAACTGCTCTTGGTAGTGATCAAGCACGGCCTGCGGCTCTTCATCGACAAGGCGCAGGAGCATGCGCCGGGTGTCGAGCATGTGCTGAGCCCAGGCTTCCTGCATCTTGCTGACGTAATAGGCGCCGGGCACCGAGTCGGTCAGCATGCTTTCCGTTGCATCCTTGATGGCCGACATACGCAGGTAGGAGGCTCCAGCGAGCAGCAGCAGAATGGCGATAAGGACAGTGAAACTGGCAATGATGCGGTTGCGAACGGTTAACTTCATCCCGTGATCCTTCAGCTGCTGTTGAAGCTGCTAGTCGTGCGTGGTGATGGGCGAACTGCCAGCCGCAAGGGCGTGGCTGCGATGCTCGCGCTGTTGCGGCCATGCTACTGGTCAGCCAGCGGCCAGCCAACCAGTTATAGCGCGTAACTCGCCAGCGCACCGCCGCGCCGGCGCTAACGGCCCCCTTCGGCGCGGTGCCGAGAGGCGCGCGTCTCGTGGCGCAGCAGCCTGTGCAACTCCTCTGCCACTGGCATCGGCCGGAAGGCGCTGACCCGCGCTCGTCCGGTATTGCCAACGGGCACCCAGATGCGTGAGAACAGCAGGGCCGCGACAACCCGCGGCAGTTGGCCGGCCACTTCGCGGTAATCGCGCTGCTGCCAGCCGAGCGTGAGCATCAGCCAATGGCTTTTGGCATGCAGCAGAGGCTGGCGTTGGCTGAGGATATGCGCGCGTTCCAGCCAGGCGAAAGCGGCCTTATTGTCGTGGGCATGCCTGGCCAGGTCGGCTTGGTGGAAGGCTTCGCTAATCGCCTGTTGTAGCGGTGTATGCATGTTGCTGTGCTCCTATTTCTTCAGCAGGCGCAGGCCGTTGAATACCACCAGCAGGCTGACGCCCATATCGGCAAACACCGCCATCCACAGGGTGGCCTGGCCGCTCAGGCTGATGGCGAGAAACAGCGCCTTGACCCCCAACGCCAGGATGATGTTCTGCTTCAGAATGACTGCGGTCTGCTGCGACAGGCGGATAAAGGCTGGAATCTTGCGCAGGTCGTCGTCCATCAGGGCCACGTCGGCGGTATCGATGGCTGTGTCGGTGCCGGCCGCCGCCATGGCGAAACCGATCTGCGCTTTGGCCAGCGCTGGAGCATCGTTGATCCCGTCACCGACCATGCCGACGACAAACCCGCGTGCCTGTAAGGCTTCGATGGCTTGCAGCTTGTCTTCTGGCAACAGGTTGCCGCGTGCTTCGTCGATGCCTACCTGGGTCGCGATGGCTGCCGCGGTGTGCGGGTTGTCGCCAGTCAGCATGCAGGTCTTCACCCCCAGCGCATGCAGCTGGGCGATGGCTTCGCGACTGGATTCTTTGACTGTATCGGCCACGGCAAACAGCGCCAGCGCACGACTGTTGTCGCACAGCACCACCACGCTTTTGCCCTGGCGTTCCAGGCCTTCGAGGGTGGCTTCCAGTTCGGCCGAGCACAAGCCGCGTTCTTCCACCAGGCGATGATTGCCCAGGTAGAACACGGCGCCGTCGATATTTCCCTGCACGCCACGACCGGGCAGGGCGGCAAAATTCTCGACTGCACGGATGAGCAGGTTCTGCTCACGCGCCTGCTTGGCAATCGCCTGGGACACCGGGTGGTCGGAGCGATCGGCCAGGCTCGCGGCGTGGCTGCGATAGTGTTCGGCATCCTGTTCCAGCAGGGGTAGGTAGTCTGTTTGCACCGGCTTGCCGTGGGTGAGGGTGCCGGTCTTGTCGAGCGCCAGGAAGCCCAGCTTGGCAGCGCTTTCCAGGTAGACCCCACCCTTGACCAGAATGCCTTTGCGTGCGGCGGCGGCCAGGCCGCTGACGATGGTCACCGGGGTCGAGATCACCAGGGCGCAGGGGCACGCCACCACCAGCAGCACCAGGGCGCGGTAAATCCAGTCATACCAGGGTTCGGCCAGCAGCAGTGGCGGTAGCAGCGCAACCGCCAGGGCCAGGAGAAACACCAGTGGGGTGTAGACCTTGGCGAACTGGTCGACAAAGCGCTGGGTCGGCGCGCGCGAGCCCTGCGCCTGTTCAACCGCGTGGATGATCCGCGCCAGCGTGGTGTTGCTTGCAGCGGCCAATACGCGGTATTCCAGTGCGCCGGCCTGGTTGATGGTGCCGGCAAAGACCAGATCGCCAATGGTCTTTTCCACGGGCAGGCTTTCGCCGGTAATGGGGGCCTGGTTGATCGTCGAGTGGCCGCTGATCACTTCGCCATCCAGGCCGATGCGTTCGCCTGGGCGCACCCTTACCAGGGCGCCGACTGCAACGCTCGTTATCGCTACGTCCAACCAGCTGCCGTCGGCCTGCTGCACTGTGGCGCGCTCGGGCGTCAGGTCCATCAGGCTGCGAATGGCATTGCGCGCACGATCCAGTGACTTGGCTTCGATCAGCTCGGCCACGGCAAACAGGAACATGACCATGGCCGCCTCCGGCCATTGGCCGATCAGTACGGCGCCGGTTACGGCAATACTCATCAGTGCATTGATATTCAGGTTGCGATTTTTCAGGGCGATCCAGCCCTTTTTGTAGGTGCCCAGGCCGCACAACAGAATGGCCAGCAGCGCCACGCCAGCGACCAGCCACTCCGGTGCCAGCGCGGCGAAGTGCAGAACTTCTGCGCTCAGCGCCGCCACCCCGGACAGCGCCAATGGCCACCAGGCTTTCTTGCGTGGCTCCGGGGCGGGTTTCGCTTCGCCCGTCAGCGGCTCGGCCTGCATGCCGAGCGCGCCGATGGCTGCCTCAATCGGCGTGGTGGACGGCAGGCGATGCCAGACCCCGAGCACGCGGTTGATCAGGTTGAACTCCAGGCGCTCGATGCCTGCGAGCTTGCACAGGCGCTCTTCGATCAGCGTCTGCTCCGTCGGGCAGTCCATCTGCTCGATGCGAAACTGGCTGAACAGCGCACCGTCCAGGGCTCCTTCGCCCGTCGGTGCAGTGGCCATGGCGTCCGCTTTCGGTGGGTGATGGTGGCCGTGGCCGCAGCAATCATTCATCAGACTATCCTCGCTACACGATGGAGTAGAGTGAACACCCTGAAGCCACTACAGGGTCAAGCACCTTTGCGCGAGGTTGTCATGAAGATTGGAGTACTGGCCAAACAGGCCGATTGCCCGGTTGAAACGGTGCGCTACTACGAGCGTGAAGGGCTGCTGCCTGCTCCGGCCCGCACGGAGGGCAATTACCGGCTGTATAGCAGCGAGCACCTGGAACGGCTGACCTTTATCCGCAATTGCCGCACGCTGGACATGACCCTGGATGAAATCCGCCGCATGCTGGCCCTGATGGACAGCCCCGCGCAGAACTGTGAAGGCGTCAACAGCCTGGTGGATGAGCACATTCGTCATGTTCAGGCGCGGGTTACCAGCCTGCTGGCACTGCAACAACAACTGCTCGACCTGCGTCACCGCTGTGCTTCGGAACAGGGCGTGGAGGCCTGCGGCATTCTCCAGCAGTTGAACAGCAGCGGCGGGGTCAGCGCGCTGCCGGATGACGGCCACTCGCATGTGGGCAAGAGCCATCGGCACTGAGGCGCTGGCAAATCTTGGGGGGGAGGGGAATGCCGGCGGCGATTTTCGGGCAATAAAAAAGCCGGCTTGTGGCCGGCTTTTAGGGGGTAGTCCCGACTTATTTTTGGTAAGCCGCGACCGCCTTGAGAATCAGACCGCGGGCTTCTTCAGCGCCGCCCCAGCCTTCAACCTTGACCCATTTGCCTTTCTCGAGATCCTTGTAGTTCTCGAAGAAGTGCTTGATCTGCTCGATCAGCAGGGCCGGCAGGTCGGTGTATTCCTGGACGTCTTTGTACAGCACGGTGAGTTTGTCGTGCGGTACGGCAACCAGCTTGGCGTCGCCGCCGGCTTCGTCGCTCATGTGCAGCACGCCAACCGGACGGGCGCGGATAACCGAGCCTGGCGCCACTGGGTACGGGGTCACGACCAGCACGTCGAGGGGGTCACCGTCGTCAGCCAGGGTGTGCGGGATAAAACCGTAGTTGGCCGGGTAGAACATCGGGGTGGCCATGAAACGGTCGACCATCAGGCAATCGCTGTCGTGGTCGATTTCGTATTTGATCGGCGCGTGGTTAGCCGGGATCTCGATGGCGACGTAGATGTCGTTCGGCAGGTCTTTGCCAGCCGGGATCTTGCTGTAGCTCATGGGGCGACTCCCGAGGGGTGGGCCAAAAAAGTGGCGCGATTATAGGCATATTCCCCAGGCGTTGCTACGCCGGGATGCCTAGCCATTGGTCGCGAACTCACTGTCTTCGGTTCTGACCTGATAGTCCGGGTTGCTCGCTTGCAACTGCTGCAGGCGGGCCAGTGGGTCCTGCCGATAGAACAGCGCCAGCTGCGCGTACACCGCCGGGAAGGCCCCGGCGAGCAGGTCCGGAGCGCTGAAGAAGTATTCGCTGGTCACGGCAAAAAATTCTGCCGGGTTTTCCGCCGCATAAGGGTCGATGGCGGTGTCGGCCTCGGGATTGGCATCCAGTTCGGCGTTCATCTGGTCAAAGGCGCTCTGCATGGCCTCGGCCCAGTCCTGAATGGCCATGTTGCTGTGCAGGGGCGGCAAGCCGTTGGCGTCGCCATTGAGCATGTCCAGCTTGTGCGTCAGTTCGTGGATCACCAGGTTGTAACCGTCCCACTGGCCGCTGGCTAATACTCCAGGCCAGGCGAGGATTACCGGGCCTTGCAGCCAGGCCTCGCCGCTGTGTTCGGCGTCCCATTCATGCACCACGCCGCTCGGGTCGCGGTGGCGCTGCGGGCTGACGAAATCATCCGGATACAGGACGATTTCATGAAAGCCCTGGTACCAGTTGAGGTCGGCCAGGTGCAGCAGTGGCAGCTCGGCCTGCACCGCCAGCAGCAGGTGTGCGTGGCTGTCCAGCTCAACGCCGGGTAGGGGGCTGAGGTGTTTGTGGTGCAAAAACAGCACGGCACGTTCACGCAGGCGCTGCTGTTCGGCTTCATTCAAGCCGTCGAGGATTGGTAGCTGCTGCAGCACGGCCTGCCATTGCGCAGGGCTGATGGGGTGACGGGCAAGGATGCGCTGGCGACGCCAGGCGCGGAACGACCACATGGACTCTGCTCGGACGCTAGGGAGCACCCACCTTAAGCCGGGGGGATGCGCTGGGCAAGTCGGCACAAAGGCTGCAACAGCCTGGGGGTATACGACCTGGGAGGGCTGCCAATGTCGATCGAGCGTCTGCATCATCCCACCATCAAGCTGCTCTGCGGCAACGGTCTTGACCTGTCCAGCCAGGCCGCCCGGGCCCGCGCGATCAGGCTGCCTGGGCGTGAAGGACGTTCGCCGCTGTTACTGGTCGCGCTGCTCTGGGCGCGTGATTGCACTAATGTGGTGCGTATGCTGGAGGCCTATCTTGATGGGCTGCTGGCAGATTTTTGCAGCACCCCGGCGGGCTGGAGCGAAGCACAGGCAGCGCGCCAGGTACTGGCGGGGTTGAATCAGCAGCTGTTTCGCCAGCGTCAGGCGGGGCGCAGCATCGCGCAACTGGATGCCGGCTTGTTGCTGCTGCAGAACGGCGAGGCGCAGTTTCTCCAGGCCGGGGCCATCGGTTTGCAGCGCTATCAAGGCGCTGCGGCAACCTGCCTGATCGGCCGTGATGGCTTGCAACTGGGCGCGCAGGCTGAGTTGGCGCTGGTGCAGCACCACCTGTACCTGAATGCGGATGAGTTGTTGCTGATGGCCCCGCAGCCGTTGCTGGATGTAGCCGATCTGCAAGGCTGGCGTGGGCTTGATGCGGAGCTCGATACGCAGGCCCTGCAGACGCTGCTTACGCCCTTGTTGCAGGCACCTGGGGCGGCGGTGTTGCTGCAGCCGGGTGTGCTTGAGCAGGCATCGGCGTTGACCGTGCGTGCACCCTGGCCTGCGGTGCCGCATGCGCAGCCGGGTGTGCAGCTGGATGGCTGGGTGCTGCTGTCGGCATGCCCATATGGGCCGCCAGGTCGGCTGTTTCGCGCCACCGATCCGCGTGGCCGGGAGGCGCTGCTATGGCTGGCCGAGCAGGCGGCTGATGAAGTCTTCTGGCAACGCGAATGGGCGCTGCGGCGCAGCCCGGTGAGCAGCTTGCCGCAGGTGCTGTCGTCACATCAGCCGCGTGAACATGCCTTTCTGCTGCTGGAACCGCCTGCCAAGGGCATGCGCAGCCTGATTGATTGGGTGGCGGCGCATGGTCCGGTGGATGGCCTGACGCTGCTGGCCCTGCTTGAGCAACTGGTCGCGGCGGTGCGCGGGTTGCAGCGCCGTGGCATGCAGGGGCTGTGGCTGGATCCGCGCAATATCCTGGTAAGTGACGGCGGCCGTGTGTTGCTGTTACCCGAACATGCCGCGCTGATCCCCGGTGTTGTGCAGCAGGCGCTGCCGGCTCAGGCCGTACCGCTGGCGCCGGAGGCTCGTGCCGGGCAGGCCCTGGATGGTCGAGCTGATCAGTTTGCCCTGGCAGCGCTGGCCTACTGGTTGTTCTGCGGGCGTTGGCCGGAGGTGGCGCAGGCGGATGCCGATGGCAACAGCCGCTATAGGCCGCTGGCGCAGTTCAGTGGGCAAGTGCCCATGGGCTGGGATGGTGTGCTGGCGCGGGCTCTGGCACCCAGGCCTGAGGCGCGTTTCGAGGCGCTCTCGGAGTTTGAACAGGCGTTGCGCCAGCCGTTGCTGCAGCACCCGGCTCCAAGGTTGCGTACACGGCGTTACCGCTCGCCCTGGCACCTGGCATTGCTGGGTTTGCTGTTGATGCAGCTGGGAATCGGCCTGTGGCTGAGCCTGAACGGCTGACCTGCGACGCTTGGTACGTCGCAGGCCTGCGGGCGGTTACGGCGCGGTGAAGTCTTCGCTGATCGGCAGGACAAAGCTCTTGAACTCGGTGTCTTCCTTGAAACCGATGGATTCGTAGAGCTTGTGCGCGACCTCGTTGTCGACACTGGACGCCACGCGCAGGCGCACGGCGTTGGTCTCTTTGGCCATTTGCTTGGCGGTCTGGATCAGCCGATCAGCGACCAGTTGGCGGCGTGCATCCTGGCAGACGTAGATGTCGTTGAGGATCCACACGCGTTTGAGCGACAGCGAGGAGAAGCTCGAATAGAGCTGACAGAAGCCGAGGATCTTGTCTTCATCGTCGGCCATGGCCAGGTAGATCACCGATTCCTTGCGGCTGATGCGCTTTTCCAGAAACTTGCGCGAGGAGTCAGGGTAGGGCAGCTGGCCGAAGTGTTCGCGGTAGTTGACGAACAGCGGCGTGAGTTGATCCAGATGCTCCAGGGTCGCTTGGACAATGCGCATGGTGAGCCTCGACTTCAGTCATGTGGATGGCGTCGGCAACAGGATGGCGCTGCCAATGAATGTTCCCGATGCTGCCTAAAGCATTTGGAAAGTGCAATCCAAACAGTTGTTTGGCCGCTAACCCCAGCCGGGGCTGGGATGTCCGCTTATCTCTGCTGGACCTGATGCGGCCAGTTTCACGTTTTTCCCGGCGCTAGCTGAGGAGGAAATTGTGGTTTTGCCCGCCGCTGACCAGCAGTGGGACCTCCGCTTC
This sequence comes from Pseudomonas anguilliseptica, assembly GCF_021375795.1. Classification (GTDB taxonomy): domain Bacteria; phylum Pseudomonadota; class Gammaproteobacteria; order Pseudomonadales; family Pseudomonadaceae; genus Aquipseudomonas; species Aquipseudomonas anguilliseptica_A. The sequence continues at coordinate 154,091 of NZ_JAEIOI010000004.1, read as the reverse complement.
ATCCTTCAGGTTGACCCCGGAGAGCTGGCGGCGGCAGGCCTCGCGCATCAGGTACAACAGGCGATGGCTGGCCATGGCGTAGCTCAGGCCCTCCTGGCGTACGTTGGAGATGCAATTGCGGTAGGCGTCGGTCAGGCCGACCTTGGGCGCGTAGGTGAAGTACAGCCCCAGGCTGTCCGGTGAACTCAGGCCCGGGCGCTCGCCGATCAGGATTACCACCATGCGCGCGCCGAGCAGTTCGGCCACTTCATCGGCCACCGCCACGCGGCCCTGGGTCACCAGAGCCACGGGCGACACGCTCCAGCCTTCGGCAGCGGTCTGTTCCTCGATATGCGCCACCATGGGCAGTGCGTTACGGTGCACGGCCAGGGCAGAGAGGCCGTCGGCGATGACGATGGCCAGGTCGTAGCCATCCGGATTGTTTTCGCGGTGCTGACCGAGCAGCTCGGCGGATTCGTGACTCAAACGCCGGCCCAGATCCGGGCGTTGCAGGTAGGTGTCGCGGTCCTTGGCGGCGCTGTGCAGCAGCAAGCTCTGTCGATGCTGGTGAGCCAGGCCAGCGGCCAGCGCGGCGTGATCAAACGGCAGGTGCACGGCATCGCGGGCCTGGGCATGGGCATACTGAAAGTCCAGCTGCGCGCGGGTCGGCATGCTGGTGCCAGCACGACCCAGCGCAATGCGCGCTGGGGTGAGGTTGCGCAGTTGCTGCCAGGGATTTTCGCTGGCGCTGCTGAGTGGGCTGTCATCGTACATAAGCGGCTCCTTGATTAACCCAGCTGCGCCAGGGCCTGACGAAACGCTGGCGGCAGGCTGCCCGCCATACGCGGGCGGCCGTCGGCCTGGGTGAAGATGCCCATGCGCTGCAGCCAGGCTTCGAACTCAGGGGCCGGTTTCAGCCCCAGGCTCTGCCGGGCATACAGCGCATCATGGAAGGAGGTGGTCTGGTAGTTGAGCATCACGTCGTCTGAGCCGGGGATGCCCATGATGAAGTTGATCCCGGCCACACCGAGCAGGGTCAACAGCACGTCCATGTCGTCCTGATCGGCTTCGGCGTGGTTGGTGTAGCAGATGTCGCAGCCCATCGGCAGGTCCAAGAGCTTGCCGCAGAAGTGGTCTTCCAGGCCGGCGCGGATGATCTGCTTGCCGTTGTACAGGTACTCCGGGCCGATAAAACCGACCACGGTATTCACCAGAAATGGTTTGAAGTGCCGCGCCACTGCATAGGCGCGGGTCTCGCAGGTCTGTTGGTCGAGACCATGGTGCGAGCCAGCGGACAGCGCGCTGCCCTGGCCAGTTTCGAAATACATCAGGTTGTTGCCCAGGGTGCCGCGGTTTAGCGATAGGCCGGCGTCGTAGCCTTCCTGCAATATGTTCAGGCTGACGCCAAAGCTGGCGTTGGCCGCCTCGGTACCGGCAATCGACTGGAACACCAGGTCCAGCGGCACGCCACGGTTGATCGCCTCGATCGAAGTGGTGACGTGGGTCAGCACGCAGGCCTGGGTAGGGATTGCATAACGTTGAATGATGCCGTCGAGCATCTTCAGCATCTCGCAGATCGAACTGATGCTGTCGGTGGCCGGATTGATGCCGATCATGGCGTCGCCGTTGCCATACAGCAGGCCGTCGAGAATGCTCGCGGCGATGCCGGCCGGTTCGTCGGTCGGGTGATTCGGTTGCAGGCGAGTGGACATGCGCCCGCGCAGGCCGACGGTGTTGCGAAAACGGCTGACCACACGGATTTTCTGCGCCACCAGCACCAGATCCTGCACGCGCATGATCTTCGCTACCGCCGCCGCCATTTCGGGCGTCAGGCCTGGCGCGAGGGCGCGCAGGCTGGCCTCATCGGCGCTATCGCCGAGCAGCCAGTCGCGAAAGCCGCCGACCGTCAGATGGCTGACCGGGGCGAAGGCCGCGAGGTCATGGCTGTCGATGATCAACCGGGTGACTTCATCCGCTTCATAGGGAATCAGCGCCTCGGTGAGGAACTGCTTGAGCGGAATATCGGCCAGCGTCATTTGCGCCGCCACGCGCTCACCGGCATTGCTCGCCGCTACACCGGCGAGATAGTCGCCGGAGCGCGCCGGGCTGGCCTTGGCCATCACCTCGGCGAGGCTGTCGAAACGGTAGGTTTCACCGCCTACCGTATGCTGAAAACTGGACATTGCGTGTCTCCCAAACGTCGCGCTGGCGCAGCTGCGCCAGCGCGACGGGTATTACTTGAGCGCGGCCTCGGCTTTACCGATGGCAACGAATTCTTCTTCCGGCGTACCGGCCACCAGGTGATGGCGGCTGTACAGGGCGAAGTAAGCGATCAGCACGGCGTAGATAACCGCAGCGCCAATCACCACCCGTGGGTCGACCAGGAAACCGGCCACCACGGCCACGCAGGCCAGCACCAGGGCGATGCCCGAGGTGACGATGCCGCCTGGGGTGCGATACGGGCGATGCATTTCCGGGCGGCGCACGCGCAGGGTGATGTGCGCGGCCATCATCAGCACGTAGGAGAGGGTGGCGCCGAATACCGCCACCAGAATCAGCAGGTCACCCTGGCCGGACAGTGACAGGGCAAAGCCGATTAGGCCGGGCACGATCAGCGCCAGCACCGGGGCCTTGTTCTTGTTGGTCAGCGACAGCGAACGTGGCAGGTAGCCGGCGCGCGACAGGGCGAAAATCTGCCGGGAGTAGGCGTAAATGATCGAGAAAAAGCTGGCAATCAAACCGGCCAGGCCGATCAGGTTGACGAAGCTGCTCATCCAGGTGGATTCGCCGTAGGCAATGGTCAGGGCTTCCACCAGCGGGTTGCCGGAGGCCATCAGCGCCTTGGCACCGGCGCCGCCTGGGCCAATCAGCAGAATCAGCAGGGCAAAGGCCAGCAGTACCAGCATGGCGCCGATTAGCCCGCGTGGCATATCGCGCTGCGGGTTGCGGGTTTCTTCAGCGGCCAGCGGCACGCCTTCGACTGCGAGGAAGAACCAGATCGCATAGGGGATCGCCGCCCACACGCCGACATAGCCGAACGGCAGGAAGCTGCTGGCGCCTGCGGCTTCAGTCACCGGGATATCGAGCAGGTTGGCCACCGAGAAGTGCGGCACCATCGCGACGATAAACACGCCGAGGGCAATTGCCGCCACGGCGGTGATGATAAACATCAGCTTCAGCGCTTCACCGACGCCGAAGATATGGATGCCGATAAACAGCACATAGAAGGCCAGGTAGATCGCCCAGCCGCCAATGCCGAACAGCGACTCGCAGTAGGCGCCGATAAACACCGCAATCGCCGCTGGGGCAATGGCGTATTCGATAAGGATCGCCGTGCCGGTAAGAAAACCGCCCAGGGGGCCAAAGGCGCTGCGGGCAAAGCCATAACCGCCACCGGCGGTGGGGATCATCGAGGACAGTTCAGCCAGGGAAAAGCACATGCACAGGTACATCAGCGCCATCAGCAGGGTGGCGAGAAACATGCCGCCCCAGCCGCCCTGGGCTAGACCGAAGTTCCAGCCGGCATAGTCACCGGAAATCACGTAGGCCACGCCCAGGCCGACCAGCAATACCCAGCCTGCTGCGCCCTTCTTCAATTGCCTGCTTTGGAAGTAATCGGCATCGACCTGCTCTAAATCGGTGCCTTGCGGTAGACCTACCGCACTGATTTGTTCTGCTGCCATGGGAATTCCTTATCAACATACTGGTCGCAGCCCAAGCCCGGTCAGGTATGTAGGTGGATGAGGGAGGAAACTACCCAGGTGGTCAGCAACCGCTGTGCCAATCATGCGGCTGGTCTAGACCTGTGACGCACGGTGACAGGTCGATGTCGGTTATGGTTGTCGGCGCTGAGGTGTCAGCGTGCTCCAGAAGTGTCGGCCAGCCTCTGTTGCGCGGCGGCGCTGTGCTAATCTGCGGCCAGTTTTTATCGCGCCTCTTCACCGTTTGTTCAGGACGCCTCAAGGTAAATCATGCATATCCATATTCTCGGCATCTGCGGCACTTTTATGGGCTCGCTGGCCGTGCTGGCCAAGGAACTCGGCCACCGCGTGACCGGCTCCGACGCCAACGTTTACCCGCCTATGAGCACCCAGTTGGAAGCTCAGGGTATCGAACTGACTCAGGGCTATGACGCCGCCCAACTCGACCCTGCACCGGACTTGGTGGTGGTCGGCAACGCCCTGTCGCGCGGCAATCCGGCGGTGGAATATGTTCTGAACAAGGGGCTGCCTTACGTGAGCGGCCCGCAGTGGCTGGCCGATCATGTGTTGCAGGGCCGCTGGGTCATGGCCGTGGCCGGCACCCACGGCAAGACCAGCAGCTCCAGCATGCTCGCCTGGGTGCTTGAGCATGCCGGTATGAGCCCGGGCTTTCTGATTGGCGGCGTGCCGCAGAACTTCGGCATTTCCGCGCGTTTGGGCGGTACGCCGTTCTTTGTGGTGGAAGCCGACGAGTACGACAGCGCCTTCTTCGACAAGCGCAGCAAGTTCGTGCACTACCGCCCGCGCACCGCGATTCTGAATAACCTGGAGTTCGATCACGCGGACATCTTCCCGGATCTGGCGGCCATCGAGCGGCAGTTCCACCATCTGGTACGCACCATTCCGGGTGATGGCCTGATCATTCATCCGACCACCGAGCCTGCGCTTAAGCGGGTAATCGAGATGGGTTGCTGGACTCCGGTACAGACCACCGGCGAAGGCGGCCAATGGCAGGCGCGCCTGCTCAGCGCTGACGGTTCGCGCTTCGAGGTGAGTTTCGACGGCAAGGTTGCCGGCACAGTGGACTGGCAACTGACCGGCCAACACAACGTCGCCAACGCCTTGGCCGTGCTGGCGGCGGCGCGGCATGTCGGCGTGGTGCCAGAGCTGGGTATCGCTGCGCTGTGCGGCTTTATCAACGCCAAGCGGCGTATGGAGAAGGTTGCCGAAGTCAACGGCGTGACCATCTTCGATGATTTCGCCCACCACCCGACGGCGATTGCCACCACCCTTGATGGCCTGCGCAAACGCATCGGCGACGCCAAGCTGATCGCCATCGTCGAGCCGCGCTCCAACTCGATGAAGCTTGGCGCGCACCGTGATGGTCTGCCGGAATCCGTGGTGCAGGCGGACTCGGTGTACTGGTACGCGCCGCCGAATCTCGGTTGGGATCTGGCCGGCACCGTGGCCACCTCGACTGTGCCGACTCAGGTCTGCGATTCCCTGGAAGCGATCATCGCTGGGGTAAAGGCCGAAGCCGCACCCGGCACCCAGGTGGTAGTAATGAGCAACGGCGGCTTCGGCGGTTTGCACGGCAAGCTGGCGGCGGCCCTGGAGGGTTAAATGTCCGGACCTGAACGCGTCACTCTGGCTATGACCGGCGCATCCGGTGCGCAGTATGGCCTGCGCCTGCTCGACTGCCTGGTGCGGGAAGACCGTGAGGTGCACTTTCTGATTTCCAAGGCCGCGCATCTGGTGATGGCCACGGAAACCGATGTCAGCCTGCCGAGCAAGCCGCAGGCCATGCAGGCGTTCCTGAGCGAGTACACCGGCGCCGCGCCGGGGCAGATTCGCGTGTACGGCAAGGAAGACTGGATGGCGCCGGTGGCCTCCGGCTCCGGTGCGCCTTCGGCGATGGTGGTGGTGCCGTGCAGCACTGGTACGTTGTCAGCGATTGCCACCGGGGCCTGCAACAACCTGATCGAGCGCGCCGCCGATGTGGCCTTGAAGGAGCGCCGTCAGCTGATTCTGGTGCCGCGCGAGGCACCATTCTCCAGCATCCATCTGGAGAACATGCTCAAGCTGTCGAACATGGGCGCAACCATCCTGCCGGCCGCTCCAGGCTTTTATCACCAGCCGCAAACCATCGATGACCTGATCGATTTCGTCGTGGCGCGCATCCTCAACTGCCTAAACATCCCGCAGGACATGCTGCCGCGCTGGGGTGAGCACCACCAGATCACCCCGGATGAATAAGCTACTGGCCCGCGCGGTCGTCTGCCTGCTGCTGAGCCTGACCCTCAGCGGCTGCGCCACGGTGCGCACCCTGGATGCCGCCAAGCCAGAGGCTCCGGTGGTGTATGCAGGTACGCGGCTGAACCTGTATGCGCTGCAAGGCGGTTGCTGCGCCACTGACCGTTTCGGCGCCGAGGCACCGGCCTACCCGGCGGCCGATCTGCCGGTCAGCGCGTTGCTCGATACCCTGTTGCTGCCACTGTCCCTGGCCACTGCCATCGGCCTTAATCTGGGCGTCAGCGGCGGGTTGTAGTCCTAACCGGCCAGTCGGCACACCTGCTCGGCGGCCTGCTGCAAGCTATAGCGACCTTTCTCATCACGGCTGATGCGGCCCATGGCGGTGGCGGGGTCGTGGGTGAACACCAGGCGGCCGTTGCGGTTGAAGAGGTCGGCGAGCAGGGCTTCTTTCTCTTCGATCAGGCCTTCAGGGAAACGGTCGTAGCCCATGGTGATGGGCAGGTGCACCCAGGGCGCGCCAGGGATCAGGTCGCCGGGGAACACCACCGGCCCCTCTGGCATGGCCACTTCCGGCAGCAGTTGGCCAGGCGTATGACCATCGCTCCAATGCAAACGCCAGTCCGCGCCAAGCAGCTCGCAGTGCTCGGTTTCGTCGATCAGCTGCAGGCGGCCACTGCCTTCCAGCAACGTCATCAGCTCAGGGATGTAGGAAGCGCGGTCGCGGGCGTGCGGCTGGCAGGCGCGCTGCCACTGACGGCGACCAGTGATGAACTGCGCGTTGGGGAACAGCAAGCGCGCCGGCTGGCCTTCCTCCCACGCGGCGAGCAAGCCGCCGGCGTGGTCAAAGTGCAGGTGGGTGAGCACCACGATGTCGATGTCGGCATCACTCAGACCCACAGCGGCCAGGCTGTCGAGCAGCACGTGGCGGTCTTCCTGCACGCCGAAGCGCTCTTTCAGATCAGGGCTGAAGAAGGCACCGATGCCGGTTTCGATGAGGATGTTGCGCGTCTCTTCTTGCACCAGCAGGGCGCGGCAACCGAGGTCGATACGGTTCAGCTCATCCGGCGTCATCCAGCGTTGCCAGAGGGCTTTGGGCGCGTTGCCAAACATCGCGCCGCCATCGAGTTTTTGGCTGTTGCCGGTCAGGGTGGTCAGGGTTCGCATGGGGATTCTCTGGTTCTTGTCGGGGATCGCACGGTGATCGATCAAGCCTGATCCATACGGGTGAATCAGGCCATTGGACGAAGGGCTGGTGAGGTTGTTGATACCCGCCGGGTGTGGCTTGGTGGATCGCTGAGGCGCGATCCGTCTTACTTTAAGGTGACGATTGTTTCAGCGTTAGATGGCCAGAGCTATACCCTGGCCTGCACCGATAAGGAGCTGTTTACGGAACACTACGGTGCTTGGTGTGGGGCGTGATTACGGCTCAAGACGTTAAGGCCAACTCAACCAGCCGCTGAGCATCAGCCCTTGGCCTGCCACTGTGTCAGGGCCGAGGCCGGTCCCGGCTTGGCGAACAGGTAGCCCTGAAAGCGCCGGCAGCCCATGCGTTGCAGTGCTTCATACTGCGCCTGGGTTTCCACCCCTTCGGCGGTGACACTCAGGCCGAGGTTGTCGCCCAGGGCCAGGATGGTGCGCACGATGGCGGCGTCGCTGGGGTGTTCGAGCAGGTCGCGGACGAAAGACTGGTCGATTTTCAGCTGGTCCAGCGGCAGGCGCTTGAGGTAGTTCAGTGACGAGTAGCCGGCGCCGAAGTCGTCCAGCGCCAGTTGAATGCCTTGAGCCTTGAGCTGGCTCATCTTGCTGATCAGGTTTTCCACATCCTCCACCAGCTGGCTTTCCGTCAGCTCCAGTTCCAGGCGGCGTGGGTCGGCGCCGCTTTCGGCCAGGGCCGCGCAAACGTCGGCAACAAAATCGGGGTGGTGGAACTGCCGCGCGCTGACGTTGACTGCCAGGGTCAGTTGCTGCAATTGCGGATCCTGAGCCCAGATCACCAGCTGCTCGCAAGCGCTGTACAAAATCAGCCGGCCGAGGTGCAGAATCAGTCCGCTGCTTTCCGCCAGGGGGATGAACTCTGCCGGTGGCACCATGCCGCGCGTTGGGTGTTGCCAGCGCACTAGGGCTTCGGCGCCGATCAACTGTCCCTGGGCGTCCATCTGTGGCTGGTAATGCAGGATAAACCGGCGCTCGGCCAAGCTCTGGCGCAGGTCGAATTCCAGGCTGGCGCGGGCGCTGACTTCGGCCTGCATCTGCGGGTCGAAGAAACGCATGGCATTACGCCCGGCCGCCTTGGCCTGATACATGGCCATATCCGCCCGCTTGAGCACTTCGTCCACTGTGCTGCGGTCGTTGGGGAACAGGGCGATGCCGACACTGGCGGTGCTGCTGTGGTTACGCTCAAGCAGGCTGTAGGGCGCCGAAAGAGCGGCGACGATCTTGTTGCCGACATGCTCGACCTGGCTGACGGCCTGTGCCGGGTGCAGGCTCAGACCTTCGAGCATCAACACGAATTCATCGCCGCCCAGGCGGGCCAGGGTGTCCTGGGCGCGTACATGGCTGCTCAGGCGCTGGGCGACCTGTTGCAGCAACTGGTCGCCCATGTCGTGGCCGAGGGTGTCGTTGAGGTCCTTGAAGTTGTCCAGGTCGATAAACAGCAGCGCACCCTGTTGCAGGCCGCGTGCATGCTTGGCCAGGGCCTGTTGCAGGCGATCGAGCAGCAGGCGCCGGTTGGGCAGGCCGGTCAGCGGGTCGTAGAAGGCCAGCTGGTTGATCTTCTCCAGGTTCTTCTTGTGCTCGCTGATGTCGGTGGAAATGCCACACAGGGCGTAGATTTCGCCACGACTGTCGCGCAGCGGCAGCTTGGTCGAGAGGAAGGCCAGATCGGTTTCACCGGTCAGGCTGCGATTTATTTCTTCGGTCTGTACTCGCTCGCCGAGTTTGAGCACGCGGCGGTCGTTTTCATGCAGGTTGGTCGCGGTGTCGAGGTCGAAGAACTGGTCGTCGGTTTTGCCGATGACCTGCTCAAGGGGTAGGCCGAACAGCTCGCAGACTTTGCGGTTGGCGTACTGGTAACGCAACTGCGCATCCTTGATGTAAATGTAGGCTTCGACACTGTCGAGGATGGTGTTCAGGCGTTGTTCGCTGGCTTGCAGGTGCTGGGTCTTCTCACGTACCTGGCGGCGTAGCAGCAGTGCTCCGCCAAGGGCAATGGCCAGCAGCAGGGCCAGAGTGGCCAGGCCCCACCAGACGGCTGTGGGGATCAGCACCTTGGGTCGCTCGCCCCCCCAGCGTTGCAGGCTCTGGTAGTAGACCGACGATGGCGAGTTCTGCCAGGCCTTGAGATAGCGGTCTATGGTGCTCAGCAAATCGGCGTTCTGGCCCTTGCGGGTGGCGAAGAACAACTGCGCCGGCTGGAACATGATCGAGGAGCTTTTCAGGTGGTAGTGCGGGGCATGGAAGTCGCCAAAACGCTGGTTGGCCACTGCCGCATCGGCCTGCCCTGAGGCCACCAGCTCGAAGCCCTGCGGCAGGCTTTGCACACCGAGCAACTCGGCTTTCAGGCCGAAACTGTCGAGCAGGCTCTGCAGATACTGCTCCTGCACCGAGCCCTGCAACACGGCTATGCGCATGCCGTGTAGGTCGAGGATCGATTTGAGGTGGAGGTTTTCACTGCTGTACAGCTGCGACCAGCTGAACAGTGCCGGTTGCTTGTGGAAGTCCAGCACCTGAGCGCGGCTGTCGTTGTAGGCGACATCCGGCAGCAGGTCGATCTCGCCACGCTGCGTGCGCTCCAGGCACTGCTGCCATTCGCAGGGTTGCGGCAGCAGCTGCCAGTCCTCCTGGCGGGCGATCTCGTTGAGCAGTTCACCGAATATCCCCGACAGCTTGCCATCCTGGCCCAGGAGGATTTTCGGCTCGTTGGCGTAGACACCAACAGTCACCTGGCGTGGCTGAGCCTCGACTACCGAACAGGTGATCAGCCCGGTCAGCAACAGAGGGGCAAGGTGGCGCAATAACAGTCGCTGCATGGGCGGGCTGATTCTCTGCGGGGGTGTCCTAACAATAGTCAGAATCTGCGGCAGGTGCTGGCAGTTGGCTGCGTCAGTTGGCCCAGCCTTGGTAGATATAGGTCATCGGCCGAGGGCCTTTGAGGTAGCGGTTGTGCAGCTCGCCAATGTGAAAGCCGCCGGCTTCGATCAGGGCGCGAATGTCGCGGTTGAGGTGGCAGCCGCCGGCCAGTGGCTTCCACAGTGGGGTCAGGCGGTTCTGCCAGCGCAGCACGGGTAGCTCCGGTGCCAGGCCATGTTCGCAGAACAGCAAACGCCCGCCGGGCTTGAGTACGCGACGCATCTCTTTCAGTGCTGCAACGGCGTCAGGAATGGTGCACAGGGTAAAGGTGCAGACAATGCTGTCGAAACTGGCGTCCTCAGCCTGGATCTGGCCCAGTTCCAGGGCAATCATCTGCACGGGAATGCTGATGGCGGCCGCGCGCTGTTTGGCCAGTTTCTGCATATCGGCACTGGGGTCTACGCCGACAATGGTGCTGACTTTACTGGCATCGTAAAACGCCAGGTTGAGGCCGCTGCCAATGCCGATTTCCAGCACCCGGCCATGGGCCTGGGGCACCAGCTGTGAGCGGGCTTTCATCACCGCGCCCATGCCGCAGGCGAAGTCGATCAGATGTGGCAGCAGGTAGCGGTCATACAGGCCCACAGGGTGCCCTCGGCAGGGTTATTCGGCGTCGTCCGGCAGATCACTGTTGTCACCGCTGATCGCGGCAAAACACTTGATCAGATGCGTGTCGGTAGGGCCGCTGATGCGCCAGGCATCGGCTTCGCCATCAAAGCGCGCAGCCAACACCTGAGCCAGGCTGAAATGCCATTTGCGCAGGGCACGACCGTCCATGCATTCGATGCTCAGCAGGGGGGCGTCGCCAGTGGGGGCGCTGCCGGCCTGGTGCTGGGCCAGTTGCTCACCATCGAGGTGAAATTGCCAGGCATGCAGGTCGTCGATTTCCAGCATGTCGGCGCCGCTCAGGGCGCTGATCAGGTCGTGCGGGGTGCTGCTCATGGGCTATGGCCTCAGTGGTTAGCGGCCAAGACGGCGCAATTGATCGGATTCGATGACCCGGGTGCCGGCGTCTTCTTCCAGGGCCAGGCGCCACAGGGCGCGGGCCAGCACGGTGGCTTCGATGCCACGGTATTTACCTGGCAGCCAGCGCATGAACGGGGCGGCCAGGCGTTCGCCCAGGCGGAACTCCTGGCGTGAGCCCAGCAGCAGCGATGGTCGCACGATGGTTAGCTGCGGCCAACCCTGCGCGCGCAGGGCCTGCTCCATTTCGCCTTTGACCTTGTTGTAGAACACCGTGGAGTTGGCATCTGCACCGAGGGCGCTGATCACCAGCAGGTGGCGTGCGCCGAGGGCACGGGCGCGTTCGGCAAAAGCCAGCACCAGATCATGATCAATGGCACGAAAGGCTTCCTGCGAGCCGGCTTGTTTGATTGTGCTGCCCAGGCAGCAGAAGGCCGTGTCGACCTTGCCGCTCAGTTGCGGCAGCAGGGCCAGCAGTTCGCCTTGCGGGTTTTCCAGGTGCGCGTGGGTGGCCAGCGGGCGGCGGCTGGGTGCCAGTACGCGAGCGACCGTTGGCTCGTTCAGCAGGCGGTCCAGCAGGTGTTCGCCGGTCAGTCCGGTGGCGCCTGCGAGAAGGATGTGCTGGGGCGTCAAATACATGGTTTGAGGTTCTCCGCTGATATCTATCAGCTTAACAGGCGGTTGAGTGCGCGCAGGGTTGTTAGGGGTTGACCACGGGTTGCGCCTCAAGTGCATTGTTCAGCGCACGCTCGGCCTGCTGTTCGCGCAGCTTGCGCCACTGGGCGAGCACCGCCTTGGCAGGCCAGATCTGCGGTTCGGAAGGCTCGAAACCGTCGGTCTCTTCGCGTGCGGCAACGCTGGCCTTGGCCAGGTCGAAGGCTCGCTGGAGGTCGTCGGTTTGTTGCAGGGCCTCGGCAAACAGCGCGCGGCCGAAGTAGGTGAAATCGTTTTCCTCGGAACAACCAAAGGACACCCGATCCGCCCGTGCAGCGGTGATCACCAGGGTTTTCTCGTCCTTCAGCTTGGGGATAAAACCGCCGGAGTAGCAAGCCGAGATCACCAGCACCTTGTGGCGATCCTTGAGTGGGGCGAGCAGTGCGGCGAGTTCGTCGGCGGGCAGGTCGTCGAGTTGCAGGCGCGGCTGGTCGAGGTTCAGTTCGTGCTGGGCGGAACCGTGGCTGGTCAGGTAGATAAAGATCAGGTCTTCCTTGCCGCTGCGTTCGGCCAGGGCCTGAATGCTGCGGCCCAGGCTGGCGCTGGTGGCCAGCGGGCGGTCCGCCAGGTGGTCGCGGTGGTTGACCAGGGTGATGCGGCCGTGGGCGGCAAAGCGTTCCTGCAACAGGTCGCCGACGTAGTCGGCCTCGCGCATAAATACGCTCTGCTTGCCATCACCGGCCAGGGTCAGGGCGTAGAGTTCGATGGCCGGGGTCGAGGCGGGTAGTTTGGCAATCGCCGCATCGAGCAGGCGGCCTTGTTCCAGCAGCCCGCTAGCCAGGCTGTCGGGGATGGCCTTGCCCTGGGCATCGCGAATCAGCCGGCCGCGTTGCCAGGTGCCACTTTGTTGGCTGCCATCGGTCAGGGTCAGGCTGCCGTTGCCGTGGTATTGGCCATAGGCAAAGTGGCCTTGATAGACGCTGCCGTCGGTGAGGCTCAGACGGCCTTCGCCGTGGTAGCGCCAGTCACTGAACTGGCCGAGGTAATGGCTGCCGTCGCTGCCCTTGAACTCGCCTTTGCCGGTCAGGTTGCCGTCCTCGAAGCGCCCGCTCCAGACTTCGCCGTCGGCACTTTGGTAGCGGCCCTTGCCGTGGAATTGGTTGTCGCGGAATTGGCCGCTGTAGAGGTCGCCGTCGGCATTCTTGAAACTGCCCTGGCCATTCAGTTGGCTGTCCTTGAAGGTACCGACGTACTCGTTGCCTTCGCCGTCGATCATCACGCCCTGGCCGTGCGGCTCGCCCTTGCGGAACTGCCCCTGAAAGCTGCTGCCGTCGCGCCATTGCAGTTTGCCCAGACCGTGATATTGGCCTTTTTTGAATTCGCCTCGGTATTCCATATCCTGGCTCTGCAGGTGGCCTTCGCCGTTGGGCGTGCCATTGGCAAAACCGCCTTCGTAGCGGCTGCCATCGCTGTAGCTCAGGCTGCCTTGACCATGGAAGTCGCCGTTCTGGAATTCGCCGGTATAGGTTTCACCGTGTTTGCTGTGCCATTCACCGGAGCCATTGAACTGCCCGTCTTTGAACTGCCCGGCGTAGTAGCTGCCGTCGCTGTAATCCAGGCGGCCAGGGCCTTGCAGCAGGCCGTCTACCACCTCGCCGCGGTAGCGCCCGCCGTCAGGCAATACGGCATTGGCTGGCAGCAAGGGTTCGCCATCGCCACAGGCGACCAGCAACAGGGCGAGGCTCAGTGGAGCCAGACGGATCAGAGGATGCATGCAGAAAATCCACACCGGAAGGACGTTGCCGAGTATGCCTTAAACTGCCTGGCATGCCGTGATAGAGCGCGCTGAACGCGCCATAAAAAAGGCGCACAAGCCTGCACCTGTGCGCCTCGGACTGCGGGCTGCGATCAGACGAAGCAGAGCGTCAGCGGTTCAGCGATGTAGGCCGGTTTTTCCGAGCCTTCGATTTCCAGTACGACCTTGGCCTTGAGCAGCCACTGGCCAGGGTTTTTTTCGGTGGCATCGGTCAGGGTGACGACCAGGCGCACCTTGGAGTTGACTTTCACCGGCTGGATAAAACGCACGCTGTCCAGGCCATAGTTGACGGCCATCTTCAAGCCCTTGGGCATGATCATGATGCCTTCCATCAGCTTGGGCACCAGCGACAGCGAGAGGAAACCGTGGGCGATGGTGCTGCCAAACGGGGTAAGTTTGGCTTTTTCCGGGTCGACGTGGATGAACTGGTGGTCGCCGGTGCACTCAGCGAACTGGTTGATGCGTTCCTGGTCGATGGTCAGCCAGTCGGAACGGCCGAGTTCCTTACCGACGTAGCTGGACAATTCGGCGGCGGGTACTGATGTCATGGTTTCTCCTTGAAGACGCAAGTGTTGTTTTTTTTCGGGCGTAAATCCTTCTGCCCTAAGATCATCATGGGTTTGCCGCAGGGTCAAGTGCTTGATGGCCGGCTGTTGCTGTCGCCGCAATCCTGGCGCAACCGCTGTAAACCGGCCGTTGCCGGGCGCTTCTGCTTATAATGCGCAGCATTGCGACTGGGATCATACGATTCGGAGATTACCCATCATGCTGCTACGCGGCCTTTCCTGGCTGGTGCTGTGCCAGTTGCTCGGCACTGCGCTGAACGTCCTGCTGATCCCGATTCTGCCGGGCCCGATCATCGGCATGTTGCTGTTGTTCGGCTTTCTGCTGTTGCGTGGTGAGGTGGGCGAGCCGTTGCAGCAAGCCTCTGGCAGCCTGCTGAAATACCTGCCGTTGCTGCTGGTACCGCCTGCGGTAGGAGTGATGGCCTATGCCGAGGATATCTTTGCCGATTTCTGGGCGATTGCCGGTGCGCTGCTGTTGTCGCTGCTGATTTCGATCGTGTTTGCCGGCTGGCTGATGCAGAAGCTGATCGACCGCCAGCAACGCCGGGAGGGTGCATGAATCTGGAATGGCACGCCGCCTGGCAAGCGCTGATTCATCACCCGTTGTTTGGCGTGGGCATCACCCTTGGGGCCTATCAACTGGCGATTGCCGCCTACGAGAAAACCCGCTGGGTATTTTTGCAGCCGGTGCTGGTGTCGATGCTCGCGGTAATCGGCATTCTCCTGGCCTGCGGCCTGACCTTTGCGGAATACCGCGACAGCGCGGCGGCGCTGACGCTGTTCCTCGGGCCGACTACGGTGGCGCTGGCGGTGCCGTTGTTCCTCAATCTGCGACGCATCCGCCAGCTGTTCTGGCCGACCCTGATTACCCTGCTGGTGGCTGGTGTGGTCGCTACGGTGCTAGGTATTAGCCTGGCCTGGGCCTTTGGTGCCGAGCAGATCATGCTGATGAGCATGGCGCCGAAATCGGTGACTTCGCCGATTGCCATGCTGGTGGCTAATCAGATTGGCGGGATTTCTGCCCTGGCGGCGGTATTTGTGATGATCACCGGGATCATCGGCGCGATTGTCGGACCATCGTTGCTCAAGCGTTTTGGCGTACAGCACCCCGCTGCGCTGGGTATGGCTCTGGGCATGACGGCGCATGCGGTGGGCACCGCGCGGGCGTTGCAGGAAGGTGAGGAGTGCGGTGCGTTTTCTGCCCTGGCGATGAGCCTGATGGGGGTATTCACCGCCGTGCTGTTGCCATTGGCCATCCTGCTCTGGCTGTGAGGAGTTGACCGTGACCTTGCCCTTGTTTCCGCTCAATACCGTGTTGTTCCCCGGTTGCATGCTGGATTTGCAGATTTTCGAGGCACGCTACCTGGACATGATCAGCCGCTGCATGAAGCAGGGCGAAGGTTTTGGCGTGGTTTGCATCCTTGAAGGCACGGAAGTCGGTGCGGCCGCCGGGCTGTTTGCGGCGATTGGCTGCGAGGCGCTGATTCGTGATTTCCAGCAGCTGCCCAACGGCTTGCTGGGTATTCGGGTTGAGGGTGGCCGGCGTTTTCGCGTGCAGCGTGCGCAGGTCTTGCCTGATCAGCTGACCCTGGCCGAGGTTGAATGGTTTGAGGAGGCTTCTGAGCAGCCTTTGCGTGACGAACATGCCGATCTTGCCGCGCTGCTGGGCGCGTTGAGTGCTCACCCGATGGTTGCTGCCCTGGGCATGCCAAGCGAGCCGGCAGGCCAGGAGGCGTTGGCCAATCAGCTGGCCTACCTGCTGCCGCTGGACAGTGAGCAGAAGCTGCAACTACTCGACACGCCAAGTGCCGAGCTGCGTCTTGAGTTGCTGCAGCAGTTGCTGGAACTGCTACAAGGCGGCCATCAATAGCGGTACAGCAGCAGGCCTGCGGACAACTGCCAGGTGGCGATGCCGCCCAGTAGCGCCAGAATCGCCGGCAGCAACAACCACCAGACTCTTGCCGACAGGGCTGGCAGCGGCGTGCGCCATTGCACCAGTGCCAGGCTCAGGGCGCAGAAACAGCCCGCCAGCATGGCCCCGGCAATGATGTCGCTGGGCCAGTGCACGCCCAGGTACACCCGCGAGATGGCAATGGCCGCAGCCGGCAGACTGGCCAGTAACAGCCAGGTCAGGCGCATACGTGGCGGCTGACCACGGCCGGCAAGCAGGCCGAGCAGCAGGAAAAAGGCAAAGGCTGCCGAACTGTGGCCGCTGGGGAAGCTGAAACTGCCCAGCGGCTCCAGCAGCACATCCGGACGGCTGCGGGCGAACAGGGCTTTCAGGGTGCCATTGGCCAGCGCCGTGCCGAGTGTGGCACCGATGGCCAGACACAGCGTGCGCCATTGCCGGGTGATCAGCAGAATCAGGCACAGCAAAGTGGCGGCGGCCACCTGGGTGTGCATGTCGCCGAGGCGGGTGATCAGCACCATCAGGGTGTCGAGACTGGCGCTGCGTTGCTCCTGTATCAGGGTCAGCAGCCCCTGGTCCAGTTGGCTGAGCTGTGGCCAGCTAATCATCAAACCGACCAGCAGTGCCAGACAGGCCCCAGCCGCCAGCAGGCTGGCGTGCCGTTGCCCGCGCATGCTGCCTTGAATGCTCAGGCCAACCACGATGGCTACGCCAGCTGCCACGGCGCCGGCCTGTGGCCAGAAGCCATCCGGCAATGGCAGGCGCAAGGCGGCACCGGTGGCCCAGCCCGGCAGCATATAAGCGATGGCCCAGCCAGCGGCTGCCAGCAGGCTGACGACGATAAAGCGTGGGAGCGGCATGTTCAGCATGCCGGCGACCATCGGCAGCATCGGCCGCAATGGACCGATATAACGACCGACCAACAGGCTGGCGACGCCATAGCGCTGGAAATAAACCTCTGCCGAACTTAACCACTGTGGATGGCTGCGCAACAGCGGCAGGCGGCGAATATCCTGGTGGAAGTAGCGGCCGATGCCATAGGACAAGGCGTCACCGAGTACACCACCGAGGTAGGCCAGCAGCAGGGTTTCCCACAATGTCAGCGCACCGTTACCGGCCAGTGCAGCCACGGCAAACAGCAGAATGGTGCCCGGCACGATGATGCCGGCAATCGCCAGGCATTCGACACAGGCGATCAGAAAAATCGCCAGGCCCAGCCATTCGGGGTTGGCGCTCAGCCACAGGGTCAAGCTGTCGAACCACTGACTCATCGGTGGTCATCCTCAGGGTGAAGTAAGTGAAAGTCGCTGCCGGTCTGCTGACCTCGGCGTAATGGGTTGCGTGTGCAGTGGCGGGCAAAGGCGGCGTCGACAAAACGGTACGGCAGCTGCTCGTCACGCCCATGGGGGATGCCCAGGCGCGCGCATTGCACGATCTGCTGCGGGCGCTCGCCGAGGTCTTCGACAAACAGGCGTTGCTCATCGAAGGGCTGCGCGTCCCAGGCCGGCACTTTCAGGCCCAGTGCCTTGCACAGCTGGGTTTGGCCGTTGCACAGCTTGTCCAGGGCGCGGGCACGGCCTTGTGCGTCCGGGTTGTTACGTTGCATCTGCGCCAGAGCGGCAGCGCCGCTGCGAGCGTCCTGCCAGGGGTAGGCAGACTTGATCAGCACCGCATTGCCCGGCCCCTGGGCGCTGAAATTCAGCGAGTCACCGCCGCGGGCGTAGTACATGTAAATGTGCCCGCCATCCATAAACAGCGCCCGGCGTTTGTGGGTATAACCAAGCGAGGCGTGGCTGCCTTTCTCGCTCAGGTAATAGGCTTCGGTTTCGATAATGCGTGCACTTAGCCAGTGCTCGCCCTGGCGATGGCGAATCACCTTGCCGAGCAGGTCGCGAGCCAGTTGGCGGGCATCGCGGTCGAAGAATCCGGCCGGCAGGGCACGCCCTTCGGGCCAGGGCAAACTAAGGTTGGGATCGGCTGACATGCTGTGTTGTGCTTACTCGGCAGGGCATAGGCTGAGGCTGTTGCCGTCCTGGACGCTTAGCCAAGTGTCACAGAGGGCGCCGTGATCATAACAATAAGAGTCTGAATCATGCCTGAACGTGCCCGTGCCAGCAGCGCCCATATCAGCCCCAGTGCCCACTACACCGGTTATGTCTGGTATCGCCATCAACTGGCGGATGCGGCTTTCGCCACCGGCTTCGGACGTTTTGTGCATGGCCTGCTCAGCCCTATTACCTGGGGCGCGCGGGTTGGTTTCGGCCTGGATATCGAGCAGTTCCTGTTGCAGCGCCACCTGCAGATTGATGCGCAGCTCACGGCGGCCATTGAGCAGGGTGGTGTGTGCCAGGTGGTGGAAATTGCTTGTGGTCTGTCGCCGCGCGGTCGTCGTTTCACCTCGCGTTACCCGCATGTGCGCTACGTTGAGGCTGATCTGCCGGTGATGGCCGCACGCAAACGCCTGTTGCTCAATGCCGAAGGTTGGCTGGGCAGCCAGCATCAGGTACGCGCGGTGGATATTCTTGCCGAGGAGGGCGGCAAAAGCCTGGCCGCGCTGTTCGCCGAGCTGGATCACAGCAAGCCCGTGGTGGTGATTACCGAGGGGCTGGTGAACTACTTTGAGCTAGAACTGATCGAGTCGTTCTGGACACGCCTGGCTGAGCAACTGTGCCAGTTTCCCCAGGCCACCTACCTGACCGAGTTGTATCCAGATCTGCGTGAGCATCCACGTTACCGCCAGTTGCGTTGGGGCGTCGGCCTGATTGGCCGGCTGACCCGTGGCAACTACCCGCTGCATTACCGCAACGACCAGGCGATTGTGCAGGGTTTTCAGCGCTGCGGTTTTAACCAGGTCGAGGTCTTCGACCCGAGCCGCACAGCTCAGGCGCTGGGCATGGCGCCCTCTCACAATGCAGGGTTGGTGCGGGTTATTGAGGCGCGGGTTTAAGCGCAGGCGGCTGCCGGTAGCGGCTGCAGCTGAAACTGCGTCGCCAGTTCCTGGCTGGCAAGCTGATCACTGTGCGGGAAGACGAAGGCCAAGCCGTTTGAGTCCTGGCGCAGGGGCAGCAGGGGCTGGGCGGGTAGGTCCTTGCACAGCAGTTGCCAGCCGCGTGTACCGCGAAGGGTGGGTAGATCGGCTTGTAGTAGTCCGCCGAAGAAGCCCAATTCGTTGATGTCCACCACCCATTCACCACCATCGACATGCTGCAGGCGTGCCTGACGCTGGCTGGGCGGCAGGCGTGGTTCATGGCGTTTTTCCAGTTGCAGCAGTTGCGGGTTGCTCAGCAGGCTGCTGCCCGGGCTGCGGCTTGGTAGGGCTTCACCGCGTAGGAACGGGCTGTACAGACTGGAGCAGGCGTCGCGTTGTTCGAACTGGGCCAGGTGGTCGGCATTGTGGATCAGCGCGCAGCTGGCTTGGGCGCAGGCAGCGGCAAAGTGAGCATGCTCCCAGGGTTGGGTGAAGTGGTCGTATTCGCCGGCCAGCACCAGCGTTGGGCAGCTTGGGTGTTGTTGGAAGCCCTGAAAGTCCAGCAGACGCTGACTGTTCTGCCGGTAGCGCTCGATGTCGGCGGCTGACAGGCGCTGAATCTGCCGCAGCAAGGCCTTGCGAAATACCGGCGCGACTCCAGTCTGTTCCAGGCGCAGTGGGTTGAGCAGACCGGTTAGCGCGCCGTGAGCAAAGGCTTCGCTGCGCCCTTCAGCCAGCAGCGCCAGGCCTTCTTGCAGTAACAGGCGGGCACCGGGGCGGCCAAAGGCGGTGATCCCGGCCAGCAGCACGCGGGCACAGCGGCTCGGGTGGCGGGCAGCAAACAGCGCGGCCAGGGCCGAGCCGTAGGACAGGCCGATGGGCATCAGCGGCGGCAGGTCGAGTTCCTCGGCAAAGTCGGCGATCAGGTCGGCCAGTTGTTCCAGGCTCAGGTCGGGCACCAGTTGCAGGTTGCTGCCCTGGCTGGGCAGGTCGAGCAGGATTACTGGGTGTTCGCTGAGCAGTTCGCGGACTTCAGCGGCAAACGAGCGAAAACTCTGGAAGGCGCCGCCCAGCATCAGTACCGGCGGGCGTGGGTCATGGCTGCGCTGGGCGTAAGCCTGGTAATGCAGGCGTAGCTCGCCGAGGTGCAGCACCTGGGGGGCGTCGTTGAGTTGTGCAGCGCAGTAGTCGGTACGGTAATGCATGCTGATCCCACCCCGGCGGTCGGCCGCCTGTTTTTCTTTCAAGTGCACGGTAAACATTTAGGCGGTTTTTGTTTACCTAACCTTCGGGCGGCAGCGCGGGGCTGGTGTCACTGTTTCTCAGAGTGGCCTGCGGGCTGGGGCCTGGCGGCGTTACCGTGGGTTGGGGCGAACGCGCTGTTTACCGTCCGCCGCACAGCGCTGGGCGTGAGGCGGCGCGCCCGTTATACTCAGCGACTTTTTTCAACCGCCAGACCTGCCAAGACCATGACTGAGTCCGTGCTCGACTATATGACCCGCCTGGGCCGCGCCGCGCGCGAAGCCTCGCGGGTGCTCGCCCGCGCCAGCACCGCGCAGAAGAATCGCGCTTTGCAGGCCGCTGCCAATGCTCTCGACGCCGCTCGCGCCGAGTTGACCGCCGCCAACCAGCTGGACCTGGCCGCCGCCCGCGCCAACGGCCTGGAGCCAGCCATGGTCGACCGTCTGGCGCTGACCCCGGTAGTGATCGATTCGATGATCGAAGGCCTGCGTCAAGTTGCTACGCTGCCTGATCCGATTGGCGAGATCCGTGACATGCGTTACCTGCCGTCGGGTATTCAGGTTGGCAAGATGCGCGTGCCGCTGGGCGTGATCGGCATCATCTACGAGTCGCGCCCGAACGTGACCATCGACGCCGCCAGCCTGTGTCTGAAGTCCGGCAACGCGACCATTTTGCGTGGCGGCTCCGAAGCGATCCATTCCAACCAGGCGATTGCTCGCTGCATCCAGCAGGGGTTGGCCGAGGCCGATTTGCCGGCCAGTGCCGTGCAAGTGGTGGAAACTACTGATCGCGCCGCCGTTGGTGCGCTGATCACCATGCCCGAGTTCGTCGATGTGATTGTGCCGCGCGGCGGCAAGGGCCTGATCGAACGCATCAGTCGCGATGCCAAGGTGCCGGTGATCAAGCACCTGGATGGCGTTTGCCACGTCTATATCGACGTCGCCGCTGATCTGGACAAGGCGATTCGCGTTGCCGACAACGCCAAGACCCAGCGTTATTCGCCGTGCAACGCCATGGAAACCCTGCTGGTGCACGCTGCCGTGGCGGGCAAGGTGCTGCCGCCGCTGGCTGCGATCTACCGTGACAAAGGTGTTGAGCTGCGTGGTGATGCTGCGACCCGTAAGCTGCTCGGCAGCGACGTACTGGAAGCCAGCGAAGACGACTGGTACGCCGAGTACAACGCGCCGATTCTGGCAATTCGCATTGTCGAGTCGCTGGATGCCGCCATTGAGCACATCAATCAGTACGGCTCCAAGCACACCGACGCGCTCATCACCGAGAACTTCACGGATGCGCGGCGCTTCCTCACCGAGGTGGATTCCGCTTCGGTGATGGTCAATGCCTCGACCCGTTTTGCTGACGGTTTCGAGTACGGCCTGGGCGCGGAAATCGGCATTTCCACCGATAAGCTGCACGCCCGTGGCCCGGTTGGTCTGGAAGGCCTGACCAGCGAGAAGTATGTGGTGTTCGGCGACGGACACATCCGCACCTGATGGACCGACACACCGGCGCCCGGCGCATCGGGATACTGGGTGGCACCTTTAACCCGGTGCATATCGGCCATCTGCGCAGTGCCGTGGAAGTCGCCGAGGCGCTGCAACTCGATGAGCTGCGCCTGATTCCCAGTGCGCGGCCGCCGCATCGCAGTGCGCCAGAGGTCAGTGCCGAGGATCGCCTGGCCATGGTGCGGCTGGCGGTGGCGGACGCTGATGTGCTGCAGGTGGATGATCGCGAACTGCAACGCGACAAGCCGTCCTACAGCATCGACACGCTGGAGTCGTTGCGCAGCGAGTTGGCAGCGCATGATCAGCTGTTTCTGCTGTTGGGCTGGGATGCCTTCTGCGGTTTGCCCAGTTGGCAGCGCTGGGATGAGCTGTTGCAGCACTGCCATATTCTGGTGTTGCAGCGGCCGGATGCCGACAGCGAAGCGCCCGAGGCGCTGCGCGATCTGCTGGCGGCACGCAGTGTGAGTGACCCTTCGGCGCTGGACGGGCCGAGTGGGCAGATTGCTTTTATCTGGCAGACACCCCTGGCGGTGTCGGCTACCCAGGTCCGCGCGCTGCTGGCGAGCGGAAAGTCGGCACGTTTTCTGGTGCCCGACGCGGTACTGGCCTATATCCATGCCCACGGACTGTACCGTGGCGCGAATTGAACATGAGGCAAACGAGTTATTTATGACAAATGCAAAAATGCAGAGCGAAGCGCTGGTCAAGCTGGCCGTCGCCGCCCTGGAAGAGATCAAGGCCCAGGACATCACCACCATCGATGTGCGTGGCAAGACCAGCATCACTGACTTCATGCTGATCGCCAGCGGCACCTCCAGCCGTCACGTCAAGTCGCTGGTCGACAACGTGCTGGAGAAAGCCAAGGAGCAGGGCGTGCGTCCGCTGGGCAGCGAAGGCCTGGACAGTGGTGAGTGGGCACTGCTCGACCTCGGCGACATCGTGGTGCACGTGATGCTGCCGACGGCTCGCCAGTTCTACGACCTTGAGCGCCTGTGGCAGGGTGCCGAGCAGACACGTGCGCAGTTCAGTGCTGAGCCGGGTTCTGAGCAGGAATAAGGACGCCAAGCTGTGCGCATCAAGTTGATCGCCGTGGGGTCGCGCATGCCGCGCTGGGTTGAAGACGGTTGGCAGGAATATGCCAAACGGATGCCCAGCGAACTGTCGCTGGAACTGGTGGAGATTCCGCTGACCACCCGCGGCAAAAATGCCGATGTGGCGCGCATGATCCGCCAGGAGGGCGAGGCCATGCTGAGCAAGGTGCAACCTGGGGAACGCATCGTCACCCTGGAAGTCGAAGGGCGACCCTGGAGCACCGAACAACTGGCGGTTGAACTGGATAAATGGCGCCTGGATGCCCGCACGGTCAACCTTATGGTCGGCGGCCCGGAAGGGCTGGCGCCTGAGGTGCAGGCACGCAGTGAACAGCGCTGGTCGCTGTCGCCGTTGACCCTGCCGCATCCGCTGGTGCGCATTCTGATCGGCGAACAGATGTACCGAGCCTGGACCGTGTTGTCCGGTCATCCGTATCACAAATAATCAGCCAGTAGCCAGCCGCCACCGATGCCGCAGCCCATACGCCTCAAAGACCACGAAAAAGACAGTCGCCTGATCCGCAAGCGCGCGGTGGTGGGGGCTGTGGTGGTGTTGCTGCTGACCTCGGTGTTGCTTGTGCGCCTTTACTACCTGCAGGTGGTGCAGTACGAGTACCACACCACCCTGGCGGAAAATAACCGCATCCATGTACAGCCGATTCCGCCGAACCGTGGGCTGATCTTCGACCGCAACGGGGTGATCATCGCGGATAACCGGCCAAGTTTCAGCCTGACTCTGACCCGCGAGCGCGCCGGCGATTGGCCGCAGGTGCTCGATGTGATTGTCGAAGTGCTGAAGCTGGGGCCGGATGAACGCGCGCTATTCGAGCGCCGGGTGCGTCAGGGGCGGCGGCCATTCGAGCCGGTGCCGGTGTTGTTTGAGCTGAGTGAGGAGCAGATTGCCCTTATCGCCATCAACCAGTTCCGCCTGCCGGGGGTTGAAGTGGCGGCGCAGCTGGTGCGGCACTATCCGCTGGGCGAACACTTTGCCCACTCGGTGGGCTATGTCGGACGGATCAACGAGAAAGAGCTGAAAGAGCTTGATCCGGTGGCTTACAGCGGCACGCACCATATCGGCAAGACCGGTATCGAGCGCTTCTATGAAGACGAGCTGCATGGTGACGTGGGTTACGAAGAGGTCGAAACCAACGCCCGGGGGCGCGTATTGCGGGTGCTCAAGCGCACCGATCCGACGCCCGGTAAGGACATCGTCCTGAGCCTCGATGTGCGCCTGCAGGAGGCTGCTGAAGCCGCTCTGGCTGGCCGTCGCGGGGCCATTGTGGCGATCCAGCCACAAACCGGTGAAGTGCTGGCGATGGTCAGCCAGCCGAGTTTCGACCCCAACCCCTTTGTCACGGGTATTGGCTTTAAAGCCTATGCCGATTTGCGCGATTCGATTGATCGGCCGCTGTATAACCGGGTGCTGCGTGGCCTCTACCCGCCGGGCTCGACGATCAAACCGATGGTCGCAGTGGCCGGGCTGGATGCTGGCGTGGTGACCCCGCAAACGCGGGTGCATGATCCGGGCTTCTATCAGCTGCAGGGGCATAGCCATAAATACCGCAACTGGAACCGCACCGGTGACGGTTGGGTGGATATGGACCTGGCCATTGCCCGCTCCAACGACACCTACTTCTATTCGCTGGCGCACAAGATGGGCATCGACCGCATGCATGACTACATGACCCGTTTCGGCTTGGGTCAGCGTGTGGCGCTGGACATGTTCGAAGAAACCGCCGGCTTGATGCCGTCGCGGGAGTGGAAGCGGGCGCGCTATCGCCAGGCCTGGTATCCGGGTGAAACCCTGATTCTCGGGATCGGTCAGGGCTATATGCAGACCACACCGCTGCAGCTGGCCCAGGCCACGGCGCTGATGGCCACGCGCGGCAAGTGGATTCGCCCGCATCTGGCCAAGACCATTCAGGGCCGTGTGCCGGTGGACCCCAATCCGCTGCCGGATATCGTGCTGCGTGATCCCAAGTTCTGGGATAACGGCCGCCACGGCATGGAGCAGGTCATGCACGGCGCGCGCGGTACGGCGCGCAAGGTGGGCGACACGTCGGTCTACCGGATTGCCGGCAAGAGCGGTACCGCCCAGGTGGTGGCGATCAAGCAGGGCGAGAAGTACGACCGCAGCAAGGTTCAGGAGCGTCACCGCGACCATGCACTGTTCGTCGCCTTCGCGCCGGCGGACAACCCGCAGATCGCCGTGTCGGTGATGGTCGAGAATGGTGAGTCCGGCTCTGGTGTGGCTGCGCCAGTGGTCAAGCAGGTGATGGACGCCTGGTTGCTGGATGAGAACGGTCAGTTGAAAGCCGAATTTGCTCCGCCTGTGGCGGCCGAGGTCGCTGCACCATGAACAGTAGTTTCGACCGTAACCTGTCCACCGAAGACCTGCTGCGCCGTCGGGCGACGCTGCTGCAGCGCCTGCATATCGACGGCATTCTGTTGCTGCTCTTGCTGGTGCTGGCCTGCGGTAGCCTGATGATTCTCTATTCCGCCAGTGGCAAGAACGTCGATCTGTTGATGAAGCAGGCCAGTTCCTTTGGCCTCGGTATGGTCGGCATGTTCATCATCGCCCAGTTCGAACCGCGCTTTATGGAGCGCTGGGTGCCGCTGGCCTACGTGGGCGGTGTGGCCCTGCTGGTGGTGGTGGATGTCATGGGCCACAACGCCATGGGCGCTACGCGCTGGATCAATATTCCCGGGGTGATCCGCTTCCAGCCGTCTGAGTTCATGAAGATCATCATGCCGGCCAGCATCGCCTGGTATCTGTCCAATCGCAGCCTGCCGCCACGTCTGAAACACATCTGCATCAGCCTGGCGATGATCATCGTGCCTTTCGTGTTGATTCTGATGCAGCCTGACCTGGGCACCTCGCTGCTGATCCTCGCTTCGGGTGGCTTCGTGCTGTTTATCGCCGGGCTGCAATGGCGTTGGGTGATCAGCGCAGTGGCAGCAGTGGTGCCGATCGCCGTCGGCATGTGGTTCTTTGTCATGCACCAGTACCAGAAGCAGCGGGTGCTGACCTTCCTCAACCCGGAAAGCGATCCGCTGGGCAGCGGCTGGAACATCATCCAGTCCAAGGCCGCCATCGGCTCCGGCGGCGTGCTCGGCAAGGGCTGGTTGCAGGGCACCCAGTCGCACCTGGATTTTCTCCCGGAAAGTCACACCGACTTCATCATCGCGGTGCTGGCTGAGGAATTCGGCCTGGTCGGGGTGTGTTTGTTACTGCTGGTGTACTTGCTGTTGATCGCGCGCGGCCTGGTGATTACCGTGCAAGCGCAGACGCTGTTCGGTAAGCTGCTCGCCGGCGCGCTGACCATGACTTTCTTCGTGTATGTCTTCGTCAATATCGGGATGGTCAGCGGCCTGTTGCCAGTGGTGGGGGTGCCGTTGCCCTTCATCAGCTATGGCGGCACCTCGCTGATCACCCTGTTGGCAGGATTTGGAATTTTGATGTCGATCCACACCCATCGTAAGTGGATGACGCAGGCTTGATTGGGATTATGAATTCAATGCAAAACGCGCGTGGCTGGATGGTACGAACTGCACCTTGGCTAGCTCTGGCTGGGGTGTTCGGGGTAGCCCAGACGGCTGTTGCCGGCGATTATCAGCAGTCACCTCAGGTGGCCGAATTTGTTGCCGAAATGACCCGTGACTACGGCTTTGCCGGCGAGCAACTGGTCGAGCTGTTTGCTCAGGTCGAGCGTAAGCAGGCGATTCTCGATGCCATTTCGCGCCCTGCTGAAAAGGCCAAGCCGTGGAAGGACTACCGGCCGATCTTTATCACCGACAAGCGCATCAGTAAGGGTGTCGAGTTCTGGAAACAGCATGAGGCGACCCTGGCCCGTGCCGAAGCCGAATACGGAGTGCCGGCGCAGGTGATCGTCGCGATCATCGGCGTGGAAACCTTCTACGGTGGCAATACCGGTAGCTGGCGGGTGATGGACGCGCTGTCGACCCTGGCCTTTGACTACCCGCCGCGTGCGCCATTCTTCCGTAAGGAACTGCGCGAGTTTCTCCTGCTGACCCGTGAAGAACAGGTCGAGCCGCTGAGCATGACCGGCTCCTACGCTGGTGCCATGGGCCTGCCGCAATTTATGCCGAGCAGCTTCCGCGCCTATGCGGTGGATTTTGATGGCGACGGCCATATCAATATCTGGAACAACCCGGCCGATGCCATCGGCAGTGTAGCCAGCTACTTCAAACGCCATGGTTGGCAGCCCGGCCAGCCTGTTGCCAGCGTTGCTCGAGTCAAAGGCGCACAGGCCGAACAAGGCCTGACTGTGGGCCTGGACCCGGTGAAAAATGTCGGCGAGTTGCGTGCGCTGGGCTGGTCGAGTGCCGACGCACTGAGCGACGACCTGCCGGTGACGGCCTTCCGTCTGGAAGGTGCTGAGGGCGACGAGTACTGGCTAGGCTTGCCTAACTTCTTTGTGATCACCCGCTACAATCGCAGTGTTATGTATGCCATGGCGGTCAATCAGCTGGCCGAGTTGCTGGTTGATGCACGGGGTAAGAACTGATGTCGCGTTTGCCTTTCAAATTGGCGTTGTATGGCAGCCTCGCGCTGGCTCTGGCCAGTTGCTCGTCCACCCGTGCGCCGCAGCCTGTGGCGCCGATACACTCGGGCGGGGCGATTTCCGGCCCGGGGGACTTCAACCGTCCGCACAAGGATGGCGCGCCCTGGTGGGATGTCGATGTCTCGCGGATTCCTGATGCCGTGCCCATGCCGCATTACGGCCCGGTCAAGGCCAGCCCTTACACCGTATTCGGCAAACAGTATTACCCGATTCCCGATGCCCGCCGTTATCAGGCAGTCGGTCCGGCGTCCTGGTATGGCACCAAATTCCATGGCCAAGCCACTGCCAATGGTGAAACCTACGACCTGTACGGCATGACCGCCGCGCACAAGACCCTGCCGCTGCCGAGCTACGTGCGGGTGACCAATCTGGAGAACGGCAAGTCGGCGATCCTGCGGGTCAATGACCGTGGCCCGTTCTATTCCGACCGTATCATCGACCTGTCCTTTGCAGCAGCGAAGAAGCTCGGTTACGCCGAAAGCGGCACCGCGCGGGTCAAGGTCGAAGGCATCGATCCGCACGAATGGTGGGCTCAACAGGGCCGTCCGGTGCCGATGGTGCTGGCTGCACCGCAGCAAGTGGCAAAGGCTCAACCGATTGCACAGCCTGTCGCACAGCCGGTTGAACAGTATTCGCCACCGCCGCAGCAGCATGCCGCCGCGGTGCTCCCCGTGCAGATTGACGCAAAAAAAAACGCTTCAGTCGGAGCCTCTGGCCTGTATCTCCAAGTGGCCGCCTTCGCCAATCCGGACGCTGCGGAGCTACTCCGGGCGAAGCTGAGCGAGACGGTGGCTGCGCCGGTGTTCGTCAGCTCAGTGGTGCGCAACCAGCAGATCTTGCACCGCGTGCGCCTGGGGCCGGTGAGCAGTCAAAGCGAGGCTGAGCAGCTGCAAAGCAGCGTGCGCCTGGCCAACCTTGGCGAGCCAGCCCTGGTCAAGGCGGATTGACACGGCACTTATTGTTTTCCCGCGGGACTAAACAACCACCCTGCTCGGTTACGACTGATCAGGTGCGGTACTGACTATGCCCTGCGGGGCTGTTCCACCATCAGCAATCTAGAGAGACGGATGAATATCACCAGCTTTGCGCAACGCGTTTTCCTGTCACTGTTCCTGCTCAGCGCACCGACTGTCTGGGCTAATCAGCAAGTGATTCCTTCTGCCCCACAGCTCGCAGCAAAATCCTATGTGCTGCTCGATGCCGCCAGCGGCAAGGTGCTGGTGGAGAACAATGGCGACCAGCGTTTGCCGCCGGCTAGCCTGACCAAGCTGATGACGGCCTACATCGCTACCCTGGAAATTCGCAAGGGCAAGATCGGCGAGCAGGACCTGGTGCCGATCAGCGAGCACGCCTGGCGTACCGGTGGTGCTGCATCCGGCGGTTCGACCATGTTCCTGCCCTTGAACAGTCAGGTGAAAGTCGATGACCTGCTGCACGGTGTGATCATCCAGTCGGGCAACGACGCCAGTATCGCCCTGGCCGAATACATTGCCGGCAGCGAAGATGCCTTCGCCGACATGATGAACGAGACCGCTGCACGTCTGGGCATGACCAATAGCCACTTCATGAATGCCACCGGCCTGCCGCACCCGGAGCACTACTCCAGTGCCCACGATATGGCCATTCTGGCCCGTGCAATCATCAATGAAGACCAGGAACACTACGCCATCTACGCGCAGAAAGAGTTCCTCTGGAACAACATCAAGCAGGGCAACCGTAACCTGTTGCTGTGGCGTGACAAGACCGTGGATGGTCTGAAAACCGGCCACACCCAGGAAGCCGGCTATTGCCTGGTCGCCTCGGCTGTGCGCGATGGCGCGCGCATGATCACTTCGGTGTTTGGCACTGTCAGCGAGTCTGCCCGCGCCGCCGAAACTCAGAAGCTGCTGACCTATGGTTTCCGCTTCTTCGAAACCCGGACCTTCTACAAGAAAGGCCAAGAGCTGGCTCAGGCACAGGTGTGGAAGGGCACTGTACGTCAGGTCAAGGCCGGTCTGGCCACTGACCTGAGCCTGACTCTGCCGAAAGGCCAGCTGGATAAACTGCAGGCCGGCATGACCCTCAACCCGCAGCTCACCGCGCCCATTGCCCAAGGCGATGTGATCGGCAAGGTCGAGGTAAAACTGGGTGAAGAAGTGGTGCACAGCGCCGATCTGATTGCTCTTGAGGCCGTTGAGGAAGGCAGCTTCTTCCGTCGCCTGTGGGATAGCATCAGCCTGTTCTTCTTTGGATTGTTCAACTGATAGCGTGACCAGCGCGCCCTTGCCGACCTGCAGGGGCGCTGTTGTTGCCACGGCTTACGAGGCCGTTACTGCCATGACCGACGTCAAATCGCACAAAATCGAATTCCCCTGCGCGGACTACCCGATCAAGGTGGTCGGTGACAGTGGCGCCAACTACAAGAGTACGGTGATCGAGATCCTTAGCCAGCACGCCAAGGTCGATCTCAGCACCCTGGCCGAACGCCAGAGCAGCAACGGCAAGTACACCACCGTGCAGCTGCATATCGAAGCCACCAGCGAAGATCAGCTACGCGATATCAACAGCGCCCTGCGTGCGACCGGTATCGTGCACATGGTGCTGTGATGGACCTGCCGCTCGGCTTTCGTGAGCTGGGCCAGGTCGACTATCAACCTACCTGGCATGCGATGCAGCGCTTCACCGATACGCGCGGCGTGGATACGCCTGACGAAATCTGGCTGCTTGAGCATTCCCCTGTATTTACCCAGGGCCAGGCCGGCAAAGCCGAGCATGTGCTGTTTCCAGGGGATATTCCGGTGGTGCAGGTCGATCGCGGTGGTCAGGTGACTTACCACGGGCCGGGTCAACTGGTCGCCTACCTGCTGTTGGACGTGCGTCGCAGTGGTATTGGTGTGCGTGAACTGGTGAGTCGTATCGAGCGTAGCCTGATCGACCTGCTGGCCAGTTATGGCGTCAGCGCCAACGCCAAGCCGGATGCGCCGGGTGTGTATGTGGATGGCGCAAAGATCGCCTCGCTCGGTCTGCGTATTCGCAACGGGCGCAGCTTCCATGGTCTGGCGCTGAATGTGGATATGGACCTGCAGCCGTTCCAGCGCATCAACCCTTGCGGTTATGCCGGCATGGCCATGACTCAGCTCGCTGATCAGGTGGCTGAGCCGGTTGATATTTCCGATGTCAGCGCGCGACTGCGTGAGCAGCTGGTCAAGCATCTCGACTACGCGCAGCAGCAGAGTCTGGCGGGCGCAATCGACTGTTAAGCGGGGTTGGGCGGATACACAAACGCCTGACCTCAGGCAAAGCCCCAGGTCAGGCGCTGCGTGGCTCAATCAGTTCAGATTGAGGGCAGGAATCAGGCTGCTGTCGAGTTCTTGACCCGGTACGGGCACTGGCGCGGCCAGACCCAGGTTGTTCTTCTCGAACACCTTGTCGGCGCGGTAGCTGGAGCGCACTAGCGGGCCGGCGGCAACTTCCATAAAGCCTTTTTCCAGACCGATCTCGCGGAAACGATTGAACTCTTCCGGGCTGACCCAGCGCTGCACCTTCAGGTGATTGCGCGTGGGTTGCAGGTACTGGCCGAGGGTGAGGATGTCGACGTTGATAGCACGCAAGTCATCCATGGTCTGGATGATCTCTTCATCGGTCTCGCCCAGCCCCAGCATCAGGCTGGTCTTGGTCAGCACGTCCGGACGATGCTTCTTGGCGTGGGCCAGCACATTCAGGGTCTTTTCATAGCCAGCGCGTGGATCACGTACCACGTGAGTGAGGCGTTTGACCGTCTCGACGTTCTGCGCGAACACTTCGAGGCCGGAATCCACTACCCGTTTGATGGCCGCTAGGTCGCCGTCGAAGTCCGGGGTCAGGGCTTCTACCACCACCTGTGGGGTGTTGTTCTTGATCGCTCGTACACAGGCCGCGTAGTGACTGGCACCGCCATCATCCAGATCGTCGCGGTCCACCGAGGTCAGCACGATATAGCGCAGGGCCATTAGCTCCACCGATTTGGCGGTGTTCTGCGGCTCTTCCAGGTCCAGCCAGCCATTGGGGTTGCCGGTGTCAACTGCGCAGAAGCGGCAGGCGCGGGTGCACACCGAGCCCATCAGCATGATGGTAGCGGTGCCGTTGGACCAGCATTCGCCCATATTCGGGCAGTGGGATTCTTGGCATACGGTGCTCAGGCGATGTTCGCTGACGTTGCGTTTGACCGCTTCGAAGCGGCTGCCGCCGGGGGCTTTGACCCGCAGCCACTTCGGCTTGGGTTCGAATACCTGAGGTTCGCTGGAGGCGCGGCGCTTTTGTCCGTCCTTGATCGCGGTGATGCCTTGAGCAGTGCGGAATTTGTCGCCGCTGGCAACGGTTTTGGGCGAGGGAGTATCGGACATCGGCTATCGGGCTCCGTGGACGAGGCGGCTTGTGGCCGCCGCGCAGTCTATCACAGAAGCTGACTGTTCAGTCCGTTGTGCGCCGTGCGGTTCTGCCCGTTCGTGCTTGGCGATCTTGCGCTTTTGCCCAGGTTGCGTCCGTTTCTTACCGCAGCTTTTGCAATAACTCGTGGCTGGGGTAGCCGTCAGCGGGCAGGCCCAGACTCTGCTGAAAGGCGCGTACGGCCTTGCGCGTGTTTGCCCCGATGATGCCGTCAGCCGGGCCTGGCTCATAGCCCTTGCTGCTCAGCAATTCCTGCAGTTCGATGCGCTCGCTGCGTCCCAGTTGGCGGTCGTTGCGCGGCCAGGTGGCCTGTACGCCGGGGTTGCCATCCAGGGCATCGCTGAGCAGGCCGATGGCCAGGGCGTAGGCGGTGGAGTTGTTGTACTTGAGAATGCTGCGGAAGTTGTTCAGCACCAGAAATGCCGGGCCACGGTGGCCGGCGGGAAGAAACAGCGAGGCTGGGCTCTGTTCGTTGGCATCCACTGTACGCAGCGGGTTGACCCCTTGTGCGCGCCATTGCGCCAGGCTGAGGCGTACTTCCGGGTCGGCCTGGGCGTAATCAAAGCCCTGCGGGAGACTGACTTCAAAGCCCCAGGGCTGTCCGTTCTGCCAGCCGGATGCTTGCAGGTAGTGCGCGGCCGAGGCCAGCGCATCGGGTGCTGAACGCCACAGGTCGCGGTGGCCGTCACCGTCGAAGTCCACGGCGTGCTGATTGAAGGTGGTGGGCATGAACTGGGTTTGCCCCATGGCGCCGGCCCACGAGCCGATCAGGCCCTGCTGCGGGCCATCCCCGGCTTGCAGGATCTGCAGCGCGGCCAGCAACTGGCTGCGCCAGAACACTTGGCGGCGGCCGTCGTAGGCCAGGGTGGCCAGCGAGCGGATAACGTTATGACTGCCGATGTTACTGCCGTAGTTGCTTTCCATGCCCCAGATGGCGATCAGCACTTCATGGTCTACGGCGTAGGTGCTGCGGATGGCTTTCAGGGTTGGGCGGTGTTGCGCCTTGAGCAGGCGGCCCTGGGCGATGCGCGAGACCGAGACGGCGCCATCGATGTATTCCCAGACCGGGCGGGTGAATTCCGGTTGGCTGTTGTCTGCGGCGATAACCTTGGGGTCCAGGGTGATGCCAGTGAAGGTGCGATCAAACAGATCGGCATCAATCCCAGCAGCAATCGCATCACTGCGCAGGAGTATGCGCCACTCATCAAAACTGAGCAGTGGTGTGGCGCTAATAGCAGCAGGCGCAGGTTGGCTGACGGTTGCTGACGGCGGCGTGCTCACTGCGGCGGCGAGTGGCTGTGCAGGTGCTTCTGCGCAGGCAGTCAGGAGCAGCAGGATGCAGGCGGTGGCGCTATGGGACAGGCCACGAAGAAACAGGTAAGGCATGGTGGTCTCGGCACGTTTCGCAGGCCGTAACCTTAGCATGATTGGGGCATGATGCGGGCTGCGGCGGGCTTTTCAGGCGGCCAGAACGTATGAAGCCTCCCAGTTTTGCTGGGAGGCTTCGCGGCGGTAGCTGCCTTTGCCTTTGCCGGGTGTTTCCTGGCGTGAGCGAAACAGCGGTTGGGCGATCAGGGATTTGGCCTTGTTCGGCCGGTGTTTGCGGTTCTTCGCCATGTTCATTCCTCGGGGCGTGACCTGCACGCTGCAGGCGCGCGCAGCATGCGCCGCACTCTGGCAAATGTCCAGATGCCGAAGTCTAGCGGTTCAGGCCCAGGCGCTGGCCGCAGATGTTCAAAGTCAGCAGGCCCAGGCCGCTCCAGGCATCGCCTGGCGCTTGCCCCTTGATCTGTGCGTCGATCTGTTGAGCGTCCTGCAGCAAGGCTGCCCAGCGTGAGGCGGACAGGCGTTGCAGGGCTTTGCTGACTAGCGGACGGCGCTTGTCCCAGACGGGGGGGCGGGCCGAGCTGAAGGCTTTTTCCAGGGGCATGCCCTGGGCGTACTGCTGGGCGATGGTTGCCAGCAGGCGGATTTCGCGGGCCAGGGCCCAGAGAATCACCGGTGGCTCGACGCCTTCGCCGCGCAGGCCTTCGAGCATGCGCAGGGCGTGGGCGGCTTCGCCATTGAGGGCCGCGTCGATCAGGCCGAATACATCGAAGCGTGCGCTGTCGGCGACCGAGGCGTGTACGGTGTCGACGTCGATCTGCGTGCCTTCGGCCAGCAGCTTGAGTTTCTCGATTTCCTGGGCGGCGGCGAGCAGGTTGCCTTCCACGCGTACGGCAATCATGTCCACGGCTTCGGCGCTGGCACTGAGGCCTGATTGCGCCAGGCGCTGGCGAATCCATTGCGGCAGCTGGCTGGCCTCGACCGGCCAGATTTGGACGAACTGCGTCTGCGCGCCTTCGATCAGCGCCTTGCCCCATTTGGTCTTCTGTGCGCTGCCATCGAGCTTGGGCAGGCTGATCAGCAGCACGGTGTCTTCGGCGGGGCGGGCGAGGTATTCCAGCAGCGCGGCTGCGCCCTTGTCGCCGGGCTTGCCGTTGGGTAGGCGCAGTTCCAGCAGGCGTTTGTCGGCGAACAGCGACAGGCTGGCACCGGCCTGCAGCAGGTTTCCCCAGTCGAAGTTGTTGTCGGCGTTGAACACCTGGCGCTCGCTGAACCCCTGTTGGCGGGTGGCGGCGCGAATGGCATCGGCGGCTTCCTGGCAGAGCAGCGGTTCATCACCGCTGATTACGTAGACCGGGCTCAGGTTGCCCTGCAGGTGTTTGCCGAGTTGTGCGGAATTGAGCTTCATGGGGCGCAGGGCTGGGCCGCAGGTGCGGCCCGGCAAGCTTACTGGGCCGGAACGGGCAGCTGGATCGGCGATTGCTGCGGTTGCGCGGCCTGTTGTTGGCGAGCGGCTTCCAGAGCGTCAGCTTCGGCTTTAGCCTTGGCTTCTGCGGCCTGTTGCAGCTGGTCGAGTTGGTCCGGGCTGACCTGTTGCAGGCGCTGAACCAGTTGCTGGATCAGTTCGCGACGCATTTCCTTGCGTATTTGCACGGCTTCTTGGTCGCCGCCGATCAGGTTGTTGCCATCTTGGTTGTAATACCCTTGAGTCTCTAGCTTATTGCGCATCAGCAGCAGGTCTTTACTACCGCGAATCTCGTAGTCGAGGCTAATGGTCAGCTCATACTCAGCCGTTCGTGCCGAGCTTGTGAAGCTAGCGCTACGACGTTCCTCACGTTCATCCGTCAATATCAGGCGATAGGGCGCGCCGGGATATACGCGTACATCATTGTACTCTAGGGCTTTGCGTACATCTTTGACGGTTTCGCCATAGGCGTTGCGTGCGCTGACGTCGAGTTCCTTGAGCGCAAACTGCACGTCACCCGTGCCACGCAGCTGGAAGCCGCATGCGCTGAGTAGTACAGCCAGGCCGATTACCATCAGATTCCGTTTCATCATTCTCTTGTATCCCCTTGGAGAGTCACGGCGCCATGCAGGCATGGCGCCGAGCTTAATCAGTTGGCGACGATGTTGACCAGCTTGCCCGGTACCACGATGACCTTGCGGATGGTCACGCCTTCGGTGAAGCGTTGCACGTTCTCGTTGGCGCGGGCCGCCGCCTCGACCTCTTCGCGGCTGGCACTGGCGGCAACGATGATTTCGCCGCGCAGCTTGCCGTTGACCTGAATAACCAGGGTTAGACTGTCCTGCACCAGAGCGCTCTCATCCACCTGTGGCCAGGCAGCGTCGATGATCGCTTCTTCATGGCCCAGTTCCTGCCACAGCTGGTGGCTGATATGCGGAGTGATTGGCGCCAGCAGCAGGGCTACCGCTTCCAGGCCTTCCTGGAGCAGGGCACGATCTTGCGCGGTGGCGTGTGCGGCCTTCTCCAGCACATTCATCAGGGTCATCACCTGGGCGATGGCGGTGTTGAATTTGTGGTGCTGGCCAATATCGAAACTCGACTGTTTGATCGCCAGGTGAATCGCGCGGCGCACGGCTTTCTGCTCGTCATCCAGGCTGGTGACATCCAGCGCACCGGCAACGCCCAGATTGACGTGCTGTTGCGCCAGACGCCAGACGCGGCGCAGGAAGCGGTTGGCGCCTTCAACGCCAGCGTCCGACCATTCGCAGCTCATGTCGGGCGGCGAGGCGAACATCATGAACAAGCGGCAGGTGTCAGCGCCGAACTGATCGATCATCGACTGTGGGTCGACGCCGTTGTTTTTCGACTTGGACATCTTCTCGGTGCCGCCGATTTCCACCGGCAGGCCGTCGGCTTTCAGTTTGGCGCTAATGACCTTGGCCTTGCTGTCGCGCTCCAGCACAACGTCCGCCGGGTTGAACCAGTCCTTGCCGCCGTTTTCCAGGGTGCGGTAGTAGGTGTCGGCCACCACCATGCCCTGGGTCAGCAGATTCTTGAATGGCTCGTTGGAGGACACCAGCCCCTCGTCACGCATCAGCTTATGGAAGAAGCGCGCGTACAAGAGGTGCAGGATGGCGTGTTCAATACCGCCAATGTACTGATCAACCGGCAGCCAGTGGTTGGCCGCT
The DNA here is from genome assembly GCF_021375795.1 of Pseudomonas anguilliseptica. Taxonomy (GTDB): domain Bacteria; phylum Pseudomonadota; class Gammaproteobacteria; order Pseudomonadales; family Pseudomonadaceae; genus Aquipseudomonas; species Aquipseudomonas anguilliseptica_A. Next base: position 117,847 of record NZ_JAEIOI010000004.1, on the reverse strand, counting down.
TCCGGATCGACCATGCCGCCGGTGTAATGCGGTGAGGCGTAGCGCGCGTAATACCAGGACGACTCGACAAAGGTGTCCATGGTGTCGGTTTCGCGCTTGGCCGGTGCGCCGCATTTCGGGCAGCTGCACTCGTAGAACTCGGGCATCTTGGCCAGCGGCGAACCGGCACCGTCCGGCACCACGTCTTCGGGCAGCACCACCGGCAACTGGTCTTCCGGCACCGGCACGTCGCCGCAGGCGTCGCAGTGGATGATCGGGATCGGGCAGCCCCAGTAGCGCTGGCGGCTGATGCCCCAGTCGCGCAGGCGGAACTGGGTCTTGCGCGCGCCGTGGGCGCTGGCTTCCAGGTCGGCGACGATGGCGTCGAAGGCGGCGGTGAAGTCCAGGCCGTCGTACTTGCCGGAGTTGATGGTGGTCAGGCCGGCCTTGTCGCCGTACCAGTCCTGCCATTGGCTGGCGTCGTAGTCCTTGCCTTCATCGAAGTAGACCTGCTTGATCGGCAAGTCGTACTTGTTGGCAAATTCGAAGTCACGCTCGTCATGTGCCGGCACGGCCATCACCGCGCCTTCGCCGTAGCCCCACAGCACGTAGTTGGCGACGAATACCGGCAGCTTGTCGCCGGTCAGCGGATGGATGACGAACTGGCCGGTGGCCACGCCCTTCTTCTCCATGGTGGCCATATCGGCCTCGGCCACGGAGCCGGCCTTGCACTCGGCGATAAAGGCGGCGATGGCCGGATTGGATTCGGCAGCGCGCTGCGCCAGCGGATGCTCGGCGGCCACGGCGACGTAGGTTGCGCCCATCAGGGTGTCGGGGCGAGTCGAGTAGACCTTCAGTTGGCCGTCGATACCGATGCTAGCGACGTCGTAGTCGAACACGATGTCAGCACCGAAGCTCTTGCCGATCCAGTTGCGCTGCATGGTCTTGACCTGTTCCGGCCAGCCATCCAGCTCATCCAGGCTGCTCAGCAGCTCTTCGGCGTAAGCGGTGATCTTGAAGTAGTACATCGGGATTTCGCGCTTCTCGATCAGCGCGCCCGAACGCCAGCCACGGCCGTCGATAACTTGTTCGTTGGCCAGTACGGTCTGGTCCACCGGGTCCCAGTTGACGGTGCCGTTCTTGCGGTAAATCACGCCCTTCTCGAACAGGCGGGTGAACAGCCACTGCTCCCAGCGGTAGTAGTCCGGCTTGCAGGTGGTGACCTCGCGGGTCCAGTCCACTGCCAGACCCAGCGATTTCAGCTGGCTCTTCATGTATTCGATGTTCTCGTAGGTCCACTTGGCCGGTGCGACCTTGTTCTTCATTGCGGCGTTTTCCGCCGGCATGCCGAAGGCGTCCCAGCCCATCGGTTGCAGCACGTTCTTGCCTTGCATGCGCTGGTAGCGGGCTATCACGTCACCGATGGTGTAGTTGCGCACATGGCCCATGTGCAGCTTGCCGCTCGGGTAGGGGAACATCGACAGGCAATAGAAGGTCTCCTTGCCCGGCTGTTCACTCACTACAAAGGATTTCTGCGCATCCCAATGGGATTGCGCGGCGGCTTCGATTTCACGGGGCGAATACTGTTCTTGCATGGCTACCGGCGCTGGGAATAAGGGCTTGCGGGAAACGCCGTAGCATACATGAGCCCCGCTTATTCAGGGAAACCCTGATTGCGCCGCCGCCAGCCACGGGCTGGCCTGCGTTCGCCGTTTGTCGCGAGGGGCTGCTGGCCAGAGGGCGAACGCTAAGCTTGCAGTAGGGAGCGGCATTGTGCTCCTGGGCGAGGTGATGGATGGCAGAGTTAAGGCGTGGCGGACCGGCTGGCGGGCTCTATGAGCGACTGCTGCAGCGCCTGGCCATGGCCCTTGACGAAGCGGACAATCTCAGTGCATTGACCGCGCAGCCGCCGGTGGAACTTGAGCTGCGTGGCCTGACAGCGGCGGAAATGGAGTTGATCCGCGCTTACCTCAACCGCGACCTGGACTGGCTGCGTGGCTGGCATGCGGCAGCGCAGGAAATGGCGCAGATCGAGCAGCTGCCGAGCTCGCGCAAGGTCGGCCGCTGCGGCCACAAAGCCACGGCAGCGCTGCCTGGCAAGGTAAAACCCCTGCTTAAACGGCGCTTGCAGCTGTGTTGCGCACTGTGCGGCACCGTGGCCGGCTGGCAGTCCGGCAATGGCGTGCAGGCCTGCAAGGCTTGTGGTTCGCAGTTGTTTCGGGCGAGTAATCATCGCTAGGCTGCGCGCACCTAGGGAGGTGCTCAATGCCGATTCGCTACATCCTCAAACAGTTCTTTCTACCGCCAGGCCTGTTCCTGCTCTTGCTGCTGGCCGCCTGGTGGCTGCGGCGGCGTTTTCCGCGTGTGGCGGCGGGGTGTCTGGTGGTCGGGCTGGGCGGTATGTGGCTGTTTAGTTTGCCGGTACTGGTCGAATACTCGGCGCGCGTGCTGGAAAGCGAGCCGGCATTGAATGAGCGGCAATGGTCTGGTCTGGCTCAGCAGGCGGATGTGATTGTCGTGCTGGGTGGCGGCCGTGAATTGGCTGATCCCGGCTGGGGCGCGGATCAGCCCAGCCTGCTGGCGTTGGAACGGGTGCGTTTTGCCGCACGCTTGGCCAAGGCCTCGGGTTTGCCGCTGCTCACCAGTGGCGGGTTGCACTTTGGCGCACCGCCCAGTGAAGCGGCGTTGATGGCTGACGTGCTGGCGCGTGATTACGGCTTGCCGGTGCGTTGGCAGGAGGGCTTAAGCCGCACCACCTGGGAGAACGCGACTCATAGCGCAGAGCTGCTGAAGGAGGCGGGAATTACCCGCGTGGTGCTGGTGACCCAGGCCTGGCACATGCCCAGGTCGCGCTGGAGTTTCGAACAGGCGGGTTTGCAGGTAATCAGCGCGCCGATGGGCTTTCTCGGTACGCCCAATGGCCGACCTGCTGGCGGCTGGCTGCCGGAAAGCAAGGCAGTCTGGCAGAACGGTTTGCTGCTTAACGAGGCCGTTGGCCTGCTGGGTTATCGGCTGTTCTACCGAGGCTCGGCGCAGGAGTAAGCCCCGCTAAGCCGGGCCACATCATTTAGTTATTGACCTGCTCAGCGTGGTGGCAAGCCACTTGCCTGGCATCGAGCAGGCGCAGTGGAGGCTGTTCAACCTGGCAGCGTTCGCTGGCATGCGGGCAGCGTTGATGGAAGGCGCAGCCGCTGGGTGGCGATAGCGGGTTGGGCAGCTCGCCACTGATCTTGATCTTTGGTTTGCTCGGGTCGGGATGAATGGTCGGCGTCGCCGACAGCAGCGCCTGGGTATAGGGGTGCAGTGGGCGGCTATAGATTTGCTGGCTAGGGCCTATTTCCACCGGGCGGCCGAGGTACATCACCAGCACGTCGTCGGCCACGTGGCGTACCACCGAGAGGTTGTGCGAGATAAATACATAGCCGGTATTGAACTGCTCCTGCAGGTCCATAAACAGGTTGAGCACCTGGGCCTGGATCGACACGTCCAGCGCCGAGGTCGGCTCGTCGGCCACCAGCACTTTGGGTTGCAGCATCATCGCCCGCGCTAGGGCGATACGTTGGCGCTGGCCACCGGAAAACATATGCGGGTAGCGCTGGTAATGCTCGGGGCGCAGGCCGACCTGTTGCATCATCGCCTGCACCCGCTCACGCCGTTCCAGGCGTGACAACGCGGTATTGATCAGCAGCGGTTCGCCCAGTTGATCACCGACCTTCTGCCGTGGATTGAGCGAGGCATAGGGGTTTTGAAAAACCATCTGCACATCACGGCGCAGCTGTTTGCGCTGCGCTTTGTTGGCGCCAGTCACTTCCTGTCCGGCGATCTGCAGCGAGCCCGAGCTGGGCTCTTCAATCAGGGTCAGGGCGCGGGCCAGGGTGGATTTACCGCAGCCGGACTCGCCGACCACCGCCAGGGTCTTGCCCGCCTGTAAGTCAAAGGACACGCCATTCAGCGCCTGCACTTGAGCGTTGGGTTTAAACAGGCCTCGGGATATTTCGTAGTGACGGGTGAGGTCGCGAGCAGTCAGGACGGCGCTCATCAGGCCACCTCCGCAGTCAGATTGAGCGGGTAGAAGCAGCGCACCGCGCCGCGGTCATGGGCATCCAGGCTTGGCCGTTGTTCACGGCAATGGGCCTGGGCGTAGGGGCAGCGTGGCGACAGCAGGCAGCCTACCGGACGGTCATACCGGCCCGGTACGATACCGGGCAGGGTGGCCAGGCGGCGCTGGCCCTGGCTGTGCTCCGGGATCGCCTTGAGCAGTGCTTCGGTATAGGGGTGCGTTGGCGCGTCGAACAACTGCGGCACGCTGCCGATCTCCACCGCTTGCCCGGCATACATCACGCAAACCCGTTGTGCGGTTTCGGCGACCACGGCCAGGTCGTGGGTGATCAGCACCAGGCCCATGTTCTGCTCGCGTTGCAGGCCCACCAGCAGGTCCATGATCTGCGCCTGAATGGTCACATCCAGCGCCGTGGTCGGCTCGTCGGCGATCAGCAGTTTGGGCTCGGCGGCAATCGCCATGGCAATCGCCACCCGTTGGCTCATGCCGCCAGACAGCTGGTGCGGGTAGGCATTCAGGCGGCTGGCGGCGGCAGGGATTTCCACCCGCTCCAGCAGTTGCAGCGCGCGTTGCCGCGCGGCCTGGCCTTTGAGATTCAGGTGCTGGCGCAGCACTTCCTCAATCTGGAAACCCACGGTAAAGCTCGGGTTGAGGGCGGTCATCGGGTCCTGAAAGACCATCGACAGGTCCTTGCCGACGATATGCCGGCGCTGGCGGCCTTTAAGCCTCAGCATGTCGGTGCCATCGAATTGCAGGCCGTCGGCACTGACGATGCCGGGCGCGTCGATCAGCCCCATCAGCGCCATCATGGTCACCGATTTGCCCGAGCCGGATTCACCGACAATCGCCAGCACTTCGCCCTTTTCCACGGACAGGTCGAGGCCGTCGACCACCGGGATGGCCGTGGCGTCGCCGAAACGCACGCTGAGGTTTTTGATATCCAACAGGCTCATGCGGGGTTCCTCACTGCGCATTCTTGAGTTTCGGGTCGAGTGCATCGCGCAGGCCGTCGCCCATCAGATTGATTGCCAGCACGCTGAGCAGAATGGTCAGGCCCGGCAGGCTGACCACCCACCAGGCGCGCTCGATATAGTCGCGCGCCGAGGCCAGCATGGTGCCCCACTCAGGGGTTGGCGGTTGTACGCCGAGGCCGAGGAAACCCAGGGCGGCGGCATCGAGAATTGCTGAGGAGAAGCTCAGGGTGGCCTGCACGATCAGTGGTGCCATGCAATTTGGCAGCACGGTGATAAACATCAGCCGCGGCAGGCTGGCACCGGCCAGGCGCGCAGCGGTGACGTAGTCGCGGTTCAGCTCGCCCATCACCGCAGCGCGGGTCAGGCGCACGTAGGACGGCAGCGAGACGATGGCGATGGCGGAGATGGTGTTGATCAGCCCTGGGCCGAGGATGGCGACGATGGCCACCGCCAGCAGCAGCGAGGGCAGGGCCAGCATGATGTCCATCAGGCGCATGATCGACGGGCCGAGCAGGCGCGGAAAGAAGCCGGCGACCAGGCCGAGAAGGATGCCGGGGATCAACGACATCAACACCGAGGCCAGGCCGATTAGTAGCGACAGTCGCGCGCCGTGGATCAGCCGCGACAGTAGGTCGCGGCCTACTTCATCGGTGCCCAGCAGGAACTGCAACTGGCCGCCTTCCAGCCAGGCCGGCGGGGTGAGCAGGAATTCGCGGTATTGCTCGCTGGGGTCGTGCGGGGCGATCCACGGCGCGAACAGCGCGCAGATCACCAGCAGGATCATAAAGGCCAGCCCGGCGACTGCGCCCTTGTTGTGGGCGAAGGCCTGCCAGAATTCCTTGAGCGGCGAGGGGTAGAGCAGCGATTGATCAAGACTGGTGTTTAGGCTTTCAGTTGTCATAGTGGGCTCCGTAGAACCTGTGCATGGTCTCGCGAGCTAGCGCGAGACAAGGAAAAAGCAGCTGAGGAAGCGGAGTGTGCTGTTGCACATGAGCATGACTCGCTTCGCTCGCCCCTCTGGGGCCGCCCTGAATGGCGTTAGCAGCAAGCAGCTTCCGAAGCTGGTTTTGACACGGTATCGCCGACGCGCAGCTGGCCATGGGCAGGTTCTTAGCGCTGATGGCGAATGCGTGGATTGGCCAGTCCATAGAGGATGTCCACCACGAAGTTGACCAGGATCACCAGGCAGGCGATCAGCAGGATGCCGTTCTGCACCACCGGGTAGTCACGCGCGCTGATCGACTCGATCAGCCATTTACCAATGCCCGGCCAGGAGAAGATGGTTTCGGTCAGTACCGCGCCCGCCAGCAGCGCGCCGACCTGCAGGCCGAAAACCGTGAGCACCGGGATCAGTGCATTGCGCAGGCCGTGCACGAACACTACGCGGGCCGGCGACAGGCCCTTGGCGCGGGCGGTGCGCACATAGTCCTCGCGCAGCACTTCGAGCATTGCCGAGCGGGTCATCCGCGCGATGACCGCCAGCGGAATGGTGCCGAGCACAATGGCCGGCAGAATCAGATGGCGCAGGGCGTCGACAAACGCGCCTTCTTCACCGGAAAGCAGGGTGTCGATCAGCATAAAACCGGTGACCGGCGGGATGTCGTAGAGCAGGTCGATGCGCCCGGACACCGGCGTCCAGCCCAGCCACACCGAGAAGAACATGATCAGCAGCAGGCCCCACCAGAAAATCGGCATGGAATAACCGGCCAGCGAGATGCCCATTACGCCGTGGTCGAACAGCGAGCCGCGCTTGAGGGCGGCAATCACTCCAGCAATCAGGCCGAGAGTGCCGGCGAACAGCAGGGCGGCCAGGGATAGTTCCAGGGTGGCGGGGAACAGGGTGAGAAATTCGCTCCATACGCTTTCGCGGGTGCGCAGTGATTCACCCAGGTCGCCCTGGGCCAGCTGGCCGATATAGTCGAAATATTGAGCGTACAGCGGCTTGTTCAGGCCCAGGCGCTCCATGGCCTCGGCATGCATCACCGGGTCGACGCGGCGTTCGCCCATCATCACTTCCACCGGATCGCCGGGGATCATGCGGATCAGCGCGAAGGTCAACAGGGTGACGCCGAAAAAGGTGGGGATCAGCAGCCCCAAACGGCGGGCAATAAAGGACAGCATATAAATGGGTGCTCCCATATGCGCCCGGCTGCAAGGGCCGAGCGCTGTTATGCGGGTGGTGTCCGCTTGGCAGGCCGATAAACGGCCCGCCAAGCGGAGTGCAGCGCGTGCTTACTTGACGCCGACGCCGTAGAACGAGTTCAGCGCGAACGGGCTGATCTTGAAGTCTACGACCTTCTTGCTCAGCGGCTGGTAGACCGTGGAGTGGGCGATCGGGGTGATCGGCACTTCACGTTTGAGAATCACCTGAGCCTGCTTGTACAGCTCGGTGCGCTCAGCGGTGTCGGTCACCCGTTTGGCGGCTTTCACCAGCTTGTCGTAGTCGGCATCGCACCACTTGGAGAAGTTGTTGCCGTCCACGGCGTCGCAGCCGTACAGGGTGCCCAGCCAGTTGTCCGGGTCACCGTTGTCGCCGCTCCAGCCAATCAGCATGGCGTCGTGTTCGCCGGCCTTGGCGCGTTTGAGGTACTCGCCCCATTCGTAGCTGACGATCTTGGCCTTGATGCCGACCTTGGCCCAGTCGCTTTGCAGCATTTCGGCCATCAGCTTGGCGTTGGGGTTGTACGGGCGCTGCACCGGCATGGCCCACAGGGTGATCTCGGTGCCTTCCTTGATGCCGGCGGCCTTGAGCAGCGCCTTGGCCTTTTCCGGATCGTAGGCGGGGTCCTTGATGCTGGTGTCATACGACCACTGGGTGGGCGGCATGCCGCCCACCGCCAACTGACCGGCGCTCTGGTATACCGCGTCGATGATTGCCTGCTTGTTCACCGCCATGTCCAGCGCCTGGCGCACTTCGAGTTTGTCGAACGGCGGATGGGTGACGTTGTAGGCGATATAGCCGAGGTTGAAGCCGGCTTGCTCGGGCATGTTCAGGTTCGGGTCTTTCTTCAGCGAATCGAGGTCGGCCGGGCGGGGGAACAGGGTCACCTGGCATTCGCCAGCCTTGAGCTTCTGCATGCGCACCGAGGCGTCGGTGTTGATGGCGAAGATCAGGTTGTCGATCTTCACCTCATCCGGTTGCCAATACTCCTTGTTGCCCTTGAAGCGGATCACCGCGTCCTTCTGATAGCGGCTGAACACGAAGGGGCCGGTACCGATGGGCTTCTGGTTGATATCGGCGGCCTTGCCGGCCTTGAGCAGGTTATCGGCGTATTCGGCGGACTGGATCGAGGCGAAGCTCATCGCGAGGTTCTGGATAAAGGCGGCGTCGACTTCATTAAGCGTGAACTTGACGGTCATGTCGTCGAGTTTTTCGATCTTGGCGATATTCGCGTCCATGCCCATGTCGGTGAAGTAGGGGAACTCCGACGGGTAGGCTTTGCGGAACGGGTGGTCCTTGTCGAGCATGCGCTGGAAGGTGAACAGCACGTCATCGGCGTTGAAGTCGCGGCTCGGTTTGAAGTATTCGGTGGTGTGGAATTTCACCTTGGGGCGCAGGTGAAAGGTGTAGCTCAGGCCGTCTTCACTGATGTCCCACTTCTCGGCCAGGCCAGGGATTACGGCGGTGCCGCCACGCTCGAACTGGCTCAGGCGGTTGAACACGGTTTCCGCTGCGGCATCGAAGTCGGTGCCGGTGGTGTACAGGCCAGGGTCGAACCCGGCGGGGCTGCCTTCGGAGCAGAACACCAGGTTGCCGGCGGCGCTGGCAAGGGGTGTGCTGGCGATCAGCCCAGCGGCGAGTAAAGCCTGGATGACGGCGTTCTTACGCATAGTGACCTCATGGTTATTGTGGTTGTGATCCTGAGGGGCCTCTTGTGGAGACCTTGGGTGAAGCTATGCAGGGCGTATGCCGTAGACAAGTGGTATGTCGCAGAGAGAACAGGAATGACGATGCAGCTGTACGTGGTGTCGCATTTCTATAAATGGACGAGAAAAACATGGCAAAGCGCCGCTATCGTCGGATAACGGCGCTGCTTGTCTGTGTAGCAAGATGTAGCAGATTTAGGGCATCTGCACTTCAATCACCCCATCGGCATTAATGCTGACCTGGCTGGAGCCCGCTTCGATTTCCGGTGCGGCGGCATCCATCATTGCCGCGCCCTTCATTGCTTCCATACGCATGATCGGCGGCTGGAAGCCACCACTGTTGAGGTTCAGGCTGACCAGCTTGTAACCGCTGCCACCAAGGGCCTCGGTGGCCAGTTGCGCGCGGGCCTTGAAGGCGGCGACGGCATCCTTGAGCAGGGCGTCTTCGTGGGTCTTGCGGGTGTCTGAAGCGATACTGAAGTTCATTCCACCCATTTTCAGGGTGTGCAGCATTTCCCCAGTGAGCTTGGACAGCGCGCTGAAGTCAGCACTTTCCAGGCGCAGTTCGGCGCGCTCGCGCCAGGCGGTGATCTTCTGGCCCTTTTCATCGTAAACCGGGTAGCTGTTGCGGCTGCCGGAAGCGACGCTGACGCCCTTGACCTGGCGGGCCTGGGCGATGCTGGCATTCAGGGTCTTGCTGATCTGCGCGGCGAGGGCGGCCGGGTCGCTGTCCTGAGCTTCGCTGTAGAGGGTGACGTGCATCAGGTCGTGGGCGATTTCCTGGCTCACTTCAGCGCGCAGGGCAACCTGGTTGTATCGGGCCTCGTCGGCCATGGCCGTGGCGCTCAGCAGGGTGGTGGTGCTCAGCAGCAGGGCAGTGGCGAGGCGGGACAGTGGCAGCATGACGATTCCTTTATATGTTGGGCGCATGGGTTATGCGCGGCTTTCCAGAGGGTAGACGTAGCTATCTGACTGAACGGGTTAAATCGGGTTCCACTTTTTTCAACAAGCTTGCCGCTGCGGCGTGTTGCCGCAGATAGCCTCGCAGAGGCTTGGTTATACTCCTGCGGCTCGCTAAATGGGCATCTTGGAGATTCTATGCTCGCACCTGTGCAGCTACTGTCGGCGAGCCGGCAAAACCTCTGGCGTCTGACCCTGATCCGCATTCTGGTGCTGGCCGCGCAGGCCGGTTCTGTGGGCCTGGCGTACAAGTCGGGTGCGTTACCGCTGCCCTGGCTGGAACTGAGTGTCACCCTCGGCATCTCCCTGGTGCTGTGCCTGCTGACCGCGCTGCGCCTGCGTGGCCCCTGGCCGGTGACTGAGCAGGAGTATGCGGTGCAGCTGGGCTGCGACCTGATCATCCACAGCCTGCTGCTGTATTACTCGGGCGGCTCGACCAACCCCTTCGTCTCCTATTACCTGGTGCCGCTGACCATCGCCGCGGCGACCTTGCCCTGGCTCTACACCATCACTCTGTCCGGCCTGGCGCTGGGCGGTTACACCTTTCTGCTGGTCTGGTCACACCCGCTGGATCTGCCGTCCGGCCCGCGTGAGAGCCTGCTGATCTACGGCATGTGGCTGAGCTTTGCCCTGGCTGCCGGGCTGATTACTTTCTTCGTGGCGAAGATGGCCGAAGAGCTGCGCCGCCAGGAGGAGCTGCGTGCCGAGCGCCGGGAAGAAGGCTTGCGCGACCAGCAACTGCTCGCCGTGGCGACCCAGGCTGCTGGTGCGGCGCACGAATTGGGTACGCCACTGGCGACCATGAGCGTGCTGATCAAGGAACTGCGCCGCGAGCATCAGGAGCCGACTCTGCAAGAGGATCTGGCGGTGCTGCAGGAACAGGTCAAACTGTGCAAGGAAACCCTGCAGCATCTGGTGCGCGCCGCCGAAGCGGATCGCCGTCAGGCGGTGATCGAGCTGTCTTCGGTAGAGTGGCTGGAAACCACCCTCAATCGCTGGCACCTGATGCGCCCGGAAGCCAGCTATCGCTACCAATGCCTGGGCCGTGGCACTCCGCCCAAGATGATGCCGCCGGCCGATCTGACCCAGGCCCTGCTCAACCTGCTGAACAACGCGGCCGACGCCTGCCCGGACAAGCTGGATATTCGCCTGGATTGGGATCACCAGTGGCTGCGCCTGAGCATTCGCGACTTCGGTGCCGGTGTGCCGCTGGCGATTGCCGAACAGCTGGGGCGGCCGTTTTTCACCACCAAGGGCAAGGGGTTCGGTCTGGGGTTGTTCCTCAGTCAGGCCAGCGTCACCCGTGCCGGCGGTACGGTTAAACTGTATAACCACGAAGAAGGCGGCACGCTCACCGAGCTGAAATTGCCGCGTGCCTACGGTCGAGCTTAAGGAAAAACCCGAATGAGCGATGAAGTGCTGTTCGAAGGTGAAGAACAACCCCACCTGTTGCTGGTTGATGATGACCCGACCTTCACCCGTGTGATGGCGCGTGCCATGAGCCGTCGCGGCCTGCGCGTGTCCACCGCCGGTTCAGCCGAGGAGGGTCTGGCCCTGGCCGAGCAGGATCTGCCGGACTACGCCGTGGTTGACCTGAAAATGGAAGGCGACTCCGGCCTGGTGCTGCTGCCCAAGCTGCTGGAACTGGACGCGGAAATGCGTGTGGTGATTCTCACCGGCTATTCGAGCATTGCCACCGCGGTGGAGGCGATCAAGCGTGGTGCCTGCAACTACCTGTGCAAACCGGCTGATGCCGACGATGTGCTGGCCGCGCTGCTGACCCAGCATGCCGATCTGGAAAGCCTGGTGCCGGACAACCCGATGTCGGTGGATCGCCTGCAATGGGAGCATATCCAGCGTGTGCTCAGCGAGCACGAAGGCAATATCTCCGCCACTGCCCGCGCCCTGGGCATGCACCGGCGCACCTTGCAACGCAAGCTGCAGAAGCGTCCGGTACGCCGCTAAAGGCTGCTGGTAAGCCTGTCTGCCAATGGCGGCCCCGCCCTGCGGGCCGTCGCTGTGCGACGTTAAAAACGCTCCCGGCGTTTTTTCCCCGCATGAAAGGCTGCTGAAAGCTTTCTGCTAGGCAGCCTTGTTACCATTAGCCGCCTATCTATCTGATCAGGGGCTGTCATGCTCGCCGTCGTTCAGCAAACCATCAGCGTCACTGCCCCGGTGTTCTCCATGCTGTTTCTCGGCGTGGCGCTCAAGCGTCTGGGGCTGATTGATGCGGCCTTTATCAACACCGCATCGGCGCTGGTGTTTCGCGGCACGCTGCCCACGCTGTTGTTTCTCGGCATCGTCCAGGCGGACCTGCGTACCGCCTTGCAACCGGCATTGCTGGTGTATTTCGTGCTGGCGACCCTGGGTTGTTTTCTGCTGGCCTGGGGCTGGGCGATTTTGCGTTGCCCGGAGGCGGATCGCGGCATCTACACCCAGGGCGCATTTCGCGGCAACAACGGCATTATCGGTCTGGCGCTGGCCACCAGCATGTACGGAGACTACGGCCTGTCGGTCGGTGCGGTGCTTGGCGGGGTCGTGATCCTCAGTTACAACACCCTGTCGGCGATTGTGCTGGCGATCTACAGCCCTGAGGCCAAGACCGATGCCTGGAGCCTGACCAAGAACATCCTCAGCAATCCGCTGATCATCGGTGTGCTGGCGGCCATTCCCTTTGCCGCCTGGCAGATTCCCCTGCCGGCCTGGTTACTCACCTCCGGGGAATATTTTGCGCAGATGAGCCTGCCGCTGGCGCTGATCTGCATTGGCGGCACCCTGACCTTAGAATCGCTGCGTGAGAGCAGTGGCATGGCGATCAGCTCAAGCCTGATGAAGGTGCTCTGGTTGCCGCTGGTGGCCACCCTAGGGGCCTGGCTGTGGGGCTTTCGCGATGCTGATCTGGCGATTCTCTTTCTGTACTTCGCCAGCCCCACGGCGGCGGCCAGTTTCGTTATGGCCAAGGCGGTGGGCGGCAACCATCAGTTGGCGGCGGCGATTATCGTGCTGACCACCCTGGCCACGGTGCTGACCACCAACCTCGGGCTGTTCGTGCTGCAGTGGGCGGGCTGGATCTAGCCTGCGCGCGGGCATAAAAAAGCCGGGCAATGCCCGGCTTTTTAGTTTGTTGCGATCAGGCCTGCTGGAAGTCGTCGATCACTTCCTGGGCTGCGCGAAAAGCATCGATAGTGGCCGGCACGCCGGCATACACCGCGCAGTGCAGCAAGGTTTCGCGGATTTCTTCCACCGTGCAGCCGTTGTTCAGCGCACCGCGCACGTGGCCCTTGAGTTCCTGTGGGCATTTCAGCGCGGTCAGTGCCGAGAGGGTGATCAGGCTGCGGGTCTTGCGGTCCAGCCCGCCCCGGGTCCACACGCCGCCCCAGGCGTGCTCATTGACGAAGTCCTGCAGCGGCTGGGTAAAGTCCGTGGCGTTACCCAGGGCGCGGTCGACAAAGGCGTCACCCATCACCTCACGGCGGACTTTCAGGCCTTGTGCGTGGCTATCACTCATGCGGCTTTCCTCCCAGTGGGCCGTCAGGCTTTCTGCTTGTGCCAGGCGCGGCCGGCGATGATCACCAGGGTCACGGCGGTCAGTGGCAGGGCGTAGCCGAGCATGGCGTCACCGAAGACCTCGGCGAATGGCTTGCCAGTCGACGACAGCACCAGGTAGACCGTGTAGGCCACGTAATAGGCGAGGAACAGCAGGCCTTCCCAGCGGTTGATGCGATAGCCGGCGAAGAAGATCGGCAAACAGGCCACGGCCACGGCAATCATCACTGGGAAGTCGAAGGCCAGGGCGTTGGCGGCCACGTTGATCGCCTGCGGCGAAACCAGCGACGCCAGGCCAAGCACGCAGAGCAGGTTGAAGATGTTGCTGCCGACGATATTGCCCACGGCGATATCACGCTCGCCTTTGATGGCCGCCATGATCGAGGTGGCCAGTTCTGGCAGCGAGGTGCCGATGGCAACCACGGTCAGCCCGATCACCAGTTCCGAAATGCCCAGGGAGCGGGCCAGTGTCACGGCGCCTTCCACCAGGAAGTTGGAGCCGCTGACCAGCAGCACCAGGCCGGCAATGATCAGGCCCAGATTGATCGCCCAGGCGTAGGGCTTGGCCGGCTCATTGAGGCCGAACTCCTTGGCGAACTCGTCGTCCTCATTGCTGCTCTTGTCGCGGCGCGAGCTGACAATCAGAAAACCGGTGTAGGCCAGCACGCCAGCAAACAGCAGGGCGCCATCGAGGCGGCTGAGGCTGCCGTCCCAGGCCAGGGCATACACGACCAGGCTGGCACCGATCATGATCGGTACGTCCAAGCGGATCAGTTGGCGCGAGACGATCAGCGGCGCAACCACTGCGGTCAGGCCAAGAATCAGCAGGACGTTGGCGATATTGCTGCCCACTACGTTGCCAATAGCCAGATCGCCGCTGCCATTGAGCGCTGCTTGTACGCTGACTGCAGTTTCCGGCGCGCTGGTGCCGAAGGCCACCACGGTCAGGCCGATAATCAGTGGTGGAATACCAAATTGCGCCGCCAGCTTGGCCGCGCCGCGAACCAGTACTTCAGCACCGGCCACCAACAGCACCAGGCCGGCAATCAGATAAACAAAGGTCATCAGGGTCATTGCAGGGAGCTCCAGAAAAGTGGCGCTAGTTTAATCATCGGCTTGCGTTGCGCCAGAGGCTGATCAGGGCTGTCTAGCGCATCTTTGTAAACAGCTGTGTTCAGTCGGCCAGTTGTTCCACGCGCACCGGCACCACACCGTCGCGCAGCATATCCAGCTGTTCGGCGGCTTTTTGCGAAAGGTCGATAATGCGCTTCTTGGCGTAGGGGCCGCGATCATTGATGCGCACCACCACGCGTTTGTCGTTGCGCAGGTTGGTGACCTGCACCCGGCTGCCGAAGGGCAGGCTGCGGTGCGCGGCGGTCAGCGCATTCTGGTCGAAGCGTTCGCCACTGGCGGTCTTGTTGCCGTGGTGGCGCGCGCCGTAATAGGACGCCTGGCCCTCGGCGCGGTAACCCTGTGGGTCGATCTGGCCCTGATGGCTGGCGCAGGCGCTGAGCAGCAAGCTGGTGATGGCGATCAGTAACAGGCGCATGGTGGCTCCTGGGCAGATGGGCGGCGGACAGAACAACGCCGGGCTGACCCGGCGTTGATAGAGCAAGCCATCCCTGACTTGTAAGGCGTGCCGGCCCGGCCATCCATGGTCGGTCGCCGGGCCAGCGTTTGCCGTGGCGTTGCCGGCTTAGCCTTCGAGCTTTTTCTTCAGCAGTTCGTTCACCTGGCCGGGGTTGGCCTTGCCTTTCGAGGCTTTCATGGCCTGGCCGACGAAGAAGCCGAACATCTTGCCGCGCTTGGCTTCATCAGAGGCGCGGTACTGCTCGACCTGCTCGGCGTTGGCCGCCAGCACTTCATCCAGCATGGCTTCGATGGCGCCGGAGTCGGTGACCTGCTTGAGGCCTTTCTTCTCGATCACTTCGTCAGCGCTGGCGCCTTCGCCGGCGGCCAGGGCTTCGAACACCATCTTGGCGATCTTGCCGCTGATGGTGTTGTCCTTGATGCGCAGGATCATGCCGCCCAGCTGTTCGGCGGAAACCGGCGATTGCTCGATCTCCAGGTTGTCCTTGTTGAGCAGACTGGACAGCTCACCCATCACCCAGTTGGCGGCCAGCTTGGCATCGCCGCACACGCCGTTGACGGCTTCGAAGTAGTCGGCCAGTTCGCGGCTGGCGGCCAGCACCGTGGCGTCGTAGGCGGACAGGCCGAACTGCGCCTCGAAGCGCTCGCGCTTCTGCACCGGCAGTTCCGGCAGGCTGGCGCGTACTTCATCGAGGAAGCTCTGTTCGATCACCACCGGCAGCAGGTCCGGGCAGGGGAAGTAACGGTAGTCGTTGGCTTCTTCCTTGCTGCGCATGGAGCGCGTCTGATCCTTGTTCGGGTCGTACAGGCGGGTTTCCTGCACCACTTTGCCGCCGTCCTCGATCAGCTCGATCTGCCGTTGCACTTCATGGTTGATGGCTTTTTCGATAAAGCGGAAGGAGTTGACGTTCTTGATCTCGGCGCGGGTGCCGAACTCGGCCTGGCCTTTCGGGCGTACCGAGACGTTACAGTCACAGCGCAGCGAGCCTTCGGCCATGTTGCCGTCGCAGATGCCCAGGTAACGCACCAGCGCGTGGATGGCTTTAACGTAGGCCACCGCTTCCTTGGCCGAGCGGATGTCCGGCTCGGAAACGATCTCCAGCAGCGGCGTGCCGGCGCGGTTGAGGTCGATGCCGCTCATGCCGTGGAAGTCTTCGTGCAGGCTCTTGCCGGCATCTTCTTCCAGGTGCGCGCGGGTGATGCCGATGCGCTTGGTCGTGCCGTCTTCCAGGGTGATGTCGAGGAAGCCCTTGCCGACGATGGGGTGATCCATCTGGCTGGTCTGGTAGCCCTTGGGCAGGTCCGGGTAGAAGTAGTTCTTGCGGGCGAAGACGTTGTGCGGCGCGATGTGCGCATCGATCGCCAGGCCGAACTTGCAGGCCATGCGCACGGCTTCGGCATTCAGCACCGGCAGGGTGCCGGGCATGCCCAGGTCAACCAGGCTGGCCTGGGTGTTGGGCTCGGCGCCGAAGGTGGTGGCGCTGGCCGAGAAGATCTTCGATTGGGTGCTGAGCTGGGCGTGAATTTCCAGCCCGATTACGGTTTCCCATTGCATATTCAGTCGTCCTCAGAATCCAGCCGGGGCTTGTGTGTGCCAGTCAGTAACCTGTTGGTACTGGTGGGCGACGTTGAGCAAGCGGCCTTCCTGGAAGTAAGGGGCGAGCAGTTGCACACCGACCGGCAGGCCATCGACGAAGCCGGCAGGCATCGACAAGCCGGGGATGCCGGCCAGGTTAGCGGTGATGGTGTAGATGTCTTCCAGATAGGCGGCGACCGGATCGCTGTTCTTCTCGCCAAGCTTCCAGGCCAGGTTTGGCGTGGTTGGGCCGAGGATCACGTCGACGTCATTGAACGCGGCGATGAAGTCGTTCTTGATCAGCCGGCGGATCTTCTGCGCCTTCAGGTAGTAAGCGTCGTAGTAACCGGCGGACAGCGCGTAGGTGCCAACCATGATGCGACGTTTGACCTCGGCGCCAAAGCCTTCGCCGCGCGAGCGCTTGTACAGGTCCTGCAGGTCTTTCGGGTTCTCGCAGCGGTAGCCGAAGCGCACGCCGTCAAAGCGCGACAGGTTGGAGCTGGCTTCGGCCGGGGCGATCACATAGTAGGCGGGAATCGCGTGCTGCATATTCGGCAGGCTGATGTCCTTGACGGTCGCGCCGAGCTTTTTCAGCGCTTCCACTACAGCCATCACTTTCTCACCGATACGGGCGTCGAGGCCGGCGCCGAAGTATTCCTTCGGCAGGCCGATACGCAGGCCAGCGAGCGGCTGACTCAGGGCGGCGAGGTAGTCGTCAACCGGTTGATCGACGCTGGTGCTGTCCTTGCTGTCAAAACCGGCCATGGCTTGCAGCATCAGCGCGCAGTCTTCTGCAGTGCGGGCCAGTGGGCCGCCCTGATCGAGGCTGGAGGCGTAGGCGATCATGCCCCAGCGCGAGACGCGGCCGTAGGTGGGCTTGATCCCGGTAAGGTTGGTCAGCGCTGCTGGTTGGCGAATCGAGCCGCCGGTATCGGTACCAGTGGCCGCCGGCAATAGGCGCGCGGCGACTGCTGCTGCCGAGCCGCCGGAAGAGCCGCCGGGTACGCGAGTCAGGTCCCAGGGGTTTTTCACTGCGCCGTAGTGGCTGGATTCGTTGGCTGAGCCCATGGCGAATTCGTCCATGTTCAGCTTGCCCAGGGTCACCGCGCCGGCGCTGGCGAGTTTTTCGACCACCGTGGCGTTATACGGGGCCTTGAAGCCGCTAAGGATTTTCGAGCCGCAGCTGGTCAGTATGTCCTGGGTGCAGAACAGATCCTTGTGGGCGATTGGTGCGCCGAGCAGGGCGCCGCTCTCGCCAGCCGCGCGGCGGGCGTCGGCCGCTTTGGCCTGGCTCAGGGCCAGGTCTTCGGTGACGCTGATAAAGCTGTTGAGCTGCGGGTCGAGCTGCTTGATGCGTGCCAGCAGGCTGCGGCTCAGCTCTTCGGCAGAAAATTGCTTGTCGGCGAGTCCGCGGGCGATCTCTGCCAGAGTCAGTTGATACATGGCTGGGCGTTTCCCTTACTCGATGACTTTCGGAACCAGGTACAGACCGTTTTCCACGGCCGGAGCGATGGCCTGATAGGCCTCGCGCTGGTTGTGTTCGGTAACCTGGTCGGCGCGCAGGCGCTGAGTGGCTTCCAGCGGGTGAGCCAGTGGCTCGATGCCGTCGGTGTTGACGGCCTGCATCTGATCGATCAGGCCGAGAATGTTATTGAGGGTCGCAGTGGTACCCGGGATATCGGCTTCATTCAGGCCCAGTCGAGCCAGATGAGCGATTTTCTCCACGTCGGAGCGGTCAAGCGCCATCAGGTTTCTTCCTATATAGAGCAGCGCAGTTGCTGGCTGCCTGTGCAAATGTGAGCGGGTAGCCATGCTGGGAAGTGCAGGGAACGGAGCATGGCAGGTGGCGGTCAAAGGCCGCGATGATGGGCCGTAAAGCCCGGAAAAACCGGCAATCTAACATATTGGTGCCTTGCTCAAAATCCCTGCCGTTGTTAGAGTTTGCCGCACTTTTTTACCCACGCGTTGCCTAGGGTCCCTATCCCATGTTCAAAAAACTGCGTGGCATGTTTTCCAGCGATCTGTCGATTGACCTGGGCACTGCCAATACCCTGATTTATGTCCGCGAGCGCGGCATCGTCCTGAACGAGCCGTCGGTTGTGGCGATCCGTACCCACGGTAACCAGAAGAGCGTGGTGGCGGTTGGTACCGAAGCCAAACGCATGCTTGGCCGTACCCCAGGCAACATTGCCGCTATCCGCCCGATGAAAGACGGCGTGATCGCCGACTTCAGCGTCTGTGAAAAGATGCTGCAGTACTTCATCAACAAAGTTCACGAAAACAGCTTTCTGCAGCCTTCGCCACGTGTGCTGATCTGCGTGCCGTGCAAATCCACTCAGGTAGAGCGTCGTGCCATCCGTGAATCGGCCCTCGGTGCCGGCGCCCGTGAAGTGTTCCTGATCGAAGAGCCAATGGCTGCTGCCATCGGTGCCGGCCTGCCGGTTGAAGAAGCCCGCGGTTCGATGGTCGTCGATATCGGTGGCGGTACCACTGAAATCGCCCTGATCTCGCTGAACGGGGTGGTGTATGCCGAATCCGTGCGTGTCGGCGGCGACCGTTTCGACGAAGCGATCATCACCTACGTGCGCCGCAACTACGGCTCGCTGATCGGTGAATCCACCGCCGAGCGCATCAAGCAGGAAATCGGCACCGCCTACGCCGGTGGCGAACTGCGTGAAGTCGACGTCCGTGGCCGTAACCTGGCCGAAGGCGTACCGCGCAGCTTTACCCTGAACTCCAACGAAGTGCTCGAAGCGCTGCAGGAATCCCTGGCGACCATCGTCCAGGCGGTGAAGAGCGCGCTGGAACAATCGCCGCCAGAGCTGGCATCGGACATCGCCGAGCGTGGCCTGGTGCTCACTGGTGGTGGCGCGCTGCTGCGTGACCTGGACAAGCTGCTGTCGCAGGAAACCGGCCTGCCGGTTATCGTTGCCGAAGACCCGCTGACTTGCGTGGCTCGCGGTGGCGGCAAGGCTCTGGAAATGATGGATCGCCACACCATGGACTTGCTGTCCTCGGAATAAGCGCGACCGCTCCAAGTCTTGAGCTGCAAGCCGGGGTTCCCCGCTTGCAGCTTTTGTTTTGCTGCCTGACGCTGTGAGGAGCTGCCGATCAAACCGCTATTTGCCAAAGGTCCTTCGCTGGGTGTGCGCCTGCTGGTGTTCACCGTGCTGTCGGCTGCGCTGATGGTGGTCGACGCGCGCTTCACCCTGTTGCAGCCGCTGCGTGCGCAGCTGGGCCTGATTGTCGAGCCGGTTTACTGGGTCGGGCGCTTGCCGGTACGTCTGTGGGAAAGCGCTACGCAGGAGCTGAGCAGCCGCAGCGAGCTGACCGCCGAGAACGAGAGGCTCAAGGCTGAACAGCTGATGATGCAGCGCCGCCTGCAAAAGCTTGCCGCTCTTACCGAGCAAAACGTGCGCCTGCGTGAGCTGCTCAACTCGGCCGCGCTGGTCGACGACGACGTGCTGGCTACTGAGCTGATCGGTATCGACCCCAATCCCTTTACCCACCGCATCCTGATCGACAAGGGCGAGAAGGACGGCGTGGTGATGGGGCAGCCCGTACTTGATGCACGTGGTCTGATGGGGCAAGTGGTCGAGGTCATGCCCTATACCTCGCGTGTGTTGCTGCTCACGGACACTACCCACAGCATCCCGGTACAGGTCAATCGCAATGGCTTGCGAGCCATTGCCAGTGGTACCGGTAACCCGGAGCGTCTAGAGCTGCGGCATGTGGCGGATACCGCTGACATCAAGGAAGGTGATCTGCTGGTCAGCTCCGGTCTTGGTCAGCGTTTCCCGGCCGGTTACCCGGTGGCCATGGTCAGTGAAGTGATCCACGACTCGGGGCAACCTTTTGCCATCGTGCGTGCGGTGCCAACCGCCATGCTCAACCGCAGCCGTTACATGCTGTTGGTGTTCACTGATCCGCGCACCCCGGAACAGCGGGCCACCGAATCGGCGCAGGCCCAGGAAGCCCTGGACCGAGAAATTCTGCAGCAGGCACAACCCGCGACTCAGGCTGCCGAAGCGCCTGCGACCCCCGCCACGCCGTCGGAGGCAGCGCAATAATGGCCGCACGATCAAGCAATATCTGGGTGGTCTGGCTGACGTTCGCTCTGGCGCTGTTACTCAGCGTATCGAGCATGCCCAAGTTTATGGAACTAGGCCGCCCGCTGTGGCTGGCGCTGTTTCTGACCTACTGGGTGCTGGCCTTGCCGCATCGCGTGGGCATGACCACAGCCTGGGCCCTGGGGCTGCTGGCGGATGTTCTGAATGGCACCCTGTTGGGGCAGAACGCCCTGATCCTGACCCTGATTACCTTCCTGGTGCTGACCCTGCACCAGCGTTTGCGCATGTTTCCGATGTGGCAGCAGAGCACTGTGTTGTTGGTGGTCTTCGGGCTGGCCCAGCTGGTGCAGCTGTGGCTGAACGCGCTGACCGGTAGTCGCCCACCCACCCTGGAATTTGTCCTGCCGGCGCTGGTCAGTGCCTTGCTCTGGCCCTGGGTCTGCGCAATCCTGCGTGGGCTGCATCAGCGTACCGGCGTCAACTGAGCAGGCGCCTCGGCCTTGCACCATCCGACAGGGAGAAGTCTGCATGGCCACCCTCTATCTTGCCTCCGGGTCGCCGCGTCGGCGTGAGTTGCTGACGCAAATTGGTGTGCCCTTTCTCACGCAAATCGCACCGATTGATGAAAATGCATTGCCAGGTGAGTCGCCGCTCGCCTATGTAGAGCGCCTGGCACTCGCCAAAGGGCATGCCGGGCTGGCGGCCTTGGCCGATTCCGATGGCGCGGTGGTACTTGGTGCCGATACGGCTGTGGTGCTGGATGGGCACATTCTTGGCAAACCGCGCGACCGTGCAGACGCTTTGGCGACTTTGCAGGCCTTGTCCGGACGCAGCCACCAGGTACTCACGGCGGTGGCCTTGGTCAGCCGCGAACGCCAGGTCGCGCGGGTGGTCACAAGCCAGGTGACCTTCCGCCCGTTGACTCAGGCGGAAATCGAGGCCTACTGGGCCAGCGGCGAGCCGCAAGACAAGGCCGGCAGTTATGGAATCCAGGGCTTGGCGGCGGTGTTTGTCAGCCAGCTGCAAGGCAGCTACTCGGCAGTGGTAGGGTTACCCCTGTGTGAGACCGCAGCGTTACTCGCAGAATTTGCTATTCCGTGCTGGCAGACAGTGCCGGTCAACAGTTAAGAGGCTGCCGCTTCAACCAAGGGTTTGGGCGGTCGCGTCATCGCGCAGAGTGGGATGCATGAGCGAAGAAATTCTGATCAATATCACGCCGATGGAATCGCGCGTGGCGGTGGTGGAAAACGGCGTGCTGCAGGAAGTGCATGTCGAGCGCACGCAGAAGCGCGGCATTGTCGGCAACATCTACAAGGGCAAGGTGGTGCGCGTGCTGCCGGGCATGCAGGCGGCGTTCGTCGACATCGGCCTGGAGCGCGCGGCATTTATCCATGCGGCGGAAATCTCCAGCCGTGAAGGCCCGGCCGTGGAAAGCATCAGCGCTCTGGTGCACGAAGGCCAGAGCCTGGTGGTGCAGGTGACCAAGGACCCGATTGGCAGCAAGGGCGCACGCCTGACCACGCAGCTGTCGATTCCCTCGCGCTACCTGGTGTACATGCCGCGTACGGCGCATGTCGGGATTTCGCTGAAGATCGAAGACGAAGCCGAACGTGAGCGCCTCAAACAGGTGGTCGCCGATTGTGTGGCCGCTGAAGGCATTGAGGAATCTGGTGGTTTTATCCTGCGCACAGCGGCTGACGGCGCTGGTGCCGATGAAATCCTCGCCGATATCCGCTACCTGCGCCGGCTGTGGGAGCAGATCGCCACGCAGATGAAAGTCGGCCCAACGCCGCTGGTGATCTACGAGGATCTGTCCCTGGCGCTGCGCACTCTGCGTGACCTGGTCAACCCGAAGATCGAGAAGATTCGCGTCGACTCGCGCGAGACCTTCGGCAAGATCACCCAGTTTGTCGATGAGCTGATGCCAGAAATCGCCGACCGCCTGGAGCATTACCCCGGTGAGCGGCCGATTTTTGATCTGTATGGCGTCGAGGATGAAATCCAGAAGGCTTTGGAGCGCAAGGTACCGCTCAAATCCGGCGGCTATCTGATCATCGACCCGGCCGAGGCGATGAGCACCATCGATGTGAACACCGGCGCGTTCGTCGGTCACCGCACCCTGGAAGAAACCATCTTCAAGACCAACCTGGAGGCAGCCACGGCGATTGCCCGCCAGCTGCGCCTGCGCAATATCGGCGGGATCATCATCATCGACTTCATCGACATGGAAGATGAAGAGCATCAGCGCCAGGTGCTGCGTACCCTGGAGAAGCAACTGGAGCGCGATCACGCCAAGACCAACATCATCGGCATCACCGAGTTGGGCCTGGTTCAGATGACCCGCAAGCGCACCCGTGAAAGCCTTGAACAAGTGCTGTGCGAACCGTGCAGCGCCTGTCAGGGACGCGGCAAGCTGAAGACGGCGGAAACCACCTGCTACGAGATCTTCCGCGAGATTCTGCGCGAGGCGCGCGCCTATCAGCCGGAAGGCTACCGGGTGCTGGCCAATCAGAAAGTGGTTGATCGCCTGCTCGATGAAGAGTCGGGTAACGTCGCCGATCTCGAAGCCTTTATCGGTCGCACCATCAAGTTCCAGGTGGAAACCATGTATTCCCAGGAGCAGTACGATGTGGTGTTGCTCTGACATGCAAGCGGGCCTGAACTGAATGGAGCAGCTGGCGCGCGGATTTGCCTGGCTGGTGCGAGCCGCATTGGGGCTGTGTGCCCTGGCGCTGGTGCTGGCGGCGTTTTATGTCAGCCTGGGCCGCGAGCTGGTGCCGCTGGTGGCCGAGTACCGGCTTGATGCTGAAGACAAGGCCCGTGAAGCGCTGGCGATGCCTGTGCAGATCGGCGCGTTGGAAGGGTTGTGGCAGGGCTTTTCGCCCGTACTGACCGCCCATGACGTGGCCGTCGGCGAGGGCGCAGGTGCTCTGCAGCTGGATCAGGTGCGGGTGGTGCCGGATGTGCTCGGCAGCCTGCTGGCGCGTCAGTTGCGTGTGGCGCGGCTTGAAGTCGACGGCTTGCAATTGGTGCTGGAGCAGGATGCTCAGGGGCAGTGGGCGCTCAAGGGCTTGCCGCAACGCAACCCGGCGGCACCGCTGGATCTGGCCCAGACGCTGCGTCAGCTGCAGGTGGTCAAGCGGCTGTCGCTGCTCAACAGTCAGGTCACTCTGCAGGCTTATGCACAGCCGGCGCGCACGCTGACCTATGTCAACCTGAGTTTGCTCAACGGCCCTGTGCGGCAACGCCTGGATGGCCGGCTGCTGTTGCCGGACGGGCAGCCACTGGCGTTGCAAGTGCGTACCCGCCTGCGCGCCGAACGTTGGCAGGATGCCCAGGTCGACGTCTATCTGAGCCTGCCACAGAGCGATTGGGCAGCCTGGGTGCCGGCCAGCCTGCTGGCACAGTGGCGGCTTGAGCAGCTGCAACTGGGCGGCGAAGTCTGGCTGGCCTGGGCCAAGGGCCAGGTGCAACGCGTGGTCAGCCGTCTGCATGCCCCGCAGATCCAGGCTGGTTATGCCGAGCGTGAATCGGTTGCCCTGCACAATCTGACGCTGAATGGCTATTTCAGCCGCACCGAGCAGGGTTTCAAGCTGTTGCTGGATGACCTGGCTTTCAGCCGAGACGACAAGCGCTGGGGTGATGTGCGCCTGGCCCTGACCCAGCAAGCGGAGAGCGCAGAGTTGCAGGAGCAATGGCTGCTCAGTGCCGACCGCCTTGATCTGGCGCCGCTGCAGCCGCTGGTAGCAGCTCTGGCGCCGCTGCCGGATAACGCTCTGGCGTTACTGGCGCAACTCAAGCCACATGGCACGTTGCAGAATATTCAGCTCGACTACCGACCTCGTCTGACTGACAGCAAGCGCCTGCAGTTTGCCGCCAATCTGCAGCGCATCGGCTTTGCTGCCTACCTCGGCTCGCCCGCAGCAGAAAACGTCAGCGGCAGTATCAGCGGTGACCTCGGGCAGGGCGAGCTGCGTGTCGACAGTGAGGATTTCTCCCTGCACTTGGACACCCTGTTTCCCTTGCCCTGGCACTACAAGACGGCCAAGGCCCGCTTGACCTGGCAGCTCGACGAGCAGGCCTTCACCCTGCGCAGCCCGTATTTGCAGGTGGTGGGTGAGGAAGGGCCGGTAGCCGGGGATTTTCTGATTCGTCTGCGCCGTGATCCTGCCGAAGAGGATTACATGGACCTGCGCGTTGGCCTGCGCAATGGCGATGCACGCTTTACCGAGAAGTACCTGCCCAGCCGCTCGCCGGGTATGAGTCACGATCTGGATGCCTGGCTGAAGGCGGCGATCCGCTCCGGCGCGGTCGATGAAGGCTATTTCCAGTACCAGGGCTCGCTGAACAAGGGGGCAGAGGCGGCCGCGCGCAGTATCAGCCTGTTCTTTGCCGTGCACGATGCCGAGCTGGCGTTTCAGCCGGGCTGGCCGTCGCTGCGTGAGGGGCGTGGGCGAGTGCTGATCGAAGACAGCGGCGTGCGTGTCGAGTTGGCTCAAGGGCGGATTCTCGACAGCCAGGTGCGCAATGCCCAGGCGGTGGTTGCCACCGCGCTGCCGGGTCAGCCGCCGCGCCTGTTGCTCGATGCCGAACTGGACAGCAGCGTGGTTGATGCTCTGCAGATTCTGCAGCAGGCGCCCATCGGTACCGCGCCGACCTTTGCCGGCTGGAGTGGCGATGGCGCGCTGGCGGGCAAGCTGAAGCTCGATCTGCCGCTGCGCAAAGGCTTGGCGTCTGCGGTGGTGGTGGATTTTGCCACGGCCGATGCGCAGCTCAGCCTGCCCAGTCCACCGTTGCAGTTCACCCAGTTGCAGGGGGCCTTCCGTTACAACACCGCCAGCGGCCTCAGCGCGCCGGATATTCGCGCCCAGGTGCTGGGGCACGCAGTACGTGCCAAGGCCCTGGCCGAAGGGGCGCGGGGCAAAGCGCGCAGCCGCATTGAGGCCAATGGGCAGATCGCCGTCAAGGAGCTGAGTAGCTGGCTGGGCGTGACTCAGCCGCTGCCGGTCAGTGGCAACCTGCCGTATCGCCTGAACCTGATCCTGGACGGTGCCGACAGTCAGCTACGCGTCAGTTCCAGCCTTAAAGGTGCTGCGGTGGCGCTGCCGGCTCCCTTCGGCAAGAGCGCTGCCGAGGAGCGCGCAACGCAGTGGCGCATGAGCCTCGGTGGGCGTGAGCAGCGCTATTGGCTGGAGTATGCCGAGCTGCTCAGCCTGTCGTTTGCTGCGAGTGCGGGGCAGTTCAACCAGGGGCGCGGTGAGCTGCGCCTGGCCGATGGCCCGGCCAGCCTGCCCACCAGCCCTGGCCTGCGCGTGCGTGGACGGGTGGCCGAGCTGGATTGGTCGGCCTGGCAGCAGGCGTTGCAACCCTATGCGCAGGTGCCGAAGCAGGATGCCCAGCAACTGTTCAAGGATGCCCAACTGCGTATCGGCCGTTTCAGTGGCTTTGGCATCAGCCTGGAGGCCCTTGAGGTCGGGGTGCAGCGTGACGCAGCCCGCTGGGCGGTCAGCCTCGACAGTCAGCGTCTGAAAGGCACGATAGGTTTGCCGGACGAGGCCACCCAGCCCATCGCCGTGCAGCTGGATTACCTGCGCTTGCCGGCGGCGGAACCGAAGATCGCCGATGCCCCGGAAGTGGAGAAGCCAGACCCGCTGGCCGGCTTCGACCCGACAGCTTTCCCGGCACTGGATGTGCGAGTCGCCCAGGTCTTTCAGGGTATCGAGCCGCTAGGCGGCTGGTCATTCAAGGCGCGGCCAGTCAGCACGGGTGTACATTTCAATGAGCTGGACCTCAACCTCAAGGGTTTGAACGTCGCAGGCCGGGCTACCTGGCAACACACGGCTAACGGTGTACGCACCGCCTATAAAGGGCGTCTGGGCGGTGCTGACCTGGCCGATGTGCTGATTGCCTGGGGCTATGCGCCCACTGCCAGCAGTCGCGATTTCCATCTGGATGTGGATGGCGACTGGCCTGGCTCGCCGGCCTGGTTCGGCATGAAACGCTTCAGCGGCTACCTTGATGCATCCCTGCGCAAAGGTCAGTTCTCCGAAGTTGAAGGCCCGGCTTCGGCGCTGCGGGTATTCGGCCTGCTCAACTTCAACTCGATCGGACGGCGCTTGCGCCTGGACTTCTCCGATCTGCTTGGCAAAGGCTTGAGCTACGACCGGGTCAAGGGGGTGCTGGAGGCCAAGAGCGGTGTGTTTGTCACCCGCGAGCCGATCACCCTGACCGGGCCGTCGAGCAACCTGGAACTCAATGGCACGCTGGACATGGCCAATGATCGTATCGATGCCAAGTTGCTGGTCACCTTGCCGGTTACCAACAACCTGCCATTGGCCGCGCTGATCGTCGGGGCACCGGCCATTGGCGGGGCGCTGTTTGTCGCTGACAAGTTGCTGGGTGATCGCGTGGCGCGTTTTGCCAGCGTGCAATATGACGTAACCGGGCCTTGGCAGAACCCCGACATCAGCTTCGACAAGCCCTTCGAAAAACCTCAGTAAGCCTGGCTGACAAACGCCCAGCCGTGCAGTCTGCCGGCAGGGCTTGTAAGCTGATGGCATAGCCCTGTGTTGAGATACGACAGTCATGACCCTTGCGGTGATTCAGATGGTCAGTCAGGCCGACGTCCTTGCCAATCTGGCGCAGGCGCGGCAATTGCTGGAGCAGGCTGCTGCGCAAGGGGCGCGCCTGGCGGTGCTGCCGGAAAACTTTGCGGCTATGGGCCGGCGTGATCTGGCCAGCCTCGGGCATGCCGAAGCGCTGGGTACGGGGCCGATTCTGCCGTGGCTGCGACAGGCGGCGCGGGATCTGGGCTTGTGGGTCGTGGCAGGCACCTTGCCTTTGCCCCCCGATGACCAGCCAGACGCTAAACCGCATGCCTGCTCACTGCTGGTCGATGCGCAGGGGCAGCGCGTGGCGCGTTATGACAAGCTGCACCTGTTCGATGTGGATGTCAGCGACAGTCATGGTCGTTATCGCGAGTCTGACGATTACGCCTTCGGCAGCCAGGTTGTAGTGGCCGATACACCGGTCGGACGTCTGGGCCTGACGGTCTGTTATGACCTGCGCTTCCCTGAGCTGTACAGCGCCCTGCGTACCGCTGGGGTCGAGTTGATCAGCGCGCCAGCCGCGTTCACTGCAGTGACTGGCGCGGCGCATTGGCAGGTGCTGACCCGCGCCCGCGCCATCGAAACCCAGTGCTATGTGCTGGCTGCCGGGCAGGGTGGCACGCACCCGGGCGGGCGCGAGACCTTTGGTCATTCGGCGCTGGTCGATGCCTGGGGGCGCGTGCTGGCCGAGCTGCCACATGGCCCAGGTGTGCTGGTGGCCGAGCGTGATGCCGAGGAGCAGGCGGCGATCCGTCAGCGTATGCCGGTGGTCAGTCATAAACGATTTTTTGCGGCGGCCGAATTGCGGCAGTCAGGTATGCAACAGTCATGAACGAGATAAAGCAGCCATGAACACTATGTTGATGTCCGTCAGTGAGCATCTGCTGGGCCCAGGCGGCCTGAGCATTGAGCATTTGCCGGGGGTGTTGGCCGAGTTGGCCGGGCCGGGTATCGATGCGGCGGATCTGTATTTCCAGAGTCAGGTCTCGGAAACCTGGGCGCTGGAGGATGGCATCGTCAAGGAAGGCAGCTTCAACCTCGATCAAGGTGTCGGTGTGCGCGCCCAGTCCGGCGAAAAAACCGGGTTTGCCTACAGCAATGCGATTACCGCCAATGCCCTGAGCCAGGCGGCACGTGCCGCCCGTTCAATTGCCCGCGCCGGACAAAATGGTCGTGTGCAAGCGTTCAGCAGTCCCTTGCTCAAGCCCCTGTATGCCCAGGACAACCCGCTGGATGTGCTCAGTCGGGCAGAGAAGGTCGAGTTGCTCAAGCGCATCGATGTCGCCACCCGTGCGCTCGATCCGCGGATCAAGCAGGTTACTGTCAGCCTGGCCGGCGTTTGGGACCGCATTCTGGTCGCCGCCAATGATGGCAGCCTGGGCGCGGACGTTCGCCCCCTGGTGCGCTTCAACGTCAGTGTGATCGTTGAACAGAATGGCCGCCGTGAGCGTGGCGGCCATGGTGGTGGTGGGCGCACCGACTACCGCTATTTCCTGGCGCAAACCAGCAACAATGAAGAACGAGCCATGGGCTATGCCCGCGAGGCCCTGCGTCAGGCTCTGGTCAATCTGGAGGCCATTCCAGCACCGGCTGGCAGTATGCCGGTGGTGATGGGTGCTGGCTGGTCCGGCGTACTGCTGCACGAGGCGGTTGGTCATGGCCTGGAAGGTGACTTCAACCGCAAGGGCAGTTCGGCCTACAGCGGTCGAGTGGGCGAACAAGTGGCCTCCAGCCTGTGCACCATTGTCGATGACGGAACCTTGGCCGAGCGTCGTGGTTCGCTGAGCATGGATGACGAAGGCACCCAGACCCAGTGCACCACCTTGATCGAAAACGGCGTGCTCAAAGGCTATATG
Organism: Pseudomonas anguilliseptica; assembly: GCF_021375795.1. Lineage (GTDB taxonomy): Bacteria > Pseudomonadota > Gammaproteobacteria > Pseudomonadales > Pseudomonadaceae > Aquipseudomonas > Aquipseudomonas anguilliseptica_A. The sequence continues at coordinate 88,761 of NZ_JAEIOI010000004.1, read as the reverse complement.
CAGGACAAGCTGAATGCCCGCCTGATGGGCGTTGCAGCTACCGGCAATGGCCGGCGTGAATCCTATGCGCACCTGCCGATGCCGCGTATGACCAATACCTACATGCTGGCCGGCGAAAGCGATCCGGAAGAAATCATCCGCTCGGTGAAGAAGGGTATCTACTGCGCCAACCTCGGTGGCGGTCAGGTGGATATCACCAGCGGCAAGTTCGTGTTCTCCACCAGTGAGGCTTACCTGATCGAGGACGGCAAGATTACTGCGCCAGTCAAGGGCGCCACCCTGATCGGTAATGGCCCGGAGGCCATGAGCAAGGTGTCGATGGTCGGTAACGACCTGGCGCTGGACAGCGGTGTCGGTACCTGCGGCAAGGATGGTCAGTCAGTACCAGTTGGCGTGGGCCAGCCAACGCTGAAAATCGATGCGATTACGGTGGGCGGGACAGGCAGCTAAAGACCGTCGATTGGGTTGCATGGTGTGCAGCCCAATCGATGTGTTGTTTTAGCGCAGACCGCGCTGGGTTTCGTCCAGTTCGCGGATGTATTTGAAGATTTTGCGTGACGCGGCGGGTGCTTTGTTCTGCGCCAGTTCGTGCTGGGCCTGGCGGATCAGCTGGCGCAGGTGTTGGCGGTCGGCGTCGGCATACTCGCCGACGAAGGCTTCCAGGGTGTCGTCGTTACCGTTGATCAACCGGTCGCGCCAACGCTCCAGGTTGTGAAAACGCTCGTTGTACTGGCGGGTCGAGGCGTCGAGCTGGTCGAGCAGGGTGAGGATGGCTTCAATGTCCTGATCGCGCATCAGGCGGCCGATAAACTGCACGTGGCGCTTTTTCGCCGCGTTGGCGGTGTGCTTGGGCGCTTCGGCCAGCGCGCGGCGCAGCTCGTCGGTCAGCGGCAGCTTGTTCAGCAGGTCGAGTTTCAGGGTAGTCAGGCGTTGCCCCAGATCTTGCAGCGCGTGTAGTTCGCGTTTGATCTGGCTTTTGCTCTTCTCGCCGGAGAAGTCGTCAAGGTATTCAGACATGGTGGCGGTCCAGTGGAAAACGCCGACATGATAGCAGCAAGTTTCCAGCTGTAAGCGGATGGCCTGTGTGGCGGCGCTGTACGGCTTATCGTTCAGGAGTGTTTATGAGTGCAGTAGAGAGCGTCGGCCCCCAGGCGGTGCCGCAGTTGCAGGCCCAGGTGGAGCAGATCATTGCCGAGGCTAAAAAGCAGGGCGCGAGTGCCTGTGAAGTGGCGGTGTCAGTGGAGCAGGGTTTGTCCACTACGGTGCGCCAGGGCGAAGTGGAAACGGTCGAGTTCAACCGTGATCAGGGCTTCGGCATCACCCTCTATGTCGGCCAGCGCAAAGGCTCGGCCAGTACCTCTGCCAGCGGTGAAGCGGCTATTCGCGAAACGGTTGCGGCTGCACTGGCGATTGCCAAACATGCTTCCGAGGATGAATGCGCCGGTTTGGCTGATGCGGGGCTGATGGCCCGTGAGCTGCCTCAACTGGATCTCTACCACGCCTGGTCGATCACCCCTGAGCAGGCCATTGAGCAGGCGCTCAGTTGTGAGGCCGCTGCGTTTGCGGCAGACAGCCGGATCAAGAATGCCGACGGCACCACCCTCAACACCCATCAGGGCTGCCGGGTGTATGGCAACAGCCATGGCTTTGTCAGCGGTTATGCCAGCACGCGGCACAGCCTGAGCTGTGTGATGATCGCCGAAGACGGCGGGCAGATGCAGCGTGATTACTGGTATGACGTCAATCGTCAGGGCGAGTTGCTGGCCGATGCCGGCAGCATTGGCCGGCGCGCCGCCGAACGCGCAGTTAGCCGCTTGGGCGCACGGCCGGTGCCTACCTGCGAAGTACCGGTGCTGTTCTCTGCGGAGCTGGCAACAGGGCTGTTTGGCAGCTTTCTGGCGGCGATTTCCGGCGGCAATCTGTACCGCAAGTCATCGTTTCTTGACGGCACGCTGGGTCAGCAGCTGTTTCCCAGCTGGCTGAAACTCGATGAGCGGCCACATATTCCGCGGGCGCTGGGCAGTGCGGCTTTCGATGGCGATGGTTTGGCGACCTATGCCAAGTCCTTTGTCGAGCGTGGCGAACTGCTGTCCTATGTGCTGGGTACTTATTCCGGACGCAAGCTGGGCATGCCGAGTACGGCCAACGCCGGCGGCGTGCATAACCTGTTCGTCAGCCATGGCGATGAAGACCAGAAAGCCTTGCTCAAGCGCATGGGGCGTGGCCTGCTGGTGACCGAGCTGATGGGGCAGGGGTTGAATATGGTCACCGGCGACTATTCGCGCGGCGCGGGTGGTTACTGGGTGGAGAATGGCGAGATCCAGTTCCCGGTGCAGGAAGTCACCATCGCCGGCAATATGCGCGACATGTTCAAGCAGATTGTGGCCATCGGAAATGATCTGGAGCTGCGTAGCAATATCCGCACTGGCTCGGTGCTGATCGAGCGCATGACTGTCGCTGGCAGCTGAGCTGCGGGCATAAAAAAGGGGCCGAGCATCCAGATGCTCGGCCCCTTTGTGTTTGTGCGCGCTTATTCGCCTTCGTCGAAGTAGTTGTTGATCAGCGCGCAAAGGGCGTTGAGGGCATCGTTGTCTTCTGTGCCTTCGGTATGCAGGTGCACGGTGGTGCCTTTACCGGCTGCGAGCATCATTACGGCCATGATGCTCTTGCCATCGACCATGCTTTCCGGGCTGCGGCCGATCTTGACCTGGCAAGGAAAACGCCCGGCGACGCCAACGAACTTGGCGGCGGCACGGGCGTGCAGACCAAGCTTGTTGATAATGGTGATTTCGCAGGCGGGCATCGCGGCAATTCCTTAGCTGAGGTCGCGGTGGCGAGTCTGAACGTTTTTCAGGATGGGCTTGAGCGTTTCACCCAGGCGGTTGGCCAGATATACCGATCGGTGATGCCCGCCGGTGCAGCCAATCGCCACCGTTACATAGGCGCGGTTGCTGGCGGCAAAGCGCGGTAGCCACTTGCTCAGGTAGGCGAGAATGTCCTGGTACATTTCTTCAACATCGGCCTGGGCCGAGAGGTAATCGACCACCGGCTGATCAAGGCCGGAGTAGTCGCGTAGATCCGGCTTCCAGTAGGGGTTGGGCAGACAGCGCACATCGAAGACCAGGTCAGCATCCACCGGCATACCACGCTTGAAACCGAAGGACTCGATCAGGAACGCGGTGCCCGGTTCAGGCTGGTTGAGCAGGCGCAGCTTTAGGCTGTCGCGCAGTTGATAAAGGTTGAGGTGGGTGGTGTCGATCTTTAGGTCGGCCAGGTCGATGATAGGACCGAGCAGCAGGCTTTCATCGGCAATGGCTTCTGCCAGTGAGCGTGTTTCATTGGTCAGTGGATGACGCCGACGGGTTTCCGAGAAGCGCTTGAGCAGGGTTTCTTCATCGGCATCCAGATAGAGCACATCGCACTGGATGTGGCGGGCGCGTACTTCATCGAGCAGTTCGGGAAAGCGCTTGAGCTGACTGGGCAGGTTGCGTGCATCAATGGATACAGCAACCAGAGGGTGCAACAGTTCGGTGTGCAGCAACGCGCGCTCTGCAAGCTCAGGCAAGAGCCCGGCCGGCAGGTTGTCGATGCAGTAAAAACCGTTGTCCTCAAGTACATCGAGGGCAGTGCTCTTCCCGGAGCCGGAGCGACCGCTAACGATGATCAGGCGCATGCTCAGGCTCGATTGAGTTGGCTTTGTACGTCCACCACCACCTGATACAGCGCCTCGCTGCTCTCGGCCTGACGCAAGCGGGTGCGCACGTCACTGCGGTCAAGCATGCTGGCAATCTGGCGGAGCAGTTCCAGGTGCGCATCGGTAGCCGCCTCGGGTACCAGCAGGACAAACAACAGGTCCACTGGCGCACCGTCAATGGCGTCGAAGTCGACTGCTGCATCCAGGCGCAGCAGGGCGCTGATCGGGGCGCTGCAACCGGCCAGGCGGCAGTGCGGAATGGCAATGCCATTGCCAAAACCGGTCGAGCCAAGCTTTTCGCGGGCGATCAGGCTTTCGAAGATGTCTTGGCCGTCCAAGTCAGGCAGCTCGCGCGCCACCAGGTTGGCAATCTGTTCGAGAACACGTTTTTTGCTGCCTCCCGGCACGTTCACCAAGGAACGGCCGGGGGTCAGGATGGTTTCAAGTTGGATCATAGGAGATAGACGAGGTCAGCGGGCCATTGCGCCCTGTTGACGTTCGAGCTGTTTTTCCTTGTGTTTGATGAGTTGTCGATCGAGTTTGTCAGTCAGTAGATCGATGGCGGCGTACATGTCGTCGTGCTCGGCATTGGCGACCACTTCGCCGCCAGCTATGTGCAGGGTCGCTTCGATTTTCTGCTTGAGTTTCTCGACCTCCATGATGACTTGCACGTTGGTAATCTTGTCGAAGTGGCGCTCCAATCGTCCGAGTTTTTCGACGATGTAGTCGCGCAGGGCGTCGGTCACATCCAGCTGATGTCCACTGATGTTGACTTGCATACCGCTTTCTCCTTGTTGCCGTGTGTAAGAGGCAGGCAAGAGGCCTGCCGCCGGAACACTGTGGCGTGGAAGACTCTGACAGAACGAGCCTGGCACGGGCGCTGATTGCTTAATGGCAGTATGGCTGCTTTTGCGAAAAGGCGTGGCCTGGAGTGTTCGGTCAGTGCGATCTGTCTTCCTTCTTGATGCCGCCCTAGATCAATCGTTTGCGCTCGCTGGAGGGCGCTATTCCGAGGGATTCACGGTACTTGGCGACCGTGCGGCGGGCTACTTGAATGCCCTGTGCCTCCAGTAAACCAGCGATCTTGCTGTCACTCAACGGCTTTTTCGCATTTTCCGCGGCGACCAGTTTTTTGATGATGGCGCGGATCGCAGTGGACGAGCATTCGCCGCCTTCGGAGGTGCTGACGTGGCTGGAAAAGAAATATTTCAGCTCGTAAATACCGCGCGGGGTGTGCATGAATTTCTGCGTGGTCACCCGCGAAATGGTCGACTCGTGCATGCCGACTGCTTCGGCAATGTCGTGCAGCACTAAGGGTTTCATCGCCTCATCACCATAGTCGAGGAAGCCACGCTGGTGCTCGACAATCTGCGTGGCGACCTTCATCAGGGTTTCGTTGCGGCTTTGTAGGCTCTTGATGAACCAGCGCGCTTCCTGCAGCTGGTTGCGCATAAAGGTGTTGTCAGCACTGGAGTCGGCACGTTTGACGAAGCCGGCATACTGCGCGTTGACCCGCAGGCGCGGCATGGCTTCCTGGTTCAGCTCCACCAGCCAGCGTTCGTTGTGCTTGCGCACGATCACGTCGGGCACCACGTATTCAGGTTCGCTGGATTCGATCTGCGAACCTGGGCGCGGGTTGAGACTCTGGATCAGTTCGATGACCTGGCGCAGCTCGTCTTCCTTGAGCTTCATTCGGCGCATCAGTTGGCTGTAGTCGCGGCTGCCGAGCAGGTCGAGGTAGTCACTGGCCAGGCGCTGGGCTTCGTTCAGCCAGGGGGTTTTCGCGGGCAGCTGACGCAGTTGCAGAAGCAGGCATTCGCCCAGGTTGCGTGCAGCAATGCCAGCAGGTTCGAATTGCTGGATGCGGTGCAGTACGGCTTCGACTTCGTCGAGCTCGATATCCAGTTCCGGGTCGAAGGCTTCGACGACTTCTTCCAGGGTTTCTTCGAGATAGCCTTGGTCGTTGATGCAGTCGATCAGTGTGACACCGATCAGCCGGTCCTTGTCGGACATCACCGCCAGATTGAGTTGCCAGAGCAGGTGGCTTTGCAGGCTTTCACCGCCGGAGGTGCGGGTGGTGAAATCCCACTCGTCGTCCTCACTGGCACTGCTGGGCAGGCTGCTGGCGCTGGTCTGGTAGATGTCTTCCCAGGCAGTATCAACCGGAAGCTCATTGGGGATACGTTCGCCCCAGTCGCCTTCTTCCAGGTTGTCCACAGTCTGCGTGGTTTCCTGAAAGTTGCTCTCCTGGTAGGGCGTTTCCTGCTGTTCACTGGAGCTGGCGCTTTCTGCGCCATCGGCCATGGGGTCCGAATTGTCGAAATCATCGCCATCTTCCTGGCGTTCGAGCATCGGGTTGGACTCCAGCGCCTCCTGAATCTCTTGTTGCAGATCCAGGGTCGACAGTTGGAGTAGGCGGATGGCCTGTTGCAGCTGCGGCGTCATCGTCAGCTGCTGGCCCATCTTCAGGACTAGCGATGGTTTCATTGCAGACCTTATTTACCGGCGTCTGTGCGCAATCCACTACAGGGCGCCGTTAAAAAGCGCCACTAGGAAGCAAATTATATGCCTGACTTCAAGGGTTTTGCCTAGCCTTGGCTGCAGTCGGCCTGAGAAAAGCTGTGGTTACAGCCTGAACTCATGGCCCAGATACACTTCTTTTACCGTCTGGTTGGCCAGAATGGTTTCGGCGTCACCTTCGGCAATCAGTTGACCATCACTGACGATATAGGCGGTTTCGCAGATGTCCAGCGTCTCGCGTACGTTGTGGTCGGTGATCAGTACGCCGATGCCTTTGGCCTTGAGGTGGTGGATGATCTGCTTGATGTCGCCCACGGAAATCGGGTCGACGCCTGCAAAGGGTTCGTCGAGCAAGATGAACTTGGGGTTGGTGGCCAGGGCGCGAGCGATTTCTACCCGGCGACGTTCACCGCCGGACAGGCTCATGCCCAGGTTGTCGCGGATGTGGGTGATGTGAAATTCCTGCAACAATCCCTCAAGCTCCTTCTGACGCGCGCTGGCGTTGAGGTCCTTGCGAGTCTCCAGAATGGCCATGATGTTGTCGGCCACGCTGAGTTTGCGAAAGATCGAGGCTTCTTGTGGCAGGTAGCCGATACCGGCACGGGCGCGGCCGTGCATCGGTTGGTGGCTGACGTCCAGGCCGTCGATCAGAACACGCCCCTGGTCAGCCTGTACCAGGCCGACGATCATGTAGAAACAGGTGGTCTTGCCGGCACCGTTAGGGCCAAGCAGGCCGACGATCTGGCCGCTGTCGATGTTCAGGCTGACGTCGCGCACGACCTGGCGGCCTTTGTAGCTTTTGGCCAGGTGTTGGGCTTTCAATGTGGCCATTATTACTGCGCCTGCTTGTCGGCTGGTTTGTTCTTCGGCTGGATCACCATGTCGATGCGTGGCCGTGGTGCGGTGACATTGCTGCCTGTTGCGCGGCCCGCGTTGACGATCTGGCGTTGGGTGTCATAGACGATCTTCTCGCCTTCGAAGGTGTTGCCTTCCTGAATCACCTTGGCCTGGTCGATCAGTACCACGCGGTCATTGGCCATAAAATACTGGATGGTCAGGCCATAGGCTTTGACGATCTGCTTGTCGGTTGACGGCAGTTGTTCGTAATAGGCTGGTTTGCCGACCGAGGTGAAGACCTCGACATCGCCCTGAGCGTTCTGGGTGATGGTCACGGTGTCGCCAGTCACTTTCATGGTGCCCTGGGTAATCACCACATCGCCGCGATAGACCGCAACACCCTGCTTGTCATCAAGCTCGGCGCTGTCAGCCTGGATGCGGATCGGCTGCTCGCGGTCGGATGGCAGGGCCCAGGCGCTGACACTTCCGAGTGCGGCGCTGAGGCTGAGTAGTAGGGGGAGGGTGTTAACGAGCCTCATGCTGACCTCTTACGTTGGACAGCAGGAGCATCCTGCCGTCATTCATGTACGCTTTCATTCCTTGTGCCGTGGTCACCCCATTGGCCGCGTCGATTCTAACGGCTTGCTGGGTCTGCGCATATTCCTTATCGGGGAATACGGTCAGGCGGCTGGTGGTGAGAATGGTCGGGCGGCCTTTAGCGTCGGTGCGTTCGACGCGTACCTTGTCGATCAGTTCGACTTCGACGCCGCCCGGCGAGACCTCGCCGCGTTCGCTGCGGATCTTCCAGGGCAGTTCGCTGCCGCGAAACAGGTTCATGTTCGGGGCGGTCATCAGGGTGATATCGCTGGCCTTGATGTGTTCGACCTTGTCGGCAGTCAACTCATAATGCAGCTTGCCGTCGGCCTGATACTGCACGGTATAGGTGTTGCTGGCATAGAAGTCGATGGCGTTATCGGCAGCAGCTGTTTGCGGCTGCTGGTTGAAACCTTCCGGGCTGAGGTTCCAGTAGCCAAGTGCCGCAACCAGTAGGGCGGCACAGGCGAACAGCAGGATATTGAGTAATTTGCGGGGCATGGTTGACCTATAGATAAGCGGCTTGGGCGGCTTCAAGGGTGCCTTGGGCGCGCATGATCAGTTCGCAGAACTCGCGTGCGGCGCCTTCGCCGCCACGTGCCTGGGTCACGCCATGGGCGTGCTGGCGGACAAAACCATCGGCGCTGGCAACGGCCATACCCAGGCCGACACGGCGCATAACGGGCAGGTCCGGCAGGTCGTCGCCCAGATAGGCGACTTGTTCATAGCTCAGGCCAAGTTCGCCAAGCAGTTCATCCAGTACAACAAGCTTGTCCTCGCGACCCTGATACAGGTGTTGAATGCCCAGATTCTGTGCGCGACGCTCAACCACTGGCGTTTTGCGGCCGCTGATAATGGCGGTGCGTACCCCGGAGTTGATCAGCATCTTGATGCCGTGGCCGTCGAGGGTGTTGAACGTCTTGAATTCACTGCCGTCCACCAGGAAGTACAGCTTGCCGTCGGTCAGTACGCCGTCGACATCGAATACCGCCAGTTTGATTGCGCAGGCACGCTGCTGCAGGTCGCTCATCACATCACTCCTGCGCGCAATAGATCGCCAAGGTTGAATGCGCCAGTTGGGTGGTCGCGTTCATCTACCACCACCAGTGCGCTGATTTTGTGGTCTTCCATGATCTTCAGGGCTTCGGCGGCGAGCATTTCGGCGCGAGCGGTCTTGCCGTGCAGGGTCATGACGTCGTCGATGAGTGCATCGCGTACATCAATGCCTTTATCGAGTGCGCGGCGCAGGTCACCGTCGGTAAATATTCCGGCCAGGCGGCCATCATCTTCGGTGACGACGGTCATGCCCAGGCCTTTCTGGGTCATTTCCAGCAGTGCATCACGCAGCGAGGTGCCGCGGCTGACGCGTGGCAGACTGTCGCCGGCATGCATAACGTTTTCCACCTTGAGCAGCAGGCGACGGCCCAGTGCGCCACCGGGGTGGGAGAACGCAAAATCTTCAGCGGTAAAGCCGCGAGCTTCCAGCAGGGCAATGGCCAGGGCGTCACCCAGTACCAGAGAAGCGGTGGTAGAAGAGGTTGGTGCCAGGTTCAGGGGGCAGGCTTCCTGGGTAACGCGTGCATCCAGGTTGACTTCCGCGGCCTTGGCCAGTGGCGAATCGGGGTTGCCGGTCATGCTGATCAGGGTGATGCCGAGGCGTTTGATCAGTGGCAGCAGGGTAACGATTTCTGCGGTTGAACCCGAGTTGGAAAGCGCCAGTACGACATCGTCGCGGGTGATCATACCCATATCGCCGTGGCTGGCTTCTGCCGGGTGCACAAAAAAGGCCGTAGTGCCGGTACTGGCCAATGTGGCGGCGATCTTGTTGCCGATATGGCCGGATTTGCCCATGCCAACCACGACCACGCGGCCCTTGCTGCTGAGAATCAGCTGGCAGGCACGCACGAAATCACCGTTGATACGTTGCAACAGGTCCTGTATCGCCTCGATTTCCAGGCGAATGGTGCGCTGTGCGGACTGAATCAGGTCGGTTGGCTGGCTCATTGGGACTCTGTGGCGGTCGGCTAAAAGTTGTCGATTATAACGGTAATGCTGCGCCTGCCCAGCATTTCGACTGTGGGGGGGGCGGTGGAATTGTGAGGCGCTTATCTCCCGCAACAAGTTCAATCTTGGGTGGGGGCGGGCGCAATGGTATAGTTTGCGGCCATTTTCGGTACGTTCGGCGGCGTGTAGTGCCCTTTTCTCGGGAGGCTACGTCAGTCAGGCAAGCGTTGAGCAAGGAGTCCAGATGAGCGCCGAGAACCCGTATGCAGTTGAGCTGAAGAATGTCAGCTTTAAACGCGGCGAGCGGGATATTTTCAAGAATGTCGATATCCACATTCCCCGTGGCAAGGTCACTGGGATCATGGGGCCGTCCGGCTGTGGCAAGACCACGCTGTTGCGTTTGATCGCCGCTGAGCTCAAGCCCAGCGAGGGCGAAGTCTGGGTCAATGGGGTGAACCTGCCAGGCTTGTCGCGCAGTGAGCTGTTCGACATGCGCAAGCAGATGGGGGTGCTGTTTCAGAGCGGTGCGCTGTTTACCGACCTGGATGTTTTCGAGAACGTTGCCTTTCCGCTGCGGGTGCACACCAAGCTGCCGGAAGAGATGATTCGCGACATCGTGTTGATGAAGCTGCAGGCCGTGGGGCTGCGTGGTGCGCTGGATTTGATGCCGGATGAGCTGTCTGGCGGGATGAAGCGTCGCGTGGCTTTGGCCCGGGCGATCGCCCTGGATCCTCAGATTCTGATGTATGACGAGCCGTTCGTCGGTCAGGACCCAATTGCCATGGGCGTGTTGGTGCGCCTTATTCGTTTGCTCAACGATGCATTGGGCATCACCAGTATCGTGGTGTCCCATGATCTGGCGGAAACCGCCAGCATTGCCGACTACATCTATGTAGTAGGTGATACCCAGGTGTTGGGCCAAGGTACGCCGGCCGAGCTGATGGCTTCGGATAATCCGCGCGTGCGTCAGTTTATGCAGGGCACGCCAGATGGACCTGTACCGTTTCATTTTCCTGCGGCCAATTACCGCGACGACCTGTTGGGGGGGCGCTGATGCGCAAGACGTCTGTGCTCGAACGGGTGCGCCTGTTCGGTCGCGCCGGTATAGATGTGGTCGCCACGCTGGGCCGCTCGGTGATTTTCCTGCTGCGTGCCTTGTTTGGGCGTGGTGCGGCAGGCAACAGCTTTCAGCTGCTGGTCAAACAGCTGTATTCGGTTGGGGTGATGTCCCTGGCGATCATAGTTGTGTCCGGCATCTTTATCGGCATGGTGTTGTCGCTGCAGGGTTTTAGCATTCTGGCCAAGTACGGTTCGGAGCAGGCGGTAGGGCAGATGGTCGCCCTGACGCTGCTGCGTGAACTTGGGCCGGTGGTAACGGCTCTACTCTTCGCGGGACGTGCTGGCTCGGCACTGACCGCGGAAATCGGCAATATGAAGTCCACCGAGCAGCTGTCCAGCCTGGCAATGATCGGTGTAGACCCGCTCAAATATATTGTCGCGCCGCGTCTCTGGGCGGGCTTCATCTCGATGCCGCTGCTGGCGATGATTTTCAGTGTGGTCGGCATCTGGGGTGGGGCCATGGTTGCCGTAGACTGGCTCGGGGTTTATGAAGGCTCGTTCTGGGCCAATATGCAGAGCAGTGTTTCGTTTCGCGAAGACGTTCTTAACGGGGTTATCAAAAGCCTGGTCTTTGCGTTTGTCGTGACTTGGATCGCCGTGTTCCAGGGCTATGACTGTGAGCCGACTTCGGAAGGGATTAGCAGTGCCACCACCAAGACGGTGGTGTACGCCTCGCTCGCCGTATTGGGGCTGGACTTCATTCTGACCGCTTTGATGTTTGGAGATTTCTGATGCAGAACCGCACGCTGGAAGTGGGTGTCGGCTTGTTCCTGTTGGCCGGGTTGTTGGCCTTTTTGCTGCTGGCCTTGCGCGTCAGTGGCCTGACCGTGGGTAGCAGCGATAATACCTATAAGATCTATGCGCACTTTGACAACATTGCCGGTCTGACCGTGAGGTCGAAGGTGACCATGGCGGGCGTCACGATTGGCAAGGTCACGGCCATCGATCTGGATCGCAACAGTTACATGGGGCGCGTCACCATGCAGCTGGATGATGCCGTAGACAATCTGCCGGCAGATTCCACCGCCTCGATTCTCACTGCTGGTCTGTTGGGTGAGAAATACATCGGAATTAGTGTGGGTGGTGAAGAGGAGGTGCTGCGTGAAGGCAGCACCATCCACGACACGCAGTCATCGCTGGTGCTGGAGGACCTGATTGGCAAGTTCCTGCTCAATTCGGTCAACAAAGACCAGGCTAATTAATAGAGGTACTGACTATGTTCAAAGCACTGCGTAACGGTCTGTTTATCTGTTTGGCCGTCGTATCCCTGCCATTGTTTGCGGCACCGGCCGCCCATGAGGTGGTGCAGCAGACCACCAGCACCCTGCTGGCCGACCTCAAGGCTAACAAGGAGCACTACCGCACGGACCCGGGGGCGTTCTACAACGCGTTGGACAGCATTCTCGGTCCGGTGGTGGATGTGGATGGCATTTCTCGTGGGGTGATGACCGTGCGTTATTCGCGCCAGGCCACGCCTGAGCAGATGCAGCGCTTTCAGGAAAACTTCAAGCGCAGCCTGATGCAGTTCTATGGCAATGCTCTGCTTGAGTACAACAACCAGGATATCCGCGTGTTACCGGTCAGCGGTCAGCAAGACCCAGAGCGCACCTCGGTGAATATGGAGATCAAGGACGGCAAGGGCACGGTCTATCCGCTGTCCTACACCATGGTCAGCCAGGACGGCACCTGGAAGATGCGCAACGTGATCATCAATGGCATCAACGTCGGCAAGTTGTTCCGCGACCAGTTTGCCCAGGCCATGCAGGACAATCGCAATGACCTGGACAAGGTCATCGACAATTGGGCCGAAACCGTTGCCAAGGCGCGCCAAGGGGCCAATGCCTCGTGAGTCAGGCGAATATCACTGAGGCCGCCCCCGGTATTCTGCAACTGGTCGGCGTGCTGGATTACCTGAGTGCCCCGGCCTTACGTGAGCAGGGCGGGAAGCTGCTCAAGGCCACCCAGGCCGCAGCCTGCGTGATCGATTGCTGTGGTGTGGAAAAATCCAGCAGTGTCGGTGTGTCGCTGCTGCTGGCTTTTATGCGTGACGCGAGTGCCCACAACAAGACGCTGAGTGTGCGTAACCTGCCCAATGACATGCGCGAAATTGCCAGCGTCTGCGGCCTGCTGGAAATTCTTCCGCTACAAGCTTGAGCAGGGCTTCGGTCGGCTGGGAATAATGCGGGGTTCGCAGGCGTGGGGCTTTTTTGTATGATGCTCGGCCCGCGAGCGTAGGCTCGGCAGTCGTTAATTCATGCATTGATCGAGGTTGAGCATGCAAGCCTTAGAAGTAAAGAGTCTCCTTGAGGCTAAATTGCCGGATACCCAAGTGGAAGTCGAAGGCGAAGGCTGCAACTTTCAGCTGAACCTGATCAGTGATGAGCTGGCAGCCCTCAGTCCGGTCAAGCGCCAGCAACAGATCTACGCTCACCTCAATGCCTGGATCGCCGATGGCAGCATTCACGCCGTGAGTATGAAATTCTTCAGCCGTGCCGATTGGGCCGCGCGCTCCTAAACCGAGAGAATCATGGACAAACTGATTATTACCGGCGGTGTGCGCCTCGATGGCGAAATCCGCATTTCCGGGGCGAAGAACTCTGCCCTGCCGATTCTCGCCGCGACCCTGCTTGGTGATGCGCCTGTCACCATCTGCAACCTGCCGCACCTGCACGACATCACCACCATGATCGAGCTGTTCGGTCGTATGGGGATCGAGCCGATCATTGATGAAAAGCTCAGCGTTGAAGTCGACGCGCGGGCGATCAAAACTCTGGTCGCGCCCTACGAGCTGGTAAAAACCATGCGCGCATCGATCCTGGTACTCGGCCCGATGGTTGCACGCTTTGGTTATGCCGAAGTTGCCCTGCCGGGTGGTTGCGCCATTGGTTCGCGTCCGGTTGATCTGCACATCCGTGGCCTTGAGGCCATGGGCGCGATCATTGATGTCGAGGCCGGCTATATCAAGGCCAAGGCGCCGGAAGGCGGCCTGCGTGGCGCGCACTTCTTCTTCGACACCGTCAGTGTGACCGGTACTGAAAACATCATGATGGCCGCGAGCCTGGCCAAAGGCCGCAGCGTGCTGGAAAACGCCGCACGCGAGCCGGAGGTGGTCGACCTGGCCAACTGCCTGATCGCCATGGGCGCGAAAATCAGTGGCGCTGGCACCGACACCATCACCATCGATGGCGTTGAGCGTTTGCACGGTGCACGCTTCAGTGTGATGCCTGACCGTATTGAAACCGGCACCTACCTAGTGGCTGCGGCTGTTACCGGTGGCCGGGTCAAGGTCAAGGACACTGATCCGACCACCCTGGAAGCAGTGCTGTCCAAATTGCAGGAAGCCGGTGCAGAAATCACCAGCGGTAATGACTGGATCGAGCTGAACATGCACGGCAAGCGGCCTAAAGCCGTCAACCTGCGCACTGCCCCTTATCCGGCGTTCCCGACGGACATGCAGGCACAGTTCATTGCCCTCAATGCAATTGCCGAGGGCACCGGCACGGTGATCGAAACCGTCTTCGAAAACCGTTTTATGCACGTGCATGAAATGATCCGTATGGGCGCGCAGATTCAGGTTGAAGGCAACACCGCTATCGTTACCGGCGTCGAGAAGCTCAAAGGCGCCCCCGTGATGGCCACCGACCTGCGTGCTTCGGCCAGTCTGGTGATTTCGGCGCTGGTTGCTGAAGGCGACACCCTGATCGACCGCATCTACCACATCGACCGTGGTTACGAGTGCATCGAAGAGAAGCTGCAGCTTCTGGGGGCGAAGATTCGCCGTGTGCCGGGCTAAAAGCAGTTTTAAAACTGCTGCGCTTGGTGATGCTGCGTTAAAAACAGATTCGGAATACTCATGTACAGCAGTACACTCCGTTTCCTCGTCTTTTTTGGCCTTGCCTGACCTGCGCTCGCGACGTTTTTAAACCGCTTTTAGTAGGAATTAGTTTTGTAATGCTGACCATTGCCCTTTCCAAAGGCCGGATTCTCGATGACACCCTGCCGCTGCTGGCGGCGGCGGGCATTGAGCCGACCGAGAACCCGGATAAAAGTCGCAAGCTGATCATCCCCACCACCCTGGATGATGTGCGTCTGCTGATCGTGCGTGCCACCGATGTGCCGACCTATGTCGAGCATGGCGCCGCCGATCTCGGCGTGGCTGGCAAAGACGTGCTCATGGAGTATGGCGGCCAGGGTTTGTATGAACCGCTTGATCTGCGTATTGCCCGCTGCAAACTGATGACTGCCGGTGCAGTCGGTGCGCCAGAGCCGAAAGGCCGGCTGCGCGTCGCCACCAAGTTCGTCAACGTGGCCAAGCGTTATTACGCCGAACAGGGCCGCCAGGTCGACATCATCAAACTGTATGGCTCGATGGAACTGGCACCGCTGGTGGGGCTGGCTGACAAGATCATCGACGTGGTGGATACCGGCAACACCCTGCGTGCCAACGGCCTGGAAGCCCAGGAACTGATTGCCCCGATCAGCTCGCGCCTAGTGGTCAACAAGGCGTCGATGAAGATGCAGCATGCGCGCATTCAGGCGTTGATCGACACCCTGCGTGATGCGGTCGAGGCACGACACCCCCGCTAATACCCTCAGCGCGGCATTACGTCGCGTTTGCCTATCCGTGTCATAGCCACTTTTCTCGGGCGTCCATACGGTGGGCTTGGTAGCCTAGCGACGCCCGAGCATTTGCCAATTTAAGAGGCCCGCTATGACCGCTCCTATCGCTATTCGCCGACTCAATGCCGCTGACCAGGACTTTGCCCAGCATCTGGATCATCTGCTGAGCTGGGAAAGTGTTTCGGACGACGCGGTCAACCAGCGCGTACTGGATATCATCAAGGCCGTGCGTGAGCGCGGCGATGCGGCACTGGTGGAATTCACCAAGCAGTTCGACGGCCTGGATGTCGCCTCGATGGCCGACCTGATTCTGCCGCGCGAGCGCCTGGAACTGGCCCTGACCCGCATCACTCCGGAGCAGCGCAGCGCCCTGGAAAAGGCTGCCGAGCGCGTGCGCCTGTACCACGAGCGCCAGCGTCAGGACTCCTGGACCTACACCGAAGCCGACGGCACCGTGCTGGGACAAAAAGTCACTCCGTTGGACCGTGCCGGTTTGTATGTGCCGGGTGGCAAAGCGTCCTATCCGTCTTCGGTGCTGATGAACGCCATCCCGGCCAAGGTCGCCGGTGTGCCAGAGGTGGTGATGGTGGTGCCGACCCCGCGCGGCGAAATCAACGAGATCGTCCTGGCCGCCGCCTGCATCGCTGGCGTCGATCGCGTATTTACCATCGGTGGTGCGCAAGCCGTCGCTGCGCTGGCCTACGGCACCCAGAGCGTACCGCCGGTGGACAAGATTGTCGGCCCCGGCAATATCTACGTCGCTACCGCCAAGCGCCACGTGTTCGGCAAGGTTGGCATCGACATGATTGCCGGCCCGTCGGAGATTCTCGTGGTGTGTGACGGCCAGACCGATCCGGACTGGATCGCCATGGACCTGTTCTCCCAGGCCGAACACGATGAAGACGCGCAATCGATTCTGGTCAGTCCGGATGCTGCCTTCCTTGACCGTGTCGCTGAAAGCATCGCCAAATTGCTGCCGACCCTGGAGCGCGAGACGATTGCGCGCACCTCACTGGAAGGTCGTGGCGCGCTGATTCAGGTCGCCGATATGGCCCAGGCCATTGAAGTGGCCAACCGTATCGCGCCGGAGCACCTGGAATTGTCGGTGGCAAACCCTGACGAGCACCTGCCGCAGATCCGTCACGCCGGGGCGATCTTTATGGGCCGCTACACCGCCGAAGCTCTGGGTGATTACTGCGCCGGGCCCAACCATGTGCTGCCGACCTCCGGTACCGCGCGCTACTCCTCGCCGCTGGGGGTGTACGACTTCCAGAAGCGCTCGTCGATCATTCACTGTTCGGCCGAAGGTGCGTCGGAGCTGGGCAAGGTGGCCAGCGTGCTGGCCCGTGGCGAGTCGCTGACCGCCCACGCCCGCAGCGCGGAGTACCGCATCAAGCCTTAAGTCGAACCCTTTAGGAGCCAGCTTGCTGGTGATGCTTTTGAGAGCGAATCGCCAGCAAGCTGGCTCCTACGAAAGCACAGCTAACGAATTTGAGGAGAGAAGGGCAGATGAGCAAATTCTGGAGCCCCTTCGTTAAAGACCTGGTGCCTTATGTACCAGGTGAGCAGCCGAAACTGGCCAAGCTGGTCAAGCTCAACACCAACGAAAACCCCTATGGCCCTTCGCCCAAGGCGATTGCTGCCATGCAGGCCGAGGTCAATGACAGCCTGCGCCTGTACCCAGACCCGAATAGCGACCGCCTGAAGCAGGCGGTCGCTGACTATTACGGCGTGCAGACGGCTCAGGTATTTGTCGGCAACGGTTCCGACGAGGTGCTGGCGCACGCCTTCCACGGTCTGTTCCAGCACGGCCAACCGCTGCTGTTTCCGGACGTGACCTACAGCTTCTACCCGGTTTACTGCGGCTTGTACGGCATCCCGTACGAGGCGATTGAGCTGGATAAGCAGTTCCAGATTCGTGTGGAAGACTACGCGCGGCCCAATGGCGGCATCATCTTCCCCAATCCCAATGCCCCGACCGGCTGCGCGCTGGCGTTGGAGGCGATTGAGCGCCTGCTCAAGGCCAACCCGAATACTGTGGTGCTGGTGGATGAAGCCTATATCGACTTCGGCGGTGAGACGGCGATCAGCCTGGTGGACAAGTATCCCAACCTGCTGGTCAGCCAGACCCTGTCCAAGTCGCGCTCGCTGGCCGGTTTGCGGGTGGGTATCGCGGTCGGCCATCCGGATCTGATCGAAGCGCTGGAGCGGATCAAGAACAGCTTTAACTCCTACCCGTTGGACCGTATCGCGATTGCCGGCGCGGCGGCGGCGTTCGAGGACAAGGCGTACTTCGAGCAGACGTGCCAGCGGGTAATCGACAGCCGTGAGGCGGTAGTGGCCGGGTTGGAGCAGCTGGGCTTTGAGGTGTTGCCGTCGGCAGCGAACTTCGTGTTTGCCCGCCATCCGGGGAAGGATGCCGCTACCCTGGCTGCCGGGCTGCGCGAGCAGGGGGTGATCGTGCGTCACTTCAAGCAGCAGCGCATTGCTCAGTTTCTGCGTATCACCATTGGTACGCCGGAGCAGAATCAGGCGCTGCTGGATGCGCTGCAGGGCCTGTAATTCGACACCATAAAAAAGCCGGAGCAGTGCTCCGGCTTTTTATCGCCTGCAGTTTTACGCGCGGGCTATTCGTGGTGCGCCTGGCCGAGGAAGGTCAGCGAGGTAAACAGGCCGCGCGTCTCGATATCCTTGTCGCCTTTAACGGGCAGGTCGATGGAGGCGCTGATGATATTCAGCCCTTCATTGCGTACCAGCACCTGGGCGCGGCCCTCTGCGTCGGTTTTCGCGCTGATCTGATGCGGTGCGCCACGGTAATCGCCGACCAGCTCGACCCCTGCTGCCGGCTTGCCATCCACCAGCACGCGTACTGGTAGAGATTTGCCCGAGCCGACCTTGAGCGGATCGACTTCCGGCAGGATGACCATCTTTAACTGATCCAGCTTCGGCAACTTGGCGCCTTCCTGATAGATCGCCAGGCTGTACTTGAAGGTGTGCAGCGACTTGGTCGAGTTCGGCACCTGGCTACGGCCCTGATTGATCCACTGCTTGTCCGGCGTCAGCGACCAGGCTCCGTTGTCCAGCGCCACGCCAAGCACCGCCGGGGTTTTCAGCGGTTGCAGGCGGGCGTGGTCGTCCAGGCGCTGAACGCTGACCGGGATCATCTTGCCGGCGCTGTCATAGGCCCAGGCACCGCTGATTTTCTCGGCCTTGAAGGCGTTGTCCTCGGCGCCGTGGCCGTAGATGGTTTCGATATGACCGCGACGCTGTTCGGTCCACAGGCCGTGGGCCTGGACCTGTCCGGCGAGCATGGCGGCGAATAGCGCAGTGAGCAGGGTAGGTTTGGCTATGTGCATGGTGGGTTCCTTGTTGGTTAGAGATTGAGGGTCAGGCTGAGGCTGAGGTTGCGCGGGTCGCCGGGCATCACCCAGACGTTGTTGAAGGCGCGCTCGTAGTACTCGCGGTCGAACAGGTTGTTGAGGTTCAGGCCGATGCTCAGGTCGTCACTGGCCTGATAGCGCGCCAGCAGGTCGACGGTGCTGTAGGCCGGTAACTCGAAGTCGCTGCCGGCTTGCCCCGAGCGATCTCCCACATAGTTGAACGCGGCGCCGATGTCCGAGCCGCGCAGGCGGCCTTCTTGAAACTGATAGACCGTCATCAGGCTGCCGCTGTGGCGGGCGACGCCGAGCAGCTTGCTGCCCAGCGGCAGGCTGTTGTCTTCGGTGACTTCGGCATCGATAAAGGCGTAGGCGCCGATGATGCGCACGGCATCGCTGAGCTGGCCGCTGAACTGCATGTCCAGGCCCTGACTACGCGCCTTGCCAGCGGCGATGCTGTCGCCGGGATTGGCCGGGTCGGCGGTCAGCACGTTTTCCTTGTCGATATGAAACAGCGCAATGGTTGCGCCCAGGCGGCTGTCGAGCAGGTCGAGCTTGAGCCCGGTTTCATAGCCCAGGCCCTTCTCCGGCTTGAACACCGTACCTCGGCTGCTGATGCTATTGGGCTTGAACGAGGTGGATACGTTGGCGAACATCCCGACCTGTGGCGTCAGCTGATACAGCAGGCCCGTGCGGGCGGTGGCGACATCCTTGTTCTGCTCATTGCTGACCCGCGTGCTGCGGTTCAGCGCGGTCTGCTCATAGCGTTCGAAGCGCGTGCCAAGCAAACCGCTCAGGCGCTCGCTGAAGCTGATCTGATCCTGCAGGTTGAGGGCATAGCTCTCGGTATGCTCGAAGAAATCGTTGGGGTTGACGATGGCTGGCTTGGTCTGGCCGTACTGCGGTTGGTAGATGTTCTGGCCGTAGCCCAGGGTGGTCGCGCTTTGCGGGTACTTCTGGCTGTTGCGGTAGTTTTCGTACTCCAGGCCGGCGAGGGTCTGGTGCTGCCAGCTGCCGAGGTTGAAGCTGCCATGCAGCTCGGCCTGGGTGATGCTGTCGTTCCATTCGAAGCTGCGCTGGCGATAGAAACGCGTCAGGGTGTCGCCGACCAGGCGCGACTGCTCGGAGCTGTTGCCCCGCAGGCGGCCCTGGGCGTAGTGGTTGGCCAGGCGCAGCTTCCAGCTGTTATTGAGGTAATGCTCAAGGCTGACCTGCAACATCTGGTTGTCGTTGCGGATGCTGCCGTCGTTCGGCTCACCCATAAAGCTGGAGTTGTTAACCGCGCCCATGCGGTTGTTCACCGCCGGGATACCGCGGTCGAATACCGACTCGGTGCGGGTGAATTCGCTCTCGATCAGCAGCAGGGTATCGGGGTTCAGCTGCCAGCTCAGCGAAGGGCTGACGATTTGCCGTTCACTGCCCACGTGGTCGCGAAAGCTCTGGTTGTCCTCGACCGCCAGGTTGACCCGTGACAGCAGGGTGCCCTCGTCATTCAGCGGGGTGTTGACGTCCAGGCTGCTGCGGTAGCGGTCCCAGCTGCCAGCGCTGGCCTTGAGCTGGCTGAAGGCCTCGGCCTGGGGTTTCTTGCTGACGATATTGATCATGCCGCCGGGGTCGCCACGGCCATACAGGCTGGCGCCCGGGCCTTTGAGTACCTCGATGCGTTCGATGCCGGAGGCGTCCGGCGAGCTGTAGCTGCCGCGATTGATGGCAAAGCCGTTCTTGTACAACTCGCCAGTGGTGAAGCCACGCACGCTGTAATTAAGGAAAGTCAGGCCACCGAAGTTGTTCTGCCGGGATACGCCGCCGGCAAAGTCCAGGGCGCGGTCGATGCGTGGGGTGCCCAGGTCATCGAGCACCTGCGCGGGCACCACGTTGATGCTCTGGGCGATCTGCTCAATCGGCGTATCGGTAAGTGTCGCGCTGGCTGAGCGGGTAGCGCGATAGCCCTGAACCGGACCATCTGCGCGCTCCTGTCGAGCGGTGACGGTTATGGCAGAGAGCTCAACGGGGTTTTCTGCTGCAGCGGCAACAGCGCTGGGAACCAGCAGGCTGGCAAGTAAGGCGTGGGCGGCGCGCAAGGTAAAATATCCTTCTACTGTATTTAATGTAATAACATAACATTAAAGTTGAGAGGGTTTATCGATTGCGTTGCACAAATTGAAAATTTTGCGGATTAGCTGCCGTTGGCGGGCGGTCTGACGCCGATTTCTGCAGTCAGTTGCAGTGGTTTGCCGTTGCGCAGGATGTCGATGCGGATCTTCTCGCCCGGCTTGGCACGTGCCACCTGATTCATCGAGCGGCGGCCATCACCGGCGGCTTCACCGTCGATGCTGAGAATCAGGTCACCGGGCTGCAGGCCGGCTTTCTGTGCGGGGCCATTACGGTAGATGCCGGCTACGACGATGCCGGGGCGTCCGTCCAGGCCGAAGGATTCCGCCAGTTCCGGAGTCAGCGGTTGTACTTCGATGCCCAGCCAGCCACGAATCACCTGGCCGTGTTCGATGATTGCCCGCATGACTTCCATCGCCAGTTTCACCGGGATGGCAAAGCCGATGCCTTGCGAACCGCCCGATTTGGAGAAGATCGCGGTGTTGATGCCCACCAGGTTGCCGTAGGCATCCACCAGCGCGCCGCCGGAGTTGCCGGGGTTGATCGCCGCGTCGGTCTGGATGAAATCCTCGTAGGTGTTGAGCCCCAGCTGGTTGCGCCCGGTGGCGCTGATGATGCCCATGGTCACGGTCTGGCCGACGCCAAAGGGGTTGCCGATGGCCAGGGTCACGTCACCGATGCGAATATTGTCGGAGCGCCCGAGGGTGATAAACGGTAGATCCTGCAGGTCGATCTTCAGTACCGCCAGGTCAGTCTCCGGGTCGCTGCCGATAAGCCGGGCCAGGGTTTCGCGGCCATCCTTCAAGGCCACGACGATCTGATCAGCACCCGCGACCACGTGGTTGTTGGTCAGCAGATAGCCTTCCGGGCTCATGATCACTGCCGAACCGAGGCTCGACTCCATGCGCCGCTGCTTGGGCAGGTTGTCACCGAAGAACTTGCGGAACTGCGGGTCCTCGAACAGAGGATGCGCAGGTTTGTTGACGAACTTGGTGGTGTACAGGTTGGCGACGGCCGGCGAGGCCAGGTTCACTGCGTCGGCGTAGGACACCGGGCCTTCCTGCATGCGGCTGTAGAACGGTGCCTGACGCACGTTCACGTCCTGTCCCGGCAAACCGACCCACTGGGGGAAATATTGCATGATCAGCAGTGCCGACAGCACGCCGACCAGCAGGGGCCAGCCGAGGAAACGCAGGGCCTTGAACATCGATCCAATCCTGAGGGTTGCCGGGGGCAGGTGCGCCCCTTAAGGTGCGCCATTATAGAGAGGTGGCTGCGAATAAAGCAGCGCCCGCACACCTGTTGATAAGGAAACACGATGGCCATAGCTCTGGCGACCCTGGTGGAAGAGGCCGACCGCTACCTCAACGCGGCGCGAATCAGTGATTACTGCCCCAATGGCCTGCAGGTCGAGGGGCGGCCGCAGGTGCGGCGTATTGTCAGTGGCGTGACCGCCAGCCAGGCGCTGATCGAGGCCGCTGTAGAAGCCGACGCCGATGTACTGCTGGTGCACCATGGTTACTTCTGGAAGGGCGAAAACCCCTGCATCACCGGGATGAAGCGTCGTCGTCTGCAAACCCTGCTGGCCAACGACATCAGCCTGCTGGCCTATCACCTGCCACTGGATGTGCACGCTGATGTAGGTAACAACGTGCAACTGGCCGCGCAGCTGGGCATTACCGTGGAAGGTCCGCTGGAGCCGGAAAACCCACGCACCGTTGGCCTGATCGGCTCGCTGGCCGAGGCCATGAGCCCGCGCGACTTCGCCCACCATGTGCATCAGGTGCTGGGCCGTGAACCACTGCTGGTCGAAGGCGACGCGATGATTCGTCGAATTGGTTGGTGCACAGGCGGCGGCCAGGGTTATATCGATCAGGCGATTGCCGCTGGGGTCGATCTGTACCTGACCGGCGAAGCGTCCGAGCAGACCTTCCACAGTGCCCGCGAAAATGGCATCAGCTTTATCGCCGCCGGCCATCACGCCACCGAGCGTTATGGTGTGCAGGCTTTAGGCGATTACCTGGCGCGGCGTTTTGCCATTGAGCATCTTTTTATCGATTGCCCTAACCCCATATAGGCTGCCATTGCGGCCTTCCCTGCCGGTATAAAGCTAGATCGTTTCGATCTAAGTGGCCTCCTGAATAGAAGAGGGTGCTGTGCTAGAGTGCGCCCTCGTCCACGGCCCGCCGGCCCAAACACATCGTAATCCGTGAGTAGCCATGCTCGATAAACTGACCCACCTGAAACAGCTGGAGGCGGAAAGTATCCACATCATTCGTGAAGTGGCCGCCGAATTCGACAACCCGGTAATGCTCTATTCCATCGGTAAAGACTCCGCCGTGATGCTGCACCTGGCACGTAAGGCGTTCTTTCCAGGCAAGCTGCCGTTCCCGGTGATGCACGTCGATACGCGCTGGAAGTTTCAGGAGATGTACGCCTTCCGCGAAAAGATGGTCAACGAGTACGGCCTGGACCTGATCACTCACATCAATCCAGATGGCGTGGCACAGGACATGAACCCCTTCACCTACGGTAGTGCCAAGCACACCGACGTGATGAAGACCGAGGGGCTCAAGCAAGCGTTGGACAAGTACGGCTTTGATGCCGCCTTCGGTGGCGCGCGCCGCGACGAAGAGAAATCCCGCGCCAAGGAGCGCGTGTACTCGTTCCGTGACAGCAAGCACCGCTGGGACCCGAAGAACCAGCGTCCCGAGCTGTGGAATGTGTACAACGGCAACGTCAAGAAAGGTGAGTCGATCCGTGTGTTCCCGCTGTCCAACTGGACCGAGCTGGACATCTGGCAGTACATCTATCTGGAACAGATCCCGATCGTGCCGCTGTACTTCGCTGCCGAACGTGAAGTGATCGAGAAGAACGGCACGTTGATCATGATCGACGACGATCGCATCCTCGAGCACCTTTCCGATGAAGAGAAAGCCCGTATCACCAAGAAGATGGTGCGTTTCCGTACCCTCGGCTGCTACCCGCTGACCGGCGCGGTGGAGTCCTCGGCCACCAGCCTCACTGACATCATCCAGGAAATGCTCCTGACCCGTACTTCCGAGCGTCAGGGCCGCGTCATCGACCACGATGCTGCCGGTTCCATGGAAGAGAAAAAACGTCAGGGGTACTTTTAATATGTCGCACCAATCCGATCTGATCAGCGAAGACATCCTCGCTTACCTGGCCCAGCACGAGCGTAAAGAACTGCTGCGCTTCCTTACCTGCGGCAACGTCGACGACGGCAAAAGCACTCTGATTGGCCGCCTGCTGCACGACTCCAAGATGATCTACGAAGACCATCTGGAAGCCATCAGCAAGGACTCGAAGAAAGTCGGCACCACCGGCGATGACATCGACCTGGCACTGCTGGTCGACGGCCTGCAGGCCGAGCGCGAGCAGGGCATCACCATCGACGTGGCCTACCGCTATTTCTCGACCTCCAAGCGCAAGTTCATCATCGCCGACACCCCCGGCCATGAGCAGTACACCCGTAACATGGCCACTGGCGCCTCCACCTGCGATCTGGCGATCATCCTGATCGACGCGCGCTATGGTGTGCAAACCCAGACCAAACGCCACAGCTTTATCGCCAGCCTGCTGGGCATCAAGCACATCGTCGTGGCCATCAACAAGATGGACCTCAAGGGCTTCGATCAAGGCGTATTCGAGCAGATCAAGGCTGACTACCTGAAGTTCGCCGAAGGTATCGCGCTCAAGCCGACCTCGCTGCACTTCGTGCCGATGTCCGCGCTGAAAGGCGACAACGTGGTGAACAAGAGCGAGCAATCGCCCTGGTACACCGGTCAGTCGCTGATGGAAATTCTCGAAACCGTTGAAGTCGCCGGCGATCGCAACTTCACCGACCTGCGTTTCCCGGTGCAGTACGTCAACCGCCCGAATCTGAACTTCCGTGGTTTCGCCGGCACCCTGGCCAGCGGCATCGTGCGCAAGGGTGACGAAATCATTGCGCTGCCGTCGGGCAAGGGCAGCAAGGTCAAGTCCATTGTCACCTTCGAAGGTGAGCTGGAGCAGGCCGGTCCGGGTCAGGCGATCACCATCACCCTGGAGGACGAAATCGACGTCTCCCGTGGCGATATGCTGGTGCATGCCGACAACCGTCCGCAGGTGGTCGACAGCTTCGACGCCATGCTGGTGTGGATGGCTGAAGAGCCGATGCTGCCGGGCAAGAAATACGACATCAAACGCGCCACCAGCTATGTGCCGGGCTCGATTGCCAGCATCACCCACCGGGTTGATGTGAACACCCTGGAACATGGTGCGGCGAGCAGCCTGCAGCTCAATGAAATCGGCCAGGTGCGTATTGCTCTGGATGCGCCGATTGCGCTCGACGGCTATGCGCACAACCGCACCACCGGTTCGTTTATCGTCATCGACCGCCTGACCAACGGCACCGTGGGTGCCGGCATGATCATCGCCGATCCGGTTGGCGCTGGTGGTGGCAGCCACCACGGCGAGCTGGCGCATGTCTCCACCGAAGAGCGTGCCGTGCGCTTCGGTCAGCAGCCGGCTACTGTGCTGTTCAGCGGCCTGTCTGGCGCGGGCAAGAGCACCCTGGCCTACGCTGTGGAGCGCAAGCTGTTCGACTCTGGTCGTGCGGTCTATGTACTCGATGGCCAGAACCTGCGCCATGACCTGAACAAGGGGTTGCCACAGGATCGCGCCGGGCGCACCGAGAACTGGCGCCGTGCCGCCCATGTTGCGCGTCAGTTCAACGAAGCCGGTCTGTTGACCCTGGCAGCCTTCGTCGCCCCAGATGCCGAAGGCCGCGAACAGGCCAAGGCGCTGATCGGTGCCGAGCGCCTGATCACCGTCTACGTGCAGGCGTCTCCGCAGGTCTGCGCCGAGCGTGATCCGCAGGGTCTGTACGCCGCCGGTGGTGACAATATCCCGGGCGAGTCCTTCCCGTACGACATTCCGCTGAATGCCGATCTGGTGATCGATACGCAGTCGGTGTCGGTGGAAGAGGGCGTCAAGCAGGTGTTGGCTTTGTTGCGCGAACGTGGCGCGATCTAACGCCACCGTCCAATAAAAAGCCCCGCCCAGTGCGGGGCTTTTTATTGGACGCGGGTTCTTGCCCGTGATAGCTGTTTTGCGTGCATGAACGAGGCATCCCAGCCATTCCTGCAGTCCCGACTCCAACAAAAAAGCCCCGGTTGTTTGGACCAGGGCTTTATGGGCGGGCGATTATTACTTGTTCTTCAAACCATAGTTTTCATCGAGCATGCCTGGCACATCGGCGCTTTTCGGCGCGTAATCCTTGGGCATTTCGTTGTTCTTCGGTGGCGTCAGGCGTTCGCGTTTTTCGCTGGCATCTTCGGCATGCAGGGTGGCCAATAGGCGTTGGCGAGTCAGCTCGTCGAGGGCCAGGCGGTTGGCTCCGTCGGACAGGTGTTCCTGCACATCCTGATAGCTCTGGGTGAGTTTCTTCACCATGCTGGCGGTGGTGTTGAAGTGGCTGACCACTTCACTCTGGTAAGCGTCGAAACGCTCCTGCATTTCATCCAGCTGGCGCTGGGTGCGGCTGGGGGCTGCGTTGGGTGCCAGGCGAGCAATCAGGAAGCCAATGGCAATGCCTGCTACCAGGGTAATGGCGGGTAGCAACCAGGCGGTAAGCGTCTGTTCCACGAGTCCTTCCTCTCTAAACGGCTTTGCTTTACGTTAACGGCTCGAACCTGCGCTGTATACCGCAATGCAATGCCGAAATGTTTGCGGTGTTGTCTATGGCGCAGGCTGTCAGCTAGACGAGTCGACCCACTGCGAGGTCACGGAGTTCCCTGTTGCTCACCCGCGAAACCCCTCTGATGATTGCCGGCCCCAGCGGCCAACTCGAAGCCCTGTGGCTGGATACCCCTGACGCCCGTGGCGTAGCGCTGATCTGCCACCCCAACCCGGTGCAGGGTGGCACCATGCTCAATAAGGTGGTTTCCACCCTGCAACGCACGGCCCGTGACTGTGGCCTGGCCACGTTGCGTTTCAATTACCGCGGTGTCGGCGCCAGCGCAGGCAGCCACGATATGGCCAGCGGTGAGGTGGATGACGCCGAGGCCGTGGCCAGCTGGCTGCGTGCTCAGCACCCCGAGTTACCGCTGACCTTGCTGGGTTTTTCCTTCGGTGGCTTTGTCGCCGCTGCGCTCGGCGCCCGCCTGGAAGCCCAGGGTGTGAAACTCGACAAGCTGTTTATGGTGGCCCCGGCCGTGCATCGCCTGACCGCAGAAACGCCACCGGCCAGCCATTGCCCGCTGATCCTGATCCAGCCCGAAGACGATGAAGTGATCGACCCGCAGGTGGTGTACCAGTGGTCGGCGGCACTCGGGCGTGCCCATGAGCTGCTGAAAGTGGCAGAATGCGGCCACTTTTTTCACGGCAAGCTGACCGATCTCAAAGATTTGCTGCTGCCGCGACTCTGAACTGATTGAGCCTCAATAAGCGAACGTTATGACCACTCGTATCCTTACCGGCATCACCACCACCGGCACGCCGCACCTGGGCAACTACGCGGGCGCGATTCGCCCGGCCATCGTCGCCAGCCGCGCCGCCGATGCGGATTCGTTCTACTTCCTGGCCGACTATCACGCGCTGATCAAGTGCGATGAGCCGGCGCGTATCCAGCGTTCCCGTCTGGAAATCGCTGCTACCTGGCTGGCGCTGGGCCTGGATACCGACAAGGCAACCTTCTACCGCCAGTCGGATATCCCCGAGATTCCCGAGCTGTGCTGGTTGCTCACCTGTGTCGCCGGCAAGGGCCTGCTTAACCGCGCCCACGCTTACAAGGCTTCGGTGGACAAGAACGTTGAGCAAGGCGAAGACCCGGATGCGGGCATCACCATGGGCCTGTTCAGTTACCCGGTGCTGATGGCGGCGGACATCCTGATGTTCAACGCGCACAAGGTGCCGGTCGGCCGCGACCAGATCCAGCACGTGGAAATGGCCCGCGATATCGGCCAGCGCTTCAACCACCTGTTCGGCAAGGGCAAGGAACTGTTCACCCTGCCTGAAGCGGTGATTGAGGAAGATGTAGCGACCTTGCCGGGCCTCGATGGGCGCAAGATGAGTAAGAGCTACGACAACACCATCCCGTTGTTCGGCAGTGCCAAGCAGCTCAAGGATGCCGTTGCACGTGTGGTGACCGATTCCAAACTGCCGGGCGAGCCGAAAGACCCGGACAGCTCGCACCTGTTCACCCTCTACCAGGCCTTTGCCGCACCGACCCAGCAGGCGGATTTCCGCGTTGCGCTGGAAGACGGCCTGGCCTGGGGCGAAGCCAAGCAAGCGTTGTGCAACCTGCTGGAAGCCGAGTTGGGCGAAGCTCGCGAGCGTTATCACGCGCTGATCAGCAAACCGGCTGATCTGGAAGATATTCTGCTGGCTGGTGCGGCCAAGGCGCGCAAGATCGCTACGCCGTTTCTCGGTGAGCTGCGTGAGGCCGTGGGCCTGCGCTCGTTCCGCAGCGAGGCTATCAGCACGGCTGGCGAGAAGAAAAAAGCCGGCAAGAGCGCACGCTTTGTCAGCTTCCGCGACGACGACGGCAGCTTCCGTTTCCGCCTGCTGGATGCCGCTGGCGAGCAGTTGTTGCTGTCCAAATCCTTTGCTGATGGCAAGGCCGCAGGGATGGTCAACAAGCGTCTGCAGTCCGGTGAAGCGCTGGATGTTCGCGAGCAGGACGGCGGTTTTGCCGTCTGGCTGGACGATGAGTGCGTGGCGCAAAGCCCGGCATTCGCCGACAGCAGTGCCTGTCAGGCGGCGATTCAGCGCCTGCGTGAGGCGCTTGCTCCTCAAGAGTGATGCGCTGCCAGATGGCTTGTGGGAGGGGCTTTAGCCGCGACGCAGCGATACCAACAGACTGTCGCGGCTAAAGCCCCTCCCACAGACCGGTACGCCGTCTATAAGCCGTTGCCAATCAACGGGGGCGTCGCTAAAGTGACGCCCCCGTTTTACTTGCCCGGCTAACGAATTTATGACGCCCCTAGAACGCTACCAGGCTGACCTTAAACGCCCTGATTTCTTCCATGACGCTGCCCAGGAAACGGCGGTACGTCATCTGCAGCGTCTGTATGACGAGCTGATCGCCGCCGACAAGGGCAGCGCCGGCGTATTCGGCAAGCTGTTCGGCAAAAAGCCTCAGGGGCCGGTCAAGGGCCTGTATTTCTGGGGCGGCGTCGGTCGCGGCAAGACCTACTTGGTCGACACCTTCTTCGACGCGCTGCCGTTCGAGAAGAAGATGCGTACGCACTTCCACCGCTTTATGAAGCGCGTGCATGAAGAAATGCGCACCCTCAAGGGCGAGAAGAACCCGCTGACCATTATCGCCAAGCGCTTCGCCGACGAAGCCAAGGTCATCTGCTTCGACGAGTTCTTCGTCAGTGACATTACCGACGCCATGATCCTCGCCACCCTCATGGAAGAGCTGTTCAAGAACGGTGTGAGCCTGGTTGCCACCTCCAATATCGTGCCAGACGGCTTGTACAAGGACGGCCTGCAGCGCGCCCGCTTCCTGCCAGCCATCGCCCTGCTCAAGCAGCACACCGAGATCGTCAACGTCGACAGCGGTATCGATTACCGCCTGCGCGCGCTCGAGCAGGCCGAGCTGTTCCACTGGCCACTGGGCGCTGCCGCCGAGGAGAGCCTGCAGAAGAGCTTTGTCAGCCTGCTGCCCGAGCACTGCGTGGTGCAGGAAAACGAGGCGCTGATGATCGAGAACCGTGCCATTGTGGCGCGCAAGGTCGGTGATGACGTGGCCTGGTTCGACTTTCGCGAGCTGTGTGATGGCCCGCGCAGCCAGAATGACTACATCGAACTGGGCAAGATCTTCCACGCCGTGCTGCTGGCCAACGTCGAGCAGATGAGCACCGCCAAGGACGACATGGCCCGGCGCTTTATCAACCTGGTGGACGAGTTCTACGACCGCAACGTCAAGCTGATCATCTCCGCCGAAGTGGAGCTGAAAGATCTCTACACCGGCGGTCGCCTGACCTTCGAGTTCCAGCGCACGCTCAGTCGTTTGCTGGAAATGCAGTCGCACGAGTTTCTCGCACGGCCGCACAAACCCTAATCTACGTACTTATGTTTGCTGCCAAAGCCCGGATCATTCCGGGCTTTGTAGTTGATGGCCTGCTGAAGACAGCCAGGCCGTCTGCACCCAAGCAGGATAAACTCTGCGCCATCGACTTATTTCTGCGGTTAGCCCTATGACCTTTGCTTCCCTCGGCCTGATCGAACCTCTGTTGCGCACCCTCGACAGCCTCGACTACAAAACTCCCACCGCTGTGCAGGCCCAGGCCATCGTGCCGGTGCTCAAGGGGCGTGACCTGATGGCCGCCGCGCAAACCGGCACCGGCAAGACCGCTGGCTTTGCCCTGCCGGTGCTGCAGCGGTTGATGATGGAAGGGCCGCAGGTGGCCAGTAATTCGGTGCGTGCGCTGGTGCTGGTGCCGACTCGCGAGCTGGCCGAACAGGTGCTGCAGAGCTTTATCACCTATGGCCAGCATCTGCCGCTGCGCAGTTATGCGGTGTATGGCGGGGTCAGCATCAACCCGCAAATGATGAAGCTGCGCAAAGGCGTGGACGTGCTGGTAGCCACACCGGGTCGTTTGCTCGACCTGTACCGGCAGAACGCGGTGAAATTCAACCAGGTGCAGACCCTGGTGCTGGATGAAGCCGACCGCATGCTCGACCTGGGCTTTGCCAACGAGCTGGAAAGTGTGTTCGCGGCGCTGCCGAAAAAACGCCAGACCCTGCTGTTCTCCGCGACCTTCTCCGATGCCATTCGCGCCATGGCCGGGCAGATGCTCAAAGACCCGCTGAGTATCGAAGTCAGCCCGCGCAACGCGGCGGCCAAGTCGGTCAAACAGTGGCTGATTCCGGTGGACAAGAAGCGCAAGGGCGAGCTGTTTCTGCACCTTTACCAGAGCAAGCGCTGGAGCCAGGCCCTGGTGTTTGTGAAAACCCGCAAGGGCGTGGATGAGCTGGAAGCCGAGCTGCAGCGCCACGGCATCAGCGCCGATTCGATCCACGGCGACAAACCCCAGGCCACCCGTCAGCGCGCCTTGCAGCGTTTCAAGGATGGTGAGGTCAAGGTGCTGGTGGCTACCGATGTGGCGGCCCGTGGCCTGGATATCGATGACATGCCGCTGGTGGTCAACTTCGATTTGCCCATCGTCGCCGAAGACTATGTGCATCGCATTGGTCGTACCGGGCGTGCCGGCACCACCGGTCAGGCCGTGTCGCTGGTCTGTGCCGATGAAGTGCAGCTGCTCTCGGCCATCGAAACCCTGACCCAGCAGGTGCTGCAACGTATCGAGGAGCCGGACTTTATCCCTGATCACCGCGTGCCGCAGACCCTGCCCGGCGGCCAGGTGGTGAAAAAGCCGAAGAAACCGAAGAAACCCAAAGTGGTCGGCGGCGGCAAGGGCGGCAGCCTCGGGCGCTGGATGGAGGCCGATGAGCCGGCTGCACCGTCGGTCAAGGCGGTGCGCAAGGTACCGAGCTTTGGCGGGAAAGCAGGCAAACCCGGGAAGTTTGCCAAGTAACCTCAGTCGTAGGGTGGACAGCGCTGAGCTTGTCCACCAGAGGCGCTAAATGTTCTGGGCAATGCGCCAGAGCACGCCGCTGGGGTCGATAACCACGAAATCGCGCATGGCCCAGGGCTGGTCCTGCGGCGGCACCAGGCGCACGCCGAAGCGCTCGCCAATCCGCTCATCCACGACCTTCTGCCACCAGGCATCGACGTCTTCCACCAGCAGGTGCATGACGAAGTTCTCCGCCTGCTCCTTGACGTAGAAGTCCTGCAGCAAAAAGGCACAGTGATCGCCGTGGCTGAAATAGGCCAGGCCATCGCCGACCCAGCCCGGCTTGAAGCCCAGGGCTTGATAGAACGCCTGGCTCAGGGCGAAGTCGCGGGCCGGTACGAAGGTTTTCAGTTCAATGCTGTGCAACATCGAATGGTTCCTGCGCGAGTGATGTCGGACAGGCTATTACGGTTGTGCCGGCTCTCTGGCGGAGCCTGGCGAGCAGAGATTAACGGCTGGCCTGCGCCGCTTCCAGTTGCTTCTTGTGGGTGGCGGCGGCCGTCATGTCGTAGATCACCACGCAGATATGTTCCACCGCATCGCCCGCGCCGCCCAGCGGCAGCAGGGTGACGTTCTGGTACATGAAATCTTCCTGGCCGGTGATCGGCTGGTAGTTCTTGAAGTGCATCAGGTAGGGATGCTGCTCCCACAGGCTGAAGGCGCGGGTGCCCAGTGCCACGACGGTATCGACCTTGCGCCGCAGCCAGGCTTCGTCGATCTCGCTGAACAGGCTGAACAGGGTTTTGCCGTGCACCTCGTCTGGGCCCAGGCCGGAATGGTTTTCCATAAAGCTGTTCCACACCTCAACCCGGTATTGGCGGTCGAGCACGATCACCCCGACATCGATGCACTGCACGATATCGAGCAGCCAGTGAACCTCTTTGATATCTATCTGTGCGGGCATGAGCAGGTTCCGCCTAGTTCATCAGGTAGTTGAGCTTGTTGGTCAGGCGCTTGATTGAGTCTTCGGTGAACAGCAGCAACAGGTCGAAGTGGATGCTGTGGGCTTCCAGGCTGTAGCTCACCTCAATGGCCAGGGTCTTGCGCCAGCGCCGCTGGTTGAGGTGGATCAGCCGCTCGATGGACGAATGCTGGCCCAGCAGTTGCGGGTGGCCCTGAGAAAAACGCACGTCAATCTGCTCGGCAATCCCGGCCAGGCAGGCGCCGGTCAGAATGCTGGCCAGGTCCAGTAGCATTTCCGAGGTCTGAGTATCGTCCTTGGGCTGCCAGCCCAGCAGTTTTGCCATGCCGGCGACTTCCGAATCATGGAACAGCAGCAACGCCTCGCCGGCGATGCCGTCACCAATAAAGCCCTGGCACACCGCGCTCAGGCGTTCACCACGCATGGCATCGGTAAGAGTCATATGCAGTTCGCTGACCTCGAAGATATTCACCTGCGGCACCGGCAGCTGCACAAATACGTTCAGCACCTTGGCCAGTAGCGCGGCAGCGCGGCCCATGGCGACGTTGGTCACCTCGCGCAAGGCATCGCGGAAGTTGACCTTCAACTCATCCAGTACGGCGGCCTGGGCGATGGCGGTAGGGGTGGCCTTTGGGTCGAACAGACCGAGTTCGAGCAGGGTGCTGCGCAGTGTATCGGGATCGGCGGGTTTCTTGATAAAGGCCAGTGCGCCGAGTTCCTTGACCCGGCGCACGGCTTCGTCCTGAACGTCACCAGAGACCACCACCACCTTGCAGGCCAGCCCTTCGGCGCGCATGGCCGCAAGGGTTTCATAGCCGTCGAGCACCGGCATAGTCAGGTCCAGCAGCATCACCTGGCCGAGGCCCTGGCGCAGGGCGGCCAGGGCTTCCTGGCCATTGGCAGCCTGGCTGATGGTCACTGGCCATTCGGGCGGCAGGGCGCGGATCAACTGCTTGCGCGCCATATTCGAGTCGTCGCAGACCACTAATGGAATCACGGCGGTAGGGTACCTATGCGCGTGGAAGATCACCGCTCTCGGGCGGTTTTCTTCAAGCATAGCCGCTAGCGATTGCTCGCGGTGTTCTTATTCGACAGAGCGTTGCAGCCAGTGGAGCATGCCCAGGGCGGCGCGGCGGCCGCTGGCAAAGCAGGCGGTCAGCAGATAACCGCCAGTCGGCGCCTCCCAATCAAGCATTTCCCCTGCGCAGAAGGTGCCGGGCAGCGCCTTGAGCATCAGTTGCCCGTCCAGCTGCTCGAACGGCACACCGCCAGCCGTGCTGATGGCTTCATCCAAGGGCCGTGGCCGCACCAGGGTGATCGGCAGGGCCTTGATTGCACTGGCCAGCAGCGCCGGATCATTGAAGGTTGCTGCGCTGGCCAGCTCGCGCAGCAGAGCTGCTTTGACCCCGTCGATCCCCGCCTGGCGATGCAGGTGTTTAGCCATGGACTGTGAGCCGCGCGGTTTGCTCAAGGCCGCCTGCAGTTTGCTCAGCGGCGTTTGCGGCAGCAGATCGAGGTGCACGCTGGCGCTGCCATGCTGGTTGATCGTTTCGCGAATAGCGGCTGACAGGGCATACACCAAGCTGCCTTCGAGGCCGCTGGCGGTCAGCACACACTCACCCAGGCGAGGTGTTACTCCGGGCAGGCTGAGGCTGACGTTCTTGAGTGGCGCGCCGGCGAACTTGTCCCGCAGAAACGGGCTCCAGGCGCTGACATCAAAGCCGCAGTTACTCGCCTGCAAGGGCGCGATAGTCACGCCACGCGCTTGCAGCAGGCTGACCCAGGCGCCATCTGAACCCAGTCGTGCCCAGCTGGCACCGCCCAGGGCCAGCAGTGTGGCGTCGGCGGTCACGGTCTGTTCGCCAGCGGGCGAGGTGATCCGTAGCGCACTTTCGCTATTCCAGCCCAGCCAGCGATGGCGGGTGTGGATCTGCACACCCAGCTCGCGCAGGCGCTTGAGCCAGGCGCGTAGCAGCGGTGCGGCTTTCATATCGGTGGGGAACACCCGGCCGGAAGTGCCGACAAAGGTGTCGATGCCCAGGTCATGAATCCAGGCGCGCAGGGCATCGGCATCGAAATCCTGCAGCAGTTCGGCTACTTCTGTCTGGCGCGTGCCATAACGCGCGACAAACGCCGGCTTGGCTTCGGAATGGGTGATATTCATCCCGCCGACCCCAGCCAGGAGGAACTTGCGCCCCACTGAAGGCATACCGTCGTAAAGATCGACCTGCACACCGCCCTGGGCCAGCACTTCGGCCGCCATCAGCCCGGCGGGGCCGCCGCCGATAATGGCAACGCGAGGGGCTGGATGTTGAGTGCGATTGGTCATGGCGGTGTCGGGCAGGAACGAAGGGGGTGCATTCTAGCCGAGGCGGCGTCCGCCTTGTCATTTGCCCCGGCTTCGGGCAGGGTCGTGAGGTGAATTTCTGACTGGAGCCCCTTATGTCTGACCTCTACCCCAGCATCGACCCCGACGGCCTGATCGAATACTCGGTGGTCTACACCGACCGCTCCCTCAACCATATGTCGCAGTCGTTCCAGGGCGTGATGAAGGATATCTCCAGCACCCTGAAACAGGTCTATAACGCCCATGCCATGGCCATCGTGCCCGGTAGCGGCACCTACGGCATGGAGGCGGTAGCGCGCCAGCTGGCCACCGGGCAGAAGTGCCTGGTGCTGCGCAACGGCTGGTTCAGCTACCGCTGGACGCAGATTTTCGAGATGGGCCAGATTCCCTCTGAATCGATAGTGCTCAAGGCACGGCCTGTCTCCCAGGGTAGTCAGGCGGCGTATGCCCCACCGCGTCTGGCTGATGTGCTGGCGGTAATCGCCTTGGAAAAACCCCAGGTGGTGTTTGCCCCGCATGTAGAAACGTCCTCGGGGATGATTCTGCCGGATGATTACCTGCGCGCCGTGGCGGATGCCGTGCATGCGGTGGGCGGTCTGTTTGTGCTCGACTGCATCGCCTCCGGCACCCTCTGGGTGGACATGCAGGCCTGCGGCATCGATGTGCTGATCAGCGCGCCGCAAAAGGGCTGGAGTGCCTCACCCTGCTGCGCCCTGGTGATGCTCAGCGAAGCTGCCCTGGCCCGCGTCGAAGCCACACAAAGCACCAGCTTCGCCTGCGATCTGAAGAAGTGGCTGCAGATCATGCAGGCCTATGAGCAGGGCGGCCACGCCTACCACGCCACCATGCCCAGCGACGCCCTGGCGCGTTTCCGCGATGCCATGCGCGAGGCCGAAGCCATTGGTTTCGTTAAGGTGCGCGGGCAGCAGCAGGAGCTCGGTGAGCGGGTGCGTGCCTTGCTCGCCAGCAAAGGCTTTAAAAGCGTCGCCGCCGAAGGCTTCGAAGCCCCCGGGGTGGTGGTGTGCTACACCACCGACGCGAGCATCAAGAACGGCAGCAAATTCGCCGCCCAGGGCCTGCAGATCGCTGCCGGTGTACCGTTGCAGTGCGATGAGCCGGCGGATTTCCAGACCTTCCGTCTGGGCCTGTTCGGTTTGGACAAACTAGGCAATATCGAGCGCACCGTGGCTACCCTGGAGCAGGCGCTGGATAAGGTTTTGGCGGGGTAGTTAGTGCGTAGGATGGGTATCGCATCGCGATACCCATCGCTCCCTAGGCGTTGCGATACCGGCTGATGGGTATCGCTGCGCTCAACGCCATCCTACGGTTTTAGGTGACCTTGACCGCCTGCAGCGTATAGCTCAGCGGCAGTCGTTCCGGCTGATTGTTCAACCGCCATTCACCATCCTCACCCAGGCTCATCTGACCCGGCAGCGCTTCCCAGGGCAGGCTGGTGTGTTCTTCCAGGGCGGTCAGGCGCATGCCGTGGCCGAGCAGCGCGGTGATGATTTCGCCCAGGCCGTGGTTCCATTCGTGGGTGATGCTGGCGTTCAACCGGGTGTTGGTTTCGACATAGGTGTACTCGCTATCCCAGACGGTGGGTTGGTGGTGTTCGAAATAAGGGTGGGCAATCTGCAGGGCGCCCTCGCAGTCCTCGTCGAGCGCCATCAGCACTGGATGGGCTTCGCGCAGAAACAGGCGGCCGCCAGGCTTGAGCAGAGCTGCGACATTGCGCGCCCAGTCATCGATCTGCGGTAGCCAGTTTAGCGCGCCGATGCCCGTATAAACCAGGTCAAATGACTCAACGCCGAGCACCTTGGCGGCGTCGTAGACCGAGGCCTCGACAAACGTGATGTGCTCGCCGCAGGCATTGGCCAGCTTACGGGCTTGTTCCAGTGAGGCGGATGAGAAGTCCAAGCCGCTTATCTGCGCGCCCATGCGGGCCAGCGACAGGGTGTCAGTGCCGATATGGCACTGCAGGTGCACCGCGCGTAGACCCCGGATATCGCCGAGGCGCGGCAGATCAAAGCGCACCACTTCGGATAAGTGCGTGGGCGAGGCGATAAACAGCTGAACCTGGTAATCGGGCGACGCCGCATGCAAGGCGGCGCGCTCATTCCAGTTGGCTTGGTTCAGGGCAAACGAGTCATCCATGACGGAGTTCCATTCAATGTGTGGGGGAATGCTTATCCAGCGCGCTCAATATGGCATAGGCAGCTTCGATTCGGGCTGCGTTGGGGTAGTTCTTGTTGGCCAGCATAACCAGGCCGAAGTTCTGACTGGGGATAAACATCGCGTAGGCGCCGAAGCCGCCAGTTGAGCCGGTTTTATTGAACAGGCTGTCGCCTGGCTCGGTTTCCGGCGGTGCGAGGCGTGTAGCGGGTTGCGACTCCAGGGCCATGGCCGGGGAATTGCCCGCTTGCAGACGCTCCAGGCTAATCGGGTAGGGGTAACGCTCCCAGCCGAGGCCCTGGGTCATCTCGCCGACGCGGTAATAACCCGTGTGGGTGATGGCGATGGCGTGCTGCAGGTCTTTATTCAGGCCAGCAGGATTCAGGTTGGCCTGGACAAAACGCAGCATGTCCCTGGTGTTGGTTTTCACCCCATAGGCTTCGGCGTCGAGCATCCCCGGGTTGACGCGCAGTGGCTGGTTGTCCTTGCTGTAGCCGAAGGCATAGCGCGGCATCTGCTGCGCGGGCACCTGGATATAGCTGTGCGACATACCGAGCGCGGGAAATAACCTGCCCTCCATCAGTGTGGGGAACGGCTGGCCCATGCTGCGTGCGGCGAGGTAACCGAGCAGGCCAATGCTGGGGTTGGAATAGCGCCGGTGTGTGCCGGCCGTGTATTCAGGCTGCCACTGGCGGTAATAGGCGAGCATGCTGGCCGGGTCGGTCACGTTGTCAGGGAACTGCAGCGGCAGCCCGCCGGCGGTGTAGGTGCCGAGGTTGAGCAGGCTGGCGTGTTCCAGCTGGCTGCCTTGCAATTCGGGCCAGTGCTGGCCGGCGCTGTCGCTGAGGGTCAGCTTGCCGGTGCTTTGCGCCAGGGCGGCGAGGGTGGCGGTAAGCGGTTTGCTCAGCGAGCCGATTTCAAACAGGGTGTCGCTGCTCACTGGCTGCTGGTCGTCCAGGCTCGCCACGCCGTAGTTGAAGTAGTGCGCCTGGCCGTTGTGGGTGATCGCCACGGCCATGCCGGCAATATCGTGTTCCGCCATCAGCGGGCGAATGGTTTCATCTACCAGCGACTGCAGTGTGTCGTCGGCCTGGGCGGCAGTGGCGAATACCAGTGCGGCCAGCAGGGTGCTGAGTTTTGCGTACATGCTGTGTGAGAGTCCTTGGCAGTAAAGGTGGGCGATATGACAGCGCGTGTGCTGGTTTTATCCCAGCCCGCGCGTTTGCCAGACCTTGGCCGCACTGTGATGCAGGATGCCGTGGCGGCGGGCCAGGGCCAGGCGGTCCTTGTCGTAGCCACCGCCGATCAGCCCGACCACGGGAATGTCACGGCTCAGGCAGTGGTTGAGTACCGCTTCGTCACGGGCTGCGATACCGGCATCCGTCAGGTTGAGATAGCCGAGGGCATCGTCTTGGTGTACATCGACGCCGGCGTCGTAGAGCACGATATCCGGCTGGTACAGCGGCAGCAGGTAGTTGAGGCTGTCGTTGACCACCTTGAGGTAGTCGGCATCGGCCATGCCGTTGGGCAGGGGAATGTCCCAGTCGCTGGCGGCCTTGCGCGCCGGGTAGTTCTTCTCGCAGTGCAGCGACACGGTGATCGCTTCCGGGGTGTTCTCCAGCAGTCGTGCGGTGCCATCGCCCTGGTGCACGTCGCAGTCGAAGATCAGCACACGCTGGGCCTTGCCGCTGGCCAGCAGGTAGTGGCTGATTACTGCCAGGTCATTGAAGATGCAGAACCCGGCTGGATGGTCGTAATGCGCATGGTGGGTGCCGCCGGCCAGGTGGCAGGCCAGGCCGTGTTGCAGCGCCTGCTCAGCGGCCAGCAGCGAGCCGCCCACGGCGCGAATGGTGCGCTGGGCCAGAGCGGCGCTCCAGGGCAGGCCGAGGCGGCGCTGTTCCTCATACGCCAGTTCGCCACTGGCAAAACGCTGGATATAGGCCGGGCAGTGCGTCAGGGCGAGTACGTCGGTGGGGCACAGCTCGGGGCGCAGCAGTGCGGCATCGGTGCTCAGGCCGCTGTCCACCAGGTGGTCGCGCAGCAGGCGAAACTTCTCCATGGGGAAGCGGTGGTTGGCCGGGAAGGGCGGGCTGTAGTCGTCGTGGTAGACCAGCGGCAGGCGCATGCTGACAGGCTCGAGCAATCGGGCTGGAAGTATGGCGAGCGCCCTGGCCTGGCTCAAGTCCGGCGCTCGATTGGCTAGAATGCTGCCATTATTGTCCACATCCATCTTTCAGTCGGGCCGACAAACTTCGGCGAAGTCTTTACCATCTCGCCCCCAGCCAGATGCGTTAACAGGAGAGCATGCATGAGTCAGGTGTTGAATGAGTTGGTCGCCCTGCTGACCCTGGAAACCATCGAAGAGAATCTGTTTCGCGGGGTCAGCCAGGACCTCGGCTTTCGCCAATTGTATGGCGGTCAGGTGCTCGGTCAATGTGTATCGGCGGCCAGTCAGACGGTCGAGGCCGCGCGCCATGTGCATTCCATGCACGGCTACTTCCTGCGTCCCGGCGATGCCACCTTGCCGGTGGTGTATCAGGTCGAGCGCGTACGCGATGGCGGCAGTTTCAGCACGCGGCGGGTGACGGCGATCCAGAAGGGCAAGCCGATCTTTACCTGCAGCGCGTCGTTCCAGTTCGATGAAGAGGGCTTTCATCACCAGAACAGCATGCCGGACGTGCCGGGGCCCGAAGGCCTGAAATCGGAAACCGAGCTGGCGCGCCTGGTGGTGGATGCCTTGCCGGAGCGCATGCGGGAGCGCGCGGTAAGTGACAAACCGATCGAGATTCGCCCGGTCACCCTGAGCAACCCGTTTGCGCCCAAACCCAGCGAACCGGCCAAGCATGTGTGGTTTCGCGCCGCTGGCGAGCTGCCGGACGAGCCGCAACTGCACAAGCTGCTGCTGGCTTACGCCAGCGACTTCAACCTGCTGACCACCTCGATGCTGCCGCACGGCGTGTCGGTGTGGCAGAAGTTTATGCAGGTCGCCAGCCTCGACCACTCGCTATGGTTCCACGGCAACCTGCGTATGGACGACTGGCTGCTGTACAGCATGGACAGCCCCTGGGCCGGCAACGCCCGTGGTTTCTCCCGTGGCAGCATCTTCAACCGCCAGGGCCAGTTGGTTGCCTCGGTCGCCCAGGAGGGGCTGACCCGGGTCCGTGAGGACTGGAAATGAGCCGTGAGGATTGCAAGTGAGTCTGAGCGCTGCCCGCCATTGGGTGTTTGATATGGACGGCACCCTGACCCAGGCGGTGCATGATTTCGAGGCGATCAAACGGGCATTGGATATTCCGCTGGCGGACGACATTCTTGGTCATCTGGCGTCGCTGCCTGAGGCGGTGGCAGCGGCCAAACACGCCTGGCTGCTGGAGCATGAGCGCGAACTGGCGCTGACCGCCGAGCCGGCACCTGGGGCGATTGAGCTGGTGCGCGAGCTGCACGGGCGTGGCTGTCGCCTCGGTATTCTCACCCGCAATGCCCATGAACTGGCGCTGCTGACCTTGCGCGCCATCGGTCTGGATGACTGCTTTGCCGTGGTGGACGTGATCGGCCGTGACGAAGCACCGCCCAAGCCCGATCCGGGCGGGCTGCTGCATTTCGCCCGCACCTGGCAGGTGGCGCCGAGCGAGTTGGTGATGGTGAGCGATTACCGCTTTGACCTGGAGTGTGCCCGCGCTGCCGGCGCGCGCAGCGTGCTGGTCAACCTGGCGGAAAACCCCTGGCCGCAGTTGGCCGATCATTTCGCAGTGGATTGCCGGGCGTTGCAGCAGCTGTTGTAGGGGCAGGCGTTTTATCCATCCACCCATTGCACCCAGCGTGGATGGATGAAGCGTCATCCGTCCTACGCATTCCCCATTTTCAGTGGCAGCAGCCAGACTCCAGATCCTTGAGGATCGGGCAATCCGGGCGGTCATTGCCCTGGCAGCTGTCCATCAACTCCTTGAGGGTGTCGCGCAGGCCGCTGAGTTCGTTGATCTTCTGCTCCAACTCGGCGATATGCGCGGCGGCCAGGGCCTTCACATCGGCGCTGGCGCGTTGACGGTCCTGCCACAGGGCCAGCAGCTGGCTGACTTCGGCCAGGGAAAAGCCCAGGTCGCGTGAGCGCTTGATAAACGCCAGACGGTGCAGGTCCTGCTGGCTGTACTGGCGGTAGCCGCTGTCGCTGCGGCCGGCGGCGGGCAGCAGGTCGATGCTTTCGTAGTAGCGAATCATCTTCGCGCTCAGGCCGGTTTGCTTGGCGGCTTGGCCGATATTCATCAGGTTCTCCTACGGGTTATTTGTGTTGTGGCGGTTTCCAGGTTTTCAACAGCAAGGCATTGCTCACCACGCTGACGCTGCTTAGCGCCATGGCCGCACCCGCGAGCATCGGGTTAAGCAGGCCGGCAGCGGCCAACGGAATGCCGATCAGGTTATAGGCAAAGGCCCAGAACAGGTTCTGGCGGATCTTGTTGTAGGTACGCCGGCTGATATCCAGGGCGTCGGCCACCAGGCGCGGGTCGCCGCGCATCAGGGTGATGCCGGCGGCGTGCATGGCCACATCGGTGCCGCTGCCCATGGCGA
Source organism: Pseudomonas anguilliseptica (assembly GCF_021375795.1). Classification (GTDB taxonomy): domain Bacteria; phylum Pseudomonadota; class Gammaproteobacteria; order Pseudomonadales; family Pseudomonadaceae; genus Aquipseudomonas; species Aquipseudomonas anguilliseptica_A. Next base: position 47,291 of record NZ_JAEIOI010000004.1, on the reverse strand, counting down.
TGCCGACATCGGCCGCCGCCAGCGCAGGGGCATCGTTGATGCCGTCGCCGACCATGGCCACCACCGCGTGTTTTTTCAGCTCGCTGATGATCGCAGCCTTGTCCGCCGGCAGCACTTCGGCATGTGCCTCTGTGATGCTCAAGGCACCCGCTACCGCTTTGACGCTGCCAGGGTTGTCGCCGCTGATCAGGTGGTTGGCAATGCCTTGCGCGGTCAGCGCAGCGATGGCCTCGGCTGCGCCGGGTTTAAGTGTGTCGCCAAAGGCAAACAGACCGAGCACCTGCGGTTGCGGCGCCAACTCCAGCAGCCAGGACAGGGTACGGCCTTCGGCCTCCCAGGCCAGGGCGTCGATTGCCAGTTCGTCGTGGTGCAGAAAGTGTTCTTCCAGTAAGCGCTGGTTACCCAAGGCCAGCTGCCGCTCGCCGATTTGCCCGGCGATACCGCGCCCGGCCAGGGCCTTGCTGGCGCTGACTGCGGGTAGTTGCAAATGCTGTTCGCTGCAAACGTCCAACACCGCCTTGGCCAACGGATGTTCGCTGCCGCGCTGCAGGGCACCAGCCAGTTGCAGCAGTTGTGTGGTGTCGTCATCGACGGAACGCAGATGGGCAATACGCGGGCTGCCTGCGGTCAGGGTGCCGGTCTTGTCGAAGGCCACCAGGCTGACCGAATGGGCGACTTCAAGGGCTTCGGCGTCCTTGATCAGGATGCCATGGCGCGCCGCCACGCCAGTGCCAGCCATGATCGCCGTGGGGGTGGCCAGGCCGAGGGCACATGGGCAGGCGATCACCAGCACGGCCACAGCGTTGAGCAGTGCGCTTTCCAGCGTTGCGCCGAACAGCAGCCAGATCAGCAGGGTGGCCAGGGCGATCAGCAGCACGCTGGGGACAAAGACCTGGCTGACCTTGTCCACCAGCTTCTGGATCGGCGCTTTCGCTGCCTGGGCATCTTCGATCAGGCGAATTATCTGCGACAGCACGGTTTCCGTGCCGAGGGCGGTGGTTTCCACCAGCAGGCGACCTTCGCCGTTGATGGCTCCTGCGGTGACTCTATCGCCTGGTTGTTTGGGCTGTGGCAGGCTTTCACCGCTGATCAGTGCTTCGTCGGCGTGGCTCTGGCCTTCGCGCACCAGACCATCGACCGGGAAGCGTTCGCCGGGCTTGACCACGATGGCGTCGCCCAACTGCAGCTCCGCCAGCGCCACCCATTGTTCGATGCCGCCTTGTAGGCGCAGGGCGCGCTCCGGGCGCAGCGCTTGCAAGGCGCGGATGGCGCTGCTGGTCTGGCGTTTGGCGCGGCTTTCCAGGTATTTGCCGAGCAGGATCAGGGTGATGATCACCGCCGACGCTTCGAAATACAGGTGCGGCATGCTGCCGGCTGGGCTCACTGCCCACTGATACAGGCTCAGGCCATACGCGGCGCTGGTGCCGATGGCCACCAACTGATCCATATTCCCCGCGCGGGCACGCAGGGCGCTCCAGGCTGCGCGGTAGAAGCGCGCGCCGAAGATAAGTTGCACCGGTGTGGCCAAGGCGAATTGCAGCCAGGCCGGCAGCATCCAGTGCAGGCCGAAGGGTTCGACGAACATGGGAATCACCAGTGGCAGTGTCAGCAGCATGGCCACCAGCAGTGCCCAGCGTTCGCGCTGCAACGCTGTGCTTGGTGTGGTCTGATCTGCTTGTGAATCGCCAATGACGCTGGCGTGGTAGCCGGCGCGGCTGACGGCCTGTAGCAGCACCTGATGATCAGTGCCGCGCAGCACCTGCAGCTGCGCCCGCTCGCTGGCCAGGTTGACGCTAACCGAGAGCACGCCCGGCTGCTGCGTCAGGGCGCGTTCGATACGGCCCGCGCAACCGGCGCAGGTCATGCCGCCAAGGGCCAGCTCCAGGCGCTCGCTGGGCACGGCATAACCGGCGGCGCTGACAGCATTGACCAGCAGTTGCAGGCTGCCGCTAGGGGCTTCGACTCGGGCCTGTTCGCTGGCCAGGTTGACGCTGACTTGGGTGACCTCGGCCACCTTGGCCAGGGCGCGTTCGACCCGTCCGGCGCAGCTGGCGCAGGTCATGCCGGTAATTGGCAGATCGAAGTGGGTGAGGTTGGACATGCGCGATCCTCCAGAGCATTTCCCGACAGGATCAACCTTGCCACCTTGGTAAGGTCAAGTGCCAATGCATTCGTCGGTCATTGCGCTCATGCACCAGGCGATTTTTATGGCTTGACCTTCCCCCGTTGGCAAGGAGGACACTGTGCGCCTCTACTGACGATACAGGTGACAAGTGATGCAGGCAGCGAGCGTTCATACATTCCGGGTCGAAGGCATGACTTGCCAACATTGCGTCAAGACAGTGACCGAGGCTGTGCTGGCCCGTGATGCGGCGGCTAAGGTGACGGTGAAACTGCAGGGTGGCGAGGTGCGGGTCACTAGCAGCCTGTCCAGCGATGAGTTGATCGTCGCAATTGCCGAGGCGGGTTACGGGGCTGGCTTGGCCTGAGTCTGCCGGGGCTGTGCTGGCCAGTCGCGAATCAGCCCGCGAAAGCAGGCGTCGACCATCGGTGCGGTGTCGCTGAGCGGGTCGAACAGGTTGGGATCGCGCAACCAGTCGTGAAACAGCCCGACCAGCAGCGCATGCACGGCCCGCGCTGCCAGGCGCGGACTGAGCCCGCTTTGCAGGCGCGGCATGACCTGCGGGCTGTCGAACTGTTGCTCGCACAGCTCGATAAACAGGTTGATAAAGGCCTCGTGGCGTTCTTCGGCCTCGCGCAACTCTTCGGTGAACTCACAGCGGCGCAGCAGGATGGTGAAGATTCGCCGTTTCTGCGGGTTGTGCACCAGGTTGGTAATGGCATCGATGCACAGTTCACGCAGGGTCAGCAGCGGATCGTGCTCGGCGCAACCGTGCATGCGTTCGGCCAGTTGCTCGGGGGGCAGGCGCACCTGATTGAGCATGGCGTTGAACAAATGCGCCTTGTTGGCGAAGTGCCAATACACCGCACCGCGCGTCACCCCCGCTTGCCGGGCAATGTGCTCCAGGCTGGTGTGCGCCACGCCTTTTTCCAGAAACAGGGTTTCAGCGGCCTCAAGGATGGCGATGCGGGTTTTCTCGGCGTCTTCTTTGGTTCGGCGCATGGCAGCAGGCGGATTTCTGGCTAGGCTCAAGGCCGAAGTGTAATGAATTTAGGGGCAATGTTCTATTTACAAACACTTATGTATGTAACTAGCATTGCCGGTCTCACATGTTGCGCCTTGCGTGTTCTCGGAGACATTCATGCTTTTTGCCCGCCATCTGCCGGTCGCTGCCGGTTCCCTGTTGCTCGCTGTTTTGGCTTCCCCGCTGCATGCTGCCGATGCCCCGCCGGCCCCTGAGGTGGTGGTGGAAACCGTCAAGGCGGAGTCGCTTCCGCTGGAACTGGAGTATTCCGCGCGTACGGCGGGCTTTCGTGAGGTGCAGGTGCGCGCTCAGGTCAGCGGCATCCTGCAGGAGCGCACCTACCTGGAAGGCAGCCAGGTCAAGAAGGGCCAGGTGATGTTCCGCATCGACTCGCGCACCTACCAGGCGGCGTTGAGCCGGGCCAAGGGCGCGTTGGCGCAGGAGCAGGCGCGCTACCGGCAGACCGAGCGCGATCTCAAGCGCATCCGCGAGTTGCAGAAGAAGGGCTTTGCCAGCGAAAGCGAGCTGGACAACGCCGTCTCCAACTTCGAGCAAAGCAAAGCGAACATCCAGGCGGCCGAGGCCGAGGTGCAGTCCAAGCAGATCGACCTCGACTACACCACGGTGAAGGCGCCGATCTCCGGAATCACCAGCAAGGAAACCGTATCCGAAGGCAGCCTGGTGGTGGCTGGCGACCCCAATGCCAGCCTGCTGAGCAACATCACTCAGCTGGACCCGATCTACGTCAACTTTGCCGCCCCGGATTCCGATGTGGAAAGCGTGCGCAGCGGCCTGCAAAACGGCAGCCTGATGCTGCCTGAAGACGGCAAGATGAGTGTGCAGATCAAGCTCGGTGACGGCAGCCTCTACCCGCTGGAAGGCAAGGTCGATTTCACCGACAGCCTGGTTGACCGTGGCACCGGCACCGTCAGCGCTCGCGCCGTGGTGCCCAACCCGGATCAGAAGTTGCTGCCGGGCCAGTTTGTGCGTGTGCAGGTCAAGGGCTTGAGCATTCCCAACGCCATGACCCTGCCGGAGCGTGCGATTGCTCAGGGGCCGGGCGGCACCTTCGTCTACGTGGTGGATGAGGGCGGCGTGGCGCGCATGCGTCAGGTCACCACCGGGCATACGGCCAAGGGCCGTTGGGTGATTGTCTCCGGGATCAGTGCCGGTGATCGGGTAATCGTCGAGGGCCTGCCCAAAGTGCGCCCGGACACGCCGGTAAAAGTTGCCGCCCCAGCCGCCAGTCAATCCTAAGGAGCGCCTCCGGTGATCTCACGCTTCTTTATCGACCGCCCGGTATTTGCCGCGGTCATTTCGATCATCATCGTGCTGGCGGGCCTGATGGCCATGCGCACGCTGCCGATTGCCCAGTACCCACAGATCCTGCCACCCCAGGTGTCGGTCAGCGCCAGCTATGCCGGTGCCAGCGCCCAGGTGATTGCCGAAACCGTAGCCGCGCCGTTGGAGCAGTCGATCAACGGCGTGGAAGGGATGATCTACCAGCAGTCCAACTCCGGCGGTAACGTGATGAGCCTGTCGGTGTACTTCGAGGTGGGGCGTGACCCCGACCAGGCCACCATCGACGTCAACAACCGCGTGCAGGCCGCACTGGCCAAGCTGCCGGAAGAAGTGCGGCGCCAGGGCGTCAAGGTGCAGAAGAAGTCCTCGGACATTCTTCAGGTGGTCACCCTGTACTCGCCGGATGGTTCGCGCGACCCGGTGTATATCAGTAACTACGCGCTGATCAACGTGATCGACGAACTCAAGCGTTTGCCAGGCGTGGGCGATGTCAGCCAGTTCGGTTCGAAAGACTATTCCATGCGCATCTGGCTGCGCCCGGACAAGCTGGCGCAGTACAACCTGACGCCCAGCGATGTGGTCAGTTCGATCCGTGAACAGAACTCGCAGTTTGCCGCAGGCAGCTTTGGCCAGCAGCCGCTCAAGCAGGAGCAGGACTTCACCTACACGGTCACCACTCAGGGCCGCTTCACCGACCCGAAAGAGTTCGAAAACGTGATTCTGCGTACCGATGAAACCGGTGCCAGCCTGTTGCTCAAGGACGTCGCGCGGATCGAGTTGGGGGCGCAGGACTACTCGCTGATGACCTCGCTCAACGGTCAGCAGAACGCCGCCTTCGGCGTGTACCTGCAGCCCGGTGCGAATGCTCTGGATACCGCTGCGGCCGTGAGCAAGACGTTGGAGCGGCTGTCGCAGAACTTCCCCAGCGGCATGACTTACAAGGTGCCGTATGACACCACCAAATTCGTCCAGGTCTCGATCACGGAGGTGATCCACACCTTCTTCGAAGCCCTGGTGCTGGTGGTGCTGGTGGTATTCATCTTCCTGCAGAACTGGCGCGCCACGCTGATTCCGGTGCTGGCCATTCCGGTTTCGCTGGTCGGCACCTTCGCCGGGATGTACATGCTCGGTTTCTCCATCAACCTGCTGACCTTGTTCGGCATGGTGCTGGCCATCGGCATCGTGGTGGACGATGCAATTGTGGTGATCGAGAACGTCGAGCGGGTGATGGCCACCGACAAGATCGGCCCGCGTGAGGCGACCATCAAGGCCATGGAAGAAGTCACCGGGCCGATCGTCGCCATCGTACTGGTGCTCTGCGCGGTGTTCGTGCCCGTGGGCTTCCTCGGCGGCCTGGCCGGGGAGATGTATAAACAGTTCGCCATCACCATTGCCGTGTCGGTGGTGATCTCCGGCATCGTCGCCCTGACCTTGAGCCCGGCCCTCTGCGCTTTGCTGCTCAAGCCCGGGCACCACGAGCCGGCGGCGCCGTTCCGTGCCTTCAACCGGGTTTTCGATAAATTCACCAGCGGCTACACCGCCGGCGTGCGCTTCTTCCTCAAGCGTTCAGCGGTCGGCCTGCTGCTGTTCGGCGCGATGATTGCGGTGATGGTGCTGCTGTTCAACCGCGTACCCAGCTCCCTGGTGCCCAGTGAAGACCAGGGCTATGTGATCAACGCCTACTTCCTGCCGCCAGCGGCCTCGCTGACCCGCACCGAGAAGCTGACCGGTGACGTGACCCAGCAACTGATGAAGCATCCGGCGGTGCAGGATGTGGTGACCTTTGCCGGTTTCGACGTGCTGACCTTCGGTACCCGCAGCAACGCCGGGGTGTCGTTCGTGCCGCTGAAAGACTGGAGCGAGCGCACCACGCCGGAGTTGGATGCACGTAACCTCACGGGCCAGTTCATGGGCATGGGCGCTGCGCAGAAGGATGGCGTGGTGCTCAGCTTCAACCCACCGCCGATCACTGGCATGAGCACCACGGGTGGTTTTGAGGGCTTTATTCAGGACCGCAGTGGCGGCACCACGGCGCAGTTGGCGAGCAAAGTTCAGGCCTTCCTCGCCGCCGCCGCGAAACGTCCGGAGCTGGCGGGGGTGCAGAGCACCTTCAGCGCCAACGTGCCGCAGTACTTTATCAACCTGGACCGCACCAAAGCGCGTGCCCTTGGCGTGCCGGTGAACGATGTGTTCACCGCCATGCAGGCCACCTTCGGCAGTTATTACGTCAACGATTTCAGCCTGTATGGGCGCACCTTCCAGGTCAGCCTGCAGGCCGAAGCGGAGTTCCGCAGCAAGCCGGAAGACCTGTCTCAGGTCTATGTGCGCGCCGCCAGTGGTGAGTTGGTGTCGCTGGCCAGCCTGGTCAAGGTCGAACGCATTCTCGGGCCGGACACCTATGCCCGCTTCAACGTCTACCCGGCGGCGAAGATCCTTGGCGGGCCGGCACCCGGCTACAGCTCCGGTCAGGCCCTGACTGCGATTCAGCAGGTGGCGGAGGAAGTGCTGGGCAGTGATTACAGCATCGGCTGGACCGGCTCGGCCTTCCAGGAAGTGGCCTCGCAAGGTTCGGGCAGCAGTGCCTTTATCTTCGGCCTGATCATGGTGTTCCTGATCCTCGCCGCGCAGTACGAGCGTTGGACCCTGCCGTTGGCGGTGGTCACCGCCGTGCCGTTTGCGGTGTTCGGGGCGATCCTTGCGGTGTGGCTGCGTGGCATCGAAAACGATCTGTACTTCCAGGTCGGTCTGGTCACCCTGATCGGTCTGGCGGCGAAGAACGCCATCCTCATCGTCGAGTTCGCCGTGCTCTGTCGCCAGCAAGGCATGGGCATTTTCGAGTCGGCACTGGAGGCGGCGCGCCTGCGCTTCCGTCCGATCATCATGACCTCGCTGGCCTTTATCCTGGGGGTTGTGCCGTTGGCGATCAGCTCCGGTGCCGGTTCGGCCAGTCGTCACTCGATTGGTACCGGGGTGATCGGCGGCATGCTGGCAGCGACCTTCCTGGCGATCTTCATGATTCCGATGTTCTACCTGCTGGTGGAGTCGCTGGCGGCCAAACTCGGCAAAGGCCGCAAACAGGCCGACCACGCGGCTTGATCTCTGCCCTTTGACGGGCGTGCCGCGCGAGCCCCGACCAGGTGTCGGGCTCGCGCGGCCAAGCCGTGAGTCGCCGCGTGCATGCACGGGCACACAGGGCTCTGCTGTTCTGACCTATCTGGATACCCATGCCTTTACGAATTCTGTTGATCCTCGGCGCCCTGAGCGCCTTTGCGCCGTTGGCGATCGATTTCTACCTGCCGAGCTTTCCTACCCTGGCGCGGGTGTTTGCCACGGATGTCGAGCATGTGCAGCTGTCGCTGGCGGCCTACTTTGTTGGCCTGGCCATCGGCCAACTGGCGTACGGTCCGCTGGCTGATCGCTTTGGTCGGCGTAAACCGCTGTTGGTCGGCGTCACGCTGTTCAGCCTGGCGTCCTTGGCCTGCGCCCTGTCGCCGAGCCTGGAATGGCTGATTGCTGCGCGCTTTGTCCAGGCGCTGGGCGGCTGCGCCGGGATGGTGATTTCGCGGGCCGTGGTGCGTGATCTGTGTGACCCGATCCGCTCGGCCAAGGTGTTTTCCCAACTGATGCTGGTGATGGGCCTGGCGCCGATTCTCGCGCCGCTGGGCGGTGGGCTGCTGCTCAGCACCCTGGGCTGGCCATCGATCTTTATCAGCCTGACGCTGTTCAGCTTTGTCTGCCTGCTGGCAGTGGCCCTGTGGCTGCCGGAAACCCTGGCCAAGGATGCGCCGCCAGCGCCCCTGCGCGGCGCATTGGGTGAGTACAAACGCTTGTTGGCTGATTTGCCGTTTCTCGGATATGCCCTGACGGGCGGTTGCGCGATTGCCGGGATGTTTGCCTATATCGCCGGTTCACCCTTCGTATTCATCGAGTTGTACGGCATACCGGCTGAGCATTACGGCTGGTTGTTCGGCAGCAATGCCCTGGGCTTTATTCTGGTGGCGCAGCTCAATGCCTGGCTGGTAGCGCGGCACGGCCCGGCGTACTGGCTGGGCAAGACCGTGTGGTTTTACCTGGCCTGTGGCCTGGCTCTGCTGCTGGTGGCGTTGGCCAAGCCACAGGCCTTGTGGCCGCTGCTGATTCCGCTGTTTGGCTGCATTGCCAGCCTGGGCATCCTGCTGCCCAATGCCTCGGCGTGCGCCATGGCCGGGCAGGGCAGCCATGCCGGCAGTGCCTCGGCGCTGCTGGGGAGCCTGCAGTTCGTCATCGCCGCCAGTGCTGCAGCCATGGTTGGTGTGTTGCATGACGGCACGGCCTGGCCGGTTGCGGTGGTGATTTTCAGCTGCGGCCTGCTGGTGGTGGGCTTCTCTCTGTTCACCCGTTGGGCCGAAGCTGCCGCCAAGGGTTAGCCAGCCGCGCGCTGGCCTACTGTCGGCAGCACATGCGGGGCGTTGAGGCGTGCCTGCAGGGTGCTGACAAACTGGTGTGCCTCGTTCTCACTGCGAAAGGTGACACTCTGCTTGCCCAGACAGACCTGCCAGCCGCGACCGGCGGCGGTTTTTACCGGTTTGATCATGACGTCCATAGCCAATCTCCTCTGCAAGAGCAGGCAGTCTAGTCGCTCACTATGAACTTTCATTGACCTGTAACAATTCAATGACGGCTGCCGCGCCGTTGGTCTGATCAGCTCACCGTGGCGGCACTGAACTGCACGGCCAGGCCGGCCAGGCGGGTGAATTCGGTGACCAGGGCAATGTCGGCGGCGCTCGGGCGTGTCGGTTGCGGGTAGTAGATGCCAAAGGTGCCCAGCACCTGGCCGCTGTCATCCTTGAACGGCAGCGACCAGCAGGCGCGCAGGCCCGCATGCAGTGCCAGTGCTTGGTAATTTTTCCAGTAGGGATGTCGGCTGAGGTCTTCGGCGATCACCAGTTCGCCACTGCTGGCAGCATGCCCGCAGGAACCGACCTCCAGCTCGGCCGGGATGCCATCGATGGCCTGGCTGTAGGTTTCCGGCAGGCTCGGCGCAGCACCGATATGCAGACGCTGATGTTCGTCGAGCAGCATGATGGAGACGCGCATCTGCGGTTGCAGGCTTTCCAGGCGACGGGTGATGCCGGCCAGGATGCTGTGCAGCGGGTGCAGCCCCAGCAGTTCATCGAGTACGGCGTTGCGCGCCTGTTGCAGTTGTTGCGCCTGGTGGCGCTCATGCACATCGCGCAGGCTGCCGTGCAGGCCCTGTTCCAGCGGACTGAAGTTGAGCTGCAGCTCGACCCTGCGCACCTGGCCGCCGCGCGTCAACAGTTGACACTCCAGACGCAGGTTGTCCAGTTCGCCCTTGTGTAGCGCCTGCAGTTGCTGGTTCAGCGGTACCTGACCCAGCTCCGGCATAAAGCGCTGCAGTGGACTGCCCAGGCTTTCATGGATGGGGTAGCCACTGACCTGCTCCCAGGCAGGGTTGAGGAAGCTCAGTTGGTCAGCCGCATTAGTGATAAAAATCGCGTCGCCCAGGTGCTCCACCAGCGAGCGGTAGCGGGTCTCGCTGACCTGCAGTTCGTTGTCGATTTTCTTCTGTTCGGTCAGGTCGATATCGATGCAGTACAGTTCCAGCTGATCGAGGCTGTTGCGCAGCATCAGGTGGCTGGAATAGACCCAGACCAGACTACCGTCCTTGCGCTGCAACTGGATTTCCGCCGCTGGTATGGGCTGCCCACCCAGCTGCCACTGGGTGATGCCACTGATGACCTTGCTGCGTGCCTGGGGTGGCACGATCAGTTCTTCCAGGCGGCGTCCCATGACCTCATGCACGGCATAGCCATAGAGTTGGGTGCTGGCCTGGTTCCAGTAGATCACCCGACGCTCGCGGTCGTAGCCCTGCACGGCAATGCGCGGGGTCTGTTCGAACAGCTGGCGAAAGCGCTGTTCACTCTCGCGCAGGGCACTTTCATCGCGTTTCTGCGTACTGATGTTCTGCACGGTGCCGAGGATCTTGCCGCTGCTGTCGAATTCACCGCGCAACATCAGCCAGGTGCTCTGTGGCTGATTGGGCTGCAGCAGGCGGGCGCTGACACTCAGGCTGGTTTGCTCCTGCAACAGGGCCTGCATGGCACGCTGGACAGCTGCGCGTTCGGCTGGATGCAACCAGCTCAGCAGTTGTTCCAGGCTGCTCTGCGCATCATCTGCGCTGCGTCCAAGCAGGCTCAGGGCCTCCGGGCTCCAGTGAAAGCCATCGAAGTATTCCCAGCTGCCGAGTGCGGCATTGCGCTGGGCCTGTTTGAGCAGCTGGCTGCTGTGCGTGAGTTCGGCCAGCAACTGGCTCTGCGCCTGGCGGTCACGGTAGCTGACGAGAAAGATCAGCCCGGTACTGAGCAGCACAAACACAAGGCCTTTGATGGTTTGTAGCTCAGTCAGCAACGTTTCGTTTTTGATCAGCGCATACAGCAGGTAATCGCTGCCAAGGATCCACAGTGTGCTGAACAGGATATATACGCCGGCCAGGCGCAGTGAGCCTTGAAGATCGGGTCGCATCCCTTACCGCCAATGGCTAAATAAATCGAGGAGATTGGGGCCAGCACACTGCAGCAGGCGCTGCTGTGAGTCTAGCTGGCCCTTGGTCTAATGCAGGCCGCGCAGTGAAAAAGCTGCGCGTCAAACGCAGCTCTGGCGGAGCGTTAGCAGGTAGTTTTTCAACAACCTGTTAGAACCCTTCGAGAACGATCTTGCCCTTGGCGGTACCGCTCTCCAGCAGGGCATGGGCGCGGCGCAGGTTGGCCGCGTTGATGCTGCCGAAATGCTCACCCAGGGTGGTGCGCAGGGTGCCGGCATCCACCAGTTCAGCGACCCGATCCAGCAGATGATGCTGCTCGATCATGTCGGCGGTTTCGAACAGCGAGCGGGTAAACATCAGCTCCCAGTGCAGCGACAGGCTTTTGCGTTTGAGCTGCATAATGTCCAGTGGCTGCTCCGGGTCATCGATCAGTGCCAGACGACCTTGCGGCGCCAGGGCTTCGACCAGTTGGGCGAAGTGCTGGTCGGTCTGGGTCAGGCTGGCGACGTGGGTCACCTGATCGATACCAATGCGTTTCAGCTCTTCACTCAGCGGCTGGCGATGGTCGATTACATGGTGGGCGCCCAGTTCGCGAACCCAGGCCTGGGTTTCCGCACGCGAGGCAGTGCCGATCACGGTCAGGCCAGTGAGCTGACGGGCCAGTTGCACCAGCACCGAACCGACGCCACCGGCAGCACCGACGATCAGCAGGCTCTGGCCCTGATCGGCGTTATCCTGGGGTATCTGCAAACGCTCGAATAGCAGTTCCCAGGCGGTGATCGCGGTCAGCGGCAGGGCAGCGGCTTCGGCAAAAGGCAGGCTGTTGGGCATGTGCCCGACGATGCGCTCATCCACCACGTGCAGTTCGCTGTTGGCCCCGGCACGGTTGATCGCTCCGGCGTAATACACCCGGTCGCCGGGCTGGAACAGGCTGACCTCGCTGCCCACCGCCTTGACGATGCCGCTGGCATCCCAGCCCAGCACCTTGGCGTCACCATCGGATGGGGCGACATTGCGGCGGATCTTGGTGTCCACCGGGTTGACCGAAATGGCCTTGACCTCAACCAGCAGGTCGCGCGGGCCGGGCGTTGGCGTCGGCAGTTCGACATCCAGCAGCGCGTCAGCGTGGTCGGCGGGCAGGGACTGGTAATAGGCGACAGCTTTCATAAAGGGCTCCTTAGACAATGCGTTGCATCAGTTGATGATCGACCTGTTCCAGCAGGTTGCCGCAGGTTTCGCCGAAGTGCAGAAAGTGCGCGGTCTGCTGGTGCGCGCTGAGTGCGGCGGCGTCTTGCCACTGCTCAACCATGATGAAGCGGTTGGGCTGCTGTTGATGGCGGTGCAGGTTGTATTGCAGGCAACCGGCTTCGGCCTGGCTGGGCGGCACCAGTTGGCGCAGACCGGCTTCAACCGCCTCGGCATGACCGGGGAGGGCAGTGATGGTGGCAATCAAGGTCAATGGCGTGGTCATGATGGACTCCGGTTCAAGTGCTGCCATGCTCGGTTATTTGATTGACGAGAAAAACCGGCGGCTACTAGAGTCTCTTTCAATATTTTTTTGATAATGAGTCGCCATGCTGCGTTTCGATGACCTGCAGTTGTTTGTCACCACCGCTGACTTGGGCAACCTGTCGGCGGCCGCGCGGCGCCTGGATATTTCCCCGGCGGTGGCCAGCGCTGCGCTCAAACGCCTGGAGCAGCAGCTGGAAGCGCGGCTGTTCAGCCGCTCCACACGCAGCCTGCGCCTGACCCCCGAGGGCGAGCTGTTTCTCGGCCATGCGCGCCTGGCCTTGCAGAGTCTGGATGACGGCCGGCAGCAGCTGGCCGGTAGCAAGGTTGGTATCAGCGGGCCGTTGCAGCTCTCTGCGCCGTCGGATTTCGGCCGCAATACCTTGCTGCCCTGGCTGGATGAATTTCATCAGGCGCATCCGCAGGTGCAGCTGCGTCTGCTGCTCGGTGATCGCGTGGCCGATCTGTTTCGCGAGCCGGTGGACATCGCCCTGCGCTACGGCGCACCGGAGGACTCCAGCCTGGTCGCCTTGCCGGTGGCCGCGTCCAACCGCCGCGTGCTGTGCGCCGCACCGCAGTACCTGCAACGGTATGGCACGCCGCAAACGGTCGATGAGCTGAGCGAACACAACTGCCTGCTCTATATGCTCGGCGGGCGACTGCATGACCGCTGGCGCTTCAGCGATGGCAAGCGCGAGCAGGGCATCAACGTCAAAGGCGACCGGGTCAGTGACGATGCCGACGTGGTGCGGCGCTGGGCAGTCAGCGGTGCCGGGCTGGTCTACAAATCCTGGCTGGATGTGGCCGGCGATGTGCGTGCTGGGCGACTCCAGGTGCTGCTACCTGAGCTGCGCGGTGAGCCGACGCCGCTCAACCTGATCTGCGCGCACCGCGCACAACTGAGCAAACCGGTGCTCTTGCTACGTGAGTTCGTGCAACTTCGCTGCGCGGAGTTGTTGGCGCAAGCACCGTGGCCGAACTAAGATTGCCGCCAGCGCGCTGCGGCAATCCATCGCAGTGCGGCTTTGTCACATGCGCCCCGGAGCAATGCTAGAGTCGCGCCCCATGAAAATGCCCCGTACTGATCGTCGCCTGCTGGCCTGGATGCTGTATTTCAGCGTTCTGTTCAGTGCGTTCGCCTGCAGTATCGGTCACGGCCAGATGGCCGGTCTGCAGCTCAGCGGGCTTGGCAGCCAGTACTGCTCCTTCGAGGGCAACTTCGGTGCCGGTGCCGATCTGGAAGGCTCCGGTGTGGTGGTGCCCAATCCAGCCACTGGTTCCGGCTGCTCCCTGAGTTCCACCTTCAGCGCGATCATCCTGGCGGCGTTGTTCGGTCTGCTGGGCCTGCTGGCGCCCAGTCGCGCGCCCCTGCTGACGTCCTTCTTCTCCCTGCGACCCGTTCGCTACCTCTGGCCCTCGGCCAATCCCCGCGCGTCCCCTGCTCTGGTTTGAGTTGTTCTCGTGGCCACGTCATGGCCAGCGTGCATTACCTGAACGCAGATAAAAATTGCGCTTATCGGTGCCTGAGGCCTTGTCCAGGTGGCACCCGATAAACCGAAATTGGGGAAGTCCATGGGTTATACATCTGTCCGTGCAGGCGTTTTTCGCCGTGCGCAACAATGCCTGCAAACACCGCTGAACAGCGGCCGGCGCACCTCGTTGATGAGCCTGCGAGGAGCTGGGGATGAATAAAGTCTCGTTCTACAACCTGGCCTGGCGCTGGCATTTCTATGCCGGGCTGTTTGTGATTCCGTTTCTGATCCTGCTCTCGGTCACCGGCATCATCTACCTGTTCAAGCCGCAACTTGACCAGTTGATGTATGCCGAGCTGCTGCAGGTCACGCCTGCCGAGCAGGCCATCTCGGCGGATCAGCAGCTGGCGTTGGTGCGCCAGGCGTATCCGCAGGCGAGCATCAGCCAGTACCTGCCGCCGCTGAACGCCGAGCGCAGTGCGCAGTTTGTCCTGGAGGCTGAGGGCCAGAGCCTGAATGTGTTTGTTGACCCCTACAGCGCCAGGATTCTTGGCAGCCAGGATGCGCAGCTCAATCTGCAGGCCATCGCCCGCCAGCTGCACGGTGATCTGATGGTCGGCACCCTGGGCGATCGGCTGATCGAGCTGGCCGCCGGTTGGGGCATTGTGCTGGTGGTGTCTGGCCTCTACCTGTGGTGGCCGCGCGGGCGTTCCGGTGCGGGCGTGCTGTGGCCAAGGTTGAGTGCCCGTGGGCGGTTGTTGTGGCGTGACTTGCATGCGGTCACCGGGTTCTGGGGCTCGCTGCTGTTGCTGTTTATGCTGCTCACCGGCATGACCTGGACCGGCTTCTGGGGCGCCCAGTTTGCCGGTGCCTGGAACCACTTCCCGGCGGCGATGTGGGACGACGTACCGCAGTCCGGAAAGCTCGCTGGCAGCCTCAACACCAGCAGTCAGCAGACCGTGGCCTGGGCGGTGGAAACCACGCCGCTGCCGGCTTCCGATCCACATGCTGCGCATAACGGCCATGCCACTGCCGAGACGCCTGCCGCCCCGGCCAACCTGCTGCAGTACGTGGTCGACACCGCGGCCGAGCGTGGCGTACAGCCGGGTTACAGCATCACCCTGCCGAAAGGTGAAACCGGGGTCTACAGCATCGCCCTGTTCGCCGCCGACCCGCGTAACGACGCCACTCTGCATATCGATCAGTACAGCGGTGCAGTGCTCGCCGACGTGCGCTGGAAGGATTACGGCGTGGTGGCGAAAACCGTGGAAACCGGGGTCATGCTGCATGAGGGCAAGCTGTTCGGCCTGGCCAACCAGTTGCTGATGCTCGCGGTCTGCCTGCTGGTACTGCTGAGCGCGATCAGCGGCCTGATTATGTGGTGGCAGCGCCGGCCGAGCGGCAAGCTCGGCGTACCGCCACTGCGCCACGACCTGCCACGCTGGAAAGCCGCGATTGTGATCATGGGCCTGCTGGGCGCGGCTTTCCCGCTGGTGGGCGCTTCCCTGTTGCTGATCTGGGCGTTGGACTGGCTGCTGCTCTCGCGCCTGCCCGGGCAGCGTTTGGCCAACGGCTGAATGGATTAACCGGCGCGGGCTTGGCCCGCGCCAAGGCTTCGCGTTACAACACGTGTTATGGACAGTCAGTCCACCTTTGGAGAAATACCATGCTGCTGAAAAAGACCCTGCTGATTGCCGCTCTGCTGAGCCCGAGCCTGTTCGCCAGCGCCCACGAATACACCGCTGGTGAGCTGCATATCGAACATCCCTGGTCGCGGGAAATGCCGGCCGTAGCACCCACCGCTGCAGCCTACTTCGTGGTGCACAACAAGGGCAGCGAAGCCGACCGCCTGCTCAGTGCCAGCACCCCGGTGGCGGGCAAGGCCGAGTTGCACGAGCATATTCACGCCGATGGCCTGATGAAGATGCAGCAGGTGCAGAACGTGGCCATTCCTGCCGGTGGTGAAGTGAAGTTCGAGCCCATGGGCTACCACGTCATGCTGTTCAACCTGAAGCAGCAGGCCAAGGATGGTGAGCGCTTCCCGCTCACCCTGACCTTCGAGAAGGCCGGCAAGGTCGACGTGGAAATTGCCGTACACAAGGATGCGCCTGCCGGTGAGAAATCCCATGGCGAAGGCCACGCGCACTGATCTGTACGCCCAGCCCCGCTGCGTTGTAGCGGGGTTGCTGTTGTTCGGTGATGTTCACCCTCATTGATTTGCATCAGCCGTCCTGTTCAGGCCGTTAGTCATACTCGGCGCAGGATTCTTGAGTTGTCGTGATGCCTCACAATCGCTCCCTCACCGCCGATTACCGCGCGAGCTGGCTGGCCCTGTTGGCCATGCTATTGCTCAGTGTCGGGCCGTTGCTGTCGCAGCTCACTGCGCCGGCTGAACCGGCCTGGCTGACGGAGTTGGCCTGCGGGGAGCATGCCGGTAGCCATAACAACCCGCTGGATCACGACGCGCTGTGGGCCAAGTGCGGTTATTGCACCCTGTTGCTCAACAGCCCAGCCACTGGCTGTGTCAGCCCGACCCTGGCGCTGGCCGCCGCGATACCCGCTGACCGGCATGCCGCGCCCGTGCGCAGTGGCGTTGCCCGCTCAGCTATTTTCCCTGGTTCGCGCAGCCGCGCACCGCCTGCCTATTCCTGATCGCCATTGCCCTGTTGCCTGTGCTGGTGCCGTTGAGCGGTACCGGCCACTCCCTGGTTCTGTCTCGATTCTGGAATACCTATGTCTACTCGTTCGCTTTTGATCAGCGCTGCACCTTTTCGACTGGCGCCGCTGTGCGTCGGCCTGCTGTTGGCCACTCAGGCGCATGCCGCGCAAACCACCGAACACGACCCGGAGCAGCATGCGCTGCAATTGCCGCCCTCGGTCGTCACCGCCGTGCAGCAAAGCTCGCCGCTGACCGTGGTGGCCGACCCCAAGGATCCGCGCCAGCCGGTGCCGGCCAGTGATGCAGCGGATTATCTGAAGACCATCCCCGGTTTCTCCGCGATTCGCAGCGGCGGCAGCAACAGTGATCCGGTGCTGCGCGGCATGTTCGGCTCGCGCCTGTTGCTGCTCACCGACGGCGGGCAGATGCTCGGTGCCTGCCCCGGGCGGATGGATGCACCCAGCTCCTATATCTCGCCGGAAACCTTTGACCTGCTGACCGTGAGCAAAGGCCCGCAAACGGTGATCTGGGGCCCAGGTGCCTCGGCTGGTGTTGTGCGTTTCGACCGTGAGCCGGAGCGTTTCGGTGAGCTGGGCGCGCGTCTGCATGCCAGCGTGCTGGCGGGCTCCAACGGCCGTTTCGACCAGACCCTGGATGGCGCTGTGGGCGGCGAGCAGGGCTACCTGCGGGTGACCGGTAACCGCTCGCACTCGGACGATTACGACAACGGTAACGGCGACACCATCCCCTCGCGCTGGGATAAGTGGAACGGTGACGTGGCCCTGGGTTGGACGCCGGATGCCGACACCCTTATCGAACTCACCGCCGGCCGTGGTGATGGCGAAGCACGCTATGGCGGCCGCAGCATGGACGGTACCCAGTTCCAGCGTGAAAGCCTGGGCCTGCGCGTGGAGCGCAGCAACCTCGGTGGTGTGCTGGATAAGGTCGAGGCCAAGGTTTACTACAACTACGCCGACCACATCATGGACAACTTCCGCCTGCGCATGCCCGATCCAAACAGCATGATGCCTGGCCCGATGGCCGCGCAGGTTGATCGCCGTACCTTGGGCGCGCGCCTTGCCGCCACCTGGAAGTGGCAGGATGTCGAGCTGATCACCGGCGTCGATGCACAGCGCAGCGAACACCGCCAGCGCGTTTCCGACGGCGGCATGATGGGCATGCCCTATGTCGATGCTGATCGCTTCCCGTGGGACAAGGACGCGCTGATGCACAACTACGGCGCGTTCGCCGAGGCCACCTGGAGCCTGGCCGAGCATGATCGGCTGGTCTCCGGTGCGCGGGTGGATCGTGCCTCGGCCAAGGACTACCGGCAGAGTTTTCGCAGCATGATGGGTATGCCGCGGCCCAACCCAACGGCAGGTGAGACGCGCGCCGATACATTGCCGAGCGGCTTTGTGCGCTACGAGCACGACCTGTCCGGCTCGCCGACCACCGTCTATGCCGGTATCGGCCATGTGCAGCGTTTCCCTGACTACTGGGAGCTGTTTTCCGCCGGGCTCAATGGCCCGGCTGGCGCAGACAACGCCTTCGACGGCATTCAGCCGGAGAAGACCACCCAGCTTGATGTCGGCATTCAGTACAAGGGTGACGCCCTGCAGGCCTGGGCCTCGGCTTATGTCGGCCAGGTGCGTGACTACATTCTGTTCGACTATCGCGGTATGAGCACCCAGGCCGACAACGTCGATGCGCGCATCATGGGCGGCGAGTTGGGTGTGGCGTATGACCTGACGAGCAACTGGAAAACCGATGCCACCCTGGCCTATGCCTGGGGCAAGAACAGCAGTGACGGCGAAGCGCTGCCGCAGATGCCGCCGCTGGAAGCACGCCTGGGCCTGACCTATCAGCGTGATGACTGGAGCGTCGGCGCGCTGTGGCGAGTGGTCGATGGCCAGGGCCGCATCGCAGATGGACGCGGCAATGTGGTGGGGCAGGACTTCGACAACAGCGCCGGCTTCGGCGTGTTCTCGCTCAATGGCGCCTACCGCGTCAGCGAGCAGGTCAAGCTCAGCGCCGGTGTGGATAACCTGCTCGACAAGCAATACGCCGAGCACCTCAACCTGGGCGGTGATGCCGGTTTCGGCTTCCCGGCCGAAACCCGTATCGACGAGCCCGGCCGCACGTTGTGGGCCAAGGTCGATTTCGACTTCTGATGTGTCCTGTCGTAGGAGGGGCTTTAGCCGCGAGCTTTTTGACTCGCGGCTAAAGCCCCTCCCACATCCGCGCGATGAATTTTTGCGGGCTAATACAGCCTTAAGGTTCAAGCGCGAAAGTAGATCCCGCAGACACACAACTTCCCCTGCATCACGAGGACTTCATCATGCGCAAACTGCTTCTGTTGTCTCTGGTTCTGGCCAGCCCACTGACCTTCGCCGCCACCCAATGCACCACCGCCGACAAGGCGCAGTGGCAGGATCAGGACAAGTTCCAGGCTGACCTCAAAGCCCAGGGCTACGAGATCAAGAAGTTCAAAGTTACCGGCGGCAACTGCTACGAAATCTACGGCTTCAACAAAGAAGGTAAGAAGGTCGAAATCTACTTCGATCCAGTTACTGGCAAGGCCATCAAAGGCGGCGTTGAAGGCTGATGAACACTGCCACCACACGCCTGTGGGACCCGCTGGTCAGGCTGTTCCACTGGTCTCTGGCGAGCGCTTTCCTGGCCAATTACTTCTTCACCGAAGAGGGCGAGAACTGGCACCGCTGGTTCGGTTACTACGCCGTGGCCTGGTTGGCGATTCGCCTGGTGTGGGGTTTTATCGGTACACCGGCAGCGCGCTGGGCGGACTTCTGGCCGACCCGGGCGCGCCTGGCCGAACACCTACGGGCATTATTCAGCGGGCGTGATTACCACCGCATGGGGCATTCCCCGCTGGGCGGCCTGGTGATGATCGGCATGATGCTGCTGATGCTCGGCCTGGGCGTGACCGGCTTTCTGATGGAGGAGGTCGATTACTTCTGGGGCGCTGATCTGCCGTTGCAGATCCATGAATTCTGCGCCGATGGGCTGATGGCCCTGGTGGGCCTGCACATCGCAGCGGCGCTGTTTGAAAGCTACCGCCTGAAAGAAAACCTGCCGCTGTCGATGGTCACCGGCAAGCGGCGCAAGCTGGATCACTAAGGTTTATATCTGTCGCGGCTAAAGCCCCTCCCACAGAGTGTATGCGCTGTGGGAGGCGCTTTAGCGGCGACTTTCAGCCTCAGACCAATCGTGCATCCAGGCTGTTCTGCGCCAGGCGCTTGGCCTGTTCCTGGGTCATGTTCAGGCTATCATACAGAGCCGCGAAGTTCTCAGTGACGTAGCCGCCAAAGTAGGCCGGGTCGTCCGAGTTCACCGTCACCTTCACCCCGCGTTCGAGCATCTGCAGGATGTTGTGCTGGCGCATGTCATCGAACACGCAGAGCTTGGTATTGGACAGCGGGCAGACAGTCAGCGGGATCTGCTCATCGATGATGCGCTGCATCAGGCGCTCGTCTTCGATGGCGCGCACGCCGTGGTCGATGCGCTCGATCTTCAACAGGTCCAGGGCTTCCCAGATGTACTCGGGCGGGCCTTCCTCGCCCGCATGGGCGACGGCCAGATAGCCCTCGCTGCGCGCCTTGTCGAACACCCGCTGGAACTTGCTCGGCGGGTGGCCCATCTCCGAGCTGTCCAGGCCGACGGCAATAAACGCATCGCGAAACGGCATGGCCTGCTCCAGGGTCTTGAACGCTTCTTCCTCGGACAGATGGCGCAGAAAGCTCAGGATCAGGCCGTGGCTGATGCCCAGTTGTTTCTCGCCATCGACCAGCGCCTGCTTGATCCCGCGCAGCACCACCTCGAAGGGAATGCCACGGTCGGTGTGGGTCTGCGGGTCGAAGAACGGCTCGGTGTGGATGACGTTCTGCGCCTTGCACTTTTGCAGGTAGGCCCAGGTCAGGTCGTAAAAGTCCTGCTCGGTGCGCAGTACATCGGCACCGGCGTAATACAGGTCGAGAAATTCCTGCAGGTTGTTGAAGGCATAAGCGCTGCGCAGCGCTTCAACGTCATTCCAGGGTAGTTTGATCTTGTTGCGCTCGGCCAGGGCAAACAGCAACTCGGGCTCCAGCGAGCCCTCAATGTGCAGGTGCAGTTCGGCCTTGGGCAGGGCATTGAGCCAGTCGTACATGGTCAGATCTCGTTATCAGGCGGGGTCGCGACAAAGTTTAACCGCTAGGACAGGATTTCGCCGAATCGGTAGGGCGATGCGCTACTTGTGGGAGGGGCTTTAGCAGCGACTGGCTCTACAGCGGTTGCAACGCAATGCGTCCACGGCTTATATCCGCCAGCAGCCGTTGCAGTTCGGCAGCGCGGGGTGCGGGGAGGGCCAGTTGCAATTCGGCTCCGGTGGCGTCGTAGCTTTCGTTCTCCAGCAGGCAGTCGAGTTCCGCCAAGCGCGCCTTGAGCAGCGGCAGTTCGGCAAACAGGCAGTGGCAGCGATAGGACTCGCGGGCGATCAGCTCGCGGCGCGGGGCGCTTTGCAGACACTTATTGGCGCTGCCGCCATAAGCGCGTGCCAGGCCACCGGTGCCGAGCTGGATGCCGCCGTAAAAGCGGACTACCAGCACCGCCACCTGGTCCATCACCTGGGCTTCGATGGCAGCGAGGATTGGCCGGCCTGCGGTGCCGCCGGGTTCGCCGTCGTCACTGAAACGGTATTGCGCCCCTACCTTCCAGGCCCAGCAGTTATGGCTGGCGCTGGCATCGCTGTGCGCGGTGATAAATGCCTGCGCCTCGGCCGCGCTGGCAACCGGCGCGGCGAGGGCGATAAAGCGGCTTTTGCGAATTTCCTCGCGGTACTCGCAAGGGCCGAGCAGGGTGAAGGGCATCAGGCGTCTTTGGTTGGCGGGGTCAGGCCGCAGCCCTTGAGGATGATGGCGATCAGCTGGTCGGCGGCTTCTTCGTAATCGGCTTTCACCAGGCGCGAGCGGCCGGTGACGCGGCAGATCTGCGAAGCAAAGTCTGCGTAATGCTGGGTGCTGCCCCACAGCAGGAAGATCAGGTGCACCGGGTCCACAGGGTCCATCTTGCCGGCCGCACTCCAGGCGGAAAACACCGCAGCGCGGCCACGGAACCAGGCCTGGTAATCCTGATTGAGCATCTGTGAAAGGTGCTCGCCACCGCTGATCACTTCCATGGCGTAGATGCGCGAAGCTTTCGGGTGGCGGCGGGAGAATTCCATCTTGGCGCGGATATACGCAGCCAGCGCGGTGGCTGGGTCGTCGTCGACAGTCAGGTTGTTGAAGGTGTTGTCCCACAGCTCAAGGATGTTCACCAGCACCGCCTGATACAGCCCCAGCTTGTTGCTGAAGTAGTAGTGCAGGTTGGCCTTGGGCAGGCCAACGTTCTGCGCGATGGTGTTCATGCTGGTGCCTTTGAAGCCGTGGCGGGCGAACTCTTCCTCGGCGGCCTTGATGATCGCCTCTTCGTTTTTCTGCCGAATCCGGCCGGCAGGTTTGTTGGTCGGATCGGCTCGGTGCGCAAGTACTTCAACAGTCATGGGCGGTTCCGCAGGGGTCAGGTTTTCGGACGCCTGCACTGATACCCCAGCGCCGCCGAGGTGACAAGCGCAAGGGGCGGAAAAAGCGTTACAAGCCCTATTTAAGCGAGCTTTGCACCGTCCTTGTGCGTATTTGGCGCTGTTCTGATCCGGGTCTCAGGCCTCGGCCAGAGCTTGCAGAAAGCTCTCCAGCACCAGATGCGGGCGGCGGCCCTTGCGCGTCACCGAGGCCAGGCTGATGTCGTAGAAGCGGCTGGCCGGCTTGAGT
Organism: Pseudomonas anguilliseptica; assembly: GCF_021375795.1. Classification (GTDB taxonomy): domain Bacteria; phylum Pseudomonadota; class Gammaproteobacteria; order Pseudomonadales; family Pseudomonadaceae; genus Aquipseudomonas; species Aquipseudomonas anguilliseptica_A. Next base: position 24,858 of record NZ_JAEIOI010000004.1, on the reverse strand, counting down.
ACGCGCAGGCGGCCCTGCTGCACCCAGGCCTGAGCGTAGTGGTCGGGCAGGTAGCCGATATAGCGCCCGGTGAGGATCAGAAAGGCCATGCCTTCGCGGTCCGAGGCGCTGGCGGTGCAGTTGAGTGCCTGGTAGTGGCTCTGCACTTCGGGCGGCAGGCGGAAGGTCGGGGCGATGGCCTCCTGAGCGTTCAGCCGCGCGTCTTCCAGTTGCTGATCATCGACATAGAACAGCGGGTGGCCGACCGCGCAGTAGAGCAGCGAACGCTCGTCGTACAGCGCCTGGTAGTCCAGCCCGGACAACGCCACGGTCTGCGGCACCACGCCGATATGCAGGCGGCCGTCGAGTACGCCTTGCTCAACCTCGCTGGGCGGTGTCATGCGGATGTGGATATGCACGTCCGGGCCACGCTCTTTCAGGCGCGCTAGGGCGTTGGTGATGCGCATATGCGGCACCGTTACCAGGTTGTCGGTCAGGCCGATATTCAGTTCGCCGCGTAGGTGCTGGTGCAGGCCGTTGACCTCAGTGCGAAAACTCTCAAGCGCCGCCAGCAGCTGCTGGGTGCTCTGGTACACCTCACGGCCTTCTTCGGTCAGGGCAAAGCCGGCGCGGCCGCGCTGGCACAGACGCAGGCCGAGGCGTTGTTCCAGGTCGCTCATCTGTTGGCTGATTGCCGAGCGGCCAATCCCCAGGGCGCTTTCGGCGGCGGAGAAACCACCACATTCCACCACGCTGCGAAACAGCTTGAGCAGGCGAATATCAAAGTCACTGACCTGGGCCAGCGGGTCGGGGCGGCGGGTGCTCATTGTTTAGTAACCAGTTAACTAAAGATATGAAGAGTCATGTTTTCCTGACTCTAAGCCCGTGGCACCTTTGCTGGCAACAGATTCGCTTTCTCTGTGGGAGGGGCTTCAGCCGCGACAGCTGCTGAGCCTCGCGGCTAAAGCCCCTGCCACGGTATCTACATCGCTCAGTCGCCCATACGCGAGGCCGCACCATGAACATGCCGCAGACCGAAGTCCCGTCCCTGGCCAGCCAGCTCAAGCTGGATGCGCACTGGATGCCGTTTTCCGCCAACCGCAACTTCAAGCGCGACCCGCGTCTGATCGTCGGCGCCGACGGCAATTACTTCATCGATGACAAGGGCCGCCGCGTGTTCGACAGCCTGTCCGGGCTGTGGACCTGTGGTGCCGGGCACAACCGCAAAGAAATTCAGGAAGCCGTAGCCAAGCAGCTGGGCACCCTGGATTACGCACCGGGCTTCCAGTACGGCCACCCGCTGTCCTATCAGCTGGCCGAGAAAATCACCGAGCTGACCCCGGCCGGCCTCGATCACGTGTTCTACACCGACTCCGGCTCCGAGTGCGCCGACACCTCGGTGAAGATGGCTCGTGCCTACTGGCGCCTGAAAGGCCAGCCGAGCAAAACCAAATTTATCGGCCGTGCCCGTGGTTATCACGGCGTAAACATCGCCGGCACCTCGCTGGGCGGCATCGGCGGCAACCGCAAGATGTTCGGCCAGATGATGGACGCCGACCACCTGCCGCACACCCTGCAGTCGCACCTGGCCTTCACCAAGGGCATGGCGGCCACTGGCGGCGTAGAGCTGGCCAACGAGCTGCTGAAACTGATCGAACTGCACGACGCTTCGAACATCGCCGCGGTGATCGTCGAGCCTATGTCCGGTTCCGCTGGGGTGATCGTGCCGCCAGTCGGCTACCTGCAACGCCTGCGTGAAATCTGCACCCAGCACAACATCCTGCTGATCTTTGACGAAGTGATCACCGCTTACGGCCGTATGGGCAAGTGGACCGGTGCCGAGTTCTTCGGCGTGGTGCCGGACCTGATGAACACCGCCAAGCAGATCACCAACGGCGCGATTCCCCTGGGCGCAGTGATCGCCACCAGCGAGATCTACAACACCTTTATGAACCAGGCGATCCCCGAGCACATGGTCGAGTTCGGCCACGGCTACACCTACTCGGGCCACCCGGTCGCCTGCGCCGCTGGCCTGGCCACCCTGGAGCTGCTCAAGCGCGACAACCTGATCGAGCAATCGGCGGCCCTGGCACCGATCTTCGAAGACAAGCTGCACAGCCTCAAAGGCAGCAAGAACGTGATCGACATCCGCAACTGCGGCCTGGCCGGCGCGATCCAGATCAGCCCGCGTGACGGCGACCCGGTGATCCGCCCCTTCGAGGCCGGCATCAAACTGTGGAACGCCGGTTTCTACGTGCGCTTCGGTGGCGACACCCTGCAGTTCGGGCCAACCTTCAACACCACGCCCGAGCAGCTGGACTCCGTGTTCAACGCCGTTGGCGATGTGCTGAACAGCCTGGATTAATCCAAACACTATTCCCTGTAGGAGCCAGCTTGCTGGCGATGCTTTTAAGGCTGATCGCCAGCAAGCTGGCTCCTACAAAAACAAGATCCGTTATTAAGGAACTGCCATGACCATCGTTAACCACCTGATCCACGGCGAACTGACTGCCGGCACCGGCCGCAGCGCTGATGTGTTCAACCCGTCCACCGGCGCCGCCACCAAGAAAGTTGCCCTGGCCGACCGCGCCACCATGCAACTGGCCATCGACTCGGCCAAGAGCGCCTTCCCGGCCTGGCGCAACACCCCGCCGGCCAAGCGCGCCCAGGTGATGTTCCGTTTCAAGCAACTGCTGGAGCAGCATGAAGCGACCATCGCCAAGCTGATCAGCGAAGAGCACGGCAAGACCATCGAAGACGCCGTGGGCGAACTCAAGCGCGGTATCGAAAACGTCGAATTCGCCTGCGCTGCCCCGGAAATCCTCAAGGGCGAGTACAGCCGCAACGTCGGCCCGAATATCGACGCCTGGAGCGACCTGCAGCCAATCGGCGTCGTGGCCGGCATCACCCCGTTCAACTTCCCGGCCATGGTGCCGCTGTGGATGTACCCGCTGGCCATCGTCTGCGGTAACTGCTTCATCCTCAAGCCGTCCGAGCGTGACCCAAGCTCCACCCTGTATATCGCCCAACTGCTGCAAGAGGCTGGTCTGCCAAAAGGCGTGCTCAACGTGGTGCACGGCGACAAGGAAGCGGTGGATGCGCTGATCGAAGCGCCGGAAGTCAAAACCCTGAGCTTTGTCGGCTCCACGCCGATTGCCGAATACATCTACAGCGAAGGCACCAAGCGCGGTAAGCGCGTCCAGGCCTTGGGCGGCGCGAAGAACCACGCCGTACTGATGCCCGATGCCGACCTGGACAACGCCGTCAGCGCACTGATGGGCGCGGCCTACGGTTCCTGCGGCGAGCGCTGCATGGCCATCTCCGTGGCCGTGTGCGTCGGCGACCAGATTGCCGATGCCCTGGTCGAGAAGATCGTCCCGCAAATCAAGGCGCTGAAAATCGGTGCCGGCACCTCCTGCGGCCTGGACATGGGGCCGCTGGTAACTGGCGCGGCGCGTGACAAGGTCAAAGGCTATATCGACGCCGGTGTGGCCCAGGGCGCAAGCCTGGTGGTCGACGGTCGTGATTTAGTGGTGGCTGGCCATGAGAATGGCTATTTCGTCGGCGGCACGCTTTTTGACCGAGTCACGCCTGAGATGACCATCTACACCGACGAAATCTTCGGCCCCGTGCTGTGCATCGTCCGTGTCGGCAGCCTGGAAGCGGCCATGCAGCTGATCAACGACCACGAATACGGCAACGGCACCTGCATCTTCACCCGTGACGGTGAAGCCGCGCGGCTGTTCTGCGACGAAATCGAAGTCGGCATGGTCGGCGTCAACGTACCGCTGCCGGTGCCGGTGGCCTACCACAGCTTCGGCGGCTGGAAGCGCTCGCTGTTCGGCGACCTGCACGCCTACGGCCCGGACGGTGTGCGCTTCTACACCCGCAAAAAAGCCATCACCCAGCGCTGGCCGCAGCGCGCCAGCCACGAAGCGGCGCAGTTCGCCTTCCCGAGTAATGGCTAAGTAACACCCAGGGGGCTGATCGCAGGATCAGCCCCCTTTTTAGATGTGGATGACGACCTGTAGGAGCCAGCTTGCTGGCGATCTTCGCGACCATCCGCGTACATGCGATCAGTCCCCTCGCCCCTTTGGGGAGAGGGTTAGGGAGAGGGGGCAGTTGCCCGCTTTGCGGTGTTTTCAACCCTCTCCCCCAGCCCCTCTCCCATAAATGGGCGAGGGGAGCAGTACCGCTTTACGCAACAAACCAGCCGCGCGGGCGCGGCGTTTGTGCAGTGACCGCAGGTTACGGCACCCCTTGGGTGAGCGGGTTCAGGGTTTCCTGGCCCGCAAGCCCGCTCTCCCAAGGGCAGCCCACTTCAATGACTAATGAAGAGGACTCCTTGCAATGAGCAAACCCATGATTGGCCTTCCCCTGTGCCGTTGGCAGCTGACCAGCCGTGATATCGGCTGGTTTCACCTGGTCGGCGAGAAGTACATCCACGCCGTCACCGGCTTTGGTGCCTTCCCGCTGATGATCCCGGCTTTCGGCGATGACCTGGATATGGACACGGTGCTGGATAGCGTCAGCGGCATCATGTTCGGCGGCTCACTCTCCAACGTGCACCCCAGCTTCTACGGCGACGACCACCCCGGTCTCGGCCTGGCCGACAAACCCCGCGATGAAACCGTACTGCGCCTGCTGCGCGCCTGTATTGATCGCGGCATTCCCTTCCTCGGCATCTGCCGGGGCATGCAGGAAATGAACGTGCTGTTTGGCGGCACCCTGCACCGCGAGGTGCATGAGGTGGAAGGGCGTCTCGATCACCGCGAGGTGAAGGACGTACCGGATGACGTGGCCTACGGCCCGATGCACAACGTCGCCCTGACCGAGGGCGGCGTGTTGCATTCGCTGTTCGGCGAGCGGCAGATCAAGGTCAACTCATTGCATGGTCAGGGGGTTGATCGACTTGGCGAGGGCTTGCAGGTTGAGGCTGTGGCCGAGGATGGGCAGATCGAGGCGGTCAGTGTGATTGGGGCCAAGGCGTTTGCTGTTGGGGTGCAGTGGCATCCCGAGTATCGCTATTGGGAAAAGGCGGATTACAACGCGCTGTTGGGGGCGTTTCATCAGGCGGCGAGGGAGTATCAGGTGAGGAAGTCTGAGCGGAGGAGTGAGGCGACCTCATTAGCGTGAGTCTAAAACTCACATTGAAAGAAAAAGGCCCGCTATACAGCGGGCCTTTCTGTCGATGGCTCAACGAATTATTAGCTGGCTAATTTTGCTTTTTCTTTCATGATATGAATCAAATATTTGGCTCCTTCCTCTTGCTCGGCGGAGATCCATTCCTTTGCAAAGGATGTGCTTGATGAGAGGCTGCTAATCAATTCGCCTTCAAAGCTCATTGAAATTGATTTTTCTGTACTAAGTTCACTTTTCACATAGTTTGAGAAGAAATTAGGCTTGCTCTTCATTGGTTTCCTCCTTGACTATCATGCTGGAACTACTGTGCAGCTTGTCTATGTATATGGATAGTAGCTTGGCTATTGTTAGCATCAATACTTTATCTCGCTGTAGCGAGAACTGCTCAGGCGCAGCGCTTGTTAAAACTATCACTCCAAAAGGTTTTTGTGAAGCACCATTTGTCTCATGATCTGATCGCTGGCATTCAGAGATTGGTACTGATAGAAATGAACGGTATTGTTTGGTGTCGGACTCAGTATAGCTACTAGTTAATTCAGTGCTTTTTGATATGTCTGGACATATTTTGATTTCATTGTGAAGGAAAGATAAGCCGACATGTCCAAAGCCTGGTTGCCAGCTCCTATTGGTTTGGTTAAGTCTTTTGTCGCAGTCGCGCCATCTTATGTTCAGAAGATTGGTTTCGGGTGCGTGGATATAGAGAGCTATATTGTAAAGAGAGCCCTCTTTGTACATGAACAAGTCTTCGCGATTGTCGCTGAGGGGTTTTAGTATTCTTGCAACGTGTCCGTCTGCTGTTTGTATAAATTCGCTGATGGTAAGGTTTTTTGATTTATTGAGCTCTTCAATTGCTTGTTCTAATTCTAATGTTGCGAGGTAGCATGTGATTGTTTGAAGTTGCTGGAGTTTAGAGTATTGGATTGCTTCTGGTAGAAGTACTTCGTTCAGCTTTTTGTTTTCTTCTATTATTTCTTCTGCGTCATTTGATAGAGAGTGCATTGATGATGATCTGAATATTATAATTGTGCATAAAATGTGTATGGCGGCAAAGGTTGCGTAGGAAATACCTTCTGCAAGTGTTATGTTGTTGGTTGGTATCGCTCGGGTTATTGCGGCGCCAATAATTATCGGGGCAATAAGTGTTGTCCATGTGCTAGAGGCTATTACAGATGATTTGACTATTTTGTTTTCTGTCTTTCGATTTTGTATGGCTTTATCGAGTGTTGCCTCAATGTTCATTGTGGTTTCTCTATGTATTAGAAAAAAGGTCAGACCCGTAGGATGGGTTGAGCGTAGCGATACCCATCAATAATGGCTATCTGAAATCATCACTGCTGCGTTCGCCAACGGCTTCATCTATCCCTTCGCTACCCGCCCAATCCCCCGGCAATATCCCCGCTCGCACATACCGATGAAACGATGACCATGGCCAATCGGCTACGTGCTGTACATGTCCATGCTTGCGCGGGTTGTGGTGGATGTAATCGATATGGCGGTTGAAATCCGCCTGGTCGCGTATGCGATGTTCCCAATAACGCCTCTGCCATATTCCGCGTTCGTTTTTGCGCTGGCGACTGGCGGATGTTCGTTCGCCATAGGGCAAGGCGCGTGAAAAGCCGGTTTTGATCAATCGCCAGCGCACGGCGAAATCGGCATCACCAGCGGGCAAGGTGCATAGCGCGTGCAGGTGATCCGCCAAGATCACGATGGCATCAATTTTCCAGGGATGTTGGCGCATGACCTTGCGAAAGTTGGCGCGCAGCAGGTCGATCTGTTCGGTTAATAACGCCTGGCGGCGGTCGGCTAGGTTGAGGGTAAAGAACCAGGTGGAGCCTGGTGTGTGGTCGCGGCGGTAGTCAGTCATGGCTGCAGTCCTTTGCAGAAGCCGGGTTGGCTGAGTGTAGTTGCGTGAATTGTGGGTGTTTGGGTGATGGGTATCGCGTTGCTCAACCCATCCTACGGGTGTGTTGCTTGGCGGTTGGTGTGTACCCGCCGCTTTTGTGTTGTTTGGTCTAACGGTTCCGCCCTTACGGCGGCTCACTTTTGGCAAACGCCCCAAAAGTAAGCAAAAGGTCTTGCCCCTTGCATCCGGGTCTCGCTGCGCTCGACTTCCCTCGTTCCATCATTGCTCCAGGGGCCCGCCGCGAAGGGCCATCCCTGGCCCATCGCGGCTCTCGCGGCATCCATGCCGCTCAACCCCTTGCGCAACGATTCCACTCGGCCTTCTGATGGGGCGTTTGGCGTCGTCTGTGTAATCGTGGATTGAAAAGCAAAAAGCATGGTGGGTTTCACCCGCCCTACAGGCTACGACTACGTACCCGTAGGAGCGGCCCATGGCCGCGATGCTTTTGCTTTGGCTTTTAGGCTCTGTCGTCCACAAATCTTCCAAGCAACGCGATCCCCGAAACCCGGATGCCGGGCGCGCTTTCTCTTTGGTTACTTTCTCTTTGCGCGCGCAAAGAGAAAGTGACTCGCCGTAAGGGCGAAAAGCGTAATCCCGGTCAATCCAGTATCAATCGGCCCAATTCATCGTTGGGTCGATGCTTTACCGCTTACTTCTGGGCCAGATTGAGCTGGTTATAGTCCTGAATAAACTCGCGCAGGATGTCGTCCAGGGCCAGTTTGGTGGATTGCTGGATGGCGTTTTTCATGGCGAAGGAGCCGCCCCAGAACATTTTGCCTCCCTGGCTTTTGCCCTCGACCTTGTAGGTTTTGGAGAACAGCTGCTGTTCATCGGCGCTGACGTTCACCTTCAAGGTGATGTAGGCGCGGAAGTCGGCGAAGCGGTATTCCTGCAGCTCGAAGCTCAGCAGCGGCAAATCACCACTCTGGCGCGCTTCGAGGCGGCCGAAGGCTTGTTGTACGTCCGCCGATTGCAGGGTGTTGTCGAGCATCTGGCCGAAGTTGACGATCCACAGGTTGGCATGGCCCACCACGGCGGAGCGGAATTCGTAATGGTGGCTGCTGGTGGCCGGGCTCAGGGTGTAGGCGGCAGGGCCGCTGGCGCTGGGCAGTTGGCTATCCCCGGTGTTGTTACTCAGGTAGGCGGGGTAGTCCTCGGCAATCGGGTGCTTGATGGTGCAACCGGTCAGGGTGGCGAGCAGGGTCAGGGCCAGCAGGTAGGCAATCTTTTTCATGGCGAATCCTTGTCGATACAGCGGGTTAATGCGCAAGGAACGACCATCTGCTATCGCCCGTCCCTGGGCGGCGCACAGGCTAATGGCAATGTGCAGTGATGGCAATGTGCTTTGACCTTTACCCTTCTCCTACAAAAAAGCCCCGCTCTGGCGGGGCTTTTTGTTACCAGCGGCGGCCATAGCCGTCGTGGTGGCGGCGGTGTTGATAGCCATGCCAACGGTGGCGGCGGGGTGGTTCGGGGACGTAATACACCGGGCCGGGGGTGTAGTAGACCGGGCGCGGCTCGTAATACACCACTGGCGGCGGGTAGTAGGCGGCTGGCGGTGGTGGGTAGTACGCCGGTGGTGGCGGTTCATACACCTGCACCGGGCGGCTCTGGCTCATGATGACACCGCCAATCACCGCCCCCACCACCGCGCCGGCAATGGCCGCGTCGCGGTTGGAGGCCTGTGCCGGGGCCTGGCCAAGCAGCGCAAGGCTGGTCACCAGGCCTGTGATAAGGGGGATACGCGACAGCATGATGGAAACTCCTCTGCAAACCGGTCTTTCCCGGCTGCCTGTTTCGACACTGCGCGGGGCTCGGCATTGCAGCGGCCAATGTAAAGGCTGTGTAAAAGCGCTGAACGGTATTCAGCCGCGTTTGCTGTGTTCGCCAGAAGCGCGTTGCAGCGAGCGGCACTGGCCCAGGTCGATAGGGCCGACATAGGGGTTGCTGTGGCCCATCACGCAGCCAACCTGCTGGTTGCGCCAGCGCCCCCATTCGCTGATCGGGTATTGGCGGTTCCAGGCTTCGTAGGTGCGGCGGTCGAGTGTGGACAGGCGCAGTTGGTAGCGTTCGGCCATGTACAGGTAGATGCGCGCCGCTGCACCGCGTGCCTGCGGCGGCGGCATGGCGGTCTTGGCCTTGAAGTTGACCACCATCGGGCAGCTTCCGTACTGCGTAGGTTTGTCGCTGAGCATGCCGAGGGCGTAGTTGGAGCGGTCGCCATTTACTTCGCCGATGCTCGGCACCAGGTTGTGCAGGTCGGCTTCGGCGGCCTTGAAGCGTGCATCGTTGCGCGCGCAATTCTTGCGGCCGCCTTGTTGCCAGCATTGGCGTTGGTGACCGATCACCCAGGCCGGCACCACATGTTCCCATTCCACGCGCTGGGCGTGGCGCTGTTGTTTGCGCGGGTGGTAGCCGCAGCTATCGAGATCGACACGGTTACCGCTGTAGTGACACTGGCAATAGAAGGTGGTGGGGCGTGCGGCGTAGATCTGCCAGGCGATTTTCTTGGCGGCATTGAAGCTTTGTGGGGCTTCGGCGAAGGCGGGCAGGGCGAACAGCAGGCAAAACAGGACAAGCAGGTGCGGCATGGGCTTCTCGGCGGCAAAAAGCTGCGGATCATACCGTTAAAACCGCTCTGCAACGGGGTGTTCGTCGGGTATGCGGGTGGTGGTTCTCAACTTTTTGCCGTGACGGTGGTCTGTTCGGACACAACCTGAGCTTGTATCGCTAGGTGCTTGATTGTGCTGCAAGTCATGCCTTTGGGCAGAAAAACTGGCCAATCTGGATTTTGTTGCTAGCGTTACCCCCATCACACCGCAGCGGATGACCTCCTCTGATGAGTACTGTGCAGCGTTTACCCAGGCTGGAACAACGCGCCTACGACATGCCGAGCATGGCTCTGTCGCGGCGCTGCGGTGCTGTGGTCGGGCTGGCACTGGTCACGCTGCTGGCGTTGGGCGGTTGTGCTTCGCGGCAGGATCATCAGAGCATCATCAGCAACAGCAGCCCGATCAAACCCACCGAATTCTTCCAGAGCCACGCCGACCGCATGGCCACCCTGGGCATGCGCAATAACCTCAACAGCCTCTATCGCTTGATGGACAAGCTGTACCTGCGTAACCCACGCGAATGGCGCAAGACCGGCCTGCCTGATGCCGAGGCCGCCAAGCGTGCGGTGCACCGCGCCATTGAGCTGGATCAGCCGTTGCCGCAGTTGGGTGGCCGCACCGATATTGCCGCGCTGAGCTATGCCCTGAGCGCCGAGTATCAGGGTGACCGGGTTGGCGCGTTTATCTATTCACTGGCCAGCATGCTGATCACCGCCCATGGCGGCCGCACCGAGTACTACCTGAGCGACACGCTGGACCCACAATTCGTGCATAACGCCGCGCGCAATATGGAGAAGGCCAGTTGGATGCTGGCCCGGCGCACCGATGCCGAGGGCAAGCCGTGGCTGCTGTCCAATGAGATTTCTGCGGATGGACACAACCTCAGCTATGCCGTGGAGTTTGGCAAGATCGTCGCGCGTCTGGATTTGCTCACCGATGTGCTGGATGAGCGTTACCGGCGTATGGGGGTGAGCTATGCCCAGAGTCTGCTGTTTATGAACTTCCTGCCGGTGCAATAGCACCAGAGCCTGCGCCGAAACGTCGTTCGCCACTCACCCGCTGCGCGCGTCAGTATCCTTCTTCCAGGCGTTTGTTGTTCTGCGCGTTGGCTGCTTCGATCTGTTGCTTGAGTTGTTCGGTCTGCTGTTGCAGCTGCGCTGCCTGTTCGGCTTGCAGGCTGGCGGTGGCGGCGGTTTCACCAAGGCCGCAGGCGCTGAGCAGCAAGGTGGTGGCGAGCAGAGGCAGGGTATGGCGCATGGAGGCTCCGGAGTCAGGGTCAGTGCCAGCGTTTATAGATGGCATCCAGGCTACCAGCCTGGCGCAAACGCTCAAGGGCTGCTGCGAACTGCTCGGCACGGGCGCGATCACCTTTGGCAAAGGCCACATAGCGCGGCATTTCCACCAGCGGCCGTTGCAGGATGCGTACGTCCTGTTCGGCACGTTGTTCGCGGACGAAATACATCAGCTGTGCGCGATCACCGACGATGATATCGATCCGTCCGGCCAGTAGCATCGACACCAGCTGGCGTGGGTTCTGCGCGCTGGTATCACGGCGCAGCTCGGCCTTGTCGAAGTCCGATTGGTAGGCGTAGCCACGTACCTGACCAAGTACGTAGGGCAGCAGGTCATCCAGGTGCTGCCAGTCGCGGATGGCCGTTTTGCCGGTGGTCATAAATACCGTGGAACCGGTGCGGATCGGTCCGACCAGTTCGTATTGCTGCATGCGTTCGGGGGTGCCGGCAAACTGGAAGGCCATTACCACTTCATTGCGGTCGAGCATGCGCTTGACCCGCTCCCAGGGGTACAGCCGCAGGTTGTAGGGGATTTTGGCTTCCTGCAGCACCGCTTCCACCAGTTCGACATCCAGACCGCGCGGCTGATCATTTTCGACGGTGACAAAGCTGTAGGGAGCAAACTGCTCATCCCCTACCACTTTCCAATCCTCGGCCTGTAGCGCCCAGGGCAGCAGCAACAGACACAGCGCAACAATACGCATGGCGTCCTCCAGGGGCTTCAGCGAGCGCAGTGCTCGCTATTGATGCTAGCCAATTGTGCGGCACGTGCGACGTTGGCGGCGCAGTTTTCCGCTGGCGGTGCGTTGAACTGGCAGGCAGGTTCAGCCGCATGGTGTTTAATCTGAGGGCGGTAATAAAGCGATTTCGCTGGCGGCTGCCGAGGCTTCTGTCCAGTGCAGGAGCAGCAATGTTCCGCTGCGCAGCAGTAGTCTCGTTTCTGTGGTGGTAACAAGCCTGGAAGCAAGCAGTATCGGCAGACCTTGCCGTGCTCTGCCTAGTCGTACTGATTTTTTGTGCCCCCGGAGCAGGCTGCTCCGGGGCGTTTTTATTCCAATCAACGCCCCGGTACAGGCTGGGGGCTAGCCTTTGCGCAGACTGGTTCAGACCTTGCGCACGAACTCTGACTTTAGCTTCATTGCGCCGATACCATCGATCTTGCAATCGATGTCATGGTCGCCATCGCATAGGCGGATGCCCTTGACCTTCGTGCCAACCTTGACCACTAGGGACGAGCCTTTGACTTTCAGATCCTTGATTACGGTGATGGTGTCACCATCCTGTAGAACATTGCCTACCGAGTCCTTGATCACCCGCGCATCATTGTTAGTTTCGTCGCCAGGGCTCGTGGCGGACCACTCGTGGGCGCACTCCGGGCAGACTAACTGCTCGCCGTCTTCGTAGGTGTATTCGGAGTTGCATTCAGGGCAGGGTGGAAGAGTGCTCACGGCGTATCCTTGGTGGGTCGATGAGTAAATGCCACATATTATATAAGGCTTTTCGCTGTTTCGAAGAACTGGGTTAGCTGGGGGCCGGAAGATGTTGAGCTGGTCAGTGCCGAGGATAATGGCAGTGGTGCGCAACATGGGGCTGGCCTGGCGGCGGGTCAGTGTTCGTCGCTGACCGGCTCCAGGCTCTGCAGAACCACCTGCTCCAGGCTGTTGCCGGGTTCTGTCGGGGTGCCGACCAGTTCGCCGACCAGCTGCCACTGCCGATCCAGCTCGGTGTTGATGGCCAGCATGCGCTCGATCATCTTGTGCGCGGTGGCGTGTACGGCGCTGTCCTGGGTATTCAGCAACTCGAACGACATGGCCGTGATGGCCGCGCTCAAATGCGTAAGGGTGCGGGTCGACAGACTGAGCAATTCAGTCAATTGCGCTTCCTTGGCGGTCATGGCCATCTCCTGATGATTCCCCACTGAGCTTAGCCTGAGACTGGCCTGCTCGGCTATTCACTCCATCGTCTGGGTTGTACCGCCAGGCGCGCCGGTTGCTGGCGCGCACTCCGTCGGCTGTTGTGCGCAATGCGGGTGGTTGTGCTTTGCTCAAATAGGCGGGTTGAGTAATTGGGTGCAACCATGTTGTGTGTATGAGTTGTACCTGTCGTCGGAAGGTGCAGGCTTTTTTAAAACAGCCGTTTTACCTCGGCAGATCGCGTTTTCCCTGCGGGCAGCGCCAGACTTGAGGGTTGCCGCAGAGAGATGGAGTTATGGGGTGGCTGGTGGGTTGCTTAAGGTTGGCCTTTGTTTGGTTGCACCTAGTTGCACCTTGCGCCTCTGGAGGTTTAATCTCTCGCCAGTTTTTTGTGCCCCGCTTGCGGTCATCGTCACTTTTCAGGGCCATGACGGGCGAGGTCAACATTGCTCCCGGTGCTTCTTTGCCGTGCTTCAGCTCATAACAGGACAAACCAATGGCTACCACTACCCTTGGCGTAAAGCTCGATGATGCAACCCGTGATCGCCTCAAGCAGGCTGCGCAGTCGATTGACCGCACGCCGCATTGGCTGATCAAGCAGGCGATCTTCAATTATCTCGAGCAGATCGAGGGTGGCCTGACTCCGGCCGAGCACTCCGGTCTAGCCGCTGTGGCGGGCGAAGAAGTGGTGGAAAACCTGACTGAGCAGGGCCTGCAGGTGTTCCTCGACTTCGCCGAAAGCATCCTCCCGCAATCGGTGCTGCGTGCGGCGATTACTGGCGCTTATCGCCGTCCGGAAACCGAAGCGGTACCGATGCTGCTGGAGCAGGCGCGTCTGCCCAAGGACATGGCCGAGGCGAGCAACAAGCTGGCCATGGGCATTGCCGAGAAGCTGCGTAACCAGAAGAACGCCGGCGGCCGTCAGGGCCTGGTGCAGGGCTTGCTGCAGGAGTTTTCGCTGTCCTCGCAGGAGGGTGTGGCGCTGATGTGCCTGGCCGAAGCGCTGCTGCGTATTCCGGACAAGGCCACCCGTGACGCGTTGATCCGCGACAAGATCAGCAACGGCAACTGGAGCCAGCACCTCGGCAACAGCCCGTCGATGTTCGTCAACGCCGCCAGCTGGGGTCTGTTGATCACCGGTAAACTGGTGTCGACCCACAACGAGGCCGGCCTGGTGACGTCGCTCAACCGCATTATCGGCAAGGGCGGCGAGCCACTGATCCGCAAGGGCGTGGACATGTCCATGCGCCTGATGGGCGAGCAGTTCGTCACCGGCGAAACCATCGCCGAAGCCCTGGCCAACGCTACCAACATGGAAAGCAAAGGCTTCCGCTATTCCTACGACATGCTCGGTGAAGCCGCGCTGACCGATGAAGACGCCAAGCGCTACCTGGCGTCCTACGAGCAGGCCATCCATGCCATCGGCAAGGCCTCCCATGGTCGTGGCATCTACGAAGGCCCGGGTATTTCGATCAAGCTCTCCGCCCTGCATCCGCGCTACAGCCGTGCGCAATACGACCGGGTGATGGACGAGCTGTACCCGATCCTGCTGGGTCTGACCAAGCTGGCCAAGCAGTACGACATCGGCCTGAACATCGACGCCGAAGAAGCGGATCGCCTGGAAATTTCCCTCGATCTGCTGGAGCGTCTGTGCTTCGACCCGGCCCTGACCGGCTGGAACGGTATCGGCTTCGTTATCCAGGCTTACCAGAAGCGCTGCCCGTATGTGATCGACTACGTCATCGATCTGGCCAAGCGCAGCCGTCATCGCCTGATGATCCGCCTGGTAAAAGGCGCCTACTGGGACAGCGAGATCAAGCGTGCCCAGGTCGAAGGCCTGGAAGGTTACCCGGTGTACACCCGCAAGCCGTACACCGACATTTCCTACATCGCCTGCGCGCGCAAGCTGCTGGCTGTGCCGGAAGCCATCTACCCGCAGTTCGCCACCCACAACGCCCACTCGTTGTCGGCCATCTATCAGCTGGCCGGGCAGAACTACTACCCCGGTCAGTACGAGTTCCAATGCCTGCATGGCATGGGTGAGCCGCTGTACGAGCAGGTGGTGGGCAAGGTCGCCGATGGCAAGCTGAACCGTCCGTGCCGCATCTACGCACCGGTGGGCAGCCATGAAACCCTGCTGGCTTACCTGGTGCGTCGTCTGCTGGAAAACGGCGCGAACACCTCGTTCGTCAACCGCATCGCCGACCACAGCATCTCGATCAAGGATCTGGTGCTCGACCCGGTGCAACAGGTCGAGCAGATGGCCACGCAGGAAGGCGGCCTCGGTCTGCCGCACCCGCGTATCGCTCTGCCGCGCGCCCTGTATGGTGACGCCCGGTTGAACTCCGAAGGCATCGACCTGGCCAACGAACACCGCCTGGGTTCGCTGTCCTCGGCGCTGCTGAGCAGCACCAACACGGTTTACAAGGCCATGCCGCTGCTCGGTTGTGATGCCCCTGAGCTGGGCGACGCACAGCCGGTGCGCAACCCGGCTGATCACCGCGACATCGTCGGCCATGTGTACGAGGCCAGCGAGCAGGATGTGCGCAATGCCGTGCTCTGCGCCGTGTCCAGCGGGCAGATCTGGCAGTCGACCCTGCCGGCCGAGCGCGCTGCTGTGCTGGATCGCGCCGCTGATCAGATGGAAGCGGAAATGCAGCAACTGATGGGCTTGCTGGTGCGTGAAGCGGGCAAGACCTTCGCCAACGCCATCGCCGAAGTGCGTGAAGCCGTGGACTTCCTGCGTTACTACGCGGCGCAGGCACGTACTCATTTCAGCAATGACAGCCACCGCCCGCTGGGCCCGGTGGTGTGCATCAGCCCGTGGAACTTCCCGCTGGCGATCTTCAGTGGTCAGGTCGCCGCTGCCCTGGCGGCCGGTAACACCGTGCTGGCCAAGCCGGCCGAGCAGACTCCGCTGATCGCCGCGCAAGCCGTGCGCATTCTGCTCGAAGCCGGTGTGCCGAGCGGCGCCGTGCAACTGCTGCCGGGCCGTGGCGAAACCGTCGGTGCCGGCCTGATCGGCAACGAGCGCGTGCGCGGCGTGATGTTTACTGGCTCCACTGAAGTGGCCGGGATCATCCAGCGCAACCTCGCCGGTCGTCTGGACGCCCAGGGGCGTACCCTGCCGCTAATCGCTGAAACCGGCGGCCTCAACACCATGATCGTCGACTCCTCGGCGCTCACCGAGCAGGTGGTGGTCGATGTGGTGGCCTCGGCCTTCGACAGCGCCGGTCAGCGTTGCTCGGCTCTGCGCGTGCTGTGTGTGCAGGAAGACGTGGCGGATCGGGTGATCAACATGCTCAAGGGCGCTATGGCCGAATACAGCCTGGGCAACCCGGAGCGGCTGAGCACCGATATCGGTCCGGTGATCGACGCGGAAGCCAAGGGCAATATCGACCAGCACATCGAGAAGATGCGCGAGAAGGGCCGCAAGGTATTCCAGACCGCCCGCGCCGTGGCTGACGACATCAAGCGTGGCACCTATGTCATGCCGACGCTGATCGAGCTGGACAGCTTTGACGAACTGCAGCGCGAGATCTTCGGCCCGGTGTTGCATGTGGTGCGCTACCCGCGTGCTGAACTGGGCAAGCTGCTGCAGCAGATCAATGACAGCGGTTATGGCCTGACCCTCGGTGTGCACACGCGCATCGACGAAACCATCGCTCAGGTGGTCAACACCGCCAAGGTTGGCAACCTGTATGTGAACCGCAACATGGTTGGCGCGGTGGTTGGCGTGCAGCCGTTCGGCGGTGAAGGCCTGTCTGGTACTGGCCCGAAAGCCGGTGGCCCGCTGTATATGTACCGCCTGCTGGCAACCCGTCCGCAGGATGCCGTGGCCAAGCAGCTGCAGCAGGAAGGTGGCGAAAGCCAGCGTCCGGCCGAGCAGGCCAAGGTGATCCAGGCGCTGCAGGAGTGGGCGGCCAAGCATGAACCGAGCCTGAGCGCACTAAGCGCGCAATACGTTGAACTGGCGCAGAGTGGCACCGTGCAGATGCTCAACGGCCCGACTGGCGAGCGCAACAGCTACAGCCTGCTGCCGCGTGAGCACGTGCTGTGCCTGGCGGACGAGCGCAGCGACCTGCTGGTGCAACTGGCGGCGGCCCTGGCCGTGGGTTGCCAGGTGCTGTGGCAGGAAAGCGAGCTGACCCGCGAGCTGTTTGCCGCGCTGCCCAAGGCCGTGCAGCAACGCATCAGCCTGCTCAGCCAGTGGAGCGAGAGCGAAACGGTGTTCGACGCCATCCTCCATCACGGTGATTCCGATCAGCTGCGCGAAGTCTGCCAGCTGGCGGCTCAGCGTCCTGGCGCAATCATCGGTGTGCATGGTCTGCACAAAGGCGAAACCGATATCCCGCTGGAGCGTCTGCTGATCGAACACGCCCTGAGCATCAACACTGCAGCGGCCGGCGGCAACGCCAGCCTGATGACCATCGGCTAACAGGTTCTACGAGCATCCCACCTCGACTGGTTCGCCGGCCGGGGTGGTTGGCAACACCGGCTTCACCCTCAGGCACCTTGCCCAGGTGCCTGATGCTGCTCTGCAGCGCCCGTCGTACACCCGGCAACGGAGGGTTACCCGCCCGGTACGATGCGTTTCTTCCCTTCTGGCATTTCGATGCGCTGCGCTCGCCTACCCGGCGGCGCAGGAACGGAGCTACCCGCTCCGTTCCACATCGGCCGCCTTCTGTTTCTCCTCGCTGGTTCTAGCCTGATCTACCACTGCCCTTTGAGCACCTCGCGGGTGACGTTGCGAACGGCCACCGGGTAATCGTGCTGCATGTACCACAGCGCCGGATGATCACCAGGCGATAGCGCGCGGGCCTGTGGGCTGAGGTTGGTGCGCAGCAGCAGGATTACATCACTGCTGACCCAGGGATGGCGATACCAGTAGTGATGGCCGACGATATCGAACCCGCGCTCGGCTTAGCGGCCCGACACATCCAGCAGGTTGACGTTGTCCAGGTGCTGACGCTGGGTGAAGCGATGCAGGCTGGCCTCGGCCTGACTGCTGCCAATCCGTGGGCCACCGGGCATCAGCAGGTGGGCGTATTGCAGGGCATCGTCCTGGTCGGAGACGGTGATCATCACCTGTTCGGCGATCCTGCTGATACCGGGCAGGCGTTGCTCGAACAGTTCTTCCGGCACATCGGCAGCGGCGAAGACCACCGCGCCAATGCGGTAGCGCGTTTGCAGCTGGGTTCGGCTCAGCTCGGCGTGTCGGGCTGCCAGTTCCTGCAGGGCCAACGAGGTGACGCGTCCGCCTGCGCTGTAGGCCACCAGATTGATGCGCTCGGCATGGCTATGCTGGGCCAGCAGTTCCAGCAACTGACTGAGCGCGTGGCTGGCCTGGCGTGCGCGCTCGACATCGACGCCGAGCAGGTAACTCAGGATGTTCTGGTGCGAAGGCCAGGCAAACGCCAGGCCGACGAAGTCGCGCCCGGCAAAATGCACCAGCTCACCGGTGAGCTGGTTGGCGTTGGCGAAGTCCACCTTCGCCCCGTGCACGTAGAGGATGATTTCCTTGTCGCGCGCCTTGCTCAGCTGCAGGTTGAGCGTATCCATATACGCCTGCACGTCTGCTGGCAGTGTCCCAGTGTTAGCGCTGTGCAGTGGCAAGTGGGCGTCTTCCCGGGCTTGCAGCAGGCTCAGCGGTAGCTCACGCGGGCGGGTTTCACTGAGCGATGCGTTGCGCAATTGCGGCCACAGGTCGTCGCTGCCGCCCAGGCGAACGCTGGCGCTGCCCAGGTGCAGCCGGTCGCTGACCTGATTGCCATAACCGCTGCTACTGGGCGCGCGGTTGGTGGCGTAGAACACCGACACCTCCGGCACGCGCTCCGTCTCAGGCAAGTGCGCGAAAGGGTCGATGGCTGCCTGGTAGTAGATCACCGGGGTGGACATCAGTGTCAGCGGTTTGGCTGCGCCGCAGCCGGTCAGCAGCGCACTCAGCATGACGGCGAAGAGTGTGGGCATCCGGGGCAGCAAGGCGAGGTTCTCCGCACGAGGTGGGTGTTCAGCCTAGCTGTAATCCATGCTGTGGAATAGCGCTCAGCGCATGCTCACTTGGCGCGCAGCGCCTTGGCCATCCCCTGATCGACCGCGTTGCGCCAGGCGTCATCGTCTGCGTCCTGTTCATGCCAGCGGCGTTGCAGGTCGCTTTCCAGGCTGGCCTGGCACTGGCGGAAACCATCGTCCCAACCGGTGGCGTAGTCGGGCTGCTGCAGGTAGCGCGGTACATCCTTGCGAAAGGGTTGCAGGGCACCGGCCGCTTGCCGACCGCTGCTGCAGCCGGCTTCGAAACCGTCGATAAACGGTGCCGGGTAGCCTTCTGCGGTGAGTTGTTCGCGGGTGCTATGGCAGCCCAGCAGTTGGCTGGCGATCAGTCCGGCCAACAGCCAATACAGGCCTTTACGGCTGCGCGTGGGTACGTGTGGCATGGTTCACCTCCAGGCCAGTTGATGATTCAGCCAGCTGCTGATGCTGCACAGTGCCCAGGGGCTGGTGCTACAGGCCCCGCTGGCCAGGGCGCGGTGCAAGGCGTTGATATCGACGTCCTGGAGGTAGGCTTCGGCATCGGCCAGGCGCTCCTCACCGCCAAAACCGCCGCCGCGCATTTCCGCCAGGGCCTGAGGTTTGCTCCAGCCCTGGTAGACCACGCGGTACAGCGCGGCAATCAGACCGGTGCGGTGCTGCCCGTGCTTGCAGTGAATCAGCACTGGGCCGTAGGCCTGTGCCTGACGGATGCTGCGCAAGACGGCGAGCACGTCGGCATCATCAATGCGGTCGGTGCGCAGCGGCAGATGCACCTGGTGGATGCCGGGAGCATTCAGCCACTGCGCATCGCTGCGTTGGTAGAAGTTGATCACTGTCTTCACGCCCAGCTGCTGCAACAGCGGCTGATCGTCGGCCTGTGGCAGGGCGCTGCGGTAAAGCCCCTGGTCCATGCGATAGAGGTTCAGGCGGGCGTCCAGTGGTGTCGCCCAGGCGGCCGGCCGCGTGTGGGGAGCACTGTTGCTCCAGGCCAGTGGCGTGGTCAGCAACAGCAACAGGAGCAGGCTGCTCAGCAGGGTACGCATCAGGTTTGGCCCTCGTGCAGGCGGTGGTCGATGGTCAGCGCCGTAGTCGCTGGCTGCGGGCGATAGAGCAGCCAGCGGTAGCAGAGGGTGCAGATCAGCCAGTCGAGCAGCAGTGTCCACAGGTTGTGTGAGAGAAAATGTGCGCCCTGCATCATCCGCCCTGCGGAAAGCAGCGTGCCCAGTCCCAATGCGAACCCCAGGGCAATGCGCGCCAGCCGGGGGCGGCGGTCGCGCAGCACGAAGAACAGCGCGAACAGGGCAAAGCCGGACGCGGCATGGCCACCTGGCCAGCAGCGCCCAGGTTTGTCGGTAGGTGCCCGCTCACCGAGCAGTGGGCTAAAGGTTTGCGTGCCGCCGAACTCGCTAAGGCTCCAGGGGCAATGCATGCCGGTGAGTTTCTTCAGGGGTGTGATGATGCTGGTCGACAATGCCAGGGCCAGCACCAGGTAGCCCAGCGGTCGCCGCCACGCCTGCCACCTGGGCAGCAGGCTGAGTAGAAAGCCGCCGATGGCCAGGACCCCGAGCGCGATCACCGCCTGTTTGGCGCGATCATGCAGGATGTCTTCCAGCCAGAAGCTGTGGCGACCGACAAAACCCTGGCCGGGTTCGTAGAACAGCTGCGCCAGGGCGAAATCCAGGCCGCTGGGGTCGATCAGTAAAAGCAGTGCCATCAGAGCCAGGGGAATCCCCAGGGCGAGGCGAAAATCAAAATAGCGGGTGTGGCTGTGAGCCATGACGGCACTCCTCTGTTGGTCGCTACTGTGCGCGGCCAGGCTTAACGTTTGCTGAACTGTTCGGCAGGGGAGATGGTCGGTTGCCAGGTGATCAGGTGTTGCTCAAAGGCATGGCTGGCGCCCTGGTAATAGGCAATGTCGCGTTGTAGCAGCGGGTCTTCGCGGTTGCTCGTGGACTCGCGGCTGATGCCCAGAGCATCGTCGTGGCGACGCATGCCCTGGCGGGGGCTGAGGATGGCCAGGTTCTGTCCATCGAACAGGCCTAGGTGCTGGTAGTTGCCGATCAGGGCGCGGCCAGGCGCGCGGTCGCTGCGCAGCAGGTTGCGGCCGAAAAAGGTCGAGCTGTAATCAATGTTGAGCAAGCCCAGCAGGGTGGGGGCCAGATCAATCTGGCTGGCCACGGCGCTGAAGGTTTGCGCTTCGAGCAGAGCCGGGGCGTAGATGAACAGCGGAATGTGGTAGTTGGCCACGGGTAGGTCTTCCTGGCCGGCACTGCCAGCGGTGTGGTCGGCAACGAAGACGAACACAGTCTGTTTGAACCAGGGCTTGTCCTGGGCCTGTTTGAGGAACTGGCCAATGGCGTAGTCGGTGTATTTCACCGCGCCCTCGCGGCCCTCGCCTGAGGGGATGTCGATGCGTCCATTCGGGTAGGTGTAGGGGCGGTGGTTGGAGGTGGTCATCAGTTGCAGGAAGAACGGTTTGCCGGCGGCATGGTCGCTGTCGGCTACCTTGAGCGTTTGCTTGTAGAGGTCTTCGTCGGACATGCCCCAGGCGTTCTGGAAGGCCATGTCCGCTTCGGCCACGCTGCTCTGGTCGACAGTCCGGTAACCGTTGCCGCCGAAGAAGGCGTTCATGTTGTCGAAGTAGCCACGCCCACCGTAGAGAAACACGCTGTCATAGCCGAGCGCACTGAACTGCTGGCCGAGGCTGGCGTAACCACTTTCGCGGCCAATCCGTTTGACGATGGAGCGCCCCGGCGTGGGTGGGATCGACAGGGTGATGGCCTCCAGGCCTCGGTCGGTACGCGTACCTGTGGCGTAGAAGTTGCTGAAGGCCAAGCTGTGTTGGCGCAACGCATCGAGGCTGGGAGTCAGCCCGCGGGTGTCGCCAAAACTGCCAAGGTATTTGGCGCTCAGGCTCTCGATCGTCACTAGTATCACGTTCATCTTTTTGGCCGGCCCTGGGTTGTCGATCAGCCGGCGAATGTCCTGCGGGTCGCTGCCGATAAAGCGCGCGTTGGGTTCGCGCACTTCATCGCGTAGCAGGCTGGCGACGCGGTCAGCGGGCAGGGTGCTGTAGAACTGCTGGTAGTCCAGTTCATTGTTGCGAAAGGCGGCGAAGAACTGGAACGGACCATTGCTGGCCAGCTCGCGCTGGTAGGTGTTGCCGCCCATGCCGCGTGGTGCATCCTGGCCGATGGTCAGGCTGCTCAGCCCAGTCAGTAGCAGTACCAGGGCCAGGCTGGCAAAGGCCCGCGATGGGGTCAGCAGGGGGGCATCCAGTGCGGCCTGCACGGGTTTGCGCAGGGCAATGCTGGCAGCGGTTGCCAGCAGGGCGAGCAGGGCCAGCAGCGGGTAGATCGGGTAAGACTCAAGGATGTTGTTGAGCACCTCCTCCGAATACACCAGGTAATCCACGGCAATGAAGTTGAAGCGCACGCCGAACTCATCCCAGAACAGCCATTCGGCCACGGCAGTGAACAGCATGACAAACAGACTGAACGCCACCAGGGCGAACAGCAGGCGCTGGTGCCAGCGTTGCCGCCAAAGTCTGGGCGGGCAGAGGAACAGGTACAGCGCCAAGGGCAAAGTGGCATAGAGTAGAAAGCCCAGGTCGTAGACCAGGCCGATGGCATACACCGCACTCAGTTGCAGCAGGTTGCCGTGGGCATCGCCCAGGTGGCTGACCAGCAATACGCTGCGGGTCAGGAAGAACACCAGCAGCCACGCGAGCACAATGATGGACAGATAACGCAGCTGGGCGAAGTAGAGTTGAGGCATCGTATGATCCTTGTTGGATGAACGTGCCGCAGTCTGTGAGTGGGCCTGTGAGGCGCGCGTCAACGCGTTGTGAAAAAAGCGTTAAACCCCGAAATAGAGAGCCAACGATGCGAATTCTGGTCATCGAAGACAACCGTGACATCCTTGCCAATGTGCTGGACTACCTGCAACTCAAAGGCTTTACCGTCGATTGCGCGCAGGACGGACTGAGCGGTTTGCACCTGGCGACCACCGGCCATTACGACCTGATCGTGCTCGACATCATGCTACCCGGCATGGACGGCTATCAGGTCTGCCAACGCCTGCGTGAAGACGGCCACAACGAAGTGCCGATCCTTATGCTGACCGCCCGCGATGCGCTGGACGACCGCCTTCAGGGCCTGCAGGTGGGCGCTGATGATTACCTGATCAAGCCCTTTGCCCTCTCTGAACTGGTGGCGCGCATCGAGGCCATCCTGCGGCGCAGTCAAGGCAGTCGCAAACGTCAGTTGAAAGTCGCTGACCTGCTCTATGACCTCGATACCCTGCATGTCAGCCGCGCCGGTCAGGCGCTCAAACTCAACCCGCTGGCGCTCAAGCTATTGGCAGTACTGATGCAGAGAAGCCCGGCCGTGGTGCGCCGTGAAGTACTCGAAGAGGCGCTGTGGGGCGATGACTGCCCGGACAGCGACAGCCTGCGCAGCCATATCCACCAACTGCGCCAGGTGCTCGACAAACCATTCGCCACGGCGTTGCTGCATACCCAGCATGGCGTTGGTTACCGCCTGGCGGAGCCGGACAATGGTCTCTAAACAACCCTTTGCGCGGCGCATTCTGATCGCCTTCGTGCTGATGACCACCCTGGTCAGCGGGTTGTTCTCCCTGAGCATCGTGGCGGTGGTGCACTTTATTGAAGAGCACCTGGTGTCGCAGGAGCTGAGCCGTGAGTTGAACGAAGTGCTGCATGCCGATATCAGCCAGGGCCGACCGCCCCGGCTGGACTCGGCGACGCGCTTCTTCGCCTCCGACCTGGCCGACTATGCTATTCCCGAGCAGTTTGCCGGGCTGTCGTTGGGCTTCAACGAAGTCATGGAGGGCGACCAGGCGCTCTATGTCTACACCCATGAACTCAATGGCCGTACCTATATGCTGGTGCAGCAGCAGGAAGAGTTCGAGGCGCGTGAACAGGCCCTGTTCGATGTGGTGTTGGCGGGCTTTCTGCTGACGGTGATCGCTGCCTGGGCGTTGGGTGTGATCATGGCGCGCAAGGTCATGGAGCCGATTACCCGCCTGGCCCGTCAGGTGCGCCATCGCGACCAGCTCAACCCCTTGGCGCCGGCCCTTGCTCCGGAGTATCCGGACGATGAAGTGGGGCAGCTGGCAGATGCCTTCGACAGCACCCTGGGCCAGCTGCGCCAGTCTCTGGAGCGCGAGCGGTTGTTTACCAGCGATGTCAGCCATGAGTTGCGCACCCCGCTAATGGTGATCGCCAGCTCCTGCGAGCTGCTGGCCGAAAGCCCGCTGGGGCCACGTGAGCGCGATCAATTGCAACGCATCAGCCGCGCCAGCGAAGAAATGCGTGAGCTGGTGCAGACTTTTCTGCAACTTGCGCGTGACAAGGCCAATGCCTGTGCCCCGGCCCCCAGCAATAGTCTGGCGAGTATCGCCAGCGAGCAAGCCAACCGCTGGGGGCCGCTGCTCAGGGACAAGGGGCTGGATTTCCAGTTCATCAACGAAGGCGCGGATGGTGGTCTATACAACCCGACCCTGCTCAGCACGGTGGTTAGCAACCTGCTGCGCAATGCCTTGCACTACACCGAGCAGGGCTTCGTGCGCCTGGTGCTCGAACCAGCGGGGTTGCGTGTGGAGGACAGCGGCTCGGGGATTCCGCTTGAGCAGCATGAAAGCATCTTCCAGCCCTTTGTCCGCGGTATCCAGCCCCGTGGCGAGGGCCTGGGCTTGGGGCTGTCGCTGGTCAAACGGATCTGCACCCGGCAGGGCTGGGTCATTACCGTGAGCAACCTGCCGGCAGGCGGCACCTGTTTCCGTGTGGTGCTGACGACGGATAAGTAGCCATCCAGGCCGCGCGCAGAACAGGATGGTGAATAGGCCCCGGTTTTCTAGAGACCATCCTGCCTCAGAAAATAACGACGTTCGAACTCTATCGGTGACAGCTTCTCAGCGAAACCATGTCGTCGCTTGGGGTTGTAAAACATCTCGATGTAATCGAA
>NZ_JAEIOI010000003.1 GCF_021375795.1 Pseudomonas anguilliseptica | reverse complement strand
CCGAGGGAGCGTTTCAGGTTTTGCAGTTTGTTTTTCATGGTTGTTACCTCGCTATTTCAGGACTTTTTTCAGAACCAGGAAGCCGAACACCAGGGCAAACAGCACGATGGTTTCGCCCTGCAGCTCGCTGACCTGATCCCAACTGAGTGCAGTGCCATACAGGCCCTGCATTTCCTCGCTTGTGAGGTTGAGCAGTTGACCGGCGCAGATGGGTTCACCACCTGGGCCGGCCACCCATTCGCCCTCGCAGGCCAGAAAGTTCACAGGGGGCTCCGGCAGTGCGGACAGGCGCAGATCACACGCCAGCTAGTAGCCGGCGAGGTCTTGCGGCAGTGATTGCAGAACATCCACACCACGGGAGCCGGCCTGCTTAGGACTTGGCCGGGTCAGCAGCCTGGGCCGCTGGTTTGGCTTGCTGTTGGCCGTTAGGTTGTGGAGTGGCAGCGCGGGCGGTTGGCTTGGGGTCTACCGCTTCAATGTGCAGGGCCAGATTCTTGCCCTTGTTTTGACCGCCACGGGCGACGTCAAAAGTGATGCGCACCAGTTGCAGGGGTTCGAACTGGGAGCCGGCGTTAAACACTTCGTCGGCGGCGTCTTCGGAGATCGCCATGCCGATGATGGACAGGCCGTGTTCGGTCTTGCCGTCCGGCTCATCGCCGTAGAAGACCTTGGCGTATTTGGTGTCTTCCACCTGGGTCATTTGGGTGCCGAGAAATGCAACTTCCATAGTTGAACGTGCCATCTTTTATTTCCTCGCTTAGTTGCGCGTTATTGCGCGGTTTGCCTTTTTGCAGGCCGAAGAGTCCCAAGCAGAGGAACTGGTAAAGTTCTTCATCTGCCCTGTATGCTGCGGCTTGCAAGGGGTTGCCTTGAGTTATTTATACGCGATAAATACAGCGATAAATCATGGATAGTTAAATGTCATAGTCACGATTCTTAATGGTATTAATAGTGACGCAATGACACTTTCAACTTTTCCCCTAATTAGTTCTGTTAATTAAAAACTGCCACACCAAGGGCCTCGCCCTTGTCATCCCGTTTCGCCACCTGCGCCCGCGACTGGTGAACCAGTCCCGGACACAGGCGGCGATCTACTGGGTGGGCCTGTCTTGCTTTGAATGATTGCCAAGGCAGCAACAATGCCGAAGGTAAAACCGAGGCGCTCGGCGTGTGTATAGGCCAAACGTGGATCAGTCCTGCCAATTGTTGGAGTGCTGGCCATTCGGCCGAGCCAGTAGCCACCAATCACGCAGACAATCGGGACTAGGCAGAGAACAAACGTAGTAAGAGGGTCAAAGCCGATCATGCGCTCACCCCGTCAGCTCGAAAGGTTCGTGCAGCGGTACGAAAGGCACGGGCTTGCCGATGTTTTCCACAACGCTCCAATACTTCGGTGGTCGGTCGCTTGGCGTGTGTTTCGCGCAGATAAAGGCCGGGGTGATTTCCCATTGGGAGAGCAAGGGCGTCCAGGCACCAGCGACGAGGCGCATTTTCAGCGTCCGCACGGGTCGGGCAGACGCGGGGCGGCATTGGTCGCAGGGTGTGGACGGGCAAGGATCGGGCTTGGCCATCTCGGCCTTTGACCAGCAGACAGAGCAGTCGCAGTTCTCGGCGTGCTGCTGGTTGCTGTAGCTGAATGGCGTCATAGCTCATGCCCTCGCCTGGGTAACCGGAGCTGGCGTAGATCACTGGGAAGCCTCCTGCTTTACCTGGGCAAAGCTCGCCTCCAGGCGAAAGACGATTTCAGCATTCAGGGAGCGGTGCGCCTCTTTGGCGGCTTGCTCAACCTGGGCGCGGAGTGCAGCAGGCATGCGCAGCTTGAATTGCGCGTCTGTGCGGCTCACTGGATCACCCCCGTGAACAGCACCAGACGGGTTTTGCCGACTTTCACGCTGTCGAGGGTGCCGTTTCTGATCCATTGCGCGACCTGCTCAATGGGAACACCGGCCAGGGCGGCGAATGCGGCTTGGGTATAGAAAGGAGGCTTCATGCTGTTGCCCTCACACCACGAACACGGAACAAGTCAGTAGCGCGCTCAGGGTCCCAGTGCGCGTACATCCTGATAACGGTGTTCTTGATGTAAGCCCTACAGTCAGCCCGGTTTGGGCCGGTGTGCACCTGATGCCAGCGGCGTTGTCTAGTTGGGCCGTGGAAGGTGCAGGTTTCGACAATGAACTGAGTTTTCATGCCGTCCACTCCTGTTCCAGCAGCCAGGAGCGGAGTAGGGCGCTATTCACCATGCGACGCTTGCCGAGCTTTACAGTAGGCACTACGCCTTTCATGGCCCAGGCACGCGCAGTGCCGTAGGTAAGGCCGTTGCGATCCGCCCAGGATTCGACGGTTTCAACGTCCTGTTGCGGGCCTATCAGCTTCGAAGGTTCCAGCTCTTCCAGTTCCATGCTCGTTCCGTCACTATTCGTGTGGTTTTACACAAAACGTGTAATAAATAATTTATCAGCGCGGAGGCATGATGGCCTTTGATGAATTATTTATCAATAAATTATTCATCACGCATAAGAGCTTTTTGGAATGATCGAGGAAAGGCTTAGAACCCTAGTGAGACACATAGGGGCCACGAAGCTGGCTGAGGCCACTACGATCAAGGAGCGTCAGCGGTGGCAGACCGTGGCGACCAATCGGAAGGTGAAGACTCGGATTGAGGATCTAGAGGAGCTGCTGAAAGTGTTTCCTCAATACGAGCTTTGGCTGTGGAGGGGAGAGGTAGACCCTGCCAAGGGCCAGGTATCGCCGGGATACGAAGAAGCCGATTCAAACTTGCCCAATCAAAACGCGGGATAGCGATCACCAAGGAAGTAGCTAGGCGCTGGTACTCCCGAAGGATGGGCGGCGAAAAGGACTGAAATACGCGAGGATATGATGGAAGAGTACAAGCCTAGTGATTATCAAAAAATTAAAATAAGTGCTTTGTGGGATAGTTTAAAGAGATTTGATGGTTATATATCAACGGTAAATTTTAAGAGTGGACTTTTGGCCACTTTTAATAGTGCTATTTTTGCTGGTGTTATATTAAAGTCTAACGAGATTATTTCGGCTGTTAATGGTTTTTATAAATTTTTTCTGCTAATAAATTTGATGGCCGTTGGTCTGGCATCTTTGCTAAGTATATATTGGGTTGTGAAAAGTATATGGCCGAATCTTTCTAGTAGCAGTACGGCTGGTAGAGGAGATCCTTCAGTATTTTTCTTTGACTCAGTGGCGGAGAATTTTACAGCTGAAAAATACATAGAGAAAATTAAGGATATTACTTTTCAAGAGCTTGAGTCTGATTTGTCGCGTCAAGTGCACGAGGTTGCAGTTATAACAAGCGACAAGATAAAAAAAATATCAGTAGCGAGCCGAATTGCTGTTGTAAATTTGGCGTTGCTGAGTCTGCTGATGCTTGTATTTATTTATGCGGTTTCAGGGCTAAAAATATGTCACGGATGAACGAGATTTATGGTGGGTTTTCTGTAGATCGCCCTATATATAAAGCCTATGCGCAGGACTCTCAAGAAAGATATCTTGATATGGCTATGGAATCTGCCTCAACTCAGATTCTTAGTTATCGAGAGGGAGCTGCAAATGAGTTTAAGGTGCAAGAAAGTATAAGAAAACTGTTTGGGAAAGATGGTCACAAGGCTGCTGCAATAGGTGGGCATCCAGACTTTGATTATTTGGAAGGCAGCGGTGGCCAAGCGCGCGGATATGTTGTTTCGCTATTTGTTGACATTAAAGGTTCGACAAAGTTAGGCGTTGTATATAGTCCGGAAGAAGTTTTTTGGATAAAAAATCAAATAATCAAATGTGCTATTGAGACCGTGCTGGCGTTTGATGGTCACGTTCATAGGATTATGGGCGATGCAGTGCTGGCGTTCTTTCGTGGTAAAAATACATCTCCTAGGGATAGTGCAATTAATGCAATTAATTGCGGCACGTACTTGGTCGAGTTTATGCGATCAGTTGTGTCTCCACGAATGAAAAGCTTTGGCGTGGATGACGATGTTGGCATTCGAGTTGGCATTGATTACGGCAAGCACGACGAAGTTTTATGGGGTATGTATGGATACGCAGGAAGCTCCGAGGTTACCGCAACCTCATACCACGTTGATGTTGCTGCGAAGCTACAACAAAAGGCAAGCAAAAATAGAGTAATGGTCGGTCAGGAGCTGGTTGAGCTACTGGATCTTCACGACGAAGTTATTGGGATGAAAATGTCTTCTGGTGAGCCGGATAGATATGTAACTCCTAACTACACAGATAAAGATGGTCGTCCCAAAAACTACAGGCAATATGTTATTCAGCATGAAAAATATTTCAACATGCTGCCTAAACCAGGGGATCGAGATTTACCAATAAAAATAACAAGTGAAGTGGTTGAGGAGAATGGAGCTCTGCATAAGTGCTCAAGATGTGCTTCAGCGAAGGTAAACATAAAATTTACTGCAGAGTTTCAAATTGCAGGATGGGGGAGTGGTGAAGTAAAAGTCCGTTTTAGGGTTGAGAACCATGGAAAGCAAGCATCAGCAGAAAAGGATTTTGCAAACCACTCGACGGAAGTGCTGGCTGTGAAAGGTACGGATGGACGCTATCGTGCAAGCAACACTGAGTCAACTGCTTTCATAGGACTTCACTACATGTTTGTTTCTGTGCTTGACGCCAGTGGGCGATTTTTTCATCCAGAGCAAAATTTTCCAGTATATATTGGATAGGTTAGGCAGCATTAAAAGAGAAGTAGGCGAGTGCAGGTTCAAGCAATGGAGTGCAGAGTGTGGATGATCAGTTCAAAGACCTGAAACTCGATATAGATGAAGATATTAGGCCGCGCTATCAAAAGCGCGAGCGTAGCAATGGCGAACTCCTAGCAATTATCTTTATTGCCGTATTCACCGGGATACTCGCAGCTGATGGTATGCGCTTACTGATAGTTAACGCATGGGTGAATTATCAGCTGGAAGAAGCAGCAAAAGAGTTTCGGCGTGCTACAGACAGAATGAGTAAAGAAACAAACGAGCGGATCAGGCAGCAAGCAATCCAGGCGCAAAACCAGGCAGCACGCGAAGCCTATGACAGAAAGTTCAATAGCGCCGAATGTAAGTTCTGGCGCGACGTGAATGCCGTAAACCCAAGCGAAAAAACACGCCAAGGGCTTGCACAGCATTGTCCGTAATTTTGGAATGGTTGAAGAAGTCTGACGAGGTATACAGGTGCCACATTGATCGTAAGGATCATAGTGGTAGCGTGTTGCTCAGCAGCGAGCAGTTTTAGTCCGATGGAGCAAGTACTGTCAAAGAAGTTACTGGCTCAAATGAAAGGGAATGCAAATAGTATGGTAAGGAATGCAGCACTGTTGGATAAACTGTTTAGAGGGGATAAGCAAAATAAGCCTAAGAAAGAAGGCTTGTTTAGTGCGGTTACGGAAATGTTAGGAGTTAGGGAGGACTCCATAAAAACGATAGTAAAAGCAGTGTTGGTTGTTTTGTCTTTAGCCTCGGCGCACTATTCTGGATTTATGACCCAGGTGCCATTTGAAATGCTTTCTATAGTGGCGGTAGATTTTTTATCGGCTTTTATATCTATATTTGTTTTTTATTTTCTTATGAGCTACACGATTGCGCGGGTTTTTGCATTTGCGTTATCTCAGTTCTATTTTTCATTTTTTCATGCCATTGCAGCATTTGTACTAAGGTTGAGGCGGCAGTGGCCGTTGCGCTTCAATAGGACTGGGTCAAAAATATATAAAGAAAGCACGGTTTACGAGAAGGTTCTTTATTGGATTGTTTTTGTTGTTGGTGTGTATTTTATTTTTAATTTTTCTTATCTTAAGGTGAAATATTCTGAAGTTGATCAGGTTGTATGGTTTCTGGGTGGCAGCATAGTGTTGGCATTGATTCTTAAAGCAGGGTTCTTGGCTAGATCACCAAAGGCAGTGATAACTCGACTATTCGACAGGAAACGTATTGCCTACAGACGTCAGATTCTCAGGGCTTTTATTTATTTCCTCACGGGCCTATCACTTGCTTTTTCATATTATCTTGGGATTGTGCGCTTTGATAAAATAATGGATGAAGAGGCAGTATATATTTCCTCTGAAAAATTTACAGGTATGGCGAATGTTTTAATAAAGTCGGGTGACTCCTTTCTTCTTGTTGATAAGAGCGCTGGTCTTGAGTCTTTCTTTTATGTGAATGGCAAGTTTTCTGTCCGGTTGAAAGTTGAGGAGGGCCAAAAAAATAAGCAGTCGGCAGATGGTTGATTTAATTTCGGTGGTTGGTGGGGCGTTATGTTGATATTTGGAATGGTTGTAACAATATTATGGGTTCTGGGTTTTTCAGTTGTTTTCTGGTTGAATTTTGATACGGCTCTGCAGCTGGGCTTAAATGAGTGGGGCGATTTTCTTGCTGGAAGTTTTGCGCCAATGGCTTTTTTTTGGCTAGTAATAGGGTATTTCCAGCAAAGTAAGGAGCTTCGGTTAAGTACTGAGGCTCTCAGGATGCAAGCTGAAGAGTTGCGAAATTCTGTTGAGCAACAGAAGGAATTGGTAAAAGCTACTCAAGAGGATATAGCTTTCGCTAAAGCAGAGGCGGCCGGGTTAAGAAGAGAACGAAAGAAAATGGCCCAGCCGATTTTTAGTCTAGACACTTCGGTTCTCCAGTATTTTGGTGTGGATGATTGTGAGCTTATTGTGTATTTGCATAATTACGGGAGTGATATAAAAGAAGTTTGCATAGATGTTAGAAGTGAAATGGTTGGGCAGAGTTTTGATAGGAATAACAAGCAGGGCAAATGGAAAAGAGATGAAGATATGACGCTCTGGTTTGAGTTTAAAAGAGATAATCTGGAAGTTATTGATTGTTTCGAGTGTGATTTTTTATATTTAGATGGCTTGGGCGAAAAGTGTGTTCAAAGGGTGTTGTTTAATCTTGAGCGCGGAAAGGTTGTAAGTCTAGCTTTTTTGGATGTTGTTTGATGCTTCTCTGAAAAGAAACAATTATTTCAAATGCGGGGCGCGGCATGTTTATATGCGGTGAGCCAGTTTGGAATTTCTGTCTTCTCATGTAGTACTCGCCATGCATCGATGTGTGTGTCTTGCTCGACATAGAACACAAGGTAGGGATAGCGCTGGAGTGGCCAGGAGCGTAGGCCGGGTAGATCCAGTTCATGGGCGTAGCGAGCAGAGCCGGAGGCGGGGTGGCGACTAATCTGTTTGTAGGCTCGTTCAAGGGCGTCAATAAAGCCTAGTGCAGCTTTCTCGGCCTGTTCTTCCAAGTAGTAGGCAATGGCGTTGTCTACGTCTTGGTTGGCCAGCTCGCGCGGGATAATTGGCTTTTGCATCATCCTTGAGCGTTCCGCACGCGGGCACGGAGCGATTCGAAGTAGTCAGCATCAGCAGGGGCGGCGGGGGCGGATGCAGCACCGGCAAGCAGCAGGCCACGAAGGTGTTGGCGGTCTTGATCCTTGCGAATCAATTCGCGAACGTATTCGCTACTGGTGCCATAACCGCGTTGGTTCACTTGCTCATCGACAAAGCTTTTGAGCGTGTCTGGCAGGGAGATGTTCATGGTGCTCATTGGGTATGCCTCTTGCCAATTTTTGCCAAAGTCTACACCCGCTGGCTTGGTTCGTGGAATGATGGCGACTCGCTTGCAGATGTTTGCATGAAGTGCCCTGTTTGCAGTTGCCGGCTGCTGATGTGTCGATAAAGTGTCGAAAACACTGGGCCGAATAGAGCCTGATTGATACGCTGGCTGACGGTAAGTCATTGATTTGGGCTGAATAGTGACGAATTGAGCTGGCGTTGTGATGGGTTCGAATCCCACCTTCACCGCCAGATTGATTGACGAAAAGCCCGACCCCGTGTCGGGCTTTTTCGTTTCTGCTGTTTGCGCCTGGCTTAGCGGCCTTTATGGTGTGTGTGGGATTTGATGGAGCGGCGCATGCGCGCAACCTGGGACATCTTCTGCAGCGTGGTTGATAACTACGGCGATATTGGCGTGACCTGGCGTCTGGCGCGGCAGTTGGTGGCCGAGCATGATCTGGCTGTGCGCTTGTGGGTGGATGATCTGGGGGCTTTTGTACGCTTGTGCCCACAGGCCGATGTGCAGGCGCTGCGGCAGGTTCAGCACGGGGTCGAGATATGCTTCTGGCGTGCTGACTGGCAGGCTGTTGAGCCGGCGGATGTGGTGATTGAGGCATTTGCCTGTGAGCTGCCCGCCACTTATATCGAGGCAATGGCCAGGTGTGAGCGCAACGTGCTGTGGCTCAACCTAGAGTACCTTAGCGCCGAAGATTGGGTGGAAGGGTGCCATGGCCTGCCTTCGTTGCAATCCAATGGGCTGTCGAAGTTCTTCTTTTTCCCAGGGTTTACCGCCGGTAGCGGCGGCTTGCTGCGTGAGCGTGAGTTGCTGACGCAGCGGTGGGCTTTTCAGGCCGACGAGGGCACGCGTCTGGCATTCTTGCGTGGTTTGGGTGTAGAGCCTGTGGCGGGTGCCTGGTTGATCTCGCTGTTTGCCTATGAAAATCAGGCCTTGTCCGGTTGGCTTGAGGTGTTGGCGAACGGGGTGCAGAAGACTCAGTTACTGGTGCCTGAGGGGCGCATACTGAGCAGTCTGCAGGCATGGCTGGGGGGCGCGGTATTGCAGGTCGGCGATACCGTTCAGCGCGGTCAGTTGCATGTTCAGGTGCTGCCGTTTGTGCCGCAGGATCAGTACGACCGCTTGTTGTGGAGTTGTGATTTCAATGTGGTGCGCGGCGAAGATTCCTTCGTCCGCGCGCAATGGGCTGGTCGACCGCTGCTCTGGCACATCTATCAGCAGGCTGATGATGTACATCTGGAGAAGCTCGATGCATTTCTAGGGCTCTATAAAGAGGGCTTGTCGGCGGAAGCGCAGGCGGCCATAACCGATCTTTGGCATGCCTGGAATACTGGCGGTGCGGTGGCGCAAAGCTGGAATCAGCTACTGCAGAGTTGGCCGGAGCAGCAGGCGCATGCCGAAACGTGGTGTCTGCAACGGGGCTCTCAGGCCGATCTTGCGGCAGCGCTGGTGCAGTTTTACCTAAATTGGCTATGATACGCGGCCAAGAATTCTGTCACTCCATCCAAACCCGGATATTCGTATGAAAACCGCACAAGAAATGAAGCCTAACAGCGTGGCGCTGATCGATGGGCACCCATGGCTGATCCAAAAGGCCGAATTCACCAAGTCCGGCCGTAACAGCGCCATCGTCAAGATGAAGCTGAAGAACCTGATCAACGGCTCGAAGACTGAAACCGTCTACAAAGCCGACGACAAAATGGAACCGGTCATCCTTGAGCGCAAGGAAGTGAACCTGTCCTATATCAGTGGCGACGACTACGTGTTCATGGACCCGGAGTACAACTCCTATGAACTGCGCGCCGAAGACCTGGAAAGCGTTCTGCCGTTCATCGAAGAAGGCATGAACGACGTTTGCGAAGCGGTGTTCTTCGAAGGCAAAGTGATCTCCGTTGACCTGCCGACTACCATCGTGCGTCAACTGGCCTACACCGAAGGTTCCGCTCGTGGCGATACTTCCGGCAAGGTGATGAAGCCAGCCAAGCTGAACAACGGCACCGAAGTGAAAGTGGCTGATTTCTGCGAAATCGGTGACTGGATCGAAATCGATACCCGTACCGGCGAGTACAAATCCCGCGCTAAAGCACCGGTCTAAGACTGGCGTTACTTGCGAGAAGAAAAAGCCCGACCCTGTGTCGGGCTTTTTTGTGGCCACTCGTTTGGCCTTAGCTGCGCTGCAAACCGCTTTGCAGGGCCAGGTCCCAGGGCGCTACTGGGCCGAAACGAGCTTTGAGAAACTCCAGCAGCAGACGGCTGCGCGAGTCGGTTTCACGCTCAAGGCGCAGGGCGTAGATGCCGCTGGGTTCGGGAGCGGGCAAGCCGTTTTCGCAGAACAGTGGCAGCAACTCACCGCGTAGCAGGTAATCACTGATCAGCCAGGTAGGCAGGTGGGCAATGCCCAGGCCGGCGAGAGCGCTGAACAGCAGCGCTTCGGCATTATTTGCAGTCATGCGCAGGCGC
Organism: Pseudomonas anguilliseptica; assembly: GCF_021375795.1. Lineage (GTDB taxonomy): Bacteria > Pseudomonadota > Gammaproteobacteria > Pseudomonadales > Pseudomonadaceae > Aquipseudomonas > Aquipseudomonas anguilliseptica_A. The sequence continues at coordinate 641,866 of NZ_JAEIOI010000003.1, read as the reverse complement.
TTGGGTCGGCACAGTTGCAGTTTACCGTCCTGCTCGAAACGCCATGCGTAGGGCGGGGCCAGGCTGTCCCAGTCAAGGCCGTCATGTTCCGGCAACTCGCTTGGGCTGCGCGGCACGCCGCATCGGGCCAGGTAGTCCGGACTGGCGCAGACGACGCGGACCATGGGTGATAGCGCGGTGGCAACCAGGCGCGTATCGGCCAGCGGGCCTATACGCAGCACCAGATCGACTTCGCCGAGGTGTGTGCCATGCAGGTCGACGAAGCTGTCGATCAGGCGCAGTTGCACATCCAGGCCGGGGTAGGCCACTAGAAACTCTGCGATGGCCGGTGCCAGATGACGGCGGCCGAAGGGGGCGGGTGCATCAATGCGGATCAGTCCTTCTGGCGCGCTGCTCAGTGATACCACTTCGGCGCGGGCCAGGTGCAGTTCGGCGAGAATGCGCTTGGCACGTTCGGCAAAGGCCAGGCCGGCGGACGTGGCGCGAACGGCGTGGGTGCTGCGGCTGAACAGGCTGCTGCCCAGTGAGCGCTCCAAGGCATCGATGCGTCGAGCCACTGCTGAGGGCGTTAGCGGGTGGCGGCGAGCGGCGGCAGAGAAACTGCCGGTTTCCAGCACATCGAGAAATAGGCTGAACTGATCGGTCAGGGTGTCGGGGTTCATGGTGGGCTCGGCTTTGCGTTTGATGCATAGCCATTGTGCGTTGCTATGCGTTTCGCTGCCAGTGGCGAGTGATTAGGCTGTTCAGCATCTTTCTGGAGACCCATGATGACGCTGCTCGACTTTGCCTTGAACCTGCTGCTTGGACTGATTCTGGGTACCTTGGGCGGCCTGTTTGGTATTGGTGGCGGGTTGATCGCGATTCCGGCGCTTGGTGTGCTGTTTGGCCTGGATCAACAATTGGCTCAGGGCACGGCACTGGTGATGGTGGTGCCCAATGTGTTGTTGGCGTTGTGGCGCTATCACCAGCGTAACCGCATCGATTGGCGCCACGCCCTGGCACTGGCGCTGACCAGCTTGTTGTTTGCCTTACTGGGGGCGGGCTGGGCTGTCACCCTGGATGCGGATCGCATGCGCCTGGGGTTTGTGGTTTTTCTGGTGCTACTGGCGGCCTACAACCTGTCGCGGTTGTTCAACAAGCCGGCCCTGGTTGCCGTAGGGATGCGCTACCCCTGGCCCTGGTTGACGCTGCTGGGCAGTGGCGCGGGATTATTGGGTGGGTTGTTCGGTGTGGGCGGTGCGGTGCTGGCAACACCGGTGCTGACCACGGTTTTCGGCACCAGTCAGGTGGTGGCGCAGGGCTTGTCCTTGGCATTGGCGGCGCCGAGCACGGCGGTTACCTTGGCGACCTATGCCCTGCATGATCACGTTGACTGGTTGCTGGGTGCCCCCCTGGCGTTGGGCGGTTTGCTTAGCATCAGTTGGGGGGTGAAGTTCGCCCATGCACTGCCTGAGCGGGTGTTGCGCGGGTTGTTTGCCGGCTTTCTGCTGCTCTGTGCAGCGCTGCTTGCACTTAAAGTCTGAAGCCTTCGACAATCTGCTCAGCCAGGGTCTCTGTCACCTGGGACTGGGTCTGGCTGTTGCGCAGCAGCACGATGCTGGCGGAGGGCATCACCGGCAGCCCCTCAGCCGTGCCGATAATGCGCATATCCGGGGTGATCAGGCTTTGCAGCTGTGCGGTAACCGCCAGGCCCGCACTGACCACCGCCATGATCGCTGACAGGCTTGGGCTGGTGTAGGCAATACGGTATTCGCGCTCCATGGCGTCCAGCGCGTTGCACGCCCAGGAGCGGCAAAAGCACTGAGCGTTGAACATCGCCAACGGCAGCGGTTCCTGCTCATGCGGGCTGAAGCCTTGGGCTTCGGCCCAGACGATGCGTTCCTGGCGCAGCAACTGGCCGATTTCGGTGCCTGGCTCGCGGGTGACGATGGTCAGGTCGAGGTCCTGGCGCTGCAACAGCTGGAATGACGGCTCGCAGTGCAGCTCTACCTGCACCAACGGATAGAGCTGCGCGAAGCGTGAGAGAATGCCTGGCATAAAGCGCATCACGTAATCGTCCGGCGTGCCGATGCGCACGGTGCCGACCATATGTGGCGCGCGCATGCTGGTCATCACTTCACTGTGCAGCTTGAGGATGCGCCGGGCATAGCTGAGCAGCAGCTGGCCTTCGGCCGTCAGGCTGACCTGACGGCCGTCGCGACGAAACAGCGGCCGCTGCAGCACGTCCTCTTCCAGGCGCTTCATCTGCATGCTGACGGCCGATTGCGTGCGATTGACCATCTCGGCGGCGCGAGTAAAACCGCCGTGATCGGCAATCGCGACAAAGGTGCGCAGCAGTTCGCTGTCGATGCTTGGGTAACTGGCCATTCATCAATCTCTGAGATGTACTGCATAAGAAACATTCGTTGGATTGATCATAAGCCTCGCGTGAGACTGTCGCCAACCCCACAAGGAGGGCGACGAGATGAAAGGTCAGAAAGGTTATGCAGTAGTTGCTGGCGGGCGTGCACGAGCCCTGCGGCCATTGGTTGTGCTGCGCTCAATCGGCGGGCAGCTGTATCGTTGGTGGCAGTTGGCTGAGCAACGCCGGCGTTTGGCGATGCTCGATGATGCGGCATTGAAAGACCTCGGTTTGAGCCGGGCTGATGTGATTCAGGAAAGCGAACGGCCATTCTGGGATGATCCGCTGGCGCGTTGAGTTGTCGTGTTGCTTAACCCGCGACTTATTCAACGCCACCACATGCAGCGGTAAGGGCGCTAAGCAGGCAGATCACTGGAGCGGCGCACGGGTGGCGCATCCGCTACAATGCGCGCCGAATTTGTCTTGCCCGAGAGTCCGCCATGTCCGCTTGTCAGTCCCCGATTATCGTTGCCCTGGATTTTCCGACCCGTGATGCCGCTCTGGCATTGGCTGATCAGCTCGATCCCGCGCTGTGCCGGGTAAAAGTGGGTAAGGAGCTGTTCACCCGTTGCGGGCCGGATATCGTCAATGTGCTGGCGGGCAAAGGCTTCGAGGTGTTTCTCGACCTGAAATTCCACGATATCCCCAATACCACTGCCATGGCGGTCAAGGCTGCGGCGGAAATGGGCGTGTGGATGGTCAATGTGCACTGCTCGGGTGGCCTGCGCATGATGGCGGCCTGCCGAGAGAACCTGGACAAGCTCGCCGGTGCCAAGCCGCTGCTAATCGGTGTAACTGTGCTGACCAGCATGGAGCGTGAAGACCTGGCGGGTATCGGCCTGGATATCGAACCGCAGGCGCAGGTGCTACGCCTGGCTGGGTTGGCGGCGCAAGCGGGGTTGGATGGCCTGGTATGTTCGGCGCAGGAAGCGCAGGCGCTGAAATCGGCTTATCCGGCGCTGCAACTGGTGACGCCGGGTATTCGTCCGGCCGGCAGTGCTCAGGATGACCAGCGACGCATTCTGACGCCGCGCCAAGCGTTGGATGTCGGTTCCGACTATCTGGTGATCGGGCGACCGATCAGCCAGGCTGCTGATCCTGCCCAGGCGTTGGCTGCTGTAGTGGCTGAGCTAGCCTGATGCTACGCGGCAAGCTCGGTTTCGCGCTTGCCGCCTGAATTTGTCTGAAGAGCTGTATACAATCGCTGTATTTCGACTAGCCAGGTTTTCTCCATGCATCCCGCCGCCGAAGATTCGCCACTGGGCAAATCCAGCGAGTACATCGCGACCTACACCCCCTCGTTACTATTCCCCATTCCGCGTGCTGCGAAATGGGCGGAGCTGGGCCTAAGCGCCGCCACGCTGCCGTATCAGGGTGTGGATTTTTGGAACTGCTTTGAGCTGTCCTGGTTGTTGCCGTCGGGCAAGCCTGTGGTGGCCATGGGCGAGTTCTCCATTCCCGCCGACTCGCCAAATATCATCGAGTCGAAATCCTTCAAGCTGTACCTCAACTCACTGAATCAGTCGGTGTTCAACAGCGCTGATGAACTGGTGACGGTACTGGTAGACGATCTCTCGGCAGCCGCCGGCAAACCGGTTGGCGTGCGCGTACGTAGCCTGGCTGAGGTGACGGCTGAAGGTGTGCAAGCCGCGCCAGGGATCTGCATTGACGATCTGGATGTGGCCATCAGCAACTATGAGCAGCCACAGCTTGAGCTGCTGCGCTGTGATGCTGGGCGGGTGATCGAGGAGAGCCTGCACAGCCACCTGCTCAAATCCAACTGCCCGGTTACCGGTCAGCCGGACTGGGGCACGCTGGTGGTGCAGTACCGCGGCCTGGCGCTGGATCACGCCAGCCTGCTGGCTTACCTGGTGAGCTTCCGTCAGCATGCGGATTTTCACGAGCAGTGCGTGGAGCGGATCTTTCTCGATTTGCAGCGCTTGCTCAAACCCGAGCACCTAACGGTATACGCGCGTTACGTGCGCCGTGGCGGTCTGGATATCAACCCCTATCGCAGCACTGCAGCACTTGCGTCGGATAACCGCCGCTTGGTGCGCCAGTAATGCAAAACCCCAGCTAGAGCTGGGGTTTTTGTTAGTGGTACGTGCGTTTAGATGCCCATATTGGCCAGGCTCTGCACAATATTGCGCAAGGTGCCGGCAAGGGTCGGATGGCTGGCCTCGAAGCGTTCGACTGCCAGGTTGACCCCGTCAATCAGGGTGGCATCGGGGGCTGCGGCGGCCTGGCGAGCCAGTTGCACTTCAATTTCCTGAGTCAGTACATACAACTCGGCGCGTTCTTCTTCGCTCAGTGGCGGTTGTTCGGCCAGTTGCTCGCGCAGGTCTTGCAGTTGTTGCTGCAGGCGGCTTGCAGGCATGGCGTTCTCCCTTTTGTGATCAACTGATTGACTGACCTCGCGCGAAGGCGAAAGGTTCGGCATGTCTTCAGGTTAATCCAAGCCAAGAGGCTTTGCTTGCTTTGGATCAAGCGCAGACGATGTCTTGCCCAGCAAGCTGCTTCAAGGTTTTTCACCTTTGTGGCGGCGCAGGCTGAGATCGGCTAGGCAGGTGGGCAGGTCGCTGAGCTGATCGATCACCGAATGCACCCCCAGGCGATACAGGCTCAGAGTGGCCTGGCTGCGCAGGCGGTCACGCGCGCTTATCGACAGGCTCTGCCAGTCTGCCGGAGCCTGACCGCAAAGGGGGCCGCAGATGGCCAGGCCGATGGTCCATATTCCGGCATTCAGTGCTGCCTGCAGCAACCGTGGTTCACCGCTGACCAGCACGCAGCCAGTGAGTTGCTCAACCTGTAATTCCATCAGACTGAGCCAGATGGCGTCCGGTGCAGGCCAGGGGCGATGGCTGCGATTTGGCGTGCCTGGCAGCCAGTCCGGCAGTGCGCTGGCCAGGCAGATGCCGGCATCACGCGGCAGGTCATCCAGCCAGGCGCAGGGCACTCCTTGCTGACGAAGTTGCGCCAGCAGTGGTATGGCGGCCTGCGTGGCTTCGGCATGCGCCTGCGCAGTTTGGCAGAGGGTCTGTTGGTAGGCTCGCCACTCTTCGGGCTGCGGTTCTCGCCCCAGGCAGTGGGCCAGGCTGCGTGGTTCCGCTATCGCCGGGTAGAGTCGTTGCAATGTGACCGGTACGCTGCGGGCACCGAAATCCACTAGGCAGCCGGACAGGCTGAACAAGATGGCGCTGAATGCAGGCGAAGGCGAGGTGCTGGGCATGGGCCGTCCTTGAGAATGGTCTAGTCCACGTTAGCGACTCGGCGTTACAGGATGGTGACGGATGAGTGCAGCAGGTGGCAGGGCAGGCAGGATTTTTCAGCTATTTGTTCATCCGCTATGCTGCCTATTTTGGCCGTTGCCGCCTTATACTGCGCCACCTGATGTGGCTGCTGAATCAAGCGGCTTGAGCGTTTTCAAGGAGCGACTGTAAATGCGTGTGACCGGTGCGAGTTGGATTGAACGATTGGGCCTGCTGGTTGCCTGTGCCGGCATGCTATTGCTGCCAGTATCGGCCCAAGCCAATGAGGGCGACCCATGGCAGGGTTACAACCGCTTTATGTTCAAGGTCAACGATAACGTCGATGCCTACACCCTCAAGCCGTTGGCCAAGGGGTATCAGGCGGTGACGCCGCAATTCTTCGAGGATGGCGTGCGCAACGTATTCCGCAACATTGGTGATGTCAGCAACCTGGCGAACAACCTGTTGCAAGGCAAACTGCATGATGCGGGTGTCGACAGTGGCCGTTTGATCTTCAACACCACCTTCGGTCTACTGGGCTTCTTCGATGTCGGCAGCGCCATGGGCCTGCAACGCAGCGATGAAGACTTCGGGCAGACTCTGGGTGTCTGGGGCCTCAATAGCGGGCCGTACGTGGTACTGCCGTTGATGGGCCCAAGCAGTGTGCGTGATGCGTTCGGCAAGGTGCCGGATGCCATGCTGACTGCACCCATGCACATTGATCATGTGCCCACGCGCAATGTCGTAAGTGGTGTGCAGGCGGTCGATGTACGGGCCCGGCTGCTGTCGGCTGAGCGTCTGGTCAGTGGCGACAAGTACATCTTTGTACGCAATGCTTATCTGCAGAATCGTGAGTTCAAAGTGCGCGACGGTGAAGTCGAGGACGACTTCTGATTGCTGCATGCAGATAATGCAAAAGGCGGCCGTGATGGCCGCCTTTTTGTTTGCCTTGAGCCAACTCAGCTCATGGAAATGATCGCCAACCCCAATGCCTGGCGGCCATCGTCCAGAGCGGTAACGCGCACCACTTCGGCCTGAGCGTCCAGGCCGCGCAGCTCGTTGTGCTCGGAGGCGATGTGGATGCGTACCTTGTCGCCCATCTGCACGGCGCTGCCTGCTTCAAGCTGCATGCCGGTGCTGGACAGGTCGAGGCACAGGGCAGGAATCTCCTGGCCGTTATGGTGCAGGGTAACAGGTGCCTCTAGCCGCATGCGGATGTAATCGCGTTTCTCACTGTAAGCACGATCATTCTGGCTCATGGGCACTTTCCTCTTGTTATGGGGGTTGTCCTGCAGCTCTTATAACCTTGGCCGATTTGAGGTGTAAAGTCGTGTTACGACGACTGGTGCACGCTTGAATCACGTAGCGGATGGGAGTACCGTCTGCGCCGTGATGCAAGCCGAGTTCGCGCGTGCAGGCCGGCGGCCTGACGCATAAGCCAACCCACACCCGGCGCAGTTTGCCTGGATACCCCATGCACAAAACCAGTGCCACGCTGCTGATAATCGATGACGACGACGTAGTGCGTGCGAGCCTCGCCGCCTACCTGGAAGACAGTGGTTTTCAGGTGCTGCAAGCCAACAACGGTTTGCAGGGGCTGGACGTCTTTCGTGCCGAGTCACCGGATCTGGTGATCTGTGATCTGCGCATGCCGCAAGTCGATGGTCTGGAACTGATCCGTCGTATCAATGCCCTGCAGGTCGAAACCCCGGTGATTGTGGTTTCCGGCGCAGGCGTGATGAGCGATGCCGTCGAAGCCTTGCGACTGGGCGCTGCCGACTACCTGATCAAACCCCTGGCCGACCTGGCTGTGCTGGAGCACTCGGTGCGCCGTGCTCTGGATCGTGCGAGTCTGCGTCTGGAAAACCAGCGCTATCGCGAAGAACTGGAAACTGCCAACCGCGAACTGCAAGCCAGCCTGCATCTGTTGCAGGAGGATCAGAACGCCGGGCGCCAGGTGCAGATGAACATGCTGCCTGTGACTCCCTGGCAAGCGGATGGCCTGAACTTCGCCCACCAGATCATTCCGTCGTTGTACCTGTCCGGCGACTTTGTTGACTACTTCCGGGTCGATGACAGCCGTATTGCTTTTTATCTGGCCGATGTTTCCGGGCATGGCGCCTCTTCGGCATTTATCACCGTGCTGCTGAAGTTTATGACCACGCGCCTGCTGTATGAGTCGCGCCGCGGCGGCAACCTACCGGATTTCAAACCCTCTGAAGTGCTCGGGCATATCAACCGCGGCTTGATCAACTGCAAGTTGGGCAAGCACGTGACCATGCTCGGCGGTGTCATCGATCAGGCCAATAACCGTCTGACCTACAGCATTGGTGGCCATCTGCCATTGCCGGTGCTCTACAGCGATGGTCAGGCGCGCTATTTGGAAGGGCGCGGCTTGCCGGTCGGGCTGTTTGTCGAGGCCGAATACAACGATCTGGAACTTGAACTGCCTGAGGCCTTCAGCCTGACGCTGCTCTCCGACGGCATCCTCGATCTGTTGCCCGGCGATACCTTGAAAGACAAGGAAACCCTGCTGCCGCAGCTGGTGAGTTCTGCGGGCGGCACCCTGGATGGCTTGCGCAAGGCTTTTGGGCTGGCCAATCTGGGGGATATGCCGGATGATATTGCCTTGCTGGTGTTAAGCAGGAACCTTGCATGAACCCTGGGATAAACCCCGGTAGAATCCAGTTTGCCGAACAAGATGGCACCTTCATCCTGAAGTTTGTTGGTGAAGTGCGCTTGACGCTGTGTTCGGCCCTGGATGCGACCATTGAGAAGATCTTCACCGCGCTGAATTTCTCAGCCATCGTGATTGATCTGACCGAAACCCGCAGCATCGACAGCACGACCCTTGGGCTGCTGGCCAAGCTGTCGATCCTGTCGCGGCAGAAAATCGGTCTGCTGCCGACCGTAGTGACCACCCACGCCGATATTACCCGTCTGCTGCAGTCGATGGGATTCGATCAGGTGTTCAATATCGTCGACACGCCGGTGCCGTGCCCGGATTGTCTGGACGATCTGCCGTCGCAGGATCAATCGGAAGAGCTGGTACGAGCCAAGGTGCTTGAAGCGCACCGGATTCTGATGGGCTTGAATGAGTCCAATCGTGAAGCCTTCCACGATCTGGTCAATGCCCTCGAGCATCACTAATACGATTCGCTAAACAAACGGGGCGCTCACTGAGCGCCCCGTTTGCATTTAGGCCATTCAGGCTTGGGCGGTCAGTAGTTTTTCCAGCTTTTCCTGATCGCGGGCAAACAGACGAATGCCTTCGGCGAGTTTTTCCGTGGCCATGGCATCTTCATTCATGGCCCAGCGGAACTGGCTTTCGCCGAGGTTCTGCTTGGCTTCGGCAGCTTTGCCAGGGTTGAGCAGGCGCGCCAGTGGCTGCTGATCATCGGCCAGTTGCTGCAGCAGTTCGGGGCTGATGGTCAGGCGATCGCAGCCAGCCAGTTGTTCGATCTGGCCAATATTGCGGAAGCTCGCGCCCATCACCACAGTCTGATAAGCGTTGGCCTTGTAGTAGTTATAGATACGGGTGACCGACTGCACGCCGGGGTCTTCGGTGCCAACAAAGTCTCGGCCTTCGGCCTTTTTGTACCAGTCGTAAATGCGCCCGACAAAGGGCGAAATCAAGAATACCCCAGCGTCGGCGCAAGCCTGCGCCTGGGCAAAGGCGAACAGCAGGGTCAGGTTGCACTGAATGCCGGCTTTCTCCAGTTGCTCGGCAGCGCGAATACCTTCCCAGGTCGAGGCGATCTTGATCAGTACGCGTTCACGGCCGATGCCTGCTTCTTCATACAGGCCGATCAGGCGTTCGGCACGGCGCAGTGTCGCCTGGGTGTCGAAAGACAGGCGTGCGTCCACTTCGGTTGAGATTCGCCCCGGAATGATCTTGAGGATTTCCCCACCCACTGCGACGGCAAAATGATCACAGGCCAGGCCTAGATCGCCCTGGCTGGTCTGGACGGCATGCTTAAGCTGCGCGCTATAGCCGGGCATGGCGGCGGCTTTCAGTAGCAGGGATGGGTTGGTGGTGGCATCGACCGGCTTCAGGCGGGCGATGGCTTCGAGGTCGCCGGTATCGGCGACCACGGTGGTGAACTGCTTGAGTTGATCCAGCTTGGAGGTCATGACACAGCCTTGTCGTTGCAGATGCAGCGACATTACCCGAGTCAGCGACCTTGCAGCAATTGCGCCGCCTGATCGAACAGCGCAAGCGGCGCGTCGGTTTTGTGAATGTCCACTGAGAGCAGTTGGCGAAAGCGTCGTGCGCCATTGAAGCCCTGGCCCAGGCCGAGCATATGGCGGGTGATGTGGTGCATGCTGCCGCCTTCGGCGAGGTGCGCAGCAATGTACTCACGCATGCTCTGCATCGCCTCGAAACGGCCCAGCACGGCGCGCGAAGAGCCAAACAGCTGCTGGTCAACCTGCGCCAGCAGATAAGGGTTGTGGTAGGCCTCGCGGCCCAGCATCACGCCATCGAAGGTTTGCAGGTGCTGCTGGCAATCCTCCATAGTCTTGATGCCACCGTTAAGAATGATTTCCAGCTCGGGGAAGTCCTGCTTGAGCTGCGCCGCGACCTCATAGCGCAGTGGCGGTATTTCGCGGTTCTCCTTGGGCGAGAGCCCTTCGAGAATGGCAATGCGCGCATGTACGGTGAAACTGCGACAGCCAGCCTCGCGCACCGTGCCAACGAAGTCGCACAGCTCGGCATAGCTGTCACGGCCGTTGATGCCTATCCGATGTTTCACCGTGACCGGGATATCCACCGCGTCCTGCATGGCTTTCACGCAGTCGGCGACCAACTGCGGATGGCCCATCAGGCAGGCGCCGATCATATTGTTCTGCACCCGATCACTGGGGCAGCCCACGTTGAGGTTGACTTCGTTATAACCCGCCGCTTGCGCCAGCTTGGCGCAGGCCGCCAGATCCGTCGGCACACTGCCGCCCAGCTGCAGGGCCAGTGGGTATTCCGCCGCGCTGTGACGGAGAAAGCATGCTGCATCTCCATGCAGGATGGCTCCGGTGGTAACCATCTCGGTATACAGCAGCGCATGCTGGGACAGCTGGCGCAGGAAGAAGCGGCAGTGCCGATCTGTCCAATCCATCATCGGTGCAACGGAGAAGCGGCGGGACAAACTGATGGGCGGAGCGGGGGAGTCGGGCATCGGCGTCGTTCTATTTTTCAGGGCTGTGGCGGGCCGCGTTTGGGCGTACGGTCTGCGCTGCGAGGTGCGGCAGTTTATCAGGCTGTACAGAGTTTCGGTTTTTCTGCGTCGCTCGGTCTGTGAGCTGGGGCGAATTTGCACGGATGGCTTGGGGCTGCGGCGCTTCATCGCTATGCTCTGCGCCACGAGTCTGCCAGTGAGTGAGCCATGTTCCAGCCTGTACGCGCCATAAAGCTTCTGCCGATCACCATGTTCTGTTTGCTCAGTGCCTGTGCTGGTGGGCCGCAGCTGCTGCCTGAGACTAAGCGTTTGCCGGAGCGCGTGGAATTGGCGGATGTGCCGTTTTTCCAGCTCAGTGATGCGCAAGGCGGGCCTTCGGCATTGGCTGCTCTGCTCAATCACTATGGTGTGATCAGTAGTCCGGGGTTGGTCGATGAGCGTATTCAGCAACTGGCCAAGGGGCAGAGTCCGCAAGCTGGGCTGGAGAGAGTGGCACGTTCATACGATCTGCTGGTTTACCCCTTGCCAGGTAACCTGGACGCCTTGTTGCAACAGGTGTCTGCGGGGCATCCGGTGCTGTTGATGCAGGACCGCATGTTTGCTGGCCCCGGTTCGCAGTTCGCGGTATTGGTGGGGTATGACCAGCGCGAACGGACGCTGGTGTTGCGTTCTGGTAACAGTCGGCGCTGGTACACCAGCTTCGCCCGTTTTGATGATGCCTGGAGCGAAGCGGGACGTTGGGCGGTGTTGGTTCAGCCTGCCAGCCAATTGCCTGCGCAACCTGTCGAGCAGGTGTGGCTGCAGGCGGCGCGCGAGTTGCAGCAGCAAGGTCGCAACGAGGCTGCACAGCGGGCATTGCGTGCGGCGCGTCAGGTCTGGCCGGATGCGGAGCTGTAGTACAGATGGTTGGAGGTAAAACGCAAAACGGCACCCAGGGTGCCGTTTTTTGTTATCTGGGAGGGTTTAAATCCCCAGCTTGTCGCGCAGGGTGTAGTACCAGGCGCCCAGGGCGCTGAATGGCACCTGGAACAGGCGGCCGCCAGGGAAGGGGTAATGCGGCAGATCGGCGAATGCATCGAAACGTTCGGCCTGGCCGCGCAAGGCCTCGGCCAACACCCGGCCAGCCAGGTGAGTGTAAGTCACGCCGTGGCCGCTGCAGCCTTGTGAGTAATAGATGTTATCGCCCAGGCGGCCAACCTGCGGCAGGCGTGACAAGGTCAGCAGGAAGTTGCCGGTCCAGGCGTAGTCGATCTTCACATCTTTCAACTGCGGGAAGGCTTTGAGCATCTTCGGTCGGATGATGGCCTCAATGTTTGCCGGATCGCGTGCGCCGTAGACCACGCCACCCCCGAAGATCAGGCGTTTGTCGCTGGTCAGGCGGTAGTAGTCGAGCAGGTAATTGCAGTCTTCCACACAGTAGTCCTGCGGCAGCAGACTTTTCGCCAGTTCGGCGGACAGTGGCTCGGTGGTGATCACCTGGGTGCCGCATGGCATTGATTTGGCCGACAGCTCCGGAATCAGGTTGCCCAGGTAGGCGTTGCCGGCGACGACCACAAACTTGGCTTTGATCCGGCCGTTGGGGGTGTGCACGACAGGGTTGGCGCCACGATCAATGCGGATTGCCGGGGATTGTTCATAGATCACGCCGCCCAACGATTCGACTGCAGCAGCTTCACCCAGAGCCAGGTTGAGCGGATGAATATGGCCGCCGCTCATGTCCAGCATGCCGCCTACGTAAACGTCGCTGTCCACCACTTCGCGGATGCGCTTGGCATCCATCAGTTCCAGCTGAGTGTGGCCGTAGCGCTCCCAGAGTTTTTTCTGCGACTCAAGGTGCTTCATATGCTTGGGGGTGTTGGCCGCGAAGACGCCACCATCCTTTAGGTCGCATTGGATGTTGTACTTGGCGATGCGCTCGCGGATGATCCGGCCGCCTTCAAAGGCCATATCGCCCAGCAGTTTGGCTTGTTTGGCGCCGACGCTGCGCTCGATCACGTCGATATCGCGGCTGTAACTGTTAACGATCTGCCCGCCGTTGCGACCAGAGGCGCCGAAACCGACCTTGGCGGCTTCGACGATGCTGACTTTGAAGCCATTTTCCAGTAGGGCGATGGCTGTTGATAGGCCGGTATAGCCAGCGCCGACGATGCACACGTCAGTTTCGACTTCACCATTCAATTCTGGGCGCGGCGGAGCCGGATTGGCAGAGGCCGCATAATAGGATTGTGGATAAGCTGTGTGCGCCATTTTGCAACCTCTGTTCTTTATTTTTTACGAATAAGCGGATGCTACCTGAGTTGAAAATGCTCGGCTAGTGGCCTGTGCGAAATATAAAACGCAGCATAGAACAGTAAAAAATTCAGTTATTCAGGCAGTTAGCGAAAAAATAGGTTGACACTTTTTCCCGCGGTCGTAGAATGCGCACCCATCGTAGGCACGTAGCTCAGTTGGTTAGAGCACCACCTTGACATGGTGGGGGTCGTTGGTTCGAGTCCAATCGTGCCTACCAGATTTGGTAGAAAAAAGGGTCGCTTAGGCGGCCCTTTTTTATTGGGTTCTTGCCAGCAAGCCAGGCTTTCTGCAAGCATCCACGCGGTTAATCGTTGTTTCAAACCTCCAGTGACTCCGGTTTGGTTTTGGTTGGCTGAAAAGCTCCCGCCACTGTATGGCAGGTATACCGCCGAATCGCTTACTGGCTCATCCCAACCCATGTGGCCTTTGGTAGAGGTCACCACTAGGAGAGGAGGCGCCATGCCCATCATTACTCTTCCCGACGGCAGTCAACGTTCGTTCGATCACCCGGTATCCGTACTTGAGGTGGCGCAATCTATTGGTGCTGGTCTGGCCAAGGCCACGGTAGCTGGCAAGGTTAATGGCAAGCTGGTCGATGCCTGTGACCTGATTGAAAGCGACGCCACCCTGCAGATCATTACGCCAAAAGATCAGGAAGGCCTGGAAATCATTCGCCACTCCTGTGCGCATTTGATCGGGCATGCCGTTAAGCAGCTGTTTCCGACAGCCAAGATGGTGATTGGTCCGGTCATTGATGAAGGTTTCTACTACGACATCGCTTCCGAGCGCCCCTTTACTCTAGATGATGTAGCGGCAATCGAGCAGCGCATGCAGCAGCTGATAGAGAAGGATTACGACGTCATCAAGAAAGTGACGCCGCGCGCTGAGGTTATTGATGTGTTCACCGCTCGCGGTGAGGACTACAAGCTGCGTCTGGTGGATGACATGCCGGACGAGCAGGCCATGGGCTTGTACTACCACGAAGAATACGTCGACATGTGTCGTGGTCCGCATGTGCCGAACACGCGTTTCCTCAAGGCATTCAAGTTGACCAAGCTGTCCGGTGCTTACTGGCGTGGCGATGCCAAGAATGAGCAGTTGCAGCGTGTTTATGGCACGGCCTGGGCTGACAAGAAGCAGTTGGCGGCTTATATCCAGCGCATTGAGGAGGCCGAGAAGCGCGATCACCGCAAGATCGGTAAGCGCCTCGATCTGTTCCATACCCAGGAAGAAGCTCCGGGTATGGTGTTCTGGCACCCGAATGGCTGGACCATCTATCAGGTGCTTGAGCAGTACATGCGCGGTGTGCAGCGCGAGAACGGCTACCAGGAAGTGCGTACGCCGCAGGTGGTTGACCGTGTGCTCTGGGAGAAGTCCGGGCACTGGGGTAACTACGCCGACAACATGTTTACTACTGAGTCGGAAAGTCGTGACTACGCGATCAAACCGATGAACTGCCCGTGTCACGTGCAGATATTCAATCAGGGGCTCAAGAGCTATCGCGAGCTACCGCTGCGCCTGGCCGAGTTTGGTTCCTGCCACCGTAACGAGGCGTCCGGTGCGCTGCACGGCATCATGCGTGTACGCGGCTTCACGCAGGACGATGCGCATATCTTCTGCGCCGAAGAGCAGGTGAAGAAAGAGGCGGCGGATTTTATCAAGCTGACTCTGCAGGTTTATTCGGACTTTGGTTTCAGTGACGTCAAGATGAAGCTGTCCACGCGCCCGGCCAAGCGGGTGGGGGATGATGCATTCTGGGATCGGGCCGAGACGGCGCTGGCTGATGCGCTGAATGATGCAGGGTTGCCCTGGGAATACTTGCCGGGCGAGGGAGCGTTCTACGGTCCGAAGATCGAGTTCACGCTGCTGGATTGTCTCGGTCGTGCCTGGCAGTGCGGTACCCTGCAGTACGATCCGAATATGCCGCAGCGTCTGGAGGCAAGCTACGTTTCTGAGGATAACAGCCGCAAGGTGCCGGTCATGTTGCACCGGGCAATTCTCGGTTCGTTCGAGCGTTTTATCGGTATTCTGATCGAGCACTACGAAGGTGCATTCCCGGCCTGGTTGGCGCCGACTCAGGCGGTGGTGATGAATATCACCGACAAACAGGCTGATTTTGCTCTGGATGTGGAAAAAACGCTCAACCAAAGCGGTTTTCGTGCCAAGTCTGACTTGAGGAACGAGAAGATTGGCTTTAAAATCCGCGAGCATACTTTGCTCAAGGTTCCCTATCTCTTGGTTATCGGAGATCGGGAAGTTGAGACGCAAACTGTCGCCGTGCGTACCCGTGAAGGTGCTGATCTGGGCTCGATGCCCGTCACTCAATTCGCTGAATTCCTCGCGCAGGCGGTTTCCCGGCGTGGTCGCCAAGATTTGGAGTAATCATTATTAAGCGTGATATGAGACAAGATAAACGAGCTGCACCGAAGGCCCCGATCAACGAGAATATCTCGGCACGCGAGGTTCGGTTAATTGGCGCTGACGGCGAGCAAATTGGCATCGTCTCGATTGATGAAGCGCTTAGAATCGCCGAAGAATCCAAGCTGGATTTGGTGGAAATTTCTGCCGATGCGGTTCCACCGGTTTGCCGAGTCATGGACTATGGCAAATCGATCTTCGAAAAGAAGAAACAGATTGCTGCTGCAAAGAAAAACCAGAAGCAGATTCAGGTTAAAGAAATCAAGTTTCGTCCAGGGACGGAGGAAGGGGATTACCAGGTAAAACTACGCAACCTGGTACGTTTCCTTAGTGATGGGGACAGGGCCAAGGTATCGCTTCGATTCCGCGGCCGTGAGATGGCGCATCAGGAGCTGGGCATGGAGTTGTTGAAGCGGGTCGAAAATGACCTCGCCGAATACGGCACCGTTGAACAGCATCCAAAGATGGAAGGACGCCAACTGATCATGGTCATCGCCCCCAAAAAGAAGAAGTAACCACCAGGGCACGGCAGGCCTTGCGGTTATGTTTATCAACTGAATGCGGAGTATCCGAACATGCCAAAGATGAAAACTAAGAGTGGTGCAGCCAAGCGTTTTCTCAAAACCGCTAATGGCTTCAAGCACAAGCACGCTTTCAAGAGCCACATCCTGACCAAGATGTCCACCAAGCGTAAGCGTCAACTGCGCGGTAGCACCATGGTGCACCCGTCTGACGTAGCAAAAGTGGCGCGCATGCTGCGCGTTCGTTAATCGGTCAAGATAGAGGAAATTACTCATGGCTCGTGTTAAGCGCGGCGTTATCGCTCGTAAGCGTCACAAAAAAATTCTGAAACTCGCTAAAGGCTACTACGGTGCGCGTTCGCGCGTGTTCCGCGTTGCCAAGCAGGCTGTGATCAAGGCAGGCCAGTACGCCTACCGCGACCGCCGTCAGCGGAAGCGCCAGTTCCGCGCTCTGTGGATCGCTCGTATCAACGCTGGTGCTCGTGTTAACGGTCTGTCCTACAGCCGTTTCATTGCCGGCCTGAAAAAAGCGTCCATCGAGATCGACCGCAAGGTTCTGGCTGATCTGGCAGTGAACGAAAAAGCGGCGTTTGCTGCGATTGTCGAGAAAGCGAAAGCCGTACTGGCTTAAGTCCCCGACAATCACCGGGCTCGCCCGGTGCTAAACGTCACCAATAGGGGAAGAGCCTTCAAGCTCTTCCCCTATTTCGTATCTGGAGTCTGTAAATGGAAAATCTGGATGTGCTGGTCTCGCAAGCGCTTGAGGCCGTTAGCCACACCGACGATGTGAATGCCCTCGAACAGCTGCGGGTTCACTATCTGGGCAAGAAAGGCGAGTTGACTCAGGTGATGAAGACCCTGGGCAACCTGTCGGCAGAAGAGCGCCCGCAAGCCGGTGCGCTGATCAATGCTGCTAAGGATAAGGTTCAGGATGCTCTGAACAGCCGTAAAGACATGCTGGAACAGGCTGCGCTGAGCGCCAAGCTCGCCGCCGAAAAGATTGACGTAACCCTGCCGGGGCGTGGTCAGGCATCTGGTGGCCTGCATCCCGTCACGCGCACTCTGGAGCGTGTGGAGCAGTTCTTCACGCGCATTGGCTATGGCATTGCCGAGGGGCCTGAGGTCGAAAACGACTATCACAACTTCGAAGCCCTTAATATCCCAGGCCACCACCCGGCGCGGGCGATGCATGACACCTTTTATTTCAATGCGAACATGTTGTTGCGTACTCACACCTCGCCGGTGCAAGTGCGCACCATGGAGTCGCAGCAGCCACCAATTCGCATCGTCTGTCCGGGTCGTGTCTATCGCTGTGACTCCGATATCACTCACTCGCCGATGTTCCACCAGGTCGAAGGCCTGCTGGTAGACGAAGGTGTGAGCTTTGCTGACCTCAAAGGCACCATCGAGGAGTTCCTTCGGGTGTTCTTCGAGAAGCCGCTGGGTGTGCGTTTCCGCCCGTCCTTCTTCCCCTTCACCGAACCATCGGCTGAAGTCGATATGCAGTGTGTGATGTGCAGCGGAAAAGGCTGTCGCGTGTGCAAGCAGACCGGCTGGCTGGAAGTCATGGGCTGCGGCATGGTGCATCCGAATGTGCTGCGCATGTCTGGTATTGATCCGGAAAAATACTCCGGTTTTGCCTTCGGCATGGGCGTTGAACGCCTGGCCATGCTGCGTTATGGCGTCAACGATTTACGGCTGTTCTTCGATAACGACCTGCGGTTCCTGGCGCAATTTCGCTAGCGCCTTCGCATTCCGTAATCGAATTGGTTCAGGAGAACAGACAGTATGAAATTCAGTGAACAATGGCTGCGCAGCTGGGTAAACCCTGCTGTTTCGCGTGATGAACTAGTGGCCCGCCTGTCCATGGTTGGCCTGGAAGTGGACGCAGTGACACCGGTTGCGGGTCTGTTCAGCGGTGTTGTCGTGGGTGAAATCCTTAGTGCCGAGCAGCATCCGGATGCCGACAAGTTGCGTGTGTGCCAGGTCAGTAATGGCAGCGTCAGCTTCCAGGTGGTCTGCGGCGCACCTAATGCCCGCGCCGGTATCAAGATTCCCTTCGCCATGATCGGCGCTGAGTTACCGGGTGACTTCAAGATCAAGCAGGCCAAGCTGCGTGGCGTGGAGTCCCAGGGGATGCTCTGCTCGGCCTCCGAACTGCAGATCAGTGAAGACAACAGCGGTCTTATGGAGCTGGCGACCGATGCTCCGGTCGGGCAGGACATTCGTGTATATCTGGGCTTGGACGATGCCAGTATCGAAATCGGCCTGACTCCTAATCGGGGGGATTGCCTGTCGTTGACGGGTCTCGCTCGCGAAGTGGGTGCTATCTACGGCGCATCGGTAGTACCTGTTTCGGTTGCTCCAGTTATCGCTGCTCATGATGAGGTGCGTTCTGTCGAGGTGCTTGCTTCCAAGGCGTGCCCGCGTTATCTCGGGCGCGTCGTTCGTAACGTCGACCTGTCCAAGCCGACTCCGCTGTGGATGGTCGAGCGCCTGCGGCGTTCCGATATCCGTAGCATTGACGCCGCCGTAGATATCACCAACTACGTGATGCTTGAGCTCGGCCAGCCGATGCACGCCTTCGATCTCGCTGAGATCAATGGTGGTATCTGCGTGCGCATGGCGGAAGAGGGCGAGAAGCTGGTTCTGCTGGATGGTCAGGAGGTCAGCCTGCGTGCCGATACTCTGGTGATCGCTGACCACGATCGCGCTCTGGCCATCGCTGGCGTGATGGGCGGCGAACACAGTGGTGTGAGCGGTAAGACCGCAGACCTGTTCTTGGAAAGCGCATTCTTCGACACTATTGCAGTGGCTGGTAAGGCGCGTTCTTATGGCTTGCACACCGACTCTTCGCATCGTTTCGAGCGCGGTGTGGACTCGCAGCTGGCGCGTAATGCCATGGAGCGTGCGACTGCGCTGTTGCTGGATATTGTTGGCGGTGAAGCCGGTCCGATCATTGACGTAACCAGCGCTGCTGATCTGCCGAACGTCGCGCCAATCACCCTGCGTGCCGAGCGCATCACTCAGATGCTGGGTATGGATATGGATGGCGCAGAGGTCGAGCGTCTGCTTACCGCGCTGGGGCTGGGTGTAACTGCTCAAGGCGCAGGTCAGTGGCAGGTCAGTGTGCCGAGCCATCGCTTTGACATCAGCCTGGAAGTCGATCTGATCGAAGAGCTGGGACGTCTGTATGGCTACAACCGCTTACCGGTTCGCTATCCGCAAGCGCGCTTGGCTCCGCAAGCCAAAGCTGAAGCTGCGATTGAGTTGCCCGCCTTGCGTCGTCTGTTGGTTGCGCGTGGTTACCAGGAAGCCATCACTTACAGCTTTATTGATCCCAAGTTGTTTGAGTTGTTCAGCCCTGGCGTTCAGCCATTGTTGCTGGCCAACCCGATTTCTGCCGACATGGCAGCCATGCGTTCTTCGCTATGGCCGGGCTTGGTTAAAGCGCTTCAGCACAATCTCAATCGCCAGCAGGCGCGTGTCCGTCTGTTTGAAAGTGGCCTGCGCTTTGTTGGCCAGCTTGAAGGGTTGAAGCAAGAGCCAATGCTGGCAGGTGTTGTGTGCGGTACGCGCTTGCCGGAAGGTTGGGCGCATGCGCGTGATAGTGTCGATTTCTATGATGTAAAGGCGGATGTTGAAGCGTTGTTGGGCAGTGCCGGTGCGGGTGGCAGTTTTGCATTCGTGCCCGGCGAACATGCCGCATTGCATCCGGGGCAGACGGCTCGAATTGAGCGGGAAGGGCGCGTTGTGGGCTTCTTCGGCGCCATTCATCCTGAGCTTGCCAAGGCGCTGGGGTTGGATCAGCCCGTATTCATGTTTGAGCTGGTATTGAGTGAAATCACTCAAGGGTTGATGCCGAAATTCCAGGAGCTGTCCAAGTTCCCTGAAGTGCGGCGCGATCTTGCATTGCTGGTTGATCGTGACGTACCTGCGCAGGATCTGCTCAGCGCCATTCGCAGCGCAGCTGGCGAGTGGTTGACTGACCTCAAGCTATTTGACGTGTATCACGGTAAAGGCATTGATCCTCATAGAAAAAGCCTTGCCGTTGGCTTGACCTGGCAGCATCCATCGCGCACTCTTAATGACGATGAGGTGAGTACCACAACGCAAAATATTCTCACCTCCCTGGAACAAAGGTTCAACGCCACGTTAAGGAAGTAGCGTATGGGGGCTCTGACGAAAGCTGAGATGGCGGAACGTCTGTATGAAGAGCTGGGCCTGAATAAACGGGAAGCCAAGGAGTTGGTGGAGCTGTTCTTTGAAGAAATCCGCCAAGCGCTGGAGCTCAACGAACAGGTCAAGCTCTCGGGGTTCGGTAATTTTGATCTGCGCGATAAGCGTCAGCGCCCCGGTCGCAATCCAAAAACAGGAGAGGAAATCCCGATCACGGCTCGCCGTGTCGTGACTTTCCGTCCAGGCCAGAAACTTAAAGCCAGGGTCGAGGCGTATGCTGGAACCAAGTCATAACGACGAACTGCCCGCGATACCCGGCAAGCGCTACTTCACCATTGGTGAAGTTAGCGAGCTGTGTGCAGTCAAGCCGCATGTGTTGCGCTACTGGGAGCAAGAATTCCCACAGCTCAACCCAGTCAAGCGGCGCGGCAATAGGCGCTACTACCAGCGTCAGGATGTGCTTATGATTCGGCAGATTCGCGCGCTGTTGTATGATCAGGGCTTCACTATTGGCGGGGCGCGTCAGCGCCTCTCGGGTGATGAAGCTAAAGACGACAATACGCAGTACAAACAGCTCATCAAACAGATGATTGCCGAGCTTGAGGATGTGTTGTTAGTACTTCGCAAATAACGCTGCGGAAGTAAAAAAAACTTCCACAATTCAGCAGCTTATTGTAGAGTCCTCACCGCTTCCAGTAACACGGAAACATCGTCGGGGCGTAGCGCAGCCCGGTAGCGCACTTGCATGGGGTGCAAGGGGTCGAGTGTTCGAATCACTCCGTCCCGACCAAAAAACCCTAAACAATCCAGTCACTTAGCGGTGACTGGATTTTTTTATTTCTGGGCTCTGCAAAATTTCTGCAAAATTCCAGCAAAACCCCCTCTCAATGAGTATTTGAGGAGAAGCCGGCTTCCAGCATGGATGCCGACGCTTTGGGTTGCCCTCTCAGCGTGCTCCAGTCATACATACCGTGTAGTGTGACTGACCACCATTTGATGAGGGATGTCCATGTACCAGGTGCTGGGTATTCAAAAATGTCTCGGGTACTTCGCCCTGTTCTGCTTCATCATTTTTGGGGGGCTGTCATTCTGGCGGCTTCCTGAGGTGTTCAGCGGTTTTTCCGCTTTTTGGCCTGTAGCCAAGATGGCTATGGGTATTTCAACGATTGTACTGCTTGGCTTGGGGCAGACACCTCTATTCCCCTGGATCTGTAAGCTCCCCGTGGTGAGGAGGTTTTTTCCCCCCATCGATGGGGACTGGCAGGTCACGATCAGGTCAAACTGGAATGTGGTCAGGCAGCTTGCAGGGCAACCTAAGCCCTTTGCTGTACACCACCAAAGACCTCCGCGATGGCATTCTGTTGGGGCATGTTCGTGGTATGCACCTGGAGATTCTAGAGGCCACGGAGCCCGCGCCAAATGATCGCCGCTTCAAATACTTTTTCGAGCGCATGATTGATGGTCATCAAGCTATATCCGAACGCCGTTGGCGAGATAGCAACGGGCTGATCAGATATGTTGGGGAGTGGCACACTCATCCAGAAGATTCTCCGACACCCTCTGGTCTGGACATCAGCGAGTGGCAGATGCTGGCTGGCTCACGGCGAGACGGTCGGCCTATGTTGGCTGCGATAGTTGGGCGACAAGATTTGCGTGTGGAGTACGCGCTTTCTGATGGCGAGAGATGTCGCTTGTACCCCTACATCGGTCTGTAACCACTTAGCTCACAAAGCAAGAGAGACTCCTAACCATCTGATAAGCCCTCGCATGCGTGTGATTACGCCAAGTCGGGACGGGGCTGCCCCCTTTTCTGTACGGTCGAGTCAATTCGCTTGGTCGTCAGGTGGGCCGTGAGTAAGAGGCACGACTACTGAATGCAGGTGGGGCGCCAGGGATGAATCTGACTTACGTTTTTTTGGGGCGTTCTTGAGCGAGCCGAAAGGCTTGAGCCAATGAAGTTTCCATGGTGGGCAGCGTACCGTTCGTAGGTGCTGTCTTGTAAATCTCAGTGGAGGACTTGTGGGCAGTTTGTCGTCTTATGCTTTTCATTGTTTGGATTTGTAGCTTCTTGGCACTGAGCTCCTGCGCATGTGCTTCATGAGCGTCAGAGAGCAGTTGGAACGCAAGAATTGTGATTGGCTTGCCGTTGGGCAGAAGGAACGACAATTCATACGAGTTCGTTGTGCCGGGTTTTAACTGAGCAAGGCTCCGCTCCGATAACGGATCAACGTGTACGTGGTGCTCAGCCAAGCGTTGGATGTAGAGGCAGATGTTCTCATCACCAACAGCCCCCGTGACTTTGAGGAAGTCCTTGTCGATACCAACAACTGAGCTGATTACGAACGGCTGCCAGCCGGTGCGTTGCCACACATAGATCGGTTGAGAAGCCGATGACTGGCCGGGCTGGCTCGTACCCAGGCGAGCAATCGGTGCAGGCCGACTAGAGTTATCCGTGCAAGGATGTTTCGGCCAGGGCGGCCCCAATTCATCGAAAAAGACTCGGCCTCCGCTGGGAGATTGGTAGAAGAAAACGGGGGCCCCGCAAACAGGGCAGCACGCATTCGGATTGGTATAACTGCTGTAGGTGCTTGTTAACGGCGGTACCCACCAGCGGGGCTCATGCTCTATAGCGCGTGTGTAACGAGCTAAAGGATTATCAAATCCATTATGGCTTGAGCGCCCTGCGTGCCCTTCACCACCCCAGCCGCATGTACAGTCCGGCGAGTGATTCCATGCATTGCACATAGCGCCTCCTGCGAGCCAGCCCCGAGTCCAGAAGTAACCTGGGTGATCAGTATAGCCACTCATGCAAGAAGCCAATGGGGCTAATCCATCTGTAGGGGCTCTAAAGCTGGAGCGCGGTGCAGCAAAGGTAGCTTGTCTGTGGTGCCACCAGTTAAGCCTCGTCACGGGGCTCCTCTGGTCAAGATCCAGGATGGTAGATCTAGATCGCTCTTCTGGGAGGTAAACCAGGGGGAGATTTATCGTATACTGTTCATATGTACAGTATTCGTGGCATCCCATGGACAGCATCATTATCCTCGGCTCAGTTTCTCGAACGACTGCCTCCCTACCGTTCTACCTCCCATCTGTTCCAGCTGGGTTCCCTAGTCCTGCCCAGGATCATCTTGAGCAGCGTATCTCCTTCGATGAGCTTTTTCAGCTGCACCGCCCTCAGCTCTACGTGGTGCGCGTAGCAGGCGATAGCCTGCAAGGGCTCGGCATCCTCGATGGCGATCTGGTGCTCGTAGACAAAAGCCTAACGCCTCGCCGTGGCGATGTTGTGGTGGCTTGTCTCAATGGGGAGTTGCTTCTGAAGATACTGAGTGGTGACCAGCACCAGATCAGGGTATCGCATCTTGCGATGCTGGGGCGGACGCGTTACTATGCCTGCTATCGCAAGGTGCGATAGAGGCGCTATGCACGTCATTACACAGAAGCGAATCTGGGAGGCACAGGCCAAATGGCCTCGCTCAGCGACTGCGCTTGAGGCTTGGTATCGTCTGGTGAAGGCAAGTGCGCCGCGGGATTTCGCCGAGATGAAGAGGCTTTTTCCGGCGACTGACAAGGTAGGGCCTCTGCATGTGTTCGACATCGGTGGCAACAAGCTGCGGCTGATTGCCATCGTTCATTACAGGGCACAGAAGGTGTTTATTCAGCATGTGCTGGATCATGCTGAGTACGACAAAGGCAAGTGGAGGGAGTAATCATGTCCGCATTGATCAAGCAGGCTTGTGAGCACTGGCGTTACGTTGCACCGTTGCTCACCAAGCCGACGAGCGAAGATGACTATGATGCTCTCGTAGAGGCGTTGGATGAGCTGCTGATCGTGGTCGGCGATGATGAAGATCATCCGCTGGCCAGCCTGGCTTCTCAACTGGGTGACATGATCGAAGCTTACGATGAGCTTCATCGGCCATTACCCAAAGTGGGCGGTGTGGAGGTTCTTCGTTACCTCATGCAGGAGCATGACCTGAGCCAGGGCGATTTGCCTGAGGTCGGTACCCAGTCAGTTATTTCCGAGGTTTTGGCAGGTAAACGCCAGCTAAATGTAAGGCACATCCGTGCTCTCTCGGATCGCTTTGGCGTCCCAGCGGATGTGTTTTTTTGAGAGCGCTAGGCGTTTCGTTCGGTTAGGGGCTATGTGGTCGTTGAGAGATTTTTTCTAGGGGCTCTCATGGAGCGCTGCATAGCCTGACACCGGTACGTTGTTCAATTTTTCGAAGCTGAGCTCGCAGAGAGGTAATCGTCGTCGCCCCGGCTACCAAGGTGACAAGCCGATGGTGGCTTCGCCCATTGAGCGACCGACCTGATCGTTTTTGATCGATTCGTTGCTTTGAAAATTGGCGGAGGCTGAGGTCTGCAAAAACTACCGGACTACTTCAGATCATCTCTAAGTTGCTCAGCAAAAAAAAACATGGTAAAAAAACATGGGTAAATATTATCCCCAAAACACCAACACTATACCAATTCAGCAAAGAGAGTTTATAACGTGAGCGCTCAAGCTAGCTTCGGTTACAGCAAGGAAAAGGCTAAGCTGTTCAGGACTTCATCAAGAACAGTAATCAACACCGATGTTTCGGATGGTGAATACGTTTCGCAAGATGCCATAAGCAGAATTATGGATAGGGTGAGCACCCTTGACTTTACTCCGCATGGCTACAAGCTCGAAAGGGAGCATGGCTGGACTGAAGAAAAAATTAATCACGCCATAAAGCTGTATAAAGAGTGGTTGGTTTTGCAGGTCTTTTATGAGGAGCTGTCATTTGCTCCCAGTGAGCTCATTGACGAGTTCTGGCATATTCATATTTTGGATACCCGGAAGTATATGAATGACTGCAACTTTATTAAAGGAGAATTTATCCACCACTATCCATACTTTGGGATTACAGAGCAGGAAAATGAAGCTGTTCTGGAGAGTGGCTTCGAGCTGACTAAAAAGCTCTATCTAAAACATTTTGGTCATGCCGACCTTGGTTTTAATGAGAACCAGGCTGCATCGTGCGGCTGCCGTTCGGGCAATGGTAGTAGCTGCCGCTAATGCCCATTCTGCTTCTTTCCGATGAAGCACAAGCCAGCATTCATGCTGGCTTGCAGGCTAGTAAAACTCAAGAACAGGTTGAAGATGTGCTTCGCCAGAGTCAGGCGATGAGTGCATTGTTTTACTCTGCCAAGAAGATTGTTGACCAAGAGAAGTATGTCCAAATCAAGGGGCTTCCAGCTCTGAATGAATTGGGGTGGCAAGCTATCGCTGGGTACTTTGGCGAGTACTATGGCGCTGTTGAGCGAACAGACATCAAAACAGACTGCCATTACACAGGATGCTCGTTGAATCCACTTGTACTGCACAACGATGATGCCGTGGATCTTTCCCACCAGCCTAAATACGGATTCATTCAAGTCACCCAGGCTGACTCTTTGGGGGTTGTTGCTAACGGTATTGTGTTGGCAAGAGAGCTGAAAAGGAAGCTTCAGTTTGAAGCCCCCGAACTTCTTCGCAAGCTCCTTTCCCAGCCTATTCCGATGCTCTCATATGGCGTCAATTATGATGACAAGCTAAAGCACGAAATAATAACAAACGAACCAATAATCTATAAATCCGATACCGGAGAGTACTGCGTAAGGTTTGACCATGAGCGAAACGCATATTTCTATCGGAAGAAAGGAATTGACCAAAGCTCAGGCGAAGCTCTCATGATTTATGAGTTCTTAAAGCATGCCAACCAAATAAAGAAAAAGGTTTACCTTTCTGAAACTGACATCCTAATTCATGATAATAAGTGCACGTTACATGACCGTGAAGAGTGCTCCATAAGGTTCAATCTGGATGGCACTACCCACACGAGGAGCATAGCTGTAAGTTTTGCGAGGCAAACTTGAATCTCCACGAACTACCAAGAGATATCAAGAATGAGGGAAATTTTCCATTTTGGTTCTCTCTAATACAAGAAGCACGGAATATTTTTGATTTCGCCCCAGATGCTAAGGTTATGGACTTTGGCTGCGGATCGGGTGGATTCTTAAAGCTATTTGACTTTATTCTTCCCGGAAGAGAGTTGACGGGAATAGAGATCGATAATGATCTTTTAGTCAAGTGCCAAGCCAATAATTCTGCAAATTTCTCATTCGTGGCATATCAAGACATCAGCATCTTGCCTGATGGGGAGTTTGATGCGGCTTTTTCTCAAGAAGTTATCTACACCCTTCCAGACATTTCACTGCATGCTGAAGAAATATTTCGAGCCTTGCGTGAGGGGGGATACTACATTGCGTCAATGGGATGCCATATAGAAAATCCCACATGGCCTCACAGGCGAAGTAAAATTCGCTCCTCTGAAAAATACTATGCTTATGATTACACCTTGGATGAGGTAGCTAAGGCGTTCTATGATGCCGGGTTCAGGGTTTCTGTTAAACGACTGCCCGTCCACGCACCGCTGAAAGTATCTTTTGATGGGGGGGCAGAGTTCGGTTCAATCAATGATCTGCTTTTGTCCTCTCACAATCACAAGATAATGTTCGCGTTTATGAAGCCAAAGCATCCATTGCGAGTCGTTCATGAAAGAAAATAGCAAATTTTTGACCATTACTGGGGTAAGCGAAAATAATCTGAAGAACATAAGTCTAAAAATTCCTATCGGTAGTATCACCTGCGTTAATGGCGTTAGTGGCTCAGGGAAGTCAACACTAGTAAATAGTGTTATTGCAAATGAAGCATTTCGACGAGAGCAGTTAACCAAAAAACAAAAAGGTGGTTATTACAAATTAGTGAGGCCAGAGTTTGAGTCAATTGCCGGTCTCCAAAATGTTCTGATTGTAAATCAGAAGCCTTTACTTCATTTGGAAAGTTCGACTGTAGCTACTGCCTCCGGGTTAGGGGATTTGCTCAGAGGAGGCTTTCTTCGGGACGGTGTTATCGAATGTCAGTGCGGAAGTATTGTCGACAATAAAATATGCTACGAAACCCTAGGAAAGGCCATAGAGCTTTATGCAGCTGACGAAAATTCAATGGTATTTGTTGAGTATTCAGGCGGGCAACAGTTAAATAAGAGCCATCTTTACAACTACATGCGTGAGCATGGATTCTATCATTTCCAGATAGAAGGAAATAAAAAGCAATACGCAATTAGCGATATTGACTCCCTCAAAGAGGGGGGTAGATACAAAATTCGACTTGTAGCTTTGAATCTGTCGGATTTGGCCAGCAAAAATGTTCCCACAGATCGAATTTCCGTATATGTCGAAGACAAGCTTACTCTGGACTTCGCATATCAAACATTTTGCCCCTCTTGCTTGAGGGAGTACCAGAAGAAGTCTTTATCACTGTTTACTACTTCTCGCTTAAGTGACAAAAGCGGCTGCTGCGAAGCGTGCTCTGGGTTGGGTAAAACTCAGGTCATAAACAACGAGCGCTTGTTGATCCGCAGCAACTCTTTGGATGAAAATTTTCTGAGCATCCCTCTCGAAGATGGGCGCTACAAGAGTCTCGGGATATATAAATCAAGTTTTAGCAAGATAATAAAGAAGCACAGGCTCAAGAGTTCGACGCCTTATGCGGAATTTACTGATGCTACCCAAAAAGAAATCAGCGATCTCATAAAGGAAAAGTTAATTAGCCGGCGCCGAGACATAGACCTTGAAGGCCTGCTAATAGAAAATGAGTGCCCATCTTGTAACGGAACTGGGTTCAACTATAAGGCTAGAGCCGTAAGGGTTGAGGGTAGAAATATCAGTGAAACGCTCTCCCTGACTGTCCAGGAAGCGGTTTCTGTCTTGAAAGATCCTAAGCTTAGCTCTGTCTTGGAGGCTCTGGCTGATTTGTCGCTTGGGCACCTTTCTTTAGAGCGTACCACCGACACATTAAGCGGTGGTGAGCTGCAAAGAATAAAGTTGGTAAAGGCCATATCCTCAGGCTTAACTGACTCAATAATAATTATTGACGAACCGTCATCGGGCCTAAGTTTCGGCGATGTAGACAAGTTATTTCGACTCTTTATCAGGCTGCGAGATGAAGGAAATACAGTCCTAATAGTCGACCATTCCGAACACATAATCAGCAAATCTGATTACAGTTTACATTTGGGGCCGGGGTCGGGGCCATCTGGTGGAAATATCGTCGAGCGTGTAAACCAGATTGCAGTGACGGAAGAAATTTCGACGGTGACGATTGATAGCAAAGCGTGGGAGAGAAGATACCTTGCTCTCTTTCCGATAAACCATAACAACATTGTAAATCAAAGAGTTGTTCTACCCCTTGGTGCTATTACTGCTGTAGTAGGCAACTCTGGCAGTGGCAAAAGCAGCCTGATCCAGGGGATGATAGAATGTATTCGCCTCAACTCCACGAGTGAGCGTGAAAAATCTGATCTTATTTCCGAAATCGTACTGTTGAATCAAAAACCAATCAGAGCGAGCAGAAGATCCAGTGTATTAACCTTTTTGGGGTTATCGGATGAACTGAGGAAGAACTTCTCACAGTCAAACTCCGCTAAAGCGCTCGGCCTTGATTCCAGCTACTTCACTAGCAATGGCATCAATGGGGCTTGCCCGCACTGTGAAGGTGACGGTGAGATTGATGGTGTCGTCTGCCACTCATGTTGTGGTTCGCGCTTCAAAAGCATTGTTCTATCAGTGACGATTAATGACCTAAATATACTTGATATATTAAATATGCCGGCTGTAGAGGTGATGGATTTAGAGCTCCCGTCGAGCATAAATGAAGGCTGCCGAATTTTAGTGGAGTTAGGTCTTGGTCATTTGGGCTTGGGCCGTGTGCTCACCGATATTAGTGGAGGAGAAGCTCAGCGCCTCAAGCTTGCAAAATTTTTAATTGAGAATGAAAAGTCCATCGCCGCCCCATCGCAGCACATGATGATTATTCTTGATGAACCGTGCAGAGGACTGAGTACGAACGACTCAAAATTTATTTTGGGCGTCTTTAGAGAGCTAGCACTGAATAACAATACAGTGATTGTGGTTGAGCACAATCCATATGTTATTTCTCAATCAGACTATGTGATTCAGCTTGGGCCAGGCGTCGGCGCTCTAGGAGGAAAAATACTATTTTGCGGGCCGACTGAAGAATTTAAAGCAGATGCCTGCGTGACTGCCAAAAATATACCTAAATCAATACTGGGTTTTTCTTCATTAGGGACTTCCTTGAGCGAGGAAGACAAACATTTCGCTCTAATAAGGAATTATTCCCAAAACCACACAGTAGTTGGCAATGGGCATGTAAAAACATTCCCTGGTAAAAAATCTATAATTTCCTTTGCTCAAGAGAACACGGAAGACGGACTTTACTACTTCAATCCCTTTTGCAATGACTTTTTTCTATCTAGAGTGGTTCCAAACTCGACAATTAAAGAAAGGCTCTCGGGGCTTCTGAAGTTTGGGCTAGAGCATATCTGTGTTTTAGGTAGACTAATAAATTTAAAAACGGCTCACAAGTACATTAGCCAGGATAATATTTGGCATGTCTACGTGCCTTCCGGTGATCCAGACTTAGCGTACAGCTTAGGTGGAGGTTGGCTTGCACTAAAGCAGAGAGACGGTTTCCTCAATATAGCGACTCGGCTTGTAGATATTGAGGCCAGGGTTGTAGGAACCAGGTCTATTTCGGCAAAAACATTTAATACCTTCTACAATGGTTGCAATACTTGTTTGGGTGCAGGAAATTTATTTTTCTATGATGACTTCATAGGCGACCCCAACAAGCCTGTTACAGATGTTGAGTTTTACATAAAGGAGCTACAGGGATATTTCAAGAAACACCTATCCTTTAAGATAAAAGAGTCCGTGGTGCTCTTCAAATCCGAGGGGCTGGTTGATCTATCAAGGCCATTCAGCAGTCTTGGTTCTTACGAGAAGTCAATTGCATTTTTTGGGTTTCCTAACTTTTCTTTTGTTAAAAAAAATGGCAGAAAAGATGCGTTGAGTGACAGAGTTGAGTGGATAGGAATTATCCCCACTTTTGACTTGCATGCTGAGAAAATTGAGAGAGATACAGGCTTTAAAATTGGCGCAGTAAGGCAGTCGGTGGACTGCCCAGAATGTTTGGGGTCAAGATTTAAAAAAGAAGTTTCTTACTACCGCGTTAAAGGGAAGGCCATATACGAACAAGCAGTCAGCTAGGGTTTCATCTCTTGTGTGGTCACTATTTTTATTGAGTTAAATCCCTCTGCATAATCGGGCGGGCAGACTCGCCCGAATAGCATTTCGACCATCTCCTCGGATACAACTCTTTCGTGCGCTCGCTTTTTGTTTTGAATCAAGCAGAGATCAAGTTCGGTTTTTACAAAGATTGCATTGATGCTTATGTTCTGGTCGAGTAAAAACAGGAATTCCCGTTCGTGCGCCTCGTTGAAGTAGGTGGTGTCAAGGACTATATCCTCCTTTGCGCCCTTAACCCTGGCCATAACTATTTCTTTTATTTTATTTTTTATCACCTCTCTTATTTCAAAAGATCTTCTGTCCCCAAAAAGCTCTTCTCGCAGCTGATCACAGGATATTATTTCCAATCCATGGAATGCTTTTTCGCAGTAGTGGCTTTTTCCGGCGCCCGGCGCACCTATCATTAGATATATATTCATATACGTCCTGTGAGTTGCTTCGGTTTTTGTGTAGGCCGTTTCGTTTCAGTCAGGCCGCTTTGGCCTGATTTGCTTATTGCTGGTGGAGCTCTATCTTACCTGCTTAAAAAGCGTGCATGAGCAGTTGAGCGCTAGGGGCAGTTTTCGGTCAGCACAAGGGCCTTTAATTGGGCAGTCATCGTTTAGCGCCAACAGCCTGATGATAGCCTGCGTCTATTCCGTGCGGTCATAATCGCACACGGTGTGACTCTCGTGGCGAATGGGGGCGCTCGCCTTTCTGGGGATCAACTGATGCTTTTTGGCCCTGAGTCGTGTGGGGCAAATCTGGTGGCAAAGTCGCGGCTGATTTCCATCGTTCATTACAGGGCGCTGGTGTTACGTTGCACCGTTACTCACTGAGCCGACGAGCGAAGACGACTATGATGCTCTGATAGAGGCGATGGTTGAACTGCTGATCGTGGTCGGCGATGATGAAGGTGATCCGCTGGCCAGCCTGACTTCTCAACTGGGTGACATGATCGAATAGCTTGATGCCGGTTCGCTGTTAAACTTTTCTAAGCATGGAGCGCTGATGTCAGACAACTATTTGACCCTCGCCAAACGGTTCTGGGTCGATGACATGCCGGGTTCTTCAGTCTCTGGTTCACGCCTGTCTAACCTTCTGGCTACCTTTGCCCAAGGTAAACCATTGAGTGCTCTAGGGCTGCGCTTCCTGACTGAAAATGGCCTCAAGAGCCTGGCGCAATTCGTTGCTGGTGATATTTCTGAATCACAGTTTCTTCGGCTTGCGCCAATTGAGCAGTCGTCCAGGGTCGCCGCTGCTGCGGAGCATCAGAAATCCCTTGAGCAACAGCGAAAGGTTGAGCAGGAGGCGGCTGAGGCTCGCCACGCTACCATGATGGCTCGCTTCCATGCCGAGAGACTCCAGCGCGAAAGTGATCCGAAATTCATCGCTCGCCAAAAGAGTCGAGTGCTGCGAGAAAACTATGGTGTTGATGGCTTCGTTGACGAGCTCGACTTCAGCCAACTGATGGCGATTTTGCGCAAGCTAGATAGTGCAAGGCGGCTTTCCGAGGAAGAGGCCGTTTGGCTGAAAAGCGAGGGCAGGGAATACGCCACTGAGGAAATCCTACGTGCTCATAATCGTATGGAAGCTGACTACTACTTGGGGGCGTTTCGCAAGACGGGTGATGTCTGGCAGTTAGTGAATGCCAGTGGCCACCTGCGCAAATGCGATGCCTCGCAGGAAGCGCATGACCTCCTGGAGAAGATCCAGGATGGAGCCCTCAAGCAAGCCAAGCTGAGGTCGGCGGTTCGCACCACTCATGGTGGCGTGATGCGCGATCTTGGTCGCTATAATGAAGCACTCAAGTTGGCGGACGAAGCACACCGGCTTCTGCCGAATAGCTTTCGACCGTGCACACTTCTTGGGGCACTGAACATCGAGATGGGTAACATCGCCCTTGGGCATGAATGGTACTCAAAGGCAGAGGAGCGGGGTGCTAAAGCAGGGAGCATTGAATCGGAAATTCGATCTCTGCTGGGGCGTATGCCTCCGGAGAAGAGAGAGTCTGTGATAGGCCAGCTGCTGAGTATTGATCCTGCTCAATACGCTTGGCTGCGCAAGAAAACCGCCCTAAAAAAGGATCATCGCTGAGTGCTTTGGGCCTGTAGTGCGTATGCCAGGATTGCCATGGGTATGGCTGAAAGCGCTCCATAATGAGCTGCAAAACTCCTCTGGAGGCCGCGGTTTTGCGTTGTCAAAGCAGCAGATTTTTGTCAATTTACACCAATCGAAATTGAAAAGATCTTCTGGTAAAGCCTTTTAATTCAATTGCTTACGGATTTCAGTGTGCCCTTGATAGCTTGCATGGGGTGCAAGGGGTCGAGTGTTCGAATCACTCCGTCCCGACCAAAAAACCCTAGAAAATCCAGCCACTTAACGGTGACTGGATTTTTTTATGCCTGTAGGTTTTTGATGCTAGTGCTATTTTTATCTTTCTGGTTGCCAATTGGTTGCCAATTGAGATTGGCTAGGCTGTGAGGGCTTCCGGCAACCTGACGTGCTTGGCGCTACTGGAGCGGGGGACGCCATCCGAGCATTGGTTTGGCTTGGCGAGGCAAGCGCGGGGGATGCAGTTTCCAAACTTCATGAGCTGCTACCCGAGAGCGAATGGGGTGCTCTTGTGTCAGCTCACCGCTCGTTACCTATCTGGATGGCGAATGCAATCTGCGCTCAGTCGAGTTGCACCTGCACCCACCCTGTCAAGTTGGGCTAGCGGTTAGCTGTAGCCTACTTACCGCCAGACCGGCATTATCTGGGATGGGGCAATTCGATGTGAAAGCCCGTGAGGCTAGCCGCTGAGGTGCACCAGATGCGGCCTTTGTGAGCCTCAATGATGGATCGGGTGATTGCAAGCCCGAGCCCGGCGTTGCTCGGGCTGCCCTCCCGCCGAGCGGGGTCAACCCGGTAAAAACGGTCGAAGAGCTTCTCTAGATGCTCTGAGCTGATTGTGTCCCCTGGGTTCTCGATACTGAAGGTAGTGGAGTCCTCTGTCTCGCGGATCAGAACCGAAATTGTCTGTCCCGCCGGCGTGTAGCGCAGCGCATTGGACAGCAAGTTGGATAGCGCGCGATCAAGCATCAGCCGATCTCCCAGCACTTGGCCTTTGCCTGTGAGCGATAGCTCAATGCCGCGCTCTTCG
This sequence comes from Pseudomonas anguilliseptica, assembly GCF_021375795.1. Classification (GTDB taxonomy): domain Bacteria; phylum Pseudomonadota; class Gammaproteobacteria; order Pseudomonadales; family Pseudomonadaceae; genus Aquipseudomonas; species Aquipseudomonas anguilliseptica_A. Next base: position 608,339 of record NZ_JAEIOI010000003.1, on the reverse strand, counting down.
GCCAGAAGGTGGTAGTAGTCAAACAGCTTGAAGACTACGTCAGCCAGTTCGATCCTGGCCTGCTCGGGGATGATCAGGCCATTATCAGCCTTGGCCAAGAACAGCATGTCATCAATCATCCGAGACATGCGCTTCAAGTCCTCCAGGTTGGAGTACAGATTCTCCTCATAGGCATTGATATCGCGTTTTTTACTCAGCACGACCTCGGTGTGGGTCATCAGATTGCTGACTGGAGTTCGTAGCTCGTGGGCAATGTCGGCCGAAAAATTGGAGAGCCTAACGAAGGCATCCTCTAGCCGAGCCAACATCGCATTGAAGGAGAGAACCAGTTGCTGAAGTTCCCGCGGCACTGGTTCGAGAGGGATTCGCTCCTGTAACGAGCGAGCGGACATCCCGGAGGCCACATGAGTGACTTGCCGCAGAGGCCTAAGGCCGCTGCGAGCAACCACCCAGCCGAGTGTGGCACTGAACAGGGCGCTGATGACCAATCCAATCCAAAACCATCGTTGCAGCGTGTCGAAAAAGTGTGTGTGATCGGTGACGTCAAGAATCAGCAACGCAGTGAGCGGCTCAGCCTGATCGGCTACCGAGATTTGCTCCGTCATGCCACGGTACATGTGTTGGCCGTTCTGCCACTCCCACATGCTCTGCTCATTTGCACGTCTGAAACGCTCAGGTACTTCGACTGCTCTGGGGTCGGAAAACAGTACAGAACCGTCACTGGCCAGGATAGTGGCGGCCAGATCCTGATGGGCTCCCAGCAAAGCTCGCAACTGCGGTAATTCTTCCGAAAGGCTCGCTTCACCGCGAGCATTGTTGAGGATATGTTTGGCGGATTCGAGTTTCTCCACCAGGGCCTGCCGATCCAGCATCTTGAAGTGGTGCTGGCTGAGCATATTGAAACTCAGCCCTGCTACCGTCAGGACTGCAATTACCGCGGACATGAACATCAGGCTCATGCGTGCGGTCAGCGAAAGGTGCTTCATATTCACTCCGGAGCATCCATCATGTATCCCATGCCGCGGGCGGTATGAATCAGCTTGAGATCGAAATCGTCATCGATTTTTGCGCGTAGCCGGCGTACCGCAACCTCAATAACATTGGTGTCGCTGTCGAAATTCATGTCCCAAACCTGAGAGGCAATCAGCGACTTCGGGAGCACCTCGCCGCGCCGGCGCAGTAGCAGTTCCAGCAGTGAAAACTCCTTCGCGGTCAGGTCAATTCTTTTCCCGCCACGGATCGCACGCCGCTTCATCAGATCGACTTCCAGATCGGCAATTTTCATGGTGGTCTGCGTCGGCGAACCATTACCTCTGCGCAACAGCGTTCTGACCCTGGCCAGAAGCTCTGAGAAAGCAAATGGCTTGATCAGGTAGTCGTCCGCACCCAGCTCCAACCCTTTTACGCGGTCTTCCACACCATCGCGTGCCGTCAAGAACAGTACGGGGACGTCTTTTCCTGCTGCGCGCAACATGCGCAGCACTTCCCAACCGTCCAGCCCAGGCATCATTACATCCAGAATTAGCAGGTCATAGGCTTCGCTAAGTGCATGCTGAAGGGCATCTGTACCGGTCATAACCCGGTCGACATTGAACCCAGCCTCGGTGAGACCTTGCTGGAGGTACGTACCGGTTTTGGGTTCGTCTTCAGCTACCAGTAGTTTCATTCGAGCAGACTCCAAAAGTCGGGTGGCCTGAGTTTGCAGGCAAACGGCACCACCAACCAGAAGCTTACGAAAATGTAATCCTGACTTCAGGTCACTGACAGGGTGGCTTGTCTAGGGTGCAAGCATGAGCACTGGGTTGTGCTCTCGGCCCTCGATAGACCAAAAGCAGAGGTGCCGGCCATAGTTTGCACTGATGGAGACTGCCCCATGAAATCGCTGAAACCTTTACTTCTGGTTGGTTCGCTGCTGCTTTCTTCTATGGTCTGGGCCGAAGGGGGGAGTGATCGTACCTTTGAGCGCATGCAGCAGATGCGCGACAAAGCGGAAGCCGTGCTGATCCAGGCAGAGAAGGCCCCAGTCGGCGAGCGGCATGTGCACATGAAGGAGCACATGAACATGCTCGAAGACCTCATGAGTCAGCTGCACAATGAACATCCTGCTCCAGGCATGTCTGCCGAAGATCATTTGGCCTGGATGGAAAGACACGACAAGTTAGTAGACGACGTCCTGGGTCAAATGATTCGCGAGCACAAGCTGATGATGGCCGACAAAGAGTGCCATCAGTAAAGATTTCCCCCATCTTCCAGGCCTTCCGTGATTGCTCCTTTGGCCTAGCGGCGCCTCAATGGCGCCGTGCTTTTTTCCAGCTGACGCAATTGTAGTTTTGGGGTCAGCGGCCTGGCAGGAAGCGGGGAATAGCATGAGATTTCCAGCCTACCTAGCGAGGTCTCACCATGAAACGCATCCCCCTTAAGCTGCTGATCAGCACACTGTTCATCAGCACCACTTTTCCGGCAGTTGCCGAGACCGGCGACAGTAACAATGGCATTGGGCAGCAGGCCCAGGCGACGCCGGCGACTCGTACCGTCTTCGTGAAGATGGACGACATCAACTACAGCCAGAAGACGATCGATGTAAAGCCAGGTGAAACCGTGCGGTTCGTTCTGAAGAACGAAGGTGCATTGATGCATGAGTTCAACATCGGGCAGGCAGCGTCCCAACTGGAACACCAGCGCAAGATGGCGGCCTTGTTCAAGGACGGTACGTTGACGCCGACAGGCATGGCCGAAAGTATTGTCTGGCATGAGCGTTATGGCACTGGTGATGCCAACCCGCCTGGGTATCCGGAAGTCATCAAAGCCAAGCATGACGATCCGAACGCGATTCTCGTTGAGCCCGGCATAACCAAAGAGTTCGTGTGGACCTTCCCCAAGGCTGGGAGCTTGAGCTTTGCCTGCACGCTACCTGGACATTATCAAGCGGGAATGGTGGGTGAGTTCGCCCTGCGTTAGATCGACGGCGGAGCGGTGCTACCCGTTAGCCACGGGTCTGGGTAGCACCGATCTAACGAACCTTACTGTGATGTATTTTTCGCGTCAGCGTGCCGGCAGCTTCACCTGATTAGCATCAGGGCGTTTCCTTCCTCATTAGCACAGGTGCTCACCATGAAGCTCAGATCAGTATCCATAGTCACCACCGTTGGCTTGCTGCTCAGCACTGCGAACGCTCTGGCCAGCCCGGGACACAACAAAGACAGCATCGGGCAACCGGGAGACAGCCAGGCAGTAGACCGCACCATCGAAGTACGGATGGGGGACATCTTCTTTGAACCCAAGGTAATGGAAATCAAGGCGGGCGAGACTGTTCGCTTCGTACTGCAAAACGAGGGGACTCTGCTGCACGAATTCAACCTTGGCAAAGCCGCGTCCCATGCCGCGCATCAGAAAGAGATGGCTGCGATGTTTCAGAACGGCACGTTGTCCCCGACTGCAGCGCATGTCATGAGCAATATGGACCATGCCATGGGCGGCATGAAGATGGTCGGCATGGAGCACGACGATCCCAACAGTGTTCTGGTAGGACCTGGCGCACGCGAAGAGCTGGTTTGGACCTTCTCCGAGGCCACTGATCTGGAATTCGCCTGTAATGTCCCAGGACATTATCAATCGGGAATGTTCGGCAAGGTGACCGTACGCTGAACTCTATTGATACGTGTCAACTCCGCTTTACTTGAGCCGCCTATGCTGATCCAACAGCCATTGAATTGAGGCTATTGTCATGGACCACACTCATCACTCCAGCACGACTGAACCGCCTTTTTGGAAGAGCAAGATCGGTATTTCGCTAATCATGCTGGCCGTAATCGGCATCTTCTATGTGGCGCGTGAGCATTACGGTCACCTTTCGCAGGCCCTGCCGTACCTCATCCTGCTGCTGTGCCCACTGATGCATCTGTTTGGCCATAATCACGGCGGGCATTCCCACTCCAGCAGCACCGCTGTTTCCAAGGACGAAGAAAGGAAATAAATCGCATGCATAAGACCTCCTGCCATCATGACCAGGATCATGCACATAACTCGCTCGCTCACTCCGAGAGCCAGCGCGACCCGGTGTGTGGCATGGAGGTCAAACCTGATAGCCCTTACCACGAGAGCGTTGAAGGGAAGGCCTATCGTTTCTGCAGTGCGAAGTGCCTGGAGAAATTCCAAGCAGATCCTCATCAGTACACGAGCCATCAGTCGCATGGTGGGCATCACCAGCACGTGACTCCAGCACCCACATCGACACCCGTAAGTGCTGAATACACCTGTCCGATGCATCCAGAGATTCGTCAACCGGCTCCCGGAAACTGCCCGATCTGCGGGATGACGCTGGAACCTGTCATCCCGGAGCTGGAAGAGGAGGAAAACCCAGAGCTGAAGGACTTCTCGCGGCGGTTCTGGTGGACTTTACCGTTGACCTGAATAGGCCCCGCTTCCCTAGAGACCTCCGAGCCTCATAATTGAGGCCCATTAGGAGGTGCCATGAGCAACCAGCGTTACCCCGAAGAATTCAAGATCGAAGCGGTCAAGCAAGTGACCGAGCGCGACCGCCCTGTTGCCGAGGTCGCGGCTCGGTTGGGCGTATCCACACACAGCCTGTATGTGTGGATCAAGCGCTACAGTAAGCCGGAAGCCCAGCGCAAACGCGAAGATGATCAACAAGCCGAGTTGCGTCGCCTGCGTGCCGAGCTCAAGCGAGTGACCGAGGAGCGCGACATCCTAAAAAAGGCCGCCGCGTACTTTGCCAAGGAGTCAGGCTGAGGTACGTCTTTGTCCGCCAGCTCTCGGCGAGCTACTCCGTTCAACGTCTCTGCCAGGTGCTGAAAGTGCATCCCAGCGGCTACTACGCCTGGCTGAGCGAGCCCAAGTCTGCGCGAGCCAAGGACGATCAGCGCTTGCTAGGTCTGATCAAGCATTCATGGCTGGAAAGCGGTGGTGTCTACGGCTACNTGCCAAGGAGTCAGGCTGAGGTACGTCTTTGTCCGCCAGCTCTCGGCGAGCTACTCCGTTCAACGTCTCTGCCAGGTGCTGAAAGTGCATCCCAGCGGCTACTACGCCTGGCTGAGCGAGCCCAAGTCTGCGCGAGCCAAGGACGATCAGCGCTTGCTAGGTCTGATCAAGCATTCATGGCTGGAAAGCGGTGGTGTCTACGGCTACCGCAAGATCCATGCGGATTTGCGCGAGTTGGGTGAGAGCTGCGGACGACATCGTGTTGCCAGGCTGATGCGTGTGGAAGGATTGCGCTCGCAGACGGGTTATCGTCGTCGACCTGGCCGTTACGGAGGTAAGCCCGCCACGCCGGCACCGAACCGGCTGGAGCGCCAGTTCAATGTCAGTGAACCCAATAGGGTCTGGGTCACTGACATCACCTACATTCGCACCTACGAAGGCTGGCTGTACTTGGCAGTGGTGCTCGACCTGTTCTCTCGTCAGGTCATCGGCTGGTCAATGAAGTCCCGCATGAGCAGCGATCTGGCCATTGACGCGCTATTGATGGCGGTATGGCGGCGCAAGCCGAGGCAAGAGGTGATGATCCACTCCGACCAGGGCAGTCAGTTCAGTAGTGCGGACTGGCAAAGCTTTCTCCGAGCCAACAATCTGACGAGCAGTATGAGTCGGCGAGGCAACTGTCATGACAACGCGGTCGCCGAGAGCTTCTTCCAGCTGCTCAAGCGCGAGCTGCTCAAGCGCAAAATCTACGGGAGCCGCGACGAAGCGCGGAGCGATGTATTCGATTACATCGAGATGTTTTACAACCCCAAGCGACGACATGGTTTCGCTGAGAAGCTGTCACCGATAGAGTTCGAACGTCGTTATTTTCTGAGGCAGGATGGTCTCTAGAAAACCGGGGCCTATTCATGCAGTACTAGAAACCCCCTGCAACTGTTCAAGTTGCAGGGGCTTTTTTTGTTCCACATGGAACATCTGGCGCTGTTTTTTCGGCTGTATGCGGCATAAAAAAGCCGGCCTCTGAGAGGCCGGCTGGCGGCGTGTGCGGGAAACTTATGCACCAATTCGAGGAATTAAACAGTCCAAGAAAATTATTTATAAATCATAGTCTTGAACTGATTAATGGCACTCTGCCGGTATTTCGCGCACAGGTTATCCACAATTGATCAGGCAGGCTCGGTGGCCTCTAGGGGTTGATCCAGGCTGTCCAGCGAGCCGATCTCATACTGCGCCTGGCTGACCCAGGCAAAGGCACGATCATTGAGTTCGGCGATGGCGCGTGGACCACTGCCTTCGGCGTGCATCAGCGGGCCGATCACCACCTGGATGGTGCCTGGGGTTTTGCTCCAGCCCAGTTTGGGCCAGAACTCACCGGCGTTGTGGGCAATCGGCAGCACTGGGAGGTTGGCATTGACTGCCAGGGCGGCACCACCGCGGCTGAACTTGCCAATCTGTCCTGGCGGGATACGTGTGCCTTCCGGGAATACCAGCACCCAGGCGCCCTGCTCCAGTCGCTCATGACCCTGCTTGGCCAGCTGCTTGAGCGCCGCTTTGGGGTTGCTGCGGTCGATGGCGATGGGCTTGAGCATGGCCATGGCCCAGCCGAAGAACGGCACGTAGAGCAGTTCACGTTTGACCACCTGGCTCAGCGGTTCGAAGAAGCCGGAAAGGAAGAAGGTTTCCCAGGTGCTTTGGTGCTTGGCCAGGATCACACAGGGCTGCTCCGGAATGTTCTCCAGGCCCTTGATCTCGTAGCGGATACCGACGACCACCTTGGCCAGCCAGACGGCGCAGCGGCACCAGTTCTGGATGACGAAACGATAGCGGGCGCGGAAGGGCAGGAAGGGTGCAACGAAGACGCTGAGAATGCACCAGAAGAACGAGCTGGAAGAGAGCAGCAGGTAGAAGAAGAAAGTTCTGATGGTCTGCACTGTCGACATGGGAGCTTTTACCGTCGCAGGCAGGGCCTGCTTTATAAGTGGAGAAGCTGATCGGCAACCGCCGCCAGATCATCGAATATCAGGGTGCCCGCTGGCAATCCTTTGGCCAGGGTGCGTTCGCCCTTGCCGGTCTTTACCAAAACAGGCTGACAGTCGACGGCGCCGGCCGCTGTCAGGTCACCGCTGCTGTCGCCAACAAACCACACGCCCGTGAGTGCAACGCCATAGTACGCCGCGATCTGTTCGAGCATGCCGGGTTTCGGCTTGCGGCAGTTGCAGCCTTCATCCGGGCCATGCGGGCAGTAGACCACCAGACCCAGCTCACCGCCCTGCTCGGCCACCAGTTCACGCAGGCGCGTGTGCATGGCATCCAGCGTGGCCAGGTCGTAATAGCCGCGGGCGATTCCCGATTGGTTGGTGGCCACTGCTACGGTCCAGCCGGCTTGCGAAAGGCGTGCGATGGCTTCCACTGCACCAGGCAGTGGAAGCCATTCGTCGAGGCTTTTGATATAGGCGTCGGAGTCGTAATTGATTACGCCGTCGCGATCAAGAATCAGCAGTTTCATCGTCTTATCCATAACCGGGAGACGGTGATGGCCGGCACCCGGTAGAGGTAAAGGTGGGCTGTGCAGCCCACCGGGTGTTCAGCAGGCCTTAGCCCAGTACCGAGATATCCGCGACGCCGAGGAACAGGCCGCGCAGCTTGGCCAGCAGTGCATAGCGGTTGGCCCGCACGGCAGGGTCTTCGGCGTTGACCAGTACGGCCACGAAGAAGGCGTCCACCGGCTCGCGCAGGTTGGCCAGTTGGCTCAGCGCCAGGTTGTACTGGCGTGCGGCAGCCAGAGGCTGTACTGCATGTTCGGCCTGCTGGATGGCGGCGTTGAGGGCGAACTCGCTGGGGTTGTCGAAGTGATGGGCTTCGACGCTCGCTGCGACCTGGCCTTCGGCTTTGCTCAGCAGGTTGGATACACGCTTGTTGGCAGCCGCCAGGGCTTCTGCTTCGGGCAGCTTGCGGAACGCCTGTACAGCCTGCACGCGTTGGTCGAAGTCCAGCGGCGAAGTCGGGCTGACGGCACGCACGGCCTGGTACACGGCCACGTCGACGCCTTCGTCCTCATAACGCGCACGCAGGCGGTCGAAGATAAAGTCCTGTACCTGTGGAGCCAGGCCGTCGGCTTTGACCTTATCGGCGAACTGGTTGATGGAGAAAGCGATGGCTTCGGCCAGGTCCAGATCCAGCTGCTTCTCGATCAGGATGCGCAGCACGCCGAGAGCGGCGCGACGCAGGGCGTAGGGGTCCTTGCTGCCGGTGGGCAGCATGCCGATGCCGAAGATGCCGACCAGGGTATCCAGCTTGTCGGCCAGGGCCACGGCAGCACCGGTGAGGGTGCTCGGCAGCTCGGCGCCGGCACCGCGCGGCATGTACTGCTCGTTCAGCGCCAGGGCGACGTCTTCGGCTTCGCCATCGTGCTTGGCGTAGTAGTAACCAGCGATGCCCTGCATTTCTGGGAATTCGCCGACCATTTCACTGGCCAGGTCGCACTTGCAGAGGATGCCTGCACGCGCGGCGCGGGTAGCGTCGCCACCGATGCGCTGGGCGATAAAACCAGCCAGGGCGGAGACACGCTGCGCCTTGTCATAGACCGAACCGAGCTGGGCCTGGAACACCACGTTGGCCAGGCGCTGGTTGAAGCTTTCCAGCTTCTGCTTCTTGTCCTGCTTGAAGAAAAACTCGGCGTCGGTGAGGCGTGGACGCACCACCTTCTCGTTGCCGGAAATGATCTGCGCCGGGTCTTTGCTCTCGACGTTGGCCACGGTGATAAAGCGTGGCAGCAGCCTGCCGTTGCCATCGAGCAGGCAGAAGTACTTCTGGTTGTCCTGCATGGTGGTGATCAGCGCTTCCTGCGGCACTTCGAGGAAGCGTTCCTCGAACGAGCAGACCAGCGGCACCGGCCATTCGACCAGTGCGCTAACTTCGTCGAGCAGCGCTGGCGGCACGATGGCGCTGCCCTGCTCTGCTGCAGCCAGTTCATTGACCCGCGCGATGATCTGCGCGCGGCGCTCGGCAAAGTCGGCAATCACATAGGCGCTGCGCAGATCTTCGGCATAGCTGGCCGGCGAGCTGATACGCACGTCGTGGTTGGCGTGGAAGCGGTGGCCACGGGAAACCCGGCCGGCTTGCTGGGCAAGGATTTCGCAATCGATCACTTCGTCACCGAACAGCATCACCAGCCACTGGCTTGGGCGGACGAATTCGGTTTTGCGCGCGCCCCAGCGCATACGTTTCGGGATCGGCAGTTCGTTCAGCGAGGTTTCAACGATGCCCGGCAGCAGGCCAGCTGCCGCTTGACCCGCAATGCTCTGGCTGAATTTCAGCTTGGGGCCGCTCTGATCAATCTGGCTCAGCTCAACGCCGCACTTCTTGGCGAAGCCCAGCGCAGCCTGAGTCGGGTTGCCGTCCTTGTCGAACGCCGCCTGTACGGGCGGGCCATCGAGGTTGACGGTGCGGTCCGGTTGCTGGGTCGCGAGTTGCTCCACCAGCACTGCCAGACGACGCGGTGCAGCGTAATAGCGTACGTTGCTGTAGCCAAGGCCAGCAGCCTTGAGGCCTTTCTCGATGCCAGCCAGGAAGGCTTCACCGAGGGTTTTCAGGGCTTTGGGTGGCAGCTCTTCGGTGCCCAGTTCTACCAGGAAATCGTGCGCACTCATTCTGCAGCCTCCAGCTTGGCCAATACTTCATCACGCAGGTCGGGGGTGGCGAGCGGGAAGCCGAGTTTGCGCCGCGCTTGCAGGTAGCTCTGCGCCACCGAACGGGCCAGCGCACGCACGCGCAGGATGTATTGCTGACGCGCAGTCACCGAGATGGCTCGGCGCGCATCCAGCAGGTTGAAGGTGTGTGAGGCCTTGAGCACCATCTCGTAGGTCGGCAGCGGCAGCTCCAACTCGATCAGGCGGTTGGCTTCCGACTCGTAGAAGTCGAACAACTCGAACAGCTTGTCGACGTTGGCGTGCTCGAAGTTGTAGGTCGATTGCTCCACTTCGTTCTGGTGGAACACATCGCCATAGGTGACCTTGCCGAACTGGCCGTCAGTCCACACCAGGTCGTATACCGAGTCGACGCCCTGCAGGTACATGGCCAGGCGCTCCAGGCCATAGGTGATCTCACCGGTCACCGGGTAGCACTCGATGCCACCGACTTGCTGGAAGTAGGTGAACTGGGTGACTTCCATGCCGTTCAACCAGATTTCCCAACCCAGACCCCAGGCGCCGAGGGTCGGCGATTCCCAGTTGTCTTCAACGAAGCGGATGTCGTGCACCAGCGGATCAATACCGATGGCCTTCAGCGAGCCGAGGTACAGCTCCTGGAAGTTCTCCGGGTTCGGTTTCAGCACCACCTGGAACTGGTAATAGTGCTGCAGGCGGTTGGGGTTTTCGCCATAACGGCCGTCGGCCGGCCGACGGGAAGGCTGCACGTAGGCGGCGTTCCAGGTCTCTGGGCCAATGGCACGGAGAAACGTGGCGGTGTGGAAGGTGCCCGCGCCAACTTCCATATCGTAGGGCTGCAATACCACACAGCCCTGCTCGGCCCAGTACTGTTGCAGGGCGAGGATCAAGTCTTGGAAGGTGCGCACGGCAGGCGTAGTCTGGCTCACAAATTTCACCCGTACTTTGGCGGCTTGAGAAAGTCCGCGAGTATACCGAAGCTCAGGAAAACCCGCATGCCACGCTGCTTTTGGTGCTCTGACGATCCGCTTTATCAGGCTTACCACGATGAAGAATGGGGGGTACCGCAACGTGACCCCCAGGTGTTGTTCGAGTTACTGCTGCTGGAGGGTTTTCAGGCCGGCCTGTCGTGGATCACCGTGTTGAAGAAGCGCGAGCATTACCGCAAGGTGCTGTTCGCTTTCGATGTGCAGCGCCTGGCTGCACTGACCGACGAATACATCGAAGACACCCTGATGCGGGACCCCGGCATCATCCGCAACCGCCTCAAGCTCCAGGCTGTGCGTAAGAACGCCCAGGCCTGGCTCAAGCTGGAAGACCCGGTGGCGCTGCTCTGGTCGTTTGTCGGCGGCGTGCCGAAGATCAACCACTTTAGCGAACGCGGCCAGGTACCGGCGGTGACCCCGGAAGCCGAAGCAATGAGCAAGGCGCTGAAGAAGGCCGGTTTCACCTTTGTCGGGCCGACCATCTGTTACGCCTATATGCAGGCCAGCGGCATGGTCATGGATCACACCACCGACTGTGACCGCTACGCGCAACTCAACGCCCGCTAGCGCAGGCGGTTACAATGGGCGCCTTTTGATCGGCTGGAGTTGCCTGTGGAAAAGTTCAAAGGTGCCCTGGTGGTGGGGTTTCTGCGCCTGTTTGCCCTGCTGCCATGGCGAGCGGTGCAGGCGGTGGGCGCGGCGATTGGCTGGCTGATGTGGAAGCTACCGAACCGTTCCCGTGAAGTGACCCGGATCAACCTAGCCGGCTGTTTTGCCCACCTGCCGGCGGATCAGCGTGAACGTCTGGTGGGTGAAAGCCTGCGGGATATCGGCAAGACCCTTACCGAAAGTGCCTGCGCCTGGATCTGGCCCGCCAACAAGACCCTTGGCCTGATCAAGCAGGTTGAGGGCATGCAGGTGCTGCAGGATGCCCTGGCCAGTGGCAAGGGCGTGGTGCTGATCAGCAGCCACCTGGGCAACTGGGAGGTGCTGCTGCAGTACGTCTGCTCGCTGTGCAAGCCGATCATTCTCTACCGCCCGATCAAGCTCAAGGCCGTCGATGAGCTGCTGGTCAAACAGCGCGTGCAGCTGGGTAACAGCCTGGCACCGTCGACCAAGGAAGGCATTCTCAGCCTGATCAAACAGGTGCGCAAAGGCGGTGTCGCAGGGATTGCCGCCGACCCGGAGCCGAGCCTGTCGAGCGGTGTATTCGTGCCCTTCTTCGGGGTGCCGGCGCTGACCAGCAAATTTGTGCCGTCGCTGGTCAAGGACCGCAAGGCTGAAGCGGTATTTATGCACGCCCTGCGCCTGGACGATGGCAGTGGCTACCGTGTGGTTATCGAAGCGGCGCCAGACGCGCTCTACGGCGAAGATATCGAAGCGGCGGTAGCTGCGCTCAATCAGGGCATCGAAAAACAGGTGCGGCAGGCACCCAGCCAATATATGTGGAATATGAAGCGCTTCAAAAAGCGCCCGGAAGGTGAAGCCAAGTGGTACTGAGGCGGTCGTAGAGCGGACTCAAGTTGCAGGTGGGGTCGGCTCTCGACTAGTCTGCCAAGAACAACTCGAACGGACGGCGCATGAGCAATAGTCGAAAGAATGTCCGCACCCCCCTCAAGGTACGCCTGCGCATCGATCACCCGGTGCACGGTGAGCTGATGGTCACCACTCGGGATATTTCCGAATGTGGCGTGTATGTGCTGATGGATCAGGCGCAAAACATGCTGGCCATGGGCGAGCAGGTGCAGGGTCAAGTACAGGGCCTGCCGATGGAGGCACCGGTCCTTACTCTGGAAGTGGTGCGCGTTGAGCCGCTGGGCGTTGGCCTGCGCTTTATCCAGAACGACTAGTCGGCGGGCTTCTGGGCGAGCTTTTCCAGCCGTTTGAGAAACACCGCAATCTCTTTGCCGGCCTGCTTGTCGCCCTTCTGTTCTGCCGCCTGTAATCCCTGCATCCAGGCCGTTCGTGCCTGATCCTGCAAGCCCTGCTTGTTCAGCGCCTGACCGAGCAGCTTCCAGGCAGCTGAATACTGCGCATCGAACTCAACGCAGCGCTGCAAATGCTCCGCCGCCCTGGCGAACTCAGCCGCATCCAGATAGCCCTTGCCCAGGCCGAAGCGCAGCAGGGCGTTGTCCATTCCCTTGGCCAGCATCTTCTCCAGGGCTTCTGTGCTCATCGAATATTCCCTTTACTGTTTAGAACCTGTTTCGGAGCTCGCGAACTAGAGCGAGGCCATTTCTAACGCAGTATCGTCGACACGCAGCAGATCCGAGACTGGTTCTTAGAAGAAGGTCAGGCCGACCTGGAATAGCCGCTCAGCATCACGGATGTATTTCTTGTCGACCAGAAACAGGATCACGTGGTCACCGGATTCGATCACCGTGACGTCGTGGGCGATCAGCACTTCTTCGTCGCGGATGATCGCGCCGATGGTGGTGCCTGGCGGCAGGGCGATGTCTTTGATGGCGCGGCCGACCACCTTGCTTGATCGGGCATCACCGTGGGCGATAGCCTCGATGGCTTCGGCTGCGCCACGGCGCAGGGAGTGCACGCTTTCGATATCGCCACGGCGTACGTGGGTCAGCAGAGTACCGATGGTCGCCAACTGCGGACTGATGGCGATGTCGATCTCGCCGCCCTGTACCAGGTCGACGTAGGCCGGGTTGTTGATCAGGGTCATCACCTTGCGCGCGCCGAGGCGCTTGGCCAGCAACGAGGACATGATATTGGCTTCGTCGTCGTTGGTCAGCGAGAGGAAGATGTCGGCGTCGCTGATGTTCTCTTCCACCAGCAGATCGCGGTCTGAGGCACTGCCTTGCAACACGATGGTGCTGTCGAGGGTTTCCGAGAGGTAGCGGCAGCGTGCCGGGTTCATTTCGATGATCTTTACCTGGTAGCGGCTTTCGATGGCTTCGGCCAGGCGTTCGCCGATATGCCCGCCACCGGCGATCACCACCTTCTTGTAGCTGTCTTCCATGCGGCGCATTTCGCTCATCACCGCACGGATGTGCGCCTTGGCGGCGATAAAGAACACTTCATCATCGGCCTCGATCACCGTGTCGCCCTGCGGCATGATCGCCCGGTTGCGACGGAAGATCGCCGCCACGCGGGTGTCGACATTGGGCATGTGCTCGCGCAGCTGACGCAGCTGCTGACCGACCAGCGGGCCGCCGTAGTAAGCACGCACCGCCACCAACTGGGCCTTGCCTTCGGCGAAGTCGATGACCTGCAAGGCACCGGGGTACTCGATCAGGCGCTTGATGTAGTTGGTCACCACCTGCTCGGGGCTGATCAGCACGTCGACCGGAATCGACTCGTTGCTGAACAAGCCGCTGCGCGTCAGGTAGGCCGCCTCGCGCACCCGGGCAATCTTGGTCGGGGTATGGAACAGGCTGTAGGCCACCTGACAGGCGATCATGTTGATCTCATCGCTGTTGGTCACCGCCACCAGCATGTCGGCGTCGTCCGCGCCTGCTTGGCGCAGCACTGTCGGGAACGAACCACGGCCTTGCACGGTGCGAATATCCAGGCGGTCGCCGAGGTCACGCAGACGGTCACCGTCGGTGTCGACCACGGTGATGTCGTTGGCTTCACTGGCCAGGTGTTCCGCCAGGGTGCCACCGACTTGGCCGGCACCGAGAATGATGATCTTCACAGGATCGCTCCGTTAGCCGCGGGGAGTCGCGGCGACTTTGATCAGCTTGGCATAGTAAAAGCCGTCATGGCCGTCTACTTGCGGGAAGAGCTGGCGACCGTGAGGCGTTTGCACACCGAACGGGCCGCCGATATCTAGCTCGCGGGCACTTGGAGTGCGGGCGAGGAAAGCGGCGATATTGTCACTGTTCTCTGCCGGCATCACCGAGCAGGTGGCATAGAGCAGGATGCCGCCGACCTCCAGGGTCTGCCACAGGCTGTCCAGCAGTTCGCCTTGCAGCTGCGCGAGGGCGGGAATGTCATCGGCCTGGCGGGTCAGCTTGATATCCGGGTGACGGCGAATCACCCCGGTGGCGGAGCACGGTGCGTCGAGCAGAATGCGCTGGAACGGCTTGCCGTCCCACCAGGCAGCCAGGTCGCGGCCATCGGCGGCAAACAGTTCGGCTTGCAGATTGAGGCGCTTGAGGTTTTCGCGCACGCGCACCAGGCGTTTTTCTTCCAGATCCACCGCCACTACGCCGCTCAACCCTGGTTCGGCTTCGAGCAGGTGGCAGGTCTTGCCGCCGGGCGCGGCGCAGGCATCCAGCACGCGTTGGCCAGGCGCCAGGTCGAGCAGTTCGGCAGCCAGTTGCGCCGCCTCGTCCTGCACGCTGACACGGCCTTCGCCGAAACCCGGCAGGGTGGTCACGTCGCAAGCTTGCAGCAGGCGGACGCCATCGCGGCTAAAGGTGCAGGGTTCTGCTTCAAAGCCGACGCGGCGCAGTTCCGCCAGGTAGTCATCACGGCTGCCGAGGCGGCGGTTGACCCGCAAAATCAGCGGCGGATGAGCATTGTTGGCCGCGCAGATGCTTTCCCAGTGTTCCGGCCACTGGGCTTTCAGGGCTTTTTGCAACCAGCGAGGGTGGGCGGTGTGCAGCACCGGATCACGGTCGAGGCTGGCGATAATGCTTTCGCCGTCGCGCTGGGCGTTGCGCAGCACGGCATTGAGCAGACCCTTGAGCGAGGGCTTTTTCAGCTTATCGACGCAGGCCACCGTTTCACCGATGGCGGCGTGGGCGGGAATACGGCTGTAGAACAGCTGGTACAGGCCGATCAGCAGCAGCGCTTCGACATCCCGGTCGGCGGCCTTGAAGGGTTTTTGCAGCAGCTTTTCGGCGATCAGGGCCAGGCGTGGTTGCCAGCGTGCAGTGCCAAAGGCCAGATCCTGGGCCAGGCCACGGTCGCGCGGCTCGACCTTGTCCAGCAACGGCGGCAGGCTGCTGCCCAGCGAAGCCTTGCCGGCCAGCACGCTGGCCAGGGCGCGGGCGGCGGCCAGACGTGGGTTCATTGCCCGAGCACCAGGCCAGGGGCGAACTGCTCGCGGCGGCTGTTGTACAGGTCGCTGAAGGCCAGTGCCTTGCCGCCGGGCAATTGCAGGCGGGTCAGGCGTAATGCGCCTACGCCACAGGCCACGGTCAGGCCGGATTTATCGGCGGCGAGAATGCGGCCAGGTGTACCACTGCCCTCGCCCAACTCAGCGGCATGCACCTTGATGGCGTCGCCACCGAGGGCGCTATGGCAGATCGGCCAGGGATGAAAAGCGCGTACCAGGCGCTCCAGCTCCACGGCCGGGCGGTTCCAGTCCAAGCGCGCTTCGTCTTTGTTCAGCTTGTGCGCGTAGGTGGCCAGGCTGTCGTCCTGCACCTCGCCCTTGAGCGTGCCATCGGCCAGGCCAGTGATGGCTTCAATCACTGCTTGTGGGCCGAGGCTGGCGAGGCGGTCGTGCAGGCTGCCGCCTGTATCGACTGGCGAGATCGGGGTGCTGACTTTCAGCAGCATCGGCCCGGTATCCAGGCCGGCTTCCATCTGCATCACGGTCACGCCGCTTTCGGCATCGCCGGCTTCGACTGCGCGCTGAATCGGTGCGGCGCCACGCCAGCGTGGCAACAGCGAGGCGTGACTGTTGATACAGCCCAGGCGCGGTGTATCCAGCACCACCTGCGGCAGGATCAGGCCGTAAGCGACCACCACCATCAGATCGGGTTTGAGCGCCGCCAGCTCGGCTTGTGCGGCAGGGTCGCGCAGGGTCTGCGGCTGGTAAACCGGGATGTCATGCTGCAGAGCGAGCTGCTTGACCGGGCTGGGTGTGAGCTTCTGCCCGCGGCCTGCCGGGCGGTCCGGCTGGCTGTATACAGCAATGATCTGGTGTTGGCTGTCGAGCAGCGCTTTGAGGTGCTCGGCGGCGAATTCCGGGGTGCCGGCAAACACGATACGCAGTGCTTCAGTCATGGGGGCTCGCTAAAGAAAAAGGCTTGCCGCAGCAAGCCTTTGTAATGATGTGGCTCAAGCCTGCTGGCGGTGCTGCTTTTCCAGCTTCTTCTTGATGCGGTCGCGTTTGAGCGTAGACAGGTAATCGACGAACAGCTTGCCGTTGAGGTGGTCGCATTCGTGCTGGATGCATACGGCAAGCAGGCCTTCGGCGATCAGCTCATAGGGCTGGCCATCACGATCCAGGGCCTTGATCTTGACCTTCTGCGGGCGGTCGACGTTTTCGTAGAAACCCGGCACCGACAGGCAGCCTTCCTGATACTGATCCATTTCCTCGGTCAGCGGCTCGAACTCGGGGTTGATAAACACCCGTGGCTCGGACTTGTCCTCGGACAGATCCATCACCACCACGCGCTTGTGCACGTTGACCTGCGTCGCAGCCAGGCCAATGCCCGGTGCGTCGTACATGGTTTCAAACATGTCATCGATCAGTTGACGCAAGGCGTCGTCGACCACGTCCACCGGCTTGGCGATGGTGCGCAGGCGCGGATCGGGAAATTCGAGGATATTCAGGATCGCCATATGCGTTTGTGATGCACTTGTGGAATAAAGTCAAAATCCGCTGCTAAGATGATGAGCAGCATTGAAAAACGGCTTCACGCCGCAGCACGACTGGGTTTCGTCGCGGCGCTAGGGCGCTCCACGTGAAGACACATAATAAAGGGATTCACCGCATGAGGAAATCACTACTCGCCCTGCTGCTGCTTGCCGCAGGCGGCTTGGCCCAGGCCGAAGTGCAACTCAAGGACGGTCACCCAGACCGTTACACCGTGGTCAAAGGCGACACCCTCTGGGATATCTCCGGAAAATTTCTCAGTCAGCCGTGGAAGTGGCCAGAAATCTGGCACGCCAACCCGCAGGTGGAAAATCCTCATCTGATCTATCCGGGCGACCAACTGAGCCTGGTGTACATCGATGGCCAACCGCGCCTGATGCTTAACCGTGGCGAGTCGCGCGGCACCATCAAGCTGTCGCCGCAAATTCGCAGCACGCCGATGGCTGAAGCC
Organism: Pseudomonas anguilliseptica; assembly: GCF_021375795.1. Lineage (GTDB taxonomy): Bacteria > Pseudomonadota > Gammaproteobacteria > Pseudomonadales > Pseudomonadaceae > Aquipseudomonas > Aquipseudomonas anguilliseptica_A. The sequence goes on along the minus strand of NZ_JAEIOI010000003.1, from coordinate 590,783 downwards.
ATTCCGGCAATTCCGCTGGAGGCAATCAACAGCTTCCTGCTGGTCAACCGCATTGTCGATACCCCTGAGCAGTTCCAGGGTGCGCCTTATATCGTGGCCGGCAATGCCGAGCGGGTGGTCAGCGGTGCGGGTGATCGCGTGTATGCCCGTGGCAAGTTCGACCAGGCCGCGCCGGCCTATGGCATCTTCCGTCAGGGCAAAACCTACATCGATCCGGATACCCAGGAGTTCCTCGGGATCAACGCCGATGATATCGGTTCCGGTGAGATTGTCGCCGAAGAAGGTGATGTCGGCACCATGGTGCTGACCCGTTCGACTCAGGAAGTGCGCCTTGGCGACCGTCTGTTTGCCACCGAAGAGCGTCCGATCAATTCGACCTTTATGCCGAGCGAGCCAGCCAGCGAGGTCAATGGCGTGATCCTCGATGTGCCGCGCGGCGTGACCCAGATCGGTCAGTTCGACGTGGTGACCATCAACAGGGGTGCCCGTGATGGCTTGAAGGAAGGCAACGTACTGGCCATCTACAAGACCGGTGAAACCGTACGTGACCGGGTAACCGGCGAAGCGGTGAAAATTCCGGACGAGCGTGCGGGCCTGCTGATGGTGTTCCGCACCTACGACAAGCTCAGCTACGGCCTGGTGCTGGGAGCCTCGCGCTCGCTGGCGATCATGGACAAAGTGCGTAACCCGTAACACTGAAAAGCCCCGCCGATGCGGGGCTTTTTATTGCCTGCTGAATTTCTTGCCGCCCGTGCGGCGCGACTGATCAAGGATGATCCGCATGTCGCACTCTGCTGCTATTGCGCCTGCTGTTTCCCCCGCCGAGCTGGAAGCGCGTCTGCGTTTGCACTGCCTGCCGGAGCTGGGTCCACGGCGCTTTCGTAAACTCCTCAGTGCCTTCGACAGCGCATCGGCCGCACTCAGTGCGCCGGCCAGTGCCTGGCGTTCCCTGGGTTTGCCGCAGGTGTGCAGCGAGGCGCGGCGCTGCGCCGAGGTGCGTGAGCGTGCCGCGCAAAGTCTGGTCTGGCTGGAAGATGATGCGCATCACGTGGTGATGTGGGATGACGTGATTTATCCAGGGTTGCTGGACGAGCTGGTGGATGCACCGCCGTTGTTGTTTGTTGCAGGTGACCCGACGCTGCTGGAGCAGCCGCAACTGGCGATGGTCGGCAGTCGGCGCGCTTCGCGGCCAGGGCTGGATACTGCGCAGAGTTTTGCTCGCAGCCTGGCCGGCGGTGGTTTTGTGATTACCAGCGGTTTGGCCTTGGGTATCGATGGCGCGGCCCACCAGGGTGCACTGGATGCCAATGGCAAGACAGTGGCGGTGCTTGGCACCGGCTTGCAGTGTCTTTACCCGGCGCGGCACAAGCAACTCGCCGCCGATATCGTCGCCCAGGGTGGTGCGCTGGTGTCGGAATTACCGCTGGATTGTCCGCCGCAGGCAAGTAACTTTCCCCGGCGCAACAGGATTATCAGCGGTCTTTCTGTGGGCGTGCTGGTGGTGGAAGCCAGCCCCTCCAGTGGTTCGCTGATCACTGCACGGTTGGCTGCCGAACAGGGCCGTGAGGTGTATGCGATTCCCGGTTCGATTCATCATCCCGGTGCCCGTGGCTGTCATCAGTTGATCCGCGAAGGTGCCACGCTGGTAGAAAGCATCGAGGACATTCTCCAGGCGCTGCGTGGCTGGCAGGCGCAGCCACCCGCAAGCGCAGCGCTTAAGCCAGAGTCGCTCAACCACCCTTTACTGGCTTTACTGCATGCCGCGCCGCATAGCAGCGAAGCGCTGGTGGTCGCCAGTGGCTGGCCTCTGGCCGAGGTGCTGGCGGCGCTGACCGAGCTGGAACTGGAAGGCCACATTGCCTGTGAAAATGGTCGCTGGGTGGGCCGCGCGCTTTAGCTTGGATACACTGCCGCCAGGTGTTCAGTGGAGAGCAGTGAATGGTTAGCAACTGGCAGATACAGCAAGCCGCACGGGTGGTGCGCAATGGCGGCGTGATTGCCTATCCGACCGAGGCGGTGTGGGGGCTGGGCTGTGATCCCTGGAATGACGAGGCGGTAGAGCGCTTGCTGGCGCTGAAGGATCGGCCTGTGCACAAGGGCCTGATCCTGGTCGCCGCTGACATCGAACAGTTCGACTTTCTTCTCGATGACCTGCCGGAAATCTGGCTGGCGCGCCTGGCCGGCAGCTGGCCGGGCCCCAACACCTGGCTGGTGCCGCATCAGAATCGCTTGCCCGAATGGATCGGTGGCCAGCACAGCAGTGTGGCACTGCGCGTCAGTGATCATCCGCAGGTGCAGGCGTTGTGTCGCCTGACCGGGCCGCTGGTGTCGACCTCGGCCAACCCGGCAGGTCGCCCGTCTGCGCGGTCGCGTCTGCGCGTCGAGCAGTACTTTCCCGGCCAGCTGGACATGGTGTTGGGTGGGGCGTTGGGCGGCCGCAAGAACCCGAGCCTGATTCGTGACCTGATCAGTGGGGATGTGATCCGTCCGTCCTGAAGCAACAAAAGCTAGCGGCTGACGGTCTACGGCAGCAGAATGGTCGAGCCGGTGGTTTGCCGTGCGCTCAGGGCGCTTTGCGCCAGCGCCGCATCCTTAAGCGCATAGCGGTTGCTGATCTCCACCTGCAGGTGGCCGCTGGCGATCATGGCGAACAGTTCGTCGGCCATGCTTTGCAGTCGGGAAGGCGTGTCGGCATATCCGGCCAGGGTTGGGCGGGTGACAAACAGTGAGCCCTTCTGCGCGAGGATGCCCAGGTTGACGCCGGTGACCGCGCCCGACGCATTGCCGAAACTGACCAGCAGGCCGCGTGGGGCCACACAGTCCAGCGAGGTTTCCCAGGTGTCCTGGCCGACGCCGTCGTAGACCACTGGGCATTTCTTGCCATCGGTCAGTTCCAGCACGCGCTGGGCAACGTTCTCATGGCTGTAGTCGATGGTTGCCCAGGCGCCTTGTGCTTTGGCGCGGGCGGCTTTTTCCGCCGAGCTGACCGTACCGATCAACTTGACCCCAAGTGCCTTCGCCCACTGGCAGGCGAAGGAGCCAACCCCGCCGGCGGCGGCATGAAACAGGATGGTTTCGCCACCTTGCAGGGGGAAGGTTTGGCGCAGCAGGTACTGCACGGTCAGCCCCTTGAGCATCACGGCGGCCGCTTGCTCGAAGCTGATCGCATCCGGCAGTTTCACCAGTTTCTCGGCCGGCAGCACATGCAGTTCGCTGTAGGCGCCCAGCGGCCCGGTGGCATAGGCGACGCGGTCGCCGACCTGAAAGCCGCTGACTGCCGAGCCCACTGCCTCGACGATGCCTGCGCCTTCGGTGCCCAGGCTGGATGGCAAACTTGGTGGCGCATACAGGCCACTGCGGAAATAGGTGTCGATAAAATTCAGGCCAATCGCCTGGTTCTGCACCCGAACTTCATTCGGGCCAGGGGCGGCGGGGTTGTAGTCGGTGTATTCAAGGACGTCCGGGCCGCCGTGACGATTAAACTGGATACGCATGGCCATTTTCAGAGTCTTCCGCGATTGAATGCCTGGATGATGCCCGTAGGGGCAGAAATGTGCCGTTATCCAATCGTCTGCATTGACCGCCGTCAACTGCGGCCTTGGGGTGGCAGGTGGTATGCTGGCCGCCCATTTTTCCCCGCGGCCATGTGCCGCCTGGCCTTACCCGTTTTCAAGGTGCCGCCGTGAGTGACCGTACTGAGGCCGTCAAAGCCTACCTGCTGGATCTGCAAGACCGTATCTGCACTGCCCTGCAAGCCGAAGATGGTGGTGCCGAATTCTTCGAGGATGCCTGGCAGCGGCCGGCCGGTGGTGGAGGTCGCACGCGGGTGATGGAGAGCGGCGCGCTAATCGAAAAGGGCGGGGTGAACTTCTCCCATGTGTTCGGCGACAGCCTGCCGCCTTCGGCCAGTGCACATCGGCCGGAACTGGCCGGACGTGGTTTCGAGGCTCTCGGTGTGTCGCTGGTGATCCACCCGGAAAACCCTTACGTGCCGACCTCCCACGCCAACGTGCGGTTCTTCAGCGCGGAGAAGGAAGGCGAGGAGCCGTTGTGGTGGTTTGGCGGTGGCTTCGACCTGACGCCCTACTACGGCAATGAAGAAGACTGCCGGCACTGGCATCAGGTCGCCCATGACGCCTGTGCACCGTTCGGTGCCGAGGTCTACCCGAAGTTCAAGGCGTGGTGTGATCGCTACTTCCACCTCAAGCACCGGGGCGAGCCGCGCGGTATTGGCGGGCTGTTCTTCGATGACCTGAACCAGTGGGATTTCGACACCAGCTTCGCCTTTATGCGCGCCATCGGCGATGCCTATATCCAGGCCTACCTGCCCATCGTGCAGCGCCGCAAGCTGACCCCCTATGGCGAGCGCGAGCGTGAATTCCAGGCTTTCCGCCGCGGCCGCTATGTCGAGTTCAACCTGGTGTTCGACCGTGGCACGCTGTTCGGCCTGCAATCGGGCGGGCGTACCGAATCGATCCTGATGTCGCTGCCGCCACACGTGCGCTGGGGCTACGACTGGAAGCCGCAGCCGGGCAGCGAAGAGGCGCGCCTGACCGAGTACTTCCTCACGGATCGTGACTGGTTGGCGTAAGCGTAGGGTGCGCCATGCGCACCACTCTGCAATTCAATCCGGTGCGCACGGCGCACCCTACATGCACAAAGCCGGCAACTGTTTTCAAGGATCATTCATGGATCGCTACTGCGTCTTCGGTAACCCCATTGGTCACAGCAAATCGCCGCTGATTCATCGCTTGTTCGCCGAGCAGACCGGCCAGGTGCTCGACTATCAGGCACGCCTGGCACCGCTGGACGACTTCCCCGCGAATGCACGCGCCTTCTTCGCCGAAGGCCTGGGCGGCAACGTCACTGTGCCGTTCAAGGAAGAGGCCTTTCGCCTTTGCGACGAACTCACCGAGCGCGCGCGCCGGGCCGGCGCGGTGAATACCGTGAAGAAACTTGCCGATGGCAGCCTACTCGGTGACAACACCGACGGCGCCGGCCTGGTGCGTGACCTGACGGTGAATGCCGGTGTAAGTCTCAAGGGCAAACGCATCCTGCTGCTCGGCGCGGGTGGTGCGGTGCGTGGGGTGCTGGAGCCGTTGCTGGCCGAGCAACCGGCGGCGCTGGTGATTGCCAACCGTACGGTGGAGAAGGCCGAGCAACTGGCCCGCGAATTTGCCGACTTGGGCCCCGTGGTGGCCAGCGGTTATGACTGGATCGACGCGCCGGTGGATCTGATCATCAACGGCACTTCGGCCAGCCTGGCTGGTGAGTTGCCGCCGATTGCCCCCAGTCTGATCCAGCCCGGCCACACCCTGTGCTACGACATGATGTACGGCAAGGAATTGACCGCCTTTAACCGCTGGGCTGCCGAGCACGGTGCGGCACGTACCCTGGATGGCCTGGGCATGCTGGTCGAGCAGGCCGCCGAAGCTTTCTTCCTCTGGCGCGGCGTGCGCCCGGCCAGCGCGCCGGTATTGGCCGAACTGCGCCGCCTGCTGGCTGAGGGTTGAAACCGTGGGGTTGAGCGCGGATGACCTGGCGCAGATCAGCGCGCTGACCCTGCGCCACTATCAGGACTGTGCCGAAGACTTTCGTGAAGGCACTCGCGACCACGATGTCAGCCAGAATATTGCCGCCCTGCTCACGCATATTCAGGCCACTGCGCCCTACCAGATTCTCGATTTTGGCTGCGGCCCGGGGCGCGATCTGCGCACGTTCAGCGCCATGGGCCACAGTGCTGTTGGTTTGGACGGCTGCGTGCGCTTTATCGAAATGGCCCGCGCCGACAGTGGCTGCGAGGCCTGGCAGCAGAATTTTCTTGCCCTCGACCTGCCGCCTGAACGCTTCGATGGCGTGTTCGCCAATGCTTCACTGTTTCATATCCCCCGCCAGGAACTGCCGCGGGTACTCAAGCAACTGCATGCCACTCTCAAGCCGGGCGGCGTGCTGTTCAGCTCCAATCCCCGTGGCGATAACCAGGAAGGTTGGAATGGTGAGCGCTACGGCGCCTATCACGATCTGGCCAACTGGCGCGTGTTGCTCAATGCGGCCGGCTTCAGCGAGCTGCAGCACTACTATCGTCCAGCCGGCTTACCGCGTGACCAGCAGCCCTGGCTGGCCAGCGTCTGGCGTAGCCGCAGTTAAAAACTTGACTTGCGAGTCTGATTCTTCAAGGATGCCCATCTCCCCCATTGGATGATCGCAGTGCATTTGCCTAGCTCGTAGGAACGATTTATTCGCTGTATCTTTTTGTATATAGCGATATGGGTTCATAAGCTGACAATGGACTGCAAAGGAGTTCTGGATGAAGACAGTTTTTTCCCGACACTTAGTCAGCCTGTTCGCCGCCGTTGCATTCAGCAGCCACGCCCTGGCTGAGCAGGTTCAGGTGGCGGTGGCCGCCAACTTCACTGCGCCGTTGCAGGCGATTGCCAGCGAGTTTGAGAAGGATACCGGGCACAGCGTGGTTGCCTCCTTCGGGGCCACTGGCCAACTGTATGCGCAGATTCAGAACGGTGCGCCGTTCGAGGTGTTTTTAAGTGCCGATGAAAGCACCCCGGCCAAGCTCGACAACGAAGGCTTGGGTGTCAGCGACTCGCGTTTTACCTATGCAATTGGCAGCCTGGTGCTGTGGTCAGCCAAGCCGGGTTACCTGGATGGCAGTGATGCGGTGCTCAAGGCCAATCAGTACAAACACCTGGCGATCGCCAACCCGAAAGCTGCGCCCTACGGCCTGGCGGCCACCGAAGTGCTGGACAAGCTGGGCCTGAGTGCGGCGGTCAAGGACAAACTGGTCGAAGGGCAGAACATCACCCAGGCGCATCAGTTTATTGCCACCGGCAACGCCGAGCTGGGCTTTGTCGCGCTGTCGCAGGTGTACAAGGACGGCCAACTCAGCAGTGGCTCGGCCTGGATGGTACCGGCGCAGATGCACACGCCGATCAAGCAGGATGCGCTGATCCTCAAGAGGGGCGAACATAACCCGGCCGCTGTAGCCCTGACCGAGTACCTGAAAGGTGAAAAGGCGGCCAAGATCATCAAGTCCTACGGTTATCAGCTCTAAGCTGTCGTAGCCCGGAGTGCATCCGGGCTGCATCTGTCATTGAAAGGTTTGTGCAATGCCACTGAGCAAAGCTGATTTCGCTGCGGTCCTGCTGACGCTTGAGCTGGCATCGCTGACCACCCTGTTGCTGCTGCTGATCGGTACACCGATTGCCTGGTGGCTGGCGCGTACGGCGTCGCGCTGGAAGCAGCCGATTGGTGCGATCGTCGCGCTGCCGCTGGTGCTGCCGCCGACGGTGATTGGTTTCTACTTGCTGGTGAGCATGGGCCCGCATGGCGTTATCGGCCAACTGACCCAGAGCCTCGGCCTCGGCACCCTGACGTTTACCTTTACCGGGCTGGTGATCGGCTCAGTGTTCTATTCCCTGCCCTTTGTCGTGCAGCCGCTGCAGAACGCTTTCGAGGCGATTGGCCGTGCCCCGCTGGAGGCGGCGGCGACGCTGCGCGCCGGGCCTTGGGATGCGTTCTTCACGGTGGTGCTGCCGCTGGCCAAGCCGGGCTTTATTACGGCTTCGATTCTCGGTTTTGCCCATACCGTGGGCGAGTTCGGCGTGGTGCTGATGATTGGCGGCAATATCCCCGGCAAGACCCAAGTGGCGTCAGTGCAGATCTACAACCATGTGGAAACCATGGAGTACGCCCAGGCTCACTGGCTTGCGGGCGGTATGGTGCTGTTTTCCTTTATCGTGCTGCTGGCGCTCTACTCTGGTCGAAGCAGCGGGCGCAGCAGCACGCGGGTGTGGCAATGATCTGGCCATTGGCGCGGCGCAATCCGGCGATTCGTACAGTCGCCGGGGCGGGTGAAATCCAGGCGCGTTTCAAGGTGGAGCATGCCGGTTTCACCCTGGATGTTGAGCTGAACCTGCCCGGTCGCGGCGTCAGCGCGCTGTTCGGCCATTCTGGCTCGGGCAAGACCAGCTGCCTGCGCTGTTTTGCCGGGCTGGATCAGCCGAGCGCAGGCTACCTGCAAGTCAACGGTGAGCTGTGGCAGGACAGCGCCCAGGGCATCTTCGTCCCAGCGCATCAACGCGCCGTAGGTTACGTGTTTCAGGATGCCAATCTGTTTGCCCACCTCACCGTGCGGCGCAATCTGCAGTACGGGCTGAAGCGCATCCCCACCGCGCAGCGGCGGATTGCCCTGGAGCAGGCGGTTGAATTGCTCGGCATTGAGCATCTGCTGGAGCGCTTGCCAGGCAAGTTGTCCGGCGGCGAACAGCAGCGCGTAGGCATTGCCCGCGCCCTGCTGACCAGCCCGAGCCTGCTGTTGCTGGATGAGCCGCTGGCATCCCTCGATCTCAAGCGCAAGCAGGAGGTGCTGCCCTATCTGGAGCGCCTGCATCAGGAGCTGGAGATTCCAATTGTCTACGTCAGCCACTCGCCGGATGAGGTGGCGCGCCTGGCCGATCATCTGGTGTTGCTGGAGGACGGCAAGGTCAGCGCCAGTGGCCCATTAAAGGAAACCCTGCTGCGCGCCGACCTGCCGTTTGTCTTCGAGGACGATGCGGAGGCGGTGGTTGATGGCGTAGTTACCGCCCATGACCATGCCTACGGGCTGCTCTACCTGCAATTGCCGGATAGCCAGATCAACCTGCGCTTGCCCCACGGGCCGCTGCCGCTAGGCCAGTCGGTGCGGATCAAGGTCAAGGCACGGGATGTCAGCCTTTGCCTGCAACAGGCCGAGGACAGCAGCGTGCTTAACCTCTTGCCAGCGCGAGTAGTGGACTGGATCAACGTTGCCGAGCAGGCTCACGTGCTGGTACGTGTGCAGGTGGGCGGCGAGCAACTGATCGCCCGCATCACCCGTTACTCCTTCGACCGCCTGCAGATCCAGCGCGAGCAGTCTCTCTGGGCACAGGTCAAGTCGGTGTCGTTACTGAGCACTCACTGATGCCGGGGCAAACTCTCCGCCGACAAGCTGCGAGCGCTTCAGCCCCAGCCACTCCAGCTCGATAAACACCAGCACCACAACAGCCTGGACGAGCACGAAGGCGTAGCCCAGCGCGTTCGGTGTGAACCAGCCGCTGAGCAGCACCAGCAGGCTGAGCACCACCCATAGCGCATTCAGGCCGATCACCGTGTAGACCGCTGCCCGCGCCATGCTTTCACGGCGCGATAGCCAGAGCAGAAAGGCCACCAGCGGAATCAGCACCACGCCAACGCCGAAGAGGAATTCACCCGGCAGGGCCAACAGACTGCTGAGCCAGTCAGCCAGCAGCAGGAGTTGCGCCGTGGTGATCACGCCGACCAGGCCATCGGCGAGCAGGGCACGGCGCAGTAACAGCGAAGGTTGCAAGGTGGTCATGGCGAAGTCTCCGTAAAGAACCGTCGAAATAGCGGCTTGCACTTAGATTTCGCCGATCTGTGCGTTACGTCGATTACCTCGCAGGTAATGGCCGCCATGACGTGGCTGGTCTATCGTCGATGCCCATGAACAGTCAAATCCAGCCCGTCGGGGCTCTGCTGCGCCAGTGGCGCCAGCATCGTCGTCTTAGCCAGCTCGACCTCGCTTGCGAGGCTGAAATTTCCACGCGCCACCTGAGCTTTGTTGAAACCGGGCGCGCCCAGCCCAGCCGCGAGATGCTGCTGTTGCTCGCCGAGCAGCTGGACATTCCGCTGCGCGAACGCAATCGACTGCTCAGCGCTGCCGGCTATGCGCCGCTGTTCACTCAGCATGCGCTGTCCGAGCCAGCCATGGAGGCCGCACGCAGTGCCATCGAACTGCTGCTCAAGGCCCACGAGCCTTACCCGGCACTGACCATCGACCGGCATTGGAACCTGCTGGCGGTCAACAGCGCCCTTGCACCTTTTCTGCAAGGCATTGCCCCCGAGCTGCTGACGCCGCCGATCAATGTCATGCGCCTGAGTCTGCATCCGGGTGGCTTGGCGCCGCGCATCGTCAACCTGGGAGCGTGGCGCGCCTACCTGCTGGCGCGCTTGCAGCGTGATATACAGGTCAGTGGCGATGCTCAGTTGCAAGCGTTGTGGGACGAGCCGAACGCCTATCCCGGCCCTGTTGCAGCGCCGCCGGCCGACACGGATGTGGTGCTGATGCCGTTGCAGTTTGCCAGCGAGCAGGGCGTGGTCAGCCTGATTGGCACGACCACGGTATTCGGCACTGCCAACGACATCACCCTGGCGGAACTGGCCCTGGAAACCTTCTTCCCAGCGGATGCCTTCAGTGCGCAATACCTGCGCGATTTGGCCGAAAAGGCGCATCTTTCCGACGAAATCACTCTTTAGGCTGCTTTTCTCTGTTGGCCAGTGCAGTACCCTGTTGCCCGCGAATGTACCGCTGAGCCCACTCAGCACTGCTCACAAAAATAATAAGGAGCACACCCACAATGCGTTCTACAGCGCTATGTCGCCCGCTATTGCTCGTCATTCTCGGCCTGTTCGCCGGCCTCTCGCCGCTGACCTATGCCCAGGCCGTCACCCCGCAGGAACAGGTTCAGGTGCAGGCCAGTCGGGTCACCAGCAGCCTGATGCTGTTACGCGGCGAAGGTTTCCAAAAGAAACATCAGGACGCCCTGGAAACCGACCTGCAAGCCCTGGCCGCTGCGGTGCAGAGCCTGCCGCAAAGCAGCGATACGCTGCGCAGCGCCCATCAGGAACTGGTGGTGCAGATTCGTCGTGGCGTGGCTTTCGGCCCGAGTGAAGATGACATGCCCTGGCGCTACCCCGAGGACCTCAGCAAAGCCCTGCTCGGCGTGCTCGAGGAAACCCGCAAGCTGGCCGGGCCGGCTGACAGCGAACTGTCCGCCAAGCTCGAATACCTCTCGGTGCAGTACCTCAGCCGTGCCTACTTCGGCAATTTCGAAACCGCCCGCGAGCAGCCCGACACCTACCTCGGTCAGGATGAACGCAAGATTGTGCCGTCGGTGGATGAGCAACTGGCCGCGCTGGATGGCAAGGCCGACCCACAGGTGGGCAAGTTGAAAACCCGCTGGGATTACCTCAAGGCCGCGCTGGTCGATCTCAATAGCCAGAGCAGCGCCCTGCAAAGCGCTTCGGGTCGACCCTTTGCGCCGATCACCGTGTATCGCCATACGCGGTCGCTGACCACGCAATGGATGGCGATGTATTGAGGTCTGTCATGGGTCTGCTGCGCGTCGGCGATACTGCGTTAAAAATGGCCTCGGGCTGCTCATTTACAGTCGTAAACTCCGCGCCCTCGGCCATTTTTGCCTTGTCTCGCTCTAGCTCGCGAGACCCGGATCGGTTCTAGGAGGCCGCTGATGGCGGCCTAGTAGTTTCAAGCAGTGGCTTTTTTCTCACGAATACAGGTCGGGCCGGCGCGTTCGACGATGGCCTGCTCTACCTCTTTGCGCAGGCCCAGCAGGAAGGCCGCTTCGGCAGCGACGAACAGCGGGCCGATGACCAGGCCCATCACGTCATCGACAAACGCCGGCTTGCGTCCTTCGTAGTAATGGCCGACAAACTGAATAATCCAGCCGATCACAAACAGGCCTATGCCGCCGCTCAGCCACACCGCCGTCGATTGCACGGCCAGGCCCGCCGCAGCCCACAGGCTGAGCACCAGCAGCAGCGCCATCAGCAGGCCGAAACGTAGGTCCAGGCGCAGGTAGAACACGCCCGCCGCCACGGCCACCAGCAGTGCGGGGGACAGCCACAGGCCGAGCAGCTCGAAGCCCGGGCGTGACAGCAGCACCGCCACCGCCACAACGATCAGTGGAATACCGATAAAGTGGCTGAGAATATTGCGTTGGTCGCGGTGATAGGCCGCGTATTGAGCCAGATGATCAACCAGGGTTTTCATTATTATTTTCCTCATGCAAGACAGGTGGCCAGCATGAACCCACGCCCACGCAGCGCTCTGTCAGCTAGCCGACAAACCGCCTGGAGCTGTCGATGAACAGCGGCCACCACTATCAGGCACGTCTGCGTCAGGGACACTGGTTCAGCGCCCTGCCCGCTGCATTACAGGAGGCGCTGCTGGCCGCCGCCCAGGTGCAGCAACTGGCGCCCGGTCAGGTGCTGTTTCGTCGAGGCGACAAACCCTGTGGCCTGTATGCAGTGGTCGAGGGTGGCATGCGCATTGGTGCGGTTAGTGCCACCGGCAAGGAAGCGCTGCTGACCCTGGTCGAGCCGCCCTACTGGTTTGGCGAAATCTCCCTGTTCGATGGCCAACCACGCACCCACGATGCCTTTGCCGAAGGCCCTGCGACTTTGCTGCTGGTGCCGCAGGCGCGGCTGCTGGCGCTGCTCGAACAGCAACCGCAGTACTGGCGTGATTTCGCCCTGTTGATGAGCCACAAACTGCGCCTGGCGTTTATCGCCCTGGAAGAAATGAGCCTGCTGCCCGCTGCCCCACGGCTGGCCAGGCGGTTGCTGCTGATCGCGGAAAACTATGGCGAGGGCGAGCCGCGCCGGGTGCTGCACCTGCCGCAGGAGCAGCTGGCGCTGATGCTGGCGATCTCCCGGCAGACCACCAACCAGATCCTCAAGGAGCTGGAGGCTCAGGGCATCCTGCGGCTGACCTATGGCGAGATCGAACTCCTTGATCTGCCGCGCCTGCGTCAGGCGGCGCAGTAGGCGGCTGCAAAGACTGAACCTCTGCCGCACAATGGCGCTCTATAACCGACCCTATTTGCGTAGAGCCCGCCGCCCTGATGCCGACCGCCACCGCTGTTGCCCACGCTGACCTGCCCCTGGTGCTGGCCGGCCCGCTGCTGCGCCGCATGGAAGCGCAGCGCCTGGTGCTCTGGCTGGTTGGCAGCCGCCCCTTATCGCTGACCCTGCAGTTGAGCCATGGTGATATGCCCGAGCCACAACGGCTGCCGCTGGCTGGCGACAGCTGCCAGGTTATCCAGATGGGCGAGCAGGCGTTTATCCACCTGATTGATCTGAAACTTGACGCGCCGCTGCCCTGCGATGTGCAGATCGACTACGACCTGCTGATTGAACAGCCGTATCAGTCTGAAATGGGCATCGCCGACTGGGCGCCGCACTTGCTGTACGACGGCGCGACCCAGGCCAATTTCGTCCTGCGCGCGCGGCTGGATCATCTGCTGCACGGCTCTTGCCGCAAGCCGCATCATCCGGCGGCCGATGGCCTACTCTGCGCAGATCGTCTGCTGGCCGAAGCGCCTGCCGCCGAGCAGCGCCCGGCCTTGCTGCTGATGAGTGGCGATCAGATCTACGCCGATGATGTCAGCGGGCCGCTGCTGCGGGCGATTCATCAGGTGATCGAACGCCTGGGTTTGTTTGGCGAGCACCTTGAAGGTGCGGTGGTCGCTGACAGCACGGCGCTGTACCAGCATCCCGCCAGCTACTACCAGCGCGCCGAGCTGCTGCCAGCGCTGAAGAGCAACGAAACCCTGCGCGAGCGGTTTTTCGGTGGTGTGGAAAAACCGGTGTTCACCACCAACAGCGCCGATAACCACCTGGTGACCTGTGCCGAAGTGTTGGCCATGTACCTGCTGGTCTGGTCGCCGACGCCATGGACCTTGCTGGATGCCGAGATGCCGGCGCTGAGCGCCGAGGAAGTGCCGCGTTATCAGGCCGAGCGTGAGCGCATCGAAGTCTTTCGCGGTGGGCTGGGCCAGGTCGCCCGCGCCCTCGCCCATTTGCCGACGCTGATGATCTTTGATGATCACGACATCACCGATGACTGGAACCTCTCCGCTCAGTGGGAAGAGACCGCCTACGGCCACCCGTTTTCCAAACGCATCATCGGCAATGCGTTGATCGCCTACCTGCTGTGCCAGGGCTGGGGCAATAACCCGGATGTGTTTGCTGAGCCGCTGCAGATGATCCGCGCGATGACCGAGGGCCGCGATGCTGCCAACCATATGGACAGCCAGCCGCAGGATGCGCTGATCGACAGCCTGCTGAGCTTTCATCAGTGGCAATTCGTCCTGCCGAGCAGCCCGGCGCTGGTGGTGCTCGACACCCGCACCCGACGCTGGCGCAGCGAGCGCAACCTCAAGCGGCCGTCCGGTCTGCTGGATTGGGAAGCGCTGTGCGAGTTTCAGCAGGCGCTGCTGGATCAGCCGTCGGCGATCATCGTTTCGCCGGCGCCGATGTTCGGCGTCAAGCTGATCGAGACCATCCAGAAGGTCTTCAGCTGGGCCGGCCATCCGCTGATGGTCGACGCGGAAAACTGGATGGCCCACCGGGGCGCCGCGCAGGTGATGCTGAATATCTTCCGCCACTCGCGCACGCCGGGTAACTACGTGATTCTCTCCGGCGATGTGCATTACTCGTTTGTCTACGAGGTGTTGATTCGCCAGCGCAAGCGCGGGCCGAAGCTTTGGCAGATCACCAGCAGCGGCCTGAAAAACGAATTCCCGCCGCGCCTGCTCGACTGGTTCGACCGCCTCAACCGCTGGCTCTACGCGCCCTGGTCACCGCTCAACTGGCTGACCACGCGCCGGCGCATGCAGGTCAAACCGCGCATCCCCTCGCGCAGCAAGGCCGGCGAACGCCTGTGGAATGGCGCGGGGCTCGGTCAGGTGTGGTTCAACGACAACGGCCAGCCGAGCGCGATCTACCAGCTAAATGCCGATGGCTCGCCCGCGGTGGCCTTTGTCGATGACCGTGATAACGCAGCGAGCACGGCGCCTACCCGCCGCGTAGCAACTCAGTCGGCAGATCACTCGGCCTGAGACCGGACTGGCCAAAGCAGGGCCAGCCATTGCGCGCGCCAGTTCAGGGTCAGTGCGACGAGCAGCGTGGCGACGCCCAGCAGCATCAGCCACAGCAGGATGGCCATGGCCGGCGAATCGCCCGCCAGGCTGCACAGCAATGACAGCCCGAGCATCAGGCTGGCGCCGCTGCGCAGGGCGACTTGCCGTGACGCCGTCTGTTGCACGCCTTGATGCACCTGACGCCAATGGTTGGGCAAGGCCAGGGCGAGCCAGGCAAAGCCCAGCACCGCCAGCAGCAGGGCCAACAGCGAGTACAGAACGGCGTCAGACATGGGCGACCTCCAGCGTTTCTTCCTGCGGCACGCGGCGGCGCAGCTTGTGCGCGGCCAGCAGGGCGAGTGCGGCTGCAGCGAGCAGGCACAGGTCAGTGCCGGCCACCGGGCCGTTACCGCTGCGCAGGGTGGCCAGCAGGTGATCGCCGGTGGTCAGCCAGTTGGCCAGAACGGCCAGTACCGCCAGCAGCGCAATCGCCGTGCACTGCTCACGCCAGGCGTGCAGGTAACCGAGGCGTGGGTCCAGCGCCACTCGCCACACAGCATGGGCGCTCGCCACGAGCCACATGGCATAGAAACTCAGGATTTCGACGCGGGCGCGGCCCAGGCCAAACAGCTGCTCCTGCATGGGCAGCCAGCGGTTGGCGAGCAGAAACGCCAGGGTGGCGAGAATCACCCCGCACACGCCGGCAATGCTCAGGGCGTCCAGCAGCGAGACACCGAGATGGCCATGGCGCTGCTGCTTCTTGCGCCGGGCCTGGGTCCAGAAGAACAGCCCGGTGGCGATCACCACACAACCGCCCAGCCCGCCGAGGAAATACAGCCAGCGCAGGGCGTCGTGGCGGAACTGGATGTAGTGCAGGCCGGCGATGAAGTTCCAGGTGTTCACCGTGGCTGATGCCTGAAAGCGGCCCATGACCTCACCGCTGACGTTGGCAAAGCGGAAGTTGTCGATGTCCTTGGTCACGCTGCTGTGGCTGGTGCGGCGCAGCAGCACATTGCCGTTGGCATCCTTGGGATTGTTGATCCGCAGCAGGTACACCGAGCCCGACCCCCAGTGCTGCTCAGCCTTGGCCACCATGGGTTCCAGCGGTGCCAGTTCGCCCGGCTCTTTGGCGGCCCGCAGGCGGATACGGCCGAGTGCTTCGCCGAGGAAGGCGCGTTCGGCGCTGACACCGCTTTGCACCTGCTCGCGGTAGGTGTGTTGCGGCGCATCCGGGTAGTAGATGGCGAACGCGACAATCAGCCCGGACAGGGTGATCAGCAGGTGGAACGGCAGCAGCGCCACGCCAGCGACGTTATGCACATCCAGGGTGCTGCGGCCGAAGGCGCGGTGTAGGCGCAGGGTGAAGAATTCGCTGAACAGCTTGCGGTGGATGACCACGCCGGACACCAGCAGGCAGAGCATGGCCATGCCGGCAATGCCCACCAGCCAGGCGCCGATGTTTTTGTAGCGCAGCGTCAGGTTGTGGTGGAAGGGGTAGATAAAGCCACTGGCACCCAGGGTCAACGGCTTGGCCAGCGGCTCTAGGGTAATCGGGTGGAACAGGTCGCGGCTGCTCTTGCGCGACTCTTCGCTGCCGTAAGTCAGGGTCAGGAACGGCGTGCGCTCCAGGGGCAGGATGATGGTCCAGACGGGTGCGTTGGCGGCGCGTTGTTCCAGCAGTGGGCGAATGTCACGGTCCAGCGACGGCCGCTGCATGCTGTCATCCCAGTGCAGGCGGGTGCTGGGCATCATCCAGCGGTCGATTTCCTTGTCGAACACCGACAGGCTGCCGGTCCAGAATACGGCGAACAGCAAGACGCCGAGCAACACGCCGGCCCAGGTGTGCAGCTCGCCCATGCGGCTTCTGAATCCTGTTTTCATGCTTGCACCTGCAGCAGCAGGGGCGTGCCCCAGGCGAGCAGGCTCAGGCCGCCGAGCAACAGCCAGGCGTTACGTCGGCGCTCGCGGGAAAAGCCCAAGAGCAGCAACAGCAACAGGTAAATGAAGCCGAGCATGATCGCCAGCATCACCGCATCGCCCTGACTCATGCCGCCCCACCAGGCCAGCAGGCCAACCAGTTGTGCGCTGGCGAAATAGGCCAGCGCACACAGGCCGACAACGTGGCTGGCCGTCGCGGCCGGTTGGATAACATCGCGCAGGTGCATGACGGCCTCACTCAAAGCGGTAGCTGGTGCTGAATTGCAGCGAACGCGGTTCGCCCGGCAGGATGCCGAGGTCATTGGTGGCCGACTCGTAGTAGGTCTTGTTGCCCAGGTTGCGGGCGTTGAGGGCAAACGCCCAGGGGCCGCGCTCATGGAACAGTCCGGCATCCAGCACGGTGTAGGCCGGCAGGGTGACGGCGTTGGTGGTCGAGGCGAAGGAATCGCCCTGATGGCGCACACCGAGGCCGACGCGCCAGCCGTTACCCAGCTCTTTGACGCCCCACAGGGTGGCGCTAAAGCGTGGGGCGTTGGCCGCCCGTTTACCTTCCAGCGGCGTGGCCGGCTGCGCCGGGGTGATCGCCGGCGCCGTGGTGTTGTTCGACTGGGTCACCCGCGCATCCAGGTAGGTGAGCCCGCCCTGCAGGCTCAGGCCATGGCCGAGATCGCCGAGGGCCGACAGCTCGACCCCTTCGGCGGTGATTTCACCGACATACAGCGACGGGCCGTTGGGGTCGCTGGGGTCACGGGTCGGCACGTTTTCCTTGATGATCTGGAACAGGCTCAGGCCCAGCTCCAAGGCACCGTCGTTCAGGCGCAGCTTGCTGCCCAGCTCATAGCTGGTGGTGATCTCCGGCGGCTGGATGGCGTTGCCCGGATCGATGACCCCGGTGGCGCTGCCAGGCTGATAGGAGCGTGAAGCGGACAGGTAGTAGGACGACCAGTCATTGGGCTGATAGACCAGCCCGGCGCGCGGGCTGCGGTAATCGTCATCACGGCTGTAATCACTGCCGACGCGGTTGTCGAAGTCGCGTTCCAGCTGATCTTCGCGCAGGCCCAGCAGCATCACCCAGTGCTCGTTGAAGCGCATCAGGTCCTGGATGTAATAACCGGCGGTATGGGTTTCATAGATGCCATCGCGGCGCACGGAGGCTGCGCTGTAGGGCACGGTCTTGAGCACCGGGTTGTACACCGACAGGTTGTAGGCGGCCGGCAGGTCGCCGCCGCGTGACAGGGTGTCGCGCTCCTCGATGGCGTACTCGGCACCGACCATCAGCTCGTGCTGGATGCCCAGCCACTCGACCTGCTTGCTCAGCTCCAGCTTGTTGGCCAGGTCGGTCTGCTGGCTGTCGAAGTTGCTGCGCGACAGGCGCACGGTGGGCGTGGCGGTGTTGAGCAGCAGACGGTTGATGGTGGTCTGGTTACGCTCAAGGTCCAGGGTGCGGTAGCTCAGGGTGTTGCGCAGTTGCAGGCTGTCGCTCAGGTCCACCCTGAGGTCGGCCTGGAAGGTGCTGTCGGCGCTGGTGCCGCTGTCGTTATCGCCGGGGTTGGCCGAGCCGTAATAGGTCGAGCGCGAGACATCCGCCGGCTTGCCGTTGATCCCGGGAATACCGGCGTCGAACACGCGCTCATCGGCCAGGTGCTGGGCGCGCAGGTCGAGGGTCACGTCATCGTTGAAACGCAGGGTGGAAGCCAGCGCCAGGCCGTGCTTCTTGTACCAGACCTCATCGCGGTACGAGTCGCCCTCGTCGGCCATGGCATTGATGCGCACCTGCACCGCTTCGTTCAGCGGCTGGTTGACGTCGAGGGTCAGGCGCCGGGCGTCGTAGGTCCCCAGGCTGGCTGCCAGGTCAGTTTGTGCCTGTGAGTGTGGGCGTTTGCTCACCAGGTTGATCAAACCACCGGCCGAGCCCCGGCCGTAGAGCACGCCGCTGGGACCTTTGACCACTTCGACCTGCTCCAGGTTGAAGGTGTCGCGGAAGCTGTTGCCGCCATCGCGCATGCCGTCCACATAGGTATCAGAAATAGCCGAGAAGCCACGGATGACGAACTGCTCACGAATGCCTTCACCGGTGCTGCTGGTCACGCCTGGGGTGTAGGCCAGGGCTTCCTTGATCGAACGCGCGCCGCGATCACGCAGCACAGTAGCCGGCACGGCATCGACCGTCTGCGGTACATCCAGCGAGTCGACATCGGAGCGGGTGGCGCTGCTCACCGGCACGCTACTTTGGTAACGGCTGGCCTTGCCGGAAATGGTCATGGCAGGCAGCTCGGCACGGGCCGCTGCGTTGTCCGTGTGCGCGGGTGCGGGCCGCAGCACATAACCGCCAGCCTCTACTTGTACGGCCTGCAAGCCGGTATCGAGCAGCAGCGTCGCCAGAGCTTCGGGCACGGTGTAATGGCCTTGAAGACCTGCGGTTACCTTGTCGGCCGTCTGTTCGGCGGTAAAGCTGAGCAGCAGGTTAGCGTTGCTCGACAGGCTGCGCAGCGCCGGCGCCAAAGGCCCGGCGGCAATCGTGAAGGCCTGTTGCGCTTGCTGTTGGGCGTGCGTGCTGTCTGCGGCCATGGCCACGCCCGGCAGTTGCTGGAGGGCCAAGCTGCAGGCCAGGGCCAAGAGCAGGCGGCCACTCGGCCGCTGTTGGAGGTTGTGCGCGGTGTGACGCGGCGGCGTCACGGGGTAATTGGCACGGTGCATGGGGGCTCATGGCACAGAAAGCGAATAAGGTTCTTGCTGTGTAGGTGCCGCGAGAATGGCAATCGGGCAGTGCGTGGCTGAATTATTTTTCGTCGCGCTCGACTATCCGCTGCGACGCGGGCTTAGCCGGCCTGTTCGATCAGCACTCAGTAGCGGCTGCGCGTGCGCACCTGCACTGGCAGCACGCTGGGCAGCGTGGCGAGAATGCGATCGCTGTCGTGCACCGGAAACACCCCGGACAGGCGCAACCCGGCGACGTGTGGATCGCAGCGCAGCAGCCCGGGGCGGTAGCGATCAAGCTCGGCGATGAATGCGCCCAGGGGCATGTCATCAGCAATGATCTGCCCACGGGGCCAGGCCAGATCAGCCTCATGCAGCGGTCGCAGTGGGTCGATATGGGTGCGGCTGAAGCCGGTGCGTTGCCCGGCCAGTAGCACTTGCACGCGGTCACTGCGGGTCGGGTGGATCTGTACGGCGCTTTCCTGTACGGCCACCTGGGTATGGCCGTCGTCCTGGCGCACGCTGAAGCGCGTGCCCAACGCGCGAATGCGCCCTTGCGCGGTCTGCACCTCAAGCGGGCGTGGGTCGACGGGCTGCAGGCCCTGGGCCGCGGCGGTGACGACCATGATCTCGCCCGCGCGCAGGTGCAGCAGACGGGTCTGCGCATCGAATTGCAGATCGAGCGCCGTGGCGGTGTTGAGCGTGACGTGGGTGCCATCGCTGAGGGTCACGCGGCGTTGCTCACCGGTGCCGGTACGGTGTTCGGCCAGCTGTTCCTGCCAGGTGCTGGTGCGGCTGGCCAGCAGCCCGGAGCCGGCCAGCAGGCCACCCCAGAACAGCGAACGCAGCAGCGTGCGGCGGCTGGCCTGCGTGGTTTGTCGGGCATAGGGCGAGAGCGTCTGGTAGGCACTCTTGGCCGGCAATGCCTTGAGCCGTCCGGTCATGGCCTCGATATGCCGCCAGGCGCGCTCGTGCTCGGGGCTGGCGGCGCGCCAGGCTTGCCAGGCCAGCTGCTCCTGGGCGCTGGTTGCGCCTGACATCAGCAGGGTCAGCCATTCCACCGCCTGGTCGGCCACGGCTGCGCTGATCGGCTGGCCCTCGGCCAAGAGCCTGGCGGGTGTGTTGGGGTAAACCGCGCTGTGCTGTCCGTTCATGTCAGTTGGCCAGGGCAAACAGGTATTGGCGGTTGGCGCGCATCAGGTACTGCTTCACCGAGCTGCTGGACACGCCCAGGCGTTCGGCGATTTCGGCATAGCTGAGTTCTTCCAGGTGGGCGAGCAGGAAGGCTTCCTTGACCTGGGCCGGCAGACCGTCAAGGGCGCTGTCGATCTGGCGCAGGGTTTCCAGTGCCTGCAGCTGTTCTTCCGGCGAGGGGTAAACTGCTTCCGGCAGGCTGGCGAGCACTTCAAGGTAGGCGTCTTCCAGGCGCTGGCGGCGATGACGATGGGCAATCAGTCGGCGCGCAATGGTCGCCAGAAAGGGCCGGGGTTCGCGAATTTCATGGGCCTGACCGGAATGAATAACGCTGACGAAGGTGTCCTGGGCCAGGTCTGCGGCGGCAAAGGTGTCGTTCAGCTTGCGCCGCAACCAGCCTTCCAGCCAGCCGTGGTGCTGGCGGTAGAGCGTGTCGAGGTCGGTAGACAGGTCAAATTCAGAGGCAGGCACAGTGAGCTCCGGTCAGCCGGATGGCTACTCAGGCGCACATGATAATTATTATTAAAAACTCAATGCTGCCGGTGACGTGTGCCCCGGCAGCTGATCAGCGGACTGCGCTCACACGTCAGCGCCGCAGCCTTCTTAGCGCAGCTTTTCCAGCATCTGGTAGTACCACATGCCGGCGGCCAGCATCGGGTTGCCGAACACATCGCCCAGCGGCACCTTGATGTGTTTGCAGGCGGCGAAGGTGTCGTAGTGGCCCATTGTTCCGGTCAGGGCGTTGGCCATGATCTCGCCCATGATGTGGGTGGTGGCGATGCCGTGGCCGGAGTAGCCCTGGCAGTACCAGACGTTGTCCGAGAGCTTGCCCAGCTGCGGGATGCGGTTGATCACGATGCCCATGGCGCAGCTCCACTGAAAATCAATGGCGACGCCCTTGAGCTGCGGGAAAGTCTGCTCGATGCCGGGGCGCAGTTCGCCGGCGATATCCCGTGAGTCGCGCCCCGAGTAGTTGCAGCCACCGCCGAACAGCAGGCGACCGTCGGCGGTCATGCGGTAGTAGTCGAGGACGAAACGGCAGTCGTATACGGCCAGATCCTGCGGGTTGATCTGCTTGGCCAGCTCACCCAGCGGCGCGGTGGTGACGATGCCGCCCATGGCCGGGAAGATCATGCCCTTGAGCTTTTTCGGCTCCAGCTTGTGGTACACATCGCCGGCCAGCAGCACCTGCTTGGCGTTGATCCGGCCTTGGGCGGTGACCACCGCCGGGGTGTTGCCATGCACAATCTCCAGTACTTCGGAGTGCTCGAAAATCAGCGCGCCGAGGCTGGCGGCGGCCTTGGCCTCGCCGATGCACAGGTTCAGCGGGTGCAGGTGCATATTGCGGGTGTTCTTCAGCGCGCCGCTGTACAGGTCGCTGGCCAGGTGGCTGCGTACGCCTGCGCGGTCGAGCAGGGTCACATCAGCGCCCATGCCGCGGCGCTGCGCTTCGGCGTAGGTGGCTTCCAGTTCCTGCATGTGGGTTGGCTTCATCGCCGCATGCAGGTGACCGTGCTTGAGGTCGCACTGAATGCCGTATTTCTCCACGCGATTCTTGATGATCTCGTGTCCGCGCCAGCGCAGGTGCCAGATAAAGTCTTCGACTTCCTCGCCGAGGGTGTTGCGCATCTGCTTGGTCATTGCCGCATCGCCCGACAGGCTGCCAGTGACCTGCCCGCCGTTGCGCCCGGTGGCGCCCCAGCCAATTTTGTTGGCCTCAACAATTGCCACCTTGAGGCCGCGTTCTGCCAGCTCCACGGCAGACGCCACGCCGGTAAAACCGCCGCCGATGATCACCACATCGACGCTGACCTCGCCTTGCAGGGTCGGGTAGTCTGTTTCTTCATTGAGGGTGGCGCTGTAGTAAGACGGGCAACGCACGGCGGCGGGCGTTACGGGTTTGAGGGCGGCATTCATAAGCAGTTTCCTGGTAGACGACGGAAATGGGCAGAGCAGTCAGGGCTGAACGCTCCGGTCATCCGGCGGGCGCGCGTGGCGGCAATGCCACAACGCCCAGAACGCCAGGGTGTGTGGCAGCGTGACCCGGTCACGCGGTGCGGCTGCGTGCAACGGGGCGGGAGAGAACACAAGAGAAAGGCGCATGACCGCCAGATTCACACGGGGCCATGCGTTGGTTAAATGCTGTTTTTTACATGCTTGGTTAATGTCTGGCTAAACATTGCGCGGGTGACTCATGCACCGCGCAACTGGGCTATCACCCGCTCGGCGTTTTCCGTGCAGGGCATGCCTTCCGGTTTGCTTTCGATGCTGGCGATGATGGTCAGCAGTTGCGCCTTGTTCTGCGCCAGGCGTTGCTGCATGGCCTCGATCTCGCCGACCTTGCGTTGCAGGCTGCCGAGCAACTGCTCATGCGCCCAGCCCTCGGTGTTGGCATCAGGAAGCAGGCGGCGGATTTCCTCCAGGCTGAAGCCGGCCTGCTGCGCGCAGCTGATAATGCCCAGGGTCTGCACCGCCTGTTCCGGATAGCGGCGGTAGCCGTTGGCCTGGCGCTGGGCGCTGATCAGCCCGCTGGCTTCATAGAAGCGAATACGCGATGCGGCCAGCCCTGTGCGGCTGGCCAGTTCACCAATTTTCATCATTCGTGTTCCGAGCTATTGACCTTAAAGTTGACTTTAACCTTAGCCTTGCTCCATCTGCTAGCTCGGAGTACGCCATGACTGCCTTCCAACCGCTGCAACTGCCCAACGGCACCACCCTGTTCAACCGCATTGCCAAGGCATCGATGGAGGAAAACCTGGCCGACGCCAGCCAGGGCCCGTCCACCGAATTGCTGCGCCTGTATCAGGCCTGGGCCGAGGGCGGTGCCGGCTTGCTGTTGACCGGTAACGTGATGGTCGACCGCCGCGCCATGACCGGCCCCGGCGGCGTGGTGCTGGAAGATGAGCGGCAACTGGACAAATTCCGCGAGTGGGCGCGGATTGGTCGCGCCCGCGGTGCGCAGTTGTGGATGCAGATCAACCACCCCGGCCGGCAGATGCAGGCCAACCTCGGGCAGCAGACCGTCGCCCCCTCGGCCGTGGCGCTGGAGCTGGGTGGCCTGTCGAAGATGTTCCCCGTGCCCAGGGCGCTGGAGGAAGCCGACATTCAGGACCTCATTCAGCGCTTTGCACGCACTGCACAGCTGGCTGAGCAGGCCGGTTTTACCGGCGTGCAGATCCACGCCGCGCACGGTTATCTGCTTAGCCAGTTTCTCTCGCCGATCAGCAACAAGCGCACCGACCGCTGGGGCGGCACGCTGGAAAACCGCGCACGGCTGCTGCTCGAGGTGGTCAAGGCGGTGCGTGCTGTGGTCGCGCCGAGCTTCTGCGTGGCGGTCAAACTCAACTCGGCGGACTTCCAGCGTGGCGGTTTCGATGCGGCCGATGCCAAGCGCGTGGTGCAGCTGCTCAATGGGCAGGCGGTGGATCTGGTCGAACTGTCCGGTGGCAGCTATGAAGCACCCGCCATGCAGGGCGATGCCCGCGACGGTCGCACCTTGGCGCGTGAAGCCTACTTCCTGGAGTTTGCTGGTGAGATCGCCGCTGTGGCGACGATGCCAGTCATGGTCACTGGCGGCATTCGCCGTTTGCCGGTGGTCGAGCAGGTGCTGGCCAGCGGTGTGGCCATGGCCGGGATTGCCACGGCCCTGGCGATCAACCCCGCGCTGCCGAAACAATGGCAGGCCGGGCAGCCCAGCAGCGCCGAGCTGCCAGCGATCCGCTGGAAGAACAAGGTGTTTGCCTCCCTGGCCTATATGGCGGTGGTGAAATTCCAGATGCGCCAACTCAGCCGGGGTCGCCGCCCCAACCCACAGGTATCGCCTTTGCGCGCGCTGCTGTTGGAGCAACTGAAAAGCGCCCGCCGCACCCGTCAGTACAAACGCCTGATGACGGCTCAGGGTTCGGGTTTGTAGCCCAGGCGCAAACCGCCCCAGTGGCGGCCCTGAACCATGATCGGTACCGACAGGTCGTGCATCAGCTCGCCGGTGTCACGCATATAGGTCTGTAGCAGCAGCGACTTCTGGTGGCTGCCGCAGCGGATGCCAGTGCGGTCGTTGAACAGACGCTTGCTGCGGCTCTTCACGCTGTCGATGGCGCGGTCGCCGCAGGGCGGGTGGTTGAACGCAGCGTTGTGCGTCGGCACATAGCCTTCGGCGGTGCAGGCGATGGCAAACACCAGACCTTCGTGCTGGCTGAGCAGCGGTTCCTGAATGGCCGGCAGTACCTGATCGGCGTAGCTGTCGAAGCGGGTTTTGTACTTGGCCGGGAAGCTGCCGGCAATCGGCTGGTAGTGGCGGTCGAACAGGTCGCTGGTGCTGATCCGGCCGCTGTGCAGGTCCGCTTCGAACTGCGCGGCAATCTGCGCGGCGGCGTTGCGGGCGAGGTCATAGATGCGCTGGTGGTAGTCATCCAGGCCGACTTCGGCGAGCTGTTCGCTGACGCTTTCGGCCTGCGCGACCAGACGCTCGGCCGCGCTGCTGAGCTGGCGGGTCTGCCCTTCACTGTCGCCGACATCGCCGCGCAACTGGCTGACCGCCACTGACAGTTCGGCCAGGCGCTCGTGATTATGGCGGGTGCCGCTGTCGATCTGGCTGACCTGGTTTTCCACATCCACCGCCAGTGCAGCAATCCCCTGCAACTGCTCGCCGGTGTGCTCGACCTGCTGCGCGGCCTGGGTCAGCTGCTCGGCCTGCTGTTGCATATGGCTGACCACCGCCGCGCTCTGCTGGCGGATATCGCTGACGATCTGCCCGACTTCCTCGGTGGCGCTGCTGGTGCGTCCGGCGAGGTTGCGCACTTCATCGGCGACCACGGCAAAACCGCGCCCCAGGTCGCCGGCGCGGGCCGCTTCGATGGCCGCATTGAGCGCCAGCAGGTTGGTCTGGCTGGCAATCGACTGGATCACCTGGGTGACTTTCTCGATCTGTTCGGTGCGGCTGCTGAGGCCGTCGATCAGCTCGCGGCTGGTGGCGGTCTGCGCGCTCAGGTGCTGCATGGCATCAATGGCCTGACGCAGTTCCTGCTGCCCGCTGCTGCTGTTCTGTCGCACGCTCTGCGCGGCCAGCAGGGTCTGTTCGGCGCGCTGGGCATTGTCCTGTTCGGTGTGGGTGATGGCCTCGGCGGCCTGGTTGATCTGCTCGGTGGCACTTAGCTGCGAGTGCAGTTTGCCGGCCAGTTGCTGCGCGGCGTGGGCCACTTCGGCTGCGGCCAGGGCGTTGTGGCAGGTCTGTTGGGACAGGCTCTGGCTGAGGTTGCTGAAGGCGTCGTTGGCGGCGTCGCTCTGCGCCGGCAGTTCTTCATGCTGGCGCTGCCAGGGGCCCAGCCAGGGCCACAGGGCCAGCAGCAGAAAGGACGGAATGCTGATAAACCAGGGCACTTGTATTTGCTGATAGGCCGCCATCAACCCGGCCAGCCCGATGGCATGCAGCAGGCAGGCCTTGGGGTAGGAAATAAACGCAGAGCGCATGACAAACCTCATTATTTTTATTCTGGTCGAGCCAACACCAGAAACTGCCAGTGGCGCGCCGCTGCTGTATGGGCGGGCCATGCCTGCTGGAACCTGCGTGCGTGCAGCCGGATATACCTGCTCAGGCAATCGGCCGCTGTCGGCGAATCTATAGACCATAGCGGGTGTCGCTCCCTGCGGCCAACCTTTGGTGGGAGGTTGATTCGAGCACCCATGGCGGTTCGCGGCCATGGCACTTTGGTCGCAGGTGGGTTAATCCCTAAGGGCCTGTTTCGCGCACTGCCTTAATGCTGTGCAGTAGACCCTAACGCGCCGTCAAAGGCGATGACGCTGGATAAATCCACGGTCGAGAAAATCCTTCCAGTGGCCATAGAACTGGCCACCGGCACTGTGCCCATGCCAGTCCAGCAGCGCGCCGCCATCGCCGGTGGCGAGCAGCGCCAGGCTTTGTCGTTGCGGGTGGTAGCGTTTGAGCGGCAGGCCACGTAACGCGGCGTTGAGGTTGGCCGCCAGCACCGGGCCCTGGCGCACGGCATAGACACCGCTTTTGCGCGCACCGGGCAGGCTGGCGCAGTCGCCGGCGGCGAAGATCGTCGGGTGGGTGTAGCTCTGCAGTGTCGGCGCGATCAGTACAAAACCCTGTTCATCGCAGCCCAGACCGCTGTGTGCAGGCCAGGCAAAGGCCTTTGTTCCACTGGCCAGCAACAAGCGTTGACCGCGCCAGACCGGTTCGTCACCGCTGAGCAGGCAGTCGCCTTCGATACGGCTGATCGGGCAATCCTCACGCACCCACACGCCGCGTTGGCGCAGATGGCCGAGGGCGCGCAAGCGCACGCCAGCCGACAAACCATCGAGCAGGTGACCGGCGCAGAACAGCGCCAGCTGCGGCACCTGCCCGGCCAAAGCCAGCGCCAGCTCAACCCCCGCTGCGCCGCCGCCGAGAATTGTCAGAGGCTGTGGTGCGGCCTGCCAGCGTTGCCAACCGGCAAGAAACTCGGCAAAGGGTTTGACCGCCAGCGTCTGCATGGCGTCGCCTTGCTGGGGCGGTGCGCCAACCTGCGCGCCGATATTCAGCGACAGCCAGCTGGCATTCAGGGTTCGTCCGTCGGTCAGTTGCACCTGTTGCTGGGCGGCGGACAGGCTTTCCACCGGGCTGACGATCAGCTCGACCTTGGCCGCGCGACACAGTGCCTGCAGTTCGATCTGGCAATCCGCCGCGCTGTGTCGCCCAGCCAGCAGCCCCGGCAGCATGCCCGAGTACCAGGCCACCGGTCCGGCGCTGAGTAATGCGATACGCCCCGGTGGTCGTTCGATCAACGCCCAGCGCCGCAGCACACCAAGGTGGGCATGGCCGGCGCCGAGCAGCAGGAGGTCGTAGTGATGGTTCAAACGCAGGCATCCATGGCTCAAAACGATGTGCCGTTATGCTACGGGCTTGTGCTGTCGTCTGTCAGGGGATGCTGTAACAGCGGCGTGGCGAAATAGCTGTCGGCGGACTCGCCAGTGTTGTCGCTGTCGGCGGCAAACACCACGCCGAGAATTCTGCGCGGGGCGCTGCCAAAGGCTGCGATGGCATCCGCCTTTAGATCACGGCTTTCACTGAGCCATTGCCCCAGCGGCGCTTCCGGGCCGCGCAGCACCTGCATTTCCACCGTTTCGGTGTAGGCGCTGCGCGCGTGGGTGCCGGGCGCGGCACGGTTGTCCCAGACGTAGCTGAGGGTCGCCGCCGGCAGATTCGGATCAAAGAAGGCACGCGCCAGGCGCAGCTTTTGCCGGGTGACAAAGCTCAGCGAATCCAGCGGGTAATCCAGCAGCACATAAACCCGCGCGGCGTAGTCGTCACCTTCACGGGTGGCGAAGCGCGCCTTGTCCAGTTTCTGCTCGGTGCGCCATTGCCAGCTCAGTTGCCAGGGCTGATCGCCGGGCAGGTCCAGCGGATGTAGCAGACCGCCGGCCGCAGCATCAGCCTGAATGCGCAGCACTGGCTGGCCATCCTGCTCGACCAGCGTGCGCGTGGATGGCTTTAGCTTGGGAATATCCGCCAGACGCCAGGGCGCCGACCACTCGCCGCTGGGCGGGCCGTCCGTCCAGGGCGTCAGTTGGTTATCGGCCTGGGCCAGCGGCGACAGCATCAGCAGGGCCAGCAGTAACCTGCGCATCAGCTGCGGCGCCAGCTATGGAAGCGTTGCACTAACCGCAGCAGCCCCTGCGGCGCATGGGCGCGTTTCCATTCGCCGGCCGCGTATTTGTTGGCTTCGGCCATGGTCGGGTAGCTGTGGATGGTGCCGAGAATCTTGTTCAGGCCGAGATTATGTTTCATTGCCAGCACGTATTCGGCGAGCAGTTCCCCGGCGTGCTCGCCGACGATGGTCACCCCGAGAATCTGGTCCTTGCCCGGCACGGTCAGCACTTTGACAAAGCCGTGGGCAGCCTCGTCAGCGATGGCCCGATCCAGGTCGTCGATACCGTAACGGGTCACCTCATAGGCGATATTCTGCGCCTTGGCCTCACTTTCACTCAGGCCGACGCGGGCGACTTCGGGGTCGGTAAAGGTGCAGGCGGGAATCACCCGATAATCCACCTTAAAGCGTTTTAGCGGGCTAAATAGCGCATTCACCGCCGCATACCAGGCCTGGTGCGCCGCCACGTGGGTGAACTGGTACGGCCCGGTGACATCGCCCACCGCATAGATATTGGGGAAGCGTGTCGCCAGATACTCGTCGACCTCCAGGGTGCCGTTGGGCCGCACCGTCAGGCCCAGTTCCTCGACGCCGTAACCCGTGACATTGGCCACCCGGCCGAGGGCCAGTAGCAGGCCGTCGAAGGCGATGGTCACCTCCTCGCCGGTATCCAGCCGGCGGGCGACCATGCGCTGTTCGCCATCCACCACTTCAAAACGTTCGGCGCGGTGTTGCAGGCGCACATCCACACCGTCGGCGCGCAGGCTGTTCAAGACCAGTTCGCTGGCATCGGCGTCTTCACGCGGCAGCAGGCGCTCGGCCAGCTCCACCTGAATCACCTGGCTGCCGAGGCGCTGGAAGGCCTGGGCCAGCTCGCAGCCAATCGGCCCGCCGCCGAGCACCAGCAGCCAGCGTGGTTGCTCGCGCAGGCTCCAGATGCTGTCCGAGGTGTAGCTCTGCACCTGCTCCAGCCCAGGAATCTTCGGCACCAACGGCCGCGCGCCGGCGGCGATAATCAGGTTGCGGCTGGTCAGGGTCTGGCCATTCACTTCCACGCTCCAGGGCGAAAGAATCTTCGCTTCGCCCTGAATCACCTCGACGCCCAGGCCGGTGTAGCGCTCCACCGAGTCATGCGGTTCGATATCGGCAATCACTCGCTGAATGCGCTGCATCACGGCCGGAAAATCCACCGTGCCCTGCACGCCGGTAAAGCCCAGCGCCGGGCCCTTTTTCAGTTCATTGGCCAACTTGGCCGAACGCAGCAGCGCCTTGGACGGCACGCAGCCGGTGTTCAGGCAGTCGCCGCCCATCTGGTGTTTTTCGATCAGGCTGACCTTGGCCTTCACCGCCGCAGCGATATAGGCGCTGACCAGGCCACCGGCACCGGCGCCGATCACCAGCAGGTTGCGGTCGAAGGTTTTCGGTTTGTGCCAGCCGGCGTACACCCGCCGTGCCTGGATCAGGCCGAGCAGCTTGCGCGCAATCAACGGGAACACCCCAAGTAGGACAAAGGCACCGAGCAGCCCCGGCGAGAGGATGCCGGCGAGCGACTCCAGCTGGCCCAGTTCGCGCCCGGCGTTCACATACACCAGGGTGCCCGGCAGCATGCCGAGCTGGCTGACCCACCAGTAGGTACGCGCCGGCAGGCGGGTCAGGCCCATGGCCAGGTTGATCAGAAAGAACGGAAACAGCGGCACCAGGCGCAGCGCGAACAGGTAGAACGCGCCTTCACGTTCGATGCCCGCATCAATACCGGTCAGGCGCTGGCCGAAGCGGCTTTGCACCCAATCGCGCAGCAGAAAACGGCTGCTGAGCATGGCCAGTGTCGCGCCCAGCGTCGAGGCGAAGGACACCAGGATAAACCCCTGTAACAGGCCAAATAGCGCGCCGGCCAGCAAGGTCATCAGGGCCGCGCCGGGTAGCGACAAGGCCGTGACCGCAACGTAAGCGAGAAAGAACAGCCCCGCCGCTAGCCAGGGCTGCGCGGCCACTTGAGCATTCAGCGCCGCTTGCTGCGCCTT
Organism: Pseudomonas anguilliseptica; assembly: GCF_021375795.1. GTDB lineage: Bacteria > Pseudomonadota > Gammaproteobacteria > Pseudomonadales > Pseudomonadaceae > Aquipseudomonas > Aquipseudomonas anguilliseptica_A. Next base: position 560,573 of record NZ_JAEIOI010000003.1, on the reverse strand, counting down.
GAGTGCGTCCAGGTTGAGGTACTGGCCGATATCGAAGACAAAGAAACTGCCCAGCAGCGCGAGGATCAGGCCCATCAGAGCCAGTTTGCGGCTATTCATCAGTCAGCGCCTCCAGGGCGCAGAGGCTTTGGCACAGGCTAAAACCACCCAGCAGAGCAGTCTCGGGGCGGTCGCTCAGTTGGCCGAGCACCCGTGCACGGTAGGACAACGCCGCCGGGCTATCAGCAGGCCACTGGCGGTCGAAGTCGGCGAGAAAAGCTGTGTGGTCGTAATTCAAAGGCAGCGCTTCGATAAACAGGCCGTCACGCTGGCAACGGTAAAGCGCCGCCGGGTGCGGCGTGCTGGCTATGCGGCTGAGCAGGCCATAGCAACCGCCGGCAAAGTTCGGTAGCCCGGCCGCGCCGTTATTGATCAGCGCGCCGTACTCAAGGTTTGACGCCACTGCCGAGCAGGTATGGCTGGTGGCGAGCACCTGCACGCTGTTCGCGACGAACCAGCTATCCAGCTGCTGCTGACGCTCAGGCGCACTGAGCGATTCCCGCGAGCAGCTCCAGCCAGCCAGGGATTGCTCGTCGCCATGGCTGATCGCCACGCGCCGCCCGGCCACACTGACCAGTGCCGTGCTCGGCCGTGACGCCAGGCGTTCGGCTATGCCCGGCAAGCCCTGCACAGTTCGGTTCAATACCTGCTGGATGGCATTGGAGCGCTCGACCACCGCGTCATCCACGTCCATCGGGTAGGCGCAGCCGCAGCCGGCTCCGCTGTCATCCGCGCGACCCAGCTCGGTTTCAACATTGCCGCGCAGGGCCAGGTGGGCACTGAGACCCTGCTCGATCTGCTGGAAAATCTCGGGGTCGCGGTCAAACCAGTGGGCGTCGCCGTTAAACACCACCCGCGCCTTTGGCTCCGCCGCCAAGCGCCGTTGCAGAGCGGTCAGGGCCTGGCGATTGCCATACAGGCCGCCGACCACATACAGCGCCTGGCAGTCGAACAGCGGCTCACCGCTAAAGGCATCCCGCGTAAGGCGGTAGTCCAGTGGGCAGTCGCGGCCAGCACGCATCAGGCGTTACCTGTTTTGCGGTGCAGCAGCCAGCCGGGCAGCAGATAGCCGAGTACACAGAGCCCGAGGCCATACAGGTTGGTGCCGAGCAGCAACGCATACTTGCCGTCGCCGATGGCCCAGCTTTGTGGAATCCAGTTCAGGGTCAGCGCGACGCCGAGGCCCAGGCCGGTCCAGAAACTCAGGTGAAAGCCCAGGCGGGTTGGCGTGGTCAGGCCGTGCAGGACAAACACCGGGGCCAAGCCAATCACCATGGTGCCGCTGATGGTGGTGGCCTTGAGGATGTCGGTGCCGGCGATCATCGGCAGGTTGCCGAGCAGGGCGAACAGCACCATCACCGCCATGCCGACGCCAATGGCTTTCTGCCCGAGGTCGCGGCCAGCCAGTTTCGGCAGCTCGCGCCCGGCCAGTTTGGCCAGGCTGGAAAAGGTCGAATCCAGGGTCGAGCCGGCAGCGGAAACCATCACCACGGTCATCACCAGCAGCGCGCCGATGCCCAGGCTCTTGGCCAGGGCGGCCGGCACATTGTCCGAGGCGGCAACGCCCACCAGCTGCGCATGCACGCCGATCAGGCTAAAGGCGAGGATGGCGATAAAGCCGAGCACCCCGGCAATCACGAAGGAGCGGCGCATGGCCTTTTCTTCGCTGATAAAGCCTCGATCGGTCAGCACCGGGTCATGGAAGCCATAGCTGAAGGCCTGCAGGCCGGCGACCAGCAGCAGGTCGACGCCGGCATTCAGCGCCCAGTGGCTGGTGCTGGCCAACTCAGTCGGCGAATGCTGTGGCAGCACCAGACCCAGCACCCAGACCAGGGCAATCACGAAGATCGCCGCTTGCGCCGCATCGGTGATGATCGAGCTGCGCAAGCCGCCACGCAGGCTGTAGGCCAGGGTCACGGCGGTAAACAGCAAGGCCGAGGCAATAAACTCGATGCTGCCGGAGTCGCCGTAATAACCGCCGACCACGGCGGTGTTGCTCCACACCTCGTTGAACAGGCGAATCAGAATCGCCGCCGAGAACGCCAGCGCCGCGCCTCGGCCGTAGTGGCTGCTGAGAAAGCTCACCAGGCCGGTCGCGGCAAAGCGCCGACGCAGGCGGTAGATGACAAAGCCGGTAAGCGGAATCGACAGCCAGTACATGGCATAGGCCAGGCCGCCGACCAGGCCGTAAGTCGCCCCCAGATTGGCGGCGTTGGTCACCGATTTGGCGAAGATCCAGCTGATAAAGATGCTTGAGGTGATCAACCACGGGCTGGCGCTGCGGCCCTGGTTGTCCTCGCCATTGAAGAAACCGCCAAGGGTTACAGCGCGTGGCGACAAGGCCAGCATCAGCGCGCCGTAGACCACGAGAAAACCCCAGAAGAACAAGCCGGTCAGACTGGTGGGTTGCATGGATTGATCCTTAGGAGGTTAAAGAGCCGCCGCAGCTGGAACCCTGGCCAGCGGTGCAGGCGTAGCAATGATCGCGGGTCACGATGGAGTTGCCGGCCAGCGTTGCACCGAGCAGGTCGCGCAGGTGCGGACGGTCACGGCCGATCAGCTCAGGCAGCGGCAGATCGAGCATCTGGTTGAAATCGCAGTCGTACAGGTAGCCCTGCCAGTCGACGCTGACCAGGCTGCGGCACATCAAGGCTTCGAGGTTTTCCGGGCGGTAGCTGTCGCGCAGCAGCTGCATATAGCCGTTGAACTGGCCTTTGCTGACCAGGGTGCTGCCAAAGCGCGCAATCGGCTGGTTGGTGATGCACAGCAGGTGGTTGAAGACGATGCCGAAGTCCTCGACCAGGTGGCGTTTGTAATCGGCCTCCAGCGCCGCTTGCGGTGGCGGCAGGCTCGGGCCTTGCGGGTTGTACACCAGGTTGAGAATCAGACCGCTGCCCGGCTGGCCGTAGCCAAGGGCGTTGAGTTGTTGCAGGCCCTTGATGCTGGCGTCGAACACACCATCGCCGCGCTGCTTGTCGACGTTGTCGCGGGAGTAACAAGGCAGGGATGCACTGATTTCCACACCCTGGTCGGCGAGAAACTGCGCCAGGTCCTCATAGCCGGGTTCGCTCAAGATGGTCAGGTTGCAGCGGTCGATCACCCGCAGGCCTTCACGCCGGGCGTGGCTGACGATTTCGCGAAAACGCGGGTGCATTTCCGGCGCGCCGCCGGTGAGGTCGAGTGTGTGGACGGGGTGGGCATCAATCACCTGATGCAGCAGGGCCAGGCTTTCATCGGTCATGGCCTCGGTGCGGGTCGGCCCGGCATTCACATGGCAATGCAGGCAGCGCTGGTTGCAGCGGTAGGTCAGGTTGATCTGCAGCGCTTCCAGCTGGCCCCGGCGGATGGCCGGAAACGCCAGTTGGTCGAGCAGGGGCAGCATGGCGTGCACAGTGAACTCCTTATGCGGGCGCGTCTGGGGCGCGGCGTGCTGAGGTGCGTCAGCCCCGGTGTAGCCACTATAGAGAGTGGTCAGCGGTTTTTGTTACGCAAGCGGGTGGAAGAATCTGCTGCAATTAGTTATACAAATCTTATACAGATAATGCAGAATCGACCAATTACTAATCCGATCACAGGAGCTGACCATGCTTGTGCGCCTTACCTATGCCAGCCGTGCCAGCCACAGCGTGTCTGCCGAGCTGATCCGCGAGATTCTCGACAGCTCGCAGCGCAACAACCCCGCCAAGGGCCTCACCGGCATCCTCTGCTGCAATGCGGATATTTTTTTGCAGGCGCTGGAGGGGCCGCGTGCCGAGGTGAATGCCTTGTACAACCGCCTGGCGGATGACAGCCGGCACAAGGATCTGACCATTCTTGACTACGCCGAGATCAGCATGCGTCGCTACAGCAACTGGAGCATGGGCTGGGCCGGGGCCAAACAAGCCAATCGCGAGTTGTTCCTGAAATATTCGGCCAGCGACCGTTTTGATCCATTCAGCATGAGCGCCGAGCAGATTACCGGTCTGCTGCTGGAGCTGAGTGAGACCGTCAGCGCAATCAAATCGCCAGTTCTCAGCTAGAATTCCCGAGCGTCAACTCGCCAGGCCGGCGAGCTGTGTTCACCCTGAGCCTTGGCGCACCTCGCAGTTTATTGAGGCGCCAGGATGCTTCGTCGGTTCAACCTTCCCTTCTTGCTCGTGCTGCTCAGCCTGGTGCTGGGCAGCGGCGTTGTGCATGCGGCGCTGCCGATGATGACGCTGCAGGCCGAACAGCTGGTTCAGCCGGTCGACGTGCCGGCCAGCCTGGTACTGGAAGACCCCAGCGGCAACCTGACGGCCGGCGAAGTACAGCAGCTGATCGAGCAGCAGGGCCAACTGGTGCGTGGGGTGCCGCGCATAGGCTATTCGGCCAGTGCCTGGTGGGTGGCCTTCCGCCTCGATGCGCCGGTAGCCGAACGCCTGGATCTGATTATCGACCGGCCTTTTCTCGACGACATCGAGGTCTGGCTGTATGACCGGGAAAACCTCATCGCGCCCTTCTACAGCGGCGATCACCGACCCTTCCTGCAACGCGGCGAACCGACGCCGCATTTCATGCTCAGCCTGCCGCGCCTGGGTCAGGGCCCGCACACGTTATTACTGCGGGTGCAGAGTGGCTCGGCGATCAGCGTGCCGATGCAGCTGGTGGGCGCCGAGCAGAGCCCGCTGCTACTGGCCGAACACTGGATGCGCAGCGGCCTGCTGTTGGGTGCGTTGCTCAGCCTGACGCTGTTCTTCCTGGTCAAATTCAGCACCCTGCGTGAGTCGCAGCTGGTGTGGTTCTGCCTGACCGTAGCCAGCGTGGCGCTGTACAACGCCAGCCTGCACGGCATCACCAGCCTGCTGGGCCTGCAGTGGAACTGGCTGTCGGCCCAACTGGCCAACCTGGCCAACCCCGGCATGCTGATCTTCAGCAGCCTGTTTCTGGCCAGCGCCCTGAAGCTTGAGCTGGGCCGCGTGCGTCACCTGCGCAATGCATTGTTTGCCGCCACCTTGCTGGTGTGCGGCTGGACCATCGTCAGCTACGGCCACTACCGCTCCTACCAGACGCTGAACGTGCTGATCCTGCTCACCGGAGCGTTCCAGCTGTTGCTGCTGATCCTCGGCGTGCGCCAGCGCCGGCCGTATGCCATCGGTTACCTGCTGTGCTGGAGCTCGGCGCTGCTGCTGATGCTGCTGGTGCCGCTGGGGCGTAGCGGGGTGATTCCACTGCCGCCGGGCTTCAATTACATGCACGCCTACCTGCCGGTGCTGAGCATGCTGCTGTTTGGCGGCATCCTCGACAAACAGCTGGAGCAGATCCGCCGTGCCCTGCTGCAGAGCAAGGCCCAGGCGCTGGGTAATCTGGAGCAGTACCAGGCGCTGTTCAGCAGCAGCGGTGAGGGGATTTTCCGCTGCACCCGCAGCGGCACGCTGATCGAAGCCAACCCGAGCTTTGCCGCCCTGCTCGGCCTCGGCCAGGCCGCTCCGGCGTTGTCCATGCAGCAGTTGCTCGGGGCCGAGCAATGGGCGGCGCAGGTGGCGCAACTGCACAACGAACAACCGGCGATCAGCCAGGAATGCCAGATGCAGGGCCTCGACGGGCAGAGCCACTGGGTATACCTGTCACTGCACCTGCGTCCGACCCAGGACTGCATCGAAGGCATTGTGGTCGACCTCAGCGAGCGCCGTGCCCTGGAAGAACGCCTGCAATACCTGGCCGCGCATGACTCGCTGACCGGTCTGCTCAATCGCCGCGAGCTGGAGCGCCTGCTGCGTGAAAGCCTCAAGGGCGAAGGTACACGGCGTTTCAGTCACTTGCTGAGCCTGGACCTGGATCAGTTCAAGCAGGTCAACGACCTCTGCGGTCACTCGGCGGGCGACCAGCTGCTGCGTCAGCTGTCCAGCCACCTGCGTCACCACCTGCCCCGGCATGCCGAGCTGGCACGTATCGGTGGTGATGAATTTGCAGTGCTGCTGCGTGAGATCAACACCGACGTGGCGATGGAGCACGCGGAAACCCTGCGCCATTGCGTCGAGCAATTCGTCTTCAGCTGGCAGGGTCGACCGTTTCGTGTGCAGGTCAGTATCGGCCTGCTGGAACTCGGCAGCGGCGTCAGCGACTGGGAAACCGCGCTGAACTGGGCCGACAGCGCCAGTCAGCTGGCCAAGCACCTGGGGCGCAACCGCGTGCAGCAGTTCAATCCGGACGACGGTGTGCTGCTGGAGCATCAGCGTCAGCTGCAATGGATCACCCGCCTGCGCGAGGCCATCGACCTTGGTCATTTCGAGCTGTTCTATCAGCCGGTCATGGCCTTGCAGGGTAACGATGATGGCCTGCGTTATGAGGTGTTGCTGCGTTACCACGACCCGCACAGTGGCGAGTGGATCAGCCCCGGGCAGTTCCTCGGGGCGGCGGAGCGCTATGGTTTTCTCGGCGCCATCGACCGCTGGGTGGTGATGCGCCTGCTGCAATGGCTGGCGGACAACCCACGGCATGTGCAGCAACTGGCTCAGGTCAACTTCAACCTCACCGCCAGTTCGCTGCTCAATGCGCATTTCCATGAAATGCTCCACGGCGAACTGCTGCGGCACAACCTGCCAGCGCACAAGCTGTGCATCGAAGTGACCGAGATGGTCGCACTGGGCGAGCTGGGCGTGTCTGCGCAGTGGATCAAGCAGTTGCGCAGCCTGGGCCTGAAAGTGGCGCTAGATGACTTCGGCAGCGGCTTTGCCTCCTACGCCTACCTGCGCCATCTGCCGCTGGATATCGTCAAGATCGACGGCAGTTTTATTCGCGGTATCGAGAGTGACCCGATCAACCAGGCCATGGTCGGCTCGATGCAGCAGATCGCCAGCCAGCTGGGCCTGAGCACCGTGGCCGAGTTTGTCGAAAGCCCGCAGACGCTTGAGTGCGTACGCAAGCTGGGCCTCGACTATGCCCAGGGCTACTGCATCGGCCATCCACAACCGCTGACCCAGCTCAGCGACAGCGCTCAGGGCGACGTGCAGATGCAGTTGGTGCTCGAGCGTCGCTGACAGCATTCACCTTGCAGCGATGCCGGCCACACCAATGCTACTGGCGAGCAGGTTGCTGACCGTCGCACCTGAAAATGATCATCTCCGAGCGCGTGCAGCTGGTGCCCACGGCGGTGCTTACGGCATCGAGCATCGGTACCGCGCGGACAATGGTGTATTGGCCTGCACCACAAATCCCGGCAACGGTTTGCAGGGCGTCGCTTCTGGCGGAGCCACTCAGGGCGCCGGCGTTGCAATAGGAGACATGGCCTGTGGGTTTGGCCGTTTTACCCGCCTGGCTAAAGTATTCCGGCAACTCGGATGGCGTCAGCATCGTGGCAATAGCGCCGTCTGCGGTCATCCCCGCCTGTTCAGCCGGTGTGTACAGGTGGACATTCTGGCTGCTGGCGCAGCCGGCAAGGGCGAAGGTTGCCAGTGCAACAGCAAGGCTTTGTCGTGTCATGTTTCTGTCCTGTTCATTGATGGCTGGAGCCATGCTGGAAAGTGGCTTTCAAGTGAGCCGCGCGGGATTACCTGCACGGATAAACCGTCTTCCTGTTGCTGAGTTGGATTGCGCATTGCTGCCGTTGTTGAGTAGCTGCTGTGGTATCGGCCCACCAAGGGCCTTAAGCGGTTTACCGGCGCTGGATGAACTGACGCGCTGCTGGTCCCGTATGTCTTCCAGCGCTGCAGTCAGGCCAGGCACCGGCAAGCGTGATCGCGCCATTCCCGGCCATGCCTGACCGGGAAGTCCTGTGCACTCAGCAGCGGCCGGCCGCCTGCAGCAAGGCATTGCAAGAGCTGCCGGAACTGTTGCCGCGTTGCCCGCTAGCGGCTGGCGTACCGGCCATGGCCGTGCAGATAGCGTCTGAGTGCGGCGTCATGCCAAAGCTCATGGCCTTCTGGAAGCCGGTGGCCGAGTACATGTAGCAGCGGTAGGTGCCGCCGTCTCGGGTGTTGACGTTGTAGTTGATGCGTCCGCCGGTTTCCTCGGTGCGCTCGGTGATGCTGAATTGCCCGACGGGGTGGCCGATGGCCTGGGAGGTGCGTTGTTCCAGACCACTCTGGTTGATGGTGGCGGCGCAGCCGGATAGCAGCAGTGCAGCAGTCAGGGCGGTGATTGAGCGAAGGTACATGGCAAGCTCCAGTTTTTTATGGGTGCAACAGAGGGACGGACCAGCAGGTCCGGGCGGTGAAAGTCGTCAGTTAGGGCGAGCTAGGCGGCGTTGATCAGGCCGCTAACGGTGGGGCATCGGGCTTGCGCGCCACGATAAACACCCGCCAGTCTTTGCGCTTGCTGCCATGGCGCTCGACGGCCAGGATTTGCAGGCCTTGCGCGGTCATGGCCGCCTGCAACTGGTGGGCGTCAAAACACAGCACCGGCGGCGCTTTGCCGATGGCGCGCAGCAGCGGCAGGGCCAGCTTGGGGATCAGCGGATTCATCTCATTCAGGCAGGGTGTTTTCGAGATCAGCAAGCCGCCTGGCTTCAAGGCACTGATGGCTGCACTCAGCGTCTGTGGCAGGTCTGTCACCAGGTGCAGCAGGTTGAACGCCAGCACGGCATCGTAGGTGCCCTGCTCGGCCACGGGGGCTTCGGCGTCGGCCAGCTGGAATTCCAGCTGAGCTATGGGCTGGCGGGCGAGCTTCTCGCCGGCGATGGCAATCATCTGTTCGGCGACATCGGTGGCTACCAGCCGCCGCGTGGCAGGCGCCAGACGCAGGGCGGTAGTGCCCGTGCCACAGCCGATTTCCAGCACCTCATGCTCGGTAGACAGCAAGGCTTGCACGCGCTGCAGCGTCCGCTCGTAACCGGCCAGATCGGCAATCGGATCCTTGGCGTATTGACCGGCAATACGGTTCCAGAAGCGCGCCTTGTCGGCGATGGCTGCCGGTGTTGCAGTGTCAGCGCGGTGGTTGCTGGCAGCGGTGATCGGTGAGTGCATGGGGCGCGTCCTGTGCATGGAGGTAAGGCGAAAGCCAACACAGTGCGGATGCTATCCTTGCGCATCATCACGGGGTATTGCGATAAATTGCAGACAACATATGCATTTACGTATGGATAAGGTCGACTGGAACCAGTTGCGCGCCTTTCTCGAGACGGCAGAAACCGGCTCGCTGTCAGCGGCCGCGCGTAAGCTCGGGCAGTCGCAACCCACCCTCAGTCGTCAGGTCGCCGCCCTGGAGTTGGCGCTGGGCGTGACGCTGTTTGAGCGGGTTGGCAAAACCATGGCGCTGACCAGCACCGGGCAGGAGCTGTTGGGCCATGCTCGGGTGATGGGCGCGGCGGCGCATGAACTGGGCCTGGCCGCGACCGGGCGCTCGGAAGCGGTGACGGGGGTGGTGTCGGTGGCCACCAGCGATGCCGTGGCGGCGTACCTGATGCCGAAGATCCTTCTGCAGATCCGCCAGGCGGCCCCCGGTATTCAGGTCGAGGTGGTGGCTTCGGACGGTGTCAGCGACTTGCTGCGCCGCGAGGCCGACATCGCCATCCGCCATTTGCGCCCCGAGCAACCGGAGCTGATCGGCCGTTTGGTGCGGCACAGCTCCGCCTGCTTCTACGCGTCCGCAAGCTGGGTGCGCGAGCATGGCCTGCCGCGTACCGCAGAAGAGGCGGTAAAACACGATTTTATCGGCCTCGATCGCGCCGGTCATTACCTGCAGCACATGCGTTCCAAAGGCCTGCAGCTGAGCAGCGAGAACTTTCGCAGCTATGCCGACAACTCCGTGACCTACTGGGAAATGGTCCGCCAGGGCCTGGGCATTGGCGCCATCATGGAAGAAATCGCGCGGGAAACCCCAGGCATGGTGCGCGTGCTGGAGGACGTTGAGCCCTTTCAACTGCCGATCTGGCTGGTCACCCACCGCGAGCTACGCACGGCTCGGCGCATTCGTATCGTCTTTGATCTGCTGGCCGAGATCCTGGCCTGAGCCGGGCGGCAGGTGTCAGGCAGCTGCGGCCAGCGGGATGCGCTCCAGCAGGTTGAGGTCCAGGCGCAGCATGCGCACACAGCGCTCATCACGCAGCTCTTTCGGCGACTGGTTACTGCGCAGGCGCAGGATCATGCACACCAGATTGAGCACCAGTGCTTCGCGGCTAAACACGCCGCTGCCCAGGTTGTAGAACGCCGCGATCAGCTCGCGCAGGCCAAATGGCAGGCGCCAGCGAATGCGCAGTGCCGAACCAAAGCTGGCGGCGCGTTGCTGGAAACTCTGCTGAATATCCTCGTCGCGCAGGGTGCCGCCAGCGTCCTGCCAATCCTGCAGGCTGCGCAGCAAGGCCAGTTCACCAATGTTGTGCAGCAGGCCGGCGGTGAAGCACAGCTCAGCGTCCAGTTGCAGCTCACTGGCCAGCCAGTGCGCCAGCTCGGCGCTGCGCTGGGCGTTGTCCCAGGCACTGCTGGCCAGCTCGGCCAGGCGTGGGTCGCTAAGTCGTGCATTGCGCTGCACGGCCATGCCCAATACCAGATTGAGCGTGCGCGCCAGGCCCAGGCGCGGCAGGGCCTGGTTGAGCGTCTGGCAGGGCATGCCCTGGTGCTGTGCGGCGCTGTTGGCTGCAGCAATCAGGCGGGCGGTAATCTGTGGGTCACGGGCAAATACGTCTTCCAGCTCGCGCAGGTCGGTGTCGTCACCGTTCAGGCACTGGCTGACGGAATCCCTGACTGACTCCAGCAGCGGTGCGCCCTGACCCTCTTCGCGCACGGCATTGAGGTAATCATCCAGGCTGTTGACCAGTAGCGGTGTACTGGCTTCCGGGGTCGAATTCGACGGATTGCCGAGGATGCCGAGCAGACGCTGACGCAGCTGTTCGGCATTGAAGGGTTTGGCCAGGTAGGCGGTGGGTGCCAGCGGCCGCGCGGCGCGCACGCTGTTGGCGTCCAGGCGACCGCTGATCAGGATAAACGGCAGGGCCGGCGTACGCGGGTGGCGGCGCAGCTGACGCAGCAGTTCCAGGCCATCAATGCCGGGCAGGTCGCCATCGGCGATCACCAGGCTAGGCAGGCGGCGTTTGCACTTGGCCAATGCGGCTTCGCCATCGGTAACCTGCAGGATGCGCGCATCCGGCCGCACATCGCGTACCAGTTGCACGAGCAGGTCAGCAGTCCAGGGTTCTGCTTCGGCGATCAGAATCTCCGGAGCCTTGGCCGGGACAGTCATGGAAACCTCAGGAAAAAACGTAGTAGCAAAATAATGGCGTCATCGTGATGACGGCGCGCAGTCTACCCAGCAACCCGTGAATAACCAGCGCAGCCCGACGAACTGTTGAGCATTTCGTCAGGTTTTGCATCATAGCTGAATGTGCCGTGCTAGAGCGGCTTGTTTGTCCTACAAAGGGCCTTTGCAAGGGGTTTTGGCAAGATAGCGTGCAATAAAAAACCCGCCGAAGCGGGTTTTTTATTGCAGCGGTCTATCAGGCCAGTTCGTCGAAGCATTCGGCGACGATGGCGAGGCCTTTTTCCAGTTGCGCGTCAGGGATGGTGACGGGCATCAGGAAGCGGATCACGTTGTAGTAGGTGCCGCACGACAGCAGGATCAGGCCTTTCTCGCGGGCGCGGGCGACGATCTTGCCGACCAGGGCAGCTGCCGGCGTGCGCTTCTCGTCGGTCTCGAACAGTTCGATGGCAATCATCGAGCCCAGGCCGCGTACGTCGCCAATCACCTTGTGCTTGGCCTGGATCGCGCGCAGACCAGCCTTGACCTTCTCGCCCAGGGCTTGCGAGCGCTCCAGCAGTTTCTCTTCGTCGAATACCTTGAGTACGGCCAGGGCTGCCGCGCAGGCAATCGGGCTACCGGCATAGGTGCCGCCCAGGCCGCCAGGGGCGATCACGTCCATGATTTCGGCTTTGCCGCACACGCCGGAGATCGGGAAGCCGCCGCCAACGGATTTGGCGAAAGTGGTCAGGTCCGGCACCACGCCCAGTTGCTCGGTGGCGAAGAAGGTGCCGGTACGGCCTGCGCCGGTTTGCACTTCGTCAGCGATCAGCAGGATGCCGTGCTCGTCGCACAGGGCACGCAGGCGCTGCATAAAGGCCGGGGAGTTAGTGTAGAAACCGCCTTCACCCTGCACCGGCTCGATGATGATCGCGGCGATGTCCTGCGGCTGCGCATCGTTCTTGAAAATGCGCTCGATGCTGGCGATGGACTCGTCCTCGCTCACGCCATGCAGTTCGCACGGCGACTGGGCGCGGTACACGCCGGCCGGCATCAGGCCCATGCCGGCGGAGTACGGTACAACCTTGCCGGTCAGGCTCAGGGTCATCATGGTGCGGCCGTGATAGGCCCCGGTGAAGGCGATCACGCCGGCACGGCCAGTGGCGGCGCGGGCAATCTTCACGGCGTTTTCGACGGCTTCGGAGCCGGAGGTAACCAGCAGGGTCTTCTTGGCAAAGTTGCCCGGTACGCGCTTGGCGATTTCTTCGCACAGCTCGACGTAGGGCTCATAGGCCAGCACCTGGAAGCAGGTGTGCGACAGCTTGGTCAGCTGCTCTTGCACCGCCGCAACCACTTTCGGGTGCAGGTGGCCGGTGTTCAGCACGGCGATGCCGCCGGCGAAGTCGATGTACTCGCGGCCTTCGACGTCCCACACGCTGGCGTTTTCCGCGCGCTCGGCAAAAATCGGGTGGATCTGGCCCACGCCGCGCGGAACGGCAGCGGTGCGGCGTTGCATCAGGGATTCGTTGGTCTTGCTCATGATGTCCTCATTCGCCGGTCAATCTCGGCGTGGTTCAAGGATGTGTCACCGGTGCGACTTGGCAGTATTCGATGATCGACTGCCGCAGTACGCCCGGGCACAGCTATGTCCATATAAACGCAGAAGGCGCAGCGCTCTCGTGCGCCTCTGCGGGGTTACTTCGCCGGGTTAGATGCCCAGGCAGAGGTATTTGATTTCCAGGTAATCCTCAATGCCGTACTTCGAGCCTTCACGGCCGAGGCCCGAGGCTTTCACGCCGCCGAACGGCGCGACTTCATTGGAGATCAACCCGGTGTTGACGCCGACCATACCGTATTCCAGGGCTTCCGCCACACGGAACACGCGACCCAGGTCACGGGCATAGAAATACGAGGCCAGGCCGAACTCGGTGTCGTTGGACATGGCGATCACTTCGGCCTCGTCCTTGAAGCGGAACAGCGGCGCCAGCGGGCCGAAAGTTTCTTCCTTGGCCACCGCGGCGGTTTTCGGTACGTCGACCAGAATGGTCGGCTCGAAGAAGCTGCCACCCAGGGCGTGCGGCTTGCCGCCGGCGAGCAGGCGCGCGCCTTTGCTCACGGCGTCCTCGATGTGTTCCTGAACCTTGGCCATGGCCTTTTCGTCGATCAGCGGACCAGTGGTGGTGCCTTCATCCAGGCCATTACCGATCTGCAGTTTGGCCACGGCGGCGGCCAGCTTCTCGGCGAAGGCGTCGTATACGCCGTCCTGAATGTACAGGCGGTTGGCGCACACGCAGGTCTGGCCGTTGTTGCGGTATTTGGAGATCAGCGCGCCTTCGACGGCCTTATCCAGGTCGGCATCGTCGAACACGATAAACGGCGCGTTGCCACCCAGTTCCAGCGAGACTTTCTTGATGTCCTTGGCGCACTCGGCCATCAGCTGGCGACCAATTTCGGTCGAGCCGGTGAAGCTCAGCTTGCGCACGATCGGGTTACTGGTCAGCTCGCCGCCGACTTCGCCGGCACTGCCGGTGACCACGCTCAATACGCCTTTCGGGATGCCGGCGCGGTGCGCCAGTTCAACCAGGGCCAGGGCGGAGAACGGCGTCTGCGAAGCCGGCTTGATCACCATGGTGCAACCGGCGGCCAGGGCTGGGCCGGCTTTACGGGTGATCATCGCCGCCGGGAAGTTCCACGGGGTAATGGCGGCAGTGACGCCGATTGGCTGTTTAATGACGATCAGGCGCTTGTCCGGCTGGTGCCCTGGGATCACATCGCCATACACGCGCTTGGCTTCTTCGGCGAACCACTCGATAAAGGACGCTGCATAGGCGATCTCGCCCTTGGCTTCGGCCAGCGGCTTGCCCTGTTCCAGGGTCATCAGGCGGCCGAGGTCGTCCTGGTTCTCCATCAACAGCTCGAACCAGCGGCGCAGCTTGCCCGCACGCTCCTTGGCAGTCAGCGCGCGCCAGGCCGGCAAGGCACGGTCGGCAGCTTCGATGGCACGACGGGTCTCCGCAGCGCCCATCTTCGGCACGCTACCAATGATCTCGCCGGTGGCCGGGTTGTTGACCTTGATGGTCTGGCCGTTGTCGGCGTCCAGCCAGGTACCGTCGATATAAGCCTGCTGACGGAACAGCTGGGTGTCTTTCAGTTGCATGGCAGTCTCCTAAATTCCGACACCCTGGCATCGGTACGTGTCATCGAATGCACCGCACGGCGGCACACCTGGGCTTTATCCGTTGGCTCAGGCTGCAAATCAGCGGTGGAAGTACGAGCCGCATAGGATTTTCAGCAAGAGCGTTTGAAATCTCAAACGAATCCTAGGGTCAAGAGGGGTAAAGGGCAAGAGCCTGTTCGAAAAAATTAACGCAATAATGCGTTTATTCAAGGCTTTTATAGGCATAGACAGCTGCAGGGATGATTGCGTGCAGAATCGCGAACAAGGCAGCGGCATGGACGCCCGCCAGCGACATGCGTATGATTGCGCCCGCGCTGCACCAGTAGCTCAGCTGGATAGAGTACTGCCCTCCGAAGGCAGGGGTCGTGGGTTCGAATCCCGCCTGGTGCGCCACATACTGGTTTCCATATGCACTGGAAACACCCTGAAAGCCCGCCTAGTGCGGGCTTTCTTGTTTTGTCTGTCTACTTCTATTCAAGTATGCCCGTTTGTATGCCAACGGAACTTTGAAAAAGTGTGGCGCCTCTCGAGATAAAGCATCAACGCCAATCTTTCGTCTCGATGAAAATTACAGCTGAGGCTGCAGGGGCAACCTGCGCGAAATACATTCGGCCAGGTTGAAGAGTTTATGCTCTGTTAGCCGCAGTCCTTTTAAGCAGGAATACTTCAGCAATGATCGACCTCCACTCCCCCTCCGACCTTGAACTCTTGCGTGAATCCATCGATCTCGAATGCAAGCTCGCGGCGGGGCGTGACGGTCAGGGTGCATTGCCGGAGGATTTCTGGCTGACCTATAGCGCTTTTGCCAATACCCAGGGCGGCGTGGTGTTACTCGGGGTGCGGGAGAAGAAAGGTCAGTTCCAGGTAGAAGGCATCGTCAACCCAGCCAAAGTGCGAAAGGAGCTGTTCGACAATCTCAATAACCGCAAGCAGGTTAGTGCCAACCTGCTGAGCGATGGCAACGTGCGCGAGGTCGAACTGGGCGGCCGCACTCTGCTGTTGGTGGATGTGCCTCGCGCCAATCGTAAACAGCGCCCGGTGTATCTGACGACCAATCCCTTCGGCCATACCTATCGCCGACTGAATGACGGTGACCGCCATGTATCCGATGAAGATGTAAAGCGGATGCTTGCCGAACAGGTGGAAGACAGTCGTGATGACCGTATTCTCAAGGGTTACCATCTTGACGACCTGTGTGGCGAGACCCTGCGTGCCTACCGTCAGGTATTTGCCAACCGTGATCCTGTGCATCCGTGGAACACGCTGGAGGATCAGGAGTTCTTGCGTCAGATTGGCGGCTGGCGTCGTGATCGTGAGAACGATACTGCAGGCCTTACTCTGGCGGGGTTGCTGATGTTCGGTTGGATGAGCACTATCCAGGAGGCGTTGCCCAACTACATGCTCGACTATCAGGAGCGACCGGAAGCACGTACCGAATTGCGTTGGGTGGATCGCGTCACCTTGGACGGCAAATGGTCGGGCAATCTGTTCGACTTCTACCGCAAGGTCTACCTCAAGCTCACGGCTGATCTGAAGGTGCCATTCAAGCTTGAGAAAGGCGAGCGTCAGGACGAGACGCCGGTACATGTAGCACTGCGCGAGGCGCTGGCCAATGTGCTGGTGCATGCGGACTATTCTGATCGCGCCTCGGTGCTGGTTGTCAAACGTCCGGACATGTTCGGGTTTCGTAATCCAGGGTTAATGCGCGTGCCACCTGAGGTGGCTATTCGCGGTGGTGAGCATGACTGCCGCAATCGCACACTGCACAAGATGTTCCGCTTCGTTGGTGTGGGTGAGCAGGCAGGTTCGGGGATTCCGAAAATTTATGCGGGCTGGAAAGACCGGCACTGGCGCACTCCTGCACTGTTCGAGCGTGCTGAGCCTTACAACCAGACATTGCTCGAGCTGCGTATGGTCGATCTGTTGCCGGCAGAAGTGCTCGCCGCTCTTCGATTGCAGTTCGGTATGGCCTTCGATCAGCTGTCCCACGATGAGCGTCTGACACTGGCAGCCGCTGCTTCCGAGCGGACCGTCAGCCATGCACGAATAATGGAAATGACAGGCATACAGTCGCTTGAGGCGTCCCGATTGCTGCAAGGGTTGGTGCGAACGGGGTTTCTGGAAAGCCACAATCCCGGTCGTGGTGCCGTTTATTGTTTGCCTGGTGCAGGTTTACCAACGCCGGAAGATGTGTTTGGCGGTGGCTCCGAATATCTGTCGGAGAGCTCCGAATATTTGACCGACAGCTCCGGACATTTGCTAGTTAGCTCCGGACATTTGGCCGGAAGCTCCGGACATTTGCTGGTCAGCTCCGGACATTTGCCAGAGAGCGGTGACAAAAGCTGTCAGCGCGATAGCCAGGGCCGCAGGCTTACAGAAAAATTGGATGCGCCTCTGATCGATGATCTTGCGCTGTTGAATGAGGACTTTCGTAGAGCCCTTGTCGAGAGTGCCTTGTTGGCTCGGGCTTATCGCAAGCTGGATGCCGATGAAATGCAGCGCGCGATCGTTGATGTCTGTCATGGTCATTACATAACTGGAACCTGTCTGGCCGAGTTGTTGAGCCGCAATGCTGACTCCCTGCGCAAACAGCACTTAAAGCAGTTGGTTCAAACCGGCCGTTTGCAACTGGCCTTCCCCACAACGCCCACGCATCAGATGCAGGCCTACAGAACAACGGAAAGTGAATAAGTCAGCAGTAAGCGATTTCTAGTTTTTGCTGTCGCACTCAATGCTCTTTCTGCACTGGCTGTAAGGGCTGGGAGTTGATCAAGTCGCCGTTGTATCGCGAGCACCATGGTCAGAGCCAAGACTTATTAACTCGGACGGTTTTTCCAAACCCAAGCGCTTGGCCAGGCGGATCAGGTTGGCGCGGTCGATGCCCAGCTCGCGGGCGGCGGCGGCCCATTTGTGTTGGTGGCGGTCGAGTGTCTGGCTGATCAGCTGTTTCTGGTAGGCGTCGACGGCTTCGCGCAGGGGCAGGGTGTTGGCCTGTATGACCGGGTTGCTTGTCGCAGGCTGCGGCTCGGCGGCTTGCTGCTGCGGGAGGTCGAAGTGGGGGCTGTCGATGCTGAGGATGCGCGGGCGTTCGCTGCAACTGGCCAGTGCCTTGAGTGCAGCGCGACCGATCAGGTGTTCGAGTTCACGCACATTACCCGGCCAGTTGTACGCCAGCAGGCTGGCCTGGGCGTCGCTGGTCAGGCGCAGGCTGCGCAGCCCCAGGCGTGCGCGGTTTTCTTCGAGAAAGTAGCCGGCCAGCAGCAATATATCGCGGCCGCGCTCGCGCAGGGCCGGGACTTTCAGGGGATAAACGCTAAGGCGATGGTAGAGGTCGGCGCGAAAGCGTCCAGCGCGCACTTCCTCAGCCAGGTCGCGGTTGCTGGCGGCCAGCACGCGCACGTTGACCCGCTGTTCCTGATCGGCGCCCACCCGTTGCAGCTGGCCGCTTTGCAGCACGCGCAGCAGCTTGGCTTGCGCGGGCAGCGGTAGTTCGCCGATTTCATCGAGAAACAGGCTGCCGCCGTCGGCCAGTTCGAACTTGCCACGGCGCTCGTTGTGCGCGCCAGTAAAGGCCCCGCGTACATGGCCGAACAATTCGCTTTCCACCAGGCTGTCGGGCAGTGCTGCGCAGTTGAGGCTGATCAGTGGTTTGGCCGCGCGTGGCGAGGCGGCGTGCAGGGCTTCGGCGACCAGCTCCTTGCCAACCCCGGTTTCACCGCTGATCAGCACGCTCAGCTCGCTGTTGCCGACCAGCGCAATCTCAGCTGCCAGGCGCTTGTGCACGGCGCTCTGGCCGATCAGTTCACGCGGGCGTTGCTGGCCGGCGGCCTGTTTGTAAGCCTCGGCCAACTGGTGCTGATCTTCGGCGTGTTGCAACAGCGCATTGATCCGTTCATTGGCCATCACGGTGGCGGCGGCCAGGCTGGCAAAGGCGTGCAGGTTGTCCAGATCAACCCGGCCGAAGCTCGCTGGATCAAGCGAGTCGAGGGTCAGCAGACCCCAAGGCTGGTCCTGCACATACAGCGGGCAGCCGAGGCAGTCATGCACGGGCAGGTGGCCGCGATGGCCGTCGACCAGGCCGTCATAGGGGTCGGGCATGTCGCAATCGGTGGCAAAGCGGATCGGCCCACGTTGCGCCAATAACGCCCGCAGGCGCGGCTGTTCGTCGAGCTTGAAGCGCCGGCCGAGGGTGTCGGCGCTCAGCCCTTCGACGGCCAGCGGAATCAGCACGTCGCCGTCGAGTTTAAGCAGCGCCACGGCGTCGCACGGCAGCAGCTGCCGCAGTGCCTGCAGCAGGCGGCGATAGCGTTCGGCCTCCGGCAGTTCGCGGGACAGGTCGGCGACCAGGGGGATCAGCGCGGTAAGCAGCGGGTTTGCAGTCATAAGGACACGTTAGCTGTCATTAAGACTCGAAATTCTTGCTGTCATAAAGACACAAGAATTAATAAGTCTTTGATTTATATAAATAAAATAATTGGCATGTTTCCTGTAGTAGTCAGGGTGATATGAACCAGACCGCTGCGCAAGTACAGCGTGTCGCCCCGACGAGGAAGCCTTGCATGTTGACCCCCGCCCAAACCGCTCTGATCAAAGCCACCGTGCCGCTGCTGGAAAGCGGCGGCGAGGCCCTGACCCGACACTTCTACCAGATGATGCTCAGCGAGTACCCCGAGGTGCGCGCGCTGTTCAACCAGGCGCACCAGGCCAGTGGTGGCCAGCAACGTGCGCTGGCCAATGCGGTGCTGATGTATGCCCGGCATATCGACCGGCTTGAGGCGTTGGGGCCTCTAGTAGGACAGATCGTCAATAAGCATGTGTCGCTGCAGATCTTGCCCGAGCATTACCCGATTGTTGGCAGCTGCCTGCTACGAGCGATTCGTGAAGTGCTGGGTGAGGAGATCGCCACCGATGCGGTGATCGAGGCCTGGGCGGTGGCCTACGGGCAGTTGGCGGACATCCTTATTGGTGCCGAAGAGGCGGCCTACAGCGCCAACGCCAATGCCGAGGGTGGCTGGCGCGGGGCGCGCAGTTTCCGTTTGAGCCGCAAGGTGCAGGAGAGCGAAGAAATCGTTTCGCTGTACCTGGCCCCAGCCGATGGCGGTGCGCTGGCCGCCTTCCAGCCTGGCCAATATATCGGCATGCGCCTGCTGCTGGACGGTGGCGAGCAGCGCCGCAACTACTCGCTGTCGGCCCTGGGCAATGGCCGCGAGTACCGCATCAGCGTCAAGCGTGAGGTGGGCGGCAAGGTGTCCAATTACCTGCATGACCGGTTGCAGGTTGGCGATAGCCTGGAGCTGTTCGCTCCGGCCGGGGATTTTGTCCTGCGTGACTCAAACAAGCCGTTGGTGCTGATCAGCGCGGGCGTTGGCATCACCCCGGCCCTGAGCATGCTTGAAGCCGCGCGGGACAGTGGCCGCGAGATCCACTTTATCCACTGCGCGCGGCATGCCGGGGTGCATGCCTTCCGCGACTGGGTTGAGGCGCAGCGCAGCGAGCGTCCGCAACTGCGCCATTACGTGTGCTACAGCGAACCGCGTGCGGGCGATGAGGCGGATGGCGAGGGCTTTCTCAGCCTGGAGCAGCTTGATCAATGGTTGCCCGAGCAGCGTGATCTGGATGCCTACTTCCTGGGCCCCAAGCCGTTTATGGCGCAGGTCAAACGGCATCTGCACAGCCTCGGTGTACCGGCGGCGCAGAGTCATTACGAGTTCTTCGGTCCGGCCAGCGCGCTGGATAGCTAAACAGGGGCTTAGCAGCCTGGGAGGTGATTATGTTGGCGTATCTGTCCTGCCCCTTGCGGGCGCTGCAACTGGCCAATCGCATGTTGCTGGTTGGCGTGCTGCTGTTGCTCGGCGGTCTGCTTGGGGCTTACGGCCTGGAGGCGCAGTTAAGCATGGGCAGTCTGGTGATGGCGCATTCGTTGACCATCATCGGCCCCGGTCTGCTCAAGCTTGGTTATGTGCTGCGCCTGGCCGCGCAGCAGCATCTGCGTAAACAACAGGAGCCTTGCTGTGTTACTGCGTGATAGGCAGCGTGAGTTGAGCATTGCGCCGCTGTGGCGGCTGGGGTTTCGTCCGTTTTTTCTCGGCGGCGCGTTGTTTGCCGTGTTGGCGATTGGCCTGTGGGCGGCGGTGCTGTTGGGTTATCTGCCTGGTTGGCAGCCTGTGGGCGGCAGCCTGGCCTGGCACCGACATGAGCTGCCGTTCGGTTTTGCCGGGGCGATCATTGCCGGCTTTCTGCTGACCGCCGTGCAGAACTGGACGGGCCGGCCGGGGCTGAGTGGTTGGCCGCTGGCGGGGTTGTTCGCGCTCTGGCTGCTGGCGCGGCTGGCCTGGCTGGTTGGGGTGCCATTGCCTGTGCTGCTGGCCTTGCAACTGCCGTTGTTGCCGCTGCTGGCACTGGTGCTTGGGCGACAGTTGTGGGTCGTGCGGCAATGGCGTAATTACCCGTTGGTGGTTGTGGTGCTGCTGATGGCGGCCTGTGAGTGGTTGCTGCTGTATGGCCTGTGGCGTGGCGATGATGAATTACAGCGGCGCGGCGCATTGGCCGGTTTGTGGCTGATCGCGGCGCTGGTGAGCATTATCGGCGGGCGGGTGATTCCGTTTTTTACTCAACGCGGTCTCAACCAGATTGCGCCTGCTACCCCAAGACCCCGGCTGGATGTGCTGGTGCTCGTGCTGTCTCTGAGCCTGGCGCTGCTGTTTGCCAGTGGCCTGGCCTTGCAGCCATCGATATGGATGTTGCCGCTGTTGCTGGCCCTGGCTGCGCTGCACGGTTTGCGTCTGTGGCACTGGTACAACGTCGGGATCTGGCGTGTGCCGCTGCTCTGGTCATTGCATCTGGCCTACGCCTGGCTGCCGCTGGCGCTGCTGACTCTGGCGGCCTGGCATGCAGGCTGGCTGAGCAACGCCAGCCTGGCCTACCACGCGCTGGCGCTGGGTACGGTCGGCGGGGCGATTCTGGCGATGCTCGCGCGGGTCAGCCTGGGCCATACCGGGCGGCCATTGCAGCCACCTGCGGTGATGGGCTGGGCGTTTGCCTGCCTGCAACTGGCCGTTGTGGCGCGGGTGCTGCTGGTGCCGTTTGCCCCGGCCAGCGGGCTGGGTTTGTCCAGCCTGTTGTGGATCGCGGCCTTTGCCCTGTTCGTGCGCCACTACGCGGTGATGTTCTGCACAGCGCGGGTGGATGGGCAGCCGGGTTAGCGCGTTCTACAGCACCCCCGCTTCACGCAGCGCCGCGATCTGCTCGGCGTTTAGCCCCAGGTGGCGGGCGAGTGCCTGTTCGGTGTGTTCGCCGAGCAGCGGCGGTGCGTTGCGGTATTGCACCGGGGTTTCCGACAGGCGCAGCGGGCTGGCCACCTGCGGGGTGGTGCTGCCCAAGCTGTTGGGCAGGTCGATACGCAGGCCGCGTGCCTGTACTTGCGGGTCGGCAAATACCTGGGCGAGGTCGTTGATCGGCCCGCAGGGTACGCCGGCGGCTTCCAGCAGCGTCACCCATTCGGCGGTGGTTTTGAACACCGTGGCCTGACGCAGCAGCGGAATCAGCTCGGCGCGGTGGGCGACGCGCGCCTTGTTCGAAGAAAAACGCGGGTCATCGGCCAAAGCCGTAAGGCCGGCAACCTCGCAAAGCTTGCGGAATTGTCCGTCGTTACCCACGGCGATAATGAAGTTGCCATCGGCCGAGGGGAAATCCTGGTAGGGCACGATATTCGGGTGAGCGTTGCCCAGGCGTTTCGGTGAGACACCGGTGTTCAGATAATTCATCGCCTGGTTGGCCAGGCAGGCCACCTGCACGTCGAGCAGCGCCACATCGATATGTTGGCCGATGCCGGACTGTTCGCGCTGGTTGAGTGCCGCCAACACGCCGACCGTGGCGTACAGGCCGGTGAGAATATCGGTGAGGGCGACGCCGACCTTTATGGGGCCGGCACCCTCCTCGCCGTCGGGCTTACCGGTCAGACTCATCAGCCCGCCGAGGCCCTGGATCATAAAGTCATAACCTGCTCGCTTGGCGTAGGGCCCGTTTTGCCCGAAGCCAGTGATCGAGCAGTAGATCAGGCGCGGGTTGAGCGCCTTGAGGGATGCGTAATCGAGGCCATACGCCGCCAGGCCGCCGACCTTGAAGTTCTCCAGCAGCACGTCGCAGTTCTGCACCAGCTCACGCACCAGACGCTGGCCTTCGGGCTGGGTGAAATCCAGGGTCACCGATTGTTTGTTGCGGTTGGCGCTCTGGAAATAGGCTGCCTCGCGCGAGTCGTTGCCCTCGGCATCCTTCACGTAGGGCGGGCCCCAGTGACGGGTATCGTCGCCTGTGCCGGGACGCTCGACCTTGATCACCTCGGCACCCAGGTCCCCGAGAATCTGCCCGGCCCAGGGCCCTGCCAGTACGCGGGACAGATCGAGAACGCGGATATGCGATAGGGCGCCGGACATAAGAACCTCACGAACAAGTTCCCTCTCCCGCTTGCGGGAGAGGGTTAGGGAGAGAGAGCAGAATCGCTGCCAACCGCTGCCCTCTCCCCCCATCAATAGCGAGGGGAGAAAAGCGTGCGGCGCAGAGCAGGCCTTAGAAGAACGCCTGCAAGCCGGTCTGCGCGCGACCCAGGATCAGCGCGTGGACGTCGTGGGTGCCTTCATAGGTGTTGACCACTTCCAGGTTGACCAGGTGGCGGGCCACGCCGTACTCGTCACTGATGCCGTTGCCGCCGAGCATGTCGCGGGCCATACGGGCGATGTCCAGGGCCTTGCCGCAGCTGTTGCGCTTCATCATCGAGGTTATTTCCACCGCAGCGGTGCCTTCGTCCTTCATCCGGCCGAGGCGCAGGCAGCCTTGCAGGGCCATGGTGATCTCGGTCTGCATGTCGGCGAGTTTCTTCTGGATCAGCTGGGTTTGCGCCAGCGGGCGGCCGAACTGTTTGCGGTCGAGGGTGTACTGACGCGCGGTGTGCCAGCAGAACTCGGCCGCACCCAAGGCGCCCCAGCTGATGCCATAGCGGGCGGAGTTGAGGCAGGTGAACGGGCCTTTCAGGCCGCGCACGTCAGGGAAGGCGTTTTCTTCAGGGCAGAACACGTTGTCCATGACGATTTCGCCGGTGATCGAGGCGCGCAGGCCGACCTTGCCGTGAATCGCCGGGGTGCTCAGGCCCTGCCAGCCTTTTTCCAGGACAAAGCCGCGAATCTCGCCGGCATCATCCTTGGCCCAGACCACAAACACGTCAGCGATTGGCGAGTTGGTGATCCACATCTTCGCGCCAGTCAGGCGGTAGCCGCCGTCGACCTTTTTCGCGCGGGTGATCATCGAGCCTGGGTCGGAGCCGTGATCCGGCTCGGTGAGGCCAAAGCAGCCGATATATTCGCCGCTGGCCAGCTTGGGCAGGTATTTCTGTTTGGTCGCTTCGTTGCCGAATTCATAGATCGGCACCATCACCAGGGAGGACTGCACGCTCATCATCGAGCGGTAGCCGGAGTCGATGCGCTCGACTTCGCGGGCAATCAGGCCGTAGCACACGTAGTTCAGGCCACTGCCGCCGTATTCGGCGGGGATGGTGGCGCCGAGCAGGCCGGTGTCGCCCATCTCGCGGAAGATTTTCGGGTCGGTCTGCTCATGGCGGAAGGCTTCCATTACGCGCGGGGCCAGCTTGTCGGCGGCGAACTGCTGAGCGCTGTCACGCACCATGCGTTCTTCTTCGGTCAGTTGCTGGTCGAGCAGCAGCGGGTCGATCCAGTTAAAGCTTGCCTTGGCCATGCGGGAAACCTCGAATCAGGACAGTAAAGGTGCGGGGATAAACACCCGCGAAGCGTGAGATTGATCCTAGGCGGCTTGTGGCAGGCAGGCAAACGAGTAATGTGCACGCAATTGTGCGTATTGCTCACTTCGAGATAGGCTTATTCGGCATTTTTTACCGAATAAAGTGAGAGTGACGCACAAATGCGCCGCAAGATCCCCAGCACCGCCGCCCTTATCGCGTTCGAGTCCGCCGCTCGGCACCAGAGTTTTACCAAGGCGGCGCAGGAACTGAGCCTGACCCAGGGCGCGGTGTGCCGGCAGATTGCCGCGCTGGAGGCCTTCCTTAATATCGAGCTGTTCCGCCGTTCGCGGCGTGGTGTGCTGCTCACCGAAGCCGGACAATCCTACGCGCGGCGAGTGGCCGGCCAGCTTGATGCGGTGGAGCGCGACACCCTGGCAGTGATGGGCCAGCAAGGCGCGATGAGTATCGAACTGGCGGTGGTGCCGACCTTCGGCACCCAGTGGCTGCTGCCTAGGTTGAAGGACTTTCAGCGTTTGCATCCCGAGATCACGGTCAACCTGACCAACCGCACCCGGCCCTTTCTGTTCGCCGACACCGAGTTCGATGCGGCGGTGTACTTCGGCGATGGCGACTGGTCCGGGACCCAGGCCCACCTGCTGATGGGCGAGAACCCGATGCCAGTGTGCAGCCCGGCGCTGCTTGCCGGGCAGGCGCAATTGAGCGCGGAGCAGATCGCCAGCCTGCCGCTGTTGCAGCAGACCACGCGGCCTTACGCCTGGCGTCAGTGGTTCAACGCCCAAGGCCTGAACACCACGCGGGATATGGCCGGGCCGCGTTATGAGCTGTTTTCCATGCTGGCCCAGGCAGCCATGCATGAGATGGGCGTGGCGCTGATTCCGCCGTTTCTGATCCGCCGTGAGCTGGACGAGGGGCGGCTGGTGATTGCCGCGCCGCTGAGCCTGTCGAGCGACAAGGCGTATTACCTGATTATCCCTGAACGCAAGCTGGAATCGGCAGCGCTGTTGCTGCTGCGCGACTGGCTGGTGCGCGAGGCACACGCCTATGCCCTGGCCCATGGCCTGAAATAGACAACGGCCTGTCAGGTTGTTGACGAAAAAGGCCGTCAACCCTTCGGCGGCAAACCGTCGGAAATTGCTTTACCTCACCATACAGGCCGCCTAGAGTGCGCGCCAGATCAATGTTGACCCCGTAGTCAGCTATCTCAGTGGCTACACTTGTGCACTCCACGGCGCGCCCAAAGTGTTGCATTTTTTGCACACAAAAACGTCTGTAGCCCTCTGAAACAGTGGCTCTACCGATTTATCGGGAGCATCGCCGTTGATCTGATGGCGCTGTATTTGCGCCAAGAATGTATTAACCCCACTTTGTATCGGCCGATTGGCTATAAGCCTTGCTCCACAAGGCTTTGCGGGTTTTTGTCGGTCGGAAGGTCATGCAGTGACTTGTAGTTATCGCAAGGTTTTACTTCATAACGCCTTGAAGGCTATGCCCTTCGCCTGCAAAATGCCGCGCCCCGCTTGTGTCTGTGTTGTCTGCAGGTTGGGATTGTGCTGATCCTCCCCATTGCCCGCGTGCCACCCGCAGTGCGCCGGTTCACTAAAAAGATCACGCAGGAGAATTGAAGTGCACATCGGTGTTCCTCTCGAAACCCATGCTGGTGAGACGCGCGTTGCCGCAACTCCCGAAACCATCAAGAAGCTGATCGGCCAGGGCCATCAGGTGACTGTACAGACCGGTGCTGGCGTGAGCGCGAGCATTCCGGACAGCGCCTATGAAGCTGTCGGTGCCACCATTGGCAACGATTCAGCAGCCTTCGGTGCCGATCTGGTGCTGAAAGTGGTCGCCCCGACCGATGCCGAACTGGCTCACATGAAAGCCGGTGCCGTGCTGGTTGGCATGCTCAACCCGTTCAGCAACGAGACCATCGCGCGCATCAACGCCCGTGGCGTTACGGCCTTTGCTCTGGAAGCTGCACCGCGTACTTCCCGCGCGCAGAGCCTGGACGTGCTGAGTTCGCAAGCCAACATCGCCGGCTATAAAGCTGTGCTGCTGGCCGCGCACCACTATCCGCGCTTTATGCCGATGCTGATGACTGCTGCCGGTACCGTGAAGGCCGCGCGCATCCTGATTCTCGGCGCCGGTGTCGCTGGCCTGCAGGCCATCGCCACGGCCAAGCGTCTGGGTGCGGTGATCGAGGCTTCGGACGTGCGTCCGGCCGTGAAGGAGCAGATCGAGTCGCTCGGCGCCAAGTTCGTCGACGTGCCGTTCGAGACCGATGAAGAGCGTGAGTGCGCCCAGGGCGTGGGTGGTTATGCCCGTCCGATGCCAGCTTCGTGGATGGAGCGTCAGGCCAAGGCAGTGCATGAACGCGCCAAGCAGGCTGACATCGTCATCACCACCGCACTGATTCCGGGCCGCAAGGCGCCGACTCTGCTGCATGAGGCGACCGTCGCCGAAATGAAACCGGGCTCGGTGATCATCGACCTGGCCGCGGCGCAAGGCGGCAACTGCCCGCTGACTGAAGCCGAGCAGGTAGTGGTCAAGCATGGCGTGACCATCGTCGGCCACAGCAACCTGGCGGCCATGGTGCCGGCAGATGCTTCGGCACTGTACGCACGCAACTTGCTGGACTTCCTCAAGCTGGTCATCGACGGCGAAGGTAAGTTCCACCTCAACCTTGAAGACGACATCGTCGCCGCGTGCCTGATGTGCCGCGATGGCAACGTCGTGCGCACTAACGGCTAAGGGGAGCACCGCTCATGGATATGATTTCCGACGGCATCTACAACCTGATCATCTTCGCGCTGGCCATCTACGTGGGCTACCACGTGGTATGGAACGTGACCCCGGCTCTGCACACCCCGCTGATGGCCGTGACCAACGCGATTTCCGCGATCGTCATCGTCGGCGCCATGCTGGCTGCCGCCCTGACCGTGACCCCGCTGGGCAAGGCCATGGGCACCTTGGCCGTGGCACTGGCTGCGGTCAACGTGTTCGGTGGTTTCCTGGTAACCCGGCGCATGCTGGAAATGTTCAAGAAGAAAGCGCCTAAGGCGCAGGTGGAGAAGCACCGATGAGCATGAATCTGATCACTGTTCTCTACCTCGTCGCCTCGATCTGCTTTATCCAGGCGCTCAAGGGCTTGTCGCACCCGACTACGTCGCGTCGCGGCAACCTGTTCGGCATGATCGGTATGGGCATTGCGGTGCTCACCACCGTCGGCCTGATCTACAAGCTGGGCGCTGAACTCGCGACCCAGGGCATCGGTTACGTGATCGTCGGCCTGCTGGTCGGTGGCACCGCCGGCTCGATCATGGCCAAGCGCGTTGAAATGACCAAGATGCCGGAACTGGTCGCCTTCATGCACAGCATGATCGGTCTGGCCGCCGTGTTCATTGCCATTGCTGCTGTGGTTGAGCCGCAATCGCTGGGCATCGTGGCTGCACTGGGCGACGCCATTCCGGTGGCCAACCGTGTTGAGCTGTTCCTCGGTTCGGCTATCGGCGCAATCACCTTCTCTGGTTCGGTCATCGCTTTCGGCAAGCTGTCGGGCAAGTACAAGTTCCGCCTGTTCCAAGGCGCGCCTGTACAGTTCAAGGGTCAGCACATGCTGAACCTGGTATTTGGTCTGGCCATCATCGGCCTGGGCATCTACTACAGCATCACTGGCGACGTGCGTGCCTTCGCAGCGCTGACCGTGCTGGCGTTCATCATCGGCGTGCTGATCATCATCCCGATTGGTGGTGCCGACATGCCGGTGGTGGTGTCGATGCTCAACAGCTACTCGGGCTGGGCGGCGGCCGGTATCGGCTTCTCGCTGAACAACTCGATGCTGATCATCGCCGGTTCGCTGGTGGGTTCTTCGGGCGCGATCCTCTCGTACATCATGTGCAAGGCGATGAACCGTTCGTTCTTCAACGTGATCCTCGGTGGTTTCGGTGGCGCGGCTGAAGAAGCCGGCCCTGCGGGTGCCAAGGAAGCTCGCCCGGTGAAATCCGGTTCGAGCGACGACGCGGCCTTCCTGCTGACCAACGCCGACACCGTGATCATCGTTCCGGGCTACGGCCTGGCGGTAGCCCGTGCCCAGCACGCACTGATGGAGCTGGCCGAGAAGCTGACCCATCGCGGCGTGACCGTGAAGTACGCGATCCACCCGGTTGCCGGTCGTATGCCTGGCCACATGAACGTTCTGCTGGCCGAGGCCGAAGTGCCTTACGAGCAGGTGTTCGAGATGGAAGACATCAACTCCGAGTTCGGCCAGGCCGACGTGGTGCTGGTGCTGGGCGCGAACGACGTGGTCAACCCGGCCGCGAAGAACGATCCGAAGTCGCCGATCGCCGGCATGCCGATCCTCGAGGCTTACAAAGCCAAGACCGTGATCGTCAACAAGCGCTCGATGGCCAGCGGTTACGCCGGCCTGGATAACGAACTGTTCTACCTGGACAAGACCATGATGGTCTTCGGCGACGCCAAGAAAGTCATCGAAGACATGGTCAAAGCAGTCGACTAACCCTCGCTGCTGCGCTGTCGAAAAGCCCGGCCTTGTGCCGGGCTTTTTTGTGCCTGTGGTACTTCCGCAGGGTTGTTGTGTCGATGCTGATGTTGGGTCGGTCTGGTGACCATACACTTTCTGTCTAGGTGATCAGAAAATCCGGTTTTTCGAGCAAAAATCTGAAAAACAGGTCAACTGTAATAGAAGTGCAATTTGCAACTGTACCTATATAAATTCACTGCGCTGAAAGATTTAAGCAGTGCTTTAAACTGCAATATTAACTTAAGCAGGCTAAAGCACTTATGGGCAGTACAGTTGAGTGAAAAACAAACAAGACAGTTACAAAGCAAACTATCTATTTGCACTGCAATTTCGTCCAGCTGTGGCTACTGCGCAGTGGGGGTAACGGCAATAATTTATCCATCGCAACACACCACTGACCCGCCACAAGCGGAAGGATGATCACCATGGAACGTACCCTCAGTTCCGACCTGTTTTTCGACCACAGCCAAGCCACCGGCTCCAGCGCTCTGCCGCTGCGTATCTTCACCACCGTTCTGCAATGGCAGCGCCGCATTATCAGCCGCCGCCAGCTGGCTCGCCTTGACGCCCGCCTGCTCGCCGATGCCGGCATCAGCGAAGCCCAGCGTCATGCCGAACTGAGCAAGCCCTTCTGGCGTTAACGCCACCAGGCACCGACTTCTGCTCCTCCCTTAATGGGATTTTTGAAAGCTCCAGCGCCCTGCGTGTTGGGGCTTTCTTTTTATCTACCGGTGTTTAATTCCGGCAACAGGCCGCGGCCTGTAACAGTCTGTCGAGCTTGAAGCCAGTACAGTTTGGTCAGAGCCTGAACTGCACCATAACAATGCCGCGACGCTGTCTCTGCCTGCTTTATCTGGCGACGCGCACCATAGGCTGCCCTCTCTCGTCTCTGACAAGGAAATGTGCCATGGAACGTACGCTTAAACGCCCACCGTCTTCGACCGTGCAGGTGACTCGCCCATTCTGGTTGCGCGCCTATGCTGCGCTGTGCAGCTGGCAGCGTAACCAGCGCACGCGCAAGCAACTGGCCTGCCTGGACAGTCGCCAGCTGGCCGATGCCGGGATCAGCGAAGCCCAGCGGCAGAACGAGTTGGCCAAACCCTTCTGGCGTTAAGTGCAGGCAACCAACTGGCCAGGCTGGGGTCTACACTCAACCCAGCCTGTCTGTTGGGATTTTCCAGGAGGTTGTACATGAACATGATCCGCACACTCAGCCTGGCCACGCTACTGGCGGTGGCCGGTAGCGCCAGCGCCACCAGCTTTGTGGTCACCACCGACGCTGTTGTCGGCTCGCTCGGTGCCACTTCGGAAGCCTCGTCGAGAGTGTCCTCGTCGTTCAGCGATGACAAAGTGGTATTGGCCGCCCGTGATGACGCCGCCGCTTTTGTGGCCAGCCAGGGCAGCATCCGTGGCGTGCAGCTCGAAGCTGCGTTGCAGCATATGCGTCAGCAGGCCCCAGGGTTGCCGGGCGATGACATGCAACTGGCGAGCGCCATACTCAGCCTGTGACCGATGCGGTGTGTGCCTGAACGGCGGCATGGAACTGCGCGTTAGAATGCCCGTCCAAGGCAACCCGTCATGGGTTGATGGCTGATTCTGGAGATTCCTATGCATCCTGTCTTGCTCAGTGCCGTAGCCGCCGTTGCCCTGCTCAGTGCGACGGCCCAGGCACAAACCCTGGTTGCGACCAGCAATATCATCGTGCGTGCGTTGGATCGCACCCTCGATTTCACCTCGGATACCACCACGTCCATCCGCGATATGAAAGTGGTGCGTGCTGCCCGCGATGACGCTGCCAGCTTTGTCGCCAGCGCTGGCAAGATCCGTGGTGCGCAGCTGGAAGCCGCTATCAGCACCCTCCGCAGTCAAGTGCCTGAGGCGCAAGGTGCTTCCGACCTGGTATTGGCTGAAGCCATTCTCGCCCTGTGAGTCGGCCACGGGCCTGGCTGCTGATGCTGGCGTTACTGGCCAGCAGCTGTAGCCAGGCAGAACTGCGTCTGCAGTTGCACGACGAAGGGCTCAGCCCTGGCGAGCAACAGGCCAGTCAGCAGCTGCTGCAGGACGCGCTACAGGCCTTGCCACCGCAGTTCAGGCAACAGCTTGATCGGCGCGTCAGCGTGCGCTGGGGCGAGCTGCCTGCGCAGGTCTATGGCCGCGCTGGACGTTTTAGCGGGATCGAGTTGAATGCCGCGTTGCTGCCAGCCTTGAGCGATGGCAGCAGCGCCACGCAACAGACTTCACGCCCGCACGGCAGTGTACGTCGCGAACTGCTGGCCACCGTGCTGCACGAACTCACTCACCTGTATGACCGTGCCCAGCTCTGGCCGCAGGCCGAGCGGCAGCTGCAACGCCAGTGCCGCCAACGTGAGCAGAGCCTGGGTGCCGTTGGCCTGCCCGATCACTGTCGTGGGCAGACGGCGCGGCGCTTTACCCTGAGTGATGACCCGCAACTGCTCGATCTGGCCGGCTGGCCGCAGCAGGTTGGCCGGCGTGGCGCGCGCGAGCCGGACAATCATCAGGTGGCGCGCAGTCCGGACAGCTACGAGCTGAGTAATCCGCGCGAGTTTCTCGCGGTGAATATGGAGTACTTCCTTCTCGACCCCAGCTACGCCTGTCGACGGCCGTTGTTGGCGCGTTATCTGAGTGCGCATTTCGCCTGGTCGCCCAGCAATCAGGAGCCTTGTGCAGAGGGGCTGGCCTACCTGAATGCCGGGCGCGATTTTGCCCGCCAGCCACTGGGCCGCATCGATCCGCAGCGGGTCTATCAGGTGGATTACCTGCTGGCCGAGGCCAACAACGAGCTGGCCAGCCGCTGGGGCCATAGCATGCTGCGGCTGGTGATCTGTGCGCCTGGACGGCCACTGGGGCCTGATTGCCGGCTGGATCTGCAAGAGCACCTGGTGCTCTCTTACCGGGCTTTTGTTGGCGACGTGCAGCTGTCCAGCTGGGATGGCCTGACCGGGGTGTATCCGTCGCGATTGTTCGTGCTGCCGCTGGAACAGGTGATCGAGGAGTACACCAAGGTCGAGCTGCGCAGCCTGGCGTCGGTGCCGCTCAGGCTGGAGCGCGCGCAGCTGGAACAACTGGTGACCCGTGCGGCTGAGCAGCACTGGAGCTATGACGGCGATTACTGGTTCCTCTCCAACAACTGCGCGGTGGAAACCCTCAAATTGTTGCGCAGCGGCAGCCAGCACCCGCGCTTGCAGGCCCTCGACAGCATCATGCCCAACGGCCTGCTCGATACCCTGGTGGCCCGTGGTCTGGCCGACCGCAGCGTACTGGCGGATGACGCCGAAGCGTTGCGCCTGGGCTATCGCTTCGACTCGTTCCGTGAGCGTTACCAGGCCATGTTTAGCGTGCTGCAGGCGCAGCTGCCGATTGAACAGACGCAAGTCGAGGACTGGCTGGGCGTATCGGCGGAGCAGCGTCAGCCCTGGTTTGCTCGCGCCGATCTGCGCACCAGTGCGGCTCTGCTGCTGCTCGAGCAGGCGGCACTGCGTCGGCAACTGCTATTGGCCCAGGATGAGCTAAAGCGCCGCTACCTGACGGGGCGTGAGGGCGTTGATCCGACGGTAAATAAGGCTGGCGGCGCGTTGCAGCAGATCCTTGCCAACAGCGGCTTTCTCAGCCGCCCGGCGGAATTGCTGGAAGGCGGCTACGGCTTGCCCCAGCGTGCCGAATGGCAGCGTCTGGAGCGCGAAAGCCAGGCGCGGCAGCAGCAACTGCGCCAGCTCAGTGACGACCTCGATCAAGAAGTACGTCGCCTGCTGGAGCCGCCGCGTCTGGCCGAATTGCAGGCCATTGAAGCCAACCTGACGCAACTCGGCGAACACCTGCGCGCGCTGCATAAGGCGGGTGGCGGTTTAATGTTGCCGTAGCCTGGATTGCATTCGGGCTAACCAGAGCATGGAGCCTGCACTTTCTACGGGATATGTTCCTGCTGTTCTTGCGGCAAATGTTCGTCCAGGTGCAGCCAGGGCAGGCGACTCTGCACCCAGATATGTCGATCCGCCGGGGCCAATTCGGGCTGGTCGAGGGTGGCGATGGTGATATCCAGGCTGTGCGGGCTGAGGCGGGTGAACAGCGTCAGCTGCGCCCCGCAGGTTGGGCAGAAGCTGCGTGTGCACGTGGCTGACGAGGCATATTCGCGTGGTGTGCCGGCCAGCCAGCGAAAGCTCGCCAGCGGTACGGTGATCCAGGTGGTGACGATGCCACCGCTGCTGCGCCGACAAGTCGAGCAATGGCAGTGGGCGATGTCCTGCAACGGTGCGGTGAATTCATAGCGCAAGCCTCCGCACAGGCAGCCGCCTTGATGGTTTTCGCTCATTAGCTTTTCTCGACGAGATGGTCAGGTAAAACAGCCTAATACCAGTATCGAACTTGCGTCACCCTACGCGGCTGACCAAGATGGGCGCTTGCTGTTATTAGGGGTTGTCGTGATCGAACTGCTGCTGGCCTTGTGGCCATTGTTTGCCCTGATCGTTGCGGGCTATTACCTGCGCCGCTGGGCGTTCCCCAATGAAGCGTTCTGGCCAGGGGCCGAGCGGCTTAATTATTTTGTGCTGTTCCCGGCGCTGCTGTTCAGCAGCCTGGCGAATGCGCCGCTGGATAACCCGGCGTTGCCGCGCCTGGGGCTGGCCGTGCTGCTGGCGCTGGGCATTGCCTGGCTGGCGCTGTTGCTGGTGCGCCGGGTGCGCGGTTGGCCAGCGGGGCGTTTTGGTGCCTTCAGCCAGGGCATTCTGCGCTTCAACACTTACCTCGGGCTGGCGGCGGTGGGCAGCCTGTTCGGCCAGGAAGGCCTGACCCTGGCGGCCATCATGCTCGCCCTGATGGTGCCGACGGTGAATGTGCTGTCCGTCTGGTCGCTGACCGCCGAGCGTGGCGTCAGCGCGCGCAGCCTGTTGCTGCCGATCCTGAAGAATCCATTGATCCTTGCCTGCCTGGGCGGCGCGCTGGTCAACCTCAGTGGCCTTGGTCTGCCGGGCGGCAGTGACCGTTTGCTCAGCCTGCTAGCCGCCGCCAGCCTGCCGTTGGGTCTGCTCTGTGTTGGGGCCGCGCTGAAACCTGAGCAGTTGGGCGGCGAGATTCCGGCTCTGGGGTGGAACAGCCTGCTGCGTCTGTTGGGCATGCCGATGCTGGCTTGGGCTGTGGCCTATGGTCTGCACCTGCCGGCGATGGAGAGCACTGTGTTGGTGCTGTTCTTTGCCCTGCCAACTGCGCCGACGGCCTATGTATTGACCCGCCAGCTGGGCGGCGATAGCCAGTTGATGGCCGGTATCATTACCCTGCAAACCCTGCTGGCGGCGGCCAGTTTGCCGCTGTTGCTACTGTTGGTGGCGGGTTGATTCCTCTCCCTGGTTAAGCCTGGGCGGACGGTCGGCGCTTGGTGATGCACACAAATTACTGTATTTATATACAGTAATTTGTGGAGTAAGCTCATGTCCATTTCTCTGCCACCGCGCGGTCGCGGTACCGCCAGTAATCCGCATAACCGCTTTGCGCCACAGCGCATTATCGCCACTGACGATGGCTGGTTGCAGGAGGTGCCGCCCAGCCGGGCGACCGAGGTGCGTTGCGAAACCGCGAAAAGCATCATCACCCGCAATCAGTCGCCCGACCTGCCCTTCGACCGTTCGCTCAATCCCTACCGCGGCTGTGAACATGGCTGCATTTATTGCTACGCCAGGCCCAGCCACGCTTACTGGGACTTGTCGCCAGGGCTGGACTTCGAAACCAAGTTGATCGCCAAGACCAACGCTGTGGCCTTGCTTGAACAGCAGTTGAGCAAGCCCGGTTATGTGTGTGCGCCGATCAATTTGGGTTCCAACACCGACCCTTATCAACCGATTGAGCGCCAGCATCTGTTGACGCGCAACAGCCTCAAGGTGCTGCTCGACTACCGTCATCCGGTCACTATCGTCACCAAGGGTTCGCTGATCCTGCGTGACCTCGACTTGCTCGCCGAGCTGGCGCAGCAGCGTCTGGTGGCGGTCATGATCAGCCTGACCACCCTGGACGACGAGCTCAAACGCATCATGGAACCGCGCGCCGCTGCGCCGGCGGCACGTCTGCGGGCGATCCGCGTGCTGCGTGATAACCGCATTCCGGTCGGCGTGCTGTGCTCGCCGATGATCCCGATGATCAATGACATGGAGCTGGAGCATCTGTTGGCCGCAGCCAAGGAGGCCGGCGCGCAGAGCGCCAGCTACATGCTGCTACGCCTGCCGCGCGAAGTGGCGCCACTGTTCGAGGAGTGGTTGCAGGCGCACTACCCGCAGCGCGCCGAGCATGTGCTCAGCCTGATCCGCCAGAGCCGTGGTGGCGCATTGTATGACAGCCGCTTCGGTGAGCGCTTTCGCGGTGAGGGTGCCTTTGCCGAGTTGCTGGCGCAACGCTTCGCCCTGGCCAGTAAGCGCCTGGGCCTGCATCGGCGCGAGGGCTTTAACCTCGACTGCTCACGGTTCTGCCCGCCGGGTGGCCAGCTGGCACTGCTCTGAACAATCGGCAAAGTGTGGTGGTTGCTGCCCGTGTCAGTGGCGGTAACATTTACCATGTGACTCGCCAGCGGGCTTGGCTGTCGCTTTAGCAGATTTTTTCAGGTCCAGAGGTCGCAAACATGCCATACAAGCATCAGTTGATCCCGTTGCAGGGGCGCACCGGCAGTGAGAGTGCTGAAGAAGCACTGCAGAGCATCGTCGACGGTTTCAAACGTTTTCGCAGTGAGGTGTTTCCGCAACAGGAAGAGCTGTTCAAGAAGCTCGCCACTGCACAGAACCCGCGCGCGATGTTTATCACCTGCGCCGACTCGCGGGTGGTGCCGGAGCTGATTACCCAGAGCTCGCCAGGCGACCTGTTCGTCAACCGTAACGTCGGCAACGTGGTGCCGGCCTACGGACAGATGATGGGAGGTGTGTCCACCGCCATCGAGTACGCGGTGCTGGCGCTGGGCGTGCAACACATCATCGTCTGTGGCCACTCTGACTGCGGTGCGATGAAGGCCGTGCTGGCCCCTGAGACCCTGGAGAGCATGCCGACGGTGAAGGCCTGGCTGCGTCACAGCGAAGTGGCGCTCAAGGTGGTCGAGGCAAACTGCGGTTGTGAAGGTCATGACAGGCTGGGCATTCTCACTGAGGAGAACGTAGTGGCCCAGCTCAATCATCTGTGTACTCACCCGTCGGTGGCGGCACGCGTGGCCAGCGGCCAGCTGTTTATCCACGGTTGGGTGTATGACATCGAAACCAGCGAGATCAAGGCTTACGACGCGGAGAAGGGCGAGTTCCGCCTGATCGGTGAGGGCCCTCTGCCGATGGCCACTCCTCGCGCGCGCTATCTGCCGAGCAGCTAGTCAGCAACCGCGCGAGGGGTTAAGGCGTGCTAACCCACCGCGCGGGTTTCACCCAGTTGCAGCTCAACCCCGAGCTGTCGCGACAGGCATGGCCAGCGTTGCCAGGCCGCCTCGGTCTGCGGGCTGTGCAGGCGCTCGCGATAGGCCTGCACCGAGTCCTGGGCAAAGCTGGCATCGTCGAGCATGCCATCAACGGCGTGATGCACTGCTTCATCCAGCTGATTGGCAAAGGGCTCTCCGATCAACTGGTGGGCGATCAGGTTGGCCACAGTGGTATCCAGTGGAATCAGTGGCGCGCCCAGATGGGTGATGTAGCGGTCATTCATCTCTTCAACCAGGCGGTGAGCCAGGTAAGCCTCATCCAGCAATCCTTCCAACCCTTCATGCCCGGCCATCAGTGCCGGCGGCTGCAGAAAGAACTGCTCGGCCACCTTGAGTACCGGCTTGATTTGCGCCTCGATCCCGGCTTCGCGGGCCACCTGCTGGGCTGCCTGCAGCAGCTCCGGCACCTGTTCGATATAAGCGCTGACAAAGCGCAGCAGCACGCCGTCAGTGTCACTGTTGGGCAGGCGAATGGACGGGTGTAACTGATCCAGATGGTTGCGCATCTGTTCGGCCAACTGACCTGTGCTGGCTTCGTGTTGTTGCGCGCGCTGGATCAGTTGCTGCAATGCGGCGATGTTCATGACGGCTCCTGAATTAAGGACATGGGCGAGAACCTTAGCTGGCTCAGCGCATCTGCTAAGACCCGATTGTCATAATTATTAAACAGTTATACGAGTCGGCTATATAAGCCATCGCAGATTTCCGTCGATCCCACGGCTGCCGCGGCTTTCAGCATGGGCTTTGTGGCCTTCACCTCATTTCGGCTTTCGCGTTGCCAGGTGCAAGTCCGTGTCTATACTCGAATTCGAAAGGCAGTACCTGATAACTCCGAATCAGCTGCGGCACGGACAGTTTTCACAAGCATTTTCACCGTGAAGATGTGTGATGGCTTAGCCACTGACCGATTCGGCGGGATAACAAGAACAATTAAGGGGAACCCGCAATGATGCGACATCCACGAGTCTGGATGGGCCTCCTGTTGTGGTTGGTATTCAGCTCGGCGCACGCCAGCTGGGGCGTCAATATGACGCCAGGTGCCACCGAGGTCAGCCGCTCCGTATTTGACTTGCACATGACCATCTTCTGGATCTGCGTCGTGATTGGCGTGCTCGTCTTCGGCGCGATGTTCTGGTCGATGCTCGTCCACCGCCGCTCGACAGGCCAAGAGCCGGCACACTTCCACGAGAGCACCACGGTCGAGATTCTCTGGACCGTCGTTCCATTGATCATCCTGGTGCTGATGGCCATACCGGCCACCAAGACTCTGATCGAAATCTACGACTCCAGCGAGTCGGAGCTGGATATTCAGGTCACCGGCTACCAGTGGAAGTGGCACTACAAATACCTGGGTGAAGACGTCGAGTTCTTCAGCAACCTGGCGACCCCCAAAGATCAGATCAATAACAAGGCCAGCAAAGGTGAGCACTACCTGCTGGAGGTCGACGAACCATTGGTGGTGCCAGTCGGTACCAAGGTGCGCTTTCTGATCACTGCCGCCGATGTCATCCACTCCTGGTGGGTGCCGGCACTGGCGGTGAAGAAGGATGCCATCCCCGGTTTCGTCAACGAATCCTGGACGCGCATTGACGAGCCCGGCATCTACCGTGGTCAGTGCACCGAACTGTGCGGCAAGGATCACGGCTTTATGCCCGTGGTGGTCGAAGCCAAATCAAAAGAGGACTACGCCGCCTGGCTGGCTGAGCGCAAGCAGAGGGCTGCCGCCGAGAAGGAGCTGACCAGTAAGGAATGGACGCTGGAAGAGCTGATAGCCCGTGGCGAGAAGTCCTACCAGACCAACTGCGCATCCTGTCACCAGCCCACTGGCGAAGGCCTGCCGCCGATGTTCCCGGCGCTCAAGGGCTCGGCAATTGCCACCGGACCTGCGGCCGGCCATATCGGCATCGTGGTCAACGGCAAGCCGGGCACCTCAATGGCGGCCTTCGGCAAGCAACTCTCGGAAGTCGACATCGCCGCGATCATTACCTACGAGCGCAATGCCTGGGGCAATGCGGTAGGCGACATGGTTACGCCGAAAGACATCCTCGCGTTCAAACAGGCTCAGGAGTAAGGACATGAGTGCAGTGATCGATCCGGGCCACGCTGGCCACGGTCATGCCGGACATGACCATCACCACGGCCCGGCCAAAGGCCTGATGCGCTGGGTGTTGACCACCAACCACAAAGACATCGGCACCATGTATCTGTGGTTCAGCTTCGCCATGTTCCTGCTGGGCGGCAGCATGGCCATGGTGATTCGTGCCGAGCTGTTCCAGCCGGGCCTGCAGATCGTGCAGCCGGAGTTCTTCAACCAGATGACCACCATGCACGGCCTGATCATGGTCTTCGGCGCGGTGATGCCAGCCTTCGTCGGCCTGGCCAACTGGATGATTCCGCTGATGATCGGCGCGCCGGACATGGCCCTGCCGCGGATGAACAACTTCAGCTTCTGGTTGCTTCCTGCGGCCTTTGGCATGTTGGTCAGTACGCTGTTTATGGAGGGCGGCGGGCCGAACTTCGGCTGGACCTTCTATGCGCCGCTGTCGACCACCTACGCACCGGAGTCGGTGACCTTCTTTATCTTCGCCGTGCACCTGATGGGTATCAGCTCGATCATGGGGGCGATCAACGTGGTCGCCACCATCCTCAACCTGCGGGCTCCCGGCATGACCCTGATGAAGATGCCGCTGTTCGTCTGGACCTGGCTGATCACCGCTTTCCTGCTGATCGCGGTAATGCCGGTTCTGGCCGGTTGCGTGACCATGATGCTGATGGACATCCACTTCGGTACCAGCTTCTTCAGTGCAGCCGGTGGCGGTGACCCGGTGCTGTTCCAGCATGTGTTCTGGTTCTTCGGTCACCCCGAGGTGTACATCATGATTCTGCCGGCCTTCGGCGCTGTCAGCTCAATCATACCGGCCTTCGCCCGCAAACCGCTGTTCGGCTACACCTCAATGGTCTATGCGACTGCGAGCATCGCGTTCCTGTCGTTTATCGTCTGGGCGCACCACATGTTCACCGTAGGCATTCCGCTGACCGGCGAGCTGTTCTTTATGTATGCCACCATGCTGATCGCCGTGCCCACTGGAGTGAAAGTGTTCAACTGGGCCAGCACCATGTGGCGCGGCTCGATGACCTTCGAAACGCCCATGCTGTTTTCGGTGGCCTTCGTCATCTTGTTCACCATCGGCGGTTTCTCCGGGTTGATGTTGGCCATCGCCCCGGCGGACTTCCAGTACCACGACACCTACTTCGTGGTGGCGCATTTCCACTATGTGCTGGTGCCCGGCGCGATCTTCGGCATCTTCGCCTCGGCTTACTACTGGCTGCCGAAGTGGACCGGGCACATGTACGACGAAACCCTCGGCAAGCTGCATTTCTGGATGAGTTTCGTCGGCATGAACCTGGCGTTCTTCCCGATGCACTTTGTCGGCCTGGCCGGCATGCCGCGGCGTATCCCGGACTACAACATGATGTTCGCCAACTTCAACATGGTGTCGAGCATCGGCGCCTTCATGTTCGGCGCAACCCAGTTGCTGTTCCTGTTTATCGTGATCAAGTGCATTCGTGGCGGTAAACCGGCACCGGCAAAACCCTGGGATGGGGCCGAAGGGCTGGAGTGGTCGGTGCCGTCCCCCGCGCCTTACCACACCTTTAGTACACCGCCGGACGTGAAATAAGGAGCGCGGCCATGAGCGAAGCCCTGTCGACCCGCCGTCTGGTTATCCGCCTGTGTCTGGTGGTGGTGGCCATGTTCGGCTTCGGCTTCGCCCTGGTGCCGATCTATGACGTGATGTGCCAGGCCTTCGGCATCAATGGCAAAACCGCCGGTGCCTATCAGGCTGGCAGCCAGACGGTGGATGAAAATCGTCAGGTGCGGGTGCAGTTTCTCGCCACCAATGCTGCCGAGATGGTCTGGGAGTTCGGCCCTCAGGCGGATGAAGTGGTGGTGCATCCGGGCGACAGCACGCAAATGCTGTTTATTGCTCACAACCCCACTGACAAGCCGATGACTGCCCAGGCGATTCCCAGCGTGGCACCGTCCAAGGCCGCGGCTTACTTCCACAAGACCGAATGCTTTTGCTTTACCCAGCAGGTTCTGCAACCCGGCGAGCGCATCGAGATGCCGGTGCAATTTATCGTCGATCGAGACTTACCGGCAGATGTTCGCCACCTGACCCTGGCCTACACCTTGTTTGACGTTACCGCGCGCATCCCGCCGGTGGCACAGGCGACCCTTACCCGGGCGGCTCCATAAGGAGAACAATAAATGTCGAGTCATGAAAGCCACGAAAACTATTACGTCCCGGCCCAGAGCAAATGGCCGATCATCGCCACGTTGGGCATGCTGTTTTCGGTGTACGGCGTGGGCACCTGGTTCAATGATCTGAAGGCGGACCGCGCCGATTCCAATGGCCCGCTGATCTTCTTTATCGGCGGTCTTTTTCTCGCCTACATGCTGTTCGGCTGGTTCGGCAACGTGATCAAGGAAAGTCGCGGTGGCCTCTACAGCCCGCAGATGGATCGCTCGTTTCGCTGGGGCATGAGCTGGTTCATCTTCTCCGAGGTGATGTTCTTTGCGGCGTTCTTTGGTGTGCTGTTCTACGTGCGCACCTGGGCCGGGCCCTGGCTCGGTGGCGAGGGCGACAAGGGTATCGCCAACATGCTTTGGCCGGGTTTCGAGTACAGCTGGCCGATGCTCAACACCCCTGATCCAAAACTCTATCCTGCGCCCAGTGGGGTGATTGGTGCCTGGGGGCTGCCGCTGATCAATACCATTTTGCTGGTGACCTCCAGCTTCACCCTGACGTTTGCCCACCATGCGCTGCGCAAGAATCACCGTAAACCGCTGACTCTTTGGCTGGCGCTGACCGTGCTTCTTGGCATCGCCTTTCTGGTGCTGCAGGTCGAGGAATATATCCATGCCTACACCGAACTGGGTTTGACCCTCGGCTCAGGTATCTACGGCGCCACCTTCTTTATGCTCACCGGCTTTCACGGTGCCCACGTGACTTTGGGTGCGCTGATGCTGAGCATCATGCTGATTCGGGTGATCCGTGGCCATTTCAGCCCCGAGCAGCATTTCGGTTTCGAAGCGGCGGCCTGGTACTGGCACTTTGTCGATGTGGTGTGGATTGGCCTGTTTGTCTTCGTTTACGTGCTGTGAGGTGTTTACCAGGTGACGTGGGAAACCAGCTGGCCGCTGTAGAAGCCCCAGGTCACCAGCGCAATGGTCAGGGCCGTCAGCGTGACGCGCAGGGTCAGGGCGTTGACCACCCGTGAGGTGCGGCCTTCATCCTTGACCAGAAAGAACAGGCCACTGAACAGGCTGACCAGAGTCGCCAGCAATAACAGGATGATCGCGGCTTTGAGCATGCGTGACTCCCAAGCGGAACTTCGGGGGAAGGGAAATGCGCTTCAGCTGCAGTATAGCTAGCTTATTCAGGGCTCTAGGGAGGCTGCTATGAGCGCCTTCCGTCCTGGCTGGCTGCCCAGCGTACTGGTGCTGCTGCTGTTTCCTTGTCTGATCGCCCTGGGTTTCTGGCAGCTGGCTCGGGCCGAAGAAAAGCGTGAGCTGCTGGCCGCACATCAAGCCCAACAGTTGGCTGCACCGATCAGCATTGATGAGCTGGAGCGGTATCCCGATCCGGCTTACCAACGTGTGCAGTTGCAGGGCTATTTTGATGCACGGCATACCCTGCTGCTGGACAACCGCACCCGCGATGGCAAGGTCGGGGTGGAAGTGCTGCAACCCTTCTACGATCAGGCCAGCGGCCTTTGGCTGCTGCTCAACCGCGGCTGGCTGCCCTGGCCGGATCGGCGTATTACCCCAACCTTCGCCACTCCAGATACGCCGTTGATCCTGCAGGCCACGGTGTATGTGCCGCCAGGGGAGGCCTTCCAGCTACAGAACGCGGCACCAGCCAGTGGCTGGCCGCGTGTGGTCAGCGAGGTCAAGCCCGAAGCCCTGTGGCAGCAATTGGGGCGTGGCGGGCTGAGTTATGAAGTACGTCTGCTACCTGGCCCGGCGTCATTCCAGGACGACTGGCCAGTGGTGGCCATGAGCCCGGACAAACACCTGGGCTATGCCGTGCAATGGTTCGCCCTGGCGGCGGCGTTGCTCGGCCTGTTTATCTATCTCGGTCTATCTAATGCGCGGGAGACTCGCCATGAACCCAGCCATCGCCCTGCCTGAAGTGTCACCCAGCCAGCGTCGCCGCGGGCGGCTGCAACTGATCCTGATCCTGGCCGTGGTGATCGGTCCGATGCTGCTGGCCAGTGCCATGTACCAGTGGCGTTTCTGGGTGCCGGAAACCCGCAGCTACCACGGCGAACTGATTGGCACCGGGCAGACCCGCGCCGACCTCGGTGTGAGCGGTGCCGATGAGCAGCGCTGGCAACTGCTAGTCACTGTTCCGGAGGCCTGTGATAGCGCCTGCAAAGAATTGGTGTTTCTCGCCCGTCAGGTGCATATCGGCCTCAACCGCGATGTCGGTCGCGCCGCGCACGGTCTGGCGACTGCTCAGCCACTGAGCGCTGACTACGACGCCCAGCTGCACCGTGAATACCCGCAACTGGCGCGCTATCAGCTGCAGTTGGATGCCTATGGCAAGACCGCCGGCAAGGCCGAAGGCGCGCAGCTGTGGATCGTCGATCCGCACGGCAATCTGGTGTTGCGTTATGACGCCACCAGTAAGGGCAAGGCGATTCTCAATGACCTGCGGCACCTGCTGAAAATCTCGCAAATTGGTTAATGCTGCCTCGGCTAAGGATTGATGATGAGCAAGCCCGGTTACCGTTTTGCCCTGTTCGCCACGCTGCTGGCGGTCGTGGTGGTGCTGCTCGGTGCCTATACCCGGTTGACCCACGCGGGCCTCGGTTGCCCGGACTGGCCTGGTTGCTACGGTTTTATTGGTGTACCGATGAGCGAGCACAAGCAAACCCTGGCCGAAGCGCGTTTTCCCGAAGCACCAGTGGAAGTGGCCAAGGGCTGGTACGAGATGATTCACCGCTATTTCGCCGGCAGCCTTGGCCTGGTGATTCTCGGTTTGGCTGTGCAGGCGTTGCGTCGACGCAACGAGTCGGCTCAGCCCCTGAAACTGCCCCTGTTGTTACTCGGTATGGTGATCCTGCAGGCGGCTTTCGGCATGTGGACGGTCACCCTCAAGCTCTGGCCGCAGGTGGTGACGGCCCATCTGCTGGGTGGCTTTGCCACCCTCAGCCTGCTGTTTCTTTTAACCTTGCGCCTATCCGGCAAAATGGCCGTTTTGGCCAATCTTCCGGCACGGCTGCGTAGCCTGGCTGCGCTCGGCCTGCTGTTGGTGATCGGACAGATCGCTCTCGGTGGTTGGGTTAGCAGCAACTACGCGGCAGTTGCCTGTGTTGACCTGCCCACCTGCCACGGCGAATGGTGGCCGGCGATGGACTTCGCCAATGGCTTTCACCTGACCCAACATATCGGCCCCAACTACCTCGGCGGCCAACTCGACAGCGATGCGCGCACCGCCATCCATATGACTCACCGTATCGGTGCGCTGCTGGTGACCCTGGTGCTGCTGCTCCTGGCCTGGCAACTGCAACGCAATGGTCTGGCGCGCCTGGCCGGTTTGCTGGTGCTGGCCCTGGCGGTGCAAATCAGTCTGGGTATCAGCAACGTGGTGTTTCATCTGCCGTTGCTGGTGGCTGTGGCGCATAACCTCGGCGGCGCGGCCCTGCTGCTGACCCTGGTAGTGATCAATTACCGACTGCGCAGCCCTGCATGGCTGACATCCCCCGCAACAGACGCGCCCGCCGGCTTCGCCGCGTTGCCCGGCAAATAACCAGAACAATCGAGGAGAGACCTTATGGCTACTCTAGTGCGCGAACAGCAAGCCCACGCCAGTTGGCGCGATTATCTGGAACTGACCAAGCCGCGGGTGGTGGTGCTGATGCTGATCACCTCCCTGGTCGGCATGTTTCTCGCCACCCGTGCGGGTGTGGCCTGGGAAGTGCTGATCTTCGGCAACCTGGGTATCGGCCTGTGCGCCGGTGCGGCGGCGGCGGTCAACCATGTGGTGGATCGACGTATCGACTCGATCATGGCGCGTACCCACAAACGGCCGGTGACGGCTGGACGGTTGTCGCCGGCGGCGGCGCTGGGCTTTGCTCTGTTGCTGGCGGTGGCCGGCATGGCCTTGCTGCTGACCTTTACCAACGAGCTGGCCGCCTGGCTGACCCTGGCCTCCTTGCTCGGCTACGCAGTGCTTTACACCGGCTTTCTCAAACGCGCCACGCCACAGAATATCGTCATCGGTGGCTTGGCCGGCGCAGCACCACCGCTGCTCGGTTGGGTTGCAGTCACCGGGCATATCAGCGCCGAACCG
Organism: Pseudomonas anguilliseptica; assembly: GCF_021375795.1. Taxonomy (GTDB): domain Bacteria; phylum Pseudomonadota; class Gammaproteobacteria; order Pseudomonadales; family Pseudomonadaceae; genus Aquipseudomonas; species Aquipseudomonas anguilliseptica_A. The sequence goes on along the minus strand of NZ_JAEIOI010000003.1, from coordinate 516,119 downwards.
CTGCTGCTGGTGCTGATCATCTTCGCCTGGACGCCGCCGCATTTCTGGGCCCTGGCCATCCACCGCAAGGAGGAATACGCCAAGGCCGATATCCCCATGCTGCCGGTGACCCATGGCGAGCACTACACCAAGGTGCATATCCTGCTCTACACCCTGGTGATGTTTGCCGTGACCCTGCTGCCTTATGCCATCCATATGAGCGGGCTGCTCTACCTCGCCTGCGCCGTGGTTCTCGGAGGGCGTTTTCTGTACTGGGCGGTGGTGTTGTACCGTGACAGCAAACCGCATGCGGCGATCAGCACCTTCAAGTACAGCATCTGGTATCTTTTCGCGCTGTTTATCGCCCTGCTGGTCGACCACTATCTGCTGTTAAACCTGTAATCGTTGGTGCCATGACCCGAACCCAGATCACCGTTTTTGTTCTCGTTGCCATCGTTGCCCTGGTACTGGGCCTGACCGTCAACAAGGTGCTGACCAGCAAGGGCCAGGGTGACCCCACCGTGCTGCTCGATGCCGGCATCGTCCTGCTGCCACAGAGCCGCAACTTGCCGGAGCTGAGCCTGACCAATCAGGACGGACAGACCGTGGCGGTGGATCAGCTCAAGGATCAGTGGAGTCTGCTGTTCTTCGGCTATACCTTCTGCCCGGATATCTGCCCGGCCACCCTCGCCCAACTGCGCCAGCTGCAAGGCCAGCTGCCGCCGGAAACCCTGGCCAAACTGCGCATCGTGCTGGTTACGGTGGATCCGCACCGCGATACGCCAGAACAGTTGAAGAAGTACCTGGATTACTTCGATGCGGGCTTTATCGGCCTGACCGGGGAAGAGGCAACCATTCAGAAATTGGCCAATGGCGTCAGCATTCCGTTTATCCCGGCCGATACCAGCAAGGAAAACTACACCGTCGACCACAGCGGTAACCTGGTGCTGATCGGCCCTGACGGCAAGCAGCGCGGTTTTATCCGTGCGCCGATCAACAACACCAAGCTGGCCGCGCAGTTGCCCGGCCTGCTTGAGCGCTCCTAAGCAGCTATTTGGCAAATAGCTGGCTGATGTCCTTGAACGCCTTGAACTCCAGGGCGTTGCCGCAAGGGTCGAGCAGGAACAATGTGGCCTGCTCGCCAACCTGGCCGGCGAAGCGCACATAGGGCTCGATCACAAACTGCGTGCCCTTGGCCTGTAGCCGCGCCGCCAGTACCTGCCAATCCTCCCAGCCCAGCACCACACCGAAATGCGGTACCGGCACGTCGTGGCCGTCCACCGGGTTGCTGTGTGCGGCTTCCTGGTAGGCCATCTTCGGCGTCTGGTGGATCACCAACTGGTGGCCGAAGAAGTCGAAATCCACCCAGTGGTCGCTGCTGCGGCCCTCGGCACAGCCGAACACCTCGCCGTAGAAATGCCGTGCGGCTGCCAGATCGTAAACGGGAATTGCCAGGTGGAAGGGTGCGAGCGCCATGGGCTAGGTCCTTGAGGTTACGGTCATGAGATTCTCAGCAGCAGCGATACTGATGAAAAGCGAATATCCTTGCTCGTAAGCACCAATAAAATTGATCAATCGAGACGTCGATGCTGCGTGAATTGAAAACCTTTGTGGCGGTGGCGCGGCATGGCACCTTCGCAGCGGCCGGCCAGCAGGTGGGCCTGACCCAGTCGGCGGTCAGCGCGCAGATGCGCGTGCTGGAGCAGGGTCTGGGCGTCCGGCTGTTCGAGCGTAGCGGGCGTGCGGCGGTGCTCAATGCGGCCGGTCGGCATGCCTTACCGCTGGCGGAACAGATGCTTGGGTTGTATGCGCAGATGGCCCTGCCGACCAGCGCGGCCGAGTGGCAGGGCGAGCTCAAGGTCGGGGCGATTGCCACGCTACAGACCGGCTTGCTGCCCGAAGCCTTGCCGCGATTTCGTGCAGCCGCGCCACGGGTCGAGCTGAAGCTGGTGCCGGGGGTGTCGCTGAACCTGCTCAGTCAGATCGACGCCGGCGAGTTGGACCTGGCGCTGCTGATCAAGCCACCGTTCGATCTGCCCAAGGAGCTGCTGCAGATCAGCCTGGCGCATGAGCCCTTTGTGTTGATCACCCCGCGCAGCGTGACGGCGGATGACCCGTTGCAGATCCTCGCCGAGCAGCCTTTCGTGCGTTACGACCGGCGCTCGTTCGGCGGTCGGCGGGTCAACCAGTTCCTCCGCGAGCAGCGCCTGACGGTGCAGGAAGCGCTAGAGCTGGATGAGCTGGAGGCCATCGTGCGCATGGTCGAGTGCGGGCTTGGCGTGTCGCTGATTCCGCGAGCAGGCCTGTGGCTGCAGCGGCCGACGCAGTTACGGGTGATCGAACTGGGCGAGCTGACTTTCCACCGCGAACTGGTCGCCGTGCTGCGCCGCGCTCAGCGTCAGCCGGCTCTGGACTGCCTGCTGGAGTGCCTGCGCGAAGCTGCCGCCCGGCCCTAAAACGACAAACCCCGCACGGGGCGGGGTTTGGTAGATGATGTAGCTAACGCGGCGTCTTAGAACGCTGGAACCACAGCGCCCTGATACTTCTCAGCGATAAAGGCTTTCACTTCGGCGCTGTTCAGTGCCTTGGCCAGCTTCTGCAGGGCGGCGTTGTCCTTGTTGTCGGCACGCGCCACCAGGATGTTGACGTACGGCGAGTCACTGCCTTCGATGGCCAGAGCATCCTTGGTTGGGTTGAGCTTGGCTTCCAGGGCGTAGTTGGTGTTGATCAGCGCCAGGTTGACCTGAGTCAGCACGCGCGGCAGGGTGGCCGCTTCCAGTTCACGCACCTTGATGGCTTTCGGGTTCTCGACGATGTCTTTCGGCGTGGCGAGGATGCCCGCTTCCGGCTTCAGGGTAATCACCCCGGCCTTTTGCAGCAGCAGCAGAGCACGGCCGCCGTTGGTGGCGTCGTTCGGGATCACCACGTTGGCACCTTGCGGCAGCTCATTCAGGGTTTTGTGTTTGCTGGAGTAGGCGCCGAAGGGCTCGACGTGCACACCGGCGACGCTGACCAGCTCGGTGCCACGGCTCTTGTTGAACTCGTCGAGGTACGGCTGGTGCTGGAAGAAGTTGGCGTCCAGACGCTTCTCGGCCACCTGCACGTTCGGCTGCACGTAGTCGGTGAATACTTTGATGTTCAGTTCAACGCCTTCCTTGGCCAGTGCCGGCTTAACGAACTCGAGAATTTCTGCGTGCGGTACGGCAGTGGCGGCGACGCTCAGGCTTTCGGCCTGAGCGGAGAATGCGGCCAGGGCAGCGACTGCGGCGATCAGTTTTTTCATGACTAACTCCTTGTGGGATCGGGGTTGGCGACGGGTAGTCGCCGGCTGTTTATTTGCGGGAAAAATGCACCACCAGCTTGTCGCCGACGGTTTGTAGAATCTGTACCAGCACCAGCAGCAGGATCACCGTCACCGCCATCACGTCCGGCTGATAGCGCTGATAGCCATAACGCACGGCGAGGTCGCCGAGGCCGCCGCCGCCGATCAGGCCGCTCATGGCGGTATAGGACACCAGGGTAATCGCGGTCACGGTGATCGCCGCGATGATGCCGGGCAGCGCCTCGGGGAGCAGGGCGTTGACCACGATCTGCCGGGTGGTGGCGCCCATGGCCTGGGTCGCTTCGATGATGCCGCGGTCGACTTCACGCAGCGCGGTTTCCACCAGGCGCGCGAAGAATGGCGTGGCCCCGACTACCAGCGGCGGGATGGCGCCGGCGACGCCCAGCGAGGTGCCGGTGACAATCACCGTGAAGGGGATCATCACGATCAGCAGGATCACGAACGGCACCGAGCGCAGAATGTTCACCAGCAGCGACAGGAAGCCGTAGAAAGCCTTCTGTTCGAACATCTGCCGGGGACTGGTGAGAAACAGCAGCACGCCCAGCGGCAGGCCGAGCAGCACGGTAAACAGCATGGAGCCGCCGAGCATGCTCAGGGTGTCCAGGCTGGCGTAGCCGATTTCCGCCCAATCAACGTTGGGGAGTAGACGAGTCAGCAGGGCTTCCATTAGCGCAGCACCTCCAGATGCACGTCGGCGGCTTTGAAGCGCACCAGCGCGGCGTCCAGATCGCCGCCAGTCAGGGCCAGGGTCAGCTGGCCGTAGGGGGTGTCCTTGATGCGGTCGATACGCCCGGCGAGGATGCTGTAATCCACCCCGGTCTCACGTGCCACGGTGCCCAGCAGCGGCGCGTAGGTGGCTTCGCCCTGGAAAGTCAGGCGCAGAATGCGACCCTGCACATGGGCGAAATCATCGCGTTGTTCGTGCTCGTCGACCTGCTCGGCTTCCTGCACAAAGCGCTTGGTGGTGGCGTGTTGCGGGTGCAGAAACACCTCGGCCACCGGGCCGGATTCGACGATTACGCCGGCATCCATGACGGCCACGCGGTCACATACGCGGCGGATCACGTCCATCTCGTGGGTGATCAGTACGATGGTCAGGTTCAGCTCGCGGTTGATCTCGGCCAGCAGTTGCAACACCGAGGCGGTGGTCTGCGGGTCGAGGGCGCTGGTGGCCTCGTCGCAGAGCAGAATCTTCGGTTCGGTGGCCAGGGCGCGGGCGATGCCGACGCGCTGTTTCTGTCCGCCGGAGAGCTGCGCCGGGTACTTGTTGGCGTGGTCCTGCAGGCCGACCCTGGCCAGCAACTCGGCAACTCGGGCATTGATCGCGCTACGCGGCAGCTCACCGGCCAGCTTCAGTGGCAGGGCGACGTTGTCGGCGACGGTCTTGGATGACAGCAGGTTGAAGTGCTGGAAGATCATCCCGACCTGCTGGCGGAAGCGCCGCAGGCCTGTGGCGTCGAGCGCCGTGACGTCTGCGCCGTCGATCTCGATACGCCCACCGGAAGGCTCTTCCAGGCGATTGATCAGACGCAGCAGGGTGCTTTTACCGGCACCGGAATGACCGATGATGCCAAACACTTCGCCGCGGGCAATGTGCAGGTCGGTCGGCTGCAGGGCGGGGATATTCTGGCCACTGACGCGGTACGCCTTGTGGACCTGATGGAAGTTGATCACGCGTTAAACCTTTTGGGTTTCAAAGTTGCCGGGTAGGCAGAAACGGCCGGCTAGTCTACCCGCCACTGTTTAGGCCGCAAAAATCTTTGTAGGCCTATGGTTATAGCTAAATTGCATTAAATGCCAAACTGCTCTGGGCAGTGTAGTCAGCGCCAATGCAAACGACCGGGCAAGCCCGGTCGTTACGCAACTCAAGTGTCATCAGCGCTTGGGCGTGAGCACCAACTGCGGCACCTGAGCGGGCTTGATCACCTGGCTTATGCGCGGGCTGAAACTCGGGTCCAGGCGTTTGATCCGTGCATTGAGCAGGGAGGCGACCCAGGGGAAATCCTTGGCCTCGCGCACTTCGATGCGCACAGCACAGCGGAAGGTCACGATATCTGCTGCGACACCGTCAAGCAGGCTGCGCAGGCGTTCGTTGTCCTGGTTGTCGAGCATCGGCATGCCGATCACGCTGCTAGCGGCGGCCGGGTCGATCATGCGCGCCTGCGGTTTGGCTGGCACGGGAGCCGGCGTTTCCACGGCGGGAGTGTTGGGCAGTTGAGTGGCCTGGATGGCAGCGGCCTGACGCTCCGCCGCCAGACGCAGTTGCCGAGCTTGCTCCAGGCGGGCGGCTTCGGCCTGTGCAGCCGCTTGTTCGGCGGCACGGCGCTGCTGTGCGGCGGCGGCCAGTTCAGCTTCACGGGCCTGAGCGATGGCGCCATCCAGGCCGGTGGTCAGTGCCGGTGCCTGCGGCATCAGGCTGCGGGCACGGCTCAGGGCCTTGGTGGCGTTATCCAGATCACCGCTTTGCAGGGCTTTCTGGCCCTGTTGCAGATGCGCTTCGGCGAGTTGGCGCTGGTATTGCTCCAGGCGGGTGTCGCCGGCAGCGCGTTGCTGCAGGTTGCCGAGCTGGCTTTCGGCGTTGCTCAGGTCACCACTGGCCAGGCTCTGATCGAGCTGGCGGAAGGCGCTGACCAGATCATCCACTGGCAGGTTGGCCGGTTGCGGCGCGCTCTGGCAGCCGGCCAGCAGCAGAACCAGACTGAGGGCAAATCCACGGAAAACGAACGATTTCATGACTGCGCGTCTCGAATTGTGCAAAAAACGCGCAAGTTTACACTGTGCCCGGAGGCATCACCAATCTTTCAGGCGGTGCGCCGTGGCAGGGTAAAGCTCAGCAGAAACAACGCGGCAGCGCTGACTACGATGGACGGCCCGGCCGGCGTGTCCTGAAACCATGAGAGGCTGAGCCCGCCGCACACCGCGACGATGCCCAGCAGGCTGGCGCCGAAGGCCATTTGCTCGGGTGTGCGCGCATGGCGCTGGGCGGCAGCGGCGGGAATGATCAGCAGGGAGGTGATCAGCAGCACGCCGACAATCTTCATCGCCACAGCGATCACCACGGCGATCAGCAGCATCAGACTCAGGCGAATCGCCGCCACGGGCAGACCTTCGACCTTGGCCAGTTCTTCGTGCACGGTAATCGCCAGCAACGGCCGCCATAGCAGGGCCAGCAGCATCAGCACCAGGGCGCTGCCGCCGATGATCCAGGCCAGATCGGTTGGGCCGACGGCCAGCAAATCGCCGAACAAATAGCCCATCAGGTCGATGCGCACATCCTGCATAAAGCTCAGCACCACCAGACCCAGCGACAGGGTGCTGTGGGCGAGGATGCCGAGCAGGGTGTCGGAGGCCAGCGGCTGGCGGCTTTGCAGGGTCACCAGCAGCACCGCGAGGAGTACGCAGCCCACGGTGACTGCCAGGGTTGGGCTGACATCCAGCATCAGGCCGAGGGCGACGCCGAGCAGCGCGGCATGTGACAAGGTATCGCCGAAATAGGCCATGCGCCGCCACACCACAAAGGAACCCAGCGGTCCGGCGACCAACGCCAGGGCGAGGCCGGCGAGCAGGGCGTTGAGCAGAAAATCAGCCATGCGTGCAGCCATCTCCGTGAATATGCGGTTTTACCGGGCCTTTGATGCTCAGGCCCGCAGGCGTTTCAGTGACCACCGCGCCGTGCAGGTCGTGTTCATGATCATGGTGGTGGGTGTAGACGGCCAGGCTCTTGGCGTCCTCGCCGAACAGCTCGACAAAGGCCGGATCGAAGCTGACCTGCTCCGGATGGCCGGAACAGCAGACGTGACGGTTGAGGCAGACCACCTGATCAGTGGTGCTCATCACCAGGTGCAGGTCGTGGGAGACCATCAGTACGCCGCAGCCGTGGCGGTCGCGTAGCTGGGTGATCAGGCGGTACAACTCGGCCTGGCCGGCCACGTCGACGCCCTGCACCGGTTCATCCAGCACCAGCAGTTCAGGCTTGCGCAGCAGGGCGCGGGCTAGCAGCACGCGCTGCAACTCGCCGCCAGAGATGCTTTGCAGCGGGCTATCGATGACCTGTTCCGCGCCCACTTCGGCCAGTGCAGCCTGCACATCCGCGCGGCTGACGCCCGGCACCAGGCGCAGAAAGCGCAGCACCGAGAGTGGCAGGGTGGCATCCACATGCAGCTTCTGCGGCATATAGCCGACCCGCAGTTTGGGCTTGCGCCAGACGCTGCCGCTGTCGGGTTTAAGCAGGCCGAGTACGGCGCGCACCAGCGTGGTTTTACCGGCGCCGTTGGGGCCGATCAGGGTGACGATTTCGCCCGGCTTTACGCTGAGCTGCACATCTTGCAGCACATTCTGCCCGGCGAAGGTCACACCCACCCCGGCGAGACTGATCAGGGCATCGCTCATGCGGGCTCCTGGCAGCCTGCGCACAGGCCGACCACTTCTACTGTCTGGCTTTCCACGGCAAAGCCGACACCGGCCGCGCTGCTGATAATGGCGTCGCTGATCGTCGCCTGCTCCAGCTCAATGGCCGCATTGCAGCTTCGGCAGATCAGGAACTGGCCCTGGTGGGCGTGTTCCGGGTGGCTGCAGCCGACAAAGGCGTTGAGCGAGGCGATACGGTGCACCAGGCCGTTTTCCAGGAGGAAATCCAGGGCACGATACACCGTGGGTGGCGCAGCGCGGCGGCCGTCTTCGTCACTCAGTACGCCGAGAATGTCATAAGCCCCCAGCGGCTTGTGGCTGGCCCAGACCAGTTCCAGCACGCGTTTGCGCAGGGCGGTCAGGCGCAAACCTTGGCGCGCGCAGATGGCTTCGGCCTCGGCCAGGGCATGGCTGACGCAGTGGGAATGGTCGTGGGGGCGCGAGGCCAGCGGAGCTTGAGTCATGGGCAACGACGAATAAGGTGAGAGACGTTATTATATTACTCGTTCCTTCCCGTTTGAGTGCTCCCCGTGTTGCGTCTTTTTCCGGCTGTGTGCCTGCTATTGATCACTTTTTCCCTGAGTTTTGCGGCTCACGCTGATGTGCGCGTGCTGACCAGCATCAAGCCGCTGCAGCTGATTGCCGCTGCCGTGCAGGACGGCGTCGGCCAGCCCGATGTATTGCTGCCGCCGGGCGCATCGCCGCACCACTACGCGCTGCGTCCCTCCGATGTGCGCCGCGTGCGTGATGCTGACCTGCTGTATTGGATCGGCGCGGATCTGGAAAGCTTTCTGCCGCGCGTGCTGGCCGGCCGCGAGAAACCGAGTGTGGCGGTGCAGGATGTTCCGGGTATGTCTTTGCGTCATTTTGGCGAGAGTGAAGCGCCACACACCGAGCATCAGGATGATCACGCCGATCACGCCGATCACGCCGATCACGCCGATCACGCCGATCACGCGCATGCCGCAGATCAGCATGACCACGCCCACCGCCCCGGCAGCCTGGATGCGCACCTCTGGTTGCTGCCGGCCAATGCCCGGGTAATTGCCGGCAAAATCGCCACCGACCTGGCACACGCCGACCCGGCCAATGCCGCGCGTTATCAGGCCAATGCCAAAGCATTCGGCGAGCGTCTGGATGCGCTGGATCAGCGCCTGAAAAGTCGCCTGAACGGCCTGGCAGGCAAGCCCTACTTCGTTTTCCACGAAGCCTACGACTACTTCGAAGCCGCCTATGGCCTCAAGCATGCCGGCGTGTTCAGCGTACTGGGTGAAGTTCAGCCAGGCGCCCAGCATGTGGCCGCCATGCGCGAGCGCCTGCAACAAGCCGGGCCGAGTTGTGTGTTCAGTGAGCCGCCATTCCGCCCACGTCTGGCGCAAACCCTGACCGCCGGCCTGCCGGTCACTCTGGCCGAGTTGGACGCCATGGGCGGTACCTTGCCGGTGGATGCAAAGGGTTACGAAGCTCTGTTGGAGAATATGGCGGGCGAATTGGCCGGGTGTCTCGAGGCGCTGTAATCAGCTCCCGTATCTAGAAGGCGAACGGCAGCGCCAACTCTACCTGCTGGCGCTGGGCCAGGCGGCGCTGGAATTCTGCCGGGTCGTGAATCAGCACTTCCTGGCCGGCGAAGGATTCGGCGGCGATCAGGCGCGACAGCCAGAAGCGTACGCAAGCAATACGCAGCATGGCCGGCCACAGTTCGGCTTCTGCCGCAGTAAATGCCCGTAAACCGGCGTAGGCACCAAGCAGCGCCTGCGCGCGCTTGCTGTCCAGGCTGCCGTCATCCCGTGAGCACCAGTCGTTCAGGGCAATCGCCAAGTCATAGAGCATCGGCCCCGAACAGGCGTTGTAGAAGTCGATCACCCCGGCCAAGTGGTTACCGTCGAACAGCACGTTGTCGCGGAACAGATCGGCATGCAGATTGGCCTGTGGCAAGGCGAGGATGCGCGGCTTGAGCGTGTGGATCTCCGCCAGTGCATCGCGCAGCAGTGGCAAGTGTTCATCAGGCAACTTCAGGGCCAGGCTTGGCCCTTCGGCGAGCATCCAGTCCAGGCCCCGATCACTCTTGCGCGGCAGCGGCTGATTGCGCGTGGCCAGGTGAATGCGCGCCAGCAGCGCGCCGACTTCCTGACAGTGATGCGCATTGGCTTCATGCACATGCTTGCCGGCCAGGCGCGGCTGCAACAATGCCGGCTTTTCCGCCAGGCTGCGCAGCGCTTCGCCGCTGGCGGTGCGCAGGGCATAAGGCACCGGCAGGCCAGCGTCATGCAGCACGTCGAGCAGTTCGATAAAGAAGGGTAAATCGGCGCTTGGGCCACGCTCGATCAGGGTCAGAACGAATTCGCCCTGTTCCAGGCTGACGAAGAAATTACTGTTCTCGCTGCCCGCAGCAATGCCCTGGAAGTCGCGCAAGCGACCCAGGCCATAGGGAGCGAGAAACACCTCGAGCTCATGGCGCTCAAGCGGGGTGAATACCGACATAGGTTAGAAACGCCTTACCACTTAAAGATTTCCCACTGCGGGATCAGCATGTCCGGCTGATCGGAGCGGATAAAGTTGCCTTCGCTACCATCGGCACGTACCAGGAAGTAGGGCTTACCCTTTTTCGGGGTGATCTTGATCGCATAGAGGAAGCCATTCTGCCGATACTCGGTGATGGTGCGGTCGCCGTCCTGGCGGATGGTGACATCCGGGTCGGCCGAAACCGGATCTTCAGCGTGGGCGACCAGGGTGGTAAATGCCAGCAGGCTGGCGAGCAACAGGCGATTGAGTGCGCGCATGATAACCTTGTCCCTTTGATTCCAATGGTGCGGCCATTCTACCGCCGCCCCCGCCGAAAAGGTTGATCCTGCTCATGAGCCAAGCCCCTCTCGTTCTGGTTGACGGTTCGTCTTACCTTTACCGTGCCTTCCACGCCCTGCCGCCGCTGACCACCTCCAAGGGCTTGCCCACCGGTGCGGTGAAGGGCGTGCTGAACATGCTCAAGAGCCTGCGCAAGCAGTACCCGAAAAGCCCGTTTGCCGTGGTGTTCGACGCCAAGGGCGGTACCTTCCGCGATGAAATGTTCGCCGAGTACAAGGCCAATCGCCCGTCCATGCCCGATGAGTTGCGCGTTCAGGTCGAGCCGCTACACGCCAGCGTCAGGGCCATGGGCTACCCGCTGCTGTGCGTCGAGGGCGTCGAGGCCGATGATGTGATCGGCACCCTGGCCCGCCAATGCGCCGCCGAGGGGCGCGATGTGGTGATTTCCACCGGCGACAAGGACATGGCCCAGTTGGTTTGCCCGCACGTTACGCTGGTCAACACCATGACCGGTAGCGTTTACGACATCGATGGCGTGAAAGCGAAATTCGGTGTCGGTCCTGAGCTGATCATCGACTACCTGGCGCTGATGGGTGACAAGGTCGACAACATTCCCGGCGTGCCGGGCGTGGGTGAGAAGACCGCGCTGGGCCTGCTGGTCGGCGTCGGCGGCGGCCTCGATGTGCTCTACGCCAACCTCGATAAAGTCCCGGAACTGCCGATTCGTGGCGCCAAGACCCTGCCGGCCAAACTCGCCGAGCACAAGGACATGGCTTACCTGTCCTACGCCCTGGCGACCATCAAACTGGATGTGCCGCTGAATATCGCCATCGACTCGCTGCACCCGGGCGAGATGGATGTGCCGGCCCTGATGGAGCTGTACGCCGAGCTGGAATTCAAGACCTGGCGCGATGAGTTGCTGCGCAGCAACCCGGCGCCTGCGGTCAAAGTTGCGGCCGCAGCGCCTGCCGATGATCTGTTTGCCCTGGCCCCCAGCGCCAGTGCGGCACCTGTCGTGGCACCAGCCGCTGACGCGACGGCAATCGAAGCGCCCGCTGCCGAGCTGCCCGCACCGGCCGCCTTGGGCGATTACGTGTGCATTCTGGAGCAAGCGCAGTTCGAGCAATGGCTGGAGAAGCTGCGCAACGCCGAGCTGATTGCCTTCGACACCGAGACCACGGGTCTGGATGCGCAACAGGCGCAGTTGGTTGGCCTGTCGTTTGCGGTCAAGGCCGGAGAAGCGGCCTATATCCCGGTGGCTCATAGCTACATGGGCGTGCCGACCCAGCTTGACCGCGATGCGGTGCTCAAGGCGCTGAAACCGATTCTGGAAGACCCGAATAAGGCCAAGGTCGGTCAGCACGCCAAATACGATATGAATATCCTCGCCAATGCCTCGACGCCGATTGCGGTGCAGGGCGTGGCGTTCGACACCATGCTCGAATCCTACGTGCTGGACTCCACCGCCACCCGTCACGACATGGACAGCCTGGCGCTCAAGTACCTGGATCACAGCAACATCCGCTTCGAGGACATCGCCGGTAAAGGCGCCAAGCAGTTGACCTTCGACCAGATTGACCTGGCCCAGGCCGCGCCTTATGCCGCTGAAGATGCTGACGTAACCCTGCGTTTACACCAGCACCTGTGGGCCAAGCTCGACGCTGAGCCGAGCCTGGCCAAGGTGCTGCATGAGATCGAGATGCCGCTGGTGCCAGTACTGGCGCGCATCGAACGCCAGGGCGCGCTGGTGGATGCCAACTTGCTGGGTCTGCAAAGCAATGAGCTGGGTGAAAAGCTGGTGGCGCTGGAGCGCCAGGCCTTCGAGATTGCTGGTGAGGAGTTCAACCTGGCTTCACCCAAGCAGCTGGGCGTGATTCTTTACGAGAAACTTGGCCTGCCGGTCATCAGCAAAACCGCCAAGGGCCAGGCCTCCACCGCCGAAGCGGTGCTCGCCGAACTGGCCGAGCAGGATTTCGAGCTGCCCAAGGTGCTCATGCAGTATCGCTCCTTGAGCAAGCTGAAAAGCACCTACACCGACCGCCTGCCAGAGCAGATCAACCCACGCACCGGGCGCATCCACACCAGCTATCACCAGGCGGTGGCCGCCACCGGACGCTTGTCGTCCACCGACCCGAACCTGCAGAACATCCCGATCCGCACCGCTGAAGGTCGACGTATTCGCCAGGCCTTTGTCGCGCCCAAGGGTTACAAACTGCTGGCGGCGGACTATTCGCAAATCGAGCTGCGCATCATGGCCCACCTGGCCAAGGATGAAAGCCTGCTGGAAGCCTTCCGCCATGGTCGTGATGTACACAAGGCCACTGCGGCCGAGGTGTTCGGTGTGCCTTTGGAAGAGGTCACCAGTGATCAGCGCCGCAGCGCCAAGGCGATCAACTTCGGCCTGATCTATGGCATGAGCGCTTTTGGCCTGGCCAAGCAGATCGGCTGCGATCGCAAGCAGGCGCAGGCCTATATCGATGTGTATTTCGCCCGTTACCCCGGTGTGCTGGCCTATATGGAGCGTACCCGCGAACAGGCGTCCGAGCAGGGCTTTGTCGAGACGCTGTTCGGCCGTCGGCTGTACCTGCCGGATATCCATGCGAAGAACCAGGCGCTGCGCAAAGGCGCCGAGCGCACTGCGATCAACGCGCCGATGCAGGGCACGGCAGCGGACATCATCAAGCGTGCCATGGTCCGGGTCGACAACTGGCTGAATGAGTCCGGCCTGGATGCCAAGGTCATCCTGCAGGTACACGATGAACTGGTGCTGGAAGTGCGTGAGGATCTGGTCGCGCAGGTCAGTGAGCAGATCAAGCCGCTGATGGGCGATGCTGCCGCGCTGGATGTGCCGCTGCTGGTGGAGGTTGGCGTGGGTGATAACTGGGATGAGGCGCACTGACGCCGGCGTGGTGCGGCTAAGCGCCTGCTATGGCGGGCGTTTTAGGTTTTTGGGTATCGATATTGCCGTTTTTATAGCTAATCGATTCAAAAGCTCGGCTGAACTTTATTCTTGCCCGGCCAGTCAGAGTTCACGAATGGCCCGCAAAGCCCTTCGATGCTCCTTGTTGTGTTAAGTGTTGGCAGATTCTGGACCCCGCCCTAGCGGTTCAGACGTTAAACCCCGAACTTCCCTCCCCCATAAGAAGTTTCGGGGTTTTTTTTGTGCTCAACCCACCTATGGTGACCACCCTTCGGATCGCTACAGGACTGGATCAGGTCTCGGTGTCTTCGTCATCCGGCAGGGCAAACTCACCCAGCTGCATCCATTCGGCCAGTACTTCCTGAGCTTCTTCGACGCCAATGCGTTTGGGCGCGGAGAACAGCTGGATACTGACGCGATCACCCCAGCGCTTGCGAATGTCCTGCTGCACCTTGAGCAGAGCATTCTTTGCTGCGCCAAAAGCCAGCTTGTCGGCCTTGGTCAGCAGGATGTGCATGGGCATTTCGCTGGCCACGGACCAGTCGAGCATAAGTATGTCGAACTCAGTCAGCGGTTTGCGGATGTCCATCATCAGCATCAGGCCGCGCAGGCATTCGCGGCTGCCGAGGTAGGCCTCCAGGTGCTTCTGCCAGTGCAATTTCAGCGGGATTGGCACCTTGGCGTAGCCATAACCCGGCAGGTCGACCAGGCGGCGCTCTTCATCCAGCTTGAAGAAGTTGAGCAGCTGGGTGCGCCCTGGCGTCTTCGAGGTACGTGCCAGGCTGGCGTGGGTCAGGGTATTCAGGGCGCTGGATTTACCGGCGTTGGAGCGGCCGGCAAAGGCCACTTCATGGCCGAAATCCTCCGGGCATTGGTCGACCTTGGCTGCGCTGATAAGGAACGTAGCCTGTTGGCACAGACCGATAATGGGGTTCTTGGCTTGCATCTGGGTATCCGTGAGGGCGGGCATAGAAGGCATTGCAGGCGCGATGCCCTTGCGACATTTGCGCGCAGCCTGCCTGTCGGCGCGTAGCGCGGCAAGCTGCGTCGTTTCCGTTTCAATGACGCCAGTATATAATGGCGCAGATTTTGTGTGCGCTTTCTCCCTGCTGTTGGATAAGTGTTCACGGGAACGATTTAGATCATCTGCCCATAGAAAGCAGTACGTTCCCCTCCCTGATGAGGTTGATCTGATGAAAAAATTGCTGATTGCAGCCAGTGCATTGATGCTGTCGTTGAGTGCTCAGGCTGCACAGGATCCGGAAGCCGTCTACGCTCGCGCGTGTGGTGTGTGCCATAACGGGCAGATTCCGACCGCTCCCAAGCGTGGTGACAAGGTTGCCTGGGAACCGCGTCTGGCCAAGGGCAACGATGCCCTGGTACAGAGTGTCACCAATGGTCTGAATGCCATGCCACCCCGCGGGTTGTGTATGGACTGCACCGCCGAGGATTACCAAGCCGTCATCAAGTTGATGACCAAGTAAGTCCGGCGCATAAACTCTTTCTCTTAGCCGTAAATTGGATTAGCTGATGAACAAAGTACTCGTGAGTCTGCTGTTGACCCTGGGCCTCACTGGCTTCGCACATGCTGCAGGCAATGCTGAAGCTGGCCAGGGTAAGGTGGTTGTGTGTGGTGCGTGCCATGGTGCCGATGGCAACAGTGCTGCACCGAACTTCCCGAAACTGGCTGGGCAAGGCGAGCGCTATTTGCTCAAGCAGCTGAAAGACATCAAATCCGGTGCCCGTCCAATCGTGGAAATGACCGGTTTGCTGGATAACCTCAGCGACCAGGACCTGCAGGACATCGCCGCTTACTTTGCCAGCCAGCAGATGAGTGTTGGCGCCGCTGACCCGAAACTGGTTGTACGTGGTGGCGAGCTGTTCCGTGGCGGCAAACTGGCTGAAGGCATGCCGGCCTGCACCGGCTGCCATTCGCCGAATGGCGCTGGCCTGGACGCTGCCGGTTACCCGCAACTGGGTGGCCAGCACGCAACCTACATCGCCAAGCAGCTGACTGACTTCCGCGAAGGCAACCGCACCAACGATGGTGACAGCATGATCATGCGTTCCATCGCGGCCAAGCTGAGCAACAAGGATATCGAAGCAGTTTCCAGCTTTATCCAGGGTCTGCACTGATCCACGCTGGGCGACATGCAGTAATGAAAAAGGGTGGCTCAGGCCGCCCTTTTTCGTTCTGTGCATCGCTACCTCGGGGCAACAGCCCCTACAATGTGCGGAACCCCAGATTGCCTCGCGGGTCGAACCTCGGTTCGTCATCACGCACCGTCCATAGCCAAGGAGTAACGCATGCGTAACCTGATCCTCAGTGCCACTCTCGTCGCCACCAGCCTGTTTGGCCTGAGCGCCCATGCCGAGCCGATTGAAGCGGGCAAACAGTATGTAGAACTGAACAACCCGGTGGCCGTGTCCAAGCCGGGCAAGATCGAAGTGGTCGAACTGTTCTGGTACGGCTGTGGCCACTGCTACAAGTTCGAAGCCACCATTAACCCGTGGATCGACACCCTGCCGGAAGATGTCAACTTCGTGCGCATCCCGGCCATGTTTGGCGGTATGTGGAACGTGCATGGCCAGATGTTCATCACCCTTGAAGCGATGAAGGCCGAGCACAAGGTGCATGCGGCGATCTTCGATGCCATCCACGTGCAGGGCAAGAAGCTGGCCACCCCGGAAGAAATGGCCGACTTCCTCGCTGGTGAAGGCGTCGACAAGGACGCTTTCCTCAAGACCTACAACTCCTTCGGCGTGAAGAGCCAGCTGGAAAAGGCCAAGAAACTGGCCATGGCCTACCAGATCACTGGTGTACCGGTGATGATCGTCAACGGCAAATACCGTTTCGACATCAGCAGCTCGGGCGGCCCGCAGCAAGCCCTGCAAGTGGCTGATCACCTGATTGCCAAAGAACGCGCCGCGCAGTAATCGGCGTGCGCGGATAACGCGTCATGCTCAGGCGCTGGCCGGCCAGGCGGGCGATTGATCTGTGTGATCCACAGGTCAATTCCCGTTGTGCGCCGGCTGCAGACTGGCCCATCAGTGGCAGCCTGCGGCTGCTCAGTTTCAATATCCAGGTGGGCATCAGCACTCAGCGTTATCACCATTACCTGACGCGCAGCTGGCAGCATCTGTTGCCGCATGCCGGGCGCAGCGGCAATCTGCAACGGATTGGCGAGCTGCTCGGTGATTTCGATCTGGTGGCTTTGCAGGAAGTCGATGGCGGCAGCCTGCGTTCCGGCTACGTCAATCAGGTCGAGCACCTGGCCCATCTCGCTGCCTTTCCCTACTGGTACCAGCAACTCAACCGTAACCTCGGCCGTTTGGCCCAGCACAGCAATGGCCTACTCAGTCGCTTGCGCCCCAGCCTGCTGGAAGATCACCCGTTGCCCGGCCCGCCAGGGCGAGGTGCAATGTTGCTGCGCCTTGGTGAGGGGCCTGACGCGATTGCCGTGGTGATGATGCACCTGGCCCTGGGCGCGCGCGCCCGCACTCGGCAGTTAGCCTATATCCGCGAGCTGCTCAGCGATTACCGGCATCGGGTGCTGATGGGCGATATGAACACCCATGCCAACGACCTGCTGGAGCATTCGCCCCTGCGCGACCTGGGCTTGTGGGCGCCGCAGGTCGAGGCCACCTTTCCCAGCTGGCAGCCGCAGCGCTGCCTGGATCACATCCTGCTCAGCGCAGAACTGTCCCTGGAGCGCTGTGAGGTGTTGCCATTGCCGATCTCCGATCATCTGCCAGTGGCGGTGCAAATTCGTTTGCCCACTTCACTCTGTGGGCCTGCACCACCTATGCTGGTTGAGCTGTAGGTGATGGGCAGGTTATCGCCCGCTTGCAGTGTGATGACCCGGCAACAGACCTCGAACACTGGATGGCGATGATGACCGACGATGCCCAGCGCTGGAAAAGCAAGTACCTGGAAAGCCTGGAACAGCAGGAAAAACTTGAACGCCGCTGGGAGGCACGTCTGGACTTGCTGCGTCGCGGCCTGGTGCGCAGCTCGCTGGCAGCGGAAGGCAGCGACAAGTCGGTCGATCAATGCATGCAGGAGCTGCGCGATACCCTGCGCCGCGATGACATCGACAGCGGCCTTGCTGCACTGATCCCACGCCTGGAAAAGGCCGTACTGGATTCGGAAAAACGCCGCCAGGACCGCATCGAACAGAACATTTCCGGCGTCACCAACCTGACCAGCCAACTGTTGGCCCTGGAGCCGCCGCGTGAAGTGCGCAAGGCCCTCAAACAATTCGCCAAACGCATCGAGGAACGTGCCAGCCAGCCGCGCGAATTGCCGGCATTGCTTAGCGAACTGAGCAGTCTGCAGCAGCAGGCGCTGGCAGCCTTTGATCGCGACGCCGCGACGGCCCGCCCCGGTTTGTTGCAACGTCTGTTTGGTGCCAAGGAAGCCGACGCCGCGTCAACCGTGGCCGAGCAGCCCTCGGATGCTCCCGCTCCGCTGCCAACCGCCGCAGCCGCCGAGCCTGCACAAATGTCTGCATCTGAAGCGCTGGCCAGCCCGGCAGCCGCGCCTGCTGTACCGGCACTTGTGGAGCCTGCTGAGGCTCTGGTCATGGAGGCAGCTGCCGCAGAGCCTGTATCGCCATCGCCATCGCCATCGCCATCGCCATCGCCATCGCCATCGCTAGCGGCTCCTGTCACCCCGCCCGCCGTTGCCGAAACGCCCACTGCGCCGCTTGCCGAGGGTGACCCTGCCTATGCCTTGCCGGAGATTCCCGAACCCGGCTACAGCGCGGTAGCGCCGCATATCGGCGAAAGCCTGACCAGCCTGCTCGACGAACTGGAACTGCCGGAGCGCCATAAGCCTCAGGGTGAGGCCCTGCGCCAACGGGTACTGGGTGGCTTGAACTGGTATGAGCTGGTGGCCGTACTGGATGATCTGGCGGTGCTGATTCTGGCCGTGACCGACAGTGGCCAGCGCGAATTTGCCAGCTACCTGAAACAGCTCAACGAGCGCCTGGCGTCGTTTCTCGGCACCCTCACCGAAGCCCATGAGGGCTACAGCGAATCGGTGGAAAGTGCGCGTACCTTCAATCAGGAGCTGCGTGAGCAGGTCAGCGGCCTGCAAGCCAGCGTGCAGGAAGCGGTGGATCTGCACAGCCTCAAGCAATCACTGGAAGCGCGCCTGGATGGTTTGCTCAACACCGTCAGTGAGCATCAGAAGCACCGCGATGGCCGCGAAGAAGAGGTGGCGCAGCGCCTGCAAAGCCTGACCCAGAAAGTCGCTGAGATGGAGCAAGAGGCGCAGAGTTTCCGTGATCACCTGGAAGAGCAGCGGCAGAAAGCGTTGATCGACCCGCTGACCGGCTTGCCCAATCGTGCCGGTTGGGGCGAGCGCCTGGAGTTGGAGATGGCGCGCTGGAAGCGTTACGGCGGCGAACTGGCGCTGGCTGTGCTGGATATCGACCACTTCAAGCGGATCAACGATGGTTATGGCCACCTGGCCGGCGACAAGGTGCTGAAAATCATTGCCGGTGAACTGGCCAAGCGCCTGCGCAAGACCGACTTCATTGCCCGCTTTGGCGGTGAGGAATTTGTGTTGCTGATCCCATCAACCCCGCTGGAGGGCGGGCGGCAGCTGTTGCAGACCCTGCTTGATGGCGTTGAGCAGTGTCCTTTTCACTTCCGGGGCGAGCGGGTGACCATCACCCTGTCTGCCGGGCTGACGAGTTTTGCCAGTGGTGAAAGCAGCGAGAAGGTCTTCGAACGCGCCGACCAGGCCTTGTACCGGGCCAAGAGCGGCGGACGCAACCGCGTCGAGCTGGGTTGATCTGGCCCCGCGCGTGGCATGGCAGGGCGCGCTGCTGGCGGGTTCAGGCGACTGCGTGCAGGTAGGGTTTCCAGCTCTCCGGAATAGTGCCCAGCTGTGGGTAGCCGAGGCTGCGCAGGTGGCCGCCGGCGAGCAGAAAGGGCGTGTGCCGCAGCGCCTGCGGTACATCACGCAGCTCCGGTAGCCAGAGGTTCACATAGTGCGCGTCCGGGTCGTATTCACGGGCTTGGCGCAGGGCATTGAACACGCGGTTATGCCGTGGATCGTTGCCCACTCCGGCGAGGTAGGCCCAGTTGCCCCAGTTGCTGGCCGGGTCGTAGTCGATCAGGTGTTCCTCGAACCAGGCCGCACCATGGCGCCAGTCCTGTTGCAGGTCATTGATCAGGTAGCTGGCCACCACCTGGCGGCCACGGTTGGACATAAAACCGGTGGCGGCCAGCTCGCGCATATTTGCGTCGATCAGCGGCATGCCGGTGCGCCCGCGCGACCAGTCCTGAAAACGCTGGTCCAGCTGTTGCGGTGCCCGTGCGGTGGCCTTCAGCCCGCCAGCCTTGAACAGCGCGCTGCCATGCCGCGCCAGGGTCCAGCGGAAGAAATCGCGCCAGAGCATCTCGATCCACAGCCAGTGGGTCGAGTCATTGCGCTTGTACTGCGCTTCATGGCGGCGCAGTTCGGCGATAACCCGGCGTGCCGAGAGGCTGCCATTGGCCAGCCAGGGCGAGAACTTCGAGGAGTACTCGCTGCCGACCATGCCGTTGCGGGTGTCCTTGTACTGCCGCACGCCCTGGGTTTTCCACAGGTAGTCACGCAGGCGGCCGAGGGCTGCCGGCTCGCCACCGGAGAAGGGAAAGGCGCTGGCGGCAACACTCAGCGGCTCACCCAGGCCCAGCTGCGACAGCGTGGGCAGCGGCTGCATCAGCGCCAGCGCGCCATCGGGTAGAAGTGGCAGGCGATCCGGCGCATGACGTGGCTGGAATACCTGCAGGCGCTCTTCGATCAGACTGCGAAAGCGGCTGAAGACATGCGGCAGCTGCTCAAGGGCGAAGGGCAGCTCTTCGCTGCGCAGCAGGTTATTGGCAGGTGCCTGTTGCACCGGCACCTGGCCCAGGTGTTTTGCGACACGAGCCACCAAGGCGCGTTCATCCGGAGCAATCTCCTCCAGGGTCAGCACCTGATCCAGGTTGAACTGCGCGACCAGCTGGGGGATGGCTTGTTCCGCGCTGCCAATTACCAGCAGCAGGTGTGAGCCGCGTTGGCGCAGTTCGCCCTCCAGCGCCACCAGGCTTTCCAGCAAGAAGCGCGCACGGTGTACACCCATGCGGCGCATGCCAAACTCGTTGAGTTGCAGCTGCTCAGGATCCAGCACATACACCGGCAGCAGGCATTCAGCGCTCAGGCCGGCTTGCAGCGCGGGATGGTCGTCAAGGCGTAGATCCTGTTTGAACCAGAGCAAGGCGCGCATGGTGCTGATCTCCTAATCAATACAAAGCCTGTACATAATTTCCTTATTTGTACAGTTTTTAGTCTAGCAGCGTCCGCCATGGCTTGCCCAGGCAATAGACCAGCGTGGCGCTTCCACCTGATCAAAGGCGTTTTCTGCTGGCATAAGCACTAAACTCTGCCGATCTGTAGAGGAGTGCTTCATGGAAATTTTCGGCATCGCCGCGTTGATCTTTCTGGTCACCGACCCGTTCGGCAACATCGCCATCTTTATCGCTGCACTGAAGAACGTGCCGGCCAACCGCCGCCTCTGGGTGGCTGGGCGCGAGCTGTTGTTCGCCCTGGCCCTGTTGCTGCTGTTCCTTACCTTTGGCGACAAGGTGCTCAGCGCTCTGGGCCTGTCGCGTGAAGCCACGGCGATTGCCGGGGGGATCATCCTGTTTGTGATCGCCATGCGCCTGATCTTCCCCAGCCCGCAAGGCGTATTGGGGGATGTGCCGGATGGCGAACCGATGCTGGTGCCGCTGGCCACTCCGGCGGTGGCCGGGCCATCGGCCCTGGCGGTGCTGATGACCCTGCGCAATACCCACGAAGGACCGCTGTGGGAGCTCTACGCCGCCGTGTTGCTGGCCTGGGCGGCGACCGCCTTTATTCTCTTGCAGGCGTCGTTTCTGCAGCGTTTCCTTGGCCCTCGCGGGTTGACCGCAGTGGAACGACTGATGGGCATGCTGTTGATCATGCTCAGCGTCGACATGCTGCTGGATAACCTGCAAAGCGTGTTGCACATCGCCCCATGAGAACGATCTTTCTGAGTGCTCTGTTGTTGCTGCTGGCCGGCTGCGGTCACGGTTTGCGCATTGATGACAGTCATATCGCCGCTGGGCAGAACAGCCGTGTGCAATACATCGTGCTGCATTACACCTCGGCTGACCTGAACCGCTCGCTGCAACTGCTGACCGAGACCGAGGTGAGCAGTCACTACCTGATTGGTGAGGCGCCACCGACCATCTACCGCCTGGTCGATGAAAATCGCCGTGCCTGGCACGCCGGCGACAGTCAGTGGCAAGGGCGTACCTGGCTCAATGGCACCACGATTGGCATCGAACTGGTTAACCAGGGCTTCTATGACACCCCCGCAGGCCGCTACTGGCAGCCGTTTGCCCCGGCGCAGATTGAGGCGCTGATCGCGCTGCTCAAGGACATCATGCAACGCCACCAGCTGTCGCCCGGCAGCATCCTGGCGCACAGTGATATTGCCCCGCAGCGCAAGGTCGACCCCGGTCCGCTGTTCCCCTGGAAGCGCCTGGCCGAGGCCGGCCTGATGCCGTGGCCGGATGACAGTGCCGTGGCACATCAGCAGGCGCTGTTCAGTGCCAGCCTGCCAAGCGTGCAGTGGTTCCAGGAGCAGTTGATGCGACAGGGCTACGCCGTGCCACTGCATGGCGAGCTGGATCAGGCCACGCGCAATGTCATCGCGGCTTTTCAGATGAAATACCGCCCGGCACGCTATGACGGCGAACCAGATGCCCAGACGGCGGCGCTGCTGGTGGTACTGGCCGCAATGCTCTAAACCGAGGCCTGCAGCGTTGGTAATAAACAACCGCCGAAACAGCGTATGTTTCGGCGGTTTTTTATGTGCGCATGTTCTTTTCTAGACTGTGTATTCGAGAATCGTTCTGGCGATGCTCTTTTGTCTGAAAATGTATACAAAGTTGTAGCCAAGACGATTTATGTTTGTCTACATTGCTCGCACAAGAACAAACAGCGAGTACCCCAGCATGACGACTTCACCTGTTACGCCGTCTTCCGCACAGCGCCCGGAAGACGAAAACCTTGGTATCGGTGCCAACCTCGCCTATGGCCTGCAGCATGTATTGACCATGTATGGCGGCATCGTTGCGGTGCCCCTGATCATTGGTCAGGCCGCCGGTCTGTCACCCGCGGATATCGGCTTGCTGATTGCCGCCTCGCTGTTTGCCGGCGGCCTGGCGACCTTGCTGCAAACCCTCGGGTTGCCGTTCTTCGGCTCACAGCTACCGCTGGTACAAGGTGTGTCCTTTGCCGGGGTGGCGACCATGATTGCGATCCTCGGCAGTGACGGTGCCGGCGGTCTCCCTGCGGTGTTCGGCGCGGTGATCGCGGCCTCGATTATCGGGCTGTTGATCACCCCGGTATTCTCTCGCATCACCAAATTCTTCCCGCCACTGGTCAATGGCATCGTCATCACCGTCATCGGCCTGACGCTGATGCCAGTGGCGGCGCGCTGGGCCATGGGCGGTAATAGTGCCGCAGCGGATTTCGGCAGCATGGCCAATATCGGCCTGGCCGCGTTGACCCTGGTCACCGTGCTGCTGCTGAGCAAGTTGGGCAGTTCGAGCATCTCGCGCCTGTCGATCCTGCTGGCCATGGTCATTGGCACCCTGGTAGCCGTGGCCCTGGGCATGGCGGATTTCTCCAAGGTGACTGAAGGGCCGATGGTGACAATGCCCAGCCCGTTCCATTTCGGCATGCCGACCTTCCACGTGGCGGCCATCATCTCGATGCTGATCGTGATCATCGTCACCCTGGTGGAAACTTCGGCGGACATCCTCGCGGTGGGTGACATCATCGAAACCAAGGTCGACTCCAAGCGCCTGGGCAATGGTCTGCGTGCGGACATGATCTCCAGCGTGTTTGCACCGATCTTCGGCTCCTTCACCCAGAGCGCCTTTGCCCAGAACGTCGGCCTGGTGGCCGTGACCGGGGTGAAGAGCCGCTATGTGGTGGCCTCGGCCGGTCTGATTCTGGTGACCCTCGGCCTGTTGCCGGTGATGGGCCGTCTGGTCGCCGCCGTGCCTACGGCAGTGCTCGGTGGTGCTGGTGTGGTGCTGTTCGGCACCGTGGCGGCGAGCGGCATTCGCACCCTGTCCAAGGTGGATTACCGCAACAACATGAACCTGATCATCGTCGCCACCTCCATTGGCTTCGGCATGATCCCGATTGCCGCGCCGACCTTCTATCACCACTTCCCGGCCTGGTTCGAAACCATCTTCCACTCCGGCATCAGCTCGGCGGCGATCATGGCGATTCTGCTCAACCTGGCCTTCAACCACTTCAAGGCCGGCAACTCGGACCAGCAGTCGGTATTCGTCGCCGGCCACGAACGCACCCTGCGTTACCAGGACATTGCCGCACTGAATGATGGTGACTACTTCAAGGGCGGCAAGCTGTTCGACGTCGAAGGCAAGGAAGTGCCCTTGATCAAGGACGCTGCCGGGCACTAGCCCGGCTGAGCTGGCGCCGGGTGTTCGGTGTTGGCGATCAGCCGCGAGTCAGCCAGAGCGGCCGTGCGGTGCTCGGTCGCCGCACGGTACTCCGGGTCGGCGAGCATGCTGAGAAAAGCCGCCTTGGACGGGTAACGCACCAGCAGCAGTTCATCCCATTGCTCGTCAGCGGGCGCGATCAGCGCCGCTTGCGCGCGGGCCATGATCTGCACCTCGCCGCCCACCCCACGAACTTTGCGCAGCGCCGTCTGGCTGTAGCGCGCATAGGCTTCGCGGCCACTGCACGGTGTGTGGCCGCTGCCGCTGGCATAGCTGGCCTGGGCCTGAAAGCGCAGCAGGTTGAGCATCAGCAGCGGTGTGTCATCCGCCACCTTGGCGGTGAATGCAGCCAGTTGCTCAGGACTGGGGTTGATGCTGGGCATGGCGGTGCTCCTCATGTGTGGAGCGCCCAGTCTCGACATGCGCCGGCGTACAGGCAATCGCCATCAGCCAGGCTGATACCCAGAAATGCCTACACCGGCAGTGTCACGTAGAACTGCGCACCTTGCCCTGCCCGTGAGTGCACGCCGATCTGCCCGCCATGCAGCTGGACGATCTCCTTGCATAGGGCCAGACCAAGGCCGGCGCCGCCTTTCTTGCGGCTGACCTGGACGAAGGGCTCGAAGATCCGCGTCTGCTGGCGATATGCAATACCCTCGCCGTTGTCTGCCACGCTGAGCACCACCCGATCATCCTGCTGCCGTGCATGCAGGCGGATCTGCCCGCCGGGGTGGCTGTGGCGCAAGGCGTTGCCGATCAGGTTGTCGAGCACCCGTTCGATCTGCAGCGCATCGATCTGCAGGTCCGGCAGCTCGCCGTGCACCTCGCAAGCCAGGCTGATCTGCAATTCAGCCGCCTGGGCACTGAAGCGCTGCTGGGTTTGCAGCAGCAGCGGTTCGAGGGCGCAGTTGGACAGTTCCAGGGTTTGCAGGCCGTTCTGGTAGCGCGAGAAATTCAGCAGATCGTTGATCAGCCGCAGCAGGCGCTGCATCTCCTCATCCACGGTGCTGAGCAGGTCGGCCTCGCGGGATTCGGTGGCGAACTGCACGCGCTCCTGCAACAGCGAGAACGCCATCAGCATGCCGGTCACCGGGGTGCGCAGCTCGTGTGAGGCACGTAGCACGAACTCACTGCGCAGCCGTTCGAAGGCGCGCTGCTCGGTCACGTCGCGCAACACCATCACCGCGCACATCAGCCGCCCTTCACTGTGGCTGACACCCGACAGGCTGTAGGCGAGCAGGCGACTCTCACCGTCGACCTGCACCTGCACATCGTCCAGCAGCTCATCCAGATTTTCGCCCTGCAACACCTTGTGCAGCTGCTCAGCCAGGTCGGCGCGTTGCAGTGCCACATCCAGGGTCTGGCCCAGTTGTGCCGTGCTCCAGCCCAGTTGCCGTTGTGCCACCGGGTTGAAATGCTCGACCCGGCCGGCGCAGTCGAAGATCAGCAGGCCGTCATCGATGCCATCGAGCACCGCTTGCAGGCGTTGTTGCTCGGCTTGCAGGGCGGCCACATCGCTGCTTTTGAATTCGCGCAGGGCCTCGGCCATCAGGCCGAAGCGCTGGCTCAGAGCGGACAGCTCCGCCACCGGGGTCAGCGGCAGGGTCACCTGAAAATCGCCCTGACCGATCTGGTCGGCGGCCCGCGCCAGTGCCTCGATCGGCCGGCCGAAGCGCTGGGCGATGCTGTGCGCGGTGACAAAACCGATTACCAGCACGGCCAGGCCGATCAGCCCGAGCAAGCCGGCGATCAGCCAGGCGCGTTCGCGGGCGCGGGCTTCTTCCTGTTCCACGGCGCTGACGTAACGCATCTGCACGGCGTTGATGCGGTCGCGCAGGGCCTCGATGGCGCGCCCGAAACTGTCATTGCTGAGCAGCCCGCGGCGTACGGTCAGCGGTTTGGCCAGCAGGTCATCGAAGTTGCCATAGGCCCGCTCGACTTCGGCAATCGCCTGGCGGTCGCTGTCATCGGTGGCGCTTTGTGCGGCGCGTTGCAGCCAGACCTTGAACTGCTGATCGGAGGCTTTAAGTGCCTCGCGGTCGAGGTCTTCAGCGAGCAGCAGAATCACCTGCTTGCCCAGCTCCTGGCGCAGGCCGAGGCTGGCCTCGATGATCTGCAGGTTGCGGTTCATCGCCTGGCCTTGTACCTGGGTCAGTTGCAGCACGCTGAACATGCCCAGCAACAGCCCGACCAGGGCCACGGTGAGCAGCGCACTGCTGCTGAGAAACAGCCGGCTGCGCAGCTTCACAGGCTGAGCTGCTTGCGTTTGCGGTACAGGGTCGAGGCGTCGATACCGAGGGTTTTTGCCGCCTGATCGAGGCTTTCGCTGTTGGCCATCACGGCGCTGATATGGGCTTTTTCCAGGTCTTGCAGGCTCAGCTGATCGCCGATCTGCGGGGCACTGGGGCTGGCCTGCGGGCTCAGGCCGAGGTGGCTGACCTGCACCCGTTCTTCGCTGCAGATGATGCTGGCGCGCTCGATCACGTTGCGCAGCTCGCGGATATTGCCCGGCCAGGCGTAGCTGAGCAGCGCCTCGCGGGCTTCGTCGCTGAAGGTGCGCGCCGGGCGGGCGTAGTCGACGACAAAGCGCGCGAGAAAGCGCTCGGCCAGCTCGAGGATATCCTCGCGGCGTTCGCGCAGCGGCGGCAGGGTCAGGGTGATGACGTTGAGGCGATACAGCAGGTCTTCGCGGAAACGCCCCTGCTGCACCATCTCATCGAGATTGAGGTTGGTGGCCGCGAGAATCCGTACATCGGCCTGACGGGTCACCGGGTCGCCGATGCGCTCGTATTGTTTGTCCTGGATAAAGCGCAGCAGTTTGGGTTGCAGAGCCAGCGGGAAATCGCCGATCTCGTCGAGGAACAGGCTGCCGCCATCGGCCTGATTGACCCGCCCCAGGGTGCTTTCGCTGGCGCCGGTAAAGGCCCCGCGGTTATGCCCGAACAGCTCGCTTTCCATCAGCTCGGCGCTGAGCGACGGGCAGTTGATGGTGACGCAGGATTTCTTCGCACGTTTGCTCCAGCGATGAATGGCTTGCGCCAACTCACCCTTACCGGTGCCGGACTCGCCGAGAATCAGGATGTTGGCGTCGGTGTCGGCCACCTGTTTGGCCGTTTGCAGCACGGCCATCAGTGCCGGGCTCTGCGAGTCGAGGTCGTCGCCGGGCTTGCGCGCACAGCCTTCCAGACGCTCCAGACGTTCGGCCAGCTGGCGCGCTTCCAGCTGTTTGGCGGCGGCCAGGCGCAGCTGCTCGGGGCTGCACGGCTTGACCAGATAATCTGCTGCGCCGGCCTGGATGGCATCCACGGCGGTGTCCACAGCCGAGTGCGCGGTGACTATTACTACACGCATCCAGGGCGCCTGCAGGCGCATTTGCGCCAGTACTTCCAGGCCGTCATCCGCACCCAGGCGCAGGTCGAGAAAGCACAGGTCGAACACCTGACGCAGCAGCAGTGCATCGGCCTGGGCAGCGCTGTTGGCCGTGCTGACCTGATAACCCTGATCTTCCAGGCAATAGCGGAAGGTGCGCAGGATCGCCGGCTCGTCATCGACCAGCAGGATGCGTCCCAGGCTGTGTTCCTCGTTGCGTGTGTGCATGTTCTTCTCCTTGAGCCATTCGCGGTAGCCGTGCTGAGGGTTAGTCCACGATGCGTCGTGCAAGTTGCACGGCGGTTCACCGCGGATCATGCAAGCTGCATGTTCAAGGCGTTTCTGTTTATTAGTTAAGTTATTGATATATATGTATTTATTCTGATTTAAAAAGCTGGCATGGCGCTTGCGATCTAGCAGTAACGGCGGCGACAAACGGCTGCCTGATCGTTATCCATTGGAGGAACTGCCATGCATCAATTGAAAACTCTGGCCCTGGCCACTGCGACCGCTGGCCTGATCGGCCTGGCCCCTTTTGCGGCCTATGCAGCGCAAAGCGATACCAGCCGTGAGCTGAGCGAGGCACGCCAGGAAGGCTCGATCTGGACCGCCTTCGCCCTTAATCGCCACCTCAATCCCTTCACCATCGACGTGGACGTGGAAAACGGCAGCGCCAAGCTCACCGGCAAGGTGGAAACCGATGTCGAGCGTGACCTGGCCGAGCAAATCGCCCTGGGCATCGACGGCGTGAAAGAGGTCGACAACCAGCTGACCCTCGACCCGGCCTTTGAAGCCAAGGCCAGCAGCGAGCCAAGCCTGTCGCAGCGTTTTGACGATGCCACCCTGGCCGCCACGGTGAAATCCAAGCTGCTGTGGAACAGCAATACCGAAGGCCTGGATATCAAGGTCAGCGCCGCCAATGGCACGGTCAGCCTGACTGGCAGCGCGCAGAGCGCCGAGGCCAAGGAGCTGGCCGGGCGTCTGGCGGCCAACACCGATGGCGTGCGCGAGGTGAACAACCTGCTCAGCGTCAGTGCGGTCGACAGCACGGCGGCCAAGGTACAGAACGCCGCTGATGACACCGCTGCGGCGATCAGCGATGCGTGGATCACCAGCAAGGTGAAATCCAGCTTTATCTACAGCCGCAACCTCGACGGCCTGAATATCTCGGTCGACACCCAGAAGGGCATGGTCAGTCTCAGCGGCAGCGTGCTGAGCAACGCCGAGAAGCAGTTGGCGATTGAGACCGCACGCAACATCCGTGGCGTACGCGGCGTTGATGCCGATGCCCTGCGCGTCGCCAGCTAACGGCCTGTTGATCCATCCGGGCAGCGGCGGCCCTGTTATCCGGGTCGCCGCTACAACGCAGAGGAGATTCACCATGACCCACACCACTGAGCAACTCAACGAACTGATCGAAATCACCCGTGACGGCCAGCGCTTCTACCAGCATGCCCACGACGAGGTGAAGGACGTGCGCTTGCAGGCGCTGTTTCGCGACATGTCGCAGAGCAAGGGCGAGCTGATTCGCGCGCTGTCGGTGAAAGTGGCCGCCAACCAGGCCAAGCCCGCCAGCGGTGGCACCCTCGTTGGCAAGCTGCGTCAGGTCTACGCCGACACCAAGGCGACCCTGGTCAGCGACACCGAAGCCACCTATGTGGCGCAGCTGGAA
Source organism: Pseudomonas anguilliseptica (assembly GCF_021375795.1). Taxonomy (GTDB): domain Bacteria; phylum Pseudomonadota; class Gammaproteobacteria; order Pseudomonadales; family Pseudomonadaceae; genus Aquipseudomonas; species Aquipseudomonas anguilliseptica_A. The sequence goes on along the minus strand of NZ_JAEIOI010000003.1, from coordinate 487,082 downwards.
GAGGCCGAAGACCGCATCCTGCATGCCTTCGAGGATGCTCTGGAGTGCGCCGAACCGGACGTGCAGGTCCTGCTGAACGCAGAAATGCCCAATGTGCGGGCCAACCATGAGCGCATGCGCGCCCTTAAACAGTCCATGCAGTAAATCTGTTCCGCTGTGGCCTGCGCCACAGCGGGTCAAACCGCGCCACGGCGCACAATCTGAGTAAGGAGATTCGCCATGTTGAGTTGGGCCATTACCTTTCTGATTATCGCCATCATCGCTGCAGTCCTGGGCTTCGGTGGTATCGCCGGCACCGCCACGGGTATCGCGAAAATTCTGTTCGTGGTGTTCCTGGTGATGTTTATCGTCTCGTTCGTCATGGGCCGTCGCCCACGTGGATAGCCGCTCGTTGAAAAACTACCTGCGTTGGCAATACCGCGTTAAAGCGCCCTAGAAATGCTCATTTACAGCCGTAAACTCCGCTTTCTAGGTCGCTTCCGCCATGTCTTGCCTGCCTCGCCTACGTTTTTTCAACGACCTTCTAGAGGAGCAACCATGACCATCAAGACGCTGCTTGCCGCCCTGTTGCTGGGCGGCAGTGCGGCGGCCTTGGCCGCGAACACTGACGGCCAATTCCGCCTCAACGAACTGCTCACCAGCGACCCGGCCTACCAACAAAGCTGGCAGGAACTGGTAGAAGAGGAAAGCCGTTTGCCGGAGTGGGTGATCAACCTCAACGGCATTGCCAGCCCCATGCAGGGGGTGGATGACGACGGTGACAAGTACCTGGTCGGTCAGCTGTGCGAAGCGCACAACTGCTTCAATCAGCGCCTCTACGTGGCCTTCAGCTGGGACAAGGACGACGCCTACGCCCTCTATGTGCAACTGCCCGATGGCCTACCGACGGACAGAGCACCCAGCCAGCACGCCACCCTGCGCTGGCTCGGCGAGCCGGACGAAGCGACTCAGCAACTGCTGCAGGAGCAGCTGAGAAGTGACCCGAACTGGTACTAGTGCCGCGCACGAATGCTCTGTTGTGGCAGGGGCTTGAGCCGCGATGTTTTCAGCGTCTTTAAGACAAATCGCGGCTAAAGCGGATCGCCGCCCGGCCCCTCCTACATAGCCTCAACATATCGTGATGGCCCCATGCTTTGCGTGAGGGCCGCGAACAGACTCTCTCCACCGTCTTGGTATAAGCCGCGCTATCATCCCGCCCATGGATCTGGGGGAGAGACGGCATGCTCAATTGGCTGTGGCTGGGTTTTTTCGTGGTGGCGGCCATTGCCGGCCTGTCGCGCTGGTTGCTCGGTGACGACCCGGCGGTGTTCGCTGCCATGGTCGAAAGCCTGTTTGCCATGGCCAAGTTGTCGGTCGAGGTGATGGTGCTGCTGTTCGGCACCCTGACCCTCTGGCTCGGGCTGCTGCGCATTGCCGAGAAAGCCGGCCTGGTCGATGCCCTGGCGCGCATGCTCGGCCCGCTGTTTGCGCGGCTGATGCCGGAAGTGCCGCGCGGCCACCCCGCCCTCGGCCTGATCACCATGAACTTCGCCGCCAATGGCCTGGGCCTGGATAACGCCGCCACGCCGATTGGCCTGAAAGCCATGCGCGCGCTGCAAACCCTCAACCCCAGCAGCACCACGGCGACTAATGCGCAGATTCTGTTTCTGGTGCTTAACGCCTCGTCACTGACCCTGCTGCCGGTGACCATCTTTATGTACCGCGCCCAGCAGGGTGCGCCGGACCCGACTCTGGTGTTTCTGCCGATTCTGCTGGCCACCAGCGCCTCGACCCTGGTCGGCTTGCTGTCGGTGGCGCTGATGCAGCGCCTGCGCCTGTGGGACCCGGTGGTGCTGGCCTACCTGATTCCCGGTGCGCTGCTGCTCGGCAGCTTTATGGCCGTGCTGGCGACGATGTCGGCCACGGCGCTGGCGGCGCTGTCGTCGCTGGCCGGCAACCTAACCCTGTTCGGCATCGTCCTACTGTTTCTGCTGCTCGGCGCGCTGAAGAAGGTGGCGGTGTACGAGGAGTTTGTCGAAGGCGCGAAAGAAGGCTTCGACGTGGCCAAAAGCCTGCTGCCCTACCTGGTAGCGATGCTTTGCGCAATTGGCGTATTGCGAGCGTCGGGTGCGCTGGAATTCGGTCTGGATGGCATTCGCTGGCTGATTGAAGCGCTGGGCTGGGATACGCGTTTTGTCGAGGCGCTGCCCACCGCGCTGGTCAAGCCGTTCTCCGGCAGCGCGGCGCGCGCCATGCTGATCGAAACCATGCAGACCCACGGCGTCGACAGCTTCCCGGCGCTGATTGCGGCGACCATCCAGGGCAGCACGGAAACCACCTTCTATGTGCTGGCGGTGTACTTCGGCGCGGTGGGCATCCAGCGCGTGCGGCATGCCGTGGGCTGCGCCCTACTGGCTGAGCTGGCCGGGGTGGTAGCGGCCATCTTCGTCTGCTACTGGTTCTTCGGTTAAGCGTTCGGTAACGACCAGCTGCGCAATAAATCGTAGGTTGGCGTTGAGCGCAGCGAAGCCCAACAGGGTGTGGACGCAATGTTGGGCTTCGTCGCTGTGCTCCTCAACACCAACTTACCCGTTACTCCACCACCTTAAAGCGCAGCACGCCGATCATCTGCCCGGCTTCGGTCAGCACTTGCACCTGCCAGCGGCCGACGGCGTCGGCGGGGAAGTTCTTCTTGTGGGTCCAGGCGCGATAGCCTTCCTTGCGCCCGCCGTGGATATCCAGGGCGATGCGTTCGACTTCGCCGCCATCGCGGCGCCAGACGTGATAAATCCGCTCGTTCAGCCCGCGCGGCGCATTGATCGCGGTGTAGGCGAACAGGCCCTGGCTGCGCAGTTGCGCCACGCTCAATTCCTTGATGCTCTCGCCCGGCGCGCGCTTCTGGTTATCGAATTCACTGGTCACCGCCACCTCAGTCAACCACAACGTCGCCGGTGGCACCCAGGTGCGCGCCAGCCAGCCGCCGGCACCTATCGCTAAAGTCATACCGACCAGCAACAGGCCGCGCCACCAACGCTGCACGGTGATGATCGCGAACAGCGAGGGAAACGACAGCAATACCGCTGCCGCCAGGGCCAGCTGGTAGCTCTGCGGCGTGGTCAGCTTGAAGATGATCGGCAGCGCCGTGAGCAGCACCGCGAACAGCGCCAGGGTGTGATAGGCGAGAAACAGCCAGCGCTTGGGTGCCAGCCACTTGTAGTACAGCGGATCAATGATCGAAATCAGCGCCGCGCAAGCCAGCAGACCGCTAAACAGCAGTTGGCCACTGTTCCAGGTGGTGGTGATAAAGAAGAACGGCAGAACAAAGAACAGGCTCTCCTGGTGGATCATTTGCGTGGCATAGCGCAGCAGCGGCGGTGGCAGCTCGAAGCCGAACCACTGGGCGATGCGTTCGCGCAGGATGTTTTCCAGAATCAGCCACAACCAGCTGACCAGCATCACCAGCGCCAACACCCGCGCCAGCTCGGCCTGACGCTCGACCAGCAGAAAGCTCGCCAGGCCCGAGGCAAAACCGAAGATCGCCACCATTCCCGGATTGCGTTGAATCAGGGCGATCAGTTTGAACAGCTGTTGTTTCACCGCTTGCATGGGACGCTCGCTTACTCCGACCACACGGCCAGGCGATTGCCACTCGGGTCGCGAAACTCGAAACGCCGCCCGCCGGGGAAGCTGAAAATCGCTTGGGTGATCTGCCCACCGGCGGCGGCCACCTGGGCACACACGGCCTCCAGGTCCGCGGCATAGATCACCACCAGCGGCCCAGCCCCTGCCGCGCTGTCGGTGGTAAAGCCGCCCGTCATGCGCCCATCGGTAAAGCTGCTGTAGTGCGGGCCGTAGTCGGTAAAGCGCCAGCCGAAAACCTGTTGATAGAACTGCTTGAGCAGCGCCAGGTCGACGGCGGCGAACTCGATGTAGTCGATACGCAGGTTCTGTTCGGCTTGGCTCATGGCGGCATACCTGGGAAATGGCGGGGCGCAGAGCATAACTCGCCCAGCCGGCCAGGGCACACGCATCTGTCGCCTTTGGCCACGCTGTTTGGCCAGCCTTGCCACTGCCGCGCCATCGTCCGCCGGATAGCCTGCAATGGGTAAACACATTCGCTGAAAACGCAGCGCCCGTGCCATGGGGCCGCGCTGCGTTATGGAGAGCTACATGCGCGTCTTGATCACAGGTGCAGCCGGTTATATCGGCCAGCAGCTGCTTAACCAACTGGCCATTCAACACCCGCAGTGGCAGTTGATTGCCGCCGATATTCGCCCGCAGAACCGCGCGGGGATGAAGCTGAATATCGAACCGGTGCTGCTCGATATCAGCCAGCCCGCGGCTGTTGACGACTGCGTGGCCACCTGGCGGCCACAGGCGATTGTTCACCTGGCCTCGGTGGTCACCCCGCCGCCGGGTATGAGCGAGGAACAGCTGCATGCCATTGATGTTGGCGGCACCCAATCGCTGATCCAGGCGGCTGCGGCCCATGGCGTCGAACAGTTGATCGTTACCAGCTCCGGCGCTGCCTATGGCTATGACCCGCGCAATGCCGAGTGGCTTGATGAAGACCAGCCGCTACGCGGCCACGCGCAGTTCGCCTACGCCAAACACAAGCGTGAAGTGGAGCTGCTGCTGGCCGAAGCTCGCGCGCAGCACCCGCACCTCAAGCAACTGGTGCTGCGCCCCGGCACCATCCTTGGCAAACAGGTGAACAACCAGATCACCGAGCTGTTCAAAAAGCCCGCAGTGCTGGGTATTCGCGGCAACGACAGCCGCTTTGTGTTTATCTGGGATCAGGATGTGGTCGACATCATCTGCCGTGGCCTGCGCCAGCAAAGCGCCGGCATCTTCAACCTGGCCGGCGATGGCGCGCTGTCACTCAAGGAAATCGCCGAACTGCTGGGCAAACCTTACCGCCCCTTGCCGGCCTGGCTGATTCGCACTGCGTTGCGCGTACTCAAACCCCTGGGTCTCAGCCCCTACGGCCCGGAGCAGGTGGATTTTCTGCGCTATCGCCCAGTACTGAGCAACCGCCGGCTCAAGCAGGACTTCGGCTTTAGCCCGCGCTATAGCTCGCGCGAGGCGTTTCTGGCGTTTTTACGGGCGCAGGGGATTTAGGCTGTCATTGCGCCTTCTGCTGTGCGCGGTATTCACCCGGCGTAAATCCGGTCCATTGACGAAACGCGCGGAAGAATACGCTGGGTTCCGAGTAACCGAGCAGCAGGGCAATTTCAGCGGCGGGAAGGTCACCGTTTTTCAGGTGCTGTTCGGCTAGCTGCTGGCGAGTGTCACTGAGCAGTTGCTGGTAGTTGCAGCCCTCATCGGCCAGGCGCCGCTGCAGTGTGCGTTCACTGAGGTGCAGGCGCCGCGCCAGTTCGCCGCGATCCGGCTCTCCGCGCGCCAATTGCTCGCCCAGCAGGGCCACCACCCGCGCACTCAGGCCTTCGCTGGGCAGGCGTGCGAGCAGGGCTTCGGCATGCTGGCGCAGCAGATTCTGCAACGGTGGGTTGGCCTGGATCAGTGGCGCACTGGCCAGCGAGCTGGGCAGTACGATGCCGTAATCGCTGGCGGCAAACTGCAGGGGGCAGGCGAAGGTGTGGATGTAGCTGTCGAGTAGCGCCGGCTGCTCATGGACGAACTGCGCACGCAGCAGCCGCCAGTTGTCCAGCAGTGGATGGAGCATCTGCACCCAGCAGGCCATCAGCGCCAGGACGCGGGTGCGGGTGGCCGGCAGCTCGGGATGCAGCGGGCGATACAGCAGCTGCAACTCGTCGCCCTGCTCACGCAGTTGCACCTCGCCGCCCTCGCCGACAAGACGTTGATAACGCAGCCCGGCGGCCAGCGCGTCGCCCAGGGTCGGGCTACTCTGCAACAGGTAACCGAGCACGCTGAACGGGCCGGGAGCAAGGTTGCAGCCCAGGGCCAGGCCTGGCTCGCTATGTTCGATGCGACTGAGGTGTTGCCACAGTCGCTCCTGCGTGGCGAAGGGTACGCGCGCGTCGGGGTCACTGAGCTGGCTGTCGCTCAGCCCGCAGGTGCTCATCAGTTGAGTGCGATCAATACCCAGGCGGCTCGCAGCATGCAACACGGCGAGGGTGATGCTGGCGCTGACCGAGGTGTGTTGTGAATCAAGTGTGTGTTTGGCCATGGCCTGATTCTGCCCAAAGCTGTGGTCTGGCGGTAGGGTTAAGACGTCTAGGGGCTCTGCGGCTGTCGATGGTGCTGGCGCGTTCAACCCGAGGAGGAGTGGTCCGATGAACTGCAAGACAGTGACGTGGGCGTTGTGGGCAATTACCTGGAGCCTGTTTTCGACTGCCAGCGTACAGGCTGAGGATCGTTTCGCGCGCATTGCCACTGGCGGGCAGACCGGCGTGTACTACGTGGCGGGGCAGTCGATCTGCCGCTTTCTCAATCGTGGGGCGGTCGAGCATGGCATTACCTGTGCGGCTCCGGCCAGCGGTGGTGGTGTGGCCAACGTCAAAGGTATGCGCAGCGGCGAGTTCAATTTCGCCATCATGCAAGCGGATCACCAGTACAAAGCCCTGCATGGGCTGGCCCCGTTTGCCCAGGATGGTGCCATGGCCGACCTGCGGGCCGTATTCTCGTTGCAGAGCGAGGTGTTTACCGTGCTGGCGCGGCGCGATGCCGCGATTGCCGAGTTCGACGACCTCAAGGGTAAGCGCGTGAACATCGGCAACCCCGGTTCTGGTCAGCGCGACACCCTGGAAGAAATCATGCAGGCCAAGGGCTGGTCGCGCTCAATCTTCGCCCTGACCGCCGAGCTTAAGGCCGCCGACCAGGCTGCGGCACTGGGTGAGGGCAATATCGACGCCATGACCTATTTTGTTGGCCATCCCAACGGCGCCATTCAGGAGGCCACCACCACCCTTGATGCCGTACTGGTACCAATAGGCGAAGCGCAAATCGAACGTTTGCTGGCTGCAAAGCCTTACTACAACCGTGCTGAAATTCCCGGCGGCATCTACCGTGGCAATCCCGCCGCCACCGCCTCCATCGGCGGCAAAGCGGTACTGTCGACCTCGGCCGCGACCAGTGCAGACGTGGTCTATCAACTGGTCAAGGCGGTTTTCGATAACCTCGACCGCTTCAAACGCCTGCATCCCGCCTTTGCTGAGTTAAACGAGGCCGAGATGATTCAGGCCGGCCTCAGCGCCCCGTTGCACGAAGGGGCTCTGCGCTACTACCGCGAGCGGGGGTGGTTGTAAGGGGCTGATTTTTCAGGGGGCTGCTGAGGTTGGTAACAACTCCGGCCTTTCCCGCTGCAGTTTGCTCTGCAGCATTTCCAGTTGCTCCAGCGCGGCGCGGGCTTCATCGAGTTCGCTTTGGCTGCGTTCGCCGGATTGCGCAGCTTGTTCGATGCGGTCGCGGATGGCGGGGATCTGCTGCACGCCGCTGGCGTAGGCCATGATCTGGTCGCGGGTTTGCTGGTCTTCGAAGGCGCTGTACTGCGCCGGGTCGGCCAGCTGGGCGGCGGATGCGGGTTGCCGCGGTTTGAGCTGGCCCAGAGCCGGGCTGCGCGGGTCGCCTTGGTCGGCCATAAGCTGGATCAGCATTTGCGCTTCCTGGGCATTCAGTTGCGGTTCGCTGGGCGGTTCTTCCACTGGTTGTTCTGCAGGCGTTGGGATTGCAGCGGGCTGCTGTATCGGCAGCGCGGCGGGCAGCTCTGGTAAGCGAATGGCGGCGCTGGGAGGTGTTGTCGCGTGGGGCGCAACGGCTGGCGAGGTGTCGGCCTGGGGCATGCGCACGACGACGATGGTCACCGCCGTGATCACCCCGAGCAGGCCGATGCCGAGCCAGGCCTTCATAGTCCTTCCACCTTGGCGTTGGTCAGCAGGGCGTCGACGCGGGCCTGGAAGGCCTGGGTCAGTTGCTCCTTGGCCACGGCCTGGTTGACCTCATAACGCACGCTGGGATCGCTAAGCGGCAGTTGCTTATCCTCACGGCTGCGCACCTGGACGATCTCAAAGGCGCCGTCGATCAGCATCGGTTGGGAGATGCTGCCGGCCTTCTGCAACAGGGCGGTTTTGCGCAGAAAATCCAGCTGCGCATCCTGCGGGCGAATCAGGCCGAGGTCGCCGGGCGGCGTGTGGCTTTTGCTGTCCGCCAGGGAGTAGCGGTGTACAGCGTCATCGAAGCTCAGGCCTTTTTGCAGTTCGGCATACACCCGGTCGGCACTGGCTTGGTCTGCCAGGCGGATATGACTGGCTTGCACCTGGGCGACATTCTGGTAGAGCTGGCGGTTGCGCTGGTAGTAAGCCTCGGCATCTGCATCACTGACCTGGCGGGCGCGCTCGCGCAGGCTGGCGGTTTCGTGGTGGAAATCGCTGTGCAGGCCGAGCTGGTGCAGGTATTTGTGGCGAACGAGTTTGTCGCGCACCAACTGGCGGATGCCGGCCTGTTCGTCCGCACTGAATCCCTTCTCTCCGAGCTGATACCAGAGGTAGTCGCGCAGCGCCTGCTGACGCACCTGTTCGGCCAGGTACACCAGGTTGCCCTGCTGCAGCTCCACCCGGCCTTGTACGTTATCGCCCTGATACAACTCCAGCAGGTTCAGGCGTTGTTCGGCCTGGCCGGGGAACTGCCAGCTGATCAGCTGTACTTGTGCGGCATCGGCCTGCTGTTGGGGGCTCAGTTGCAGGCTATCGAGCACCACGCCCTGGGTTGGCGCGGTCAGCACCTGGCGCAGCCGTGCGCTGCTCAGCGCCTGTGGTTGGCGCAGAAAGGGCCGGACATCGTGATCGAACTGGCGGCCGTAGACCTGCTCGATCAGGTTGGCGGCTTCGCGTTCGACCAAGGCATCCAGATCGCTGCTGTATTTGGCGCTCAGTTCGGCTTCCACCTCGCGGGCCAGCAGGTGGTTTTCCGCAAGGCCCGTGCGCAGCAGGCGCAGGTCGGTGTTGAATTTGACCCGGGTCATGGCCTGCTCCAGCAGGCCGATGCTTTTACCGGGCAGGCGTTCACCGTTGATGCGCATGTCCTGGCTGCCCAGGGCTGACAGGCAGATGCCGGTCAGCCCCAGTACCAGCAAACTGCGCTGGATAAGCCCGCGCACCTTAGCGGCCACCCTGGCCGTAGAAGGTGTTGGCACCCTTGGTCAGCACGCTGACGGTGAGGGCGATGGACTCCGGAATCAGCTCCTTGGCCACTCGCAAGCGGGTGGCATAGCTGGTGTCATACAGCGGTTCAGGGCGTTGATAGGCGACCTGCGCAGTCTGGGTGAGCAGATCGCGGATCGGTTTCTGCGGGTCGTAACTGCCCACCCGGTTGGCCACGGCGGCAATATTGTTCAGGCCTTCCTTGAAGTAGTGATCGTCCACCCAGCCTTCCCAGCCGGAGTGGCCGTTGCCCGAGGTGACCCAGGCGTGGTGCGGCTGCGCCACATCGCCGGTGGTGTGCAGTGCGTAGCCGATGGTTTGCAGCGAGGGGGCGTTCTTGTACTGATCGAACCAGTATTTGGCCAGGTTATCGATGGGCTGGAAGGCCGCCGTCTGGAAGTCGCCATAGTGTGTTTGCCAGTTGGAGTAGGTGCCCTGGCGGTAATGCGCTTCGGTGGTATCGAAGTCGCTCTTCTTCAGCTCGCGGTTGTACAGGTACACCATGGCGTACCAGTCAACGTCACCGCTCCAGCTGCCATCCACCTTGCGGTAGCGGTAGTCGTAGCCACCGTGGTCGTTGCCGTGGGCGTCGCCCTGGCGGGCCATGTTGATGAAGTGCCAGTACGAGGTGTAGTTGACCAGCGAAGCGGCGGCGCCATACACCGGCGCATGCTCGTAGCCGACCCACCAGCCACCCAGGCGGGTGTCCTGGAAATCATCAACGTCGTAGGCCGCCTGGCCGAGGATTTCTCCCGCACGGGCTTCGCTGCCGGCTGCGCCGACGTAGAACTGATAGGCACGTTTCATCTCGGGCGTGGCATGGGCCGAGTTGAGGAAGGCCAGGGCGTCCTTGACGATATTCTTGTGCGTGGGTTGCGACCAGGCGCTGGCGTGACTGGCGCTGAAGGCCAGGCCTAGACCAACGACCAGGGAGGTGAGGTTTTTCATAGGGAAGGCGCTCTTTTGTTGTTGGAGTTGAGCAGTATTAGCGGTCATTGATGGCAGAACTGTTGCAATGCCGCACGCCAACTTAAAGCGGATGCGCCTTGTTGTCTCAACCCAACCAAGGCTTGGTGGTATAGACCAATTTGCTTGAGATGTTACTCCGCGCCGTTGTCCTCATGGTGCAAGGCGCCTGTCTCGCTGCTTTCCAGCACCACATAGGCGCTGGCGCAGAACAGTGAGTTGAGACGTTTCATATCAGCGATCAGCTCCATATGCAGGGCGCTGGTTTCGATGCTCTGCACCACCTGATGGTGCAGACGGCTGACGTGGGCGTGGGCCAGGCGACGCTCCTGGGCGCGGAAGCGGCGTTTCTCGCGCAGCAGCTGACGCGCGCTTTCCTTGTCGGCGGAGAGAAATACCGACAGGCCCAAACGCAGATTGGCCAGCAACTGGCCATGCAGGGCGGTGAGTTCCTCAAGGCCGCTGTCGGAGAAGGAGTGGCGCTGCACAGTCTTCTGATCCTGCACTTTGCCGAGCATGCGTTCGATGATGTCGCCGGCCTGCTCCAGGTTGACCGCCAGTTCGATGATCTCTGCCCAGCGCCGGCTGTCGTGCTCACTCAACACCTCGCGCGGTACCTGCGCCAGGTAGAGTTTGACCGCGCTGTAGAGTGCATCGACATCGTCATCCAGGCGGCGCAGTTCCTTGCCCAAGGCGGTTTGCCCACCGCGCAAAACTTCCAGCAGGTGGCTGAGCATGGTTTCGATCAGGTCGCCGATGCGCAGGGTTTCGCGCACCGCATTGGCCAGCGCCAGGCTGGGGGTGGCCAGCGCGGTGGGGTCGAGATGGCGTGGGCGAGCGACGCCGTTTTCATCCGGGCGATCCGGCAGCAGCCAATTACAGAAGCGCGCCATCAGCCCGACCGTGGGCAGCATCAGCAGGCAGCGCAGGCTGTTGTAGAGCAGGTGGAAGCCGATCACCAGCTCTTCGGGGCGCCAGTTCAGGCTGTCCAGCCAGTTGGCCAGCGGATCGAGAAACGGCATCACCAGCAGCAGGCCGATCAGTTTGTACAGCAGGCTGCCCAAAGCCACACGCCGTCCGGCTGGGGTTTGCAGGCTGCTGGTGAGAAAGGCCAGCACGCCGCTGCCGATATTCGCGCCAATCACCAGGCCGATGGCCACCGGCAGGCTGATCAGGCCGGCACCGGTCAGGGTGGCGGTGAGCAGCACAGCCGCCAGGCTGGAATAGGAAATCAGCGCGAACAGCGCGCCGACCAGCGCATCCAGCAGCAGGTCGCCGGTCAGTGAGGCGAACAGCACGCGGATGCCCTGCTCCTGGGTGATCGGCGTAGCAGCGGCGACGATCAGCTCAAGCGCCAGCAGCATCAGCCCCAGGCCGATGGCCACGCGGCCAAGCTGACCGGCGCGGGTCTGCTTGCGCGAGAGAAAGAACACCACGCCGAGAAAGATCAGCAGCGGGCTTAACCAGCTCAGATCGAGGGTCAACACGCGGGCCATCAGCGCCGTGCCGACGTCCGCCCCGAGCATGATCGCCAGCGCCGGAGTCAGCGCCATCAGCCCCTGAGCGACAAACGAAGTGACTAGCAGCGCGGTGGCGTTGCTGCTCTGCACCAGCGCGGTCACGCCGATGCCGGCAGCAAAGGCCAGTGGGCGCTTGCTGACGTTATGGCTAAGCACCTTGCGCAAGTGCGAGCCATACACCCGCAGGATGCCGGTACGGACGATATGGGTGCCCCAGATCAGCAAGGCGACGGCAGACAGAAGATTCAGCAGGGTGAGCATGGTGCTGCTCCCTGGCGCGCCCGCCCGGTTGCAGCGTGACGCGTGGTTTTTACTTGTTATAAAGGCTAAAGCCCTATGTTTAGCTTTAGCTGTGGTTGGCGCTGCGCGCCAGCGAACGACACAGGCTGTCGCGTAATCCCGTCAAGCTGCGTGAGCTGATAACCTTGCTCGCTATTGAATGGATGCCCTCCGATGCTGACGCTTTATCACGCCCCCGATCTGGAAACCCTTGGCGAGCTGGCCACCACCCTGCTCGCCACGCCGATGCGTGATCCCTTTGCGCCGGCGCTGGTGGTGGTGCCGAGCCAGGGTATGGGGCGCTGGCTGACGCTGGAGCTGGCGCGCAAGCAGGGCATTGCCATGCAGCTGGAGGTGCAGCTCCCGGCCAAGTTCGTCTGGGACGTCTCGCGCCTGTGCCTGGGGCAACTGCCGGAACAATCGGCGTTCAGCCCCAGCAGTTTGAGCTGGCGCCTGTATGACTGGCTGTGCGAGCCGGCCCACCTGAGTGAGGCGCCGCGCCTGGCGCATTATCTGGACGGTGGCGATGAGCGCCGCAGGCTGTCATTGGCCGTGAAGATCGCCGACGTATTCGACCAATACCTGCTGTATCGCGACGACTGGCTCGCCGCCTGGGAACGCAACGAGCTGCTCGATCTCGGCCAGGATGAAGGCTGGCAGGCGCTGCTCTGGCGCGAACTGACCAAAGACGGCCACCCACACCGCGCGCGTCTGCTGGAAGAGCTGCTCACCCGCCTGTATGACGCCACACCCATCGCCGGGCTGCCCGAGCGCGTGCTGGTGTTTGGCATCAGTTCGCTGCCGCCGCACCATATGCGGGTATTGGAAGGCCTGGCGCGGCACACTCAGGTGATTGTTTTCGCCCTCAACCCGTGCCGCGAAGCCTGGGGCGAGATTCGCGATATTCGAGAGTTGGCCAGGCAGCCTGAACTCAGTCCGGACGATTGGTATCTGGATGTCGGCCACCCGTTATTGGCGAGCCTGGGCAAGCAGGGTCGCGACTTTTTCGACAGTCTGTTCAGCCTGGCCTCCAGCGAGGGCAGTCAGGAAATCGGCCTGTATTCCGAGGATGACGACCTGCACGACGCCAGCCTGTTGCAGGCCTTGCAGAACGACATCCTGCGCCTGCGCACACGCACTGCTGATGAGCGTCTGCTGCTGCGCGAAGACGACCGCTCGCTGGAGCTGCACGTCGCCCACTCGCCGCTGCGCGAAGTGGAAATCCTGCATGACCAGCTACTCGCCCGCTTTGCCGTCGAGCACGCGCTGACCCCGGATCAAGTGGTGGTGCTGACCCCGGACATTGAGCGTTACGCACCCTATATCGAAGCGGTGTTTGCCCCGCGCGAAGGCGTGCCGCGGATTCCCTTCAGCCTGGCCGACCGCAGCCTGCGTGCGGAAATCCCGCTGATCGAAGCCTTCCTCAATCTGCTGGCGCTGCCAGACAGCCGCTTTGCCGCCGAGGAAATCCTCGCCTGGCTGGAACAGCCGGCCATCGCCCGCCGCGTCGGCATCGAGGCAGAGGATTTACCGCTGCTGCGCGACTGGCTGCGCGACGCCGGCGTGCGCTGGGGCCGCGATGCAACGCACCGCGAGCAACTGGGCCTGCCGGCGGATGCGGCGTTTACCTGGCGGCAAGGGCTGGATCGCCTGCTGCTGGGCTTTGCCGCGCCGCCACAGTTGGCCGGTCTGGCTGCGCCACTGTTGGGTAGCTACTGGCCGCTGGATGCGCTGGAAGGCGGCCGCGCACAACTGCTCGGTCGCCTGGCCGGTTTTGTCGAGCGCTTGGCCACGCTGGCGCAGAGCCTGCAACGGCCGCGCGCCCTGGACGAATGGGCCGAATCCCTGCAAGGGCTGATCGATCAGCTGTTCGATGAGCGCGAGGCCGGTGACACCCTGTTGCTGCTGTCCAAGGCTTGCGCCGCGCTCAAGGAGCAGGGTGACGCCTCGGGGGTCGAGCGGCCGATTGAGCTGGCGCTGATCCGCCAGCAACTCACCGCCGCCCTGGAGCAGGGCAGCGCTGCATCGGGCTTTCTTACCGGCGCGGTGACCTTCTGCACCATGGTGCCGATGCGCAGTCTGCCGTTTCAGCTGGTCTGCCTGCTGGGGCTGGATGATGGCGCCTTGCCGCGCCGCACCCCGGCAGCGGGCTTTGACCTGATCAGCCAGAAACCCCGCCGTGGCGATCGCGCGCGACGTCTGGATGACCGCTACCTGCTGCTGGAAACCCTGCTTTCGGCCCGTGGCGGCCTATATCTGAGTTACGTCGGCCGCGACCCGCGCAGCAACGCCGAGCTGCCGCCGTCGGTACTGGTCAGCGAGCTGCTGGATGTGGTCGACCTCACGGCGATAGATGGCAATGGCCCGGCCAGCGCAAGGATTACTCACCACCATCCATTGCAGCCCTTCGCCCCCGGCAACTTTGCTGGCAACCGCCATGCCGGCTTTGCCGCGCCCTGGTTCCACGCTGCGCAGCGCTTGAGTCAGGCGGTGCAAGCCCCCGCGCCCTTTGCCAGCCCGTTGGATACGCCGGATGAAGATTTACTCACTATCGAACCCAACCAGCTGATCCACTGCTTTAAACACCCGGCGCGCTACCTGCTGGAACAGCGCCTCGGCCTGCGCCTGGCACAGAGCGAAGAAACCCTGGCCGGCGACGAGCCGTTCAGCGTCGAGTGGACCAGCCAGCATGGCCTGCGCCAGTTGGCCTTGCAGGCCATCGAGAACGGTTGGAGCGAGCGCCAGGAGCGCGCCGTTGCGGCGGCTTCCGGCTGGTTACCGGTGGGCGAGCTGGGCCAAGCGCACTGGGGACAGATTCGCGGGCCGATCCGCGCCTTCGCCCCAACCCTGTTCGATGAACGCCCGGAGGATGCGCCGCAACCGCTGTTGGTCGATATCGAGCTGGCCGGTGTACGCATCCACGGCTGGCTGGATGGCGTGACCCGCGCCGGCCTGTTCGACTACCGCCTGCGTGATCTCGGCGCCTGGGAGCTGGCGCCATTCTGGCTGCGCCATCTGCTGCTCAACTGCGCGGCCACGCCCGAGATCAGCCGCGACAGCCGTCTGCTCTCGCCGAAAAGCGAATGGCGTCTGGGCCCGCTGGCCAATGCCCGCGAGCTGCTGGTGCCCTGGCTGGAAGCCTACAAAAGCGCGCTGTGCGAACCCCTGCCGCTGTTCGCCAAATGCAGTTATGGCTTCGCCCGCAAGTGGCGAAACCCCGGCCGTAAAGGGCCCATCGACGCCGCCCAGAGCGAGGCGCTGCTGATGTGGCAAGGCAACGATTTTATGGATGGCGAAGGCCAGAACTCGTGGAATGCTCTGGCCTTCCGCGACCGTGAGCCGCTGGGCGAGCGCTTTGAGGCCCTCGCCGAACAACTCTACGGCCCGGCCCTGGATGCCCTGCAAGGCAGCGACGAGGATGAAGCATGAGCAGCGCCAGCCTGAACCTGCTGCACGACAGCTTCACCGGCCGCTCGCTGATCGAAGCCAGCGCCGGCACCGGCAAAACCTGGACCCTGACCGCGTTGTACGCGCGCCTGTTGCTGGAGAAGCAGCTCAGTGTCAGCCAGATTCTGGTGGTGACCTTTACCACAGCTGCCACCGCCGAACTGCGCGAGCGCATTCGCAAGCGCCTGGCCGAGTTGCTGGCGGTGTATGAACAGGGGCCGGGCGACGACGCCTTGCTTAATGAATTGCATGCCCAGTACCCGGATGCCGCCAGCCACCGACGTCTGCTGCTGGCGGTGCACGGTTTTGACGAGGCGGCGATCTTCACCATCCACGGCTTCTGTCAGCGGGCCTTGCAGGACGCCGCGTTTGAAGCGGGTGGCGATTTCGACAACGAACTGACCCACGACGATCGCGAAATTATCGACGCCCTGCTCGCCGACCTCTGGCGGCATGAGCTGGCCAGTGCCGAGCCGGAGTGGGCGGCGTTTCTGGTGCAGCAGAAGATCACCCCGCAGGTTCTGCGTCAGCGCCTGCGCAATCACCTGGGCAAACCGTACCTGCGCATCGAGCCGCAACCGGGCACGCGCAGTGAGATGAGCGCCCTACGCGCCGCCTGGCAGCAGGCGCAGCGTCTTTGGCAGGGCGAAAGCGCGGCCTGGTTGCAGCAACTGAAAGCCTTCGATGGCTTTAAGAGCAATATGTGCAACCCAGCCAAGCTGGGCGTCTGGCAGGCTGAGTTGGACGGTTATTTCAGCGACGCCGCCGCGCTGTTCAGCAAGACCGAAGCGCATCGCCGTCTGGCCCGCGAAGGCTTAAACAAGGCCAGCAAGAAGGGCTGCGAAGCCCCGGCCAATCCACTGGCCGCTGCCTTGCAGGAACTCTGCGATGCCCTCGATGCCGCGCAACCCGAGGCCGAGCAACGCCTGATCGACTTGCAGGTACGCCTGATTCATCAGCTCAACGAGCAACTGCCCGCGCGCAAGGCGGCGCAACGCTTGCTGGCCTTCGATGACCTGCTCAACAAGCTGCAGCAAGCCTTGCAGAGCGAGGGCGGCGAGCACCTGGTCAGCACCCTGCGCACGCAGTATCCGGTGGCGCTGATCGACGAGTTTCAGGACACCGATCCGGTGCAGTACCGGGTGTTTCATCGCATTTATCAAGACGCCGGCGATCTGTGTTTTGTCGGCGATCCGAAGCAGGCCATTTATGCCTTCCGTGGCGCGGATCTGGCGACCTACCTCAAGGCGCGCAGCGAAGCTGCGCGCCAGTACAGCCTGGCCACCAACCACCGTTCCACGCCCGAGCTGATTGCCGCGCTGAATCAGCTGTTCGATCGGCCCATGCCCTTTGCAGAGCAAGGCTTGGCTTACCAGCAGGTCGGGGCCAGCAGCAAGGCGCGGGCACAGTTGGTATTGCCGCATGTTGAGGATGAAACCGACGCACCGCTGGCGCTGGTCTGGCTGGATAACGACTACCTGGGCAAGGGCGAAGCGGGCGCACTGGTGGCACGGGATACGGCGCGGCGCATTGCGGCGGTGCTTAACGCCAGCAGCCGTGGCGAGGCCTTTTTTGAAAATAAAGAGGGCGAGCAAGACGGCACGCGCACCCCACTCAAAGGCGGGGATATCGCCGTGCTGGTCGCCAGTCACCGTCAGGCCGGCGAAGTGGCTGCCGAGCTGGCCGCCCGTGGCGTGCCCAGCGTGCGCCGTGGCAAGGAGAACGTCTGGCACAGCGAGGAAGCTGATGAGCTGTCCGCCGTGCTCGCCGCCTATGCCGAGCCGGGCCGCGAGGGCGCGTTGCGTTATGCCCTGGCCAGCCGTTTGCTGGGCCGTAGCGCCGCCGATCTGGCCGCCTGTAGCGAGGATGCCCAAGCCTGGGACCGCGAGCGCGAAGCCGCCGAGCGCTACCACCAACTCTGGCAACAACAGGGCTTTATGCGCGCCTTCCGCGCCTGGCTGGATGAGCAGCACGTGGCCCAGCGGCTGCTGGCCCTGGTCGATGGCGAGCGCCGCCTGACCAACCTGCTGCACCTGGCCGAACTGCTGCAAACCGAAAGCCTGCAACGCCCCGGTCTGGAGCAATTGCTCGCCTGGTTCAACGCCCAACGCAGCGCCGAGGCCCATGGCGAAGACGCCTTGCTGCGCTTGGAAAGCGATGCCGAGCGAGTGCAGATCGTCACCATCCACACCTCCAAGGGCCTGGAATATCCGCTGGTGTTCTGCCCCTACTTGTGGGACGGCGCACTGCTGCGCCAGCATGAAGACATCAGCTGCCACGCTGACGACGGCACGCCGCTGCTGGACCTGGGCAGCGAGCAGTTCGACGTGCACCGCGAGCGCGCCCGCCACGAACGCTTCGCCGAAAAACTGCGCCTGACCTATGTGGCCCTGACCCGTGCGCGGGATCGCCTGTGGTTACACTGGGGGCCGGTGGACTGCAAACCGAAAAAGGACGGCACCCTCGGCGACAGCGGCCTGCACAGCAGCGCCCTGGCCTGGCTACTGCACGGCCGCGCGTTATCGGGTGAAGATGCCCTGAGCGAGCTGGCCGGCCATCTGCAAAGCCTGAGTCCGCAAGGGCTGCGGGCCGAAATCGAAAAGCTGATCGCCAGCAGCAAGGGCCAGATGGTTATCCAGCCGCTGCGTGAAAGCGAAGCCAGTGCCGCCGGCGAGCAACGCGCTCCGGCCCCGCAGCAACTCGCCACCTTGCAACGCAGCCTGCACAGCGCCTGGCGCATCGGCAGCTTCTCCGGGTTGGCCGCCGGTATGCATATGGAAGCCCCGGACCGCGATGGCCTGGTGCTACCCGATGCCAGCGATCCGGGCACGGGCTTCTTCGCCTTCCCCCGTGGCGCGCGGGCCGGTACCTGCCTGCACGCCATCCTCGAAGACTGGGCGCGCCGCAAAGGCGCGCTGATTGAGCTGATTGAGCCGGGGCTAAGCGGCCACGGCATCAGCAGCGACTGGCAGGCCGTGGCGCTTGATCATCTGCAACAGGTGATCGACGCTGATCTGGATGGCCAGGGTCTGACCCTCGCCGGTCTGAATCCGACGCGCCGCTTGCCCGAACTGGGCTTTACCTTTCCCCTGGCCGGACTAGATGTGCAACGCCTGCGCGCGATTCTTTGCGACCCGGCCCATGGCCTGGCGGCACCGATGCGCGAGGCAGCGGCGCGGCTGGAATTCGACAGCCTCAAGGGCTTTCTCAAGGGTTTTATCGACCTGACTTTCGAGCACGATGGGCGCTGGTACATCGCCGATTACAAGTCCAACTGGCTCGGGCCGGACACCAGCTACTACGGCGGCGAACGCCTGCTGCAAGCCCTGGCCGCCGAGCATTACTACCTGCAATACCTGATCTACCTGGTCGCGCTGAGACGCTTCCTGCGGCAGCGTCTGGACGATTTCAAGAATGAGCAGCTGGGCGGCGCGTATTACCTGTTTCTGCGCGGCATGCCGAGCGCCGGGGTGTATTTCTCACGGCCCAGCGATGGGCTTTTGGATGCATTGGATAATCTGTTTGCGGAGGGCGCGTGATGCTTAACGATCTGCCCCTCGGCCCGCTGGAACGCGCCCTGGTCGACAGCCTGCAGCGCCTTGATCCGCAGGCGTCGCCGATGGTGTTGGTCTCGGCGGCATTGCTGTGCATGGCCTTGGACAAGGGTGATGTGTGTTTGCCGTTGGCGCGTCTGGCCGGGCAGCGGCCCTGGCCCGACCACGGCTTCAGTTTGCCGCCGCTGGCCGAGTGGCAGGCGCAGCTGGAAGCATCGTCCCTGGTGGGTGGCGACGGTGATTTCACCCCGCTGATTCTCGAGCATGGCCGCCTCTACCTGGCGCGGTATCAGGCCTATGAGCGCCAGTTGGCCGAGCAGTTGTTGCAACGCGCCGCCGATTTGCCCGAGGTGGATGAAGCCCTGCTCAGTGAAAGCCTGACCCGGCTATTTGCGTTCAACTCTTTATCACAGGCGGGGCAACAACAACCCGACTGGCAGCGTCTGGCCGCTGCGCAAGCGGTGCGGCGCAAACTGGCGGTGATCTCCGGCGGCCCCGGCACCGGCAAAACCACCACTGTGGTGCGTCTACTGGCTGCGCTGCTGGAGCAGCCTGGCTGCGAACATCCGGGCGGCGCTCCGCTGGCCATCGGCCTGGCCGCACCCACCGGTAAAGCGGCGGCGCGCATGGCTGAAGCGATCCGCAATGCCAAGGCCGAGCTGCCGGTCAGCGAGGCGATCAAGGCCGCGTTGCCGGATGAGGCGCGCACTCTGCACCGCCTGCTTGGCAGCCGCGGCGACAGTCCCCAGGTACGCCATCACGCGGGCAACCCGCTGGCCCTGGATGTGCTGGTGGTGGACGAGGCCTCGATGGTCGATCTGGCGCTGATGGCCAAACTGCTCGATGCCCTGCCGCCCACTGCGCGACTGATCCTGCTCGGCGACAAAGACCAGCTCTGCGCTGTGGAAGCCGGCGCAGTGTTTGCCGAACTCTGCGAGGGCCGTGGCTTTGATGCTCAGGCGGCGAACGAGCTGCAACGCATCACCGGCCAGCAGGTGCCGGTCAGCCAACCCAGCTCGCAACTCGGCGACGCCGTGGTGCTGCTGACCCACAGCCACCGTTTTGCCGGCGACAGCGGCATCGGTGAACTGGCGCGGCGCATTAACGGCGGCGATGTCAGCGGCACGCTGAACCTGCTCAAGGAGGACCGCTCCGACCTGGCCTGGAATGCCGCGCCGACGCCCAATGATCTGCTGG
Organism: Pseudomonas anguilliseptica; assembly: GCF_021375795.1. Lineage (GTDB taxonomy): Bacteria > Pseudomonadota > Gammaproteobacteria > Pseudomonadales > Pseudomonadaceae > Aquipseudomonas > Aquipseudomonas anguilliseptica_A. The sequence goes on along the minus strand of NZ_JAEIOI010000003.1, from coordinate 467,021 downwards.
AGCGTCTGGATCAAGGCTATGAACCCTATATCAGCGCCGCCAAAAGCGCCGACCCTGCAGCGGCTTTCGCCGCGTTCAACATCTTCCGCGCACTCTGCGCCCAGCGCGAAGGGGCCTGGGGCGTGGCCGGCATCAACGAAGCCCTGGAGGCGCGAATCAAGCGCCGCAGCCAGGTGCCTAGCCGCGAACGCTGGTATGTCGGGCGGCCGATCATGGTGCGGCAGAACGACTACGCCCTGGGTCTGTTCAACGGCGATATCGGCATCTGCCTGCACACTGAGTACGGCCTGCGAGTGTTCTTTGAGGGTGAAGAAGGCTATCGTCCCTTCGCCCCGGCCCGTCTGCCCAGCCACGACAGCGCTTTCGCCATGACCGTGCATAAAAGCCAGGGCTCGGAATTCAGCGAAGTGCTGCTGGTGCTGCCCGAACTGCCCAGCCCCTTGCTCAGCCGTAGCCTGTTCTACACCGGCATCACCCGCGCCAAACACAAGGTGGAAATCTGGGCATTGCCCGCCCGCCTCGGTGAAGCCGTGGCCACCCGCGCCGAGCGCGCGGCGGGCTTGGCTGAGCGGTTGGCCAACGCACCTGCGGTTGTCCATGCCGAGGCTCCCCATGCGACCAATGGTCAGTTAGGGTTATTTGACTAGTTATGCGTATCCTGCCGCCTACACTGGAATTCAGGGTCATGGCTGTTTTGCATTGCGCGCCCGCGCTAAGGTCAGGTTGATGCCTGCACGCATACTTACTTCTCTTTTCCTGAGCCTGCTGCTTTGCACCAGCACGCTGGCGGAGCCTGTGCGGCTGGTCACTGGCGATGATTACGCCCCTTTTACCGGCAAGGCGCTGCCAGCTGGTGGCATGTTGACCCAGGTGGTGCGTGGGGCCTTTCAGTACGCCCAGCTCCCCAGCAGCCTGGATTGGCAGCCCTGGAACCGTGGTTACCTGAAGACCCTGCGCGGCGATTACGACGCCACCTTTCCCTATGTGCGCACCCCGCAGCGTGAAGAGGCGTTTCTCTACTCGGAGCCGCTGTTTACGGCAGAACAGCATATTTTCAGCCGTGCGGGTGAAGTGATTGAGCTGACCGATGTGCCTAGCATGCAGGGGCGGCGGTTGTGCTACCCGCTGGGCTGGCAACCGCCGCCGGTGATTCAACAGTTGCTCGATGACGGGCAACTGGTTCGGCATTCCCCGACGGGGCTGAATGAATGCGCGCTCTTATTGCTGATGGAGCGCGATGATTTCTTTATCTCCGATCGTCGCCTGGGGGAAACCGCGTTGCGCCTGACGGGCGTGCCGGTCGAACAGTTTCGCCGTTCTGAGAGTGCGATCAGCAGCAGTACCCTGCATTTGATCGTGCCGCGTAGCCATCCGCAGGCGGCGGTGATCATCGCGCAGTTCAATCAGGGCCTGGCGCAACTGCGCGCCAACGGTGACTACCAGCGCCTGCTGGAGCGTTACCTGCAACAGGTTGAGCAGGCTACGCCCTGAGCCGGCGTACCTGTTGTTCGCTGTAGGCAGTGGTCAGCGGCTGGGCCAGTTGCAGCTGCCCGGCCAATGCCAGCTCACGGGCGCGCCAGTGCAGGAAGGCGTCGGTGGGGAAGAAACCTTTGCTTTGCGCCATCACCTCGGCCATGACCCGTGCCAATGGCTGCCATTGCTCGCTGCAGTACTGCAGCAAGGGATCATCGACCAGCGCATGTTCATGGTGTTTGAAACGCCCGGCATGCCAGATACGGATGGCGGCGTTGTGCTGCTGCGCCTGTTGCCAGTGCGCCGCCAGTTCGCTACGCCGTGATGCGCCGAGCAGTTGCCGTTGTGCATAGAGTTCCTGCAGTTGCTGCGGCTGGCACAGCGAGACGGCGCGGCGTGGCGGCAGCTGCGGGTTGCCGCAGGCGACTTCCCACAACTCTATGGTTGAGCCGGCCAGAGCCTGTGCCACGCGGGCCAGCAGCAACTGCTCGGAACAGCTGTCGCCGTGCCAGACCGTCACGCCACGCTGGCCGCTGCTCAGGGTGCTTAGCCAGTGGGCATCGGCTTGCAGTTCCGCGTCGAAATCCGGCACGGGTTGCATCGATTGTGGCCAGACGCCCTGCCAGTAAGCGCTGCGGGCGGCGCACGGCGGGCTATCGATATCCTGCAACGGGCCTACGGCGAGGTCGTCACGCATGACCCGCAAGGTGCAGTCCGCTGTGTCTTCTCCCAGAACGAAACGCACCCCTTCAACGGCTGCATCACCGCAGACCAGATGCCACATGCCCCCTCCTTGGTCGATCGCGCGAATTATCCTGCGAGACGTTAACAATGACTCCCGGTCATTTTTTCAGCTTGGGGTTGGGGAAGAACTGCACTGCTTGCACCTTGGGGTCGGCCGCCTTGGGTTTTAGTGCGCTGGTATTGACCCGCGTGGGCAGTTCACGCGGCACCGAGTTGCCGCGCTCATCCAGGGTGTCGGCGTAACCGCAGCCGATGCATTCGCGGTGTGGCACGCCGTCCACGTTCCACATCTGGATCTTGTCCATTTCGCTGCACGCCGGGCAGACCGCTCCGGCGATAAAGCGTTTGGCAGTGGTCTCTGTCATGCGGCCTCCTGGCTCAAGCCGAGGTGGCGCAGCAGGGCGTCGATGGACGGTTCGCGGCCACGGAAATCGACGAACAGCACCATCGGTGCCTGCGAGCCGCCGCGCGCCAGGATCGCCTCGCGGAAGGCTTGCCCGGTGGCGCTGTTGAACACGCCTTCTTCCTCGAATTTGGAGAAGGCATCGGCGCTCAGCACTTCGGCCCACTTGTAGCTGTAGTAACCGGCCGCGTAACCGCCGGCGAAAATGTGCGCGAAGCTGTTGGGGAAGCGGTTGTAGGCCGGCGGACGCAACACCGAGACTTCCTCGCGGATGCCTTCGAGCACGTCCAGCACGCTGCGGCCATCGCCGTGGGTGGCGTGCAGTTCGAAGTCGAACAGGCTGAACTCGATCTGCCGCACCATCATCAGCCCGGACTGGAAGTTCTTCGCCGCCAGCATCTTGTCCAGCAGGTCCTGCGGCAGCGGCTCGCCGGTCTCAAAATGGCCGGAGATCAGCGCCAGGCCCTCGGGCTCCCAGCACCAGTTCTCCATAAACTGGCTCGGCAGTTCGACGGCGTCCCAGGCCACGCCGTTGATCCCGGACGCGCCGGCATGTTCGACGCGGGTCAGCAGGTGATGCAGGCCGTGGCCGAACTCGTGGAACAGGGTGGTGACTTCATCGTGGGTCAGCAGCGCCGGCTTGTTGCCGACGGCAGGGGTGAAGTTGCACACCAGATTGGCCACCGGGCTGATCAGCGTGCCATCGGCGCTGCGGCGTTTGTCGCGCGCACCGTCCATCCAGGCGCCGCCGCGCTTGTTGGCGCGGGCGTAGAGGTCGAAGAAGAAGCGCCCGACGTGCTGGCCGTTCTCGGTGATTTCAAACAGGCGCACATCCGGGTGCCAGGTGTCGAAGCCAGTCAATTCCTTGATCTGGATGCCGTAGAGTTTCTCGACGATGGCGAACAGGCCGGTCAGCACCTTGTCGATGGGGAAGTAGGCACGCAGGATTTCCTGGGAAATGCTGTAGCGCTGCTCGCGCAGTTTCTCGCTGTAGTAGCCGACGTCCCAGCTTTGCAGCTCGTTGCAGCCCTGCTCACTGGCGAAGGCTTGCAACTCACGCAGATCCTGCTCGGCGAAGGGTTTGCCGCGCATGCCGAGGTCACGCAAGAAGCTCAGCACCTGCTCGTTGCTCTCGGCCATCTTGCTGGCCAGGCTCAGTTCGGCGTAATTGCCGAAGCCCAGCAGCTTGGCCAGTTCCTGGCGCAGGGCGAGGATTTCATTCATCACCGGGCCGTTGTCGTTCTTGCCGGCATTTGGCCCCTGGTCGGATGCGCGGGTGCAGTAGGCGGCATACACCTCTTCGCGCAGCGCGCGGTCGTTGGCGTAGGTCATCACCGCGAAATAGCTGGGGAACTCCAGGCTGATCAACCAGCCATCCAGACCCTTGGCCTCGGCGGCTTGCTTCATCTGCGCCTTGGCCGAATCGGTCAGGCCATCCAGCGTAGCTTCGTCGCTGACGTGCTTGGTCCAGGCCTGGGTGGCATCCAGCAGCTGGTTGGAGAACTTGCTGGCCAGCTCGGAGAGCTTCATCTGGATCTCGCCGTAGCGCGTTTGCTGCTCGGCCGGCAGGTCGATACCGGACAGGCGGAAATCGCGCAGGGCGTGTTCGAGAATGGTCTTCTGCGCCACATCGAAACCCGCGGCTGCGGGGCTTGCAGCCAGCTTCTGATAGGCCTGGAACAGCGGCTGGTTCTGGCCTATTTCGGTCCAGTACTCAGATAGCTTGGGCAGGCAGGCTTCGTAGGCGGCACGCAGCTCGGCGCTGTTGCACACGGCGTTCAGGTGGCTCACCGGGCTCCAGGCCTGGCCGAGGCGCGCGCCCAGTTCATCCAGGGCCAGCACCAGGCCGTCCCAGCTTGGGTCGGCGGCCTGTTGTTCCAGCAGGTGGCTCATGGCGGCGCGGTTGTCGGCCAGAATCTGCTCGATGGCCGGCTCGACATGCTCGGGTTTGATCAGGCTGTAGGATGGCAGATCGAAGTCTTGAAGAAGCGGGTTGCTGGCGGACACGGCAGGCACCTTTCTGATACGCGAAGTCATAAGCAGGTTATGGGGTCGCAGGCGACGTTTCACAACCGCAATGCCCTGCATGTTAATTACAATCGGGGCAAACCGCAGCCTAAGAGGTTTCTATCGTGGCGATTCGTACATACCAAGGCATCACGCCCAGCTTGGGCGCACGGGTGTTTATCGACAGCAGCTCCGTGGTCATCGGTGATGTGCAACTGGGCGAAGACAGCTCGGTATGGCCATTCGCCCTGATCCGTGGCGACATGCACCGTATCCGCATTGGCGCGCGCAGCAGCGTGCAGGACGGTAGTGTGCTGCATATCACCCACGCCGGGCCGTTCAATCCGGATGGTTTTCCGCTGATCATTGGCGACGACGTGACAATCGGCCACAAGGTGACCTTGCACGGTTGCACCCTGGGCAACCGCATTCTGGTTGGCATGGGCAGCATTGTGATGGACGGCGCGGTGGTGCAGGACGAGGTGGTGATCGGCGCGGGCTCGCTGGTACCTCCGGGCAAGGTGCTGGAAAGCGGTTACCTGTACGTCGGCAGCCCAGTGAAACAGAGCCGTGCCCTGACTGATAAAGAGCGTAATTTCTTCACCTACAGCGCTGCCAACTACGTGCGGTTGAAAGACCAACACCTGCTGGAAGGCTATGCCGGCTGATGAGCGAACCTGTTATGCATTACCAGAACATCCTGTTTGACCTCGATGGCACCCTGACCGATCCGCGCGAAGGCATTACCCGCTCGGTGCAGCATGCGCTGGCCAGGCTGGGCATCGACGAGCCTGACTTGCAGGCACTTGAGCACTTTATCGGCCCGCCGCTGCTGCAGTGTTTTATGCAGACCTATCAGTTTGACGAGGCCACAGCCTGGCAGGCGGTGAACCATTACCGTGAGCGCTTCCGCGAGGTCGGGTTGTATGAAAACCAACTGTTCGACGGTGTGAACGAGCTGTTGCAGTTGCTGCAGAACCAGCAGCGCACGCTATACATCGCCACCAGCAAACCGACGGTGTTTGCCGAGCAGATTGCTAAGCACTTTGGTTTCGCGAAGCACTTCAAAGTGATTTACGGCAGCGAACTGGACGGCACGCGTACCGACAAGGTTGAGCTGATTGCCCACCTGCTGGCGCAGGAACAATTACCGGTGCAGAGCACGCTGATGATTGGCGATCGCAAGCACGATCTGATCGGCGCGCGGCGCAATGGCCTGGATGCAGCTGCGGTGGGCTATGGCTTTGGCAGCCTGGCTGAATTACAGGCCGAGGCGCCGACCTATCACTTCCATAGCCTGGCCGAGCTACACCAGGCGTTTGTGCGCTAGGTGTCGGGCTGCCTGGACCAGGCAGCCCGCTGGCAGGGATCAGCCGTTTTTCTGGTAGATGATCTTCTTGGTGCCGCCGTCGCAGCTGCCGACCACCATGTTGGGGTCTTGGGCGTCTGCGTTGGGCACGATTTCCAGGGTGTAGCTGGCAACGCCGGCGGCCTGGATTTTCACTTCAATCTCCGCGCGCAGCTCTTCGCAGGGCTTGGGTGCAGCCAATACGCTGGTGCTGAGTAGGCCGAGCAGCACAGCCAGGGTGAATTTGTTCATTGCATCGCTCCTTTTGCGTGAACAGAAATAACGAAAGTTGGACTGGGGTTCGGTTACGTAAGTTCTAAGTGCCTGCCGATAATCCGGTCAGCGCCTGCTGCCGTTCGGCGGCAGGCAGTCTGCCCAATGCCTCGACCTGCTGGTAGAAGCGTGGCCAGTCGCGACCAGCCTGTTCGAACAGTGCGGCGAAGGCCGGCACCCATTGATCATAGAGGCCAAATGGCAGCAGCTTGGCGTTATTCATCGGCGCGTTGATCCAGTCATCGTAACGGCCGCGGCCGCCCCACTCACGTTCGCGCAACGTGCGGTATTCAGCACGCAAACGGGCGAACTCGGCCTGCTTGCCGTTGCGCATCTGCGCCGCTGGCAGGTCACTGGCGTAGAGCTGTTGCAGGCGCGCGCGGCTGGCCAGCACCAGGGCGGCAAATTGTTCGCGCTGCTGCTCGCCTTGTATGTCGCTGGGCGGCAGGCCCTGCTGGGCGCGCCATTGGCGCAGGCCCTCGCGCTCGACAAAACTGGCAAAGGATTCGTTGAACGCAGTGTCATCGGCCACATACAGCTGCTGGTGCGCCAGCTCATGAAAAATCACCGCGATCAGACGCTCATCACTCCAGCGCAGCATGGTGTTGAGAATCGGGTCATCGAACCAGCCCAAGGTGGAATAGGCCTCGACCCCACCCAGGTAAGTATCCAGGCCTTGTTGTTTCAGCAAGGCTGCCGCGCCGCGTGCCCGGCCCTGGCTGTAGAAGCCGCGATAGGCCACGCAGCCGGCGATGGGGAAGCAGTGCAGCTCCGGCGACAGGGAAAACTCCGGGGTGGCAAACACATTCCACACCACGAATGGCCGCTGGATATCGGCATACAGGCGATAGCTGCCGTTGTCGGGCAGGGCTAACTGAGCGCTGGCGAAGTCCCGTGCCTGCTGAGCGAGTGTCAGGCGTTGTTTGAGCTCGGGGCCGGCCGTCGGGTTCTCCAGCAACTCGGTAATCGGCTCGCGTGCCTGCAGTAATTGCAGTTGGCCGCCGGCCAGGTGGCTGTAGTAGTCCAGGGTGCTGCAACCGTTCAGCAGCAGCGCCGCGGCCAGTGGAACCCAGCGGCAGAGCATGGCGTCGAACATGGGGCTGGTACCTGTGACAATTCAGGCTGCCACGCTAGCGCATCGGCGCTGCTGTCTCCAGCACGGGATCGGCGTAGGTTAGGGTCTGTTGACGTTTCGTCGCGAACCGCGTTGCCGTGAAAAATCTCGCCAGGCTAGGCGGAGGACGCAGGTAATGGTGTTCCCTTACCAAGTCCTCCAACACCGCTTGGCGAGATTTTTCGCGCAACCCGAAGGGCCGAGCCTGTTTTAGCGCGATACTGCGTTTCTCGACACTCATTTGGAACAACCAAACTTCGTGTCTCGTGCCTTGCCTCGCGCTAAAACAGGCTTCGGCGCGGCCGCGAACGAAACGTCAACAGACCCTCGGGTTGTTCTGATTTATGGAGGTGCCCCATGCGTTACCTGGCTTTATGCAGTGCTGTGCTGGCGCTCGCTGCCTGTGCTTCACCCGTGCCGCCGCCTGACCCAAACCAGGCCTGGGTTGAGCTGCGCAGCAATGCCGGCACCCTGCTGATGGCCGATCGCCTCGACGGTCAGCGTCTGAACGATGGCCGCTATTTTCAGGTGCCGGTGGGTGCTCATGAATTGCAGGCACGTTTGCAATTTGAAGTGAACAGCGGCGGTGGTCAGGACGGCATCAGCGAGCCACGGCAGATGACTTGCGATATTCGTGTGCGCTATGCCGATTTTGCTGCCGGGCAGCGCTACCGTCTGGAAGCCCGCCCGTTACAGATGAAAGCCCAGGCCTGGCTCTACGATGAGCAGCGCAATGTGCTGGCGCGCGGCCAGGTGTTGCGCTGCGGTACGTTCTGACCGGCCTGGTTAGTCGCGTAATTGTGCCAGCAGCTCGAAGGCATGCAGGCGGTCGGCGAAGTCATACAGGTCGCAGGTGAAGATCAGTTCATCGGCGCCAGTCTGTTCCAGCAGCAGCTCCAGACGCGTGCGCACCTTGTCCGGCCCGCCGATCATTGCCATGCCGAGGAAGCTGCTCACGGCCTCTTTCTCATGCGGTAACCACAGCCCCTGCATACTGGCCACCGGCGGTTTCTGCACCAGGCTCTGGCCGCGAATCAGCGCGAGGATGCGCTGGTAGGCCGAGGTGGCCAGGTATTCAGCCTGTTCATCCGTGTCGGCAGCGATCAGCGGTACGCCGAGCATCACATAGGGCTTGTCGAGCACTGCCGAGGGCTTGAAGTGGTTGCGGTAGACGCGAATCGCTTCATGCATATAGCGCGGCGCGAAGTGCGAGGCGAAGGCGTAGGGCAGGCCCTTTTCGCCCGCCAGCTGGGCACTGAACAGGCTGGAGCCGAGCAGCCAGATCGGTACATTGGTGTCGCTGCCAGGCATGGCGATTACCCGCTGATCCGGCGTGCGCGGCCCGAGGTAGCGCTGCAGCTCTGCAACATCCGCCGGAAAGTCGTCGGCGCTGCCAATCCGGTCGCGGCGCAGCGCCTGGGCGGTGAAGTGATCCGCCCCTGGCGCACGGCCCAGACCCAATTCAATGCGCCCAGGATAGAGCGTGGCCAGGGTGCCGAACTGCTCGGCAATCACCAGCGGTGCGTGATTGGGCAGCATCACCCCGCCGGAACCCAGGCGAATCTTCGACGTGCCGGCGGCCAGATACCCCAGTAGCACGGCAGTGGCTGAACTGGCGATGCCGTCCATATTGTGGTGTTCGGCCACCCAGAAACGCTCGAAGCCCAGGCGCTCGACATGCTGCGCCAGCGCCAGGGAGTTGTGCAGGGCCTGGGCAGCGTTGCCGTCATCGCGAATCGGGGCGAGGTCCAGGGTGGAGAATTTGCTCTGTGCAAGTGCGCTCATCGGGCCGCCTGTGGGTTATCCGTGTGTTGGGGCGCCACAAAGCGCCAATACCTGAGTTAGATAGTGGGGCTTGTTCTGCGGATTCCAAGGGGCACGTTGCGTCGGGCGGGAAGGCCGGCGGCCATGTTCAGGCATGACCGCAGCATTGGGGCTCAGCTATCGCTCAGGCGGAAGCCGATCTTCAAGGTGACCTGATAGTGACCGACCTTGCCATCCACGATATGCCCACGGGTCTCCACCACCTCGAACCAGTCGAGGTTGCGTACCGACTTGGCGCATTCGGCCAGGGCATTTTCGATGGCATCCTCGATGCTGACTTTCGAGGAGCCGACGATTTCGATTTTCTTGTAGGTGTGATGGTCGGACATGGGCGTTCTCCACAGGTTGATGATTCAACGCTAGTCGAGTTGCCACGGTTTTGCCCGGCGTCGATTCAGCCTTGCAACTCGTGACGTAGCCATGCGGCCAGCAGTTGTGCGCGTTTATCCAGGCGCCGTGCCGGCACCCACAGGGCCAGGCGTGCCGAGGTTTCGACAAAGCCCCAGGGCGCGACCAGGCGACCGCCGGCCAGGTCGTCGGTCACCAGTTGCTGCGGTGCGATGGCGACGCCCAGGCCGGCTGCTGCGGCTTCCAGCAGGTAATACAGATGCTCGAAACCCTGGCCGAGCTTCAGTGCGCTGGCATCCAGCCCGTTGCTGGCGGCCCAGCTTGGCCAGGCCTGCGGGCGCGAGCTGGTATGCAGCAAGGGTTCACCGAGCAGCGCAGCAGCGGGAGCCTGATGCAATGCGGCGAACTGCGCATAACGTGGGCTAAGCACCGGGCCGATGCGCTCGGCGGCCAGCTCGAACACCTGCATATCCGCTGGCCACGGCGGTTCGGCGAACCACAGGGTGGCATCCACTCCGCTGCGCCGTGGGTCCAGCTCGCCTTCACTGGCGGACAGCTGCAGGCGCAGTTCCGGCAACTCGCGGTTGAGTCGGTCCAGACGCGGGATAAACCAGCGCGCCAGCAGGCTACCCGGGCAGGCCAGGACAAACGGCGCGTCGGCCTGCCCTTGTTGCAGCTCGGCACAGGTGCTGCGCAGGCGGTTGAACAGTTCGGCGCTGACATCGCGCAGGCGAATGCCGGCATCTGTGAGTTTAAGGCCGCGACCTTCCTTGCTGAACAGCGCTACACCCAGGTGCTCTTCCAAGCTGCGCACCTGGCGGCTGACCGCGCCATGAGTGACATACAGTTCGTTAGCCGCCTGGCTGATGCTGTTCAAGCGCGCCGCTGCTTCAAAGGCGCGCAAGGCGTTAAGCGGTGGAAGGTCGTGGCTCATCTGTGAGTTTTCCTGACAGGTTGCGGCGATCTTATCGCTTTTGCCGCGCGCGCCACAGCTTTATCCTGTGCCCATTGCCGTAGAAGCAGGCATCACTGCCCGCGTATCGCGCCCGAATTTTCTGAGGAGAACGCCATGACTTCCTTCCGCGCTGGCCCTGACGCCAACGGCCTGTTCGGCTCGTTCGGTGGCCAATATGTTGCCGAAACCCTGATGCCGCTGATCCACGATCTGGCCGAAGAGTATGAAAAGGCCAAGCTCGACCCCGAGTTCCAGAAAGAGCTGGCCTACTTCCAGCGTGATTTCGTCGGTCGTCCGAGCCCGCTGTATTTCGCCGAGCGCCTGACCGAGATGTGCGGCGGCGCGAAGATCTACTTCAAGCGTGAAGAGCTCAATCACACCGGCGCGCACAAGATCAACAACTGCATCGGCCAGGCCCTGCTGGCCAAGCGCATGGGCAAGAAACGCATCATCGCCGAGACCGGCGCCGGCATGCACGGCGTGGCCACCGCCACCGTGGCCGCGCGTTTCGGCATGGAGTGCGTGATCTTTATGGGCACCACCGACATCGATCGCCAGCAGGCCAACGTGTTCCGCATGAAGCTGCTGGGCGCCACCGTGATTCCGGTGGTCGCCGGTACTGGCACGCTCAAGGATGCGATGAACGAAGCGCTGCGCGACTGGGTGACCAACGTGCACAACACCTTCTACATGATCGGCACCGTGGCCGGCCCACACCCGTACCCGGCGATGGTGCGCGACTTCCAGGCGGTGATTGGCAAGGAAACCCGCGAGCAGATCCTCGCCCAGGAAGGCCGTCTGCCCGACAGCCTGGTGGCCTGCATCGGTGGTGGCTCGAACGCCATCGGCCTGTTCCACCCGTTCCTCGATGATAAAGACGTACAGATCGTCGGCGTCGAAGCCGCCGGTTACGGCATCGAAACTGGCAAGCACGCGGCCAGCCTGAATGGCGGCGTACCGGGTGTGCTGCACGGTAACCGCACCTTCCTGCTGCAGAACGACGATGGCCAGATCATCGACGCCCACTCGATTTCTGCCGGCCTGGATTACCCCGGCATTGGCCCTGAACACGCCTGGTTGCACGACGTTGGCCGGGTTGAATACACCTCGGTGACCGACGACGAAGCCCTGGCTGCGTTCCACACCTGCTGCCGCCAGGAAGGGATCATTCCTGCCCTGGAAAGCGCTCACGCCCTGGCCGAAGCCTTCAAACGTGCGCCCACTCTGCCCAAGGAGCACCTGATGGTGATCAACCTGTCCGGGCGTGGCGACAAGGACATGCAGACCGTTATGCACCACATGGAAAACACTGTGCAGGAGAACCACTGATGAGCCGCCTGCAAACCCGCTTTGCCGAGCTGAAACAGCAGAACCGCGCCGCTCTGGTGACCTTCGTCACTGCCGGCGACCCGAATTACGACGCCTCCCTGGCGATTCTCAAGGGCCTGCCGGCTGCCGGCGCCGATGTGATCGAGCTGGGTATGCCCTTTACCGATCCGATGGCCGATGGCCCGGCGATTCAACTGGCGAATATCCGCGCGCTGGAAGGCGGTCAGGACCTGGCGAAAACCCTGCAGATGGTCCGCGCATTCCGCGAAGGCGAGCAGGTTACGCCGCTGGTGCTGATGGGCTACTTCAACCCGATCCACAAGTACGGCGTGGCGCGTTTTATTGCCGAAGCCAAGGAAGCCGGTGTCGATGGTCTGATCGTCGTCGATCTGCCGCCTGAGCATAACGCGGACCTGTGCGACCCGGCTCAAGCCGCAGGTTTGGACTTTATCCGCCTGACCACCCCGACCACCGACGACAAGCGCCTACCCAAGGTGCTCAACGGCAGCTCCGGCTTCGTTTACTACGTCTCGGTCGCCGGTGTGACCGGTGCCGGTTCGGCTACCCTGGATCACGTCGAACAGGCCGTCACCCGTCTGCGTCGTCACACCGATCTGCCGCTGTGCATCGGCTTCGGCATCCGCACCCCGGAGCATGCGGCGACCATCGCCCGTCTGGCCGAGGGCGTGGTGGTTGGTTCGGCGCTGATTGATCAGATTGCCAATGCCAAGACTGCCGAGCAGGCGGTGGATGGCGTGCTCAGCCTGTGTGCGGCGCTGGCTGAAGGTGTACGCAGCGCGCGTGGATAACACGGGCTTGCATTTATTGTCAGTAAAACCCTTCCCGGATTTTATCCGGGCTACGGGTTCGGTGTAGGGTAGGCGGCGAAATGTCATCCGCCCTATTTCCTTGCTCCGAGTCTCGCCATGTCACGTCCGCCTGTTGCTCGCAAACCCCGCGCCAGTAGCCAGAGCCGCATCGCCGGTATTCTTGCTGCTGCCCGCGAGTTGTTGGCCGAGCAGGGCGTGGCGGGCCTGTCGATCTACAGCGTGGCTGAGCGCGCGCAGATTCCACCGTCTTCGGTGTATCACTTCTTCGCCAGCGTGCCGGCCTTGCTGGAAGGGCTGACGGCGGATATCCACAGCGCGTTTCGCGCCTGCCTGCAGGAACCGATTGAACATGCGCAGCTGCGTGACTGGCGTGACCTGTCTCGGCTGATCGAGCAGCGCATGCTGGCGATCTACGCCGCTGATGCCGCCGCGCGTCAGCTGATTCTGGCGCAGCACGGTCTGGCCGAAGTGACCCAGGCGGATCGTCAGCACGACATCGAACTGGGTCACTTGATGCAGCAGCTGTTCGACCGCCACTTCCCCTTGCCGCAACTGCCGGAGGATGTCGATGTGTTCGCTCTGGCCATGGAGCTGGGCGACCGCGTGTATGCCCGTTCGGTGCAACTGCACGGCGCAATTACCCCACGCATGGCCGAGGAAGGTATGCGCGTGTTCGATGCCTATCTGAGTTTGTACCTGCCGCCCCATCTGCCGAAACGCAACCTGTAGGAGCGGTCTTGGCCGCGATGGCGGACACCGCTGATCGCGGGCAAGCCCGCTCCTACAACCGCTGGATTCACAGCGCCTTTTCAAACACCTGCGAGTTGCGCTGGTAGTTGTACAGCGAGGCGCGCGCAGCCGGCAGGCGGTCAACGCTGCTGGGCTCGAAGCCGCGTTCGCGGAACCAGTGGGCAGTGCGCGTGGTAAGCACGAACAAGGTTTTCAGACCCTGGGCGCGGGCGCGTTCTTCGATGCGTTCGAGCAGCTCGTCGCCACGGCCACCGTGACGGTAGGCCGGGTTGACCGCCAGGCAGGCCAGTTCGCCGAAATCCGAGTCGGCAATCTGGTACAGCGCGGCGCAGGCGATGATCAACCCTTCGCGCTCGACGATGCTGAACTGTTCGATTTCGCGCTCCAGAACCTCGCGTGAGCGGCGCACCAGAATGCCCTGGTCTTCCAGCGGGGTGATCAGTTCGATTAGCCCGCCGACATCCTCAATGGTCGCCTCGCGTAGCGATTCGAACTGCTCCTGGGCCACCAGGGTGCCGTTGCCGGTGCGGGTGAACAGCTCGCTGAGCAGTGCGCCATCTTCCGCATAACTGACGATATGGCTGCGCCTTACTCCGGCCTTGCAGGCCTCGGCGGCGGCATCCAGCAGCTCCGCCTGGTAGCTGCTGCCCAGGCGTTGCAGGTGCGCCGGCACTTGCTGTGGGCGCAGCTCGCGCACCAGCTTGCCAGCCTCGTCGAGCAGGCCGCATTCAGCGCCGAACAGCAGCAGCTTGTCGGCGTCGAGGTCAATGGCGGCGCGGGTGGCGACGTCCTCGCAGGCCAGGTTGAAGATCTCCCCGGTGGGTGAATAGCCCAACGGCGACAGCAGCACGATGCTGCGCTCATCCAGCTGGCGGTTGATGCCCTTGCGGTCGATGCGCCGCACTTCACCGGTGTGGTGGTAGTCAACGCCGTCGACCACGCCAATCGGCCGTGCGGTGACAAAGTTGCCGCTGGTGATGCGCAGACGCGAGCCCTGCATCGGTGAGCGAGCCATGTCCATCGACAGGCGTGCTTCGATGGCAATGCGCAGCTGGCCAACGGCGTCGATCACACATTCCAGGGTCGGACTGTCGGTGATCCGCAGGTCACGGTGAAAGCGCGGTGTCAGGCCGTTGTTGGCCAGGCGCGCTTCGATCTGCGGGCGCGAGCCATGCACCAGCACCAGGCGCACGCCGAGGCTGTGCAGCAGCACCAGGTCGTGAACGATATTGCCGAAATTCGGGTGAGCAACGCCCTCGCCCGGAAGCATCACCACAAAGGTGCAGTCACGGTGAGCATTGATATAGGGCGAAGCGTGGCGGAGCCAATTGACGTGGTCGTGCATTGCTTGAAAAACCTGTGTCGAATACGGAACGCATGGAGTGGCGCGGGCGCGCCAGACGAGGCAGCCAGGAGCGGTTTTATCGTCGCAGTTGGGGCAGCTTCACGCGTTCTCTCCTCCGGATCATCAATCTTGCATCGGAACCTATTTACGATATTGCGAGCTAGAGCCATGCAAGGCAAAAAAAGGCGAGGAAGCGGAGTGTACGAGTTGTACATGAGCATTCCGAGCCTGTTTTTAACGCAGCAGGGCCGACGCGCAGCAGATCGTAAACAGGTTCTCAGGTTTTCAGGCAGTAATGTTCGATCAGTTGCTGCAGCAGACGCACTGTAGGCTGCAAACGTGACATATCCAGGTATTCGCCGGGCTGGTGGGCGCAGTCGATATCACCGGGGCCGAGCACCAGGGTTTCGCAGCCGAGCTGCTGAAGATAAGGCGCTTCGGTGCCAAATGCCACTGCGGCGGCCGTATGCCCGGTAAGGCGTTCGGCCAGGCGCACCAGTTCGGCATCGGCGGCCTGCTCGAATGGCGGCACGCTGGGGAACAGTGGGGCGAAGTCGATTTTTACCTGATGCTGCTCGGCTAGCGGTTGCAGTTTCTGCCGAATGGCTGCGCGCAGTGCTTCCGGTTGCATGCCGGGAAGCGGGCGCAGGTCGAATTCCAGCGAGCACTGGCCACAGATGCGGTTGGGGTTGTCGCCGCCGTGGATGCAGCCGAAATTCAGGGTCGGTTGCGGCACGCTGAACTGCGGGTTGTTGAATTCGCGCTGCCACTGCGCGCGCAGGCCGCGCAGTTCCACCATCGCGTCTTGCATGGCTTCCAGGGCGCTGTGGCCCAGACGCGGATCGGAGGAGTGGCCGCTCTGCCCGAGAATATCGATGCGCTCCATCATCACGCCCTTGTGCAGGCGGATCGGCTTGAGACCGGTCGGCTCGCCGATCACTGCAGCCCGGCCCAGTGGTCGGCCGGCATCGGCCAGGGCGCGGGCGCCGGACATCGAGCTTTCTTCATCACAGGTGGCGAGGATCAGCAGCGGTTGCTGGAAGCGCTGCTCCAGCAGCGGCTGTACGGCTTCGATGATCAGGGCAAAGAAACCCTTCATGTCGCAGCTGCCGAGACCGACCCAGCGGCCATCGACTTCGGTGAGTTTCAGCGGATCGGTCTGCCACAGCGCGGCGTCGAACGGCACGGTGTCACTGTGCCCTGCCAGCACCAGGCCGCCGGGGCCGCTGCCGTAGCTGGCGAGCAGGTTGAATTTGCCGGGGGAAACTTCCTGCGTTTCGCAGGCGAAACCGAGGTCGCCGAGCCAGCTCGACAGCAGCTCGATGACTGCGCGGTTGGACTGGTCCCAGTGCGGCTGGGTGCAGCTCACGGAAGGAGCTGCGATCAGTGCCGCGAATTGGTCTTTGAAAGAAGGCAGTGGCATCGGCGGTCTCCGCAGGCGATGGCCCATCATAGAGGCATCGCAGCGGATCAGGGAACCGCCAGGCGTGCCGCCGTCAGGTCGGCACGCCTGCACCGGGGATCAGGTGAAGATGCCGCGCAGGGTCAAGAAGAAGATGATCGACAGCACCGCGCCCACAGGCAGGGTGACGATCCAGGACAGGAAGATCTTGCCGATCATGCCCAGGTTCAGCGCGCCGATGCCGCGTGCCAGGCCGACGCCGAGAATCGCGCCGACCAGGGTGTGCGTGGTGGACACCGGCAGTCCCAGGCCGGAGGCGCTGACCACGGTGGTGGCGGCAGCCAGTTCGGCGGCAAAGCCACGGCTAGGGGTCAGTTCGGTGATTTCCTTGCCGATGGTGGCGATCACCTTGTAACCGTAGGTGGCCAGGCCGACGACGATGCCGATGGCACCCAGCAGCAAAATCCAGCCCGGCACGGTGGCCTTGGCGCCCACAGCGATGTCACCGCCTGACTGGATCACCTCGACAATCGCAGCCAACGGGCCGACAGCGTTGGCCACATCGTTGGAACCGTGGGCGAAGGCCATGGCACAGGCGGTGAAGATCATCAGGATGGCAAACACCTTCTCCACGCTGGAGAAGTGGAAGGCCTTGTCGGCTTCCTCGTCGACATGCACGCGGCTAAGCAGGGCGATACCGAGCAGCATGACGGCCACGCCGATACCCACCGAAAGCAGGAAACCTTCGCCTTGGCTGAGGTTCAGCCCGACATGCTTGAGGCCCTTGGTCATGGTCATCAGGGAGATCATGAAACCGGTGATGAACATGTACATCGGCACAAAACGCTTGGCGTTCTTGAATGGATTGTCGGTGTCGATGATCAGTTTCTGCACGCTGGTGAACAGGCAGAAAGAGATGATCCCGGCCAGCATTGGAGTGACCACCCAGCTCGCGACGATTGGGCCAACGCCGCTCCAGTGCACGGCATCAACCGAAACCCCGACGGCGGCAAAGCCGATCACGGCGCCGACGATGGAGTGCGTGGTGGACACCGGCCAGCCGCGGGTGGAAGCGATCATTAGCCAGGTGCCGGCTGCCAGCAGCGCCGACATCATGCCCAGCACCATCAGCTCGGGGCTGATCAAGTTGGCATCGACGATACCGCTCTTGATGGTTTCGGTGACTTCGCCGCCGGCCAGGTAGGCTCCGCAGAATTCGAAGACCATGGCGATCAGGATCGCCTGTTTGATGGTCAGGGCCTTGGAGCCCACCGAGGTGCCCATGGCGTTGGCGACATCGTTGGCACCCACGCCCCAGGCCATGAAAAAGCCAAAGAGACAGGCAAGCAGCAGCAATACGAGGCCGTAGTCCGCGATCAGAGACATAAATAATTAATCCGTAGATTCCAGAAAGGACACTGGCGCTTAGCGCGCCAGCAGTTGTTCCAGTCGGTTGCCGACACGTTCGGCGCGGTCGGCTACGTCGCCGATCCATTCGATGATCTTGTAGAGGAACATCACATCGACAGGAGGAAGGTCCTTCTCCAGTTTGAACAGTGCACGACGCACTTCGATTTGTATTTTGTCGGTGTCGCGCTCGATCTGTTCGAGCTCCATGACCATGGATTCAACCAGTACTGCCTCGCGGCCACCAAAACCGGTTTCCAGCAGTTCGTCGAGTTCGTTCATGGCTTTCAGCGCTTGTGCGCTGGCATCCACGGTGCGTTGTACAAAGGTGCGAATCAGTGGCTGCAGGGCCTGCGGAATGGCCATTTCACGGCCGAGCATAAGCCCGGCGATGTCCTTGGCGCGGTTGGCAACTTTGTCCTGTACACTCAGCAGCTCTAGCAGATCCGAGCGCGGTACAGGCAGAAACAGGCTCTTGGGCAGGTGCAGGCGCACGCTTTTCTTGAGCTTGTCGGCCTCGTGCTCCAGGCTCGCCATTTCCTGTTGTATCTGTTCCACCTTGGCCCAGTCTTCCACCATCACGGCTTCGAAGAAGGGCACCAGATTCGCTGCGCACTCGTGAGCTTTGGCGAAATGCTTCTGCATCGGCCCAATGGGTGAGCGGCCGAACAGGCTGGCAAATGGGTTAGCTGGCATAGGGTGAACCCTGGGTTAAGAAGGCGGCAAGTATACGGATCACTCCCCGGGCTCGCCAGCGCAGGTAATTGGGCTGTCACAATTTCATAGTAGGCGTTGAATCCCACCATCATGAACAAAGAAACCGAAATCAAACTGCGGGTCAGCCGGGAAACCCTGGCGGCTCTGCGCGATCACCCGTTGCTGAAGAAACGCAACAAGAGTGGTTGGGAGCAGCGCGAACTGTTCAATCAATATTTTGATACACCTTCGCGCGATCTGGCAGCGGCCAAAGTGGCCCTGCGTCTGCGCCGTGATGGCGAGCAGGTTATCCAGACCCTGAAAACCCGTGGGCAAAGCGTCGCCGGTCTGTCCGAGCGCAACGAGTGGGACTGGTACCTGAGCAAGGCCAAGCTGGACCTGAAGAAACTCGACGACAGCTGCTGGCCGGCGGCCCTGGCTGAGTTGGACAAGAAGCAGCTGGTGCCGATCTTCACCACCGATTTTGTCCGTGAGAAGGCAGAAATCGCCTGGGGTCGTGGTAAGGCCAAGGTGGTGATCGAGGCGGCGCTGGATCTGGGCAAAGTGCTTGCCGGTGAAGGCGAAGAGGAAATCTGCGAGCTGGAGCTGGAGCTGCGTCAAGGTGAGCCGGATGCGTTGCTGGAGTTGGCTGCCGAGCTGGCGGCTGATCTGGCGCTGATGCCTTGCGATATCAGCAAGGCCGAGCGCGGCTATCGGTTGTTTGACTCGGCCAGTTACAGCCTAAGTCTGCCTGCGCCGCAACTGACCCCACAGATCAGCCTGGATGACAGCGTGGCGGCCCTGGCCTGGCACCTGCTGGGCAGCAGCCAGCGGCTGGCCGAGCAGTACCGTTTCAATGGCCACTGGCGTTTGCTGGTTGAGTGGCTGGAGCAGTTGGTCGGTTTACGTGCGCTGCTTGGCAGCCTCGGTCAGGCCGCGCCGCGTGCCAGCAGCCATGCCTTGCGTGAACTGCTGGATGCCGTGCTACTGGAATGGCGCCCGCGCGTGCTGGCGGGCCAGGGCAACGACAGTCTGCGCAAGAATGCGCCGGCACTGTTCGCGGCCGAGCTGCAGGGCAATCGTTGGGGGCTGTTCTCGCTGATGCTGTCACGCTGGTTGCTGGCGCGCAGCTGGACGGTAGAACGCAACAACCGTGGCAACCGTCAGGGCGCCGCACCGCTGGGCAACTGGCTGCCGACGCTGATTGCCGAGGAAGGCGCGGCGTTGCAGCTGCGGCGTTATCAGCAGCAGCCAGAAGACCTCGCCGAACAGCTCCCGCGTATCGAGCGTTTGTTGGTCTGGCTGCGTCTGGCCCGTGAGGTGCTGGAGGTGGAGGAGGTTGACCGTCTGTACGGTGAGCTGAACAAGCTGGCTGGGCTGGCCCAGCAGGCCCTCGATGCTGAAGTGCTGGCTGCGCGCAAGGCGCAGCTGCTGGCTATCGGTTCGCTGAAAGCCTGGCGTCAGCTGGTCAAGTAACGGCTGCTGCGCTGTAGGCTTGATGCAGGAGCCTGGATTGAATCCGGGCTCCTCGCCCATCACTCAACTGCCATCCCGAAAACGCGTCCACACGGCGTCGCGGGTCGCGCTGTGTTTTTCCGGCAGGGTTTCCAGCGGGTGTAGGCGGCGTTTGGTGTCGCGGTCCGGGTAGAGACCTGGCTGATTGCGCAGGGCTTCGTCGAGGAACTCGCGTGAGTCGGCATTGCCGCTGGGGTACAGGGTTTCGGCGGTGATCAGGGCGGCGACCTGAGGCTGCATCAGGTAGTCGATAAAGCGGTGGGCCAGGTCCACACGCTTGGCGCTGCTGGGAATCACCAGGTTGTCGATAAACAGAATCGAGCCTTCGTCCGGCACCACGAAACGCACCGGCTGGCCGGCATCCGCAGCGGCCAGGGCATCGCCGACCCAGGCCATGGCCACGCACAGCTTGCCCTGGTTGAGGTCTTCGATATAGCGCTCACTGTCGACGTAACGCAGGTTCGGCCGCAGGCCATCCAGCACCCGGCTGGAGCGCTCGATGCGGCTCGGCGCACTGCGCGCCAGGCTGCGGCCCTGGTAGTTGAGCAGCAGGGTCAGGGTTTCATCGGGGGCGTCAAGCACACTCATGCCACAGTTGGCCAGGCGTGAACTCTGGGTAGCGTCGAA
Source organism: Pseudomonas anguilliseptica (assembly GCF_021375795.1). Lineage (GTDB taxonomy): Bacteria > Pseudomonadota > Gammaproteobacteria > Pseudomonadales > Pseudomonadaceae > Aquipseudomonas > Aquipseudomonas anguilliseptica_A. The sequence continues at coordinate 446,631 of NZ_JAEIOI010000003.1, read as the reverse complement.
CAGCAGACTCCAGCTATTGGGCAGTGGGCCGCCAAAGGCAGCTTCGGCCTGTGGCGTATTGATGGCCAGGCCCACCGCGCCCCACAGATAAGGCACGGCATGCTGGTTGGCGGGATCAAGGGCAACCAGGGTGCTGAGCAGTTGTTTGTCCAGGTGCTTGCGATTGGGCAGCAGGGCGAAGTCCAGTGGCTGGATGCTGCCGCTCTTGATCATGGTGGGCAGGGTGTCGTGTGACGGCACGGCCACGTCGATGGCTTCACCGCTGGCGAGTACCGTCTGCAGCTCTTCGGCGGTGCTGTAGGTGTGGTACTCCACGCGAATACCGGTTTGTGCCTCGAAGTCCTTCAGCACCTGTGGGGCGATGTAGTCGTTCCAGTTGTAGACCCGGATCACCTCCTCGGCACTGGCCAGCAGCGGTGTCAGGGCAAGCAGCAGTGAGGCAAGCAGGCGAGGCATGGGGTTCTCCAGGGTATAAGTGGATGACGTGCCAACAAAAATCCGGGTCGAACGCTGCCCATGGTCGCGGTTCAGGCGATTGCCGGGCAGGGTGTGCGCAATGCGCGGGTACGGGGCCAAGGGCCATAAAAAACGCCGGCTCAGAGGCCGGCGTTGGGTGTTGCATCAAACCGTGTGCAGGTACCAGTTGTACTCGAGGTCGGAAATCGAGTTTTCGAACTCGGCCAACTCGCTCTCCTTACAGGCGACGAAGATGTCGATGTATTTCGGGTCGATATACCGCGCCAGCACTTCGTTGTCGTCCAGCTCGCGCAGGGCGTCACGCAGGTTGTTGGGCAGGCTCTGTTCGTTCTGCTCGTAGGAGTTGCCTTCCACTGGTGCGCTAGGTTCGATCTTGTTGGTCAGGCCATGGTGCACGCCCGCCAGTACGGCCGACATCAGCAGGTAAGGGTTGGCGTCAGCGCCAGCCACCCGGTGCTCGATGCGTACGGCATCGGCGGTGTCATTCGGCACGCGCAGGGCTACGGTGCGGTTGTCGATGCCCCAGCACGGCGAGTTCGGCACGTAGTACTGCGCACCGAAGCGGCGGTAGGAGTTGACGTTCGGGCAGAGGAAGGCCATCGACGCAGGCATGGTTTCCAGGACGCCGCCGATGGCATGGCGCAGCGCATCATTCTGCTCCGGGTCATCGCAGGCGAAGATGTTGTTGCCCTGCTTGTCGAGGATCGAGATGTGCACGTGCAGTCCGTTACCCGCCTGGTTGGGGTACGGCTTGGCCATGAAGGTGGTGTCCATCTCATGGTCGTAGGCAATGTTCTTGATCAGGCGCTTGAGCAGCAGCGCGTGGTCGCAGGCCTTGATCGGGTCAGCGACGTGGTGCAGGTTGACTTCGAACTGCGCCGGGGCGCTTTCCTTGACGATGGCGTCAGCCGGGATGCCCTGCTCTTTGGCCCCTTCAAGAATGTCCTGCAGGCACTCGGCGTATTCGTCGAGGTCGTCGATCAGGTACACCTGGGTCGACTGTGGGCGCTTGCCCGACAGCGGCGACAGCGGTGGTTGTGGACGGCCGTTCACGTTGGCCTGGTCGATCAGGTAGAACTCGATTTCAAAGGCGGCACAGATGGTAAGGCCCAGTTCGTCGAACTTCGCAACCACCTGGCGCAACACTTCCCGTGGGTCAGCGAAGAACGGCTCGCCTTCCATTTCATGCATGGTCATCAGCAGTTGCGCAGTAGGGCGCTTTTGCCAGGGCTCATTGCTCAGGGTGTTGGGGATGGGAAAGCAGACCCGGTCAGCGTCGCCGATATCCAGACCCAGGCCAGTGCTTTCCACCGTCGAGCCATTGATGTCCAGAGCGAATAGAGAAGCCGGGAGATTAATGCCGCGTTCGTAAACCTTATGCAGGCTCGCACGCTCGATACGCTTGCCGCGCACCACACCATTCATATCTGCGATCAGAAGGTCGACGAACAGGACCTCAGGATGTTTCTTAAGGAACGCGTTCGCTTCGTTAAGCTGAACGGCACGCGGGGGTACCGACATGATGCAACACCTTTTTTGTTAAAAATATCAATCATGCAATTGCACAGGTGTGAGTCAATCTTAAACACCATGTGCTGTCAAGAGAGGCGCATTTTGCCCCAAAAGGGGGCTTGGTGGCCAATTTTAGGGCATTACAGGGCATTGCGGCCCTGCTGAAACCCTTGTCTGCCGGGGTGCTCAGTCGGGTGTGTTCAATTTTTTACATGACTATTGTGAAAAAAAATGAACAAGGCTAAGCTCGGTCGAAACCCATAACAGCAATAAAACGGGTGTCTCATGTCGCGCCAGCCGATTATCGGCGTTAGTGCCTGCACCAAGCAGCTCGGGCACAACATCTATCACACCGCAGGTGATAAATACCTGCAGGCCATCGTTAGCGTTGTCGGCGGCATGCCGGTGATCATTCCAGCGTTGGGCGAGCAGATCGATCAGCAATACCTGCTGCAGCACATCGACGGCCTGGTCTTTCCCGGCTCTCCGTCAAACGTCGAACCTCATCATTACAGCGGCCCCGCCAGCGATGCCGGCACCCTGCACGATGCGGCCCGCGACAGTACAACCCTTCCTCTGATTAAAGCAGCAATTGCCCAGGGCATTCCGGTGCTGGGCATTTGCCGCGGCTTTCAGGAGATGAACGTGGCCTTTGGCGGTGCTCTGCACCAGAAGGTGCACGAAGTCGACGGCTACATGGATCACCGTGAGCCTGAGGACACTCCCGTACAACAGCAATATGGCCTGCGTCACGCGCTGCACGTGCAGCCAGGTGGGCTGCTCGCCGGCATCGGCTTGCCGGACGAGATTCAGGTCAATTCCATTCATGGCCAGGGCGTTCAGCGTCTGGCGCCGGGCCTTCGCGTAGAAGCACTGGCGCCTGACGGGTTGATCGAAGCTTTCTCCGTCGAAGGTGCCAAAAGCTTTGCCTTGGGGGTGCAATGGCACCCCGAATGGCAGGTACGATCCAACCCGAATTATCTCGCCATCTTCCAGGCCTTTGGTGAGGCTTGCAGGAAGAAGGCGGGGCAACGCTGAGCCGACTATATATAGGTCGGCTCTCACCAACCCTGAGGTCTCTATGAGTACCAAACTAGACCAGCTTTCGAGCTGGCTGAAAGAACGCAAAATCACCGAAGTTGAATGCCTGATCAGCGATCTTACCGGCATTGCCCGTGGCAAGATCTCGCCGACCAACAAGTTCCTCGACGAGAAGGGCATGCGCCTCCCTGAGAGTGTGCTGCTGCAGACCGTGACCGGCGACTACGTCGAGGACGACATCTATTACGACCTGCTCGACGAGGCGGACATCGACATGTTCTGCCGCCCGGACGAGAACGCTGTGTTCCTCGTGCCTTGGGCCATCGAGCCGACTGCGATGGTGATTCACGACACCTTCGACAAACAGGGCAATCCGATCGAGCTGTCGCCGCGCAACATCCTCAAGAATGTGCTCAAGCTCTACGCTGACAAAGGCTGGAAGCCAATCGTTGCGCCGGAAATGGAGTTCTACCTGACCAAACGCAACAGCGACCCGGACTTCCCGCTGGTGGCACCGATTGGTCGTTCCGGGCGTCCGGAAACCGGTCGCCAGTCGTTCTCCATCGACGCGGCCAACGAATTCGATCCGCTGTTCGAGGACATGTACGACTGGTGCGAGCTGCAAGGCCTGGACCTCGACACGCTGATTCACGAAGAAGGTCCGGCGCAGATGGAAATCAACTTCCGTCATGGCGATGCCCTGCACCTGGCCGACCAGATTCTGGTGTTCAAGCGCACCATGCGTGAAGCCGCGCTCAAGCACGACGTGGCCGCCACCTTTATGGCCAAGCCGATCACCGATCAGCCGGGCAGCGCGATGCACATTCACCAGAGCGTGGTGGACATCAAGACCGGCAAGAACCTGTTCTCCAATGCCGACGGCAGCATGAGCGAACTGTTCATGCAGCACATTGGTGGCCTGCAGAAGTACATCCCCGAGCTGCTGCCGCTGTTCGCGCCCAACGTCAACTCGTTCCGCCGCTTCCTGCCGGATACCTCGGCACCGGTGAACGTCGAGTGGGGCGAAGAGAACCGCACCGTGGGCCTGCGTGTGCCGGAAGCCACGCCGCAGAACCGCCGTGTGGAAAACCGCCTGGCTGGCGCCGATGCCAACCCGTACCTGGTGCTGGCGGCGACCCTGCTGTGCGGCTACATGGGCATGGTTGGTGACGTCAAACCGAGCGCGCCGGTCAAGGGCCGTGGCTATGAGCGTCGCAACCTGCGCCTGCCAGTGACCATCGAGAGCGCACTGGAGCGTATGGAGGCCTGCAAGGACGCCGAGAAGTACCTCGGCGAGAAGTTCATCCGTGGCTACGTGGCGGTAAAACGCGCCGAGCACGAGAACTACAAACGGGTGATCAGCTCCTGGGAGCGTGAGTTCCTGCTGCTGTCGGTGTAACAGCCAGGCTGCTGGCGCGGGTGATCCCTGCGCCAGCAGCCGCGATGAGCCTGCTTGCAGGCTCCAAGAATTTTAGCGGGCTGCAGTGCGCAGCCCGGGTAATCCAAGGTGTTGTTATGAACAGTCAAGTGACCAACCCGAAAACCCGCGAGTGGCAGGCCATGAGCCGCGAACACCACCTCGCGCCGTTCAGCGACTTCAAGCAGCTGGCGGAAAACGGGCCGCGCATTATCATCAAAGCCGACGGGGTGTACCTGTGGGACAGCGAAGGCCACAAGATTCTTGATGCCATGGCCGGGCTCTGGTGTGTTGCCGTCGGGTATGGTCGCAAGGAGCTGGCCGACGCCGCGGCAAAACAGATGCAGGAACTGCCCTACTACAACATGTTCTTCCAGACGGCCACGCCGCCGGCGCTGGAACTGGCCAAGGCGATTTCCGAGCTGACCCCAGCCGGCATGAACCATGTGTTCTTCACCGGTTCCGGCTCCGAAGGCAACGACACCATGCTGCGCATGGTGCGCCATTACTGGGCAGTCAAAGGCCAGCCGAACAAGAAGGTAATCATCAGCCGCCTCAACGGTTACCACGGCTCCACCGTCGCCGGTGCCAGCCTGGGCGGCATGACGTACATGCATGAGCAGGGCGATCTGCCTATTCCGGGCATCGTGCATATTCCGCAGCCTTACTGGTTCGGTGAGGGCGGCGACATGAGCCCGGACGAGTTCGGTATCTGGGCCGCCGATCAGCTGGAAGCGAAGATTCTCGAAGTCGGCGAGGAGAACGTCGCCGCCTTTATTGCCGAGCCGATTCAGGGCGCAGGCGGGGTGATCATCCCGCCGGACAGCTACTGGCCGCGCATCCGCGAAATCCTCGCCAAGTACGACATTCTGTTTGTCGCCGATGAAGTGATCTGCGGGTTCGGCCGCACTGGTGAATGGTTCGGCAGCGATTACTTCGGTAATACGCCGCACATGATGACCATCGCCAAGGGTTTGACCAGCGGCTACATCCCCATGGGCGGGCTGATTGTGCGCGACGATATCGTCGAGGTGCTCAACCAGGGCGGTGACTTCAACCACGGCTTCACCTATTCCGGGCACCCGGTCGCGGCGGCTGTGGCCCTGGAAAACCTGCGCATTCTGCGTGAAGAAAAAATTGTTGAGCGGGTCAAGGCAGAAACGGCACCGTACTTGCAAAAGCGTTTGCGTGAGCTGGCTGATCATCCGCTGGTCGGTGAGGTGCGCGGCGTTGGCATGTTGGGCGCCATTGAACTGGTTCAGGACAAGGCCAGCCGCAAGCGTTTCGCCGGGGATATCGGCGTCGGCATGATTTGCCGCGGCCACTGCTTTAATAATGGTCTGATCATGCGGGCCGTGGGCGACACCATGATCATTTCGCCGCCGCTGGTGATCAGCCATGCGCAGATCGACGAACTGCTGGAAAAGGCCCGTAAATGCCTCGACCTGACTGCCGCAGAGGTGCTGGTTTAAGGTTAAATAACCTTTGGTTTCAGATGCTTATGTCTGAAAGTTGTCAACGGGTGGTGACCTTGCCAGACTGCGCCAATGCGTATGTCAGGCTCACCGGAAGGTGCTGCAGATGACGCGCATCTTCCGGAAACGACTACAACAACAGGAGCTGTACGCATGAAAAAATTCGGCAAAACCCTTCTCGCGTTGTCCCTTGCTGGGGCTGTGGTAAGTGCCGCGCACGCGGATGACAAGGTCCTGCACGTTTACAACTGGTCCGACTACATCGCAGAAGACACCCTCGACAACTTCCAGAAGGAAACCGGCATCAAGGTCGTCTACGACGTCTTTGACAGCAACGAAACCCTGGAAGCCAAACTGCTGGCCGGCAGCTCCGGTTACGACATCGTGGTGCCGTCCAACCCGTTCCTGGCCAAGCAGATCAAGGCGGGCGTATTCCAGAAGCTGGACAAGTCCAAGCTGCCGAACTGGGAAAACCTAGACAAGAACCTGCTCAAGGCGCTGGACCCGAGCGACCCGGGTAACCAGTACTCGATTCCCTACATGTGGGGCACCATCGGTCTCGGCTACAACGTCGACAAGGTCAAGGCTGCTCTGGGCGACGTACCGGTCAACAGCTGGGATATCGTTTTCAAACCGGAAAACATCGCCAAGCTGAAAGACTGCGGCGTGACCTTCCTCGACTCGCCGACTGAAATTCTGCCGGCTGCGCTCAACTACCTGGGCTTCAAGCCGGACAGCACCGATGCTGGCGAGCTGAAGAAAGCCGAAGAGCTGTTCCTGTCGATTCGCAAGTCGATCTCCTACTTCCACAGCTCCAAGTACATCGGCGACCTGGCCAACGGCAACATCTGCATGGCCATCGGCTACTCGGGCGACCTGTATCAGTCCAAGTCCCGTGCTGAAGAAGCCAAGAACGGCGTGAACATCTCCTACAGCATCCCGAAAGAAGGTGCTGGCAGCTTCTTCGACATGATGGCCATTCCAGCCGATGCGAAGAACGTCGAAGCCGCTCACGTGTTCCTCAACTACCTGATGAAGCCAGAGGTCATGGCCAACATCACCAACTTTGTGCAGTTCCCCAATGGCAACGCTGCGGCGACCCCGCTGGTTGACGAAGCACTGCGTAACGACCCGGGCATCTACCCGGACGCCGCGACCATGGCCAAGATCTACACCTTCCCGGACCTGCCGGCCAACGCGCAACGCGCGATGACCCGCAGCTGGACCAAGATCAAGTCGGGTCGCTAATGCCTTAGCCGTACTGGATGGGGCGGGTTCGCCTGCCCCATCTCTCAACAACAATAAGGAAGCTCCTATGCGTCGTACCCCTCTTCTGGCGGGCCTGTTGGCCGCCGCCGTCAGCATCAGCGCCGTGCAAGCCGCCGAGCCTGTGGTCAAGGTCTACAACTGGTCTGACTATGTTGGCGAAACCACCCTGGCCGACTTCCAGAAGGCAACCGGGATCAAAGCCCTGTACGACGTGTTCGACTCCAATGAAACCCTGGAAGGCAAACTGCTGGCGGGCCGTTCTGGCTACGACATCGTGGTGCCGTCCAACCATTTCCTCGGTAAGCAGATCAAGGCGGGCGCGTTTCAGAAGCTCGACCGCAGTCAGCTGCCGAACTGGGAAAACCTTGACCCGCAGCTGCTCAAGCAGCTGGAAGTCAACGACCCGGGTAACCAGTATTCGGTGCCGTACCTGTGGGGCACCAACGGTATTGGCTACAACGTGGCCAAGATCAAGGAAGTGCTCGGCGTTGAGCAAATCGACTCCTGGGCTGTGGTCTTCGAGCCGGAAAACATGCAGAAACTCGCCAGCTGTGGTGTGAGCTTCCTCGACTCGGCCGATGAAATGATTCCGGCCGTGCTCAATTACCTGGGCCTCGACCCCAACACCCAAAATGCGGCGGATTACGCCAAGGCCGAAGCCAAACTGCTGGCGGTGCGTCCTTACGTGACCTACTTCCACAGCTCCAAGTACATCGGTGATCTGGCCAACGGCGATATCTGCGTGGCTGTTGGTTTCTCCGGCGACATCCTGCAGGCCGCCGACCGTGCCGAAGACGCGGGCAAAGGCATCGAGATCGCCTACAGCATCCCCAAGGAAGGCGCCAACCTGTGGTTCGACATGCTCGCCATCCCGGCGGATGCCAGCAATCCGAAAGAGGCCCATGCCTTTATCAACTATCTGCTCGATCCGGCGGCCATCGCCGGGGTCAGCGATTACGTCGGCTACGCCAACCCGAATATCAAGGCGGGCGAGCTGATGGATCAGGAAGTACGCAACGACGAGTCGGTGTATCCGCCACAAGCGGTGCTGGACAAGTTGTTCATCTCGGCGGAGTTGCCGGTCAAGGTGCAACGTTTGATGACCCGCAGCTGGACCAAGGTCAAGTCGGGTAAATAAATTCAAAGCGCCCGGCCAGCGGGGTCGGGCGCTACTTTTGCGGGAGTTTTGGTAATGGCAGTTGCTTCCAGTGCCTACAAAAAGGTTCTCGAAGGCGATCAGCAACCGAAAGAGGTGCTGGTCAAGATCGAGCGCGTCACCAAGAAATTCGACGAGACTGTGGCCGTCGAAGATGTCTCTCTGACCATCAACAAAGGCGAGATCTTTGCCCTGCTCGGTGGTTCCGGCTCGGGTAAATCGACCCTGCTGCGCATGCTCGCCGGTTTCGAGCGACCGACCGAGGGCCGCATTTTCCTCGATGGTCAGGACATCACCGACCTGCCGCCCTACGAGCGGCCGATCAACATGATGTTCCAGTCCTACGCCCTGTTCCCGCACATGAGCGTGGCCGAGAACATTGCCTTCGGCCTCAAGCAGGACAAGATGCCCAAGGCGGAAATCGACGCCCGCGTCGAAGAGATGCTCAAGCTGGTACACATGACCCAGTACGCCAAGCGCAAACCGCATCAGCTGTCCGGCGGCCAGCGTCAGCGTGTGGCCCTGGCCCGTTCGCTGGCCAAGCGTCCCAAGCTGCTGCTGCTCGACGAGCCGATGGGTGCTCTGGACAAGAAGCTGCGTTCGCAGATGCAGCTTGAGCTTGTCGAGATCATCGAGCGGGTCGGCGTAACCTGCGTCATGGTGACCCACGACCAGGAAGAGGCCATGACCATGGCCCAGCGCATCGCCATCATGCACCTGGGCTGGATCGCCCAGATCGGCAGCCCGGTGGACATCTACGAGACGCCGACCAGCCGTCTGGTCTGCGAATTCATCGGCAACGTCAACCTGTTCGACGGCAAGATCACCAGCGACGAAGCGGACCACGCGGTGATCAGTTGCCCGCACCTGGACAAGCCGATCTACATCGGCCACGGCGTCAGTACCCGTGCCGAAGAGAAAAAAGTCAGCTACGCCCTGCGTCCGGAAAAGCTGCTGATGGCCACCGCGCTGCCGAGCGACCATGAGCATCCGGAATACAACTGGAGCAATGGCCACGTGCACGACATCGCCTACCTCGGCGGTCACTCGGTGTACCACGTCAAACTCACCTCCGGGCAGATCGTCCAGTGCTTCATCGCCAACGCCGAGCGGCGCGGCAAGCGCCCAACTTGGGATGATCCGGTGGTGGTCTACTGGGAAGACGACAGCGGCGTGGTACTGCAATCATGAACATCGTCCGGAGTATCAGCCGTCGTCTGCCCAAGGGCCGGCACCTGGTAATCGGGGTGCCGTTCCTGTGGTTGTTCCTGTTCTTCATGCTGCCGTTCTTCATCGTCCTGAAGATCAGCTTTGCCGAAGCCGATGTGGCCATCCCGCCATACACCGACGTGTACAGCTGGGCGGAAAACAAGCTCACGCTGATCATCAACCTGGGTAACTACATCTTCCTCAGTGAAGATGCGCTGTACCTGGCGGCCTACCTGGGCTCGCTGAAGATGGCGGCGGTCAGTACCCTGCTCTGCCTGCTGATCGGCTTCCCCATGGCCTACGCCATTGCTCGCGCCGATAAGGACAAGCAGATGGTGCTGTTGCTGCTGATCATGATGCCGACCTGGACGGCGATCCTGATCCGCGTGTATGCCTGGATGGGCATCCTCAGCAACAACGGCCTGCTCAATGCCTTCCTGATGTGGCTGGGGGTGATCAGCGAACCGCTGCAGATCCTCAACACTAACCTGGCGGTGTATATCGGTATCGTCTACTCGTACCTGCCGTTCATGGTGCTGCCGCTGTTCGCCAACCTGGTCAAGCACGACCAGAGCCTGTTGGAAGCAGCTGCGGATCTGGGGTCGAGCACCTTGAACAGCTTCTGGAAGATCACCGTGCCGCTGGCCAAGAACGGCATCATCGCCGGTTGCATGCTGGTGTTTATCCCGGTGGTGGGTGAGTTCGTGATCCCTGAACTGCTCGGCGGTCCGGAGACCCTGATGATCGGCAAGGTGCTGTGGCAGGAGTTCTTCAACAACCGCGATTGGCCGGTGGCGTCTGCCCTGGCAGTGGTAATGCTGGCGATCCTGATCATCCCGATCATTCTGTTTAACCGTAACCAGGCTAAAGAGATGGAGGGCCGGGCATGAAGCGTTTCAGTTTCTCCAACTTTATGCTCTGGGTCGGTCTGGCGTTTATCTACCTGCCGATGCTGATTCTGGTCATCTACTCGTTCAACGCCTCGCGGCTGGTGACGGTGTGGGGCGGCTGGTCGGTGAAGTGGTACGTCGGCCTGCTCGACAATACCCAGCTGATGAACTCGGTGATGCGCTCGCTGGAAATCGCCTGCTACACCGCGATTGCCGCTGTTGCGCTGGGCACCATGGCGGCCTTTGTGTTGACCCGCGTGACCCGTTTCAAGGGCCGCACGCTGTTCGGTGGCCTGGTTACCGCACCACTGGTAATGCCCGAGGTGATCACTGGTCTGTCGCTGCTGTTGCTGTTCGTGGCCATGGCGCAACTGATCGGCTGGCCTGCCGAGCGTGGCATCCTGACCATCTGGATCGCCCACACCACCTTCTGTTCCGCCTATGTGGCGGTGGTGGTGTCGTCGCGCCTGCGTGAGCTGGATATGTCCATCGAAGAAGCGGCCATGGACCTGGGGGCCAAGCCGTGGAAGGTGTTCTTCCTGATCACCATCCCGATGATCGCGCCTTCGCTGGCGGCTGGCGGCATGATGTCCTTCGCCCTGTCGCTGGACGACCTGGTACTCGCCAGCTTCGTCTCCGGTCCGGGCTCGACCACCTTGCCGATGGAAGTCTTCTCTGCCGTGCGTCTGGGCGTGAAGCCGGAAATCAACGCGGTGGCCAGCCTGATCCTGCTGGCGGTGTCTTTCGCCACCTTCCTGGTGTGGTTCTTCGCCCACCGTGCCGAAGAGAAGCGCAAGAAGGCCCTGCAGCAAGCCATGGATGAAACCACGGGAGTCGCCCAGGCGCAGGCCTGAGTGGTTTTCCCGGACAATGCACAAGGGCCACATTCGTGGCCCTTGTGCTGTCTGCGCGAATACTGGCCGGTCATCTGCCCTGCGGTTGCGTCGGCTGCCGATCTTGGTTACAACCTGCGCTATACCCCGCCCGGATTGCCTGCCATGCCTGATTCGATGATTACCGATAGCGCGGTGTACAAAACCCTGCTGGAGTCGACCAAGGCCATCCCCTGGAAAATCGACTGGGCCAGCATGACCTTCGCCTATATCGGCCCGCAGATCGAAACCCTGCTGGGTTGGCCGCAAGCCAGTTGGATCAGCGCCAACGACTGGGCCGAGCGCATGCACCCCGAGGACCGCGACACGGTGGTGGGCTTTTGTGTCTCGCAGTCCCAGGCCGGCACCGACCATGAGGCCGATTACCGCGCCCTGACCCGCGACGGCCGCTACGTGTGGATTCGCGATGTGGTGCATGTCCTGCGTAATGAGGCCGGCGAGGTCGAATCGCTGATCGGCTTTATGTTCGACATCAGCGAACGCAAGCAGACCGAGCAGCAACTGCTGCAATTGCAGCAACAGCTGGAAGAACTCTCTTACCTCGATGGCCTCACCGGCGTGGCCAACCGGCGCATGTTCGACAACCGCCTGCAGGTGGAGTGGAGCAACGCCCAGCGCACGGGCCAGCCGCTGTCACTGATCCTGCTGGATATCGACTACTTCAAGGAATACAACGACCACTACGGCCATATCCAGGGCGACGATTGCCTGAAAAGCGTCGGCCAGGCCCTGAGTGGCGCTGCCGTGCGCCCGCGTGACCTGATGGCTCGCTATGGCGGTGAGGAATTTGTGCTGCTGCTGCCGGAAACCGATGCCCAGGCCGCCGCACAGGTCGCCGAGCGCTGCCGCCAGCTGATCTGCGAGCAGAACATCCAGCACGCCCATTCCCAGGTCGGCCCATTGCTGACCTTAAGCCTGGGCGTCGGCACCCTTGTCCCCGGCCCGCTTGACCAGCCCCAGGCCTTTATCGAAACGGTCGACCGCCTGCTCTACAAGGCCAAACACCAGGGCCGTAACCAGGCTGTACTGGCTACCGCGCCCTAGTACTACGCGCAGGGCACGAACTGCGCAACATGCGTGGGGGTGACATTGCGCATCAGTGGGAAGATGAACTTGCCAAAGTAGTTCGCGGAGTTGCTGGTGACCTGGATACAGGTTTCACTGGCTGGCGGGAGATGCGCCTGCAGGGTATAGGCGGGGCTGCCCCAGGATGACACTGCGAAGGTATGGTGACCCGAAGGTACTTCAAAGGTAACCGTGCGGCTTATCTTCATCTGTGAGAGCAGCACTTTATCGTTATCGCTGAAGTCGAAACCACCTTCGCCCAGCTTGGCCTTGTTCTTGGCGATCACCATGATTGTCGCTGTTCCAACCGTTTCGACGGCCTGAGTAATGGGCTCGGTTTGGCGCAGCTTGTCATTCTGGCAACCTGCCAACAGCAGCAGGCTGATGCCCAGAAGCATTTTTTTGTTCATGCATTCATCCATGAAGAGCGATAACGATAATGGCTGGTGGCCGCTATTGGCCGCCTAGCGCTTGATCCGCAACGCCAGCAGGAAGAGCAGCGTTGCACTGATCACCACAATGTCCATGATGATCGCCGCCGCCGCTTTATTGAGAAATGCCTGGCCGTACACCAGCACCAGGGTAACGAAAATCGCCTTGCTCGAGGCTGCGAGGGCGGCGCAGAAGGCGCGGTGTTTTTCGCTCAGCGCGCCATAAATCAGCATGACGCCTATCAGGCCAACCAGTGCCGACCAGCTACGAATCACCAGAGATTCCAGCGGCCCGGCAAAGGTGGCGCCAAACATCGATTCAAGCGCGGCCTGGGGTGCGAACAGGCCGTAGAACATGCTGGCGGTGAGGACGCCGGATACCAGCATCAGCCATTTGAAGTGCCTTAATACAACGTTCATACGTTCCCTCGTGCGTTGTGGTTGTGTAGAGGTGTTGCTCAGCCTAGGTCGTGCTGTCAGCCCGCGGGCCGTTTTTTAAACCAGGTAACTGCGCCATGTTGCAGCCTACGTGCAGGCTCAGTTCGACCCGGCAAGGTTGAGCCGACACTTTATCTGATCAAACCGACACCGCGCTCGCGTTGGCTCGCGCCGCGTGCAGCTTCTTGTAGCTCTCAATCAGGCGCAGGTGGCGGTCGAGTCCCTCCAGCTGCATATTGGTCGGCGTCAGACCGTAGAAGCGCACGCTGCCATCCAGCGAGCCGAGCACTGCGTCCATGCGCTCATTGCCAAACATACGGCGGAAGTTCGGTTCGAAGTCGCTCATCTCCAGCTCATCGTCCAGCTGCACTTCCAGCGCCGCGTTCAACGCCTGATAGAACAGGCCGCGCTCGACGGTGTTGTCGTTGTACTGCAGGAACATTTCCACAAGTTCTTTGGCGTCGTCGTACTTCTTAAGGGCGAGGTGGATCAGCAGCTTCAGCTCCAGAATGGTCAGCTGGCCCCACACCGTGTTGTCGTCGAACTCGACGCCGATCAGCGTGGTGATGTCGGTGTAATCGTCGACATCGCTGTTTTCCAGGTTGCGCAGCAGAGATTTCAGGCCGCGATCATTCAGGCTGTGCAGGTTGAGGATGTCCGCGCGGAACAGCAGCGCCTTGTTGGTGTTATCCCAGATCAGGTCCTCAACCGGATAAATCTCCGAATAGCCCGGTACCAGGATGCGGCAGGCAGTGGCGCCCAGGTGCTCGTACACCGCCATATAGGCTTCTTTGCCCAGCTCTTCGAGGATGCCGAACAGCGTTGCGGCTTCCTGCTCGTTCGAGTCTGCGCCCTGGCCGGAGAAGTCCCACTCGACGAATTCGTAATCGGCTTTAGCACTGAAGAAGCGCCACGACACCACACCGCTGGAGTCGATGAAATGCTCAACGAAGTTGTTCGGCTCCATCAGCGCCTGGCTTTCAAAGGTCGGTGGCGGCAGATCATTCAAACCCTCGAAGCTGCGGCCTTGCAGCAGCTCGGTCAGGCTGCGTTCCAGCGCCACCTCAAAGCTGGGGTGCGCGCCGAACGAGGCGAACACGCCGCCGGTGCGCGGGTTCATCAGGGTCACGCACATCACCGGGAATTCGCCGCCCAGCGAGGCGTCCTTCACCAATACCGGGAAGCCCTGAGCTTCCAGGCCCTGAATGCCGGCAACGATGCTCGGGTACTTGACCAGCACATCGGCTGGCACGTCCGGAAGGCACAGCTCGCCTTCGAGGATTTCGCGTTTGACTGCACGCTCGAAGATTTCCGACAGGCACTGCACCTGCGCCTCGGCCAGGGTGTTGCCGGCGCTCATGCCATTACTGAGGTAGAGGTTTTCGATCAGGTTGGACGGGAAGTACACCACCTCGCCATCGGACTGACGTACAAACGGCAGCGAGCAGATGCCGCGCAGGGTGTTGCCGGAGTTGGTGTCATACAGGTGCGAGCCGCGCAGCTCGTCGTCCGAGTTGTAAATCGCCAGGCAGTAGTCGTCGAGAATCTCAGCCGGCAGCGCATCCTTGGGCCCCGGCTTGAACCAGCGCTCGTCCGGGTAATGCACAAACGCCGCATTGGCGATCTCCTCGCCCCAGAACTGATCGTTGTAGAAGAAGTTGCAGTTCAGCCGCTCGATAAACTCGCCCAGCGCCGAGGCCAGCGCGCTCTCCTTGGTCGCGCCCTTGCCGTTGGTAAAACACATCGGCGACTGCGCATCGCGGATATGCAACGACCACACGTTGGGCACGATATTGCGCCATGAGGCGATCTCAATCTTCATGCCGAGCTTGGCCATGATGCCCGACATATTGGCGATGGTTTCTTCCAGCGGCAGGTCCTTGCCGGGAATGTAGGTGCTGGTTCCCGCCACAGGCATCAGCAAGGCCTGGGCGTCGGCATCCAGGTTGTCGACTTCTTCGATGATGAACTCGGGACCTTGCTGAACCACCTTCTTCACCGTGCAGCGGTCGATGGAGCGCAGAATGCCCAGGCGATCCTTCTCGGAGATATCCGCCGGCAATTCGACCTGGATCTTGAAGATCTGCGCGTAGCGGTTCTCCGGGTCAACGATGTTGTTCTGCGACAGGCGGATGTTGTCGGTGGGGATATTGCGCGTGTCGCAATACAGCTTCACAAAGTACGCCGCACACAGCGCCGAAGAGGCCAGGAAGTAATCAAATGGCCCCGGCGCCGAGCCATCGCCCTTGTAGCGGATGGGCTGGTCAGCCACCACCGTGAAGTCATCGAACTTGGCTTCAAGTCGGAGGTTGTCGAGAAACTTGACCTTGATTTCCATGCGGGATTACCAGAATACGGACTAAACGAATGGCGGCCATTATCCGGGTTTTCGGTGGGAAGTGGTGCGCGGTGCGGGATAGGACTGACGAGCGCGCAGTGCTGCTGGCGCTGACCACCAATTGTGTCGATTGGAGTGCAGGGCTCAGCTTGAAGGGCGGGTGTTAGGCCGCCCCAGTGAGCATTGCTGGACGTTATTTAACGCGACTGCTTATTTTCTCTCCTGTCTCAGCGTCCTCAAGCCATACATCAACTCGATTTAAACCAATATAAGCTGATTTTGCTAAGATTTTTTGTCCGGCGCGCCCCATGAATTCTAAGTCAGCAAACAAAAAATGACTTGGTAGTTTGTATTCAAGTTGTATTGTGTATTTTCCAGGTTTTAATAGTGCTTTCTGAGGGGAGTCATTTCTGTAGTAGTATGTTGAAAACGGGATGTCGCCTACTTTCTTTCCATTTATTCTTATGATGTTTAGATTTGCTTCTAAACTTAGAAGCGATCTGTTCTTTCTTTCAGCATAGGTGTCTGTTTCCAGAGTCACATATTTTGATTCATCAATAAAATCAGATTCAATGTTGCTATATGCTGGCATTTCGGCACAGCCAGACATAAGTGCTGCAATAAATATTGTTGCTTTCTTCATGCGGTTTAACGATTCCCTATGACTTATAACGTTTGGTTAAGGGGCCGGCTTTAGCCGGTCCCAGTGAGCGAAGCGAACGTTTTGAACCAATTGTTAGGCTTTATCCTGTTTCTTTCTTTTTTTGTCGTAAAGTTTGGCAATGGCATGAACTACATAAGCTCCTGCCGCAAAAATTCCTAATGCAGGTGCTATAGCTACAATTAATGGCGGGGCGACAAAAAAGGCTAAAATTCCGGCTGGGGCGAGAAAGTAAAGAGATATAGCTCCAATCGCTGCGGCAACTTTACTGGCTAGAGCTATATCTTCGACAACATCGTGGAGATCGTTTTTCTTATTGTTCGATCTAATTAATGCAAAAAGTCGCTTGAGGACGAAAAGTACAACAAGGCACACAAGTGCTAAGGCTAGGAGTTGCATTGCGATTTTCCTTGATGCCTAACGTTTGGTTAAGGGGCGGGCTTTAGCCCGTCCCAGTGAGCGAAGCGAACGGTTTGAACCAGTTGTTAGACGTGACGTTAATCTCGCAGGATTTTCTTATATTGCTGTTGATTTCCAGAGTTCTTTCCATTGGTCGTCACTCCGACAAAATCGCCGCGTTCAACTTGCGATCGAAAGCGCTTTCCGAGCGTTTGTCTTGTTGATACAGGAATTTCCGACCATTGATTCTGGCCAAATAGTTCGTTTAGATAGAAAAGGCCAGTCCCGCGTTCATTTAGAGACTTGTTTATAAATGCATCATATTCCTGGAGTTCTTCATCATTCAGACTTTGATCGCTTGGCTTTTCAACTATTTCTCTTGTTATTTCTAGGTTTGTATTTTTTTCTAAAGTCTCAATATGGCTATTCAGGCTTGATACTTGATTGTTTAGGCTGTCAATTTCATCTTGGTATTTCGATTTGATTTGTGCAAGCCGTCGATAAAGTTCTCGCGATTCCTCGACGCTAAGAAGTTTTTGGTCATCTTGCTTCTGCTTTATCTCTCTTAATTCTTTTTGCCTTTTTAAGCTGTGCTCATATACGGGCTTTGCAAATAATGGGTAGGCATAGAGGTAAGCTAGTGCTAGCGCTGCAGGAGCTAAAGCTCCATCTAGAATCTTTCCACTGACCAGTAGGTCAATATTTCCAATTGCAAAGTTATAAGGCTCGAAAAGCAAATTGATTTCGTTGAATTTTTCCGCAGGGGTTTTTAAGCCATCGGAAAATAGCACGACAAAGAAACGATAGTTCCAAGCCGACCACGCCACTATGAAGGCGCCTGTTAGTGGACTTACTGCACGGTCATAGAGATACGCTTTGATTGAGTTGAAAATGTCTTGCATGGGGCATTCCTGATCTGGGTCTGGCGTCTAACGTTTGGTTAAGGGGCCGGCTTTAGCCGGTCCCGAGTGAGCGAAGCGAACGACTTGAACCATTTGTTAGGCTTGGGCTGCACCGGCGAGTTAACGCTTAGTGACTTTGCTAGTTAAGCCTTCCTCTTCCATTTCAGGGAGTTTCTGGATTAGGTCTGATAGTAGATCCACGATTGCATATGCTTTTTGGTGAAGCGCGGCTAGTTCGGTCACGGTGAAGGAAGCAAATTTTTTCCTATGCTTGTTTCCCTCGGGAATGCCGCCAGAGAAATTTGTGCCAAAAATCTCCTCGTCATTGCTCCGTGACCAGCAGAAATGGGCGAATTTATTTCTGGTTGATCTAAGTGGTGTGATCTGATTGTTTATTGCTTGGATTTGTTTAATCTGCTCTTCGTTTACTAGCTTATAGCCATATCGATATCTATGTATTTCGCAGGCTTCTCTGATGGCCTCTTGGCGCTTTGCTCCGGACATATGATCAGTGTAGGTGCGCGCTAAGAAAGCCGGAGTTACCAATAGGCGAGAAAGCAATTCTCCAAGCAGGAACTCAATATTCGACCACTCAACTGTGAGCTTGCCGATAGCTTTGAAGTGCTCGTCGGTGAGTTCTGAATACTGCGATGAGTGGTTTAACGGCATTCTATTTCCTGGCCTAACTATAATTAGACGACATATCCATATCTGCACGCTATTGCCATCTCTGGCAATAAGTATCCAAATCTGGCTATCTCGTATCCATATCTGACCATCAGCTATTGATGATCCGTTCTTGCAGTCCAAGCTCTACTGCTGCTTTGTAACTTAGCAACCATGCCTTTTCTTCAGGCTGCCACTTACCGCCCGCCTGCTTTACCGCCAGTTGCATGTCCTTCTCATGAAAACCTACGCGCACGAATACCAACGCCGTTGCTTGTTTGGGCGTTTGGGCGCGTGTTTTCGGTGCTTTGTGTTTGCGTTCGACGATCAGTTCGACGGTGGTGTAGCTGATCTGTTGTTCGGCGTCGTGACGGTAGCGTACGGCAATCAGGTCGTCGCCGTAGCGTTCGACAAAGCGTTTGGTGCCGTTTTTACCTGGTTTGAGGCTTTTTACAACGTCCATATCGTGCCCCGTTGGCGGCAGTGTCCTGCAGGCAGTTTGCCCTCATCTGTATGGAGGCTCAAGCAGCGGGGCGTGTTGAATCGGGCGAGTGCTATTAGTGCTGACGTCGGGGCAACGCCTAGGAAGAATAGTGGGTTGTCTCTATATGGCCGTTGATTAGAGATGAGGAAACTCAACGAGTGGCGTTAATTTTTCTGCCCATGTGTGATGAGTGTTTTCCCCCAGAGACTCCAGCGCGGCGGTCATAAATTCAGTAAATACTCTGACTTTGGCGGGCAAGTAATCGCGCTTGGGGTAAATCATAAATACGCCATTGTCCGGCTGTGGCGGTCTGTAACAGGGATAAAGCGAGACCAGGGCGCCACTGTCCAAGCCGGGCTTTGCCAGAAAGTGCGGAAGCTGGGCAATGCCCAGGCCATCTGCACACATGTATGCCATGGCCTCGCCATCATCCGTGATATGTCGGCGCTCTAGCTCATAAGCAAGGTATTCGCCGTGTCGGTTCGGCAAGAATATCGGCTGCAGTTGTTGTGTTTCTTTGATGCGAAACCCAATCCAGCTGTGCGTGTGGAAATCATCCGCGTGTTGCGGTGTGCCTTGCGTGTTGAGGTAGTGCGGTGAGGCGCAGACGAGAAAGTCCATTGGGCTGAGCCTTCGGGCTATCAGGCGGCTGTCTTTCACGTAGCCGGTGCGCAGGGCGATATCAATGTCGTTGTCGATGACATCCAGGTGCAGGTCATTGATCTCAAGCTCCAGCTTGATCGCGGGATAACGCTGGCAGAACGCGTGTAACAGGGGGCGGACATAGAGGTGGCCGTAGCAGACCGCCGAGTTGATGCGCAGGGTGCCACAGGGGGAGTCATTCAGGTGCCGCAGTTCGTCCTCGCAGGAGCCGAGGTCTTGGAGCAGCTTGCGTACGGTATCGGCATAGTGTTTTCCCGCCGTGGTGGTACGCAATTGCCGCGTGCTGCGTTGAAACAGTGTGAGTTGCAGTTGAGCTTCCAGGCGGGCAATGGCTTTGCTGACGGTGGAAGGGTCGGTGTCACATACCTTCGCGGCGGCGGCGAAACTGCCGCCATCATGGGTGGCCAGGAATAGTTCTAATAAGCGCAGTTTGTCCATGGGCGAGTAGGCACATGCAGTTTGTCCGTGGGCGGAGCCTAGCATGAGCATTCGTGAATAGTATTCACGACTGATAGGGCAGGCGACCGTATGTTCATCTGGCAAGTACCGCATAAGAATTCAACAGCAGCGGCAGTCAACTCACTTTCATGAGGCGCTATGTTGAATATACGCATCGGTAACTCTCTGTTTACCTACCTGGCCATGGCATTTATTACCATGGCCGGACTTTCCTATATTAATTTTCTGCCGGGTTTGGTTAATGCGCTCGCCGGCGATATTGGCTTCTCTGATGTGGAAGCGGGGCAGATCATTGCGCTCAACGGTTATGGTGGATTGCTCGGCACTACGGCTGCAATCTTTCTGGTGAGCCGAATTCGTTGGCAGCCTGCAGTGTTTATATGTTTGGCAGTGCTGGCATTGATGGATATTGCCAGCGCCCGAATTGATACCTATGAAGCAATGCAGGGCTGGCGCTTTGTGGCCGGTTTATTTGGCGGTTTTAGCCTGGGTATTGCCTTTGCTGTACTGGCTCGTTTGAACAACCCTGACCGGGCTTTTGGCTGTTTGTTGTTTATCCAGTTCAGTGTGGGTGCGCTGGTTATTTATCTGTTGCCACTCCTTGAGAACTTCACCAATGCTCATGCCGTTTTTTATGTGATGGCCGGTTTGGCGTTGTTGAGTTTGTTGTTTGTCCTGCTAGTGGCAAACATCCCGCTCAATAACGCCTCAAGTGAGCCAGGCATCTTGTTCTCCGGTAAGTATCACCATGCCTTTCTACTGCTACTGGCAATCATGCTTTATCAAGTGGCTGCCAGTGCGATCTGGGCTTATGTCGGGCTGATTGGGCTGGCAGCGGGTCTCGCTGCTGAGCCGGTCAGTATCTACATCGCAGCCACTGGGCTGTTAGGCCTGCTCGGTGCGATGGCACCGATGATGATTGGCAAACGCCATGGCCGTTTGCCCTGGTTGCTACTCGGCGTCGCGATCTCGGCAATTGCAGCGTTGCTGCTGATCTTTGCGGCACACCCTGCTCTTTATGTGCTGGCAATGGCGATGTTGTTTATCGCCTGGCCCGCTGTGCAGTCTTACTTGTTGGCTGTGACTGCCGGGCTGGACGCCAGTGGAAAACTGGCAACAACAGCGGCCGTTGTTTCGTTTGCGGGTTTGGCGACAGGTCCACTGCTGGCGTCGGGGCTGCTTGAAAGCGGCAGTTATTTATCCATGCTGATTATTTGTGCCCTGATATTTCTATTGAGCAGCTTTGTTTTGTTTAAGCCGGTGCGCACTCAGGAGATGCGCGAGATTTCAATGGCACGATGATCCTGAGTTCCGCTTGCGTTAATTGCTCGCTTTTAGTGATTCATTTAACGCACAGACAAAATTCAACTCAATGAGGTGTTTGAAGTGATTCGTTATGCACTTAATAAAATGCTGCTGGCGTTTAAACGCCGTTATAACTACGACGTGGGTTATCAGCAGGATATTTTGCAGGCTGACCTGGGTGCGTTTCTGAAGTTTATGGGTTTGCAAACCATGTCTGCGCATGCGGGTAAATTGCCCATGGGGCCGCTGTATGCCGCAAGAGTGCGCGCGATTATCTGGGATGATTGCGGGCCCTGTACGCAGCTGGTGGTCAACATGGCCCTGGAGGCGGGGCTTGATCCCGCACTGGTACGCGCACTGATTGATCGGGATTTGCAGCACCTCCCCGCAGAGCTTGTCTTGGTGGTGCGCTTTACTGAGCAGGTGTTGGCGCACAACCCCGAAGCCGATGAACTGCGTGAGCAGATTCGCGCGCTGTGGGGTGACAAGGGACTGATTGCCATTGGTTTTGCCATCAGCTCATACCGGGTCTATCCCGCGCTGAAATACGCTCTGGGTTACGGCAAGGCCTGTAGCCGGATTCAGGTCAATGAGTCGTTCCTGACGCCTACCCGTGAGCCTGCTTTGGCTGAGGGGGCCGGGGGTGTCTAACGCGCGCAGCACAGTGCTGGCTTCGCTGCTGGGGCTGGCGGCCATGGGCAATGGCGTCTTTATGACATTGGCGCCTGAGACCTGGTACTGGCTGGTGCCCGGTGTGCCGGACCGGGGGCCTTTCAACCAGCACTTCCTGCGCGACATCGGCATGATCTACCTGCTGATCGGTATCGCGTTTATCTACGGTGCGATTTACCTGCGCCACCGCCTGCTGTTGTGGTTGCTGCCGACAGCCTGGTTGGTTGCCCACGCGCTGTTCCACATATGGGAGGTGCTGGTGGGTATCTGTGGGCCTGAATCGCTGCTTGAGGATTTTGCCGGCGTGACATTGCCCGCCTTGCTGGCGGTATGGCTGCTCTACTCAAGCGGCAGGGTGCGGGCCGATGGGTAGGCCGCTACTGGCTCTGTTGCTGCTCGGTTTGGGGCTGCTGTTGGGCGCAGTAGCCGCTTTTGTCGTCCCCCGTCCGGCTGTGCCGCAAGCGATTGAGTGGCTGAGTGCGCCCCGTAGCCTGGCGCCATTCAGGCTTGAGTCTGATCAGGGGGCGTTTACCCATCAGTCTTTGCGGGGGCGCTGGAGCATTGTGTTGTTTGGCTTTATGCACTGCCCGGATATCTGCCCGACAGGGTTGACGCAGATGGCAGGCTTAGCTGCTCGTTTAGCCGAGCTGGGCGATGGCGCTGAGATTGCCTTTGTCTTTGTCTCGGTTGATCCGCAGCGCGACTCGGTGGCTGGGGTGGGGCAGTTTGTCAGGCACTTTGACGCGTCATTTCGTGGCGTGACGGGCAGCGAGGAACAATTGCTTTGGTTTGCCAGCAGGCTGGGTATTCAGTTTGCAGTTTCACCCGAGCCGGATCGCTATACGGTCGCTCATTCGCTGACCTTCTCAATTATTGATCCACAAGGCCGTTTCGCCGGGCGCTTCCGGCCGGGATTTGCTGCGGATCATCTGGCAAGAGAGCTGAGCTTCAGATTCTGAGTGAGCAGCGGGCCTAATAGGTTCCGCTGCTCGTTGGTCTGGCGGCGCTTCTGCGCAGTGTCGCCAGGCGCTATGTGGCGGAGGTGCGCCCACTGGTAGTCAGTCCGCCAGGCTCTGCAACAGCCGATAGTAGAAGCCACTGGCATTGGCCAGCGTATCGATCGCCACGCGCTCGTTGGTGCCGTGCATGCGCGGCAGGTCTTCGCGCTCCATCAGCAGTGGGCTGAAGCGGAAGACGTTGTCGGTGAGCGGCTCGTAGTAACGCGAGTCGGTGCCGCCGACGGTGAGGTTGGGGCTGACCAGGGTGTTGCTAAAGCTCTGGCGGATGACCTCGGCGAACTGCTGATAGGCCTCGCCCCTGACATCGGATACCGCCGAGGGCTCGCGCCCACCGGGCATGACTTTGACCTGAATCTGCTCATCCGCTACGGCATTGCGCACGTGGGCGGCCACGCTGTCGATGCTGTCGCGCGGGTGGATGCGCAGGTTGAGGGTGGCGCGGGCGCTGGGCGGCAGGACGTTTTCCTTGATCCCGGCGCGCAGCAGGGTTGGCGACAGCGAGGTTTGCAGCTGCGCGGCACCGGCTGGCGAGGCGGCCAGTTGTTGTTCCACCAGCGGGCCGAACAGCCAGAGGTTGGCGAAGATCAGCCGGTAGCCGAAAGATTGCGCCGGGGTAAAGCTGGCCAGCAGGTCGCCAGTGGGGCCGTCGAAGCCGCGCTGGAAGGGTGCATCGCCGACCCGTTGCAGGGCCTGGCTCAAGCGGCCGATGGCGGTTTCAGCAAAGGCTGGCGGCTGCGAGGAGTGGCCACCCTGGGCGTTGGCGGTGAGGGTCAGGCTGACGTAGCCCTTTTCTGCGATACCAACCACGGCGACATCCTGGCTGACACCGGGGATCTGTCCGCGCACCACAAAGCCGCCTTCATCGCTGACCCAGGCCAGGCGTTTGCCCTGTTCCTGCAACTGCGCAGCGATGCGCCGGTTGCCCTGGTGCCCGCCGATTTCTTCATCGTGCCCGAAGGCCAGCAGCACATCACATTGTGGTTGGAAGCCCTGGGCGATCAGGGTTTCCACCGCTTCAAGAATCGCCACCATCGAGCCTTTGCTGTCGATGGCGCCACGGCCCCAGACAAAGCCATCGGCAATCGCCCCGGAGAACGGCGGGTGAGTCCACAGTTCTTCGGTGCCGGGTGCGACGGGCACCACGTCCTGGTGCGCCATCAGCAGAACCGCAGGCAATTGGCTGTCCTTGCCCGGCCAGCGCAGCAGGATGCTTGGGCTGCCGGTGGCGAGCGGTTCGGTGTTGGCAGTGATCTGTGGGTAGCGCTGCGCCAGCCACTCACGCAGGCCAGCGAAGGCGGCGTTGCTGGCCGCCAGTTGGCTGGCCGGTGCGCCGACCTGATGCGACAGGGTCGGCAGGCGAATGGCGGCCGCCAGGCTCTCGGCAGCGCGCTGGCCATCCAGCCCTTCAGGCAGGCTAACCGGCTCGCTGTTGAAGGCGGCCGCCGGCAGCAGCAGGGTGCGGCCGACCACCACGGCCACCAGGCCGAGCAGGATGATCAGTAAAAGCAGTAACAGACGTTTCATCGCCGTTCTCCTTGGCTTATGGGTGCAGGATCAGCTGGCTGCGGCTGTTGGCTTTGATCGCCTCGGCATCCAGGTGCATCGGCACGTACTCACCTCGAATATAGCGTTCGGCCTGGTCCTTGTAGTGCTGATCAAACAGCACGCCGCTCTGGCCCACCGGGTTGATGCCCAGGGCGCTGCCGGCATCGGCCAGGTCGATCAGGCGGCGGGTCGAGGGGCCGTACACCACCGACCAGGGCGCCGGGCCGACCGGTTGCGAGAGGTTGTTCGGCGTTTCATGGCCGCCCGGTGCGGCAAACGCACCGACATTGAACAGTTTATCCAGCGGCTTCTGCTGGCCCAGCGGGTGGCTGTGGGTGAGGGTGTGGGCGCTGCCCCAGGCCCATTTCGCGCTGTCGTCACCGAGGGTGCTGCGCAGATGGGCGAGGCTGGCCTGCCAGGCGGCCTTGACGGTGTCGGCGCGGCTTTCCACGGCATCGCTGCCGCGCTTGTCCCACCAGGGCGAGCTGGCATCGGCGGCCAGACGCGGCAAGGCGCTGTCGAGCACGCGGGTTTGCAGCAGGTTGGCGAAGAAGACTTCGCTCAGTTCATCGGCCATGGCTTCGCGCGCCAACTGGTAAACCAGCTGGTTGAACAATGTGGCGGCGGTGTTATCGATCTGATGCTGGCCATCCCAGCTCAGCAGCTGCTCGACCAGCGCCTGCTCTTCGCTGCCAGTGGCGGCAGCCCGCAAGTCAGCGGCCAGCGGCGCGAGCAGGCGTTGCGGGTAGCCGGTGCCGGGCTCCAGTTGCAGGGCCTGGCTGTTGTGCACGTCCCACTTCACGCTGTCGTCGCGCAGGCGTTCGTCCAGGCGCTGGCCGCGATCGGCCAGATTGTAGTAGCCCGGCACTTCCATGCCAGTCGGCGACACGGGCTGGTAGTTGGCGGAGAGGATATAGCCGCGCGCGGGGTTCTCTTCCTGCGGGTTGGCGCTGAACGGGTAGTAACCGTCTTTGTCCGCCTCGCCGTTGCTGCCGTCGAGGATAAAGCTCGGGTTGACCCCGGCCGGGCGGCGCGGCAGTTTCGCCGCCGCCCACCAGCCGATATCGCCCGTGGCATTGGCCCACACCACGTTCAGCCCCGGCGCTTCGATGTGCTCGGCGGCGACGCGGGCTTGCTCCAGCGTGGCGGCGCGGTTGAGCTGATAGAAGCCATCGAGGATCGGATTGTCGGTTTCCAGGAAGGCCCACCACATGGCAATCGGCGTGCTGCCGACGGTTTCACCCAGGGCGCTGTTAATGATCGGACCGTGCGGTGAGCGGCGGATGGTCAGGCGTACCGGCTCGGCATCCTTGACGCTGATCAGCTCTTCGCGGCTTTGCAGCTCGACCCACTGACCGCGATACCAGACCTGATTGGGGTTGTCCGGGTTGGTTTTCTCGGCGATCAGATCAAGGTCGTCGTTCTGGAACATGGTGATGCTCCAGGCAAAGTCGCGGTTATGCCC
Organism: Pseudomonas anguilliseptica; assembly: GCF_021375795.1. GTDB lineage: Bacteria > Pseudomonadota > Gammaproteobacteria > Pseudomonadales > Pseudomonadaceae > Aquipseudomonas > Aquipseudomonas anguilliseptica_A. The sequence continues at coordinate 420,780 of NZ_JAEIOI010000003.1, read as the reverse complement.
CAGCGAGGCCACCGGGTTAAGCGCTTGGTGATGGCCGTACAGGCTGAAACCGGGGTAACTCAGGTTGGCTTCGTACCACACCGACGGCACCGCGAAGCGGATATGCGGGTCGCCTGCCAGCAGCGGCTTGCCACTGGCGGTGCGGCTGCCGGAGATCGCCCAGGCGTTGCTGCCCTCGAACTGCGGCAGGCCGGCATCCAGCAGCGCGGCATGGCTCAGCTCGGCGATGGCGTTGAGGTCCTGCCAGTCGCCAGCGGCGAGGTTTTGCCCGACCACGCCCTGCGGGTGCCAGTCGAGGTCAAAGGCCTTGAGGTAATCGGCGCCCAGCTGATCGCGGATATGCGTCAGCACCGGCTCGGTGCGGAAGGCGGCAGCAAAGCTGTAGGCCATATAGCCGGCGACGCTGAGAGTGTCGGCGACATTGAACGGGCGTTTTTCGATGCCCAGCACATCGAACTCGATCGGTGCCGGGTGGCTGGCCTGATACTGGTTCACGCCATCCAGATAAGCCTGCAGCGCTTTGCTGGCCGGGGCATTCATGTCCATCTTCGCGGCGTAGCGGTCGGCGTGTTCGCGGATGCCCAGGGTGCGGAACAGGCGGTCGGTGTCGACCAGCTTGCTGCCGAGCACTTCGGCCAGTTCGCCACGGGCCAGGCGGCGGAGGATTTCCATCTGAAACAGACGGTCCTGGGCATGCACATAACCCAGCGCGCGGTACATATCGGCCTCGTTCTGCGCCTGGATATGCGGCACGCCGCGCTCGTCGTAATCCACCGTGACTGCGGCCTGCAGGTGGCTCAGTTGCAGCTCGCCGTCACGTTGCGGCTGCTTGCTGTCGATGTACCAGTAAGCGCCGGCGGCAGAGGCCGCGACGATCAGGGCCAGAGCAGTCAGGGTGCGTTTCATGGGGTTTTCCTTGTTATAGGTTTTATCAGCCTGACCATTGTGCGCACTGCTGGTTGCGCAGGCATTGACCAAACACGGCAATGATGAAAGTCTTTGGTCAATCCAAGAGGCCGCTATGCAACACGATCCGCACAACAGCATCGCCAGCGCGCTGACCCATTCCTCGACCCTGCGCCGCCTGCTTTATGAGGCCTTGGCCGCGCTGGGGCTGGACCCGACCGACACCTATCGCCAGGCCTATCAGGGCGTGGTGCTGGCGCCGCCGCTGCTCAATGCCCGTGAGGATCACGACAACGCGCCACGTTTCTGGCAGGCGCTGGCCGGCATCAGCGGTGATGACGATATCGGCCTGCACCTGGGCGAGCGGATGCAGCCACGGCCGATGGATGTGGTGGGTTACCTGCTGCTGGCCAGCCGCGACCTGAACCAGGCGCTGGAGAGTTTTGTGCGCTTTCAGCACATCCTTTCCGGCGGGTTTGCCGCGCGCCTGGAGCTGGAGGGCGAGCAGGCGCGGCTGATCTTCGACCTCAATTACCGTGGCGTCGGCTCGTTGCGCCAGCAGATGGAGTGCCTGGCGCTGTTGCTGCAGAAGATGCTCGCCAGCGTCAACGACGGCGGCTTTGCGCTCGACGCTGTGGAGTTTCGTCACCCAGCCCCACGCCGGCTCAGTGAGCATCGCCGGCTGTTCGGCCTGCTGCCGCGTTTTGCCCAGGCGCATGACGCGCTGATCTTCCCGCGCGCCTGGCTCAGCCGGCCCTCGCGCAGTGCCAACCCACGGCTGTTCACGGTGCTTTGGGCGCAGGCCGAGCTGGAGCTGGGGGAGCTGGAGGAGAACCAGCTGCTCAACCGCGTGCGTTACTGGCTGGAGGTCAACCTGGGTGTGCAGCTATGTGACTTGCCGCGCTGCGCCACCGCCCTGGGTTACAGCGTCAGCGGCTTACAGCGGGCGCTGGCCGAACAACAGCAGAGCTTTCGCCAACTGCACGATGAGGTGCGCCGCCAGCGTGCGCAGGCGTTGCTCGACAGCGGCCTGGCCATCCGTGAAGTGGCCCGCGCCTGCGGTTTTGCCGAGCTGTCGCCGTTTTACCGGGCGTTCCGCCGCTGGCAGGGTGCGACGCCGCAGGGCTTTCGCCGACAGTCGGTTGTTGGGATGACGGCGGCAGACTGATCTAGCCTTTCCACACAGGCCAGAGGTAGTGCTTATGTGGCGAGTGATCGTGAGTGGAGTGTGGGTGCTGCTGGGGCTGCCCTGTCTGGCCGCGCAGCCGGTGCAGATCTGCCTGGGCGACAGCAACGAGTGGCCCCCCTACACCTACTGGCAGCGGGTCGATGGCGAGGTGGATCGTAGTCGCTTGACTGGCTCGGCCAGCACCCTGGTGCTGACGGCGCTGGAGCACCTGGGTTTGCAGTATGAGGTGCACTATATGACCTGGGCGCGGGTGCAGCAGGCGTTGGCGGACTTTGCCGAGAAGGGCCGCTGCGAGCTGACCTGGGATGCCAGCTACAACGCCGAGCGTGCCGCCTATGCGCATTACAGCGCGCCGCTGTATGAAACGCGCTTGGGCCTGTTTTATTCCGCCGAGCGCTTTGTCGACGTGCCATTGCCGGCGCTGTTGCAAAACCTGCAGCCCTTCCGGGTGTGCGGAGTGATTGGCTACAACTATCAGCCCTATGGCGTGGGCGAGGCGATCAAGCGCTTCCCAAGCATCCAGCAGAATCTGGACATGCTGCAGCGTCAGCGTTGCGACTTTTTTCCCAGTGAGATCGAGCCGCTGTATGGCGGCTTGGCGCTGGGCATCTATCAGGGGCATGAGCAGTTGCGTCATCTGCCGTTGACGGCCAGCAAGGCGTTCTTCCTGTTGGTTAGCAAGGGCTCGCCGCGTGGCGATCAGTTGATCACACAGTTTGATCAGCAGTTCAGGCAGTTGCAGACCACTGGTGAGGCGCAGCAGATCTTTCAGCGCTTTTTGCCGGATGGCCTGAAATAGTCAATGACTCTGCCAGTCGCAGAAACAACCCACCGCCAGGGTATTACTGGCGTTGACCGGGCGTTCGGCAATCAGCGCCTCCAGAATCGGCTCGATAAAGCTGTTGCTGGAGGTGCACACGGCGCCTTCACTGTAGGGGCCGAAGTAGGCCAGCTGACCCTGGCGATCCCAGATCGCCACCGCCGGGCTGGCGGGAATCTGCGCACTGCCCGTCAGCTCAGGCAGTGGTTGCAGGGCACTCAGGGTGCTGGGCAGTTGGCCGCTGCTGCCAGGTTTTTGTACGGCATAAAAGCGCACGTCCTGGGGGCTGAAACGTTCGATCAGCTCGGCCAGGTGTTGCTGGTTGCCGACATTGCACGGGCAGGCGGGGTCCCAGAAGTGCACCAGACGGATCGGCCTGGGGCCGGCCAGCTCATCCGGCAAGCGCAGCTGCTCGCCGTAGAACAGCGCTGTCTGCTCACTAAAGCTGCGCAGGTAGCGCGCTTCATACCACCAGTAGGCGGCCAGCATGGCGGCGGCCCAGAGCAGAATCAGCAGGCTGGCGAGCAGGGTCTTGCGCGTGGGTCGAGTCATGATGAGTTTTCGCTGAACAGGCGCGCAGCTTGCCATGACTGGCGCGACAGCAGAATATCCGCAACCTGATGACGTCGGCCCGGATGGCCGGAACTTCCCCGCATGAATGATGGAAAGCCAATGCCTGAGCCGTTTCAGCCGGAAAACCTGCTTGCCAGTCTGCGACCCTTGGCCGCAGCCGTTGACCTGTCTGCGGGCGAGCAGGCTTACCGGCAGTTCTACGGTTTCAGCGACACTTGGGCGGCACGCAGCCGTATGGGCACGCTGCAGGTGGCGGGCTATCAGATCGCCGTACAGGCCTGGTGGCCGGAGCAGCCGCGCGCCACGCTGGTGCTGCTGCATGGCTATTACGATCACGTTGGCCTGTATCGCCATGTAATCCAGTGGGCGCTGGGTATGGGCTTTGCGGTGCTGGCTTTCGACCTGCCTGGGCACGGCCTGTCCAGCGGTGCGCGCGCCAGCATCGGCGCGTTCAGCGAGTATCAAGCGGTGTTGCAGGCGGTATTGGCTGAAGCGGCTGCGCTAGCGCTGCCGCAGCCTTGGCACCTGTGCGGGCAAAGCACCGGCGGGGCGATTCTGATCGACTACCTGCTGACCGGCAGCCCAGGCGCGGCAATCGGTGAAACCATCCTGCTGGCGCCGCTGGTGCGGCCGCGTGCGTGGGGCTGGTCGCAGTTCAGTTACCGCATCATGAAGCGCTTTGTCAGCGAGATTCCCCGGCGTTTCAGCGTCAATTCCAGCGATGCCGAGTTTATCGACTTCGTTCATCACCAGGACCCGTTGCAGCCGCGCAACCTGCCAACCGCCTGGGTGGGTGCGCTCAGCGAGTGGGTGCCGCATATCGAAGCCGCGCCACGCAGTACACGCAGTCCGTTGATCATTCAGGGGGAGGCCGATATGACGGTGGCCTGGCGCTACAACCTGCGGGTGCTGCAGGATAAGTTCGCCGCCCCGCAGATTCTGCGTCTGCCCGAGGCGCGGCACCACCTGGCCAACGAAACGCCGGCCTTGCGCCAGCGCTATTTCGAGTTTCTCAGCCAGCGGTTGAGCTAATCAGATACCGCGTGGCGCCGGAGCCAGGCTGGCGCTGCTCTGACCAACCGCCAGGCCGCTGCGGATGGCTGCTAGCGCTGCCTGGTAGTAGCTCTTGCCGCTTTCTGACTGGGCAAAGCTGACAAACTCTTCCAGCTCCGGATCACTCAGCTCGCGGTAGACGTGCAGCAGGGTGTTATCCAGATCCGCACCGATCTGCTCCATCAAGCGCTGGCGCTGGCCATTGAGCATGGCCTGGGCGCTGTCGCCACCGAGCAGGCCGGGGAGCATCTGGCTGAGGCTGTCGGCGGCGACACCGGCCAGCGCCAGGCTGACTTCCGCACCGGCTTCTTTGGCCGGCAACGCCTGGGCCAGGTGGCGAATCAGCAGGCGGCGGGTGGCGCTGGCTTCACTGCGTGGCAGGCCGTTGGCATAGCGGGCCAGTTGATCACTGCGCGTCGCGAGCAGCTCGGCATCGACAATCTTGCGCCCCAGTGGCGACTGGAAGAACTGCAACGCGCTGGCCGGGTTGCCGAGGTTATCGCGCAGGCCCTGTTGCGCACGTTGATCCACTGCTGCAGCGGCAAAACGCTGGTTGCTGTTGTTTACCAGCGCCTGATACACCGCCGGCGGCAGGCTGCTGCGGTAGCGTTCCTGGGCGGCCTGCAGGGCGTCGCTGAAGTGCATGCGCTGTTGCGGCCAGCCGGCCGCCTGATACAGCTGCAGGTAATCGTCAGCCAGGGCGGGCAGGCTAAGCAGCAGGGTCAGTACAACGGAAAGGGCGCGCATAGGGACTCCATTCAGGGGCGGCTATTTTCTGCGGCATGCTGACGCTTGTCGAGGCTCGGCAGGGCGCTGGTAGAATCGCCGGCATGACGACCGATACCCACAGCGCACTTCTGACTCGCATCGTTGACGACCTGGCCGAACAGGGTTGGTCGCTACAGCCGCAGTTTATTGCTTCCTTTCTGACCCTCGAACTGGCCGAAGAGTGCCGTAAACGTGCCGCAGAAGGTGCATTGGCGCCCGCCGGCGTCGGGCGTGGCGCGCAGCAGCAGGTGCGCGAAGGGGTGCGCGGTGACCATATTCAGTGGCTGGAGGCGGGTCAGGCCGAGGCCTGTGATCGGTACCTACAGGTATTTGATGAGCTGCGGCTGGCGCTGAATCAGGGCCTGTACCTGGGGCTGGAGGATTTCGAGGGGCACTTTGCCCTGTATCCGCCGGGGGCGTTCTATCAGAAGCATGTAGACCGTTTTCGCGACGATGATCGTCGCGCAGTGTCGGCGGTGTTCTATCTCAATGAAGATTGGCAGGCCGAGCAGGGCGGCGCGCTGCGTTTGTATCTGCCGACTGGCGAGACCCGTGATGTGTTGCCGCAGGCGGGCAGCCTGCTGCTGTTTCTATCCGCCGACATGCCCCATGAGGTCTTGCCGGCCAACCGTGATCGACTGTCGCTGACCGGCTGGTTTCGTCGCCGGGGGAATGGGCCGCTGTAACGCTACTCAGTGGCCCCAGACCTTAAAGGTGCCACGCAGATCGGTGATATCGCGCATCTCGATGCTGCCCAGGCGGCTTTCGCCCACATACATATCGGCGGCGAGGCGTACGCGAATGCGCTGCGCCGGGATGCCGCTGGCCACCAACTGTTCGTTGATGGTGGTGAGGTCGGGCAGGGTCAGTTGCAGTTGCTGCTGACCGCTGCCATTGGTCACCACATCGATCTTCAGCGTGGGCAGGTTGACGCCGAAGATCGGCAGGGTCAGGCCCAGTTGCGCGGCACCGAAGGCGAAGCTGCCGCCAGAGCCATTCGGGCAGCTGGCGGGGGTGATGCAGCCATTGTCGATTTTCACGTTGCGCAGTGATGCACTGCCGCCATCGTCATTCCAGCTGATCCGGTTGATCGTCGCCAGCACGTCGGCACGGATGCTGATGCCGGCCTGACCGCTGATCTCGCTCAGGCTCTGGTTGTCCATCGGCAGCAGGGCCGCCTGGCTTGGCAGGGTGCAGACCGCAAGGCTGGCGGCGAGTGACAGGGCAAGGGTGCGAAGTGGGCGATGCATGGAGGTGTCCTCGACTAGAGTGCCGAGAGTCTGTGCCGGGCCTGGCGCGCGCGCCATCGGGCCGCGTTGCTTCCCGCCGAAGGATAGGCCGGCACCGTGCGCGAAGTGGCTGCCCTGCGTGATGTGCTTGGCAATTTGCTGGGTGGCCCGTCCCTTTGATCGGCGGCCAGACCAGGCGGTAACCTGGCCGTGTTACGGCAAGTGACCAATGAGTGTGAGTGATGCAGAAGATTCTGGTGAGCCGCTGCCTGCTGGGCCAGCGCGTGCGTTATGACGGCGGCGCCCATGGCCCGTTCAACCTGCTGGAGCGTTGGCAGCGGGAAGGCCGCATTGTGCCGCTGTGCCCGGAAGTGGCTGGCGGCCTGCCGACGCCGCGTGCGCCGGCGGAAATTGCCGGTGGCCAAGGCGCGCAGGTACTCGATGGACTGCTACCAGTGCTGACGGTGGAGGGCGAGGATGTCACGGCGGCTTTTGTTGATGGTGCTCAGCAGGCTCTGGCCCTGGTGGCGCAGCATGGCATCCGTATCGCTGTGCTCAAGGCGCGCAGTCCCTCATGCGGTAGCCGGGAGACTTATGACGGCAGCTTCAGTGGCACCAAAGTCACCGGTGAAGGAGTGACCGCAGCGGCTTTGCGCCGCGCTGGGGTGCAGGTGTTTAGCGAAGAAGAGCTGCCGGCTGCCGAGGCCGCGCTACGCGAATTAGAAGCCTGATCCGCCTGTGGGAGGGGCTTTCGGCTTTGGCATCTTGCTTCGCACTACCTCCTGCATCCATGCAGTCGTAGCCGCGATAGCTGTTGTAGAAGTCGCCGCTAAAGCGCCTCCCACAGGGGGCTGCATTGCCATAAAAAAGGGAGGCCGAGCCTCCCTTTTTCGTACGCGGCAGCGCTTAGAACAAGACGCGGCTACGGATGGTGCCTTTAACGTGCTGCAGCTTCTCCAGCGCCAGGTCGGAGTACTCGGCATCGACGTCGATGACCACGTAGCCGACCTTGTCGTTGGTCTGCAGGAACTGGCCAGAGATGTTGATGCCGTTTTCGGCGAACACGTTGTTGATCTCGCTCATCACGCCTGGGATGTTGGCGTGGATGTGCAGCAGGCGATGCTTGCCCGGATGCGCCGGCAGGGCCACTTCCGGGAAGTTGACCGAAGACACCGAGGTGCCGTTGTCGCTGTACTTGACCAGCTTCTCGGCTACTTCCAGGCCGATGTTGGCCTGCGCTTCGGCGGTGGAACCACCGATGTGCGGGGTGAGGATCACGCGATCCAGGCCGCGCAGCGGGCTTTCGAACTCTTCGTCGTTGGACTTCGGCTCGACCGGGAACACGTCGATGGCGGCGCCGATCAGGTGCTCGTCCTTGATCGCGGCGGCCAGGTGCTCCAGTTCAACCACGGTGCCGCGTGCGGCGTTGATCAGGATGCCGCCTTTTTTCATCGCGCGGATTTCCTTTTCACCGATCATCCACTGGGTGGACGGCAGCTCAGGTACGTGCAGCGACACGATGTCGCACATGCCCAGCAGGTCATGCAGCTTGGCGATCTGGGTGGCGTTGCCCAGCGGCAGCTTGGTCACGGTGTCGTAGAAGAACACCTGCATGCCCATGGCTTCGGCGAGTACCGAGAGCTGGGTGCCGATCGAGCCATAACCGACGATACCCAGCTTCTTGCCGCGGATTTCGAAGGAGTTGGCCGCCGATTTGATCCAGCCACCACGGTGGCAGGAGGCATTCTTCTCGGGGATGCCGCGCAGCAGCAGGATGGCCTGGGCCAGTACCAGCTCGGCTACCGAGCGGGTGTTCGAATACGGTGCGTTGAATACGGCGATACCGCGCTCGCGTGCGGCTTCGAGGTCAACCTGGTTGGTGCCGATGCAGAAGCAGCCCACAGCCACCAGGCGCTTGGCGCAGTCAAAGACTTCGGCGGTCAGCTGGGTGCGCGAACGGATACCGATAAAGTGCGCGTCGGCGATCTTTTCTTTCAGTTCGTCGTCGGAGAGTGCGCCCTTGAGGTACTCGATGTTGGTGTAACCAGCGGCCTTCAGGGTGTCCACTGCATTCTGGTGGACGCCTTCAAGAAGAAGGAACTTGATCTTGCTCTTGTCGAGAGAGGTCTTGCTCATCGGAGTACCTGTTGTCCCACAAATAGTGTCAGGGAAGAGGCCGAGCGCCGCCGGCCGCAGCCCGCAGATCGGCGCGGGGGCACGATTCACGGGGTGCGTATGCTAGCATACGAGCCCCGCGAAACACCTACCCTGGCAGATGAAGCGTGCTCAGGGTGACCATGAATCGTTTGAGAGTTCCGTAGATGACCAACCCTGCGCTGATCGAAGAGCTGAAGACCCTGGTTGAGCCCGGCAAAGTGCTCACCGATGCCGATTCCCTCAACGCCTACGGCAAGGACTGGACCAAGCACTTCGCCCCAGCGCCGCTGGCGATTGCCTTCCCCAAGAGCATCGAGCAGGTCCAGGCCATCGTCCGCTGGGCCAATCAGCACAAGGTGGCGCTGGTGCCGTCGGGCGGCCGCACCGGCTTGTCCGCTGGCGCCGTGGCGGCCAATGGTGAAGTGGTCGTGGCCTTCGACTACATGAACCAGATTCTCGACTTCAACGAATTCGACCGCACCGCCGTGTGTCAGCCGGGCGTGGTGACCAAGCAGCTGCAGATGTTCGCCGAGGACAAAGGGCTGTACTACCCGGTGGACTTCGCTTCTGCTGGCTCCAGCCAGATTGGCGGCAATATCGGCACCAATGCCGGCGGCATCAAGGTGATTCGCTACGGCATGACCCGCAACTGGGTGGCTGGTTTGAAGGTCGTCACCGGCACTGGCGAGCTGCTGGAGCTGAACAAGGACCTGATCAAGAACGCCACCGGCTACGACATGCGTCAGCTGTTTATCGGCGCCGAAGGCACCCTCGGTTTTGTCGTCGAGGCCACCATGCGTCTGGATCGTGCACCGAAGAACCTCACCGCCATGGTCCTCGGTACCCCGGACTTCGACTCGATCATGCCGGTGCTGCACGCTTTCCAGAACAAGCTGGATTTGACTGCTTTCGAATTCTTCTCGGACAAGGCCCTGGCCAAGATCATGGCCCGTGGCGACGTGCCGCCGGCCTTCGAAACCGATTGCCCGTTCTACGCCCTGCTGGAATTCGAAGCCACCACCGAGGAAGTCGCCGAAGCGGCTCTGGCCACCTTCGAACATTGCGTCGAGCAGGGCTGGGTGCTGGACGGCGTGATGAGCCAGAGCGAGCAGCAGCTGCAAAACCTGTGGAAGCTGCGCGAGTACATCTCCGAGACCATCAGCCACTGGACGCCGTACAAGAACGATATTTCGGTCACCGTCTCCAAGGTGCCGGCCTTCCTGCATGACATCGACCGCATCGTCGGCGAACACTACCCGGACTTTGAAATCGTCTGGTTCGGCCATATTGGCGACGGCAACCTGCACCTGAATATCCTCAAGCCCGAGAACCTGTCCAAGGACGAGTTCTTCGCCAAGTGCGCCACCGTCAACAAGTGGGTGTTCGAGACCGTGCAGAAGTACAACGGCTCGATCAGCGCCGAGCACGGCGTGGGCATGACCAAACGCGATTACCTGACCTATAGCCGCTCGGAAGCGGAGATTGGCTATATGAAGGCGATCAAGAGCGTGTTCGACCCGAATGGCATCATGAACCCGGGCAAGATCTTTTCGCTCTGATGGCGTGGCGGCTGTTGCCTGCGCCTTTGGTCGAAACGACATCCCGTGAAGGCTCGTCCACCATGGGCGATCAACGATTCAGAGCGTAGGGTGGGGTTACCGCTCTACGCCGTCTGCTCGCACAACGAGCGGCGTTATGCATTCCCATCAGGAGTTGCTTATGAGCTACCAGCATCAGTATGTCGATGGCGCCCATATCCACTTTCCCATGGGCAAGGTGGTGTGCATTGGCCGTAACTACGCCGAGCATGCCAAGGAGCTGAACAATCCGGTGCCGACCGAGCCGCTGCTGTTTATCAAGACCGGCAGCTGTGTGGTACCGCTGGATGACGGCTTCACCCTGGTCGAGGGTAAGGGCGATGTGCATTACGAAGCGGAAATCGCCGTGCTGATCGGCAAGCCGCTGTCGCGCACGCCGAACGCTGAAGAAGTACGTGATGCCATTTCCGGCTTCGCGCCGGCGTTGGACCTGACCCTGCGCGACCTGCAGGCCACGCTCAAGGCCAAGGGCTATCCCTGGGAAACCGCCAAGTCCTTCGACGGTGCCTGTGTGCTGGCGCCTTTTGTACCGGGCGATGCAGTCGAAGACCTCAGCGATATCGGCATCCGCTTGGCGATCAACGGTGAGGTGCGTCAGGACGGCAATAGTCGCGACATGCTTAACCCTATCCTGCCGATGATTCAGCACATCTGCGGCCACTTCAGCCTGCAACCGGGTGATGTGATTCTCACTGGTACGCCGGTGGGCGTTGGCCCTCTGCACAAGGGTGATGAGCTGGTGCTGGAGCTGGTCGGGCATAGTCGCTTCACCAGCCGCGCCCTTTAATCCGCAGCCTACTTTGGAGAGGCACCTGGAGGTGCCTCTGGTCTGGCGGCTTAACAGAAACTTAAGCGTTGCTCTCTAGTCTGATAGCCATCGTTCTTATGGGTTGTGTGCGATGTCGATCTGGATTGCCCGGCTGGTGCGTCTGCGCTGGCTGATCGTGCTGCTGTGCCTGTCGTTGATCGTTGTTCTGGTGGCGAGCTATCGCCACTGGGATGACCGTCTGTCCTTCTGGTTTCAACAGCAACAGGCAGGAGTTGCCGAGCAGCAGGCGAGCATCTGGTTGCCAGGCTACAAGGCGGTGCTGCAAGGCAAACCGCTGCAGGGTCTGGAAGAGGGCGAGGTGTCCGGGCTGACCTACAGCGCCGAGAGCGACACGCTGTTTACCGTAACTGGAAAATACCCGCAGCTGATCGAGCTGACCCTGGATGGTCAGGTGTTGCGGCGTATCGATCTGCATGGTTTTGCCAACCCGGAAGGGGTGGAGATGCTCTCCGATGGTCGCCTGGCGATTATCGATGAGCGCCGCCGTACCTTGACCACCTTCAAACTGGGCGCGTTGACCCGCAGCCTGGAGTTTGCCGAGTTGGCATCCTTCGATTTGGGTTTTGCCGATGCCGGTAACAAGGGCTTTGAGGGTATCGCCTGGGACTCTCGCCATGAGCGCGTGCTGTTGGGTAAGGAGCGTGGCCCGCTGGGCCTGTTCAGCCTGCCGTTTCCCGGTGAGGATGGCGCGGCTGGAACCCTTGAGCCGCTGAGTTCCGGGCATCTGTTTCTGCGTGATATTTCCTCGCTGACCTATGACGCCCGCACCGGCCATGCCCTGGTGCTCTCCGATGAGTCGCGGCTGTTGCTGGAAGTTGATGAGCAGGGTGAGCCGGTCAGCTTTATCAGCCTGGCGCGTGGCATGAATGGCCTGCATCAGGGCATCGGTCAGGCTGAAGGGGTGACCATGGACTCAGCCGGCAATATCTATATCGTCAGTGAGCCCAACCTGTTCTATGTGTTGCGAAAGGAGCCGGTGGTGGCGGATTAAGCTTGGCTTAAGCGCCGATTAAGCCTGGCTTCAGCTAGGCCCATTAGGCTAACCCCATCAACTTACTGATAGAGGGTTACCCCATGAAACGTCTGACTATTGCTCTGTTGCTGGCGCCACTGTTTTCCACCGCTGCCATGGCCACCGGTTACACCGGCCCTGGCGCCACCCTTCAGGTCACCACAGTAGCGGCAGCGCTGGACGCTGCCGATGACACCCCGGTGGTGCTGCAGGGGCAGATCGTCAAGCGTCTGCAGGATGAGCTGTATGAGTTCAAAGACGCCAGCGGCACCATCAACGTCGAGATCGATGATGAGCATTGGCCAGCCCAGGCCATTTCCGAAACCGCCACGGTGAAGATCACGGGCGAAGTTGATCGCGACCTGATGAGCCGCGAGATCGATGTCGAGTACCTCGAACTGGTCAACTGATTGTCCTGACTGGTTTATCGCGCCAGCCCACAGCATGTCTGCGGGCTGGCTTTTTCGTGTTGTTATGTAGTCGCCGAGAGTTAGTCGATATGCGTATTCACCTGACCCTGAAGCACCTGCTGCTCTCCATCCTGTTGCTTGTGTTGTTGTTGCTGGGGCTGCTGGCTCAGGAATACCGCCTGTTTGGGCGTGCCTGGTTCAACGTGCAGCAGTGGCAGCATGCAGCCAAATGGCAGGAGGGCTCCATCTGGCTCTCCGACTACCAGGTTGAAATTGAGGCCAAACCGATTGCCGGTCTGGATGATGATGTTTCGGCCCTGACCTTCGACCCGGATCGCAACAGCCTGTTTACCGTCACCAACGACAGGCCACAGCTGATCGAGTTGTCGCTGGAGGGTGAGATTCTCCGACGCATCGAGCTAAAAGGCTTTGGCGATGCCGAAGCGGTCGAGTACATCAGCCCCGGCCTCTATGTGATCACCGATGAGCGGCGTCAGCGACTGATCAAGGTGCGGGTGGATGATACGACCACTGCCCTGCATGCCGATCAGGCCCAGCAACTGTCCCTGAGCATTGGTCTGAATGGCAACAAGGGCTTTGAAGGGTTGGCCTATGACTCGGCGGGTCAGCGCCTGTTTGTTGCCAAGGAACGCGACCCGCTGCGCATCTACGAGATTCATGGCTTCCCCCAGCGCGATCCACAGCAGCCGTTTGCCGTGCACGTAGTGGATGACCATCAACGTGACGCCGGGCTGTTCGTGCGCGACCTGTCCAGCCTGCAGTTCGATGAGCGCACCGGCCACCTGCTGGCACTTTCCGATGAGTCACGCCTGGTGCTGGAACTGAATGTCGATGGGCAGCCGATCAGCAGCCTGTCGCTGCTCGGTGGACGCAACGGGCTCAAACGCAGCGTCCCGCAGGGCGAAGGCATCGCCATGGATGATCAGGGCACGCTGTATCTGGTCAGTGAGCCGAACCTGTTTTACCGCTTCAGGAAGCCTGAGACAGAGGCTGCCGACTGATTGTCGAGGGGCGCAGCAGGCGCGCGGTCTTCCATTCAAAGCCCAGGGTCAGACCGATAGCAGCGCAGGCCAGGCCGCCAGCGAGTCCCCACCATACGCCTGCTGCGCCCCAGCCCAGTGGGAAGGTCAGCGTCCAGGCCAGCGGCGCACCAACGGCCCAGTAGCAGCCGAGGCCGACCCAGAAGGTGGTCTTGGCGTCCTTGAGACCGCGAATTGCACCCATGGCGATGGTCTGGATGCCATCAAAGAACTCGAACCAGGCGGCAATCGCCAGTAACGCCACCGCCAGGCTGACCACCTCGGCATAGGCGCTGTCGCTGTGGTCGAGGAACAGCCCTACCACCCAGTGCGGTGCCAGCCAGAACAAGCAGGCGAAACCCAGCATGCACAGCGCGCCCAGGCTCAGTCCCAGACGCCCGGCCTGGCGTGCCTGCAGTAGCCGGCCGGCACCAAAGTGCTGGCCGATACGGAAGGTCACTGCGTAGGAAATCCCTACCGGCACCATAAAGGCCACGTACACCGACATGATCGCGATCTGGTGCGCCGCCAGCTGGGTGCTGCCCAGCGCGCCCATGCACAGTGCGGCAAAGGCAAACAGCCCGGACTCCACCGCATAGGTGCCGCCAATCGGCAGGCCCAGACGCAGCAGCTCTTTCAGCTCGACCCACACCGGCCGCAACAAGCCGCGCCACAGCGGATAAGGGCTGTAGGCGCTGTGGTGCAGCACATGCCAGGCCAGTAACAATGCCATGATATTCATCACCACGGCGGTGACCAGGCCGATCCCGGCCAGGCCCAGTGGCGGCAGGCCGAACCAGCCCTTGATCAAGGCATAGTTGAGGATGAAGTTGGCCAGCGCCCCGCCAATGCTGATGGCCATCACCGGACCTGGACGGCCGATGGCGCTGGTAAAGCCACGCAGCGCCATAAAACTCATATGACCGGGCAGGGCAAACACCAAGGTGGAGAGAAACTGCATGCCGCCGCTGACGTTTTCCGGCTTCTGGCCGAAGTACAGCAACGCTGGGCCGAGATTCCACAACGCCAGGCCGGCCAGCAATGCCAGGCCCCAGCCGAGCCACAAGCCGTTCTGCGTCAGCCGGGTTACGCCGGCCGCATCCTGTGCACCATGACGGATCGCCACCAGGTTGCCGACCGAGGCAATCACCCCAACACAGAAGATCGAGACAAACGAATAGCTGGCCGCGCCCAGCCCGCCGGCAGCCAAGGTCGCGGGGCCGAGCAGGCCCATCATCACGGTGTCGGTAAACACCATCAGTACATGTGCCAGTTGCGCAGCAATCAACGGCCCGGCGAGTTTCAGAATGGCGTGCAGTTCGCTGCGAAGGGATTGCGGCATGATGAGTTCTACTCAGTTATAAGGCTTGCCCGGTTAATCCGTACAGGCAGAGAATGCGCCTATTCTCATGAGCCACTCGTAGCAGCACAAAAGGATAATAGCGATGACATACATGACTATTACTCATGGATTGCAGGCGTGAGTTCGCGTTTGCCGCCGCTCTATGCCCTGCGCGCCTTCGAGGCGGCGGCGCGGCACAGCTCCTTTACCCGCGCCGCCGAAGAGTTGGCGATTACCCAGAGCGCGGTCAGTCGACACGTGCGCACCCTGGAAGAGCACTTCGCCTGCCGTCTGTTCGAACGCCGCGGCCGCAGCTTGCAGCTCAGTGAAACCGCGCGCCTGCTGCTGCCGGGCTTGCGCGATGGTTTTGAGGCGCTGGAACGGGCCTGCAACACCCTGCGTGTTGACGACACAGTGCTGCGCCTGAAAGCGCCCTCGACCCTGACCATGCGCTGGTTGCTCGCGCGCCTGTCACGTTATCGCCTGAGCAGCGCCAGCGAGGTGCAGCTGACCAGCGCCTGGATGGATGTGGACAAAGTGGACTTCTTGCACGAGCCATTTGACTGCGCGGTATTGCTCAGCCAGGGCGATTTTCCTGAGGAATGGGAAAGCACCGAGCTGTTTGCCGAGTGGCTGATTCCGGTCTGCGCGCCTGAAGCCTTGAGCGAACAACCTTGGGATCTGCCGCGTCTGCAAGCCGCCGAGCTGCTGCATCCCACCCCGGACCGCCGCGACTGGCGGCAATGGCTGCAGGCCATGGGCCTGGCCGATCAGGTGCCGCTCAAGGGCGGCCAGGTGTTCGATACTCTGGAGTTGGGCATGGTGGCGGCGGCGCGTGGCTACGGGGTGTCGATTGGTGATTTGGTGATGGTCGCCGAGGATGTCGCTCAGGGCCGACTCGGCCTGCCCTGGCCCAGCGCGGTACCCAGCGGTTGTAGCTACTACCTGGTATGGCCCAAGGCGCGCCGTGGTCAGGAACGCTTTCGTCGTTTGCGCGATTATCTGGTGGCGGATGTGGCGGCGATGCAGTTGCCTGCGGTTGAGCGGGTGGACAGTCGGGTGCGTTAGCACGACAGCGCATAAGGCGTAAAAAATATTGGACTATCGTTTGCCAGCTTTCTCAGATTAATGCTTTTAAAACAGTGGCTTGCTTCGTTTGTTCGGCTTAGTTGTCTGCTGCTTGTGGTCTGATTTCTTAACAATATAAGCGTATTTGTTTGACATATTTTACGGCTTTGGCAGACTGGCTCCAGGGTTGCGACTGCCAGATGAGTGTTTCTCGCGCATCTGATGCCGCTGCGGCGGCCAGCTAGACAGGCGCAATCAGCCGTAAAACAGAAGGTGCGCGACAACCGTCAGCCCTTCTGCACAACAACGGCAGCCAATCCCGGCTGCCCCAAGGTGATGTATGTCCAACAACAATACGAAACAGCGCCCAGGCGCGCGTAAACCGGTTGTCCTGATGTCCATGGGCGCGCAAGAGCGCAAAGGGCATGCCTATCAAGTCATGACCCACAAATACATAACCCCCCTGGTCGAACTGTCGGGCTGTGTGCCGCTACTGGCACCCAGTTGCTGCGGTGCCGACGACATCGACCAGTACCTGTCGATGGTCGATGGCGTGTACCTGACTGGGGCCGGCAGCAACATCGACCCTGCGCTCTATGGGCAGAAAAACCTGACTCCAACCAAGGGCCAGGATAAGGATCGCGATCTGTTCGATATCCCGCTGATTCGCGCGGCGCTGGCCCGCGGCCTGCCTTTGTTCGCCATCTGCCGCGGCATGCAGGAAATCAACGTGGCCCTGGGCGGCAATATCCACCAGAAGGTCTATGAAGTGCCGGGTATGAATGACCATCGCGAAGACACCAGCGCGCCGGTGGACGTGCAGTATGCCGACAGCCACAGCGTGCGTGCGGTGCCGGGTAGCTGGTTTGCCGAGTTGATGGGCGAGGCCGATTTCCCGGTCAATTCGCTGCACGGTCAGGCCCTGGACAAGCTGGGTGAAGGCATCGAGGCGCTGGCCCATGCCGAGGATGGTCTGGTTGAAGCGATTCATCTGCCGGGCGCCGAGCAGTTCACCCTGGCCGTGCAATGGCATCCGGAGTGGCAGGCGGCGCAGAACCCGCATTCGGTGAAGATCTTCAAGGCATTCGGTGATGCCTGCCGTGAGCAGGTAGCCCGCCGCGACCAGTAAGCGCCTGTCTACGATCTGCTGCGCGTCGGCCCTGCTGCGTTAGAAACAGGCTCAAAATGCTCATGTACAGCTTGTACACTCCGCTTTTTCGCCTGTTTCTGCCTTGCATGTCTCTAGCTCGCGAGATCGTAAAAAGACGCTACGCGTTACAACTCCCTATAAAAGAAGCCCCGCATGCGGGGCTTCTTTATGACTGCAATTCAGGTAGCGCCGATGCTGGGGCGGTACTGCAAGGCTTCAGCCAGATGGCTGCGTTTGATATGCATCGCTTTGTCCAAGTCCGCCAGGGTACGCGCCACTTTCAGCACCCGGTGTGCCGCCCGTAAGCTCAGGCCCAGGCGCTCGCAGGCATTTTCCAGCCATGCGCGGTCTTCGTCTTGCAGGCTGCAATGCTGCTGCACGCCATTGAGATCCAGATGGGCATTGGCGCAGCCTTGGCGATCCAATTGTGCATGGCGCGCCTGTATCACCAGGGTGGCCAGTTCAGCGCTGCTGGGGCCGGCGTCGGCGTTGGCATCCAGCCGGGTGGTTTCCCGTGGCACGCTGAGGTGCAGGTCGATGCGGTCGAGCAGCGGGCCGGAAAGCTTGCCGCGGTAGCGTTGGATCTGTTCAGTGGAACAGCGGCAGCGTCCGGAAGGATCACCGAGATGTCCACAGGGACAGGGGTTCATCGCTGCCACCAGTTGAAAGCGTGCGGGGAAGCGCACCTTGTCGCGTGCCCGAGCAATCACGATCTGCCCGCTTTCCAGGGGCTCACGCAGCACCTCCAACACCTTTCGATCAAACTCGGGGAGTTCATCGAGGAACAAAATTCCGTGATGGGCCAGGGTGATTTCGCCCGGTTGTGGGCGACTGCCGCCGCCGACCAGTGCCGGGCCGGATGCGCTGTGATGAGGCGTTCTAAAGGGCCTCTGCGGCCAGGCGCTTAGCGGCGTGTGGCTGGCCACGGAGTGGATGGCTGCCACTTCCAGCGCTTCCTGCTCATTCAGCGGCGGCAGTAGGCCGGGCAGACGGCTGGCCAGCAGGGTTTTGCCGGTGCCGGGCGGCCCGGTAAACAACAGGTTATGATACATTACACCCAGAACAGACTAAGGACAAAAGCTATGACCGACCAGAGGCCAAAAGCCTACAGCTACGTGAGATTTAGCAGCCCGGAACAGGCCAAGGGGGATAGCTTTCGACGTCAACAAGAAGCCGCAATACGTTATTGCGAAGCGCAGGGGCTAGAGTTAGTCAGTACGAAGGATTATCAGTTTTTTGATAGAGGCCGTAGTGCTTACAAGGGAAAGCATTTAGATGATACAGGGCAATTGGCTAGGTTTCTCTCTTACGTTAACGATGGGACTATCCCTCCTGGATCGTTTCTTATAATTGAGTCGCTAGACAGATTAAGTCGAGAAACAGTGAAGGATGCATTGCCTAGGTTCTTGGACTTATTGAATAAAGGCATAAATATATATACTTCTGCCGATGGCAAAGTTTACACGCAAGACTATAACGAGCTTGACTTAATAATAAGCATTGTTCATATGAGCAGGGCTCATAGTGAATCAAGTCTGAAAGGAATGCGTGTATCAAAAGCATGGAAAAAAAAGCAGTCAGATGCTCGCGAGTACAAAAAGCCTCTAGGTGCGGCATGCCCATATTGGATTAAATATGAGGATGGTATTTATAAGGTAATTGAGGAAAGGGTTAGAGTAATAGAGAAAATATTCTATCTTGCATCTGCTGGCTATGGGCAAAGGCTCATAGCCAAAATGTTGAATAAAGAAAATATCCCAACGTTTGGTTCGGAAAATAGAAATAAAAGTGGTAACTGGGGTAGCAGTTCTACCAGTAAAATTTTATCAAATAGAGCTTTGCTAGGGGAGTATCAGCCTACAAATTTGGTGGATGGTATACGCTCGCCTTCTGGTGAACCTATACCGGATTTTTTCCCTATCGTCATTTCTGAGTCAATGTTTTATGAAGCTCAGTCCGCCAGGGAGGAACGGAAGGCATATAAATCTACAAGGCAAACTAAAGATTTTAATGTTTGGCAAGGAGTTGCGAAGTGCGCGATTTGTGGCCAGTCGATGCATTTAGTAAATAAGGGGAAAAAACCTAAAGGTGGTAAATATTTGCGGTGCTATGGGGCTGCTAAGGGTACATGCGAAAATAAACAGATCAGGTTAGACCGTTCAGAAGCTGCATTCAAAGAAATACTAGCAAAAGTTGATAGTTTGAGTTTGGTTCAAGATGCACAAGGAAAGCTGAAGAGTGAATTGAGCGTTGTAAATGCAAAGATGTCAGATGTGTCTGGGAAGCTAAGCGAGTTGTCAGATCAAATATTGTCGTTTGGATCCAAAATACCTGGAACGCTAGTTACCATTATTGGTAAGTTAGAAGATGAGTTGGATGAGTTGAAGTCTGCAAGGCATAGATTAATGGCAGACTTGCAAAGAGAGAAGATCATAAACAAGGATGAGTTTTTTGAGCGACTTGATCTGGCGAGCTATGATGGGCGGGCAAGGGCAAACAGCTTGATCAAAAATCTTGGTATCAAAGTCAATATTACGGCTGATGCAAGATATTCTGAAAGATACGTTGTGGTAGCAGAGGGTGAAGAGAATTTTTTGGTCGATCACGACGGCGATGATTTTAAATTTTACTCGTACAATAGAAACAATCTTGATCTTGTAATAAATCAAGGAGACGGGGGAATCGGTAGTGTTCTGAGCGGCGCGATTCTTGACATGGCTGAGCTGTATAACCCTGATGAAAGTGCTTGAATACGCAGTCCAGCGGCACGCTGGCCCACAATATCGACTTGTCGATATGTGTAGTGGGTTATACATCTGTATGATGTTTTAAAAACATTGCGCATCTTCCGGATCATCAGCATAATACTGTATATAAACACAGTCGACGGAGAAGCGATATGAACACCGAAATATCCCAATTAAGCGCAGCTGAAACTAAACTGCTCATGCAGGTTGCTTTAGAAATGCGTCTTAGCGAGTTAAAAGACTTTATAAACGCCAGTATTCAGTATGGCCCCCCAATTTCCCTGGGCGGGCGGCTGCACCGCATTGATCAGGATCTCATCTTTCCCGTCTGCTGGCAGGCACTAATGGAGTTCGTATCGTGGGGTGCAGGGATCGTAGTTCATGACCAGGATGACCAGTCTTGCAGCCTGTTAGTCGACTCTGCCCACGCTGAACGCCTGCTGCGGCTTGTAGAAAAGCACCTGCACAGTGATTCAGGCCAAGGTGAAAAACAAGCCATACTGAATTGCCCGAATCGTCTCCCCCCAATCAAGCCACCGAAAAAGCCCGAGGACTCGGTAGAGCTGGGGAGATAGGCATGTACGCAATCCTTCGTGCAGAAAAGCACAAATCTGTCTCAGCAGTAGCGCGCTCAGCCCGGCACACATTTCGCGAGCGACCTACCCTCAACGCTGACGGCGCCAACGCCTTTAAGAATCGTTTTTTGGGCAGCCGAGACACTAAAGATTTGCTTAGCAGACTCTCGGCCAGGCTTCCTGAATCTCGCCGTAGGGATGCGGTTTTGTGCATCGAGTACCTGATAACAGCCTCCCCCGAAGCCTTCATCAAGCATGGCGGACATCTAGATGACCTCGGCTCAGGTTATTTTGCAGATGCACTTGCTTGGCTTCGGGCTCGGCATGGTCAAGACAATGTGCTCGCAGCTGCTGTGCACCTTGACGAAACAACGCCGCATCTTGTGGCTTACGTTGTTCCGCTGACCCAGGACGCGCGCCTTTCAGCGCGGGATTTTTTAGGTGGGCCGAAGGCCATGAGAGCGATGCAGGACAGTTTTTTTTCGGCTTGTGGCCAGCCTCATGGCTTACTACGCGGCGTCCGTGGTTCAAAAGCCCATCACACCGAAATTTCAAAATTCTATACGGGTCTTCAAGGGCCTGAGCACTCTGTGAAATTGACCCGGCTGGACTATGCAGCAAAAGCACTGGGACATGAAACCGAGGCTTGGAAGCAAGCTCAAGCACAGGTAAAACAAATTGCTCAGCAAGCAACCGCAGGTGCGCGACAACGCAAAGCATTGCACTCACGGACAAAAGCGTTGGCAAATATCGAAGCGCAATCACAGCAAGCGGCCAGTCACTTACAACGGCACGCTCTGGAGCAAGCAGAACAAGACCTGTCTTTAGGGCGGCGCGAGCAGGCACTAGCAAGACGCCAACATGACCTGGACATGGCAGTTGCTCAGGCTGAAGCAGCTGAGCGACTGCTTGAGCTATATGAGCAACGAAGCAATAGCACGCCAGAGCTCAACCGAAAGAAAATTTACTCACCAATCCCTACCCGGTGAGTTCAACTCAAGCCGGCCAGGGTAAATTAGGGGGGGCGCGAATTGATTGACAGTAAAACTGATCAGCAAAGGAGTATTCCCCTGCTCGGGTGGGCAGCGAACGCCGCTCTCTAGAACTATTGCATATAACTGCCGAAAGCCGTATTGAATTACCAGTGAAGCCATGCCTTGAGCTCCCTCTAACTACAACGCCTACAGTTCGTTTAACGTGCTCTCCGTAGCGATTCAGTCTTGATTCTTTCACCAACCTGTACTTTTTTACCCCTCCTGATATTAAAGCGCCAACGGCCTTAAACCATTTTGCTCGTCTATCCTCACTACCACCTGAAAGCCCTAGTTCATTCGCTACCTGCCCAACCTCGCCTCTTTTTGAAAGTTCTCTAATAACTGAAGCACTACCGTTCATTCCGATGAACTCATACTGGTGTTTTCCATAAGTGCTTATGACTGCCTTTTGCCGTAGAGCACCTATGAGCTTTTGCCGATCTGTATCTCTCCCCGCATATGAGTTCTTGAAGACATATGCGACAGCCTTGCCATAAGATTCGCACCAGTCCCCTTCAGCCCTTCTTACCTGTAAAATCTTGGCTTCATACTTTTCAAAGTGCATTCCTGCTTCAACTGAATGCACCCTATGTAGGTCTCGTATCTTTTCAGTAATACACGGTAGAAGGTCAGGGCGTATTAATAGAAGAATATGAAAATGGGGGCATCCGTCTTCATGAACTTCTACGCAGCGAAGGCCATAAAAATCAATTCCTCTAGTCCCCACCTTAGAAAGTCGCTCAAGGATAGAGCCAAGGGCGGCGCTTAATTCTAAATAACCATCTTGGAAGGTTTTTCCCAGGTAGGCTGAACTAGATGAGTGATATCTCCCATCCAGGCCCAGGGTCACGAAAACAGATAGGAATCCGTCAGCAAATGCTTTTTGCGAGGCAGCCTTGGCCATCAGGTAAGACTGATTTGCCGCACGCTCCAGATTTCTCTGGAGGTTTTTTAAGGCTTTAGAGCCGCGAGATTGTTGACGCTCAATATAAAGCTCGAACGTTTCATTGGAACAAAAAGGCTGTGAGGCCCCCACCAATAAGCTTCTAACGGCGATACTTTCGCGTGCACGAGATGATATTTTAGTAAGCTGCTGATACCAAAAATCAACGCTCTTAAGTCTTTCGCACTTAGAAATTAGCGTTGCACCCTTTATCGCTCGGAGGCAAACCCCGAAGTCAAAGTTACTATTGGCATAATCTGCCAGCTCTCGGGCCTGCACGTTGACCTGGTGCATCTCGTGCGTAGATGCAATTTTACCTGCGAGCTCCTTGAGCTCAGAGCTGCGATAGGTAGAGAGCTGAAATATAGATAGATTTTCTGTGCAAAACGAATACATGGAGAGCTTTCATAAATTTCTCCATGTGGTTGATATTGATAAAACGATACAGCTCCGATGTAGATATTCTCACTTATGCGAGTCATCGCATCCAATCACATTTGGCAATATGATGTCGCCGGCGTAATAGATTTTGACTATAAAAAAGCTATTTTTAATAGTTGTTCGAAATTGACCGAGATTTTCTGCCAAACCTGCGTTTTGTAATAGGTATCGTAAAATGACCGTTAAACGATACTGTTTAATATGCCGCTTTTTGGTATCAAATAACTAGCTGATGTTGATATATGATACCTTTAATGATACCATTTAGTTAAATGATACCTGAGGTGAGCATGTCCAGAACATTTGCGTACTGTCGAGTCAGTACAACTACACAGACAACGGATAACCAAGTAAATGAGATAAGGTCTTCTGGTTTCAGCATTGAACCTCAACGAGTGGTTGAGGAAACCATCAGTGGTTCTGTAGAGGCCAATAAACGTCCTGGGTGGCGTAAGCTGCTCGATAAGCTGGAGTCGGGCGACGTTTTGGTAGTTACGAAGCTAGATAGGCTGGGAAGGAACGCAATGGATGTGCGCTCGACAGTTGATTCATTGAATGCAATGGGCGTTCGCGTTCACTGTCTAGCGCTTGGTGGTGCAGATTTAACTTCGGCAGCAGGGAAAATGACTTTGCAGGTAATTGCTGCTGTAGCTGAGTTTGAGCGTGATTTGTTGGTGGAGAGAACGCATGCAGGGCTAATTCGGGCAAAAAGCGAAGGTAAAACCTTAGGCCGACCCGCCGCCATTAAAACAACGGCGGCAGTTAGCGAGTTGAAAGCACAACGTTATACGCAGTCGCAGGTAGCACAAAAGCTATCTATTGGAATTGCCACTGTTAAGCGTCACTGGAACAAGTAAACCTCTTCGGGCTATAGGTCGAACAATGACCGCTGATTTTTATTAATATCTAATCTTGCTTCTGCAATTTTTGCATAATCAGGCGATGCTTCAAAGCCTATATACTTTCTGCCTAGCCGTTGTGCGGCTACTAGCGTCGAACCGCTACCAGAGAATGGGTCTAATACAATCTGGCCCTCTTGTGTGGTAAGTTCGATAAGGCTTTGCATTAAGCGAACAGGTTTTTGTGTTGGGTGTAAACCTGTTTCTCCTGCTTCAAAACCACATGTCAATACATTGTCAGGTGTCGGTTCATACTTGAGGAAGGCTTCTTCATTGAATGCTCCAACTCCGTGTGTCAGTACGTTGTCAGCAATTGTTGTGCCTATTTTGTAGGGCTTTGTAAACCATAATACAGGCTCAAATGTGGGGCGCATATTTCCCACGCGCCAACCTTCCCATTTTACTGCGTTTGCGTGATCTTCTCTTCTTTGGTAAACAATACTTAATCTCTGGGCTCTATGGGGTGCTTTTTGCCGCATCCAAGAAAACATATCCTTGAACGAAAAGCCTGCATCCTCCATAGCTGCAATACACCTGTGAGCATATCTGCGGCCTGCAAATATAAAAACAGAACCACCAGGTTTCAGTGTGCGCAACCAATCAGGTGCCCATGTTGAGCACCATTCATAATATTGTCGTGGGATGGCTCTGTCAGCTTCAGACCAACCATTAATTGGCTTTCCTCTTTTCTTAAATATAGCTCCAGCTTTCTGTTGCCCTGGACTAGAACCCAAATAAGCTGAATTTGTATTGTCGTGGAGAACGTCCCAATCTTCCGCGCCTATGCCATAAGGAATATCGCTGAGTATTAGGTCTACAAAGTTATCTGGAAGCCGCTTGATGCCAGCAATGCTATCGCCAACAAATAATTTGTTAAATAGGTCTTCCATTTAACGAATTTCCAAGAGGCCGTTGTCTGAAACTTGAGAAATAACCTTTATTCGGCTCTCAATTTTGTGCATGTTTATTAGTTCTTTAATTGCATCTTGGTGGGATAGCTGCATGATTTTTTCACGCTCCCTTGCAAGAAACATTAGGGCTTCTTCTTTTGCTGCTGCGATAGATTCAACAGCCGCTTGTTTTTCAATCCGCCACAGCTCACTAATTTTGTCGGAGAAACCAAGCATGGTTCTGTTAATTGCCAGCCAATACTGTGAGGCATCTTTTGATGGATTCAGTGCAGGAACTGTCTGGAAAACATGATGGATAAGTTCTTCTGCGCGAGCGGGAGATTCTAATTGGCTAAATGAGACCAGCATTGCAAGATGTGAATATGTGAAAATACATACATTACGTGAGCTTGCTTGCTCATAAATTTGGCTTGATTTAGTTGGAAGTTGATAGATTGGGCACACGACCATAGCGTATGGCTTGCCCCGTTTCCATCCATCCATGGCTTGAATTTTAAAGTCTTTTTGGTTTTTGGCCGTTCGGCTCAGGCGAAAAGCCTTGGCATCTGCAACAAAGCTAAATCCATTGGCTACAACTTCAACATCCGCCGCATCGGCTCTTTCTTTTAAAACAATGCTATTCATCCCGAGTGCTTTGTATGTTTCTGAAAGAAGGGCATCGGTATATTTCGAGTACTGTTTTTCTTCAGTCGTGTCATGGCCATATGACTCAGGAATATCACCGCTGAGGCGTAAATGGTCTATTAGGGCCTCACTTCCCTGCGTGGTGATTTCTTGAGCTAGCTCACGCTCAAGTCTCTCTGACTTATTGCCAAAGCTGCCTTCACAGATTTTGTGAATCTCTTCTACCCAATACTCTCTGCGTTTGATAGCCGCCTCAGTGATCACATGCATTACTTTTCCTACCTATCCATTGGCCCAAATGGTGTCCGTCTACCTTCCGTTCGGAGTGACGTCAAAGACCTCAAGTGTACAGGTAAGGCGCTAGATCTCAGAGATATTGAGTGCCGATTGGGATGGTTAATCTGTATGGTGTATTGACACACAACATAAGCAGGTTATGTGATCCGGCTGCGGCCACCAGCAGCGCGCGTTTGGCGGCGATCTGGCCCTGCACTTCGGCGAGGTCAGGGTAGGGCAGGGTCTGGCGCAGCAGGCCCTGAGCCTGATACGGCGCAAGCGGCGTCTGGTTATTGAGGTGGGCGGCGACTTCCAGCAGGTGTTCGACAGCTATCACTGTCAGCCCGGAGGCCAGGCTGGCTTCCTCGGCATTGGCCTTGGGCACCAGTAAAGTGCGTCCGGCAGCGCGGGCGGCCAGGGCTGCGGGTAAGACGCCCTGTACTGGACGAATCGCCCCGGACAGCGCCAGTTCACCCAGGCATTCCAGCTGCTCCAGCGCGCTGGCCGGCACCTGGCCGCTGGCGGCGAGAATGCCCAGGGCAATTGCCAGGTCAAATCGCCCACCATCCTTAGGCAGATCAGCCGGGGCCAGATTCAAGGTAATGCGTCTGGGGGGAAATTCGAACGTGCAATTGAGGATGGCGCTGCGCACGCGATCCTTGCTTTCCTTGACTGCAGTTTCCGGCAGGCCGACCAGTGCCAGTGAGGGCAGGCCATTGGCCAAGTGGGCTTCGACGGTGACGGCGGGCGCTTCAACCCCCACCTGGGCGCGGCTGTGGACTATGGCCAGAGACATCGATCACTCCTTGATCGGTGGATGCATCCGCTGTTGGGCTTACTCGCTGGTTGTGGTGGCGTCTGCGTGACGTGCTTCCATTTCCGCAACCTTGGCTTCCAGCGCTTCCAGGCGTGCGCGAGTGCGGGCCAGCACGACCATCTGGCTGTCGAACTCGTCGCGGCTGACCAGGTCGAGTTTGCTGAAGGCGCTTTGCAGCAGCACCTTGAATTGCGCTTCGAATTCGCTGCGTGGCAGCGGCGCGTCACCGTTGAACAGGCGCGAGGCGTGGGTGGTCAGGGCGTCGAGCAGAGCTTTGGGTGGCAGCATAGTGAGGTTCCATTTGCAGGTGGCGGCAGTGTAGCACGCGCCGTCTGTGGGCCTGGCGGGTGCAACTGACGCAGGTTGTGGTCGTGACTGCACGGTTTTCGCGCGCCCTGCGCCGAGTGCGTGCACTGTTGTTGTGCGTGGCGTGTCAGCAGAGTTCTGCCTGATACCCGCATTTACCGAGTAACTGCATGAAATAAATCGGTTTTCGTCAATCTGGCAAGGTTTCTGCTTTGTCTCTCGTGACGCATGCACCGATGCAGTTCCGGTGCGTTAGATGAAGCGGGGAAGTGCTTCGTCGGGAGCGGTTGGTGAGCATCGGTGCTGCTGGATCAG
Organism: Pseudomonas anguilliseptica; assembly: GCF_021375795.1. Lineage (GTDB taxonomy): Bacteria > Pseudomonadota > Gammaproteobacteria > Pseudomonadales > Pseudomonadaceae > Aquipseudomonas > Aquipseudomonas anguilliseptica_A. Next base: position 393,748 of record NZ_JAEIOI010000003.1, on the reverse strand, counting down.
GGCGGCGATGCATTACAAAAGCCAGGCACTGCGCTTAGACTTGGCCCGGGTTCGAAATTCCTGGGGCATGTCCACCATACACGGGAGAGAGTTACATGAAGCTAGTCACTGCCATCATCAAGCCGTTCAAGCTGGACGACGTCCGTGAGTCACTGTCGGAGATCGGCGTGCAGGGCATCACTGTTACTGAAGTCAAAGGCTTCGGTCGCCAGAAGGGCCATACCGAGCTGTACCGCGGCGCTGAATACGTGGTCGATTTCTTGCCAAAAGTGAAAATCGACGTGGCCATCGCTGACGATCAACTCGATCGCGTGATCGAGGCCATCACCAAAGCTGCCAATACCGGCAAGATCGGCGACGGCAAGATTTTCGTTGTAAACCTGGAACAGGCCATCCGCATCCGTACCGGCGAAACCGGCACCGACGCAGTTTAAGCCTCCGAACCCCCACGCCCCAGGAGTTAAACCATGACTCTGCGAAAAATCGCAGGGCTAGGAGCCCTTTTGTCTCTTGTTTTCCCAGGCCTGGCCTTGGCGGACGAGGCTGTGTTGAACAGCGGTGACACAGCATGGATGCTGACTGCCACTGCGCTGGTGCTGTTCATGACCATCCCTGGTCTGGCGCTGTTCTATGCCGGCATGGTGCGTTCGAAGAACGTGCTGTCGGTGATGATGCAGTGCTTTGCCATCACCGGTCTGATCAGCATCCTCTGGGTGGTCTACGGCTACAGCCTGGCTTTCGACACCACCGGCATGGAGAAGGGCGTCACCAACCTCAACTCCTTTGTTGGCGGTCTGAACAAGGCCTTCCTCAGTGGTCTGACGCCCGATAGCCTGGTTGGTGCCTTCCCGGAAAGCGTGTTCATCGTCTTCCAGATGACCTTCGCCATCATCACCCCGGCTCTGATCGTCGGTGCTTTCGCCGAGCGCATGAAGTTCTCCGCGATGCTGATCTTCATGGCGGTCTGGTTCACCCTGGTCTACGCCCCGATGTGCCATATGGTCTGGTCCGGCGACGGCGCTTTCCTGTGGGATGAGGGTGTGCTGGACTTCGCAGGCGGCACCGTGGTGCACATCAACGCCGGTATCGCCGGTCTGGTGGCCTGCCTGGTGCTGGGCAAGCGTAAGGGTTACCCCACCACTGCCATGGCTCCGCACAATCTGGGTTACACCCTGATCGGTGCGGCCATGCTGTGGATCGGTTGGTTCGGCTTCAACGCCGGCTCGGCTATCGCCGCCAACGGCACTGCCGGCATGGCCATGCTGGTCACTCAGATTGCTACCGCTGCCGCTGCTTTGGGCTGGATGTTCGCCGAGTGGGTCACTCACGGTAAGCCGAGCGCCCTGGGCATCGCTTCCGGCGTGGTCGCGGGTCTGGTGGCCATTACCCCGGCTGCCGGCACCGCTGGCCCGATGGGCGCTCTGGTGATCGGTCTGGCCTCTGGCGTGATCTGCTTCTTCTGCGCCACCAGCCTCAAGCGCAAGCTGGGCTACGACGACTCCCTGGACGCCTTCGGCGTGCATGGTATCGGCGGCATCGTCGGCGCCATCCTCACCGGCGTATTCGCTGCTCCAGTACTGGGCGGTTTCGGTGCGGTGGAAGACATCGGCGGCCAGGTCTGGATCCAGATCGTCGGTGTGCTGGTCACTGTGGTCTACACCGGCATCGTCACCTTCGTGATCCTCAAGGTACTGGATCTGGTGATAGGCCTGCGGGTCAGTGAAGAAGCCGAATCGGTCGGCCTTGACCTCTCTGAGCACAACGAGCGCGGCTACAACCTGTAAGCACACGGAGTGCGCCCGGAGCCAACCCGGGCGCCTTAACCGAACAGCGCTATAAAAGCGCGACGGCAAGAGGTGAATCATGGACAACACAGCATTGACTGCATTGCAGTACGGTTTTGACACATTCTACTTTCTGGTTTGCGGCGCGCTGGTGATGTGGATGGCGGCAGGTTTCGCCATGCTCGAATCCGGCCTGGTGCGCGCCAAGAACACCACTGAAATTCTCACCAAGAACATTGCCCTGTACGCAGTGGCGAGCATCATGTACCTGGTGATCGGCTACCACATCATGTACTCCAGCCCGGAGGGCGGCATCCTGCCAAGCCTGGGTTTCCTGATTGGTGACGAAAACAGCGTTGAGTCGGTTCTCGCCGGCGGTGACGACGCGCCTTACTACTCGGCCCGTTCGGACTTCTTCTTCCAGGTGGTGTTCGCCGCAACCTGCATGTCGATTGTTTCCGGTGCCGTGGCTGAACGCATGAAGCTGTTCGCCTTCCTGGCGTTCGCCGTGGTCATGACCGGCTTCATCTACCCGGTACAGGGCTTCTGGAAATGGGGCTCGGGCTTCCTCAACGAAGCAGGCTTCCTCGACTTCGCCGGTTCCGGTGTAGTGCACATGGCTGGTGCAACTGCTGCCCTGGCTGGCGTACTGCTGCTGGGTGCACGTAAAGGCAAGTACGGCCCGAATGGTCAGGTCAATGCCATTCCGGGTGCCAACCTGCCGATGGCAGCGCTGGGTACCTTTATCCTGTGGATGGGCTGGTTCGGCTTCAACGGCGGCTCGCAGCTGAAGATGAGCACCATCGAAGACGCCAACGCCGTGGCTCAGGTGTTCGTCAACACCAACATGGCGGCTGCCGGTGGCTTGATCGCAGCGTTGATCGTGGCGCGCATCCTGTTCGGCAAGGCTGACCTGACCATGGCCCTTAACGGTGCTCTGGCTGGTCTGGTGGCGATCACCGCTGAACCGCTGACCCCGACTGCCCTGCAAGCCACCCTGATCGGTGGTGTAGGCGGCGTGCTGGTGGTGTTCTCGATCCTCGGCCTGGACAAGCTCAAGCTCGACGATCCAGTCGGTGCCATCTCCGTTCACGGTGTGGTCGGTATCTGGGGCCTGTTGGCGGTCTGCCTGACCAATAGCGACGCCAGCCTGGGTGCGCAGCTGCTGGGTATTGGTTCGATCTTCGCCTGGGTCTTCGTCTGCAGCCTGATCGTCTGGTCCATCATCAAGCTGGTGATCGGCCTGCGTGTCAGCGAAGAAGAAGAGTACGAAGGTGTGGATATCGCCGAGTGCGGTATGGAAGCCTACCCGGAATTCACCAAGCGCTGAGTTTCCTGGCTTTACACAAGGGCGCCTTCGGGCGCCCTTTGTTTTTTATGGGGCGCCGAACAATCTTTGCCTTGGCTGAGCTTATCCTGGCAAAACAGGCTTTGGTGCGGTTGTGATGCACCGGCAACAGCCCCTAGAATGCGCGCCGTTGAGCGCAGATCGCCGATGCGCAGCGCTCAGCCACAGCCAGACCCCTGGAATTTTTATCAGCGACGTTAGAAAGCTGACGCAGCTGGGCTATAACTACTCTGCTTTTCGCAAGTCATGAGGTTGGAACATGAGCGACGAAGATCTGGAACACGACGAATTAGAAGGCGCTGACGAAGACGAAGGCGAAGAACTGGCTGCCGCCGATGACGGCGACAGCGGTGATGATGGCGACGGTGACGACGAGATCGCCCCGGCCAGCAAAAGCAAGAAGGCCAAGGCCGCTGTCGACGTCGAAGAACTGCCGAGCATCGAAGCCAAGCAGAAAGAGCGTGATGCCCTGGCCCGTGCCATGGAAGAGTTTCTGGCGCGTGGCGGTAAGGTGCAGGAGGTCGAGGCCAATGTGGTCGCCGATCCACCCAAGAAGCCGGACAGCAAATACGGCAGCCGCCCCATCTAAGCCGCTGACGTAAACACAAAGCCCGCAGATTGATGATCTGCGGGCTTTTTAATGCCGCGATTTTTTCGACGGATTACGCCCAGCTATGCAGCAGCACCGGCAGCTCGGCCAGGCTACGGATTTCCGCATCCGGGCGGTTGTCCGCGACCCAGGCCTTGCCCTGGGGGTTAAACCAGATCGCCCGTAGCCCCGCCGCTTGCGCCCCGGCAATGTCGTCGCTGGGGTGGTCGCCGATATGCACGGCGTGTTCGGCGGCGATACCGGCGCGCTTCAACGCTTCGCTGAACGGCTTAGGGTCAGGCTTGCCGACGCCCAGTTCTTCCGCGCAGAGGGCGAACTGGAAGTAGTCGGCCAGGCCCAGGCGACGCACATCGGCATTGCCGTTGGTAATCACCCCGAGCTGGAAGCGATTGGCCAGTGCTTCAAGCGTGGGATGCACTTCGGCGAACAGCTCGACCTGATGGCGCGCGGCGAGAAACACCTGAAAACCAGCTTCGGCCAGCACCTGCGCTTCGTCGTGCGGGTAGCCGGCATTCTCCAAGGCATGAAAGAGGATGCGCCGGCGCAGCTCGCTCAGACGATGTTTGAGCATTGGCTCGGCCTGCAGCAGGGTGGCGCGAATCGACCACAGATGCTCCACCGGCACGCCGCCGAGCCGTGGTGCGTGCAAGGCCAGCCAGTTACGCAGCGCCGCTTCGGCGTCCTGCATCACCGGGGTGACATCCCACAGGGTGTCGTCGAGGTCGAAGGTGATCAGCTGAATACTCATTCTGCGCTGCCTTTGCGTTTGGCCCGAGGGTGAGCCTGATCATAAACGTTGGCCAGGTGCTGGAAATCCAGGTGGGTGTAGACCTGAGTAGTGGCGATGTCGGCGTGGCCGAGCAACTCCTGTACCGCGCGCAGGTCCTGTGACGATTCGAGCATATGGCTGGCAAAGCTGTGGCGCAGCATGTGCGGGTGCAGGTGCTGGCCCAGCTCACGCACACCTGCCTGGCGCACGCGCAATTGCACTGCGCGCGGGCCGATACGTCGGCCTTGCTGGCTGATAAAAACGGCGCCATCGGCCGGGTTGGCCAGCGCACGCAACGGCAGCCACTGCTCCATCGCTTCGCGGGCCATGCGGCCGATGGGCAACTCGCGGGTCTTGTTGCCCTTGCCGATCACCCGCACCAGGCCGGCGGGCAGGTCGAGGCCATCAAGGTTGAGGCTGACCAGCTCGGACAGGCGCAGCCCGGAGGAATAGAACAGCTCAAGCATGGCCTGGTCGCGGCGGGCGATAAAGTCGTCTTCCAAGGCGCCGTCGAGCAGTTGCGCGGTACGGTCGGCATCCAGGGTTTTCGGCAGGCGCCGCTCGCCTTTGGGCGGCGTCAGGCCGCTGGCCGGGTCGCTGTCGCAGTGGCCTTCACGAATCAGGTAACGATAGAGGCCGCGGGTGGCCGAGAGCAGGCGCGCCAGGCTGCGACTGGACTGACCCTGCATATGCAGGCGGCCGATCATACGGCGCAGGCGCGCAGTATCGAGCGCGTTCCAGCTGTCGATCTGCTCCTGGTTGCAGAACGCCAACAGCGTGCTCAGATCGTGGCGGTAGCCGATCAGGGTATGGGAGGAAAGCTGGCGCTCACTGCGCAAGTGTTCGAGGTAGGCGTCCAGGAGGTCTTGCATGGAAGCTCCCTGCGATACGGTCGGTGCGGGGTAGAGCGCTAGCGTACCGAGCGCAACGGTGTGGCAAAACCGGGCACGACGCGGGCCAGCACTTCGGCGATATAACCGAGGAACAGCGTGCCCAGCGAGCTCTTGTAATGCTGCGGGTCGGCACTGCCAATCGCCAGTACGCCATGCAGGCCCTGGTGGCTGATGCTGACCACCGCAGCCGAGCCCACCTGAGCACCGTCTTCGTTGCCAAAGAGGAAGTTCAGCTCATGTTCGCGCAGCACGCCGCAGATGGTTTTGCCGCCGGCCAACAGGCCGCCGATGGCCTGATGTGCTTCGGCACTGCTGACCGAGCGGCCAACCGGCAGTGGTGCATCGCAAAACAGGATCAGGCTGACAAAGGGCACCTGAAACTCGCGGCGCAGGCTGTCTTCGACGCAGCTGACCACTTCTTCCAGGCTGCTGGCGTCGAGCAGGTCGAGCACCAGGCGGCGGGTCTTGTCGAACAGCCGGTCGTTGTCGCGGGCCACGTCCATCAGTTGCGAGAGGCGGTGACGCATCTCGATGTTGCGCTCGCGCAGCAGTTTCACCTGGCGCTCGACCAGCGACACGGTATCGCCGCGCTGGTGCGGAATGCGCAGCTCGGGGATCAGTTCGTCGTGGTCGATAAAGAATTCCGGGTGCAGGCGCAGGTAGGCGGCAACCGTTTCCGAATCCAGTGGCTTGGGTGAATCCTGCTTGTCGGTCATACGCGCTGCTCAGTCATAAGCGGACTTGTCCTTCGTACACCCGTACGGCGGGTCCGGTCATCATAACTGGCTGCCCCGGACCTGCCCACTCGATGCTCAGTTTGCCACCTGGTAGTTCGATCTGCAGCGGGGAATCCATCCAACCCTGGCTGATCGCCGCCACGGCCGCAGCGCAGGCGCCGGTACCACAGGCCTGGGTTTCCCCGGCGCCGCGTTCCCAGACGCGCAGCTTGGCGTGCTTGCGGTCGAGCACCTGGAGGAAGCCGACATTCACCCGTTGCGGGAAGCGCGGGTGGTGTTCGAGCGTCGGCCCGAGGCTGTGCACCGGAGCTTGATCGACGTTGTCGACGCGCAGCACGGCATGCGGGTTGCCCATGGACACGGCGGCCAATTCAACGGTCTGGCCATCGACCTCGACCGGGTAGCTGAGCGCCTGCTGTTCGGCCTGGAAGGGGACTTGCGCCGGGCTCAGGCGCGGTGCGCCCATGTTGACGCTGATCTGCCCGTCGTTGCGCACATCCAGTTCGATGATGCCGCCCTTGGTTTCCACGCGGATCTGTTTCTTCACCGTCAGGCGCTTGTCCAGCACAAAGCGGGCAAAGCAGCGTGCGCCATTGCCGCACTGCTCCACTTCCGAGCCGTCGGCGTTGAAGATGCGGTAGCGAAAGTCCACGTCCGGGTTACTCGGTGGCTCGACAATCAGCAGCTGATCGAAGCCCACGCCGGTGTGGCGATCGCCCCAGGCCTTGGCGTTCTTCGGCTGGATATGCGCGTGCTGGCTGACCAGGTCGAGGACCATAAAGTCATTGCCGAGGCCGTGCATCTTGGTAAAGCGCAATAGCATCAGGCTTACTCCGGCAGGCGGCTTTCGCCCGCAAAGAGTTCGCTGAGCGTCTCGCGGCGACGCACTTCGAAGGGCTGATCGCCATCCACCATCACCTCGGCGGCGCGGCCGCAGGTGTTGTAGTTGGAACTCATGACAAAACCGTAGGCACCGGCCGAACGCACGGCCAGCAGATCACCTTCGGCCAGAGCCAGGTCGCGGTCCTTGGCGAGGAAGTCGCCGGTCTCGCAGATCGGCCCGACGATATCGTAGTTGCGCGTCGCGCCAGCGCGCGGCTGCACGGCCACCACGTCCATCCAGGCCTGGTACAGGGCCGGGCGGATCAGGTCGTTCATCGCCGCATCGACGATGGCGAAATCCTTGTGCTCGGTGTGCTTGAGGTATTCCACCTGAGTCAGCAGTACGCCGGCGTTGGCGACGATGTAGCGACCCGGTTCAAATACCAGGGCCAGGTCACGACCGGCCAGGCGTTCACGCACGGCGGCGATGTACTCGCCGGCCAGTGGTGGCTGTTCGTCGCGGTACTGCACGCCGAGACCGCCACCCAGATCCAGGTGCTTGATGCGAATGCCGCGTGTGGCCAAACGGTCAACCAGTACCAGCAGGCGATCCAGGGCATCGAGAAACGGCGCCAGGGCCGTCAGCTGCGAGCCGATATGGCAATCGACCCCGACGATCTGCAGGTTCGGCAACTCGGCGGCGCGGGCATACACCGTTTCAGCCTGCTCGATGTCGATGCCGAACTTGTTTTCTTTCAGACCGGTGGAAATGTACGGGTGGGTGCCCGCGTCGACGTCCGGGTTGACCCGCAGCGAAATCGCCGCCGTCTTGCCCAGCTCGGCAGCCACCACTTGCAGGCGCTCCAGCTCTTCGGTGGATTCGACGTTGAAGCAGTGCACGCCGACTTCCAGGGCGCGGCGCATGTCGTCACGGCTTTTGCCGACGCCGGAGAAGACGATCTTGCTTGCTTCGCCACCAGCGGCCAGGACGCGCTCCAGCTCACCGCGGGAAACGATATCGAAGCCGGCGCCGAGGCGCGCCAGGACATTCAGCACGCCGATGTTGGAGTTGGCTTTGACGGCAAAGCACACCAGATGCGGTATGCCCTGCAGGGCATCGGCATAGGTGTGGTATTGCGTCTCGATGTGTGCACGCGAGTAAACGTAGGTCGGCGTACCGAAGCGTTGGGCGATGGCGGACAAGGCCACGCCTTCCGCGAACAGCTGACCGTCGCGGTAGTTGAAGGCGTTCATAGCTGGCCCTTATTCGGTTTGCGCAGGCGCTGGCTGGCTTTCTTCTGGCAGGTACAGCGGGCCTTTCTGGCCGCAGCCCGCGAGCAGGGTGCTGACGGCAAGCATCGCGATAAAGGCAGTAAACAACCGCTTCATGGTGAAATCCTTGTAATAAAGCATGATTGCGCCGGAGTATACCGACCCCCCGACGCCTTGCCTATGCGCCAGGGTTCCCGTCTGGCGGGGCTTTGCCTGTATCTTTGGCAGGGTCTTTGCGCTTACCACCCGCGTTCAGGAGCCCGGATGGACACCCCTGTAGTGGTCAACAGTTCGGTTTCAGTCGCCTACCTGCAAGGGTTGCTCGACTACCTCGCCCGTCAGGGGCTCGATACGCACGCGCTGCTTGAGCACGTGCAACTCAGCCCGCAGATTCTGACCCAGCGCGATCAGCGCGTGGCTGCCAGCATTTACCTGGAGCTGCTCGGCCATGGTGTGCAGCTGACCGGCGACGAGCAGCTGGGCCTGCACCTGGGCAAAGCCGTGCGGCCGGGTTACTACGGGGTGCTTGGCTACCTGATCATGAGCTGCGCGACCCTCGCGGATGCCCTGCATCGCCAGGCGCGTTACGCCGCGTTGGTGGGTAATCTGGGACAGGTTGATCTGGCCGACGAGCCGCCACGTGAAGGGCTGGAGCCACAGGTGACACATAGCTGGCAGCCCTTGCTGCCCCAGCAGAAACGTCAGCTGTGCGAGGAAACCATGGCCGGCTGGGTGACCTTTGGCCACTGGATTACCGGGTTGGATATTCCGCCGACCGAGGTGCGCTTTCAGCATGCGGCACCCGCCGATACCTCGGAGTACCAGCGCATCTTTCGCTGCCCGGTGCTGTTTGATCAGGCCGATAATGCCTTGGTCTTCTCCAAGCGTCTGCTGGCTACTCCTTTGGGACAGGCCGATGCGCAGGTGCAGGTGATGCTGGATGCCTATGCTGATCGCCTGCTCGGAGAAATCCGGCAGAGCAGCAGTGTGCTCGATCGCGCGCGCCTGGAATTGTCCCGGCAGTTGCCGGAGGCGGGCGCCGATTTGCAGCAAATCGCCGCGCGTTTGGCGCTCAGTCCGCGTACCCTGCAGCGGCGTTTGCGCGAGGCCGGGTTATCCTTCAACCAGTTGGTGGATGAAACCCGCCAACAACTGGTGCTCAATTACCTGCGCGACCCAGCGCTGGAGCTGGCGGAAATCGCCTTTCTGGTCGGTTTCAGTGAGCCCGGTTCGCTGGCCCGTGCGTTTCGCCGTTGGACGGGGCAGAGCCCCGGCGAGTATCGCCGCTATCTACAAGACCATTAAGCAGCGCAGCTCAAGTCGCTGATTTTTTTGAGGTAAGCCGTAATGAGTTTGACCGAAGCCCGCTTTCACGATCTGGTCGATGCCACCCAGCAGGCGGTGGAAGATATTTTCGATGACAGCGACCTGGATCTGGATCTGGAGAATTCCGGCGGAGTGCTGACCGTGCGTTTTGAGAACGGCAGCCAGCTGATCTTCAGCCGTCAGGAGCCGTTGCGCCAACTCTGGCTGGCGGCGCGCTCCGGTGGTTTCCACTTTGATTACGACCAGGCCAGCGAGCGCTGGATCTGCGACAGCAGCGACGAGCAGCTGGGCGAAATGCTGGCGCGCATCACCCTTGAACAATCCGGTGCCGACCTTGAGTTCGAAGAGCTCTGAGCCGGTCGGCGTGCAGGTCGTCTCGCCCTGCCGTCGCCAGTGTTGTCTGGATGATCAGGATATCTGCCTGGGCTGTGGCCGCACGCTGCAGGAGATTCTCGACTGGAGCAAAGCCGGCACACCGCGCCAGCGCGCGATCTGCGCGGCGGCCGAGGCCCGCCTGCAGCAGCGTAACGGCATGCCTTGACCGGGCGGTCTTGTTTATTTGAGTGGCTGTGGTACGGTCAGCTCACGACTTGCCAAACCCCATCTTCGTGATGGGGTTTTGCTTTTTTCAGCATCCGTAAAGGGGATATACCCGCACCATGACCAGCACACCTTCGCTCACCATCACCCGTCTTGATCTGCAGCGCCTGGAGCACCTGCTCGACAGCCTGGATGAATTCGGCCCCGGCGCTGCGGCCTTGCAGGCCGAACTCGATCGCGCCGATGTGGTTGGCCATGACGAAGTGCCGGCTGGAGTGGTGACTATGAACTCGCGCGTGCATTGCCGTGAAGAGAGCAGTGGCAAGGACTACCACTTGACTCTGGTGTACCCACAGGATGCCGGCGGTGAAGGCTGCGTGTCCGTGCTGGCGCCGGTTGGCACTGCGCTGTTGGGCTTGTCCGTGGGCCAGCATATCGACTGGGCCGGGCCGAATGGCAAAGTGCTCAAGCTGACCCTGCTGGCGGTGGAATATCAGCCGGAAGCGGCGGGCGAGTACAGCCGCACCTGATGCTGCGCGTCAGGCCTTCTGCAAGGCCTGATTCAGCGCCGCCTCCAGGCGGCTCTTGTAGCGCAGGTAATGCACACTCTGCATATGCCCTTCGCCGAGTACCGCCGACAGGTCGAGGTCGGTGATGTAGCAGGGGTAGCGCGCGCCATCGCGGCGTTGCGCGAGGATGTGCTGGGCCACGGCGGCGAACAGGTCGCCGGCGTACTCCAGTTCGGAAAACTCGCGGTGGTTGCAGTACAGGGTGACGTGCGAGCGCTTGTGCCCGGGTGTGCCGGCGGGTCGCCGCTGGCCGAGATCAAGGCGCTCGCCGGGGGCCATGCGATGGCCATCCGCCGGCTCGACGATGGCCTGCACGTCATAGAACGGATGGCTGATCGGTGACAGCGGTGGTGGCCGCCGTTCCAGGCGCTGGGCGCGCAGCGGCGCATCCGGCAGCACCTGGTAATACAGCACGTCCAGCGGCTGGTGCGCTGGCAGGTTATCCAGCGGTAGCAGGGCGTTACGCCGGTACAGCACCGATTGCAGAAAGCGTTGCAGCGGGGTCAGCAGGCTCTGTTCGTCACGATAGGGCATCTGCTGACGCCACAGTGCATTGTGCTCATCTAGTACGCTCAGCTCGGCCAGAGCGCTGGCCTCGTTTAGCCGGTAGAACACCTGAATGCACTGCGGCCGGCCGAGTGGCAGGATCAGCGCCAGGTCTTCACCTTCCAGGGCGCTGCGATCCAGATGCAGCTCACTGTAGCCGGGCAGCTCCTCGCCCAGGTGATCAATCAGTGTGGGCAGGTCTTTCAGGCTGGTATGGCTGACATCGCCGGGTTTCAGCTCGAGCAGGTGATAGTGCTGCTTGATCTGCAGCAGGTAGCGGTTGGCCTGTTCGCTGCTGAAACTGCCGAGGGTTTCGCGGAACAGTTCTTCGACCCGTTCGGCAATCGCCGTGGCCCGGTTGCGGCAGAAACAACGCACCCGCAGGTTGGGTTTGCGACCCGTGGCCGGCAGGGCGTTGAGGAAGTCGCGCAGGCAGTCGAGCAGTGCATGTGGGCCGTCATAGCGGGTCACCAGCAGTTCGTTCCAGCTGTTCAGGGTGACCTGGTCGATGGTCAGAATCAGGTTCTCACGCACCCCGGAATAGCCGAGCGCATCGGTGCGCTCGGTGGTCATGTGCATGTTCATCTGGCTGAACTGTTTGAGCGGGTCGACGCCGACGTTGACCAGCAGCAACACCTCGCTGGGCACGCTGGCGCTGAGCAGTGCGGCTTCATCAACTGCGGGCAAGGGCAGCGGCACCACCTGTTGCAGGCTGCTGAGCAGGTTGGACAGCTCGAATTCGCTGAGGTCGCTGCTGCCTGGGTGCAGCGACAGCCGCGTGCTGTTGTCGATCACGCCATTGCGCTGGCACCAGGCGAGCAGTTCGACCAGTTCGCGCGAGCGTTTGAGCGGCGAAAAGTCTTCCAAATCCTGGGCGCTGACACTGCCGTTATAAAGCGCCCAGAGGTTTTCATTGGGCTCATCCGGGTTGGGGCTCTGGGCCAGGGTCAGGGTGTCTTCGGCCAGATCCGGGGCGATGCCCGGGTTGATGAATTCGATCTTGCCGGCCTTGCGTTCGAAGGCGGCATACAAGCGGCGGCCGAGAATGCCCAGGTCACGGCTGTTGAGCGAGCTGCCGGCGTGTTCGCTGCGGGCGAACTCGGAGAGAAAGCGATAGCTGTAGGTCAGTTCATTGACCAGCATGCGCCGCTCGGCGCTGACCTGGCGCACTTTCCACTGGCTGCGGCTGTCGAGCATCGCCAGTTGGCGGCTGTCCCAGTTCCAGTCGTGGGTCAGACGCTCGAGCAGCAGGCGCTGCCAGCTCTTGCGGTTGTTGCGCGGTGGGCGGCTGAGCTTCTTGTCGACCTTGAGGTACAGGCAACGGCGGATCAGCTCCAGGCGCTCAGACTCGCCACGGGCCTTGAGGTATTCCTCCAGACGCCGGTAAACCACGATATAGGGGTCGAGCTCATCGACATCCAGGCGGTTGGCGAACACCGCCTGTTTGAAGCGCAGCGACAGGCATTCGACCTTGGGGTGTTCGCTGGCGTACACCTCGGTGAGCAGCAGCTTGAGCACCGACTTGTAGGGTGACTCGATGCCCTTGAACAGTTGCCACATGCCGGCGCCGATAAATTCCTCCGGCGGAATGCGCGCCAGGTGGCCGAGGTCGAGCACGTCTTCTGCGCGGATAAAGCGCTTGGCCAGCAGGGTGCTGGTGTAGTGCTGATAGCGCGATTCTTCATACACCGGCACCAGCCACCACAGCGGCGTGCGTCCGCCGAGCCAGATGGCGGTGCGGTAGAACTCATCGAGCAGCAGGTAGTGCTGGGTGGTGCCGCAGTCATCGGAAGTCAGTTGTGCTTCGCGCTCACCCTGGGTGAAGCGCAGCGGGTCGATCAGAAAGAAATGCGCTTCCGCCCCCAGGGTGGCCGCCCAGCTTTCCAGCAGCGCGCATTTCTTGTTCAGCTCATGCAATTGCTGCGGGCTCAGGTCGCTGGCGTGGCAGACCCATAGGTCCATGTCGCTCTGTTCGGCCTGGGCCACGGTGCCCAGGCTGCCCATCAGAAACAGGCCGTGGATCGGCAGTGCCTGTTTGCCGCGATACGGTTTGTAGGCGAACGAGCGGGTCAGGCGCTGCACTTCGGCAAGCAGCTCATCATCCGGCTCGAAGCCGCTGAGGCCGGCCGGGGTCAGCCCGGAGACATAGCCCGGCAGCAGCGGGTGATTGACATGGAACAGCAGTGGTAACAGCTTGAGCACCAGCTGCTGGCGTGTTGACAGCGCCTGCATGGCACGTTGCAGACGGCTCTGATTGAGTTTGAGGAAGCGCGCGCGCAGCTGGGTCAGTACCTTGCGATCGATACCGTCTTCAATGTCCGGGCGAATTTCCTGAGTGCGCGTCATGCTCATGCTCGCTGGGGAGGTGAGGCAAGCCTACCAGTTGCCCCGGTTCTTGGAACCTGTTGATCAGTGCGCGCAGCCCCTTGGATACATGCCAGGGCCGGTAGCATTCAGGTGGGCGTCATGAGCATGGCGCGGGGTTGAATGCTGCCGCCAGGGCTCTGTGGCTATGGAAAACGGCGGGGCAGCAGGGCGGACAGTTCTGTGCGGTATCTGCTGCTGTATCGCCCGGCATGGGCCTGGCTGAAGGGCAGGGTTTAAGTCAGCAAAGCGCTCTTGGGCGCGAGGATGGTCAACAGGCCTTGGGCGTGTTCGGCGGCATCAATCCCCAGGCTGGTCAGGTAACCACCGTCGGACTGACTGATCAGGCCTTTCTCATGCAGCCGGGTAATTGCCCCCTGAGCCTTGAATGAGGCGTTGTTGTGCACCTTGAGCCCTTCCTGGTGGTTGCTCAGGTTGTACAGGGCGAGGATTTCCAGTTCGTCGATCAGGTCGGAAGTAAAGGCTTTCATAGTGACTCCGTCTTGTTGTTATGGCCTATTCAGCAGTGTAGTGGTGTGTGCCGCCGCTTGCCGAGCCGGTAGCTGCCAGCGCTGGATAATTTTCTGATAGGTGCCGTCGCTTCTGATCTGCCGCATGCCCTGATCGAAGCGCTGTAGCAGTGCCGTAGCCTGCGGATGATGGCGCGAGAACGTCAGGTACAGCTGCGGCTGGTGCACGGTGGCCAGAGCGACGAATTGCTCGGCCAATTCCGGGTTCTGTTCGATCAATGCTTGGGTGGTGCCGCGAAAGGCCACCACATAATCGACGCGGTCGCGCTGCAGCATAAGAAAACCATTGAGATCGCGCCGCACCGGCACGCGCAGGATGTCCTGGCGGTTGTCGAAGGGTTCACCGTAGGTGTAGCCGATGGTCACCGCCACGCGCTTGCCGGCCAGGGCATTGAGGTCTGTCAGGGGTGCTGCGCCGTTACGGGCCCAGAGCAGGATGTCGTCGCTGAACAGCATTTCCTCGGGCAGCAGAAATTGTTCTTCGATGCGTGAGTCGGGGGTGGTGTTGAAACAGGCCGCCAGCGCGCCGGAGCGGGCCAGCTCCATGCAGCGTGAATAGGGGTAGGCGGCGAGTTCGATCGAGGTTTCGCTGCTGGCGAAGGCCGCACGGACGATATCTGCCGACATGCCCACGATCTGTTCATCACGCCAGGCGGTGTAGGGGTACCAGTCATCCTCGGCGCCGATGCGCGGGGTGTCAGCACGCACCAACCCGGCGCCAGCCAGAGCGCAGAGCAGGGTGAACAGAAGGCCGACTGGCTCGAACGAAAGCGTCATCGGTGCTGCGCCTTGTGGGTCAGATTGTCAGACAGTAGCAATCTGCTTGCCAGGATGAACAGTGCCCTGGGTCAAGTACGGCTCAGTTTTCTTCCGGCAGCTCCGGCAGGGCGCGCAGGCCTTGTTCGTAGCGGGCCAGGTCAAAGGGGCGGTCATCGCGCAGCATGGCGTCGATTTCATCCGCCAGCACCAGGGCCATCAGCTCAATGATCTCCTCGCGCTCGTAACCGACCAGCGTCAGCTTGTTCAGCACTGCCTGGACAAAGGCGGGTTCGCCGGCTTCCAGCTGGTTTTCGATGGCCTGGGTCAGGGTGTCCTGGGCGAAATCTTCGTCGTCTTGCTCGCTCATATGTTTCTCCAAAAGGGCTAGCCCTGAGCAAAGTCCAGCAGGGCCTGGCCGGTCAGACGGTAGGTCGTCCATTCGTCTTTCGGCTTGGCACCGAAGGCTTCATAGAATTCGATGGCAGGCGTGTTCCAGTCCAGCACAGCCCACTCGAAGCGGCCACAGCCCTTGGCCACGGCCAGTTGCGCCAGGTGACGCAGCAGGGCTTTGCCCGCGCCGACGCCGCGTGTTTCCGGGCTGATATAGAGGTCTTCCAGGTACAGCCCGTGTTTGCCCAGCCAGGTCGAGTAATTGAAGAAGTACACGGCGTAGCCAATCGGCTGGCCGTCATACTCGCAGATCAGCGCTTGGGCACTGCTGTCAGGCCCGAACAGGCTCGCTTCGATCCCGGCGGCGTCGGTTTTCACCTCATGCTCGGCTTTCTCGTAGATCGCCAGATCGGTGATAAAACGCAGGATCAGAGCGGCGTCTGCGGCGGTGGCAGGGCGGATATGAAGAAGCATAAGACAGAACTCCTAACGGGCCGGGAGCGTGCTCAGAAAGTGTTCGACGGCCTGGCGTGAGTCCAGCCGTATATAGCGCCGAGATTCAGGTGTCTCGCGCATTTCGTCGCCATAGCGTTGTCGGTAGACCGCGTGGCGTTGCCAGGACCAGACCAGAATGGATTTTTCCGGGGTGAGCTTGAACAAGTTGCCCCAGCGCTCGCGATTACCGTTCCACAGCTCTTCGTTGTTGATTAGGCGACGCAGTGTGCGCCAGATTACCTGACGCATGACAACGGCCTTGGGCAGGTCCAGCCAGATCACCATATCCGAGCGCTCCAGCACGTGCGGGCGCACGGCCGAATAGCTGCCTTCCACGACCCAGTCGTCACCTTGCAGTGCTGTGCTGACGGCCTGCTTGAACTGTTCAGTCGGCAGTGGTTGCCAGTTGGGCTGGTGATACAGCGCGTCCAGTTCAACATGGCGATAGCTCAGTTGCCGTGCCAAACGTCGCGCCAGGGTGGTCTTGCCCGAGCCGGAGCAGCCGACCACCGAAATTCGCCGTCCTGGCGAATGGGTTGGCATATCAGCGAGCGGCGAGCAGTTCGCGGCCACGCACCACCGCAGCGCGCACCTGGTTCGGTGCGGTGCCGCCGATATGGTCACGGGCATTCACCGAGCCTTCCAGGGTCAGCACGGCGAACACGTCCTGTTCGATCTGGTCGCTGAACTGGCGGAGCTCGTCCAGGCTCATTTCGGCCAAATCCTTGCCGGACTCGACGCCGTACTTCACCGCATGACCGACGATCTCGTGGCAGTCGCGGAATGGCAGGCCCTTGCGTACCAGGTAGTCGGCGAGATCCGTGGCGGTGGAGAAACCGCGCAGCGCCGCCTCACGCATGATCGCGTGCTTGGGCTTGATCGCCGGGATCATGTCGGCAAAGGCGCGCAGCGAGTCGCGCAGGGTGTCGGCGGCGTCGAACAGCGGCTCTTTGTCTTCCTGGTTGTCCTTGTTGTAGGCCAGTGGCTGGCCTTTCATCAGGGTCAGCAGGCCCATCAGCGCGCCGAATACACGGCCGGTTTTGCCGCGTACCAGCTCCGGTACGTCGGGGTTTTTCTTCTGCGGCATGATCGAGCTGCCGGTGCAGAAACGGTCGGGTAGATCTATAAACTGGAACTGCGCTGAAGTCCACAGCACCAACTCTTCGGAAAAGCGCGACAGGTGCATCATCGCCAGGGAGGCGGCGGCGCAGAATTCGATGGCGAAGTCGCGATCGGACACACCATCCAGTGAATTGCCGCCAACGGCGTCGAAACCCAGTAATTGTGCGGTGATCTCGCGCTGGATCGGGTAGGTGGTGCCGGCCAGCGCCGCGCTGCCGAGTGGCATGCGGTTGGTGCGCTTGCGGCAATCGACCAGGCGCTCATAGTCGCGCGAGAGCATTTCGAACCAGGCCAAAAGATGATGCCCGAAGGTCACCGGCTGCGCGGTTTGCAGGTGGGTAAAGCCGGGCATGATGGTTTCCGCTTCACGCTCGGCCTGCTCCAGCAGACCTTGCTGCAGGCGGGTGATCTCGGCCAGGATCAGGTCGATCTCGTCGCGCAGCCACAGGCGGATATCGGTGGCCACCTGATCGTTACGCGAGCGGCCGGTGTGCAGCTTCTTGCCGGTGACGCCGATGCGGTCGGTCAGGCGCGCTTCGATGTTCATGTGCACGTCTTCCAGGTCGACGCGCCAGTCGAACTGGCCGGCTTCGATCTCGCCCTGAATCTGCGTCAGGCCGGCGATGATGCTGTCGCGCTCGGTGTTAGTCAGCACGCCAACCTTGGCCAGCATGCTGGCGTGGGCGATGGAACCCATGATGTCGTGGCGATACAGGCGCTTGTCGAATTCGACGGAGGCGGTAAAGCGGGCAACAAAGTCATCGACGGGTTCGCTGAAGCGGCCGCCCCAGGATTGGTTGGTTTTTTCAGTGCTCATGGGCTTCGCTCGGCTGGTGCGCTAAAACGGGCTGGCCGCACTGGGGCGGCCGGCAAGACGGAAAAGTGCGCCGATAATAACAGGCTGACAGGCAAATTCGCCGCGTCGGTTTGTCGGTGGCGCCAGCTAGGCTGCAGGACGGCAATGTTGTGCCGTTCACAGTTTTGTCGCGGTGGGCGCATTTCGGTGCTTTATTTTGCCCGGTCGCAGCTGTCTATCTTGCTGCTGACGCGGCTCACGCGGAAACTGCGGTGATGAAAATAAAAAGCCTGTTATCAGAAAAACAACCACCACTGGTCGATGACTTTTTCGTGCCCGAGCTTTGTCAGCCAGAAGCCCTGCTGAGCATGGTGCTGCTGGCCGAGTTGCTGGTGCTGGTGCTGGTGTTGTCCGAGCCGATGCTGCCGGGTTTTGACTGGGTGCGCCTGGCGCTGACTTCGCTGTTCGTGCAATGGATCGTACTGCTCTCGGCCGCGGTGCTGTGCCGCCTGCGCCCGCTGATGGCACGCATGCCGGCGGCCACGGCCGGCACCTTGTGCTGCGCTATTGTGGTCACCCTCAGCCTGCTGTGCACCGCCGTGGCGGATTACTACGAGCTGGGCGGGCCGTTACCACGGGCTGGCGAAGTCAATCTGTACCTGCGCCATGCCTTGATCAGCCTGATCATGTCGGCGTTGCTGCTGCGTTATTTCTACCTGCAGAGTCAGTGGCGCAAACAGGAGCAGGCCGAATTGCGTGCCCGTCTCGAGTCATTGCAGGCGCGTATCCGCCCGCACTTTCTGTTCAACAGCTTGAACAGCATCGCCAGCCTGGTGGTGGTCGACCCGTACAAGGCCGAGCAGGCGGTGCTGGATTTGTCCGACCTGTTCCGCGCCAGCCTGGCCAAGCCCGGCAATCTGGTGCCCTGGCGCGAGGAGCTGGAGCTGGCGCAACGATATTTATCGATTGAGCGCTATCGGCTCGGCGAGCGTCTACAGTTGCAGTGGGAGATTGTCGATGTGCCGGACGATCTGCCGATTCCACAACTGACGCTGCAACCCTTACTGGAAAACGCCCTGATCTACGGCATTGCGCCACGCATCGAGGGCGGCCTGGTGCGGGTCGAGGCGAGTTATCACGAGGGGGTATTCCAGCTGTGCGTGAGCAACCCATACGAACAACTAGGCGAGGAGCCGCCGTCGCGCGGCACGCATCAAGCGCTGAGCAATATCGACGCGCGGCTGGTGGCACTTTTCGGGCCGCGGGCCAGTCTCAGCGTAGAGCGCCGTGACGGACGCCACTTCACTTGTCTACGCTATCCTTGTGCGAGACCCAAGCAGGAAGCCCGTGCATTATGAATGTCCTGATTGTCGATGATGAACCCCTGGCCCGTGAGCGCCTGAGCCGTATGGTGGGCGATCTTGATGGCTATCGCGTGCTTGAACCCGCAGCCAGCAACGGCGAGGAGGCCCTGAGCCTGATCGACAGCTTGAAGCCAGACGTGGTGCTGCTGGATATCCGCATGCCGGGCCTCGATGGCCTGCAAGTAGCCGCCAAGCTGTGTGAGCGTGAAGCGCCTCCGGCGGTGATCTTCTGTACTGCGCATGACGAATTTGCCCTGGAAGCCTTCCAGGTCAGCGCCGTGGGCTATCTGGTCAAACCGGTGCGGGCGGAAAGCCTCAGCGAAGCGCTAAAAAAGGCCGAGCGGCCCAATCGTGTGCAACTGGCGGCGTTGACTCGCCCGGCGGCAGACAGTGGCGGTGGCCCGCGTAGCCATATCAGTGCACGCACCCGCAAAGGCATCGAGCTGATTCCGCTGGATCAGGTGATCTACTTTATTGCCGACCACAAATACGTGACCTTGCGCCATGCCGGCGGCGAAGTGCTGCTGGATGAGCCGTTGAAAGCCTTGGAAGACGAGTTTGGTGATCGCTTTGTGCGCATTCACCGCAATGCACTGGTCGCTCGCGAGCGTATCGAACGCCTGCAACGTACGCCGCTCGGGCATTTTCAGCTGTTTCTCAAGGGCATGAACGAGGAAGCGCTGATTGTCAGCCGCCGGCATGTGGCTGGGGTGCGTAAGCTGATGCACAACCTCTAGCGTTCTGACTGGATCTGCTGCGCGTCGGCGATCCTGCGTTGGAAACAGGCTCGGAATGCTCATTTACAACAGTAAACTCCGCTTCCTCGCCTGTTTCCGCCTTGTCTCACTCTAGCTCGCAAGATCCGATACTGGTTGCTAAGGAGCTTTAGCAGCTAGGGTTGCAGGCCTGATCCGGGCCAGCCTGTTATTATCCCCGGCAGTTCGTTTTCTGGAATTGCCCATGTCTCGCGAAATCCGCATTGCCACCCGTAAAAGTGCCCTGGCCCTGTGGCAGGCCGAACACGTCAAAGCCCGTCTGGAACAGGCGCACCCTGGCCTCAAGGTCAGCCTGGTGCCGATGGTCAGTCGTGGCGACAAGCTACTGGACGCACCGCTGGCGAAGATTGGCGGCAAGGGCCTGTTCGTCAAGGAGCTGGAAACTGCGCTGCTGGAGAATCAGGCCGACATCGCCGTGCATTCGATGAAGGATGTACCGATGGACTTCCCCGAAGGCCTGGGCCTGTACTGCATCTGCGAGCGCGAAGACCCGCGCGATGCTTTCGTTTCCAACACCTACACCAGCCTCGACGCGTTGCCGGCTGGCAGTGTGGTCGGCACCTCCAGCCTGCGCCGTCAGGCCCAGCTGCTGGCGCGCCGCCCGGATCTGAAAATCCAGTTCCTGCGTGGCAACGTCAATACTCGTTTGGCCAAGCTGGATGCCGGCGAGTACGACGCCATCATCCTCGCCGCTGCCGGGCTGATTCGTTTGGGCTTTGCAGAGCGTATTCGTTCTTCGATCAGTGCTGAAGACAGCCTGCCGGCCGGTGGTCAGGGCGCGGTGGGTATCGAATGCCGCACGGCTGACAGTGAAATTCACGCCCTGCTGGCGCCGCTGCACCACCGCGATACTGCGCTGCGGGTGACCGCCGAGCGTGCGCTGAACAAACACCTGAACGGCGGCTGCCAGGTGCCGATCGCCTGTTATGCAGTGCTGGAAGGCGAACAACTTTGGCTGCGCGGCCTGGTTGGTCAACCCGACGGTTCGCAATTGCTGCGTGCCGAACAGCGTGCGCCCGTGGCGGCTGCCGAGCAGCTGGGCGTACAGGTCGCCGAAGCGCTGCTGGCGCAAGGTGCGGCGGCCATTCTACAAGCGGTCTATGGCGAGGCTGCTGGCGAGTGAATGGTTGGCGGCTGCTGCTGACCCGTCCGGCTGAAGAGTCGAGCGCGTTGGCAGCCACCCTGGCCCAGCAGGGCATCTTCAGCAGTAGCCTGCCGCTGTTGGCCATTGAGGCGTTGCCCGAGACAGCCGAACAACGCAGTACGCTGGCTCGCTTGCCGCAGTACAGCGCAGTGATCGTGGTCAGCAAGCCGGCAGCGCGTTTGGCGCTGGCTCGCCTGAACGCTGCGCAGATCGCCATACCCGAGACACAGCCCTGGTTCAGCGTCGGTGCCGCCACGGCGCAGGTTCTGCTTGAGTGGCACCCGTGCGTGCATTACCCCGAGCTGGGCGATGACAGTGAAGCCCTGTTGGCTCTGCCACAGTTTCAGCGGGCACTGGCCGTTGAGATGCCGCGGGTGTTGATCCTGCGCGGCGAGGGTGGCCGAGAGTTACTGGCCGAGCGCTTGCGCGGCCAAGGCGTGCAGGTGGACTATCTGCCACTGTATCGCCGGGTGCTGCCGGATTACCCGCCGGCTAGCCTGATTGAGCGGGTTCGGGCTGAACGCCTGAACGCCCTGGTGGTCAGCAGTGGGCAGGGCTTTGTACATCTGCACGAGCTGGCTGCTGACGACTGGCCCGAATTGGCCCGGCTACCCTTGTTTGTACCCAGCCCGCGTGTTGCCGAGATGGCCCGTGCGGCGGGTGCCCACTCTGTTGTGGATTGTCGCGGTGCGAGTGCCGCGGCGTTGCTGGCAGCGTTGCAGGCGCAACCTGTCGCCGATCTCTGACGCGAAGGATGGATACGTGAGCGAAGCAACTACTCCGAAAGACCAAGACCCACAAGAGCACGAGCAGACGCTGAAGCAAAGCGCGGCAGAGCTGCCGAGCACGCCGCCACCTGCGCCGGGCAAGCCGGCTGGGCGCGGCAACGGTCTGGCGTTGTTGGCCTTGCTGGTGGCCGCCGCAGGCGCTGGGGCAGGTGGTTGGGGCCTGTGGCAGTTACAGGCGCTGGAGGCCCGTGAGCAACAGCAGCAGAGCCAGCAGCAAAGCCAGTTGCAGAGTGCTCGCAGCGAGGCGCAGGGCCTGGCGCAAACGGCTGAGACGCTGCAGCAGCGCCTTGAGCAACTGCCGAGTGTCGAGGAGCTGGAAAGTCGGCGTCGGCTGCTGACCCAGCTGCAGGGCGATCAGCAAGTGCTCAATCAGCGCCTGGAAACCGTGCTCGGTGCCAGTCGTCAGGATTGGCGCCTGGCTGAAGCTGAGCATCTGCTGCGCCTGGCCAGCTTGCGCCTGTCCGCGTTGCAGGACATCAACAGCGCCACTGCGCTGGTGCAGGCCGCTGATGAAATCCTCCATGAGCAGGATGATCCCGCTGCATTTGCCGCCCGTGAGCAACTGGCCAAGAGCCTGGAAGCATTGCGTTCGACCCTCAACCCTGATCGTACCGGGCTGTTCCTGCAACTCGGTGCCTTGCGCGAGCAGGTGGCCCAACTCAATGCCCTGGCACCGAGCTTCAGCGGCGAGGGTGGCGTACTCAGCGAGCTGGCCGATGCTGGGGTGGTCGAGCAGCAGTGGTGGCAGCGGGGTCTGCAGACCTTGTCGGAGTACTTCCGTATCGACTTCAACGCCGACCGCAATATCCGTCCCTTGTTAACGGGGCAGAGTCTGACTCAGGTACGCCTGGCCCTCAGTCTGGCGTTGGAGCAGGCGCAGTGGGGTGCCTTGCACGGCCAGGTGGCGGTGTACCAGCAGGCCCTGCAGCAGGCCCGCGAAGTGCTGGATGCGCAATTTGATGTCGACAACCCCAATAGCCGCGCTTTGCGCGCGCGGATTGACGAGCTGGCGCAACAACCGATTGCCGTGACGCCACCGGATCTGAGCCCGGCGTTAAATGCCGTACAGGCCTACCTGCAAGCCAAGCAGGCCGCGCGTTTGCAGCAGAGTGGCGAAGCGCCACCTGCGGCAGCGGCCAATGATGATGTCGAGGCGCAATTGCAGGAGGCCCTGCAATGAAGCGCCTGTACTGGTTGCTGCTGATCCTGGCGCTGGTTGCCGGCGTCGCCAGCCTGATGCTGTTCGGCCTGCCTCTTCCCGAGCACAAGGGTTATGTGCTGATTGCCTTCGAGGGCTTCCGTTATGAGTCCAGCCTGTGGGCGTTTGTCGCGCTGGTTCTGGTGCTCTGGTTGCTGGTGTATCTGCTGCGCTGGAGCCTGAGAGCCTTGGTAACGTCAGGCAGCTTGCTCAACCCCTGGTCACGCCTGCACAGCCGCAGGCGCGTGCGTCTGGCCTCGGAGCAGGGCTTTCTCGACCTGGCAGAGGGGCGTTGGGCACGTGCGCTGCGTCATCTGAAACAGGCCGCCAGCAGCTCACCGCAGCCACTCAGCTACTACCTGGGTGCGGCACGGGCAGCCAACCAGCTAGGGCATTACGAGGACAGTGACGGGCTGCTCGAACAGGCCCTCAATCGTCAACCGCAGGCAGAACTGGCGATTGCTCTGCAGCACGCCGAATTGCAACTGGCGCGCGGGCAGGCCGAGGCCGCGCTGGATACCCTGCAGGCCATGCGTGCACGGCACCCTCATCATCATCTGGTGCTGCGTCAGTTGCAGCAACTCTACCTGCAGTCGGGCGATTGGTCAGCGCTGCTCGGCCTGCTGCCGGAACTGCGCAAGGAAAAGGCCCTGGGCAATGCCGAATTGAGCGAGCTGGAGCGCCAGGCTTGGCGCGGCCGCTTGCTCCAGGCAGGGCATGCGGCCGGGGATTCGCAGGCAGCTCTGACGGCACTGCAGCAGGTCTGGCAGGCCATGTCGGCGGCTCAGCATCAGCAGCCGGAATTGCTGGCGGTGTATGCCGAGCAATTGCGTCAGCTGGGGGCCGAAGGCGAAGCGGAAGAACTGCTGCGCCAGTACCTCAAGCAGCACTACGATGTTGCGCTGGTGCGCCTGTACGGCTTGTTGCACGGGCGTGACCTGAATAAGCAACTGCAAACGGCTGAGGGCTGGTTGAAGCAGCATCCACAGGATGCCGGGTTGCTGCTGACACTGGGCCGCCTGTGCCTGCACAGCCAGCTATGGGGCAAGGCCAGGGATTACCTGGAAAGCAGCCTGACCTTCCAGCGTCACCCGGAAACCTGCAGCGAGTTGGCTCGGCTGCTGGCGCAGCTGGGCGAGCTAGAGCGCAGCAACAGCCTGTATCAGGAGGGGCTGCGTCTGCTGGATGCGCGCCTGTGTCCGGTGGCCCTGCCGGCGGTAAATGCAGTCAACCGATGAGGCGTCTATGCGAAGGCTGTTGCTGTTGTGTCTGCTGAGTGTGCTGGCGGGGTGTGCCGGCCCGCAGGTGAGTGATTACGCCCGTGAGCAGCCGGCCCTTGAGCTGAGTGACTACTTCAATGGCGAGCTTGAGGCCTGGGGTATGTTCCAGAACCGCTCCGGGGAGGTGGTCAAGCGCTTCCATGTGGCCATGACGGGCACCTGGGACGGTGATGTGGGCGTGCTCGATGAGCGCTTCACCTACAGCGACGGCAGCACCGAGCGGCGTGTCTGGACATTGCGCAAGCAGGCCGACGGCAGCTGGCGTGGCACCGCAGATGATGTGGTTGGCGAGGCGATCGGCCAGGTGGCCGGCAATGCCCTGAATTGGCGTTACCAGCTGCGGCTGAAGGTCGATGAGTCGACCTATGTGGTTGATTTTGATGACTGGATGTTCTTGATGGACGGCCAGGTCATGCTCAACCGGGCGCGCATGTCCAAGTGGGGTATCGATCTTGGCCAGGTGACCCTGAGTTTTTACAAGCCCGCTGCGGCAGGCAAGGCGGACTGATCACCAGTTAAACGCTTGTATGAAATTTTCTCCCGGGCCGCCTTGAAGGCTACAGCCCGCGGGAATAATCTGGCTCGCGAGTACCGCCGGAAAGTTGCCGTTTCACGGTTGTCTTCCCAGACCTTGCTGCGACTGACAAAAAAATGTCTCCGGCAGGCGAACAACACTAATAGCAATAGGGAAGTAGAGGTCATCATGCTCGAGAGTTGTCAGAACGCCCAAGAACGCTGGGGTGGGGTTCACCTGCTGATTGACCGCTGGCTGCAAGAGCGCAAGGAGTTGGTGCAGGCCTACGCCGCGATCAATGGCCCGGCGCAGGCGCCGAGTGCCAACGCCGAAGCCCTGCAACACTTCTGCGAAATTCTCGTCGACTATGTGTCCGCCGGGCACTTCGAGGTCTATGAGCAGCTGACCAGCGAAGCCAAGGCGTTTGGTGACCAGCGTGGCCTGGAACTGGCCAAGCAGATCTACCCGCGCATCGAGGTGATCACCGAGGTGGCGCTGGCGTTCAATGACCGTTGCGACAACGGCGACTGCCACGACTCCGTGTCTCTGCTCGATGAACTGAAACGCCTGGGCCAGTTGCTGCACGAGCGTTTCGAGCTGGAGGACTGCCTGATCGAAGTCCTGCACAACGCCCATCAGGAGCAGGCTGCCCCCGCCCTCTGATGTGCTGACTGATTACTCCTTGGTGTCGAGCAGTTCCAGCTCGAACACCAGGGGTGAGTAAGGCGGAATCAGATCCCCTGCACCTTCCTCGCCATAGGCCTGGGCTGACGGAATCACCAGACGCCATTGCGCCCCTACCGGCATGTCCTGCACGGCACTGCGCCAACCGGCAATCACGCTGTCGAGACGAAACCACTGCGCGGTCTGGCTTTCATCAAACTGGCTGCCATCAGCCAGGTAACCGATATAGCGCACCTGAATGCGGTCTTTCGGGCCAGGTTTGCGGCCACTACCCGCGCGCAGTTCCTGGACCAGCACACCATTCTTCAACACGCGAATACCAGCCTTGGCTTTCTCGCCAGCGAGAAAGCGTTTTTCCGCTGCTTTGGCTTTTTCGATGCGTTCCGGTGCGGCAGCCAGGTGCGCTTCATGTTCGGCCAGCAGGCTTTCGATACGTTTTTCATCCAATGCCAGGGGCTCGTTACGGTAGGCCTGACGCAGCCCATCGAGCAGTGCCTGCAATTGCAGATCAGGCACCTCGTCGCGCAGCCGCTCACCCAGTTTTACACCCAGGCTGTAGGCCAGGTCGTGCGAGTGGTCATCGGCCTGAGCCAATGGGGCAAGCAGGCAGATTAGAAGCAGGGTCAAACGGGGCATGGGTGTTCTCCGGCCGAAGGTGGCCCGATTATGCCAGCCAAGTGCTCAAGCTCAAGGCTTGAGGTGGCAAGGCGAGCAAAAGGAGGTCTAGTATGAGCGCCAACTTCATCCGCCAGGAGGCGTGTCATGTCGGCTACAAAGAATGCAAAGAAGAAGTCAGTGAGTACACCGCTGCACCTGTTGCAGCAACTTTCCAGCAGCCTGCTTGAGCACCTGGAGGACGCCTGCACGCGCGCTCTGGTCGATGCCGAACAACTGCTCGCCAAGCTGGAGAAGCAGCGCGGCAAAGCTCAGGAAAAACTGCACAAGGCACGCAGCAAGATGCAGGACGCGGCCGTCGCCGGCAAGGCCAAGGCGCAGGCCAAAGCCAAGGACGCCGTGGCTGAGCTGGAGCAACTGCTCGACACCCTGAAGGATCGGCAGAGCGAGACCCGCAGCTATATCGCCGGGCTCAAACGCGATGCACAAGAGAGCCTGAAACTGGCCCAGGGCGTGGGCAAGGTCAAGGAAGCTGTTAGTAAGGCCCTGGACAGCCGTGCGGCCAAGGCAACCCAGGTCAAGCCGGTCAGCAAACCTGCTGCAGCCAAGGCTCCGGCCAAACCCGCTGCCCGCAAGCCAGCCCCCAAAGCTGCCGCCAAAAGCCCTGCGCCAGCTGCCAAGGCTCCTGCCAAGGCTCCAGCCAAGCCGGCAGCGAAGAAACCCGCAGCAGCCAGCAGCAAACCTGTTGCCAGCAAACCGGCTGCTCAGCCAGCGGCCAAGGCCGTAAGCAAGCCCGTGGCGAAAAAGGCTCCAGCAGCCAAACCGGCCAGCAAGCCGGTAGCTAAGCCTGCGGCCAAACCTGTTGCGAAGCCTGCAGCGAAGCCAGCAGCGAAAAAACCAGCAGCCAAGCCCGCCGCCAAACCGGCAGCAGCCAAACCTGCTGTGGCCAAGCCAGCAGTAGTTGAGGCTGTTGCTGCGCCGGCTGCCAGCACCCCAGCCAGCGCCGTTTAAGCGCTGAGTTGTGCCGCCGCGATGCGCAGCCTGTGCAGTGCATCACGGTCGGCCCGTTCGGGAGCCAGACTTTCCAGCCAGCTCAGTGAGGTGTTCGTTTCTGCGAGCGACCAGTGCTGACTGCACGCCGCCAGGCGTTCGAGTTGTTCGCGTTCTGCCGTCAGCTCCAGCTGTTTAACCTGTTCGCGTAACTGCGCTAGGGCGTTATCGCTTTGTGCGGCTTCGCGCCAGTTTTGTCGCAGTTGGCGCAATGGCACCACCACCTGTTGCTGCCAGGGTTGTGCCAGATTGCGCAGCGCCTCGGCGCGCTCGCGGCTACAGCCGATTTGCCGGCTTTCCAGCCAGGCCGCACAAAGCAGCAGGCAAACGTCGGCCCCCAGCGCCTGTACATGCAGGCAGCAGGCTTCGACGCCGGGTTGTTGGTACAGGGCTTGGGCAAACCGCCACAGGTCAGTAGGCATGGTGCTTTCCGGGCTTATCAAAAAGGACTCTGGTAGACTCCGCCGCCATTATGATCCGACTCCAAAACCTGACTTTACAGCGTGGCCCTCAGCGTCTGCTAGAAGACGCCGAGATGACCCTGCACCCCGGCCACAAAGCCGGTCTGATCGGCGCCAATGGCGCTGGCAAATCCAGCCTGTTTGCCCTGTTGCGTGGCGAGCTGAGTGCCGACGCGGGCGACTGCCTGATCCCTGGCGATTGGCGCGTTGCGCACATGCGCCAGGAGATCGAGGCGGTCGAGCGTCAGGCGGTCGATTATGTGCTCGATGGCGACGTGCGTCTGCGCCGCGTGCAGGCCGAATTGGCCGTAGCCGAAGCCGCGCATGACGGTGCTGCCGTGGCCCGTCTGCACACCGAGCTGGATACCCTCGATGGCTACTCGGCTGATGCGCGCGCGCGCAAGCTGCTTGCCGGCCTGGGCTTTGACAGCGCACAGATGGACCGCCGCGTTGGCGATTTCTCCGGTGGCTGGCGCATGCGCCTGAACCTGGCCCAGGCGCTGATGTGCCCGTCCGACCTGCTGTTGCTCGATGAACCGACCAACCACCTCGATCTGGACGCCATTCTCTGGTTGGAAAGCTGGCTGAAAGGTTACCCCGGTACGTTGTTGCTGATCTCTCATGACCGCGACTTCCTGGATGCCGTAGTGGACCACGTTGCCCACCTCGATCAGCAGAAACTGACCCTCTATCGCGGCGGCTATTCGGCCTTCGAGCGCACCCGTGCCGAGCGTCTGGCGCAGCAGCAGCAGGCGTACGAGAAGCAGCAGGCGCAGCGCGCGCACATGGAAAAATACATCGCCCGCTTCAAGGCCCAGGCCACCAAGGCACGCCAGGCGCAGAGCCGGATCAAGGCCCTGGAACGCATGGAGGAGCTGTCGGCGGCGCATGTCGATTCGCCCTTCGACTTCAGCTTCCGCGAGGCCGACAAGATCTCCAGCCCGCTGCTCAGTCTGAGCGAAGGCCGCCTGGGTTACGGCGACAAGGTGGTGCTGGAGAAGGTCAAACTGAGCCTCGCCCCCGGCGCGCGTCTGGGCCTGCTCGGGCCGAACGGCGCAGGCAAATCGACGCTGATCAAGAACTTGTCGAACGAGCTGCAACCCATCAGCGGTCATCTGCAACGTGGCGAGAATCTGGTGGTCGGCTACTTTGCCCAGCATCAGCTCGATGCCCTGGATGACCACGCCAGCCCGCTGCTGCACTTCCAGCGTCTAGCACCCACGGAGCGCGAGCAGACCCTGCGCGACTTCCTCGGCGGTTTTGACTTCCGTGGCCCGCGTTGCGATGAGCCGGTGCAGAACTTCTCTGGTGGCGAGAAAGCCCGTCTGGCCCTGGCGCTGATCGCCTGGGGCAAGCCCAATCTGCTGCTGCTCGATGAGCCGACTAACCACCTTGATCTGGAAATGCGCCTGGCCCTGACCATGGCCCTGCAGGAGTTTTCCGGTGCGGTGGTGGTGGTGTCTCACGATCGTCACCTGCTCAAGAGCACCACCGACGAATTCCTTCTGGTCGCCGATGGCCAGGTGCAGCCGTTCGACGGTGACCTGGAAGATTACGCCCGCTGGTTGGTGGATTACCGCGCGCGGCAGGCGCCGGCCAGCAGCAGCGAGAGCAACCCAGACAAAACCGACAAGCGCGTGCAGCGCCAGGCGGCTGCGGCCCTGCGTCAGCAACTGGCCCCGCACAAGCGTGAAGCCGAGAAGCTGGAGAAGGAGCTGGGCCAGGTTCAGGACAAGATCGCTGCTGTCGAAGCCCGTTTGGCTGAGAGTGATATCTACGATGCCGTGCGCAAGGATGCACTGCGCGATGCCCTGGCCGAGCAGGCCAAACTGAAAGGGCGCGAAGCCGATTTGGAAGAGCGCTGGTTGCTGGCACTGGAAACTCTGGAGGCTCTGCAGGCTGAACTGGAGGCTGCCAGTTGAACATCACCCTGCCGACCCTCGAATGGCTGATGACCTGGAAGGAGCCGCTGCTGCGCACCGGCCAGGTGATCCTGATTCTGCTGCTGGCCTGGCTGCTGCAGCGCATCCTCACGCGTGGCATTACCCGTCTGGGCAATCGTTATCCGCAGTTGCCGGCTGAGCTGTTGATGCCGCTGCGGGGGCTGCTGCGCTGGCTGGTACTGGGCAGTGCCTTCATGCTGGTGCTGGAGCGCCTGGGCGTATCCGCGCAGGTGCTGTGGGGCGCGCTGACTGGCTTTGTAGCCGTGGCAGCGATTGCCTTCTTCGCCATCTGGAGCGTGTTGTCGAACATGTTCTGCGCGCTGCTGATCTTCGCCATGGGCCCGTTTCGTATCGGCGACTGCGTCGAAGTGCTGGAAAGCGCCGACAAGCCGGGGGTGCGTGGCCGTGTAGTAGCGATCAACCTGTTCTACACCACCCTGGAAGATCTCAGTGGTGATGCGCCCGGTGCCTGGGTGCAGATTCCCAATAGCCTGTTTTTTCAAAAAGCCGTGCGCCGCTGGCGCAATGGCGAACTCCCTACACCGCGTAATAAAGAGGTTTAAGCATTTATGGAATGGCTGGCCAGCCCGGAACTCTGGGTCGCGTTTCTTACCCTGACCGCCCTGGAAATTGTCCTCGGCATCGACAACATCATCTTTATCTCGATCCTGGTCAGCCGCCTGCCCAAGCATCAGCAACCGAAAGCGCGCTTCTTCGGCCTGGCTCTGGCCATGGGCACGCGGATTCTGCTGCTGCTGTCGATCAGCTGGGTGATGCGCCTGACGGCCGACCTGTTCCATGTGTTCGAGCAAGGCGTTTCCGGACGTGACCTGATCCTGTTCTTCGGTGGGCTGTTCCTGTTGTGGAAGAGCACCGCTGAGATCTTCCACAGCCTGGAAGGTGAAGAAGAAACCCAAGCCGTCGGCGGCAAGACCTATGGCTTTATGGGCATCATCGTGCAGATCGCGATCATCGACATCGTGTTCTCCCTGGATTCGGTGATTACCGCTGTCGGTCTGGTCGACAACGTGCCGGTGATGGTCGCGGCCATCGTTATCTCGGTATTTGTGATGATGCTGTCGGCTGGCACCATCAGCGCGTTTATCGACAAGCACCCGAGCCTGAAAATCCTCGCGCTGTCGTTCCTCATCGTGGTGGGTACTGTGCTGATCGCCGAGGCCTTCGAGGTGCATGTGCCGAAGGGTTATGTGTACTTCGCCATGGCCTTCTCACTGGCGGTGGAAGCCGTCAATATCCGCATGCGCACGGCCCGTGCGCGCAAGGAAGAAGAATTGGACCCCGTGCAACTGCGCAAGGGTTCGCCGGACTGATAAGCCGGCTGGGCGAGTAACCCAACAAGGGGTAGGCTAGCGGCCTACCCCTTTTTTATTCCGCTGTTTGTAATGGAGAAGTGCCATGGCACTGGAAACCTGGCTTGCATTCTTTGTGGCCTGTTGGGTCATCAGCCTGTCGCCGGGTGCCGGGGCGATTGCCTCGATGTCGGCCGGGCTGCAATACGGCTTCCTGCGTGGTTACTGGAATGCCCTGGGCCTGCAACTGGGTCTGGCCTTGCAGATCGCCATCGTGGCGGCGGGTGTCGGGGCGATTCTGGCGGCTTCGGAATTGGCCTTCAGCCTGATCAAGTGGTTTGGCGTGGTCTATCTGGTGTACCTCGGCTATCGCCAGTGGCAGGCGTTGCCCAGCGAGATGAGCGCGCAGACCGAGCGGCCCATCGGTCGCCCGCTGACTCTGGTGCTGCGCGGTTTTCTGGTCAACTTCAGCAACCCCAAGGCGATTGTGTTCATGCTCGCGGTGCTGCCGCAGTTCATCAATCCACAGGCGCCACTGCTGATGCAGTACCTGGTGATGGGCGTGACCATGATCTGCGTCGACCTGATCGTCATGGCCGGTTACACCGGTTTGGCTGCTCGGGTGCTGGGCGCGCTGCGTTCGCCGCGTCAGCAGAAGCTGATGAACCGCACCTTTGGTGCACTGTTTATCGGCGCGGCGGCGTTGCTGGCCAGCGTGCGCCGCGCGCCGGTCTGATCTTGGCCGGTATCGCTACCAGGGAATCGGCTGGCCATCCCAGCCCCAGAAGGTGCCGGTCTGTGCCGGGCCGTGCTGCTCAATCTGCGCCAGCAGGCATTCCGCTGAATAGTGAGGAGTAAACAGCTTGTCGGCGGGCACATTGGCCTGAAAGGGTTTCGACAGGGCAGTGTCGGTGGTGCCAGGGTGCAGGCTGAGCACGCAGCTGTTGGGGTTGAGTCGGCTCAGCTCGATGCTCGCCGTGTGCAATAACTGGTTCAACGCCGCCTTGCTGGCGCGGTAGCTGTACCAGCCGCCGAGGCGGTTGTCGCCAATCGAACCGACCCGCGCCGACAGCGCCGCCACCGTGCAGGGGTGCCGGCCACGCAGCAGCGGCAGCAGGTGCTTGAGCAGCAGGATCGGCGCAAAGCTGTTGCGCTGAAAGGTCGCCAACAACCCCTCAAGGCTGATCTGGTTCAGGCCTTTCTCGGCTTTCGCGTCACCATCTTGCAGCACGCCCACCGTACACAGCAGCAGATGCAGGTGTGGAATGCTCGCGCGCAGTTGAGTGGCCAACGTTGCCAGTGCCTGTTCATCGCACACATCCACATCCAGACAGCGCACGCGTTGTCCGTAGTGTGCTTGCAACTCCAGCAGGCCTTGCGCTTTGCTGGCCTGGCGGGCGATGGCCCACACCTCAGTCACCTGTGCGCGCGCCAGCAACTGCGTTGTCAGGGCCAGGCCGATCCCGCGGCTTGCACCGCAGACCACTGCATGGGCCGGTTCTTCCAGGCGTTGCCAGAAACTCATCGGGTCACTCCTGCTGGCTTGCGACAATCCGTCGCGGGCCATGGTCGATCAGTGGTTGAGGAAAATCATTAGGAGGGTAACAATCGAATGTCATCCATTCGTATTTGGGATTTACTCCTATATGACTTCCGTATTGCGTTACTTCAGTTGGTTGCTGGTGCCCGTTCTGGCCCTGTGCAGCCTGACTGTCATGGCCGAGCCCCTTGAGGGCGCGGCGCAAGCTCTGCATCTGCTCGGTTACCTGGGCGCTGATTACCCTGCCACCGTGGCCAATGGTCAGGTGATCGACTCCGGCGAGTACCGCGAGCAGCTTGAGTTTCTGACTGTACTGCAAAGCCTGATCGTTGCGCTGCCAGCGCGCAGCGAACAGGCCGAGCTGGAGCAGGGCGTGGCCAGCCTGCGTCAGGGCATCGAGCAGCGCGTCGAGGGCAGCCAGGTCGCACAGCAGGCGCGGCAGTTGGCCGCGACCCTGGCCACGGCCTACGGCGTCAGCCAGACCCCGGCCATCACCCCTGACCCCAGCCGTGGCGCGCCGTTGTTCGCCCAGTATTGCAGCGTCTGCCATGGCGCCAGCGGTGCCGGCGACGGGCCGGCCGGCATTGGCCTGGAGCCACCGCCGGCCAACTTGCGTGACCTGGCGCGACTCAATCGTCTGAGCCTGTATGACCTGTTCAATACCATTGGCCTGGGCATCGACGGCACGGACATGGCGGCTTTTGCCGATCAACTGGATGAGCGCCAGCGCTGGGATCTGGCCAGTTATATCTCCGGTTTCAGTGCCGAACCGGTTGCGACAGGTGAGTCGTTCAGCCTGGCCGCGCTGGCCGGCATGACCCCGGATGAAGTGACGGCAGCGCAGGGCGAGGAGGCGGCTGCACGCTTTCGCGCCCAGCGTGCTCAACCGCCGGTGCAGCAGCGCGGCCCGCTGCAATTGATCGAGCACACTCGCGCGACCCTGGAGCAGAGCCTGGCGGCTTATCGCGCCGGTGAGCACGAGCAGGCCTATGACCTGTCCGTCGGTGCCTATCTGGAAGGTTTCGAGCTGGTCGAAAGCGCCCTGGATAACCTCGACTCGGTGCAGCGCAAGACCACTGAGCGGGCGCTGATGGCCTACCGTCAGGCGCTGCAGGATGGTTTGTCGGTGCCGCAGGCGGCGCAGCGGCTGGAGCAGGCCAAAGCCGAGCTGGCGACGTCTGCCGCCTTGCTCGATGGCGATGGGCTGTCGAGTTCGCTGAGCTTCTTTTCCAGCCTGCTGATCCTGCTGCGTGAGGGGCTGGAGGCGATTCTGGTGCTGGCGGCGATCCTGGCTTTCCTGCGTAACACCGGTCAGCAGCAGGCGGTGCGCAGCGTGCACATCGGCTGGGGTCTGGCGCTGCTGGCCGGGGTGGCCACCTGGGCACTGGCGGCGTACCTGATCGACGTCAGCGGCGCGCAGCGTGAACTGCTGGAAGGCGTGACAGCGCTGTTTGCCAGCGTGATGGTGCTCTGGCTCGGGGTGTGGATGCATGACCGCCGGCATGCGGCGGCCTGGCAGGATTACATCAAGAGCAGCCTGGTCGGCGGCGGTGGGCGTTTCGGCTTTGCCGTGCTGGCGTTCTTCTCGGTGTACCGCGAGCTGTTCGAGGTCATCCTGTTCTATGAAACCCTCTGGTTGCAGGCCGGCCCGCAAGGCCACGGCATGGTCCTGGCCGGTGCAGCGGCGGCGCTGGTGCTGCTGCTTGGGTTGGCCTGGGTGATCCTGCGTGGCTCACGCAAACTGCCGCTGGCCACCTTCTTTGGTGCCAATGCCGTGTTGCTCTGTGTGCTCTCGGTGGTGTTTGCCGGCCACGGTGTAGCGGCGTTGCAGGAAGCCGGGGTGCTCGGTACGCAACCGGTGGCCTTTTTCGAGTTCGACTGGCTGGGCATTCATGATGACGCCTACAGCCTGGCGGCGCAGGCCACGGCGCTGGCGGCCATTGCCCTGCTCTACGGGCGTAGCTGGCTGGGCGAGCGGCGGCGTCTGGCTCAGGCTTGATGCACCGCTGTTGCCGGCATGGCTTACCATGCCGGCTTTGTTGCCTGTGGAGAATGCTGGGTGATGCGAGTCTGGATTGATGCCGATGCCTGCCCCAAGGCAGCCAAGGATCAGGTGGTGAAGTTCGCCCTGAAGCGGCGCTTCGAAGTGCTGCTGGTGGCGGGGCAGGCGCAGATCAAACCGGCTTATAGCTGTGTGCGGCTGATCGTGGTGCCCAGTGGCCCGGATGCGGCAGATGACTACCTTGTGGAGCATGCGCTGCCGGGCGAGTTGGTGATTTGCAGCGACGTGCCGCTGGCCGATCGCCTGGTGAAGAAGGGCGTGGCCGCACTTGATCCACGTGGTCGCGAGTTTGATGAGCGCAACATGGGCGACAAACTGGCCGTGCTTAACCTGTTTACCGAGCTGCGCGAACTGGGCCAGGTCGGCGGCGGTCAGCCGCCCTACGGCGAGCGCGACAAGCAGGCGTTTGCCAATTCGTTGGATCGCATTCTCACCCGCTTGCAGCGCAAATAGCTTTTAACCGCACAGATACGTGCCAGTGCCGACAGCCACCAGGGTGCCGTCGTCGCTGTGCAGTTCGCTGCGCACCACCGCCACCTTGTTGCCGGTACGCAGCAGCACGGCGCTGGCGGTAAAGCGCTGGCCCCGGCCGGGGCGCAGGTAGTCGATACGCAGGTCGATGGTGCCGAGCTTGGACAGCCGCGCCATGCGCTCGGCGCTGGACAGGTGCTGGTGCTTGTCGAACGCGCCGATCAGTGCCATGGCGCCGCCACAGACGTCCAGTAGCGAAGAAATCACTCCGCCATGCAGGATGCCGTGGACGAAGTTGCCAATCAGCTCGGGCTTCATCGGCAGATGCATGGTCACGCGTTGGGTGCTCAGTTCATCCAGTTCGATACCAAGCATCTGATTGAACGGAATGCGCTGAAAGAAGTTGCTGACCGCTTGCTGCAACTCGGCGGTTAGCTCGAAAGGTGGGTTGCTCATGGAGATCGTGCCTGGACGAAGGGATGTTCAAGCTGCCGCACTCTGGCTGATCTGGCCAGTGGCGCGGCTGGAGTGCCGCGCGCATTGGCGTGATTGGCTTGCTATCGGCCTGATCCGCGGCGAACAGGCCGCATTCTCAGGCTGGGTGGCTGAGCTCAAGCACCCGATCTACCAGCTTGTTGATCCCGGCGGCTGCTTCGCTGATTGACTGAGCGAGCATATAAGCCGGGGTGGTTACCAGCTTGCGTTCGGCGTCTTCGACAATCTCGCTGACTTCACACTCGTGGTGTTCGGCACCCATCTGTACCAGGGTCGCGGCGGTTTCGTGGTCTTTGCCGATGGTGCAGATCACGCCGCTGCCGAAGATCTTCGCCGCAAGTGCCGGGGCAATGCACATCAGGCCCACCGGCTTGCCAGCATTGACGAAGGCTTGGGTGGCGCTCAGTACATCCGCCTGTACCGTACAGTTAGCGCCGCTGATGGCGAAGTCGGAAAGGTTTTTTGCCACACCGAAACCGCCCGGCAGGATCAATGCATCGAAGTCGCCGACGTGCAGCTCCTTGACGTCCTTGATCTGGCCGCGGGCAATCCGTGCTGACTCGACCAGTACGTTGCGCGTATCGTCCATTTCGTCGCCGCTGTAGTGATCGACCACATGCAGCTGCGGCACGTTGGGGGCAAAGCACTGCACCTGAGCGCCACGCTGATCAAGGCGCAGCAAGGTCAGCACACTCTCATGGATTTCCGCGCCGTCGTAGACGCCACAGCCGGAAAGAATCACCGCGACTTTCTTGTTCATCAAGTTCTCCTGAATTGCCAGCTGTATCGGGTTGAGTCGTGTTTTATGAGCGTAAGCCACGACCTCGCGAGCTAGAGCCCTGCAAGGCAAAAACAGGCGAGGAAGCGGAGTGTACTGTTGTACATGAGCATTCCGAGCCTGTTTTTAACGCCGCAGGGCCGACGCGCAGCAGGTCGTAACAGTTCTAGCTGTCGCCATATGCCACCTAGGTTGGCATGACGCGCCGCGAGACGCGTGCAGCGCTGGGCTAGGATTCATTCAGCAATCCTAGCCGTTAGCCGCGTGCTGCGATATGGCCTATGCCACAGGTGAAACCATGAATTACATCCTCTACGCCGTGCCGTTCTTCTTTGCCCTGATCGCCCTTGAGCTGTTGCTCGATCGTTGGCGCGGGGTCAGCACCTACCGCTTCTCCGATGCGCTCAACAGCCTCAGTGCCGGCGTGCTGTCGACCACCGTGGGCCTGCTGACCAAGGCCGTTGGGTTGCTGACCTACACCCTGGCCTGGCAGCACTTCGGTG
Organism: Pseudomonas anguilliseptica; assembly: GCF_021375795.1. GTDB lineage: Bacteria > Pseudomonadota > Gammaproteobacteria > Pseudomonadales > Pseudomonadaceae > Aquipseudomonas > Aquipseudomonas anguilliseptica_A. Next base: position 357,100 of record NZ_JAEIOI010000003.1, on the reverse strand, counting down.
TGTTCGAGTTATCGGCCAGCAGCCTGTGGGTCTGGCTGTTCGCCTTTGTCTTCTATGACTTCTGCTACTACTGGAACCACCGTCTGGGTCACGAGCGCAACGTACTCTGGGCGGCGCATTCGGTGCATCACCAGAGTGAGGACTACAACCTCTCCACGGCGTTGCGGCAGACCAGCACCGGTTTCATCTTCGGCTGGATCTTCTACCTGCCGATGGCCCTGATCGGTGTTCCGCCGCTGGTATTTCTCACCGTGGCGGCACTCAACCTGCTCTATCAGTTCTGGGTGCACACCCGGCACATTCCCAAACTGGGCTGGTTCGAGTGGTTCTTTATCACGCCGTCCAACCACCGCGTGCACCATGCGCAGAATGCTGTGTATATGGATCGCAATTACGGCGGAGTGTTCATTCTCTGGGATCGCCTGTTCGGCACCTTTCAGGAGGAACTGGACGAAGAGCCGGTGATCTTTGGCGTGACCACGCCGCTGGCCAGCTGGAACCCGCTTTGGGCCAATGCGCAGTTCTATGTGGCGCTTTGGCGTGATGCCGTGCGGGCCGAGTCCTGGTGGGACAAGCTGCGCATCTGGTTTATGCGCACCGGCTGGCGTCCGGCCGATGTCGCAGTGAAATACCCGCAAACCAAGCCGGACCTCAGCCAGTTCGTCAAATTCGACGTGCCGCTTAGCCTGGCGCAGAAGCTCTATGCCGGTGTGCAGTTCAGCCTGTATGTGGTGGCCGGCACCGTGCTGCTGGGCCTGGGCGACACATTGAGCCTGGCGCAGGCGCTGCTGGGCATCGTCTGGATGGCCGTGGGGCTGACGATCATCGGCAGCTGGCTGGAAAACCGGCCGACGGCCAAGCGTCTGGAAGTACTGCGTCTGCTGCTCAACCTGCCGGCGGCCTGGCTGGCCCTGCAGCTTGGCCTGTTGACCGCCCAGCCACTGCTCTGGGGGCTGCTGCTGGGCTACAGCCTGCTGAGCCTGGGCGCGCTGTTCTGGACCCCGCGCGGGCAGGATGCTGTGCCTGCCTAAACCTAATTCATGGCTGGCCCTTACAACGGTGGACAGGCGCAGGCCAGTCCACCGTTGTGCTTTTCGTGGCGGGGAAACGGCTGTGGCGTATACGCGTGCAACATATCTTCGCCACAGTTGCGGCGCTATGCTTGCTGAGCTTGCGGCAAGCGGTCGCAGCGCTGTCGTGCGTTGTCATATTTTGGTCATAATGGCCGCTTATAACTGTCACACTCGCCCGTTGCTACGGGCTTCGGAGCCTGCCGTGAGCTTTACCCCCGCCAACCGCCTGTTTCCCGCCACTCGCCTGCGTCGCAACCGCCGTGATGATTTTTCCCGGCGTCTGGTGCGGGAAAACCGCCTGAGTGTCGATGACCTGATCCTGCCGGTGTTCGTCCTCGATGGCGAAAACCGCCGCGAAGCAATTGTCTCGATGCCAGGCGTCGAGCGCCTGTCCATCGACCTGTTGCTCAAGGAAGCCGAGCACTGGGTCGCCCTGGGCATTCCGGCGCTGGCGCTGTTCCCGGTGACTCCGCTGGAGAAGAAATCCCTGCTAGCTGAAGAAGCCTGGAACCCGGACGGCATCGCTCAGCGCGCAATTCGTGCGCTGCGCGCGAAATTCCCCGAGCTGGGGGTGATCAGTGACGTGGCACTGGACCCGTTCACCACCCATGGTCAGGACGGCATCCTCGATGAGTCCGGCTATGTGCAGAACGACATCACCGTCGATGCGCTGGTCAAGCAGGCGCTGTCACACGCCGAAGCCGGTGCTCAGGTGGTCGCACCTTCGGACATGATGGACGGCCGCGTGCAGGCGATTCGTGAAGCGCTGGAGCTGGCTGATCACAACAATGTGCGGATCATGGCTTACTCGGCCAAGTACGCCAGCGCCTACTACGGCCCGTTCCGCGACGCGGTGGGTTCAGCGGCGAATCTGGGCAAGGCCAACAAGGCCAGCTACCAGATGGACCCGGCCAATGGCGACGAAGCGCTGCATGAGGTGGCCGCCGATCTGGCCGAAGGCGCCGATATGGTCATGGTCAAACCAGGCATGCCCTATCTGGACATCCTCTGGCGGGTCAAAACGGAATTCAAGGTGCCGACCTTTGTCTATCAGGTCAGTGGTGAGTACGCCATGCATATGGCGGCGATCCAGAATGGTTGGTTGGGCGAGGCGGTGATTCTCGAATCACTGACTGCCTTCAAACGTGCGGGTGCCGATGGCATCCTGACTTATTTCGCCGTGCGCGCGGCAGAACTGCTGAAGCAGGGGCAGTAAGGCCCCACAGGAACTCCAGATGAACACCGAAGGACTCAGTAACAGCGAATTGCACGACGCCCAACCGGTCGTCGAGGACGCCGCCGTGGTCGAGGCGCCGCCTGCCGAAGCCCCCGCTCCGGTTGCCCCGGCCCCTGCGGTGATCCACAACCTGGATGACAGCAGCCTGTATATCCACCGCGAGCTGTCGCAGCTGCAATTCAACATCCGCGTGCTGGAACAGGCGCTGGACGAGTCCTATCCGTTGCTCGAGCGCCTGAAGTTTCTGCTGATCTTCTCCAGCAACCTCGACGAGTTCTTCGAGATTCGCGTCGCCGGCCTGAAGAAGCAGATCAACTTCGCCCGCGAACAGGCCGGCGCCGACGGCCTGCAGCCGCACCAGGCGCTGGCGCGGATTAGCGAGCTGGTGCACGAGCAAGTTGAACGGCAGTACGCGATCCTCAATGACACGCTGTTCCCGGCACTGGCCAAGCACAACGTCAATTTCATCCGCCGCCGTTACTGGACCACCAAGCTCAAGGCCTGGGTACGCCGCTATTTCCGCGACGAAATCGCGCCGATCATCACCCCCATCGGCCTCGACCCGACGCACCCGTTCCCGCTGCTGGTGAACAAGAGCCTGAACTTTATCGTCGAGCTGGAAGGCGTCGATGCTTTCGGTCGCGATTCTGGTCTGGCCATCATCCCAGCGCCGCGTCTGCTGCCGCGGATCATCAAGGTGCCGGAAGAAGTCGGCGGGCCTGGCGACAACTATGTGTTCCTCTCGTCGATGATCCACGCGCACGCCGATGATCTGTTTCAGGGCATGAAGGTCAAGGGCTGCTACCAGTTCCGTCTGACCCGTAACGCCGACCTGTCGGTGGACACCGAAGACGTCGAAGACCTGGCGCGCGCCCTGCGCGGCGAGCTGTTCAGCCGCCGTTATGGCGACGCGGTGCGCCTGGAGGTTGTTGATACCTGCCCGCGACCGTTGCTGGATTACCTGCTCAAGCAGTTCAGCCTGAGTGAAAGCGAGCTGTACCGGGTCAATGGGCCGGTCAACCTGACGCGCCTGTTCAGCATCACCGGCCTGGAAAGTCACCCGGAGCTGCAGTACACGCCGTTCACCCCGGTGATCCCCAAGCTGCTGCAGAACGCCGAGAACATTTTCAGTGTGGTCAGCAAGCAGGACATCCTCCTGCTGCACCCGTTCGAGTCCTTCACCCCGGTGGTCGACCTGCTGCGCCAGGCCGCGAAAGATCCGCACGTGCTGGCGATCAAGCAGACGCTTTACCGCTCCGGGGCCAACTCGGAGATCGTCGATGCACTGGTCGAGGCCGCACGTAACGGCAAGGAAGTCACTGCGGTGATTGAGCTGCGCGCGCGCTTCGATGAAGAGTCCAACCTGCAACTGGCCAGCCGCTTGCAAGCGGCCGGTGCTGTGGTGATCTACGGTGTGGTCGGTTTCAAGACCCACTCGAAGATGATGCTGATCCTGCGTCGCGAGAACGGCGAAATCCGTCGCTATGCGCACCTGGGTACCGGTAACTACCACGCCGGCAACGCGCGTCTGTACACCGACTACAGCCTGCTGACTGCCGACGTCGCGCTCGGTGAAGACGTATCCAAGCTGTTCAGCCAACTGATCGGCATGGGCAAGACCCTGCGCATGAAGAAGTTGCTGCACGCGCCGTTCACCCTGAAGAAGACTCTGCTCGACCTGATTGCCAAGGAAACCGCTGCCGCGGCCGAAGGCAAGCCGGCGCAGATTATCGCCAAGTTCAACTCGCTGACTGATCCGAAGATCATCCGCGCGTTGTACAAGGCCAGCCAGACCGGGGTGAAGATCGATCTGGTGGTGCGCGGCATGTGCTGCCTGCGTCCGGGCATCGCCGGGGTATCGCACAATATCCAGGTGCGTTCGATCATCGGCCGCTTCCTTGAGCACACCCGCGTCTACTACTTCCTCAATGGCGGCGACGAGCTGATCTACCTGTCCAGCGCGGACTGGATGGAGCGCAATCTCGATAAACGCGTGGAGACCTGTTTCCCGGTGGAGGGCAAGAAACTCATCATGCGCGTGAAAAAGGAGCTGGAAAGCTATCTGACCGACAACACTCAGGCTTGGGTGTTGCAGCCGGACGGCCGCTACCTGCGTACCAGCCCGAGCGGTAACCAGAACCCGCGCAGTGCGCAGGCTGGTCTGCTGGAGAAGCTGACGGCGCCGTTGATCACCGCCCGCTAAGCAAGGCTGCGGATAACCCTCTCCCATGTACGGGGGAGGGTGCGTCGGGTGGGAAGGGTTAGCTTACGACCAGTTCGATCGCGATGCGCTTGAGCCACTCGGCTTCCTGGGTGAAGTCGGCCTGGGTCAGCGGGTTGCTCTCCAGCCAGCCTTCGGGAAATTGAATCTCCAGACGCTGTTCAGCCGCCTTGAGCTGCACGTTGGGCATTTCCTGAGTGCCACGGATGTGGTGGAACAGGATGGCAAAACGCAGCAGTACGCACAGGCGGATCAGCTTGATGCCTTCGGCGCCGAACTCGGCAAATTTGTCCTTGGGGATATTGCGCCGGTGACCGCGCACCAGCAGTGCGAGCATCTGCTGATCCTGGCGCGAGAAGCCGGAAAGGTCCGAGTGCTCGACTAGGTAAGCGCCGTGCTTGTGGTACTGGTAGTGGGCGATGTCCAGACCCACTTCATGCACCTTGGCCGCCCAGCTGAGCAGCTCGCGGTGCCAGTCGTCTTCCAGCTGCCAGTCTTTGGCCACCTTCTCCAGCGCCGAGAGCGCCTTGCTTTCGACACGCGCGGCTTGTTCCAGGTCGACGTGATAACGCTCCATCAGCGAGCTCAGGGTGCGTTCACGCACGTCTTCATGCTGATGGCGACCGAGCAGGTCGTACAGCACGCCTTCGCGCAGCGCGCCCTCGGAATGGCTCATGCGCTGGATATCGCAGGCATCGAAGATGGCTTCAAGAATCGCCAGGCCAGCAGGGAAAATGCCCCGGCGATCAGGCTTGATGCCGTCGAGGTCGAGCTTTTCCGCCTCGCCGATCTTGAATATCTTGCGCTTGAGCCAGGCCAGGCCCTGGGTGTTGACCTCGCCTGAGCCCAGCCCCGCAGCCTGAATGGCTAAACCAATGGCCTTGATGGTGCCGGATGCGCCCACGGCATCTTCCCAGCCCAGACGGCGCAGGGCGTGCTCGATGCCCATGATCTCCAACCGCGCCGCCGTGTAGGCCTGGGCATAGCGCGCCGGGGTGATCTTGCCGTCCTTGAAAAAGCGCTGGGTGAAACTGACGCAGCCCATCTGCAGGCTTTCGCGCAGCAGCGGCTCGAAGCGCTGGCCGATGATGAACTCGGTGCTGCCGCCGCCGATGTCGGCGACCAGGCGCTTGCCGGGGGTGTCGGAAATGCTGTGCGACACGCCGAGGTAGATCAGTCGCGCTTCTTCACGCCCGGAAATGACTTCCACAGGATGGCCGAGAATTTCCTCGGCCCGGCGAATAAATTCGCTGCGGTTACGTGCTTCACGCAGGGCGTTGGTGCCCACCACGCGCACGGCGCCTTCCGGCAGGCTGGCGGTCAGCTGGGCGAAGCGGCGCAGGCAGTCAAGGCCGCGCTGCATGGCCTCTTCACTGAGCAATCGCTGTTCATCGATGCCGGCTGCCAGCTGCACCTTATCGCCGAGGCGCTCGAGGATGCGGATCTCGCCATGGTCGGCTTTGGCCAGCACCATATGGAAGCTGTTGGAGCCCAGGTCGATAGCTGCAATCAAGGGAAAAGACTCGGCAGGGGTATGCGGCATGACAGAACCATCTCAATGCGTAACCGCGTCATCGTGCCACGATAGCCTAGCCCCGCCAACGCATACTGATGTCGCAGGCCTGTTACCTGGCCGCTATTGCCGGGTGCATACAGCAGCGGCGCAGGGCTTGCCGGCTGTCTGAATAAATTGTGACAGCGGCACAGACGCGACCGTTTTGCAGGCATGCCATAGATAAGCTCAATTGCTGCTGCCTTCCTGTGTAGGGAAAGCCGGGCTATGATGTCGGCCATCTTTTGCTTCCGAACACGGAGACTTTCCATGAGCGAATTCATCACCAACGTCAGCGATGCCAGCTTCGACCAGGATGTCCTGCAGGCCGAAGGGCCGGTGCTGGTCGATTACTGGGCTGAGTGGTGCGGCCCGTGCAAAATGATCGCGCCGGTGCTCGATGAGATCGCCCAGACCTACCAGGGCAAACTGAAAGTCTGCAAGCTGAACATCGACGAAAACCAGGACACCCCGCCGAAGTTTGGTGTACGTGGCATCCCGACTCTGATGCTGTTCAAGAACGGCAATGTTGAAGCCACCAAGGTTGGCGCGCTGTCCAAGTCGCAGCTGGCGGCTTTCCTCGACAGCAATATCTGAGTCGTATCCTGTGCTAAAAGCCCCGCCAATCGCGGGGCTTTTTTCTGCCCGGGCGCTAGACGTATGAATAAAGCCGGTGTTACATTCGGCCTCGCTGCATTTCCTATGCAGCCCCCTGCAAGCCGTCGCCGACGCATTCCTATTCGAATCTTTCGATATACAAGCAGGCGATCAAGTCGCCTTCCCAGCGGCACGGCCTCCCAAGCTGAACAGCTTATTTCCCCTCCTTCATGATTACGTCATTCCTATGAATCTGACCGAACTCAAGCAAAAGCCGATCACCGAACTGCTGGAACTCGCCGAACAGCTGGGCCTGGAAAACATGGCCCGCTCGCGCAAGCAGGACGTCATTTTCTCTCTGTTGAAAAAACACGCAAAAAGCGGTGAGGAAATCTCCGGTGATGGCGTGCTGGAGATTCTCCAGGACGGTTTCGGCTTTCTCCGCTCTGCGGATGCCTCGTACCTCGCTGGCCCCGATGACATCTACGTCTCGCCGAGCCAGATCCGCCGCTTCAACCTGCGTACCGGCGACACCATCGTTGGCAAGATCCGCCCGCCGAAAGAGGGCGAGCGTTACTTCGCCCTGCTCAAGGTCGATACGATCAACTTTGATCGTCCGGAAAACGCCAAGAACAAGATCCTGTTTGAAAACCTGACGCCGCTGTTCCCCAACAAGCGTCTGGTGATGGAGGCCGGTAACGGCTCCACCGAGGACATCACCGGCCGGGTGATCGACCTCTGCGCGCCGATTGGCAAGGGCCAGCGCGGCCTGATCGTCGCCCCGCCGAAAGCCGGTAAGACCATCATGCTGCAGAACATCGCGGCGAACATTGCGCGTAACAACCCCGAGTGCCACCTGATCGTTCTGCTGATCGACGAGCGCCCGGAAGAAGTGACCGAAATGCAGCGCACCGTGCGCGGCGAAGTGGTCGCCTCGACCTTCGACGAACCGCCGACCCGCCACGTGCAGGTTGCTGAAATGGTCATCGAGAAGGCCAAGCGCCTGGTTGAGCACAAGAAGGACGTGGTCATCCTGCTCGACTCCATCACCCGTCTGGCGCGTGCCTACAACACCGTGATCCCGAGCTCCGGCAAGGTGCTCACCGGTGGTGTTGATGCACACGCCCTGGAGAAGCCCAAGCGCTTCTTCGGCGCTGCGCGGAACATCGAAGAAGGCGGCTCGCTGACCATCATCGCCACCGCGCTGGTGGAAACCGGCTCGAAGATGGATGAAGTGATTTACGAAGAGTTCAAAGGCACCGGCAACATGGAGCTGCCGCTGGACCGTCGCATCGCCGAGAAGCGTGTGTTCCCTGCGATCAACATCAACCGCGCCGGTACTCGTCGTGAAGAGCTGCTGACCGCCGATGACGAACTGCAGCGCATGTGGATTCTGCGCAAGCTGCTGCACCCGATGGACGAGATTGCCGCCATCGAGTTCCTCACCGACAAGCTGAAAGCGACCAAGACCAACGACGAGTTCTTCCAGTCGATGAAGCGTAAGTAAGAGGATCTACTGCGGGCTGCGCGCGTGATGCTGCGTTAACGAGGCATCTGCCTGACCTTCGCTCGCGACGATCCTAAACATACGCACCTACAAAAGCCGGGTAAGCCCGGCTTTTGTGTTCCTGGGTATTGGCTTTCCCTTCTGAAAGCCCGACTTCGGCGCTAAACTTTGCGGCCGACTCTTGCCTGTCCGACACGAGGCTTCAGCATGCAGTATCGCGACCTGCGCGACTTTATCCGTGAACTGGAAAAGCGCGGCGAACTCAAGCGCATCCAGACCCCGGTATCGCCGGTTCTGGACATGACCGAAATCTGCGACCGCACCCTGCGCAAGGGCGGCCCGGCGCTGCTGTTCGAAAAGCCCACGGGCTTCGACGTGCCGGTGCTCGGCAACCTGTTCGGCACGCCCAAACGCGTGGCGCTGGGCATGGGTGCCGAAGAGGTGTCTGAGTTGCGCGAGATCGGCAAGCTGCTGGCCTTTCTCAAAGAGCCGGAGCCGCCAAAAGGGCTCAAGGATGCCTGGAGCAAGCTGCCGATCTTCAAGAAGGTCATTTCCATGGCGCCCAAGGTGGTCAAGGACGCCCCCTGTCAGGAAGTGATCGAGGAAGGCGATGATGTCGACCTCGGCAAGTTGCCGATCCAGCACTGCTGGCCGGGCGACGTGGCGCCTTTGATCACTTGGGGCCTGACCATCACCAAGGGCCCGAACAAGGAACGCCAGAACCTCGGCATCTACCGTCAGCAGGTGATCGGCCGCAACAAGGTGATCATGCGCTGGCTCAGCCACCGTGGCGGCGCGTTGGATTACCGCGAGTGGTGCCAGAAGCATCCGGACAAACCTTACCCTGTGTGCGTCGCACTGGGTGCCGATCCTGCGACCATTCTCGGCGCCGTGACGCCAGTGCCGGATACGCTTTCCGAATACGCCTTCGCTGGCTTACTGCGTGGTCATCGCACCGAGCTGATCAAGGCGCGTGGCAGCGATCTGCAGGTGCCGGCTAGTGCCGAGATCGTACTGGAGGGGGTGATCCATCCGGGCGAGACCGCGCCGGAAGGGCCCTACGGCGACCACACCGGTTACTACAACGAGGTCGACACCTTCCCGGTATTCACCGTCGAACGCATTACCCGGCGCCGCGATCCGATCTATCACAGCACCTACACCGGCCGCCCGCCAGATGAGCCGGCGATCCTCGGCGTGGCGCTGAACGAAGTGTTCGTGCCGATCCTGCAAAAGCAGTTCCCCGAGATCACCGATTTCTACCTGCCGCCGGAAGGCTGTTCCTACCGCATGGCGGTGGTGACCATGAAGAAGCAGTACCCCGGCCACGCCAAGCGCGTAATGCTTGGTGTGTGGTCGTTTCTGCGACAGTTCATGTACACCAAGTTCGTTATCGTCACCGACGACGATATCAACGCACGGGACTGGAATGACGTGATCTGGGCGATTACCACGCGCATGGACCCCAAGCGCGACACGGTGATGATCGACAACACACCGATCGACTACCTCGACTTCGCCTCGCCGATCTCCGGCCTCGGCTCGAAGATGGGCCTTGATGCCACCCACAAATGGCCGGGTGAGACCACTCGCGAGTGGGGCCGGGCTATCGTTCAGGATGAAGCGGTCAAGCAGCGCGTCGATGCGCTGTGGTCTGAGCTGGGGATCGATTGATGAAGGTCACCCTGAACCCTTCGGGTGCTGTACTGGACGTGCAGCCGCGCGAGCGCATTCTCGATGCAGCGCGGCGTCTGGGCTACGACTGCCCGCAGAGTTGTCGCAATGGCAACTGCCATATCTGTGCGGCGCTGCTGGTTGAAGGTCGTGTGCAGCAGGGCGGGGTCGAGCTGAGCCAGGGTGAGCTGTTCACCTGCCTGGCCGAGCCACTGCAGGACTGTGTGCTGCACTGGGACGGCGTGCTTGCACCGGGCGAGCTGCCGGTGCGTGAACTGGCCTGCCAGGTGGTCAGCTGTGACGAGCAAGGCGGCGATGTGTTCCGTTTGCGCCTGCAAGCGCCGGCTGGCAAAGCGCCGCGTTACCACGCCGGGCAATACCTGCTGTTACAGCGTGATGGCGACGATTACGCAGCCTTCTCCCTGGCCTCGGCGCCGCATCGTGGGCGTGAGCTGGAGCTGCATGTGCTGGCCCGTGATGAGGCCACGGTGGCGCTGATTGCCCAGCTGCGCCGCAGCGGCTTGGTGCGGGTAAAGCTGCCGTTCGGTGATACCCACCTGGCCGAGTTGCCGGATGGGCCGCTGGTGTTGATCGCCGCCGGCACCGGCATGGCGCAGATGCACAGCCTGATCGAACATTGCCGCGCTGCGGGTTTTGCCCATCCGGTGCACCTGTACTGGGGCGCACGTCGCCCGGAGGACTTCTACGAGCTGGAGCATTGGGCACAGTGGCAGCAGGTACCCAACCTGTTTCTGCATCAGGTGGTCAGTGATCAGTGTGCTTGGCCGGGCCGTTGCGGTCTGTTGCATGAAGCCGTGCGCGAAGACTTCCCCGACCTCAAGGCTTTGCACGTGTATGCCAGCGGTTCACCAGCGATGGTCTATGCCACCCTGGATGCGCTGGTGGACGCCGGAATGGACGCCCACCAGATGCGCGCCGACGTCTTCGCCTACGCGCCGCGTGGCTGAGTCCCCCGCATAGAAAGGCCGCCTGATGGGCGGCCTTTTGCTGCGTGTTGGGTTTAGCGCACGCTGACGACGACTTTACCCACGGCCTTGCGCTGGCCGAGGGTGTTGATTGCCTCACCCGCCTGGGCCAGTGGGAAGGTCTGCGACACCAGCGGCTTGAGCTTGCCTGCGGCGTGCCAGGCAAACAGCTGCTGGAAGTTGGCGGCGTTGTCCTGTGGTTGACGCTGGGCGAACGCGCCCCAGAATACGCCGACCACGGCCGCGCCCTTGAGCAGGGTCAGGTTGACCGGCAGCTCGGGGATGCGCCCGCTGGCAAAGCCCACCACCAGCAGACGGCCATTCCAGGCGATGGAGCGGATGGCCGCGTCGAACAGGTCGCCGCCCACCGGGTCATAGATCACGTCGGCGCCCTGGCCACCGGTCAGGCGCTTCACTTCGTCCTTCAGGCTGCTTTCGCTGTAGTTGATCAGTTCGTCAGCGCCTGCGGCCTTGGCTACTTCGAGTTTCTCCGCGCTGCTGGCTGCGGCGATCACCTTGGCGCCCATGGCTTTGCCGATTTCCACAGCCGCCAGGCCGACACCACCGGATGCGCCGAGCACCAGCAGGGTTTCCCCCGGTTGCAGGTTGGCGCGCTGTTTGAGGGCATGCATCGAGGTGCCGTAGGTCATGCCGAAGGCGGCGGCGCTGGCAAAATCCATGCTCGCCGGGATTGGCATAACGTTGTAGCCGGGCACTGCCACTTCTTCGGCAAAGCTGCCCCAGCCGGTCAGGGCCATCACCCGGTCGCCGACTTTCAGGTGGCTGACCTTTTCACCGACAGCCGTGACCACACCCGCGGCTTCGCCACCCGGCGAGAACGGGAAGGGCGGTTTGAACTGGTACTTGCCTTCGATAATCAGGGTGTCGGGGAAGTTGACTCCGGCCGCATGGACTTCGAGCAGCACTTCGTTCTTCTTCGCTTCGGGGCTGGCGATTTCTTCCAGTACCAGGGTTTCGGCGGGGCCGAAGGCTTTGCATAGCACGGCTTTCATCGGGCTTTTCCTCTGCGGTTGATGGCCATGCAGTGTAGGTGTGAGGGCGCTACGGTCAACGAGCATGGCTGTGCCTGATAGCCATGCATAAGCCTGGGGCTTGGGCCGCTGCCTGAGTGTGGCTATGCTAGGGGCTGAACTCTTGAGGAATACCGCCTGTGAAAGCCTGGATCGCATTGCTGTTGGCCCTGTCCCTGCCCCTGACGGCGCAGGCTTCGGAAGACAAGGAAGCCAAGGAGGGGGCGGCCCCCGTGGTGTCCTATGTCACACTGGTGCCGGCGCTGGTGGGTAACTTCGGTGAAGGCCCCAAGCTCAAGTTCTATAAGGCGGACCTGTCCCTGCGGGTCACCGGCGCGGACGTCGAGGCCAAGGTCAAACACCATGAGCCGCTGATTCGTAATCAGCTGGTCATGCTGTTCTCGCAGCAAACCGAGCAGGCCATGGCCGCGCCCGGTGCCCGTGAAACGCTACGCGCCGAGGCCCTTAAACAGGTGCAGGAAATCCTCACCCAGGAAGAAGGCAAGCCGCTGGTGGAAGATTTACTGTTCAACAACCTGATTATTCAGTGAGTCTGCGTTGCGCTGTTTCAGCGCAACGCGAGAACGGCAGCCCATTCCTCAGCCCCAACCGGCATCACCGATAGGCGACTGCCTTTCTGCACCAACGGCAGTTCCAACAGCGCGCTCTGGGCTTTCAACTGGGCCAGCGGGATAACTCGTTTGAAGGCCTCGACAAAAGCCACATCGATAGCGCTCCAGGGATTCTTGGCGGCGCTGGCCTTGGCGTCGAAGTAATGGCTGTCAGGCTCCAGGGCCGTTGGGTCGGGGTAATGCGCCGAGACGATGCGGGCGATCCCGGCAATGCCCGGTTCCGGGCAGCTGGAATGGTAGAAAAAGAACAGATCACCTGGCTGCATGCTGCGCACGAAGTTGCGCGCCTGGTAATTGCGCACCCCATCCCAGCGTGCTTGCTCAAGCCGTTGCAGGTCGTGGATGGATAATTCGTCGGGTTCTGACTTCATTAGCCAATAAGGCATGAACTTTGCTCCTGTGGGTCAGTCCAGTAACGGGCGGGGCGTAACGCACGGTGTTTGCCAGGTTGGGTTGTCGCCCGAGTGGCTGTGCGGATGGCCGCCGTTGCGGGCTCTATAACAATAATTGCTGCGGGAACACCGCGCGCCATGCCTTGAAGGGGAGGCATTGAATGAAACGTAAACCAGATGTGTTGTGGGTATTGGTGATTCTGTTCAGCCTCGGCGTGGTAACCACGGGTTACACCCAGAGCCTATGGGAACGCCAGCCGGCGCCGGTAGTGCAGCCTAAAGTGGCAGGCTAAACCGGTTATGTACCGCAGGGAGCGCGGTACCGCTGCAACCCGTCAATACCAAGCCTTGTCCGTCACGGTGCCTTGCAAGGGCACGTCCCAACTAGCCATGCTCAGGCGTTCGACCTGCTGACATTCATGTGCCAGGCCCAATAACGTCGGTTTGTGCCAATTTTTGCGCAGTGCGCGGTAGGCCAGACTGCGGTCATAAAACCCTCCGCCCATACCCAGGCGCGCGCCGTGACGGTCAAAACCGACCAGCGGCAGTAATACCAGATCCAGAGTCCAGACCTTGCGCTGCTGCTTGCGGTTGCGCCGTGGCTCGTCAATGCCGAAGCGGTTTTTCTGCAAGCGTTCGCCAGGGCGAATACGCTGAAACACCATCTTGCTGCGTGGCCAGGGGCTGAGTACCGGCAGGTAGGTTGCCTTGCCGCGCTGTTGCGCTGCACGCAGCAGTGGGCGCGGGTCGATCTCGCCATCATTGGACAGGTACAGGGCAATCTGCGTCGCGCGGCGAAACAGCGGGTGCTGGGCGAGTTGCCGGTACAGCCCGCGTGCAGCCTTGCGCTGAGCCTGTCGACCAAGCGCACGACGTTGCGCGCGCAGGTGCCGGCGCAGTTGCGCACGACTCAGTACAGAGGTATCGGTCATGGGGTTGAGCAGGCGCTGTTGCCACGGTTGGGCAACAGGTTGGAAAGGGTGACTCCCCGACGTGCCGCTGTCGGTTTAGCCCTTGAACCCGAAAGTTCAAGGTGGAGGTTGCAGGAGGCGTTAAGGCTTTCCGTCAGGCGGACATGCACACCGGCCTCAACATGCAACCCCCGGGTTTGTGCGTATCGGCTCAGGGACATCACCAACTGGCGCACACTCCAGGGAGCGGTGGCCAGTATACCCGAAAGCGTCTGCGCGTAATCAGCTGCCTTGCTCATCAGCATCTCGTGCCAGAGCGCTGTCGACCCGGTTGAGCAGGCTGCGCACCTGTTCGCGGTTGGCGCCGGCCTGCTGATCAAGGTGTTGCTGTTTGTGTAGCAGGTCGTGGGTGATGTTCAGGGCAGCCATCACGGCAACGCGGTCGGCACCGATGACTTTTCCGCTTGAGCGAATCTCGCGCATCTTGCCGTCCAGGTAACGTGCGGCGCTTTCCAGATTGCTGCGTTCATCGCTCGGGCAGGCGATGCAATATTCTTTGTCCAGAATCTGGACGGTCAAGGTATTCGACTGGGTCATTAATCCTGCTCCAGGGCTTTGAGGCGCGAAATCATGGATTCGACCTTATGCCGGGCCATTTCGTTCTTTTCAATTAAGTGCGCGCGTTCTTCGCGCCAGGCCTTTTCGCTCGTCAGAAGCTGTCGGTTTTGCGCTTTGAGCTGCTCGACGCGCTGGATAAGCAGATCCAGCTTGGTCGTGAGGGCATGCAGATCGGCGTCTTCCATGGGTTCTCTACTCGCGGGTATATGAGCGGGACGGACAAGCGGAAAATAGCGGTTTTCAGTCGTCTTCGACAGTGCCGGACAGTACACGACGCTGTTGTTTGGTAGCGTGGGCAGTGTGAGGCAGATTGCGCTGTCAGAGGTTGATGAGTTTCACCCGTCGGGCAAGTCATGCGCGCTCCGTCGAGCACCTTGCATAGTCTTGGCGCGCTTGCCGGTGCTAGGATACAAGGCCTCCATTCTAGTGATTGCGCAGCGTTGCGCCTAGTTATCTATGCCTACCTCGAACTCCCCGTATTCCGCTTTTGCCGCTCTGCTCGCCAGCAGCGGCCACACCGTTTCCCCGGCCGAACTGCATGGCCTGTTGCTTGGCCGTAGTTGTGCTGGTGCCGGCTTCGACATCGACCCCTGGCTGGTGGATGCCGCCGAGTTGCTCGGCGCTGCCCCTGAAGACACCGTGCGCCAAGCGCTGATCGGCTTACAGGAAATGGTCAAGAGCGAGCTGTCCAGCAATGACGTCACCGTAGTGCTGTTGCTGCCCAGCGACGATGCGCCGCTTAGCGAGCGCGCCGTAGCGCTGGGACAATGGTGCCAGGGCTTCCTTGGCGGCTTTGGCCTGACGGCGGGCGACAGCGCCCTGAGCGCCGAAGCCATGGAAGTGCTGCAGGACCTCTCGGCGATTTCTCAGGTGCAGAACGCCCTGGATGAGTCCGATGATGGTGAGAACGACTACATGGAAGTGATGGAATACCTGCGTGTGGCGCCATTGCTGCTGTTCAGCGAGTGCGCCAAGCCAGTGGTTGCTGCGGCGAAGCCGTCGCTGCATTGATCTTCCTGTAACCGCAACCGGACTTAATCTGCCCATGATCAGCATCCCCAAGTCGGAATACGCCCGTCGGCGCAAGGCGCTGATGGCGCAGATGGAACCCAACAGCATCGCGATTTTGCCGGCGGCGCCGGTGTATATCCGCAACCGCGATGTCGAGCACATCTACCGCCAGGACAGCGACTTCCAGTATCTCTCCGGCTTTCCCGAGCCGGAGGCGGTAATCGCGCTGATTCCCGGGCGCGAGCATGGCGAGTACGTGTTGTTCTGCCGCGAGCGCGACCCGTTGCGTGAGCTGTGGGATGGCCTGCGCGCTGGTCAGGATGGTGCGATCAGTCATTACGGCGCGGATGACGCATTCCCCATTGGTGATATCGACGACATTCTGCCGGGGCTGATCGAAGGCCGTGATCGGGTCTATTCCTCCATGGGCACCAACCATGAGTTCGACCGTCAGCTGATGGAGTGGATCAACGTGATCCGCTCCAAGGCGCGTCAGGGCGCGACGCCGCCGAACGAGTTCATCACCCTTGAGCACCTGCTGCATGACCTGCGCCTGTACAAGTCAGCGGCTGAGGTCAAGGTGATGAAAGAGGCGGCGGAAATCAGCGCGCGCGCGCATGTGCGCGCCATGCAGGCCAGCCGTGCCGGTCTGTTCGAGTACCACCTGGAAGCCGAGCTGGATTACGAGTTCCGCAAGGGTGGGGCAAAGATGCCGGCCTATGGCAGCATCGTCGCGGCCGGCAAGCACGCCTGCATCCTGCATTACCGCGAGAATGACGCGCCGCTGAAAGACGGTGACCTGGTGCTGATCGACGCCGGTTGTGAAATCGACTGCTACGCCAGCGACATCACCCGCACCTTTCCGGTCAGTGGCACCTTCTCGCCGGAACAGAAGGCGATCTACGAGCTGGTGCTGGCGGCGCAGGAAGCAGCGTTCAAAGAAATCGGTCCCGGCAAACACTGGAACCAGGCCCATGAGGCCACTGTGCAGGTCATCACTGCCGGGCTGGTGGAGCTGGGGCTGCTCAGCGGCGATGTCGATGAGCTGATTGCCGCTGAAGCCTACAAGCCTTTCTACATGCACCGCGCCGGTCACTGGCTGGGCATGGATGTGCACGACGTCGGCGAATATAAGGTTGGCGGCGAATGGCGTGAGCTGGAAGTCGGCATGGCCATGACCGTCGAGCCGGGCATCTATATCGCCGTGGACAATCAGGACGTGGCGAAGAAGTGGCGCGGCATCGGCGTGCGTATCGAAGACGACGTGGTGGTGACCAAGACCGGCTGCGAGATTCTCACTGGCGGCGTGCCGAAAACCGTCGCCGAGATCGAAGCGCTGATGGCTGCCGCACGCGGCGTGGCGGCCTAGCGCATGTCACGCGTCGACATTGCGATTATCGGCGGTGGCCTGGTCGGCGCGAGCCTGGCCGTGGCCCTGCAGGCCGAGGCCAAGCAGCGCGGCTGGCGTATTTGCCTGATCGAGCCGTTCACCCCGGGCAACGGTTATCAGCCCAGCTATGACGCACGTTCGACTGCGCTGTCGTTTGGTTCGCAGCAGATCTATCAGCGTTTCGGTCTGTGGCAGCAGATCAGTCAGCGCGCCGAGCCGATCAAGCAGATTCATGTTTCCGACCGTGGCCGTTTCGCTGCCGCGCGCCTGAGCGCCGAGGAAGAAGGCGTGCCGGCACTGGGTTACGTAGTGGAAAACGCCTGGCTCGGCGAATGCCTGTGGCAGGCGCTGGATCAACAGGTGGTGAGCTGGCGCAGCCCGGCCCAGGTCACGCGGATGCAGGCCCTGGCCGATGGCTATCGGCTGACTTTGGATGACGGCAGCGAACTGGAATGCAGCCTGGCGATTCTCGCTGAAGGTGGCCGCTCCGGGCTGCGCGAGCAACTTGGCATCGCCGTCAGCAACACGCCTTATGGCCAGAGCGCGCTGATCGCCAACGTCAGCCCGCAAGAGGCGCATAACGGCCTGGCCTTCGAGCGCTTTACCGAAGAAGGGCCGATGGCCCTGCTGCCGCTGGCGGATAACCGCTGCGCGCTGGTCTGGACCCGTGCCAGCCTGGAGGCCGAACGCCTGTCGACGCTGGACGATGCGGCGTTTCTCGCCGAGTTGCAGCAGGCTTTCGGTTACCGCCTGGGCAGTTTGCGCCAGGTTGGTGCGCGGCACCTTTATCCGCTGGCGCTGACCGCGGCCAAGGAGCAGGTGCGTCAACATCTGGTGGTGCTCGGCAACGCCGCGCACAGCCTGCATCCGATTGCCGGTCAGGGCTACAACCTGTCGCTGCGCGACACCCTGGTGCTGGCGGAAACCCTGCTGGCCAGCAACGCGCCCTTGGGCGATCTGGCCACCCTGCAGCGCTACCTGAGCAGTCAGCAGCTGGACCAACAGCTGACGGTGGGTTTTTCCGACCAGGTCACCCGCCTGTTCAGCACGGGTCAGCCGTTGTTGGCGGCCGGGCGCAACCTCGGCCTGCTCGGCCTCGATCTATTACCCCCGGCGAAACGCTGGTTCGCCCGCCAGGCCATGGGCCTTGGCACCCGTTCGGAGCATTGATGCATGTCGGCAAACAAACTGGCGCGCAAGGCGCGGCTGCTGCGCTGGGCGATGAACCTGTATCCGCCCTACCTGGGGGCCGGCGTGCGGGTGCGGCAGATCAGCGCGGACTTCCGTCAGGTGCAGGTGAAGATGGGCCTGGGCTGGTATAACCGCAACTATGTCGGCACCCAGTTTGGCGGCAGCCTGTATTCGATGACTGACCCGTTTTTCATGCTGATGATCATGGAAAACCTCGGGAGCGATTTTATTGTCTGGGACAAGGCCGCGCGCATCGACTTTATCGCCCCCGGTAAAGGCCCGGTGTACGCCGATTTCAGCATTGACGAACACCTGCTCGACGACATTCGTCAGCACACGGCAAATGGCGATAAGTACCACCCTGAGCTGCATGTGGAAGTGCGCGATGGCAGCGGCACGCTGGTGGCACGGGTGCACAAGACTCTTTATGTGCGGCTAAAGCCGCGCGCTCGGCAGGCAGCTTGAACAAGGAATATGTGATGCAAGCGGATCTGATCATCGTAGGTGCTGGCATGGTGGGCAGCGCCCTGGCGCTGGCCCTGCAGGATCAGGGGCTGGACATCATCCTGCTGGATGGCAGCCCGCTGAGTGTCAAACCCTTCGACGCCAGCTCGGCGTTTGAGCCGCGCGTCAGTGCGTTATCGGTGGCCAGCCAGCGCATTCTTGAGCGTCTGGGTGTGTGGGATGGCATCGCCGCACGGCGCGCCTGCCCTTATGCCGAGATGCAGGTATGGGACGGCTCCGGCACCGGGCAGATCCATTTCAGCGCCGCCAGTGTGCACGCCGAAGCGCTCGGCCATATCGTCGAGAACCGCGTGGTACAGGACGCCTTGCTTGAGCGCCTACACGACAGCCCGATTGGCCTGTTGCCTGGGGCGCGCCTGGAGCAGCTGCGCCGCTCCGGTGACGGTTGGTTGCTCAGCCTGAGCGACGGCCGTGAGCTGCGCGCGCCGCTGATTATCGCTGCCGACGGCGCCAATTCCGCCGTGCGGCGTCTGGCCGGTTGCGCCACCCGTGAATGGGATTATCTGCACCACGCCATCGTTACCAGTGTGCGTTGCAGCAAGCCGCATCAGGCCACCGCCTGGCAGCGCTTTACCGATGACGGCCCGCTGGCTTTCCTGCCGCTGGCTGGCCCCGAAGGTGAGCACTGGTGCTCGATAGTCTGGTCGGTGACGCCCACCGAAGCCGAACGCTTGATGGCCCTGGATGACGCGGGCTTTCGCCGGGCGCTGGGCTTTGCCTTCGAGCATCGCCTGGGCGACATCCTCCAGGCCGATCCGCGCCTGTGCATTCCGCTGCGTCAGCGCCACGCCAAGCGTTATGTCGAAGACGGCCTGGCGCTGATCGGCGATGCCGCACACAGCATCCATCCGCTGGCTGGGCAGGGCGTCAATCTGGGCTTCCTTGATGTCGCCGTACTGGCCGAGGTGCTGCTGCACGCCGCACAGCGCGGCGAACAGCTGAGTGATGTGAAGGTGCTCAGCCGTTACGAGCGTCGGCGTATGCCGCACAACCTGGCAATGATGGCCGCGATGGAAGGCTTCGAGCGCTTGTTCCAGGCCGATCCGCTGCCGGTACGCTGGCTGCGCAACAGCGGCCTTAACTGGGTAAACGATCTGCCGGAAGCCAAGGCGCTGTTCGTGCGCCAGGCGCTGGGCTTGTCCGGTGACTTGCCCGATCTGGCGCGGGTTTAGCTAGCCCAGTGATGCGCGGTGCGCCGATGGTGGCTTAGCCGCGTTTCGAGCGCAGTGATACCTGGCAATGGCGGCATGCGGCCAACCCACCCTACAAAAGCCACCCGCAAAAAAAGCCCGGCACTAAGGCCGGGCTGAAAAAGTGTGCAGGGAGGTGCACACGGAGTTGCTGTCAGGTCATACCCAGCCAGTTCGGCAACGCCAGAGACACGGCCGGCACGTAGGTGATCACAATCAGGAAGCTGAGCAGGAGCATCAGCCACGGCCAGGCCGCTTTGACCACAGCGGTCAGTGGCATGCCGGTCACTGCCGAGGTGACAAATAGGTTGAGTCCCACTGGCGGGGTGATCAGGCCGATTTCCATGTTCACCACCATGATGATGCCAAGGTGGATCGGGTCGATGCCCAGTTGCATGGCAATCGGGAAGAGGATCGGTGCCAGGATCAGGATGATCGCCGACGGCTCCATAAAGGCACCCGCCACCAGCAACACGATGTTCACCACCAGCAGGAACTGCCAGGGTTGCAGGCCCATGTCCACCACCCAAGCGGTGATGGTCTGCGGGATCTGCTCAGTGGTCAGTACGTGGGCGAAGAGCATGGCGTTGGCAATGATGAACATCAGCATGATGCTCAGCTTGCCGGATTCCAGCAGCACCTTCGGGCATTCGCGGATGGTCATGTCCTTGTACACGAACAGCGCCACGAAGCCGGCGTAGACTGCGGCTACGGCAGCGGCTTCGGTCGGGGTGAACATGCCGGTGTAGATGCCGCCGAGGATGATCACCATCAGCAGCAAGCCCCATACGGCTTTGCGTGCAGCGCTGAGGAACTCACGGAAAGTGGCACGCGGCATGGCCGGCAGGTTCATCTTCCGCGCGACGATATAGATCGCCACCATCAGCACCAGACCCAGCAGCAGACCGGGGATCACCCCTGCCATAAACAGCTTGCCCACCGACTGTTCGGTTGCCGCGGCGTACACCACCATGACGATCGACGGTGGAATCAGGATGCCCAGGGTGCCGGCGTTACACACGATACCGGCGCCAAACGCCTGCGGATAACCGGAGCGCACCATGCCGGCGATGGCAATCGAACCCACGGCTGCGACAGTGGCCGGCGATGAGCCGGACAGTGCGGCGAACAGCATGCAGGCCAGTACGGCGGAAATTGCCAGGCCGCCGCGGATATGGCCGACGCAGGCGTTGGCAAAGTCGATCAGGCGTTTGGCCACCCCGCCGGTGGTCATAAAGGCACCGGAGAGCAGGAAGAAAGGAATCGCCAGCAGGGTGTAGTGCTCACTGGTTTCGAACAGCTTGATCGCCAGCGAACGTACCGAGTCCGGGCTGAACAGCATGATGGTCACGGAGCCGGCGAGGCCCAGTGAAGCGGCAATCGGTACGCCGATAAACATCAGCAGAAATAGCAGGAGGAAGAGGAACAGGATGGTCATTGTTTGTGCTCCCCGTGCTCATTGATCTTCAAGGCGTCAGCGGCTTCATCGGCCAAACCCAGGCCGGTCTGCTCGTTGCGCAGGATGCGGACGAGGATTTCCAGAAAGCGGATAAACACCATGGCGAAGCCGAAGGGCACGATCAGGGTGATATGCCATTGCATGATGCCGAAGTGGCCGAGGTCTTCTGCACCGATACCGGCATTGAACAGGGTGCGCACCCAGTCGAAGCTGGCCACGGCAATCAGTCCCGCGTAGCCCAGGCAGG
Source organism: Pseudomonas anguilliseptica (assembly GCF_021375795.1). Lineage (GTDB taxonomy): Bacteria > Pseudomonadota > Gammaproteobacteria > Pseudomonadales > Pseudomonadaceae > Aquipseudomonas > Aquipseudomonas anguilliseptica_A. The sequence continues at coordinate 335,656 of NZ_JAEIOI010000003.1, read as the reverse complement.
CCAGGCAGGCAATGATGCCGATGATGCGTTGCACCGGTTTGCTGGCCAGTTTGACCAGTGCATCGACGCCGATATGTCCGGCGGTGCGTACACCATAGGCCAGACCGAAGAAGATCAGCCAGGCGAACAAGGCCTTGGTCAGGGCAATGCTCCAGGTCATCGACTGGGCCATGCCAAGAATGCTGTCGCCAATGGCGAAGAAAAATTCACTGCTGCCTTCCCAGCGGTCAGCCAGGTTGTAGAACAGCGTGTAAAGGTTGTTGAGGATCACGTAGACGAAGGTCACCAGCGTCATGGCGGCCAGCAGGAAGGCAATGAATGCTTCCTCGAAGTGGTCCCAGACGCGCCGCAAGGCGTTCATCATTAGAGTCTCCAGAGTGGTGGGCGGTACACCCGGGCAGTGGGCCCGGGTGTTCAGTGAAGGTAGTGCGGGCCGTCAGCCGACCCGTTGTGCCTTACTGGTTGGCCGCGTCGGCTGCCTTGATCAGGTCAGCGCCGATTTCTGCTTCGAACTTGCTCCACACCGGCTTCATGGCATCGCGCCATTGTTTACGCTGCTCTGGCGTCAGGGTAATGATTTCGGTGGTTTTGGCTTCGAGGATGCGCTGCTTATCGCCTTCGTTGAGGGCGTCAGCCTGCTTGTTCACTTCGGCGGTCACTTCCACGATGATCTTGTCCAGCTCGCTGCGCACGTCGGCAGGCAGGCCGTTCCAGAACTTGGTGTTGGTGATCAGCATGTAGTCCAGAACACCGTGGTTGGATTCGGTGATGAACTTCTGCACTTCATGCATCTTCTGGCTGTAGATGTTCGAGTAGGGGTTCTCGGCACCGTTGACCACGCCAGTCTGCAGGCCTTGGTAGACCTCAGCGAAGCTCATCTTGCGCGGGTTGGCGCGCACGGCCTTGAACTGCTCTTCCAGTACGGCGGAAGCCTGTACGCGGAATTTCTGACCACGGGCATCTTTCGGCTCACGCAGCGCCTTGTTGGCCGACAACTGCTTGAGGCCGTTGTGCCAGTAGGCCAGGCCGGTGATGTTTTTCGACTCCATGGATTTCAGCAGTGCCTGACCTTCCGGGCTCAGCTGGAAACGGTCGACGGCGGCCATGTCGTTGAACAGGAACGGCAGGTCGAAAATCTGGATCTGCTTGGTGTAATGCTCGAATTTGGCCAGCGACGGGGCGATCAGCTGCACGTCACCAAGCAACAGCGCTTCCATTTCCTTGCCGTCGCCAAACAGTGAGGAGTTCGGGTAAACCTCGACCTTGACCTTGTCACCCAGACGCTCTTCGGCGAGCTTCTTGAACAGTACCGCGCCTTGGCCTTTCGGCGTGTGGTCGGCCACGACGTGGGAGAACTTGATCACGATCGGATCGGCGGCCTGGGCCATACCGGCGATGCTCAACGACAGGGCGCAAGCCAGCGCCTTGGCAGTCAGTTTGAACATGGAGTCTTTCCTCTTGTTTTTGTAATGCGTGATGCGCTTTAGCGCGGCATGTCGGGCGATCAGGCTCAAGTCTAGGCGGCCTGCCAGAAAGTGACGGGCGCTGGGCAGCGATTGCCTCAACCAGTGCGTGTGTGAGTCGCCTGCAAGAGGCTAGAGCAACCGCCATGCCAGCCTGTGACCGATTGCCGCTGGTCAGGCTGGAGGGCAGGTGTGACGGGGGCTGGCGCTGTTTTGGATGCAGCCTGGCGGCTTGCGAGAGCCGCCGCTGAAGAAGGTTTTGGCGGTTTTTCGCCAATTACTCGGGGTTGTCTGGCGAGCTTCCGCCAGCATCGGCGAAGCTCAGGCCATGTTTGCGCAATTTGTCGTGTAGGGTCTTGCGTGGCACTCCGAGGGCTTCGGCCAGGCTGCGCAACGAACTGTGTGAGCGGCTCAGTTCAGCGCTGATCAGGCTGCGCTCAAAGGCTTCTACCTGGGCGTTCAGGCCGCCGCTGTTGCCGTCCTCATCGGGCAGTGGCGCCGCAGCCTGGGCCTGCAGATCGAGGTCCAGCTCCAGGCCCAGGGCAAAGCGCTCGGCGGCGTTCTGCAGCTCGCGCACGTTGCCTGGCCAGGGGTGGCGCAGCAGGGCTGCTCGTTGCCCGGGTTGCAGGCTGCGTTCGGCCAGGCCATGGCGGCTGCTGGCGGCTTCGGCAAAGTGCTGGAACAGCAGCAGCGCATCTTCACCGCGCTCGCGCAGGGCAGGGATACGCAGCGGTGCGACGTTCAGGCGGTAATACAGGTCGGCGCGGAAGCGGCCCTGATCGGCGGCCTGGCGCAGGTCTTCCTTGGTCGCCGCAATCACCCGGATGTCCAGCGGGATCAGCTGATTGCCACCGAGGCGCTCGACCACGCGCTCCTGCAGCAGGCGCAGCAGCTTGACCTGAACATCGAGGGTCATGCTTTCGATTTCATCGAGAAACAGGGTGCCGCCGTTGGCGAATTCGAACTTGCCGATGCGGCGTTTCTGTGCGCCGGTAAAGGCACCTTGCTCGTGACCGAACAGCTCGCTTTCCACCACCGATTCGGCCAGGGCGCCGGCGTTGATGGCCACAAACGGCCCGGCGCGGCGGCTCGACAGATCGTGCAGGGCGCGCGCTACCACTTCCTTGCCGGCACCGGTTTCGCCAAGGATCAGCACATCGCTATTGATTCCGGCCAGGGCGCCGATCTGTTCGCGCAAGCGTTGCATGGCCGGGGATTGCCCGACTAACCGCGCCGACAGGGTGTGGCGATCCGCCAGGGCCAGGCGCAGGCTGCGGTTATCCAGGACCAGGCGGCGCACTTCGAGGGCGCGGCGCACACTGCCCTGCAGGTCATCGCTGGCGAATGGTTTCTCGAGAAAGTCATAGGCGCCGGCGCGCATGGCTTGCACGGCCAGCGGTACATCGCCGTGGCCGGTGATCAACAGCACGGGCAGTTCCGGGTCCTGTTCCTGCAGTTGTTGCAGCAGTTGCAGGCCGTCGATACCGGGCATGCGGATATCGCTGACCACCACGCCGGGCCAGTCGCGCTCGATGCGCGCGGCCACGCCATGGGCATCGGCCAGGGTGCTGACCTTGAGCCCCGCCAGATCGAGGGTCTGGCTCAATGCCTGACGCAGGTGCGGGTCGTCATCGATCAACAGCACCTGGGTGCGGGAATCGATCATGCTCATACGACAAAGTCCTCTGGCGACTGGGTTTTGATGCCCTGATCCGCCGCGCGCAGGCGCAGGGTCAGCTGAGCGCCGCCGTCGGGGTGGTTGGCGAACAGCAGTTCACCGCCCAGAGCGCGCATCAGGGTATCGCAAATGGCCAGGCCAAGGCCGAGGCCCTGGGCGCTGGTCTTGGTAGTAAAAAAGGGTTCGCGGGCGCGTTGCAGCGCCTCCTGGCTGAAGCCGGGGCCGTTGTCGCGCAGGTGCAGGTCTACCCCGCTGGTGGTGACTTCCGCGCTCAGCCACAGGCGGCGCGGTTGTGGCACTTCACTCAGGGCGTCGAGGGCATTAGCCAGCAGGTTGCCGAGCACCTGGCGCAGGCGGGTTTCTCCGGCCTGCACCCACAGGGTGGCGTCCGGCAGGTCGCGGATCAGTTCGACCTGCATGGCCTGGCGGCGCTTGGCCAGCAGCGCCAGGGCGTCATCGATGGCCGGTTGCAGGGCCACGCTTTCCGGGGCGTGGCGGTCGCGGCGGGCAAAGGCACGCAGGTGGGCGATGATCGAGGCCATGCGTTCGGTGAGCTGGCTGATCAGCTTGAGGTTGCCACGGGCGTCCTCGTTGCGTTGGTGATCGAGCAGTACGCCGGCGTTGTCGGCATAGCTGCGGATGGCCGCCAGCGGTTGATTGAGCTCATGACTGATGCTCGCACTCATGGTGCCGAGGGCCGAGAGCTTGCTGGCCTGCACCAGCTCGTCCTGGGCCTGCACCAGCTCCTGCTGGGCCTGTTCGCGTTCCAGAACCTCCTGCTTCAGCCGGCTGTTGAGGCGCTCCAGGTCGAGGGTGCGTTCCAGTACGCGCTGTTCCAGTTGCTGGCGCGCTCGGGTGTCGAGGGCGATGCGTTCCAGGTAGTGGCGACGGCGCTGCATGAGCAGGCCGAGCAACAGCATCAACAGCAGCAGCATGCCGCCGCCGGCGACCAGGGCGGTGCGCACCGGGCGATCGAGCAGGCTGCGCGGGGCGAGGATGCTGACGGTCCAGCCGGTTTCCTTGAGTTCGCGGTCCTGGCGGATCCAGTTCTGCGCATCGAGCTTGATCGGCGGTGGCGCCTGGGTCGGGTACGGGAGGTTGGCGGCAATCGCGGCGCGTTCGGCGGCGTCCAGCGGGCGGCTGGCGGTAAACCGCCACTGGCTGTTGGAGGTGAGAATCACCACACCATTGCTGTCGGTGACCAGTAACTGCTCCGGGGTATTGCCCCACAGGGTTTCGGTGTGATCGAGGTCGACCTTGACCACCAGTGCGCCGAGGTTCTGTTCACCGTCACGCACGGCGGCGGCAAAGTAGTAGCCGCGCTTGCCGGAGGTGGTGCCGAGACCGAAGAAGCGCCCTGGGCGGCCGGCGATGGCCTCGCGGAAATACGGGCGGAAAGCGAAATTGCGCTCGACGAAGGAGTCGGCCTGTTCCCAGTTGGAGGCGGCCAGGGTCTTGCCGTTGGGGTCCATCAGGTAGATCACGTCGGCGCCAGTCTGCGCGCTGACTTGATCCAGCAGACGGTTGGCGCTGTCGCGGGCGCTCTGTCGGTCGGGCTGTTGCAGGGCCAGGCGCAGGGCGGGTAAGTCGCCGAGAATCGGCGGTAGCACCTCATAGCGCCGCAGTGTACCGAGTAGGTTGGCCACATACAGGTCGAGGGTCTGGCGGTTCTGTTCGATCAGCACGCCGCTGTAGTAACGCTCGGCCAGTTGCTGCAAGGGCCACAGCAGCGGTGTCAGCAGCAGTGCCAGGAGGGCCAGGCTGCGCCAGCGCGGGCGGCGGGGATGCGGGTGATCGGTGGGCATGCGTGTACTCGTTAGACGTCCTGAAAGGCGCTTATGCAATAAGCGGGCAAGCTTGCCGATATGGCCAACACTGTAAGAAGTCTGGCATCAATCTGGAGTAACGGTACCGAGCAGCGTGTGCTGGTCAGCGGCTTGCAGCAGATTCAGCATTTCAGGGCTTAGCAGCGAGTCAGGCATTGCTCCAGCGCGGCTTGCCAATCCGGCAGCTGGACGTTCCAGTCCTGCTGCAGGCGGCTGCAGTCCAGCCGTGAATTAAGTGGGCGCTGCGCGGGGTTTGGGTAAGCGCTGCTGGGGATAGGCTGCAGAGTCGCCACACGTTTGCCCTGGTTACTCAGGTGCGCGGCAATTGCGTTGGCAAAACCGAACCAGCTGGTTTCACCTTGGGCGGTCAGGTGATAGACGCCCCACGGACCGGCTTGGCCGCTGCGCCACTGCTCAATCAGCTGCGCGGTGGCCTGGGCAATGGTGCCGGCCCAAGTCGGCGCGCCGATCTGGTCGTTTACCACGGACAGGCTTTCCCGTTCCTGCAGCAGGCGTTGCATGGTCAGCAGAAAGTTTTTGCCGTGCTGCGAATAGACCCAGCTGGTGCGCAGAATCAGGTGCATGCCGCCCACGGCCTGAATCGCCTGCTCGCCTGCCAGTTTGCTGCGGCCATAAACACTGAGCGGATGGGTGGCGTCGCTTTCGCGGTAGGGGACGGTGTGGTTGCCATCGAACACATAGTCGGTGGAGTAGTGGATCAGCGGAGCACCCAGCTCAGCGGCGGCTTCAGCGAGGATGCCGGGTGCGGTGGCGTTGATTGCGAAGGCTAACTCCGGCTCGCTCTCAGCCTGATCCACCGCGGTGTGCGCGGCGGCATTGATGATCAACTCGGGGCGCAGATTTTGTACGTGCTGGCGGATCAGTTCGGGCTGGGTCAGATCCAGCTGCTCGCGGCCCAGTACCGTTAACTCTCCCGCACCTTGCAGGACGCGCTGCAGCTCCTGGCTGACCTGACCGTACTGGCCGAGCAGGAGCATTTTCATGGGAAGACCTGCGCATCGACAAAGCTGAGTCCTGCCTGATCCTTGGCGGATAACTGCGGCGCGTCATCCAGCGGCCAGTCGATGGCCAGGGTCGGATCATTCCAGCGGATGCAGCGCTCGTGCTCCGGCGCATAGTAATCGGTGGTCTTGTAGAGAAATTCGGCGAACTCGCTAAGTACCACAAAACCATGAGCAAAGCCTGCCGGCACCCACAGTTGGCGCTTGTTCTCGGCGGACAATAAGGTGCCTACCCATTTGCCGAAAGTTGGCGAGCTGCGGCGCAGGTCCACGGCCACGTCAAAGACTGCACCGGCGCTAACCCGTACCAGCTTGCCCTGCGCCTGTTGCACCTGGTAATGCAGCCCGCGTAATACGCCGCGCTGCGAGCGCGAATGGTTGTCCTGAACGAATTCACACTGCAGGCCGGTGGCCTCGGCAAATGCGCGGGCATTGAAGCTTTCGAAGAAAAAACCGCGTTCATCGCCGAACACCTTGGGTTCGAGAATGAGCACGCCGGGCAGCTTGGTGCTGATCGCCTGCATGTTTATTCCTCGGCCAGTTTGAACAGGTAGTGACCGTAACCGGTTTTGCCAAAAGCTTTGGCTTGGGCCAGCAGTTGCTGGCGATCGATCCAGCCCTGCTGATAAGCGATTTCTTCCAGGCATGCGACTTTCAGACCCTGGCGCTGCTCGATGGTCTGCACATATTGCGAGGCATCCAGCAGGCTGTCGTGGGTGCCGGTGTCGAGCCAGGCAAAGCCACGACCGAAGCGTTCGACACGCAGATCGCCGCGTTTCAGGTAGGCGTTGTTGATGTCGGTGATTTCCAGCTCGCCGCGTGCCGAAGGTTTGACGGCTTTGGCGATCTCGACCACATCGTTGTCGTAGAAATACAGGCCGGTCACCGCGTAGCTGGATTTCGGCCTGGCCGGTTTTTCCTCGATGGAAATGGCCTTGCCCTGAGCGTCGAACTCGATCACGCCGAAGCGCTGTGGATCACTGACCCAGTAGCCAAACACCGTCGCCCCGGAGGGCTCGGCGGCGGCGCGCAGGAGTTTCTCGGTGAAGTGCTGGCCATGGAAGATATTGTCGCCAAGGATCAGGCACACCGAATCCGCACCGATAAAGTCTTCACCGAGAATAAAGGCCTGGGCCAGGCCATCTGGCGAGGGCTGCTCGCAGTATTCAAAGTGCACCCCGAACTGGCTGCCATCGCCAAGCATCTTGCGAAAATTCGGCAGGTCCTGCGGGGTGGAAATAATCAGGATTTCGCGAATACCGGCGAGCATCAGCACCGAGATCGGGTAATAGATCATCGGCTTGTCATAGATCGGCAGCAGTTGCTTGGACACGCCCAGGGTAATCGGATGCAGGCGGCTGCCGGAGCCGCCGGCGAGAATGATGCCTTTCATTGTGCTGTTCCTTGCAGTGTGCCGAGGCGTTCGCGTTGGTAGCTGCCATCCTGCACGCGGCGGCACCAGTCGAGGTTGTTCAGGTACCAGTGCACGGTTTTACGCAGGCCGCTGGCGAAGGTTTCCTCGGGTTTCCAGCTCAGCTCGCGTTCGATCTTGCTGGCATCGATGGCGTAGCGCAGGTCATGGCCTGGACGGTCGCTGACGAAACTGATCTGCTCTTTATACGAGCCGTTCTGTCGCGGGGCCAGTTCGTCCAGCAGCGCACAGATGCTTTCCACCACATGCAGGTTCTTCTGCTCGTTATGCCCGCCGACATTGTAGGTCTCGCCGACCTTGCCTTCGCTCACGACCTTTAACAGTGCGCGGGCATGGTCTTCCACATACAGCCAGTCGCGTACCTGCTGGCCATTGCCGTAAACCGGGAGTGGTTTGCCATCCAGGGCATTGAGGATCACCAGCGGGATGAGTTTTTCCGGGAAGTGGTAAGGGCCGTAATTGTTCGAGCAGTTGGTCAGCAGTACCGGCAAGCCATAGGTACGCTGCCAGGCGCGCACCAGATGATCGGACGCTGCCTTGCTCGCCGAGTAGGGCGAGCTGGGTGCGTAGGGCGTGTTCTCGGTGAACAGATCATCCACGCCATGCAGGTCGCCATACACCTCGTCAGTGGAAATATGGTGAAAGCGAAACGCTGCCTTGCGCACCGGCTCCAGCTGCATCCAATAACTGCGTGTGGCTTCGAGCAGCGCATAGGTGCCGACGATATTGGTCTGGATAAATGCCGCCGGGCCGTCGATGGAGCGGTCGACATGCGACTCGGCCGCTAGGTGCATGATCGCATCTGGCTGAAATTCAGCCAGTGCCTTGCTGACGGCCGTGCTGTCGGCAATATCCGCCTGCACAAAGCGATAGCGTGGGTTAGCGGCAACGCTGGCCAACGACTCTAGATTGCCCGCATAGGTCAGCTTGTCGAGGTTGAGCACCTGATGCTTGGTGTGATTCAGCAGGTGGCGAATCAGCGCCGAACCGATAAAGCCGGCTCCGCCGGTAATAAGGATACGCACAGGCCTATACCTTCCGTTGCTCAGGTGGTCGTTGAACAATGCGGGCAGTGTTACAAGCCCCGTCAGGGTGAGCAAGCTGCAGTATTTTTTCGGCAAAAAAAAGCCCCGCATCGCTGCGGGGCTTTCTTTATATGGTGCCGGCACCAGGAACCAAACCAAAAAGCACAAAGCCAACAAAATCAAAGTTCCTGAAAGATCGACAATCCTAAAAGGCACTCAGAAAGGTACTTAATTTTTTGGCGGGCGTCATTCAGATGTCGCTATGGCCGCGCTAGCCTCGACCAAAGGTCTCTCGCGAAAAAAACCTGGCATCTCGGTAAGCGGGATCGATCTTTTGCAAGCGGTCTTTTCCGCTCCTAAACTGCCGATCACGCTAGACAACCTCAGGCCATTCGTGGCCAAGGCGCCAGCCAAGCTGAGCTACTCCACCCAGCGAATACTTAATAGTTCCTTCAACTCTCCGATAACAAATTGCCAAAGCGCCAAAAAAATGAGCTATGCTAACAGAGCTCTTTAGCTTAGGACGAACTCGTCTAGTCGGGTGTTTAGCCAGACTCTAAGTTATTGAACGAGATTGTGGTTGCGATAGTCTCGCAACCTGATTTCGTTCCTCAATCAGGTTGCGAGACTATCGCTTCCTCTAGTAAAGAGTTAAGCCCAAGAGTGATACTCTTGGGCTTTTTTATGGAAGTCATGATGACTGTAGTTGAGCAACTTGCATTAGTGCTTAAGAAGAGCCCAACGGACGTCACGCTCTTCCTAAATAACGCACCTAAAAAATATAAAGTTTATACAATTCCTAAGCGAACATCGGGGCATAGGGTTATAGCTCAACCCTCAAAAGAATTAAAAATATATCAGCGCAAGTTTCTAGAACTACAAGACCTCCCCATACACGAGTCCGCGATGGCCTATCGTAAAGGACTCAGCATCAAAAATAACGCCAACGCTCACAAAAACAATCGCTACCTGCTAAAGCTCGACCTAGAGAACTTCTTTAACTCAATAAGTAGCGAGTTATTTTGGAAAGTATGGGGGTCGATACTGCCCAGACCTCCAGAAACAGACAAGCGAACACTTGAGAATCTACTTTTCTGGTGTCCCAGCAAAACAACGGGAGGACGTCTGATTCTAAGCATTGGCGCTCCAAGCTCTCCCCTTGTCTCCAATTTCTTCATGTATAAATTTGATGGCGCTGTGCAAGTGTTGTGTGCAGAGAGAGAAATTAAATATACGCGATACGCTGATGACTTAACCTTTTCAACCAATCAAAAAAATACTCTTTTCGAGTTGCCACGTCTTATCGAAATTCAACTTATGACTTTATTTGGCAGCGAGATAAGAGTCAATCGCAAAAAAACAAAATTCTCATCTACAGCCCATAACAGACACGTCACCGGGATTACAATTAGCAACGATCAAAAGCTTTCTCTTGGGCGAAGCCGAAAAAGATACATCAAACATTTAGTCCATCAATACATACTAAATAAATTAGACCCCGAGCACACACAACATCTTAGAGGCCTACTGTCTTTCGCAAAGCATGTGGAACCATCCTTCTTACATTCGCTAGCAAAAAAATACTCCACTGAACTGATAGTCAAAATAGTCGAGAGCAGAGATGAATGAGCAACACAGTGGGCATAAAAAAACCATCAAAGTTTTAGCTCAAAAAGCTGAAAGCGGCATCCTAAAAGCACAAAACCAGCTACACGAGTACTTTGAAAAAGGCAAGTATGTCACTAAAGATGCCGAGCTAGAGAAAAAGTACTTTGCCATGCTTGAAAACACTCTTTCAGGCAAAAAAATCCATTTAAAGTCATTAGAGATTTCAGGCTTTAGGCGATTTCAAAATCTCGAGATAGATTTTAATGAAAAATTAACTGTAATTATTGGGAACAATGGTGCAGGTAAAACTAGCATTGCGGATGCAATATCAAAAATATTCTCATGGTTTAACAATAACCTAGAAAAAGATAGCACCAATGCCAAGCATATAATGCCAACAGACATAAGCATTAAAAATGCAGGTTACGCGGAGATCGCTGGAAAATTTCAATTTGACAAAGCCAACTTATTTGATTTCTCACTCTCCCGCACCGTTAGTGGTTTCGTAGGCAGCATCTCAAGCGAAGTGAGCATCATCAAACAGCTTGGGGCCATGTATCGAAAAACTGCACATAATCCTAATATATCTATTCCGCTTTTAGCCTTCTACTCAGTTGAGCGCTCATGGCTTACACTAAAAAATGAAATTTCAGAAAAGGCCTCTAGCGATATCACGACCAATCGATTTTCCGCTGTAAAAGATGCTACTGACGGTAGCGGTAGGCTTGATAACTTCTCAGAGCTCTATATTGAACTAGCCAACATGGCTGAAGGCGAAGAGCTCAAAGAAGCTAAAGACATAAAGGCACAAATTGCAACCCTTGAAGAACTAATCCATGATGAAATCAATACAGAGCAGCACTCAACAGAAAGCCCACTACTAAGAAAACTAAATTCAAAAAAAGAAGAGCTAGAGAACATGCGGAACTCGGCTCCCACAACAAGATATAAAGAACATCTACAGTCTGTAAACCAGGCCATTGAGACATTGATGCCTGACGTAAAAAACCTAAGAGTCGAAAGGCGCACAGGAAAAGTACAACTTTTAGTAACAAACTTCGATAATGAAATAAACATCGCACAACTTTCACAAGGCCAAAAGGTTCTGGTTGCTCTAGCAGGCGACTTGGCCAGGCGATTAGTAATATTGAACCCTGAGTCCAAAAAGCCTCTAGACGGCCATGGAATAGTAGTAATTGATGAAATAGAGCTACACCTACACCCTAAGTGGCAGCAAGAAATATTAGGCCGCCTCCAGCGCACATTCCCTAACATTCAATTCATTGTCACAACGCATAGTCCTCAGGTACTGAGTACTGTACGTAGAGAAAACATTCGAACTCTCGAATTAAACTCAGTCGGTCAAATTATTGCGGCTAAGCCCCTTGCCGCCACTTATGGAGAGCCCAGCGGCGACGTATTGCAGAGCGTTATGCTAGTCGATCCTCAACCACCAATTGCGGAAAAGTCAGATTTGCAGCGCTTAACAGAACTTGTCGATCAGGGATTCTATGATAGACCAGAAGCTGTGGAACTTATGCAGAGACTTCTTACGGTACTCAGCGAACAGCACCCTCAACTACTACGTTTACAGCGCAGCATTCGCAGGCAAAAGGCGCTCAAAGAATGAGACACATTCGAAAAGCAGAGAATGGCGAGTACCATTTAAATCAAGCAAATGCGACACCACCAAAAACTAGCAAAGCAGCGACTAATCGCTGGAGTAGATTCGGCCACAAAGAAGAGGTACTCACTCAGCTTTTATTTGAGCAGTATAACCTGTGTTGCTATAGCGAATTACGTGCTGACCAGCATGGAATCGGCTACCACATTGAGCACGTGGAAAACAAACATCAGAACCCGCAGCGCACTTTTGACTACAGCAACCTAGCTGCCAGCTCATTTAGCAGTGACAATATCCCGTCGTTTAAAAACACCCATCAAGACGCCAGCCAGACACAAGCGGTTTTTGGGGGGCATGCCCGCGACAAGCAAAATACTGTCGATATGCAGCGTTTTATTTCTCCTCACCAAGCTGATTGCGCTCGTTTCTTCGCATATTTATCAGATGGTCGTATAGCCCCGGCTGCAGGTTTAGATCATGCTGAACAATCTCGTGTTCACTATACTCTCGAATTACTGAACCTAAACAGCCCATACCTATTAACACAACGTCGGCGCTGGTGGGAAGAGCTAGATGACATTTATGAATATCATATAACCCAAGGCATGGACCTATATTGCTTGGCACGCATTGATCTAACACCGATCAACCAGTCACTTAGTCCCTTTTTCAGTATAACTCGTCAATTTTTTGGTCGTATTGCTGAAGAAATCTTTCTCCAAGAGCTCCCTGAGTTTAAATGAGAAAATAGCTAACCCTTATAATTAATCAATTACCCTACCAGATGCTACTAATAACAGTCTTGAGCATTAACTATTAAGAAATTGCCAAATCAATTTTGGCTTAGCTGTACGTCGTCATGGATTGCCAGCCATCTCCCTGGCATAGTTTCGATCACTGAGATCCTTCTTGGGATCAGCCTTGACCCAACGCACCGGCTTACGACAGTCCAAGCAGGTCAGCACCTTCTTGTCAGCGCTGAGGGTGTATAGGTTCGCGTCGGTGCCTGAGCCGATCTTCAAGCCTGCATCTGTTACCTCAAACCCTGGAGTCTCGTACCCCAGGCGATCCATACTTTCGAACTTAAACGACCAGACCCTGATCTGTTTCTCGCGCCAGATACCCATGATGGTCAACGGATTGTGCTTCGTAGTGCGTTGATAGACCCAATCGCCTTCATAAGACGTCAGTTTCTGGGCCTCTGAATTCCTGCGCGCCTGTTCCAAGGCTTCCTTCTGCATTTTTTCCAGTTCGGCATTCAATGCCTCTTCATTCTTGCGGGCTTGCTCCTTGAGCATCTGATCTACGTCATATGGCCCCTCGGGGTCATATGTCCAGACAAGCTCATCCGTTCTCATGCCAAGTACCTTGCAGTTAAGGCAGTCAAGGCTTCGCTCATCGACGTTACGCCGCATCACCAGGCGTGTAGAGCTGTTCACGGTATCAAGAAGAAGCTTTTCATCTTTTACCGATGCCTTCATTTTTCCGAGCGGTTTGATACCGTCTTTTCCGAGGTCTCCAAAGAGTTCTGCTTCATCACCATGAACATTGAGAACCATGGTTCCCTTCATGCCTGAGTCTTTGAAGCGGTAAGCCCCTGTAAAGTCCTCATTGCCGCAGCCAGAAAGGAGAGCTCCAATAGCAGCGGTTGCAGCAAATTTAAATAGCGTACGCATAACGTCCTTCCATTGGTTTTTGTCGCCTGTCATTAGGCAGTTATTTACAGCGTAAAATTGAGGGCATTTTGCCATCATTCGCTAAGCTGTTGTGCAGTGCTTGTGGTTAAGCTGCTCGATGAAAAGCTCGGCGCAATATTCATCCATCCACAGCAGTAAAGGCATCCAGTACAGGCGCAGGACGTTACCTTCTCTAGCGATGACCACAGGCCGCGTAACGGAGGACGACCACTTCATTCCGGGAAACATACTGCTGACGATCATCAGCTCATCCAGATCAGCCGGCATCATCACTATTACCCTCCCGCCGCTCCAGCCACTCCGCTAGCCCCCATAGCACGGCACCGAGAATCGCCAACACAACGATGGCCCACAGAGGCAGCAATCTATGAGCACCAACCCAAAAACCAAGTCCAGCGCAGCCAATTCCAAGCCAAAGCCGTCCCATATCAACCACCTCCCGCATTCATTCAGTAGCACCACGCTACCTCGAGGTCCGCTGTTCCTGGGCGATGCGGTAAAAGATCGTCAGTTCCCGCGCTGGGAATTGGGGGTATGGCTGTGGGTTTTATAGAGAAGGCCGTGGCCCGGCAGTGGAGCGCCGTGGCGAGATGGTGATTTCTCAGTGGTTTTTGTAGGTTTATCGATGGCCGGGAACGGTCGGCGGGTGGCCGTCAGTTATGGCGGTGTTCTGCCTCAGTGTCAGGGCAATGAGTATGTAGGGTTTGGCAGGGCTTTTTGCAGGCAGGGCGACGGCGGCGCGGTGGGATTGTGATCGTTGCCAGTGGTTTGCTGCGGTTTGTTGAAAAAGGGGGGCTGTGCCGGCGTGCCCCACCATGCGGTGGCGTCAGCGCCGGCACCAGGGCGGTCAGTGCCGCCCCTCTTGCCCGAACTCTCTAGCCCTTGGGTTTGGGCGGATTTAGCGACGGCCCAGAACCCTTACTGGTAGCACGAGGCGACGGAGTAGAACTAAGGTCCATGGAGCTTGGCTGACGACGAGACGGTGGCAAAGACCCACCTCCACCACCTGGACGACGCCCTCGACGAAAGGATTCTGTTCCCATGTTAGCAAACCGAGTAATCGACATGAACCCTCCAGCCACACTCGACATGAGACGGCTCGCATCACTAGCTGTAGCCACCGCTCCTGACAGGCTGCCCGCCAGCCCGCCCAGCGAAACCCCCAGCACGCTTCCCGTGATCCAGGTGACGACGCCGAGAGAGATCGCAGCGATGGCCGACATCAGTCCTCGCAGCCCATCGTAGTCCGCTCCGGCACCAGACCATCCACTTGCAGCCCCCGCCTGCCCAATCGCAACGGCGGCCATGGTCTGGGATATCCCTACGGTGACCATCTGCGCCCCCATGACCGCAATGACAGGAGTTAGTAGTAGCGCCATCCAGCTGGAAAGTATCTGCAAGCCGCGCAATGGTGCCAGCAGTAAGAACACCGGAGCGAACAACAGCACGATCCAAAAAAACCAGGCCGCCATCAGCACGTAGCCAGGTAAAAGCGTTTGCAGGTCGAGCCATCCCGTCACGTCCTTGAACATCTGGGCTGTTGCCAAAATTCCCCCCGCGACCTGGCTTCCCTCCCGCGAGAGCCCAGTTGTTTTCTCAAGCGAGCGAGCCATAAATCGTTGCCAGGACAACGCTGTGCTCACTGCGCCGACTTCAGCACTGACACGTTGCCCACCCGCGATGACCTCGCCAGACTCCCGGAGCGCTTGGTAGGCCTGCTCAGCACCGAGCTGTGCGATCCGGTAGGCCTCAACGCAACTGGTCGGGCGAAACATGAGTCCGGGCTCATCACCGACGACCGACGACTTTGAACCAGGAATCATGCTGATGGGTAAATAAGAGGGGGTCGCGTCCGACTGGCCAGAAAACTTTGCAGCCCAGTGCGCTTTCGTCGGTAGCGCATACCGGTCACCCATGAACGGCCCGCTTTGCTCGATAGAACGGAGGCCTTCTTCGCGGCGGGATTGCATAGCACGCTGATCGAGCACCTGTTCAAGGCCGACCCTGGCAGCACCACCGCCTAGTAAATAGGCACCCCAGCCGCCGTTTGCCTCAGCTCCGCCAAACACGAACGTCCAGGCTCCGTCCATCGCCGTTCGGGCCTGCGCGATCAGGGTGATTTCGCTATCGGGGATTCCAAGGCCACCGCCACCTAGGAGGCCAATCGCATGTAGCGCCTGGATCTTCGAGGCATGCTGCGGGCCGGCCAGTTCAGCCGGGGCAGGTGCACAACTGGCGTTGTAGTCACGTATTAGCTGGGCCAGATCACTATCGGCGAACAGGTCAGCTGACCGACCTACGATATTGTCGATCGCTTTCTGGGACGGAATGATCGTGCCAGCCACCGTCTGATCGTTAAGGACGCTGTCAAAGCCCCATCGATACATTCTGTGAATGGACATCATAAAACTCAACGGTATGGCCTGGGCCTCTAGCAGGCGCACAGTTGCGCCACTCGGCAGTTGAACCTCAGCTGGCCTCATCCCATACGCCAACACTAAAAAAATGATTACCCCGCCGCCGAGGCCCTTTAGGAGGCCGTCCACGCCGACGCGATAGGCCAAAATGCCTAGCCACACATAACCAACCGCCGCAATGAGCCCGATGCTTGTAGCGTTGAACGCAACAAACAGCGGTTCGGTGGCAGTCAGGATCGTCAGGGCAACGTCTTCCCATAACGCAAAAACCCAATTGAACCCGGCGTAATTTTCCGCGGTTGCGCCGGCCATCAAACAGATCGCCGTCTAACGATCCAGCCACGCAGTGCCAGCCCCATTCGCACGGCTTGCAGAACTATCCAGCACAGGCACAACACAAACCCGACCAGGATGAAATACTGCGCAGCCGGGGCAGTCAGCAGGTCACCTGTACGCTGCACTGCATCGTACTGCTCCAGCACTCGTTGGCCGTATGCCGGCATCATTGCAGCAGAAAGCATATGCAACAGACCGACCACTGGCCCAAGTAATACGCCGATTCGACCGACCCATCGCGTGACAACAGGCATCCTCAGATGCACCGAATCCAAAATCTCACCAATTTTTTTCATGCTCTGACCCCCAAATTAGTACTTGCACTCTCTCAAGATAACGACCACTCCCCCTCTTCTCCACTCAACCCAATGCAGTTACAGCGGTTTGCGCGTTGCTCTTCGCACCCGCTATGTAACGCGGCCAAAGGCCGCGCATACATAGCGGGTGCTAGGCCTGAGCCATCCTGATGCACAGAGGTGTGCGCACAGTCTGTGCGTGATTGTTCAGATACTCTGACCACGTTGTATCCCAGTGCTGGACGCCTGCTGCCGCTCGTCATCGAGCGCAGCAGGCAAAGCACTTTGCCCCGGCTTATGCGTCATCGCATATCTGGGGCAGCAGGTGAGTGGCTTGCGTCATCGCAGCTCCCAACCCAGCGAAACCCAAACCAACCAGATGAGATGAAGAGAGGAGGTGAGCGAAACAAACAGAGCATTGATCTCAGTAATGGAGTTCTGAGAGGCGAGAACGGTGCCGGCCAGCAGCAATGCAAACGGGTGCGAGGGTCACAGTCGAGTAACTGTAACGAGTTGGAATGACTCGGATCCGAAATTTGGATACCACATGTTTTGAGTCCAAATTTTAGGTTCTTACAAATGAGCAAATTCGATGCTGCGGCCATTGCCGCGCAATTGCGGGCCCAATCCCGTGCACGACGCAAACCGCCGACTTATCTGCAACGGCGCTCAGTGCTGGATATCTGCGCGTTTGAAATTTTGCAGCTTGATAGAGCCGGATGCACAGTGGGCGAGATTCGCCGCTGGCTAGAAACGAGCAAGCGGCTCCAGGTTCACCGCACCACCGTTCAGAGGTGGCTGCATACGAACCGATTAACACCGCTATGAGCAAGGGGCGCACATCTGGTGCAAGGCTTCGTGGACGATTTTCGAAGCCTCCTCAGCAGGCCGCCGCGATAATGAAAAATCTTCAGGGCTCAGTGCTGCGCTCAGTTGGTACCGTGCGCAACTACGAAGCAGCTCTAACCCGAGTCGCCGAGCATATGCGGGAGGCCAGGCTCGGTGCCCTCGCAGAGATTAGCCCTGACGCAGCTACTGCTTATTTGAAGCAGCGTGCTTTGGCAGTGGGCCAGAAAACGCTCGACATGGAGCGCCAGGCGCTGCAGTCGATGATGCGTCATGTCACTGGACAGCTTGGCGAGCGGGAGACACTTGAGGTCATCAAATCGACCGCCAGCCAATCCAGGTCAACACCTGGACAACCCACACTAGGCCGCCGTCTTGGCGAGGAGTCTCGACTCTATACACGCGAGCAGGTCGATCTGATCGCCGCAAGGCAAACGCAACGCAATGCACTGGCAACAGAAATCGCGCACGCGGCCGGGCTTCGCGCACATGAGCTGCTAACGCTGCAACGAGCGCACAGCCAGGCTGCGGACGAGCGTCCTGCCCATGGTCAGAAGTTCAGCGGCATTCGCGAGGGTTCGATCAGTTACACGGTTAACGGAAAGGGCGGCTTAGTCCGCGAGGTTCGCATTCCAACTTCGCTCGCCAGACGACTGGAGGCGCTGCGGCTAGCAGAGCCTCGCAGAGTCACAGATCGAGGTATTTACTATAGGCAGCACTATGACCTGGGCGGCGGCCAGCCTTGGTCGAAGTCGTTTGGCTCTGCATCTAAAGCGGTGCTCGGCTGGTCAAAGGGCGCGCATGGATTGCGGCACACATACGCGCAGGAGCGCATGAAGGTTTTGCAACGGACGCTCCACTTTGAGGAGGCGAAACGGGTCGTTTCGCAGGAGCTGGGGCACTTTCGGGCTGAAATTACCGATACCTATCTGCGATAGCGTTGACGCATTCCAGCACGGCTGGAAAGGCATGATTAGACAATGATTAAAGAGCTGATTAGTGCCTCACCCTTGAACCCCTCGCACGCCAGGTTTCTGTTGCCCTGCAGCTTGTTATCCACAGCCTGCTATCGGGGTGCTAGAACGGTATCGGCAGGGGTGCTAGGACGGTATCGGTGGGGGCGCTAGAACGGCAGAAAGGGGCGCTGGAACGGTATCGACAGGGTGCTAGAACGGTATCAGCTCCGGCGTGTCAGATGCCGCTGCTGAGAGGGCGTCGGAGTAGTTTTGACTCGAACCAAATTATCATCTATCGAGTAACTGAACGGCTGCCCTACCGCGACGCGTGCTTTTTCAACAGAGTCAAACGCACGGCGTAAGTCTTTTTTGAAGTTGGATAAACAGATAGCTCTGCTTCCACACAACTTGTGCAAAGTTTCGACCTTTAGATCGAATGGCCTTGCGTGCGTTGCATAGAAGCCGTGCAGCCACTGCGCAAGGGGCTTTCCGCGAAGATTTCGACGAATAGCCCGATCCAAGTCAGTGAACTGATCAGAAAAAAACAGAACGCGGAGATTCGGATTCAATCGAATTATATAGTTACGAGTTGCATGATCACGATATATCTCGTGAATCAAGCTGCCTTCGTATGAGTGCTCGCCTATTCGAACCTGCAATGCAGTCGCATTCATTCTGCTGAGTTGTTTGTCTAAGATCGCTCTATTTTTTCCAGTATCGGTTTTGCCGAGATACTTCAGAAGTCGGTAGCCGCTTATCTGACACTCCACCCCCTGTATTAGTGTCAAGTGCAAAAGGGCTTCCCAGACTTCGAGGTCGTCTTGATCAAGTAATGCTCCCGTGTAAATAATACTGTTCCCACCTAGAGCGTTAATACGTGCTCGCTCAAAGTGCGGGCGGTGCCCCCTACCGACTGCTGCAAATAACGCTGAACGAAGAGCAAAGTTCGGGATGCGCAGAACTGCATCTGACCAGTTTGTAAATAAGCCACGAGAAATCTCGATAATCTCTTGTGGCTTAGCACGAGAGCGCTTTCGATTTTCTTCGAGCTTTGTAAGCATGCGATCAAGCGACATCGTTGTTAACGAACGGATGCGTTAATTTTATCGGCAATCCAGGCGTGCACGTGTTCGGCAGGCCATGCAACAGAGTTCGCTCCAAGCTGGATGGCGGCGGGGAACTCGCCGGACTTAATCAGTCGATAGATTTGAGATTTGCTCAGTCCGACTAGAGCGCAGAGGGCAGGAAGACGCAGCAGTGCTGGTGAGATAGGTTGAGTAGCCATCTTGGTCGGGACTCCTTAGCACCGGGTTGGATGGCTGAGGATTTAATGGCACCTCAAGTGGGGAGTCATGGGGATCCCCAAACTCTCATAGGGAATCCCAAAATTTTCGCTATGAAAATTCATTCCCCACTATTTGATTTGGACTGGGCACGCATGTAACTTCTCAATGTTTGATGATCTTTGGGCATATCAACTCCGGCATCTTCCGCGAAAGATATTAAGGCAGAATACACATCAGGGTTTTTTCGCGGTGGATTACTGAGTCTAGATGCATGAGCCTTAATTTGATCCGCACGCTTCTTGCCATCGTAATCAGTTGGCGGTTCACGATGTGCCCTATCAACTTCCTTAATAAGATCAACCAAGCCATTCATGATCTTTCTGATTGTGCCCCGCTCTTGCTCCTTAATTTCACTCTCGTTCTTATTTTTCTTGGGTATCTCGCCTGAATTACTGCTTAATATGAATTCTGGGGGCTCAATCCCTGCATCAAGAATCCACTCACTAAGAGCTGACCTGGATAAATATACGATGCCTGCTGGGATATCTTTAGGGTCACTGTCACTCTCACAGTAGCAGCGGAAGAAACCATTGCCGTTTTCTGGTGGCGGATTGCATAAATTATTAAAGTACTCAATAAAACCACTAAAGAAAATTTTATAAATCTTGGCCGAGCACTGCGAGCTCCCTACTCTTCCTACCCAGAATATGTGATTGGGAATTGCCATCTCTGCCCGTTTCACGTGGTACTCGGAATGTAAGCCTACAATCAACTCATGCAGAGCATATGCGGCTTCTTGAGGGCTAACCTTATAGTGGCGAGCGTACTCAGGCACCAAATCAGATAGGCGTATCACATCGTCGCTCATGCGGTTTCCTCCACGCCTGTAATGAGGGCGGGGGCATTACTGCATGCCAAAGCATCCAAATGGTCGGCATACCACTGAAGCATCGCTCGTCGCCCTTCAAGATACAAAGCGTGGTTGTAGGTGCCGCGTATGCTGTTCTTATCCACATGCGCCAACTGTGTTTCGACCCACTCGCTGGAGTATCCCTGTTCGTGCAAAGCAGTGGACATTGTGTGGCGGAAGCCATGGCCTGTGGCACGCCCATCGTAGCCAGAGCGCTTTAGCAGTTGGTTGATGGCGGCTTCGCTCATTGGCTTTGCTGGATCGATACGGCCAGGGAACGCGAGCGTGTATCCACCAGTAATGTTTTCCAGCTCACGCAGTGCTGCTACCGCCTGTTTGGAAAGTGGGATCAGGTGAGCGCGTCGCATCTTCATGCGCGCAGCAGGGATCAGCCAGAGCGCATTATCGAGATCAAACTCCGACCAGGGAGCCCCCCTCAACTCAGCCGTTCGCACCCCCGTCAGAATCAAAAGGCGAGTGGCGACCTTAACGGTGTCGTTCCCTGGGCAGGCTTGGATGGAGCGCAACAGCTCCGGAAGCTCTGTAATGGGTAAGAACGGATAGTGTTTTGAGGTGGGCGTCTGTAATGCGCCACCAATATCCGCTATGGGGTTGTACTCAGCACGGCCAGTAGCGATGGCATATCGGTACACCTCTTGGCAGCGCTGGCGAGTCTTGCGCAGTACCTCAAGCGCCCCCCGTGCCTCGATCTTGCGGAATACGTGCAGCCACTGCATTGGCTTGATGGTGGCGAGGGGCAAGCTTCCCACCTGGGGGAAAATGTCCCGCTCGAAGGCCTCCAAAACGTCGTTGGCGTATCCCTCCGACCATCGAGGCGCTTTGTGTTGGTGCCACTCCAGCGCTAGCCCCTTGAAGGTGTTAGCTCGGGCTATTGCTGCCTGTGCTTTCTTGGCCTCGCGCTCCAGCCCTGGATGCATTCCCTGCGCTACGAGTTGGCGGGCCTCAGAGGCTAATTGACGGGCTTGAGCCAGCGCCACCTTGTCGACAGTGCCCAGGGAGATGTGGGACTGCTTACCATCCAGGCGGAAGCGGAATCGCCAGGATTTTCCTCCTGCGGCACGAATCCACAGAAACAATCCGCCGCCATCGGCAAGGCCGTAATCCTTGTCGCGTGGTGCGGCGTTCTTCACCTGAAGGACGGTCAATGGCATGAGTCGAGTACCCAGAGATTGTTGAACCAATCAAAGGTACTTGTGTGGGTACTCAAATGGCAAGCGCTTGGATGAAACTCGATGGCACTGCATGAAGCAGAAAGCCCGCACAAGGCGGGCTTTCTGGGGTGTTCATGACACTGCTTGGCACTGCATGAAACGTTTAGATGGTGCCGGCACCAGGAATCGAACCCGGGACCTACTGATTACAAGTCAGTTGCTCTACCAGCTGAGCTATACCGGCCTTTGAGGGTCGCCATTATATCCATTCATCTGGCCGAGTAAAGCCGTATGAGCGTAGTTCTGTGCAGGCATTGTTATCAGTAGCTAAATCGTTATGCACATAAGCAGGGCATCTGGTACGGGCGTGCGCAAACTTTGTGCGCTGGTTCGCTGTATTCGCTAAAGATATGTTTTTTAAGGAAATATTTTCAGCTCAAAAAGTAGTCAGTGGTTTGCTGGCGTGTATTGGCGGGCTTTTGCGTGGTTTGCTCAGAATCTGTCAACAGAGTTATCCACAGCATCTGTGGGCAACTGATGCTGGCGTTCGGCCAGTAATAGCAGGTTGCGCGGGCTCTGTTCGGTTGTGCAGAAGGTGCCTAGGCGTACGGTGTAGCCTTGCTCTTGCAGAAACAGGGCGCGGTCGAGCAGTAGCCAGAGTTCCAGTGGTCGGCGGAATAACCCGCGCAGTAGTTCCAGGTTGCGCACCTCGGCCAGGCGTTGCCAGCCTTGTTGTTCGAGCTGTTGCCAGTTTTGTGCGGCAGGTGTGGGCAGCTGTTTAAGTGCCGCGAGGTCTTGACAGTAATCGGCAAAGGGCTTGTCCAGCCAGGCGGGCGGCAGGGAGGGTGTTGGTAAATATTCGTCGACGCCGCGTAGCTGCCGTTGTAGCAAATCGAAGGCCAGACGACGGGCCATGGATTGATCGCGCTGGCGGCGTACCCGCGCGCCGGCGGTGACGGTTTCACTCAGGGGTAGGCCGAGGTCGTCGATGGATAGTTGTAGCATCGAGGCCTGGGCGCTTGCCGACAGTGGCTGATAGCTAGCAGTGCTGATGCGGTTGTAGCAGCAGGGCGCTACGGCGAGTTGCTGGCAGCCGGCTTGGCTGGCCAGTTGCAGCAGGCGTGTATGCAGCTCGCCGCAGGCATGCAGGGCTACGGGGGTGTGTTGCGCCTGCAGCTGCATCACGGCGTCGTCGGCCAGCACATCCTGCTCAATATGCTGGGCGGCGATGCCGAGTTTATGGCTGAGCAGCTGGCCACTGCTGATCAGCTGTGGGTTGTACTCCAGGCAGGTCAGCTTGCCGCCGCCGTGTGCAAGCATGCGGCCGAGGTGGCCTTTGCCGGCGCACCAGTCCAGCCAGTGTTGCGGTTTTTGGATAAAGCTCAGGCTGCGGGCGAAGGCATCGATCTGCTGCCACTTGCGCCCCGGTACATCGCTGCTAAAGCGCGAGGGTAATGCCTGCGCAGGTGACTGTGGCAATTCGCCGATCTGGCTCAGGTTGTGGGCTTGATCGGCCAGTTGCGGGAAGGGCGCAGGTGCTTGCAGCAGGTGCGGCTGGTTATGCGCCGCTTCCGCATGCTCCAGGCTTTGTGCCCTGAGCCAGGTGCCCAGCTCCGGGTATTCAGCCTCCCACGGCAGGCCGGTGTGATGCACGAACGGCCGTGGCCGCCAGAGCGCCTTGTGCTCGACAAGAAACCGGTCGAGTGCGTTGAAGCGCTGCTGCAGGTCAGCGTCTTGCAGGATTGCGGGGGTTGATGAGGCTGGCATGATCAATACCACCCAAGGGCCTAGGCCCTCGGGTAATCAGCGGCCTTGACAGGCGTCGACGCGCAGCCAACGCTCCAGCAGCTTGAAAGCGCGTACCAGCAGGAACGCAATCAGCAGGTAGAACATCCCGGCGGCAAAGAAGATTTCCACCGGCAGGTAGGTCCGCGCAATGATGGTGCGAGCCATGCCCGTAAGCTCCAGCAGTGTCACGGTGCTGGCCAGGGCGCTGGCCTTGAGCATCAGAATCACTTCATTGCTGTAGGCCGGCAAGCCAATGCGCGCGGCGCGCGGCAGGATGATGTAGAACATCGCCTGCGCCCGTGACATGCCCAGTGCGCGGGCGGCTTCGATCTCGCCCGGTGGCACGGCCTGGATCGCGCCACGCAGAATTTCGGCAATATAGGCCGCCGTGTGCAGGGTCATGGTCAGAACGGCGCACCAGTAAGGGTCGCGCAGGTAGGGCCAGAGTGGGCCCTGGCGTACCGCATCGAACTGCGCCAGGCCGTAATAGACCAGAAACAACTGAACCAACAACGGCGTGCCACGAAAGAAGAAGATGTAGCCGTAAGGCAGCGCGCGTACATACCAATGCTTGGACGCGCGGGCGATGCCCATTGGCAGCGCCAGGATCAGTCCGGCGATAACTGCGATGGCCACCAGCTCGAGGGTTAGCAGAGCGCCTTCTGAGAGGCGTGGTAGCCACTTGATGATCACTTCCCAGTTCATGAGGCGCTCCTGATAAAGCCACGGCTGGCGCGTTTTTCGAGGAAGTGCATGCCAATCATCGCGAGGATGGTCAGGCCCAGATAGATAAAGGCCGCCACCAGATAGAAGGTGAAGGGCTCTTTGCTGGCGGTTACGGCGATTTGCGAGCGACGCATGATCTCTTCCAGGCCAATCACTGAGACCAGCGCGGTGTCCTTCATCAGGATCATAAACAGGTTGCCCAGACCAGGCAGGGCGATGCGCCACATCTGCGGCAGGATCAGTCGCCAGAAGATTCGCGGTTTGGACATGCCCAAGGCCTGGCCCGCCTCGCGATGGCCTTTGGGGATGGCCAGAATCGCCCCACGAAACACTTCGGTGGCGTAGGCGCCAAAGCAGATGCCGAGAGCAATGGTGCCGGCTGCAAAGGCGTTCAGCTCAAGGCTTTCTACGCCCAGCAGGTCGGCCAGGTTGCGCATCAGTTGCACGGTGCCGAAATAGATCAGCAACACCCAGAGCAGTTCGGGGATGCCGCGCACGATGGTCGAGTAGGTGCCGCCAAGCCATTGCAGCGGCTTGTACGGGGAAGTCTTGGCGAGGGCGCCGAGCAAGCCGAGCACCAGACCCAGGCACAGCGCGCTAAGCGCCAGCTTGATGGTCATCAGGGTGCCAGCAGCCAGGGCCGGGCCGAATCCGTAGAGATCGAAATTCATAGGGGCTCAGAAGCCTGCGCCGCCCAGGCGGGCGACGCAGTGCCGGCAGCTTAGTAGATGCTGAACGGGAAGTACTTGTCGTTGATCTTCTTGTAGGTGCCGTCGGCCACGATCTCGGCCAGGGCGGCGTTCAGCTTGTCACGCAGGGCGTCGCCCTTGCGCACGGCAATGCCGATCTTGTCGTTGTCGAAGACCGGGTCGCCCTTGAACTCGAAGCCTTTGCCAGCGTCGCTCTTCAGCCATTCCCAGTTAACGAAGGTATCCGCCAGCACGCCATCCAGGCGGCCCGAGGACAGGTCGAGGTAGGCGTTTTCCTGGGTATCGTACAGCTTGATATCAACCACACCATTGAGGTTGTCTTCCAGCCAGGTGCCGGCGATGGTTGCACGTTGCGCGCCGATCACTTTGCCTTTGAGGCTGGCTTTGTCAGTTTTGAAGTCGCCGCCTTTTGGTGCGATGAACTGCAGTTTGTTGGTGTAGTAGGGGTTGGTGAAATCCACGGCGGCCTGGCGCTCTTCGGTGATCGACATGGAGGCGATCAGGAAGTCGAATTTCTTCGCGTTCAGCGCCGGGATAATGCCGTCCCAGTCAGAGGTGACCACTTCGCACTCGACCTTCATCTTGGCGCACAGGGCTTGGCCAATCTCCACGTCGAAACCACCGACCTGGCCGCTGGCGTCGATCAGGTTGAAGGGTGGGTAAGCACCCTCGGTGCCCAGTTTCAGTTTGTCAGCAGCGACGGCGCTGGTGCCGAAGGCCAGGGTGGCGGCCGCGGCCAGCAGGATCTTCTTATAGTTCTGCATGCGTAGTTGCTCCGTGTTTTCAGTGATTGCTGGACATGAATTGTTTGCAGCGCGCCGAGTTCGGGTTGTCGAACACCTGCTCCGGGGAGCCCTGCTCCTCGACCAGGCCCTGATGCAGGAACACCACCTCGCTGGATACCTGACGGGCAAAGCCCATCTCATGGGTAACCAGCAACATGGTGCGGCCCTCTTCGGCGAGTGCGCGGATCACATTAAGCACTTCTTGTACCATCTCCGGGTCGAGGGCCGAGGTGGGCTCATCGAACAGGATGACTTTCGGCTGCATGGCCAGGGTGCGGGCAATCGCTGCGCGCTGCTGCTGACCGCCAGAAAGCTGATTGGGGAACACGTGGCGCTTGTCGGCAATGCCGACCTTGGCCAGCAGCGCTTCGGCCATCTCGATGGCTTCGGCCTTGCTCTTGCCGAGTACACGGCGCGGTGCCTCGATGATGTTGTCGAGCACGCTCATGTGCGGCCACAGATTGAAATTCTGAAAGACAAAGCCGATCTCGCTGCGCAAGCGATTGATCTGGCGATTGTCGGCGGCGATCAAATCGCCATTCTTCGCAGCTTTGAGCTTGAGCTCCTCGCCGGCGACGATGATCTGCCCTTTATGCGGGTTTTCCAGCAGGTTGATGCAGCGCAGAAAGGTCGATTTGCCGGAGCCGGAAGAACCGAGGATGGAAATCACATCGCCGTCGCGAGCGGTGAGGGAGATGCCCTTGAGCACCTCAAGGTCGCCGTAGCGTTTATGCAGGTCGCGTATTTCCAGCGCGGGCGTGGCCTCGGCCATGGAGTGTCCTCTTATTCTTCGGGTGCGCTCAGGCGTTGCGTGGCCTTCCTAGCGAGGCGTCAAGCTAGCATAGCGTTTCGCTGACCGCCAAGCCGTTTACCGGGCGTGCCTGGTTGCTGGGGGTGCAGGTGTCGCCTGGCTGCAGTTGGCTGTCGCGCGTGCACAATTTCTGCGGCGTTTACCGGGCTTATAAGTCGCTGTGCGCAGAATTTCAGGCATTAAAAAACCCCAAGGAATTTAACTTCGCTTGGGGTTTTTCGGTATTCATGGTGCCCAGGGACGGAATCGAACCGCCGACACGGGGATTTTCAATCCCCTGCTCTACCGACTGAGCTACCTGGGCCAACGGGGCGCTATTAGACGGATTTGAAGGGGGAGTGTCAAGCGCGAGTTTGAAAAATATTTAAATATTTCGGGCGGTTAGGTTCGGGCGAGGGTTGGGCGACCCGCTGTGATGGGGGGATGGATAAGGCATCATCCGCCCTACGGTCTGAGCGATGGGCATGGGAGGGGCTTTAGCTGTGACTGTTGCTAGGGCATTTCGCCGCTAAAACGGAATGCCGCCCAGCGCCTCCCACGCTTATGCAGGGTTATTCGCTTGGCGGCACGTAACCTTCAGCCTGGGCGTATTCCTCGCCGGAGAGGAATTTGTCCATCTCGGCCTGGAGGAATTTGCGGTCTTCGGCGTTCATCATGTTTAGGCGGCGTTCGTTGATCAGCAGGGTCTGGTGCTTCTGCCATTCGTCCCAGGCTTGCTTGGAGACGTTGTTGAAGATGTCCTCACCTTTAGCGCCCGGATACGGCGGGCGGTCCAGGCCGGGGAGTTCTTGCTTGTGTTTGCGGCACTGTACGGTGCGGGTCATGGCGTTTCTCCAGTATTTGCTGCGAGTGCATCGGCCGCGCGCTTCAGTAGTTTCTTCACGGGGGCGGCAAGGCCCAGGCGCGGCGGGGTGGCGAGGTTATACCAGAGCCAGTCGGCCTCGGCCACGGCGGCTGGCGCAGCGTCGACCTGCACCAGCCAGGGCTCGATGGCCAGCTGGAAGTGGCTGAAGGTGTGAGTCAGACCGCTCAGTTCGCGTTGTGCGCCGAGTTGCAAACCGTGTTGGCTGGCCAGTGCGGCGATGGCCGTGGGCTCATCTAACTCAGGCAGGCTCCACAAGCCGCCCCAAAGACCGTTGGATGGGCGGCGGTAGAGCAGCACCTCGCCATTACGGTTGGTGAAGATCGGCATCAGCGTGCGTTTTTGCGGCAGCGCCTTGCGCGGTTTGGGGATTGGGTAGCGGATTTCCAGGCCGAGTAGGTGCGCCTGACAGCCGCTCTGCAGCGGGCAGAGCAGGCAGCTGGGTTTGCTGCGGGTACACAGGGTGGCGCCCAGGTCCATCATCGCCTGGGTGTAGTGGTTGACCCGGGCGTGTGGGGTAAAACGCTCGGCTACATCCCACAGCTGTTTCGCCACCTTCGGCTCGCCCGGGTAGCCTTCTTGTGCCACGTAGCGCGCCAGTACCCGTTTGACGTTGCCGTCGAGGATCGGCGCACGCAGACCCATGCTGAGGCTGGCGATGGCGCCGGCGGTGGAGCGGCCGATACCGGGAAGTTCGGTGATTTGGTCGACATCACGGGGGAATTCGCCGGCATGTTCGCGCATCACGATCTGCGCGGTTTTCTGCAGATTGCGCGCGCGGGTGTAGTAACCGAGGCCTGTCCACAGGTGCAGCACTTCGTCTTCCGGCGCTGCCGCGAGGTCATTTACTGTCGGCAATGCGGCCATAAAACGGTCGAAATAGCCGAGCACGGTGCTGACTTGGGTCTGCTGCAGCATGATCTCCGAGACCCACACTCGGTAAGGTGTTATGCCCTGTTGCCAGGGCAGGTCCTTGCGGCCGTGGCTGTCGTACCAGTTCAGTACCGCGTCAGAAAACTGCTCGGGGCTCATCGGTTGAACAGGCCCTTGAGTGCATCTTTCAGCTCGGGGCTGACCTTGTCGCCGAGTTTTTCTTCGATCTTCTCGTTGAGTTTGTTGCCGGCCAGTTTGGCGGCGACTTTGCCCAGGCCGTCCTGATCCAGGCGGCAGGCTTTGCCACCCATCTCCAGCGGGCCACGGCAGCGCACCGGCCATTCGATGCCGACATAGCGCTCGTTGACCTGGCAGGCAGGGTCGGGCATTTCGCGCTGGTCACCCTCGATGGTGATGCCAACGCGGTAATCCAGGCCGAGGATACGCAGGTCCAGATCACCATTGCCACTGACCGCCAGGCCAGGAATGCGGGCCTTGAGGTCTGGGTTGTGGGCCACACCATTGCGTAGGGTCAGACTGCCTTGCAGGGTCTCGAAGGGGGTGTCCTTGCCGCGCGGGTCACTGCTCAGGGATTTACGGTTGAGCGTGGCGATACCGCGGCACAGCTGCTGTTCCAGGTTGGCGTCAACCAGCACGCCGTCATTCAGCAGAAAGCTGGCATCGCCCGTCAGCCCTTCAACCCAGGCGCGCTGGCTGTTGCCGCTGGTGCTCAGGTTGGCCTTGAGGTCCAGCAGGCCTTTGACCGGCGAGGGCTGGTCGGGCTTTTTCAGGAAGGGTTCGACCGGTATGCCGTTGACGTTCTTGCGTACGCTAAGCAGTGGGATGGCTGGGCGCACATCGATGCTGGCCTGGGCGTCGAAGCTGCCGGTGCCGATATTGCCGCGCACATCCTGCAGAGTCAGCAAGCCGCCCTTGCTCTGCGCCTTGGCGCTGAAGTTATTGATCACCTGCTGCTGCGCAGTGAGCTGATCCAGGCCGAGGTTGAGTTGCATGTCGAGCTTGCGCAGTGTCTCGATGGGCAGCACTTCGCTGCTGCTCCAGGCTTGCTGGGTCGGTGCGTCGGGTAATGGTGTGCTGCCGCTCTGCCCGGCACTGGCGACGCTGGCTTTGACCTCGGCTTTGCGGGCGGCGCCAGCGTCTTTGGCATCTTTGGCGGGCGCGGGCAGGTAACGGTCGAGGTTCAGTTGGTCGCCCTTGAGTTGTACGCGCAGGGCTTGCTTGGCGAAATCGGCCACCGCCAGCTGGCCGCTGAAGTGGCTGTCGTCCAGGGTCAGCTTGAGGTCTTCGAACGTCAGGCTGTTGTCAGTACCGCTGAGGCGGGTGACCAGTTCGAACTGGCTGAGGGTCTTGTCGTCGGCCATTGGTGGCAGCTTCTGGCCAATGGTGGCGAGGAACTCACGCAGATTGAGCGGTGCGATGGACAGGCCGCCGCTGAGTTTTGGCTGTTTCTCGAGGTCGCGGACTTTCAGCTCGCCAAGGGCGCGCAGCTGGTTGCCGGAGAGTTTCAGGCTGTTCCATTCGGCGACCTGGGCGGCCAGGTCGACCAGCAGCTGGCCTTGAGCGGAGTAGGTCAGGGTCTGGCCGTCGAAGGGCTCGCCGGAGACTTCGCCGGAGAACTTGGCGTCTTCCAGTTGGTAGCGTTTCAAGGCGCGGTCGAAACGCAGCTCTCCCTGCAGTTCGCTACGGGCGCGCATGACCGGTTTATTGAGACCGAAGAAGGCACTGAGCTTTATCGGAATACCGGCACCTTCGCGGATCGCGCCGGTGGTCAACTGGATGCTTTCTGCACTGAATTGCTGGCCTTTCTGCGCGTCGTGATAGTCGATACGTGCGCTGTTGACGATCAGGCTGTCGATATCCAGCTTCAGCGGCTGGCCGCTGCTGGTGGTTGTATCGTTGCTACTTTGACTCGGTTCGCTGTCGTTAGCGGCAGGTGGCGTTGTGCTGGGCGCGGCGCTGCTATTGGCCGGTTTGCCGACATCTTCCCAGTTGCTGTGGCCCTTTTCATCGCGCTGTAAGTTGAGGTTGAGGCCGTCGATGCGGATGTCGCTCATCTGCACTTCTTTGCGCAGCAGCGGCAGCACGCGCACCGACAGGCCGAGCAGGCGCAGATCGGCGAAGGGTTTGTCCGGTGTGCTGAGGCTGGCCAGGCTGGCGTCGGTCAGCTCCAGGCCGAGCCAGGGGAATAGGCTCCAGCCGATATCGCCTTTGAGGGTCAGCTCCAGGTTGGCCTTGTCACGGGCTAACTGGCGGATTTCGTCTTTATAGTCGTTGGGATCGAACAGGTGGGTGAGGGCAAAGCCCAGTGCCACGATGATCAGCAAGAGGCCGAGAAAAAACAGGCCGAGGATTTTGCCGAGCGCTTTCATGTGCGAATCCTTGTTTCGAAGCAAGAGGGTGAAGAGCAGCCATCTGAGCCGGCGAGTATAGCGCCGGCGCTTTTACCTGGGCCGCAGACAGTCCCGTTTGCCGGGTGATTTTGCAAGCGGCTTTTGCAGGCAGTGGGCGCGATAGGCCCTTGCTGGGGCTGTTATGAGGGCGGCGCCTGACGGTTTGGTCTGGGCCTTTGGATCGGCAAGTCGGCGGCCGGTTCCCTGCGACAGGCGAGTTTCCCCAGGCGCTGCAAGCGTTTGTATCGGTTGGCCGCTAATCGATAGTGCGTGCCTCTGATCGCCGCCGGTAGCCGCCCAGGCGGATGCCCGCCTATAATGCTGGCCTTTTTCCGTGGGCAATTTCTGGAGCTGGTGATGGCCGAACGTACGGCATCCGTCGAGCGCAATACCCTGGAGACCCAGATCAAGGTCTCGATCAACCTGGATGGGGCTGGCAAGGCCAAGTTTGATATTGGCGTGCCGTTCCTTGAGCACATGCTCGATCAGATTGCCCGTCACGGCCTGATCGACCTGGATATCCAGTGCAAGGGCGACCTGCATATCGACGACCACCACACCGTGGAAGACGTCGGCATCACCCTCGGCCAGGCCTTTACCCAGGCCATCGGCGACAAGAAGGGCATGACCCGTTACGGCCATTCCTATGTGCCGTTGGATGAAGCGCTGTCGCGTGTGGTGATCGACTTCTCCGGTCGTCCGGGCCTGCAGATGCACGTGCCGTTCACCCGCGCCGTGGTGGGCGGTTTCGATGTGGACCTGTTCCAGGAGTTCTTCCAGGGCTTCGTCAACCATGCTCTGGTGTCGCTGCATATCGACAACCTGCGTGGCACCAACACCCACCACCAGATCGAAACGGTGTTCAAAGCCTTCGGCCGCGCCCTGCGTATGGCTGTGACGCTGGATGAGCGCATGGCCGGGCAAATGCCGTCGACCAAGGGCTGCCTGTAAATGCAGACGGTTGCAGTAATCGACTACGGCATGGGCAACCTGCATTCGGTGGCCAAGGCCTTGGAGCACGTGGGCGCCGGCAAGGTGCTGGTGACCAGCGATGCCCAGGTGATCCGCGAGGCCGACCGGGTGGTATTTCCCGGCGTCGGTGCGATCCGCGATTGCATGGCCGAGATCAAGCGCCTGGGCTTCGACAGCCTGGTGCGGGAGGTCAGTGCCGACCGGCCGTTTCTCGGCATCTGCGTGGGTATGCAGGCGCTGCTGGAGCGCAGCGAAGAGAACGATGGCGTCGACTGCATCGGCCTGTTCCCTGGCCAGGTGCGTTTCTTCGGCAAGGACATGGTTGAAGACGGCGAGCCGCTGAAGGTGCCGCACATGGGCTGGAACGAGGTGGCGCAGTCGGTCAAACACCCGCTGTGGCACAACATTCCGGACCTGGCGCGCTTCTACTTTGTGCACAGCTATTACATCGAGGCCGGTAACCCCAAGCAGGTGGTCGGTCGCGGTCACTACGGCAAGGATTTCGCCGCGGCGCTGGCCGAAGGTTCGCGTTTTGCCGTGCAGTTCCACCCGGAAAAGAGCCACACCCATGGCCTGCAATTGCTGCAGAACTTCGTCGCCTGGGATGGCCGCTGGTAAATGAGCCGGGGCAAGGCGAAACCGCCCATCATGACCTTGAGTGCCGAGCAGGAGCGTGAAGCCTGCCTGGTGCTCAAGCGTTTTATGGCCGAGCGCTTCGAGCTGGAGCTGGGCAGTTTCGAGGCCGCTGAGGTGCTCGATGTGTTTGCCCGCGAGATTGCGCCGCACTACTACAACCGGGCGATTTTCGATGTGCAGACTCACCTGAAAGAACGGTTCGAGAGCATCGAAAGCGACCTCTGGGCGCTCGAAAAGAGCTGACCCACCGAATTCACACGACTTGAGCAGGTTCAACCGATGCTGATTATCCCCGCTATCGATCTGAAGGACGGCGCCTGCGTGCGTCTGCGCCAGGGCCGCATGGAAGACTCCACGGTGTTTTCCGATGACCCGGTAAGCATGGCGGCCAAATGGGTCGAGGGCGGCTGCCGTCGTCTGCACCTGGTTGACCTCAATGGCGCCTTTGAAGGTCAGCCGGTCAACGGCGAAGTGGTCACGGCCATCGCCAAGCGTTACCCGACCCTGCCGATCCAGATCGGCGGCGGCATCCGCACCCTGGAAACCATCGAACACTACGTGCGCGCTGGCGTCAGCTACGTGATTATCGGCACCAAGGCGGTGAAAGATCCGCAGTTCGTCACCGATGCCTGCAAGGCCTTCCCCGGTAAGGTCATTGTCGGCCTGGATGCCAAAGATGGCTTCGTCGCCACCGACGGCTGGGCGGAAGTCTCAACCGTGCAGGCCACTGACCTGGCCAAGCGTTTCGAGGCTGATGGCGTGTCGGCCATCGTTTATACCGACATCGCCAAAGACGGCATGATGCAAGGCTGCAACGTTGAAGCCACCGCTGCCCTGGCCGCTGCCAGCCGCATTCCGGTGATCGCTTCCGGCGGTATCCACAACCTGGGTGATATCGAGAAGCTGCTGCTGGCGCGTTCGCCCGGCATCATCGGTGCCATCACTGGTCGCGCGATCTATGAAGGCACCCTGGATGTGGCCGAGGCGCAGGCCTTCTGCGACTCCTACAAGGGCTAAACCGTAGGATGGGTTAGCCGCGTAGCGGCGTAACCCATCGCCAACCACCTTATTGATGGGTATTGCTGCGCTCGACGGAACGCCGCGCGACCCATCCTACGAGAGCACTGCTATGGCACTGGCTAAACGCATTATCCCCTGCCTCGACGTGGACAACGGCCGCGTGGTCAAGGGCGTGCAGTTCGAGAACATCCGCGACGCCGGTGATCCGGTGGAAATTGCCCGGCGTTACGATGAGCAGGGTGCCGACGAGATTACCTTTCTCGACATTACCGCCAGCGTCGATGGCCGCGACACCACGCTGCACACCGTCGAGCGCATGGCCAGCCAGGTGTTTATCCCGCTGACCGTCGGCGGCGGCGTGCGCACCGTGCAGGACATCCGCAACCTGCTCAACGCTGGTGCCGACAAGGTGTCGATCAACACTGCTGCAGTGTTTACCCCGGAGTTTGTCGGCGAGGCTGCTTCGCGCTTCGGCTCGCAGTGCATCGTCGTCGCCATTGATGCGAAGAAAGTCTCCAAGCCGGGTGAAGCCCCGCGTTGGGAAATCTTCACCCACGGCGGACGCAAGCCCACCGGCCTGGACGCAGTGCTCTGGGCCAAGAAAATGGAAGACCTCGGTGCCGGTGAAATCCTCCTGACCAGCATGGATCAGGACGGCGTGAAGAGCGGCTACGACCTCGGCGTGACCCGCGCCATCAGTGAAATGGTCGGCATCCCGGTGATCGCCTCCGGCGGCGTCGGCAACCTGCAACACCTGGCCGACGGCATCATCGAAGGCAAAGCGGCTGCCGTACTGGCGGCGAGCATCTTCCACTTCGGTGAATACACCGTGCCGGAAGCCAAGGCGTATATGGCCGCTCGCGGCATCGTCGTCCGTTAGAGCCTGTTTCGGATTTGCTGCGCGTCGGCGATCCTGCGTTAAAACAGCCTCGGAATGCTCATTTACAGCCGTAAACTGCGCTTCCTCGGCTGTTTTTGCCTTGTCTCGCTCTAGCTCGCGGCATCCGAAACAAGCTCTTAAACCTCGCTGGCCGGCAGCCCTGCTGGCCACTGCTGCGGGCGAGTCGACAGCAAAATGTCGATCCGCCCGCTAAAATCAATCTGTCCGCGCCTGGGGTCGATGCTGTCGGCATGCCTTTCGGCCGTTTCTCATTCCTTTAGTGGTCTTGCCCATACACGGAGTTCTTATGTCCGCTATTCGGCTATTCATTGCGCTATGGCTGTTGTCGGCCGTCAGCCTGGTGCGTGCGGAGCCTCTGGTTCTGCTTACTGAAAACCTGCCGCCGTTCAGCATGGCGGCCAGTGGTGGCAATTTTGCCAAGGATGCTGATGTGCAGGGCATCAGCAGTGACACGGTGCGTGCGCTGTGTAGCAAGGCGCAGCAGGAGTGTCAGCTGATCCTGCGGTTTCCCTGGGACCGTCTGTATAAACAGGCACTCGATAGCAAAGGCTATGGCCTGTTCTCTACCATCCGCACACCGGAGCGCGAAG
Organism: Pseudomonas anguilliseptica; assembly: GCF_021375795.1. Lineage (GTDB taxonomy): Bacteria > Pseudomonadota > Gammaproteobacteria > Pseudomonadales > Pseudomonadaceae > Aquipseudomonas > Aquipseudomonas anguilliseptica_A. The sequence continues at coordinate 300,977 of NZ_JAEIOI010000003.1, read as the reverse complement.
CGCTGTTCAAGTGGGTTGGGCCGATTGCAGTCAGCGACTGGGTGCTGCTGGCCAAGGCTGATAGCGCGATTACCCTCGACAGCCTGGATCAGGCGGGTGCGTACAAGATCGGTGGTTACCGCAATGACGCAATTTCGCAGTTCCTGATTGACCGCGGCGTGACGGTACAGACCAGCCTGCAGGACAAGGAAAACCTCAACAAGCTGGAGAAGGGCGTGATCGACCTGTGGGCCACTGATGATGTGGGTGGGCGCTATATGGCCAAGCAGTCGAGCCTGGGGGCGTTGAAGGTGGTGCACCGTTTCAACAGTGCCGACCTGTATCTGGCACTGAACAAGGAAACCCCGGACGAACTGGTGCAGAAGTTGCAAAAAGCCCTTGATGAGATGCGCGCTCAAGGTGAGCTTGGCACGATCAAGAACGGTTACCTGTAGCGCAGACCGGCTCATCCCTGGTGGTAAACCCAGGCTGGGCTAAGCCTGTAGTGCTGAGTATGCTTGCATGCTCAGCCCAACTATCGATGTGAGACATCATGCTCAAACAACTGCTAATCGCCCTTGCCGGCACTGTTATGGTGCTCGCGGGCAGTGCCCGGGCCGAAGTCGACCCGAATTACCGCGTGGTGCTGCTGACCGAAAACTTCCCGCCGTACAACATGGCGATCAACGGCAAGAACTTCGCCCAGGAAGACAACATCGACGGCATCGCCGTGGACATCGTCCGTGAGATGTTCAAGCGTGCCGGCATTCAATACAGCATGACCCTGCGCTTTCCTTGGGACCGCATTTACAAGTTGGCGCTGGAAAAACCGGGTTATGGGGTTTTTGTTGCGGCGCGCCTGCCAGAGCGTGAGGCGCTGTTCAAATGGGTTGGCCCGATTGGTCCGGATGACTGGGTGCTGCTCGGCAAGGCCGACAGCAGCATTACCCTGAACAGCCTGGAGGAAGCCAAGCAGTACAAAGTCGGCGCTTACAAGGGCGATGCGATTGCCGAGCACCTGGTGGAAAAAGGCCTGGAGCCGATCACCGCCCTGCGCGACACGGAAAACGCCAAGAAGCTGATGGCTGGGCAGATCGACCTGTGGGCCACTGGCGACCCGGCCGGGCGTTACCTGGCCAAGCAGGAAGGCATCTCCGGGTTGAAGACCATCTTGCGTTTTGACAGTGCCGAGTTGTACCTGGCACTGAACAAGGATGTACCGGATGAGGTTGTACAGAAGCTGCAAGCTGAGCTGGACAAGATGCGCAGCGAAGGCTTTGTTGACGACATTCTCAATAACTACCTGTAACCGCAGGCAGTCGTAACACGCAATACCAGCGAGCTGGCCACAAGCTGGCTCGCGGCCATGGATGGTTGACGCCACGTACCATACGTCGTCGGGCACCCGCCCGAGCAAGGATGCCGCTAGCCATAATCACAATTCATGCGAGCGGAATGACCTATGTTGAAAACCCTGAAAGCCGGCCTGTTGTTCGGGCTTGTTCTGAGTGCCTGTGCAGCCCGTGCAGAGCTGCCAGCCGATTACAAAGTGGTGTTGCTGACCGAGAACTTCCCGCCGTTCAACATGGCGGTGGATGACAAGAACTTTGCCCGTGACGACGGTATCGATGGCATCAGTGCCGAGATCGTGCGGGCGATGTTCAAGCGTGCCGGCATCAACTACAGCCTGACCCTGCGCTTCCCTTGGGATCGCCTGTATCGCCTGACCCTGGACAAGCCCAATTACGGCCTGTTCTCCACCACCTTTACCGCTGAGCGTCAGCCGCTGTTCAAGTGGGTGGGGCCACTGGCGAAAACCGGTTGGGTGCTGTTGGCTGCACCGGGTAATAACCTGAGCGTCGCCAACCTCAAGGACGCCGCGCAGTATCAGATCGGGGCCTACAAGAACGACGCGGTCAGTCAGCATCTGGAAAGTCAGGGGCTGAGCCCGGTCAATGCCCTGCGTGACCAGGAAAACATCAAGAAACTGCTCAGCGGCAAGATCGACCTGTGGGCCACCACCGATCCGGTGGGGCGCTACCTGGCCAAGCAGGAGGGTGTCAGTGGTCTGAATACCGCCCTGCGCTTCAATGAGGCCGAGTTGTACCTGGCGCTGAACAAGGACACCCCGGATGAGGTGGTGCAGCGTTTGCAGAAGGCGCTGGATGAACTGCGTGCCGAAGGCTTTATCGACGAGATGACCAATAACTACCTGTAGCTTCAGGCGTTATTAAAAAGCCCGACCTTGAGTGATCAAGGTCGGGCTTTTTCTTGCTGCATTTTTACCGGCATGCCTGCACCTGCAGGCGCATCCCTAGTCGCCGCGGGTGACGCTTAGACCCTTGAGCAGGTTGAGGGCCTGGCTCAGTTGGTAGTCATCATCCTGCGGGCGGGCCGGGGCGCTGGTTTTGCTCTTGCTCGGTTTGTCAGCACCACCGTTGCCATTACCCAGGTGACCCTGCAGATCGGCTTCTTTGATACCGCTTTCATCCTGTTCGCGGGTCAGTTTGGCGCGCGCGACTTCGATGTCCGGTACGATGCCTTGCGCCTGAATCGAGCGGCCGTTGGGGGTGAAGTACAGCGCGGTGGTGAGTTTCAGTGCGCGGTCGTTATTCAGCGGCAGCACGGTCTGCACCGAGCCTTTGCCGAAGCTGTCGGTGCCCATCAGTACGCCACGTTTATGGTCTTGCAGGGCGCCTGCGACAATTTCCGACGCCGAGGCGCTGCCGCCATTGATCAGCACCACAAGTGGTACGCCTTCGCTGGCGTCGGTCGGGTCGGCATTGAAGCGCAACTCGGAGTTGGCGATACGCCCCTCGGTGTAAACGATCAGGCCTTTCTTGAGGAAGTGGTCAGTCACTTCCACCGCTGCCTGGAGCACGCCGCCTGGGTTGTTACGCAGGTCGAGAACGATGCCGCGCAGCTTCTTGCCGTTGTCCTTGCGCAGCTTGGCCAGGGCTTTGCCGACTTCCTCGCCACTGTTGACTTGGAACTGGGTGATACGGATGTAGCCATAGCCATCATCCAGCAGCTGGCTCTTCACGCTCTTGACCTTGATCACCGCGCGGGTGAGTTCAACATCGAAGGGCTTGCCGCCTTCGCGCACCAGGGTCAACTCGATGTCGCTGCCGGCTTTGCCGCGCATTTTCTCCACGGCCTCCATCAGCGACAGGCCCTTGGTTGGCTGACCGTCGATCTTGACGATCAGGTCGCCTGGTTGGATGCCCGCAGCGGAGGCCGGGGTGTCATCAATCGGAGAAACCACTTTGAGGAAACCGTCCTCGGTGCCCAGCTCAATGCCCAGGCCGCCGAATTCGCCGCTGGTGCTTTCCTGCAGGTCGCGGAAGGCTTCCGGTTCCAGGTAGGCCGAATGCGGATCAAGGTTGCTGAGCATGCCCTTGATCGCGTTCTCCAGCAGGGTCTTGTCGCTGACCGGCTCGACATAGGCGGATTTGATGCGATCCATCACCTCGGCAAAGGTACGCAGGTCATCCAGCGGCAGGGGCGCGCTGTCGCTGGCCGTGGCAGGGGCAGCAGCCGGCGCGGCCAGGACGGCAGTGCTGCCCAGCAGGGTGACGGCCAGCGCGATGGCGGTAAGGCGGAACAGATGCGGCATGTCGAACTCCTGTGAAGCGCGGGCTTATCCCTGCGCGCGGCACCATTGGGCGGGGTCGATCGGGCGGCCCTGCTGGCGAATTGCAAAATACAGCGCGGGGGTGTCCTGGCCACCACTGGTGCCGACTGTGGCAATGGCTTCACCCGCCTTGACCACGTCGCCGGCATCCTTGAGCAGGCTCTGGTTGTGCCCATAGAGGCTCAGATAGCCGTTGCCATGGTCGAGAATGACCAGAAGCCCGGCTCCGCGCAACCAGTCGGCGAATACCACGCGGCCGCCGTGTACAGCGTGCACCTGGCTGCCGGCAGCAGCGCCGATCAGCACACCGTCCCATTTGGTCCGCGCATCCCCGCCACGCGGGGTGCCATAGCGTGCCACCAGGCGACCGTTGACCGGCCAGGGCAATTGCCCGCGTGCCTTGGCAAACGGACCGCCAAAGGTGGCCCCAGCGCTGACCAATGGACCGCTGTTGTTCGCTTTGGTGCCGCTGCGCGGCTGTTCGCGCTCGGCCAGCAGCGTTTGCTGGCGTGCCGCTTCCGCTTCACGGGCCTGCCGCGCGAGGGTTTCTTCGATGGTTTTCAGCACACGGGCCAGGTTGGCCTGTTCCTGCTCGCGCGCCTTTAGCTTCTGGTCGCGGGCGGAAAATTCCTTGTTCAGTTTGGCCAGGGCCAGCTGGCGCTCTTTGCGCACACTGGCGAGTTGCTCGCGACGGCCATCAAGGGCGCTTTTCTGCTCCAGTAGCTGGTTCTGCTGGTTGGCGATGTCGATTTCAACATTGGCCAGCTGGCGCAGGGTTTCGTTGAAGGTGGCCAGCTGCTCCATGCGTGCTTCGCTGAGGTAGTCGTAGTAGGTCAGGGTGCGCGAAAATTTTTCCGGGTTCTGCTGGTTGAGCAGCAGTTTGACGTACTCCTGGCGGCCGCTCTGGTAGGCGGCACGGGCTTGGATGCCGATCAGACGTTGTTGTTCAAGGCGCGCGCCCTCGAGTTTTTTTTTCTCGCCATCGAGCCGCTGTATTTCGTCTTCGCTTTTTTTCAGGTCCTGTTGCAAACCTTTGACCTGCTTCTCCAGCTGGCCCATTTCGCTTTCGGTCTTTTTCAGCGCCTGTTGCACGCCGGATTTCTCCTGCTGCAGCTTTTCCAGCAGTTGTTTCAGCTCGGCGACGTCAGCGCGCGCGGCATCCAGCTGCTTTTGCGCATCGGTCTTCTCGTCGGCGATGGCAGGCGTCAGCAGGAGGGTCAGGAAAACAAGGGCGAGGGCACGAAACATGGGGCTGGCAGCACCTGAATTAAGAACCTGCCTAGTATGCCTAAAAAATGGCCGGGAGCCATTTTTAACGTCGCACAGCGACGGCCCGTAGGGTGGCCGCCATGGATGGAGTGGCTATAAAAAATGGCCGGGAGCCATTTTTAACGTCGTGTATGTGATGCCCCGCAGGCCAGGCCTTGCGCCTGGCTGCGGACAGTTGCTCAGTTCAGCTCGACGATACTGGTGCCGGTCATTTCCGCGGGCACCGGCAGGCCCATCAGGGTCAGCAGGGTCGGAGCCACGTCGGCTAGCACACCGCCGGCACGGATGGTCGCCGGGCGCTTGCCAACATAGATGAACGGCACCGGCTCGCAGGTGTGCGCGGTGTGCGCCTGGCCGGTGCTTTCATCTTCCATCTGCTCGACGTTGCCGTGATCGGCGGTGATCAGCGCTTCGCCGCCGACTTTTTCCAGTGCGGCAACGATACGGCCGACGCAGCTGTCCAGGCATTCCACCGCCGCCACAGCAGCGGAAAACACGCCGGTATGGCCGACCATGTCGCCGTTGGCGTAGTTGACGATGATCACGTCGTAACGCTGGTTTTCGATGGCGTCGACGATCTTGTCGGTGACTTCCGGCGCGCTCATCTGCGGCTGCAGGTCATAGGTGGCGACATTCGGTGACGGAATCAGGATGCGTTCTTCGCCCGCAAAGGGCTCTTCACGGCCGCCGGAGAAGAAAAAGGTGACGTGGGCGTATTTCTCGGTTTCGGCAATGCGCAGCTGGGTCTTGCCATTGTTCGCCAGGTACTCGCCAAGCACGTTGGTCAGGGCTTCCGGCTTGTAGGCGCTGGGCGTGGGGATGCTCGCGGCGTACTGGGTGAGCATGACGAAACCGGCCAGTTGCGGCACGCGTGAGCGCTCGAACTCCTTGAAACCCGGCTCGACAAAAGCGCGGGTCAGTTCGCGGGCGCGATCGGCGCGGAAGTTCATGAAAATCACGGCGTCGCCATCGTCCATCTGCACCGGCTCGCCGATGGTGGTGGCTTTGACGAACTCGTCGCTCTCGCCACGGGCATAAGCGGCTTCTAGGCCGGCAACGGCGCTGGCGGCGTTGAACTGGCCGTTACCGTCGACGATCAGCTCATAGGCGTGCTGCACGCGATCCCAGCGGTTGTCGCGATCCATCGCAAAGTAGCGCCCGGTCATGCTGGCGATACGGCCCTTGCCGAGTTTGGCGAAGGTGGCGTCGAGCAGTTCGATGGACGGCTGCGCGCTTTTTGGTGGGGTGTCGCGGCCATCGAGAAAGGCATGCAGGTAGATTTCTTCGGCGCCCCGTTGCGCGGCCAGTTCAGCCATGGCCACCAGATGGTCCTGGTGGCTGTGCACGCCGCCGTCGGAGAGCAAGCCGAGGATGTGCACGGCCTTGCCGGCGCCCACTGCCTTGTCTACTGCCGAGGTGATGGTCGGGTTGCTGAAGAACTCGCCATCGCGAATGGCTTTGGTCACCCGGGTGAAGTCCTGATACACCACGCGGCCGGCGCCAAGGTTCATGTGGCCGACCTCGGAGTTGCCCATCTGCCCGTCCGGCAGGCCGACATCCATGCCCGATCCCGAAATCAAGCCGTGCGGCTGGGTGGCGCGCAGGTGGTCGTAGACCGGCGTGTTGGCGGCCATGATGGCGTTGGATTCAGGGCTGTCACTGTGGCCGAAGCCATCGAGGATGATCAGTACCAGGGGTTTGGGCGTGGCGCTCATAAAGCTGGCTCGCTCTGGGTCGATGGGCAGGAAACAAGGCCGGGCATTTTACGGCCAAGTGTGGCAAACGTCACCGCCAGGCGGGGTTTGGCCGACCTGTGTGGCTGTGTATACTGGCCGGCATTTTACCGTCCCGGAACCGCATAATGCTTGCCAACTTGATTGAATTTGCCACTACCCACTATGTGCTGAGCGGATTGTTCGTGACGCTGCTGGCGCTGCTGATCTTCACTGAAGTGCGCAAAGGTGGGCAGAGCCTGAGCACCCGCGAGCTGACGGCACTGGTCAACAGTGAGCAGGGCGTGGTGCTGGACATTCGCGGGCAGAAGGACTTTTCCGCTGGGCATATCGTCGGTGCCCTGAATATCCCGTTCGAAAAATTCGCCGCACGCATGGTTGAGCTGGAGAAGCACAAGGCCAAGACCATCATCGTGGTCGATGCCATGGGCCAGCACAGCGGCGGTATCTGCCGTGACCTGAAAAAGGCTGGCTTCACTGCCGCCAAACTGTCCGGCGGGATTGCCAGCTGGCGTGGCGACAACCTGCCGCTGGTGAAGTGAGATGCAACCTGTCGTCATCTATTCCAGTGACTGGTGCCCTTACTGCATCCGTGCCAAGCAACTGCTGACTCACAAAGGCGTGACCTTCAACGAAATCAAGGTTGATGGTCAGCCGGATGCCCGCGCGGAAATGACCCGCAAGGCGGGGCGCACCTCGGTGCCGCAGATCTGGATCGGTGATCGCCATGTCGGCGGTTGCGATGACCTCTACGCCCTGGAGCGCGCCGGTAAGCTCGACGCGTTGCTCAAGGCTTAACCCCTGTTTATTCAGTACCTAACGAGAAGAAGGCTTTGCCATGACAGAACAAGCTAGCAACGGCGCCGCTCAGGGCGAACAGAACCCGCAATTCTCCCTGCAGCGTATCTATGTACGTGACCTGTCCTTCGAAGCGCCGAAGAGCCCGGAAATCTTCCGTCAGGAGTGGGCGCCTAGCGTCGCCATGGACCTCAACACCCGCCAGAAAGCCCTGGACGGTGATTTCCATGAAGTGGTGCTGACCCTTTCGGTTACCGTGAAAACTGGCGAAGAAACCGCCTTTATCGCTGAAGTGCAGCAGGCCGGTATCTTCCTGATCAAGGGCCTGGATGCCGCCTCCATGAGCCACACCCTGGGTGCGTTCTGCCCGAACATCCTCTTCCCGTATGCCCGTGAGACCCTGGATAGCCTGGTGGTTCGTGGCTCGTTCCCGGCCCTGATGCTGGCTCCGGTGAACTTCGACGCCCTCTACGCGCAGGAGCTGCAGCGTATGCAGCAAGCCGCGCAGGCGGAAGTGGCGCACTGAGTTGTGCGCCATTGAAGACTAAAAAAGCGCCTTCGGGCGCTTTTTTATTACCTTTTGTGTAGGGCGTGACGCTCAGTCCATGGCGAAATCAAGTTGGCGCCAGGCTTCGTACACCACTACAGCAACGGCATTGGACAGGTTCAGGCTGCGATTGCCCGGGCGCATGGGCATGCGCAGGCGTTGAGCATCGGCGATCTGGTCTAGGATTTCCTGAGGCAGACCGCGACTTTCCGGGCCAAAGAGCAGCATGTCACCCCGGCGAAACTGCATTTGTGCGTAGTTGTGACTAGCTTTAGTGGTGAATGCCAGGATTCTGTCGCAGCCGGTTTGTGTTATACAGTCCGCCAACGATTGATGGCGTTTTAATGTCGCATACTCGTGATAGTCCAGCCCGGCGCGGCGTAAGCGCTTGTCATCCAGGTCGAAACCCAGGGGTTCGATCAGGTGTAGATGGCAGCCGGTGTTAGCGCACAAGCGAATGATGTTGCCGGTATTCGGGGGAATTTCCGGTTGAAACAACACGACATGGAACATTGATCAGGCTCAGGGCTAGGGCTCGGAGGCTATTCTACAGTGTGTCGCAGGCAGGTGTTGCCTGCGCTGCAATGGGTGGGGGAATGCGCAGTTGGCGTGGTTTGCGAAAAGAAAAATAAAAGCCGCCAATGGTTTGCTGGGTATCGAAACCAGTCCTGAAGGTGTTGCTCTGGCGCGTGTGCTGCGCGAACCGGGTCAGCCTCCGCGTCTGCTGGAGTGCCAGTTTCATGAGGCCGCCAGTGCCGAACAGCCGGCGTTGCTCAAGCGCCTGGTCAATCAACTGGGCCTTGCCGGCATGCCGGTCAATCTGCTGTTGCACCCCGCCACTTATCAGATGCTCCTGCTCGACAGCCCCGATGTGCCCGCCACTGAGTTACGCGACGCCATGCGCTGGCGGGTCAAGGAACTGATCAGTGAGCCGATCGACAGCGTTGTCGTCGATGCTTTCAACCTGCCTGACGATGCCTACCGTGGGCGTTCGCGCATGGCCTACTGCGCGGTCCTGAACAAGGCGCGGATGCTGGCCTGGAGCGCGATGTGCGACGAAGCCGGCCTGCACCTGGGCAGCATTGATGTCACCGAAATGGCATTCCGTAACCTTGGCCTGTTGGCCGGCAGCGAAGGCATGAGTTTGTCGCTGCTGCGCCTGCGTTCCAGCGAAGGGCTGATTGCCGTGCAACATGGCGCTGATCTGTATATGGCGCGACGTATCGAACAGGGCCTGGACCAGGCGGATCAGGAATTCTCGGCGATGACCCTGGAGATCCAGCGCTCCCTCGATTATTACGAAAGCCAGCTGGGCAAGGGTTATATCAACCGGCTGCTGCTGTTGCCGATGAAGCGCAATGGTGCGGCGGCCCTGCAGGCGCTCTCCAGCGGCCTGGCGGTCAAGTTGCAGGCGCTGGATCTGCGTGAACTGTTTCCGGGGCAGGCCAGTGCCGAGCTGTCCGAGCAGGAGCAGGCCTATTGCATGGGCGCCGTCGGTGCAGCCCTGCGGCAGGAGGCCGGCTGATGCAGAACCTCAACCTGTTCCAGGTCGAACGCACACAGCAAAGCGGGCCGCAGCGGGCACAGATGCTGCTGGGCCTGGGTATCGTGCTGCTGCTGTGTCTGGCGCATGGGAGCTGGCAAGCCTGGCAACTGCACCAGGGCGCTCAGCGTCTGGCTCAGGTGCAGGCACAGGCGCAGGAGGAAGAGGCCGAGCTGGCGACGGCGCGTGGCAGTTTTGTCGAGCCGAAGCTGGATGAGCGTTTGCCTGAGGAGCTGACGGCTCGCGAGCGGGATAATCGTGAATTGCAGCGGCTGATTGCCTACCTGCAACTGCTTGGCAGTCAGCGCAGTGCGGGCTTTGTCGCTCCACTGATGGCCCTGACCGAGCAGCACCCGCAAAGTGGCCTGTGGCTGAGCGGCATCAGCCTGCGTGAAGGCGGTCGGCAGATACGCCTGCAAGGGCGCAGCCAGGATCAGGAGCTGCTGCCGCAGTACCTGCAGCGTCTGGGACAGAGTGCGGTCTTCAATGGCCGTGAATTCGCCCGTTTCGACGTGCAGCGCGGTGATGATCAGTTGCTGCACTTCGACCTCTCGTCCCAACTGAAGGATAAGGAGGCCGGCAATGAATAAGTGGTTGCCGCGCTGGCAGGGCATGGCCCCGCGCGAGCGCTGGCTGGCCTATGGCGTGGGCCTGGGTCTGCTCTTTGTGTTCTACGTGCTGCTGATCGGTGACCCGCTCAGCGTACGTCTGGCCAAGCAGCAGAGCAGCTGGCAACTGGCTGAGGCGCAGCGGCTGGAAGCGGCGAGCGCGCGGGAGGAGCTCAAGCGGCGCGCCGCTGCTGATCCTAATCGGCAATACCGCGACGCGTTGCTGGCGGCAGCGACCAGTCGCGACGCGCTGATCCTGCAGATTGATCAGCACACCGATGAGCTGGTGACGCCGCAGAAAATGCAGACGGTGTTGCAGGAGCTGTTGCGCAAACAGCCGCAGCTACGGGTACTGGGCATGAGCAGCTTCAGCGAGCCGGTGCAGCTGGCCAGTGTCGAGCCGGTTGCGGGCGCCACGGCGAGCGAGGAGAAACCCGCCCCAGCCGCTGTGACCCTCTACCGCCATGGCCTGGAGTTGCAGCTGGAGGGTGGCTACTTCGACCTGCTGAGCTACTTGCAGGCGGTGAAAGCCAGTGGCTGGCAGCTGAACTGGGACAGCCTGGATTATCAGGTTGGTGAGGCGGGACCGGGTAAGGCCAGCATCCGCCTGAAACTCTATACCTTGAGTCGGCATGCGGGGTGGGTCGGTGTCTAGAGTCCTGTTTCTCAGCCTGTTGCTCAGTGGTGCGGCGCTGGCCGGCAATCCGGGCATCGATCCGACCCAGCCGCCCCGCGAATTGCAGCCCGCCGTTGCCGCCAGCGGCGACCGCCCGCTGGTGCTGCAGGCCATTGTGCGCGGTGCCCAGGGTAGCCGCGCAATCATTGCCGGGCAAAGCCTGCGGGTCGGCGAGCGCTATGCCGATGCCCGGGTGCTGGCCATCCATGCGCAATCCGTATTGATCGAACGTCAGGGCCAGCAACAGCTGCTGCGCCTGGCTGAACCCGTTATGCAACCGAGCCGATGATGCCCATGATCAGATTTTTGCCCAGTGTCTGCCTGTTGAGCCTGAGCTGCCTGCTTGTGGCCTGCCAAACCTTCAAGGATGGCGACGCGCAACTCTATGAGCAAAGCAGCAAGTTGCTGGATGACAGCCTCAAGCAGGCCCAGGCCACGCCCAAGGTGATGCCGCCGCTGGCTGTGCAGGCGGCACTGATCCCTCCGCTGGGCAGTGGTTTCAGCAGCGGCCCGCGTTTTGATGTAGCGGCCAAGGACATGCCGGCGCGTGACTTCTTCCTCAGCCTGATGGACGGTGCCGGGCAGAACCTGGTGGTGCACCCGGACGTCACCGGTACCATCACCTTCAGCCTGCGCCGGGTCACCCTCGATGAAGTGCTGGCGGCTGTGCGTGACAGTTATGGCTATGACTTCCGCCGCACCAGCTATGGCTATCAGATCCTGCCCAACCAGGTGATCACCCGCAGCTACGACATCAACTACCTCAACCTGCAGCGCATCGGTCAGACCGATACCAGGGTCAGCTCCGGACAGGTGGAAAGCACCAGCAACAATAATTCCGGCAACAACAGCGCCAATAACACGGGGGGCGGCAACAGCAATACCGTGACCACGCTGAACGCCAGCCAGGTCAGCACTTCCAGCAATGTCGACTTCTGGAATGAAGTGCGCCAGGTAGTCGAAATGATCGTGGCCGGCGACAGCAACAGCAGCGTGATGATCAACCCGCAGGCCAGCCTGCTGGTGGTGCGCGCACACAGCGCCGCCCAGGAGAACGTCGCGCGGTTCCTTGAGCAGGCGCAGCTCAACCTGCAACGCCAGGTGATTCTGGAAACCAAGATTCTTGAGGTGCAGCTGTCCGATGGCTTCCAGGCCGGGATCAGCTGGGATCAGCTGGGCGGCGATGTCAGCAGTTCCCTGGCAGGTGCAGCGTTGAGTGGCCCAACTGGGGTCGATGGGGTATTTGGCATTGCCCTGACCCTGGGTGACTTCACCGGCCTGATCGAGTTGCTGGAAACCCAGGGCGAAGTGCGTGTGCTGTCCAGCCCACGGATTTCCACGCTGAATAACCAGAAGGCGGTGATCAAGGTCGGTACAGACGAGTTCTTCGTCACCAATGTGTCGTCCACCGGCTCCACCGCCACCGTGGGCGGGGTTACTGAGCCGACCCAGGACATCACCCTGACGCCGTTCTTCTCCGGTATCTCCCTGGATGTAACTCCGCAGATCGACCAGAACGACACCGTGACCCTGCATGTGCGGCCGACCGTCAGCCGCGTGCGTGACCAGAACAAGACCATCGCCCTGGGCCAGGACAATGTGTTCAACCTGCCGCTGGCCCTGTCCACCACGCGTCAGTCCGACTCCATCGTGCGTGCCCGCAGTGGCCAGGTGGTGGTGATCGGCGGTCTGTTGCAGAACAACAATGAAAACACCGATGCGAGCATTCCCTGGGCCAGCACCCTGCCGATTGTCGGCAACCTGTTCAAGCAACAGCGCAAGGCGCTGCAGCAGAGCGAGTTGGTGATTCTCATGCGGCCGCAAGTGGTCAGCGATGAGGTCTGGCTGAACGAGCTGCGCAAGAGTGCACAAACCTTCAAGGAGCTGAGATAGGCCGATGTATGAAGCCTTCTTTGGTCTGCACGAAAAACCCTTCGCGCTGACCCCGAACACCGGTTTTCTGGTGCAGCTGGCGCCCTATCAGGCATGCCTCAACCTGCTGCGCGTGGCACTCGGTGAGGGCGAAGGCTTTATCAAGGTCACCGGCGAAGTGGGCACCGGTAAAACCCTGCTCTGCCGCACGCTGCTCAATGAGCTGGATGATGTTCGGTATCAGCTGGCTTACCTGCCCAACCCAGGCATGAGCCCGGTGGGTTTGCGCCAGGCCTTGGCGCGTGAGCTGGGCATAGCAGGGGTCGAAGACCTGGATACCCAGGCCGTACTCGATGCCCTGCACCGGCGTTTGATCGAGCTGGCTGCTGCCGGCAAGAGCACGGTGTTGCTGATCGACGAAGCCCAGGCGCTGCCGACTGCCACCCTCGAGGCCCTGCGCCTGCTGACCAACCTGGAAACCGAGCAGGCCAAGCTGCTGCAAGTGGTGCTATTCGGCCAGCCCGAACTGGATGCAACCCTGGCCCGCCCGGAGTTTCGTCAGCTGCGACAGCGCATCACCTTTTCCTACCAGCTGCGCGCGCTGGACGAGAAAGACACCAGCCGCTACCTGAATGAACGCCTGGCGGTTGCCGGTTATCGCGGCGAGCCGCTGTTTGATACAGCCGCCGTGCGTCGTCTGGTGCAGGGTAGCGGGGGTATCCCACGGTTGTTGAACATTCTCGCGCACAAGGCACTGATGGTCGCCTTTGGCGAAGGTATGCGTCAGGTGCGTGTCAGCCATGTCAAACGTGCGCAACTGGATACCGAAGGGGCGCAACCGTTTCTGCGCCGTCGTTCACCCTGGCTGGGTTGGAGTGTGGCGGCCGGGGCTCTGTCCATCGTTCTGCTGGTGGGTGCCTGGCCCTGGCTGGAGTACTGGCGGGAGTGGCTGCCATGAGCCTGGTCAACGACATGCTGCGCGATCTGGAAACCCGCCGCGCTGCGCCCAATGAGCGCTTGCAGCTGGATGGTCTGTACGCCGTGGATGAAGCCGCCGCCGCACGGCGCGACCGCTATGAGCGCATTCGCCGTGGCTCCATCTGGCTGATGGCGGTGATTCTGATTGGCGTGCTGGTCGGCCTGATGATCGGTCGTGTGGTCAAGGGGGTGCCGGATCTGGCAACCGTCACCCGCCCCGTGGCACCTGCGCCGGTTGTGCAACTGCCGGTACAGGTGCTTGATGTTCTGCCGCAACATGATGCCCGTGGGCTGGTGTTGCAGCTGCTGCTGGATCGCAGCGTGACCTACCAGCGCAGCGAGGAAAGCGGTGCCGTCAGCCTGCGCCTGAAGGACAGCCAGCTGGTCGGTGAGCCGCAACAGAGCCGTGTGCAGCGTGAGGGGCGCAGCCTGTCCTGGCGCGTAGAGAACAAAGGTGCGGATGTGCAGATTCTGCTGGTCGGTCTGGGTGACAGCCTGGATGTCCGCGACCGCCTGGAGGCGGCCGGTGATCGCTGGATGCTCTGGGTGGAAGTGCCAATGAATACGGCGGTCGCGGTAGACGATGAGCCGCTGGTGCTGGATAACCTGCCGCCTGCCGAGGCTGCGCCAGCACAGGTCGAGGCACCTATGCCGGCCTGGGTCAACGCACCGTTGCCTGCCGCCGCACCACCTGCGGCCGCTCAGCCGGCGCCAGCGGCCAGCGCCCCGCAAGTGAAGATTGCCACGCATCAGCCCGACTCTCTGGCGCTGGCGCGGCAGGCCATGCAGGACGGTGACAACGCCCGGGCGATCAGCCTGCTGGAAAACCTGCAAAAGACCCGTGGGCGGGATCCGGAAGTGTTGCGCTGGCTGGCCCGTGCCTATCTGGCTGCTGGCGATCAGCAGCGCCTGCTCACCTGGCTGCCGGCGCAGCTGGCGCAACTGCCCGATGACAGCGAACTGCGTCTGCTGCTGGCACGCGCGCAGCTACAGGCGGGTGATAACGAGGGCGCGGTGGCGACCCTGGAACAGAACCCGCCACGCCTGGAGCAGGAACCCACGTATTTTGCCCTGCTGGCGGCCAGCTACCAGCAGACCGGGCAATGGCAGAACAGCGTCGAGTTGTACCGCCGCATGGTTGCCCTGCGCCCCAGCCAGTCAACCTGGCAACTGGGCCTGGCGATTGCTCTGGAGCAGCTTGACCAATCGGCCGAAGCAGGCCGCCATTACCGTCTGGCCCTACAGGGGCTGGGCCTGGACGACAGCGCCCGGCGCTTTGCCAGTGAACGCGCTAAGACGCTGGGAGGCCGTTGATGCCTGAAAGTGATATTCGTCAGCGCAAGGTGCGCTTGGGTGACCTGCTGATCCAGGCCGGTCTGCTCAGCGATGCACAGCTGCAACTGGCCCTGCAGGACCAGAAACGCACTGGCTCCAAGCTGGGGCGCACGGTGGTCGACATGGGCTTCGTCGATGAGGTGCGTCTGCTCACCGCCTTGTCCGAGCAGATGAAGATTCCGTTTATCGACCTCAAGCATTTCAAGTTCGATCAGGAACTGGTGCAGCGCCTGCCGGAGGCCATGGCCCGAAGGTTCCGCGCGCTGGTGCTGTCACGCGAAGGTGATGGCCTGCTGGTGGGCATGTCCGACCCGCTCGATCTGTTTGCCCTGGACGAGATGGACCGCATTCTCAAGGTTCGCGTGCGCCCGGCGGTGGTGCGCGAGGCGGAGCTGCTGGCAACGCTGGATACGGTGTACCGCCGCACCAGTGAAATCGCCTCTATTGCCGGCGAGCTGGAAGGCGAGCTCAAGGACAGCGACTTCGACCTGTCCAAACTCGGTGCCGATAGCAACACCGAAGCCCCGGTGGTGCGCCTGCTGCAAACCTTGTTTGAAGACGCTGTGCAGATGAAAGCCTCGGACATCCACATCGAGCCCGACGAAGGCGTGGTGCGCATTCGTCAGCGTATCGACGGTGTGCTCAGCGAACAGGTGATGAAAGAGGCGCGCGTGGCCTCGGCCCTGGTGATGCGCCTGAAGATCATGTCCGGGCTGGATATTTCCGAGAAGCGCCTGCCCCAGGACGGCCGGTTCAATATCCGCGTCAAGGGCCACAACATCGATGTGCGGGTTTCGACCATGCCGGTGCAGTACGGCGAGTCGGTGGTCATGCGTCTGCTCGACCAGACAGGCGGCGTTTCCACCCTGGAAGCCAGCGGCATGCCGCCGGACATGCTGGTGCGCTTTCGCCGCCTGCTGCAACGTCCGTTCGGCCTGGTGCTGGTCACCGGGCCTACCGGCTCCGGTAAGACCACCACGCTGTATGCCGGGCTGGCCGAGCTGAACAGCCCGGAGAAGAAGATCATCACCGTGGAAGACCCGGTGGAATACCGCCTGCCGCGCATCAACCAGGTGCAGGTCAACGCCAAGATCGACCTGAGCTTTGCCCGCGTGTTGCGCGCCGCGTTGCGTCAGGACCCGGACATCGTGCTGATCGGTGAGATGCGTGACCAGGAAACCGCCGAGATCGGCCTGCGCGCTGCACTCACCGGTCACCTGGTGCTGTCGACCCTGCACACCAACGATGCGCTGACCTCGGCCATGCGCCTGATCGACATGGGCGCCGAGCCGTTTCTCGTCGCCACTTCGCTGAATGCCGTGCTGGCTCAGCGTCTGGTTCGGCGGGTGTGCGAGAACTGCATGCAGGAGCACACCCCGGATGCCCGCCAGTTGGTCTGGCTGGAAAGCCTCTACAAGGCCCCGCTGCTCGGGCGCAGCTTCAAGCGCGGAGCGGGCTGTCACCAGTGTCACAACACCGGGTATGCCGGCCGGGTGGGCGTTTACGAACTGCTGGAAATGGACGACGGCATGATCGCCGCGCTGCGCCGCAACGATCCCCAGGGCTTTGCCGAGGCCGCGCAGGCCAGCGCCAATTACCGCCCACTGGCCGCTTGCGCACTGGATTACGCCCTGGCCGGGGTGACCAGTGTGGAAGAGGTGCTGAAAGTCTGTGCCACCCTCACCGATGAAGGGGTGGTCTGATGCCTAGGGCTAGCGCTTGGTACCGGGAGGTCGTGCGGTGAGCCAGTTTCACTTCACCGGCCGCGACGCCCAGGGCAGCAAGGTCAGCGGCAGCCGCGAAGCCGGCTCGGCGGACAGCCTGGCCAGCGAACTGCTGGCTGAACGCATTACCCCGCTGACCATCGAGGAGCAAGCCCAGGCCAGCGACAACGACGTATTCGCCCAGCTCAAGGAAAGCCTGCGGCGCAAACATGTCGACCTTGAAGAGCTGATTATCTTCTGCCGGCAGATGTACAGCCTGAGCAAGGCCGGCGTGCCGATCATTCGTGCGATTGGCGGCCTGGCCGAATCCAGCCGCAACCTCTACCTGCGCGAAGTGTTGCAGGCGGTGCGCAGTGATCTGGAAGGCGGGCAGGGCATGGCCGTGGCGCTCAACGCCCACCCCAAAGTATTCAACACCCTGTTTGTCAGCATGATCAGCGTCGGGGAAAACACCGGCCAGCTTGATCAGGCCTTCCGCCAGTTATCGGTGTATCTGGAGCTGGAGCGCGAAACCCGCAAACGCATCAAACAGGCCACCCGTTACCCGCTGTTCGTGCTGTCTGCCATGGCGGTGGCGCTGGTGGTGATCAACCTGTTCGTGATCCCGGCGTTTGCCAAGGTGTTTGCCCAGTTCAAGGCGGATTTGCCCTGGGCCACGCAAATCCTGATCGGCACCTCGCAGTTCTTCCAGGATTTCTGGTGGCTGTTGGCGCTGTTGTTCGGTGGCAGCCTGTTTGGCTTTTTCAAATGGATCGAGACCGATGCCGGTGCCTTGAAATGGGACCAGATCAAACTGCGCCTGCCGATTGTCGGTGGGATTTTCGAGCGGATCGCTTTGGCGCGCTTCACCCGGACCTTCGCGATGATGTACCGCGCCGGCGTGCCGCTGTTGCAGACCCTGTCGATCAACAGCGCCAGCGTGGGCAATCGCTATATCGGCCAGGCGATTCTGGCCATGCGTGAAGGCATTGAACGGGGCGAGGCGTTGACCCGTACCGCCTCTGCCAGCGGCCTGTTTACCCCGTTGGTGTTGCAAATGATGGCCGTTGGTGAAGAGACCGGCGCACTGGACGACCTGTTTGTCGAGGTAGCGGATTTCTACGAGCAGGAAGTGGATTACGACCTCAAGCAGCTGGCCGATGCCATCGAGCCTATTCTGATTGTGGCGATGGGCATCATGGTGCTGGTGTTGGCGTTGGGTGTGTTCCTGCCGATGTGGGAGCTGGCTTCGGCGGCCAAGGGTGGCCGTTGAGCGGTGAATACCAGCTGCAAGGGCGCGTGCGCCTGGCGCGTCGGCTCGGCTGGATGCTGACCGGCCTGATGCTGCTGGCGGTGCTGTTGGCCCTGACCTGGCAGATCGTCCAGGTCAGTGAGCGCCGTGCGCAGCAGGCCACCCGTGAGCACCTGGCCAGCAGCCTGGCGAGCCTCACGGCCGAGCAGCTGGCGCAGGACCGTTTGCTGACGCGCGGCATGCTGGTCGGTAATCCGTTCCTGTTGCTGCGCTGGCAACAGGACAACTACTGCGGCGAGCTGGCGCGTGGTGACACGCCCACCCGTGGCTGCTGGTACTGGTTGGCTGAGCCCGGTTGGGTGCTGTACCGCTGGCGCTTCAGTGACGGATGGGCAAAAGACTCGACCGAGCTGCAGGCCTACCGGGTGCAGGCGGTTTCTCAGGCTACAGCGACAGGTGCACACTGGCAGGGCAGAGGTCTGGCCCTTGAACTTCAGGCAGTACCCCAGGCGCAGATTGCCGCGCAGGGGTTGATTGAGTAGGAGAGCGCCATGCAACACAACCGGGGTTTCACCCTGATCGAACTGGTGGTGGTCATCGTCATCCTCGGCGTGCTCGCTGCGGTGGCCTTGCCGCGCTTTATCAACGTCACCAAGGATGCCCACGAAGCCGCCGTACGCGGTGCCGGTGGGGCGCTGGCCTCGGCCGTGCTGCTGGTGCGCGCGC
Organism: Pseudomonas anguilliseptica; assembly: GCF_021375795.1. GTDB lineage: Bacteria > Pseudomonadota > Gammaproteobacteria > Pseudomonadales > Pseudomonadaceae > Aquipseudomonas > Aquipseudomonas anguilliseptica_A. The sequence continues at coordinate 282,324 of NZ_JAEIOI010000003.1, read as the reverse complement.
AGTGGGAGGTCAATCGCGGCAATGGCAACGACACCACGCCAAACACCGATGTGGTCGGCTTTGGTGACGGCACGGTGGATGTGAACGCCCAGGGCTGGCCGGTCGGCACCGCCGACGTCCTCAACTGCGTGCAGGTGTGGAATGCCATCCTGCAGGGCTCGGCGCCACGCGTGGGCACCGCCTCGACCCCCGCCAACCCGGTGGATTACATCGCCTCAGCCGCCGGCGCGATCTGCACCTACACCTACCAGCTGGATGACCTCAACGACAGCATCGTCTATGACTCCAGCAACGGCACCGTGACCACCAACTTTGATCGCACCACCCCTTAACCCCCTTTACTGCAATGAGGAAGTACCGATGAAGAAGCAACAAAGCGGTTTTACCCTGATCGAGCTGATTATGGTGATTGTAATTCTGGGCATTCTGGCGGCGTTTGCATTGCCGCGGTTTGCGGATTTTGGTGCCGACGCACGGCGTGCAACCATCCAGGGTGTTGAGGGCTCCATGAAATCGGCCAGTGCAATCACGCGTTCGGCATTTCTGGCGGCTGGTACGAGCCCAGCGACTGTTACTCTGGAGGGTGCCGCTGTTGCAATTACCAACGGTTATGCCAGTCCTGCAGGTATCGTAGTGGCGGCAAATATCACAGGTACCAGTGCTACTGATAACACCAATACGGGCGATTTTGTTGTTACGACCGCAGCCACCACAACCACTGTACAGGCGAAAGGTGCAACTACTGCGACTGCATGTCAGGTGGTTTATACCGCAGCCACTGCGACGGTGGCTCCGACTATTGTCCGTACTACCACTGGCTGCTAACCCCTGTGCGTGGCTTTACCCTAGTCGAGTTGCTGATGGTCATTGTGCTGATCGGCATTCTCGCCGCCGTGGTAGGGCCGCGTTTCTTTGATCGGCAGGTGTTCGATGAACGCCTGTTTTTTGAAGAAAGCCTGGCGGCAGTGCGTTACGGGCAGAAGCTGGCGGTGGCCAGTGGCTGCCCAATTCGCACTCAGATCAATAACGCGGGCTATGCGCTGACCTATTCGCAGGCCTGTGGTCCGTTGGCCGCCGGTAGTGCAGTGGCCAACCCGTCGGGTGGTAACTATGCCGCCAGCAAGCCGGAGAGCGTGACGATGACGACTGCTCTGGATATCACTTTCAATTCCCTGGGTGGCGCTGCTGGTGCGGCTAACACTGCAAATCTGGGCAACGGTGCCTTTGTTTTGAGCGTCAACCCGGTTACCGGTTTTATCGGGACCACACCGTGAACGGGCGAGAGTCTGTGCGGGGTGGCCGCTGGTCTCGGCAGCGCGGGATGACGCTGGTTGAGCTGGTGATCACCATTGTGGTGATCGGCATTGCCGCCGCCGCGATGTTTTCAGCCATGGTCAGTATTACCGGGCGCTCGGCCGACCCAATGCTGCGTCAGCAAAGCCTGGCCTTGGCCGAGGCCTATCTGGAAGCCATCAGTGCTCGTGCTTATGCCGACTTACCGGCCGCTGCACAGGCCGCGCAAGCGGCACAGGACATCAACGGTAATGCGATTTTGCCGGGTTATCAGGTGGCTGTCGGCGTCGATACCACGGTGACGCTGAATGGAACACCGGCAACCCGCATACGCGTTACGGTCAGTGATCCGAGCGGGCAAACCCTAAGCCTCGACGGCTTCAGGACTAACTACTGATGCGCCGGCCCGCTTGCACTCGGTCAGCGGCCCGTACGCCTGTGTCGGTGGCTTATACCGGCCATGGCTTTACCCTGGTCGAGCTGGTGATGGTGATCGCCCTCTCGGGGTTGGTGGCGGTGATGATTGGCACGGTGATGTCGCGGCCGATGCAGGGCTTTGTCGACCAGAGCCGCCGCGCCGAACTGGTCGATCTGGCCGCCACGGCGGTCAATCGCATGGCCCGCGACGTGCGCCTGGCAGTGCCCAACTCGGTGCGTATCAATGGCGGGGCGCTGGAGTTGTTGCGGGCACCGTCGGGGGGGCGTTATCGCGCCAATCTGGCGGGCGGTGTGCTTCAGGATCCGCCGGTGTGCGTCGCTTCGCCTTGCGCCATTCCTTTTGCCGGGCCGCTGCAACTGAATGAACTGGCCTTGCCGGCCAATCTGTGGATGGTGATCTACAACGTTGGTAGCGCCGGGGCTGGCAATAACGTCTGGACGCCGGCGGCAGGCGCCCCCTCGGTGATCAGTCCACGAGTCAGCATCAGCGTGCAGGGCTCTGATTTGCGCCTGACGGGGGCGGCGATTAATGGCTTTCGCTTCCGTTATGCATCACCGCAGCATCGTTTCTTCCTTGCCGATCAGGTGGTGGGCTATCGCTGCGCCAATGGCCGGTTATGGCGTGGCGAATTCGACTCGCTGGCGGCCAACTATGACTACAGCGCTGCGGCGACCGTGGTCGATCAGGTGGATTGTGCCAACAGCAGTTTTACCTACACGCCGGGCACCAATATTCGCAGCGGTCTGGTGACGATTCGGCTGACGCTGAGTGCCAACGGCGAATCCATCAGCCTCTTGCAGCAGGTTCATGTCGACAATGCGCCCTGAACGAAATGAGGCCGGCTTTGGCCTGGTAGCGGCAATGTTTCTGATCATCATCGTGGCGTTGGTGATCGCCGCGATGGCGCGCCTGGCGGTGACCCAGAATGCCACCACCAGCCTGGCCATCCAGCAGGCGCGGGCCTACCAGGCGGCGCGCGCGGGGATTGAGTACGGCATTGTCCGGGTGCTGGCTGGCCAGGGCTGTACGAATTTCGCGCTCGGTGGTTTTCAGGTTGCGGTGACCTGCACACCATCGGCAGCGGTCAATATTCCCGAAGAAAACCGCCTGGCTGTGCAGTTCTTCAGTATTACGGCCCGAGCCGAGGCTGGTCAGCCGGGCAACCCGGACTATGCCTATCGGCAGATAACCTCGGTGGTGGAGCGACCATGAATATGTTCCTGCGTTGCCTGGTTGTCGGGCTGCTGCTGTTGAGTGGCAATGCACTGGCAGTCAATTACACCCTGCCGAGCGCGACATTTGCGCCTTGCCAGGGCGGAGCGGGCAACTGGAATCAGGCAACCAACACCTGCAGTGGCCAGATCAGCTTTGCCAGCGGCGATACCCTGACCAGCAGCAGTGCGCTGACCCTGAGCGCCGATGGTGGTTTCGCCCTGCGTGGCAACACCATCGGTACGGCCAGCAACCCGATTACCCTGCAGGCTTCCTACAACCAGATCACCACTATCGCGCCGCATAGCGCGACCACCATCAACGGCAATGTCCGAAACGGCAGCGCGGCCATCACCCTGACCAACGTCACCATCAACGGCTTTATTGAAACGGCCAGCGGCAGCGTCACGCTGACAAACTCCAGCGTCTCGGGCAACGTCACGGGCACCGGTAATGGCAGTCTGAGCAATACCAATGTTGGCGGTAATGTGAGCTTTACCAACGGTTTGAGCGTCACGGGTGGCACCTTGTCCAGCTCGGCGAGTACCAATGGCAATGCATCCTTTACCAACACCACTGTGATCGGCGCCGCCACCGCGACCAACGGCATTACCGCCAGCAACAGCAATTTCAGTGGCACCATCACGGCCACCAACGGTGTCTCGTCCTTCTCGGGCGGCACCATCAATGCAAATATCAACGGCAACTGCTGCAAGATCACCATCAGCGGTGCCTATGTCACCGGCAATATCAGCTCCAGCAATGAGCTGGAGATCAACAACAGCACGATCACGGGCACTGTCAGCAACAGCAACACCATTACCCTCAACAACAGCACGGTGTACGGCAATGTCACGGGCGGCGGCTGGAACAGCTCCATCAGTGGCACCGGTAGCAGTAAGGTCTATGGCACCTGTTCGCCCAGCGTGACCACCCCGAGTAACTTGTGCGATGGCAGCCCGATCTCCAGCTGTTTTACCGACAGCTTCGACCGCGCCAGCCTGGGCACCGACAACTGGGCGGTGACCAGCCGTAACGGCAGTTTTGGTGTGCCCAGAACAGTGGGTAACCGCATGCGCCTGACGGATAACACCGGCAATGTGGCCACGGGGGCCACCCTACAGCGTCTGTTACCGGCCACTGGCAACTTTGTTCAGGTGCAGTTCAAGTACTACGCCTATAACGGCAACGGTGCCGATGGCGTGGCGGTGATTTTTTCCGATGCCTCGATCACGCCGCAGCCGGGCGGTTATGGCGGTTCACTCGGCTATGCGCAGTTGAACGGTACCAGCGGTTTTGCCGGTGGCTGGTTGGGGATTGCCCTGGATGAATACGGCAACTTCTCCAATCCGACGGAAACACGTATTGGCGGCCCCGGTTTACGCCAGGACTCGGTGTCCATTCGTGGCTCCGGCAGCGGCACCTCGAACTACCGGTACCTGGCGGGCACGGCAGCCAATCTCAATCCGGGTGTTGATGTCTCTGGCGCCACGCCCGGGCCAGGGCATATCTACCGGATCACGCTGGACAGCCGCACGACGGGCAGCACACTGGTGTCGGTCGAGCGCAATACTGGCTCCGGTTTCAGCACCCTGATCGCACCCTTTAATGCTATGGCGAACGCTAACCAGGCGGCTTTGCCCAGCGACTTCTTCGTGTCATTGACCGGCTCCACTGGCGGTTCGAACAATATCCACGAACTCGATGACTTTCAGGTCTGCGCAACGCGGATCAACCCGATTGGCCAGCAGATCGATCATTTTCGATTTACCTATTCCGGCCAGGCCCTGACCTGTAAGCCTCAGGATGTAACGGTGCAAGCTTGCCTGAATGCCAGTTGCAGCAGTCTGTATACCGACCCGGTGAGCGTAACCTTGACGCCTACCACGGGTTGGAGCGCGGTGGCTCCTGCCACCTTGAACGGTGGCAATGTGCTCAATTTCAGTGGCGGCACTGCGGCAGCTCGGCTGCAGCGGACGACAGTGGGTAACCTCAGTATTGGTGTCAGTAATTCATCACCGGCTACCAAACCACTGAGTGTGCCGGTGTGCTCGACGGCCAATTGCACAATCAGTTATGCAGACAGCGGTTTTCTGTTGGATGTACCCAATATGCTGGCGGCCAAGCCCACTGATGCCAGCATTACGGCGGTACGCAAGGCTGATAATGCCGCGTTGTGTGTACCGGCTTTTGCCAATGTCACACGCACCATTGGCTTTACTGCGGCCTATGTTGACCCCAACAGCGGTACCCAGCCGGTAGTGGTCAATGGCAGCAGTATCTCGGCGGCAGTAACCAACCTGTCGCTGAGTTTCGACGGCAATGGTCGGGCACCATTAACCGTACGCTACAACGATGCGGGGCAGAGAAGCCTGAGTGCCAGCTATTCAGGTAGCGCGGGCACAGGTGACAGTGGCTTGCAGATGAATGGGACGGATTTGTTTGTCAGCAAGCCCTATGGCCTTTGTTTGCAGACGGCCAGCACCCTGGCCGCCAATACCAACTGCAATGACGCCAGTTGTGCGGTGTTCCCCGGCGGTATCCGTGCTGGCGACAATTTCCCGCTGACCATTCGCGCGGTGGGCTGGGAAGCTGATGGCGAGGCGCTGACGGCAGCGCAGCTATGCAGTGGGAATATCACCACCCCCAACTTTCGCCTCAATGGCATCACTCTGGGGAGTTCGGTGGTGGCTCCGAGCGGGGGTGAAAATGGTGTGTTAACACCAAATACCTACAACCATGTGTTGGGTAATTCGACCATTGCAAACCGCTCGGTTTCCGAGGTCGGTGTCTTTACCATCACGGCCACGCCTCCGGCAGGCGGCTACCTGGATGCGGAAACAGTCAGCGGCGGTAGCAGCGCGTTGGTCGGACGTTTTATTCCCGCCTACCTGAGTGCGTCAGGCAATGCCAGCCTGACGACCAGTTGTGGCAGTGCCTTTACTTATCAGGGACAACCGATGGGGTTTGCCGCCAATCGTCAGCCGACACTGACCCTTGCCGCCAGAAACCGTGGCGGTGATGTCACCAGAAACTATGACCGTGGTGCTTTCTGGAAATTGCCTGCTCCATCTGTGGGTACCTATAGCTCTGTTACCGGGAGCCTTGCCAGAGATGCACGCCTGGCCCGCCAGGGGGCGGATCTGCTAAGCGTGTCAGGAGCGAATGACGGTGATGGGGCGCGTACTTATAGCTGGCTGGGCGAGCAGTTGCTCTATCAGCCCGCGACTGCGCCCAGCAGCGACGACTACCCGTTCGCGGCGCAAATACGCCAGACCTTTGCCGCCGCTAGCCTGCGTGAAGTGGATCAGCTTCAGGAGGTCTGCTACGGAACGGGAGCTGGTTGCCAGAGTTTCAGCTACGACTTTACGGTGGAAGCAGCCAATAACCTTGGCAGCCAAATACGTCTCGGTCGTCTGCGTATAGGCAATGCCCATGGCCCGGAGCTGCAAGGTCTGGGTCTGCCTCTGGTGCTGGAGAGTTGGCAGGATGTTGCGGGCGGCAGCTTCCAGCCCGAAGGCCTGGATAATTGCACCACTGCCGCTAGCCTGGGAGCGGCGCAACTGGATCAGTTCAGCGGCAATCTCGCGGCGGGTGAGACCACGGCCAGCCTGAGTTGGCCACTCGACCCAGATGAGCGGCAGGTGCTCCTGAGTGCCCCTGGAGCCGGCAATGATGGTTCGGCGCAAGTCAGCTTCCCTGCCGCACCCAGCTGGTTGCACTACCCCTGGGACGGTGCCAACCGTACGGCTGCTCGCGGCCTCGCCACCTTCGGCATCTACAAAGGTGCTGCGCCGCTGATCTTCCGGCGCGAGGTCTATCGCTAGCCGGGACGGAAAGCAAAAAGGCCACCTGTTTAGGTGGCCTTTTTGTCTGCGGTGTAAAAGAGGGGAATCCCCGGCCTGCCTGTACCAAGGTCCCCAAAACTGGGATTACTTGAGTCTATGCAGGCTGTGTGCCAGTTTTATTACGTTGGCTGCAGGCCCGGTAAACGCTGGATTACAGGGTGTTTTAACGGTGGCGACGGGTACGTTGCCAATCCTCTGGATGAACCGCCGCTGTGCATTGGTGCGAGAGCGGTGCATTGCTCTGGAGCATTTTCGGTGGGTTTGCATGGGCCAAAGAAAACCGCTGCTACGAACGAATGCCCGTTCGTTAAGCGATGTGCTGCCCATGGAATGCTGAGATTTGTAGGCGCGGGCCATGCCCGCGCATCGCACGCATGGCGTGCTCCTACAGGTGAGCGGTGGGTGATGCGTGCCGCAGGTCAAGTCCGCGTAACCGACGTTGCGGTTACGCGGTCCGCCATAAGGCTTTAACAGGCCTTAGTCGTCGCCATCCTCGTCATCGGCGCTGTCGACGTTCATGCCCAGTTCCTTGATCTTGCGGGTCAAGGTATTGCGGCCCCAGCCCAGCAGCACGGCGGCATCGCGGCGGCGGCCGGCGGTGTGCTTGAGCGCGGTTTCGATCATGATTCGCTCGAAGGCCGGTACGGCGGTATCCAGCAGGCTGGACTGGCCACGGCCCAAGGCCTGGTCTGCCCATTGGCGCAGCGCCTGTTCCCAGTTGCTCACCGGTGCACTTTCCTGCGGCTGGCTGAGCAGCTCCGGCGGCAGGTCGTCGATGTGCACTTCACGGCCGGAGGCCATGACGGTGATCCAGCGGCAGGTGTTTTCCAGCTGGCGCACGTTGCCCGGCCACGGCAGTTGTTGCAGGTAGTCTTCGGTTTCGCTTTTCAGCAGCTTGGGTTCGACCGCCAATTCCAGCGCAGCGCGGCTGAGGAAGTGCCGGGCCAGGGTGGGGATATCTTCGCGGCGATCCGACAGGCGCGGGATGTGGATGCGGATCACGTTGAGGCGGTGGAACAGGTCTTCACGGAACTTGCCGGCTTGCACCAGGCTTTCCAGATTCTGGTGGGTGGCGGCGATGATGCGTACATCGACCTTCACCGGGGTATGCCCGCCGACCCGATAGAACTCGCCATCCGCCAGTACGCGCAGCAGGCGAGTCTGGGTATCGGCCGGCATATCGCCGATTTCATCGAGAAACAGGGTGCCGCCGTCGGCCTGCTCGAAACGTCCACGACGCTGGTTGGCCGCGCCGGTAAAGGCGCCTTTTTCATGGCCGAACAGCTCGGACTCCATCAGGTCTTTTGGAATCGCCGCCATGTTCAGCGCGATAAACGGCGAGGCCGCACGCGGGCTGTGGCGGTGCAGGGCATGGGCGACCAGTTCTTTACCGGTACCGGATTCGCCGTTGATCAGCACGGTGATGTTGGAGTGCGACAGACGGCCGATGGCGCGAAACACCTCCTGCATCGCCGGCGCTTCGCCGATGATTTCCGGGGTGCGCGGCTGCTCGACGGGGGCGGCCAGGCTCTGCTGTTCCTGGGCGTGCTGGTTGGCGCGCTTGACCAGCGAAACGGCTTCGTCAACATCGAACGGCTTGGGCAGGTATTCGAAGGCGCCGCCCTGGTAGGAGGCCACCGCGCTGTCCAGGTCGGAATGCGCGGTCATGATGATCACAGGCAGGCGCGGGTACAGCTCGCGGATGCGTGCCAGCAGGTCGAGGCCGCTGGCGCCGGGCATGCGAATATCGGAGATGATGACATCGGGTTGCTGACGGCTCAGACGGGCGAGTACGCCATCGGCGCTGTCGAAGCTCTGGGTGGTCATGCCTTCCTGTTGCAGAGCCTTTTCCAGCACCCAGCGGATGGAGCGGTCGTCATCGACAATCCAGACGGTTTCACTGCGGCTCATGACGGCGTTACTCCTTGTTCCAGCGGCAGGAAGATCGAGAACACGGTGTGGCCAGGGTGGCTCTCGCACTCGATCAGGCCTTGATGCTGACTGATGATGTTCTGGGTAATGGCCAGGCCCAGGCCGGTGCCGTCGGCACGCCCGCTGACCATGGGATAGAAGATGGTTTCCTGCAGCTCGGGCGGAATGCCGGGGCCGTTGTCGATGATCTCGATCTTGGTCACCAGGCGATGGCGGCAATGGCCAATGGTGAACTGGCGCAGGGTGCGGGTGCGCAGGGTGATGCGGCCCAGGCGTAGATCGCTCTGCGCAGCCAGCGCCTGCATGGCGTTGCGCACGATATTCAGCACGGCCTGGATCATCTGTTCACGGTCGATCAGCACGTCCGGAATGCTCGGGTCGTAATCGCGCACCAAAATGATGCTGCCCTGGCTTTCCGCTTCCACCAGGCTGCCGACTCGCTCCAGCACTTCGTGCACGTTGGTCAGCGCCAGGGAGGGCAGCTTGTTCGAGCCGAGCATACGGTCGACCAAGTTACGCAGGCGGTCGGCCTCCTCGATGATCACGTTGGTGTAATCCTTGAGGCTTTCTTCGGGCAGCTCGCGAGCCAGCAGTTGCGCCGCGCCACGGATGCCACCCAATGGATTCTTGATCTCGTGAGCCAGGCCGCGCACCAGCATCTTGGTGGTTTCCTGCTTGGACAGCTGCGCCTCTTCCTTGGTGATGCGCAGCAGACGGTCGCGCGGGTGCACTTCCAGCAGCAGCAGGGTCTCGCCACGGTTAAGCACCGGGGTGACGGCGTAGTCGACAGTCAGGGTCTGGCCGCTGATTGAGGTCAGTACGGCTTCACGCTTGTTGAACGGATGAGCGTGTTCGACGGCTTGGCGCAGCGCGCTGAGCGCTTCGCTGGATTCGGTAAACAGCTCGCTGATGAATTGCCCGTGACTGCGTTGACCACTGACGGCCAGGAGCATCTCCGCTGCCGGGTTCATGTACTCAAGACGCAGGTCGTCGTTGAGCAGCAGCGTGGCAGTGGTCAGGTTGTCCAGCAGCAGGCGGTGCAGCGCGTCATTGATGATCATATGGAATGTCGCAGGCCCTTGGGTTCCGGCAATGCCGCTGGAAAATGCAAGAAGCAAACCAAAGCCCCGAAAAGAAGCGTGTCTAGCCGTGGAATGCTGCGAGTAGGCTGCTTTTCAGCGCAGTAGAGCGCCTTGCTGCGACCCAAAACAGGGAGAGTATAGAAATGCGTGGCGCCTATCGCACCTTATTGGTGCATTGATGGTTTTGCCTCCGTCCGGATGCATGGGCTGAGGCAGCGATAGGCGCTAGAGAAAGGCTACATCCCAATGTGTAGGGTGCGCTGTGCGCACCGCGATACACGGAATGGGCGGGGTGTGTTCCGGCAGGCGAGCAACACGGCGCACCCTACGAGCCGGGGAACCTCACGCTCGGTGTTGAGAGCAACAGATGCTGCACGCTATTGGACAGGCCTAGAGAAAAGGCACGAAGGGAATGTCTTTCTTTTCCGGTGGCTTGTCCTTGAGTGGACACTCCGGGCGTACGCCGTAGTCGGCCTTCTTGCAGGGGGTGACCATGCGCTTCTGCGCCAGGGAAATGCGCAGCATGTGGAATGGCTGGCTGGGCGTGCGTTCGATGATGCGGCCTTGTTGGTCGATGATTTCCACCGCCAGTTGATGGGTGCCGCGGTCGATATTTTCCAGCGGGAACACCGGGCTGCTACCCACTTCGCCGACCTGTGCGCCGTCCAGCAGCAGGCGGTAGCTGTGCTGTGGGTAGAGGTTGGGCTCGCTGTTGACGCTGACGATCAGGTTGCCGGCGCTGTCGCGGATGGTGGCATCCGGTTGCGGCACCAGGATACGCAGCAAGCTGTAGCGCAGCCCCGGCTCTGGTGGTGCAACCATGACCGGTGCCGCCGATACCGGCTGAGGCGACATGGCGTTGCTCGGTGCCAGCTCAACGCGTTCGGCATTGCCGGACTTGGGCTTGTCGGTAAACACCCGGTTACCGTCGGCATCAATGTAGGTATAGACCTGTGCCAGGCTGGGCAGAGTGAGCAGCATCAGGCTGCAGAACAGCAGAGTTCGCATAGGTCAGGTGGCTGGCTTCGGCTTGGGTTTGGGTGGCGGTGGTGGCGGTCGCAGTGCCGGGCTGCTGGTATTCACCCGCTGTACGGTGAAAGTCACCGTGGGGCTCTGCTGGATGGGCTTGCCTGCACTCAGCACTTCCACTGCCAGGCTGTGTTCGCCGCGGTCGGCGTTGCTTACCTGCAGGCGTGGCGCGTTGCTGAGCTGGCCATGGGGTTTGCCGTCCAGCAGTAAACGCAGCAGGTGGTTGCTGGCCAGGCGCGGTTCAATTGCCACGTCGACAGTGAAGGTGCCGTTATTGGCGCGCAGTGCTTCATCGCTGGGCAAGCCGGTGAGTTGCAGGTTGCTGTAGGGGGCTGCTGCCGTGCCGCTGTCGGCCGGTGTGCTGGGCGCTGGGGCGGCGGGTACGGCCAGGGTCACGCTATTGGTTTTGGGCAGTTCGACGTTCTGCGTCGCCTGGCCTTCCGGCGGCTGGTCGGTGAATACCGTATTGCCGTTGGCGTCGGTGTATTTGTAGATCTGCGCGCTGGCCGGCAATGCCAGGCCCAGCAGCAGGCAGATAAGTAGAGGGCGCATGCCTGACTCTCCTTAATAATGTGCCCTAAGCCTTGCACCGGTCGCGCGCGCTGGCAAGCGCCGAGCAGCGACATTGTGATACGGGAGGTGAAAGCGTGAATATTCCGCAGGGTGCGCGCAGCAAAACCTGCGGGTGCAGGCCGATAGTGCGCAGCTATAAAAAAGCCCCGCCAGGCAGGGCCGGGCAGGGCTTTCGAACGCGCCGCAAGGCGGCGCGAGTCTGGCTTAGACGCTGTAGTACAGGTCGTATTCCAGCGGGTGTACGAAGGTGCGTACTTTGATTTCTTCTTCGGATTTCAGCTCGATGTAGGCATCGATGAAGTCGTCGGAGAACACGCCGCCTTTGGTCAGGAACGCACGGCCTTTGTCCAGCTCTTCCAGGGCTTCTTTCAGGCTGCCGCACACTTGCGGGATCAGCTTGCCTTCTTCTGGCGGCAGGTCGTACAGGTTCTTGTCGGCAGCATCGCCAGGGTGGATCTTGTTCTGGATACCGTCGATACCGGCCATCAGCAGCGCAGCGAAGGCCAGGTACGGGTTGGCAGCCGGATCCGGGAAGCGCGCTTCGATACGGCGAGCTTTCGGGCTGGAAACGTATGGGATACGGATCGAAGCCGAACGGTTACGCGCCGAGTAAGCCAGCATGACCGGAGCTTCGAAACCTGGGACCAGACGCTTGTAGGAGTTGGTCGACGGGTTGGTGAAGCCGTTCAGGGCCTTACCGTGCTTGATGATGCCGCCGATGAAGTACAGAGCGGTATCGGACAGGCCGGCATAGCCTTCGCCGGAGAAGGTGTTCTTGCCATCTTTGGAGATGGACATGTGTACGTGCATACCCGAACCGTTGTCGCCGTACAGCGGCTTCGGCATGAAGGTAGCGGTTTTGCCGTAGGCATCGGCCACGTTGTGTACGCAGTACTTCAGGGTCTGAACTTCGTCAGCCTTGGCAACCAGGGTGTTGAACTTCACACCGATTTCGTTCTGGCCGGCAGTCGCCACTTCGTGGTGGTGAACTTCGATGACCAGGCCCATTTCTTCCATGGCATTACACATGGCAGTACGGATTTCGTGGTCGTGGTCGCACGGCGGAACTGGGAAGTAACCACCTTTGACGGCTGGGCGGTGGCCCTTGTTGCCGCCTTCGACGTCCTGGTCAGTCATCCAGGAGCCTTGCTCGGAGTAGATCTTGAACATCGAGCCGGAGATGTCCGACTTGAACTTGACCTGGTCGAAGATGAAGAACTCCGGCTCCGGGCCAACGAATACGGTGTCGCCGATGCCGGTGGTTTTCAGGAATTCTTCAGCGCGCTTGGCGATCGAGCGCGGGTCACGATCGTAGCCCTGCATGGTGCTTGGCTCGATGATGTCGCAGACGATGATCAGGGTCGGCTCTTCGGTGAACGGATCCAGTACGGCGGTTTCGTCAACCGGCAGCAGGATCATGTCGGAGGCTTCGATGCCTTTCCAGCCATGGATGGAGGAGCCATCGAACATCTTGCCATGCTCGAAGAAGTCTTCGTCCAGCGCGTCGCGTGCCGGCATGGTCACGTGGTGCTGTTTGCCCTTGGTGTCGGTGAAGCGCAGGTCAACCCACTTCACGTCGTGTTCTTTAATCAGTTGAATCGACTTCGACATGCTGTCCTCCAGGTGGATAAGGCTCGAATCGTGAGCCCTCAATAGTACGGTACGGCCGCCGGCATACTCCGCCAGGGCATCCTGCCTCACAAGGGAGCAAATTGCATGCCAGTGCACAGGAATGGGTGTAAGCCCTGAAACTCAAGGCTGGCGGGGGCTGCGCAGCGCTGCTCAGGAAATATTTGCACTGTTATAGGGCGTGCAATTTGTGATGCGCTCTTTAATGGTGCGTGCTTTTGTGTTGTGAGGATTTTTGATCAAAGCTTGAGCAATTTCCGCTATAATCCGCGCCCCTGTTTTTTGGCCGCCTCGGCACGCAGCGTTTTCATGAAACTGATCGTTAAAGTCTTCCCGGAAATCACCATTAAAAGTCGGCCGGTGCGTAAGCACTTTATCCGGCAGCTGGCGAAGAATATTCGTTCGGTTTTGCGTGAGTTCGATCCACAGCTGCAGGTCAGCGGTGTGTGGGACAACCTGGAAGTCGAAACCCAGATCAGTGAGCCAAAAACCCTGCAGGCGATGATTGAGCGCCTGAGCTGCACGCCAGGCATCACCCACTTCCTGCAAGTCGATGAATACCCGCTGGGTGATTTCGACGATGTGCTGGAAAAGTGCAAGCTGCACTTCGCCGATCAGCTGCCGGGCAAGATCTTCGCCGTGCGCTGTAAGCGTGCCGGCAAGCACGCCTTCAGCTCCATGGATGTCGAGCGCTATGTTGGCAGTCAGCTGCGTCAGCAGTGCGGCGCGACCGGCATCTCGCTGAAAGATCCCGACGTTATTGTGCGTATGGAAATCCGCGACCAGCGCCTGTTCGTCATTCATCACCAGCATGAAGGCCTGGGTGGATACCCGCTGGGCTCGCTGGAGCAGACCCTGGTGCTGATGAGCGGCGGCTTTGACTCCACAGTGGCGGCCTATCAGATGATGCGCCGCGGTCTGGTGACCCACTTCTGCTTCTTTAACCTTGGCGGTCGTGCCCACGAACTGGGCGTGATGGAAGTGGCGCACTATTTGTGGGAGAGGTTCGGCAGTTCGCAGCGCGTGCTGTTTATCAGCGTGCCGTTCGAGGAAGTGCTCGGCGAGATTCTCGGCAAGGTCGACAACAGCCAGATGGGCGTGATCCTCAAGCGCATGATGCTGCGCGCCGCCACTCGCATGGCCGAGCAGTTGCAGCTCAATGCCCTGGTCACGGGCGAGGCGATTTCCCAGGTGTCCAGCCAGACCCTGCCCAACCTCTCGGTGATCGATTCGGCCACCGACATGCTGGTGCTGCGTCCGCTGATTGCCAGCCATAAACAAGACATCATCGACACCGCCACGCAGATCGGCACCGCCGAGTTCGCCAAGCACATGCCCGAATACTGCGGCGTGATTTCGGTGAACCCGACCACGCGCGCCAAGAAAGACCGCATCGAACACGAAGAGCGGCAGTTCGACATGGCCATCCTCGAGCGCGCACTGCAACGCGCCACCTTGCTGCCGATCGACAAGGTGATCGACGAGCTGGGCAAGGACGTCAAGGTCGAGGAAGTCAGCGAAGCCCTGGCCGGGCACGTGATCATCGACATCCGCCACCCGGATAGCGCCGAAGAGCAGCCGCTGGAGCTGCCCGGTATCGAAGTACAAGCGTTGCCGTTCTATGCCCTGAACAGCCGCTTCAAGGAGCTGGATGCCGCGCGCCAATACCTGCTGTATTGCGACAAAGGCATCATGAGCCGTTTGCATGCCCACCACCTGCTCAGCGAGGGGCATGCCAATGTGCGCGTTTATCGTCCGACATAAAACGCCCGGGTTGAATGGCGGCAGTATTCGCCATCGCCCTCCCGACCAACGGGCCAGCTGACACCGCGTTTCTTAATACTCGCCGCCTAGACTAAGCGGCAAACCGAATCCTCTGATCGAGATACACACGTGATCGAAAATCTACGCAACATCGCCATCATTGCCCACGTTGACCATGGTAAGACCACCCTGGTAGACGCCCTTCTTCGTCAGTCCGGTACCTTGGACCGCAGCGAGCTCAACGACGAGCGCGTGATGGACAGCAACGACCAGGAAAAAGAGCGCGGCATTACCATTCTGGCGAAAAACACCGCCATCAAATGGAGCGGTTACAACATCAACATCGTCGACACCCCCGGTCACGCCGACTTCGGCGGCGAGGTTGAGCGTGTAATGTCGATGGTTGACTCGGTGCTGCTGGTGGTTGACGCCCAGGATGGCCCGATGCCGCAAACCCGCTTCGTGACCAAGAAGGCCTTCGAAGCCGGCCTGCGTCCGATCGTGGTAATCAACAAGATCGACCGTCCAGGCGCGCGTCCGGACTGGGTTATGGACCAGATCTTCGACCTGTTCGACAACCTCGGCGCCACTGAAGAGCAGCTGGACTTCCAGGTGGTCTACGCCTCGGCCCTGAACGGTATTGCCGGTCTGGACCACACTGACATGGCCGAAGACATGACCCCGCTGTACCAGGCCATCGTCGACCACGTACCGGCTCCAGCCGTTGACGTTGACGGCCCGTTCCAGATGCAAATCTCGGCACTGGACTACAACAGCTTCCTCGGCATTATCGGTGTGGGTCGTATCGCCCGTGGTCGCGTTAAGCCGAATACCCCGGTTACTGCCATCGATGTCGACGGCAAGAAGCGTAACGGCCGTATCCTCAAGCTGATGGGCCACCACGGTCTGCGTCGTGTGGACGTCGAAGAAGCCACCGCTGGTGACATCGTCTGCGTCAGCGGTATGGACGAGCTGTTCATCTCCGACACCCTGTGTGACCAGAACCACGTTGAAGCGATGAAGCCGCTGACCGTTGACGAGCCGACCGTTTCCATGACCTTCCAGGTCAACGACTCGCCGTTCTGCGGCAAGGAAGGCAAGTTCGTCACCAGCCGCAACATCAAAGAGCGTCTGGACAAAGAGCTGCTGTACAACGTGGCCCTGCGCGTTGAAGAAGGCGACAGCGCCGACAAGTTCAAGGTCTCCGGCCGTGGTGAGCTGCACCTCTCGGTACTGATCGAAACCATGCGTCGTGAAGGCTTCGAAATGGGCGTCGGCCGTCCGGAAGTGATCATCCGTGAGGTCAATGGCGTCAAGCAGGAACCGTACGAGAACGTCACCATCGACATCCCGGAAGAATCCCAGGGCAAGGTCATGGAAGAAATGGGTCTGCGTAAAGGCGACCTGAGCAACATGGTGCCGGACGGCAAAGGTCGCGTACGCCTGGAATACAACATCCCGGCCCGTGGTCTGATCGGCTTCCGTAACGCCTTCCTGACCCTGACCAACGGTGCAGGCATCCTGACCTCGATCTTCGACCGTTACGACGTGATGAAGTCGGGCCACATGTCCGGCCGCCAGAACGGCGTACTGGTATCGATCGATACCGGCAAGGCCCTGACCTATTCCCTGGAAACCCTGCAGGCGCGCGGCAAGCTGTTCGTTGAGCACGGCCAGGAAATCTACAACGGTCAGATCATCGGCCTGAACAGCCGCGACAACGACCTGGGCGTCAACCCAACCAAGGGCAAGAAGCTCGACAACATGCGTGCTTCCGGTAAAGACGAAACCATCGCCCTGGTGCCGCCAGTGCGCTTCACCCTGGAGCAGGCCCTGGAGTTCATCCAGGACGACGAACTGTGTGAAGTAACGCCGAAGTCGATCCGTCTGCGTAAGAAGATCCTCGACGAAGGCGAGCGCACCCGCGCAGCCAAAAAAGCCAACAAGGCCTGATGCGTAGCAACTAGCCCCGGCTGTAAATGGAAAGCCCCGCCAGAGCGATCTGGCGGGGCTTTTTGTTGGCGGATGGTCTACTGGATCAGGGCTGTATTTGCGCGCAGGATTTGACGAGTTTTTCACAGGCTGTCTGGCATAACGGGTGCAATTATCTTGGGTGCCGTGAGGTTGCTATGTCTGCAGTGTTGACCGGGGCGGGGCGCCAGCGGATCGATTGGGCTGGCCTGGGTTGGGCGTTTGGGTTTTTCTGGTACTTCTCCGGCGTGACGCAGTTGTTGATCCAGCTGACGGGCACGGCGGGCTTTGCCGGTTTTCGTCAGGCGTTGTTGGTCAGTGCGTTCTGGCTGATTCCTCTGCTGCTCTGGCCGGCGCGTGCGCGGCAGTTGGCGGCGGTAATCGGCGCGGTGCTGTGGCTGTGCTCGCTGGGCAGTTTTGGTTATTTCCTGATTTATGGGCAGGAGTTCTCCCAGAGCGTCATTTTCATCATGTTCGAATCGAACGTGGCGGAAAGCCGCGAGTACCTGGTGCAGTACTTTGCCTGGTGGATGCTGCCGGCGTTTCTGGCCTACGGCCTGGGCGGCTGGCTGTTGTGGCGCAAGGTGCGGCCGGTCTATCTGTCGCGGCCAGGCGCTTGGCTGGCGGCTGCGCTGGCGCTGTTTGTGTCGTTGGGCTATCCGGCTATTCGCCAGTTCAGCAAGCACGAGAGCTGGCAAGGCGGGCTGGATAACTTCGCCGAGCGCATCGAGGCGGCCACGCCCTGGCAACTGGTGGTGGGCTACAAGAACTACCGCGAGCAGTTGGCCAACATGCAGGCGTTGCTGGCCGAAAACGCCAGCATCCCGCCGCTGAGCAACCTGCAGGATGCCCATGCCGGCCAGCCGGCCACGCTGGTGTTGGTAATTGGTGAGTCGACCAACCGGCAGCGTATGAGCCTGTACGGCTATCCACGGCAAACCACACCTGAGCTGGATCAGCTGCGTGATCAGTTGCAGGTGTTCGATTCGGTGGTGACGCCGCGGCCATACACCATCGAGGCCCTGCAGCAGGTACTGACCTTTGCCGATCAGGAAAACCCCGAGCTGTTTCTGAGCACCCCGTCACTGGTCAACCTGATGGAGCAGGCCGGGTACAAGACTTACTGGATCACCAACCAGCAGACCATGACCAAGCGCAACACCATGCTCACGACCTTTTCCAAACAGGCCGATGAGCAGTTCTACCTGAACAATAACCGTGAGCAGAATGCCCGCCAGTACGACGGCGATGTACTGGAGCCTTTTGCCAAGGTGCTGGCCGACCCGGCGCCGCGCAAGTTTGTGGTGGTGCACCTGCTCGGTACTCACATGAGCTACCAGTACCGCTATCCGCCGGAGTACGAGCGCTTCAATGACCGCACCGGGGTGCCGGCGCATGTCACCGATGATCAGCTGCCGACCTACAACAGCTACGATAATGCCGTGCTGTACAACGACCATGTGGTGGCCAGCCTGATCAAGCGCCTGGCTGGGCAGGAGCCGAATGGCTTTCTGCTGTACCTGGCGGATCATGGCGAGGCGGTTTTCGATGCGCCCAAGGGCGATATTCTGGGGCGCAACGAGGCTGCGCCAACCAGCCCGATGTACACAGTGCCGTTTATTCTGTGGAACTCGCCCAAGTGGCAGGCGCAGCAGGCGCGAGACTTCAGCGGCACGCTGTCACGGCCTTACAGCACCTCGCACTTCATCCACACCTGGGCGGACCTGGCGGGCCTGAGTTTTGATACGTACGAGGCGCATAAAAGCCTGGTGAGCAATGAATTCCGGCCGCTGCCGTTGTTGATTGGTAACCCGGAAAGACCGAAGAACCTGATTGATTTCAGCCTGATCAAACCTAAAGCCAGTACGGGTGAGCTGGCACAGCGTGAGAAGCAACAGGCTGCCACCGAGTTATAAGGTGGATGGCAAAAGCCCCCGTCAGGCGGACTGACGGGGGCTTTTTACTGGCTGCAATACGCGCAGGGCTTAGATGCCACTCTTGACCTTGCTCCAGATGCGCGTGCGCACGCGGTCGATCTTCAGCGGCATGGCTTCCAGGGCATAAAGGTTGCCCATTGCTTCTTGCGGCGGGTAGACGGTGGCGTCGGCTTTCAGTGCGGGGTCAACCAGAGCGTCCGCGGCGCTGTTGCCGTTGGCGTACTGCACATGGTTGGTGATCTGCGCGATCACTTCGGGTTGCAGCAGGTAGTTCATAAAGGCGTAGGCGGCTTTATCGTTGTTGCTGTCGGCGGGCATGGTGACCATGTCGAACCAGATCGGCGTGCCTTCCTTGGGGATCACGTAGTTGATGCGAATGCCGTTGTTCGCCTCGGTGGCGCGGTTGCCGGCCTGCATGATGTCGCCGGAGAAGCCCACGGCCATGCAGATGTCGCCATTGGCCAGGTCGCCGACGTATTTGGATGAGTGGAAATAGCGCACGTTCTTGCGCATCTCCAGCAGCAACGCTTCGGCCTTTTTGTAGTCCTCAAGGTTCTGGCTGTGGTGCGGCAGCCCCAGGTAGTGCAGGGCAATCGGTAGCAGTTCCGGGCCGTTGTCGAGAATCGCCACGCCGCACTGGCTGAGCTTGGCCAGGTATTCGGGCTTGAAGATCAGGTCCCAGGAGTCGAGCGGCACGTCGTCGCCGAGCACTTCACGCACCTTGGCCACGTTGTAGCCGATGCCGGTGCTGCCCCACAGGTAGGGGAAGCCATACTGGTTGCCGGGGTCGTTGGTTTCCAGGGCTTTCATCAGAATCGGGTTGAGATTGTTCCAGCCGGGCAGGCGGCTCTTGTCGAGTTTCTTCAGCGCGCCGCCCTGGATCTGCCGGGCCATGTAGTGGTTGGACGGGAACACCATGTCATAGCCCGAGCGTCCGGCCATCAGTTTGGCATCGAGGGTTTCATTGCTGTCGTACACATCGTAGTGGCTGCTGATGCCGCTGCTTTGCTCGAACTGCTTGAGGGTGTCCGGGGCGATGTAGTCGGTCCAGTTATAGATGCGCACGGTTTCTGCGGCCTGGCTGACGCTGCTGAGCAGCAGCAGAGGAAGCAATTTCTTCAGCATGGGAGTACCTCATCGTTTTTATCGGTGTTGTCGAAGTGGCAGTAGCAAGTGAATGGCGTTGGCCTGCGCTGGGCCTGGCTATTTGAGCAGGACGAAGCTCTTGCGCACGGTCTCGGTGATGTCCCACACGCCGAAGGTGTTGGCCGGCAGTAGCAGGGCGTCGCCGGCCTGGATCTGCATGGGCTCGCCGCCATCGGGCGTGAAGGTGCAGCGCCCGGCGATAAAGTGGCAGAACTCCTGCTGAGCGATCTGCCGGCGCCAACGCCCAGGTGTGCATTCCCATATGCCGGCAGCGACGCCGTCGGCATGCTCGATGCCTAGGCTGCTGGTGATCGCCACCGGCTCGCTCAGTGGTACGGCCACTGGCGTGGCATCGCTCAGGGGCAGGTGGGCGGTGTTCTTAGAGTGTTCGATGCTCATGAAATGCTCCGTTAACGCATGAATTTTTCCATGGTGCCGGCCAGGCTGATGGCTAGCTTGCGCCGCCAGGGCGCGCTGTCTGGGTTGGCCAGCACGCGGTCTTCGTGCACAAAGCTCTGGATGATCGCGTTGTAGCCAAGCCAGCGCAGGGGTTCCGGCTCCCAGCGCGGCAGGCGCTTGAGCGGCTGGTCGCCGAGCACCCAGGGCTGGCGGGTCAGTTCGCTGTGCTGGTTGAGAATCAGGTCGGCCAGGGTGCGCCCGCCGAGGTTGCTGGCGCCCACGCCCTCACCGCCGTACCCGCCGGACAGGGCGATGCCGTTGCTGCGGTCCACCAGCATGTGCGGGCGAAAGCGCCGCGCCATGCCCAGGTTGCCGCCCCAGGCGTGGGTGATGCGCACCTGTTTGAGCTGCGGGAAGAGTTCGCCGAACAGGTAGCGGCGCAGGTCGCGCTCGTTCTCGCTGAGGTTGAAATCGGTGCGCAGGCGGCCGCCAAAGCGATAACCACCTCGGGCACCGAATACCAGGCGGTCGTCGGCGCTGCGCTGGCCGTAGGTCACCTGGCGGCTGTTCTCGCTGAAGGCCTGGCCGCGCTCCAGGCCAATGTCGGCCCAGACTTCCTTGGGCAGCGGCTCGGTGGCCACCAGCAGGCTCTGTACCGGCAGTTGATGCTTGCCCAGCGGCGGCAGGCTAGCGGCATAGCCTTCCACGGCGGGGACGATCCAGTCCGCGCGCACGCTGCCAGTGGCGGTGCGCACCAGGCCGGTTTGCCAGTCGGTCACCCGGCTCTGTTCATACAGCTCGACGCCCATGGCGGCCACGCAGCGCGCCAGGCCGCGCACCAGTTTGGCGGGTTGAATGGTCGCGCAGTGCGGTGTGTAGATGGCACCAAAGGCGTTGGCCAGCTGCAACTGTTTGCCCAGGTCGAAGGGTGTCAGCCAGCGGTAGTCGGTTTCGTCCAGGCCCTGGGCGCGCAGCTCGGCCAACTGGTTTTGCAGGCTGTGCAGCTGTTCGGGGTAGCGCGCGGCGCAATACAGCACACCGCCTTTGCGGTAGTCGCAGACGATCTGTTCACGCTGCAGCACGCTGGCGACTTCATCGGGGATGCCATGCAGCAGGGCCTGGGCGCTGTGCCGCTGTGCATTCGGCAGGTTGGCGAGCAGGCGCTCCTGGCCGAGCAGATTGCCCATCAGCCAGCCGCCGTTGCGTCCGGACGCGCCGAAGCCGGCAATCTCGCCTTCGAGGATGACGATACGCAGCTGCGGGGCCTGACGTTTGAGGTAGTAGGCGGTCCACAGGCCGGTGTAGCCCGCGCCGATGATGGCCACATCGGCGTGCAGGTCTTCGGTCAGCGCGGGGCGGGCGGTCAGCGGTTCGGTCAGCTGATCCATCCACAGGCTGAGGGAGCGCCATGGGCTCATCGTCGATCTCCGGCAGTCAATCATTAGGCGATGCGCAGAGACTAGGAGGTCGATCAGGGCTTGTCTTGTGTGCGGGCCCGCAAGGAAATTTGTTTGAGGTAAGCCTTGGGCGATAACCCGGTGTGCCGGCGGAAGCAGCTGTAGAACGCAGAGAGCGAGTTGAAGCCAGCGGCGAAGGCCAGTTCATCGATGCGCTGCAGGTCGTTGCCGGCCTCCAAGTGCGCAAGCAGGTGCTGCAAGCGCTTGTGGTTGATGTAGCGGTAGAAGCTCTGGCCGAGTACCTGGTTGAGTAGATGTGAGATCTGGTTGCGGCTGTAGCCGGTGGCGGTTGCCACCTGCGGCAGGCTCAGTTGCGGGTCGAGGTAGGCCTGGGCGCGTTGCATATAGTCTTCCAGGTCCTGCGCCAACAGTCCCAGTTGGCGGGCACTAAGACCGAGGCGACTGAGGGCGGGGCGGGAGTCACTGGCGGCGGATAGCTCGTGCTCTTCACGCATCAACGTGGCGTATTCATGGATGCGCCAGATCAGCCCGTCACGCACGGTGATCGCCTCGCCCGTGCGAAACGCCAGCAGGCCATTACTGCCCTGCAGGCTGATGCGGTACTGAATAAATGCGGTGTGGCCGTCGATGCGGATGCGGTCAGTGTGTTCCAGCGCTTCGCCGGGCTGGCGCGGCAGGTTGTTGCGCACGTACTCACGCAGCTCGTCAAAGCCCATGCAGCGCTGCTGGAAGAAGTCGTGGTACTGGATATCCGGGTGATACAGCGCCATCACCGCGTCGAGGTCGCGGTCTTTCCAGCTGTAGTGATAGCGCATCACCGTGGCGCGGGTGCGTTCGGTCTGCTGCGCATCATCGGGGAAGTCGGGGCTGTGCATGGCGCCAGCTTGCCCGAGGCGCGCTGGCAGCTCAATCCTGGGATTCAGCTCTTCGGCTTGTAGGCGCAGTAGCCGGGACGCGGGCCGATTCGCGGGTGATTACGGCAGGTATCCGGGCGCTTGTCATAGATGGTGCACAGGCGGGTTTTGCGATCCAGGTACAGGCAGTCGTTATTGCTCATGCGCACCAGAGTGAAAATCCCCGATTTCTGATGGAAGCGTTCGACGATGCCGTCCTTCTGCAAGCGCTTGGCGATGTTCTTCAGCGGCTCGCTGCGTTCGAATTCATCGACCACACCGATGCGGATCAGGTCGTTCAAGCGCGCCTCGACCGGCAGCGTGCAGCAACTGGACATGCAGCTGTGGCACATGTCAGCGGTGTATTTGGCCCAGGTTTCCAGGCGGTCGAGTTCGGCGGCGGCAATCAGGTTGTTTTTCATCGGCGCTGGCAGGCATCAGTTGTGCGGCGCGCGATGATAGCGGCCCTGGCGCATTTGTGAACGATAATCTGCCAGCTGGTCGTGCCGTGTGCCACTGGCAGGGCCGGTTTCAAGGTGGCCAGGCCATGATCGGCCGGCTGTTTACGCCGCGACACAAGGCCAGCGAGCACGCCCGGCAGTTTCTTTCTGTGCTGTGATGCGTGCGGCATTCGTCTCTCTGGGTATGCGACGGGCGGGCTCCTATACTGCTGCCAGTTTGCGCCCGTGTCGGGCATGGGGATGTTCGCGGTTTTCAGCTTAGGGATGCATGCATGCAATGGATTTTCATGCTGGTCGGTTTGCTGCTTGGGGCCTTGGCGGATGAGACGCTGACGGCCTCGCTGCTCGGCGCGCTGATAGGGCTGGGTGTGGGCCAGGCGCTCAAATTGCAGGGGTTGGAGCGCGAGAATGCGGCGCTGACGGCCCAGCTCAAGGCCTTTTCGCTGCGTTTCGAACAAGGCACCACGGCGCTGTATGAGCGCCTGCTCAAGCTGGAGCAGGGCGCGACGTCAGCCCAAGAGCCGCCACCTGAGGTGGAGCCGCTCAGCGCTGTTACCGAGTCCGCACCTGAGCCAATTACCGCTGCCCAGGCGGCCGAACCCGAACTGGACTGGACCCTGGACGTTGTCCTGCCCGAATCCGAGCCGGCACCTGCTGCGGCCATGCAGACCGCCGAGCCGCCGGTTGCTGAGCCGGTAACGCCGCGCCCGACAACGCCGAAAAAGCCGCCAGAGCCGCGTCAACCCAGTGTCTTCGAATTGGGCTTCAAGGCTGCCAAAGCGTGGTTGCTGGGCGGCAATACGGTGCTGCGCGTCGGTGTGGTGCTGTTGTTTCTCGGCCTGGCCTTCCTGCTGCGCTACGCCACCGAAGGCGTGGTGGTGCCGGTGGAGTTGCGCTATGCCGGGGTGGCTGCCAGTGCCGTGGCGTTGCTGGGCCTGGGTTGGTGGCTGCGGCTGCGTAACCCGAACTATGCCTTGATGCTGCAAGGCACCGGGATCGCCGTGCTATATCTGACGGTGTTCGCGGCGATGCGCCTGCATCCGTTGCTGGATCCTGGCGTGGCGCTGGGTCTGCTGGTACTGGTGACGGTGTTTTCGGCGATTCTGGCGGTCAAGCAGAATGCCCTGGGCCTTGCGGCTGCAGCGGCTCTGGGCGGTTTCGCTGCGCCGATTCTAACGTCTACCGGCAGCGGCAATCATGTGGCGCTGTTCAGCTACTTCGCCCTGCTCAATGCCGGGATCTTTGCCATCGCCTGGTTCAAGGCCTGGCGGCTGCTCAACCTGATCGGTTTTGTCGGCACCTTCGGCATCGGTTTCGCTTGGGGCATTCGCTCCTATAAGCCAGAGTTGCTGTGGAGCACCGAGCCGTTCCTGATTCTGTTCTTCCTGATGTATGTGGCCATCGGCCTGCTGTTTGCCCGGCGCAAGCTGCGTGAAGCCCTGGATGCGCCCGAGAACCCTGATGAGCTGCTGCGCTGGGCGGCACGCAAAGGCGACTACATCGACGCCACCGTGCTGTTCGGCCCGCCGCTGGTGGGCTTTGGCTTGCAGTTTGCGCTGGTCCAGCATATCGAGTTTGCCGCAGCGTTCAGTGCGCTGGCGCTGGGCTTGTTCTATCTGCTGCTGGCGCGGCTGTTGGTCGGTCGCACGGGTGATCGTGCCGCATTGCTGGTGGAGACCTGCCTGGCGCTGGGTGTGGTGTTCGGCAGTCTGGCGATTCCCTTGGGCCTGGATGCACGCTGGACTTCGGCCGCCTGGGCGGTGGAGGGCGCGGGCATCTACTGGCTCGGTCTGCGTCAGCAGCGCGGGTTGGCGCGGGCGTTTGCCCTGCTGCTGCAGGTGGGGGCGGCGCTGGCGTTCGCCATCAGCTTGCGCAGCGGCGAGTTGACCCTGCTGGACGGCGCGCCGCTGGGCGCGTTGATGCTCGGTGTGGCTTTGCTGTTCAGCTTCTGGCAGCTGCGCCAGAACACCGCGCTGGTCAGCCGTTGGGAGGTGCGCGGCCTGCCGGTGCTGGCTTGCGCCGGGTTGGCCTTCCTCTATCTGATCGCGCCGCTGCTGTTTGCCGCCCAGGGCACGGCGATCAGCTGGGCGCTGGCTGGGTTGCTGACACTGTGGCTGGGTTTGCGTATCCAGGCACGCAGCTTTCTGTTCAGCGCTTTTGCCGTGCAATTACTCGGCGGTGTGGTGTTTATGCTGGACATGGCCGGCAATGCGGCCACCGGCATGGGCGGCTTCTCTGCCGGCTGGCAGGGCTTGCTGACCTCGTCCTTGATCGGTTTCGGGCTGATCGCCGGCATGCTGCTGGCGGCGCGCGACCCGCAGGTGGGCAACGACCGGCGCCTGCTGCGCGGCCTGTCCGTGGTGCTGTTGGTGGGGTTGGTGTTCCTCAATCTGGCGGTGCTGTTCGTCCTGCCTTGGGCCACGGCCAGTGCGGTGTGGGGTGGCAGCGGCCTGCTGATCATCTGGCTCAGCCTGCACTTGCAGCAGCGCGCCAGCTTTATCTTCGGTCTGCTGTTGCAGGTGCTGGCGGGGCTGGTGTTTCTTGCAGTCAGTCCGCTGCTGTTCGGCCAGCTGTCGGTCGAGGGTATTCGACCACTGGCTCACGTGGATTTCTGGACGCCGCTGGTGCTGGGTGTCGCCGCGTTGGTCGGTGCCTGGCGTTTGCAGCACCTGGCGCGTCGCGAAACGCCCAGTGCGTTGGGTAATGTCAGCTTGCTGGGCCTGGCGCAACTGCTGCTGGTGTGGGGCACAGCCTGGTGGGCATTGGCTCTGAGCAGCGAAGTGCTGCGCTTTGTGACGCCTGAGTGGCAGAGCAGTGCCTTGCTTGTGGTGTTGGCGGCCAGCGTGGCCCTGGCGGCATTCCTCGCCCCACGTACGCGCTGGGCCGAACTGGCGTTGCTGTGCTGTCTGCTGACGCCGTTGGCCGGTGTGGTATTGCCGCATGCCTGGCATCTGCACTATCACCCGGCCGCGCAGTTCGGCTGGCTGGCCTGGACGCTGCTGTTTGCCGTGCACTTCTGGGCGCTGCGGCGTCTGGCACCCCAGTTGCCGGTAGGGGCGCTGAGCGCTGCCCATGTGCTGGGTTGCTGGTTGTTGCTGGGCGTGCTGGCACTGGAGTTGCGTTACCTGCTGTTGGCCCTGTCGGAGCATTACAACGCCTGGCGCTGGTTGGGCTGGGCGCTGCTGCCAAGTGCCTATCTGTGGCTGATGGCATTGCCGCGTCGCTGGCCTTGGCCGGTGGCGGCCTATCCACGGGAATACCGCTTGCTGGCGGCGGCCCCGCTGGCGCTGCTGATGCTCGGCTGGTTCTGGCTGGCCAACGTCGCCAGCGCCGGGGATGCCGAGCCGCTGGCCTACCTGCCGCTGCTCAACCCGTTGGAGCTGGGCCTGCTGTTTGCTCTGGGGGCGGTATTCGCCTGGGCACGGATAGGCCTGGCCGAGCTGGGCGTCGAGAGCGTGCGCAGCCAGTGGCTGACCCAGGCCGTGGCGGGGGCTTCGCTGTTCGCCCTTCTGACTGCCATGGTCATGCGCACCGCCCATCATTGGGGTGGCGTGCCCTATCAGCTGGATGCGTTGCTCGATTCGATGCTGGTGCAGGCTGGGCTGTCGATTGTCTGGACGCTGATTGCCCTGCCGTTGATGGTATTTGGCAACCGCCGTGGGCAGCGTGAGTTGTGGCTGATCGGTGCGGCATTGATCGCGCTGGTGGTGGCCAAACTGTTCTTTGTTGAACTGGGTAATCGCGGTGGCCTGGAGCGCATCGTGTCGTTTATTGGCGTGGGTGTATTGCTGTTGGTGGTGGGCTATTTCGCCCCGCTGCCGGCACGCAAGGCGGATGCGGATCAGCCGCAGGAGCAAGCATGATCAGTCGTTTTATCCCTGGCGCATGCTGCGCTGCGTTTCTCGGCCTGCTGTGCAGCGCGTCAGTCCTGGCGCAGGAGCAGCCGGGCGACTATGCCGTGCAATTACCGCTGAGCCTGAGCGGGGAAGGCCCCTGGTATCGCCTGGATGTACCGATGGCGCTGCATTTCGCTGCGCGTTATGGCGATTTGCGCGACCTGCGGGTGTTCAACGGCGAAGGCCAGGCACTGGCTTATGCCCTGGTGGCGGGGCAGGGTGAGTCGCGCGACAGCCAGCAGGAACAGGCAGTGAAGTGGTTTCCGCTGTACGCGGAACAGGGCGACAGCAGCGCCACGCCAAGCCTGCGGGTGCAGCGCAGTACCAGTGGCACACTGATCGAGCTGCGCGACGAGACCGATAGCACAGCTCAACCGGCCTTGCTGCGCGGCTGGCTGCTGGATGCCAGCGCATCGGATGAACCGTTGGTGCGCTTGCAGCTTGACTGGGAAGGTGGCCAGGAGGGTTTTCAGCGCTTCAGCATCGAGGCCAGTGATGACCTGCAAGACTGGCAACCCTGGGGCAGCGGTCAGCTGGCGCGCTTGTCATTTGGCAATGAGCGTGTCGAGCAGCGTCAGGTTGAGCTGCCGGGGCGCAAGGCGCGCTACTTGCGCCTGCTCTGGCAAAGCCCGCAACAGGCACCGCAGCTGAAGGCTGCAAGTCTGCGCAGTCAGCGCAGCGACCGCGTGCCCGCACCGCTGGTGTGGTCGCAGCCGCTGGCGGCGACGCGTAGCCCGGATGGCGAATACCAGTGGCAACTGCCCCTGGCTTTGCCGTTGGAGCGCTTGCACATCGAACTCAGCCAGGCCAATAGCCTGGCGCCGATTCGTGTCAGCGGTCGCAGTGAAGCCAAGGGCGCTTGGCAATCGCTGGCGCAGGGGCTGCTTTATAGGTTGCCGGAGAATGGCGTGGAAATTCGTCAGGACGAATTGCCGTTGCCCGGTTGGGCGGTGCAGCAGTTACGCCTGCAGGTGGACGAGCGCGGCGGCGGTTTGGGTGTTGCAGCACCGCAAATCAAGGTTGCAGTGCGCGCCACCCAGCTGGTGTTCCTCCAGCGTGGCAGCCCGCCCTATCGACTGGCACTGGGGCGTGCGGGCGCCGAGTCGGCCGCACTGCCGTTGACGACGCTGATCCCCGGTTATCAGTCGCAGCGCCTGCAACAGTTGGGTACAGCCGAGGCGCAGTTGCCGGCTGACAACATCAAGCAACAGGAGCAGGCCGCCGCCAGCGACAGCAATTGGAAACGCTGGGGCTTGTGGCTGGTTTTGCTGGTTGGGGTTGGCTTATTGGCGCTGATGGCGGTCAGCTTGTTGCGTCGGCCAAGCGCTGAATAGCAGCGCTCAGGCGAAATAAAGGCCAGCTGCCTAACGATTTTTGCAGTATGGTTGGCACCTTCAACTGATTAACGTTTGAGGTCAGGAAGGCCCTTGCGTATCTCCATTACGACCCCTGTTGGGGCGGTTGCTGTGCGTTTATCCGGCCATTCTGCTCGGTGCGTGCAGTTATTTTCTGCGGCAGTACCCGTCCGATGAATGCCTGCGGTAATTCTGCCTGGGCGTTGAGCGGCCCCGTGATCCTGACCTGTGTGGTCTGTCTCGGTGTGCTGCTGCTGGCCCGTTGGGTGACCCGGCAGCGCTATTTCCCGGGGCGCGAGAGCTTTATCGTGCTGCACCTGGCCAGCCTCTGGTGGATGGCGGCAGCGAGCCTGGAAATGGCCGCGCAGGGGCCGCAGTGCAAGGTGTTCTGGGCGACCATGGCCTGGCCGGGGATTCTGGTGGTGCCGACCTTCTGGGCGGTGTTTCTCTGGCAATACGTCAACAGCGTGCGTCAGCCGCTGCCGCTGCGCAGCACCCTGGGTTTGAGCGTGGCGCCGCTGCTGATCTGGCTGATGGCGCTGAGCAACCCCTGGCACGGCCTGTTCTATGGCGAAGGTACGGCGCCGCTGAGCGATGCGCCGGGCGCGCCGATTCGCTATGAGCATGGCCCGCTGTTCTATGCCGCAGCGGCTTATATCTATCTGTTTATGAT
This sequence comes from Pseudomonas anguilliseptica, assembly GCF_021375795.1. Classification (GTDB taxonomy): domain Bacteria; phylum Pseudomonadota; class Gammaproteobacteria; order Pseudomonadales; family Pseudomonadaceae; genus Aquipseudomonas; species Aquipseudomonas anguilliseptica_A. The sequence goes on along the minus strand of NZ_JAEIOI010000003.1, from coordinate 253,374 downwards.
GTTCTGCATGGGCGTGGTGCTGCGTGCTGCCATCGTCAGCTATGGCGTGCATCGGCGGCATTACCTGGCCTTTGTCTTCGTCACGGCGGTGCCTTGGGTCGCCAATATCAGCTACGTGGTGTTCGGCTGGATGCTGTTCGGCTTCGACCCCACGCCGTTCAGTTTCGCCTTTACCCTGGTGGCGTTTGCTTGGCTGATCGTCGGCGTGCGTCTGTTCGACCTGCTGCCGGTGGCCCGCCATCTGCTGCTGGATGCCCTTATCGATCCGGTGCTGGTGGTCGATGCACAGTTGCGCGTGATTGAAGCCAACCCGGCGGCCCTGAAACTTGCCAGCCTGCGCAGTGGCTGGCAAGGGCGGCCGCTGGCGGACTGGCCGATTCTCGGCCCTGACCTGCAGCAACTGCTCAGCGAGCAGGGCGCCAGTGAACAGGAGTGTCTGCTGACACTGGCCAACTCGGCGCGCTACTTTGAAGTGCGCATCCGCGCCATTGAGCGGGTGACCCACCGCGGCACCCTGGTGCTCGGGCAGATGCTGTATTTGCGTGATGTCACCCAGCGCCACCTCAGTGAGCTGAAACTGGCCGAGGCCCTGGCCCTTAGCGAGGAACGTCTGCGTACCATCACCAGCCTGCATGAGCAGCTGCAGGAGCAGGCACTGTGTGACCCGCTCACTGGCCTGTACAACCGCCGTTATCTCGATGAGTTCTTTGCTCGTGAGCTGGCCGTGGCGCAACGTGAACGCACGCCCATCGCGCTGGCGCTGATCGATCTTGATCACTTCAAGCAACTCAACGACGAGCACGGCCATCTAGAAGGCGACGACGTGCTCAAGGGCGTGGCCCAGCATCTGCTGGAAAACCTGCGCAGCTCGGACGCGGTGTTCCGTATCGGTGGTGAAGAGTTCCTGCTGATCCTGCCGCGCGCCGATGCCCTCGAGGCGCGTAGCCGTCTGGAGAATATTTGCCGCGACCTGGCGGCACACCCGTTGCCCACCCGTGGCGGTGCGCGTTATGTCACCCTGTCGGCCGGTCTGGCGCTGTGGCCCGAGCAGGGGCTGGTGCTGGATGAGCTGTTGCAGGCCGCCGATGCCGCGTTGTACCGGGCCAAGCATGAAGGCCGCAATCGGGTTTGCAGCCTGGCCTGAGGCCACGTACAGGTCGTTGCGTGTCGGGCCTGCTGCGTTAGCAACCGATGCTTTGTGACTGGGCAGTATCCTTCCATCCAGTGCTAAGGCGCTTTTTCTGCCAAAGGGGTAAACTGCGCGCGATTTTTCTTCCTTCCCGGAGCCATCCATGTCCCGCGTTACCCTCAGCCGCTATCTGATCGAGCAGACCCGCAGCCACAACACCCCGGCCGATCTGCGTTTCCTTATCGAAGTGGTCGCACGCGCCTGCAAGGAAATCAGCCATCAGGTGTCCAAGGGCGCGCTGGGTGGTGTGCTGGGCAGCATGGGCACCGAGAACGTACAGGGTGAAGTGCAGAAGAAACTCGACGTGATCTCCAACGAGATTCTGCTGGAAGCCAACGAATGGGGCGGTCACCTGGCCGGCATGGCGTCCGAAGAAATGGACAACGCCTACCAGATCCCTGGCAAGTACCCGAAGGGTGCCTACCTGCTGGTATTCGACCCGCTGGACGGCTCCAGCAACATCGACGTCAACGTCTCGGTCGGCACCATCTTCTCGGTGCTGCGCTGCCCGGATCGTAACGGTGCCGAAGGCGACCTGGGTGAGGAAGCTTTCCTCCAGCCAGGCACTCAACAAGTGGCAGCCGGTTATGCCATCTACGGCCCGCAGACCATGCTGATGCTGACCCTCGGCGAAGGCGTCAAAGGCTTTACCCTGGATCGCGAGCTGGGCAGCTTCGTGCTCACCCACGACGACATCAAGGTGCCGGAAGCGACCAAGGAATTCGCCATCAACATGTCCAACCAGCGCCACTGGGAAGCACCGGTGCAGCGTTATGTGTCCGAGCTGCTGGCTGGCGAGGAAGGCCCGCTGGGCAAGAACTACAACATGCGCTGGATTGCTTCGATGGTCGCCGACGTGCACCGCATCCTCACCCGTGGTGGCGTATTCATGTACCCGCGCGACAGCCGCGAGTCAGGCAAGGCCGGCAAGCTGCGTCTGATGTACGAGGCCAATCCGATGTCGATGATCATCGAACAGGCTGGCGGCGTGGCTACCAACGGCACCCAGCGCATTCTCGACATCCAGCCGGAAAGCCTGCACCAGCGTGTGCCGGTGTTCCTCGGCTCGAAAGAAGAAGTGCTGCGTATCAGCGCTTACCACCGCGAGTAACCGATGCAGCCCTGGCAGCCGTTGCTCGACTGGTGGTTTGGTGCCTCCGGTGCGCCGGCCGCCGAGGTGGCGGCCAGCCGCAGCGCCCTGTGGTTCGGCAAGCAGGACAGCCAGGATCGCCAGGCCCGCGAGCGGTTTGGTGAGCAGGTCGAGCAGGCCCTGGCTGGCCAGTTGAGTGCCTGGCAGGCTGAGCCCGAAGGCTGGCTGGCAAACCTGCTGTTGCTCGATCAGCTGCCGCGCATGATCTTTCGTGATACGCCGCGCGCCTTTGCCGGCGACCGGCTGGCGCGCCCACTGGCGTTGCATGGTCTGGCGCAAGGCTGGGATCAGGCATTGCCACCGATCCAGCGGGTGTTTGCCTACCTGGTGCTGGAACATGCCGAAGACCTGCAGCTGCAGGATCAGGCCGTGCAGCTTTTTCAGGCATTGCTTGAGCAGGCTGCAAGCGCTGAGCGCGAGCTGTTTGCCGGCTATCTGGATTATGCCGAGCGCCATCATCGGGTCATCGCCCGCTTTGGCCGGTTTCCCCATCGCAATCAGATTCTCGGCCGCAGCAGCAGTGCTGAGGAATCTGCCTTTCTGCTGGAACCAGGCTCACGCTTCTAGCGTCGAAGCAGGCAGGCTCGGTATGGCTATGCCAAGCTGGTCTTGGCCACTTTCTCAGGAGTATTCCCATGTCTCTGCGTGTCGTCGCACTACTCGCCGGTTGTCTGCTGCTGGTCGCCTGCAACAAGGTCAATCAGGACAATTACGCTCAGCTCAAACCCGGCATGAGCAAGGATGAAGTCGAACGCCTGCTCGGCGGCCCGGATGAGTGTGCCGGCGCGCTGGGCATGTCCAGCTGCACCTGGGGTAATGAGCAGCGCTTTATCAGCGTGCAGTACGCCGGCGACAAGGTGCTGATGTTTTCCGGCAAGGGTTTGAAGTAATGCGCCTGCTGGCGGCGATGGCCGCAGCGGCGCTGCTGGTGGGCTGCGCCAATTCCGGCACGGGCGTGGTGCCACCGAAGACGGTTGAGCGTGTCGACCTGCAGCGTTATCAGGGCACCTGGTATGAGCAGGCGCGTTTACCGATGTTCTTCCAGCGCAATTGTGCGCAGTCCGAGGCGCTTTATGAGCTGCAGGAAGGCGGAACGCTTGGCGTGACCAATCGCTGCCGGACCTTCGATGGTGAGATGCAGGAGGTCAAGGGGCAGGCCGTGGCGCAGGTGCCGGGCGAGACCAATAAACTCTGGGTGCGTTTCGACAACTGGGCCAGCAGCCTGCTGCCGGGGCTGGCCAAGGGCGAGTACTGGGTGCTCTATCTGGACGATGGCTACCAGACCGCGCTGGTTGGGCATCCCAATCGCAAGTATCTCTGGTTGCTGACCCGTGATCAGGACGCCAGCACGAGGCATCTTGCGACGCTACTTGAAGAGGCGCGCAGCCGTGGTTATGACACCCGTGAGCTGATCTGGCGCCGCACGGCTGCCGAGATGGCCTTGCCGCGTTAAGCGCCGTTTACTTCTTGGCTTTCGGGCTTTGCAGGCGGATATGCAAGTGGGTGTCCGCCGTGCCGTGCTCGAACTGGCTGTCGCGTGGCGAGGGTTTGCCGTTGACCAGTGGCGGATTGGCTGAGAAACCTACCGGCTCCAGCGGGATGCCGCGTCGCCCCTGATCAAGCTGGTCGTTGCCATTGCTGTCCTGGTACAGCTGGATGGCATAGCGTCCGGGCGGTAGATCGGCCAGGCGCAACTGGGCGTCGTCACTGTGTTGCTGAAGCAGTGGCTGTTCGGGCCAGCGCCGCTGTTGGCCGTCGACCAGTGCGGCATGCACCCGGCCGCTGGCCTGTATGCCCTCGACTGTGACCAGGATGTCGCCAGCCTGGGCCGGTGAACCGACCAGTAGCAGCAAAAGGCCAGCTTGATAGCCGGCCTTCTTTACGGTTTGAAGAGTTCTCTGTGGCATAATCCGGGCATTTCGCAGGAAGTGGCTGGCGATGCGTCAGGTCTTGATCGTTCATTTTTCGCAAACCGGCCAGCTAGACAGGTTGGCGCAGTCCGTGTGTGCTCCGCTGCAGCAGCAGGCGGATATTCAGCTGGATTTTCTGCCGCTGCAACCTGCGCAACCTTACCCGTTTCCCTGGCCGTTTCTCGATTTTTTCCGGATTTTTCCGGAAACCGTGCTGATGCGCCCGCAGCCGCTGCTGCCCCTGGCGGTGGATGCGAGCAAGCGTTATGACCTGGTGATCCTCGCCTATCAGGTGTGGTTCCTTTCGCCGTCGCAGCCAATGACTGCTTTCCTTGCTTCTCCCGAGGCGGCGCAGTTGCTCAAGGGCACGCCGGTGGTAACGCTGATCGGTTGTCGCAATATGTGGCTGATGGCCCAGGAGAAGGTCAAGAACCGGCTCACTGAATTGGGCGCGCGGTTGGTGGACAATATCGCCCTGACCGATGCCTGCGGCACGGCGGCGAGTTTTCTGGCGACGCCCTTGTGGCTGTTTACCGGGCGGCAGAAGCCCTACAGCTGGGTGCCGCGCGCGGGTATTGATGAGGCACAGATCGCTGCTGCTAGCCGTTTTGGCGTGGCCATGGCGCAGCGCTTGACGGCCGATAACCTGCCGGTCGAACAGCCGATGCTGGCTGGGCTGGGTGCGGTGCGCATTGATGAGAAGTTGATCGCCAGTGAGAAGGTCGGCAATCGCAGCTTCCAGTTGTGGAGCCGTTTGCTGGCTGCACTGGGCCCGCAGCAGAGTCGACGGCGTGCGGCTGGGCTGGTGGTGTACATTGTTTTTCTGTTGTGCCTGATCGTCACCGTGGTGCCGCTCAGTGCCGTGCTTAAAAAACTGCTGGCCCCTCTGTTCAAGGAGCGAACGCAGCGTGAAAAGGCCTACTTTGCCGGCCCGTCTGGCGAGTAAAGTGACCCGAGGAAGTCCCGTGGTACAACCTGTATTTATCAATCGCATCAGCGCCTTCCTGCCCCATGAGCCGGTCGACAACGAGCAGATGGAAGCGCGCCTGGGCCTGGTCGGCGGCAAGCCTTCGCGCGCGCGCAAGCTGATCCTGCGCAGCAACGGCATTCAGCAGCGCCACTATGTCATCGACCCGCAGACGGGCGAGCCGAGCATGAGCAATGCCCAGGTCAGCGCGGCAGCGATTCGCGGCCTGTTTGACGGCGATTTCCAGCTGGAAAATCTCGATTGCCTGGTCGCCAGCAGCGCCTCGCCAGACCAGGTTATGCCTGGCCATGCGGTGATGGTGCAGGGCGAGTTGGGCAACCCGCCGTGCGAGGTGGTGTCCACCGCCGGTATCTGCCTGTGCGGCATGACGGCGTTGAAATACGCCTGGATGAGCGTGGCCAGTGGCGAGAGCCGTAACGCGGTGGCCTGTGGTTCGGAAGTCGCCTCGACACTGATGCAGGCGAGCAATTTCAACGCCGAGTACGAAAGCCGCCTCGATGAACTGGAAACCCACCCGGAAATCGCCTTCGAGAAGGATTTTCTGCGCTGGATGCTCTCCGATGGCGCGGGTGCCGTATTGCTGCAGGGCCAGCCGAACCCTACGGGGCTGAGCCTGCGTATCGACTGGATCGACATTTTCTCCTTTGCCGATCAAATGCCGCCGTGCATGTACGCCGGCGCGGAAATGGTCGACGGCCAGCTGCAGGGCTGGAGCCGCTATGACGGCGGCGAGCGCAACCGCCGCTCGCTGATGGCGATCAAGCAGGACGTCAAGCTGCTCAACGACAACATCGTCAAATACACCGTCGAAGAGACCCTGGCGCGGATCATGGTGCGCCGTGAGTTGCACGCCGATGCAGTCGACTATTTCCTTCCGCACTATTCCTCGGAGTTCTTCCGCGAGCGTCTTGCTGTGGGGCTGAGCAATGCAGGCTTGCCGATCCCGCAGGAGCGCTGGTTTACCAACCTGACCAGCAAGGGCAACACCGGCGCGGCGTCGATCTTTATCATGCTTGATGAGTTGTTCAAGTCCGGCAGCCTGCGCAGCGGTCAGCGTCTGCTCTGCTATGTGCCGGAAAGCGGGCGTTTCTCCAGCGCCTTTATGCATCTGACAGTGGTTGGCCAGGACGGTGATAGCGCATGAAGCTCGATGAGGTTCCCCAGGATCACAGCTCCACCTACGGTGGGCACAGCAAGCTGGTCTACGCGGTGGATGCCAGTGGCCATTATCAGGGCGCGCAGAGCGATGGCTGGGAGCCGGAGGCTTTCGCCACCCAACTGGCCGTGGCCGAGTTGCAGGAGCAGGAAGCCGAGGCCGCAGCGGGTTGGCAGCGCGGTGAACTGTCGCCGCTGAAGTGCCTGATGTACCGCTACCGCCTGGATGAGCCGGCGCTGGCGCAGATCACCGGGCTATGGCAGTGGCGCATTCGCCGGCATTTTCGCCCGGCGATTTACAAGAAGCTGTCGACCGCCATTCTGGCTCGCTACGCCGAGGCCTTCGGCCTGCCTGTCGCGCAATTGATCACTTACCAGAAGGACTTGGCATGAGCCGTTTTCAGCATCAACAGAGTGCCCACTGCGAAAGCGGGGTGATGGCCAGTCTGTTGACCCATGCCGGGCTGCCGATGAGCGAGCCGATGGCCTTCGGTCTGGCGTCGGGCCTGGCATTTGCCTACCTGCCGATCGTCAAGCTCAGTGGTATGCCGCTGATTGCTTACCGCATGCCCCCCAAGCACCTGATCAAGACCTTGAGCAAGCGTCTGGGTGCGAAGCTGCATACCCGCACCTTCAGTGATCCCGAGCAGGGCCGCCGGGAACTGGACGCTGCGCTGGACAGCGGGCGCCTGGCCGGGCTGCAAAGCTCGGTGTTCTGGCTGCCGTATTTTCCGCCGGAGATGCGTTTTCACTTCAACGCACACAACCTGCTGGCCTATGGCCGCGAGGGCAATGAGTACCTGATCAGCGACCCGGTGTTTGAAGAGCCAGTGCGCTGCGCCGCCGAAGACCTGCAGAAGGCGCGCTTTGCCAAGGGCGCGCTGGCCGCCAAGGGGCTGATGTACTGGCTCGATGATGTGCCGCTGGAGCAGGACTGGAGCAAGCTGATCCGCCAGAGCGTGCTGTCCACTACGCGGATTCTCGACGGCATGCCGCTGCCGTGGATCGGTATTCGCGGCATTCAGCATCTGGCGGGGCAGATCGACAAGCTCGATCCGGCGCAGAGCAAATACAACCGCCTGTACCTGACCCATATCGTGCGTATGCAGGAAGAGATCGGCACGGGTGGTGCGGGGTTCCGCTTTATGTACGCGAGTTTTCTGCAGGAGGCGGGCGAGAAACTGGGTGATAGCAACCTGCAGGAAGCCTCGGCACAGCTGACTGCCATCGGCGACCACTGGCGCCAGTTCGCCTCGGCCTGCGTGCGCGCCAGCCGCAACAAGGGCGAGACACCAAACTTCGCCCCCATCGCCGACAGCCTGCGCAGCATTGCTTTGCAAGAGCGCGGCTTGATGAAAGAACTGGCGGCCTGGAGCAAGCGCAAGTAGCGGCGTAGGGTGGATCGCGCTTTATCGATCCACCGATCAACGCCCCCGGTGGATGAAAACGGCGTTATCCACCCTACAGATTGATCCGCTGCACCTCTGTGCCAACGCTTAGCTCGGCAAAGCTGGTGGCGTACGCGCCAGCAGTTGGCCCTTCCAGCAGCAGCGCCTGCACACAGAAATCTCCGCGCTCATCGCAGAGCAGCAGCAATGCCTGCTCGATCAAGCCCTCCTGCAAATCCAGGTTGGCCAGGGCCTGCAATTGCCCCCAAACCTGCTCGCCAGCACCGATAAACAGGTTCGGCCCGTCGATGCCCAGTTGCTGGGCGATATGAAAGCCGGCGGCGTTGCTTACACTGTTTACAAACTCGAACGGCTTGGGCTGCTTGTGCTGCACGCACACCGCCTCCAGCAGCGCACCCATGGTGGCGCGTGCGGGATGGGCCGAGGCCAGGTACAGGCCGCAGTTGCTGCGTACCTGTTGCTTTAGCGGCGCGGCGGCGAGCAGGCATTGCAGGATCAGGCGGTCGATGCGCCTTGGCGGGCTGTCCAGCCACTGGCCCAGGGCCGCTTTCAGCTCTTTATCGCTGGTGGCGGCCAGGCCGTGGACTTCACTGGCGGCGATCACTGGCATACGGTTTCTCCCGTGCTGCAACCTTGCAGAACCAGGCTGGCGTTATTGCCGCCAAAGCCGAAAAAGTTGGTCAGCAGCAGGCTGTCTGCCGCCAGAGTCTGCGGCTCTGCGCGCAGTGGCAGCATGGCCTGGCTGGCGTAGCTCACGCCGGGTAGCGGGCCGTTTTGCAGGGCCTTGAGCAGCAGTAGGCTTTCACTCAGGCCGCAGGCGCCCAGGGTATGCCCGAGCCAGGGTTTGAGCAGGCTCAGGGCCGGCATGCGTTCGCCATACAGCAGGCGCATGCCATTGCCTTCGGCTTCATCGTTGGCGCTGGTGGCGGTGCCGTGCAGTTTCACCAGGTCAATCTGTTCGGCGTTGCAGTCGGCGCTGCGCAGGGCCTGCTGCATGACCCAATGGATATGACTGCCATCTTCGCGGGTGGTGGTCAGGCTGCTGGTGTCGCAGGCGCTGAAACCTCCGAGTAAACGCGCCAGTGGTGCGTCACCCGGCTCGCGACCAAGCAGCACCGCGGCATAGGCTTCGCCCAGCAGCAGGCCGTCGCGTTCGGGGTGAAACGGGCGGTACTGGCCACTGGGGCTGGTCAGCATCAGCGCGCCGAACCCCTGCATGGCGATGGCGCTGTGCGTCTCGAAGCTCAGTACCAGGGCGCGGGTGTACTGGCCAGCATTGATCAGTCTGGCGCCGTAGAGCAGGCCATTGGCGGCGCTGGTGCAGGCGGTGTTCAGGGTAAAGGCGGCGGCAAAGCCCCAGCGCTGGCGCAGTTGCTTGGCGAGCAGATCCAGCGGCGTGGAATCTTCCGGGTGAAAGCCCTGCTGCTGGCGGGTCAGCGCTTCCAGCTCGTTGATATCCAGGCTGGTGCTGGCGACGATCAACAGGCAGTCGTCGAGGGCCTGGGGGTGTTCACCGAGGGTTTCGCTCAGCAGACGATCCAGACGCTGGCTCAGGCTTTCGCCAGTGTTCGCTGCGTACAGATAATTGCGTGGTTCATGCACTTCATGCAGCACAAAGGGCTCGCCCTGGGGCGGCTGAGCGTTTTGCAGAGCCTGGGCGGCGCTTGGTAGGTCATCGCCAAGGGCGCAGTGCAGGGCGGCGCGTTGCAGGTAAACCGGGGTCACTGCTGCTGCCTGATATAGGCGGCGATGCTGGCGATGCTGCCAAGGATGCGCCGGCCGTCTTTCGCGCCTTCAATGCGCACACCGTAGTGTTGTTGTAGCGCCAGGGACACTTGCAGGGCATCCAGGCTGTCCATGGCGATGCGGCTCTTGGCGCCGAATAGCGGTTCGTCATCGCTGATGCTTTGCCAGTCGATGTCGTCTTCCTTGTCGCACTCGCGAATCAGCAGTTGTTTGAGTTGTTGTTCTAGTAGTGAGTGGTCCATTGCGTGCGCTGTACTCGTCGGGTGAACAGAAGCAGCCCGGCTACCCCGCACAGCGCTGCAAACAGCAGCAGACGTGCGCAGTAGGGGGCGATGTCGGCCAGTGAGCCGTGGCCCACCAGCAGGGTGAGAAAGGCATCCAGTGCCCAGCTCATCGGGGAGATTTCCGCCAGTTGGGCCATGGCCGCCGGCATCACGCTTTTCGGCACCATGATGCCGCCAATTGCGGCCAGCAGGATATTGATACCGCCACCGAGCAGCAGCGCCTGTTCGCTGCTGCGCGCCAGTGCAGCGAGCAACAGGCCCAAGCTGCTGGTGGCCAGGGCCACACTGATGGCCAGCAGCGGATAAGCCAGCGCGCTGCCGGGCAGGCTGAGGGCAGGCAGGCCGAGCAGCGGCAGCCCGTAGATGCCAATGCCGAGTAGCAGGACGAACTGCAACAGGTTGATGGCGAAGTACGGCAGCAGCTTGCTCAACACCAGGGTGCCGAGGTTCAGTCCCAGGCAGCGCAGGCGCAGCAGAGTGCCGCTCTGTTGCTCACGTTGAAAGCCGCCGGCCATGGGCAGTACGACGAAGAACATGCCAAAGATCAGCCAGGCCGGCACGCTCAGCTGGGTGGCATTGGCGCGACCGCTGAGGTCGCCGCTGGCCAGTTGTTCCTGCTCATCAATCTGGCTCTGGGTGCGCTGCTGCACCAGGTGCAGGCGCTCAGCCCGGCTCAGCTCGGCGTCGATCACGCCGCTGTCTTCCAGATAGGCCAGCAGGCGGGTTTGCGCCAGGACGATGCTCACGGCGCTGTGCAGGCGCTGGCGCGAGAGTTTGTCGAACTGTGCGGGGAAACTCAGGCTCGGCCCCTGATGCGGGCTGTCCAGCAGGGTGGCCGCGAAGTCCTCCGGCAGCCGCACCTGGGCCAGCGGCTCGTCGCTATGTGCGAGCAGCGTGCTGTCCGCCAGTTGCGCCTGCAAGGCATCGTGGAAGAACTGGCTGGCGTCGTCCTGCGGGGCTTCGACGATCAGGCGCAGCGCTGGCGGTTTGTCCTGCATGTAGCTGGACATGGCCCCGGCCATCAGCAGCAGAAACAGGGTCGGCATGATAAACAGCACCGCCAACGCGTGCGGGTCGCGCAACAGCAACAGCACTTCCTTGCGTGCCAATGCCAAGAGGCCTGCCCAGAGCTTCATAGCCGGCCTCCGTTCAAGCGCAGATAGAGCTGTTCCAGCGACGGACGACCAAAGCGCAGCAGGTTGGGCAGGCCATCCTGGGCGGCGACAAATTCGCTGATGGCCAGTAACTGCTGGCCATTCAGGGCGGCAATTCGCAGACCCTTGGGCAATACTTCGGCCGTCAGTTGCAGGCTCTCGAGCAGCTGGTTAAGCCCGGCAGGTGCCGCGTCCGGCCATTCCAGCAGCAGGCCGTGGTCGTCGCCGAGCAGCTGGCGCTTGTCCAGGTCCAGGCGTACCTGGCCTTCGTGCAGCAGCAGGATGCGCTGGGCCACACGTTCAACTTCTTCCAGGTAATGGCTGGTGTAGATCACCGCCTTGCCCTCGGCGGTCAGCTGCTCCACGGCTGCCAGCAAGTGTTGCCGATTGGTGGCATCGACGCCCACGGTGGCTTCGTCGAACAGATAGACGTCAGCTGGTTGCAGCAGGCCGATGGCGAAATTCAAGCGGCGCTGTTCGCCCCCGGAGAGTTGCTCACTGCGCCGCGTCAGCTTGTCGTCCAGGGCGCAGATGTCGATGCATTGCTGCAGACGCTGGCGGCGCTGATTGCCGCGCAGGCGATACAGGTCGGCAAACAGGTCGAGGTTTTCGCCCACCTTGAGCCCGGCATAGAAGGCCAGCTGTTGCGGCACCAGGCCGAGCCTGGGTTGGCCTTGCCAATGCAGTTCGCCCTGTTGTAGCGCCAGCACGCCACTGAGCAGCGAGAGCAGGGTGGTCTTGCCGGCGCCATTGCTGCCGAGCAGGCCCAGGCATTCGCCGGCCTGCAACTGTAGGTCGATGCCTTGCAGTGCGGCGCGGTTGGCGCCTGGATAGCTGTGGACGACATTGCGCAGTTCAAGCATGAATCAGCACCAGCAGCAGTTTGCCGTCGAGCAGCAGGTGGTCTTCGCTGCGGATACTGAAGGCATAAAGTGCCCCGGCCGGGCTAAGCGCTTCCTGCTGGGCACTGACCTGCAGCGCGCCACTGCGCTGCGTCGGCTCATGGTGTAGCTGCAACTGCGAGAGCTTGCCAACCAGGGCCATTTCAATGGCACTGGTATCGCCGTATAAGGCACCATGCGCGGCGCATAACTGCGCGGCGGCTTCAAACAGCAGGCAGGGTGAGGCGTCGGGGCCAAAGTTCTCGAGAAAGCGCCAGGCGCTCAGGCCCTGGATGCTCAGTGGGTCATGCGCCAACAGGCCATCCAGCCAGAGAGCGGGACCTTGGTGAGGCAGCAGGCTGTGCAGTTGCGTGCGATCCATTGCGGGCGGCCGAGAGAAAGACGCCGGCAGTGTAACAGAGGGCCTGCAAGTCGCGCAGCGCCTGGCTTTGACAGATGGCAGACGGAATAGGGGAAGCGCTATGGCGTGGGTGCAGGCAGTGGCTTTTGGGTTGGGGACGCTGATTCTGCTGGCGCTGTCCTGGCAGGCATTGCGGCGGCCGAAGTCCCATGGTTTTTACCGGTTCTTTGCCTGGGAGGCTATTCTTGGCTTGCTGGTGCTCAATGGCCCGCTGTGGTTTGTTGACCGTTTTGCCCCCCACCAACTGGCGTCCTGGGCGTTGCTGTTTGCCTCGCTGCTGGTGCTGTTTCCCGGGCTTTATCAATTGCGTCGCATGGGCCGCCCGAATGAGCAGCGTCAGGATGCCGAGCTGTTTGCCTTCGAGCGCACCTCGCAGCTGGTGACCAGCGGCATCTACAGCCATATCCGTCACCCGCTGTACGCCTCGCTGTTACTGCTGGCCTGGGGCGTGGCCTGCAAACAACCCAATGGCCTGAGCTGGAACCTGGCGCTGCTGGCCAGCCTGGCGCTCTGGCTGACCGCCAAGTGCGATGAAACCGAGTGCCTGGCGCAGTTCGGTGAGGCGTACCGCGACTATATGCAGCGCAGCAAGATGTTTATTCCCTGGATATTTTGAAATCTTGCAGTAGCGCGTTTGCGATACGGGGTGAAAGGCAGGCTCAGCGTAGGTAGACGTCGCTTTGCTGCGTGCTGCTCAGGTTTATTCCCAGCTCAGCCGCGCCAGCTTCCATTCATCACCTTCCAGCCACCATTCCAGTTTTACCCCGTAGTGGCGCGCGCTGTCGGGGATCAGGCCTTCGGCGCCGGTAAGGCCAACCTGGGCGTCGGTATGGCCCTTCTCGCGGTAGGTGGTATCGAGGTAGCTGCTTTTGCTCAGGGCCAGCACCTTGATGTTCTTATGGCGCATAAACAGCAGCAGCATGGTGCGCTGCGCCCACTCGCGGTCGAACTCCCCCTGTGCTGAGAACTGCGGATGCAGCTGGTCGAGTACCGCGCTGGTGCTTTTGGCCTCCAGGTTGTCCTGCAGTTGTTGCACGGCTGCTTCCAGCGCTGCCTGTGGGTCATCCTTGGCACCGCAGCCGGCGAGCAGGGTGCAAAACATCAGCAAAGCCAAGGCAAATATCCGGGTTGGCATGCTCAACTCCTGTTTCATGGTTATGATGCCCGGCAGAGTGTTGGTCGGGAGTGGAAGGCCGTCAACGCTACGCATCTATTCAGGAGCATGCCATGCAGACCTTGTATCCGGAGATTAAACCCTACGCCCGTCATGAGCTGGCGGTGCAGGCGCCGCACGTGCTGTATGTCGACGAGAGCGGTTCACCGGACGGTTTGCCTGTGGTGTTTATCCACGGCGGCCCTGGTGCTGGTTGCGACGCGGCGAGCCGACGCTATTTCGACCCCAACCTGTACCGTATTGTCACCTTCGATCAGCGTGGTTGCGGCCGTTCCATCCCGCACGCCAGTCTGGACAACAACACCACCCAGGCGTTGATCGCCGACATGGAGCAGATCCGCGAGCATCTGGGCATCGAAAAGTGGGTGCTGTTCGGCGGCTCCTGGGGCTCGACCCTGGCCCTGGCTTACGCCCAGGCCCATCCGCAGCGGGTACATGGGCTGATTCTGCGCGGCATCTTCTTGTGTCGCCCGCAGGAAATTCAGTGGTTTTACCAGGAAGGTGCCAGCCGCCTGTTCCCCGATTACTGGGAAGATTACCTGGCGCCGATCCCGGCGGATGAGCGCGGTGATCTGGTGCAGGCCTTCTACAAGCGCCTGACCGGTTCGGACCAGATTGCCCAGATGCATGCCGCCAAAGCCTGGTCGACCTGGGAAGGTCGCACCGCCACCCTGCGTCCCAATCCGCATGTGGTCGACCGTTTCAGTGATGCGCACCGCGCGCTGTCGATTGCCCGCATCGAGTGCCATTACTTCGTTAACAACGCCTTCCTCGAAACCGATCAGCTGCTGCGCGATATGCCGAAGATCGCTCATCTGCCGGGCGTCATCGTGCATGGCCGCTATGACGTGATCTGCCCGCTGGACAATGCCTGGGCGCTGCATCAAGCCTGGCCGAACAGCGAGCTGCAGATCATCCGTGATGCCGGTCATTCCGCGGCTGAGAGTGGCATTACCGACGCCCTGGTGCGGGCGGCCGATGAACTGGCGCGGCGCTTGCTCAACCTGGCCCCGGACGAAGCATGAAGGCACTGATTCAACGGGTGCGGTGCGCTCGCGTAGAGGTGGCCGGTGAGGTGGTGGGGGCGATTGATCAAGGCCTGCTGGCGCTGGTTGGCGTCGAGCCGCAGGACACCCCGGCCAGTGTCGAGAAAATTCTGCACAAGCTGCTCAACTACCGCGTGTTCAGTGATGCCGCCGGCAAGATGAACCTGTCGCTCAGCGATATTGGCGGTGGCCTGTTGCTGGTGTCGCAATTCACCCTGGCCGCCGATACCAAGGGCGGCCTACGGCCAAGCTTTTCCAGTGCCGCGCCACCGGCGCTGGGCGCGGAGCTGTTCGACCTGCTGGTTACCCAGGCCCGCGGTAAACACCCGCAGGTCGCCACCGGCCAGTTCGGTGCCGATATGCAGGTGCATCTGGTTAACGATGGGCCGGTGACCTTTCTGCTGGAAAGCTAGCAGCCTGCTAACGCGCCAGCGCTTCGGCAACAAAGTCCAGGCGGTCCTGGCCGAAGTGCATCTCCTGGCCGATGAAGAAGGTCGGTGCACCAAACACGCCGCGCTTGATCGCTTCTTCAGTGGTGGCCTTGAGGCGTTCCTTCACCGCTTCATCGCTGACCAAGCGTTCGAACTCGGCGGGATCGAAGCCGGCGGCGCTTAGTACTTCGGCAACCACGTCGGGTTTGCCGAGGTTCTTCTGTTGCGTCCACAGCGCTTCGAACATCGTTTTCACGTAATGCTCGAAACGGTCGTCGTCCTGATAACCGGCTGCGCCGCGCATCAGGGTCAGGGTGTTGATCGGGAAGTGCGGGTTGAAGTTCATCGGCACGCCATAACGGCTGGCAAAGCGCGCCAGGTCCTTGAGCATCCAGGCGCCCTTGCTCGGGATCATCACCGGTGACTGGTTACCGGTGGCCTTGAACACCCCGCCGAGCAACATCGGTCGCCAGATAAGCTGCGCGCCGGCTTCGCGGGCAATTCGCGGCACCTGGGTCCAGGCCAGGTAGCTGGCCGGGCTGCCGAAATCGAAAAAGAATTCCAGGGTTTTGCTCATTGCATGCTCCTTCGGGAGGTCTTGTTATGGGGCGGGCGCGCAGTCGTTAGAACGTCTCGGACCATGGCCGCAGGTCCAGCTCATGCACCCAGCAATCGCGGGGCTGGCAATGGATCTGCCAGTAGGTGTCGGCGATATGCTCGGGGTTGAGAATGCCGTCCTGATCCTTGAGTTGGTACAGCTGCGGAAAGGTGTCGCGGATAAACGCGGTGTCGATGGCCCCGTCGATAATCGGGTGTGCGACATGGATGCCCTTGGGGCCGAGTTCGCGGGCCATGCTCTGGGCCAGCGCGCGCAGGGCGAACTTGGCACTGGCGAAGGCGGAGAAATTCGCCCGGCCGCGCAACGAGGCAGTGGCGCCGGTAAAGATGATCGTGCCCTGGCCGCGCGGCAGCATGACCTTGGCCGCTTCACGGCCGGTGAGAAAGCCGGCCAGCGCGGCCATTTCCCAGACCTTGCGGTACACCCGCTCGGTGGTCTCGGTGATGGAGAACTGCACATTGGCGCCGATATTGAAGATCACCGCATGCAGCGGGCCGACCTCGCGCTCAATGGTGGCGAACAGCTCGACCACCTGCTCCTCGATCCGCGCATCACAACCAAAGGCGCGGGCAGTACCGCCGGCAGCCTCGATCTCGGCGACCAATTGCGTCAGCTTGTCGGCATTGCGCCGCGCCACGCAGGCCACATAGCCCTCGCGGGCGAAGCGTTTGGCGATGGCGCCGCCGGTGGCATCCCCCGCACCGACTACCAGAATTGCTTTGCGTTCTGTCATTGCAGTCTCCGTTAGTTCTATTTTGGAACTGATGTCGATAGTCGGTTCCATTTTGGAACCTGTCAAGCTATGGTGAGCCATCGCTGTTGGAGGTTGGCCTATGCGTTGGGAAGAACTTGAGCAGCAACCCTGCTCTTTGGCTCGCACCCTGTCGGTAGTGGGGGATCGCTGGACGCTGCTGGTGCTGCGTGAGAGTTTTCTCGGCATTCGTCGTTTCGACGAGTTCGAGAAACGCCTGGGGATTACCCGTCATGTGCTGGCCGAACGCCTGAAAAAACTGGTTGAAGCGGGTGTGTTGGACAAGGTGGCTTATCAGCAGCGGCCAGTGCGCGAGGAATATTGCCTAAGCGCCAAGGGCCGTGATCTGTACCCAGCCATCATGGCGCTGGTGCATTGGGGGGATCGCCATATGAGCGGTGCCGAGGGCGCGCCGATCCGGCATATCCACCGCACCTGTGGTCAGCCGATGCATGGCGTGCTGGTGTGTTCGGACTGTGGTGAACCGCTGCAGCCAAGGGATGTACAGCTGGAGGAAGCCCCCGCGCTCAAGGGCCAGCTACTGCCAGCGCATTGGCACGAAAAGCAGGTTTTGTAGGGTGGATGGCGCTGTTCCCATTCACCCTGCGGGTCTGTAGAGGCATGCCAGGCGTGCGAGCGATTTCCCAGATATCGCCATTCGCGGGCATGGCCCGCTCCTACAAAAGCAGCAGCTTTGGTTAAAACAGTCGCGCCAGCAGAGCCGTTACCGCCGTTTCCACCCGCAGAATCCTCACGCCCAGCTGCACCGGTTGCAGGCCGGCTTCGGCGAGCTTTTCCACCTCATAAGGAATCCAGCCACCCTCCGGGCCGATGGCCAGCGTCACGGGCTGCGTAACCGCCCGTGGGCAGGCCGGGAAGTCGCCGGGGTGACCAATCAGACCGAGGGTGTTGGCGGCCATTGCAGGTAGCTGGTCTTCGACAAAGGGTTTGAAGCGCTTCTCGATGATCACCTCGGGCAGCACGGTATCGCGGGCTTGCTCCAGGCCGAGGATCAACTGCTCGCGAATGGCGGCAGGCTCGAGAAATGGCGTCTGCCAGAAGCTTTTTTCCACCCGGTAGCTGTTGAGCAGCACCAGCCGTGACACGCCCATGCTGCTGACGGTTTGCAGCACGCGGCGCAGCATCTTCGGCCGAGGCAAGGCGAGCAGCAGGGTCAGGGGCAGTTTTTCTGGTGGCGGCTGATCGAGTTGTACAGACAGCTCGGCTTCTTGTGCATCCAGGCGCAGCAGTTGGCCGCTGCCAATCAGGCCATTCAGACGGCCGACGCGCAGGCTGTCGCCCGCTTCGGCGCGGTGCACGTCATGCAGGTGCTTGAGGCGGCGGCCGCTGAGCAGCACGCGGTCGGCGGCGATAAAGTCGCCGTCTTCCAGAAGCAGCAGGTTCACGGTTGTGGCGCGGGTGGCTGGTCGTTGCTGGCGCTGCTGTCGTCTTCGGCAGCTTGTTCTTCGCGTTCGGCATTGCGCTGCACCAGGCTGCCGCACAGCAGGCCGACTTCGAACAACATCCACATGGGCACGGCCAGCAGGGTTTGCGAGAACACGTCCGGCGGAGTCAGTACCATGCCTACGACGAAGCAGCCGACAATCACATAGGGTCGGCTTTTACGCAGGGTGGCGACATCGACCACGCCAACCCAGATCAGCAAAAAGGTCGCGATGGGGATTTCGAAGGCCACGCCAAAGGCGAAGAACAGGGTCAGCACGAAGTCCAGGTACTGACCGATGTCGGTCATCATCGCCACGCCTTCCGGGGTTACGCTGGCGAAGAAGCCGAACATGATCGGGAACACCACGAAATAGGCGAAGGCCATGCCGGCGTAGAACAGCAGGATGCTGGAAATCAGTAGCGGTACGGCAATGCGCTTTTCGTGCTTGTACAAGCCGGGTGCGATAAAGCCCCAGATCTGATGCAGGATGATCGGGATGGCGAGAAACAGTGCGACCATCAGCGTTAGTTTGAAGGGCGTAAGGAACGGTGAGGCCACGCCCGTGGCGATCATCGTGGCACCTTCTGGCAAGTAGGCGCGCAGCGGCGCGGCCACCAGCGAGTAAATGTCCTGGGAGAAATAGAACAACCCGGCGAACAGCAGCAGCACGGCGCCGACGATCCGCAGCAGGCGCGTGCGCAGTTCAGTCAGGTGGGAGATCAGGGGCATTTCCTGATCGCTGTCCGGTCGTTGGCTCATGGCTGCGGGCTTTTATCCTGGCTGGTGCTGGTGTCAGTGGTGCGGCTCGGCTCGGCTGGCGTTGGCGTTGGCGTTGGCGTTGGCGTTTCGGCGCTGGTGCTGGTGCTGGTGCTTATGGGCGCGTTAAGGCTTTCCTTCATCGCCTTCATTTCCCGCTCAAGCTCAAGGATCTGCTCGTTATGCAGCTGACGGCGGATTTCATCCGCGCCGATCTCGCGCTCGACCTCGGCCTTGATCGCGCTGAAACTGCGTTTGATCCGGCCAATCCACAGGCCTGCCGTGCGCACAGCACCTGGCAGGCGATCCGGGCCGAGCACCACAAGGGCTACGATGCCGACCAGCAGCAGTTCGCTAAAGCCGATATCGAACATGGCTTAGTCTTTTTTCGCCGGTTCTTCGACCTTACGCGCCTGAGCGTCAATGGTCTGGCCCTTGGGTTCTTCCACGGCAGCGTTGGGCTTTTCGGCGTCGGCGTTGTCCATCGACTTGCGGAAGCCCTTGATGGCGTCGCCCAGGTCAGAGCCCAGGCCCTTGAGGCGCTTGGTGCCGAACAGCATGACCACAATCAGCAGGATGATCAGGAGTTGCCAGATGCTAATGCCACCGAATCCCATAACGCGTACTCCGTAACTAAGTGGTTGATCAGTTTTGTGTGCGTGCGGCTTTTTCCGCATGCCCGGACAGGCCAAAGCGCCGGTCCAGTTCGTCCAGTACCGCCTGCGGATGCTGGCCGAGGGCAGCGAGCATGACCAAACTGTGGAACCACAGGTCGGCGGTTTCGTAGATCACATCGCTGCAGTCACCGCTGACGGCAGCATCCTTGGCCGCGAGAATGGTTTCCACCGACTCCTCGCCGACCTTTTCCAGAATCTTGTTCAGGCCCTTGTGGTACAGACTGGCAACATAGGAGCTGTCGGCGGCCGCGCCTTTGCGCGACTCCAGCACCTCGGCCAGGCGGCTCAGGGTATCAGTCATGGCCGAATCACTCATGTTTGTGTCCTGCGGCATAGATGGCGTGCGGGTCTTTCAGCACCGCGTCGACGGTTTTCCAGGCACCGTTCTCGAACACCCGGTAGAAGCAGCTTTCGCGGCCAGTGTGACAGGCGATGCCGCCCAATTGCTCGACCATCAGGATGATCACGTCGGCGTCACAGTCCAGGCGCAGCTCATGCAATTTCTGCACATGGCCGGATTCCTCTCCCTTGCGCCAGAGTTTGCCGCGTGAGCGCGACCAATAGATGGCGCGCTGCTCGGCGGCGGTCAGGGCCAGGGCCTCGCGGTTCATCCAGGCCATCATCAGTACGCGGCCGGTCTTATGGTCCTGGGCGATGGCCGGTACCAGGCCGTCACTGTTCCAGTTGATGTCGTCGAGCCAGTCAGTCATTGCTATTTCCGCCCATCTCGGGCTGCTTGAGTCAGAAAGCTAGTGTGCCAGTGCTCACCCGGTGTGGCTATCGGCGCAGTACCAAGTAGAGACCGCCAGCGAGCATCAGCCAGCTTGGCCAGGCCACCACGCTGAGCAGCAGGCCCTGGCTCACCGCGCCGCCGATCAGCGCTGCACCAAGCAGGCGTGCCGGCCACTGATGGCGGGGTGTCGGGGTTTGCTGGCGGGCGGCAGGTTGCTGATTCAGTCGCTCCAGCGTTTCGCGGGCGATCTGCGACAGGTGCGGCACCTGCTCGGCCTGCAATTGCAGGTTGCGCAGCAAGTGCAGCGGGCTGATGCGCTCACGCATCCAGCGCTCGAGGAACGGCTGTGCGGTGCTCCACAGGTCCAGGTCCGGGTACAGCTGGCGGCCCAGCCCTTCGATATTCAGCAGGGTTTTCTGCAGCAGCACCAGTTGTGGCTGTACTTCCATATTGAAGCGCCGGGCGGTCTGGAACAGACGCAGCAGCACTTGGCCGAAGGAGATGTCCTTCAGCGGCTTCTCGAAGATCGGCTCACAAACGGTGCGGATCGCCGCCTCGAAATCATTGACCTGGGTTTCCGCCGGCACCCAGCCGGAGTCGATGTGCAACTGCGCCACGCGGCGGTAGTCGCGCTTGAAGAAGGCGATCAGGTTGCGCGCCAGGTAGTCCTGGTCTTCGGCGGTGAGGCTGCCGATGATGCCGCAGTCGATGGCGATGTACTGCGGGTTCCACGGCGTGCGCGTGCTGACGAAGATGTTGCCGGGGTGCATGTCGGCGTGGAAGAAACTGTCGCGGAACACCTGGGTGAAGAAGATTTCCACACCGCGCTCGGCCAGCAGTTTCATGTCGGTGCGTTGGTCTGCGAGGGTTTCCAGATCGGTGACCTGAATACCGTAGATGCGCTCCATTACCAGCACTTTCGGCCGGCAATAATCCCAATACACCTGCGGCACATAGAGCAGCGGCGAGCCTTCGAAGTTGCGCCGCAGCTGGCTGGCGTTGGCTGCTTCACGCAGCAGGTCGAGTTCATCGACGATGGTTTTTTGGTAGTCGCTGACCACTTCCACCGGGCGCAGGCGACGGGCATCGGCAGAGGCGCGTTCGGCCAGCTTGGCCAGCAGGAACAACCAGGCGATGTCCTGTTCGATCACCGGCTTCAGACCGGGACGGATTACCTTGACCACTACTTCCTCACCGCTTTTCAACTGCGCGGCATGCACCTGGGCGACGGAAGCCGAGGCCAGGGGCTGGGTGTCAAAGCGGGCAAATACGTCACCGACCTTGGCGCCCAGCTGCGACTCGATGCGCGCCAGTGCCTGAGCGGGGTCGAAGGGCGGTACCTGATCCTGCAGTTTGGCCAGCTCATCGGCGATATCCGGCGGCAGTAGGTCGCGGCGGGTGGAGAGCAGTTGGCCGAACTTGATAAAAATCGGCCCCAGTTCTTCCAGCGCCAGACGCAGGCGAGCACCACGCGACAGTTGCTGCGCACGACGCGGCAGCCAGCGCCAGGGCAGCGCATAGCGCAGCATGCGCGCCCAGAAGGGCAGCGGCAGGTTGAACAGCAGGTCATCCAGTTGGTAGCGTATAACCACGCGCTGGATGCGCAGCAGACGGCGAATGGCAAGCAGCTTCATGCGATGGGCTTATGGCGTTGGGCGAGGCGCTCAATGCGCGCGTCGAGTCGATCGAGGGACAGCTTCAGCTGATCCAGTTCGGCGAAGCGCGCATCGGCTTCACGCTGGCCAACCAGGCTGCGGGATTCTTCGCTGAGGTAGTCGGCCAGGTTCAGGCGCAGGCTGTCGAGGGCCTGACTGGTCCAGCTTACCCGGCTGCGTAGATGGCCGCCGAGCAACTGGCTGCCGACCGGTCCGAGCCAGCGTGACAGCTCGTACTCCCAGTCCAGTTCCAGGTCCTGGAGAATGCCGGCCAGTTCCAGCAGGGCAGCGCTGTCGCCATCCAGGCTGACTTCCGGGCTGTGCAGGATGCTGGTTTTATCTTTGCTGGTGGCCAGGCGCAGGAGGCTGGCAGCAGGCGCTCGCAGCTGACAGTCAGCCTCGCCCGCCCACTGCGCGGCCAATTGCAGGCCGCTGGCACTGGGCAGGATAAACAGCTGCAGGTTCGGTGCCGCGCATTCCACAGCAATCACCCGGCCACTCAAGCGAGCCAGGCGTGGCAGCGCAGTGCTGTCCATGGCCAGCACGCGATTGAGGCCGAGTTCGACCCCAGCCAGCAGCCCGGTGAGCAGCATCAGGGCTTGATGCCGCGATGCAGGGCGACGATGCCGCCGGTCATGTTGTGGAAGGTCACTCGCTCGAAGCCGGCTTCGACCATCATCGCCTTGAGGGTGTCCTGATCCGGGTGCATGCGGATCGACTCGGCCAGGTAGCGGTAGCTTTCGGCGTCATTGGTGATCAGCTTGCCGGCCAGCGGCATGAACTTGAACGAGTAGGCGTCGTAGAACTTCGACAGCAGCGGGCTGGACGGCTTGGAGAACTCCAGGATCAACAAGCGGCCGCCGGGCTTGAGCACGCGCAGCATCGAGCGGATGGCGTCTTCCTTGTGCGTCACGTTGCGCAGGCCGAAGGCGATGGTCACCACGTCGAAGTGGTTGTCGGGGAACGGCAGTTTTTCCGCATCAGCTTGAACAAAGCTGACGTTGCCGGCCACGCCCTTGTCGAGCAGACGGTCGCGGCCCACCTTGAGCATGGATTCGTTGATATCGGCCAGTACCACCTCGCCAGTCGGGCCGACCAGGCTGGAAAATTTGCGGGTCAGGTCGCCCGTGCCACCGGCGATATCCAGCACCCGGTTACCGCTGCGCACGCCGGACAGTTCGATGGTGAAGCGCTTCCACAGGCGGTGCATGCCGCCAGACAGCACGTCGTTCATCAGGTCGTATTTGGCGGCGACCGAGTGAAACACCTCGGCGACTTTTTCCGCCTTCTGGCTTTCCGGCACGCTCTGGAAACCAAAATGCGTGGTGGGTTCGCTGTCGCTGCTATTGCGCGGGTCGTTCATCTTGCCCTTTCCTAAAACAGAGAGGCTGTATCCAAAGTGGCAGTCATTCTAAACCCAAAAAGCCCCGCTGGGTTTGGGCGCTGCGCGGCAAACAGCAAAGTTGTCTGCGCGAGCTGCTTGCAGCTTGCGGCCTGCAGCCTTGCTATAGTCGCAGCGACTTAAGGTCGCAGTTAACGGGCGAGGAGAAATGCCATGGCCAAGATCACCATTGAACGACCCCATTCCCTGGGCCGCGAAGTTGCCCGCGAGAAAGCCGAGCAATTGGCCGAGCGCCTGGCGCGTGAATACGACGTGCGTTATCGCTGGAACGGCGACAGCCTGGAGTTCAAGCGCAGCGGCGCCGATGGCCGCATTGATGTGCATGACGACAGCGTACGTGTGCAGCTCAGCCTGGGGCTGTTGTTGTCGGCCATGAGCGGCACCATCAAGCGCGAAATCGAAGAGGTGCTGGACAAGAATCTGCAGGCCTGAGGCGCTGTTTAAAATTGCCTTGGGCAGTTTTTGATGGCCAGCCATCCCTGGCAGCCACCCTGTGGGCCGTCGCTGCGCGACGTTAAAAACTGCTCCAGGCAGTTTTTTCTTACGCTTAGTATGCGGTTTCTAATTTTCATCGATACCGTGCACCTAAGCCTGCATTCCGTGGGCGTTTCCTCGAAACACTTAGAGTGAGGTGCACCATGTCGAAAGTTGCCGTTAAAAAGAAAGCCGTCGTTGAAGAAACCAGCAGCGTGCTGAGCGACGCCAAAGTCTACGCCCGCAAAATCTGGTTGGCGGGTCTGGGCGCTTACGCCAAAGCCGGTCAGGAAGGTTCCGAGTACTTCAAAGAACTCGTGAAGAGCGGCGAAGGTGTTGAAAAACAAGGCAAAAAACTGGTCAACGAACAAGTTGAAGCCGCTAACAGCCAGATCGACAGCGTCAAAACCACTGTCACCAGCAATGTCAGCAGCGTGAAAAACAAGGTTGAAGTGCAACTCGACAAGATCGAAAAAGCCTTCGACAACCGTGTTGCCAGCGCCCTGAACCGCATTGGCATTCCGTCCAAGCAGGATGTTGAAGCGCTCTCTGCTAAGCTGGATGAGCTGAGCGCGTTGCTCGAGCACGTCGCGCGTACCAAGTAAGGAGAGCAGGATGGCTGTCAAAAAGAAAACCGAAAAGCAAACCACTTCCTGGATCGGCGAAGTAGAAAAATACTCGCGTCAAATCTGGCTGGCTGGTTTGGGTGCCTACTCCAAGGTCAGCAAGGACGGCAACAAGCTGTTCGATACGCTGGTCAAGGATGGCGAAAAAGCTGAGAAGCAAGCCAAGAGCGAAGTCGACAAGCAAGTTGGTGCTGTGAAGTCCACTGTGGGTTCGAAAGTGGACACTGCCAAATCGAAGGTCGATGAAGTCAAAGACAAAGCGATTGGCAAGTGGGGCGAGCTGGAAGAGGCCTTCGACAAGCGTTTGAACAATGCCATTTCGCGTCTCGGCGTACCGAGCCGCAATGAAGTGAAAGCGCTCAACGCTAAAGTGGAAAGCCTGACCAAGCAGATCGAGCAACTGACCGGTGTCTCGGTTAAATCGGTCAAGCCTGCGGTCAAGAAAGTAGCCGCCAAACCTGCTGCTAAGCCCGCTGCCAAGCCGGCCGCCAAAGCTGCCGCCAATCCAGCTGCAAAACCGGCTGCCAAACCAGCAGCTAAACCGGCCGCCAAGGCTGCAGCCAAACCAGCGGCTAAACCCGCTGCCAAAGCTGCCGCTAAGCCTGCTGCTAAACCAGCCGCGAAACCGGCTGCCAAGCCAGCAGCTAAGCCGGCCGCCAAGGCTCCGGCCAAGCCAGCAGCTGCCAAACCGGCTGCTGCTCCGGTAGCCGCTGCTGCACCTGCTCCGGCCGCTGCACCTGCTGCACCCGTGACACCTGCTACCCAGTCGTAAGACGCGCAGCAGTCAACGCAAACGCCCGGCCTAGTGCCGGGCGTTTGCGTTTGTCTGGGTCAGTCTTCCAGGTAGCGCTGGGCCAGGTGTTCAGCCGCGTAGCGCGACTCTTCGGCCAGGTGCGGGGCTACCAGCATCATCACTTGGTACACCACCAGACGGCTTTCACCTTCGCGGCCGATGATGCGTTGATAGTCCAGTGAAAACAGCAGGGTCAGGGTGATCTGCTCGACCAGTTGGCCCAGTGACTGCGTATCACTGCGTAACTGGCCATCGATCTGCAGTTGTGCGAGTAGCTCGGCCAGCGCGCGTTTCAGGTTGTTCAGCCAGTGGCGCATACCGCGTTCGAGTTTTGGCAGACGACTGGTCAGGTTGGACAGATCCTGGAACAGGAAGCGGTAATGCGCCAGACGTTCGACGATCAGATGCAGGAACAGCCAGTAATCTTCCACATCCAACTGCGCATCCTCTGGGGGCGAGAGCAGCGGCGCGAGTTCCGCCTGAAAGCGCTCGAACAGGCCGAGGATCAGCGGCTCCTTGCCGTGGAAGTGGTAGTACAGATTGCCCGGACTGATGCCCAGTTCGTTGGCTATTTCCAGGGTGGAAACATTGGGTTCGCCCTTCTGATTGAACAGCAGGAGGGCGCATTCGAGGATTCTGTCGCGGGTTTTCATCCGGTCTTCTTATTCTGGCCGCGGGAGTGGTGAAGATACCTGGCCGCAACAGGTTGCGGCCAGTTTGATCATGCGAGTACTTCAGCGTACGTGCACGTAGGTGCCGGGTGCGGCTTCCATCGCGGGATGGTTCTGGTTGCCCAGGGCCAGCAGGGTGTCTTTCTGCTCGCCTGAGCGCTCCTGCATCCATTTCAGCCATACCGGCCACCAGCTGCCTTGCACGTGCTCGGCATCGTGGTACCAGGCGCGCGGATCGCCGCTGAGCTTGGGGTTCTCCAGGTAATTGGATTTCGGATTACCTGGTGGGTTGAGGATGCTCTGAATGTGCCCACTGTTGGACAGAATAAAGCGCCGCTCACCGCCCAGCAGCAGGGTCGAGCGATACACCGCGTCCCAAGGCGTGATGTGGTCGTTGATCCCGGCGACGCTGAAGCTGTCGACCGTGACCTTCTGCAGATCCACCGGCGTGCCACAGACTTCCAGGCCGCGCGGGTGGGTCAGCGGGTTGTGCTTGAAGAAGTCGATCAGGTCGCCATGCAAGGCGGCGGGCAGGCGGGTGTTGTCGTTATTCCAGTAAAGGATGTCGAAGGCCGGCGGTTGTTTGCCGAGCAGGTAGTTGTTGATCCAGTAATTCCAGATCAGGTCGTTGGGGCGCATCCAGGCGAACACCCGCGCCATGTCGCGGCCATCTAGCACACCTTGCTGGTAGGAGCGACGCTTGGCGGCTTCGAGGGTCAGCTCGTCGGCAAACAGCATGGCCGGGCTGTCGATCTGGCTGTCCAGCAGGCTGACCATATAGGTGGCACTGGCCACCTTGCGCAGCTGGCGTTTGGCCTGCAGATGGCCTTGCAGGGCGGCGATGGTCAGGCCGCCGGCACAGGCGCCGAGCAGGTTGACGTTTTTACTGCCAGTGATGTCGCGGCAGACGTCGATGGCCGCTTCCAGCGCTTCGACATAACTCGACAGGCCCCATTCGCGGTGCCGAGGGTCCGGGTTGCGCCAGCTGATGACGAAGGTTTGCAGACCGTTTTTCAGCGCGTACTGGACGAAGCTCTTCTCGCTGGAGAGGTCGAAGATATAGAACTTGTTGATTTGCGGCGGCACGATCAGCAGCGGCTTGGCGTACTGCTTTTCACTCATCGGCTTGTACTGGATCAGCTCCAGCAACTCGTTGCGAAACACCACGGCGCCGCTGGTGGTGGCCAGGTTACGGCCGACTTCGAAGGCGTGCTTGCTGACCTGGCTGGGCATGCCGTCGTTATTCAGCAGATCGTCGAACAGGTGACTGGCGCCCTTGAGCAGACTGCTGCCGCCACTGTTGAACAGTTCCTTGATCACCTGCGGGTTGAGCAGGGTGTTGCTGGGAGCCAGGGCATCACTCAGCAGGGTGGCGACAAAGCGTGCGCGGGCACGGTCATCGGCGTCCAGGTTGCTCTCGTCGATCCAGCTGTTCAGCTGTTTCTGGCAGGCCAGGTAGGCTTGCAGGCCACGGCTGTAGAGCGGGTTGTCACGCCAGGTGGGATCGGCAAAGCGCGGGTCCTGCGGGTTGACCTTGAACGGCTTGTCGCCGAGTAGCACACGCCCCAGTTGGCCGCCCAGGGCCAGCGCATGACGGGCGCTGTGGATGGGTTGCTTGACCCCTTGCAGGGCCAGACTGCGCAGAGTGGAGAACAGATCGCGGCCGCGTAGACCAACCACTGCGTTCTGGGCATTCATCACGCTGCTGCGTACGGGCAGGGCGCGTTTGGCGGGTTGGTCTCGCATGGGGCAACACTCCGTCGTCAAACCGTGAGACTTCAAGGTTGATGGATAAGCAGCAAGGCTTATACCAACGCGCGCGCAAGGTGCGTTCCAGACTGCCGCGCGCCAAGTCTCAGGTAATACAACGTGCCCGGAAACGGGTCAAGCACTGTGCTGCCGGCACAGCCTCAGTGCGTGCGATCAAATGTCCTGCCCAGAGGCGGTGCGTTTAGCCGTTGGTGCGTGCCGCCGTGGGTTGCGGATGCATCACGGCGCGTTGCCGTTCCTCTTCGAGGAATTTCATGATGATCGGCGCCACGGCCTCGGCGCGGGTCACCAGAAACAGGTGGCCATCATCGATCACGTGCAGTTCCGAGTTAGGAATCCGCCAGGCCAGCAGGCGCATGTTGACCAGCGGGATCAGCGGGTCGTCGTCGCCGGCCATGACCAGCGTCGGTTGGCGAATCTTGTGCAGCCAGTGGATGCTGGTCCAACCCAAGCCGGCAAACAGCTGCCAGTAGTAACCCATCTTGCCGCCAGAACGGACTTTACTGGCATGCGCCAGGGCCAGTTTCGGGTCGCGGCGGAAGGCGCCGCCGTAGATTTCCGGGGCGATCTGTACACCATAGGAGGGCTGCACATAGCGGCGTGGACTGGCCATGCACCAGAGCACTTTGGGTTTGCCGGGGATCATCACCGCGCCGGCCGAGGTGGCGGCGAGGATCAGCTTCTTGCAGCGCTCCGGGTAATCGTGGGCGAACTGTTGTGCCAAGGCACCGCCCCAGGATACGCCAATCGCATTGACCTGGCCGTAGTCGAGGTAATCGAGCATGCGCGCAGCCAGTTTGGCCAGGCCCGGGAAACGGTACGGTGTGCTGGGTGTGGACGAGCCGCCGACGCCGGGGACGTCGAAGGCGATGACCTCCAGGCCCGGATCAAGCGCCCGCACGAACGGCATGACCAGCTCCAGGTTGGCCCCGATGCCGTTGAAGATCAGCAGCGGGGTCATCTTGCCGTTGCCGGGGCGAACAGCAGTACGGATGGTCTGGCCGTCCAGTTCGATGGTGCGGAATGTGAAAGGTAGCGACATGCGCAGAAGCCCTATCAGTTAAAACGCTGGATCAGACCCTCCGGGTCTTTTCCAGAAACGCCAGGGCGAGCCTGGTTCGCCGCGCCGGGTCACATGACCCGGCGGGCGAGCGACACCTCCAGTGTCGCGGGCAGTGATGCGCAGTGCGCAGTGTTCAACGTTCGTGAACGTAGGTGCCAGGCGCTGCTTCGCCGGCTGGGTATTTCTTGTTGCCGAGCTGGGTCGGGGCCTTTTTGTTGGCGCCGGAACGGTCGGCCAGCCAGGTTTGCCAATGCAGCCACCAGGAATCGGCGTGCTTGGTGGAGGTGGCTTGCCAGGTTTTTGGATCCGCATGCAACTCGGTGTTGGTCATGTAGCGGGCTTTCGGGTTGCCCGGCGGGTTGAGAATGCTCTGGATGTGCCCGCTGTTGGACAGCACGAACTCGACGTTGCCGCCAAACAGCTTGGCCGACTTGTAGCACGACTCCCACGGTGTGATGTGGTCAGTGGTGCCGGCCACGC
The DNA here is from genome assembly GCF_021375795.1 of Pseudomonas anguilliseptica. Taxonomy (GTDB): domain Bacteria; phylum Pseudomonadota; class Gammaproteobacteria; order Pseudomonadales; family Pseudomonadaceae; genus Aquipseudomonas; species Aquipseudomonas anguilliseptica_A. The sequence continues at coordinate 224,519 of NZ_JAEIOI010000003.1, read as the reverse complement.
AGTACAGATCGCTGGTGACTTGCTTGAGGTCGATCGGCGTGCCGCAGACTTCCAGGGCATTGGCGCGGATCAGCGGGTTGGATTTGAACATCTCGATAAACTCGCCATGCAGCGCAGCCGGCAGGCGGGTGGTGTCGTTGTTCCAGTAGAGAATGTCGAACACCGGTGGCTCGTTGCCGAGCAGGTAGTTGTTGACCCAGTAGTTCCAGATCAGGTCGTTGGGGCGCATCCAGGCGAAGACTTTCGCCATGTCGCTGCCTTCCAGCACGCCGGCCTGGTAGGAACGGCGCTTGGCCAGCTCCAGGCTCTTCTCGTCGGCGAACAGCGCTACGTCGGTTTCCAGGCGGTTATCCAGCACGCTGACCAGCAGGGTCAGGGCATGCACCTTCTTCTCGCCCAGCGCGGCGTAGTGGCCCAGCAGCGACGTGGTGGTCAGGCCGCCGGAGCAGGCGCCCAGCATGTTGACGTCCTTGCTGCCGGTGACGGCGGTAACTACGTCGATGGCTTCTTTCAGCGCTTCGATATAGGTCGACAGGCCCCACTCGCGGTGAGCCTTGGTCGGGTTGCGCCAGCTCACCACGAAGGTCTGCACGCCATTGCGCAGCAGGAAGCGCGCCACGCTCTTTTCCGGTGACAGGTCGAAGACGTAGAACTTGTTGATCTGTGGCGGTACCACCAGCAGCGGGCGTTCGTGCACCTGCTCGGTGATCGGCTTGTACTGGATCAGTTCCAGCAGGTCGTTGCGGAAGATCACCGCACCGTCGCTGGTGGCGAGGTTCTTGCCGACCTCGAAGGCATTCATGTTGACCTGGCTGGGCATGCCGCCGTTATGGACGATGTCCTTGGCCAGGTGCGAGAGACCATCCAGCAGGCTCTTGCCGCCGGTCTCGAAGAAGCGTTTTACCGCCGCCGGGTTGGCCATGCTGTTGGTTGGGGCCATGGCTTCGGTCATCAGGTTGATCACGAAGTGACCGCGGCTGGCATCTTGCTCGGACAGGTTGCTGTGCTCGACCCAGTCATGCAGCTCCTTGCGCCAGGCCAGGTAGGTCTGCAGGTAGCGGCGGTACAGCGGATTCTGGCTCCAGGCCGGGTCGGCAAAGCGCCGATCGCCTTCGGCGGGGGTGAGGTCGGATTGGCCGAGCATCACGTTTTTCAGTTCGAGGCTGAAGTGGGCAAGGTGTTTGGCGCTGTGCAGCGGTTGCTTGATGGCTTGCTTGAGCACAATACGCGCCGAGCTGAGCAGGTCTTTCCCACGGATGCCGATGACCGGGTTAAGCCCCAGGGTGTTCTCGGAGGCCTGGTTTTTCAGGTCATCATTATTCTTATCTGTCATCTACAACGCTCCATTGTCCTGAGACGAAATACCGGCATACGGCTGTGCACGGCGACACAGGGCTAAAACCTGCTCCAAGTCTGCTGCGCGTCGGCCTTGCTGCGTTAAAACCAGACTCGGAATGCTCATGTACAAACGTACACTCCGCTTCCTCGCCTGTTTTTGCCTTGCATGACTCTAGCTTGCGAGACTTTGAGCAGGTTCCATGAACCAGGTATTGCCCGGATTACCAAGGGCGGATCGCTCCGCAATCTTCCCTGTAACTGGCCTGGCCAGAAACAGGAAAACTTCCAACTACTTGGTTACCCGAGTTTATGAATTTGTGCAAGCTGGCCGCGATCTTGGCCGAATGCACGACAAGTATGCAGAGAAGGATTAGAAAATGCGCTCTAACCGGCCAGGAGCAACGGCCTAGAGGGGTTGCTGCGCTGCGGCAGATTGTCGCTCGGCAGGTTTGCCCTGGGGAAAAAACCGAGGCTGCATGGGGCTGTACCTGACAGGCCGCACGTGAGGTGTCAGAGCAGCAGACGCACCACGCTCTCGCTGGGGTCGCGGGATTTGCCGGCGGCGGCCAGGGCGGCCAGGTAATCGTTCCACAGCTCGTTTTGCCGGATGGCCAGCTGTTCCAGATAGTCCCAGCTGAACAGACCGCTGTCGTGGCCATCATCGAAGGTTAGCTTGAGGGCGTAATTGCCTGCGGGCTCGATCTTGCTCAGGCCAACGCCGAGCTTGCCGGTTTGCAGGATCGGCTTGCCATGGCCTTGCACCTCCGCCGAGGGCGAATGCACGCGCAGAAACTCGGCGGGCAGGGTGTAGCGCTCGTTCGCCCCGTAATGCAGCTCCAGGGTTTTCGAGGCTTTGTGCAGTTTGATCGCGGTGGGGATACGCATGGCGGGTTCCGCAGGAAATGTAGGAGCGAGCTTGCTCGCGATCATGCCAAATCGCGAGCAAGCTCGCTCCTACAGACTGCTGTTTAGAGGATATAGCGCGACAGGTCTTCATCCTGCGCCAGCTCGCCGAGATGGCTGTTGACGTAGGCGGCGTCGATCACGATGGGCGCGCCATTCTGCTGCCCGGCCAGATCACCGGCGCTGAAGGAGACTTCTTCCAGCAGGCGTTCGAGCAGGGTGTGCAGGCGGCGTGCGCCAATGTTCTCGGTCTTCTCATTGACCTGCCAGGCAATCTCGGCGATGCGCTTGATGCCGTCCTGGGCGAACTGGATGCCCAGGCCTTCGGTGTGCAGCAGCGCGGCGTATTGCTCGGTAAGCGAGGCGTGCGGTTCGCTGAGAATGCGCTCGAAATCCTGTGGAGTCAGGGCTTTCAGCTCCACGCGAATCGGCAGGCGGCCTTGCAGCTCAGGCACCAGGTCGCTCGGCTTGCTCAGGTGGAATGCACCGGAAGCGATAAACAGGATGTGGTCGGTCTTCACCATGCCCAGCTTGGTGTTGACCGTGCAGCCTTCGATCAGCGGCAGCAGGTCGCGCTGCACACCTTCACGGGATACATCGGCGCCACCGGTGTTGCCGCGTTTGGCCACCTTGTCGATCTCATCGATAAACACGATGCCGTTCTGCTCCACGGCTTCCAGGGCCTGGGCCTTGAGTTCTTCCTCGTTGACCAGGCGCGCGGCTTCTTCATCGCGCACCATTTTCAGGGCTTCCTTGACCTTGAGCTTGCGGCTCTTGCGCTTGCCTTTGCCCATATTGGAAAACAGGCTCTGCAGCTGGTTGGTCATCTCCTCCATGCCCGGCGGGGTCATGATTTCGATGCCGGCCGGGGCGTCAGCCACTTCGATCTCGATGTCCTTGTCGTCCAGCTGGCCTTCACGCAGGCGTTTGCGGAACAGCTGACGGGTGTTGGAGTCGCTGCTCGGTGCGGCTTCTTCGTTGAAGCCGGTGCGGGCCGGCGGCAGCAGGGCATCGAGAATGCGCTCTTCGGCGGCGTCCTCGGCGCGGTGGCGGACCTTGATCATCTCCTGCTCACGCAGCATCTTGATCGCCGCATCGGCGAGGTCACGGATGATAGACTCGACATCGCGGCCGACATAGCCAACTTCGGTGAACTTGGTCGCTTCCACCTTGATAAACGGGGCATTGGCCAGCTTGGCCAGGCGCCGGGCGATTTCGGTTTTACCGACGCCGGTGGGGCCGATCATCAGGATGTTCTTCGGCGTCACTTCCTGGCGCAGCTCGGCGGGCAGCTGCATGCGCCGCCAGCGGTTGCGCAGGGCAATGGCCACGGCGCGTTTGGCGTCGTCCTGGCCGATGATGTGGCGGTTGAGTTCGGAAACGATCTCGCGGGGCGTCATGGACATGCGGGGGTACTCCAGAGGAGAGCGCGCTTATTCAGCGCAGTCTTCTTCCTCGATAGTTAAATTCTGGTTGGTGAACACGCAGATAGAACCGGCAATGTTCAGCGCGGTTTCGGTGATTTCTCGGGCGCTCAAGTCGGTTTTCTGCAGCAGGGCCATGGCTGCGGCCTGGGCGAAACCACCGCCGGAGCCCATGGCGATCAGGCCGTGTTCGGGTTCAACCACGTCACCGTTGCCGGTAATGATCAGTGAGGCGTCCTTGTTGGCCACCGCCAGCATGGCTTCCAGGCGGCTCAGCGAACGGTCGGTGCGCCAGTCTTTGGCCAGCTCGACGGCGGCGCGGATCAGATGGCCCTGATGTTTTTCCAGCTGGCCCTCAAAGCGTTCGAACAGGGTAAAGGCGTCGGCAGTGGCGCCAGCAAAGCCGGCCAGCACCTGGCCGTGGTACAGGCGGCGGACTTTTTTCGCGTTGCCTTTCATCACGGTATTGCCGAGGGACACCTGGCCGTCGCCGCCCATGACGACTTTGCCGTTGCGGCGCACTGAAACGATGGTGGTCAAGGGGAGAGTCTCCACGCAGCGGGGCGAAAGTGCCCAATGCCGAATGAAGTGGGGGCTGTGCGCGCCTGCTTCAAGCCCTGCGGTAGCCAGTGTCCGACAAATAGTCGGCAGAACTTGCCGCAGGGCCCGCCAGGCCTGGGATTTATTGCACCTGGCGCTGCTGTAACAACAGATTGCTGAAGCCGCTGCCGGCCAGGGATTTCTGCGCCTGGCCGAGCTGCTCGCGGGTGGCGAACGGGCCGACCAGTACGCGGTGCCAGGTTTCCTCGCGCACCGTGCCGGATTCCACCTGCACGTTCTGCCCGAGCAGGATGATCTGCGCGCGCAGGGCATCGGCATCGTCCTTGCGACGGAACGAGCCCGCCTGGAGGAAGAACTGCGAGCTGACCGGGCCTTTGGCGACCACTGGCGGCGGTGGCGGCACCTGGCCGTTGAGCGCGGCTTCGGCACGGGCGGCGTCGATCTTCGCGGCTTCTTCCGGGCTGACCGGTTTCTGCTCAGGCACAGCTGGCGGTTGTTCGATGGCCTGTGGCGGCAGGATCACTTCCGATTCCGGCAGCAGGGTGTAGAAGTCGTACTTGGGTTTGGCCGGCTCGCTGTTGGCGGGCTTGTTGGCCGGCGGTTTGGCGGCCTGGTTGGCGCGCGCCTGTTCGACCTTGCTGCGCTTGATCTCGTCGCGGCCGGGCTCCAGGCTGAACAGAAACACCATAAAGCCACCGATCACCAGCCCGCAGACCAGCCAGAACCAACCCGGCACCGGCTTTTTCGCCGGAGCCTGGTAGCGGCTGGCGCCGCGCTTGGCGGCGGGCTTCTTCTTGGCGGCCACTTACATGCGCTCCAGGGTTTCCAGACCGAGCAGCTGCAGGCCCTGCTTGAGGGTGCGGCCGGTGAGGGCCGCCAGGCGCAGGCGGCTGTTGCGCACGCCTTCGTCCTCGGCAGCGAGGATCGGGCAGTTTTCGTAGAAGCTGGAGAACAGCCCGGCAAGGTCATACAGGTAGGCGCAGAGCAGGTGCGGTTCGCCCTTGTCGGCCACGCCGCCGAGTACTTCGGCGAACTGTGCGAGCTTGCCGGCCAGGTCGATTTCCTGGGCAGCCTGCAGGTCCAGTTGGCCGTCCAGTTGGTCGAAGCCCTTGCCCACTTTGCGCAGCACGCTGGCCACACGGGTGTAGGCGTACAGCAGGTACGGCGCGGTGTTGCCTTCGAAGCTCAGCATCAGCTCGAAGTTGAAGCGGTAATCGCTGGTGCGATGCTTGGACAGGTCGGCGTATTTCACCGCACTGATGCCCACGGCGCGGGCGATCTGGCGCAGCTCGGCTTCATCCAGCTCGGGGTTTTTGCCTTTGACCAGGGTGTAGGCGCGCTCCTCGGCTTCATCGAGCAGGTCGACCAGCTTCACCGTGCCGCCGTCGCGGGTCTTGAATGGGCGGCCGTCGGCGCCGTTCATGGTGCCGAAACCCATATGCTCCATCTGCAGGCTGGCCGGGACGAAACCAGCCAGGCGCGCAGCGGCGAAGACCATCTGGAAGTGTAGGGCCTGGCGCTGGTCGACGAAGTACAGCACGCGGTCGGCTTTCAATACGTTGGCGCGGTAGCGGGTGGCAGCCAGGTCGGTGGTGGCGTACAGGTAGCCGCCGCCAGCCTTCTGCACGATCAGCGGCAGCGGGTTGCCTTCGGCGTTCTTGAACTCGTCCATAAACACGCATTGCGCGCCGTTGTCTTCGGTCAGCAGGCCTTTGGCCTTTAGGTCGGCGACCACATTGGCCAGGTCGTCGTTGTAGGCGCTCTCGCCCTTGACGTCGGCCATGCTCAGCTTCACCCCCAGGCGGTCATACAGCGCCTGGCAGTGACTCAGGGAAATATCGTTGAAGCGGTGCCACAGGCGCATGCACTCGGCATCGCCAGCTTGCAGTTGCACCACCAGTTCACGGGCGCGCTCGGCGAACTCCGGGGAGTCGTCGAAACGCTTTTTCGCCGCGCGGTAGAAGCCTTCCAGGTCGGCCAGCTCGCTTTCGGCGGCCGCCGGGTTTTCCTGCATATAGGCCAGCAGCATGCCGAACTGGGTGCCCCAGTCGCCCACGTGGTTCTGCCGGATCACGTCGTCGCCGAGGAATTCCAGTACCCGCGCCACGCCGTCACCGATGATGGTCGAGCGCAGGTGGCCAACGTGCATCTCTTTGGCCAGGTTGGGGGCGGACAGATCAACCACCACGCGCTGCGCCGGGCCGGTCTTGCGTACACCCAGCTTGGCGTCGGCCAGCAGCGCGTCCAGGCGCGCGGCCAGGGCCTGGGTGTTCTGGAAGAAGTTGAGAAAGCCCGGGCCGGCGATTTCGACCTTGCTGATACCGGCGTCGGCCGGCAGCGCAGCGATCAGCTTCTCGGCCAGGTCGCGCGGTTTCATGCCGGCCGGCTTGGCCAGCATCATGGCGATGTTGCTGGCGAAATCGCCGTTGGCCTTGTCCTTGGTGTTCTCCACCTGAATGGCCGGAGTCAGGCCCTCCGGCAGCACGCCGTCGGCAGTGAGGCGGGTCAGGGCTTGCTGGATTAGGTGGCGAATGCTGTCTTTCATGGTCTGCTCGGTCGGCCGATGGCGGCGGCGCACAATGGCGCTGGTTGAAAACTGCGCATTATCGACGTGCTTCGCCTGCAGCATCAAGCCGCCTGTGGTTGCACCGGGCTAAAGGCTGGCGCAATGGGCGGTCGATCACGTCGTGCCGTGCCTGTATGTGACAACGCCGCAGCGGCGCAAGCCCTGCGGCGTTGAGGTACGCGTGCCGCTTTAAGCGGAGCGTTGTGCGGTGCCGCGTACGGCCGCATTACCGGCGACGAAATACGGCGCAGTGCTGCGCGGCAGCGGCGCGCGACCGCGGATTTTGTCGGCGATCTTCTCGGCCATCATGATGGTCGGCGCATTCAGGTTGCCGGTGACGATCAGCGGCATGATCGAGGCATCCACCACGCGCAGCCCCTGTACGCCGTGCACCCGGCCCTGGCCATCGACCACTGCCATATCGTCTTCACCCATCTTGCAGGAACACGACGGGTGGTAGGCGGTTTCCGCATGTTCGCGGATAAAGGCGTCCAGTTCGGCGTCGCTCTGTAGCTCTACCCCCGGACTGATTTCGCGGCCGCGATACGGGTCCAGCGCGGCCTGCGCCATGATTTCGCGGGTGATGCGGATGCCGTCGCGGAACTCGCGCCAATCCTGCTCGTGCGCCATGTAGTTGAACAGGATGCTCGGGTGCTGGCGCGGGTCCCTGGATTTGATCTGGATGCGTCCACGGCTCGGTGAGCGCATGGAGCCCATGTGCGCCTGGAAGCCGTGCTCCTTCACCGCGTTGCTGCCGTTGTAGTTAATCGCTACCGGCAGGAAGTGGTACTGGATATTCGGCCATTCGAACTCGCTGCTTGAGCGGATAAAGCCGCCGGCCTCGAACTGGTTACTGGCGCCGATGCCTTTACCCAGGAACAGCCAGTTGGCACCGATCATCGGCTGGTTCCACCATTGCAGCGCCGGGTAGAGCGACACCGGCTGCTTGCAGGCGTATTGCAGGTACACCTCGAGGTGATCCTGCAGGTTCTGGCCGACGCCGGGCAGGTCGTGCACCAGCGGAATATCCAGTTCACGCAGCAGCGCCGCCGGGCCGACGCCGGAACGTTGCAGCACCTGTGGCGAGGCAATCGCGCCGCTGCACAGCAGCACTTCGCGGCGTGCATTGACGGTGATCGGCGTGTCGTTGTCGCCCTGCAGATAGGCCACACCAATGGCGCGCTTGCCGCTGAACAGGATGCGGTCAGTGAGGGCGTGAGTAACGATGGTCAGGTTCGGCCGCTGGCGGGCTTGATCGAGGTAGCCGCGTGCGGTGCTGGAGCGCCGGCCCTTGGGCGTGACGGTACGGTCCATCGGGCCGAAGCCTTCCTGCTGGTAGCCGTTGAGGTCGTCGGTACGCGGGTAACCGGCCTGCACGCCGGCTTCGATCATGGCGTGGAACAGCGGGTTATTGCCGTTTTTCGGCGTAGTCACGCTCACCGGGCCGTCGCCGCCGTGATAGGCATTGGCGCCGATATCGCGGGTTTCCGCCTTGCGGAAATACGGCAGGCAATCCAGGTAGCTCCAGTCCTCCAGGCCCTTTGCTTCGGCCCAGCCGTCGTAGTCCATGGCGTTGCCGCGGATGTAGCACATGCCGTTGATCAGGGATGAGCCGCCCAGGCCTTTGCCGCGCCCGCATTCCATACGGCGGTTGTTCATATGCGGTTCGGGGTCGGTCAGGTAGGCCCAGTTGTAGCGCCGGCCTTGCAGCGGAAAGGCCAGGGCAGCGGGCATCTGGGTGCGGAAATCCAGGCGGTAATCCGGGCCGCCGGCTTCCAGCAGCAGCACGCTGACGTCAGCGTCCTCGGTCAGACGGGTGGCCAGCACGTTACCGGCCGAGCCGGCACCGATGATGATGTAGTCGAATTCCTGGGGCATAAAAGCTCCTGTAGCCCGGATGCAATCCGGGAAAACGCGGTGACTGTTCCCGGATTGCATCCGGGCTACGGGGCGGCGATTCAATCCGTGGGAGGGGCTTTAGCCGCAAAAGGTGTCGCGGCTAAAGCCCCTCCCACAACACAGTGGTCAGAACACCGAGGTGTAGCCGCCCAGCTCGACCTGTACCGACTTGATCCGGGTGTAGTGCGCCAGGGTGGTCAGGCCGTTTTCGCGGCCGACGCCGGATTGCTTGTAGCCGCCCACCGGCATTTCCGCCGGCGACTCGCCCCAGGTATTGATCCAGCAGATACCGGCTTCCAGCTTGTGGATCACCCGGTGCGCGCGGTTCAGGTCGCGGGTGATCACGCCAGCAGCCAGGCCGTATTCGGTGGCGTTGGCGCGGCGGATCACTTCCTCTTCGCTGTCGTAAATCAGGATGCTCATCACCGGGCCGAAGATTTCTTCACGGACGATGGTCATGTCGTCCTTGCAGTCGGTGAACACCGTCGGCGCCACGTAGGCGCCTTTGGAGTACTCGCCCTCGGTGACGCGGTTGCCGCCGATCAGCAGGCGCGCGCCTTCGCTGCGGCCTTTGTCGATATAGCCGAGCACGCTGTCCATATGCGCCGCGCTGACTAGCGGGCCGAAGTTGGTGGCCTCGGCAAGTGGATCGCCGAGGCGAATGCGCTTGACCCGCTCCAGCACCTTGGCCTCGAAGCGCGCCTGCAACATACGCGGCACGAACACGCGGGTGCCGTTGGTGCAGACCTGGCCGGAGCTGTAGAAGTTGGCCATGACTGCGATGTCGGCAGCGCGGTCGAGGTCGGCGTCTTCGAAGATGATCAGCGGCGACTTGCCGCCCAGCTCCATGGTCACTTCCTTGAGCGACGAACTGGAGGCGCTGGCCATGACCTTCTTGCCGGTGACGGTGCCGCCGGTAAAGGAAATCTTCTCGATGCCGGGGTGTTCGGTCAGCCACTGGCCCACTTCACGGCCGCTGCCGGTCAGCACGTTGAACACGCCGTCGGGCAGGCCGGCGGCGGTGTAAATCTCGGCGAGTTTCAGCGCGCTGAGCGAGGTGACTTCGCTGGGCTTGAAGATCATCGCGTTACCGGCGGCCAGGGCCGGAGCGGATTTCCACAGGGCAATCTGGATCGGGTAGTTCCACGCGCCGATGCCGGCGACCACGCCCAGCGGCTCACGACGGGTGTAGACGAAACTGGTGTCGCGCAGCGGGATCTGCTCGCCTTCAATGGCCGGAATCAGCCCGGCGTAGTACTCAAGCACGTCGGCGCCGGTAACGATATCGACGTAGCGGGTTTCGCTCAGCGGCTTGCCGGTGTCGAGGCTTTCCAGCTCGGCCAGCTCATCGTTGCGCTCGCGCAGAATATCCACCGCCTTGCGCAGGATGCGCGAACGCTGCATGGCGGTCATCGCTGCCCAGACTTTCTGCCCTTCGCTGGCGCTGGCCACGGCCAATTCCACGTCCGCCTGACTGGCGCGCTGCACCTTGGCCAGCACTTCACCGTTGGCCGGGTTGATGCTCTCAAACGTCTGGCCACTGCTGGCCGCTACATAACGGCCACCGATATAAAGCTGCTGTTCGTCGAAGCGGGGCATGGCGCGTTCCTCGTGGGCGGTGGGCGACGCGAGCCGCCTGGCGCAGGTCGTCGGTGTAGGCAATATAGACACAAGGCTAAATTATCTTAATTGAACGATCAATCAACAAAAGCGACAGTGCGCAGCCAAACACGACACGCAGGGCGTGTAGGCGGTGGTATTCGGGGGGAGGATGGCGAGCTGACTTGCGTCAGATCACACACCGAGTGCTGGCATATGTGGGAGGGGCTTCAGCCGCGACATCTTCAGGGCGCTCAAGTCCATCGCGGCTAAAGCCCCTCCCACTCATACAACAGCCGGTCTACGCGTTGGCCTTGGCCAATTGCAGATCAAGGTATTCGTAAGCGATCTCAATCGCCTGGCGGGTGTCGAAGCCTTCGCCGGACAGCGCGCCGCGCAGCCACAACCCATCGATCAACGCCGCCAGGCCACGGGCCGCACTGCGCGCCTGATCCTGCGGCAACACCCGGCGGAATTGCCCGCACAGGTTGGAATACAGACGGTGGTCGTTGACCCGCTGCAAACGCCGCAGTGCCGGCTGGTGCATGCTGGTGGCCCAGAACGCCAGCCAGGTTTTCATCGCCGGGCCGTTGACCTGGCTGTCATCGAAGTTGCCTTCAATCATCGCCCGCAGGTGCTCGCGCGGTTGGTCCGGCGGCAGGCTGGCGCGGCGTTCGCGCACGGCATCGCTGAGTGCCTGCATCAGGTGGCGCATGGTGGCGTCGAGCAGGCCATTCTTGTCGCGGAAATAGTGGCTGATGATGCCGTTGGAAACCCCGGCGATCCGCGCGATATAGGCGATGCTGGCATCGCTCATGCCGACCTGATCCACCGCTTCGAGGGTCGCCGCGATCAATTGCGAGCGGCGGATTGGTTGCATTCCAACCTTGGGCATCGGCTTCTCCGTCGATAGGGGGCGTCCCCGGAATGCGCGCAGTCTAGGCCGGTTATTGTTGGGCGATCAATCAAACATGGCGTTTCAGGGATGACCTGTCGGTCAGGGATATGCCCCGGTTTAGGCCGCTTTATGGCTGGTTTTTCGCCTGGGATGCAGTGCTGTGTTCGGCCGTTGCGCCGGAGCGGGCAATCAGCTCGGTGGGCGGCACGCTAAAGCGAAAATCACAATACGCCGCGCCGCCGGCGAGGGTTTGCCTGCGTTGCAGCGTCACGCCCCAATCGCTGGCCATGCGGTAATCCAGGCTGCACGCGGCAAAGTGGGTCAGCTCCGGCGCACCCTGCTCGCGCAGGTAACTGGCCAACGGGCACACCTGCACATCAAAGGCCACGCCCGCGACGGCGGGCAGGGTGGTGCGGCGAAACGGGCGGGTAAACACCAGGTTGAACAGCGCATCGAGCAGCCACTGGATGCGTGTTTGCAGACGGCGGCTGCGCAGGCGCGACAGCTTGAACGCCAGGGCGCTGGCCGGGGCGAAGATCTGCCAGTTGATCTGCTCGATCCACTCACCGGCTTGTTGCTGGCCTATGCCGTGCTCCTGCAAGGCGCGGTACAGCGCGTAATCCCACTGCATATAACGCAGCAGCAGATTCACCCCCGGCGAATGGCGCACTCGCGTGCGTTGCAATTCACGTTGTATTTCCAGGGTTCTGAGCCACACCGCCGCCGCTGTAGCCGCTGGCAAACACCCACCCAGCTGCGACTGCGCTGCTTGGCGAAAGGCCATCGACGGCAGATAAACCCGCAGCAGGGCGAGGGGCTTCATTGGCTTTCTTTGGCTCTGGCGATGGCCGCATTCAACGCGGCTTTGGCCTGCGGGCTGTTCTTCCAGTAGGTGCTGCCGAGCATGGCGGCGACCATCTCGGCGATATCTTCGGCCCGGTATGTGGCCAGCTGCGCCAGGGAGTCGATGCCCAGCTCCTCGAAGCGCTTGATCACCGTAGGGCCAACGCCCTTGATGGCGAGCAGGCTAAGGCGTTCGGTTGGGTTAAAAGCCATGCTGTGACGTCCTGTCCGGTGGTTGTGGGCGTTAGCGTGGGTCAACATCAGCGACTAGCGCCAGCAAGTCGGTCACGCCGATATCCTGACCGGCCTGGAACAACAACGTGCTGGCCTGGCCGCGATGGTGGGTTTGATGATTGAAGAAATGCAGCATCAGGCTGGCGAACGGCCGCTGCGCCGGCACGCCCTTCATATTGCCGTAGGCCAGCACATATTCCAGGTCCGCTTCGGTCAGCGCTGCGACCCAGTTACTGATATGCCCATCCAGTCGGCTGCGCAACGTCTGCAACGGCGCGAAGCTGTCGAACAGCAGCTGATCCAGCGCCGCCGGCCGCTGTAAATCGCTGATCGCCACGCGCAGCTCTGTGCAGGCCGGGTGCTCGGCAAAGCGCTTGAGCCAGATGATATCGGCCACCGCAATATGGTTGAGCGTGGCGAGGATGGACGGGAAAAACGCCCCGCGATCCTCACTCAGCGCCTGCGCCGACAACTGACCGGCCGCCGCGTAGAGCTTGTCATTCATCCACGCGTTATAGCGGGCCATTAACTGAAAGTGGGCAAGCTGGGACATGGCGTTTAACTCAGCAATCAAGGTTCAGTCAGGCATCAAAAACCGGGCGGAAGAAGGTGCGCTCGTAGCTGATGATGCACTGGGTTTCTTCGGCATATTTAAAGGCCGCCAGGCACTCGGCGTCGACAAAGGATTTCAGCCGGTACTGCTCGTACTCCGCCAGGCTGGGGAAGCTGAACATCGCCAGGCCGATATTGTTGGCACCTTCCGATGGCAGAAAGTAGCCGTGATGCGTGCCGCCAAACTTCGCCACCAGGGCAATCCACAGCTTGCCGTAATGCTCGAATTCCTTGAGTTTGCGCGGGTCGAGTACGTAGCGGATGTGGCAGGTGATCATGGTCTGTTCTCGCATTTGTTAACGGCAGAGGTAGGAAAGTGCACTCAGCTCTCAGGGGTAATGGTGGCTTCCGGGTTGGCTTCGGCAGCCAGCTTTAAGCGGTCGGCTTTGCTGACGTAGGTGGATTTTTTCTTCGGTGCTTTTTTCGCATTGGCCTTTTTGGCGTGGGCTTCGAGTAGCTGTTTGATTTTTTTGCGGCGGTTCATTGTTTAGCCCGGTTATGCACTAAGGAGAATGGACTCGTGTGAGGTTTTATCTTTTGGCTGAAATTGTGGTCTGTCCCCTAATATTTAAGATGGTGTGGGCGTGAATATTGAGAAATCTATGTCGATGCGCATGGGCTAGATAAGCCTCTAACGTTTGGTTAAGGGGCGGGCTTTAGCCCGTCCCAGTGAGCGCAGCGAACGTTTTGAACCACTGGTTAGGCACGATACGTAATTGTAATAGCTGAATCTGCGCTTCCAGTGTTGCGCTTTAAAAGGGACTATCTTGGGCTTCTTTTTTAGAAGTATCTACCCGAAGTTTATTGATGGCGTCTTCAATTGATGCGACTTGGTTAGACTCTTCAAGTATATAGTACTGTATGGTTATGCCATCCGAGCATGTTTCTCTTGGCGACGATGTTTTGGTGCGGAGTATTGCTCTTACCTCACCGTTAGCCCACACGGCATCTAAATTGCCTACTTCATTCTTGAATTCGTTTCCAATTCGGTTTTTGCATATCTCCGTATCTCTATTGTCAATGAGCGCGGGTTTGCCGTATTTAGTTTTTAGTGTTTCTAGTCCGGCGTTGGGAAATATAATTTCTAGGCTTATTAGTCTGTCTTTTACAAATAAAGCTTTACTGCTATGGCCAACTGTTTCAACAAATTTACTGGTATCTGCATCGGCCTCTATAATATCATACTGCAGTCCGCTAACTTGTATGCTTTCAATACTGCCTTTCTTTTTGAAGATGTTAGATGAACTCCAGCATAGTGACTTTCTCTGTGGATGTAAGTATTTAAGCTCATCTATAGTGATTTCACCTTTCTCGTTTTTATAGGTGTTGCAATTTATAGGGTTAATTTCTAATGCGGAGATATATTCGGATTTGCTCATTCCGATACTAACCGTCCCAAGGCTTGTTGGCCCATGGCCCTTAGATGCTTTTGAAATAGAAGTATCTGTCTGGGCTTTTTCGGAGTCTTTGGCTTTTTCAGATGGCCCGCATCCAGTTGTTGATAAACAGGCGAGTGCAACAATAAGCATGGGGAAAAAATCGGGGACTTTACGTAGCTATTAGAACCAATATTCATGTTTTCCTCCGTCAACAGGTCGGCTTTTCAAGATTTTTTTGTTTAGATTTGATGTTGGAGTGTTTTTTCTATCTGAGTTGGAGAGAATTGCATTAATTGATGCTTGAGCGTATTTCTCACCGTTGTCTTTGACGATGCATTTATCTTTTATCCAATTCTTGAGATCTTCGACTGTGAAGGGTTGAATGAGAGGGCCAAGCTCAGTAGCTTCGCGAATTTGATTGATTAGCGACATGTATTACCTTCAAAGGCGTAAAGACTCTACAGAGTTGTGCCTAACGTTTGGTTAAGGGGCCGGCTTTAACCGGTCCCGAGTGAGCGAAGCGAACGACTTGAACCAGTTGTTAGGGGAACGAGTTACCCGTGAAATAATCAGCGATGCTCATACTTGCAAGTGCCTTTGGTATTCTTGCAGAGATGCTCAATGGCTCGATTGTCACCAGAGTTAGCTGCGTCCTCATAAAACCAATTAGCTATAACTTTATTGGGCTTAGTTATTCCGAAGCCGTTTTCGTAGAGCTTTCCGATATAGAAATTACACTTTCGATTACCTAGAGATGAGCAGCTATCGAAATATTTAAAGGATTTTTTAATGTCTCTGGGAAGTGCTTTGCCTTCTAGATAAATGCCGCCCATCAAGTATTGGGCCTCAACATGACCTTGTGCAGCAGCTTTTTCAAGCCACTGAGTTCCGGATTTTCCATCGGAACTAAATTGAATCATTCCAAGTTCGAATTGGGCTCGAACGTCTCCTGATTGGGCTGCAGATTCTAAAGTTGGATTTCCAAGGATGTCTTCGACAAGAAAGGAATTATTCTCAGCCTTGTTCGCTTGCTCAGTTATGTAGTCTTCAAATGAAGATCCATAGGCATTTAGTGCCGAGAAAAGTGAAATGGTGCATATGGTTAGTTTTATATTTTTCATGGCTAGGCTCTATAGGTTGTGCTCTGAAAAGAATGAATCCCATTTGATTAGGACGCAATCGGCAAGTGACTCTATATCGACTTCTTGCCCCTCGGAGAGAAGAATCCACTTGTCGCCGCCATTGACTGGCAGTACTCCAAGTGGGGCACCACCGACACAGCCGCTGAGAATATTGGTTTCAGGGTTGGTTCGTTTGGTTAAAATGAAGTGCTTTGCCTTGTCACATAGATCATGGCAATTTTTAATGTCTTTATCTTGTAGGAATTTATCTAGCGTCGACTGTGTGACGGCTTTGTTTTTCTGAATGTAATCACTGATGTGGTATGCCGTTACAAAGAAGTTAAAAACATTGTCTATTTCAAAATTTTCTGAAAGCCGCTTTCGCTCTCTATGGGCTTTTTCAAGAATATCTTTTGGCGTTTTAAGTTCAAAGAAAGACATAGGTCTCCTTGGAGGCTCCCCTAACTATTAATTATGCGACATACCAATGTCGCGTTTTCCTGTCGCATAACGCCATCCGATCTGCTGCATCCGATCTATGTCCCAACTCAATGTCGCGAAGGTGCGGAAAGCGGCGGGGGGTAGGCGACGGTTTGGCTAGGTCCAACCCTATCCACCCCCATCTCCCCCTGTCTAGAACATTCTCCCGCCGCCATTTCGCGCCCACAAAAAAGCGGGCCGTAGCCCGCTTTATATAGAGAGTGCAGCCTTGGCTTATTTAAGCCACTCGGCGACGCGCTCCGGGTTTTTGCTGATCCAGTCTTTGGCGGCGTCTTCTGGTTTGGCGCCTTCGCGGATGGCGAGCATAACGGCGCCGACTTCTTCGCCGCTCCAGGAGAACTTCTTCAGGAAGGCAGCGGCTTCTGGGGCTTTGCTGGTGAGGCTGGGGTTGGCCACGGTGTCGACGTGTTCGTCATCGCCGAAGACTTTTTTCGGGTCTTCGAGGAAGCGCAGTTTCCATTTGGCGAACATCCAGTGCGGGATCCAGCCGGTGACGACAATCGGCTTCTGGGCTTTTTCGGCGCGGGTCAGGGCGGTGGCCATGGCCGGGCCGGAGCTTGGCATCAGCTTGATGTCGGTGAGGGCGTATTCCTTGATCGCGTCTTCGGCGCGGCGCATCACGCCGGCGCCAGCGTCGATGCCGGTGATTTTGCCGTCGAAGTCCTTGGCGTAGGTTTGCAGGTCGGCGATGGTTTTGGCTTGTACGTAGTCCGGTACGATCAGGCCGATTTTCGCGCCGGCGTAGTTGGTGCCGAGCACTTCTACCTTGTCTTTGAGTTTTTCAAAGTATTCGCCGTGGGTGGCGGGCAGCCAGGCGGAGAGGGTGGCGTCGAGGTCGCCGCGCGCTACGCCTTGCCACATGATGGCCGGCTCTACGGGCTTGAGCGCCACGTTGTAGCCGAGTTTGCTTTGCAGGATTTCCCCGGCGACATGGGTGGCGGCGACGCTGTCGTCCCAGCCGTTGACGTAGCCGATGTTCAGGGTAGGTTTGTCCGCCGCCATGGCGCTGCTCATGCCGAGTGCCAGGGCGGCGACGCCGAGGCTTTGCAGGCAGAGGTTCTTCAGGTTTCGCATAGGATGTGCTCCGTCAGTGAGAGTGGCAGTTCAGTGAGTTACTGGCGCGTTCTTCTTGCGGGCCTAGCTGGGTTGGTACTGCTTTACGTGGTTATGGCTTGCTTGAGAGGGCTTGTGTGTTGCCCCTCTCCCCGGAGGGGCGAGGGGGTTGATCGGTCGCGAGGTAAATCGCGGCTGCAACTAACCAGGCGATGGCCGTGTGGCATCGCGGGCTGAGTTGCTAAATAGATGAATCAGCTAACCGCGCCGCCCGCAGGTAACTGCGGCGGCGCGGGGCTTGGCTTAGAGGCCGAGGTGTTTTTTCACCGCTGCAACGCCGTCCTGGCCGTCGTAGGTGGTGACGCCGGCCAGCCACTTGTCGAGGATTGCCGGGTTGGCTTTGATCCACTCTTTGGCGACTTCGGTCGGGTTCTGTTTATCCAGGACCTTTTCCATCAGCTGGCTTTCGATTTCCACGGTGAACTGCAGGTTGTTCAGCAGTTTGCCGACGTTGGCGCAGCGCGCTTCGTAATCTGGTGGCACGACGGTGTAGACCTTGGCGGCGCCGAAGTCGGGGCCGAACACGTCATCGCCGCCTTCCAGGTAGGTGATGTCGAATTGGGTGTTCATCGGGTGCGGTGCCCAGCCGAGGAACACGGCGGGTTCGTTCTTCTTCACGGCACGTTGCAGCTGTACCAGCATGCCGGCTTCGCTGGACTCGACCATTTTGAAGTCGCCGAGGCCGAACTGGTTGCTCTTGATCATGCCGTCGATCAGCAGGTTGCCGTCGTTGCCGGGCTCGATGCCGAAGATCTTGCCACCCAGCTGGTCCTTGAACTTGGCGATGTCGGCAAAGCTTTTCAGCCCGGCTTCTGCGGCGTAGGTCGGGACGGCGAGGGTGTATTTGGCGCCTTCAAGGTTGGCCTTGGGCAGCACTTTGACGCCGCCATCCTTGGTGAAGGGCTCAATCACCGGGTCCATCGAGGGGGCCCAGTAGCCGAGGAAGACGTCGATCTGGCCTTTTTGTACGCCGGTAAAGGCGATAGGCACGGAGGCCATGATTTTGCGGGTCTGGTAGCCCAGGCCTTCGCTGAGGGTCATGGCCACGCCGGTGGTGGCGGCGATGTCGGCCCAGCCGATTTCGGCGAAGCGCACCATCTTGCAACTCTCCGGCTCTTGCGCCCAGGCGCTTTGCAACATGGCCACGGAGAGCAGGCCGACACCTGCGAGCTGTTTAATCGTTTTCATCTGCGACTCCCTGTGATGGCAAAAGCTAAGGCTTACTGACGTTGAAGTTTGCCGCTGAACCAGCCGAACACGCTGCGGCGCTTGGCGGTTTGCGGGGTCCCGAAACTTTCCGTGATGCGGTCGAGAATGATCGCCAGCAGCACCACGGCCATGCCGCTTTCAAAGCCCAGGCCGATGTCCAGGCGCTGGATACTCGCCAGTACGTCGTTGCCCAGGCCGCCTGCGCCGACCATCGAGGCGATGATCACCATCGACAGGGCCATCATGATGGTCTGGTTGACCCCGGCCATGATCGACGGCATGGCGTTGGGCAGCTGGACTTTGAACAGTAGCTGACGCGGGGTGCAGCCGAAGGATTGGCCGGCTTCGATGATCTCTTTATTTACCTGGCGGATGCCCAGGTTGGTCAGGCGCACTGCCGGTGGCATGGCGAAGATCACCGTGGCGATGATCCCCGGCACACGGCCGAGGCCGAAGAGCATGGCGGCGGGAATCAGATAAACGAACGCCGGCATGGTCTGCATAAAGTCGAGAATCGGCCGGATGATGGTCGCCACCCGTTCGCTGCGCGCGGCCCAGATGCCCAGCGGTACGCCGAGCAAGAGGCTGATCAGGGTGGCGGAGAAGGTCAGGCCGAGGGTGACCACGGTCTGCTCCCAGAAGCCGGTCATGACGATCAGGATAAAGGCCACGGCGGTGAAGATGGCGAACTTGTAGCTGATGCGCCACAGGCCGAGGCCGACGAAGATGGCGATCAGCAGCCAGGCCGGCGGCAGCATCAGCAGCCATTCGATGCCTTCGGAGAAGCCGTTGACCACCGCGCCGATGCTGTCGAAGCCATCGCTGTAGTTGTCCAGCAGGTGTTGCACCACGTCGTTGACCCAGCTGCCCAGGTCGAGTTTTTTCTCACTCATGGAACTCTCCCTGCAGGCGGGTCAGCAGCCGGCCTTTACTGATGGCGCCGCTGTAACGGCCATTGCTGTCGACCACCGGGATCGGCCCTTCGTTGTCCACCAGGCGTTCAATCACCTGGTCCAGCGGTAGATCCTCGGGAACCGGTTTGATCGATTTCAGGACGCTGCTGTCGAGGCCGCAGGTGGTGCCGCCTTCGACCAGCAGGGCGATCTTCTCTAGGCTGATGGAGCCCTGGAAGGTGTTTTGTTCGTCGACGATAAAGGCGTAGTGCTTGTCCAGTGCCTGCAATTCCTGGCAGACCTTCTGCGCGTCCGGCGCTTTGCCGTTGTGCACGTAGAGCGGCACGCTGTCGGCCATCAGCTGGCCGGCGGTGAGGTAGCGGTTGGTGTCGACGGTGTTGAAGAAGTTGCGCACGTAATCGTTGGCGGGGTTGTCGATCAGCTCTTGCGGAGTGCCGACCTGAACCAGTTTGCCGCCTTCCATGATGCCGATGCGGGTGCCGATGCGCATGGCTTCTTCGATGTCGTGGGAGACGAAGATGATGGTGCGGCGGTCGGTTTTCTGCAGCTCCAGCAGCACGTCCTGCATCTCGCGGCGCTTGAGCGGGTCGAGGGCGGAAAACGCCTCGTCCATGATGATCATTGACGGGTCGACCGCCAAGGCGCGGGCCAGGCCGACGCGCTGTTGCATGCCGCCGGACAGTTCATGCGGCATCTTGTGCGCAAAGCTGTCCAGGCCGACCTGCTTGAGTACCTGCATGGCGCGTTCTTCACGCACCTTCTTGCTCTTGCCGGCCACTTCCAGGCCGAACGCGGCGTTGTCCAGCACGCTGCGCGAGGGCATCAGGGCGAAGGACTGGAAGACCATGCTCATGTCGCGGCGGCGCAGGTCGATCAGCTCCGCCTTGGGCATCTTGGCGACGTTCTGCCCGTCGATGTAGACATTGCCGGCACTGGGTTCAACCAGGCGGTTGATCAGGCGGATCAGGGTAGATTTGCCGGAGCCGGAGAGGCCCATCAGCACGAAAATTTCACCTTCCTCGACGCTGAAGGACACGTCGCTGACGCCAATAACTGCGCCTTTCTCCGCAAGGATTCGTTCCTTGCTCCATCCCTCTTTGAGGAGGTCGATGGCTTCCTGTGGCTCTGCGCCGAACACCTTGTAGAGGTTTTCGACGACGATTTTTCCAGACTGCATGGGATGATTCCCCTTCAGTAGACATCCAGATCAGTGCTGCGGAACCGGGCCTACGCCAGCTGGCGTACGTACGGTGATGCCGACTGTTCTTGCCTGTGTGGGTTTACTGGGTTCCGGGGTCGGGGACGTGTCTTGCCGCGCAACGCATTCAGGGTGCTCAGGCACAACCGCTGCAACGCTCCAGTTGCCTTGCGGGCAATGGACGCTACGGGGGTGTACTGTCGAGTCAACCTTGCTGTGCCGTGCTGCAAACCGCGTTCCAAACCCTCTGGCAGTGTTACGAAGCCCCATCCTTGGGTTTTACACACCTCGACCCGAGGTGCGCGTACATCCGAAATTTCTTGTTGGGCTGGTGCCCATTTGGGACAAGCCAGCGCTTATAAATTCTTCGGTCCGGGGCTGTGGGCTCCCGGTCTGTCGACCCTGCTAAGGCGACAGCGACGAAATCGGCTGACTCAACGATATAGTCTTCGGCCTGTCGCAATTGTCGGTTTGCGACCCTGACGTGTTGCGCGGCGACAGACTCTTTAAAAACCATAACAGACTTTTTTGCCCCTTGGCCAAGGCTGCAAGCCACGCCGGGCGTGGTTTACAGTCCTTGAGTCGGCCGCAGGCACGATGACCAGCGGGCTGCGGCGATATCGAAAAAAAACTCGAAATTAGTCATTCGCCGACAGGCTCACGGGTGCTTTGAGCGGTTGCCCGTTGCGCTGTTTTACGCCTTGCAGCCAACTGCTCAGAGCGTGCGGATTGGCCTTCAACCAGGCTTTGGCCTCGCGTCGTGGGTTGGTGTTTTTGTTGAGGATCGCGCCCATCAGGTAGCTCTCCATCTCCAGGCTGAAACGCAGGTTTTGCAGCAACCGGGTCACGTTCGGGCACTGCTCGCCAAGGCCGGCGCGCACATTGGTGTACACCGTGGCGCCGCCGTAGTTGGGGCCAAAGAATTCGTCGCCGCCATCCAGGTAATACAACTGCAACTGGTTGTTCATCGGGTGCGGCGCCCAACCGAGAAACACCACCCACTGCTTGAGGTGTTCGGCGCGTTTGACCTGGGCCAGCATGCCGTTCTCGCTGGACTCCACCAGGCTGAAGCCGGCCAGGCCAAAGGCGTTCTTGTCGATCATCTGCTGGATCAGCTTGTTACCGTCATTGCCGGGTTCGATGCCATACACCTTGCCCCCCAGTTCCTTGCTGAAACGCGCCAGATCGGCGAAGTTCTTCACGCCACCGTCGTAGGCGGCCTGGTTCACCGCCAGGGTGTACTTGGCACCTTCAAGGTTGGCGCCGAGGGTCTTTACCGAGCCGTTGGCGGCGTAGGGTTTGATGTCGTTTTCCATGCTCGGCATCCAGTTGCCGAGGAACACATCGACCTTGCCGTCCTGCATGGCCTGGTAGGTGTCCGGCACGGACAGGCGTTTGACCTGGGTGCGGTAGCCGAGGTCGCTGAGTACCTGGCGGGTGACGGCTGTGGTCACGGTGATGTCGGTCCAGCCGACATCGGCGAAGCGGATCACATCGCATTGCGCCGGTTCCACGGCCTGGGCCAGCAAGGGTGAAATCAAAGCAGCCGCCAATAGGCCGCTGCGCATATTCAGTGTCATCAAGCCTCTCCCGATTACGGTGACAGGGTGCGCCTGGGTGGGCGCATGTCGGCCATGGTGCGGGTTGGGCAAACAGCGAGTGGCCGATCCATGGGCGCGGCGATCATGCCGACAGATTTCCTGTGCTGCCTATGCGTCGCGTCGCAACCAGAACGCCGCTGTCGTGATTGGCTGCGGCGACGGTTGAAGGTGTGAAACCGTTAACGGTGCTGCGACCGTTCGCCATGTGGCAGGTGCGCTGACGGATTTAGGCATGGGCAAGTCGGTGTGGGGCGACTGCGCGGACGGGAAATCCTGATCATGGCCTGCATGTAGCAGCAGTGCAGGAGAGTGTCGTGGCTATCAGCGTGTTTGACTTGTTCAAGATCGGCATCGGGCCGTCCAGTTCGCATACCGTCGGGCCGATGCGCGCAGCGGCGCTGTTTAGCGGCGCATTGGCCGAGCGGCACTTGCTGGAGCGCACGGCACGCCTGCAGGTGCGCCTGTACGGTTCGCTGTCGGCCACCGGTGTTGGCCACGGCAGTGACCGCGCGGTGATCATGGGGTTGATGGGCGAGTGGCCGGATCAGGTCGACCCCGCGAGCATCGAATCACGCATTGCTGAGCTGTTGGCCAGCGGCCAGTTGCAGCTTGGCGGGCGTATCAGCATCGCCTTCGACTGGGCGCGCGACATGCAGTTGCTCGACGAGAACCTGCCCTATCACCCCAACGCCATGACTCTTAGTGCGTTTGCCGCCGATGGCGGCCTGCTGCATGAAAACACCTATTACTCGGTGGGCGGCGGCTTTGTCGTGGATGCCGAGCAGGCCGCCAGCGGCCAGCTGGATCAGGACCACACCGTGCTGCCCTATGACTTCGACAGCGCTGAGCAGTTGTTGCAGCTGTGTCAGCGCAATGGCCTGCGCGTCTCCGAACTGATGATGGCCAACGAGAAGGCCTGGCGCAGTGAGGCGGAGATCCGCAGCGGGCTGATGCGCCTGTGGCAAGCCATGCGTGAATGCGTCGAACACGGTCTGCGTCACGAAGGCATTCTGCCCGGCGGGCTGAATGTGAAACGCCGCGCCGCCAAGCTGCACCGCAGCTTGCAGGAAATGAGCAAACCCAACGTGATCGGCTCCACCCTCAGCGGCATGGAGTGGGTCAACCTGTTCGCCCTGGCGGTGAACGAGGAAAACGCCGCCGGCGGGCGCATGGTCACCGCGCCGACCAATGGCGCGGCGGGGATCATCCCGGCGGTGCTGCATTATTACGTGCGCTTCAGCCCGGCGGTCAGTGAAGCCAATGTGGTGGATTACCTGCTGGCCGCCGCCGCCATCGGCATTCTGTGCAAAAAGAATGCATCCATCTCCGGGGCCGAAGTCGGTTGCCAGGGCGAGGTCGGTTCGGCCTGCGCCATGGCGGCGGCGGGGCTGGCGGAGATTCTCGGGGCGACGCCTGAGCAGGTGGAAAACGCCGCCGAGATCGGTCTGGAGCATAACCTCGGCCTGACCTGCGACCCGGTCGGTGGCCTGGTGCAGGTGCCGTGCATCGAGCGCAACGCGATTGCTGCGGTGAAGGCGATCAATGCCGCGCAGATGGCTTTGCGTGGCGACGGTGAGCACTTTATTTCGCTGGATCGGGTGATCCGCACCATGCGCGATACCGGTGCCGATATGCATGACAAGTACAAGGAAACCTCGCGCGGCGGGTTGGCCGTCAGCGCGGTCGAATGTTGAGTCAGCGGGCTTACCCCATACGCTGAGCGACCAATCCGGTGCATGGTCTGCGTCGCGCCCGCTTATGGTGCGCGGCCTCTTGTCCGGCTTGATCAGGGTGGCGCAATGCCATCTTTAAGCGCCTGACCGTTGGTCCGTTACCGCGCTGTTTTTACCCTGCGTAGCGGGGTGACAGGGCACGGCTCTGGCAGTGCTACCGAAATGCTCAAACGCCCGTCAGCCGTGCGCTTGCGGTCGTAATCAGAATGCTTCTGTCGCTCCTGCCAACGCCTAGTGGCACTAGCCCTGGGAAATAGCCGATATTTTTAATTGAACGACCAATCAATTTAGGCACGGCCTTTGCGTTAGTCGGCCCTGTCAGTCTGGTGCCGTGCAGTCCCAGAACCATAAGAAGAGCCACCGTATCGAGGGGCTCACTACCGTGCTTTGCTTCGCGTGAGGGTTCACCTGATGTCACAGTTCACTCAAGGGGCACAACCCCAGAGCCGTGCTCCGCAATCCATCGGCTTTCTCCTGCTCGACAACTTCACCCTGATTTCCCTGGCGTCTGCCGTCGAGCCGCTGCGCATGGCCAACCAGCTGTCCGGCAAGGAGCTTTACCGTTGGCACACCCTCAGCCAGAGTGGCCTGCCGGTCAGCGCCAGCGATGGTTTGCAGATCACCCCGGACGCCGGCCTGAGCAACGCGCCGCGCCTGGATGCGGTGATCGTCTGCGGCGGCGTGGACATTCAGCACAGCGTGACTCGCGAGCATGTGCAGTGGCTGCAAAGCCAGGCGCGCCATGGTGCGCAACTGGGCGCGGTGTGCACCGGCAGCTGGGCGCTGGCCAAGGCCGGGTTGCTCGATGGTTTCGATTGCAGCGTGCACTGGGAATGTTTGGCCTCGATGCAGGAAGCCTTCCCCCGCGCCGGCGTCAGCACTCGCCTGTTCTCGATTGACCGTAACCGCCACACCAGCTCCGGCGGTACCGCGCCGATGGACATGATGCTGCACGTGATTGGCCGCGAGCATGGCCGCGAACTGGCGGCGGCGATTTCCGAGATGTTTATCTACGAGCGCATTCGCAACGAGCAGGATCACCAGCGCGTGCCGCTCAAGCACATGCTCGGCACCAACCAGCCGAAGCTGCAGGAAATCGTCGCGCTGATGGAAGCCAATCTGGAAGAGCCTATCGACCTCGATCAGCTGGCGCTGTATGTCGATGTGTCGCGCCGTCAGCTGGAGCGCCTGTTCCAGAAATACCTGCACTGCTCACCGTCGCGCTACTACCTCAAGCTGCGCTTGATTCGCGCGCGGCAGCTGCTCAAGCAGACCAGCATGTCGATCATCGAAGTGGCGTCGGTGTGCGGTTTCGTCTCCACGCCGCACTTCTCCAAGTGCTACCGCGAATACTTCGGCATCCCGCCGCGTGACGAGCGCGCCGGCCAGCAGGGCAGCAATGTGGTGGCGCTGCTGCCAATGCCGGAAGATCTGATGCGCCCATCGCCATCCTCGGCCATGGCCGCGCTGACCCGGGCGCAGGGAGAGTCGACCTTTGCCAGCGTCAGGCTCTAGCCGCGCTGAATACCCTGTAGGAGCCAGCTTGCTGGCGATGCTTTTGCTTGCCCGGAATCGCCAGCAAGCTGGCTCCTACACACTGTGTGGGAGGCGCTTTAGCGGCGAGCTGTTAATCGCTTGTCGCGGCTACGACTGCATGGATGCAGGAGGTCGGCGAAGCCAGAGCCGAAAGCCCCTCCCACAACTGCGCTGTCCAAACTAAAACGCCGCACCAGCCTTGAGGGCGGGTGCGGCGTTTTGTTGTGTGTCGTGTTGTCGGTGGCTTAATACTCGATGGCCACATCCCCCTGCGGCACGCTGCAGCACGAGAGGATATAGCCCTCGGCGACGTCTTCGTCGGTGATCCCGCCGTTGTGCTCCATGCTCACTTCACCAGCGGTTTTCATCACCTTGCAGGTACCGCAGATGCCCATGCCACAGGCCTTGGGAATATGCAGGCCAAGCTTGGCTGCTGCTGCATGCACGGTTTCGCCGGGGTCGACGCGGATGCTCTTGCCGGTGCTGGTAAACGCCACCTGATGCTGCTCGGCGGCAGGCACAGCTGGGGTTTCGGCAGCTTCGGCAGCCAGCTCTTTGACCTCGGCACGCACTTCCGGCGGCGTCGGGCCGAAGGCTTCTTCGTGGTAGTGCTGCATGTCGAACTGGTTGGCTTCAAGCAGGCGCTTGACTGCACTCATGTAGGGCGTTGGACCGCAGCAGAAGATTTCCCGGTCCAGGTAATCCGGGGCGATCAGTTCCAGCATCTTCTGGTTGAGGTAGCCGCGATAACCGGCCCAGGCCTCACCCAGGCCGTGTTTTTCGCAGATCACATGCAGGCTGAAGTTGCTGATCCGCGCGGCCATGTGTTCCAGCTCGCGGTGATAGATGATGTCCTTCGGCGAGCGTGCGCTGTGCACGAAGACCATATCGACATTGGCGTTGGTGTCGTAGAACCAGCGCGCCATCGACATCACCGGCGTGATGCCGACCCCGCCGCTGAGGAACAGCACTTTGTCCGCCGGAAAGTCGATGGCATTGAACAGCCCGACCGGGCCGTGAACCGGCAGTTCCTGACCTTCCTGCAGGTTGTCGTGCAGCCAGTTGGAAACCTTGCCGCCCGGCACCCGCTTGATGGTGATGGAGAAGCTGTAAGGCACCGACGGCGAGCTGGAAATGGTGTAGGAGCGCATCACCGGCTGGCCGTCGATTTCCAGCTCCAGGGTGACGAACTGCCCCGGTTTGAAGAAGAACAGCACCGGCTGGTCGGCCATAAAGCAGAACGTGCGCACGTCCCAGGTTTCCTGGATGACTTTGACGCAGCGCACGATATGCCGGCCGTTGCTCCAGGTCTGCGTGGTCACCGGGTTGAGGAAGTCGTTCGTCGTCATGGACGTCTCTCCGCATGGCCGGACATCGGCCTTGTATGGGGCGATTGTGCGTACTGGTGTTGGCGCTCATTTATCTGCCAGCGACATTTACATGCTTATCGCGACCTGCCGCACAGGCCTTGGTTTGCCGCGTCGGAAACGGACGTGGGTATGTCGCCCATAGACAAGGTTTCGCCCTCGCCCAGCGCCACACTCGCAGCCAGCCGAAGCAAAAGGTCACGAGCGAATTCCGCGTTCATTCAGGCGCCATCGGCAGGCGCAGAGCGGGGCAATGACGCCACCTTGCGTGATACCGACTAGCCACTTTATTGCGGCAACTCGCCGAGCGAGTCGCCATTGAGGAGTTACCGATGGACGTCACTTCTACCCTGAGCCTGGGCGACCCGCTGGAGCCTGCACGCAAGGCCACTGCCGAGATGCTGCAGACCCGCGAGCGTACGTTCTCCCTGCCGCAGCCGTTCTATAACGATGAGCGCCTGTTCAAGATCGACATGCAGGAGATCTTCCACAAGGAATGGCTGATTGCCGGCATGACCTGCGAGATCCCGGCCAAGGGCAACTTCCTCACCCTGCAGATCGGCGACAACCCGATCATGGTGATTCGTGGTGCTGATGGTGTGGTGCATGCCTTCCACAACGTCTGCCGCCATCGCGGTTCGCGCCTGTGCACCAGCGACAAGGGCAAGGTGGCCAAGCTGGTGTGCCCGTACCACCAGTGGACCTACGAGCTGGACGGTCGCCTGCTGTTCGCTGGCACCGAAATGGGCGCGGATTTCGACCTCAAGGACTACAGCCTCAAGCCGGTCAACTGCAAGGTGGCAGGCGGCTATATCTTTATCTCCCTGGCAGAAAATCCGCCGGCCATCGACGACTTCCTCAGCACCCTGGCTCACTACATGGAGCCGTACGACATGGAAAACACCAAGGTGGCGGTGCAGACCACCTTGATGGAAAAGGCCAACTGGAAGCTGGTGCTGGAGAACAACCGTGAGTGCTACCACTGCAACGGTTCGCACCCGGAACTGCTGAATACCCTGCTGGAGTGGGATGACGTCACCGACCCGCGCGCCACCCAGGCGTTCAAGGATCAGGTGGCGGAATGCACCGGCCGCTGGGACAAGGACAATATTCCCTATGCCCACGCCAGCTTCGGCCTGCGCAACCGTATCGTGCGTATGCCGCTGCTTAAGGGCACCGTATCCATGACCATGGATGGCAAGCAGGGCTGCAAGAAACTCATGGGCCGCATCACCGATCCGGATCTCGGTTCGATGCGCATCCTGCACCTGCCGCATTCGTGGAACCACTGCATGGGCGATCATATGATCGTCTTCACCGTCTGGCCGATCAGCGCCCAGGAAACCATGGTCACCACCAAATGGCTGGTGCACAAGGATGCCGTGGAAGGCGTCGATTACGACGTCGCCCGCCTGCGTCAGGTGTGGGACGCCACCAACGATCAGGACCGTCGTCTGGCTGAAGAAAACCAGCGCGGTATCAACTCCACCGCTTACCAGCCCGGCCCGTACTCGAAAACCTACGAGTTCGGCGTGGTCAACTTTATCGACTGGTACAGCGAGCGCGTGCTGCACAACCTTGGCGCGGCGCCAGCGCCGTACCTGCGTCAGGTCGGCGCTGAGTAAGGTTCTGCTTACGATCTGCTGCGCGTCGGCCCTGCTGCGTTAAAAACAGGCTCGGAATGCTCATTTACACCAGTAAACTCCGCTTCCTCGCCGTTTTGACCAGCCAAAGGCTGTTACTAACGTAGCGCCTTGCATGGCTCTAGCTCGCGAGATCGCAAAAAGGTTCTGCTTATGTCTCTAGGTCTGTGGCTGCTGCTTGGCCTGACTGCTTACGGTCTGCTGGCGGCGCGGCGCAGGCCTGCGACCTCTGCATCACACTGAGACCCACCTCAAGGGTCACCTTGGCCTCTGCCGGACACCCCCGGGCAGGGGCTTTTTTTATTGCGCTGTTTGCCGCCGCGTGGTCTGTCGCGGGCTTTGTTGGCGACATATCCGCCCGCGACTCGGCTTTGACGCTTTCGGCAATACCCCAGTCGTTTTTGCACCGGGTCGCCCGAGCCCCCGGGGATATGCTCAGTCCAAAGCGCCAACAACGGGTTTGGCGACACCGATAAGGGGGACTGCCTGATGAGCCCAGCCGAATTACACGCCGACAGCATCGTTATTGACGGGCTGATCATCGCCAAGTGGAACCGCGAACTGTTCGAGGACATGCGCAAGGGTGGCCTGACCGCCGCCAACTGCACCGTGTCGGTGTGGGAAGGCTTTCAGGCCACGGTGAACAACATTGCCGCCAGCCAGAAGCTGATCCGCGAGAACAGCGACCTGGTGATGCCGGTGCGCACCACCGCTGACATCCGCACCGCCAAGGCGCAAGGCAAGACCGGCATCCTCTTCGGCTTCCAGAACGCCCACGCGTTCGAGGACCAGATCGGTTACGTCGAGGTGTTCAAGCAGCTCGGCGTGGGCATTGTGCAGATGTGCTACAACACCCAGAACCTGGTGGGCACCGGCTGCTACGAGCGTGACGGCGGGCTGTCCGGCTTCGGCCGCGAGATCGTCGCCGAGATGAACCGTGTCGGCATCATGTGCGACCTCTCGCACGTGGGCTCGAAGACCAGCGAGGAAGTCATCCTCGAATCGAAAAAACCGGTCACCTATTCCCACTGCCTGCCGTCGGGCTTGAAAGAGCACCCGCGCAACAAGTCCGACGCCGAGCTGAAATTTATCGCCGACCACGGCGGCTTTGTCGGCGTGACCATGTTCGCGCCGTTCCTGGCCAAGGGCATCGACTCGACCATCGACGACTACGCCGAAGCCATCGAGTACGTGATGAACATCGTTGGCGAGGACGCCATCGGCATCGGCACCGATTTCACCCAGGGCCACGGCCAGGACTTCTTCGAATACCTGACCCACGACAAGGGCTACGCCCGCCGCCTGACCAGCTTCGGCAAGATCATCAACCCGCTGGGCATCCGCACCGTCGGCGAATTCCCCAACCTCACCGAGACCCTGCTCAAACGCGGCCATTCCGAACGCGTGGTGCGCAAGATCATGGGCGAGAACTGGGTACGGGTTCTGAAAGACGTCTGGGGCGAATAACGCTTTACGCCCACACGATCCTCTGTGGGAGGGGCTTTAGCCGCGACGCCCTTAATGATGCTGCCCCTGCGGGGCAGGTCGCGGCTAAAGCCCCTCCCACCAATCAAACAAGATTCTGGAGCACTGAACACATGGCCACCCACGCACCCGAAATGCCTATCCAGGTCGACGACGAAACCGGCGTCTGGACCACCGACGCGCTGCCGATGCTCTATGTGCCGCGGCATTTCTTCGTCAACAACCATATCGGTATCGAAGAGGTACTGGGCGCTGAAGCCTATGCCGAGATTCTCTACAAGGCCGGCTACAAGTCCGCCTGGCACTGGTGCGAGAAAGAGGCCGAATGCCACGGTCTGTCGGGCGTGGCGGTGTTCGAGCACTACATGAAGCGCCTGTCGCAACGCGGCTGGGGGCTGTTCGAGATCGACGCCATCGACCTGGCCGCCGGCACCGCCTCGGTGAAGCTCAAACACTCGGCCTTTGTCTACGTCTACGGCAAGTGCGGGCGCAAGGTCGACTACATGTTCACCGGCTGGTTTGCCGGCGCCATGGATCAGATTCTCCAGGCCCAGGGCAGCCCATTGCGCACCGTGGCCGAGCAGGTCTATGGCGGCTCCGAAGAGGGCCACGACGATGGCCTGTTTGTGGTGAAGCCACGCTAGAAAAATACCGTGCGTGGGAGGCGCTTTAGCGGCGAGGCTGTCGCGGCTAAAGCCCCTCCCACAGTGAAACGCCAGTGAGGGTGCCGTAATGGCTTTTGAAGCAATGTTCCAGCCGATCCAGATCGGCAAGCTGACCATCCGCAACCGCATCGTGTCCACCGCGCACGCCGAGGTCATGGCCACCGACGGCGGCATGACCACGGAGCGTTACGTCAAGTACTACGAAGAGAAGGCCAAGGGCGGCGTCGGTCTGGCCATCTGCGGTGGCTCGTCGGTGGTCTCCATCGACAGCCCGCACAGCTGGTGGAGCTCGGTGAACCTGTCCACCGACCGGATCATTCCGCACTTTCAGAACCTGGCCGACGCCATGCACAAGCATGGCGCCAAGATCATGATCCAGATTACCCACATGGGTCGCCGCTCGCGCTGGGATGGCTTCGACTGGCCGACCCTGATGTCGCCGTCCGGTATCCGCGAACCGGTACACCGCGCCACCTGCAAGACCATCGAGCCGGAGGAAATGTGGCGTGTCATCGGTGACTTCGCCAAGGCAGCGGCTCGGGCCAAAGCCGGCGGCCTGGACGGCGTTGAGCTGTCGGCTGTGCACCAGCACATGATCGACCAGTTCTGGTCGCCTCGGGTGAACAAGCGCACTGACGAATGGGGCGGCACCTTCGAGGGCCGGATGAAGTTCGGCCTGGAAGTGATCAAAGCGGTGCGCGCCGAGGTCGGTCCCGATTTCTGCGTGGGCCTGCGTATCTCCGGTGATGAGTTCCACCCGGACGGCCTCTCTCACGAAGACATGAAGCAGATCGCAGCGTATTACGACGCTACCGGTCTGATCGACTTTATCGGCGTGGTCGGCTCTGGTGCCGACACCCACAACACTCTGGCCAACGTGATTCCGAACATGAGTTACCCGCCGGAGCCGTTCCTGCACCTGGCCGCTGGGATCAAGGAAGTGGTCAAGGTGCCGGTGCTGCACGCGCAGAACATCAAGGACCCGAATCAGGCCACCCGGATTTTGGAAGGCGGCTATGTCGATATGGTCGGCATGACCCGCGCGCACATCGCCGACCCGCACCTAATCGCCAAGATCAAGATGGGCCAGGTCGACCAGATCAAGCAGTGCGTCGGTGCCAACTACTGCATCGACCGCCAGTACCAGGGCCTGGATGTGCTGTGCATCCAGAACGCTGCGACCAGCCGCGAATACATGGGCCTGCCGCATATCATCGAAAAAACCAGCGGGCCGAAGCGCAAAGTGGTGATCGTCGGTGGTGGCCCGGCCGGTATGGAAGCAGCGCGCGTCGCCGCCGAGCGTGGCCATGATGTGACCCTGTTCGAGAAGAAAGACAGCCTCGGCGGGCAAATCACTTTAGCCGCCAAGGCACCGCAGCGTGACCAGATGGCCGGCATTACCCGCTGGTTCCAGCTGGAGTTGGCCCGCCTGAACATCGACCTGCGCCTGGGCACCGGTGCGGACGAGGCCAGCATCATGGACCTGCGCCCGGATATTGTGGTGCTGGCCAACGGCGGCCATCCGTTTATTGAGCAGAACGAGCACTGGGGCGCGGCCGAAGGCCTGGTGGTCAGCAGTTGGGACATCCTCGACGGCAAAGTGGCGCCGGGCAATAACGTGCTGGTGTACGACACCATTTGCGAATTCTCCGGTATGTCGGTGGCCGACTTTATCGCCGAGAAGGGCGCCAAGGTCGAGATCGTCACCGACGACATCAAGCCGGGTGTGGCCATGGGCGGCACCACGTTCCCGACGTACTACCGCAGCCTGTACCCGAAAGAAGTGATCATGACCGGCGACATGATGCTGGAGAAGGTCTACCGCGAAGGCGACAAGCTGGTGGCGGTGCTGGAGAACGAATACACCGGCGCGAAAGAAGAGCGCGTGGTCGATCAGGTGGTGGTGGAAAACGGCGTGCGCCCTGACGAGCGCCTGTACTACGCCCTCAAGGACGGCTCGCGCAACAAGGGCCAGATCGACGTGGAAGCGCTGTTCGCGATCAAGCCGCAGCCATGTTTATCCGAGGCGGGCGACGGTTATCTGCTGTTCCGCATCGGCGACTGCGTGGCTCAGCGCAACACCCACGCGGCGATCTACGACGCGCTGCGGCTGTGCAAGGACTTCTGATCTAAACGCTGAACCGGTGTGGGAGGGGCTTTAGCCGCGACAAGGCTAAAAGCATCGCGGCTAAAGTCCCTCCCACCAGCCCCACCTTCGGGATTGAGGATGTCCTCGATGTTAAACACCCTACTCCCCATCCTGCTCTTCGCTGCCCTGGCCCTTGCGGTTATCGGCGCGGTGAAGCGCTTTCTGATGTGGCGCCGTGGCCGTCCGGCTCAGGTCGACTGGCTGGGCGGACTGCTGGCCATGCCGCGCCGTTATATGGTTGATCTGCACCATGTGGTGGCGCGCGATAAATACATTGCCAACACCCACGTGGCCACGGCGGGCGGCTTTGTCCTGGCGGCGGTGCTGGCGATTCTGGTGCACGGCTTTGGCCTGCACAGCCGCATCCTCGGCTTCGCCCTGCTGGTGGCGAGCGCGCTGATGTTCGGCGGCGCGCTGTTTGTCGCCAAACGCCGCCTCGATCCGCCATCGCGCTTGTCGAAAGGCCCGTGGATGCGTCTGCCAAAAAGCCTGCTGATGTTTGCCGGCAGCTTCTTTATCGCCACGCTTCCTGTTGCCGGCATCCTGCCGGAAGGCTTTGGTGGTTGGGTGCTGGCGCTGCTGCTGACCGTCGGCGTGGCTTGGGGCGTGTCCGAGTTGTTCTTCGGCATGACCTGGGGCGGGCCGATGAAGCACGCCTTCGCCGGTGCCCTGCACCTGGCCTGGCACCGCCGCAGTGAGCGCTTTGGTGGCGGCCGTTCGACCGGCCTCAAAGCGCTAAATCTGGACGATCCTAAAGCCCCGCTGGGCGTGGAAAAGCCTACGGATTTCACCTGGAACCAGTTGCTCGGTTTCGATGCCTGCGTGCAGTGCGGCAAGTGCGAGGCGGCCTGCCCGGCCTTCGCCGCCGGTCAGCCGTTGAACCCGAAGAAGCTGATTCAGGACATGGTGGTTGGCCTGGCCGGCGGCACCGATGCCAAGTTCGCCGGTTCGCCTTACCCAGGAAAACCAGTGGGCGAGCACAGCGGCGGCCCGCACTTGCCCATCGTCAATCTGCAGGGCAAAGCCCTGGTCGATGCCGAGACGCTGTGGTCGTGTACCACTTGCCGTGCCTGCGTCGAGGAGTGCCCGATGATGATCGAGCACGTCGATGCCATCGTCGATATGCGCCGCCATCTGACCTTGGAAAAAGGCGCGACGCCGAACAAGGGCGCCGAGGTGCTGGACAATCTGATCGCTACTGACAACCCCGGTGGCTTCAACCCCGGCGGTCGACTGAACTGGGCGGCGGACCTCAACCTGCCGCTGCTGAGCGACAAACAGAACGTCGATGTGCTGTTCTGGGTTGGCGATGGCGCCTTCGATATGCGCAACCAGCGTACCCTGCGCGCCTTTGTCAAAGTGCTGAAAGCCGCCAACGTCGACTTCGCCGTGCTCGGGCTGGAAGAGCGCGACAGTGGCGACGTGGCCCGGCGTCTCGGCGATGAGGCGACCTTCCAGTTGCTGGCCAAACGCAATATCGCCACCCTGGCCAAGTACCAGTTCAAGCGCATCGTCACCTGCGACCCGCACAGCTTCCACGTGCTGAAAAACGAATACGGCGAGCTGGGCGCCCGCTATTCGGTGCTGCACCACAGCACCTATATGGATGAGCTGATCAGCGGCCAGAAACTCAACATCGGCACCCACAAGGGCGGCTCGGTCACCTATCACGACCCGTGCTACCTGGGCCGCTACAACGGTGAATATGAGGCCCCACGCGCTGTGCTGAACGCTATCGGCATTGAAGTGAAAGAGATGCAGCGCTCGGGCTTCCGCTCCCGTTGCTGCGGCGGTGGCGGCGGCGCGCCGATCACCGATATCCCCGGCAAGCAGCGTATCCCCGATATGCGCATGGTCGATATCAAGGAAACCGCCGCCGAACTGGTCGCAGTAGGTTGCCCGCAGTGCACGGCGATGCTCGAAGGCGTGGTCGGCCCGCGGCCTGAGGTCAAGGATATTGCCGAGCTGGTGGCTGAGGTGCTGATTGAGCAGGCAGCGCCGGCAGCAGTTACGCCACGAGAAGCGGCGGAGGTGTCGTGATGAGAGTGTATGTCGCTTGTCTCCCCTCTCCCGCGTGCGGGAGAGGGGTAGGGGGAGAGGGTGGCAGTCACCATGCCGGTGTCGCCTGCTTCCCCCTCTCCCTAACCCTCTCCCCCAAAGGGGCGAGGGGACTGTTCGTGACTGCTCAGGAGCCCTGTGTATGAGCGACCTTATCCGCCGTGACCCGCGGGCCGAATGGATCGCCCGCAATCGCCTGCACCCGCTGCATGCCGCCGCACAGCCGGCGGTGGCCAGCTGGCTGAGCGCCACTGGAGTGCTGCGCAAGAACCCGCATGCGGTCGGATTTGTCGGCCCCAACGGCCTTAAACGCATCGACCGTTCCGGCGCGCAGCAAGGCGGCGCGGCCAAGCGTTCGACGGCCAGTGCCGTGGTGCAATTGCCGCTGCATGTGGTCGAGCAACCGGCGTTCTATATCGCTGTGGTGCCGGACATGCTCGGCGGCCGCCTGAGCTCGCATGACAAGGACCTGCTAGGCCTGGCGCACAAACTCGCCGGCAGCGACGGCGCGGTGGTGGCGGTGATCTTTGGTGAGCACAAGGAAAGCGCCTTCGACAGCAACGGCGTGGATCGCCTGTTGCAGTTCGCTGGTGACGATTTCGACGGCTATTCCCCGGAAGCGCGGGTGTTGGCACTCGGCGCGATCGAACGGCAATTGTCGCCGCGCCATTGGCTGCTGCCCGACAGCCGCAGCGGTGGTGGTGAATTGGGCCGCCGCCTGGCCGCCAAACTGGGCGAGCGCCCGGCTACGCGGGTCTGGCAGGTGGCCGATGGCCTTGCCAGTGGGCGTGCGGGTGCCGGTCGGGAAGACCTGGTGCAACAAGTCCCACGCCTGATTCTGGCGGCGGTGGAATGCGCCGAGCCGGTCAGCGAAACCCGCCATGAAGTGCGGCCGCTGGCGCTTAGTGAAGTGCTGGTCAGCCACTTGCCACGGATTCAGGATCTGGGTGCGGTGGCGGTCGACCCGGCGCAGATCCCCATGGCCGAGGCCGAATTTATTCTCTCCGGCGGCAACGGCGTGAAGGACTGGGCGCTGTTCCACCAGGCCGCTGCGGCGCTGGGTGCCACCGAAGGCGCCTCGCGGGTGGCTGTGGACGATGGCTTTATGGGCCGCGAGCGCCAGGTCGGCGCGTCCGGTATCTGGGTCACGGCGCGGGTCTATGTGGCCGTGGGGATTTCCGGGGCGATCCAGCACCTGCAAGGCATCGGTGCCTGCGACAAGGTGGTGGCGATCAACCTCGACCCGACCTGCGACATGATCAAACGCGCCGATCTGTCGGTGATCGGCGAATCCGCCGCGATTCTGCAGGCGCTGATCGAGCGAGTCGCCGCCCATCGGCAGGGAGCAGAACGCGATGCGGCATGAATCTAAGCACTATTGCGCGGCGAATATGGTGGGAGGGCGTAGTTATGACTGACTTGAATATCGTCGCCCTGGTTTCGGTCGGCGCGCATCCTACGTCTGGCCGGCCACGGCGTGCCGAGCAGGACGCCCGTGCCGTCGAGCTGGGCTTGCGTCTGGCCGGTGAGCGCTTGCAGGTGCTGCATGCCGGCGATCCGCAGCAGGAGGCGCTGCGCGCTTATCTGGGGATGGGCCTTGCGCAGATCAAGATTCTCGAACAACCGGCGCACAGCGATGCGTTGCCGGTGCTCGCCGATTACCTGAGTGATTCCAACGCGCAGCTGGTGCTGACCGGCAGCCAGGCGGAAACCGGTGAAGGCTCGGGCATGCTGCCTTACCTGCTGGCGGAGCAACTCGGCTGGCCACTGGTGGTTGGGCTAGCGGCGGTGGAACAGGTCAGCAATGGTGTGGCCCAGGTGCTGCAAGCCCTGCCGCGCGGTCAGCGCCGGCGCTTGCAGGTGCGTTTGCCATTTGTCGCCAGCGTCGACAATGCGTCGCCCGTTGCCCGGCAAAGCGCTTTCGGCCCGGCGCGGAGGGGCCTGTTGACCGCTGAAGAGGTGGAATTGGTTGCCGACCCGCTGTTTGCCAGCGCCCAGCTGCAACCGGCCAAGCCCCGGCCCAAGCGCCTCAAGGTGATCAAGGCCAAGACCGGCGCCGAACGCATGAAAGCCGCCACCGCCAAAGCGTCGGGCGGCGGTGGGCAGGTGCTCAAGGATGTCTCGCCGCAAGCGGGCGCGGAGGCTATCTTCAAATTGCTGTTGGAAGAAGGCGTGCTGCGCTAGCACGTCACCAAAGGAGGAATTGACCATGATGCACGCCGACCTGATCGATCAGGAGGACCTACGCGAACGCCTGGTGGCGCTGGGGCTGTCGATTCCACCCGGCGTTACCGCCGAGCAGGCCTGCGAGCATGCCGTCAGCGGCCTGAGTCCGGAGCGAGCGGTGGCGCTGCGGCGACTGGTGGAGGAATTATTGGGTGGCAGCGCGACGCTGCTGCCGAATGTGCGCGAGGCGATCTCGCGCACCTTGCTGCCGGCCTTGGTGCCCCGTCCTTCGTGAGTCTCTCGGTCACGTAGGAGTCAGCTTGCTGGCGATGCTTTCGGCTGGATTGCCAGGCAGCCGCCGCTCCCGGCGGCTCGCTGCATTTACCCCATCCATGGGGGCACAAGCTGGCTCCTACATGGGCAAACGGTTTACCTGTTCCGGTATTGCTTTAGCCCGCCGCCATCGCTGCACGAATATCCCCGGCCAGCTGGCGCACCCGCGCTTCGTCGGTGTCCCAGGAGCACATAAAGCGTGCGCCGCCGGCTCCGATAAAGGTGTAGAAGCGCCAGCCCTGGCCGCGCAGGATTTCCAGCGCCGGTTCTGACATCTGCAAAAATACGCCGTTGGCCTGCACCGGGAACATCAGCCTGACCCCCGGAATATCGTTGACCAACTCGGCGAGCAGTTGCGCGCAGCGGTTGGCGTGCTGGGCGTATTTCAGCCAGGCGTCGTTCTGCAGAATGCCGACCCAGGGCGCGGACAGGTAGCGCATCTTCGAGGCCAGCTGACCGGCCTGTTTGCAGCGGTAGTCGAAGTCTTCCGCCAGATCCTTGTTGAAGAACAGGATCGCCTCACCCACCGCCATGCCGTTCTTGGTGCCGCCAAAACACAGTACATCCACGCCGGCCTTCCAGGTCAGCTCGGCCGGGCTGCAGCCGAGAGAGGCGCAGGCGTTGGAAAAACGCGCGCCGTCCATATGCAGGTGCAGGCCCAGTTCGCCGCACACCGCGCTGATCGCGCGCACTTCGTCTGGGCTGTAAACGGTGCCGACTTCCGTGGCCTGGGTCAGGGTGACCACCCGTGGTTTTGGGTAGTGGATGTCCTGGCGTTTGAGGGCGATGTCGCGGATCGCTTCGGGGGTGAGTTTGCCGTTCTCGGTCTTGGCCAGCAGCAGCTTGGAGCCGTTGGAGAAGAACTCCGGCGCGCCGCACTCGTCGGTTTCGACGTGGGCGGTCTCCGAGCAGATCACGCTGTGGTAGCTCTGACACAACGACGCCAAGGCCAGGGAGTTGGCCGCTGTGCCGTTAAAGGCGAAGAACACTTCGCAGTCGGTTTCAAACAGGCGGCGGAAATGGTCGGCGGCGCGCGCGGTCCATTCGTCGTCGCCATAGGCGCGCTGATGGCCCTGATTGGCTTCGGCCATGGCTGCCCAGGCTTCCGGGCAGATACCGGAGTAGTTGTCGCTGGCGAATTGTTGCGAGAGATCGGGCATGGGAGCTTCCTTGTAGGCGCTAACGC
Source organism: Pseudomonas anguilliseptica (assembly GCF_021375795.1). Lineage (GTDB taxonomy): Bacteria > Pseudomonadota > Gammaproteobacteria > Pseudomonadales > Pseudomonadaceae > Aquipseudomonas > Aquipseudomonas anguilliseptica_A. The sequence goes on along the minus strand of NZ_JAEIOI010000003.1, from coordinate 186,285 downwards.
TAAGCCGTTTGGGATGCGTCTACTGTATCTGCGGTCACGCCCGCGTGCAGATACGGGGGCGACATCCTCTGCCATACAGGCGAAGCCGCAACGCTACCTGTGCGTTTGCGACGCATGCATGTCGCAAACGCAATCCCCCGTGGCGTGCCTAGGCATCTGGCGCTGCAGGGCGAGTCATACCATCGCTAGCAACTGGGGTTCGTTCCCCGATCGACCAGATGCGCCGCAGCGGCTGCCGTAGGAGATTCGCGATGTTCAGCAAGCACGACCAGATTCAGGGTTACGACGATGAATTGCTCCGCGCCATGGACGCTGAAGAAGCGCGTCAGGAGCATCACATCGAGCTGATCGCCTCGGAAAACTACACCAGCAAGCGCGTGATGCAGGCCCAGGGCAGCGGCCTGACCAACAAGTACGCCGAAGGCTATCCGGGCAAGCGTTACTACGGTGGCTGCGAGCATGTCGACGTGGTTGAACAGCTGGCGATTGACCGCGCCAAGGCGCTATTCGGTGCCGATTACGCCAACGTCCAGCCGCACTCCGGCTCGTCGGCCAACAGCGCGGTGTACCTGGCGTTGATCAATGCCGGCGACACCATCCTCGGCATGAGCCTGGCCCACGGCGGCCACCTGACCCACGGCGCCAAGGTGTCGTCCTCGGGGAAGCTGTACAACGCCGTGCAGTACGGTATCGACACCGCCACCGGGCTGATCGATTACGACGAAGTCGAGCGCCTGGCCGTCGAGCACAAACCGAAGATGATCGTCGCCGGTTTCTCGGCCTACTCGAAAACCCTGGATTTCCCGCGTTTCCGCGCCATTGCCGACAAAGTCGGGGCGCTGCTGTTTGTCGACATGGCCCACGTCGCCGGCCTGGTCGCCGCCGGCCTGTACCCCAACCCGATTCCCTTTGCCGATGTGGTTACCACCACCACCCACAAGACCCTGCGCGGTCCGCGTGGCGGCTTGATCCTGGCCAAGGCCAATCCTGATATCGAGAAGAAGCTCAACGCTGCCGTGTTCCCCGGCGCTCAGGGCGGCCCGTTGATGCATGTGATTGCGGCCAAGGCAGTGTGCTTCAAGGAAGCCATGGAGCCGGGCTTCAAGGACTACCAAGCGCAGGTGATCAAAAACGCCCAGGCCATGGCCAAGGTGTTTATTCAGCGCGGCTACGACGTGGTTTCCGGTGGTACCGACAACCACCTGTTCCTGGTCAGCCTGATCCGTCAGGGCCTGACCGGCAAAGACGCTGATGCCGCCCTGGGCCGCGCCGGTATCACGGTCAACAAGAACGCCGTGCCGAACGACCCGCAGTCGCCGTTCGTCACCTCGGGCCTGCGTATCGGCACCCCGGCGATTACCACCCGCGGTTTCAAGGAAGCACAGAGCATCGAGCTGGCCGGTTGGATCTGCAACATCCTCGACCACCTCGGCGATGCCGATGTGGAGGCGCAGGTGGCGACTCTGGCCGCTGGTCTGTGTGCTGACTATCCCGTTTATCGCTGATTGATCCCTCTCCCTCGGGAGAGGGTGCCCGAAGGGCGGGAGAGGGCAGCCACCCTCTCCCCTAGCCCCTCTCCCAGGGGGAGAGGGGAACAGAATTCAGGAGCACCTTTATGCAACGTTATTCCGGCTTCGGCCTGTTCAAGCACGCGTTCAGCCACCACGAAAACTGGCAGCGCATGTGGCGTAACCCAACGCCCAAGCCGGTGTACGACGTGATCATCGTCGGCGGTGGCGGCCATGGTTTGGCCACGGCCTATTACCTGGCGAAAGAGTTCGGCGTGAAAAACGTCGCGGTGATCGAGAAGGGCTGGTTGGGCGGCGGCAACACCGCGCGCAACACCACCATCGTACGTTCCAACTACCTGTGGGATGAGTCGGCGCACCTGTATGAGCACGCGATGAAGCTGTGGGAAGGCCTGTCGCAGGACCTCAACTACAACGTCATGTTCAGCCAGCGTGGCGTCTACAACCTGTGCCATACGCTGCAGGACATGCGCGACTCCGAGCGCCGTGTCAGCGCCAACCGCCTCAATGGTGTGGACGGCGAACTGCTGGATGCCAAGCAGGTGGCCGCAGAGATTCCGTACCTGGATTGCAGCAAGAACACCCGCTACCCGGTGATGGGCTCTACCGTGCAGCGTCGTGGTGGCGTGGCCCGTCACGACGCCGTGGCCTGGGGCTACGCCCGCGCCGCAGATGCCTTGGGCGTGGACCTGATCCAGCAGACCGAGGTGATCGGTTTCCGTAAGGAAAACGGCGTGTGCATCGGCGTGGAAACCAATAAGGGCTTTATCGGCGGCAAGCGCGTGGGCGTGGTCACCGCCGGTAACTCCGGGCATATGGCCGGCCTGGCGGGCTTCCGCCTGCCGCTGGAATCCCATCCGCTGCAGGCGTTGGTGTCCGAGCCGATCAAGCCGATTATCGACAGCGTGATCATGTCCAACGCCGTGCACGGCTATATCAGCCAGTCGGACAAAGGCGACCTGGTCATCGGTGCCGGCATCGACGGCTACAACGGCTACGGCCAGCGCGGCTCCTACGGCACCATCGAACACACCCTGCAGGCCATCGTCGAGATGTTCCCGGTGCTCTCGCGGGTACGTATGAACCGCCAGTGGGGCGGCATCGTCGACACCTCGCCGGACGCCTGCCCGATCATTTCCAAGACCCCGGTGCCAAACCTGTTCTTCAACTGCGGCTGGGGCACCGGCGGCTTCAAGGCCACGCCGGGCTCGGGCCACGTGTTCGCGGCCAGCCTGGCCAAAGGCGAAATGCATCCGCTGGCCAAGCCGTTCGCCATGGACCGTTTCCACACTGGCGCATTGATCGACGAGCACGGCGCTGCTGCCGTGGCTCACTAAGAGGGCTTACCCATGTTGCATATCTTTTGCCCTCACTGCGGCGAACTGCGCTCCGAAGAGGAATTCCACGCCAAGGGTCAGGCGCATATTCCGCGCCCGCTGGATCCGGCTGCCTGCACCGATGCCGAGTGGGGCGAATACCTGTTCTTCCGTGATAACCCGCGCGGCATTCACCACGAGCTGTGGGTGCATTCCGCCGGTTGCCGCAAGTACTTCAACGCCACCCGTCACACGGTGACCTACGAAATTCTCGAAACCTACAAGATCGGCGAGAAGCCCAGCGTCACCGCTGCCGGCACTGCCGAGAAAAAGGCCATCGACCAAGGAGTAACGGCATGAGCCAGGTCAATCGTCTTGCTACAGGCGGCCGCGTTGATCGCAGCCAGCCTCTGACATTCAGCTTCAACGGCCAGAGTTATCAAGGCTTTGCCGGCGACACCCTGGCGGCCGCCTTGCTGGCCAACGGCGTGGATATTGTCGGCCGTAGCTTCAAGTATTCGCGGCCGCGCGGCATCGTTGCCGCGGGCGCGGAAGAGCCGAACGCCGTGCTGCAGATTGGCAGCACTGAAGCGGCGCAGATCCCCAACGTACGCGCCACCCAGCAGGCGCTGTATGCCGACCTGGTCGCCAGCAGCACCAACGGCTGGCCGAGCGTAAACACCGACCTGATGGGCATTCTCGGCAAGGTCGGCGGCAAGATGATGCCGCCGGGGTTCTACTACAAGACCTTTATGTATCCGCAGAACCTCTGGCTGACCTACGAGAAATACATCCGTAAGGCCGCCGGTCTTGGCCGTGCGCCGACCGCCGTGGACCCGGACAGCTACGACTACATGAACCAGCACTGCGACGTGCTGGTAGTCGGTGCTGGCCCGGCCGGCCTGGCTGCAGCCCTGGCGGCTGCGCGCAGCGGGGCGCGGGTAATTCTCGCCGATGAGCAGGAAGAGTTCGGCGGCAGCCTGCTCAGCACCCGCGAAACCCTCGACGGTAAACCCGCCGCCGACTGGGCCGCGCAGGTGATTGCCGAGCTGTCCGGCATACCTGAAGTCACCCTGTTGCCGCGCTCCACGGTCAACGGTTACCACGACCACAACTTCCTCACCATTCACCAGCGCCTGACCGATCACCTCGGTGAAGTCGCGCCCATGGGTATGGTGCGTCAGCGTATGCACCGCGTACGCGCCACGCGTGTGGTGCTGGCCACCGGTGCTCATGAGCGGCCGTTGGTGTACGCCAACAACGACGTGCCGGGCAATATGCTCGCCGATGCGGTGTCGACCTACGTGCGCCGTTATGGCGTGGCGCCGGGCAAGCAGCTGGTGCTGTCGACCAACAACGATTACGCCTACCGCGTGGTGCTCGACTGGCTCGATGCCGGCCTGCAGGTGGTGGCGGTGGCCGATGCTCGCAGCAACCCACGTGGCAGCTGGGTGGAAGAGGCGCGCAAGCGTGGCGTGCGCATCCTCACCGGCAGCGCCGTGGTCGAAGCCGCTGGCAGCAAGCGGGTGACCGCTGCGCGCATCTGCGCCATTGATGTGCAGAGCCATAAGGTCAGCAGCCCGGGCGAAGTGCTCGACTGCGATCTGATCGTCAGCTCCGGCGGTTACAGCCCGGTGGTACACCTGGCGTCGCACTTGGGCGGTAAGCCGACCTGGCGTGAAGATATTCTGGCCTTTGTGCCGGGCGAGGGCGGCTTCCAGAAGCGTCTGTGCGCCGGTGCGGTCAATGGCGTATTTGGCTTGGGTGATGCCCTGGCCGATGGCTTCGAGGCGGGTGTGTCGGCCGCCGCCGAAGCCGGCTTCAAGGCGGTCTCCGCGAGCCTGCCGCAGGTCGCGCCACGCCTGGAAGAACCGTCTTTGGCGCTGTTCCAGGTGCCGCACGACAAGCCAACGGCGCGTGCGCCCAAGCAGTTTGTCGACTTGCAGAACGACGTCACCGCCGCCGGTATCGAGCTGGCCACCCGCGAGGGCTTTGAGTCGGTCGAGCACGTCAAACGCTACACCGCGCTGGGCTTCGGCACCGACCAGGGCAAGCTGGGCAATATCAACGGTCTGGCGATTGCCGCCCGCTCGCTGGGCATCAGCATCCCGCAAATGGGCACCACCATGTTCCGCCCGAACTACACGCCGGTGACCTTTGGCGCGGTGGCCGGCCGTCACTGTGGCGCGCTGTTCGAGCCCAAACGTTACACCGCGATGCAAAGCTGGCACCTGCAAAACGGTGCCGAGTTCGAGGACGTGGGGCAGTGGAAGCGCCCGTGGTACTTCCCCAAAGCCGGCGAAGACCTGCACGCCGCCGTGGCCCGCGAGTGCCTGGCCGTGCGCAACGCGGTGGGTATTCTGGATGCCTCGACCCTCGGCAAGATCGACATTCAAGGCCCGGATGCCCGCGAGTTTCTCAACCGCGTCTACACCAACGCCTGGACCAAGCTGGATGTGGGCAAGGCGCGCTACGGCCTGATGTGCAAGGAAGACGGCATGGTCTTCGACGACGGCGTAACCGCCTGCCTGGCCGATAACCACTTCCTGATGACCACCACCACCGGCGGTGCCGCACGGGTGATGGAATGGCTGGAAATTTACCACCAGACCGAGTGGCCGGAGCTGAAGGTGTACTTCACCTCGGTCACCGACCACTGGGCGACCATGACCCTGTCCGGCCCCAACAGCCGCAAGCTGCTGGCCGAGGTCACCGACATCGATCTGGACAATGGTGCCTTCCCCTTTATGACCTGGAAGGAAGGCCTGGTCGGCGGTGTGCCGGCGCGGGTGTTCCGCATCTCCTTCACCGGCGAGCTGAGCTACGAGGTCAACGTGCAGGCCGACTACGCCCTGGGCGTGTGGGAAAAGATCATCGCAGCCGGCAAGAAGCATGGCCTGACGCCTTACGGCACCGAGACCATGCACGTGCTGCGCGCCGAGAAGGGCTTCATCATCGTCGGTCAGGACACTGACGGCTCGGTGACCCCGGACGACCTCAATATGGGCTGGTGCGTAGGCAGGACCAAGCCGTTCTCCTGGATCGGCTGGCGCGGCATGAACCGCGAAGACAGCCTGCGCGAAGACCGCAAACAATTGGTCGGGCTCAAACCCGTCGACCCCAACAAGGTGCTGCCGGAAGGCGCGCAACTGGTGTTCGACCCGAAACAGAGCATCCCGATGCAGATGGTCGGCCACGTCACCTCCAGCTATATGAGCGCGGCGCTGGGCTATTCCTTCGCCATGGCTGTGGTCAAGGGCGGGCTCAAACGCATGGGTGAGCGGGTGTTCGCACCGCTGGCCGATGGCAGCCTGATAGAAGCCGAAATCGTCAGCTCCGTGTTCTATGACCCGAAAGGGGATCGCCAGAATGTCTAATTTGATCAACGTTTATCAGCAACGCCCGGCTGCGGCACATGCCGAATCGCCACTGTTCCATGCCGGCCTTGAACAGCTGGCGGGTAAAGGCTCGGCCAGCGCCGGGGTGACGGTGCGCGAGAAGAAGCTGCTCGGGCATCTGACCCTGCGTGGCGACGCCAAGGACCCGGCGTTTGCCGGTGGTGTGCACAAGGCCCTGGGCCTGGAGCTGCCGGTGGCGCTGACTTTGGTGGCGGCCGGCGACACCTCGCTGCAATGGCTGGCGCCGGATGAGTGGCTGCTGATTGTGCCGAGCGGCAGCGAGTTCGCGGTCGAGCAGAAGCTGCGCGAAGCCTTGGACGGCCAGCACATTTCGATCGTCAACGTCAGTGGCGGTCAGACGCTGCTGGAACTGAGCGGGCCGAAGGTGCGCGAAGTGCTGATGAAGTCCACCAGCTACGACGTGCACCCGAGCAACTTCCCGGTGGGCAAAGCGGTGGGCACCCACTTTGCCAAGTCGCAACTGGTGATCCGCCACACTGGCGAAGACACTTGGGAACTGCTGATCCGCCGCAGCTTCTCCGACTACTTCTGGCTGTGGCTGCAGGACGCCAGCGCCGAGTACGGCTTGGCGATCAAGGCCTGAGGCTGACACGAACGTCTCCCTATCCCCTCTGGGGAGAGGGTTGGGGATAGGGGAAGGGCTGATCGCGTTGTACCGGCGGCCCTCTCCCCCGACCCCTCTCCCATAAATGGAAGAGGGGTGCAAAGCAGCGGAGTTTGTTCTGGAGTTTGTTATGAGCCGCACCCCCGATACCTGGATTCTCACCGCCCACTGCCCGAGCGTGCTCGGCACGGTGGATGCGGTGACGCGCTTTCTGTTCGAGCAGCGCTGCTACGTCACCGAGCACCACTCCTTCGATGATCGCCTGTCGGCGCGCTTCTTTATCCGGGTGGAATTCCGTCAGCCGGGTGACTTTGACGAGCAGGCCTTTCGCGCGGGCCTGAACGAGCGCCTGAGCGCCTTCGGCATGCAAGTGGAGCTGACCCCGCCGGGCTACCGCGCCAAGGTGGTGCTGATGGTCAGCAAGGCTGATCACTGCCTGAATGACTTGCTCTATCGCCAGCGTATCGGCCATCTGGCCATGGACGTGGTGGCCGTGGTGTCCAACCACCCGGATCTGGAACCGCTGGCACGTTGGCACGACATCCCCTACTACCACTTCCCGCTCGACCCGAAGGACAAGCCGGCGCAGGAGCGCAAGGTGCTGCAGGTGATCGAGGACACGGGTGCCGAGCTGGTGGTGCTCGCCCGCTATATGCAGGTGCTGTCGCCCGAGCTGTGCCGCAAGCTGGATGGCTGGGCGATCAATATCCATCACTCGCTGCTGCCCGGTTTCAAGGGGGCCAAACCCTATCACCAGGCTTACGAGAAGGGCGTCAAGCTGGTCGGCGCCACTGCCCATTACATCAACAACGACCTCGACGAAGGGCCGATCATCACCCAGGGCGTAGAGCCGGTGGACCATGCCCACTACCCCGAAGACCTGATCGCCAAGGGCCGCGATATCGAGTGCCAGACCCTGGCCAAGGCCATCGGTTATCACCTTGAACGCCGCGTCTTCCTCAATGACGGCCGCACGGTGGTGCTGCACGCCTAAGCCACAGCGCTGGATATTCCCGCTACGGGTGGATCACCGACTGCCAAACCCTCGGCCCACCCGGCAACAGACTCAAACGCTCCAGTACAAGGCCGCGCGACCGTTGGCCGCGCCTTTGTATTCACAACAAGAAAGGAGAAATACGTATGTCTGGTAATCGTGGCGTCGTCTATCTCGGCGCTGGCAAGGTCGAAGTGCAGAAAATCGACTATCCGAAAATGCAGGACCCGCGCGGTCGCAAGATCGAACACGGGGTCATCCTGCGTGTGGTTTCCACCAATATCTGCGGCTCCGACCAGCATATGGTGCGCGGACGCACCACCGCTCAGGTCGGCCTGGTACTGGGCCACGAGATCACCGGTGAGGTGATCGAGAAGGGCAGCGACGTGGAGCACCTGAAGATCGGTGATCTGGTCTCGGTGCCGTTCAACGTCGCCTGCGGCCGCTGCCGCAGCTGCAAGGAAATGCACACCGGCGTGTGCCTGACGGTCAACCCTGCGCGTGCCGGCGGTGCCTACGGCTATGTCGACATGGGCGACTGGACCGGCGGCCAGGCCGAGTACGTGCTGGTGCCCTACGCCGACTTCAACCTGCTGAAGCTACCGGACCGCGACAAGGCCATGGAGAAGATCCGCGATCTGACCTGCCTCTCCGACATTCTGCCCACCGGTTATCACGGGGCTGTGACTGCTGGAGTGGGGCCGGGCAGCAGCGTGTATATCGCCGGGGCCGGCCCGGTGGGGCTGGCCGCCGCCGCCTCGGCGCGTTTGCTCGGCGCTGCGGTGGTGATCGTCGGAGACGTCAACCCGGTACGTCTGGCCCATGCCAAGGCTCAGGGCTTCGAGATTGCCGACCTGTCTCAGGACACCCCGCTGCACGAACAGATCGCGGCGCTCCTGGGCGAGCCGGAAGTCGATTGCGCCGTCGACGCGGTGGGTTTCGAGGCCCGTGGCCATGGTCACTCCGGTGCCCAGCATGAAGCGCCGGCCACGGTGCTCAACTCGCTGATGGGCGTGGTGCGTGTAGCCGGCAAGATCGGTATTCCCGGCCTCTACGTCACCGAAGATCCGGGCGCGGTGGACGCGGCGGCGAAGATCGGCAGCCTGAGCATCCGCTTCGGCCTTGGCTGGGCCAAATCCCACAGCTTCCACACCGGCCAGACCCCGGTGATGAAGTACAACCGTCAGCTGATGCAGGCGATCATGTGGGACCGCATAAATATCGCTGAAGTGGTTGGTGTGCAGGTGATCAGTCTGGACGACGCGCCGCGTGGTTACGGCGAGTTCGATGCCGGTGTGCCGAAGAAATTCGTTATCGATCCGCACAAGCTGTTCAGCGCCGCCTGACAGCCATGAGGCATCCGGGCGGGCACGCAGGTGTCCGCCTTCTGGCTCCCGCGTTATGCCCGCAAAAGTGGCTACAGTAAGTGCACGGCACCGCTGTTCAGTGCGCATTTTCCAGGGTCGGATTTCATGCGGGTAATCGTTTTAACCCTCAGTTTGTTGTGCACCACAGGCCTGGTGTCGGCGGCTGACTGGTTCCCAGTCGAAGTTCAGGCCGATGGCCGCACCCAGCTCTATCAGCCCCTGCCAAAAGCCGCCAAGCCCTGGCGAATCTGTGCCTTGTTGCCCCATGGCAAAGACCGCTACTGGTGGGGCGTAGCCTGGGGGCTGGATGAAGAGGCCACCCGCCAAGGCGTTCGACTCGGTATCTATGAAGCCGGTGGCTATGAAAATCCGCAGGTACAGGCGCAGCAGCTCGAGCAGTGCCGGCAACTGGATGCAGATGCCTACATCATTGCCGCCATCAATGCTCAGTCGCTCTGTGGCGCCATCGCCACCCTGGTCGAGCAGGGTAAACCGGTGATTGATCTGGTGAACGGCAGCGATTGCCCCGGTTTGAGTGCCAATTCCAATGTGGACTTTGCCGACATGTTGCGTGCTGCGCTGGGTTATATCGAACAGCATCGACCGGCTGGGCCGTTCACTCTCGGCTGGTTGCCGGGGCCGCAAGGGGCGGGCTGGGTCGAGGATCTGGAGCGGGCGCTGCGTGAGGCGCAGCAGGGAGAGCATATGCGTGTGGAACATGCTGGCTATGCCCCGGTGGATCGCGCCAGCCAGGCGCAATTGGTGCGCGAACTGCTCAGGCAGCATCCGCACCTCGACTACTTGTTGGGTAACGCCGAGGCGGCCGGTTTTGCCGCCCAGCTGGTGCAGACCTCCGGGCAGAACTACCGGGCGCAGGTACTGGCCACCTACACCACTGAGCGGATTATCGAGCAGATTCGCGACGGCTTTATTGTTGCCGCGCCCACCGACTCACCGGTTTTGCAGGCGCGCATCGCGGTCGATCTGGCCGTGCGTGTGCTGGAAGATCAGCCGCATGCGCGGCAGGTCAGCCCGATGATCCAGATGCTCGATCAGGCCAGCCTGCCGCAATTCGACATCAGCCGCCTGATGCCGCCGCCGGAGCACTGGATGATCCGCCGCGACCTGCCGCAGTAACAGGGTGGTCACGCGTGCGTTGAGCGGTTCAGCTCGGCGCGAATCTGCGCAATCCGCGCATCCTTGTCTTCCCAGAGTGCGGTCACCCAGTTCTGCACAAACTGGCGGAACACCGGATCGTTCTCGTAATCGCCCTGCCACAGTGCCGGGTCCAGCTCGCGGGTCTGGATATCGACGATCACCTTGTCCACCTGACCGCTGATCAGTGCCCAGAAACCGGGAATGCGCGTGCCGGGGTAGACCAGGGTCACGTCCAGCACTTTATCCAGCTGCTCACCCAGCGCCGCCAGCACAAAGGCCACGCCACCGGCCTTGGGCTTGAGCAGGTACTGGAAGGGCGAACCCTGTTGCGCCTGCTTGGCCGGGGTGAAGCGGGTGCCTTCGAGGTAGTTGACCACGGTCACCGGCAGGTCCTTGAACTTCTCGCAGGCCTGTTTGGTGATGGCCAGATCCTGGCCTTTGAGCTGCGGGTGCTTGGCCAGAAATGCCTTGGAGTAGCGCTTCATAAAGGGGTAATCCAGCGCCCAGAACGCCAGGCCGAGGAACGGCACCCAGATCAGCTCCTGCTTGAGGAAGAATTTGAAGTACGGCGTCTTGCGGTTGAAGGCCTGCACCAGCGCCGGAATATCGACCCAAGATTGGTGATTGCTGATCACCAGGTAGGAGGTGCTCGGGTGCAGGTCGGCATTGCCGCGAATGTCCCAGTGTACCGGCAGCAGGCTGGCAAAAATCAGCTTGTTGATTTCCGCCCAGCTTTCTGCCACCCACATCACCCCGCGCGAGCTGGCGGTTTTCAGTGCCTTGCCCGGCAGGACGAACTTGCCGAGGGCGATCAGCAGCAGCGGGCCGATCAGAATCAGCGTATTGAGTAACAGCAGAACGATGACGCTGAGGCCGGTTAACAGACGGCGCATGGTAGCTCCTTGTGGCGCGCGAGTACGGCAATGATAAGCAGTCGTGACAAGGCTTCCAAGCCGTTTGACCGGCTGCGATGTCCTATTGCCATTAGCTTGGCGGCAGGCAGACAATACAAGCTGTCAGGTCATCTATGCTGATGACAACCCTGCGGTTTTTGTCCTCTTTTGAGTGCAATCCATGTTGAAGTGCATTGCTGTGGCCGACGTGCGTGTCGGTATGTTTATCCACGAGTTCTGTGGCGCATGGATGGACCACCCCTTCTGGAAATCCAAGTTTCTCCTCAAGACTGAAAAAGACCTGCAACGGATTCAGGCCAGCAGCATCGGCGAGTTATGGATTGACGTCAGCAAGGGCCTGGACGTGGCGGTCGGCACTGTCAGCGTGACTGCCGAAGAGGCGGCGGCCGAGGCCGAAGCGAACCTGCTGGCGGCGGTGCAGAGCCCGCCTGTCAGCCTGGCGGTGTCGATGGAAGAGGAAGTGACGCGCGCAGCCAAACTCTGTGCCCGCTCCAAGGAAGCCGTCATCAGCATGTTCACCGATGCGCGCATGGGCCAGGCGTTGCAGTTCGAGCAGGCTGGCGAGTTGGTCGAGGAAATTTCCGACTCGGTGTTGCGCCACCCCAACGCCCTGATCAGCCTGGCGCGGCTGAAAAATGCCGACGAGTACACCTATATGCACTCGGTGGCCGTCTGCGCGCTGATGATTGCCCTGGCACGCCAGTTGGGCCTCAACGAAGCCCAGGTGCGCGAAGCCGGGCTGGCGGGGTTGCTGCATGACATCGGCAAAATGGCCATCCCCAGTGCGGTCTTGAACAAGCCTGGCAAGCTCACCGACAGTGAGTTCGCCACGGTGCGTGATCACCCCGAAGCCGGCTCGCGTATGTTGATTGAAAGCAAGCAGGTCAGCGCGCTGGTGCTGGATGTGTGCCTGCATCACCACGAAAAGATGGACGGTAGCGGCTATCCGCATCGTCTGGAGGGTGAGCAGATCAGCCTGTATGCGCGCATGGGTGCGGTGTGCGATGTGTATGACGCGATCACCTCCAACCGGCCCTACAAGCAGGGCTGGGATCCGGCCGAGTCGATCCGCAAGATGGCCGAATGGAAGGGGCATTTCGATCCTGTGGTGTTCCAGGCCTTTGTCAAAACCGTGGGCATTTACCCGGTCGGTTCACTGGTGCGCCTGGAAAGCGGACGGATTGGCGTGGTGATTGAGCAGCAGGCCAAGTCCCTGCTGGCACCCAGGGTCAAGGTGTTCTTCTCGGCCAAGTCCAAAACACCGATTCCGCAGGAAGTCCTCGACCTCAGCAAGCTGGTCGACCGTGACAAGATTGTCAGCCGCGAATCCGCTGAAGAATGGGGCTTTCGCAATGTCGACGAGCTCTGGACCGGGCTTTGACAGCGCGCTGATCCTGCCAGCTGTGGGCAGCCGTCGGCCCGGCGCGCTGCCACCCCCTCACATCCCACTAGCGGTGTTGTCCGCGCCCTCATCTATGCTCATAACCATTACCGGTGGCAGGCGCGCTGCATGGGCGTGCTTCTTGCTTCAAGTTTTGCTTTGGTGCGCCCCTTAGCGGGCGTGCCCCACAGGTTGAGGTGTGTATGACTGGAGTACTCAAACCGGGTGTGCGGCTGCTTGAACGATTCAGCTTCGCGCGCAAATTTCAGCTGGTATTTATTCTGTTTGCCCTGCCGCTGGGGTTTTCCTTGTGGGTAATCGGCAGCAATTATCTGGATCGACTCACGTCTATCGACCATGAACTGGAGGGGCTCAGCACCCTGCAAGGCATGGCCGGGGTACAGCAGGCATTGATCGAGCAGCGCACCTTGCTGTCGCGCTGGAAGGGCACTGAGAAAGCGGCCGAAGGCCTGCTGCGTGAGCGCGGGGGTGAGCTGGGTAACGCTCTGCAGGGGCTCGAAGCACCGCTCAAGTCGCCGCTGTTTGGTGACCAGGCACGTCAGCATCTGCAGAGTCTGTTGGCCGGCAAGGATCAACTGAATGGTGAGGTGCTGGGTAAACTTGCCCTGCCGGATGCCCTCGAGCGTTATCAGAAGAATCTGTTGAGCCTGCTCGCCCTGCGTGAGCAGGTGGCCACCGACAGCGGCCTGATCCTTGATCCGAAGCTCGACACCTACCTGATGATGGAGCAGTTGACCTACACCCTGCCGCGTCTGCTCGAGCAGCTGGGCAGCTTTGCCAGTCAGGGCTATGGCGCGGTGGTGTCGCAGCATTTCACCCTGCAGAGCCGGGTGGCGATTCGCGATCTACGGCGCAGCCTGGATGAGTCGCGCAGCCAACTGCTCAAAGCGCAATCGACCCTGGGGCTTGAAGCCCCGCGTGCCATGCGCCAGTTGCAAGGGCCCTATGATGAAGCGCTGCAAGGCTATGAAGCCTTTCTAGCGGGCATTGATCGGGACATGTTCGAAGCCAGCCCGATGAGCCTGACCCCGGAGCAGTTCGTGCAACGCGTGGCTCAGCTGGAAGGGCAGTTGCTTGGCTTGCAGAGCGCGATCTACCAGCAATTCGCCGCCAGTCTTGGTGAGTACCGGCAGCGTGCACTGCAGGCAATGATCCAGTCGATCGGCGTGTTCAGCGTACTGACCCTGCTGGCGCTGTATGTATTGTTCTGCCTTAACGCTTCGATCCGCCGCAGCACCGCCAGCATTATCAAGGCTGCCGAAGGCCTGCGTGATGGTGACCTGCGCGTGCGCATGCAGGTGCACGGTGAAGACGATCTGGCCAATATCGCCCAGGCTCTGAATACCGCCGTCGGGCAATTGCGTGATTCCATGCAGGGCGTCAATCAGCAAAGCCAGCAGCTGGGCGGCACCGTGCAACTGCTTAATGGCGAGGCGCGCAATGCTCTGGAATCGGTGGAGCAGCAACAGGCCCAGATGAGCCAGATTGCTGCGGCCGCCACCGAAATGGCCGCCACCGCGCAGAGCGTGGCACAGAGTTGCGAGCAGGCCGCCATGGAAGCCAGCCAGACCCGTGAGATCGCTAACCAGAGCAACCAGCGCAGTGCGCGCACTAGCCAAAGCATGCGTCAGCTCAGCAGTCGCCTGGGCGATAGCGCAACCACCTTGCAGCAACTGCGCAGCCAGACCGAACAGATCACCCGGGTAGTGGACGTGATCAAGGGCATCGCCGAGCAGACCAACCTGCTTGCACTGAACGCCGCCATTGAAGCGGCGCGTGCCGGTGATCAGGGCCGCGGCTTTGCCGTGGTTGCCGACGAGGTGCGTTCGCTGTCGCAACGCACGCAGAACTCCACGGCGGAAATTGCTGAAACCGTGGCCAACCTGCACCGCGTGGTCGGCCAGTCAGTAACGCAGATGGAAGACGCCGTGCGCCAAGCCGAAGGCGATGTCGGCAGTGTGCTGGCCATGGGTGAGGACCTCAACGCCATTGTCGAATCGGTGCAGCTGGTGACTGATCGTCTGGCGCAGATTGCCACCGCTGCCGAGCAACAGGCCGCCACGGCCGATGAAGTCAGCGGCAATATCCAGCAGGTCGATCACGCCGCCAGCGCCTTGCTCGAAGGCGCGCAAGCCGTGAGCAATGCCGCCGAACAGCTGCGTCAGGGCAGTCAGGTGTTGGAGCAGAACACCGCACGCTTCAAGCTCGATTGACGGCTCGTGGTTATCTGCAGGTTGGGTTGAGTCGCGCAGTGGCGACGCCCAACGATACGTCCGTCACCTGTTGGGCTTCGCAGCGCTCAACGCCAACCTACGATCTGGTGCGTAGCCCGGATGTAATCCGGGCTACAACAGCTACGTACAGGGTGATTAGCCATGCTTGACGCTGGCAGCGGCCTGCCGCAGGCTCCTCGCCGAGTTGCCACGAGCAGGACGCCATGCCGCATATTCTGATTGTCGAAGACGAAGCCGCAATCGCTGACACACTGATCTTTGCCCTGCAAAGCGAGGGCTTTACCACCACCTGGCTAAGCCTGGCCGAACCGGCCCTGGCGCAGCAGCAAACCAACCCTGCTGATCTGTTGATTCTCGATGTCGGCCTGCCGGATATCAGCGGCTTCGAGGCTTGCAAGCGACTGCGGCGCTTTTCCGAGGTGCCGGTGATCTTCCTTACGGCTCGCAGCGAGGAAATCGACCGCGTGGTCGGCCTGGAGATCGGTGCCGACGATTACGTGGTCAAACCCTTCAGCCCGCGTGAAGTGGCCGCACGGGTCAAGGCCATTCTCAAACGCATGGCCCCGCGTGAAGCTGCTGCTGTGGCGACGGCTCAGGGGCCTTTTCAGGTGGACAGCGAGCGGGTGCAGATTCACTACCATGGCCAACTGCTGAGCCTGACCCGCCACGAGTTCCGCCTGCTGCAAAGCCTGCTGGCACAGCCTGAGCGGGTGTTCTCCCGCGAGCAGTTGCTCGATGGCCTCGGTGTGGCGGCGGATGTCGGCTATGAACGGACCATCGACAGTCATATCAAAAGCCTGCGCGCCAAGCTGCGCCAGGTGTCCGCCGAGGCTGAGCCGATCCAGACCCATCGCGGCCTCGGTTACAGCTACTCGCCGAGGCACGCCTGATGCCACTGGGGATTCGCATCTTTCTGGTGTACTTCCTGTTCGTTGGGCTGGCGGGCTGGTTTGTGCTGAGCACGGTGATGGACGAAATCCGCCCCGGCGTGCGGCAGAGCACCGAGGAAACCCTGGTGGACACGGCCAACCTGCTGGCCGAGATACTCCGCGATGAGGTCAAGACCGGTCGCCTGCAACAGAGCCGCCTGCCAGCGTTGCTGCAAGCTTACGGCCAGCGTCAACCGCAGGCGCAGATCTGGGGCGTGGAGAAAACCCAGGTCAATCACCGCATCTATGTCACCGACGCCAAAGGCATTGTGTTGCTCGACTCCAGCGGCGCGGCGGTGGGCCAGGACTACTCGCGCTGGAACGATGTGCTGCGTACCCTGCGCGGCGAGTACGGCGCGCGCTCGACCAAGGAAGACCCGAATGATCCGGATTCCTCGGTGATGTATGTGGCCGCGCCGATCATGGATGGCACGCAGATCATCGGCGTGGTCTCGGTGGCCAAACCCAACCGCACCTTGCAGCCCTATATCGAACGGTCTGAGCAACGCCTGGCCTGGCTTGGTGGCGGCTTGATCGTGCTTGGTCTGCTGATCGGTGCGCTGCTGTCCTGGTGGCTCAGCGGCGCTTTGCGCAAGCTGACCCGCTACGCTCAGGCGGTCAGCGCCGGGCAGCGTGCCGAACTGCCCAGCGTACGCGGTGGTGAGCTGGCGCAATTGGCCGAGGCCATCGAGCGTATGCGCACCGAGCTGGAAGGTAAGGCCTATGTCGAGCGCTACGTGCACACCCTGACCCATGAGCTGAAAAGCCCGCTGGCGGCGATTCGCGGTGCGGCGGAACTGCTCGACAGCGAGATGCCGGCACCACAGCGGCAGCGCTTTGTCGCCAATATCGAGCAAGAAAGCGCGCGCATGCAGCAGCTGATCGAGCGCCTGCTGCATCTGGCCCAGGTCGAGCAGCGTCAGGGCCTGGAGGAACAGGTCGTGGTGCCGCTGCAAGCACTGGTCACGTCGCTTTTACAGGCGCAGATGGCGCGAATAGAAGCGGCTGCTGTGCAGGTCGAGAATAGGATTGAAGCCAGCCTTGCGCTCCGTGGGGAGCGTTTTCTGTTGCGCCAGGCGCTGGCCAATTTGCTCGACAACGCCCTGGATTTCACTCCGCCGCAGGGGCAGTTGCGGTTTACGGCCGAGCGCGTCGGCGAGCAGCTTGAACTGCGCCTGTTCAACCAGGGGGAGCCGATACCGGACTACGCCCTGGCGCGTTTGAGTGAACGGTTCTATTCCCTGCCGCGCCCCGGCAGTGGACGCAAGAGCACCGGTTTGGGGCTGAATTTTGTCGAGGAGGTGGTGCAGCTGCATGGCGGCGAACTGCACATCGGCAATGTCAGCGGCGGCGTAGAAGTGCGCCTGCGTTTGCCGGCGGCAACCTGTGATTAGTGGCACATCTTGGCCTGCTCCTTGCTGACCTCTGTGGGTAAGCAAGGTTGCGCAACCGCCAGGCAGATGCTCTGATCCCTGTTGTCGGGTTGGCTATCCTCATAGCAACAGCCCGCGCGCGACCTTTACTGCCAACAAGACCAGAATGGAGTCACTGCATGAAAACCGTAGCCGAGATACTCAGGGCCAAGCCACATGCCGCGATCTACAGCGTCAGCCCGGACACCACAGTGCTCGACGCAGTCAAATTGCTGGCTGAAAAAGGCATCGGTGCGCTGGTCGTGCTGGACAAGGGCCGTCTGGTCGGCATCGTCAGCGAGCGTGACTACGCACGCAAGATCGAGCTGCTGCAGCGCTCGGCATTCAGCACCCAGATCAGCGAAATTATGACAGCAGATGTCCTGACCGTTGGGCCGCGCGACACCTCGCAGCACTGCATGCAACTGATGACTGACCGCCACCTGCGCCACCTGCCGGTAATCGCCGAAGGCGAACTGATCGGCCTGCTGTCGATCGGCGACCTGGTCAAACACACCATCGCCGAACAGGCCAGCCTGATCCAGCAGCTGGAACAGTACATTCGCGGTGAGTAACCCGCTGCAGCGTCGCTAACCTGGTTCGCGGCGCTGCGGTTGATCCTCATGCAGAAAGCGCGTGTAGATATCCCGTGGCGGCGCTAATTGCAGTTGCGCCATGATCCGCCCCACGGCACCACGGTGATAGCCGCCATGGGTGACGACATGCGCGAGTATTTCCTCACGGCTCATGCAGCCGGCGTCGCCATCGACAAAACGAAAGTGCACAGGCTCGGACAATTGTTCGACGCTTAACTGCGCGGCATAACTCAGATACCAGTGATCGGTTTCCTGCACCGCTGCGTGCAGCGCTTCCAGCGTCGGCGTCTCAGGGGTGTTGGTGGCGTTGTAAGGGTGTGCCTGACCCTGCAAGTTGGCAACAAAGATCCGCTCGACCACATAGATATGGTTGAGGATGCGCAGGGCAGCGTGCAGCTCGGCCTGGTGTGCGTGTGGGTCGAGACGTTGCAATTCGGCAAACAGTTCCTGGTTGGCCCAGGCTTTGTAGTGCAGCAAGGAGTTGAGCAGTGCGTGGCTGCTCATTGGCATTCTCCGGTCGCTGCATTGGCGTGTGGCAAGGCACGAAGCACTAGATAGAGCAGTGGCCCGACCGACACGAAAATCGCCGTCAGGGCGAAGAATGGCAGCAGGTAGGTCAGCGATTTGCCCCGCGCTTTGCCGGCGCGGTACATCCACACACAGGCCAGTGCCGCGAGGATATACAGATCAATCACCACCTGAGCGGTGTCAGCACTGGACATCAGTTGCAGGCCGAATTGCAGCAGCGATTGTTCGGCATGCAGCATCACATAGAGGGTGTAGGTACTAAAGGCCAGCAGGGTGATCAGCGGCAGTGCGAGCTTGTTCATGCGTCATCCTTGGTGCTCTGTCTATCGGGGGGGATTGCTGTCCGGGCTGCCCGATACGCAGGCCATGGCCGCTGCGGCGTTTTCCAGCAGGCAGGTGTAATGGGCTTGGCCGGCGCAGCGGGTAAAGGTGGTGACCACAGTTAGCTGCTGCTGTAGGTAAGCGGACATGGCAATCGGCGCCCAGTTGTCGGCCTCGCCATGCCACAGGTTGACCGCAGCCGTGACGTCACGTAGCTCGGCAGCCCAAGGCTCGACATACAGGCGGATATCCCGCGCATAGTTGTCGATGCCGTGCTGGAAACAGTCACGCTGGATCGCTTTCAGCCAGTCGAGTGTGGTGCTCTGGCGCAGAAGCTCGCGGTCATTACCGCCCGCGCCAGCGAACAGCAGGTTGAGCAGCAGGCGCGGACTGACTTTTGCCAGCAACGCCTGGTAGCCGGCAAAGGCGCGAAAGAGTCTTGGTGAGTGTTGCGCCCAGGCAAATGTATAACGCCCGGCGCCCATGCCGACGCGGTTGCTGGCCACTTCCCAGGGCGCGGCGGCCGAGAGCAGGTGAACGGCAGTTACCTGTTCGCCCAGGCGTGCGGCCACGCGCAAGGCCAGGCAGGCACCGATGGAGAACCCGAGCAGGTGAATCGGCTGACCTGCAGCGTGCTGCGTGACCTGTTTTGCCAGCTGTTGCAGGTAGTCCTCGCTGTCGAGTTCCTGCGGCAGGTGGCGCGCCACCACCAGCAGCTTGATGCCCTGCGCCAAGGCCGCCTGATGCAGCATGGCTGCCTCAACCGCTGCACCCGGCACACCATGGAAATAGAACAGTGGGCGCCCTTCAGGACTGCCGTATAGCCTCGGGCTCATGTGCAGACCTCTACCACCAGCCGTTATCGTTGAGCAGCATTTTCTTGTAGTAATCGAGGTTGGCGCGGGTGGCGAATACTGCGCTGATGCCGTAGCCCAGAGCGTTGGCGATGCGGCTGTAGCCGAGGTAGTCGAGGCCGATGCCTAGCAGGATGACCACGGCTGCGCAGACGACAAACAGTGCCAGACCCTTTTTCCACATGCCTTTGATGGCGTAGTAGATCGGCCCGAAGAAGAACGCCAGAAAGTTGAAGCTGAAGGCCTTGCGTCGCTCGGCGGCAGGTAGCTCCTTGAGCCGTGGCATTTTCACGCCGCCGGCATGGTGAATGGCGCTGAAGCGCTCCTTCCATTTGTCGGAGATGGGCAGGGCGGCGATCTGTGCATCGGACACCTGCGTCTCTGGGTCGCTGACGCTGGCTTGCGGGGTGGCGTAGGGGTTGGTTTCTGACATGGCCGTTCATCCATAAAGTGGCGATCAACGGCACGCTACGCATTTCCCCTGTGGCTGTCCATGGGCCGGTGGGTGGCCTGCACAGAGTCTCCACAGAGTCTTCACTTCGGCTCCATAAAGCCACCACCTGGGCTGCCCAGACTCTGCCTACCTAAACCGTAGCGGAGAGTTGCACCATGAGCCGTATCCTGGGTTTCAAGCTGGGCGCGATTGCCCTGCTGATTTTGTTATTACTGATTCCACTGTCGATGATCGGCGGGCTGGTCAGTGAGCGGCAGTATCAACGTGCCGAGGTGCTGCAGGACATCGCGCGCAGTTCCAGCTACCGCCAGCAGCTCACCGGGCCGATTCTGGTGATGCCCTACACCAAGGTGTGGAACCAGTGGAAAACCCACGCCAAGACCGGCGAACGTTACCTGGAAGAGCAGAAGAGCCGCGGCCGCCTGTACTTCCTGCCGGAGCGCTTTGTGCTCAATGGCCATGTTGCCACCGAGGAGCGCGCGCGCGGCATCTACAAGGCGCTGCTGTACGGCAGCGATAACCAGATCAGTGGTGCCTTCAAGCTGCCGGCGCGCCTGGGTTTGGGCGATGAACTGGGCCTGTATCAGTTCGACCGGCCGTTTCTCTCGGTGGGTATCAGTGATATCCGCGGGATCAGCAATGACCTGCAGCTGCGCTTCAACGGCATGAACCTGAGCTTTGCCCCCGGTAGCGCCGAGGAGCGTTTCGGCGCCGGTGTGCATGCGCCGCTGCCGGTGTTGGATACCCAGGGTGGGCAAACCCTGGAGTTTGCCTTCGACCTGAAGCTGCAGGGCACCGAGCAGCTCAGTATCACTCCGGTAGGCCGTGATAGCCGGGTTGAGCTGACGTCCGGCTGGCCGCATCCGAGCTTTGTCGGTGAGTACCTGCCGAGCAGCCGTGAAGTGTCGGCCAAGGGCTTCAAGGCGCACTGGCAGACCAGCTTCTTCGCCACCAACCTGGAAGAGGCGCTGGATGACTGTGTACGCGGTGACAGCTGCAATGCGCTGACTGCCCGTAACTTCGGTGTGAGCTTTGTCGACCCGGTGGACCAGTACCTGAAGACCGAACGGGCGATCAAATACGCGCTGCTTTTTATCGGCCTGACCTTCGCTGCGTTCTTCCTCTTTGAAGTGCTCAAACGCATGGCCGTGCACCCGGTTCAGTACGCCCTGGTGGGCATGTCGCTGGCGCTGTTCTACCTGTTGCTGCTGTCGCTGTCCGAGCACCTGAGTTTTGCCCTGGCCTACGGCATTGCCGCCACCGCCTGTGTGCTGTTGATCGGTTTCTACGTCAGCTACGTGCTGCACAGCGCGCTACGTGGCGCAGGCTTCGGCGCCTTGCTGGCGCTGCTCTACGGCATGTTGTTCGGCCTGCTCGGGGCCGAGGACTACGCCCTGTTAATGGGTTCGGTACTGGTGTTCGGCGTGCTCGCCGGGGTGATGGTGCTGACCCGCAAACTCGACTGGTACGGCGTCGGCCGCCTGCCACTGAGCAATCCATCCAGCGGTCTTTGACCCGCCAGGGCGCAGGTCAGTCCTGCGCCCTGGATACCTGTGTAGGAGTTGAACATGATGCGTTTACTGATGCAGTTCTCTGCCTGTTTCGCCCTGGGCCTGGCGGTGGCGTTTATGGTGCTGCTGGGGTTGATGTTCTGCGGCCAGTTCGACCTGATCAAGGGCCTGCAGCTAACCGGCCAACCTATGGCGCAGCTGAGTCTGGTGCTGTTGCCGGAAGCCTTCTGGGAAAGCCTGACCGGCCTGGCCAATGCGCCGCAGAACCGCGAGGTGCAGTCCTTTCTCAGCCTGTGCACGGCGCTGGGCCAGGTTGGCCTGCTGCTGGCGCTGGGCTTCTTTCGCCTGTGGTATGTGCGATGAGCGGGCATATCGGGTTGCGCGAAGAGTCGCGCGCCGGACACCTGCTGGCGCGGCGGATTGCCCGCCTGTTTGCGGTTGCGGCGAGCCAGCCGACAAAGCGCACAACGGGCAAATCTGCAGCAGTGGGTGATGCGCTGTGCGGTCTGGATAACAGTACGCTTGAGCGGTGTGGTGTAGGTGTTTATCGAGGGGGTTGAGCGGGCTGCACCTGTTATGTCAATCGACTAACGTCCTAGCGCGGACCTCGGTCTTGCTGTTCGCCTAGTTAACTTATTGTTATGTAAAGATAAAAAATTTCTTCCGGAATGCGTTCAGGCGGCTAATACCAATGTCTAGCTGTCGGCCGGTGCTGGCCTGCTGCTAGCTTGAAGCTGCATCAGAATAACAATAACCGGAGGCGTCTATGACTTCTGAACAAAGCAATGCCGCGGCCTATTGGAAGGCCAATGTGCGGCTCATCACCTGGAGCCTGATTGTCTGGGCGCTGGTTTCCTATGGATTCGCCATGATCCTGCGCCCGATGGTCGCGGGAATCTCCGTTGGCGGTTCCGACCTCGGATTCTGGTTCGCCCAGCAAGGCTCAATCCTCTTCTTTATCGGGCTCATTTTTCACTACGCGTGGAGACTGAACAAACTCGATAAAGAATTTGGCGTCGAGGAGTAAATGGTCATGAGCCAATTCGTTATCAACATGTTGTTCGTAGGCGCGTCCTTCGCGCTCTACATCGGCATCGCCATCTGGGCGCGTGCCGGCTCCACCAAAGAGTTCTACGTCGCTGGCGGTGGTGTGCATCCGATCACCAACGGTATGGCGACAGCCGCTGACTGGATGTCTGCTGCATCCTTCATTTCCATGGCGGGCCTGATTGCCGCCGGTGGTTATGCCAACTCCACCTTCCTCATGGGCTGGACCGGTGGCTATGTGCTGCTGGCGATGCTGCTGGCGCCCTACCTGCGCAAGTTCGGCAAGTTCACCGTGCCGGATTTCATCGGTGATCGTTTCTACAGTCGTGGCGCGCGCCTGACTGCTGTGATCTGCCTGGTGATCATCTCCGTGACCTACGTGATCGGTCAGATGGCCGGTGCCGGTGTGGCCTTCTCGCGCTTCCTCGAAGTGAGCAACTCAACCGGTATCTGGATCGCAGCAGCGGTGGTCTTCGCCTACGCCGTATTCGGTGGCATGAAGGGCATCACCTACACCCAGGTCGCTCAGTACGTGGTGCTGATCATTGCCTACACCATTCCGGCCATCTTTATTTCCCTGCAGCTGACCGGTAACCCGATCCCGCCGCTGGGCCTGTTCGGTGACCACGTCGAGTCCGGCGTGCCGCTGTTGCAGAAGCTCGATGAAGTGGTACGTGAACTGGGCTTCGCTGCCTACACCGCCGATGTCGACAACAAGCTGAACATGGTGCTGTTTACCATGTCGCTGATGATCGGTACTGCCGGTCTGCCGCACGTGATCATTCGCTTCTTCACCGTACCGAAAGTGGCTGACGCGCGTTGGTCCGCTGGTTGGACCCTGATCTTCATTGCCATGCTCTACCTCACCGCGCCGGCTGTTGCCTCGATGGCACGTCTGAACCTGGTCACCACCATCTATCCGGAAGGTGCTTCTGCCCCCGCGCTGGCCTATGACGAGCGTCCTGAGTGGGTCAAGAACTGGGAGCAAACCGGTCTGATCAAGTGGGAAGACAAGAACGGTGACGGTCGCATCCAGATGTACAACGATGCCGCACCTGCCTTCACCCCAACCGCCGAAACGCGCGGCTGGAAGGGCAACGAGCTGACCGTGAACAACGACATCCTGGTTCTGGCCAACCCGGAGATCGCCAACCTGCCAGGTTGGGTGGTCGGCCTGATCGCGGCGGGCGCCATTGCGGCGGCACTGTCGACGGCGGCTGGTTTGTTGCTGGCGATTTCTTCGGCGATCAGTCATGACCTGATCAAGACCTTGATCAATCCGAAGATCAGCGAGAAGAACGAGATGCGCGCTGCACGGCTATCGATGGCGGCTGCAATTCTCTTGGCGACTTATCTGGGGTTGAATCCGCCTGGGTTCGCCGCGCAGGTGGTGGCACTGGCCTTCGGTATTGCGGCGGCGACCCTGTTCCCGGTGTTGATGATGGGGATCTTCTCCAAGCGCATGAACGACAAGGGGGCGATCTGCGGCATGGTCTCCGGCCTGGTGATCACCCTGCTGTACATCTTCACCTACCTGGGCTGGTTCTTCATTCCGGGCACCAACATGCTGCCGAACACCCCGGACCAGTGGTTTATGGGTATCTCCCCGGCTTCCTTCGGTACCGTCGGTGCGCTGATCAACTTCGCGGTGGCTTACGGCGTATCGCAGGTCACTGCTGCACCGCCGCAGGAAATCCAGGACCTGGTGGAAAGTGTACGGACCCCCAAAGGTGCTGGTGCCGCGCTGAGCCACTAAGCATAATCCGGACCTGATTTAGGGTCTTACCGACGGGCCTCCATTGGAGGCCCGTCTTTTTTCGGGAACAAGCCTATGTTGTGGACCTTGCTTGCCATTGTGGTATCCGGTCTTGGTGCTGCCGGTATTGCCCTGCTGTTGCGCAAACTCACGCGCAACAGGCTGCCGCGCTGGATCATTCCGCTGTTTGGTGGGCTGGGTATGCTTGGCTACCAGATCTATTACGAATACTCCTGGTTTGACCATCAGGTGCAGCGTCAGCCGGCTGAGGCCGTGCTGGTGGCCAGTGAGTCTGGTGAGGTGTTCTGGCGCCCCTGGAGTTATGTCTGGCCGATGACCACGGCCTTTACCGTGCTCGATAGCAAAAGCCTGGTACACCAGGAAGCGGACGGGAACCGCTTGGCGGTTTTCAACCTGTACCGCTTTGAGAAGCAGCATATCGATCACGTCAGTTTTCAGGCGCATCTGCTCAACTGCAGCAGCGCCGAGTTACTGCCGTTAGATGAGCAGAGCAAGCCGCAACTGGCTCAGCTCAAGCGCATTGCCACTGACGACGCGCTCTATCTGAGGGCCTGCAAGTAAGCGGCGGGCCAACGCGCTGTGCCGCAGGTGTCTGTGGCGCGCGTGCCAACGTATCGGCTAGCTACCTGCGCAGCAGTGGCCAGCTCCCCAGTGCGGCAGGGATGCCCAGGCCGAGCCAGGCCACGGCATCCCACCCACCATCACCCAAAAGCGCACTGATCAGCCCGATTGCGCTGATCAGGCCGATCAGCAGCGGCAGGGCGAAGGTCGATTGACGCCAGCTCATGCTGCAGCCTCCGTGCGTTCACGCGCTGTAGTCGGGGTACGCCGGCGTACCCACCAGAGGTACAGGCCGCTGCCGAGCACGATGATGGTCAGCACATCCAGCACCGCCCAGAGCACTTTCATCGGCATGCCGCCGTAGTCACCAAAGTGCAGCGGCTGCGACATCGACAGCGCATCCATATACCAGGGCCGTTGGCCGATGGCGGTGACGTGCAGGGTGCGCGCATCGATCAGCACCGGTGTCCACAGGTGCGCGGTGAGGTGCGTATTGCCTTTCATAAATACGCTGTAATGGTGCTCGCTGGAAAAGCGCGTGCCGGGAAAGGCGATAAAGTCCGGCTGCATCTCCGGCGTGGCCTGCGCGGCAATCGTCAGCACCTGATTGACGGGCGCACGCTCGGTCAGCGGCGGCGCATCGCGGTAGGGCGCGACCATCGCCGCCAGGGCTTCGGTGCGCCAGGCGCTGATCAGCAGGTCGGCGCAGGCGCTGATCACCCCGGTGACGCCGACTACCAGGGCCCAGGTCAGGGTGACGATACCGATCAGGTTGTGCAGGTCGAGCCAGCGTGTGCGGGTGGCTTTCGTGTGGCGCACTTCGGCGAATTTTAGCCGGCGCATAAACGGCGCGTAGAGCACCACACCGGAGATGATCGCCACCACGAACAGCAGGCCCATAAACGCCAGTAACAGCTTGCCGGGCAGGCCGGCGAACATGTCCACGTGCAAACGCAGAATGACCATCAGCAGGCCGCCGTTGGCTGCTGGCATCTCCACGGCCTCGCCACTGCGGGCATCAAGCATAAAGGTGTGCGAAGAGTTCGGTTCGGTGCCAGCCGTGGCGGCGGTGATCGCCACAACGCCGTTGGGCTCGTCGTCCTCGAAACCGAAGTACTGCACCACTTCGCCCGGTCGATGCCGCTCGGCGGCCTCGACCAGTTGCTGCAGGCTCAGGTGCGCTGTATCGGCTGGCAGCTCGCGCAATTCCGGGGCCTCACCGAGCAGGTGTTCCAGTTCGTGGTGGAAAATCAGTGGCAGCCCGGTCAATGCCAGCATCAGCAGAAACAGGGTACAGATCAGGCTGGTCCAGGTGTGCACGGCGGACCAGCGGCGGATGGTGGTGCTTTTCATAGGCTTTTCCAAAAGCCGAAAGCCGCCCATTGGACGGCCCCGGTGGCGCGCGGGTTACGACTCAGTGGGTTACCACGTGTAAGTGGCGCTGGCGACTACGCTGCGTTGGTCGCCGTAGTAGCAGTAGTAGGCGTCGCAGGTGGATATGTAGTCCTTGTTCAACAGGTTGGTGGCGTTGAGCGCCAGCGATGCGCCGGTGAGGCTGTTGTCCAGGCGGCCGAGGTCGTAGTGCACGGCGGCATCGAACACGGTGTAGGACTTGGCGAAGCCAAGCTCGGAGTTGGCCTGGTCACCGAAGGTATTGCCGGTATAGCGAGCGCCAGCGGCGATGCCGAAACCGTCGAGCACACCGTTGTGCCAGGTGTAGTCGGCCCACAGCGAGGCCTGGCGATTGGGCATCAGTTGCAGACGCTTGCCCTTGAACTCACCGTCTTGCACTTCAGACTTCGCCTGCGTGTAGGAGGCGACCACCTTCAGGTTGTCGGTGACGTTGCCCACGGCTTCCAGCTCCAGGCCCTTGACCTTTACTTCGCCCGTCTGGCTGGTGACGGCTACGCCCCCGATGCGGTTGGTGACCGACACGTTTTGCTGGGTCAGGTCGTAGACGGCGGCGCTCAGCAGGATGTCGCTGCCCGGCGGTTGATATTTCACGCCCAGCTCCCATTGCTGGCCTTCGGTTGGTTTGATCGACTGCGTCGGCGAGGCAGTGGCATTGCTGGTCGGCTGGAACGACTCGGCGTACGACAGGTAGGGGGTGAAGCCCGAGTCAAACACATAGCTGAGGGCCGCGTTGCCGCTGAAGGCCTTGTCGCGCTCGGTGTTGGTCGCATCGGCCTGGTTAAAGAACGTGGTGCCGGTGTGCACCCAGTCTTCGCGGCCGCCAAGGGTCAGACGCCACTGGTCGAGGGCCATCTGGTCCTGGACGTAGAGGCCCGTCTGGTGGGACTTCTGGTTGTAGTCGTAGAACGCCAGGGAACGTGGCGGGCGGACGATGTGCTGGCCGTGCACCGGGTTGTTGACGTTGATGTCTGGCGGGGCGTAGCCATTGAACGCGGTGCCGAAGACCGACATATAGTTGGTTTCGATGCGCTGGTGATCAAGGCCGAGCAGCAGGGTGTGGTTGATCTTGTCAGTGGCGAAGTCGGCCTGGAAGTTGTTGTCCACGGCGAACTGGCGGATGTCTTCTTCGGTGTTGGTGCTGTTGCGCCCGACATTACCGTTGGCGTCGACCACATAGCCTAGGCCTGCGAAGGCCGGGATGTAGCTGTTGACGGTGACGGTCTGGAACGACAGGTCGGACTTGGTATAGCGCAGGTTCTGGCGGAACTGCCAGACGTCGTTGAAACGATGCTCGAAGGCGTAGCCCAGGGCGTAGTAGGTACGGTCGTAGTAGTCGTAGTCCGGATCACCCAGGTTCTTGTGGTGGGAGATCTTGCCAAACGGCATGTCGATCTTGGTGCCCTGGATTGGCAGGAACTGGCTGGTGGTGCCGGTATCGTCGCGGGTGAACTGCGACAGCAGGGTCAGGCGGGTATCGGGGTCGATATTCCAGGTCAGGCTGGGCGCGATGTTGTAGCGCTTGTTGTCGACCTTATCGATCTGGGTGCCGCTGTCGCGTATCACGCCGCTGATGCCGTAGAGGAACTGGCCCTGCTCGTCGATTGTGCCGGTGCTGGCGAAGTTGATCTGGCGATGGTTGTCGCTGCCGTACTGCACTTCGAGTTCATGGGCGGTCGCGTCGTTCGGGCGACGGCTGACCATATCCAGCAGGCCGCCGGGCGGAGTCTGGCCATAGACCGACGACGCCGGGCCGCGCAGCAGGGCCAGGCGGTCGAGGTTCCAGGTTTCCGGTTTCGGGTTGGCGTACACGCCACGGGGCAGCGGCAGGCCGTCGAGGAAGTGGGTCGGCTCGAAGCCGCGTACGCGCATCCAGTCGTAGCGGGTGTCGCTGCCGAAGCTGCTGGAGACGATGCCCGGCATGTATTTCACCGCGTCATCGAGGCTGTGCACGCCACGGTCCTGCATCTGTTCGTGGGTGGCCACCGAGATCGAGCGCGGGGCCTCGGCCAGGGCTGTGTCGGTTTTGCTGCCAGCGGCGGTGCGTGAGGCCAGGTAGCCGGACGCAGGGCCCCAGGCGCTTTCCGTCTGCTGCGAGGCGGTAACGGTGATATCCGGCAGGGCTACAGTCGCCTGGGGTGCGGGGATCAGGCTGTAGACGCCAGCGCTGCCGTGCTGCAGTTGCAGGCCGCTGCCGCGCAGCGCCTGGTGCAGGGCTTCGAGGGCGTCGTAGTCACCGTGCACCGGGGTCGACTGCTTGCCTACGGTCAGCGCCGGGTCGATGCTCAGGACGATGCCGGCCTGGCTGGCGATCTGTGTCAGGGTGCTGGCCAAGGGCGCGGCGGGCAGTTGGTAGGTGTCCGCCAGAGCGGGTGTGCAGACGCTGGCAAGGCTGATGGCAGCGGCCAGCAGACCGGGGCGGAACAGGGGCAGGGCGCGGGTCATTACGAAACTCTCCTAAGCGGGAATAAATCTCAATGACCTGTTGCCGAAGCAGCATGGAAAAGTGACAGGGCTGTTTGAAATTATTTTTTAGCGAGATTTAAAGGTGCTGCTGTCGATCCCTGAGCGGGCGCCGGATCTTTGTAGGAGGGGCCCCTTCCCGTCTGTTTTTAGGCGGCCGCTTACTGCGCAGCAGGTACAACCTTGGTCCACCAGTTGCCAACGCGCTCGATGCGTACCGGCAGGCTCGGTGGTAGGGCCGCCAGGGCTTTGTCACTGTCGTACAGGGGGAAGCTGCCGCTGATGCGCAGGTCGGCCAGGCGCGGGTCGAGGCCTAGGTAGCCGCTGCGGTATTCGCCCAGGGCGTCGAGCAGGTCTTCCAGGCGCAGATTCTCGGCCACCAGCATGCCGTGGCTCCAGGCCGCCGCGCTGAGCGGTGCGGCATGGACGCGGTTGAGTTGCTGGCGCTGCATCAGCACCTGCTCACCGGCCTGGATGATGCGTTCGCTGGCACCATCGAGCGGGTGCGCGGCCACTGCCGACTGCAACACGGTCAGGCGCGTGCTGTCGCCCTCGCGGCGCACCAGAAAACGTGTGCCCAGGGCGCGCAGGCTGCCTTGCTCGGTGAGTACGACAAATGGCCGTGGGTCGCCATGGGCGGTTTCCACCAGGATTTCACCGCTGTGCAGGCGCACGGCGCGCTGCGTGTCGCTGAATTCGATATCCATGGCGCTGCGGCTGTTCAGGCGGATCCGGCTGTGATCGTGCAGCTGCAATTCGCGCTGCTCACCCCGGCCGGTGCGGACATCGGCCAGGTAATCGTCGAGTGGGCGTTGCTGGCCGAGCAGGCCCAGCAACAGAGCCGTGCTCAGTAACAGGCCGAGCGCACCGCCAGCGAGACGCCGACGGCGGGTGCTGCGCGCACTGTGCAGCAAGGCCTGACGCGCCGGTGCCGCTGCCGCCGAAGCCAGGCGGATATCCAGGCCATTGAGCTGCTGCCAGACCCGCGCATGCTCGGGATGCGCCGCCAACCATGCGGCGAACGCGTGCTGTTGTTCAGCGCTGACCGTGCCGGAGTCGAGGCACAGTTGCCATTCGATGGCCGCGTCCAGTACCCGTGCCGATACCGCGCTCATTGCGGTGCTCCGTACAGGGCGATGTAGCACTGACGCAGGCCCTGAGCCAGGTACTGGCGCACGCGGGACACGGAAACACCGAGGCGCTCGGCAATTTCCGCGTGGCCCATACCGTCCAGACGGTTATGCAGAAAGGCTGCGCGGGCATTGCTCGACAGCTGGCCGAGCAGGCGGTCGATTTCGCGCAGCGCATCCAGGGCCAGCGCCTGTTCTTCGGCGCTGGGTTGTATGGTCTGCGGCAGTTGGCCGAGTTCGTCCAGGTAGGCGCGTTCCAGCGCGCTGCGGCGGAAGTGATCGATCAGCAGGCCCCGGGCGATGGTGGTCAGCAACGCACGGGGCTCGCGCGCCTGTTCCAGGTCGCTGCGCCCGAGCAGGCGGACAAAGGTGTCCTGGCTGAGGTCTTCGGCGCGCTCCGGGCTGTACAGGCTTTTGCGCAGCCAGCCGAGCAGCCAGTCACGGTGATCGCGATAGAGCAGGCTGACCAACTGCAGGTGGGTAGAATCGCCAGCCGCCACGCGAACCTCGAGAGAGTAGATAAGAAACAAATCGAGAACTATTCGCATATGATGGCAGGGCAGCCCTGCCTCCCGCAATCCACCGTTGCGCTGCCGCGATGGGTGGTCGCCACCTGGCCTGGCATAGATGCAGATCAATAGCCGCGTGCGCGCGACAGGCTAGAGTGCCCGGCCCTGTTGGCTGAGCGACCTGATCATGGCCCCCACACCGCGTTATCCCGAGCTGCTCTCGCCAGCCGGCACCTTGAAGAACATGCGTTACGCCTTCGCCTATGGAGCGGACGCGGTGTACGCCGGGCAGCCGCGCTACAGCCTGCGGGTGCGCAATAACGAGTTCGATCACGGCAATCTTGAGGCGGGCATCCGCGAGGCGCATGCCCAGGGCAAACAGTTCTATGTGGTGGTCAACATCGCGCCGCATAACGCCAAGCTGAAGACCTTTCTGCGCGATTTGCTGCCGGTGGTGCTGATGGGCCCGGATGCGCTGATCATGTCCGACCCCGGCTTGATCATGTTGGTGCGCGAGCACTTCCCGCAGATGCCGATTCACCTGTCGGTGCAGGCCAATGCGGTGAACTGGGCCAGCGTGCAGTTCTGGAAGCAGCAGGGTCTCTCACGGGTGATTCTGTCGCGCGAGCTGTCGCTGGAGGAAATTGGCGAAATCCGCCATGAAGTGCCGGGTATGGAGCTGGAAGTCTTCGTCCATGGCGCGCTGTGCATGGCCTATTCCGGGCGCTGCCTGCTGTCGGGCTATATCAACAAGCGCGACCCCAATCAGGGCAGCTGTACCAATGCCTGTCGCTGGCAGTACCAGGCCCAGCCGGCTGGCGAGAACGAGCTGGGTGAGGTGGTGCAACTTGTCGAGCCGACCCTGGGGTTAGGCGCGCCGACCGAGCAGCTGTTCCTGCTGGAAGACGCCAGTCGGCCTGGCGAGCAGATGGCCGCCTTCGAGGACGAGCACGGCACCTACATCATGAACTCCAAGGACCTGCGTGCCGTACAACATGTCGAGCGCCTGGTGCGCATGGGTGTGCACTCGCTGAAGATCGAGGGCCGCACCAAGTCCCACTACTATGTGGCGCGCACCGCCCAGGTGTACCGCAAGGCGATTGATGATGCGCTGGCGGGCAAACCCTTCGACAAGAGCCTGATGGGCACTCTGGAGTCGCTCGCTCATCGCGGTTACACCGAGGGCTTTCTGCGCCGTCATGTGCACGACGAGTATCAGAACTACGAGCGCGGCAGCTCGGTGTCGGATCAGCAACAGTTTGTCGGTGAGCTGACCGGCGAGCGCCGTGGTGAACTGGCTGAAGTGCGGGTAAAGAACCGCTTTGCCGTGGGCGATGGGCTGGAGTTGATGACGCCCCAGGGCAATCTGCGCTTTACCCTTGACCAGCTGGAAAACCGCCAGGGCCAGGGAATGGCGGTCGCCCCGGGCGACGGTCACGTGCTGTACCTGCCGGTGCCGCCTGAGGTGCAGCTGGAATATGGCTTGTTGATGAGAGACCTATAGGCGCACGCCATGCGTGCGATCGTGTTGATCGCAGTTTCGCGGTCATGGCCCGCTCCTACAGGGCTGGTTGTTAAACGCTATGTCCCAATTTTGTATTACATGCACGGGGTAGAGCGCGTCTTACGCTTCAGCGCAGGGTTGCATGTGTAGGTTGAGTTGAGGAACAGCGCGACGAAGCCCAACGAGACAGGCTGCAATCTGTTGGGCTTCGCTGCGCTCAACGCCAACCTACGCCTTATCGCCGCGCAACACGCAATGGGTACATAGCCTTGTTAAAGGCTCTTACATCGAATGCGCGCGCTGACGGCGGCGGCTGTTGAGTTGCTGCAACAGCGCCGGCAGGCTGTCGAGCTGCTGCTGACGCGCCTTGCTGAACAGGATCAGCGCCAGCTCGGCAGTCACCAGGGCATCGGCGCTGGCATGGTGACGTTGCTGCACCTGCAGGCCGAAATAACGGGTCCAGTCGTCCAGCCCTGCGTGGGGCAGATTGGCTTTGGGGCAGACCAGTGGGGCGATCTCGGCGACATCAAAGAAGGCATGACGCAAGCGATAGCCCAGGCTTTGCTTGAGCGCGCGAGCGAGCATGCGCTGGTCGAATTCGGCATGAAAGGCCAGCAGCGGGCTGTCGCCGAGAAACTCCATAAAGGTCAGCAGGGCCTCGGCGGGTTCCACGCCGTTGGCTATCGCGCTGGGGGCGATGCCGTGAATCAGGGTGCTGGCGCTGGCCTGATGATCCGGACGCTGCAGGGTGCATTCGAACTGCTGGCCAAGGTCGATGGCGCCGTTGTTGATCACCACCGCGCCAATCGACAGCACCTGATCACGGCGCATGTTCAGGCCGCTGGTTTCCAGGTCGAGGATAACCAAGCGCTGCTGCTGCAGGGGGCGCTCATCCAATGCGCAGGGCTCGGCCAGTTGGCTACGTCGCTGCAGTTGCAGTTGCGTCAGGGCCGGGCCGCGCCCGCTAAACCAGGTGAACTTGCTCATAGTTGGTACCTCGTAGCCAGGCTGCTCTGCAGCCGCTGCGCCTGGCGGAAGGACTCGCGCAGAATGCGTCGGTCGAGGTGGTTGAGGTGATCAGGATCGACCCGGTTGGAGTAGGGCTGACCATTGCGTGCCTGCAGCTGATGCTGCTGCAGCCGCGCTTGCTGGATGTAATGGTAGGCCTCTTCGTAGGCGGCACCATCCTGAGCATCGATCACCCCATGGCGGATCAGTGCACGCAGCCGTTCCAGGGTGCCGACGGCCGCTACACCCTGGGCCAGGGCCAGTAGGCGCGCGCCGTCGACAAAGGGCGTCAGGCCCTGCACCTTGAGGTCCAGGGTGTCCTTTTCGGCCCCCTTGCTGGCCACCACGAAGTCACGGAACACCCCCACCGGCGGGCGCTGGCGCAGGGCATTCTCGGCCAGCATGCGCTGGAACAGGCTATTGCCAGCCACCTGCAGCAACAAACCCTGGCGCAGCTGCTCGCAGCCCTGCGGCTCGCCCCACACTGCGCGCAGGTCGAAATAGATACTGGAGGCCAGCAGGTTTTCCGGCGTGGCTTCCTGCACGAAGCTGCTGAAGCGCCGCGCCCACTCCTGGCGCGACAGGCACAGCTCGGGGTTGCCGGCCATGATATTGCCCTTGCACAGGGTAAAGCCGCATTGCGCCAGACGCTGGTTGATCTCCTGGGCCAGCGGCAGCAGGCGCGCGCGAATGGCGGCGGCCTCGGTTGCGTCGGCGGCTTCGAAGAGAATGCCGTTGTCCTGATCGGTGTGCAGGGTCTGTTCGCTGCGGCCTTCGCTGCCGAATACCAGCCAGGTGAACGGCACACCAGGGTCGCCCATATCCTCCAGAGTCAGTTCGATCACCCGGCATACCGTGTGGTCGTTGAGCAGGGTGATCAGCTGGGTGATCTGCGTCGAGCTGGCGCCGTGAGCGAGCATACTGTCGACCAGTTGCCGCACATCGCTGCGCAGCGCCGCCAGGGTTTCCACCCGTCCGGCGTGGCGAATGGTGCGCGCCAGATGCACCAGGTCGACGCGCTGCAGACTGAACAGATCGCGTTCGGAAATCACCCCGCACAGCTGCTCGTTCTCCACCAGGCAGACGTGGGCGATATGCCGCTCGGTCATGGCGATGGCCGCGTCGAAGGCGCTGGCATCCGGTGGCAGATGGAAGGGCGACTGGGTCATCAGGCGGTCGATGGGCTGGGTCAGGTCGACGCCATCGGCCACCACACGGCGCAGGTCGCGCAGGGTGAAAATACCCAGTGGTTTCAGGGCCGGGTCGACAATCACGATGCTGCCGACCTGCTGTTCATGCATCAGCTGCACGGCATCACGCAGTGGCATGTCCGGGGCGCAGCTGATCGGGTTGCGCATGGCCAGCTCAGCGAGGCGGGTATCGAGCGAATATTGCGCGCCGAGGGTTTCCACCGCGCGCATCTGCACCTGCTGGTTGACCTGATCGAGCAGGCTGCTGACCCCGCGCAGGGCGAAGTCGCGCAGCGGGTTGGACAGCGAGAACAGCTTGATAAACGCCGGCTTGTTCAGCAGCAGGCAGAAGGTGTCCTCGGCGGCCAGGTGTTCGGTACGGGTGGCGCGTTCGCCGATCAGCGCGGCCAACGGGAAGCATTCGCCGGTGGTGATCTCGAAGGTGGTTTCCGTGCCGCGCCGCGCCGAATGAGGGCGTTCGCCATGCACGCGGCCCTGTTTGACGATAAAGAAGTGCTCAACCGGACCGTCGGTCGGCTTGATGATGGTTTCACCTTCGCCATAAAAGCGCAGCTGACAGTTCTCCACCAGATACGCCAGGTGGGCGGTATCCATCTGGTTGAACGGCGGGAATTTCTGCAGAAAGGCCATGGTGCCATGGATGTTCTGCAGCACCGCCGTCTTGCCTGCCTGGGCGAATGCGTCCGCTGTGCTCATGGGCGATCTCACAGTTTTCTGAGTATCCATGGTCGGCTGGTGCTGCCGCCTGCGCCATTGGACGTAAGTCTAGATACCGTTTATCCCAGAAGCGTCAAAAAAATTTTCTTCATCAGATCAGTGACTTATGAAGCTGTCTGAGTTGCTGCTGGCGTTTCGTCAGTAAAACGTCAGAAAAATGGTTTTGCTGTGGCATAATGCGCGCCGATGTCAAAAAAATGCCTTTGCACAGCCTGTGCCTTGTTGTAACCCAGTCAATACAGGGACGTAGTCCGTGACCTTAGATGTAAAGACCAGCCGCGTAGCTGTAAGCGCGACTCGCCGCTTGATCTGTGAAAAAACCAGCCTGTTGTGTTCCGCCTTATTGTTCAGCGCCTGGGTGCAGGGCCAGCCGGCCTATGACGCCCTGCTTGAGCGTGCGCGTAGCGGTGACTACCAGCCGGCTTTGAGCTTTCTGCGCGCGCAGCAGGCCAACTGGCAATCGCCGCGTTACCTGAATGACCACCTGCTGATTGCCGGTTGGGCCGGTGAGGACGCAGAAGTGGTTGCGCTGTATGAGCAGCAGGCAACCGCACAGATGCTCTCGGCCGATGCTCTGGCCGTTGTCGCGCGTGCTTACCGAAACCTGCGCCAGTGGCCGGCCGCCCTGGCGGTTTATCGGCAGGGGCTGGCGCGTTTTGCCGAGCACCAGGGGCTGCTGCTCGGCCAGGTAATGACCCTGGCCGATGCCGGGCAACACGCTGCGGCGATTGCCCAGGGCCAGGCGCTGGTGAATCAGGCAGGGCAGGATGCCGAGCGCCGCCTGGTGCTCGGCTATGCCTACCTGAGCGCGGGTCAGCGCTATGCCGCGCTGCATGAAATCGACCGCGCCCATGACCTGGCTCCGGGGCGCGCCGATGTGGCGCGCGAGTACCTGCTGAGCCTGCAGCGTGCCGGTTTGCCGCAGCAGGCCCTGGCCCTGAATCAGCGCTATTCGGGCCTGCTGGACGCGGCCCAGGTGCGTCAGTTGCAGGGCGATGTGCTCGCTGAGCAGGTGCGTCTGGCGGACATGGCCACACGCAGCGAAGGCGAGCGCTTTCAGATCGCCGACCGCGCCCTGGCCGAGGCCGAGCAGCTGTTGCAGCGTTGGGCCGAGCAGCCCGAGGCCGAGGCGGACAGCCGGCGCGTGCGCATCGATCGCCTGGGTGCTTTGCATGCACGGGTGCGGATGCGCGAGGTGCTGGCGCAGTATCAGCAGTTACAGGCCGAGCAGGTCAGCTTGCCGAGCTATGCGCTGCGTTGGGTGGCCTCCGCCATGCTCTATCTGCGTCAGCCCGAGCAGGCCGCCGAACTCTACCGCCAGGTCCTGACCGGTGAAGACGACAAGCACCCCGAGTGGCTGGAAGATCAGCGCAGCCTGTTTTACGCCCTGGTGGAAAGTGAACAGCTGGAGGCCGCGCAGCAACAGGCCGAGCAGTTGGCTGCGCAGCAGCCGCCACGCCTGTACCTGCTCGGCAACCCCGAGGCGGAACCCAATGCACGCTGGCTGGAAGCTCAGGAGCTGCGTGCCACTGCCTACCTGCAGGTGAATGACACACCCGCCGCTGAGCAGGCCTACGCGCAACTGGCCGACAATGCGCCGAACAACAGTGCGCTGCGCACCGCGCGCGCCGGCCTGTACCTGGCGCGTGGCTGGCCGCGGCGCGCCGAAGATGAGTTGAAGGTGGTGGAAAGCACCGCACCGCGCAACCTTGCCCTGGAGGTCGAACAGGGCCTGGCGGCACTGGAACTGCAGGAATGGCGACAGCTGGGTCTGCTCGCCGATGATGTGATCCAGCGTTACCCGGAAAGCCTGCAAACCCAGCGTTTGCAGCGCTTGCGCCAGGTGCATCATATGGCTGAGCTGCAAGTCTCCGGCTACCGTGGTCTGGGCTCGGGCAGCAGTGTTTCCGGCGGCAATGACCTGGGCATCGACACCACCCTGTACAGCGCGCCCTTGCAGGATGACTGGCGGCTGTTTGTCGGCGGCGGTTATGCCACCGGTGATTTCGAGGAAGGGCGCGGCCAGCACCGCTGGCTGCGCACCGGTGCCGAATGGCGGGTGCGCAACCACACCGTCGAGGCCGAGCTGTCGCGTCATGACTTCGGGCATGGCAGCCCGCTGGGTTTGCGCCTGAGCGGCAGCCACGATATCGACGACCACTGGCAGTACGGCTGGTCGGCGCAGCATCTGTCCAGCGATACGCCGTTGCGTGCGTTGAATGCCGATATCACGGCCGACAGCCTGAGTGGCTACCTGCGCTGGCGCGGTGATGAGCGACGCGAGTGGCGTGCGTCGGTCAATGCCGCGCATTTCAGTGATGGCAACAACCGCTATGGCCTGCTGCTTGATGGCAGCCAGCGCTTCTACACCGCACCGAACTGGCAGGCCGACCTGGGCCTGGAAGTGGGCGTAAGCGGCAACAGTGGCTCGGATGAAGTGCCGTACTTCAATCCTGAGGCCGAGTTCAGTGTGCTGCCCAGCGTAAAGCTGTCGCACACCCTGTATCGGCGTTACCAGACGGTCTGGAGTCAGCAGTCTGAACTGGGCGCGGGCAGCAACAGCCAGCGCGGCTACGGCACCGATGCCGTCGGCCTGATCAGTTACGGCCAGCGCCTGCGTTTCGCCGACCGTTTTGACGGCGGCCTGGCCATCTCCGCCCTGAGTCGTGCCTACGACGGTGAGCGCGAGCAGGAAGTGCGCGTGCTGTTCGACGTCAATTACCGCTTTTAAGGATTTCCCCCCATGGGCTTTTTTTCCCGCTGCGGCCTGCTCGGGCTGGTCGCTTTGTTGCTCGGCGCTTGCGCCGTTCCCGCTCCGCCCTTCACGCCGCCGCAGCAGCGTATGCAGGCGGTAGGCGAAAGCCCGTGGCCGCAGGGCAAGGTGCTGGCGCTGGCCTATCACGACATCGAGGATGCCGATGCCAGCCAGGCCTATATGTCGGTGCGCACCGCCAACCTGATCGAACAGCTGGCCTGGCTCAAGGCCAACGGTTACCAGGCAGTGTCGGTGGATCAACTGCTGGCTGCCCGTCAGGGTGGCCCGGCGCTGCCGGATAAGGCCGTGCTGTTGAGTTTCGATGACGGTTACAGCAGCTTTTACACCCGTGTTCTGCCGATCCTCAAAGCCTATCAGTGGCCTGCTGTACTGGCCCCGGTGGGCGTCTGGATGGACACGCCGACCGATCGTCAGGTGGATTTCGGCGGCCTGCCAGTGGCGCGTGAGCGTTTTGTAACCTGGGCGCAAATCCATGAAATTGCCGCCAGCGGTTTGGTGGAGATTGCTGCGCACACGGATGCGCTGCACTACGGCGCCTTGGCCAACCCCCAGGGCAATGTGCAGCCGGCCGCCGTGACGCGTTTGTACGACCCGCAGCAGAAACGCTATGAGAGCGACGCCGAGTACAGCGCGCGCATCGGCCAGGATGTGGCGCGCATCAGCGCCAAGATCGAGGCTGCCAGCGGCCGTGCGCCGCGCGTCTGGGTCTGGCCTTATGGTGCGGCCAGCGGCACGGCGTTGAAGATCGTCGGTGACAATGGCTACGAGCTGGCACTGACCCTGGAAGATGGCCTGAGCGCCTTCGCCAGCCTGCAGGACGGGCCGCGTTTTCTGCTCAATGGCGACCCGGACACCAGTCGCTTTGCCGCCGCTATCAGCGCGGTGGAAGAAGCAGAGCTGATGCGCGTGGCGCATGTTGATCTGGATTATGTCTACGACGCCGACCCACAGCAGATGGATGCCAACCTCGGCAAACTGGTGCAGCGGATTGCCGATCTGCGCATTACCACGGTGTTTCTGCAGGCCTATGCCGACCCCGAGGGCGACGGCTTGGTCAAGTCGCTGTACTTCCCCAACCGTCACCTGCCGGTGCGCGCCGACCTGTTCAACCGCGTGGCCTGGCAACTGCGCACCCGCGCCAAGGTCGAAGTGTTCGCCTGGATGCCGGTGCTCAGCTTTGATCTGGATGCCAGCCTGCCACGGGTGCAGCGCTGGTCGGCGGATGGCGCGCCGGCAGTGGATGCCGAGCAGTACCGCCGCCTGTCGCCGTTCGATCCGACGGTGCGCCAGCAGATCGGCGAGATCTATGAAGACCTGGCGCGGCACGCCAACTTCTTCGGCGTGCTCTACCACGACGATGCACTGCTGTCGGATTTCGAAGATGCCAGCCCGGCGGCATTGGCGGCTTATCGCGCGGCTGGCCTGCCGGGTGATATCGCCCTGTTGCGCGGTGACGAGGACACCCTGCAGCGCTGGACGCGCTTCAAGAGCCGCTACCTGATCGACTTTACCAACGAGCTGACGGCCAAGGTCCGCGCCATTCGTGGGCCGCAGGTGAAGACGGCGCGCAACATATACGCTCAGCCGATCATCAACCCTTACAGCGAAACCTGGTTCGCGCAGAACCTCGACGACTTCCTCGCCAGCTACGACTGGACCGCGCCGATGGCCATGCCCTTTATGGAAGGCGTCGAGCAGGCGCAGGCCGATGCCTGGCTGGACAACCTGGTGCAGCAGATTGCTAAGCGCCCCGGCGCGTTGCAGCGCACGGTGTTCGAGTTGCAGGCGCGTGATTGGCGCAGTGGCAGTGCCGGGCCGATCGACAGCCAGCTGCTTGCCCAGTGGATGCGCCGCCTGCAATGGAATGGCGTGCGCAACTACGGCTACTACCCCGACGACTTCATCAATGACCAGCCGCGTGTGCAGAGCATTCGTCCGGCGTTCTCCAATGCCTGGTATCCGTTGCCATGATTGACCGTATCTATGCCCTGCTGATTCTCCTGCTGGTGCTTGGCGCGCCGGTGGGCGTGGCGCTGAGTCTGACTGGCGATGTGCTGCTGGACTTCGTATTTTTCTACCCGCTGTTTATGTCAGCGCTGTGGATCACCGGTGGCTGTTATTTCTGGCTGCACTGGGAGCGCCACTGGCCCTGGTCCAATACCGGCGAGGTGATGCCGCCGGAACTGGCCGGCGAGCCGTTGGTGTCGATCCTGATCCCGTGCTTCAACGAAGGCGAGCACGCGCGTGAAACCATCGGCGCGGCGTTGGCACAACGCTATCCGTCGATTGAAGTGATCGCCATCAATGACGGCTCCAGCGACAACACCGGCGCCGTGCTGGATCAGTTGGCTGCCGAAGAGCCGCGCCTGCGTGTGCTGCACCTGGCGCAGAACCAGGGCAAGGCAGTGGCCCTGCGCATGGGCGCACTGGCGGCGCGCAGCGAGTACCTGGTGTGCATCGACGGCGATGCTTTGCTCGACCGCGATGCGGCGGCTTATCTGGTGGCTCCGCTGATCGACAATCCACGGGTGGGCGCAGTGACTGGCAACCCGCGTATTCGCACGCGCTCGACCCTGGTCGGGCGCATCCAGGTCGGTGAGTTCTCTTCGATCATCGGCCTGATCAAGCGCACCCAGCGGGTTTACGGCCGGGTGTTTACCGTCTCCGGCGTCATCGCCGCGTTCCGTCGCAGCGCGC
Organism: Pseudomonas anguilliseptica; assembly: GCF_021375795.1. Taxonomy (GTDB): domain Bacteria; phylum Pseudomonadota; class Gammaproteobacteria; order Pseudomonadales; family Pseudomonadaceae; genus Aquipseudomonas; species Aquipseudomonas anguilliseptica_A. The sequence goes on along the minus strand of NZ_JAEIOI010000003.1, from coordinate 145,933 downwards.
TGGATCGCATCGGCTACTGGAGCGCCGACATGATCACCGAAGACATCGACGTCAGCTGGAAGCTGCAACTCGATCACTGGTCGATCTTTTACGAACCACGTGCGCTGTGCTGGATTCTGATGCCGGAAACCCTGCGCGGTTTGTGGAAGCAACGGCTGCGCTGGGCCCAGGGCGGTGCCGAAGTGCTGCTGAAAAACGTGGGCAGCATCTGGGTCTGGCGCTTTCGCTACATGTGGCCGCTGCTGATCGAGTTCTGCCTTTCGGCGATCTGGGCCTTCACCTTTGCCCTGTCGATTCTGCTTTGGCTGGCGGGGCAGGTGGTTGAGCTGCCGGCCAACCTGCAAGTCACCAGCATGATGCCGCCGGCCTTTACCGGGCTGGTGCTGGCCTGTGTGTGCCTGGTGCAGTTCAGCCTCAGCCTGCTGATCGAACGCCGCTATGAACAGGGATTGGCCCGTTCGCTGTTCTGGATCATCTGGTACCCGCTGGCGTTCTGGATGCTCACCCTGTTTACCACCCTGGTCAGCTTTCCCAAGGTCATGCTCAAGCGCCGCCAGCAACGCGCGCGCTGGGTCAGCCCGGATCGTGGCATCAAACGGAGTGCCTCATGAGTCTGCTGATTCGTACGCAACAAAAATGGCTACCGCGCAGCATTGACGCCCTGCTGACGCTGATTGCTTGGGTAGGGTTCGGTTGTCTGCTGGTGCAGGGGGTGGCTGCGGTAATCGCTGACGATCAGCAGGGGCCGCGGTTGTCGCTGGGCACGGAATTTCTGATGACCCTGGACACCCTGCTGATTTATTTGCTGGTGGCGCTGCTGATCGGCGCCGTGCTCTTGGTATGGGCCAAATACAGCGAACAGCGCGCCAGCGGCTATGAGCGCCGCGAACGTATGCCGGATATCTGTGAGGTGGGCCTGTCAGAGAATTTCCAGGTGTCGCTGCCGGTTCTCGATTGCCTGCAAAATCAGCAGGTGCTGATCCTGCATAACCATGAGCATGGCGCGCTGGCGGCCATCGAGTTTCCCGGAACCGCCTTGCGTCTGCCCGCCCATGCCGCCGAGCAGGCCTTGCAGGATGCCGATTTCAGCACGGCTGTAGCGGGTGGTGAATTGCTGAGCAACTAGCTGCGCCAGGCGCACCCTGCAGTGGCGCTCACTCGCTGCGACTGAAGCCATAAGCTGGGCTAGAGTGAAATGCACATCAGCAGTGGAGTTGTGCATGCGCATTGCAATCGGCATGGCGTTGTACCTGAGTGGCGTCGCGTTGGCTGGCGAACCACTGGCCAACGCTATGGCGGAATTACAGCCCAGCTCCCTCAGTCGTGATGCACAGCAAACCGAGCTGCAATGGTTTATCGAGGCCGCCCGCCCTTTTCAGGGTGTGCAGATTCGGGTGATTGCCGAGCGCATCGACACACACTGGTATGAGGCCAATGTGTTGGCTCCGCTGTTCAGTCAGCTCACCGGTATCCGGGTGATCCATGAGGTCAGTGGTGAGGATGACGTGGTCAACAAGCTGCGCGCCCAGCAGCAGACCGGCTTGTCGCTGTATGACGCCTACATCAGTGACAGCGACCTGCTCGGCCAGCATTTTCGTGACGGTCAGGTGCTGGAACTCTCCGCATTCATGCACGGAGAAGGCGCGGCGGTAACCCTGCCCAGTCTAGATCTGGCTGATTTTATCGGCCTGCCTTTTGTCACCGCACCGGACGGCAAGCTTTACCAGCTGCCTGATCAACAGTTCGCCAATCTCTACTGGTATCGCCAGGACTGGTTCGCCCGGCCCGAGCTGCGTCAGGCTTTCCGTGAGCGTTATGGCTATGAGCTGGACGTGCCGCAGAACTGGTCGGCCTATGAGGACATTGCGGCGTTCTTCAGCGAGCAGGTGCGCGAAATCGATGGCCAACGGGTCTACGGCCATATGGATTACGGGGCGTTAGATCCGTCCCTGGGCTGGCGTCTGTCCGATGCCTGGCTGGGGATGGCCGGGGCTGCCGATCTGGGCTTGCCCAATGGCTTGCCGGTGGACGACTGGGGCATCCGCGTTGAAGGCTGTCGCCCTGCTGGGGCCAGCATGAGCCGTGGTGGTGCGTTGGACAGTCCGGCGGCGGTCTATGCCTTGAGGCAATACATCCATTGGCTGAAACGCTATGCGCCGCCCGAGGCGCAGCAGATGACCTTCAACCAGGCCGGCAATGTCGCGGCCGAGGGCCAGATTGCCCAGCAGATCTTCTGGTACACCGCTTTTACCGCCGATTACACCCGGCCGGGCAGTGCCATGCTGGATGCCGACGGCAAGCCAAAATGGCGGGTCGCGCCTTCGCCACGCGGGGCCTATTGGCGAGCAGGTATGAAGTCCGGCTATCAGGATGTCGGTGCCTGGACCCTGCTCAAGGCCACGCCGCTGAAACAGCGGCAGGCTGCCTGGCTGTACGCGCAGTTCGTGGTGTCCAAGTCGGTTTCCTTGCGCAAGACCCTGGTTGGGCTGACGCCCATCCGCCGCTCCGATCTTGAGTCCCCCGCGTTGCTCGACGCGGCGCCGAGGCTCGGCGGTTTGGTGGAGTTTTATCGCAGCCCGGCCGCGCAGCGTTGGACGCCCACCGGGGCCAACGTGCCGGATTACAGTGGCATGGCCAATCACTGGTGGCGTCAGCTGTATCCGGCAGTCAGTGGTCAGCTCAGCGCCAGTCAGGCCATGGGCAACCTGGCGGCAGCCCTGGATCAGCACTTACAACAACTCGGCCAGCGGCAGCAGCATGCCTGCGCCCCGCAGCTGAATCCTCAAGGTGATCCGACCGACTGGTTAAGCAAACCTGGTGCCCCCTGGCCTGCGCTGGCCGACGAGCGCCCAGCGGGCCGTACCTTGCCTTATCAGGAGGCGCTGCGTGCCTGGGATTAGAACGTGGATCATTGCCCTGTGGTTTTTCAGCCTGCCGCTGCACGCGCAAGTTCAGCTATTTGCCTGGGAGCGGCCACCGCTGATAACCCAGGGTGCAGATGGGCAAGGTGCGGGGTTGGTGCCGGAGTTGGCGACGGAGCTGTTTCGCCGTGCCGAGAGCAGCTATCAATTGCGTTTTATGCCCTTGCAACGGGCATTGCGCCAGGTGCAGATGCAGCCCAATAGCTGTGCGCTGCTGGTGGAGCGGCAACAGGAGCGTGAGCCGAGTTATGTGTGGGTCGGGCCTATGCTGATCTCCCGGCTAGGCCTGTATGCCCAGGCGACGGATGAGCTGCAGTTGTTCAGCCTGCAGCAGGCCCGAGGGCTGAATATTCTCAGCCACCAAGGCTCTGGAGCCGGTGAGTATCTGCAAAGTGCCGGCTTGCAGGTGATCTATTCGAATAACGAAGCACTCAACCTGAGCATGCTGCAACGCCAGCGTGCGCGCCTGTGGGCCACCAGCGCGGCGGTGGCGCGGGCGCGTGCAGTCGACCCACCGCTGCGCGAAGTGCTGCCGTTTCTGACGCTGATGGAAGATATCGCCTGTCACCCGCAATTTGACCCGGCGCTGCTGCAGCGTCTGCAGATGGAGTTGCAGGCGATGTATGTCGAAGGCTGGGTGCAGGCCCTGTACCAGCGTTATGAACTCAGCCTTTATTGAGGCTGATACCGTTCATAGGGGAACCGCGATCCACAAAAAAACCGCCCAGATGGGCGGTTTTTTATGCCTGAGCTGACCTTTTACGGCAGGGTAAACAACACCTTGACCGAGTCATTCACCGCTGCCGCATCGACATAGCCGATGGCATCGGCTTCGGCGGCGACCTTCGCGACCACGTCGGCGTCACCGGCCACGCTTGGCAGGGGTTGGCCCTTGCCGGTGAACACCAGGCCGGACCAGTAGGACTTCAGCTGTGACTCGTTCTTGTTGGTCACGGCGCTGTAGAACTTGTCCTTGGTGGCGGACCAGTCCTTGTGGTCAACGCCCTTCATGGACTTGTCCTTGCCCAGAAAGATGTTGCCGACTTCGGCCTGGCTCGGGGCCTTGGCCGCGCCCGGGTTGACGATAACCGCGACTTCAGCCTGGGCCAGCGCGCTCACGCTGAGGCACATGGCGGCGCAGAGCGTTTGAATGGAATGCTTCATCAATGCTCTCCTCAGAATACGAAGTCGACGCCGACGCTGATGATGTCACCGTCAAAGTTGCGGGCTGGGCTGCCGAGGGCACCGTTGGAGCTGTCAGACAGGGCGTTGTCGAAGGCTTCCTGGGCGCTACGGATGAATACGCCGTCATAGCCGCCGGAGGTGTCGACGCGCTTGTATTCGCTTTTCAGCACCACGTTGGGCAGCAGGTTGTAGTTCAGACCCAGAGTCCAGGAACTCTGCCGGCCGGCATCGTCATCTAGTTGGGCGTAGGTGACGTGGGTGAGGAACTCGCCGAAGCGGCGGCCGCCCATCAGGTAGAACGCATCGATGGTGCCGCTGTTGTCCGCTTCAATGCTGCGCGAGGTCCATTCGTTGCTGGTCAGCCAGGTGCCGTTGTCGTACTGATAGCCGATGGAAGTGAACTTGCCCTTCTGCTTATCGATGGTCTGAAAGCGCTGAATGCCTGGGCCGTTCAGGCCGAGGAAGGGGATGTTGGGACGGTTGACGAAGTCTTCGAACTCGGTGCTGATATCGGCTTCCACGTAGCCTACGCGCAGGGTGCCGAAGTCATTGGTGGCCAGGCTGATATTGGCGCCAAAGACCTTTTCGTAGTCGATGTCATGCATGTCATCGAAGGCGAAAATGTCGCGGTTTTTCGCCTGGCCGCCGGCGACCTGGAAGGCCACGGAGCCGTAGGACAGCGGTACGGTATACACCGCATCCACGCCTTCGTAGTTGGACAGCTGAACCTGGCTGTAGACCTCGTCAGGCAGGCGCAGCCAGGGGTAGCTGAAGCCTACGTCGATGCTTTCCGAATACATGTAAACCGGGGTGCGCAGGCGGCCGACGCGCAGCATCAGGTTGTCGGTGGTCTGCCAGGACAGGTACAGCCACTCGATATTGGCCTGCCAGTCATCCTGCGCCGGCTTGGCAGTGACTTGTGCGGTGATGCCCAGGGTGTCGGTCAGGCCGTACTGGATCTGAGCGCCAAATTTGGACAGTTGATCGCCGCGCCAGGAATCGGTGGTTTGACCGGTAATGCCGTAGCTGCGGCCATCATCTTCACCACCGAGGTGGGTGATACCGACCGTGCCGAACGTATTGAAGCGGTGTTCGCCTTGCTCCAGCGCGAAGGCTGGGGCAGTGGCCAGGCAGATGGCCAAGGGAAGCAGACGGACTTTAAACATGCAGTGATGCTCCTGTGTTCAGGTTAAACGCGGAATTGGGCGGTCGCCGCGCGCAGATGATCCCCTGTGCTGACCAACTGTTCGCCGAGACGAGCGGTGGCTTCTGCACCTTGAGCGGTTGCTTGTGCGTCCTGCTGCAACACTTGTGTGTCTTGCTGGATGGAACTGGAAAGGCCGATTTGTTCCTGGGTGAACTGGGCGATGCCGGCATTCAGCTGGTTGATATGGCCGACGGCTCCGGCAATGGCTTCGAGGATTTGCGTGGCCTGTACCGAGCGCTCGATACTTGCCTGGGCTTTTTCGCCATTGGCGGTCATGACGCTGAGCACGCCGTTGGCGCTGTTCTGCAGGCGCAGGATGATGTTCTGGATTTCGGTGGTGGACGCAGCGGTTTTCGAGGCCAGGTTGCGTACCTCATCGGCCACCACGGCAAAACCACGGCCCTGTTCGCCGGCGCGGGCGGCTTCGATGGCGGCGTTGAGTGCGAGCAGGTTGGTCTGTTCGGCAATGCTGCGAATCACGGTCAGGACTGAGCCGACCTGCTGGGTTTCCTCTTCCAGTTGCTGCATGGCACTGACGGCGCCCATTACGCTGCTGCCCAGGTCACTGATACTGCTCGACAGGCTGCCGATGTTCTTGCGCGCCTGATCAGCCTGTTGCGAGGCCGCTCCGGCTTCTTCGGAGGCCTGTTGCGAGCGGTGGGCGACTTCCTGGATGCTGTTGGTCATGGTCAGGATGTCGCGGCTGATCGAATCGGTATGGCCTTGCTGGGAACGGGCGTTTTCTTCGGCACCCTGGGTCAGCCGGTAAAGCTCCTGGGACATGCCGGCCAGCGGGCTGGCGGCATCGATGATCTGCCGGATGGTGCCCTGCAACTTGTCGATAAAGCTGTTGAACAGCTGAATCATCTCGCCGATTTCGTCGTTGGAGTCGACATTCACCCGGCGGGTCAGGTCGCCATCACCGCGGGCGATGGCCTGCAGTGAAGTGATCACGCCGCGCACGTTGGCCATGGTGCCGCGAATCACCAGTACCGAGGCAATGCTGATCAGCAGCACCAGAATGGCCGACAGGGCAAAGCCGACGCGGGTGGTGGTGGCGTTATCGGTGCGGGTTTGCGCCAGGGTTTCCTGGAAGTCCTGGTAGGCATGGGCGCGGAACGCATCACCAAGTTTTTGCGCCTCACCCAGATCGCTGGCCATGCGCCCCAGGTTGGGTGCAAGGTCTTCAAAGCTGGCGCTGCCTTTGATCAGCTGTTCCGAGGCGGGCAGGGCGTTGTCGGCATAGCGCTGGATTGCGTTGCGCCAGGCATCCAGTTCCTGCCGGCGGTTGGTCTGGGTCACCAGGCTCTGCAGGTTCTGCTGCATGCTGGCAATGTCGGCCAACACCTTGCGTGCTTCGTCGAGGGTTTCCAGTTCACCAGCGGCTACGGCGCTATTGAGCAGGCCGGGTAGACGCGAGTACTGGAAGATCACCGCATCGGCTTTTTCCAGGGTCGGGAAACTATGGGTTTCCAGCGTGACCAGGCGCACATCGTTGTTTGCCAATTGCAGCGAGGTGTAGCCCACATAGAGCAGTAGACCCAGCAGCGCGATGGCAGGCAGCAGCAAGAATTTCAGCGTCAGCGAGAGATTTTTCAACATGGCAGAGGTACCCAAAGAGGGGCGCGGAGTATACCGAGTTCACATAGTGGCGTAATGCCGCCATTCGGTCATTATTCGGTCATATTGTGCGTTATGGCCTGTTATGTTTTCGGCGGACCTGTCTATTCCTATAGTCAATAAAGCGTGCTTGCGCCTTAAATTGTTGGACAAACTGTGAGGCGTTTGCCTGATGCAGGTCATGAGTACCTGCACTTTGCTGGCGCGAGCCAATAAAAAACCGCCCCGAAGGGCGGTTTTTCAACACGGCAACTGCTGCGGGTTACAGACCGTTGGCGGCCTTGAACTCGCGGCGGCGGCGGTGCAGGACTGGCTCGGTGTAGCCGTTCGGCTGCTTGGCGCCTTCGACCACCAGTTCCAGGGCAGCCTGGAAGGCGATGTTGCTGTCGAAGTTCGGTGCCAGCGGACGGTACAGCGGGTCAGCGGCGTTCTGACGGTCAACCACCGGCGCCATGCGTTTGAGGCTGGCGACGATCTGCTCTTCAGTGGCGATGCCATGACGCAGCCAGTTGGCCAGCAGCTGGCTGGAGATGCGCAGGGTGGCGCGGTCTTCCATCAGGCCGACGTCGTTGATGTCCGGCACCTTGGAGCAGCCGACGCCCTGGTCGATCCAGCGCACTACATAACCGAGGATGCCCTGGGCGTTGTTGTCCAGTTCGTTCTGGATCTCCTCGGCCGACCAGTTGGTGTCCTTGGCCAGCGGGATGCTCAGGATGTCGTCCAGCGAGGCGCGCTCGCGCTTGGCCAGTTCGGCCTGACGGGCGAACACGTCAACCTTGTGGTAGTGCAGCGCGTGCAGGGTGGCGGCAGTCGGCGATGGAACCCAGGCGGTGTTGGCACCGGCCAGTGGGTGCATGACTTTCTGCTCGACCATCGCGGCCATCAGGTCGGGCATGGCCCACATGCCTTTGCCGATCTGCGCACGACCTTGCAGGCCAGTGGCCAGGCCGATGTCGACGTTCCAGTTTTCGTAGGCGCTGATCCACTTCTCGGCTTTCATGGCGGCCTTACGCACTACGGCGCCGGCTTCCATGGAGGTGTGGATCTCGTCACCGGTACGGTCGAGGAAGCCGGTGTTGATGAACACCACGCGCTCGCTGGCGGCCTTGATGCAGGCTTTCAGGTTGACGGTGGTGCGGCGCTCTTCGTCCATGATGCCGACTTTCAGGGTGTTGCGAGTCAGACCGAGGACGTCTTCAACGCGACCGAAGATTTCGGTGGTGAAGGCGACTTCTTCCGGGCCGTGCATTTTCGGCTTAACGATATAGACCGAACCGGTGCGGGTGTTCTTACGGCTGGTGTTGCCATTCAGGTTGTGCACCGCGATCAGGCTGGTGAACAGCGCGTCCTGGATGCCTTCCGGAATCTCGTTGCCCTGGGCGTCGAGGATCGCCGGGTTGGTCATCAGGTGACCGACGTTGCGCACGAACAGCAGGCTGCGGCCGTGCAGGGTCAGCTCGCTACCGTCGGTCTTGGTGTAGACGCGGTCCGGGTTCATGGTGCGGGTGAAGGTCTGGCCACCTTTGGCGACTTCTTCTGCCAGATCGCCCTTCATCAGGCCGAGCCAGTTTTTGTAGACCACGACCTTGTCGTCGGCATCGACGGCAGCAACCGAGTCTTCGCAGTCCATGATGGTGGTCAGGGCCGCTTCCATCAGCACGTCTTTAACGCCGGCGGCATCGGTGCTGCCGATCGGGCTGGAGGCGTCGATCTGGATTTCGAAGTGCAGGCCGTTGTGCTTGAGCAGCACGGCGTGCGGCGCGGCAGCGTCGCCCTGGAAGGCGATAAACTGCGCGGCGTTTTTCAGGCCGGCTTCGCTACCGTTGTTCAGGCTTACAGCCAACTGACCGTTCTTCACGACATAAGCAGTCGCATCAACGTGGGAGGCACCTTCAAGCGGCGCGGCTTCGTCGAGGAAGGCGCGGGCGAAGGCGATCACCTTGTCACCACGAACCTTGTTGTAGCCGCGGCCTTTCTCGGCGCCGTTTTCTTCGCTGATCACGTCAGTGCCGTACAGCGCATCGTACAGCGAGCCCCAGCGGGCGTTGGAGGCGTTCAGGGCAAAGCGCGCGTTCATCACCGGTACGACCAGCTGTGGGCCGGCCAGGCGGGCGATTTCTTCGTCGACGTTCTGTGTGGTGGCCTGGAAGTCTGCCGGTTCCGGCAGCAGGTAACCGATTTCTTCGAGGAAGGCTTTGTAGGCTGCCGCGTCATGGGCCTGGCCTGCACGGGCCTGGTGCCAGCCGTCGATCTGCGCCTGAATCGCATCGCGTTTGGCGAGCAGCGCACGGTTTTTCGGGGCCAGGTCATTGATGACCGCTTCGGCACCTGCCCAGAACTTGTCGGCAGCAATGCCGGTACCGGGGATGGCTTCGTTATTCACGAAGTCGAACAGCACTTTGGCAACCTGCAGGCTGCCTACTTGAACGCGTTCAGTCATCACTTGCCTCACTCTGCTCAGCTCTACTCAATAGCCGCGTCGTACATGGAAAATCAGTCATGTAGTCCGAGGCGCGGCATACTACATCAAGATCCCGGGAAAATCAGTGGGTGCGCGTCGCTCTGCGACCAAGAAGTGCTTTGCAGTCACTACATGCGGCTTTTTGTCGCGATAATTTTTGAATATTGTTTCATATAAATCGAAAAACAGTACACAGTTTATTGTCTCGATTTCCAGTTAACTGAGCCGCGAGCGCCTGCCTATACTGCTGCGACGTCGTTATGGAGCGTGAGACCCATGCATATACAGACAGCTACGGCTGCCGACCTGTCGCCGCTGAGCGAGTTGTTTGGCGCTTACCTGGCGTTTTATGAAGTGGCCAAACCGCAGGCGCAGGTGGAGGCGTTCCTTGCTGCGCGCTTGCAACAGGGTGACTCGGTCATTCTGTTGGCCCGCGATGCCAAGGGTGTTGCGCTGGGTTTTGTTCAGCTTTACGCCTTTTTCTCCTCACTGGCTCTGCAACCGGCCTGGCTGCTCAGTGATCTCTACGTCAGCCCACAGGTACGCCGGCAGGGCGTTGGCGAGGCGCTGATGAATGCTGCGCGCACGCACGCCGAAGCTACTGGTGCATGCGGTTTGCAGTTGGAGACGGCAAAGAGCAATCTGCCAGGACAAGCCCTCTACGAACGCCTGGGTTATGTGCGTGATGAGGTGTTTTATACCTACTGGCTGGCGCTGAAGTGAGCCGCGGATAAGGAGTTGCACATGGATCATCTGGTATTGACGGTTATTGCCGAGGATCAGCCGGGGCTGGTCGAGCGCATCGCCCAGTGCATCAGCGAGCACGGCGGCAACTGGCTGGAGAGCCGCATGTCACGCATGGCCGGGCAGTTCGCCGGGATTCTGCGAGTCGATGTACCGCTGGCTGCACACGCCGGGCTGGTCACGGCGCTAGAGGGCCTGCAGGCGCAGGGCATTCGTGTGCAGATCGCCGCTGGCGGCAGCCAGCTCGCGGGTAGCTGGCGGGCGATTCGCCTAGAGCTGGTGGGCAATGATCGCGCGGGCATCGTGCGCGATATCACCCGTCTGCTCAGCAGCCACGGGGTCAATGTCGAGAGCTTGAACACCGAAGTGGTGCCGGCGCCGATGAGTGGCGAGTTGCTGTTCCAGGCCCAGGCCGTGTTGGGCGTGCCGCAGAGCCTGACACTGGAGCAACTGCAGAGCCAACTGGAAACCCTGGCCGATGACCTGATGGTGGAGCTAAAGCTGCACGTGGAGGACTGACACCGAGGTTTATCCACGATCAATGTGGATAACTCTGTGCGTAGCATGAGGAGCCCCGGAGCACCGCCTAGTGCCCCGGGGTTTTTTGTTAAGTGCTTATTTTTAAAACACTTAGCGGCGTGTTGTGCACAACGGCCGGGGATGCTTCTGTGGATAAGCCGGGGGCAACTGGCTGCAGGCCAATGGCTTCAGGCGTTACAGGTGTCTGGTTGTTTTTTAGTCAGGTTGGCGTTTGCGCAGGCTTAGCCACGCATCGACGCTGTAGATCGCCAGTCCCGTCCAGATACAGATAAAGGCCAGCAGCTTGCTCGGGTCGAAATGCTCACCGAACAGGAAGACGGCCTGCAGCAGCACCAGCGTGGGTGCCAGGTACTGCAGAAAGCCCAGGGTGGTATAGGGCAAGTGGCGGGCGGCGGCGTTGAAGCACACCAGCGGTACCAGGGTGATCGGGCCGGCGGCGACCAGCCAGAGCGCTTCCGGCGTGCTCCAGAAATCAGCCTGGGTGCTCATCGCCGCGGGGTGCAGCAGCAACCAGCCGAGTGCCAGCGGGAGCAGCAGCCAGGTTTCCACCACCAGACCAGGCAGGGCGGCCACTGGCGCCTGTTTGCGGATAATCCCGTAGAAGCCAAAGGTCAGCGCCAATACCAGCGACACCCAGGGAATGCTGCCGACCTGCCACAACTGTTGCAGCACGCCCAGTGCGGCCAGGGCTACGGCCAGCCACTGCAGACGACGCAGGCGTTCACCAAGAATCAGCATGCCCAGCAGCACGTTGACTAGCGGGTTGATGTAGTAGCCCAGGCTGGCTTCGAGCATGCGCCCGTTATTTACCGCCCACACATACACCAGCCAGTTGCTGGCGATCAGCACGCCACTCAGGGCTAGCACGGCAAAGCGTTTGGGGTTATTCAGCAGCTCGCGCAGCCAGCCGGGATGCTTCCATACCAGCAGCAACAGCGCGCCGAACAGCGCCGACCAGAGTGCACGATGGACGATGATTTCCAGCGCCGGGACGCTCTGGATGGCTTTGAAGTAGAGCGGGAACAGGCCCCAGATGATGTAGGCGGTCAGGCCGAGAATATACCCGCGACGCGGGTTGGCGGTGGCCATGCTGGGTCCTTACTTAGGCGGCTAACTAATGAGCGGTGATTCTAGACGGCACGACCTGAGGTTGTCCGGGCAGGCAGGATTTTATTCAAGCCAAAACCCCACTTGCCTGTAACAAAGACGTTACGGGCGCTGGGCGAACTGTAGTGGTCAGCCCGCTAGCTCGATTAGGTCCGGGCTCCTTAGGGAAGGGGTTAGAACAGCTTTAGCGGCTCTTCATCCAGCGCGGACAGTTGCTCACGCAGGATCAGGATCTGTTCGCCCCAGTAGCGTTCGCTGCCAAACCAGGGAAAGCTCATGGGGAAGGCCGGGTCATCCCAGCGCCGCGCCAGCCAGGCGCTGTAATGCATCAGGCGCAGGGCGCGCAGGCCTTCGATCAGCGGCAGTTCGCGGGGGTTGAAGTCGTGAAACTCCTGATAGCCGTCCATCAGCTCCGAGAGCTGGCCAAGGCGCTCGTGGCGTTCGCCGGCGAGCATCATCCACAAATCCTGTATCGCCGGCCCCATGCGGCAGTCGTCGAGGTCGACCATATGAAAGGTCTCGTCGCGGCACAGCAGGTTGCCCGGGTGGCAATCGCCATGCAGGCGGATCGCCTGCACCGGGTGGGCGGCGAACAGCACATCCAGGCGCCCCAGCAGGTCACGCGCCACCGACTCGTAGGCCGGCAGCAGGCTGCGTGGAATAAAGTTGCCATCGAGCAGGGTGGCCAGCGAGGCGTGGCCGAAGTTGCTGACCTGCAGGGCTTCACGGTGAGTAAATGGCTTGAGCGAGCCGACCGCATGCAGGCGGCCAAGCAGTTGACCGAGGCGATACAGTTGGTCGAGGTTGCCGGGCTCCGGTGCGCGGCCGCCACGCCGTGGAAACAGGGCGAAGCGAAAGCCCTGATAGCTGAACAGGGTTTCGCCGTCGCGTACCAGTGGCGCCACCACCGGCACTTCGCACTCGGCCAGCTCGAAGCTGAAGCTGTGCTCTTCGCGGATGGCTGCATCGGTCCAGCGATCCGGGCGGTAGAACTTGGCGATCAGCGGTGTCTCGTCCTCGATGCCCACTTGGTAGACACGGTTTTCATAGCTGTTCAGCGCCAGTACGCGGGCGTCGCTGAGGTAACCGAGGCTCTCCACGGCATCCAGCACCAGGTCGGGCGTGAGTGCGGCAAATGGATGGGACATGGTCGGCTCCGGAGCAATTGGCTGCAAAGTGTACTCCTTAACGGTCGTTGGCCGCTCAATCACCAGGCTTTGGCGTGCGCGCCAGGCAGTACACATCGACCCGCGCTGCGCCGGCCTTTTTCAATAGCTGCGCCAGGCTTTCGGCGGTGGCGCCGGTGGTCAGCACATCATCGACCAGCGCCACATGCCGGCTACTGACTGCACTGTCCGGCGCCAGGGCAAATGCTTTGCGCAGGTTGCGCTTGCGCGTGGCGGCATCCAGTTGCTGTTGCGCCGGGGTGTCGATCACCCGCTGTAGCCAGTGAGCTTGCACCGGCAGTTGCAGGTTGGCGCTCAGCCATTCAGTGAGCAGGCCGGCCTGGTTGAAGCCGCGCTGACGTTGACGCCTGTCGGCCAGGGGCACAGGCAGCAGCAGATCAGGACGCGGCAACCCTTCATCGAAGGCATGTTGCAGATGCTGTGACAAAAGCTCACCGAGCAGACGTCCCAATGGCCACTTGGCCTGATGCTTGAAACGGGTAATCAGGCTGTCGACGGGAAAGGCGTAACGCCAGGGCACTTCGACCTTGCTGAAACTCGGCGGTTTTTTCAGGCAGGCCCCGCACACCAGACCTTGACTGGGCAGCGGCAGGGCACAGACCTGGCAATGCCCGCCAAGCCAGGGCAGCTCGGCTTCACAGCTGGTGCAGATGGCCAGTGCGGCGTCTGCGGGCTCATCGCAAAGCAGGCAGATCTGTTTGCTTTTTAACCAGTTGTAAACCTGGTGTTGTGTGCTGGGTTGACAGCGCATACGCCTTCCATAACTATGCCGAACATCCGTGTCGCGTCCGCTGAATCTAGCAGGGCGCAGCCTACAATAAGGAATTACCGATGAGCGCCACCACCGCCGCCAACCTGCGTCACGACTGGACTCTTAGTGAGGTCAAGGCGCTCTTCGAGCAACCGTTCAACGATCTGCTGTTCCAGGCGCAGACCGTGCACCGCGCGCATTTCGACCAGAACCGTGTGCAGGTCTCGACCCTGCTGTCGATCAAGACCGGCGCCTGCCCGGAAGACTGCAAGTACTGCCCGCAGTCCGGCCACTACAACACCGGTCTGGACAAACAGAAGTTGATGGAAGTGCAAAAGGTGCTGGAGGCCGCCGCCGAGGCCAAGGCCATTGGCTCTACGCGTTTCTGCATGGGCGCGGCGTGGAAGCACCCGTCGGCCAAGGACATGCCTTACGTGCTGAAGATGGTCGAAGGCGTCAAAGCCCTGGGCCTGGAAACCTGCATGACCCTGGGCAAACTGGATAAAGAGCAAACCCAGGCTCTGGCCGCAGCGGGCCTCGACTACTACAACCACAACCTCGACACCTCGCCGGAGTTCTACGGCAATATCATCACCACCCGCACTTACGGCGAGCGCCTGGAAACCCTGGCCTATGTGCGTGAGTCGGGGATGAAGATCTGCTCGGGCGGCATCCTCGGCATGGGCGAATCGCTGGACGACCGCGCTGGCCTGCTGATCCAGCTGGCCAACCTGCCGGAGCACCCGGAGTCGGTGCCGATCAACATGCTGGTCAAAGTCGAAGGCACGCCACTGGCGGGCGAGAAGGATGTCGATCCGTTCGACTTTATTCGCATGCTCGCTGTTGCGCGGATCATGATGCCGCAGTCGCATGTGCGGCTGTCCGCCGGCCGTGAGGCGATGAACGAGCAGATGCAGGCCCTGGCGTTCTTTGCCGGCGCCAACTCGATCTTCTACGGCGAGAAACTGCTGACCACCAAGAACCCGCAGGCCGACAAGGACATGCAGCTGTTCGCCCGCCTCGGCATCAAACCTGAGGAGCGCGAAGAGCACGCCGATGAAGTGCACCAGGCCGCCATCGAGCAGGCCCTGGTCGAACAGCGCGATTCCAAGCTGTTCTATAACGCCGCTTCGGCCTAAACCGCTTGTTGATGTAGGCGCCAGCTTGTTGCGGTCCGACGTCTCGGCGATCGGGTTTGCCGCTGATCGCCAGCAAGCTGGCTCCCGCAGGTATGCATATGCCTTTCGATTTATCCGCCCGCCTCGCCGAGCGTCGCGCCGCCAATCTGTACCGTCAGCGCCCGCTGCTGGAATCGCCACAAGGGCCCTTGGTGCAGGTCGATGGTCGGCAGCTGCTGGCCTTCTGCTCCAACGATTACCTCGGCCTGGCCAACCACCCCAAAGTGATCGAAGCCTGGCGTGCCGGGGCGGCGAAATGGGGCGTGGGCGGCGGCGCTTCGCATCTGGTGATCGGCCACAGCACCCCGCATCACCAGCTCGAAGAGGCGCTGGCTGAATTCACTGGTCGCCCCCGCGCGCTGCTGTTTTCCACCGGCTATATGGCCAACCTCGGTGCGGTTGCTGCGCTGGTCGGGCAGGGCGATAGCGTGCTCGAAGATCGCCTTAATCATGCCTCCCTGTTGGATGCCGGCCTGCTCAGTGGTGCGCGCTTTTCCCGCTACCTGCACAACGATGGCGTCAGCCTGGCCAATCGCCTGCGCAAGGTGAGCGGCAATACCCTGATCGTCACCGACGGCGTGTTCAGCATGGACGGCGATCTGGCTGATCTGCCGTCGCTGTGTGCCGAAGCGCGCCGCACCAATGCCTGGGTGATGGTCGATGATGCCCATGGTTTTGGCCCACTGGGCGCCACCGGCGGTGGCATTGTTGAGCACTTCGGCCTGGGCCTGGACGATGTGCAGGTGCTGGTCGGTACCCTGGGCAAGGCTTTCGGTACGGCCGGTGCCTTTGTCGCCGGCAGTGACGATCTGATCGAAGCCCTGGTGCAGTTCGCTCGGTCTTATATCTACACCACCAGCCAGCCGCCGGCGCTGGCCTGCGCCACCCTGCAAAGCCTGGAGCTGCTGCGCAGCGAGCATTGGCGGCGTGAACACCTGAATGCTCTGATCAAGCGTTTTCGCGAAGGTGCGCAGGCCATTGGCTTGGAGCTGATGGACAGTGAAACGCCGATTCAGCCGATCCTGGTTGGCGACAGTGCGCGCGCCCTGCAGTTGTCGCAGCTGTTGCGTGAGCGCGGTCTGCTGGTGACGGCGATTCGTCCGCCCACCGTGCCCGCCGGCAGTGCCCGCTTACGCGTCACCTTGTCCGCCGCGCACAGCCTGGAACAGCTGGAACTGCTACTGGAGGCTTTGGCCGAATGCTGGCCGCTGCTGACGAGCGAGGCGGCCGTGCATGCGTGATCGACTGATTCTGTTGCCCGGCTGGGGGCTGGGCACTGCGCCCTTGCAGCCGCTGGTCGAGGCCCAGCGCGGTCTCGATCCGCGTCTACATGTCGACATCGAGCCATTGCCGATGCTGGAGTCCAGCGATCCGGCCGACTGGCTGGATGAACTGGATGCCACCCTGCCTCAGGACGCCTGGCTCGGCGGCTGGTCGCTTGGCGGTATGCTCGCCGCTGAGCTGGCTGCGCGGCGTGGCGAACGCTGCAGCGGCTTGCTGACCCTGGCCAGCAACCTGCGCTTTGTCGCTGAGTCGGATTGGCCTGCGGCTATGTCCGCCGAGACCTTTGATGCGTTCCGTCAGGGCTGCGCCGCTGATACGTCCGCCACCCTGAAGCGGTTTACCCTGCTCTGCGCTCAGGGGACGGCGGATGCTCGCAGTCTGTCGCGGCAGTTGCTCGGCGCGGCTCCGCTGCCACAGTCCGCCACTCTGCTGGCCGGGCTGGATTTGCTCGCCAACCTGGATACGCGGACAGCGCTACAGGCCTTTGTCGGCCCGCAGTTGCATCTGTTTGCCGGCGCCGATGCGCTGGTTCCAGCGAGCGCCGCGCAAGCCTTGCTGGAGTTGTTGCCAGATGTCGAAGTCGGCCTGATTGATAACGCCAACCACGCCTTTGCCCTGGAACGCCCGCATGAAATTGCCGCGGCGATTCAGGCTTTTCTGCACGAGGCCGGTGATGACTGATCTAGCCCATGACCCATTTGGCGGCCTGCCGGATAAGCGTCAGGTGGCGGCGTCGTTCTCCCGCGCGGCGCAGAGCTACGACAGCGTGGCGGCTCTGCAGCGCAACGTGGGGCAGCAGTTGCTGGCGCAGTTGCCGGCGGCGATCAGCCCGGCGCGTTGGCTCGATCTGGGTTGTGGCACCGGCTATTTCAGTCGCGCGCTGGGCGAGCGTTTTCCGGCCAGTCAGGGCGTGGCTGTGGATATCGCCGAAGGCATGCTGCAGCACGCTCGGTCGCTGGGCGGCGCGCAGCAGTTTATTGCCGGCGATGCCGAGCGCCTGCCGTTGCGTGATGCGTCCTGCGACCTGCTGTTTTCCAGCCTGGCGCTGCAGTGGTGTGCGGATTTTTCTGCGGTGCTTGGCGAGGCCGCACGAGTGCTGCGCCCTGGCGGTGTGCTGGCGTTCAGCAGCCTGTACGTCGGCACTCTGCAGGAGCTGCGTGACAGCTGGCAGGCGGTGGATGGCTTTGTCCACGTCAACCGCTTCCGCCGTTTCGAGGATTATCAGGACCTGTGCGCTGGTAGTGGGTTGGCGCTGCTCAGCCTGCAAGCCACGCCTGAAACGCTTTATTACCCCGATGTACGCAGCCTGACCCATGAACTGAAAGCCCTCGGCGCACACAACCTCAATCCCGGCCGGCCCGGCGGTTTGACTGGGCGGGCGCGCATGCTGGCGCTGCTCAATGCCTATGAGCAGTTCCGTCAGCCGCAAGGGCTGCCAGCGACTTATCAGGTGGTCTACGGCGTATTGCGCAAGGGTTGAGATAAGCGCGGTCTGCCCTGAGTGACCGCAGAACGTCGTCAATACTCCTCACCTGAGATCGTTATGAGCCAAGCATTTTTCGTCACCGGCACCGACACCGAAATCGGCAAAACCACCATCGCCGCCGGGCTGCTGCACGCTGCACGAATGGCGGGGCTGTCGACTGCTGCGGCTAAACCGGTGGCATCTGGTTGCGTGCGCACAGCGGATGGTCTGCGCAACGACGACGCGTTGGCATTGCTCGGTGAGTGCACCCTGGCGCTGCGCTATGACGAGGTCAATCCGCTGGCCTTCGAGCCGGCGATCGCTCCGCATCTGGCGGCGCGCGAGGTCGGTGTATTGCTGGATGTTGCAGCGTTGCAGGGGCCGGTGCAGGCCGTTTTGGACAAGCTGGCAGACTTTACCCTGGTCGAAGGGGCGGGCGGCTGGCGCGTGCCGTTGGCCGGGGATGCGGCGCTTTCTGATCTGGCGATTGCCCTGCAGTTACCGGTGATTCTGGTGGTCGGCGTGCGTCTGGGTTGCATCAATCAGGCGCTGCTCACCGCTGAGGCCATCCTGCGTGACGGCCTGCCACTGGCGGGCTGGGTGGCCAATCTGGTCGACCCGCACACTTCGCGCCTTGAAGACAATCTGGCGACCCTGGCCGAGTGGCTACCGGCACCCTGCCTGGGCTATGTTCCGCGCCTAGCCGAAGCCACGCCGGCTGCGGTTTCCGGCTATCTCAATCGCGATCCATTGCACCGCCCGCTATAAGCAGGCCAAGTGCCATAGCCTTTTGCTTGTACGTTTTTCGAGCAACTTCTGCTTCAATTAAGGCTGTTAGTGGTTTGCCATAGCGGGAGCTTGGGCATGGAAATTTCAGGAAGCGCGTTCAACTCGGGCATCAGCACCATTCAATCCGGTCAGCGCCGAGTCGATCAGGCTGCGGCGGATATCGCCAGCAGCGCGGTTACCCCGCCGCAACAGCCGACTTCCACGCCGCCGGCCAACCAGGTCAACCCCGCCGTGAGCGCAGCCGAGCAGAGCCGCCCCGATCTGGCGGAAAGCCTGGTTGCCCTGCGCCAGGGGCAGAATGAAGCGGAAGCGGGCGCCAAGGTGGTGAAAACCGCCGATGAAGTGCTCGGTACCCTGATCGATACAACGGCCTGAGTCACCCGCCCCGCGCGTACTCATGCCTGGCCATGAGGCGGCCATCCAGGGGCGAGGAGTCATTGCATGCAGATTGGCGGCGCAACGTCTTATCCTGCGCCTGCAGCCACGCTACTGCCGGCTCGTCTTCTTGCGTCCAATATTTCCCCTGATGTATCCCCGGACATTACCCGCGCGGCTCAGTCGCCGGTAACCGCCGCTCAGCCACTGGCTGATGAGCAGTCGGCTTCGGCGCGTGAGGAAGCGGATAAACCTGCCGACGCCTCGACCACTCCCGAAGACGCGAAAAGCCGCGAAGGCGAACCCAGCCCACAACAGCAGCGCCTTGAACAGCTGGAAATCGCCAAATTGGTCAGCCGTGATCAGGAAGTGCGCACCCACGAGCAGGCGCATGCCGCCGTCGGTGGTCGCTATGCCGGCGCGCCGAGTTACACCTACGAACGCGGTCCGGATGGCAAGCGCTATGCGGTGGGCGGTGAGGTCGGCATCGACACCAGTCCGGTTCCGAATGATCCGGAAGCCACGCTGCGCAAGATGGAAGTTGTCATTCGCGCGGCGCTGGCACCGGCCGAACCGTCAGCCCAGGACCGGCAGGTAGCCGCGCAAGCACAACTGCAGATGGCCGAGGCCCGTGTCGAGCTGGCGCAACAGCAACGCAGCGAAGCGCAGGCTGCCAGTGAGGCACGCAGCGAACAACGTCAGACGGATGAGGAGGCGACTGCCGAAGAAGACAAATCCACCGCGTCAGTGCAGCAGGATCGGCCACCACCACCTAGTCTTGATCTGTACAAGCAGCTCAGTGGTTTGCAGGAGCCCGCTCCGGTTGTCGACCTGGTGGCGTGAACGGCGCTTGGGGTGCTTGACATTAAATAGGCATAAACGTATGTTTCAAACGCTTGTTTGATTAGCTCGCCTGCCAAGGGGTTGTCGAGCGCCGGGATTGCTCCCGAAAACGACCGAATATCCGGTCACCTACACACTAAGAATCCACCGCAGAGGTTAACCGCTATGCCTGATTACAAGGCCCCCTTGCGTGATATCCGTTTCGTACGCGACGAACTGCTCGGCTACGAAGCGCATTATCAGAGCCTGCCTGGCTGCCAGGACGCTACTCCGGACATGGTCAGCGCCATTCTTGAAGAAGGTGCCAAGTTCTGTGAGCAAGTGCTGTCGCCACTGAACCGTGTAGGTGACCTCGAAGGCTGTACCTGGTCCCCGGAAGGCGTGAAAACCCCTACCGGCTTCAAAGAAGCCTACAAGCAGTTCGTTGAAGGCGGCTGGCCGAGCCTGGCCCATGATGTTGACCACGGCGGCCAAGGCCTGCCGGAGTCCCTGGGGCTGGCGATCAGCGAAATGGTTGGCACCTCGAACTGGTCGTGGGGCATGTACCCAGGCCTGTCGCACGGCGCGATGAACACCATCTCCGAGCACGGCACCGACGAGCAGAAGCACACCTACCTGACCAAGCTGGTATCCGGCGAGTGGACTGGCACCATGTGCCTGACCGAGCCGCATTGTGGTACCGACCTGGGCATGCTGCGCACCAAGGCCGAGCCGCAAGCTGACGGTTCTTACAAAGTGTCCGGCACCAAGATCTTCATCTCCGCTGGCGAACACGACATGGTCGATAACATCGTCCACATCGTGCTGGCTCGCCTGCCTGACGCGCCGCAAGGCACCAAAGGTATCTCGCTGTTCATCGTGCCGAAATTCAACGTCAATGCTGACGGCACTGTGGGCACGCGCAACGCCGTTTCCTGTGGCTCGATCGAGCACAAGATGGGCATCCACGGCAACGCTACCTGCGTGATGAACTTTGACGGCGCAACCGGTTATCTGATCGGCCCAGCCAACAAAGGTCTGAACTGCATGTTCACCTTCATGAACACGGCGCGTCTGGGCACTGCTCTGCAGGGTCTGGCCCACGCCGAAGCCGGTTTCCAGGGCGGCCTGAAGTACGCTCGTGAGCGTCTGCAGATGCGTTCCCTGACTGGCCCGAAAGCGCCGGAAAAAGCCGCTGACCCAATCATCGTTCACCCGGACGTGCGCCGCATGCTGCTGACCCAGAAGGCTTTCGCCGAGGGTAACCGTGCGATGGTGTACTTCACTGCCAAGCAGGTCGACATCGTCAAGTACAGCCAGGATGAAGCCGAGAAGAAAGCCGCAGACTCCCTGCTGGCCTTCCTGACGCCGATTGCCAAAGCGTTCATGACCGAAGTCGGCTTCGAAGCAGCCAACCACGGCGTACAGATCTATGGCGGCCACGGCTTTATCGCCGAGTGGGGCATGGAGCAGAACGTTCGCGACAGCCGTATCTCCATGCTGTACGAAGGCACCACCGGCATCCAGGCACTCGACCTGCTGGGCCGTAAAGTGCTGCAGACTCAAGGCGAAGCGCTGAAAGGCTTCACCAAGATCGTGCACAAGTTCTGCCAGGCCAACGAAGGCAACGACGCTGTCAAAGCGCTGGTTGCACCGCTGGCCAAACTGAACAAAGAGTGGGGCGACCTGACCATGAAAGTGGGCATGGCCGCGATGAAGGACCGCGAAGAAGTCGGTGCCGCTTCGGTGGATTACCTGATGTACTCCGGTTACGTCTGCCTGGCCTACTTCTGGGCTGACATGGCGCGCCTGGCTGCCGAGAAGATCGCTGCTGGTACTGACGACGCAGCCTTCTACAAGGCCAAGCTGCAGACCGCCAACTTCTACTTCGCACGTATCCTGCCGCGTACCCGTGCGCACGTTGAAGCCATGCTGTCTGGTGCTAACAACCTGATGGACATGGCCGAAGAAGACTTCGCGCTGGGCTACTAAGCCGCCGTCCTTTTCAGGTCAAAGAAACCGCCGCCCCTTGGGGTGGCGGTTTTTTTATGCCTGTCATCTAGGCAGCGCGCAGCACAGGCCGGCAGTGTGTCGATTTGCCGGTCAGGTTCCGTGCGAATTTCTGCTGTTACAGGCAAACTGCGCGGCGTTGTCCACTTTTTGCCGTCGTGTGGGGCTCGCCTTGTCGCGTTTTGCTGCTGTGCGCTTCAGTCATTTTCTGCCTTCGCTGCTGCTTCTGCTTGGCGGGGTGTTGCTGGCGCGGCTGGCGGTACTGAACGAGTTTTTCACCTCGCTGTTCAATGTATTGCCGACGCTTTTGCTGTTACTCGGCGGGGCGTTCTGTCTGGTCTATGGCCGTCAGCGAGAGATGTTTCTGCTATTGACGCTGTACCTCGGCTACTTTCTGCTCGATACCCAGGTCGATCACTTCCGTGCCACTGGCCAGGTAAGCAGTGATACGGCGCTGATCTTTCACCTGTGCAGCCTGCTGCTGCCTCTGCTTTACAGTCTGTATGCCGCCTGGCAGGAGCGTACCCACCTGCTGCAGGATATGGTCGCCCGTGCGGCGGTGCTGCTGGCTGTGGGAGCGGTGAGCGTGGGGCTGGCACAGCGCTTTCCCGAGGCGTTGTTGCACTGGCTGTCGCAGGTGCGTTGGCCTGCGTTGCAGTTCGACGGGTTGGCGCTGATACAGCTGGCTTATCCGGTGTTTATCCTCGGGCTGGTTGTGCTGCTGGTGCAGTACCTGCGTGCGCCACGTCCGCTGCATGCGGCGCAGTTACTCGGTCTGGGCGGGCTGCTGTGGATGCTGCCGAATACCTTCATCCTGCCCAATGCGCTGAATGTGATCAGCAGCCAGATCATGCTGATGCTGGTGGCGGCTCTGGCGCATGAGGCCTATCAGATGGCTTTTCGCGATGAGTTGACCGGCCTGCCGGGCCGGCGTGCGCTGAATGAGCGGTTGCAACGCCTGGGTCGCAGTTACGTGATTGCCATGGCCGACGTTGATCATTTCAAGAAATTCAACGACACCCACGGTCACGATGATCGGCGATCAGGTGCTGCGTCTGGTCGCCAGCCAACTGCGCAAGATCGGCGGGGGCGGCAAGGCCTACCGCTATGGCGGCGAGGAGTTCACCTTGGTGTTTCCCGGCAAGACGGTGGAAGAATGCCTGCCGCATCTCGAGCAGGTGCGCCAGGCCATCGAGCATTACCGCTTGCAACTGCGTGATCAGCAGCAACGCCCGCAGAACGACAAGCAGGGGCGTCAGCGTCGGGCGGGCAAGGCGGCGTCGCAGGTGGCGGTGACCATCAGCATGGGCGTGGCCGAGCGTGGTGCGGATCAGGCCAACCCGGATGAGGTCATCAAGGCCGCTGACCAGGCGCTGTACAGCGCGAAAAGTGCCGGGCGTAATTGCATTCGCAGCCACGGCCAGCGGCGCGGTGCGGTCAAGCTGGAGCCGAGCATCGGCCAGTGAGGCGGCGCGCTTATGGCGCTGTATTCAGCAGTTCTACGGTCGTTGTTGGCGCGGCCTGCTACGCCTTAGCGTGGTGGGCTGAAGCGACCCCATGAATCTGCTGGAGTCTGACCATGCCTGACTACAAAGCCCCGCTGCGCGACATGCGTTTTCTGATCGATGATGTCTTCGACTTCCATGGCAGTTACGCCGCCCTGGGGGCCACTGATGCCAGCCCGGATATGGTCAATGCGATTCTCGAAGAGGGCGCGAAGTTCTGTGAGCAGGTGCTGGCGCCGCTGAACCGTAGCGGTGACGAAGAAGAGTGCCAATTCAACAACGGTAACGTGACTACGCCCAAAGGCTTCAAGGAAGCCTTCGCCCTGTATGTCGAAGGCGGCTGGAATGGCCTGGCGGCTGACCCGGCCTACGGTGGTCAGGGCTTGCCGCACTCGCTGGGGCTGATGGTCAGCGAGATGGTCGGCGCCAGTAACACCTCCTGGGGCATGTACCCCGGTCTGACCCACGGCGCCATGTCGGCGATTCACGCTCACGGCAGTGAGGCGCAGAAGCAGACCTACCTGAGCAAGCTCACCGAAGGCCGCTGGACCGGCACCATGTGCCTGAGCGAGGCCCACTGTGGCACCGACCTCGGTCTGATCAAGACACGCGCTGTGCCGCAGGCCGATGGCAGTTATGCCGTGACCGGCAGCAAGATCTTTATCTCCGCCGGTGAGCACGATATGAGCGAGAACATCGTCCATCTGGTGCTGGCCAAGTTGCCTGACGCACCGGCCGGCACCAAGGGCATCTCGTTGTTTATCGTGCCCAAGTTCCTGCCGGATGCGGCCGGAGAAGCGGGTGCGCGCAATGGCGTGAGCTGCGGTTCGATTGAACACAAGATGGGTATCAAGGCTTCGGCCACCTGCGTGATGAACTTCGACAGCGCCACCGGCTACCTGATCGGTGAGGCCAACAAAGGCCTCAACTGCATGTTCACCATGATGAACCATGCTCGCCTCGGCACCGGCATGCAGGGCCTGTGCCTGGGTGAAACCAGCTACCAGGGCGCGCTCAAGTACGCCAACGAGCGCCTGCAGATGCGTGCTCTCAGTGGGCCGAAGGCGCCGGAAAAGGCTGCCGACCCGATCATCGTGCACCCCGATGTGCGGCGCATGCTGCTGACCATGAAAGCCTTCAACGAAGGCAACCGGGCGCTGGCCTACTTCACCGCGCAGTTGCTCGATCAGGCTCACCGCGCCGACAGCAGCGAGCAGCGTGAAGCGGCTGAGAACCTGCTGGCCTTCCTCACCCCGATCTGCAAGGCCTTTATGACCGAGACCGGCCTGGAAGTGACCAACCATGGCATGCAGGTGTTCGGCGGCCATGGATTTATCCGCGAGTGGGGCATGGAGCAGTTGGTGCGTGACTGCCGGATTGCCCTGATCTACGAAGGCACCAACGGTATCCAGGCCCTCGACCTGCTCGGGCGCAAGGTGCTGGGCAGCCAGGGCAAGCTGCTGCGCGGGTTCACCAAGATCGTTCACACCTTCTGCGTGGCCCAGGCTGAACACCCGCAGCTCAAGGGCTATGTCGCGCAACTGGCCAAGCTCAATCAGCAATGGGGTGAATTGACCCAGAGCATCGGGATGGCGGCGATGAAAAACCCCGACGAAGTCGGCGCCGCCTCGATGGATTACCTGATGTATTCCGGCTACGTCACCCTGGCCTATTTCTGGTTGCGCATGGCCCTGGTGGCGCAGGCCAAACTGGCGGCTGGTGAGGGCGACGCGGCGTTCCACCAGACCAAGCTGGCCACCTGCGAGTTCTACTTCAAGCGCCTGTTGCCACGTACTGCTGCACACCTGGCGGCTGCCCAAGCGGGCAGTGCCTGCATGATGGAGTTGCCAGCGGAAAACTTCGCCCTCTGACGGACGGCCAAACCGCGCCAAAGCCCGCCTTCTGGCGGGTTTTTGCCTGTTGGGGCCGGCCAAACGGTTTATGGCTTGCTGGTCACGACGCGACCCTATGTGTCTGAAATGTTGTTCGGTTAGACTTCAGGCACTTCCGTATACCTGTTGGTTTGTTCGAGGATTTGCCCCATGGCTGACTACAAAGCTCCCCTGCGCGATATGCGCTTCGTGCTCAATGAAGTGTTTGAAGTGTCCAAGCTGTGGGCCCAATTGCCGGGCCTGGCCGAGGTGGTGGATGAAGACACCGCAGCGGCGATTCTCGAAGAAGCCGGCAAGGTCACCGGTGGCGTGATCGCCCCGCTGAACCGCAGCGGTGACGAAGAAGGTTGCAGCTGGACTGATGGCGCGGTGAAAACCCCGGCCGGCTTCCCCGAGGCCTACCAGACCTACGCCGAAGGCGGCTGGGTTGGCGTTGGTGGCGACCCGGTATTCGGCGGCATGGGCATGCCTAAGGTGATCTCGGCCCAGGTCGAGGAAATGGTCAACTCGGCCAACCTGTCGTTCGGCCTGTACCCGATGTTGACCGCCGGTGCCTGTCTGTCGATTAACGCCCACGCCAGCGAAGAGCTGAAAGAGAAATACCTGCCGAATATGTACTCCGGTGTCTGGGCCGGCTCCATGTGCCTGACCGAACCGCATGCCGGCACCGACCTGGGCATCATTCGCACCAAAGCCGAGCCGCAAGCCGATGGCAGCTTCAAGATCACCGGCACCAAGATCTTTATCACTGGCGGTGAGCACGACCTGACCGAGAACATCATCCACCTGGTGCTGGCCAAGCTGCCGGACGCCCCGGCTGGCCCGAAAGGCATCTCGCTGTTTCTGGTGCCGAAAGTCATGGTCAATGCCGACGGTTCGCTGGGTGAGAAGAACTCGCTGTCCTGCGGTTCGATCGAACACAAGATGGGCATCAAGGCCTCGGCCACCTGCGTGATGAACTTCGACGGCGCCACCGGCTGGATCGTCGATGCGCCGAACAAAGGCCTGGCCGCCATGTTCACCATGATGAACTACGAGCGTCTGGGCGTTGGCATCCAGGGCCTGTCCCTGGGTGAGCGCAGCTACCAGAACGCCGTGGAATACGCCCGCGACCGTATCCAGAGCCGTGCGCCGACCGGCCCGGTGGCTAAAGACAAAGCCGCCGACCCGATCATCGTGCACCCGGACGTGCGCCGCATGCTGCTGACCATGAAAGCGCTGAACGAAGGCGGCCGTGCCTTCTCCAGCTACGTGGCCATGCAGCTCGACACCGCCAAGTACAGCGAAGATGCCGCTACCCGCAAGCGCGCCGAAGAGCTGGTGGCTCTGCTGACTCCGGTGGCCAAAGCCTTCCTCACCGATATGGCGCTGGAAACCACCGTGCATGGTCAGCAGATCTTTGGCGGCCACGGCTTTATTCGTGAGTGGGGCCAGGAGCAGCTGATCCGCGACTGCCGCATCACCCAGATCTACGAAGGCACCAACGGTATTCAGGCGCTCGACCTGGTTGGCCGTAAAGTGGTCGGCAGCGGCGGTGCGTTCTACAAGCACTTCGCTGAAGAGATCAAAGCCTTCACCGACAGTGCCGACGCCTCGCTGGCCGAGTTCGTCAACCCGCTGAAAGACGCCATCTCCAACCTGGAGCTGATGACCAGCGACCTGCTGGAGCGCGCCAAGGCCAATCCGAACGAAGTCGGTGCCGCCTCGGTCGAGTACCTGCAGGTGTTCGGTTACACCGCCTACGCCTACATGTGGGCACTGATGGCGCGTACCGCTCTGGCCAAACAGGATCAGGACGAGTTCTACGTGAGCAAGCTGGGCACCGCGCGCTTCTTCTTCGCCCGCCTGCTGCCGCGTATCCACTCGCTGACCGCTTCGGTCAAGGCCGGTAGCGAGTCGCTGTACCTGCTGGACGCCGCGCAGTTCTAAACGCTGTCTCGCGACACACAAAACCCCGGCCTTGTGCCGGGGTTTGCGTTTTGGTGGGTTGAACTGGTGCTTCAGGCGGTATGCAGTGCTGGGAGTTCGGCTTGTATTTGTATAGTCATTTTGTGATTAAAAGTTGATTTGGTAGTTTTTTAGGTTTATTTGTATATACAAATAAAGCGGAAGCCTACCCATGCCTTGTACATCTTCCATTCAGTTGTGGCGTGATCTTGTGCTGTTTGATGGCGAGCAGACATACCCGCAGCCCATGGCCTTATGGGTGCAGGATGGGCGCATCGCCGGGCTTTGCGCAGAAGCCGAGTTCGACACGAAGACGCTGACCGATGCGCTGGAGGTGGGGCGCGGCGGGGTGATGACGCCAGGTCTGGTGGATTGCCACACGCATCTGGTCTATGCCGGCAACCGCGCGGCTGAATTCGAGCAGCGCCTTGAAGGCGCTAGCTACGCCGAGATCGCCAAGGCCGGCGGCGGCATCCTCAGCAGCGTGCGCGCCACCCGCGTGGCCAGCGAGGACGAGCTGCTGGCGCAGAGCCTGCCGCGTGTGCAGGCGCTGCTGGACGACGGCGTGACCACCCTGGAAATAAAATCCGGCTACGGTCTGACTGTTGATGATGAGCTGAAGATGCTGCGCGTGGCCCGTCGCCTGGGTGAGTTGTTGTCGCTGCGCATCACCACCACCTTGCTCGGCGCCCACGCCTTGCCGCCTGAGTTCGCCGGCGACAGCGATGGCTATATCGCCCTGGTGTGCAACGAGATGATCCCGGCTGCAGTTGCCGAAGGCCTGGTCGATGCAGTGGATGTGTTCTGCGAAAACATCGCCTTTAGCCCGGCACAGTGCGAGTTGGTGTTCCAGGCCGCGCAGCGTCACGGCCTGCCCATCAAGGTGCATGCCGAGCAGCTGTCCAACCAGGGCGCCAGTGTCCTGGCTGCGCGTTATCAAGGGCTTTCGGCCGACCATATCGAGTTTCTCGACGAGCCCGGGGTGCAAGCCATGGCCGCCGCCGGCACCGTGGCGACCCTGCTGCCGGGTGCTTTCCATACCTTGCGCGAAACCCAGCTGCCACCCATCGCGTTGCTGCGTAAGCACAACGTGCCGATGGCTCTGGCCAGCGATGCTAACCCCGGCACCTCGCCGATCTGCTTCCCTACTTTGATTCTCAACCTGGCCTGCACCCTGTTCCGTTTGACCCCGCGCGAAGCCCTGGCCGGCATGACCGCCCATGCTGCCCGCGCCCTCGGCCGTCCGGACCTCGGGCGGATCGAGGTGGGTGCACCCGCCGAGCTGTGCCTGTGGGATGTGCAGCAACCCGCCGAACTGGCCTACGCGGTGCAGCCGGGGCGGCTGCGTCAGCGCATTTTCAACGGCGTTATTAGCTACAGCAAAGAGGCCAACAGCCATGCACGCTGATCGCAACTCCATGGATCTATGGCAGGGTCGTATCGACCCCGAGCGGGACAGTCCGCGCTGGCACCAATGCATTCAGACGCTAAGCATGGACAGCCAGCCCGGCATCGTCTTGCTCGGCTTTGCCAGCGATGAAGGCGTGCGGCGCAACCAGGGGCGCGTCGGCGCGGTTAATGGTCCACTGGCGATCCGCAAGGCGCTGGCCAATCTGGCCTGGCACCGTTCTGATCCGGCCTATGACGCCGGTGATGTGGTCTGCGCTGATGGTGATCTGGAAAGTGCTCAGGCGCGCCTCGGTCACAACGTCTGCGCGCTGCTGGATGCCGGGCATCTGCCGGTCGTTCTAGGTGGTGGTC
Organism: Pseudomonas anguilliseptica; assembly: GCF_021375795.1. GTDB lineage: Bacteria > Pseudomonadota > Gammaproteobacteria > Pseudomonadales > Pseudomonadaceae > Aquipseudomonas > Aquipseudomonas anguilliseptica_A. The sequence goes on along the minus strand of NZ_JAEIOI010000003.1, from coordinate 117,182 downwards.
ATGAAGTGGCCTTCGGCAGTTGGCAGGGTATTGCCGAGCACTTGGCTGGCGACATACCTCGTATAGGCATTATCAATTTCGATGCGCACTTCGACCTGCGCGACCCAGCCCATGCCCGCTCCTCGGGTACGCCCTTCGCGCAAATCGTCGAGCAATGCGCCGCCCGTGGCTGGCCGTTTGCCTATGCCTGCCTCGGGGTCAGCCGCGCCAGCAATACCCGCGCTCTATTCCAGCGCGCCGCCGAACTGAACGTGCTGGTGCGTGAAGACCGTGAGATCCGCGAAGGCAGCCTGACAGCCATCAGCGCTGAGTTGCAGAGCTTTATCGCCAGCTGCGATGCGATCTACCTGACCATCGATATCGACGTGCTGCCGGCTTGCGAAGCCCCCGGCGTCAGCGCTCCTGCTGCGCGTGGCGTACCGCTGGCGCTGCTTGAACCCTTGCTGGAAACCGTGCGCGACAGCGGCAAATTGCGCCTGGTCGATCTGGCCGAACTCAACCCCGAATACGACATCGACGCTCGCACCGCCAAGGTTGCGGCGCGTTTGATTCATCTGCTGACGCTTACGCACTGAGCCCAAGAACAGGAGCCCGACATGAGCCTTTTCCGTGACAGCGAAATTCGCGCCGCCCGTGGCACGCAACTGACCGCCAAGAGCTGGCTGACCGAAGCGCCGCTGCGCATGCTGATGAACAACCTTGACCCGGAAGTTGCCGAGAACCCCAAGGAGCTGGTGGTATACGGTGGCATCGGCCGTGCCGCACGCAACTGGGAGTGCTACGACAAGATCGTCGAAGTGCTGACCCGCCTGGAAGACAACCAGACTCTGCTGATTCAGTCCGGCAAGCCGGTCGGCGTGTTCGAGACCCACAAGGACGCGCCGCGCGTGCTGCTGGCCAATTCCAACCTGGTGCCGCACTGGGCCACCTGGGAGCACTTCAACGAACTGGATGCCAAGGGCCTAGCCATGTACGGGCAAATGACCGCCGGCAGCTGGATCTATATCGGTAGCCAGGGCATCGTCCAGGGCACTTATGAAACCTTTGTCGAGGCCGGTCGCCAGCATTACGGCGGCAGCCTCAAGGGCAAGTGGGTGCTGACCGGAGGCCTCGGCGGTATGGGTGGCGCGCAGCCATTGGCCGCCACCCTGGCCGGCGCTTGCTCGCTGAATATCGAGTGCCAGCAATCGCGTATCGATTTCCGCCTGAAGACCCGCTATGTCGATGAACAGGCCAGCGATCTGGACGACGCCCTGGCGCGCATCGACAAGTACACCGGTGAAGGCAAGGCCATCTCCATCGCGCTGTGCGGCAACGCGGCCGAGATCCTGCCGGAACTGGTCAAGCGCGGGGTGCGCCCGGATATGGTCACCGACCAGACCAGCGCCCACGACCCACGCCACGGCTACCTGCCGATTGGCTGGGGCTGGGACGAGTACGTGGCCCGTGGCAAAACCGAGGAAGCCGTGGTGGTCAAGGCCGCCAAACAGTCCATGGCCGTGCATGTGCGCGCCATGTTGGCCTTCCAGCAGATGGGTGTGCCGACCTTCGACTACGGCAACAACATCCGTCAGATGGCCCTGCAGGAGGGCGTCGAGAATGCCTTCGACTTCCCCGGTTTCGTCCCGGCCTATATCCGTCCGCTGTTCTGTCAGGGCATTGGCCCGTTCCGCTGGGTTGCGCTGTCCGGTGACCCCGAGGACATCTACAAGACTGATGCGAAAGTGAAAGAGTTGATCCCGGACGACGCCCACCTGCACAACTGGCTGGACATGGCCCGTGAGCGGATTGCCTTCCAGGGCCTGCCGGCGCGGATATGCTGGGTCGGCCTGAAGGATCGCGCACGCCTGGCTCAGGCGTTCAACGATATGGTCGCCAGTGGCGAGCTGAAAGCGCCGATCGTCATCGGCCGCGACCACCTCGACTCCGGCTCGGTGGCCAGCCCCAACCGTGAAACCGAAGCCATGCAGGACGGCTCCGATGCGGTCTCCGACTGGCCATTGCTCAATGCCCTGCTGAACACCGCTGGCGGCGCGACCTGGGTGTCGCTGCACCATGGTGGCGGCGTCGGTATGGGCTATTCGCAGCATGCCGGGGTGGTCATAGTGGCCGACGGTACGCCGGATGCCCGCGCTCGTCTTGGCCGCGTACTGCGCAACGACCCCGGCACCGGGGTGATGCGCCACGCCGATGCCGGCTATCAAATTGCTGTCGATTGCGCCAAGGAGCAGAGCCTCGATCTGCCTATGATTGGCGCAACCCAAGGAGCCCATGCATGAGCCTGTTTACCCTGCACCCCGGCCAGTTGACCCTGGCCCAACTGCGCGCCGCCTACCAGGCTCCCGTGCGCGTGACCCTCGCGGAATCGGCCTATCCGGCTATCGATGCCAGTGTCGCCTGCGTCAACGGTATCATCGCCGAGGGCCGTACCGCCTATGGCATCAACACCGGTTTCGGCTTGCTGGCCTCGACCCGTATCGCCACTGAGGATCTGGAAAAGCTGCAGCGTTCGCTGGTGCTGTCGCATGCCGCCGGTATCGGCGAGCCGTTGGATGACGCCATGGTGCGGCTGATCATGCTGCTCAAGGTCAACAGCCTGGCGCGAGGCTTTTCCGGCATTCGCCGGCAAGTGATCGAGGCGCTGATTGCGCTGATCAATGCCGAGGTCTATCCGCACATTCCAGTGAAAGGCTCAGTGGGTGCCTCCGGTGACCTGGCGCCGCTGGCGCATATGTCGCTGGTGCTGCTGGGTGAAAGCCAGGCGCGTTATCGCGGTGAGTGGCTGCCGGCAACCGAGGCGCTGGCGATTGCCGGTTTGCAGCCCATGACGCTGGCCGCCAAGGAAGGCCTGGCGCTGCTCAACGGCACCCAGGTGTCGACGGCCTACGCTCTGCGCGGGTTGTTTGAGGCTGAGGACCTGTTTGCTGCGGCCAGCGTTTGCGGTGGCCTGACGGTCGAGGCTGCGCTGGGCTCGCGAGCGCCCTTTGATTCACGCATTCATGCCGCCCGTGGCCAGCGCGGACAGATCGACGCCGCCGCCATCTATCGCCACCTGCTTGGCGACAGCAGTGAAGTGGGGCGCTCTCATCAGGCCTGCGACAAGGTGCAGGACCCGTACTCGCTGCGTTGTCAGCCGCAGGTCATGGGTGCCTGCCTGACTCAGTTGCGTCAGGCCGCCGAAGTGCTCGGCGTCGAGGCCAACGCGGTATCGGACAATCCCCTGGTGTTCGCCGCTGAGGGTGAGGTGATTTCCGGCGGTAACTTCCACGCCGAGCCGGTGGCCATGGCCGCCGACAATATCGCCCTGGCCATCGCCGAAATCGCCTCGCTCTCCGAGCGGCGCATCTCGCTGATGATGGACAAGCATATGTCGCAGCTGCCGCCATTTCTGGTGGCCAATGGCGGGGTCAACTCCGGCTTTATGATCGCTCAGGTCACCGCCGCCGCCCTGGCCAGCGAGAACAAGGCGCTGGCCCATCCGCACAGCGTCGACAGCCTGCCGACCTCGGCCAACCAGGAAGACCACGTGTCCATGGCCCCGGCTGCTGGCAAACGCCTGTGGGAAATGGCCGCCAATACTCGTGGCGTGCTGGCCATCGAATGGCTCGGCGCCTGCCAGGGCCTGGACTTCCGCGAAGGGCTGAAAAGCTCGCCGCTGCTTGAGCAGGCGCGTCAGGCCCTGCGCGCGCAGGTGCCGTATTACGTCGAAGACCGCTTCTTCGCCCCGGATATCGAGTCTGCCAATGCCCTGCTGGCTGAGCGCGTGCTGACCCCGTTGCTGCCGAGGGGGGTATTGCCGTCGCTGGCGTAGGTTGGTGTTGAGCACAGCGAAGCCTAACAGATGCCGCCTGTCGTTTGCCGTTGGGCTGCGTTGCAGGCTCCTCAACCCAACCTACGGTGGCGGTTGACAGGTTATTATCCGCGCACCGGGACCACCCCAAGGAGCCGCTGTGAGCAGTACAACCCCGCGCTACAAGGCGATTGAAGCGTTTCTACTGGAGCGCATCCACAGCGGCGCTTACCCGGTCAATCACCAGATTCCGCCGGAAGAGCAGTTGGCGCGGGATTTTGGGGTCAGCCGGATGACGGCCAACAAGGCCATTCGCGATCTGGTGCAGAAGGGCTACCTGCTGCGTCAGGCCGGCTTGGGCACCTTTGTCACCGACCGCAAGGCCGAATCCTCGCTACATGAAGTGCTGAATATCGCCAATGAAGTGCGCGGCCGTGGGCATGTCTACAGCAACGACATCATTCGTTGTGAGGCGCTGGCGGCGGATGATGAGGTGGCGTTGCGGCTGGGGTTGCGTTTGGGCGCCGAGGTGTTTCACAGCATTCTGGTGCACCGCGAGGATGGCGTGCCAATCCAGCTGGAAGACCGCTTCGTCAATCCGCGCTGGGTGCCGCATTACCTGGACAGTGATTTTGCCCTGCAGACGCCCAACGAGGTGCTGGTCAACAGCTGCCCGATTTCCGATGTCGAGCATGTGGTCGAGGCTGTGCAGGTCGATGCGCAGGTGGCCGGTTGGCTGGCCATTGAGCCGACTGCGCCGTGCCTGAGTGTGATTCGTCGAACCTGGTCGGATGAGCACCTGGTCAGCTACGCCCGGCTGATCCATCCGGGCGATCGCTATAAATTGCGCTCATCGCATAAACCACGGCACTAAAACCGATCAGTTCTTGATCTGCTGCTCGACCAGTTCGGGGTTGTCGATAAAGCGGTTGCGGGTACCTTGCAGGCCGGCAATCTTGTCGTTGCGCGCCTTCTCTTCGGCATCCGGTGGGTCCATCTGGTGCCACTTCTTGTACATCTGTACCTGGCCGACGATGGGCAGGCCGTATTCGACGTGCATATAGAAGATTGCCCGGGCGATATTGCCTTTGGCTGCGTCGCGGGGTTCGACCAGTTGGAAGCTGGTTTTCAGGTCACAGCCGATGTCGGCGAACTTGCTCGGTACACTGTCATCCAGCTCGCCGAACTGCGCATTGCGGCGTACCAGCTCGACGCGGGTCATCGCGGGGTAGAGGTTGTGCAGGTCGGAAGCGATGTACACGAAGCGCGGGTTCATGATCCCGCACTGGCGGTCGGTCACACAGCGCAGCGCACTTTTCAGCTGCTTGCTGCTGTAGATCGGGCTGGCCTTGAGCTGGCCGTTCTCTTCGCTGAACGCCTTGTCGCAATACAGCGTTGAACCGCCCTGGCCATAAACCTGGCTCCAGAACAGTTGCACGGCGGCTTTGGGATCGGAAAGCTGGTTTTGCCCATTGGCGGATGCAAGTGGGCTGATGCTGGCTGTCAGACAGCCGATGGCAAGAAGCAATGAGCGCATGTATGGCCCCAGTGACCACCGTTGACGGGGTCTGTTGTTTTTGTAGGACGGGATCGAGTCTAACAAGACCTGCGTCACAAAATAAAGCCAAGCGTTTGCTCGGTTTCTCGCGGTGTAAGCCATGGCTTACACCGCGTACTGCAGATCGCCACTATGCCGAATGCCGGGCGGTGGCTAATCTGCTGCCCATGGACGTCGCGCAGGAAGCGCACTTTAGCAACAGGGATACGCGGAACAGCTGCCAGGATGGCAAGCAGATCAAGGATGTCAGCACACAGTCTGCAAAGGCCCCGCAATCGCGGGGTTTTCTTTTTTGTGTTCAGCACATCCATGTGCTTCACCCCTTCGGGGCTGCGCGCAAAAACGCTCCCGACGTTTTTGTGGCTTGCCATCCATGGCAGCCACCCTTCGGGCCATCGCTGCGCGATGTTAAAAATCATTCCAGATGATTTTTTATGCTCAGCGCATCCATGCGCTTCACCCCTCAGGCCGTTTCTGGCCGCCATCAACCTGCACTGTCTCCGCGGTTTATGGACTCAGCGCGAAAGTACACTGAATACCGCGCTCGCCCGAGCAATACGCACCGACTCGACGACAAAATAGCAATTGGCAAACGCCAGGCTTTTGCCGACCTTCTGCACATCGGTTTCGATGTTGATCCAGTCGCCGAGTTTGGCGGTGCCGGCGTAATCGATGGTCAGGCTGCTGGTGACCAGCGGGGTTGGTGGCTCTTCGGCGAAAGCGCTGTTATAGCCCAGGGCCACATCGGCCAGGCTGCTGAGTACACCGCCATGCACCAGGCCGCGCGCATTGCAGTGTTTCTCCTCGGCACGCAGACCAATCACCAGGCCCGTGGCGCTGCGCTGGTTGTAGATCGGCCCGAGCAAATCAAGGAAAGGGCTGCTTCTGAATAGCGGGCTAAAGCCTGCGGGGATCATGCTCATCAGCGAAACCTCTTTGCTCTGGGGTGTCAGGCGGCTTGGCGTTGGGTCTGTAGTTCGGCAAACCAGTTCAGCGTTTCATCCCATAGCGACTGCGCCGCCGGACGGAAGTAGCCCATATGGCCTATCGCGCCGATGCTGGCGGCTGAGTCGATGGTCCGTGCCTGGTAGGGCGCCTTGCAGTAGGCGGCCATAAACGCATCGCGCGAGGCGGGTGGGGCCCACAGATCGTCCAGCGCGTTGGCGGCAATGATTGGCGTGCTGACTTGAGCGAAACGCTCGGCCAGGCCTGGCATTTGCGGGTCTTCGAAGAAGTAGCGCGGGTAGCTGCACCAGCGCTTCCACTGTTTGTACACGCCCAGCGGCAAATCCTCGCCCATACCCAGCTTGCTCCAGGCCAGGTAGCCCTTGTAGCGGGTCATCAGTGGACCGATCAGGCGCCACATGGTCAGTACGCGCAGTTGTTCGGCCTTGGGCATCCAGCCGTGCCAGCCGGCACCGGTGCCGAAGGTGTAGAAGCCCTGGACCTGATCATGATTGGGCAGCAGGCCGAAGGCATGCCCGCCAAAGGAGTGGCCGACCATATACAGCGGCCGCTGCGGATGACGGTGCTGATCGACGGCCGCCGCGAGATCGAGGTGTGCCCAATCCAGGTAGTCCATCTTGAAGCCGCGCAGGCTGGCCGGTTTCGACTGGCCGATGCCACGGTAATCGAGGGTCAGGGTGCTGTAGCCACGCTGCGCCGCGTATTCGGCAAAACGTCGGTAGAAACCCTGCGGCACGCCGGTGGCGCCGGCAATCAACAGCTGCGCAACCGGCTCCGGGGCGTGATACAGCGTGGCGGTCAGCGGATAACCGTCGAGTGCCGGCAGCTGCACGGTCTCGCTAAGAATGGCAGGGGTATTCATGGACGGACTCCTCCCGGGAACTGTTCGCGGGTCAGGTTGAACAGGGCAGTGGCGGCGCGCTTGAGCGGCTCGCTGCTGCCGGCCACGCGGGCTTGCAGCAGCCCGCCTTCATACAGCGCGACAAATAGGGCGGCGAGGTTATCCGCCTGCTCACTGGGGTAGCCGTAGGCATGCAGTTGCGCACTCAATGCCTGACGCACGGCGGTAAAACTGCGCTGCAGAGCGGCGCGGATTTCTACATCCTCCGGGCCGCTTTCCAGGGCGATGGTGGCCAGCGGGCAACCGCGTTCGAACTGGCTGTTCTCCAGTTGTTGCAGCGCGCCCTGAAGCCAGTTGTGCATGGCCTGCATTGGATCGGCCTGCTGGGCGAAGAGCCGTTCGAACAGGCTGTCGATGTGCTGGCTGATGTGCTCAATGGCAGCCACTGCCAGCTCGCCTTTACCGCCTGGGAAGTGGTGGTAGAGGCTGCCTTTGGGCGCGCCGGCGACCTCCAGCAGTTCATTCAGGCCAACGCCGTGCAGGCCTTTGCGCTGCAGTGCGTCGGCCATGGCGTGGATCAGTTTGTCGCGGGTTGAGGTCTTTTTCATGGGCTAAATATATAGACCGGTCGGTATATTTGTCAGGTGTTTTTTGTCGCTATTGATCTGATCTACAGGGCGGAATCAGTACGAGGTATGAAGTTTTAAATGGGGTCGCGCTCAAGAAAGTGCGTCTGCTGCCGTTGTATTGAGATAGCCGTTAATCCAGGGTGGGAGCGGTAAAAGGGAGTTGCATTCGTCAAAGGGCCGCTGAATGGCGCTGACGCTTAATACCAACGTTTCATCGCTTAGCATTCAGCGCAGCCTGAATGAGACTACGCGCGCGTTGGAAACGTCGATGCAGCGCCTATCTACGGGTATCGCATCAACAGCGCCAAGGATGATGCGGCCGGATTGCAGATATCTAACCGGCTGAGCAGTCAGATCAGTGGTATGCAGGTTGCCATCCGTAACGCCAACGATGGCATTTCATTGGCTCAGACAGCCGAAGGTGCGCTGCAGCAATCCACATCTATTCTGCAGCGCCTGCGCGATCTGGCGCTGCAGGCCAGCAATGGTTCCAACTCGATCAATGAGCGCAGCGCACTACAGCAGGAAGTTTCGCAGTTGCAGCAAGAGCTGGGGCGTATTGCTGAAACCACCAGTTTTGCCGGGCGCAAGCTGCTTGATGGCAGTTATGGTTCCAGGTCGTTACAGGTCGGTGCCGAGGCGTTTGAAACCATTGCCGTCAACCTTGGTAACTATGGAGTAAATCGTTTAGGCACCAATACTCGCGACCTGGTCAATGGTTCGATTGGGTCGTTGGGTCTTGATCAGTTGGGTGGGTTGCTGGAGCAGAATGGCGATGTTGCGGACAACGAGGTAAGTGGTGAACTGACTATTTACGGGCGCTCCACGGTCAGTTTTACCGTTCAGGGAACGGCCAAATCGATTGCCGAAAGTATCAATAAACGCTCCGAAGTCTCCGGCGTCACTGCGGACGCCCGCACGCTTGTGCAGTTGAGCTTCAGCGAAGACGACACTTACAACTTTGAACTCTACGGAGCCAATACGGATGCTGTGAACATTCGGGGCAAGGTGGAATATGGCGATTTGGGGGAGCTGGCATGGGCGATCAATGCTGAAAAAAATACTACCGGTATCAGCGCGCGAATTGAGGAGGGCAAGTTGTGGTTGGTCAGCGAAGCGGGCGACGACATTGTGCTTGAGAGCTTTCTCTCGGAGGAAAATGGTAGCGCAGTGATCCAAGCGTTCGACTATAGCGGGGAGAGCGAATTGACGAGTGCGGTAGCAACGCTCAATGACGACTCGTCTGTCAGGGCAATTGGTGTGGTGCGTTTGAGCAGCAGCAATTCGTTTAGTACCGAAGTGAATGGCCTCACTGTTGATGGCAGTACGGTGCGAAACTTCAGCAGTCTTGAAACACTGAGCGATATCAACCTGCTCACGGATATCGACGCGCAACTTGCAATCGGCGTGATTGATGGCGCGCTGAGTTTGATTGACAGTGCCCGAGCAGATCTTGGCGCAGTACAAAATCGCCTCGAGTACACCATCGTCAACCTGGCCAATAGCGCTGAAAACCTCAGTGCAGCACGAAGTCGAATTAGAGATACTGACTACGCCGCAGAAGTGTCGGAATTGGTCCGCCGACAGATCCTACAGCAGGCTGCAACGTCGATGCTGGCACAGGCCAATCAGCGGCCACAGGCCATTCTGACGCTGTTGCAGGGCCTGTAGCAGCTGGGTAGCTCTCGCAATAGGATTTTCCGCTACCATCTGTTTCTCTCCTGCATGCTGATAAGGATTTCCCCATGTCCATTTCCACGCTGATTTTCCTGGCGGTTGTTGCCGCACTGATTTTTTACGTGATTGGCATCTACAACCAGCTGGTGACCCTGCGTAACCGCTTTCAAAACGCCTTTGCGCAGATCGAAGTGCAGCTCAAGCGCCGCTATGACCTGATCCCCAATCTGGTGGAAACCGCCAAGGGTTATATGGCGCATGAGCGCGATACTCTGGAAGCGGTGATTGCCGCGCGCAACAACGCCGTGACCGGGCTCAAGGCGGCATCCGCGCAGCCGGGTAATGCGCAGAGCATGGCGCAGCTGGGCGGCGCGGAAGGGTTGCTCAACAGTGCTCTGGGTCGACTGAATGTCACGCTTGAGGCTTACCCGGACCTCAAGGCGTCGGCGAATATGCAGCAGCTCAGTGAAGAGTTGAGCAGTACCGAGAACAAGGTGGCCTTCGCCCGCCAGGCCTTCAACGATGCAGTCATGGCCTACAACACCTACAAGCAGGCGTTCCCGCCGGTGTTGCTGGCTGCCAGCTTTGGCCACGCCCAGGACGCCAGCCTGCTGGAGTTCGCCGACAGCGCGGCGATTCAGGAAGCGCCGAAGGTGTCGTTCTAAGGATTCCCAGGGATGAATTTCTTCGAGCAACAGGATCGCGCTCGGCGTAACAGTGGGCGTCTGCTGATTCTGATGGTATTGGCGGTGCTCAGCCTGATCACCCTGACCAGCCTGGCGTTGGGCGTGGTCTGGCAATTGTTTGGGCAAAGCCATAGCTCGCTCTGGCTGGCCAGTGAGGCTCCGAGTGGGCTATTGCCCAGCTGGCGGCTGGTGGGCATGGTGGCCCTGGGCGTAATCGGCGTGGTGCTACTGGGCAGTGTCTACAAGAGCCTGCAACTGAGCCGTGGCGGTCAGGCAGTGGCCGAACGGCTGGGTGGTCGGCTGATCAATCTCGCGCCGCAGAGTCTGGAAGAACAGCGCTTGCTCAATGTGGTGGAAGAGATGGCCCTGGCCTCGGGTACCCCGGTGCCGCCGGTGTATGTGCTGGATGACGCCGGGATCAATGCCTTTGCCGCTGGCCTGACACCGCAGGATGCGGTGATCGGAATTACCCGTGGGGCGATCAGCCTGCTCTCGCGTGAAGAGTTGCAGGGGGTGATTGCCCACGAGTTCAGCCATATCTTCCACGGCGATATGCGCCTCAACACCCGCCTGGTGGCAGTGCTGCACGGCATTCTGCTGTTGGGGCTGATCGGTGGCTTTCTGCTGCGCAGCAGCTCCCGTGGCAGTTCGCGCTCCAGCCGCAACAACTCGGCGGCGGCGATCATCGCGGTCGGCGCTACCTTGTGGTTGTTGGGCTATGCCGGGACGTTCTTCGGCAGTCTGATCAAGGCCGCCGTGAGCCGGCAACGCGAGTTTCTCGCCGATGCTTCGGCGGTGCAGTTCACCCGCAATCCGCAGAGCATTGCCGGAGCGCTGCAGAAGATCGGTGGCAACCAGTACGGTTCGCAATTGCGCGCCGGACATGCGGCCGAGTTCAGCCATATGTATTTCGCCGCCGGTATCAGCCGCGCGCTGGAGGGCATGCTGGCGACCCATCCGCCGCTGGATGAGCGGATTCGGCGTATTACGCCAGAGTGGGATGGGCGCTACCCGGCTGTCTCGATCCTCAGTGTGCTGCCCGCCGATGCCACGGCAGATCAACGTAGCGTGGCCCAGGGCTGGGATCAGGCCCTGGCCGGCTTCAGCGCCGACTCGGCGACGGCGGCCATCGCCAGCATTGGCGAGCCGCGTGCGGCGCACTTGCAGCAAGCGCACAAGGTGCTGGATGAATTGCACCCGGCGCTACGTCAGGCGGCGCACCATGGTAGTGGTGCGCAGGCCTTGCTGTATGGACTGTTGCTGGCTCCAGCGGCGCCCTTGCGTGAGCAGCAACTGCAGATGCTCAAACCAGTGCTCAGCGCCGAGCTGATGGACCATGTGCAGACGCTGGAGCAACCGCTGCGGCAGTTGCCTGGCAACCAGCGGCTGGCCTTGCTGGATCTGGCCATGCCGGCGCTCAAGCAGCTGGGCACCGAGCAGGCAGCCACGCTGTGTGCGCTGATGGCGCGGCTGATCCGTGCCGATGGCAAGGTTGAGCTGCTGGAGTGGACGTTGTTGCGCATCGTCGAGCGCAACCTGGCGCCCAGCCGCCGGCTCAGTGGTCATTTTCACTTGCTGGAACTGGCGGACGAAGCGCAGGTGCTGCTGTCGTTTCTGGCGAGGGCTGGCAGCATCCTGCCAGAGCAGGCGCAGGCCGCCCTGGCGCATGCGGCGGGTGAGTTGCCCTACACCGTGCTAAACCTGTTGCCGGTAGCGCAGTGTGATCTGAAAGCCCTGGAGGCTGCGCTCAAACGGCTCAACCAGTTACAGCCCTTGCAGAAGCCACGGCTGCTCAAGGCCATGGCACGTTGCATCGAGCATGACGGACGTATCGAGGTTGCCGAAGCCGAGTTGCTGCGCGCGGTGGCCGACCTGCTGGATTGTCCGTTGCCGCCGTTGCTGCATTCGACCAACGGTAAGCTGGCAGGTTGACGCCGATGCTTTCGCAGCTGAGCCTGGCCCCCAGGCTCAGCGCGGTCATCAACCTGTCACCTCATGCGCCGATGCTATGTGCCATAGCAACAAGACCTGCCCCTTGGCCGATTGGCCACTTGTTTACTGCCTCCTGACCTTAAACGTCACGCCGGGTTGTCCGGCAAGGAGTCTGTCATGCACCTGCTTCCCCTGACCCACGATCTCTTCGACCCCCAGCTGCAACTGGAGGCCGAGGCGCTATCCGTTGATGCCGCGCCCTGGCTGTGCCTGGGCGTGCCGAGTATCCATCACGACATTAGCCAGACGATTGCCGCGATTGACCGCCTGAGTACGCAGTTACAGCAGGCGCCTGAGCCTGTGCTGCGGCGTTAAGTGCTGGTCGACGGGCTGGCGCTGAACGCCTGCAGCAGGTCCTCGACAAACGCCCGCTGCGCATCGCCGGGGTGCTGGCCGCGATGGCTGGCCAGGTGGAACTGCACGTCGAAGCCCAGGCTGTCGGCTTCGAGCGCGCGCAGACGCCCCGTGGCCTGCCAGGGCGCGGCGATGTGCACTGGCAGGTAGCCGATATGCCTGCCGGAGAGGATAAAGGCCAGGGCGCCGTCGACCTGTTCGGTCTGCGCTGAGCTGGTGCTGCTCTGCAGCGGCTCGCGTGCCTGCACAAAGCGGTAAGGGTGGCGCACGCTGTCTGCCTGCTGCAGGTCGGCCCGGCTGATTGGCCGGCGGCTGAACAGCGGATGCCCTGCGGCGCAGTACAGCACCTGGCGCTCGCGAAACAGCGGGTGATAGTCCAGTGCACTCTGGTTGCCGGAGAAGTAGCCGATGGCCAGGTGCAGCTGGTCTTGCAGCAGGCGGCGTTCCAGTTCGGCGGGCATGGCGGTGAGTAACTCGATCTGCACCGCCTGGTTGCGTGCGCGAAAGCGCTGGATGGCCTCGGCCACCTGTTCCAGCACCTGCGCAGCCAGCCCTTCGGACAGGCCGATGCGCAGCTCGCCGAGCAGCTTGTCGGCCATGCCCTGGGCCTCGTCCTTGAAGGTGTCGATGGCACTGAAAAGCCGGCGTGTGGCGCTCAGCACCTGCTCGCCCTTGGGCGTCAGGCGAAAGCCAGCCTTGCCACGCTCGCACAGGCGAAAACCCAGGCGGGTTTCCAGCTTGGCCATCTGCGTGCTGATGGTCGACTGGCCAATCCCCAGTTCGCCCTGAGCGGCGCTGAAACCGCCGCACTCCACCACGGTGACAAATAGACGCAGCAACTGCAGGTCGAGGTCGCGTAACTGGCTGAGCATGACAGTGCCTAACATTGATAAATGTCGATGCCAGAGTAGAACACTTCATATTTAAGCTAAGCAAACCGGCAGGCAGGATGTGCTCAGTTCATTCCGCACCGAGGTCATGTTTATGCGTCAGGCCCTTGTTCCGCTACTGCTGTGTTGCGCCTTCGCCGCCCAGGCAGAAGAGAAAGCCCTGAACCTCTACAGCTGGTCCGCCTATCTGCCGGAGCAGGCGTTGCAGCGCTTCAAGGATGAAACCGGGATCAAGGTCAAATACGACATCTTCGACAGCGCCGAAGCCCTGGACAGCAAACTGCTTACCGGCGGCAGCGGTTATGACGTGGTCTTCCCGGCCTCCAGTGGACTGGCCCGGGCGATTCAAGCCAAAGCCGTGCAGCCGCTGGATCGCACGCAACTGCCGCATCTGGAGAACCTCGACCCGGCGCTGCTGAGCAAACTTGCCAGTGCCGACCCCGGTAATCAGTACGGCCTGCCTTACACCTGGGGCACGGTCGGTGTGGGTTTCAACCTTCAGGCGCTCGAACAGCGTCTGCCTGGCGTACCACTGAACAGCCTGGATCTGCTGTTCAAACCCGAGTACGCCAGCAAGCTCAAGGATTGCGGCATCGCGGTGATCGACTCGCCGCAGGAAGTGATCAGTATCGTCCTCAACTACCTGGGCAAAGACCCTTACAGCAGTGATCGCGCCGACCTCGATGCCGTGGCGCAGTTGTTGGCCCAGCTGCAACCCAATCTGCGTTACGTCGGTGCCGGTCGGCATATCAATGACCTGGCCAAGGGCGAAATCTGCCTGGCGCTGACCTACAACGGCGACGCCTATATGGCCGCAGCCAACGCCGCGGAGGCCAAGCAGCCGTTCGAGGTGCAGTACCGCATCCCGCGCGAAGGCACGCTGCTGTGGTTCGACACCATGGCCATCCCGGCTGACGCACCGCACCCCAAAGCCGCTCACGCCTTTATCGATTACATGCTGCGCCCCGAGGCCATCGCCGAGCTGACCAACAGCGTGTTTTTCGCCAACGCCAACCAGGCCGCCACGGCGCTGGTCGACCCGGCGATCAGCGGCGATGCCGATATCTACCCCGATGAAGCGGTGCGCGCACGGCTGTTTGCCGAGCAGCTGATGCCGCTGCGCCAACAGCGTGAGCGCACGCGTATCTGGACCACATTCCGCAGTCAGTATTGAGGACAAGGCAATGGAAGCATTTAACGGCAACGACCTGGCCTTTACCCGCGACAGCCTCTACGGCACCTTTTCCGAACCGACCTATGCCGGCGTCACCAGCTTTATGCGTCGGCGCTACAGCCGCGATTTGCAGGGCGTGGACCTGGTGGTCAGCGGCGTGCCCTTTGACACCGCCACCACCAACCGCCCCGGCACCCGCTTCGGCCCGCGCGCGATTCGCGCGGCGTCGATCACCAGCGCCTGGGAGCGGCACTACCCCTGGGAGTTCGACCCCTTCGACCACCTGGCGGTGATCGACTACGGCGACTGCAATTTCGATCACGCCCTGCCGCACAGGATTCCAGCGGCCATCGAGGCGCACGCCGAGCATATCGTCCAGGCCGGTTGCGCCATGCTCACCCTGGGCGGCGATCACTTCATCAGCTACCCGTTGCTCAAGGCTCATGCGCGTAAACACGGCGCGCTGTCATTGGTGCATTTCGACGCGCACAGCGACACCTGGCCAGATCTCGACGACAGCGAGCAGGGCGTCAGCCACGGCACCATGTTCTACCACGCCGCCCGCGAGGGCCTGGTCGATCCATCGCGCTCGGTGCAGATTGGCCTGCGCACTACCAATGATGACGTGATGGGCTTTCAGGTGCTGGATGCACGCCAGGTGCATCGCAGCACCCCGGAGCAGATCGCCGCGCAAATCCGCGCGCGGGTCGGCGACAACCCGGTGTACCTGACCTTTGATATCGACTGCCTCGACCCAGCCTTCGCCCCCGGCACCGGCACCCCGGTATGCGGCGGCCTGAGTACTCACCAGGCCCTGGAGATCCTGCGTGCGCTGCGTGGGATCAATCTGGTCGGCATGGACGTGGTGGAAGTCTCGCCACCCTATGACCACGCCGAAGTCACCGCCCTGGCCGGCGCCACGGTGGCGATGGAATTGGTGTGTTTGTATGCCGCGCGGCATAAGTTGGGCGAAAAACTGTAGGGTGGAAATCGCGGTTTATTTCCACCATGGGCTGTCCGCACGACTGCCTATGGTGGACCGATAAAGCGGGGGCCACCCTACGACTAAGCCTACTGTGTGATGTGTGGGAGGCGCTTTAGCGGCGAGCTTTTAGCTGCTTCTGTCGCGGCTACAGCCCCTCCCACGAACGTGGCTATTTTGTAGGAGTGGGCCATGCCCACGATAAACCCATGACCGGCGCGTTACTGCGCCTGCAGCAGGTAATGACGCTTCTTGCCCAAACTGAGCCGGCGGCCCAGCTGCCAGGCCTGCAGCGGCTGGTCCGGGTTGCTCTGCCGTTCGCCATCCAGCAGCAGGCCGCCGCCGCTCGCCAGGCGGCGCACTGCGCTGCGTGAGGGCTGCAAGTCATGCCGCAGCAGCAGATCGGTGAGGCTGAGGCCGCCGGCCAGGTCTTCCGCGCTAACGCTGAGTTGCGGCAGTTCGGCATCGCTATCCTGCGCCGTGAACAACGCCAGGGCGGTGGCTTCGGCGTCGCGTGCAGCCTGTTCACCATGGGCTAGGGCGGTGGCGGCGGTGGCCAGGATGATTTTCGCCTGGTTCAGTTCGGCGCCTTCGAGGGCACTTAAGCGCGCCACCTCATCCAGCGGCAGTTCGCTGAACAGGGCGAGAAAGCGCCCTACGTCGGCATCGTCGCAATTGCGCCAGAACTGCCAGAAGTCGTACGGCGCGAGCTTGTCGCCATTCAGCTACACCGCGCCGCTGGCGGATTTGCCCATCTTGCGCCCGTCACGGGTGGTCAGCAGCGGCATGGTCAGGCCGAACAGCGGCTGGCAGCCCTGGCGCCGGCCCAGCTCCACGCCATTGATGATATTCGCCCACTGGTCGGCGCCGCCCAGTTGCAGGGTGCAGTTGTGCCGACGCGCCAGCTCGGTGAAGTCATGGGCCTGCAGCAGGGTGTAGCCGAACTCCTGAAAACTCAGCGAGTGCTCGCGCTCCAGGCGGTTGCGCACGGCGTCGAAGGTCAGCAGGCGGTTGATGGAGAAGTGCCGGCCGACCTGATCGAGAAACTGCAGGTAGCCGATGCCATCCAGCCAGTCGGCGTTATCCACCACCAGGCCGTCGCTGGGGCCGTCGCCCAGTTGGATGTAGCGGGCAAAGCAGCCGGTAATCCCGGCGATGTTGTGCTGGATCTGCGCTTCCGTCAGCACTGGGCGGCTGCTGTCGCGAAAGCTCGGGTCGCCGATGCGTGTGGTGGCGCCGCCGATCAGCAGGATCGGTTTGTGCCCGGCGCGTTGCAGGTGACGCATCAGCATCAGCGCCTGCAAATGGCCGACATGCAGGCTGTCCGCTGTGGCATCGAAACCGAGGTAGAAGGTGATCGGGCCCTGGTTAAGCGCATGGCGCAGGCCATCAAGGTCGGTGCTCTGGTGGATAAAGCCACGGGTATCAAGCTGGTCGAGCAGATCAGGGGTGTTACGGGGCATACGTGTCTCCTGGTTTAGGCAAAGGCCTGAGGAGACTGGAGTGAGGGTGTGCTATCCGGGCCGCCTCAGGCGGATCGGACATGCAACAACGCATCTACCGCCTGGTGAGAGGGGGCAGGGCGTAATAAAACGCGGAAATTGGGCAGATGTGTCTGTGCATGGGCTGGCACTTTACGGGCTGTGGCGAGCAAGTCAACCGCCTGTGGTCGGTGGCTCGTGCGCTGCCTGTCTGGTCAAGGCCCAGGTAGTTGAGGCACAGTGAGCCATCAATCCGCCATCCATACAGCGCCGGACCATGTTTTTTCGACCGCGAAGCAAACCGGGCAATGACAGCACCGCTGCCGTCGACGATATGCAGGACGTCGGCCAGCGTTCGCTGATCCGCATGATCTTTGCCAGCACCGGGTTGACCCTCGGGGTGTTCTGCGTGCTGCAATTTATGGCCGGGAATTATCTGTTCGCCAGTTTCGAACTGATCGCCACCGCAACGTTACTGTGGGGCGCATGGCGGATTGTCCGGGTGCGCAATCTGCTGCCCTGGATCTACCTCTACCTTGTGCCGACCTTCAGCTTTCTGCTGTACATCATCGTTATTCCCAATGCCTCGAAAACCGCCTTTGTTTGGGTTTACAGCATCCCCGTGCTGTCCTACCTGCTGCTCGGCCTCAAGCGCGGCAGCCTGCTGTCGCTGCCTTTCATCCTTGGCGCCTGCCTGCTGTATTTGTACACCTACCCGATCCGGCGCGATGCTGAAAGCCTGATCGACCTCGGCAACGCGGTGTTCTGCGGGCTGATGATTCTGGTCTTCGTTTACCTCTACGAAGCGCGCCGCGCCACGGCCTACCAGAAGTTGCAGCATATGGCGCGCACCGATGCACTGACCGGCGTGGCCAACCGTGGCAGCTTTCAGCAAAGCCTGGAACAGAGCATCCGCGAGGCGCAGCGCAGCCAATCCAAGCTGGTGCTGGTGGTGCTGGATGTCGACTATTTCAAGGCGGTCAATGACCAGTACGGTCACGATGCTGGCGACCAGGCACTGCGCCATATCTGCAATAGCCTTGGCCAGCGCCTGCGCGCCACGGATACCCTCGGCCGTCTTGGCGGGGAAGAATTCGGCTTGCTGCTGCGCAATACCGATGGCCCGGGCGCCGAGTCGCTGGTGGAAGGTCTGCGCGCGCGGCTGTGCAGCCAGCCGATGCGTTACGGTGATCAGGACATCGCGCTATCGGCCACCTTCGGCCTGGCCGAGTGGCCCGTCGATGGCCGCACGGCCGAGCAGCTGTATCGCTGCGCCGATCAGCGCCTGTATCGCGGCAAGGAACAGGGCCGCAATTGCCTGGTGGGCCCGCATAGCGCTGCGGCTGAACGCGGCGACGAGTAACGCGGCAGCATGCGAATCGTCCGTAGCGCCTCTGCTACGGCGTCTACACTCAACTTGGCTTATCGATAAACCGCTGCGTTGGCATGCCATCGGACGACCTCCTTGGCGACGCTTATGGTCACTCAGGGACTTTTCATGACCGTCCTTTCCGCCTTTCTCAAACAGGTCATCAAACTCTGGCATGCGCCCGATCTGGCTCTGGTCGGTCAGCGTCGTGAGCGGCGCATGCGTATGCTTGCCAGCTTGGTATTGCTGCTGGTCGGCAGCTTCTGGGGCGTCTTCTTCAGCCTGCGCGGCGAGTGGGGCATCGTGATGATGGACCTGCTGATGATCTTCTGTGGCATCGGCGTATTTATCCTGACCCTGCGCAACCGCGTGCGCCTGGCCAATCTGCTGCTGTTCGGGGTGATCATCCTAGTGATCGTCGCCACCACCTTGTTGATGGACCCGCACACCGCAGCGGCCCCGCGGGCCACGCACCTCTACCTGCTGCCGATTGCCGTTGCTGCGCTGATGGCCTTTCGTGATGAGCGGCTGTGGCTGCGCTACGGCGTTGCAGTGTTATGCCTTGGCCTTTTCATCGTGCTTGCATCTTCATCCTGGAGCCCGACCAGCGCCTACCACCTGCCGGATGAGGTGCGGATGAGTGGCTCCTGGGTGCAGAGCGTAGCAGCCATGCTGATGCTGTTCGCCCTGCTGCACATCCTGCAAAGCGACACTGCCGAACGCTCCATGCTTGATCGTGACTTGGAAGTGGCGCTGCGTGAGCAGCAGTTCGTGCTGCACTACCAACCTCAGCTCAACCGTGCCGGCAAGGTGATTGGTGCCGAAGTACTGATTCGCTGGCAACACCCGCAGCGCGGCCTGGTGGCCCCGGTTGAGTTTATCGGCCATGCGGAAAAGACCGGGATGATAATCCCCATCGGCCAATGGGTGCTGGAACAGGCCGTTCGCCAGCTGCGTATCTGGCGCGACGATCCGCGTTACGCCAGCATCGGCCTGGCGGTAAATATCAGCCAGAAACAGTTTCGTCAGGCCAGCTTCGTTGCAGACATGTTGCGCTTGATCGACGAACACGCCATCGACGCCCGCCGACTCGACCTGGAACTCACCGAAACCCTGATCGTGCAGGACATCGACGATCTGCTGCGCAAGATGACGGCGCTGGTCGAGCGCGGCGTGCGCTTTTCCCTGGACGACTTCGGCACCGGCTTCTCTTCCCTCAGCCACCTCAAGCGCCTGCCGCTCAACACCCTGAAGATCGACCGCTCGTTTATCTGCGATGTCCTCACCGACAGCAGCAGCGAAACCATCGTGCGCACCGTGATCGCCCTCGGGCAAAGCATGGGCATGACCGTGATCGCCGAAGGCGTAGAAACCGAAGCCCAGCAACAGTTCCTGCTCAGCAACGGTTGCATGCAGTTCCAGGGCTACCTATTCAGCAAGCCGTTGCCGCTGCAGGCATTTACCGAGTTTGTAGAACGGCGAAACGGCTGAGCAGCAGGCAAGAAACCCCGTAGACAGAAACGTAAAAGCCGCGCAGTGCGCGGCTTTGGAATTGGTGGGCCCACACGGACTCGAACCGTGGACCAAAGGATTATGAGACAGTAAAAAGCACGTTTCTGGTCGTTTCCCAGCGTCTCCCGAAAAAAGCCGATTTAGCGCGTTATCCTAAATTCAAGGGGTTAGGTGTTTCCCCTTGGTTCTGGGTATGGCCGGTCATGCCCTAAGAAACGGTACGCAAAACGGTACGCAGAAATGGCAGAGGCATCGGGCAAGGCGAGTAGTAGGAAATTTCTGACAGATGTGGAGCTGAAGGCGCTTAAGCCTGGTCAGACTGCCACCGATTCACTGCCAGGCCGAGGTAGTGGATCAATCTTGTTCGAGTGCCGTGCTTCAGGAGCTGTTGAAGGGTACTACCGCCGCCGCGATGGCGGGGGCCAGAAGATCAAGCTAGGGGTCTTCAAGAAAACACCCAAGAGCCCCGGTCTCTCACTTACTGAACTTCGCGAGCAAGCGGTACGTTACGCAAAGATCGCGGCAGAGCATGGCGACATTAAGGCTTACCTAGCCAGATGTGCTGCCGAGGAAGAGGTCGAGCAAGCCGAGCGCCAGCGCCAGCTGCATGAGCAGCAGCGACTTGCTGCAATAGAGGCTTCAAAAGGCACTTTGTCTGAATTGTTCCGGGATTACATCGAAGACCGTCGCCGTGATGGTGTTTCAGCTGCGCAGATCAAGGAGTTTGAGCGTGTGCTGTCTAAGGATCTGGAAGGCGAGAAAGTTGTAGCCGTGAGCGAGGAAGGCCGAGAGGAACGGCTCAACATCATGAATATGAAGGCCAAGGATGTCAGGCCGGAGCATGTGAATCTTCTGCTGAAACCAATATGGGACAGGGGAGCTAGGCGTCAGGCGGGCAAGGTTCGTTCGTTTCTCGTGGCTGCTTTCAATTTCGGTCTGAAAGCTGAGCATCATATCGACCGAAGCAGTACTAAAAGCTACGGACTTCAGATGAATCCTGCGGATCCAGTGACTGTCCCGAACACGTCAAAACCTGGCGAGCGCGCCCTCACTGATAAGGAACTTAAGCAATTTTGGTACACCATCACCAAGGTCGATTCGGTTGGTGCGATTATGGCGCGTGTCTTTCACTTTGCTTTTGCTACTGCAGGGCAGCGTCCCCTCCAGTTTATCCGTGAGCCCTGGACCAGCTACAACCTTCAAAAGAAGTACTTGAAGATCATAGATAGCAAAGGGCGCGGTAGTAAAAAGCGTGCTCACTTCGTTCCCTTAAGCAACAGGGCCGTGCAGATACTTGAACAGGTTCGTGCCTTGCAGTCCCCAGGGGCCTTATATCCCTGGAGTGTTGGTGGGCAAAAGCCGATTCACGCGTCCAGTTTGTCTCATGCGGTGAGCGAGTGGCTCGCTACTGACCACGCCAAAATGAACAGCCAGCCCATCCCAAAATTCAGCCCACGTGATATTCGTCGCACATGCACACAGTTCATGCAGCGTAACGGTATCAAGGATTTCGAGAGTGACGCGTTGCAGTCACACGGGCAAACGGGTGTTGTCGTTACGCACTATCGCAATAACCCTGAGGCTAAACTGCCTCAGATGCGCCCGACCATGGAGGCTTTCGATGCGGCGCTGAGTCGTCTGCTCGACGGTTCTGATGAGGATGAGCATCAGGCTGAGCAGCTGGATTTGTTCGAGATTGGATAAGTTTCTGTAAAGTCAAGTATTTTATTGATCAACCCAAGGCGCTGTGAAAATATACAGGTGTTGGGGTTGTGCGGAGCCCCATTGTTTGCCGCAGCGTCGTTGTCTACTTGATGCGCTGCGGAAATGGAAAAGTAGAGCTAATGCCTCGAAGGCACGATCCGTCTGAGTAGATCAACATGAGGAAAGCATCACCACAGCTGCACCTACATCTTCCTACTGGTACCTCGATTTTGGAGGTGGCCTATGTCTGAGATGGTTCTCCTAGATTTCAATGCCGTCAGTCGCAAGGTTGGCCTGAGCCGCAAGACCATCTACTGCCGTATCCGAGAGGGTGACTTCCCGAAACAGTTGAAGATCGGTCGAGCCAGCCGCTGGCTTAAGCACGAAGTCGACGACTGGATAGCCAGCGCCGCTGCAGCGAGATAGTAAAGAGGCCGGTCGATTGACCGGCGTTTTTTTACCTGAAATGACCATAGGACTTTTGATCCTATGATCGTTTCTGCAGTGCTGGTCTGATAGATATTGTGTCGACCGCTTGAGCCAGAATCAGTAACAAAGGCTGGGGACTACCAGTATCGTTCTGCATAGATCTAGCTTATGCCTATTCAGACGTTGCCTGATTTGAGCGCTGGGTATCAAGGAGTATCAAGTGTTTCGTAGACCCATTCACGATGAGGTTATGGGCCTGGCCTCGCGCCTTGCGCAGCAATGCCATCCGCAAGTGGCGCAGCAGCATGCAGAAGAGCTGGCTCGGTATGCGCGGCTGACGTCGGCCTGCACCGCCCTGGAGTCTTTTAGCGGGTGCCGCCCCAGAATGGATGACGATGCTTTTGATGTGCTTGCCAGGCGCCGCTCGCAGGTGGCGGACCTTATCGCCCATGCGAATTTACATGCCTATGAGCAGGAAGCGCCTGAAGGGCTTTACTTGGCTATTCCGTTCTTTTCACGTTGCTCAGATAAGCAGCCGGTTTGGTTGCTGAATCGCACCGCTCAGTCTGTCACTTACCTTCGTAGGCAGTTGTATGCATACGCCAGCACGGACGAAGGTATTGATGAATACCAAACCGCTGGCAATGCCTTTGCCGATGGTATTGCCGCTTCTTCGGTGATCGAGCCAGGAGGCAGGCTTCAGATTGACGACTACTCCATGAGTTTTGATGGCGATTTCGTCAGTAATCGTCGAGTTATTCTGCTGATTGATGGCGCACGCAGTGAGTGGTTTACGAGTATCTCGAAGCTGGGGGGTTACCTTTGGGATGAAGCGCAGCATGGGTTGCATGCGTTGAAGAAGGTGAAGGACCTCTGAGTGTGTTGGAACTGCGGACTATAGGATTTTCAGTCCTATGATCGCCTCTGCAGTGCCACGGTTGAAAAAGCGCGGTCTCCAGTATCGAGACCGCGCTCACGCTTAATCGTCAGAACTGTTCAGCGGAAAGTCCATAGAGGGATGAGCTACTCGCTCGAATGCAGGCTTCCAGTCCTAAGTTTGTGGCAATAGGCGGCTGAAAAAGAAATCGGCGACTGCCAGCTTGGCCCCATAGAGACAGTCGTCTTCGGTGCGGCGAGTGCTTACGGAAAACGCCATTCGTGCCCAGACATAGGCGTAAGCCACAACACACCGGTGCAGAGCTAACTTCATTAGGGGTCATGTGCGCTTGGCTGCACAGCCATCCGCTAGGAGGGGGAGAGCCGAGGAAGTTCGATGTGAAAGCCTGTGAGGCCCTCTACCGAAGTGCACCAGATGCGGCCTTTGTGGGCCTCGATGATGGAGCGGGTGATGGCAAGGCCGAGGCCTGCATTGCTCGGGCCTCCCTCGCGCCGGGCGGGATCGACCCGGTAAAAGCGGTCGAAGAGCTTCTCCAAGTGCTCTGGAGCGATTGTGCCGCCTGGGTTTTCGATGCTTAGACTGGTTGTGTCCGCTGTCTGGCGGATCCGCAGCGAAATCGTCTTCCCCTCAGGCGTATAGCGCAGGGCATTGGACAGCAGGTTGGAGATCGCACGATCAAGCATCAGCCGATCACCACGCACTCGGCCTGTACCCGTTACAGAAAGTCGGATGTCACGCTCTTCGGCCAGCAGGCGGTAGTACTCGGTCAGCTTGGCGGCAACGTCCGCCAGCTCGATGTCGCTCTGTTCCGGGACGATCAGGCCGTTATCGGCCTTGGCCAGAAACAGCATGTCGTCGATCATTCGGGACATGCGCTTCAAGTCATCCAGATTGGCGTACAGGTTTTCCTCGTAGGCCTCATTATTTCGCTTCTGACTCAGCACGACCTCGGTGTGAGTCATCAGGTTACTGAGAGGGGTTCGTAGCTCGTGGGCAATGTCAGCCGAGAAATTGGAGAGCCGGACGAAGGAGTCTTCCAGCCGGTCCAGCATCGCGTTGAAGGACAGAACCAGTTGCTGAAGCTCCTGTGGCACCTGTCCCAGGGGGATGCGCTCCTGTAGCGATCGGGCGGAGATCGAGGTGGCGACCTGCGTGACTTGGCGCAGCGGGCTGAGGCCGCTTCGCGCGACTGCCCAGCCCAGCGCGGCACTGACCAGGGCGCTGAGCGTCAGGCCAATCCAGAACCAGCGTTGCAGCGTGTCGAGAAAGTGTGCGTGACTGGTGACGTCGAGAGCGAGTATCGCGGTGAGTGGTTGGGGTTGCCCGTGAACCGGGATCTCGGCGGTCACACCTTGGTATTTGTGCTCGCCGTCTTGCCAGTTCCACATTCTGGCATTTGCGGCTCGTCTGAACCTGTCGGGAATCTCGACTGCCGCGGGAGCGGAAAAAAGCACGGCACCATCGCTGGCGAGAATGGTTGCCGTCAGATCCTGATGGGCTCCCAGTAAGGCCCGCAGTTGCGGCAACTCGGCGGCAAGGCTTGCTCCATTGCCGGCATTGCTGAGGATGTACCGGGTTGATTCGAGTTTCTCGCCCAGCGTCTGCTGATCGAGCATCTTGAAGTGGTGTTGGCTGAGCATGTTGAAACCCAGTCCCGCTGCGGCCAGGACTGCAATCACCACGGACATGAACATCAGGCTCATGCGCGCGGTCAGCGAAAGATGGGTGATCCTCACTCCGGCGCATCCATCATGTAGCCCATGCCGCGAGCGGTATGGATCAGCTTGAGCTCGAAGTCGTCGTCAATCTTGGCGCGCAGCCGGCGTACGGCAACCTCGATGACATTGGTGTCGCTGTCGAAGTTCATGTCCCATACCTGAGAGGCAATCATCGACTTGGGCAAGATCTCGCCACGCCGCCGCAGCAGCAGCTCCAACAATGAGAACTCCTTCGCGGTCAGATCGATGCGCTTCCCGCCACGGATAGCGCGGCGCCTCATCAGGTCGACTTCCAGGTCGGCGATTTTCATGGTGGTCGGGGTGGGCGAGCCATTGCCTCTGCGCAGCAGCGTTCTGACCCGGGCCAGTAGCTCCGAGAAAGCAAAGGGCTTGATCAGGTAGTCGTCCGCGCCAAGCTCCAGGCCTTTGACGCGATCCTCCACACCGTCACGTGCGGTCAGGAATAACACCGGAACATCCTTGCCTGCTGCTCGCACCATGCGCAGTACTTGCCAGCCGTCCAGGCCCGGCATCATCACGTCCAGGATCAGCAGGTCATAAGCCTCGCTCAATGCGTGCTGGAGTGCATCTGTGCCGGTCATGACCCGGTCGACGGTGAACCCAGCCTCGGTAAGCCCTTGCTGCAGGTAGGCCCCAGTTTTGGGCTCGTCTTCGGCTACCAGTAGTTTCATGCGCGCGGATCCTGATGTGACATGACCCGAGTGTGCAGGCAAACAGGGTGACCAACCAGAAGCTTACGAAAATGTAATCCTGGCTTCAGGTCGCCGACAGGCTCACTTGTCTAGGGTGCAGGCATGGATACTGGCTTGCGTGCTCCGCCCCGAACTGGCGCTGCCCGCCACTGCCTTCTGAAGGAGACTGCTCCCATGGAAACCGCTGAGGTATTAGCGTGTGCGGTATTTCGTGGCCAAGGCACTATCCCCACTTTCAGGCCTTTCGTGATTGCTCCTTTGGCCTGGCGGCGCCGTGTCGGTGTCGCGCTTTATCTCAGTCAATGTGACCGTGCGCCGGACTCTATTGATGAGCGTCAACTCTGCCTGGCTTGAGCCACCTATGCTGATCCCAATACCGTCGAATCGAGGCTATTGTCATGGACCACTCTCATCACCCTGGTACCACTGAACCACCCTTCTGGAGGAGCCGGTTCGGTATCGTGCTGATCATGTTGGCTGTCATCGGCGTCTTCTACGTGGCGCGAGAGCATTACGGCTATCTTTCGCAGGCCTTGCCATACCTGATCCTGCTGTTGTGCCCGCTGATGCATCTGTTTGGCCACAATCACGGTGGCCACTCCCATTCCGGCAGCTCTGCCGCTTCCAAGGACGACAATAGGACATAGCCCGTATGCACAGCCCCTCCAGCCAGCACGATCAGGATCATGCCAATCACTCGCACGGGCACTCGGACAGTCATCACGATCCGGTATGTGGGATGGAGGTCAAGCCCGACAGCCCTTATCGGTTGAGTTTTGAGGGGCAGAACTATCGTTTCTGCAGTGACAAGTGCCTGGAGAAATTCCAGGCCAGTCCCCATCAATACATGAGCCACCAGGCGCATGCAGGGCATAACCAGCCTGCCGCTGCTCCGCAGCCAGCGGCTCCAGCGAGTCAGGGCGCCGAATACACCTGTCCGATGCACCCGCAGATCCGCCAGCCGACTCCAGGGAATTGTCC
Organism: Pseudomonas anguilliseptica; assembly: GCF_021375795.1. GTDB lineage: Bacteria > Pseudomonadota > Gammaproteobacteria > Pseudomonadales > Pseudomonadaceae > Aquipseudomonas > Aquipseudomonas anguilliseptica_A. Next base: position 90,838 of record NZ_JAEIOI010000003.1, on the reverse strand, counting down.
GATCTGCGGGATGACGTTGGAACCTGTCATCCCAGAGCTGGAAGAGGAAGAAAATCCGGAGCTGAAAGACTTCTCGCGGCGATTCTGGTGGACCCTGCCGTTGACCGTCATCGTCACGGTACTGGCGATGGCTGGCCACTCCTTGCAGTTGTTCCATGGTACGACCCAGAACTGGGTTGAGCTGGTTCTGGCGACGCCGGTGACGCTATGGGGCGGCTGGGTATTCTTTACCCGCGGCATCGACTCCATTCGTCACCGTAGCCCCAACATGTGGACCCTGATTGGTTTGGGAACGGCAGCTGCCTATCTCTACAGTGTGTTCGCTACCTTGGTACCGCAATGGTTTCCGGCAGCCTTCGTCCAGGATGGCCGCATCGGCGTCTATTTCGAGGCTGCTGCGGTGATTATCTCGCTCACGCTTTTGGGGCAGATGCTCGAACTCAAGGCTCGCTCGCAGACTTCTGCTGCTATCAAATCGCTGCTGGGGCTGGCCCCGAAGACAGCGCGGCGCATCCTGCCCGACGGCCAGGAGGAGGATATTCCTCTCACCCACGTCCATCAGGGCGACCACCTGCGTGTACGTCCGGGTGAGAAAGTCCCTGTGGATGGCACGGTGCTGGAGGGCGAGAGCGCGGTCGACGAGTCGATGCTCACCGGCGAGCCGCTACCCGTGACCAAGCGGGCAGGCGACTCCCTTATAGGCGCCACCCTGAATACCCATGGCAGCCTGGTGATGGAGGCGCAGAAGGTCGGCGCCGAAACCATGCTGTCGCAGATCGTGCAGATGGTGGCCAAAGCCCAGCGCTCCAAGGCGCCCATGCAGCGCATGGCCGATGCCGTGGCGGGATATTTCGTGATTGGGGTGATCCTGATCGCGATCCTGACCTTCTTCGGCTGGGGGCTATTCGGGCCGGAGTCAGGCTGGGTATTCGGCCTGATCAATGCCGTGGCGGTGTTGATCATCGCCTGCCCCTGCGCCCTGGGGCTGGCGACGCCGATGTCGGTCATGGTCGCGACGGGCAAGGCGGCCAGCAGCGGTGTGCTGTTCCGTGATGCCAGCGCTATCGAGAACCTCTGCAAGATCGACACGCTCATTGTCGACAAAACCGGAACGCTGACCGAAGGACGCCCGGTATTCCATAGTGCGGAAGGCACCGGTGCCTATGACCCCCGCGAGGTGCTGCGCCTGGCCGCTAGCCTCGACCAGGGCAGCGAGCACCCGCTGGCTCACGCCATCGTCGATCATGCCCGCAGCGTAGGGCTCGCCTTGGCGAAGCCGGAAACCTTCGAGTCTGGCTCTGGTATTGGTGTGAGAGGGCTGGTCGATGGTCATCAATTGCAGCTAGGCAACACGGCCTTGATGGCTGATGCTGGCGTCGACATTACCCCGTTGCACAATCGTGCCGAGCAGCTGCGCCTAGAGGGCATCAGCATTATCTATCTGGCAATTGATAGCAGCCTGGCAGGTCTTCTAGCCGTTTCCGATCCAATCAAGCCAACCTCCCAACAGGCGGTTTCCAGACTGCAAAGCGAGGATGTGAAAGTCATCATGGCCACCGGCGATGGCCTGACGACGGCAAAAGCCGTCGCCAGGCAGCTGGGGATCGAAGAAGTACATGGGGAGGTCAAACCGCAGGACAAGGAGAAGCTGGTCGCCGATCTGCAGGGCTATGGTCGACGTGTTGCCATGGCCGGTGACGGGATCAACGATGCGCCGGCCCTGGCCCGGTCAGACGTGGGTATTGCCATGGGGACGGGCACCGACGTGGCCATGAACAGCGCTCAGGTGACCCTCGTCAAGGGCGACCTGATGGGCATCCTGCGAGCACGCACCCTGTCGGTGGCCACGGTGAAGAACATGCGGCAGAACCTGGCGTTTGCGTTCCTCTACAACGCGATGGGAATCCCTTTGGCGGCTGGGCTGCTGTACCCGCTGACGGGGCACTTGCTGTCACCGTTGATTGCCGCCCTGGCGATGAGCGTTAGCTCTGCGTCGGTAGTCTTCAATGCGCTGCGCCTCCGGCAGACACGGATAGATTAGCCACACCTGTTATTGGCTGGAAACCTTATGGGGTTCGTTTCACTGACCTGTCCGGCGCTGATTTTCATGCTTCGTTCACAGGTGCTTGACCTTGCCAAGGTGGCAAGGTTGATGCTGAGGGTACGGCAACGGGTGCCGTTCCTGAGATGAGGTGATCTATGGTCGTTTTGAAGGTGACGGGAATGGGCTGTGGCAGCTGTGTGGGCAAGATCACGAGAGCTATCCAGTCCCTGGATCAGCATGCACGAGTCGAAATTGACCGAGCCAGTGGCATAGTTTCGGTCGACACCGGTGAAAGCGCGGCAGTCATTCGCGATCTGGTGCAGAAGCTCGGCTTTGGGGCTGCGATTGGCGCCTAGGGCGCTGTCGGTACCCATAATTGGCTTAATGGAGTGGGCCACTGCTTTGCAGTGGCCCTCATGCCTCGGCTTTAAATCGAACCAACAGCCCATCACTCACCCACTGTCGCAACCAGATTGCAGCCTGCATTGGTGCCTGTTCGGCATGGCGTGCGAGCAGCGACTCACAGAGTCCGGCAAAGGGCTCACCGCCTGCGAACAGCCTCAGCGCCATCGCTTCATCAGGTTCCAGACTGCGGTACCTAGATAGCAGATCATGACGCCAGATCAGGCAGCTGCAATCGATAGCCAGGCGGGTGATCTCCGGGAGCGGCTCCCCGTCCTTGGCTGCTTTCCACAGCGCCAGCGTGTTGTAGCGCAGCTCCAGCCAGTTGGCAGAGGGTACCAGCGTTGCCGTAAGGGCGACCCAGTCTTCGGCCGAGAAGCGGTTCATGCCTTCTGCCGAGAGCGCGTCGGCGTCCTCGGCATCGAATGCCAGGGTAAAGGCCCATTCCAGCGTGGCGAGCTCGCGCAGTGGCGATAGCTGCGGTTCCGCGACGTAGCCGGCGATGAACTCGGGAAGCTTCTCGCCCAGCCAGCGAAGGCTGTAGTGCTGCGGCGGCCAGGTGGCCAGATAGGCCAACGCAAGTTGCTCGAACGACTCCGCTCCCAGCCATTGCTGCAGCGCCGGGAAGTCCTCGCGCAATACCGCCAGCAGGCGCGCGCGGTAGGCGTTGTGGTAGATCCTCAGGCCGTCGGCTGCGCCTAGCGCGGTACTGCCTTGAAGCTGTGCCAACAGCTCGGCCGGAGGGCTATCGGATTCGCCTGCAAGGTAGGCTTGCAGGGCATCCTGCAGTGCGTTCAGCTGCATGATTCAGCCCTGTTCAGCGCGTCATCGGCAAGCGCGCGCGCCTGCTTCAGTTCGGCCAAAAGCTCGTCGAGGGACGGGAAGTGGTCGTCCCGCTCGATTAGGGTTGCGGTCGCGCCGAGCTGGCCCAGTGTCTTGCCGTAGAGTGCCCAGACCGTATCAGCGATGGGCGCGTCATGGGTGTCGATGAGGTACTGTCCGTAGTCGCTGTGTCCGGCCAGGTGAATCTGGCGGATCCGCTCATGCGGCAGCTCCATGATGAATTGCCAGGGATCGAATCCCTGATTGCGCGAGCTGACATAGACGTTGTTTACATCGAGCAGCAGCTCGCAGCCGGTCAGCTGGCACAGCTCTGCAAGGAACTGTGACTCGCTCATGCAGGAGGTTTTCCACTGCAGGTAGGCGGAGACGTTTTCCAGCACCAGGGGGCGCTCCAGGATGTCCTGCACCGTGCGCACCCTGGCGGCGACATGCTGCAGGCTTTCCTCGGTGAACGGCAGGGGCAGCAGGTCATGCAGCTGATGGGCATTGCCACGGCTCCAGCACAGGTGATCGGAAATCCAATGGGGCTGGATCCGATCCGCCAGCTTCCTGAGCTGCCGCAAGTAGTCGATGTCCAGGGTGTGAGAGCCGCCGATCGACAGGGAAACTCCATGCATCACCAGGGGGTAGTGCTCTTTGATCGCGTCGAGAAAGTAGAGGGCCTTGCCGCCCTCTACCATGTAGTTCTCGGAAATGATCTCGAACCAGTCGACCGCGGGTCGCTGCTCCAGGATCTGCTGGTAATACTCGCTGCGTAGGCCAAGACCAAACCCCAGCGTATTGCGCATGCTCATTCACGGCTCCAGTAAGGGGAGTGGCAGGCACTCCCCGGGGCGGTATCACTCGCTGGTCTTGCCACCGGCTTCATCACATTTGGCCTGGGTCATCAGCTTGAAGCCCTGGCCTTTGCACTCGCCTTGGCCTTTGCAGGAGTTCTTGGCGGTCATGCAGTCGTTCTGTCCCTTGCAGGCGTTGACGCCGAAGCACTGTACTTCTGCCGCCTTGGCATCTTGCGCCGCCTGTGCCGGCAGGGTGGTGAAGAGGCTGGCGGCAACCAGGGCCAGTGCGGCGCCGGTGGCGGCGTTGGATTTTGTCGACATGGTGGTTATCTCTCTTGGTGGTGTCGGATCAGGTCGGGTATGCCTTTCCACAAAGCTTGCAAGGCAGAGGAAGGACACTGGTTAGACACTACCGAGCAGGCGGGAGGCTCGACAAGAAAGAAATGCCTACCTGACAGAACTGTAATGTGCGGTTCAGGCTTCTGACAGGGCGCTCTGGCTAAGGTGACATCGAGCCTGATGCTCGGCCTCGGTTATCCAGAGGCTTACCCGAACCCACGAGGAATCCAAAATGAAATCGATCAAGGCGCTGTTCGTAGTAGCCGCTCTCAGTGTTTCCAGCCTTGCCATGGCCGAAGGCGGCGCCGAGCGTACATTTGCTCGCATGGAGCAGGCCCGGCAGACATCCATGGAAGCCAATCAGCTCGCTCAGCAACAAAAAGGCGAGGCCCCGGTCACCGGCGAGCAGAGCAAGCAGCTCAAGCACGCCAACTGCTGAGCCAAGCTGACAGAAATGTAATCACCCTGAGGGGGGAGATGTGGCAGTTTCATACTGCTCGCGGCAGCAGTGACTGGTGCGCTGTCCGCAGAGGGCAGCGCCCACTGAAACTGAAGTCGCCAATATCATCAACGCCGGTCCTGATAGTTCCGGCTTATTTGACTGGACACAACGGCATGCACAGCAAAACCACTAGGCGAACCTTCGTCAAAGGCCTGGCCGCCACCGGTATCCTGGGCGGGTTGGGGCTGTGGCGCACGCCGGTCTGGGCGGTGAACAGCCCCGGCCAGCCCAACGTACTGACTGGTAACGAATTCGACCTATTCATCGGTGAAACCCCGGTGAACATCACCGGCGCAGCGCGCACGGCCATGACCATCAACGGCTCGCTCCCTGGGCCGATTCTTCGTTGGCGCGAAGGCGATACCGTCACATTGCGCGTGCGCAACCGCCTCAAGGAGGACACCTCCATCCATTGGCACGGCATCATCCTGCCGGCGAACATGGATGGTGTTCCTGGCCTGAGCTTCCATGGCATCGCCCCTGATGGCATGTATGAGTACAAGTTCAAGGTCAACCAGAACGGCACCTACTGGTATCACAGCCATTCTGGGCTCCAGGAGCAGGTCGGCGTATACGGTGCGCTGGTCATCGATGCCAAGGAGCCCGAGCCCTTCAGTTACGACCGTGATTACGTCGTGTTGCTGAGCGACTGGACGGATGAAAATCCAACGCGGGTACTGGCCAAGCTCAAGAAACAGTCGGACTACTACAACCAGCACAAACGCACCGTTGGTGACTTCATCGATGACGTAAGCGAGATGGGTTGGTCCGCCGCCGTAGCCGATCGCAAGATGTGGGCCGAGATGAAGATGAGCCCGACGGATCTCGCTGACGTCAGTGGCTACACCTACACCTACCTGATGAATGGCCAGGCACCTGATGGCAACTGGACCGGCATATTCAAACCAGGCGAAAAGATCCGCCTGCGGTTCATTAATGCCTCGGCTATGACCTATTTCGATGTGCGCATCCCAGGCCTGAAGATGACTGTGGTTGCGGCCGATGGTCTGCACGTCAAACCGGTCAGCGTCGACGAGTTCCGTATCGCCGTGGCCGAGACCTACGACGTGATCATCGAACCAGACAGCGAACAGGCCTATACCGTGTTTGCCCAATCCATGGACCGCACTGGCTATGCGCGCGGCACCCTTGCTGTACAGGAGGGGTTGAGTGCACCAGTACCCAGCCCCGACCCGCGTCCGCTGATTGCCATGGGCGACATGGGTATGGATCACGGCAGCATGGGCGGTATGGATCACGGGAACATGGCCGGAATGGACCACGGCAGTATGGCGGGCATGGATCATGGGAGCATGCAGGGTGGCATGGCCGGCATGGATCACAGCCAGATGGCTGGAATGGATCATTCGGGCATGGCAGGCATGGCAGGTGCCATGCAGGCACACCCAGCCTCAGAGACCAACAACCCGCTGGTCGATATGCAAACCATGACACCAACGCATAAGTTGGACGACCCAGGTATTGGTTTGCGAGACAACGGCCGACGCGTCCTCACGTACTCTGACCTGCGCAGCACCTTCCTCGACCCGGATGGTCGCGAACCAAGTCGCACCATCGAGCTGCACCTCACCGGGCATATGGAGAAATTCTCCTGGTCCTTCGATGGAATCAAGTTCTCTGACGCCGAGCCTCTGCGCCTCAAGTACGGCGAGCGTGTTCGCATCACGCTGGTCAACGACACCATGATGACTCACCCGATCCATCTTCATGGCATGTGGAGTGATCTGGAGGATGCGAACGGCAATTTCCTGGTGCGTAAACACACCATCGACATGCCGCCAGGTTCCAAGCGCAGCTATCGGGTGACCGCCGATGCGTTGGGGCGTTGGGCCTATCACTGCCACCTGTTGCTCCACATGGAAATGGGCATGTTCCGTGAAGTCCGTGTGGATGAGTAAAGGAGATTTCTGATGAGTACTTTTATGAAGCGTAATGCCCTGTTTGGCAGCGCAGCGATGTTCAGTCTTTTGGCTGTTCTGCACGCGCCGACGTCATTGGCAGGTGAGGGGCACAGCGAGCACGAACAACATGCTGCCGAGTCGGCTGCGCCCGACGCCAGTGACAAGCCTGCAGATCAATCGAAAGGCAAGGCCGCTGGCCATCAGATGGATCATGGCGCCATGGATCATGAGGGTATGAACCATGACGATATGGGGCACGAGAAGATGATGGATAAGCATGGCGGCACCGAAGCCGAAGCAGGTTCGAACCATGACCACTAGGTTTTCACGCCCGTCCCTCATAGCGCTGGCCGTGTCGCTGAGTGCACTCAGCGGCGGCGTTACCCAGGCTGCGGAAGAAATGGATCATTCGGCAATGGGGCACGGCTCCATGTCGATGGACCACAGCCAGATGGGCCACGGTTCCGCCAAAGCGCCGATGGAGGGCATGGATCACAGCAAGATGGATCATGGTGCCATGCAGAGCGAATCGGGCAGCATGGACCATAGCCAGATGGGCCACAGCCAGAGCCAAGAGAAGGCCCCAGCCATGGACCACAGCAAGATGGGACACGGCACCATGCAGGGACAGATGGAGGGCATGGATCATTCGAAGATGAACCATGGCTCCGCTGAAGCCCCGAGAACTACCAGTCGTACGCCGATTCCCGTTCTGACGGATGCTGATCGCCAAGCGGCTTTCCCGCCACTGCCTGGCCACAAGGTGCATGACAGCGCCATCAACAGCTTTTTCCTGCTCGATCAGCTCGAATACCAAGACGCAGATGAGGGCAGCACCCTGGCCTGGGATGCGTCGGGTTGGGTAGGCGGTGATATCAACCGGGTCTGGTTCCGCTCCGAAGGCGAGCGTACCAACGGCGTTACCGAGGACGCTGAATTACAGCTGCTGTACGGCCGCTCGATCGGCCCTTGGTGGGATGTCGTCGCGGGCGTTCGCCAGGACTTTAAACCGGAGTCGCCGCAGACTTGGGCTGCCTTCGGTATCCAGGGCATGGCGCTTTACGCCTTTGAGGCCGAAGCCACGGCCTTCGTCGGCGAGAATGGCCAAACTGCTGCCCGACTGGAGGGCGAGTACGACATTCTGCTGACCAACCGGCTGATTCTCCAGCCAACTGCCGAAATGAACTTCTACGGCAAGAACGATCCTGAGCGAGGTGTGGGGTCTGGGTTGGCAAATACCGAGCTCGGCTTGCGTCTGCGTTACGAGATTGTCAGACAGTTTGCTCCCTATGTCGGGGTTTCCTGGAGCCGCTCCTATGGCAACACGGCAGACATGGTGCGCGACGAGGGCGGTGATGTAGACGAGGCGCGTTTTGTCGCCGGTATCCGGATGTGGTTTTGAGAACCTGACATGAAAAGAACAATTAAAACTTTGGTGGCGGCCGGCGTGGTCGGTAGCACAGCTGTCCTGGCCGGCGCCTACTTTGGCGTGGTCAACGTGGGGGCCGATGATCCCCATTTTCCTGCAGTGCATGCGTTTCTCACGATGGCCCGTGACCGCTCTATCGAAGTCCGTTCGCAGGACATCGAGGTTCCCAACCTGGATGATCAAGCTCTTATTCGCGCCGGTGCGGGCAACTACAACTCCATGTGTATCGGCTGTCATTTGGCGCCAGGTGTGGCGGAGACCGAGCTAAGCCAATCGCTTTATCCTGCGCCCCCCAACCTCGCCAAGATCGGTGTCGATGGCAATCCGTCAGCAGCGTTCTGGGTGATCAAGCATGGCATCAAGGCAACGGGTATGCCTGCGTGGGGCAAGAGCATGGGCGATGAGTACATCTGGGGCATGGTTGCCTTCCTTGACCAATTGCCGACGATGGATGCCAAGCAATACCAAGCACTCGTCGCATCCAGTGGCGGCCATCAGCATGGTGGTGGGGAAACGCAAATGCACAATCATGAAGGTCAGCACGGCGACAACAAGCCTGGCCATCATGACAATAGTGGCGGTGGCGATGACCATCATGGATCAGGTGATGCTGGAGAGCCTGGTCATCACGATGCCGCGGCTACGGATAGCGAGGGTGGCTCCGCACCTAAGGCAGGTCACCATTCGGATATGAGTGGCGATGACCACCATGCTGGGGATGAGGCGTCGTCCAACGGAGGTGATCATCACGCCGAGCAGGCTCCGAACGCCTCGCCCAAGACCCACACCCACGCCGATGGCAAAGAGCACGTACATGAAAGCTAAATATCTGGCCTTACTGGCCGCTCTCTCCGTCACGTCTGCGGTTCAAGCAGCTGATGCCCTGACGATTGATGTCCATCGTGATGCCAATTGCGGATGTTGCAAGAAGTGGATTTCACACCTCGAAGCGAATGGCTTCAAAGTCGTCGACCATGTTGAAAGCAACATGACAGCAGTGAAGCAAAGACTGGGCGTCGCGCCACGGTTAGCGTCTTGCCACACCGCGGTGATTGACGGCAAGTTCGTCGAAGGTCATGTGCCGGCGGCTCAGGTCATCGAACTCACCAAGCGCGATGATCTGCTGGGCATCGCTGTTCCCGGGATGCCGGCGGGCTCCCCCGGCATGGAAGTCGATGGCGTACAGCATGCCTACCAGGTCATTGGCTTGACCAAGACGGGTTCTGATCAGGTCGTTGCAGAATATCCCGCCCAGTAGTACTGCCTGCCAGCACGGCCGCTTGTGTGTAGTGGCCGACTCATTTTCATACGTCCTTTAACCTAAGTAAAAAAGGCGCCCTAGGGCGCCAAGGGCTGTCTCCAAACCAAAGGAGCACTACGAGGGGACAGCAGGACCAAGGAGCGAGCGGGCAATCAACCCGCTCGCTTGCCAGGGTTAGAGAACTTCCAGCGGGTACTCGACAATCAGGCGGAACTCATCCAAATCCGACTCGAAGTCGGTGGCGCGAGTCGTGGCTTGTCGAATGCGAAAGGACATGTCCTTCAACGACCCAGACTGCACAACGTACTTGGCCTCGATGTCCCGCTCCCAGCGCTTCTGGTTGGTCAACGGATCGCCGTTGTCATCACGGCGCATATAGACTTCGTTGGCGTTGCTGTAGTCGGCATCCCAGCCCTGGGCATATCGAGTCATGAAGCTCAATCCAGGCACACCGAAAGGCTCCATATCCAGGTCATAGCGCACTTGCCATGACTTCTCCTTCGGCGAGTTGAAGTCGCTGTACTGGATGGAGTTGTCGAGGTAGATGGAGTCCGATTGGCGCAAGTAGTCGAAGTCATCATCGCCATTGTTGCGCTGGAGACCCACCAGCACTGTATGAGCGCCGAATTGGATGCCGACCTTGCCGCTCCAGATGTTGTTATCGAAGCTCCCGAGGAGCTGCCTCCCTTCATCGACCGCCTTGTAGTAGTTCAGCCCGCCGATCAAGGCGACATCGTCCGCAAGCGGGTAGCTCAGCGTGGTGCCCGCGTAATATTGATTCCAGGCATCCTTGAGGCGGCTGGTGTAGAGACTAAAGCCGACGTTGTCATTAAGCGTGTAATCACCACCGAAATAGGCGATCCATGGCGAGTCCACTTCGCCCGCGTAGAAGGTAGCGAAGCCGTCGCGCATGCTGCTGGTATTGGGTTGGCTCATCGAGTGGAGGCGACCGCCTTGAAGCGACAGTCCTTCCACGCTGCTGTTGACCACGGTGACACCTCGGAAACTCTCCGGTAAAAGCCGTGCATCACCGTATTAGACGACCGGGCTGACGGGAAAGACGTCGCCTACCTTGATCTCGGTATCCATGAACCGAGTTTTCACCGCGCCCCCCAGTTTGGAGTAGTTGTCCTCAGCCTGCCCGAGGCTGTTGTAAGGCATCACGTCGACTGAGCCGCCTGCTCCAGAACGGCCGTCGCCGGTGTCAAGCTTGAGCCCTAGCATGGCAAAGGCATCGACACCAAAGCCTATGGTGCCCTCGGTGAAACCAGACTCGAATCTGCCTATCACGCCATGCGCCCACTCTTCCGAATAGCCATTACCCGAGCTGCTGGACTGGCCTTTACGGAAATCGCGGTTGAAGTAGAGATTTCGATTGAGAATGGTCAGGCTGCTGCCTTCGATAAATCCCTCGCCTTTCTCGCCGGCGGCCATTGCAGCTTGCCCGGTACTGACGCTCAGAGTGAGCAGAGAAAGTCCTAACAGGGTTCTGTTATTCATAAATGCTCCTGATGTTATTGGCAGTTGTCATTGTGTGGTCGCATATATGTGCCAAGCGCGCCGGGCATAGCCAGGCACGCCTTGGTCATATTTCCACATGCCAAATAACGTCAGGGTGACTTGGAAATTACATTTCAGTCAGCGCGATGTCATTTATCTAGTTTTGATTACGGCAACCTGTCCCGGCTGCCCGGTATTCAAGAATATTCAGATCGCCATTGGAGTCCTCGTAGGTCATCTGGGCCGGCATCACACCGCAGCTAGAGTCCGTCGGGGTAGTGGCCACGACCCTGGCGATATCGAGTTTCATGCCGTAGCGGTAATGAATAACTTCAGGCGGATTCTTTCCGTTAGCGGCAGCATACTCTTGCATGGCCTGCTCATTGGCCTGAATCATCCGACCATAAACACGATCAGCGCCGCCTTCTGCCAGAGCTGCAGAGGAAACAACCATAGCGGAAAGTGCAGCAATGACTTTGAGGTTTTTCATGTTTAATCACTCCTTCAAGGTGGTGATTAAAATATAAACGCAAGACCCTGTCACAAACGTGAAGCGAGAATTACATTCCTGTAATGGATCTAAACTCTTTGAGAGTAAAGGTTTTGATACGTCAGTTATGTTTGGCACTCGTCAGAGCAATTACAGGCGTCGGCTACCGAAGATAACAATTTCTACCCAGGTATCAGTGAGTGGGTCATTGGAAAGTCAGCTTTGGTGAGGCGATCGTTAGCGGTAGTAATGCACTCTTGGCGGCTCCCCATAGTCGCCGTCTGTGCATTTCGCTAAATGCGTGCGCTGCACAAACAGTGCAACGCACGGATTATTGCTAATTACAGCAGTGGAAGGGTGTAGCTCACGATCAGGCGGTTCTCATCAACGTCGTTGCCGAAGTTGGTTGAACGTAGTGTGGCGTTGCGCCATTTAACGCCCAGGTTTTTCAGCGCACCGTCCTGAAAGACATAGGCGATGTCAGTATTGCGCTCCCACTCCTTACCATCGGCACCGCCTGCGCCTAGATCAATATTGTCGCCGGTCAGGTAACGGGTCATGAACGTCAAGCCAGGGATGCCAACGCTGGCAAAGTTGAAGTCATAGCGGGCCTGCCATGAGGTTTCGTCTTTGTTGGCGAAGTCGCCGATCTGCACATAGTTGACCAGGAACGGATCGGTGCCGTTGATGTAGGCGTAGCCGGTGTCTCCGCTCATGCTCTGGTAGCCAACACCGAGGGCGTGGCCACCAAAGGCGTAGGTAAACATTGCTCCGAATGCCTTGTTGTCGACGTTGCTGTTGCCTTCATCGGTGGAGCGGGCGTAGCGAAGATCAGTTTTTAGCGACTGCTTGTCACCTAGCGGCAAGGTATGCAGGACAGTGAAAATATGCTGTTTGTAGAAGTCGTCCAGGTTGCCGTAGTTGTAGCCAGTGGTCAGGTTGCTGTTCCATTTGTAGGTCGCCCCGGCAAAGCTGAACTCATCGCTCGTCTGGGTTCCACCGCCACTGATAGCGCGGGCAGAGCCGCTGGTAATGCTGAGGTCTTCGCTATCGGAGGAGTCGCGCTGGCTTACTTGCTTGAGCTGGCCTGCATCAAAGGTAAGCCCGTCAATCTCCAGCGAGTTGAGATGTCCGCCCTGAAAGGTCTGTGGCTGTAGGCGCGAGTCGTTCGCTTGGACGGTTGGCAGCTTGGGTTGCAGCGTGCCTAATTTCAGCACGCTGTTCGAAGCACGTAGCTTCGCGGTTAAACCCATCTCGCCATATTCATCCTGCGCGGCACGAGGTGCTTCTTTATCGCGCTTGAGCAGGCCCGAGCCTGAGCGATCGGCGCTGGAGTCCAGCTTGAGGCCAAGCATGCCGATGGCGTCGATGCCCACGCCGACTGTCCCTTCGGTGAACCCGGATTCGTAGCGCAGCAGGAAGCCCTGGGCCCATTCCTCCTGCTTTGATTGGCTGGCTGAGTCTTGGCGGAAGTCGCGATTGAAATAGAAGTTACGCGCTTCCAGACCGGCTTTGCTGTCTGCAAAAAATTCAGCGGAGGCTGGCTGGCTAAGACTGAGTACCCCAGTACTCACCGCGACTGCCAAGAGGGTCTTCTTCATTGTTGTTTCTCCATGCTCAGGGGGTTGGCATATCGGGGAGCCGTCGCTGTATGCCGTGCTCTCCGAATAGGGGCGGGTTCCTCTGCAGCCAATCTTCGGCTGGTCGTTATGCCTGTACGCCTGCAGGGTCTAGGTCGAGGAACCATTGCGGACTTTGGGGAAGATCAAACGGAACACGGTGAAGCTGCCTGGCAGGCTGCTGACCTCGACCGTGCCCTGATGCAGGCTCATGATCGAGCGAACAATTGCCAGGCCAAGCCCTGTTCCACCTTCGGCACGAGAGCGGCTGGTATCGACACGGTAGAAGCGTTCGAACAAATGAGGGATGTGTTGTGCGGGAATGCCAATCCCGGGGTTTTCCACCGAGAACGATACGGTTTCGCTGTGCTTTTCGATCAGCAACGAAATGTTTGCGCCGATGGGGCTATGTCGAATCGCATTGGACAACAGGTTTGAAATCGCGCGCTGCACCATCAGCCGATCACCGAAGGTTAGGCCTGCTCCGACAATGCTCAGGCTGATCTGCTTCTCTTCCGCGGAGATGCTGAACAGATCCACAACGCGTCTTGCCTCATCTTCTAGGGCAATCTTCTCGAAGGGAACCAGGGACGCCGGGTGGCTGACTTGAGCGAGAAACAGCATGTCGGAAACAATCCGGGTGACGCGCTCAAGCTCTTCTGTACAGCACTCCAGTACGGCTTTGTATTCCTCTGGCGGACGCTCTCTGGAGAGAGTTACCTGGGCTTTGCCCATCAGGTTGGTGATGGGCGAACGCAACTCATGGGCCAAGTCATCAGAGAATTGCGATAGCTGCTGAACGCCGCCATCAAGTCGATGCAGCATGAAGTTGATGCCGTGGGCCAGCGCGCTGAGTTCTTGTGGAAGCTTATCCACGGAAATTCGGTGGGTCAGATCCTGTGTGGAGATCAGCGATGCAACCTGGCGAAATTGCCGGAGCGGAGAAAGGCCTCGCTGCACGATCCACCATGCGCCCATGCCAATCAGCGCGAGCAGAAGAGGGAGTGCGATCAGTGTTGACTTGAGGTAGGCACTGAGCAGTGCTTCGTCGGCAGATCGATCAATTGAGAGTAAGACCCTGACGTGGTCGCCGTCGTTGAGCAGCATCACCTTGGATGCGGTCAGGAAGTTGTTTCCCTCAGTATCCGACCAGCTTTGGTAACTAGGGGTATCGCCTGCTGGTATGTTGGCAAGAATGGGCTCCCTGGATTTCTCACCCAGATTCAGGAGTAATTTGGTGCCTGACTTTTTCCCGTAGATCGTCAGGTGCAGGTTGTCATGCCCCATGACCAGATCCAGCAACTCGTGAGGTTGCTGGGCAATTGCATGTGCACTCATGTCTTCGGCGAGATTGTGCTGAATCTGCTCCAGTTTGCCGTCAAGACTCTGCTTGGCCAACGAGTCCAGCTCATGGGTAAGCGCGAAGTAGGCGAGTGCCGCTAGCAGAACAACCAGTGCCGCCCCCATCACGCTGACCGACAGGCCAAGGCGCATGGATAGACTGGCCGGCTTCATGCCCGTTCCTCAAGCACGTACCCAACACCCCTGAGGGTGTGGATCAGTTTGTTATCGAACGGATCATCAATTTTGGCGCGTAGCCTGCGGATGGAGACTTCGACGACGTTTGTGTCGCAGTCAAAATTCATATCCCAGACCAGCGAAATGATCTGGGTGCGCGATAGCACTTCCCCAGAGCGGCGCATCAGTAGGTGCAGCAACGCAAACTCTTTAGTGGTCAGGTCGATGCGCTGCTCACCACGGAACGCGCGGTGCCTCGCCGGATCAAGCTCAAGGTCGGCTACCCGCAGCACTTCCGGTACTGGAATTTGCTCGCTTCGCCGTAGCAATGTACGAATTCGCGCAAGTAATTCAGGGAACTCGAACGGTTTGACTAAATAATCATCTGCCCCCAAATCCAGGCCTTTAATTTTATCCACTAAGCGCCCGCGTGCAGTCAGCATTATCACGCGTGTACTGCTGTTACTGCGTATATGCTCAAGCACGCCCCAGCCATCAATTTCAGGCAGGTTTACATCAAGCACTACCAAGTCGTAAGCGTGTTGCCTAACAAGGTGGAGACCGTCCACGCCAGTGGCTGCCTTATCAACTACATAGCCACTTTCGCTTAAACCTTGGTGTAAGTATTCGGCAGTCTTGGGCTCGTCCTCGACAATAAGGATTCGCATAAAAATTCACCTTAAAATGTGCAGCCAGTATTTTTTAGATATTCTTTTGTTGTGGCTGCGGAGTGGTTTTAATTCTTTCATCGGCGGTCACGGATATGACCTACGGCTTTTCAGGTTGCTCCAAGGCTAAAGCCTGAAGCGGCTTTAGGGTCAAGCTGTAATGCCTATTTCGCATGGCTCCAAGGTGTTAAGCGACAACGTGTCGCAGTACTTGCCCTTATCCAAAACCCCCAACTTTTGACTGGCAGGGCTGCCCGGGGCGCTACACGCGAGGCAACCGCTATTTAACTGTGTTTGTTTCTAGTTGTTGCTGGGCGCTAAATCGCCTGCTCTCTTGAGCGCTGCCAATACTAATACAGGCCTACTTGGAAAGGTGCTGGATAACGTATTTGTAATTTTCCAGTCACCTTGCTGATAGGCGTGGAGCACTACATTCTGCCGGGAATTGGCTTTCTACTTATTTTCCCAAGTAATGATCCTCGATATCCCTCGGGATTAATAAATATAAAGGCCTTCATTATATTCCAGCAGAGTTAGTTCTGCGGAGGACTTTTAAGTGCATGTAAAAACAATGGCCGGACATGGAGTTGGAGTAGGTAAGTTCTGTGTGTTATCAGGGCTACTGGCTGCATTGTTAATTGCTCCAGTTCCAACAACTGCTGCCGAATCAACAAGGCAGTCAATAACGATTGATGAGGCGTTGGCGCAAGCGCTCACTGAGAACCAGGAGTTCGCTGCAGCACAATGGAATACAGGTATTGCCGAAGGTGCTCGTACTCAAGCTGGGCTGATCCCGAATCCTGAGTTGTCCTGGAGCGTTGAGGACACGCGCAGTGAGTCGCGCGTTACCAGCATTCAGGTATCTCAGCCAATTGAGCTGGGCGGCAAGCGTAGCGCGCGTATTGATGTGTCTGAGCGTGATCAGGACGCGGTGGCGATTGATCTGGAGCGTAAGAAAAACATCTTGCGCGCTGAGGTCATCCAGGCCTTTTACTCAGCCCTGCGTGCCCAGGAAGGACTGCAGCTTTCCACTCAGTCGTTAGACCTTGCCCGTCGCGGACTTCAGGTGGTCGAAGGGCGCGTAAAGGCCGGCAAGGCTTCGCCAATCGAAATTTCGCGTGCTCAGGTGCAGCTTTCGGAAATTCAACTGGAGCTGAATCGCGCACGCCTCAATCAAAGCAATGCCTACAAGCAACTGGCGCTCATAACGGGTGCCAAGACACCGAACTTCGCGCATGTCGAGGGTGATCTTGAGCGCCTGCCGTACCTGCCGTCGCAGGCTGAGATGCTTGCACGCATAACAGATACAGCGGACCTACGGCTGGCCAACACGCAAATCCAGCGTGCCGAGTCTTCCTTGGAACTCGAAAAGTCGCAGCGCATTCCAGACCTCACCGTCAGCGTTGGCAGCCAGTACGACGAAGGGCTTGGCGAGCGCGTCAATTTGCTCGGCTTGTCGATGCCTATTCCGTTGTTCAACCGCAACCAAGGCAATGTGCTGGCCGCTGCTCAAGGAGCTGACCAAGCGCGGGATTTGCGCAATGCCGCAGAGCTCCGCCTGCGCGCGGAAGCCCAGCAGGCATTTGAGCAGTGGGAAAGCGCTAGAAGTGAAGTCGACTCGATCAGCGGCACACTGCTGCCGACCGCGCAGCAAGCAGTAGAGGGCGCAGTACGTGGATTCGAGATGGGCAAGTTTGCCTTTATCGATGTACTCGATGCTCAGCGCACCCTCGTAAGCATGCGCTCCCAATACCTGAATACCCTGGATGAAGCTATTTCGGCCTGGGTGAGCTTGGAGAAGATTTACGGCTCCCAACTCAACATCGAATTCAAAAAATAAGCATCTCTCACACCTACATAACGCCTTAGATGGTCGCGTCATGCGACATGAAGCCTCGCCTGCTTTCCTGGCGGCTGCATGTTTATTGAGCGCGTTTAGTCGCCGCCTGGGCATGAGTCAAATTCAATACTTTTGATAATTTGGAGTTACCAATGGCATCAACAACTCCCAGAAAGCAGTGGCTGATGATTGTGGCTGTTGTCGTCATCGGTTTAGCCGTGGCGGGTCTGATTCTAAGTGGTAGCCCTGGTAAGTCCGGGGAGGAAGGCCATGGCCATGATGAGAGTCATGAGGATGTATCGGCTCACGCAGATCCCGAGCACCACGGGGAGGCTTCGGCCGACGAGCATGAAGAGGCCGATGAGCATGCAGATAAAGAGCACCATGAAACTGTAGAACCCACCAAGGGCGAGCATGGCGGCAAGCTTTTCACCGAGGGTGATTATGCACTTGAAGTGACGATTTTTGAGGAGGGCGTAGAGCCTCAGTTCAGGCTCTATACCTACCTGGACGGTAAGCTTTTAAATCCTACTGAAAGCACGGTACAGGTGACCTTGTTGCGTCTTGGCCAACCTGCGCAAATCATCAATTTCAGCAAAGAGAATGACTACCTACGTGGCGATGCCGCGGTTGTAGAGCCGCATTCATTCCAGGTTTCCATCAGCGCCAAGCACAGTGGCAAGAGCTATTCGTTCGGTTACGAGCAGGTTGAGGGCCGCGTGACGATGACGGATGCGCAGCTTGAGCAGGGTGGCGTCACGCTCGCCACTGCTGGTCCAGCGAAAATCGCCTCCACGCTGCAAGTGCTCGGCGAGGTTCGTTACAACGGTGACCGCACGGTTCAGGTGACCCCGCAACTTGCCGGGCGCGTCGACTCGGTGGCGGTTAGTGCTGGCGATACGGTCAGCAAGGGTCAGGTATTGGCCAAAATCTCCAGCCAGGCGCTGGCCGAACTGCGTGGCGAGCTAATGGCCGCCCAGCAACGCTCTGCGCTTGCCCGCACGACCTATGCACGTGAAAAGCAATTGTGGGAAGAGAAGATTTCCGCCGAGCAGGACTTCCTGCAGGCGCAAGTTGCCATGCAGGAAGCTGCTATCGCAGTGCAGCGCGTCCAGCAACAAATCGCTTCGCTGGGCGGTGCCCCGGCCAAAGGCCAGAATCTCACCGAATTCGAGATTCGTGCCCCTATCGATGGCGTGATAACCAGCAAAAGCATCTCTGTTGGTGAAGTACTCAAAGAGGACTCCGCAGTCTTTACCGTCTCGGATTTGTCGACCGTATGGGTGGACTCAACCGTCGCGGCGAAAGACTTGGGCGTAATCGCCGAAGGGCAAAACGTTGTCGTGAGCTCCAGCGCATTCGCCGCCACGGCTAAGGGCTCCATTTCCTATGTCAGCGCTCTGGTTGGGGCGCAAACCCGCTCGGCGACTGCTCGCATCGTGCTAGCCAACCCAGATCGGATATGGCGGCCTGGTTTGCCAGTGACGGTCGAGGTGATTGCCCAGGAGAACGACGTTCCCGTTGCAGTAGCGGTCGAAGCGATCCAGACCGTTCGCGATTGGCAGGTAGTGTTCGGCCGCTTCGATAACCAGCTAGAAGCTCGGCCTCTTGAGCTGGGCAAATCCGACGGCCACTTCGTCGAGGTTATCTCGGGTCTGAAGGCGGGCGATCGATACGCGCTGAAGAACAGCTTCCTGATCAAAGCTGAGCTTGGCAAAGCCGGCGCGAGCCATGACCACTAATTCGGAGTCGAGCTATGAAACAAGTTACAGCTATTTTTCGTCCGATCCGGCTTGAAGCCGTCGAGCAAGCGCTGCACGCACTGCCGCATCTACCAGGATTCACCATCCTGCCAGCCCATGGTCATCCGCGTGGTCACGGCAAGGATCATGGATATATCGCAGACGAATGGAATCCAGACGCCCATCAGCATCTCGTGCTGCTGGCGTTCTGCTCCGATGAGGTTGCCGATGAGATCGTCCATGCCATCGAGAAGGCCGCCCACACAGGTGTTCCCGGTGATGGAATCGTCGCCGTGGCCCCTTTGACCGACGCATTGCGCATCCGTACTGGAGAGCGCGGTGATGCTGCGCTTTAGGGGAAATTGACATGTACGAACGATTAATTCGCTTCGCCATCGACCAGCGCTGGCTAGTCTTGCTGGCTGTGCTCGGCATGGCGGCGTTGGGTGTTTACAGCTACCAGAAGTTGCCGATTGATGCGGTTCCCGACATCACCAACGTGCAGGTGCAGATCAATACCGAGGCAAAGGGCTACTCGCCACTGGAAACTGAGCAACGCGTGACCTTTCCGATTGAATCGGTAATGGCTGGGCTGCCCAACTTACAGGAAACGCGTTCAATCTCACGCTACGGGTTGTCGCAGGTCACCGTCATTTTCGAAGACGGCACAGACATCTACTTCGCTCGTCAGTTGGTGAATGAGCGGATACAGGAAGCGCGTAGCAATCTACCCAGTGATCTGTCGCCGAGCATGGGGCCAATCGCTTCTGGTCTGGGCGAGATCTACATGTGGACCATCGAGGCGCAAGACGGTGCGAAGAAGCCGGATGGCAGCGCCTATACTCCGATGGATTTGCGTGAGATTCAGGACTGGATCGTCAAGCCGCAACTGCGAACCGTCAAAGGTGTTACCGAGATCAACACCATTGGCGGTTATGCCAAGGAGTTCCAGGTTTCACCCAAGCCGGAGCGCCTGGTCGCACATGGCCTCAGCCTGCAGGACATTGTGGTTGCGTTGGAGAGCAATAATGCCAACGTTGGTGCGGGCTACATCGAACGCAGCGGCGAGCAGTACCTGATCCGCGCTCCGGGACAAGTCGGCAATATCGCTGACATCGCCAACATCATCATCAAGAACACCGATGGTGTTCCTGTGCGCATCGGTGATGTGGCCGAGGTTGGCCTGGGTAAGGAGCTGCGCACCGGGGCCGCTACTGAGAACGGCCAGGAGGTGGTGCTCGGCACTGCCTTTATGTTGATTGGTGAGAACAGCCGCTATGTATCGCAGGCTGTCGACCAGCGCATAAAGGAGATCAATCGCAACCTGCCGAAAGGAGTCATAGCGAAGACGGTCTATGACCGCACTGTATTGGTCGATAAGGCCATCAATACGGTGAAGAAGAATCTGATCGAAGGCGCTCTGCTGGTTATCGCTATCCTGTTCCTGTTCCTGGGTAACATTCGGGCGGCCCTCATCACCGCAATGGTGATTCCGCTGTCGATGCTGTTCACCTTTACGGGCATGGTCAGCAACAAGGTCAGCGCGAACCTGATGAGCCTTGGCGCACTCGATTTCGGCATCATCATCGATGGTGCCGTGGTGATCGTAGAGAACTGCGTGCGTCGTTTGGCTCACGCCCAGGCCGCAGCAGGCCGAACGTTGACCCGTAATGAGCGCTTCCATGAGGTGTTCGCGGCGTCGAAGGAGGCGCGTCGTCCACTGCTGTTCGGCCAACTGATCATTATGGTGGTTTACCTGCCGATATTTGCGCTCACCGGCGTGGAAGGCAAGATGTTCCACCCAATGGCGTTCACCGTGGTGACAGCCCTGTTCGGAGCCATGATCCTCTCGGTGACATTCGTCCCGGCAGCTGTTGCACTGTTCCTCAATGGCAACGTCAGTGAAAAAGAAAATCGGCTAATGGCCTGGGTCAAGCAAGGCTACGCGCCGTTGCTAGATTGGGTCATGGTCAGCAAGCCGTTAGTGCTGACCATTGCGACAGTCATCATGGTGCTTTCTGGTTTAGCTGCTTCGCGGATGGGCAGTGAGTTCGTGCCGAGCCTGGATGAGGGCGATATCGCTTTGCATGCCCTGCGTATTCCTGGCACTAGCCTTTCGCAAGCAATTGAAATGCAGGTGCAACTCGAACAACGAATCAAATCCTTTGCCGAGGTTGATACGGTGTTCGCCAAGCTTGGAACTGCTGAAGTCGCAACCGATCCAATGCCGCCGAACGTGGCGGACAACTTTGTCATGCTAAAGCCGCGCGACCAGTGGCCCGATCCTGATCGCAGCAAAGCCGATTTGGTTGCGGCGATGCAGGAGGCGGTTGAACAGGTTTCCGGCAACAACTATGAGTTCACTCAGCCCATTCAGATGCGCTTCAACGAGCTGATCTCCGGCGTACGCAGTGACGTCGCAGTGAAAGTGTTTGGCGATGACATGGATGTGATGAACGAGACCGCCGAGCAAATCGCTGAGGTGCTGGAGGGTATTCCAGGAGCAGCTGATGTGAAGGTCGAACAGACCACCGGTCTGCCGATGCTCAGCGTACAAATCGACCGTGAGAAAGCCGCACGATTCGGTTTGAATGTCTCGGAGATTCAGGACGCCATTTCCACCGCCATCGGCGGGCGCGAGGCGGGTGCACTGTTTGAAGGTGACCGGCGTTTCGATATCCAAGTTCGCCTGGCGGACGAGTGGCGCAATGATGTCGACAAGATCCAGCAGCTACCTATTCGTCTGGCCAATGGCGATGGGTTGGATGGCCCAGGGTTTGTGCGCTTGGCTGATGTGGCGAGTGTGGTGTCCGCACCGGGGCCGAACCAGATCAGCCGTGAAAGTGGCAAGCGCCGCGTGGTGGTCACCGCTAACGTTCGCGGTCGCGATATCGGCTCATTTGTCGCCGAGGCCGAGAGCAAGATCGCCCAGGCGGTTAGCGTCCCTACAGGCTACTGGACGACCTGGGGCGGCACCTTCGAGCAGCTTCAGTCGGCGGCCAAGCGCCTGCAGATTGTCGTACCGGTCTCATTGCTGCTGGTGTTCACACTGCTCTTTATGATGTTCGGCAATGTCAAAGATGGCCTGCTGGTGTTCACCGGCGTGCCCTTCGCGCTGACAGGCGGGATCATGGCCTTGTGGCTGCGAGATATTCCGCTCTCGATCTCCGCGGGCGTGGGTTTCATTGCTTTGTCGGGCGTGGCGGTGCTCAACGGCCTGGTAATGATTTCCTTCATTCGCAGTTTGCGTGAGAACGGCATGGGGCTGGACGAGGCTATTCGTGAAGGCGCGTTGACTCGTTTGCGTCCGGTGCTGATGACAGCCTTGGTGGCGTCTCTGGGCTTTATTCCAATGGCCACTGCCATCGGTACGGGCGCAGAAGTTCAGCGCCCTCTGGCGACGGTGGTGATTGGCGGAATCTTGTCTTCAACCGCGCTGACGCTGCTGGTTTTGCCATTGCTCTACCGCTTGGCCCATCGTCTGCGCTAAGTTCACAGCGCTATTTGTGTGCAACTGAAAAGCCCCGCTCTTGAGCGGGGCTTTTTGCTTACCGTAAATACCGCTCAATGTGGGCAGTGACTGTGCCTGTGACGTCCTCAGCGGTTTTATTTACGCCAAATGAGAATCGGCACTGCCCGGATGTAGACAAGCTCACCCACCAACTCAACCAGCGTCTGGGTGATGACCGCTGCGGCTGCAAGCCCTCGTATTTCTTCAGGCAATGCCAGGGCCAGCGGAAGAACCACCAACGAGTTACGTGTGGCGGTACTGAAAGTAACCGCTCTCGCCGTCGAGGCGGGCAGTTTATAAGCTCTTGAAGCGAGTGCGCCCACTACGGGGGCCAAAAGCATGAAACCGATATACACCGGGATCACCGGTAAAAGCTGGTCGATATCACGTACCACCGGCGAGATTTGCGACCCAACCACCGCAATGAGAACTGCCGCCATCGCAGGGACTGGCATCCATGCCCATACGGTGTTCCAGCTACATACGACCCGCGAGCGCTTAGCCAAGGCTGCTGTAACCACCGCGAACAACAAAGGCGCGACAATCAGTGCGAGAAACGCTTCAACGAAAGGGCCTATCGAGATAACGACTTCGGATTGCTCCCCTAGCATGAAAGCCAAATACACAGGCAACAGCACAAGCTGCAACAGCAAGAGGATGGGGGTTGCTGCAAGAATCGCACGCGAGTCGCCTTTGCCAATGTGAGTAAAGACCACCACGTAGTCGATACAGGGGGTGAGCAAAACCAGAAGAGCGCCGATTAGGATTGCCGGGTGGTCTGCGAGCCCTCTGGTTAGTGCCCACACCAGCAGTGGAATCAGTACGAAATTGGCGATAAGCAAGGCTGACATGAAGCGCTTGTTGCTAAGACTTTCGCGAAGATCAAGAAAGGGAATTTGCAGGAACATCGCGTACATCAGCACGGCGATGGTCGGGGTCACTAATGCGTTCAGGCTCTGCGCAGCTGCAGGAGCTATTAACCCACCGATTGCCGCTGCAATGACCGCAACGAAATAGATCGGTATCTGGTTTTGTTCAAGCGCATCCCTACTCATAGCATCCTCAAGGAGGAAAAAACGTCAGCTTACATTAGGTAGCGGAGAGCGTGGGGGCACTCTTGGATGGCCTGAGCCTTGAAGGATTGAGATAGGCGCAGCGTCTGGCTACTGAACGAGTGTCTGCTGACGGTACAAGGGCGCGGTGTTCAAATGACACCGTGCTCTAGCATCGTGGAGATAGCCAAGTGCATTTGCAGATATCAGGCAGATCAATGTAAGGCCTTCGGCCCGTATCATTTTGCCCTTCTTGCTACACGCTGACAGCGATGGCTTGTTGCTGATATGAATTACATGCGAAGGAGTAGAGTTTAGTTCTCTAGCGTGGCGTTTTATATTCTCAGTTAGGCTATTGGATATGGAGGGGGTTAAATAAAAAAAGCGCCCCGAAGGGCGCTGAGGGTACACCTCTTTCCAAAGGAGCTCGGGAGCTTCTAGAGGTGAACATCGTTCGGAAGTGAGCAGTTAGTCAGCTTTGGTTTCTTTTTTAGTATCGGTATCGATCCGATCTTGGCTGCTGTTCTTAACCTTTGACTCGTCCGCCTGCTTGGCGGCGGGCTTAGTTCCGTGAATTCGTTTTTGATCTGCTCGAAATCTTTCCTGAAATTTCATTGAGCGGTCGTAACCATCTCCTCTTGCATAAGTCTGTGTTGAGGCCGCAAGAAGTAACGATCCAATAATCAGGGCTTTCAATATCTTCATAAGGCAGGCCTCGTAAAATTCAATTAATAGCTTGTCGAGTTTTATGGACAAGTTCTGCAAGTTCGAATGAATTTTACTAGATGGAAGCTAACAGCAGCGTGAGCTCAACATTACATTCTTGAAATCTAATCACTATCTTTCTTGTTATGCATGAGCAGGCAGGGCTTTTAGAGCCCGCCCGCCCATCCATTTTTAGAGCACGCTCAGTGGGTACTCGACGATCAGACGAACCTCGTCCAGATCCGACTCGTAATCCGTTGCGCGGGTAGTCATCTGGCGAACACGGAAGGACATCTCTTTCAGTGAGCCCGTTTGGACGACGTACTTGGCTTCGATGTTGCGTTCCCAGCGCTTCTGGTCAGTCAGCGGGTTGCCATCGGCATCACGACGCATATACACACTGTTGGCGTCGGAATAGTCCGCATCTGTACCCAGCGCATAGCGCGTCATGAAGGTCAGTCCAGGAACGCCATAGCTGGCCATATCTAGGTCGTAGCGCAGCATCCAGGACTTCTCTTTCGGCGAGTTGAAGTCGCTGTACTGAATAGAGTTGTCGAGGAAGATGGAATCAGACTGGCGCAGGTAGTCGAAATCATCGTCGCCGTTGTTGCGCTGGTGCGACAGGGCAACGCTGTGTGCACCGAACTGCACACCCACTTTGCCGCTGTAAATGTCGTTATCGAACTCACCCAACAGCTGCTGGCCGTCATCAACAGCTTTGTAGTAGTTCAAGCCACCGAACAAGGAAACACTGTCGGTCAGCGGGTAGGTGAAGGACGTACCGGCATAGTGCTGCTTCCAAGCATCCTTGAGTTGGCTGCTATAGAGACTAAAGCTCAGGTTGTCATTTAGCGAATAGTCACCGCCGAAATAGGCAACCCATGGAGACGCGACAGAGCCCGCATAGAAGGTTGCGAACTCATCACGCATGGTGCTGACCTGCGGCTGGCTCATGGCATGCAGGCGGCCACCCTGAAGGGTCAAACCATCAAAGCTTGTGTTCTCAACCGTAACGCCGCGAAAGCTTTCCGGTAGCAGGCGGGAGTCACCGTAGTGAACCACCGGCGTCATGGGGAACACATCACCCACTTTGACAACGGTGTCGAATAGCCGGGCTTTTACTGCACCACCCACTTTGGAGTAGTTATCTTCGGCTTCACCATCACTATTTACCGGCAGCAGATTAACAGTACCACCTGGGCCATATCGACCATCCCCGGTATCCAGTTTAAGGCCGAGCATGGCGAAGGCATCAATACCAAAGCCTACGGTGCCTTGGGTAAAGCCCGACTCGAACTGGCCAATGATCCCGTGTGCCCAAGCTTCAGTATAACCATTGTCAGTGTTGCTCGACTGACCTTTACGAAAGTCACGATTCATGTAGAAGTTACGGTTGAGAATATTGAAACTGCTACCTTCTACAAAACCTTCGGCTTGCTCTTCTGCGGCCGCCATGAGCGGAGCTGCACTGACAATCGCCGAAAATACTGCAAGGGATAGTTTGGTTTTATTAAGCATTTATTGCTCCTTTATAATTGGCAGTTATTAGTCTAGTTTTCGCCATGGCGTTCTTATAGGTATTGCACCCTCAAGCGCTCTGCGCCTTTGGGGAGCTGAGCCCTATCCTTGCAAGCTGAAGATAACTTGAAGATGATTGGAAAATTACAATTCTGTAATCTTCACAAGGCGGCAATGAAAGTTGTCTTAAAGCGACATTTGAATTCAGATTTTCAATAGAATCCGACGGGTAGGTCGAGAGAGCTCCAGCCTTGATCAGGCCGAATGTTCATGACTGCCAGCTCATAGGACGGTGCACTCAGATAGATCGATAGCGCCGGGCTGATGTGACAAGCCGGCTGGGGGTGACGCCGGTTGATCTTGTTTGGATGCTCGTAAGCGTCCACCCGAATCACCTTGCGTGATTCGGGCATGCTGCTCACTCCCGCCGTGTAAGCCAGCATTTCGCTGACGAGCTGGAGCTGGCAGGCGCACTGCGTATATTCCAGCTCATGGCAGTAATGGTGCATGAAACTGTGACCGCATGGGTGTGAATAGCCATGGGCTCAGCGCTTACCAGACGAAGAGTTGGTTGATGCGACCAAGAACCTAGCAAGGTGCGATTACTACAGCGGCTGAGAGTTTCCGTAGTTAAAGCCATTTGCCGCCAAGGTTGCCCAGCGGCGCTGACGGTGGGCGTAGAACAGGCGCGCAAATAGCCAGACGAACGGAGTGAGGACGCCCGCCTTGATGGTCACGCTATCTCGGTAAAGCGTTCCGCCGTTGACCTCTTGTGCCGTAATGAGGTGATCCCACTTGCTGATCAGCGGGCTGTAGCCGTTGTCTCTTAGCATGAAAATCTGAGCATTTTCCGTCTGCGGGTATGTAATCACAATCGCCTGACGGCCAATGGGAAGTACGCCGAATAACTTCAGCTTGACCCAGTAAGTGCCCTCGCTCCAGGTGCCAGGAAACTCAACGGGAGTCAGCGGGCTGAAACTCAGCAACGGTGATGCAACCTGATGCAGCAGACGTGGCGTGCGCACCTGGGCGATCACCTCTGCCAGTGAGCATGGCAGCTGGGTAGAGATATCAATTTGCATGGGCGCAATCACCGACCGGATTGAGTTTACTTGTCATCGGCAAGCAAGGTCTGTGGTTCTTCGGGAACCGGCATGGGCTTGAACGCACTGATTCTGGAGCGGCCTGTATTGCCGAGGGGCACCCAGATTTTGGAGAACAACAAGGCCGCGAAAATGCGCGGTATTTGCCCGGCCACCTCGCGATAATCGCCAATTTTCCAGCCGAGCGTGAGCATCAGCCAGTGTGACCTGGCATGCAGCAAAGGTTGGCGCTGAGTCAGGATGTGCGCGCGCTCCAGCCATTGAAAGGCATCTGTACTGCGCTGTTCCTGCATGGCCTGCCGGGCCTGCTGAAAGGCTTGTTCAATTGCGAGTTGCAATGCTGCTTTCATCTTCAATCCTCCGATCCTACTTTTTAAGCAGGCGCAGGCCGTTGAACACCACCAGCAGGCTGACGCCCATGTCGGCAAAGACGGCCATCCACATCGTCGCCTGCCCCGTTAGGGTAATGGCGAGAAACAGGGCCTTGATCCCTAACGCCAGCACGATGTTCTGCTTGAGGATGGCGGCGGTCTGTTGAGACAGGCGGATGAAGGCCGGGATCTTGCGCAGGTCGTCATCCATCAAGGCCACATCCGCAGTTTCGATGGCAGTGTCTGTGCCTGCGGCGGCCATGGCGAAACCGATTTCAGACTTCGCCAGCGCCGGCGCATCGTTGATGCCATCGCCGACCATCCCAACAACGTAGCCGCGCGCTTGCAATGCTTCAACGGCCTGCAATTTGTCGACTGGCAGGAGATTGCCGCGTGCCTCGTCGATGCCTACCTGCTGTGCAATCGCATCTGCGGTGTGCGGGTTATCGCCGGTCAGCATTGTGGTCTTCACGCCAAGCGCGTGAAGTTCCTCAATTGCCTGGCGGCTGGAGTCCTTGACGGTATCGGCAACGGCGAACAGGGCAATGGCACGCTGCGGATTGCACAGCACCACCACTGTTTTACCTTGGCGTTCGAGACGCTCCAGCGTCGCTTCCAGCTCGGGTGAGCAGAGGCCAAGCTCTTCCACCAGACGGTGGTTACCCAGGTGGAAATCTATGCCTTCGATGGTGCCTCGAACACCTCGACCCAGTAGGGCTTCGAATCCCTCAACGGCAGCAAACGTCAGGCCATTCTCAGTGGCATGCTTGGCTATTGCCTGCGAAACCGGGTGGTCAGAGCGACTGGCGAGACTGGCAGCATGAGTACGGTAGAGTTCTGAGTCCTGTTCAACCAACGGCATGTAATCGGTCTGTACCGGCTTGCCATGAGTAATGGTTCCGGTTTTGTCGAGTGCCAGGACGCCAAGCTTGCCACCGATTTCCAGATAGACGCCGCCTTTGACCAAAATGCCTTTACGCGCCGCCGCTGCCAGGCCACTGACAATGGTGACGGGCGTCGAGATGACCAAGGCGCAAGGGCAAGCGACCACCAGCAGCACCAAGGCACGGTAGATCCAGTCGTACCAGGGCTCGGCCATGAAGAGTGGCGGCACAATGGCGATAGCCAGGGCGAATAGGAATACGACAGGGGTGTATACCTTGGCGAACTGATCGACAAAGCGCTGGGTCGGCGCACGTGAACCCTGCGCCTCTTCGACCGCGTGAATGATACGTGCCAGCGTGGTGTTGGCTGCGGCGGCCAGGACGCGGTATTCCAAGGAGCCGGCTTCGTTGATGGTTCCTGCAAAAACCGGATCGCCGATGGTTTTCTCTACAGGCAGGCTTTCCCCTGTGATGGGCGCTTGGTTGATGGTGGAATTCCCGGAAGTTACCTCGCCATCGAGACCGATTCGTTCGCCCGGTCTTACCCTGACCAATGCGCCTACGGCGATGGTTTTAACGTCAACTTCAAGCCATGTGCCATCGATCTGCTGCACCGTGGCGCGCTCCGGCGTCAGATCCATCAGGCCGCGTATGGCATTGCGCGCCCGATCCAGCGACTTCGCTTCGATCAACTCGGCGACAGAAAAGAGGAACATGACCATGGCCGCTTCTGGCCATTGTCCAATCAGCACCGCACCGGTCACCGCGATACTCATCAGCGCATTGATGTTCAGGTTACGGTTCTTCAGCGCGATCCAGCCCTTTTTATAGGTCGTCAGGCCGCACAGCAGAATGGCGAGCAGCGCCATGCCAGCCACAGCCCAATCTGGCGCAAGCTCGGCAAAGTGGATCACTTCCGCCGATACGGCGGCCACGCCCGATAGCGCCAAGGGCCACCAGGCCTTCTTGCGCGGGGTGCTTTGCGTTTCTTCGTTTGCTGTTGCGGAACCCTCAACCACTGGCGTGAAACCAAGCTCGCGAATAGCTGCCAGTGCTGCTGGCAGTGCTTCTGCTGAGTGGCTGAGCGTCAGTACGCGCTGAAGCAGGTTGAACTCCAACGCACTGATGCCGGGTAGCGAGGTCAGCTTGTCGCGGATTAGCTTTTCTTCCGTTGGGCAGTCCATCTGTTCGATTTTGATGCGGGCTTGCCCTTCAGCAGATAGCGGCTCTGCTTGCATACCCAGGGACGAGATTGCCGCTTCGATAGGCGCGGTCGACGGCAAGCTGTGCCATACCCCAAGAATCCGATTGATCAGGTTGAAGTCGAGCTTATCTATGCCTGCGAGCTTGCTCAGTTTGTCCTGAATCAGCGTCTGCTCAGTAGGGCAGTCCATTTGCGCAATGCGGAAGCTGCTGAGCCTGGAGCCGGTTACGGCATTTACTGCTGTAGCCGCTGTGGCAGAGCACTTGCTTGCTTCGTTGGAGTCACAGCAGACATCCTTTGAAACCGCTTCAGGTTTGTATTCGTCACCGCAGCAGCCAGCCATGAAGGTATCCTCGTTGAACAGTTGTGCAGAGTGAACACCCTGAAGCCACTACAGGGTCAAGCGTTTGCTGAAGAGGTAACTCATGAAGATTGGAGAGCTGGCCAAGCTTGCCGATTGCCAAGTTGAAACGGTTCGCTATTACGAGCGCGAGGGGCTGTTGCCCGCTCCGGCCCGCAGCGAGGGTAATTACCGCCTGTACAGCAGTGAGCACCTTGAGCGACTTACGTTCATCCGTAACTGCCGAACACTGGACATGACCCTGGACGAGATCAGAAGCTTGTTGGCGCTGATGGATCGGCCAGAGGGGAACTGTGAGGGTGTGAATAGCTTAGTGGATGAGCACATTGAGCATGTGCAAGCGCGCGTGACCAGCCTGCTGGCCCTGCAACAACAGCTGGTTGAGTTACGACACCGTTGCGCCTCTGAGCGCGGCGTAGACGAGTGTGGAATCCTCCAGCGCCTGAACACCACTGGCGGTGTCAGTGCGCTTCCGGATGATGGCCACACTCATGTTGGGAAAAGCCACCGCCACTAAACATGCGCCACCACCTGCCATGCGAGGCACGCTACATGGCAGGTGGTGAGTCTGGCTCAGCTGTATGCAGACGGTTAGCGCTTATTTGCTTTGTTCGACTTCAGCTTTGACCAGATCAATCAGTGGCTGCGCGCCGAAACTCAATAGCGGCTTGCCATTCACAAAGAACGTGGGCGTCTGGCGCACGCCAGCAGCCTGGGCATCCTGAGAGTCCCTTTTCAGGGCCTCGGTGATATCGCCAGCCATCATCTCCGCACGGGCCTTTTCCACATCCAAGCCTGCCGCTTCAGCAGCTTCCCAGGCCTTCTGCACCAGTGGGTCACTGTGCCATTGCGGTTGCGCCACCATGAGTGCTTCCAGAACAGGCTCGAAGACCCCCTGCTTGCGTGCAGTTTCGAGGATTCTTGCTGCTGTTTCAGAGCCTTCATGGAAGAGGACGTAACGCAGCACCAGGCGCACATCATTCGGGTTGTCAGCCAGGATCTGTTTCACTACTGGAAAGAAGGCGCGGCAGGCCTCGCAGGACGGATCGAAGAACTCAACGATGGTTACGGGCGCATTGGCGGTGCCGATAACGGGCGAATGGAAGCGCACCAACGAGCTAGCCACTGGAGCAACTGGCGGGGTCTCTTCACTTACCGAATATCGATCATAAAAGAATGCCGCAGCAGTGAAGCCGAGCGCAGTAAGAATGCTGATGACGAGGACGATTGCACGTCTGCTCATAGGGAAGACCTCCGACGGATGAGAACAAGAAGAACAGCGATAAGGGTGAATGCGACCAGCGAAAGCAGTGGCAGAGGGACGCTGCCGAAAATCGTCATGTCAGCGCTGGAGCAGGACGGGCCTGCCCCGCAGGGCTTGATGCTCTCCGGTATGGCCCCAAAGTAGAGCAGGCTGTGGTAGAGCGCGATGAGCCAGCCCACGACGGTAACCGGCAACGCATAACGCCAGACCCCGAAATCCGAGGTGTAGCAACCAACGGCCAGAATCACGACCAGTGGAAACATGAATGCGCGCTGGAACCAGCAGAGCACGCAGGGCGTTTTGCCCATGACCTCGCCGATGAACAAGGCGGCTAAGGTCGAAACCAACGCAATACCCCAGGCCATAAGCAACAGGCTCCAGGGGCTGGGAAAGCGAGTGTTTGTCTCTGTTTCCATCATGGTTGATATCTACCCTCTACAGAGGTGGGTGGCACGGGAACTACCGTCGACGCGATATCGTTCGTGGTGACGTCTTGAGCCAGTGCATCTGCCATGCCCATGAGCATCAGCACGATAGCGAGCAGTAATAAGCGCATCGGGCGGCGCAGGTGCGCAAACAACGCCCCTGGCTCGCGCGGAGAAAGCGATTGCATAAGTTGATCCTGGATTGCAGTGGTCTTTAGCCGCAGTGCGGCTGTGCTTAGATCACGCGGCTGGATCGCGGAGGGCGCTCAATCAAGTAGACCAGGCGAGTTGGTGCGGCTTCATCCGGCAGGGTAGTCAGGATGTTGCTTTCTGCCTGTGCTGGCAGGATAAGCAGCGGCCCAAGGTAAGGGGTCTCGTGCACATGGTCGGCAGTCATCGGCGAGTGCTGGTGACCTGCACAAAAGACGCAAGAGGGGGCTGCCTCTGTGAGCAAGCTACTGTGCGCGGCTTCGCTCTTGAATCCCGCTTGCGGCTCTGCACCAACCAACAGGGAAGACATATGCCAACCCATGACCAGCAGCAATGCCAGGCTCAGTGTAAGCACTACTTGGATTGTGACCTTACGCCTGGGCATCGGGATGATGTCGATATGTATAGAGGTGAGAGGTATTTGCTCCGACCCTCATGGGTATGAAGATACGGTCGCCGTACGAATTTCTCCGCAATGAGACCATTCTCGGGGAGTAGGCACAAGCACCATGGCGATACCTGTGCGGCTTAGGTGGGGCGGGCTAGGATGCATGATGGAAAAATCAGTGCTTCCGTTTTTGGCCAATGATCGAATTTTCAGGGTGCCCAGTTTGGGTCGACCTTGCCCTTTTTAACCTGCAAGTACAGGCCTGAAGCAGCCATTGATGAATGACCATTGGCCGTTAGCGCTGCTTGCCTTATCCCTAGCTAACCATCCTTGTCCTCCCTAACGCGGAGAGCAAACCATGACTTTGAGTGAACCATGACAAGAGATGCACTAGAGCAGAACCAAGTACCGATCTACTTCGTAGCGGTTATTGTCGCGGCGATTGGCGGATTGCTGGCTCCGAATACCG
Organism: Pseudomonas anguilliseptica; assembly: GCF_021375795.1. GTDB lineage: Bacteria > Pseudomonadota > Gammaproteobacteria > Pseudomonadales > Pseudomonadaceae > Aquipseudomonas > Aquipseudomonas anguilliseptica_A. The sequence continues at coordinate 58,475 of NZ_JAEIOI010000003.1, read as the reverse complement.
CCCAGGGATTGTCGGTCTTGGTCACGCCCACCATCGCTGTTCTGATGTATGCGATGTTTCTTCAGATTCCGTTGCTGAACCTTAAAGATGGCTTGCACAACAAGCCCTTCATGGCTGCGCTCCTAGTCGCCAACTTTGTTTTGATTCCTCTCCTGGCTTGGGGGCTGACCCGCTTCCTGGATGGACATCCCGCCATCCTGATTGGCGTGCTATTGGTGCTACTGACGCCCTGCATCGATTACGTGGTCGTGTTCACCCACATTGGCCGGGGTGACTCACGCCTGATCCTTTCGGCGACGCCGATTTTGCTGTTACTTCAGCTTGCTCTTTTACCGCTCTACCTGGGGCTTATGCTGAGTGATACTTCGGGGGTGGTCGTGTCGATAGGCCCCTTTGTCGAAGCCTTTCTGGCACTCATCATGGCCCCGCTGATCCTGGCACTGCTGACAGAAGCATTGGTAAAGCGCTCCGCAGCGGTGAAGACATGGGCTGATGCTTGGGCCTGGTTACCTGTGCCGGCCATGGCGGCGGTGCTCATAGCCGTGGTCGGCTCGCAGATTGCTCCCGTAGTGAATGAGATCGGCAGGCTTGCTCCCGTACTGCCGATCTACATCGCCTTTGCCTTCTTGGCTCCCGTAATCGGTGCACTGGTCTCCAAGGTGTGCAAGCTGCCTGTGCGGTCGGCAAGGGCTGTGATCTTCAGCAGCTCGACGCGCAACTCACTGGTGGTGCTGCCCCTTGCATTAGCGCTGCCTGAACAGCTGCGGGGGCTCGCCGCCGCTGCGGTGATTACCCAGACCCTTGTCGAGCTGGTTGCTGAACTGGTCTATGTCCGGGCTGTGCCAGCGTTTCTTTGCCGTGATCGTGCCGAGACTAGCGAACCGCTCAACGGCTGAACCTGCTCCGGGTTGGTCACGTGACATCGATAGCGGACGTAGGACAACATCTTGTTGCGGATGTCTGCTTTTGGCCGGTTTCTGCCTGTGGCTGCCGGAGTACTGGTTGCCAGCTATGTCGCAATCGCCCATGCGGCACGGTAGTCGTGTCGCAGATTTTGGGCCCCAATCTTGAATAGCAACGCCCCTTGGATTGGCTCGCTACACATCGGGCCGGCCCAGAAAAGGTGAGTCAGGAACAGGTCGTTGATATCCCCGGAAAGACCAGCAATGATCCCAGGCGTGGAGATGAAGAAGGAGTTATGATCTTCATGACACGGCTTGGCCTCTTTCTGAATTGAGTCAGTGGAGCCGATCAGGCGTCGGATAGAAGCCCTGAGGCAGAAATGCCTGATAGTCCATTAGGGATTGGTATCCACCTGGGTGGAACGAGGCGATGACATAGAAGCTTCCTGTGTATGTGTGGAGCACCCAGAACTCTCCCTCCAGTTCGATACGCAGGATGTCCGAGGTGCGGATCAGACGCCCATCGGCAAATCGCCCACCGAGCGGATCAGCCCTGACATGTCGATGCATTACTCCCAGGCAGCAGCATGCCGCGATATGGGCATCAGTGAGATAGGCCGTGACCGGCTGGCTGAAAGGGTATGCCTGAGCCTTGCGCAGCTTCCGCATATTCTCGGGAGAAATTGGGCGCATTACTGCTCCTCACAGATCAATGATCAACTGCTGGTTGAGGCCGTGTGTTCACCGGGATACTCAATGGCTTAAATCAGGCATGCGATGGTGTCGGCGCTGGCAGGCTTGCGAGTACCGGGGCCCAGTAGCAGGTACACAGAATTGAGCGTTCTGAAATGAAATCCCTCGCTGAACTGATGCAGTAGCGAAGTTCTCACGAAGTCGCCGACATCCCATCGTCGCTCGCTGTCGAAGACAACCTGGTGCGCATAGATCAAAGCCGGCTGGCGTTGTGTCTTCTCCAGGGCATGCCGTTGAGCGTCCGTGGTCTCTATATCGAGCCACAGCCAGTCACGCACCAGGCAAAAATTTCCATAGGGGAAGTTCTTTCGGGCATAGCTGAGTGCCTCTTCGTCGGACATGGGGCTGCCGGGCATGGACACCCCTACTGCGTAAAGTAGCTCTGTGATTTCTTTCAGTGAATTCATGGTTGATTGATCCATATCCTCTGAGGATGGCTTGTGACATTCCGGGCAATAGCTGGGGCAGCTAGCTGCCCACTACCGCTCATGGAGTCTGCTGCATGTTGCAGGCCTGACGTGCTAGGAAAGTGCTTGCTGGCGCAGCTGAGTGCCTTTTTATCCGACATTGAGCTGCCTGGCATAGGCAGGCTGAAACCCGGAAAAAGTTCAGCCAGCGGAGTGAGGTCGGCCATTTTACTTAGCCCAGCCCGGGTAGGTGTAAGGGAAGTCTGGCTCTAGTCGCGCGAGTTGGAGTGCGCTTGTGAGGGCTTCTGCATCGGCGAAGCCTGCACGACCTGACCCTTTGCCGATTGTCGTGACCAGATGCTCCATGATCAGTTCCAGTCTCTTGGTCGCCGACCTGAGGCTAAGCAGGTCCAGGTTGGCGATGACATTGCACAGTACATCTATCGCCTGCGGCAATTGATCAATCGAGACGGTGCCGAAGCTGCCCCCGAAGACTGTCGTGAATTCTCGCTCCATCCTTGCGACCCGCGTGATTTGCCCGTTGGGGGCCCCGTGCATGCTCTGCCAGAGCGTTATTGCGTTAAGGATTTCTTGGGGCGTGGGAGTTAAAAACTCTTTTGGACGTTTGGTAGTCATGACGGCGGCCCTGAGTTAGAGCGCCGGTTGGCGGTTTTTTTGAAGCGAGGAGAGCATCTTCCTGAGAGTGTGGACCATCTGTTCTTGTTTCTTGAACAGCTGTAGTGATCTTCGCAGATCAGCATTTTTCTCCAGCATCTGTGCGGTGTCTTGATCGGCCCTGTTCCATGCAGAGCGATACTTATTAAGGCACTCAATGGCTGCGCGTCTGCTATCCGGGCAAAGTTGATCCAGGATGTGGTCAATGAAGTCTGGGGTTAGTCGTAGCGGCAAGTAGTAGAGCGAGCCCCCAGCTTCCTGTGCCTCTTCAACACGGAGTTCGCCTCCAAACTCTGTGATGGCAAGCTCTGCCAGGGATGTTTGTGCGCCGAACAACTGAAGCAGCGATTTCAGTTCCACGCGGAGTTGCAGCGATTCCATGTTCATCTTGAGCTGAAGCTTGCCGCCTGCGGGTGTGGTTTGTGTCGTGGTGTTCATGGGCTTCTCCAGTAATTTGAGAATCTGATTTGTATTTATTGACAGCGGTATGTGGCTGGTGGTAGCGAAACAAGGTAATGCTATGCCATCACGATGTGTCGCGTCAAAGGTGGCTTGATACTTCCTTTTCTGAGCGCGATAGATGAGCTACGAAAAGGTGTTGGGTGAGGTAGTTAGAGACGTGAGGCTTCGGGCTGGCCTCACGCATGAAGCTTGTGCTGAAGTCGTCAACGCTACCCACTTACGTCAGATCGAGAAGGGGCTGGCCGCAGTCAGAATTGACACGCTGGTAGCCCTATGTGGAGTGCTGGGCGTTTCACCGAGCCAATTGCTTTTGGTTGCTGAGGCGCGCTCGGCTGGTCAGGCGGTTGAAGAGCACCTTGGCGCGAACAACAAGCAAATTCGGTTGCTTCTGGAGGCCGGGCGGTTCGAGCCTGTCACCTCAAAAGATGCAGCGAGAGGAATTCGTGGCCAGAAGGCTGATGCGACCCGCGATGAGACTCGTCGATTGCAGACCGAAGGCCTATCTAAAGCTGATATCGCGCGTCAGTTAGGCGTTACGGTGAGGACAGTCGAGCGTTATTGGGTCAAGCCTGCCACTCAGAAGTGACTAGGCGGCATTTAAATTGGGTTTCACGTCTTATGCGACATCGTCCGTGTGTTGCTGCGGGAGAGTGCGACAGCTCAAGTGAGTCGCAAACGAGGTGCGGCAATACTCACTGCGTGTCGCGCTTCCGGCAATACGCAGCTCCTTTCTCCGGCCTGAACACCTAATCCCGTACCCGTTTGGGCGGTAGCACAAGCCCATTGGCGTGCTGCCTGGGTGTCGAGCTGCGAGCTAAAGCGCTCGTTTCGTTCCGTCGCAGCAAAAAAGAAACGGTACGCAAAACGGTACGCAAATTTTTTATCGAGCCCATAAACGAAAAAAGCCAGCACGGTGGCTGACCTAAGTCGTTGTTTTATATGGTGGGCCCACACGGACTCGAACCGTGGACCAAAGGATTATGAGTCCTCTGCTCTAACCAACTGAGCTATGGGCCCTCAGAGGCGGGCGGATTATACCGGTGCCTTCTCGGCAGCGCCAACCGAATGGCGCGGGCTGAGGAAGTTTTGTGCGAAGGCGTCCGCATGGATCGCGCGGCTGATGACGAAGCCTTGGATCTGTTCGCAGCCTTCGGCGGCGAGGAACAGTTCCTGGGCTTTGGTTTCCACGCCTTCGGCGATTACGGTCAGTTGCATGCTGCGGCCCAGGGCGATGATGGCGCGCACGATGGCGACGTCGTTGCTGTCATTGGGCAAGCCGCGCACGAAGGACTGGTCGATTTTCAGGGTGTCGACTGGCAGGCGTTTGAGGTAGCTGAGGGAGGAGTAGCCGGTGCCGAAGTCGTCAATGGCCAGCTGGATGCCGAGGTTCTTGAGCTGGAGCAGCAGTTTCAGGGCTTCTTCGGCCTGATTCATGATGAAGCTTTCGGTGATTTCCAGTTGCAACAACTCGGCCGGCAGGTGGTGTTCTTCCAGCAGGCTGGAGATGCGTACCAGCAGGTGCGGTTGGCGCAGTTGTACGCCGGTGAGGTTGACCGACAGCGGGCCGAAGGGCGCGTGTTGCTGCCGCCACTGTTGCATCTGCCAGCAGGCCTGGCGCAGCACCCAGTCACCGAGGGTGATGATCAGGCCGGTTTCTTCGGCCAGCGGGATAAAGCGGTCTGGCGGAATTTCGCCGAACAGTGGGTGGTGCCAGCGCACCAGGGCTTCAGCGCCAATCAGGCGGTTGCTGCTCAGGCAGCGTTTGGGTTGGTAGTAAAGCAGCAGCTGTTCCTGCTCGATGGCGCGGCGCAGTTCACGTTCCAGGGCCATGCGTTCGGTGGCCTGGAAGGTCAGGTCGCGAGTATAGAGCTCCACGCGGTTGCGCCCGCGCGCCTTGGAGCGGTACATGGCGGCGTCGGCGTTCTTCACCAGGGTGGCAACATCCTGGCCATCTTCGGGGTAGCGACTGATGCCGATGCTGGCGCTGATAAACAGTTCTTGCCCGTCGAATTGGAAGGGCTGGTTGAAGCATTCGAGCAGTTTGTGCGCCACCAGTTCGGCGTCGTCTTTCTGTGGCAGGCCGGGCAGCAGGATGATGAATTCGTCGCCGCCCAGGCGTGCGACGGTGTCGATGTCGCGCAGGTGGGCCTTGAGTCGTTCGGCGATGCTCTTGAGCAGCTGGTCGCCGACCGGGTGACCGAGGCTGTCATTGATGTGCTTGAAGCGGTCGAGGTCGATAAACAGCACGGCGCCCATGCGCTGGTCGAGCAAGGCATCTTCGATGGCGGCGCGCAGGCGGGTTTCGAACAGGGTGCGGTTGGGCAGGCCGGTGAGTGGATCGTGGTGGGCCTGGTGATCCAGGCGCGCCTGGGCGTGCTTGAGTGAGCTTATGTCGGCGAAGACCCCAACAAAGTGGGTGATGTGTTCGCTGCTGTCACGCACTGCGCTGATGGTCAGCCATTCGGGGTAGAGCTCGCCGTTTTTGCGTTTGTTCCAGATCTCACCTTGCCAGTGCCCCGAGGCGCTGAGGTTGTGCCACATAGCGGCGTAGAAGGCGCTGTCGTGGTTGCCGGAGGCCAGCAGGCGCGGTGATTGACCGAGGGCTTCGGCTTCGCTATAGCCCGTGATGGTGGTGAAGGCGCGGTTGACTGCGGTGATGCGCTGCTGCAGATCGGTGATCATTACGCCTTCGGCGGTACTTTCGAAGACAGTGGCCGCTTGTTGCAGATTTTCCTGCATCTGCTCGCGTTCGGTGACGTCGCGGGCGATGGTCAGCATGCAGGTTTCGCCTTCGATGGGGATCGGCTGTACTGACATTTCACAGGTGCGCATGTTGCCGTTTCGGGTGCGGATCAGTGCGCGGAAGTCCTTCACGTAGCCGTGCTGTTGCACCTGGGTAATCATCTGCGTGCGGTCATCCGGATTGGCCCAGATGCCCAGTTGCAGGGTTGAACTGTCGGTGGCTTCATCCATGCTGTAGCCGGTGATGCGGCTGAATCCTTCGTTGACGTCGAGCAGCCGGCCATCGCTGAGGCGGGTGATCAGCAGCCCGTCGGGGGAGGCGTGGAAGGCTTTGGCGAATTTGTCTTCTGAGAGTTGCAGACGCTGCTGGGTGTCCTTCAGTTCGCTGATGTCGCGAGCGGCGACGACCAGGGTGCTGTTGTTATCCAGGGTGACTTTCTGCGCAGAGATCAGTGCCGTGAACTGGCTGCCATCGCGGCGGCGGAAGGTGCCTTCGATATTGTGCGAGTTGCCGACAAGCAGTCGCTGCAGAATACGCGGGCCGCTGCCTTGCTCGATCCACAGGTCCAGCTCCGAGGTGGTGCGGCCGATGGCCTCGTTGGCACTTATGCCGAACTGCTGCTCGAAGGTGCTGTTGATGGCCAGCAGGCGACCATCCTGTGCGTTGAGCAGGGCGATAATGTCCGGGCAGTTGTGGAACACCGAGGCGAACTTCTGCTCGGACAGGGCCAGGGCTTGCTCGGTGCGTTTGGTTTCGGTGATGTCGATCAGCAGGCCACGCAGCATCTGCCTGCCGTTTGCAGGCGACAGGGTAATGATGTCGCGCACCCAGACTTCACGGCCATCGGTGGCCAGCATGCGGTAGTCCATGCTGTGGTCGCGGCCAGCCTCGGTTTCGCTGCGGCAATAGTCGAGGGTGCGGCGGGCGTCATCGGGGTGCAGGACGCGCTCGATAAATCCCGGCTGCAGCCAGTCCTGTGCGGGGTAACCGAGCAGTTTTTCCGCCTGGGGGGCGACGTAGGTGAAACGGTAGTCGTGCAAGTCCATCTGCCAGGCAACGGCGTTGAGGCTTTCCACCAGGCCGCGATAGTGTTGTTCGCTGTTGCGCAGCTCATCTTCCAGTGTGGCGCGACGATTCATTTCGCTGCGCAGGCGATGATTGATGCGCAGGATGCTGAAAATGATCAGCAGGGCTGCCAGCAACCCGGGCAGGCCGAACAGCAGCAGGCTGCGCCAGAAGGGTCGCTGATCAATAGGCTCACCCATCCAGCGCTGTTCGATCTCGGCAATCTCAGTGGGCGTAAGCTCGCCTAGCAGTTTGTCGATGATCCCGGCCAGGGTGTCCTGATCCTTGGGTACGGCCATGGCCAGTTGGTAACGGTAGGGGGTTTGCCCACTTATAACGATGCCGTCGAGCTTGAGTTGGCGCAGGTGCCAGACGCTGGAAGCCAGGTCACCCACCATGGCATCAGCCTGGCCGGCGGCCAGGGCCTGTAACGCTGCGGCGACGTTCGGCCGTGGCCAGAGGCGCAGCTCGGGGTGTTTTTCGCGCAGCAGTTCGTGGGTGGCATAGCTGTCAACCACAGCCACCCGTAATCCTTGCAGCTCACGTAGTTTGCGCGGTTGCGGGCCTTGCTCCTGGGTCAGGATGACAATCGGGAAGTCCAGGTAGGGGCGGGTGAAGGTCAGGTACTGGCGGCGCTCCGGTGTGGCCATCAGGCTGGGTAACAGCTGTATCTTGCCGGTTCGGGCATCAGCCAGTACTTCACTCCAGTTGCGTGCGGGTGCGGGTGCGGGGCGTAGCTTGATCGGCAGGCGTTGTTCGAGCAGTGCGACGTAATCGGCAGCCAGGCCTTGGTAGCGTTCGTTCTCGTCGATGAACTCATAAGGCGGCCAGTTGTGATCGACCCCGAGGCTGAGTTCAGGACGTGCTGCTAGCCACGCCTGCTCCTCTGCAGTCAGTTCCAGACTGACTGCGGGCAGGGACCAGCAAGCCAGACACAACAGGAGAGTGGCCGAAACACGCGACATGGGCGGGCTCGTTCTTATGGGCGTGGGAAAAGTGTAGACCTGCCCTGCCGGCCTGGGTAGCTGGCCATAATGCAAAACCCCCGACAGGGCCGGGGGTTCTGGTGTTACTCGTCGAGGAAGGAGCGCAGGTGCTCGCTTCTCGTCGGGTGGCGCAGCTTGCGCAGCGCCTTGGCTTCGATCTGACGAATCCGCTCGCGGGTTACATCGAACTGCTTACCAACTTCCTCAAGGGTGTGGTCGGTATTCATGTCGATGCCGAAGCGCATGCGCAGTACCTTGGCTTCACGTGCAGTGAGGCCGGAGAGTACTTCGCGGGTGGCTTCCTTGAGGCTTTCCACGGTCGCCACGTCGATCGGCGATTGCATGGTGCTGTCCTCGATGAAGTCGCCCAGATGCGAGTCTTCGTCGTCGCCGATCGGGGTTTCCATGGAGATCGGCTCTTTAGCGATCTTCAGTACCTTGCGGATCTTGTCCTCAGGCATTTCCATGCGCTCGCCCAGCTCTTCCGGGGTCGGCTCGCGACCCATTTCCTGCAGCATCTGCCGGGAGATGCGGTTGAGCTTGTTGATCGTCTCGATCATGTGCACCGGAATACGGATGGTGCGCGCCTGGTCGGCGATCGAGCGGGTGATCGCCTGGCGAATCCACCAGGTGGCGTAGGTCGAGAACTTGTAACCGCGACGGTATTCGAACTTGTCCACCGCCTTCATCAGGCCGATGTTGCCTTCCTGAATCAAGTCGAGGAACTGCAGGCCACGGTTGGTGTACTTCTTGGCAATCGAGATCACCAGACGCAGGTTCGCTTCAACCATCTCTTTCTTCGCGCGACGGGCCTTGGCCTCGCCGATCGACATGCGACGGTTGATGTCCTTGATTTCAGCCAGGCTCAGCTCGCACTCGGCTTCCAGGGCAGACAGCTTTTGCTGGCAACGCTGGATGTCGGCTTGCAGGTTACCAATGGCTTCGGCGTACTTGGCCTTGCCCTTGGCCAGTTGCTCGGCCCAGGTCTGGTCAACTTCATTACCAGGGAACAGGCGCAGGAAGTCGGCGCGCGGCATGCGGGCATCACGTACGCAGAGTTGCATGATGGCGCGCTCCTGAGCGCGCAGGCGCTCCAGGGAGCTGCGCACACGCACGACCAGTGCATCGTACTGTTTAGGTACGAGCTTGATCGGCATGAACAGCTCGGCCATGTCTTTCAGCGCGGCATTGCCTTGCTTGCTGTTGCGGCCGTGCTTTTTCAGGGCCTTCTTGGCGAGTTCAAGGGCTTCGCCGATCGCGGTGAAGCGGCGCAGGGCCTCTTCTGGATCCGGACCGCCGTCGCCTTCTTCTTCCTCGTCCTCGCTGTCGCCGTCTTCTTCGTCATCGTCCTTGTCGTCGGCGGCATCACCGTCGCTGGCCGGAACAGGAGCTGCGGCTTCGGCGGGTACGCTGCCGTCATCCGGGTCGATATAGCCGCTAAGGACTTCGACCAGGCGACCACCTTCGGTGGTGACGCGGGTGTACTCAGCCAGGATGCTGTCGACAGTGCCCGGGAAGTGAGCCACTGCACCCATGACTTCGCGGATGCCTTCCTCGATGCGTTTGGCGATTTCGATTTCGCCTTCGCGGGTCAGCAGTTCCACGGTGCCCATTTCACGCATATACATGCGTACGGGGTCGGTGGTGCGGCCGATATCGGTTTCAACGGCCGCGAGTGCGGCAGCGGCTTCTTCAGCAGCTGCTTCGTCGGTGTCGGCTTCCGCCAACAACAGGGCGTCCGCATCCGGAGCACTCTCGAATACGTTGATCCCCATGTCGTTGATCATGCGGATGATGTCTTCCACCTGTTCCGGATCGGAAATATCCTCCGGCAAGTGGTCATTGACCTCCGCGTAAGTCAGGTAACCCTGCTCACGACCGCGGCTGATCAATTCTTTCAAACGAGACTGCTGTTGCGCTTTTCCGGACATAACACCCTATCCACTGAAGGTCTTGGCGGGCAAAAAACAAGCCGCGGATTATACCCGAGTAACACCCCTAAGCGCCAGTTGGACTCGGGATTACCGGTGATGCATTACGGCTCAGCAAGCTGCGCAGCTGATCTTTCTCTTCTGCGCTCAACTCGCTTTGACGGGCTTTGCGCAGCAAATGTTCCAGGCTGCGCTCGCGTTGGCGGGCTACAAGACTAGTTATAGTGTCGAAAAACTGTTGTTCAAGGTTGTCGGCCGAAATCAGCCATTCCTTTTCTGCCAGGGCGCGCAGCAGGCGGCCCTGTTCCGTGCCGTGCCAGCGTGCAATCAGTTGCAGCGAGCGCAGTCTGGGGTTCTTTTGCAGGGCGCCGAGCAGGGCGACCAGCAGTTGGGCGTAGGTGTCGTCTTCGGCAGCGAAGTGGCTGACATCCTCGACCTTCTGCGCCAGTTGCGGGTGGTGCAGCAGGGTGCGCAGGGCGCTCAGGTGCGGTGATTCAACGCTGACAGCGGTGTGCGGTGCGCGTGGGGCAAAATCGCCCTGGCCCTTTTTGCTCCATTTGCCGCCGTCTTTCTTCCAGTTTCCTTTGCCTGGGTTGCGCTCGAAGGTTGGCGCAGGGCTGGGGTTTTCGTATTCGTTGTTGTGTGGCTCGACATCGTAATAGGCGCTGTCGGGGATGTCGGCGTAGTTCGGGTGATCGCTCGGTGGTGCGCTGTTGTGGTTGGGCTGGCTACTGCGTGCGCCGGGTGCCATTTGTTGCAGGGCTTCGCCGGACAGGCCGGTGATCTCGCTCAGGCGCTGACGCATCAAGGTGCGCAGGTTGTTGCCGGGGATCTTGTCGATCAGCGGTGCGGCGAGGGTCATCAGGTGCGCTTTGCCTTCCAGAGAGCGCGGGTCGGCTTCTTCGCTGAGTTGCTGGAAGAAGTAATCGGCCAGGGGTTGAGCGTGCTGGTTGATGCGTGCGCGGAAGGCGTCAGTGCCTTCGCTGCGTACCAATGTGTCGGGGTCTTCGCCGTCGGGCAGGAACAGGAAGCGCGCGCGGCGGCCGTCCTGCAGGTTCGGCAGGGTGGCTTCGAGGGCGCGCCAGGCGGCGTTGCGTCCTGCTGCGTCGCCGTCAAAGCAGAACAATACGCTGGGCACCAGGCGGAACAGGCGCTTGAGGTGTTCTTCACTGGTGGCGGTGCCGAGGGTGGCCACGGCATTGCGCAGGCCTTGCTGGGCCAGGGCGATGACGTCCATGTAACCTTCGACCACCATGATTTCGTCGAGGTCGCGGTTATGTTTGCGCGCCTCGAACAGGCCGTACAGTTCCTGGCCTTTATGGAAAACCGGGGTTTCCGGGGAGTTCAGGTATTTCGGTTTTTCGTCGCCCAGTACTCGGCCGCCAAAGGCGATCACGCGGCCACGGCTGTCGCGAATCGGGAACATGATGCGGTCGCGGAAGCGGTCGTAAACCCGTTTGGTTTCGGCGTTTTCGATCAGTAGGCCGGCATCGATCATGGCCTTCTGTTGCAGGCTGTCGCCCCCAAGCTGTTTGAGCAGGTTGTCCCATCCGGGCGGGGCGAAGCCCATGCCGAAGTCGCGGGCGATCTCGCCGGACAGGCCGCGACCTTTAAGGTATTCAATTGCGGCTTTGCGCTGCGGGTGGCTTTTCAGCGCTTGTTTATAGAATTCGGTGGCGGCGGTCAGTAACGGGTAGAGCGGTGAGTCAGTGGGTTGTCGCGGTTTGTTGCTGCGCGTGCCTTCCTCGCGCGGTATTTCCATGCCGGCGCGTTTGGCCAAGTCCTCGACGGCCTGGAGAAAATCCAGTTGGTCGTGATCCATGACAAACCCCAGGGCGTTGCCGCCGGCGCCGCAGCCAAAGCAGTAATAGAACTGCTTGTCCGGGCTGACGCTGAACGAGGGGGTTTTCTCTTTATGGAAGGGGCAGCAGGCGGTGTAGTTCTTGCCGGCCTTTTTCAGCTGGATGCGCGAAGCGACCACATCGACGATGTCGGTGCGGTTGAGCAGGTCATCGATAAAAGACTGTGGGATCAGGCCGGCCATAGGCGCTCAGAATACTGTTATGCGCTGGGGCAGAACAGGTCAGGGCAAAAACTAAAAGACTCCGGTCGTCACCCGAAGGTGGCGCGGAGTCTAAAAGCGAAACCCGGCCGAAGCCGGGTATCAGGCAGTGCGCGTGTAACTAGCGGTGGGCGTTAGCCCGCTGCTTAGTACAGGCGAACGCTGCGGCGCTGCTCGCGCTGCACTTTCTTGGCGTGACGCTTAACAGCAGCAGCTGCTTTGCGCTTACGCTCGGAAGTCGGCTTTTCGTAGAATTCACGGCTGCGAACTTCAGCCAGAACACCGGCTTTTTCGCAGGAGCGCTTGAAACGACGCAGAGCTACGTCGAAGGGTTCGTTCTCTTTAACTTTGACGGCTGGCATCCAGGGCGTACCTTCTTTATTACCGGGGGTAACGTTGCTCCTGGCATTAGGCGCTGGAGAACGTAGGTTTTTAAGGGTTGCGGATGTTACCGCCTCATCGCGAGGAATGCAAAGCCTCTGATCGAAAAGCGCTGGCCGGCTCGCGTCAGCGGCCATTATCATGCGCGCCTTCGAAGTTGCACACATTACTACAAGGCACTGCCCATGCTGGTTCTGGGATTGGAAACCTCCTGCGACGAAACCGGTGTCGCACTGTATGACAGCGAGCGCGGCCTGCTGGCGGACGCGCTGTTCAGTCAGATCGATCTGCACCGTATCTATGGTGGCGTGGTGCCCGAATTGGCCTCGCGCGACCACGTCAAACGCATGCTGCCGTTGATCCGTCAGGTGCTCGACGAGGCGGGAAAGGACAAGGCTGACATCGACGCCATCGCCTACACCGCAGGCCCTGGCCTGGTCGGTGCGTTGCTGGTTGGCGCTTCCTGTGCGCAGGCGCTGGCCTTTGCTTGGGGGATTCCGGCGCTGGGCGTACACCATATGGAAGGCCACCTGCTGGCGCCGATGCTGGAAGAGCAACCGCCGGCCTTTCCGTTCGTCGCCTTGCTGGTTTCAGGCGGGCATACCCAGCTGGTGCGTGTGGATGGCATTGGCCAGTACCAACTGCTCGGCGAGTCCCTGGATGATGCGGCAGGTGAGGCCTTCGACAAGACGGCCAAACTGATGGGCTTGCAGTACCCCGGCGGGCCGGAGATTGCCCGGTTGGCGCTGAATGGCACGCCGGGGCGCTTCAAGTTCCCCCGACCGATGACTGATCGACCGGGGCTGGAATTCAGCTTCAGTGGTCTGAAGACCTTTACCCTGAATACCTGGCAGCAGTGCCAGGCTGAAGGGGACCATTCCGAGCAGACTCGTTGTGATATCGCCTTGGCATTCCAGCAGGCGGTGGTCGAGACCCTCACCATCAAATGCAAACGTGCGCTCAAGCAGACTGGGCTGAATAACCTGGTGATTGCTGGTGGTGTGAGCGCCAACAAGGCGCTGCGTCAGGCGCTGGAGCAGATGCTCGCCGAGTTGAAGGGGGCGGTGTTTTATGCGCGGCCGGCGTTTTGCACGGATAACGGCGCGATGATCGCCTATGCCGGCTGTCAGCGTTTGCTGGCGGGGCAGCACGAAGATCTGGCGATCAAGGTGCAGGCGCGCTGGCCGATGGAGCAACTGCCAGCGCTATAAGCGGTGGCATGATGAGCCAGATTCAGGTTGGGCGTTAGAAATGCCGCTCACGGCCGGCGAACAGATCGCGTAAATTGCCGCGATGGCGCCAGACGATCAACCCGGTGAGGGCGCACATCGGCAATAAGGCTGCTGGTTGTTGCCAGGCCAGCAGTGGCAGGGTCAGCGGCGTGGCAATTAGTGAGGCCAGCGAGCTGGTACGGGTCAGTGCGAATGTCAGGGCCCAGGCAGCGAGTGCCAGCAGGGCGGCCGGCGGGTAGAGGCCGAGCAGCATGCCGGCGGCAGTGGCCACGCCCTTGCCGCCCTGGAAGCGAAAATACACCGGGTAGAGATGGCCGATCACGGCGGCGAGGCCGATCCAGGCCTGCTGTTGAACGTCGAGGCCGAGCAGGTTGGCGGCCAGTACGGGCAATAAGCCTTTGCACAGATCGCCGAGCAGCGTGAGGATGGCCAGGCGTTTGCCGGCGACGCGCAGCATGTTGGTGGCGCCGGGATTCCCCGAGCCACTGGCACGCGGATCCGGTCCGCCGGCCAGGCGGCTGAGCAGAATGGCGAAGGACAGCGAGCCGAGCAGGTAGGCGAGGGTCGCCAACAGCCAAAACATGGTATCCATTCCGGGCGAGGGAGCCCTGATTCTAACTAGGTGCGACAGCCTTGTCGTGCCACGGAGAGCGTGCTTGGACACAGTTTTTATTGAGGGTCTGGAAGTCGACACGGTGATTGGTGCCTACGACTGGGAGCGCACCATTCGCCAGTGCCTGCGTCTGGACCTGTACCTGGGCTGGGACAACCGCCCAGCTGCTGCGGGTGATGACCTGGACAAGGCGCTGGATTACGCCCGCGTGTCGCAACGCATCCAGGCGTTCGCCAGCGAATCGCAGTTCATTCTGGTGGAAACCTTTGCCGAGCGACTGGTTGAGTTGCTTATGGCTGAGTTTCAGATTCCCTGGGTGCGGCTCAAGCTGACCAAGCCCGGCGCCGTGCCGGCGGCCAGTGGTGGGGTGGGCGTGGAGATCGAGCGCGGATGTCGCTAACTCCCGTTCTGCTTGGCATGGGCAGCAATATCGGCCGTGAGGCGCACCTGTGCGCCGGCTTGGAGGCGCTCGCCGGGCTGCTCAGCGAGATGCGCTGCTCGCCGGTGTTCGAAAGTCAGGCGGTCGGCATCAAGAGCGGGCCGTTCTTCAATCTGGTGGTGGCCGGCTACAGCGAGTTGCCATTGGGCGAGCTGGACCGCCGGCTGAAATTTATCGAAGCCGATAACGGCCGCTATGCGCCTGAACGCAAGGGCCTGCCGCTGGATATCGACGTGCTGCTGTACGGCGATCTGGTCGGCAATTTCGATGGTCTGATCCTGCCGCGTGCGGAAATTCTGAAAAACGCCTTCGTTCTCTGGCCGCTGGCTCTGCTGGTGCCAGATACCCTGCACCCGGCGCAGCAGCGCAGCTTTGCCGAGCTGTGGCAGGCGGCGCAGATTGACCAGCAGTTGTGGCCGGTGGCGTTCACCTGGCGTGAGCAGCAGCTGACGCCGCCCGCGCTGTGTGCCGAGTTCCCCGCCAACCCCTGATCAGGGCGTGCTGACGATAATCGCCACGCGGCGGTTTTCGCTGCGTCCTTCGGCGGTGTTGTTGTCGGCAATTGGTTTGCTCTGCCCGAGGCCGCGGGTGGTAATCAGTCGCGCATCCATCCCTGCGCCTTGCATCACGGTCGCCACTGTCTTGGCCCGGCGCAGCGACAACTGTTCGTTGTAGGCCGGCTGGCCGACGTTATCGGTGTGGCCTTCCAGGCGTACCTGCTGAATGCCGACGCCAAGCAGCGCCTGGGTGATTTTGGTCAATTGTGTGGTGCTGGCACTGGATACCACCTCGGAGTCGGTGTCGAACAGCACCTTGCCGGAAAGTCCCAGTTCCCAGCCGTCCTCGGTCCACTGGAATCCGTGGCTCTTGAGCAGGGCGACCTGTTCGGCGCTGAGGCCCTTGGGTGTGCTCTGGCACCCGCTGAGGAGTGCCACGCCGAGCGCGCTGATAAAGATCAATCGCAATAAGCTGCGCAAAGTGAAGCTCCTTGTTTACTGGGGCAGAGGATCTTGGCTTTTGGCCATGGTGCGTCCGCCCTGGCTGCGTTTGGCGTGGTACATGGCGACATCCGCCTCATGCACCAGCGCTTCGGGGTTGTCGGCATGCTCTGGGTACAGCGCGATGCCGATGCTCAGGGAGGTGGTGATGCTGCCGCCTTCGGGCAAGGCGATGGGGGCGTGCATGCTGTCGATGATCTTGTCGGCAATCAGCACGGCATCGTCTTCGTGATGAATGGGTTTGAGCAGCACGGCGAATTCATCGCCGCCCAGGCGGGCGACGGTATCGCCTTCGCGCAGTTGTGCGCGTAGGCGCTGGGCAATGGCGATAAGCACGGCATCGCCAGCGGCGTGCCCTTGCTGGTCGTTGATTTCCTTGAAGCGGTTGCTGTCGAGAAACAGTACGGCCATTTGCGTCTGGCTATCGCGGGCTTCACGCATGGCGCCAAGCAGGCGAGACTCGAAGAAGGCGCGGTTGGGCAAGCCAGTCAGCGCGTCGTGGCTGGCCTGGTGCGCCAGTGAGGCGTTCTCGCGCTCCAGCAGGTGCTGCCAGGCTTCGAGTTGATCGAGCAGGGCGTTGAAGTCTTCGGCCAGCTCGTTGAGGTCGGCGATATGGGTGGCCGGCACGCGCTGGTTGAACGTGCGGTCCACGGAAATGCTGTGCGCCACCTCGGACAAGTTGCGCAGTGGGCCGGTGATGGCACGCTGGATGCGTTTGGAACCGTAGGCCGCGCCCAGGGCGCTGAGCGCCAGGCTGGCGAGCAGGCCGAGTAGGCCAAAGAACAGGAAGCGCAACAGGGTGGTGCCCTGGCCACGAAGGTGCAGCGCGCCTATCTGCTGGCCCTGGTAGGTGATCGGCTGGACGACAATCTCCGGCAGCAGCAGGCGGGCAATCGACTGTTCGGCGCTGCTGAGCATGCTGTTGCTGGGGGTATCCAGGCTGGCGAGCAGGTTGCCGGTATCGTCGAAGACCGCCACCGCTGCGATTTCTTCGGTCTTGCAGATCTGCTCCAGGGTTTCCTGTATGGCCACGCGGTCGTTGAACACCACGGCGGCTTCCAAGGTGTAGGCCAGCGAACGGGCAATCAGTTGCAGGTTGTGGCCGGCATAGGTGCTCAGCGCCAGTAGGCTGACCAGGGTCAGCGACAGGCCGGTCAGGCCCATGGCCAACAGGGCCACGCGCAGGTGGGCGTGATGCAGGAGGCGGCGCAGGCTTGGGCGCTGCTGGGCGGCTTGTGGCTTTCTGCGGTTCATGGCTGCGGCCCTGCGCGTTTGCCCAGTTGCAGCACGTTGGGGTGAATGCGGATGCCACTTCGCGCGACGGCATCGAGGTTGACCTTGAAGGCGACATGCTCATCGCTGATGTTCAGGCAGAACAGGCTGCCCTCGCTGCAGGCTTTGCTGCTTTCGCTGATGGTCAGGATAGGTTTACCGACCAGGCGGTTGAACAGTGCGAGGCGCTGATTCTCCTCAATCACGCCGAGGTATACGGCGTCGCACTCGGTTTCCAGCTGCGGGCTGTCTACCAGCAAGCGGCGCACCTGTACCGGCTGGCGCGATTCCAGTTCGTGGTTTTGCCACAGTTGGTCGGTGTATTCGGTTGGCGCAATCACGCACAGGCGCAGGGTGTCGTGCTGCTGAGGCCAGCGGGCGTAGCTGAGGATGCCGTGAACCACATGGGCAACCTGATTGGCGCGCAGAGTGGCACTGTCCGGTGTGGCCGCTTCGGCGCGAGCCAATGCCGGCAGGAATGCGAGCAGTACACTACAGAGCAGATGTCGAGGTGTGCGCATAAACAGAATACGGGTCAGGTACAAAGTGAAGGTCTCCGGCGTGGCCTGTTCAGTGCTTGTGTGCCGTACGGGTTGGGTGCACAAGCAGGCTCTTGTTGAGTAAAGCGCATACGCTTAGATTTTGGCGTCAAAATTTATGCGTGATTGGGCTGGAGGCCTAGTGCTGCAAGGGCTCCAGCCTAACAGTGTGTTGCGCGGAACGCTACGTTCGAGGGTGTGCCTGGCAGAATTGCTGCACTGCCTGCAGACGTTCTTCCTGCAGGGCGTTGCCCAGTTCGGCGCCTTGCAGGCCACGAGCCAGCAACGGCTGTACGGCCACTGCCCGCGCGGCATGCATGGCAGCGCGCAGGTAGTCCGCTTGTGGGTAGGGCCGTTGCTCCAAACCGAGGCGGCCGCGGGCGTCCATCTCGCAGGCGGCGATAAACTCTTCAAAACGCTGCGGGCGGCGGAACACGTCGAAACCTTGCAGCAGCTTGAGCAAGGTCGAGGGTTTGAGTTCCAGGGCGCGGTGGCCGTGGGTGTGGAACTCGCCGACCTGTAGAGCCAGTTCCTGACAATCCTTGGGCGCCTTGCAGCGTTGGTTGATCGCCCGGATCAGTTTCAGGCCCTTGTGTTCATGGGCGATGTGGCGTGGCCACTCGGCCTCGGGCGTCAGGCCCTTGCCGACATCGTGCAGCAGGCAGGCCCAACGCACCGTCAGCGGTTGTTGGTGTTCGGCGCACTGGCGCAACACGCTGAGGACATGCACGCCGGTGTCGATTTCCGGGTGATGGGCCGGTGGCTGTGGGATGCCGAACAGCACGTCGACCTCCGGCAGCAGAACGCGCAGCGCGCCGCAGTCGCGCAGCACCTGAATAAATACATCCGGGCGCGGTTCCATCAGCGCGCGGGAGATTTCCTTCCAGCTGCGTTCCGGCGTCAGCGCCGTGAGTTCGCCGGATTCGCTCAGTTCACGCATCAGCGCCATGGTTTCTGCGGCCACGCTAAAACCCAGGGGCGCATAGCGGGCGGCAAAACGGGCGACGCGCAGCACGCGCAGCGGGTCTTCGGCAAAGGCCGGGGAGACATGGCGCAACAGCTTGGCGGCCAGGTCTTGCTGGCCGCCGTAGGGGTCGATCAGTGTGCCGTGATCGTCCTCGGCCATGGCGTTGACGGTCAGGTCGCGGCGGATCAAATCCTCTTCCAGGGTGACTTCTGGACTGGCGAAGAAGGTGAAACCGCCGTAACCGCGCCCGCTCTTGCGTTCGGTGCGCGCCAGGGCGTATTCCTCGCCTGTCTGCGGGTGCAGGAACACCGGGAAGTCCGCGCCTACCGGACGGTAGCCCAATTCAAGCATCTGCTCGGCGCTGGCGCCGACCACGACCCAGTCGATCTCGCTGACCTCGCGGCCCAACAGGCGGTCGCGCACAGCGCCGCCCACTTTGTAAATCTGCATGGCTCATCCTCCGTTGTGCAGAGCATAACGGCTGGATGCCGGGGTTGTCCGGTTAGTGCTGTGGCTTGGTGACGTTCTGAAGGGGGCTGGATTGCACTGGCTACGGGCTGGCCGTGGGAATCTGCTGCAGGAGTGCTTGGGTGGCGCGCTCGAGCAGTTCGGCGCTGTCTTTGGCCGGGCTCAGGCCGGTGCTGACCAGGCCCTCCCAAAGGGTTTGCTGTTCTGGGGTCGTCAGGCGGATGCGTAGGGTACCGGTTTCATCTCGCAGACGATGGATCGCCTGGTAGGGGCCGAGTGGAGTGGGCGGGGCTGCGTCGACCTTGAAATCCAGTGGGCTCTCCTGCACGGCCAGCCAGTAATAGACCTGAATTTCTGCTCTCGGGCTGGCTTGGTAACCGCGGTTGCTCAGGCCTTCGCGCAGCAGTTGCTCAAGCTGTTCATAGCGCTCGGCAAAGGGTACGTCACCCTCTACCGCCTGCTCGGCAGCGATCAGGCTGAAGCTGCGTTTACTTGCCAGTTCGGCGCTGGCGGGGGTCAGGACCTGGGCGCGCGGTAGCTGGCTGCTACAGGTGGCCAGGGCCAGGCACAGCAGTAACACGGTAAACAGGCGCATCAGCAGACTCCCGGTTGCTCTGCTGCGCATGCTGGTGTTCGACATGGTGCCTGCGCAACCGATCAAATGGGCGGAATCATCAGATCGAGGCGTGGGTAGTCGTTGTCATGCTCGTTCTCATGTTTGGGCGGCACGTGCTGGGTGCTGATCAGTTGTTCGCCCTGATAGATCTCCAGGTGGATGTTGAAGCTCCACAGACGGTGCAGGTGCTTGAGCACTTCCTCGGTCGAATTGCCCAACGGTTTGCGGTCATGCTGCTGATGGCGCAGGGTCAGTGAGCGGTCGCCGCGCCGATCAATGCTCCATATCTGCACGTTGGGTTCGCGGTTGCCCAGGTTGTATTGCGCCGCCAGGGTTTCGCGGATGCTGCGATAGCCGGGCTCGTCATGGATAGCAGGGACGTACAGTTCGTCTTTCTGGTCGTCGTCGAGAATGCTGAACAGCTTGAGGTCGCGGATCACCTTGGGCGACAGGTACTGCAGGATAAAACTCTCATCCTTGAAGCTGGTCATGGCGAACTTCAGGGTGCTCAGCCAGTCGCTGCCGGCAATGTCGGGGAACCAGCGGCGATCTTCTTCGGTGGGTTCTTCGCAGATACGGCGGATGTCGCGGTACATGGCAAAACCCAGGGCATAGGGGTTGATGCCGCTGTAGTAGGGGCTGTCGAACGGCGGCTGGTAGACCACGCTGGTGTGCGACTGCAGAAACTCCATCATAAAGCCGTCGGTGACCAGGCCTTCGTCGTACAGGTCGTTCATCAGGGTGTAGTGCCAGAAAGTGGCCCAGCCTTCGTTCATCACCTGGGTCTGGCGCTGCGGGTAGAAGTACTGGGCGATCTTGCGCACGATGCGAATGATCTCGCGCTGCCAGGGCTCCAGCAGCGGCGCGTGTTTTTCCAGGAAGTACAGGATGTTTTCCTGCGGTTCGGCAGGGAAGCGCTTGCTGTCTTTGCCATCACCTTTGCTGGCGCTTTTCGGGATGGTGCGCCAGAGGTCGTTAATCTGCTTCTGCAGGTGTTCTTCACGATCCTTCATGCGCCGCCGTTCCTCTTCGGCGGAGATCGGGTAGGGGCGTTTGTAGCGGTCGACGCCGTAGTTCATCAGGGCGTGACAGGAATCCAGTAGGTCTTCCACCGCATCGATGCCGTGGCGCTCCTCGCACTGCATGATGTACTGCTTGGCGAACACCAGGTAATCGATGATCGAGCTGGCGTCGGTCCAGGTGCGGAACAGGTAGTTGCCCTTGAAGAAACTGTTGTGGCCGTAGCAGGCATGTGCAATCACCAGGGCCTGCATGCAGATGGTGTTTTCTTCCATCAGGTAGGCGATGCACGGATCGGAGTTGATCACGATCTCGTAGGCCAGGCCCATCTGTCCGCGCTTGTAGCCTTTTTCAGTGCTGAGGAAGTGTTTGCCGTAGGACCAGTGGTGGTAACCCAGCGGCATGCCCACTGAGGCGTAGGCATCCATCATCTGTTCGGCGGTGATCACTTCGATCTGGTTGGGGTAGGTGTCCAGCGCATAGCGCTCGGCGATGCGCGCGATCTCCCGGTCGTACTGACGGATCAGTTCAAAGGTCCACTCCGAGCCAGTGGAAATCGGTTGGCGCTTCTTGTCTTTGCTGTTGCTCATGTCACGAGCCTCCGCTGGAACAGGTCGCGGAATACCGGGTAGATGTCGCCGGCCGACACCAGCTGCTGTTGGGCAAAGGTGTCGGCGAAGGCTTCGCTGACCTGCTCGTACTCGAACCACAGCGCCTGGTGCTCGCGCGGGGTGATCTCGACGTAGGTGAAGTACTGCACGAACGGCATGATCTGCTTGATCAGGATATCCCGGCACACCGGCGAGTCGTCATTCCAGTTGTCGCCATCCGACGCCTGGGCGGCGTAGATATTCCATTCGTTGATCGGGTAGCGCTCGGCCATGATCTCCTGCATCAGCTTGAGCGCACTGGAAACGATGGTGCCGCCGGTTTCGCGCGAGTAGAAGAACTCCTGCTCGTCCACTTCGCGGGCACTGGTGTGGTGACGGATAAACACCACCTCGATCTTGTCGTAGTTCCGTTTGAGGAACAGGTACAGCAGGATAAAGAAGCGTTTGGCGATGTCTTTGGTCGATTGGGTCATCGAGCCGGACACGTCCATCAGGCAGAACATCACCGCTTTCGAGCTGGGGTTGGGTTGCTTGACCAGCAGGTTGTATTTGAGGTCGAAGGTGTCGAGGAAGGGCACACGCTTGATCCGCGCACGCAGTTTGCCGACTTCTTCTTCGAGTGCTTGGATATCGCTGAGGTTGTCTGGCTGCTCCAGCTTCAGGCGCTCCAGTTCGGCCTGGGCGCTTTTGAGCTTGTTGCGGCTGCTGCCGGACAAGGCAATGCGACGGGCATGGGCCGAGCGCAGAGTGCGCACGATATTGATGCGCGACGGGTTGCCTTCATTGCTGATACCGGCCCGCACATTTTTGAAGGTGTCGCTGCCGGTCAGGTGGCGCTTGATCAGATTGGGCAGTTCTAAATCCTCGAACATGAAGTCGAGGAATTCCTCCTGGGTGATCTGGAAGACGAACTCGTCCATGCCTTCGCCGGAGTTGCTGGCCTTGCCTGCGCCTTGTCCGCCGCCACCGCCTTGCGGGCGGGCAATCTTCTCGCCGGTGGTGAATTCGCGGTTGCCGGGGTGCACGGTGGTCTGGCGACCACCGCGGCCGTGGTGCAATACCGGCTCGTCGATATCGCGACCGGGGATGCTGATCTGTTCGCCGTGCTCCATATCGGTGATGGAGCGGCGGCTGACCGCTTCTTCCACGGCCTTCTTGATGTGGTCACGGTAGCGCCGCAGGAAACGCTGGCGGTTTACCGTGCTCTTGTTCTTGCCGTTCAGGCGGCGGTCGATCACATGGCTCATAACTGCCCTCCGTGCACTGCAGGCATCAGGCGCAAGCGCTGGCAGAGCACGTTGCCGCGCTCTGCGCTGCTCCCTGGCCGGTTGCGCCAGGCCGCTTTATTGCGATTTACGAACCCGCAGATACCACTCGGACAACAGGCGCACCTGCTTGTCGGTGTAGCCGCGCTCGACCATGCGAGTGACGAAGTCGTTGTGTTTCTGTTGATCCTCCTTGCTCGCCTTGGCGTTGAAGCTGATAACCGGCAGCAGGTCTTCGGTGTTGGAGAACATTTTCTTCTCGATCACCACGCGCAGCTTCTCGTAGCTGAGCCAGGTGGGGTTCTTGCCATTGTTGTTGGCGCGGGCGCGCAGCACGAAGTTGACGATCTCGTTGCGGAAATCCTTCGGGTTGCTGATGCCTGCGGGTTTCTCGATCTTCTCCAGCTCCTCGTTGAGGGCCACGCGGTTGAGAATCTCGCCGGTTTCCGGGTCGCGGTATTCCTGATCCTGAATCCAGAAGTCGGCGTACAGCACATAGCGGTCGAAGATGTTTTGCCCGTACTCACTGTAGGACTCGAGGTAAGCGGTCTGGATTTCCTTGCCGATAAACTCGATGTAGCGCGGCGCCAGGTACTCCTTGATAAAGCGCAGGTAGCGCTCGCGGGTTTCGGCGGGGAACTGTTCCTGCTCGATCTGCTGCTCCAGCACATACAGCAGGTGCACCGGGTTGGCCGCGATCTCGTGGGGGTCGAAGTTGAACACCTTGGAGAGAATCTTGAAGGCGAAGCGGGTCGACAGGCCGTTCATGCCTTCATCGACACCGGCGCTGTCGCGGTATTCCTGAATCGACTTGGCCTTGGGGTCGGTGTCCTTGAGGTTTTCGCCGTCGTAGACGCGCATCTTCGAGTAGACGTTGGAGTTTTCCGGCTCCTTCAGGCGGCTGAGCACGGAGAACTGCGCAAGCATCTTCAGCGTATCCGGCGCACAGTGGGCCTTGGACAGCGAGCTGTTGATCAGCAGCTTGTCGTAGATCTTGATCTCGTCCGACACGCGCAGGCAGTACGGCACTTTGACGATGTAGATGCGGTCGATGAACGCCTCGTTGTTCTTGTTGTTACGGAAGCTGTGCCATTCCGACTCGTTGGAGTGGGCCAGCAGGATGCCGCTGTAAGGGATCGCGCCGAGGCCTTCGGTGCTGTTGTAGTTGCCCTCCTGGGTGGCGGTCAGCAGCGGGTGCAGCACCTTGATCGGTGCCTTGAACATCTCGACGAATTCCATCAGGCCCTGGTTGGCCCGGCACAGCGCGCCCGAGTAGCTGTAGGCGTCGGCGTCGTTCTGTGGGTATTCCTCGAGCTTGCGGATGTCCACCTTACCGACCAGCGCGGAGATGTCCTGGTTGTTTTCGTCGCCCGGCTCGGTCTTGGCCACGGCGATCTGGTTGAGGATCGACGGGTACAGTTTGACTACGCGGAACTGGCTGATATCGCCGCCGAACTCTTGCAGGCGCTTGGTGGCCCAAGGCGACATGATGCTGTTGAGGTAGCGCCGGGGGATGCCGTAATCCTCTTCGAGGATGGCGCCGTCTTCAGCGTCGCTGAACAGGCCCAGTGGCGACTCAAATACCGGCGAGCCTTTGATGGCATAAAACGGCACCTTTTCGATCAGGTTTTTGAGTTTTTCCGCCAGCGAGGATTTACCGCCGCCTACCGGGCCGAGCAGGTAGAGGATTTGCTTCTTCTCTTCCAGACCTTGAGCGGCATGGCGGAAGTAGGAAACGATCTGGTCGATGCACTCTTCCATGCCATGGAAGTCGGCAAACGCCGGGTAACGGCGAATCACCTTGTTGGAGAAAATTCGCGAGAGTCGTGGGTCGGTTGAGGTATCGAGCAGTTCCGGCTCACCGATGGCCAGCAACAGGCGCTCGGCTGCCGAGGCGTAGGCGCTGCGATCCTGTTTGCACAGCTCGAGGTACTCCTGGAGGGAAAACTCCTCCTGGCGAGTCGCTTCGAAACGTTGTTGGAAGTGGCTGAATATGCTCATGACTTCACCTCGCTCGATGCGCAGAGCCGGTGCGGGTTCGGTCAGGCGCTTGGTAGCCCCGGTGCGGATGCCGCCGGGTAAAACCCCCAGAACACCTAATAATCTTGGAACTTGTCCAACGTCTGCTGCGCGTCGGCCCTGCTGCGTTAAGAACAGACTCGGAATGCTCATTTACATCAGTAAACTCCGCTTCCTCGCCTGTTCTTGCCCTGCATGACTCTAGCTCGCGAGACCTTGAACAGGTTCTTACCGATGGCCCGATGCCGTTTGGCCGGCTCTACCTTGTTTTGGATGGCCTGAGCTAAAGGATAGTTCGGAATCAGCGAGGTCAAGGGCCGAGCAACGATAACAGGATATTGCTGCTGCTCGGCAATGCCCGGCAGGCCACAGCTGGCGCGGCCTGGGCGTGGAGAAAATTATTCTTCCGAGCTGTGTGCGGTGTCGTTAGGGAAGGTTGTGCGCCACAGTTCGAAGCCGCCATCAAGGCTGTAGACGTCGCTGAAGCCCTGGCTGACCAGATAGGTCGCCGCGCTCTGGCTGGAGTTGCCGTGGTAGCAGGTGACGATCAGTGGTGCGTCGAGATCGGCCTGAGTGATAAAGGCGTGCAGCGAGTGATTGTCGAGATGCTGCGAGCCGCTGATGTGTCCGGCGGCAAAGCTTTGTGGATCACGAATGTCGACCACCACTGCGCCTTGCTGACGCAATGCCTGGGCCTGCTCGGGGGGGATGCGTTTGAACTCGCTCATGCTTGCTCCTTACAGTCGCAGCTGTATTTCTCGCCGCTATCGATATTCATCAGGGTCATGCTCGCGCCCCATACACAGCCGGTGTCCAGGGCGATCACGTCAGGCTCTGGGGATTGTCCTTCGAGTGCCGCCCAGTGGCCGAAGATAATGCGCTGGCCGCGGGTCTTGCGCTGTTTGTAACTGAACCAGGGGGCGTAGCCGGCAGGGGCGCTGCCGACACCTTCCTTGCTTTTCAGGTCGAGGGTGCCATCGGCCTTGCAGAAACGCATGCGGGTGAAATAGTTGGTGATCACCCGCAGGCGCGTCACACCCTGTAAATCACCGTCCCATTTGGCGGGCTCGTTACCATACATACCGTCGAGAAACAGCGGCAGGCGCGCGTCGTCGCGCAGGGCTTCCTCCACTTCAGCAGCGCGCTTGAGCGCTTTGCTCATGTTCCACTGCGGCGGAATGCCGGCATGTACCAGGGCGGTGTCACGAGCTTCGTCGTAATGCAGCAGCTTTTGCCGGCGCAGCCAGTCGAGCAGGTCGGCGGCATCCGGCGCGTCGATGATTTCGCGCAGGGTGTCGCCTTTCTTCAAACGCTCGATATTGTGCGCCACGGCCAACAGGTGCAGGTCGTGATTACCCAGCACGCAGGTCAGGACACTGCGCATGCTGTAGAGAAAGCGCAGCGTCGCCAGCGACTCAGGGCCACGGTTGACCAGGTCACCGACCAGCCACAGTTTGTCCTGTGCCGGATCAAACGCCACACGTTCAAGCAGGCATTGCAGGGGTTTCAGGCAGCCTTGCAGGTCGCCGACGGCATAGGTACTCATTAGTGTAACGAGCCCGGCACCGCGAGACGGAAGGGCGCGATCACAGCGTCAAAGCGTTTGCCGTCTTCGGCGAGCATCTGGTAGCTGCCCTGCATGATGCCCACGCGGGTGGTCATCACTGTGCCGCTGCTGTAGGTGTGGCTGGCACCGGCTTCGATCAGCGGCTGCTGACCGACTACGCCGGCACCGCGGACCTCCTGCACACGGCCATCACCATCGGTGATGACCCAGTGGCGGGACAGCAGCTTGGCCGGCAATTCGCCGTTGTTGCTCACCGTAACGGTGTAGGCGAAGGCAAAACGGTTCTGTTCCGGCTGCGACTGCTCCGGCAGGTAGCGGGTCACGACGCTGACGTCGATGTGGTAACGCGGATCGCTCATGCGTAATTAACTCGGTAGGCAGAAACCAGTCTAGCCACTGTCAGGCGGTGTTGGTGTGCTCAGCCAGTTGATCTGCCAGGCGTACAAATGCCGCGAGATCCAGCTGTTCCGGGCGCAGGGTGCCATCAACCCCGGCGGCCTCGATGGCCTCAGCAGGCAGCAGCGCCTTGAGGGTGTTGCGCAGGGTTTTGCGGCGTTGGTTGAACGCTTCGCGCACCACGCGCTCAAGCAGGCGGTGATCCTTGGCGGGATGCGGCAGGACCTCGTGCGGCACCAGGCGGACGATGGCCGAATCGACCTTCGGCGGCGGATTGAACGCACCCGGACCGACATTGAACAGGTGCTCCACGCGGCAGTGGTACTGCACCATGATCGACAAGCGGCCCCAGTCGCCACCACCCGGTTCTGCGGCCAGGCGCTCGACCACTTCCTTCTGCAGCATAAAGTGCATGTCGCGAATCAGGGGGGCGTTATCCAGCAGGTGGAAGATCAGCGGCGTAGAAATGTTGTACGGCAGGTTGCCAACCACGCGCAGGCTGTGCGGCGCGGCCTGCAACTGGGTGAAGTCGAACTTGAGGGCGTCACCCTGATTCAACCGGAAGCGCGGGTTGTTGCCGAACTGACCTTGCAGGATAGGCACCAGGTCGCGGTCAAGCTCGATCACGTCGAGCTGCGCGCCGCTGTTCAGCAGGCCCTCGGTCAGCGCGCCCTGGCCTGGGCCGATTTCCAGCATGTGCTCGCCTTCACGGGCGTGAATAGCGCGCAGGATGCGGTGAATCACCCCGGCGTCATGCAGGAAGTTCTGGCCGAAACGCTTGCGCGCGCGGTGTTGGTATTCGGACATGCAGCAGCTCCAGGCTTCACGCCAGTGGCGTGAGGCGAATGTAACGCGGGTAGAAAGCCCGGCAGTTTAACAGCATTGGCGGCTTGCACCCTGTGCCGGCCTTGGCCATCAGCGGCTTTTCAGCTGGCTGGCAGCCATTTCATAGGCGGTTTGCAGGGCAACCTGCAGGCTGCCGCAGTCGATCTGGCCCGTGCCGGCCAGGTCCAGCGCAGTACCGTGGTCGACCGACGTGCGGATGATCGGTAGGCCTAACGTCACGTTGACCGCTGCGCCGAAGCCCTTGTACTTGAGCACTGGCAAGCCCTGGTCGTGGTACATCGCCAGCACCGCATCGCAATGCCCGAGATGTTTGGGGGTGAACAGGGTATCGGCCGGTAGTGGACCGATCAACTCGATACCCTCTGTGCGCAGCTGCTGCAGGGTCGGCTCGATAATTTCAATTTCTTCACGGCCCAGGTGGCCGCCTTCACCGGCATGCGGGTTGAGACCGCAGACCAGAATACGCGGGCGAGCGATGCCGAATTTCGTGCGCAGGTCGTGGTCAAGAATGCGCGTGACTCGGCTGAGGCGCTCGGGGGTGATGGCGTCGGCCACATCCTTGAGTGGCAGGTGCGTGGTCACCAGTGCTACGCGCAGGCCATGGGTGGCGAGCATCATCACCACCTGTTCGGTGTGGGTCAGCTCGGCGAGAAACTCGGTGTGCCCGGAGAAAGCAACCCCGCCCTCGTTGATCACGCCCTTGTGCACCGGGGCGGTAATCATCCCGGCGAAGTGGCCGTCGATACAGCCTTGACCGGCACGGGTCAGGGTTTGCAGCACGTAGTGAGCATTCTCCGGGTTCAACTGGCCGGGGCTGGCCGCTGCGGCCAATGGCGTGTCCCAGACATACAGACTGCCAGCAGGCGCTGCCTGGGTCGGCCAGGCTTCTGGGCCGACATTGATCAGCTCAATGTCTAGCCCTAGCGCCTGGGTACGCTCAGTCAGCAGATCGCGGCTGGCAATGGCGATCAGGGCGTGCGGCTGCGCCTCACGAGCCAGTAGCAGGCACAGATCGGGGCCTATGCCGGCAGGTTCACCAGGGGTCAGGGCAAAGAGGCGGGCAGTGGTCATCGGCAGGCTCTCGTGTATCAAGCGGGGGATCAGTGGTCTTGGTGGCTACATTATGCGTCGCTGTATGGGCGCAGCGCAGAAAAAAGCCCGGTTATGCGTGGGCATGAACCGGGCTTGATCTGCTGCTTCGCGAGGACGCGTGCCTGTCAGAGTTTGGTCTCGACGTAGGCTTCGTCGCGGATTTGCCGCAGCCAGGCTTGCAGCTCTTCATCGTACTTGCGGTTGCGCAGTACGGTCATGGCTTGCTGCTCGCGGAACTGTGCGCTGCTATCCGTGGCGCGACGGCCCATAACTTCCAGCACGTGCCAGCCATACGGGCTCTTGAACGGCTTGGACAGCTCACCTGCCGGCGTGTTGTTCATCACTTCACGGAATTCCGGTACCAGGGCGTTAGGGTCGATCCAGCTCAGGGTGCCGCCATTGAGTGCGGAACCCGGGTCTTCGGAGAAGTTCTTCGCCAGTTCGGCAAAGTCTTCGCCGGCCAGGATGCGCTGGTAGAGGCGCTCAACCAGGCGTTTGGTCTCGGCCTCACTGCGGATTTCGCTGGGCTTGATCAGGATATGACGCACGTTGACTTCGTCGCGCACCTGATTGCCGCCACCGCGTTTCTCCAGCAGCTTGAGCATGATGAAACCGCCAGGCGTGCGCATTGGTTCGGTGACCTGACCGACCGCCAGGGCGCTGATCATGGCATCGAACGGTGGCGGCAGCTGGCCGGCCTTACGCCAGCCCATCTCGCCGCCTTCCAGTGCGGTTTCGCTGGCCGAGCGGGCAATCGCCAACTGAGCGAAGTCAGCGCCCTGTTGCAGTTGCTGATACAGCTCGCGGGCTTGACGGTCAGCCGCCTGGATATCTTCCGGAGAAGCACCTTCGGTAACTGGAATCAGGATGTTGGCCAGACGGAATTCTTCCGACAGCTGCATTTTGCCCATGTCCGAGGCGAGGAAGTTCTGCACTTCCTGGTCGGTGACCTGAATACGTTCAGCTACACGGCGCTGGCGTACGCGGCTGATGATCATCTCGCGACGCACCTGGTCGCGCGCATCATTGTAAGACAGGCCGTCTGCCGCCAGGGCGGCGCGGAACTGCTCGATGCTCATGCCGTTACGCTGAGCGATGGTGCCAATGGCCTGGTTCAGCTCTTCGTCGGTGATGCGGATGCCGGAACGCTCACCGATTTGCAGCTGGATATTCTCGATGATCAGGCGTTCCAGCACCTGCTGGCTCAGTACATGCTCAGGCGGCAGTGCGGCACCGCGCTGGGCAATGGTCTGCTGCACTTCACGCAGGCGTGAATCGAGCTGGCTCTGCATCACCACGTCGTTATCGACAATCGCTACAACGCGGTTGAGCGGTTGTACTTCAGCCTGTGCCGCAGTACCCAGAAACAGCGCGCCCAACAGCAGCGGGCGCACGCAATCAGAAAGCTTTGTCTTCACGTTCACGATAACCTTGAATGCCTTGGTCGAGGAAAGTCTCAACTTTATTGCCGACTACACCACCCAGACCTTTGAGCACGATCTGCAGGAAAATACCGCGGTCTGCCTGGTCGTTACGCGACGGCTGCAGGCTCACTTCGTCGTAGTCGATCCAGTAGCGGTTGATCAGGCGCAGTTTCCAGCAGCAGCTGTCGTACTCGAAGCCGGCAAAGGCTTCCAGTGTACGGTCGCGGCCGTAGTCGTACTGCCAGCGAGAGATCACGCTCCACTGCGGCACAATGGGCCAGATGACCGAGAAATCGTGCTGGCTGATCTTGTAGTAGTCCTTGATGTATTCAGGTGTGCCGGGGGTGCCGTAGTCGCCACCGCCCACGACCCAGTTACCACTGGCTTCGTCATAACGCACGCTGTCATTGCGGTAGCGATAACCGGCGTTGACCACCTTGTTCGGGTTGTCTTCAGGCTGGTAGTGGAACATCGCACTGCCGGAGCGTGTGCTGCCGCTGTCCGGATCCCAGTTGAAATCCGAGGAGAAACGCCAGTCGCGGTTAAAGCGATAGAGGTACTCGAGGGCGTACGGCGATACCGAGGCGGTTGCATCACCGCGTGTGCGGTAGTCGATGCCCGGCATCTGCACTTTGCGGTCTTCGAAATAGACGGCCTGGCCGATGCTGAAGCGCTGGCGTTCGAAGCCATTCGGTTCGATCCAGCGACTGGTTACGCCCAGCGACAGACGATTTTCATCACCGATACGGTCCTTGCCCGAAAAGCGGTTTTCACGCCATAGCGAGGAGTAGCTGAAGGTGCTTTCGCTGGTGTCGAAGACGGGAATATCGGTCTGATCTTCTTCTGGTACATACAGGTAGAACAGCCGAGGCTCTAAGGTTTGGCGGAACTGCTGGCCGAACCATTGGGTGTCGCGATCAAAATA
Source organism: Pseudomonas anguilliseptica (assembly GCF_021375795.1). Taxonomy (GTDB): domain Bacteria; phylum Pseudomonadota; class Gammaproteobacteria; order Pseudomonadales; family Pseudomonadaceae; genus Aquipseudomonas; species Aquipseudomonas anguilliseptica_A. The sequence continues at coordinate 27,799 of NZ_JAEIOI010000003.1, read as the reverse complement.
CAGGCCGCTGTCCAGGCTAAACATGCCAACGCCACGGTTTTGACTGCCTTTGTATTCTTGCTCATTCAGCAGAGTATTTTTGCCTTGTTGATCCAGGCTCAGGTCATAACTGGTTTGTAGGTACTTGACCTGCGGTGTGACATAGCCCCAGCTCCAGTTCAGCGGAAGGCTGACGGCTGGCTCAACATGCATGCGCTCGCCATTGGCACGAGCAAGACCGCGTAAGCGTTCGTCATACCAGTCTTCTAGTAGGCCGTTTTCATCTGAAAACTGGCCACTGCGCAAGTTACGATCAAAGCGAACATATTCAGCGCCATAGCTGAAGTTCAGCCCCGCAGGCTCGTAAGGCAGTACGCCTTCGAGTGTCAGCTGTGGCAGACGGTTGTACGGGGTGATATCGGTGATATTGGCCAACTCGTAAGCGTGCGCATTCAGGCGTGCGACGTAGCTGTCACCACGGTAGGTCAGGGTGCCGCGCTGGTTGACATAGCTCGTGGAGCTTATGCCCAAATCACTGTCCAGATCTTGGAAGTAGTACGGGTCGCTGATGTCGGTGTAGTCAACCTCTGCCAGCAGGCGCGAGGTCAGGCCGGTCTTGTGCTGCCAGCTGTACATCCAGCGCTGGTCTTCGTACTCGGACTGCAGCTTGCGGTCGTCGTTGCTGTCGTCCAGGTAAGCGGCGCCGAACTGGCCTTCGCTGTTCTTGGTGAGGTAGCGGAATTCGCCTTCCATCAGCAAGCCGCGGTCGCTCATGTAGGTCGGGTACAACGTGGCGTCGTAGTTCGGGGCCAGGTTGAAGTAGTAAGGCGTTTGCAGGGTCAGGCCATTGTCGCTGGAGCTGCCGATGCTGGGTGGCAGGAAGCCGGACTGACGACGATCATCGATTGGGAAGTAGATATACGGTGTGTAGAACACCGGAATATTCTTCACCCGCAGGGTCACGTTGGTCGCGGTACCGAACCCGGTGGCTGGGTTCAGAGTGATGTTGTTGCCCTTCAGGTGCCAGGCGTTGCTGCCAGGTTCGCAGCTGGTGTAGGTGCCGTCTTTCAGGCGGATGATCGCGCTTTCTTCGCGTTTGGCGTAGAGCGCGCTGCCGCGAATATGGCTCTTGTGCAGAACGTATTCAGCGTTATCGACCTTGGCTTCGCCGTTGTCCAGTTGCAGCTCGGCGCGGTCACCCACTACCAGCATGCCCTGGTCGCGCAGGCGTACATTGCCGACCAGCTCACCACGGTTTTCTGCCTGGTGTAGGTTGGCTTCGTCTGCCTCGACCTGCATGCCAGCCTGACGCAGAACTACATCACCGGCGAGGGTGGCAACCTGTTGTTCCTGCTGATAGCGCGAAGCCTTGGCTGAGACGAACATCGGCGCTTCGTCCATCGGCGTCTTGTCGTCCATGCCCGGGCGAGTCGGCTCTACATACGCACCGGCGCAGTAAGGGCCGGCTTCTGCCAGCTGGGCGGCGGTGAGGTTCTCACGCGGTACCCAATCAAGGTGGCTGTAATCAGCGCTGCGTGAGGTCAGGCCTTTGCCACGGCTCTCGGTAACCAACGTGGTTTGCGCTGCTTGGCTCTTGCCAGGTTCAGTTTTGCCATCAGCCGCCTTGCTGCTGGCAACCGAATCACGTTGTACTGGCCGGGCGGGCAGTGCAGCATTGCTGGCTTTCGGGGCGCATGCCCAGCCGCCGGTGGCGGAAACCTGGCAATCATACTGCTCGGCAGCGACAGCAAAAGGGACGGCTACAGGCTGTAGCGCCAGAAGGCTGCCAGTGACCAGTAGAGGGAATTTTTTACGAAACGCGGGGTATTTTACTGCCATCTTATTTTTTCCGGGCTTCCTGCGCGCCATTGGCCCTGAGGCCGCACGCCTCTCGATGGGCTTGAAAAGATGCTGGATAATAAAGCATGACCCGCGCAACGGCTAGCGCCGTCGGAGACCTTGTAATGCCTGATGAAGATGTACGCCTGAAACTCCTCGAAAACTGGCTGGATCAGCAGCTGCCTGGGCTGTTTGCCGAGCAGGGCTGGGGCGCTGTGCCGGCTGCCAGCCTGACGTCGGCCAGCAGTGATGCCAGTTTTCGCCGCTATTTTCGTTGGCAGGGGGCTGGGCGCAGCCTGATTGTGATGGATGCGCCACCGCCGCAGGAAGATTGCCGGCCCTTCGTCAAGGTGGCCCAGTTGCTGGCTGAAGCACGGCTCAATGTGCCGCAGATTCTCGCCGCGGACCTTGAACGCGGCTTTTTGCTGCTCAACGACTTGGGGCGGCAGACCTATCTGGATGTGATCAACGAAGGCAATGCGGATGAGCTGTTCGCCGATGCCATGCAGGCACTTCTGGCTTTCCAGCAGTTACCGATGAGCACGCCGTTGCCCAGCTATGACGATGCCCTGCTGCGCCGTGAGCTGCAGCTGTTTCCCGAGTGGTATGTGCAGCGGCACCTGGGAGTGACGTTGACGGCTGCGCAATTGACGCTCTGGCAGCGCGCCAGTCAGTTGCTGATCGACAGTGCTCTGGCGCAGCCCAAGGTGTTGGTGCACCGTGACTATATGCCGCGCAACCTGATGTGCAGTGAACCGAACCCCGGCGTGCTGGATTTTCAGGATGCGGTCTACGGCCCGGTAACGTACGACATCACCTGTCTGTTCAAGGATGCCTTCCTCAGCTGGCCTGAGGCGCGTGTACGCAGCTGGCTGGAGCAGTATTGGCAGCAGGCGCTTGCTGTCGGTGTGCCGGTTCAGCCGCAGCTTGAGGATTTTCTGCGTGCCAGCGACCTGATGGGAGTGCAGCGTCACCTCAAGGTGATCGGCATCTTTGCGCGCATCTGCCACCGCGATGGCAAGCCCAAGTACCTGGGCGACGTGCCGCGTTTCTTCTCTTATATAGACGCGGTGCTGGCGCGGCGTCCTGAGCTGGCCGAACTGGGTGAACTGCTTGCCAGCTTGCCGCAGGAGCCCGCATGAAGGCGATGATTCTGGCGGCAGGCAAAGGTGAGCGCCTGCGGCCGCTGACTCTGCATACACCGAAGCCGCTGGTGCGTGCCGCTGGCGTCCCGCTGATCGAGTACCACGTGCGCGCTCTGGCGGCCGCCGGGTTTACCGAGTTGGTGATCAACCATGCCTGGCTCGGGCAGCAGATCGAGGATTACCTGGGTGACGGCGCGCGCTTTGGTGTGCGCATCGCCTATTCCGCAGAAGGCGAACCGCTGGAAACCGGCGGTGGAATTTTTCAGGCCCTGCCGCTGCTTGGCGATAAACCCTTTGTGCTGGTCAATGGCGATATTTTCACCGACTACCCCTTTGCCCAGTTGCGCCGCCCGTTAAGCGGTTTGGCTCACCTGGTGCTGGTGGCTAACCCGACGCACCATGCGGGCGGTGATTTCTGCCTGCAGGGCGGCCAGGTCAATGATGCTCAGGCGGGGGAATGCAACTTGACCTACAGCGGGCTGGCGGTACTGTCGCCCGCGTTGTTTGCCGAGTGTCAGCCGGGGGCGTTCAAACTTGCGCCCTTGCTGCGCCAGGCCATGGCTGCGGGCCAGGTCAGCGGTGAGCAGTTTGCCGGGTGCTGGGTGGATGTCGGCACCCATGAGCGCCTGGCTGAAGTCGAGCGACTGCTTGAGGCGCGAGCTTAGGATGATTTGGCCTGCCACTTTGCTGGGTGCTGTTGCCGGGCTGGCGGTGGCCAGTATTCCCGGCGCGTTGCTCGGTGCGCTGCTCGGTCAGGTGCTGGATCGGCGCTTGCGGCTGCAGTCCTGGGCGGCGCTGCGTGAACGTCTGGGCGGGCGTGCAGCGCCGAGTGATGAGTGGCTGTTGTTTGTACTGCTCGGGCGGTTGGCGAAAAGTGCCGGGCGTGTGCTGCCTGCACATATCCAGCAGGCGCGGGCAGAGATGCAGCGACTGGGCTTGAATGCCGAAGGGCAGCGCCGGGCGATTGAAGCGTTTGCGCAGGGCAAGACCGGGCGTGACAGTCTGCGAGGGCCGTTGCGTCGTCAACAGGCGCGGGCTGAAACCTTGCTGCGTGCCTGCTGGCGTATGGCTTGGGCCGATGGTCAGGTCAGCCAGGCGGAGCGTGAGCTGATCATGCTTTGGGGCAAGTGGTTGCAGGTGGCGGCCGCGACCCAGGCGCAATTCAGTGATGCCTATGCGCCGCAGCAGGGGCCGCTGGCGCCCACGGCCAGCAATGCTTATCAGCGCGCGCTGAACCTGCTGAATGTGGCTGCCGAGGCTGAGCCAGCGCAGATCAAGCAGGCGTATCGGCGTCTGCTCAGTCGCCATCATCCCGATAAGTTGGCCGGTAGCGGCGCCAGCCCGGAGCGGGTGCGTGAGGCCACGGAGCGCACCCGTGAACTGCATCAGGCCTATGACCTGATCCGCCAGCGTCACGGTTTTCGCTAGGCCTTCAGTGGTATGCCGCGCGCTGCGTGACTGATTACTTCGCCTGCACTTTTAGGCTCAGCCAGCCTTTGATCCGCCGATAAAGCTGTTCCTGTTCGGCTTCGCGATTGCCCGGCAGTGCCTTCATGGCCACCTGGATATACGCCGGATGTTTCTGCCGTTTACTGGCCTGTGAGCGCTTCAGTGCTGCCTGGCGGTCAGCGACCTGATCCTTGTAGTAGAAGTCGCCTGTGGCCAGTTGCAGTTGTGGAATCAGTTCATCCAGCGGCGGCGTGAAACCGGCGGGCAGTTCGGCGGCGACCAGCAGCAGGTTGCTGACCTTGGCCGGCTTGCGTTCGGCCAAGTAACGCGCGGCCCAGTACGCGCCGCTGCCATGGCCGAGCAGGACGATGGTCTTCGCCTGTTGCTGCTCGGCAAAGCCAATACTGGCCTCAATGCGCGCCAGGACGCGTTCGGCATGTGCCTTCTGCCGCTCTTCCAGGCTTGGCGTTGCGCTCGCAGTGGACGTGCTATCGGCAGCTGCGGCTGTATCCGTTTCGGCTGGCGCTTCAGTTTGTGCGGCGTCGCCGGCAGGTGCGCTGTCGGTATTGGCTGGCGTGTCTGTTGCGGCCGATGTTGCTGATTCCGCAGTGACGTCACGCAGGGGCGGCGCATCGCCGTTAGGGTCCGGTAGGGTCAGGCTGAGGCTGTGCCAGCCACCATCGGGCAGCTTGCGGCGCAGTGGGCCAACGCCCTGCGGCCAGTCGGCATTCTCATCATCGCCCGGCACGAGAATCACCGCGCCGCTGGGCTCGGCGACATTGGCCGGTAGCCAGAGGGCCAGAAAGCTTTCATCGCCCCCCTTCAGTTGCTGCTGTTCCTTTTGTTCCAGGCGTTGCTCCAATGCGGTGGCTTCCACTTCGCTGCGCTCGGGCAAGGGTGCGCGCGTTTCGGTGGTGGGTTCGGCGGGGGCGGCATCGTTTGTGCCTGGAGCATCGGGCGCGGGTGTGGGCTCTTCCGCATGCAGTGGGCTGGTCGATAACAGCAGGCTCAAGGCCAGTGCGGCAGGGCGCAAAAACATGGGGCTCTCCAGCGAATATCGGGTCTCAGCAGCCTAGCTGTTCCTGCCGGTGTTTGTCAGGTGCTTCACGCGCGCGCCAGGCCTTGGATCGGGCTGGTACAATGCGCGCCTTCCGTGAATACCACCGAGGTGCGTCATGCAACCCTTCGCCATTGCTCCGTCGATTCTGTCTGCCGATTTCGCCCGCCTGGGTGAGGAAGTGGACAAGGTGCTCGCCGCCGGTGCCGACATCGTGCACTTCGATGTGATGGACAACCACTACGTGCCGAACCTAACCATTGGCCCGATGGTCTGCGCCGCGTTGCGTAAGTACGGCATCACCGCGCCGATTGATGCGCACCTGATGGTGCAGCCGGTGGATCGCATCATCGGCGACTTTATCGAGGCCGGTGCCAGCTACATCACCTTCCACCCGGAAGCCTCGCTGCATATCGACCGCTCGCTGCAGCTGATCCGCGACGGCGGCTGCAAGGCTGGGCTGGTGTTCAACCCGGCCACCCCGCTGGACGTGCTCAAGCACGTGATGGACAAGGTCGATATGATCCTGCTGATGAGCGTTAACCCCGGTTTCGGCGGGCAGAAATTTATTCCGCATACCCTGGAAAAGCTCAAGGAAGCCCGTGCACTGATCGATGCCTCTGGCCGCGAGATTCGTCTGGAGATCGACGGTGGGGTGAATGTGCAGAACATTCGCGAGATCGCTGCGGCAGGTGCCGACACCTTTGTCGCCGGCTCGGCGATCTTCAATCAGCCGGACTACAAAGCGGTGATCGACGCCATGCGCGCTGAACTGGCTCAGGCTCGCGGATGAGTCTGCTGCGCGAGCTGTTCCAGGGCGAGTTACCGCGCCTGGTGATGTTTGACCTGGACGGCACCCTGGTGGATTCGGTGCCGGATCTGGCCGCAGCCATCGACAAGACTTTGCGCGACCTGGGCCGACCGGCTGCCGGTGTGGTGCAGGTGCGCAACTGGGTCGGCAATGGCGCGCGGGTACTGGTGCGTCGCGCTCTGGCGGGTGGCTTGCAACATGAGCATGTCGATGAGGCGCTTACCGAGCAGGCGCTGGATTTGTTTATGCAGCATTACGCCGACAACCATGTACTGACCGAGGTTTACCCCGGCGTGCGGCCGGTGCTGGACTGGCTGCGCGAGCAGCAGATGGAAATGGCGATTGTCACCAACAAGCCCGAGCGCTTTGTCGCACCGTTGCTCGATGAGAAAGGCCTGGGCGGCTATTTCCGCTGGATTGTCGGCGGCGACACCCTACCCCAGCAGAAACCTGATCCGGCGGCGCTGCTGCATGTGCTGCAGTTAGCGCGGGTCGAGGCTGCTCAGGCGCTGTTTGTGGGGGATTCCCGCAATGACGTGCTTGCAGCAAAAGCGGCAGAGGTGCAGTGCGTAGCCCTGAGTTATGGCTACAACCACGGCCGGCCGATTGCCGAGGAAAACCCGGCGTATGTGCTCGATTGCCTGAGCGGCCTGCTGCGTCCTACCGAGCCCGCGCTTTTGCCGGGTCTTGCGGGTTGATTCGCTTCCGGCCCTGCGCTAGTGTGGCCGGAGTTCAATCCCGCCTGAATTAAGAGAGTTTCGTGGTGGTCACCTGCACGCGCTGGTCGGCAAGCACCGACATGAAAATCATCAAGGCCCTGGCCCGTTGGCGCTGGCGCCTCTGACCTGATCCTGGCCGCTACGGCGGCGCGTCTGCACTCGACCGTTTTAACCTCAAGCCACGAGGCTGCTCATGACCCGCGAAGAATTTCTGCGTTTAGCCGCTGCCGGCTATAACCGCATTCCTGTTGCCTGCGAAACCCTGGTGGATTTCGACACCCCGCTGTCCATCTACCTGAAACTGGCCGACGAGGCCAATACCTACCTGCTGGAATCCGTGCAGGGCGGCGAGAAATGGGGGCGTTACTCCATCATCGGCTTGCCAGCACGTACCGTGCTGCGCGCTTATGAGCATGACGTGACCATCAGCGTCGACGGTGTCGAAGTCGAGCGTCATCACTGCGAAGACCCACTGGCCTTTGTCGAGCAGTTCAAAGATCGCTACAAGGTGCCGACCCTGGCCGGCTTGCCGCGCTTTAATGGTGGTCTGGTCGGTTACTTTGGCTATGACAGCGTGCGCTACGTCGAGCCCAAACTGGCCAAGGGTGTTAACCCCGATGCCTTGGGTACGCCGGATATCCTGCTGATGGTGTCCGATGCAGTGGTGGTGTTCGACAACCTGGCGGGCAAGATGCACGCCATCGTACTGGTCGACCCGAGCGAGGCCGATGCGCTGGAGCAGGGCCAGGCGCGCTTGCAGGAAATTCTGCACAAGCTGCGTCAGCCGATCACTCCGCGCCTGGGCGTGGACCTGGCCGCGCCGGCCGCTGCAGAGCCGGACTTCGTTTCCAGCTTCAAGCGCGATGACTACGAAAATGCAGTCAAGGCGATCAAGGAGTACATCCTGGCGGGCGATTGCATGCAGGTGGTGATCTCGCAGCGCATGTCGATTCCGTTCAAGGCCGCGCCGATTGATCTTTACCGCGCGCTGCGTTGCATCAACCCGACGCCTTATATGTACTTCTTCAATTTCGGCGACTTCCATGTGGTTGGCAGTTCGCCGGAGGTGCTGGTGCGCCTGGAAGATGGTCTGGTCACCGTGCGCCCGATTGCCGGCACGCGTCCGCGTGGTGCCAATGAGGAAGCTGACCTGGCCCTGGAAGAGGATCTGTTGTCCGACGCCAAGGAAGTCGCCGAGCACCTGATGCTGATCGACTTGGGCCGCAACGATGTTGGTCGTGTGGCCAGTACCGGCAGCGTCAAACTCACCGAGAAGATGGTGATCGAGCGTTATTCCAACGTTATGCACATCGTCTCCAACGTCACCGGTCAACTGAAGGAAGGCCTGACGGCGATGGACGCGCTGCGCGCCATTCTGCCGGCCGGTACCCTGTCCGGCGCGCCGAAGATTCGCGCCATGGAAATCATCGATGAGCTGGAACCGGTCAAGCGTGGTGTCTACGGCGGCGCCGTGGGTTACCTGGCGTGGAACGGCAATATGGATACCGCCATCGCCATCCGTACCGCGGTGATCAAGGACGGCGAACTGCACGTGCAGGCCGGTGCCGGCATCGTCGCCGACTCGGTGCCGGCCCTGGAGTGGGAGGAGACGCTGAACAAGCGTCGCGCCATGTTCCGTGCTGTAGCGCTTGCCGAGCAAACCGTTCCTGACCTGTCCAAGCGCTGAGGAGTCCCGCCATGCTTTTGATGATCGATAACTACGACTCCTTCACCTACAACGTGGTGCAGTACCTGGGCGAGCTGGGTGCCGACGTCCACGTGATTCGCAATGACGAGCTATCCATTGGCGAAATCGAGGCGCTTAAGCCCGAGCGTATCGTTGTCTCGCCTGGGCCGTGCACGCCAACTGAAGCCGGGGTGTCCATTGAGGCCATCCTGCACTTTGCCGGTAAGCTGCCGATTCTCGGCGTATGCCTGGGGCACCAGAGCATCGGCCAGGCTTTCGGTGGCGATGTAGTTCGCGCCCGTCAGGTGATGCACGGCAAGACCAGTCCGGTGTTCCATCGCGACCTGGGCGTCTTCGCCGGCCTGAACAACCCGCTGACCGTGACCCGCTACCATTCCCTGGTGGTCAAACGCGAAACCCTGCCGGATTGCCTGGAGGTCACTGCGTGGACGCAGCATGAGGACGGCTCCGTGGATGAGATCATGGGCCTGCGCCACAAGACCCTGCATATTGAGGGCGTGCAGTTTCACCCTGAGTCGATTCTCACCGAGCAGGGCCACGAGCTGTTTGCCAACTTCCTCAAACAACAAGGAGGCCAGCGCTGATGAATATCAAGGAAGCCCTCAACCGAGTGGTCAACCAACTCGACCTGAGCACCGAAGAAATGCAGGACGTCATGCGCGAAATCATGACGGGCCAGTGCACGGATGCGCAGATCGGCGCTTTTCTGATGGGCATGCGCATGAAAAGCGAGACCATCGACGAGATCGTCGGTGCCGTTTCGGTCATGCGTGAGCTGGCCAGCCATGTGCACCTGCAGACCCTCGATCATGTGGTCGATGTGGTCGGCACCGGTGGCGATGGCGCGAATATTTTCAACGTCTCCACCGCAGCGAGCTTTGTGGTTGCGGCTGCAGGCGGCAAGGTGGCCAAACACGGCAATCGTGCCGTCTCCGGTAAGAGTGGCAGTGCCGACCTGCTTGAAGCGGCGGGGATCTACCTGAGCCTGACCCCTGTACAGGTGGCGCGTTGCATCGAGAGTGTTGGTGTCGGCTTTATGTTTGCCCAGGTGCATCACTCGGCGATGAAGTATGCCGCTGTGCCACGTCGTGAGCTGGGCCTGCGCACCCTCTTCAATATGCTCGGCCCGCTGACCAATCCGGCCGGGGTCAAACACCAGGTGGTGGGCGTGTTCAGTCAGGCGCTGTGCCGGCCGCTGGCCGAGGTGCTCAAGCGCCTGGGCAGTCAGCACATTCTGGTGGTGCATTCGCGCGATGGGTTGGATGAATTCAGCCTGGCGTCGGCGACCCATGTCGCTGAGCTGAAGGATGGCCAGATCAGCGAATACGAAGTGCTGCCGGAAGACCTCGGGCTGAAGAGCCAGAGTTTGGTTGGCCTGGCGGTGGAAAGCCCGGAGGCCTCGCTGGCACTGATTCGTGATGCCCTGACGAAGCGCAAGAGCGAAGCTGGGCAGAAAGCGGCCGACATGATTGCCCTGAATGCCGGTGCGGCGGTGTATGCGGCGGATCTGGCGAGCAGCCTTAAGCAAGGCGTGCAGCTCGCCCATGACGCCTTGCACACCGGCTTGGCCTGGGAGAAGTTGCAAGAGTTGGTGTCCTTTACCGCTGTATTCAAAGAGGAGAATGCCGGGTGAGTATTCCAACCGTTCTGGAGAAGATTCTCGCGCGCAAGGCTGAAGAAGTCGCCGCACGCCGCGCCGTTGTTTCGCTGGCCGAGCTGGAGCAGCAAGCCCGCAGCGCCGACCCGGTGCGCGGCTTTGCCGAGGCGCTGATCAGCCAGGCCAAGCGCAAACAGCCGGCAGTGATCGCCGAAATCAAAAAGGCCTCACCGAGCAAGGGCGTATTGCGTGAGCATTTCGTGCCGGCCGAGATTGCCCAGAATTATCAGGCCGGCGGTGCCACCTGCCTGTCAGTGCTGACCGATATCGACTTCTTTCAGGGCGCGGATCGCTACCTGCAAGACGCCCGTGCGGCGTGCTCGCTGCCGGTGATTCGCAAGGATTTCATGATTGACCCGTACCAGATCGTCGAAGCCCGCGCTCTGGGCGCAGACTGTGTGCTGCTGATCGTCTCGGCGCTGGAAGACGCACAGATGGCCGAGCTGGCCGCGACGGCCAAAGCCTTTGATCTCGATGTGCTGGTGGAAGTGCATGACGGCGATGAGCTGGAGCGTGCCTTGAAAACCCTGGATACGCCGCTGGTGGGGATCAACAACCGCAACCTGCACACCTTCGAGCTGAGCCTGGAAACCACCCTCGACCTGCTGCCACGGATTCCCCGTGACCGTCTGGTGGTGACCGAGAGTGGCATCCTCAACCGCGCCGATGTCGAGCTGATGGAAATCAGCGAGGTGTATGCCTTCCTGGTCGGCGAGGCGTTTATGCGCGCCGATAATCCAGGGGCTGAGCTGGAGCGTCTGTTCTTCCCGGAGCGCAAGCGGGTGATCGCAGCGCCTGATGTGGACTGAAAGCACCACGACATAAAAAAGCCGACGCATGCGTCGGCTTTTTTATGGCTATCGCAGGCGGCTCAGCGTGTGCCGAACACCACCATGGTCTTGCCTTTGACGCTGACCAGGCCCTGTTCTTCCAGAGCCTTGAGCACGCGACCGACCATCTCGCGCGAGCAGCCGACGATACGACCGATTTCCTGACGGGTGATCTTGATCTGCATGCCGTCAGGGTGGGTCATGGCATCGGGTTGTTTGCACAGGTCCAGCAGGGTGCGCGCAACGCGTCCGGTGACGTCGAGAAAGGCCAGGTCGCCGACCTTGCGCGTGGTGTTGCGCAGGCGCTCGGCCATCTGGCTGCCCAGGGCATAGAGAATGTCCGGGTCCTGCTGGGTGAGTTCGCGAAACTTGGCATAGCTCAGTTCCGCCACTTCGCACTCGGTTTTGGCGCGCACCCAGGCGCTGCGTTCTTTTTCGGCGCCGTCCTTTTCGAACAGGCCCATTTCACCGAAGAAATCCCCGGCATTGAGGTAAGCGATGATCATTTCCCGACCATCATCGTCTTCGATCAGGATGGTGACCGAACCTTTGACGATGAAGAACAGCGTTTCACAGCGATCGCCTGCATAGATGATGGTGCTCTTTGCGGTGTAGCGGCGGCGGTGACAGTGCGCGAGTAGTTTGTCGAGATTTTTTATTTTAGGTGTGAGGGTAATAGCAACCATGCCCGAATCCCGAATTTATAAAAGTAAGCCGTTGTCTGGCTGGCGTTTCTAATAATAGTTATCCGTACAAGTGTGCCAGCAATCCATCGCGAGCTTAACAAACACTCCAATACTAGGTGTGGAATTGCGACCTGGCTATCACAAGCAGAGGGAACTTGTGCGTAACAGGTGTGCACAGCGGTCGGCAAAAGCGCTGTGCTAAGCTGCCTTCCTTTTTTAGCAGCGGAGCCTGGGTAATGAAAGCGCGTATTCAGTGGGCCGGTGAAGCCCTGTTTATCGGAGAGTCGGGCAGCGGCCATGCGGTGGTGATGGACGGCCCGCCGGAGAGCGGTGGCCGCAACCTGGGTGTGCGCCCGATGGAGATGGTGCTGATCGGTCTGGGCGGTTGCAGCAACTTTGATGTGGTCAGCATCCTGAAAAAATCCCGCCAGGCGGTCGAGAGCTGCGAAGCCTTTCTCGAAGCCGAACGCGCCACGGAAGAACCCAAGGTGTTTACCAAGATCCACCTGCATTTCGTGGTCAAGGGTCGTGGGTTAAAAGAGGCCCAGGTCAAGCGTGCGGTTGAGCTGTCGGCCGAGAAGTACTGCTCGGCTTCGATCATGCTGGGCCGCGGCGGGGTTGAGATCACCCATGACTACGAGATTGTCGAACTGGGCGAGTAACTCGGTACGATCTCTCAGGAATGGAAAAGGGCACCTAGGTGCCCTTTTTTGTGCCGCTGATTTAGCCTTACACGCGGTAGGTGGTGCTGGTCATGACCTTGGCCAGCAGGCTCATGCCGAACTTTACCGGTGCCGGGAAGCGCAAACCGCCGGCGTCCAGTGCGTTGCAGGCGTGCTGCTCTTCATCGACACGCATCTGCTCAAGAATCGCCCGGGATTTCTGGTCTTCCTGCGGAATCTGCTGCAGGTGATCGTCCAGATGTTTGACCACCTGGTCTTCGGTGGCAGCGACAAACCCCAGGCTGACCTTGTCGCTGATCAGCCCGGCCGCAGCGCCGACACCGAAAGACAGGCCGTAGAACAGCGGATTGAGAATGCTCGGTTGGCTGCCCAGCTGACGGATGCGCTGTTCGCACCAGGCCAGATGGTCAATTTCCTCATCGGCGGCATGCTCCATCGCCTGGCGTACCTGCGGCAACTTGGCGGTCAGCGCCTGGCCCTGGTACAACGCCTGGGCGCAAACCTCACCGGTATGGTTGATGCGCATCAGCCCGGCCACATGCTGGGCCTGGCGCTCGTCCAGTTCGGCCTCCGGCTGCACGATCGCCGGTGACGGCCGTGTCGGCTGGCCGCTGAACGGCAGCAGGGTGCGCAGGGCCGCATCGGCTTGCAGCAGCAGGCGATCAACAGGTGAGAAGTGACGTTCGCTGGCCATAAGGACCTCCGGCGATGATGACGGCGTTCAGTTTACTCTACACGCGCCAGAAGGTCTGTTGACGTTTCGTCGCAGCCTCGTACGCATTGGTTTCAGGGCAGTTCGCGTAGCACGCGAAACCCCAGGGCGTAGTCCTTGTGCTGTGGCTGCTTCATGTCGCGCTGGCTGCTGCGCAGGTAGGTCGGGCCGCTGTTCCAGGCGCCGCCTCGGACCACGCGCGGGCTTTGATCCAGCAACCCGGCGCTGTGTTGTTCGCTGCCGTCGAAGGGACTGGCGAAGCGCGAGGCGGTCCATTCCCAGACATTGCCGGCGGTGTCGTGCAGGCCGAAGGCATTGGCTGGAAACTGGCCGACGCGCTCGGTCTTGCTCTGGATTAGCCGCGAGGTGGCGCAGCCGCGGCAATGCGCGCGCGGTTGCGTTTCCGGGCTGTCGAGCTGCTCACCCCACCAGTAATAGCTGGTGCTGCCGGCGCGGGCGGCATATTCCCATTCGGCTTCGGTGGGCAGGCGATAGCGCTGCCCGGTGACTTTTGACAGCCACTGGCTGTAGGCATGGGCCTGGTGCCAGGACACATGGATCACCGGTCGTTGTGCCGACAGGCCCCAGCCTTCGTTATCCGGCATCGGCGTGGCCGTGGCTTCGGCGTATTGCTGCCAGTCGCTGAACGTCACTTCATAGCGCCCGATGGCGAAGGGTTGGCTGATTTCGATCGGCGTGAGCGGGCGTTCGTTATGGTTGCCGCGGCCACTGTGGTCGCCAAGCAGATAGCGCCCGGCCGGCACCACAACCAGCTGCGGACCTTGCTGGCCTTGGGGTAAGGTGTCGCTAAACACCTTGCCCGGCGTGTCTGCGTGCGCGGAGTTGCCAATCAGCAGGGTGAGCAGGCTCAGCGCGCCGAGTAAGGTGCGACTCAACCCGGCGGCCATGCCATCTGCCGTTGTCCGAGTACATGCATATGGATGTGGTGCACGGTCTGGCCGCCCAGGTCATTGCAGTTCATCACCACGCGAAAGCCTTCCTCGCAGCCTTGCTCCTTGGCCAGGCGCTGGGCGGTGAAGAGAATATGCCCGGCCAGTGGCGTGTCAGCGGCGCTCAGGTCATTGAGGGTGCTGATGTGCTTTTTCGGGATCACCAGAAAGTGCACCGGTGCCTGTGGGCCAATATCGTGAAAGGCCACCACCTGATCATCTTCATAAAGCTTGCGCGCAGGTATTTCACCAGCGACGATCTTGCAAAACAGACAGTCCATGGACAGTCCCCAGGCCATTCAAAAGAGGGCCGAGTTTAGTGGACAAGGAGTGTGGGTGAAAAACGATATTCATGATCTGGGTCTGGTGTTGGACTCCAAGACCAAGCTGGTGCTGATCGAGTCCTGGGATGAGCCGCGGGTGCTGGAAACCCTGACCGGTCTTGCCGTGCGCCGTGGTCTTGGCTTGCAGGTGTGGTCGGTAACCGAGGGGTTGCAGCGTGTGGGCTATTCCATTCAGGAGCCGGTCGACAGCGCTACCCTGGAGCCGGAAACCGCGCTGCGCCTGATCAAGGCGGACACACAGCCGACGCTCTATGTGCTGTGCGATCTGCATCCGTTTCTTGAGGACAACCCCAAGCTGGTGCGTCTGCTCAAGGAAATCGCCATGAGCGAGTCGCCCAGCAAACCGACGCTGGTGCTGGTCTCCCATGCCTGCAAACTACCGCCCGAGGTGCAGCGCTATGCCTCGCGCTTCAGTCTGGCGCTGCCTTCCGAGGAAGAGCTGCTGGCCATCGTGCGTGACGAGGCTACCGGTTGGAGTGCGCGCAACCGCAATGCTCGGGTGCGCACCGATAACCGCACCTTGCAGCAGGTGGTGAAAAACCTGCGTGGTCTCAGCCATGCCGAAGCGCGTGCGCTGGCGCGCAATGTGATCTGCGATGACGGCGCGATCACTCAGGAAGACCTGCCGGAGCTGAACAAGACCAAATTCAAGCTGCTCGATCTCGATGGCGTGCTGAGTTTCGAGTACGACACCGCACGTTTCGCCGAGGTCGGCGGGCTGAGCAATCTCAAGCGCTGGCTGTGTGAGCGGCAGGGCATCTTCCTAGAGGGCAAAGGCGTCGATCTACCCAAGGGTGTGCTGCTGGTTGGGGTGCAGGGCGGTGGCAAGAGCCTGGCCGCCAAGGCCATCGCCGGCCTGTGGGGCTTGCCCCTGCTGCGTCTGGATTTTGCCTGCCTGTACAACAAGTTTTTCGGCGAAACCGAACGCAACCTGCGTGAAGCCCTCAAGTTGGCTGAACAGATGGCGCCCTGTGTGCTGTGGATGGACGAGATCGAGAAGGGCCTGGCCAGTGGTGACCATGATGGTGGCGTCAGCCAGCGCGTACTCGGCACCTTGCTGACCTGGATGGCCGAGCGCAAGGCGCCGGTATTTATGGTGGCCACGGCCAACGCGATTTCCCGGCTACCGCCGGAGCTGATGCGCAAGGGGCGCTTCGATGAGCTGTTCTTTGTCGACTTGCCGGACGCAGCAGTGCGGGCCGAAATCTTCCGTATTCACCTGGCGCGGCGTGAGCTGGAGGTGACTGAGTTTGATCTGGCTCAGCTGGCCGCCGCTTGCGATGGCTTTTCCGGCGCGGAGATCGAGCAGGCGGTGGTCAGTGCCCTGTATGCCGCGCAAGCGCAGCAACAAACGGTCAACCAGGCATTGCTGCTGCAGAGCATTCAAGGCACTGCGCCGCTGTCGGTGGTGATGGCCGAAGACCTTGCTGCCCTGCGCGCCTGGGCGGACGGCCGTACGGTCAATGCCGGCTAGCTAGGCTGCCGGCTTGCCGAACTGGCGATTCAGTCGTGCGCTGATCCGGCGGACCAGCCAGCGCGGTGCCAGGCGCGGGCTGAGGGCGAGCAGGCGGTTGCGCCAGCCCGGGATGATGATCGCGCGATTCTTCTCCAGGGCTTTAACCGTGATCAGTGCCACTTCTTCGCAGCTCATCATCAGTTTGCTGCCTTGCAGGGCTTTGACGTCCATGCTGGCTGTGCGGAAGAACGCACTGCGAGTGGGGCCTGGGCAGAGCACGGAGACTTTCACGCCGTCGGCTTTCAGCTCCTCGCGCAGGCCTTCGGAGAAATGCAGCACATAGGCTTTGCTGGCGTAGTAGTTGCTCATGCCAGGGCCTGGCTGAAAGCCGGCGACCGAGGCGACGTTAAGAATCTGCCCGCTGCCCTGGCCGGCCATGATGGTGCCGATGGCATGACACAGGCGCGCCAGGGCCAGGATATTCAGCTCGATCAGTTGCTGCTCACGCGCCCAGTCCTGAGCCACGTAAGCGCCCGAGGTGCCGATGCCGGCGTTGTTCACCAGCAGATCGATACTGCGCTCGCCTTGCTCCAGCTCATGCAGCAGGCCACTGACCTGCAGCGGCTGGCTGAGGTCGCAGACGCGGAACAGCACCTCTACGGAAAAACGCTGGGTCAGCTCGCAGGCAATGCTTTCCAGCGCATCGCGCTGGCGCGCCACCAGAATCAGGTTGCGGCCACGCCGGGCCAGGGCTTCGGCCAATGCCAGGCCAATACCGCTGGAAGCTCCGGTGATAAGCGCATAACGGGTCATAGGATTCTCCGGGAAGGGGCCTTTCGACCCCTCGCACCGTGCAAGGTTGCGTCTTAGGCGGCAGCGTCTGCATAGCCCATATAGGCGGGCAGGGCGATGGCCGCGATGATGCCGACGACGATCAGGGCGATCCACAGCAAGGCAAGGACTTTCACCGCCGTGCTGTTGGGCGGTGGCGGTGGGCCGAAGCGGTTAGCCTCAGTGCTACCGGGGATGATGAACATCAGCAGCGAGAACACTCCGCCAACCACCGGTACCAGGGTGATCAGCAGTAACCAGCCTGACCAGCCGATATCGTGCAGGCGCTTCACCCCGAACATGATGCTGATCACGGCAACGGCGATACCGGCGATAACCATCAACAGGCCGCCGAGTATTTCCGACGCGGCAAAGAAACCGGCGGCGATGCCGAACACAGGCATACAGGCCAGTATCAAGACCAGTGACCAGGCCAGGTAGCGCAAGCGGCCGATCCGTCCTTCGATGCCTATCACCTTCAGCTCGCCAAATTCGGGCAGGCTTTCCGCCACAGTGGCTTTGGGCGTGGCATAGGGGCTACTGGGCGCAGGGCTGACCACTTCTGGCGGATTTTCTGCGAGCAGAGCCTGGCGAGCGATAAATTTCTCGATAACGATGCCGCATGCCGAGCACTCAATGGCTTTGGCTTGCTGATGGCCGCATTTGGGGCAGGTCATCTGCGCGTTGTTGACTGATTCGCTATCGGGGGCGCGGTGATCATCGGTTTCCACCAGGCTCAGGCTGGCGGCGAAGTCCTGCTCCTTGCGCACCTTGGCACCGGCGCTTTGCAGGGCCTTGAGGTACTGATCCGCTTCGTTCTCGCTGAGGTCGCGTTTGAGATCGACGGCTTTGCCGATAAACAACGAGTGGATGCGCGTCAGGTCACTTTTGAACAGGCGGGCGAGATTTTCCTGGGTGGCTTCCAGGCTGGCGTCTGGCATCAACTCGCCGTTGAAGACAATCTTGTAGCGGGCTTGGGTCATGTTGGCGTCCTTGTCGGTGCCAGGATGGAGTTGCGCTACAGACTAGCCGGCCTGCAGGCCCGTAAACAAGCCGCTTTGCCGGCAAATATGTGCGTCCCTAGAGGTGTTTCACGCTCTGCCGTGCGCCGCCCAGCTGCCGACCAGGCGGCCATTGCGCAGCAGCACAAGCTGATTGAACAGCTCGAACAGCCCCTCCGAGCGTTGCGGGCGCAGGAATACCCAGTCATCGACCTGCAAGCCTGTGCCGAGGGAGCCGATCAGCCGCTCCTGGTTGGCACTGCGGCCATACAGCGCGTCATAGCTGAGCCCGGCTGGTGAAACCGGAGTGGCTGGCCACTGTCCGCCATACAGGTAGTACGTCTGCTGACGGTTACGATCCCAGCGTTGCAGCAACGGCTGTGCCGAGTCGAGAAACGGCAACTGCCCAGGCAATGCCTTGAGCACCGGGCTGGCGACCCACAAGGCTGGCTGCAGGTCGCCGAGCAAGGGGCTGTCGAAGTCGCTGGGTTTGAGTAGCGCGGAGCCCACCGCCACCTCATTCAGCGGTGTGGCGAGGCGTGTGTGCAGGGCATAGGTCAGGCTGCCGGCACCATTGAGCAGCGGTTGCGCCGGCCACAGCTCGCTAAAAGTGGCAGCACTGGCAATAAAGGCCTGGTAGCGCGCTGCGCTCTGGGCGAAGGCAGTGTCTTGGTTGACCCAGAAGGGCGTATGGGCCAGGTGTGCGTCATAGCCCATCAGGCCACGGATGTGCAGCAGATTCGGAGTGCCGCGCAGCCAGTTGAGTGCACTGCCGAGTGCTTCTGGTGTGGCAAAACCGCCGCGCGCCAGGCCGATGTCGATCTCGAAGGCAATTTGCAGCGGCTGGTTGAGGGCATTGGCCAGGGCGGCGTATTCCTGCAGGCGCGTTTGGCTGTCGATCAGCCAGGTCAGCTGCCTGGCCGGGACGAACCCGCTGCCTTGTGGCAGTTGCTGGTAGAAACTCAGTGCCGCCGCCTCGGGCAAGGGCTTGCCGAGCAGCAGGTCGGCCTGGGGGAAGTTCACCGCGAGCTGATTGATCTGCGGCTGGTGAAACACCATAAAGCGCTGCGTGCCGAGCTTCTTGGCCAGGTATTCCAGCAGGCCGATAGAGGCCAGGGACTTGGCCACCAGACGCAACGGCAATTGGTTGCCGAGTTGGTTGGCGAGCCGCTCGGCATTCTGATCCAGGCGCGCCAGGTCAACCACCAACAGGGGGATGCCGCCGCCCTCACGGCGTAACAGCTGGTTAAGCGCGGCGAAGTAGGGCGAGTGCGGCTGGCCAAGGTCGCTCGGGCGCAGTGCCCAGCCGGCCAGCAGCCCGAGCGCGCCGAGGCCGAGCAGGCTGCGTCGCTTCATCGCGCCCAGCGTTGTTGCAGTTGCTGGCTGCTTGTGAGGGCCGCGCGGTATTCGTTGTCGAGGCGGGTGATCAACTGCTCGACGCTCGGCAGGTCGCGGATATTGCCGACACCCTGGCCGGCCGACCACACGGTTTTCCAGGCCTTGGCTTCTTCATCCATGGGTTTGAGTTTCTCGCCGTAATTGACCTCGCCCTTGTTCTGCAGCTGCTTGAGGTCGTAACCGGCCAGCTCCAGGCTCTGGCGCATAAAGCTCGCCGGCACGCCAGAGACCGCCGGGGTGTGGATGATGTCGGCGGCTTTGGCGTCGAGGATCATCTGCTTGTAGGCGGGCGATGCGGCGTTTTCCTGGGTGGCGATCAGGCGGGTGCCGAGGTAGGCCAGGTCGGCGCCGAGCAGTTGCGCTGCGAGTATCTCGTGGCCCTGGTTGAGGCAGCCGGCGAGCAGCAGGGTTTTATCGAAGAATTGACGGATCTCGGCGATCAGCGCAAACGGGCTCCAGGTCCCGGCGTGTCCGCCGGCGCCGGCGGCGACTGCAATCAGGCCATCGACCCCTGCTTCGGCGGCTTTCTCGGCATGCCGGCGGGTGGTCACGTCGTGGAACACCAGGCCGCCATAGCTGTGGACGGCATCCACCACTTCCTTCACCGCGCCCAGGCTGGTGATCACAATCGGTACGCGCTGCTCGACGCAGATCGCCAGATCCGCCTGCAGACGCGGGTTGCTGCCATGCACGATCAGGTTGACCGCATAGGGCGCCGCGGTGTCGCTGCGGCCGGCCTCGATCTCTTCCAGCCAGTCTTTGAAGCCACTGCTCTCACGCTGGTTGAGAGCCGGGAAGCTACCGACGATGCCATTGTTGCAGCAGGCCAGCACCAGTTGCGGGTTGGACACCAGAAACATTGGTGCGGCGACGACGGGCAGGCGCAGGCGTTGTTCGAGCAGGGCAGGCAGCGACATGCAGTAATCCTCTTGATGGAATTAGAAGGGGCGAACCACGACCAGAATGACAATGCCCAGCAGGGCCAGCACGGGCGCTTCATTGAACCAGCGGTAGAACACATGGCTGCGCTGGTTTTCGCCCCGGGCAAAGGCCTTGAGTTGGGCGCCACACATAAACTGGTAGATCACCAGCAGGGCCACCAGGCTCAGCTTGGCGTGCATCCAGCCCTGGCTGAAGTAGTAGCTCGGGTTAAGGCTGATCAGCCACAAGCCCAGGCCAACGGTAAGAATCAGTGAAGGCCACATGATGCCGCGATACAGCTTGCGCTCCATGATGCAGAACCGCTCGCGACTGATCTCGTCCGTGCTCATGGCGTGGTAGACGAACAGGCGTGGCAGGTAGAACAGGCCGGCGAACCAGCAGACCATGGCGATGATGTGCAGGGCCTTGAGCCACAGATAGAGCATTGTTCGAACTCGTTGCTGAAAAGTGCCCCGATAGTAGTGGGCATGACTGCCGCCGTCATCACTGGCGGTTGGCCCCTGGCCGAAGCGGCCGTATCATCGGCAGCTTTCCAATGGTGGTATTGCAGAGGGGCAAGTGATGATCAAGGTCGGAATCGTCGGCGGCACGGGTTACACCGGTGTCGAGCTGTTGCGTTTGCTGGCGCAGCACCCGCAGGCACAGGTCGAGGTCATCACCTCGCGCTCCGAAGCCGGCATGCGTGTCGACGAGATGTACCCGAACCTGCGCGGTCATTACGACAGTCTGGCCTTCAGCGTGCCGGACGTGGCCACCCTGGGTGCCTGTGATGTGGTGTTCTTCGCTACGCCGCACGGTGTGGCCCATGCACTGGCCGGCGAGTTGCTGGCCGCTGGCACCAAGGTGATCGACCTGTCAGCCGACTTCCGCCTGCAGGATGCCGATGAATGGGCCAAATGGTACGGCCAGCCCCACGGTGCGCCGGATCTGCTGCCTGAGGCAGTCTACGGCCTGCCCGAAGTCAACCGCGAAGCCATCAAACAGGCGCGCCTGATCGCCGTGCCGGGCTGTTACCCGACGGCCGCGCAACTGGCGCTGATTCCGCTGCTGGAAGCCGGCCTTGCCGATACCACGCAAGTGATCGCTGACTGTAAGTCGGGTGTCAGCGGTGCCGGCCGTGGTGCCAGCGTCGGCTCGCTGTTCAGCGAAGCCGGCGAAAGCATGAAAGCCTATGGCGTGAAGGGCCATCGGCATCTGCCGGAAATTCGCCAGGGCTTGCGCCGGGCGGCGGGTAAGGATGTCGGGCTGACTTTTGTGCCGCATCTGACACCGATGATTCGTGGCATCCATGCCACCCTGTACACCACGGTGGTTGACCGCTCGGTGGATCTGCAGGCGCTGTTCGAACAGCGCTATGCCAATGAGCCTTTCGTCGATGTGATGCCGGCCGGTAGCCACCCGGAAACCCGCAGCGTGCGCGGGGCCAACGTCTGCCGGATCGCCGTGCACCGTCCGCAGGATGGCGACCTGGTGGTGGTGCTCTCGGTAATCGACAACCTGGTTAAAGGCGCTTCCGGTCAGGCCGTGCAGAATATGAACATCCTCTTCGGCCTCGATGAGCGCTTGGGGCTGTCGCACGCAGCCTTGCTGCCCTGATGGCGGGCTGGGAGGTTCGCCTGCACGACCCGGCGCGCGCTCGGCGCGTGCGCGTGTTCGTCGTGCTGCTGGTGCTGTGTATCCCGCTGGCCTTTTATGCCGGTAGCTTTTGGCAACAGCAGCGCCAGCCCGCTGTGCAGGTGGAGCCAGTGAGCGTGGCAGTACGCGATGAGCAGTTGCTGCGTGAGGTGGACGAGTTGCGCCAGCGTCTGGTGGTACTCAGCAGTGCCGAGAAGGTTAGTCAGCAGGCCAATGAGCAAAGCCGTCTGAGCATCAAGCTGCTGGAGGAGCAAATCTACAAGCAGCAGCAGGACCTGGCGTTCTACAAGGGCGTACTGGCTCCGGCCAGTCGCCGCGAAGGACTACGGATCAAGACCTTTGAGCTGCAAGCCACGGACAGACCCGAGCATTTCCGCTACAAGATACTCCTGAGCCGCGTGGGGAAAGGCGAAACGCCGCTGGAAGGTCAGCTGCAGGTCTCTATAGTGGGCAAACAGGGTGAGCAGGATGTCACGCTTGAGCTGGCGGCGCTGACTGCTGGCTTGCCAGACGCGCTGCCTGGGCAAGCAATTGCCTTTGCCTTCAAGCACTTTCAGGCCATCCCCGAGGCCGGGCGTTTTGCCGAGTTGAAGTTGCCTGAGGGCTTTATCCCGCGAGAAATCAAGGTGCGTGCTGAGGTGCAGGGCGAAAAGCCGCTGCTGCGCACGTTCAAGTGGAACAACGAGGAGTAACTGTTCCTTATGTGGAATAAAGACAAGACGCGCCCTGATGTGCAGCGTTTCGCCGGCAAGACCAGTCTGATCGCGGTAGGCGCCGAGTTGCATGGTGATCTGCGATTTCAGGGTGCAGTACAGGTCGACGGTCAGGTGCATGGCAATCTGCTGGCCAGTGAAGGCATGGTGCGCATCAGTGTGCAGGGCCGGGTTGAAGGTGAGATCCGCGCCCCCCATATCGTGATCGACGGTGAGGTCATCGGCGACGTCCACGCCAGCACGCATCTGGAACTCGGTTCGCGTGCGCGGGTGCGCGGCAATCTCTACTACGCCCTGATGGAAATGGCCATGGGGGCGCAGATCGAAGGGCGCCTGTGCCGCTTGCAGGACGAGGCGCGACCGCTGGAGCTGCCCCAACCGCAGGATGCCGCACAATAGTTGACCGCTTTTCTAGGGTAAGCGGATAATGCCGCTCAGAACGCAGTATGGCGCGTAGCGCCGGGAGTTAATCAGCATGAGCGTCGAAACCTTCACCCCCAGTGCGATGCAATTTACGCAGGGTGCGGCGAACAAGGTGAAGAGCCTGGTCGATGAAGAAGGCAACCCGCGCCTGAAGTTGCGCGTGTTTGTCACGGGAGGCGGCTGTTCCGGCTTCCAGTATGGTTTTACCTTCGATGAAGAGGTTGCCGAGGATGACACCATCATCGAGCGCGAGGGTGTGAGTCTGGTGGTTGATCCGATGAGCTTCCAGTACCTGGCAGGCGCTGAAGTCGATTATCAGGAAGGGCTGGAAGGGTCGCGGTTTGTCATCAAGAACCCCAACGCCACCACCACTTGCGGTTGCGGTTCTTCGTTCTCGATCTGATTCAGGTGGTTCACTGCAACGCCGTGCCTTGAGCACGGCGTTGTCGTTTCTGGCTGTTGGGTTGTGCCTCGATCAGGCGGGGTAGATCGCACCGAGAACCCGCAGGCCGCGTGCGCCCGTGACGCTGGGACGGTTGCCCGGAATACCCTCCAGGCAACAATGCGCCAGCCAGGCAAAGGCCATGGCTTCTACCCAGTCGGCGGGTACGCCCTGTTCATCGGTGCTGCTGACCTGGCACTGCGGCAGCAGCTGGGCCAGGCGCTGCATCAGCCTGTGATTGTGCGCGCCGCCGCCGCAGACCAGCAGCCGCTCGGTATTCTGTTGGGCGGCTTTGAGCGACTCGGTGATGCTGATCGCCGTCAGCTCCAGCAGGGTGGCCTGCACGTCCACTGCGGCCAAGGCTGGCAGGGTTTGCAGTTGTTGATCCAGCCAGTCCAGGTTGAACAGCTCACGGCCTGTGCTCTTCGGGCCTTCAGTCTGGAAGTAAGGGTTGCTCAGTAGCGTCTGCAGCAGGTGCGGCTGCACCTGGCCACTGGCGGCCCACTCTCCGTGCTGGTCATAGGTTACGCCTTGATGGCGTTGTATCCAGGCATCCAGCAGCGCGTTGCCCGGCCCGCAGTCGAAGCCACGCACTGGACGCTCAGGCTCCAGCAGGCTGAGGTTGCTGAAGCCGCCGATGTTGAGAATCGCGCAGATACTCTTTGGGCTTGCAAACAAGGCCTGATGAAAGGCCGGAACCAGCGGCGCGCCCTGGCCGCCAGCAGCCACATCCCGGCGGCGAAAATCACTGACTACGCAGATGCCGGTTAGCTCGGCCAGCAATGCCGGGTTGCCGATCTGCACAGTAAACCCTCGCGCAGGCTCATGGCGTACGGTCTGGCCATGGCTGCCGATGGCGCGAATACGCTGCGTGGCGATGCCGTGTTGCTTGAGTAGGTTGTTGATGCCCTGCGCGGCGAGGTGCACCCACTGCTGCTCGGCGACAGCCGCGCGGGCTAGCTCATCTGCACCAGGGGCGCACAGGCTGAGCAGGTCGCTGCGCAGCGTGTCGGGCATGGGCAGGTAGTGGGTGCCGAGCAGCTGGGTCGTGTCGGTCTGCTCAATCAGCGCGATGTCCAGTCCGTCGAGGCTGGTGCCGGACATCACGCCCAGGTAGAGAGGCATGGTTCAGCGCTGGTTGTTGAGGGCGAGCATGGTGGACTTTTCTTTGTCCATTTGTGCCATCAGAGGTTTGCTCAGCTGCATAAAGCGTGCTTTCTCGCTGCTGGCAATCGGGTCGGCCATCGGCAGTTTCTGGCTCAGTGGGTCGACGTGCACACCGTTGACCTGGAATTCATAGTGCAGGTGCGGTCCGGTAGACAAACCGGTAGTGCCGATATAACCGATGATCTGCCCTTGTTTGACGTTGGTGCCGCTGCGAATCCCTTTGGCAAAACCGTTCATGTGGGCATACAGGGTGCGATAGCGCTGGCCGTGCTGGATGATCACCGCATTGCCATAACCGCCATGCCGGCCGGCCAGGGTGATGCGCCCGTCGCCGGCGGCCTTGATCGGTGTACCACGCGGTGCGGCGTAGTCCACACCCTTGTGAGCGCGAATCTTGTTCAGCACTGGGTGACGACGGCCGGTGGAGAAGCGTGAGCTAATCCGGGCGAAATCTACCGGCGTACGGATAAAGGCTTTGCGCATGCTCTCGCCATTGGCGTTGTAATAGCTGCTGATGCCTTGTTTGTTGGTGTAACGCACGGCGGTGTAAGTCTTGCCGCGGTTGATAAAGCGTGCGGAGAGGATATTGCCTGTGCCGACCTGTTTGCCGTTGACCACTTTCTTCTCGTAGATCAGCTCGAACTCGTCACCCTCACGAATATCCATGGCGAAGTCGATGTCGTAGCCGAATACGTTGGCCAGATCCATGGTCAGGTTGTGCGACAGGCCTGCACGCTTGGCCGAGAGAAACAGTGAGCTGTTGATTACGCCGTGGGTGTAGGTGGTCTGGATTTCAGGTTTGACCAGCTCGCGCTTGAAACTGAAGCCCTTTTCGTTCTTGGTCAGAGCAATGCTTTCCAGGTCGCTGAGTTTGCTGTGCAGGCTTTCCAGCTGGCCGTCAGCACTCAGGTTGAACTCCAGAGCTTGGCCCACCTTAAGGCGCGTCAACTGCTTGGCTTCTTTACTGCTGTTGAGCACGGCGTGCAGGACAGTTGCGCTCAGGCCGACCTTGGCAAACACCGTGGACAATGTATCGCCATTCTCGACGCGAACAACGCGGTGAAGTGGGTCGGTTTCCTGAGATTCTTCAGGTTGGCTGGCTTGCAGCTCATCTTGGTGTGAGTCTGCCGCGCTGCTCGCGAAAGGGGATTCGTTAGGGGCAAGGCTCAGTGAATTAGCGGATTCGGTGTCATTCTGCTGCTCGGAATACTCGGCACCATTGTCCAGCTCAAGGTTTATAAAGGTCTTTTTAGCTTCTACTTCACGGGTGGGGAAAACCAGGAGGGCTAGGCTCAGTAGGGCGGCGACGCCACTGGCTGCCAAGATATGGCTTTTCGGATACAGAGGCGGCGCTTTAGTTGTAGAGGTCATAGGCTGCTTTTTGACTTTGAAAAGATGAAAAGAAAAATAGATAAACAAAATGATGAATATGCAGTAACTGTATAAAATATAACCAAATCGCTAGCTAGGCAACCCCGGTTGTCGCGCGCTGGTCTTAGCGTCGGTGGGTGGTGGGCAAAACTTGTGATTTGTCTGCGATCTTGTATGGTTGGTTCCCTTTTGTTTTGAGTGGTCGTGAGTCCTGTCATGAAGTCGGTTGAAGAGCAGTTGGCGCTGATCAAGCGTGGCGCGGAAGAGGTTCTGGTTGAGGCCGAGCTGGTTGAGAAACTCAAGCGTGGTCAGCCGCTGCGCATCAAGGCGGGCTTTGATCCGACCGCCCCGGACCTGCACCTTGGGCACACTGTGCTTATTAATAAGCTGCGCCAGTTTCAGGAGCTGGGGCATCAGGTGATTTTCCTGATTGGTGACTTCACTGGAATGATCGGTGACCCCAGCGGCAAAAGCGCGACTCGCCCGCCGTTGACCCGTGAGCAGGTGTTGGAGAATGCCGAGACCTACAAAAGCCAAGTGTTCAAGATCCTCGATCCGGCGAAAACCGAAGTCGCCTTCAACTCCACCTGGATGGATAAGATGGGGCCGGCTGACTTCATTCGTCTGACCTCGCAGTACACCGTGGCGCGCATGCTTGAGCGTGACGACTTCAGTAAGCGTTACTCGACCAATCAACCGATTGCTATCCATGAGTTCCTCTATCCGCTGGTGCAAGGCTATGACTCGGTTGCGCTGCGGGCGGATGTCGAGTTGGGTGGTACTGACCAGAAATTCAACCTGCTGATGGGGCGTGAGTTGCAGCGCTCCTATGGGCAGGCGTCACAGTGTATTGTCACCATGCCGCTGCTCGAAGGGCTGGATGGTGTGAAGAAGATGTCCAAGTCGCTGGGTAACTACATTGGTATCCAGGAGTCGCCGGGCGTTATGTACAACAAGTTGGTGTCCATGCCGGATGCGCTGATGTGGCGCTACTTTGAGTTGCTCAGCTTCCGCTCCATGGATGAGATTGAGCAGTTCAAGCGTGATGTCGAGCAGGGCGCCAACCCGCGCGATATCAAAATTAAGCTGGCTGAAGAGATTGTGGCGCGTTTCCATGGCGAAGAGGCCGCGCTCAGTGCGCACCGTTCAGCGGGAAATCGCATGAAGGATGGGGAGCTGCCTGACGACTTGCCGGAGATCGAGGTGCTGTCCGTTGAGGATATGCCGATCGCTGCACTGCTGAATAAAGCTGGGTTGGTAAAGAATGCGGCGATGGCGCGTGATCTGCTGGGTTCTGGCGGTGTGCGTGTCGATGGCGAGGTCGTAGATCGCTCCTTTATATATAAAGTGGGCGCGGTACATGTTTGTCAGGCAGGTAAGAAAGCGTTCGCGCGGATTACGCTTAAGTCGGAGTAGTCTTTCTGCTGACTGCTGCGCGTTTGGTTCGGCAAAGCCGTTGAAGCGTCAGCTTCAACGGCTTTGTCGTTTCTGCAGGCGACGCGGTGCTTGGCTTGTTGCGCAGGCTTTTGCTGGGTGTGAAACAAAAGCGCAATATTCGGTTGACCTTGGATTTTCTGTCCCTATAATGCGCAGCTCTTCAGGCGTAAGCGGCCCCTTAAACTTCTTATAAAACAAGAAGTTATATTTAAAATAGGGCTTGCAAAGCAGCGAAAGCTGCGTAGAATGCGTCACCTCTTCAGGTGGTGATGTTTGAGTCTGAAGAGGTTCGGTCGGGTAGATCGACAGCGGTAAAAGAGGCGGTTGACAGTGGTTTGAAACGCTGTAGAATTCGCCTCCCGCTGACGAGAAGCTAGAAGTTGATCGAAAGCGCAAGTGGTTGAGATTGAAAAG
>NZ_JAEIOI010000027.1 GCF_021375795.1 Pseudomonas anguilliseptica | reverse complement strand
TCCTTGGCTCGCGCAGACTTGGGCTCGCTCAGCCAGGCGTAGTAGCCGCTGGGATGCACTTTCAGCACCTGGCAGAGACGTTGAACGGAGTAGCTCGCCGAGAGCTGGCGGACAAAGACGTACCTCAGCCGGACTCCTTGGCAAAGTACGCGGCGGCCTTTTTTAGGATGTCGCGCTCCTCGGTCACTCGCTTGAGCTCGGCACGCAGGCGACGCAACTCGGCTTGTTGATCATCTTCGCGTTTGCGCTGGGCTTCCGGCT
>NZ_JAEIOI010000026.1 GCF_021375795.1 Pseudomonas anguilliseptica | reverse complement strand
GAGTGCAGTGCCATACAGGCCCTGCATTTCCTCGCTTGTGAGGTTGAGCAGTTGACCGGCGCAGATGGGTTCACCACCTGGGCCGGCCACCCATTCGCCCTCGCAGGCCAGAAAGTTCACAGGGGGCTCCTGCAGTGCGGACAGGCGCAGATCACACGCCAGCTAGTAGCCGGCGAGGTCTTGCGGCAGTGATTGCAGAACATCCACACCACGGGAGCCGGCCTGCTTAGGACTTGGCCGGGTCAGCAGCCTGGGCCGCTG
>NZ_JAEIOI010000025.1 GCF_021375795.1 Pseudomonas anguilliseptica | reverse complement strand
GTCTGATCAAGCATTCATGGCTGGAAAGCGGTGGTGTCTACGGCTACCGCAAGATCCATGCGGATTTGCGCGAGTTGGGTGAGAGCTGCGGACGACATCGTGTTGCCAGGCTGATGCGTGTGGAAGGATTACGCTCGCAGACGGGTTATCGTCGTCGACCTGGCCGTTACGGAGGTAAGCCCGCCACGCCGGCACCGAACCGGCTGGAGCGCCAGTTCAATGTCAGTGAACCCAATAGGGTCTGGGTCACTGACATCACCT
>NZ_JAEIOI010000024.1 GCF_021375795.1 Pseudomonas anguilliseptica | reverse complement strand
CTGGTGCCCATTTCGTTGGTGTCTTCACCGTTCAGCGCCATCAGCGCGGAGCCGATGATGATCGGAGTGTCGTCGCCCGGGAAATCGTAAGTGCTGAGCAGGTCACGCACTTCCATTTCAACCAGCTCCAACAGCTCAGCGTCGTCAACCATGTCAGCCTTGTTCAGGAAGACAACGATGTACGGAACGCCTACCTGACGGGACAGCAGGATGTGCTCGCGAGTTTGCGGCATCGGACCATCAGCGGCCGAGCAAACCAGG
>NZ_JAEIOI010000023.1 GCF_021375795.1 Pseudomonas anguilliseptica | reverse complement strand
CAGCGCTGGTGCCCATTTCGTTGGTGTCTTCACCGTTCAGCGCCATCAGCGCGGAGCCGATGATGATCGGAGTGTCGTCGCCCGGGAAATCGTAAGTGCTGAGCAGGTCACGCACTTCCATTTCAACCAGCTCCAGCAGCTCAGCGTCGTCAACCATGTCAGCCTTGTTCAGGAAGACAACGATGTACGGAACGCCTACCTGACGGGACAGCAGGATGTGCTCGCGAGTTTGCGGCATCGGACCATCAGCGGCCGAGCAAACCAGG
>NZ_JAEIOI010000022.1 GCF_021375795.1 Pseudomonas anguilliseptica | reverse complement strand
CCGTGACCGTTATCACCGGCACATCGTTGCTGCCTTGAATAGTGATCGTCAGGATCGCAGTGTCCTGATCACCATCGGCATCTTGCATGGTGTAGGTGAAGGTTTCAGTCAGCGTTTCACCATCATCCAGAGCCTGAACCCTCGGGTCGGCGTTGTTCAGCGTATAGCTGTAGGTGCCCGCTCCGGTGTCCGTGAAAGTACCGTAGGTGGCACTGGTGTTCGCCCAAGAGACGAAGCTGGTCGGAGCGTCGGCTCCCGGTTCACCAT
>NZ_JAEIOI010000021.1 GCF_021375795.1 Pseudomonas anguilliseptica | reverse complement strand
TGAATAGGCCCCGGTTTTCTAGAGACCATCCTGCCTCAGAAAATAACGACGTTCGAACTCTATCGGTGACAGCTTCTCAGCGAAACCATGTCGTCGCTTGGGGTTGTAAAACATCTCGATGTAATCGAATACATCGCTCCGCGCTTCGTCGCGGCTCCCGTAGATTTTGCGCTTGATCCGCTCGCGCTTGAGCAGCTGGAAGAAGCTCTCGGCGACCGCGTTGTCATGACAGTTGCCTCGCCGACTCATACTGCTCGTCAGATTGTTGGCTCGGAGAAAGCTTTGCCAGTCCGCACTACTGAACTGACTGCCCTGGTCGGAGT
>NZ_JAEIOI010000020.1 GCF_021375795.1 Pseudomonas anguilliseptica | reverse complement strand
CCGTGACCGTTATCACCGGCACATCGTTGCTGCCTTGAATAGTGATCGTCAGGATCGCAGTGTCCTGATCACCATCGGCATCCTGCATGGTGTAGGTGAAGGTTTCAGTCAGCGTTTCACCATCATCCAGAGCCTGAACCCTCGGGTCGGCGTTGTTCAGCGTATAGCTGTAGGTGCCCGCTCCGGTGTCCGTGAAAGTACCGTAGGTGGCACTGGTGTTCGCCCAGGAGACGAAGCTGGTCGGAGCGTCGGCTCCCGGTTCACCATTAACATGCAGATCGTTGGTCAACACATTGCCGGTAATCGGCGCAACAGCGTCTTCAACCACGGTGTTTC
>NZ_JAEIOI010000002.1 GCF_021375795.1 Pseudomonas anguilliseptica | reverse complement strand
GTCGCGCTCGGTCACTTGCTTGACCGCTTCGATCTTGAATTCTTCGGGGTAACGCTGGTTGCTCATGGCACCTCCTAATGGGCCTCAATTATGAGGCTCGGAGGTCTCTAGGGAAGCGGGGCCTATTCAGTGTCGATTTTGAGCGCGAATCGGTGTCGATCCGGCATGCGAATTAGTGTCGGAACCGATGCGAATACTCAGTTGACCTTGGATTTTCTGTCCCTATAATGCGCAGCTCTTCAGGCGTAAGCGGCCCCTTAAACTTCTTATAAAACAAGAAGTTATATTTAAAATAGGGGTTGCAAAGCAGCGAAAGCTGCGTAGAATGCGCCACCTCTTCAGGTGGTGATGTTTGAGCCTGAAGAGCTCCGGTCGAGTAGATCGAAAGCGGTAAAAGAGGTGGTTGACAGTGGTTTGAAACGCTGTAGAATTCGCCTCCCGCTGACGAGAAGCTAGAAGTTGATCGAAAGCGCAAGTGGTTGAGATTGAAAAGAAATTTTCGAAATCGCTTGACGGAAGATGAGGCTGCTGTAGAATGCGCGCCTCGGTTGAGACGAAAGACTTAACCAACCGCTCTTTAACAACTGAATCAAGCAATTCGTGTGGGTGCTTGTGAGGTAAGACTGTTAGTCGCAAGATTATCAGCATCACAAAGCAACACTCGTTAATTCGAGAGTTACCTTTCATTAATTTGAAAGTTTTGCGATTGCTGAGCCAAGTTTAGGGTTTTCTCAAAACCCAAGCAGTATTGAACTGAAGAGTTTGATCATGGCTCAGATTGAACGCTGGCGGCAGGCCTAACACATGCAAGTCGAGCGGTAGAGAGAAGCTTGCTTCTCTTGAGAGCGGCGGACGGGTGAGTAATGCCTAGGAATCTGCCTAGTGGTGGGGGATAACGTTCGGAAACGGACGCTAATACCGCATACGTCCTACGGGAGAAAGCGGGGGATCTTCGGACCTCGCGCCATTAGATGAGCCTAGGTCGGATTAGCTAGTTGGTGAGGTAATGGCTCACCAAGGCGACGATCCGTAACTGGTCTGAGAGGATGATCAGTCACACTGGAACTGAGACACGGTCCAGACTCCTACGGGAGGCAGCAGTGGGGAATATTGGACAATGGGCGAAAGCCTGATCCAGCCATGCCGCGTGTGTGAAGAAGGTCTTCGGATTGTAAAGCACTTTAAGTTGGGAGGAAGGGTAGTAACCTAATACGTTGCTACTTTGACGTTACCGACAGAATAAGCACCGGCTAACTTCGTGCCAGCAGCCGCGGTAATACGAAGGGTGCAAGCGTTAATCGGAATTACTGGGCGTAAAGCGCGCGTAGGTGGTTCAGTAAGTTGGAAGTGAAATCCCCGGGCTCAACCTGGGAACTGCTTTCAAAACTGCTGAGCTAGAGTACGGTAGAGGGTGGTGGAATTTCCTGTGTAGCGGTGAAATGCGTAGATATAGGAAGGAACACCAGTGGCGAAGGCGACCACCTGGACTGATACTGACACTGAGGTGCGAAAGCGTGGGGAGCAAACAGGATTAGATACCCTGGTAGTCCACGCCGTAAACGATGTCAACTAGCCGTTGGAATCCTTGAGATTTTAGTGGCGCAGCTAACGCATTAAGTTGACCGCCTGGGGAGTACGGCCGCAAGGTTAAAACTCAAATGAATTGACGGGGGCCCGCACAAGCGGTGGAGCATGTGGTTTAATTCGAAGCAACGCGAAGAACCTTACCTGGCCTTGACATGCTGAGAACTTTCCAGAGATGGATTGGTGCCTTCGGGAACTCAGACACAGGTGCTGCATGGCTGTCGTCAGCTCGTGTCGTGAGATGTTGGGTTAAGTCCCGTAACGAGCGCAACCCTTGTCCTTAGTTACCAGCACGTTATGGTGGGAACTCTAAGGAGACTGCCGGTGACAAACCGGAGGAAGGTGGGGATGACGTCAAGTCATCATGGCCCTTACGGCCAGGGCTACACACGTGCTACAATGGTCGGTACAAAGGGTTGCCAAGCCGCGAGGTGGAGCTAATCCCATAAAACCGATCGTAGTCCGGATCGCAGTCTGCAACTCGACTGCGTGAAGTCGGAATCGCTAGTAATCGTGAATCAGAATGTCACGGTGAATACGTTCCCGGGCCTTGTACACACCGCCCGTCACACCATGGGAGTGGGTTGCACCAGAAGTAGCTAGTCTAACCGCAAGGGGGACGGTTACCACGGTGTGATTCATGACTGGGGTGAAGTCGTAACAAGGTAGCCGTAGGGGAACCTGCGGCTGGATCACCTCCTTAATCGAAGACTTCAGCTTCTTCATAAGTCCCCACACGAATTGCTTGATTCATTGCGAAAGACGATTGGGTCTGTAGCTCAGTTGGTTAGAGCGCACCCCTGATAAGGGTGAGGTCGGCAGTTCGAATCTGCCCAGACCCACCAATTGTTGTGGGGTGAGGCCTTAGATGTAATTGGGGCCATAGCTCAGCTGGGAGAGCGCCTGCCTTGCACGCAGGAGGTCAGCGGTTCGATCCCGCTTGGCTCCACCACTTACACCGCGTTTAGAGTTCAGAAATGAACGTTCCTGCGCAGGCAGATGAATGTTGATTTCTGGTCTTTGACCAGTAACAAATCGTTCTTTAAAAATTTGGGTATGTGATAGAAGTGACTGATTGATTACTTTCACTGGTAATTAATCTGGTCAAGGTAAAATTTGTAGTTCTCAATTGCAAATTTTCGGCGAATGTCGTCTTCACGTTAGAGACAATAACCAGATTGCTTGGGGTTATATGGTCAAGTGAAGAAGCGCATACGGTGGATGCCTTGGCAGTCAGAGGCGATGAAAGACGTTGTAGCCTGCGATAAGCTCCGGGGAGTCGGCAAACAGACTTTGATCCGGAGATCTCTGAATGGGGGAACCCAGCCAGCATAAGCTGGTTATTACACACTGAATACATAGGTGTGTAAGGCGAACCAGGGGAACTGAAACATCTAAGTACCCTGAGGAATAGAAATCAACCGAGATTCCCTTAGTAGTGGCGAGCGAACGGGGACTAGCCCTTAAGTTGATTTGAGAATAGTGGAAGGCTCTGGAAAGTGCCGCCGTAGTGGGTGATAGCCCCGTACACGAAATTCTCTTATCAATGAAATCGAGTAGGACGGAGCACGAGAAACTTTGTCTGAATATGGGGGGACCATCCTCCAAGGCTAAATACTACTGACTGACCGATAGTGAACTAGTACCGTGAGGGAAAGGCGAAAAGAACCCCGGAGAGGGGAGTGAAATAGATCCTGAAACCGTATGCGTACAAGCAGTGGGAGCCCACTTTGTTGGGTGACTGCGTACCTTTTGTATAATGGGTCAGCGACTTATATTCAGTGGCGAGCTTAACCGAATAGGGGAGGCGTAGCGAAAGCGAGTCTTAATAGGGCGTTTAGTCGCTGGGTATAGACCCGAAACCGGGCGATCTATCCATGGGCAGGTTGAAGGTTAGGTAACACTGACTGGAGGACCGAACCGACTACCGTTGAAAAGTTAGCGGATGACCTGTGGATCGGAGTGAAAGGCTAATCAAGCTCGGAGATAGCTGGTTCTCCTCGAAAGCTATTTAGGTAGCGCCTCGTGTATCACTGCTGGGGGTAGAGCACTGTTTCGGCTAGGGGGTCATCCCGACTTACCAAACCGATGCAAACTCCGAATACCAGCAAGTGTCAGCACGGGAGACACACGGCGGGTGCTAACGTCCGTCGTGAAAAGGGAAACAACCCAGACCGTCAGCTAAGGTCCCAAAGTTATGGTTAAGTGGGAAACGATGTGGGAAGGCTTAGACAGCTAGGAGGTTGGCTTAGAAGCAGCCACCCTTTAAAGAAAGCGTAATAGCTCACTAGTCGAGTCGGCCTGCGCGGAAGATGTAACGGGGCTCAAACCATACACCGAAGCTACGGGTTCAACGTAAGTTGAGCGGTAGAGGAGCGTTCTGTAAGCCTGTGAAGGTGAGTTGAGAAGCTTGCTGGAGGTATCAGAAGTGCGAATGCTGACATGAGTAACGACAATGGGAGTGAAAAACTCCCACGCCGAAAGACCAAGGTTTCCTGCGCAACGTTAATCGACGCAGGGTGAGTCGGCCCCTAAGGCGAGGCAGAAATGCGTAGTCGATGGGAAACGGGTTAATATTCCCGTACTTCTAATTACTGCGATGGAGGGACGGAGAAGGCTAGGCCAGCACGGCGTTGGTTGTCCGTGTTTAAGGTAGTAGGCTGGTTTCTTAGGTAAATCCGGGAAATCAAGGCCGAGAACTGATGACGAGTTATCTTTTAGATGACGAAGTGGTTGATGCCATGCTTCCAGGAAAAGCTTCTAAGCTTCAGGTAATTAGGAACCGTACCCCAAACCGACACAGGTGGTTAGGTAGAGAATACCAAGGCGCTTGAGAGAACTCGGGTGAAGGAACTAGGCAAAATGGCACCGTAACTTCGGGAGAAGGTGCGCCGGTGAGGGTGAAGTATTTACTACGTAAGCCCATGCCGGTCGAAGATACCAGGCCGCTGCGACTGTTTATTAAAAACACAGCACTCTGCAAACACGAAAGTGGACGTATAGGGTGTGACGCCTGCCCGGTGCCGGAAGGTTAATTGATGGGGTTAGCTAACGCGAAGCTCTTGATCGAAGCCCCGGTAAACGGCGGCCGTAACTATAACGGTCCTAAGGTAGCGAAATTCCTTGTCGGGTAAGTTCCGACCTGCACGAATGGCGTAACGATGGCGGCGCTGTCTCCACCCGAGACTCAGTGAAATTGAAATCGCTGTGAAGATGCAGTGTATCCGCGGCTAGACGGAAAGACCCCGTGAACCTTTACTATAGCTTTGCACTGGACTTTGAGTTTGCTTGTGTAGGATAGGTGGGAGGCTTTGAAGCGTGGACGCCAGTTCGCGTGGAGCCATCCTTGAAATACCACCCTGGCAACCTTGAGGTTCTAACTCTGGTCCGTTATCCGGATCGAGGACAGTGTATGGTGGGTAGTTTGACTGGGGCGGTCTCCTCCTAAAGAGTAACGGAGGAGTACGAAGGTGCGCTCAGACCGGTCGGAAATCGGTCGTAGAGTATAAAGGCAAAAGCGCGCTTGACTGCGAGACAGACACGTCGAGCAGGTACGAAAGTAGGTCTTAGTGATCCGGTGGTTCTGTATGGAAGGGCCATCGCTCAACGGATAAAAGGTACTCCGGGGATAACAGGCTGATACCGCCCAAGAGTTCATATCGACGGCGGTGTTTGGCACCTCGATGTCGGCTCATCACATCCTGGGGCTGAAGCCGGTCCCAAGGGTATGGCTGTTCGCCATTTAAAGTGGTACGCGAGCTGGGTTTAGAACGTCGTGAGACAGTTCGGTCCCTATCTGCCGTGGACGTTTGAGATTTGAGAGGGGCTGCTCCTAGTACGAGAGGACCGGAGTGGACGAACCTCTGGTGTTCCGGTTGTCACGCCAGTGGCATTGCCGGGTAGCTATGTTCGGAAAAGATAACCGCTGAAAGCATCTAAGCGGGAAACTTGCCTCAAGATGAGATCTCACTGGAACCTTGAGTTCCCTAAAGGGCCGTCGAAGACTACGACGTTGATAGGTTGGGTGTGTAAGCGCTGTGAGGCGTTGAGCTAACCAATACTAATTGCCCGTGAGGCTTGACCATATAACACCCAAACAATTTGATGTTTGTGTGTCTCTATGAAGACTGCAACAGCCGAAAATTTGTAAGACTGCAAACCAAGACATCACATACCCAATTCGGGATAGCGCCTCGC
Source organism: Pseudomonas anguilliseptica (assembly GCF_021375795.1). Taxonomy (GTDB): domain Bacteria; phylum Pseudomonadota; class Gammaproteobacteria; order Pseudomonadales; family Pseudomonadaceae; genus Aquipseudomonas; species Aquipseudomonas anguilliseptica_A. The sequence goes on along the minus strand of NZ_JAEIOI010000002.1, from coordinate 782,967 downwards.
CGCGATATCCCAGCTGAATCGCTTGACGACCATAGAGCATTGGAACCACCTGATCCCATCCCGAACTCAGTAGTGAAACGATGCATCGCCGATGGTAGTGTGGGGTTTCCCCATGTGAGAGTAGGTCATCGTCAAGCACCTATACCAAAACCCCCGATCAGGAAACTGATCGGGGGTTTTACTTTGCGCAGCGAAAACATAACGCCTCCACGTGGCGGCGCGTGTGATTGCCAGAATAGGCGCACCCGTCGGGCGCGCCAATACCCAATGCTTAGTTGATTGCGTCGCTAAGTGCTTTTGCTGGAACGTATTTGACAACGTTCTTTGCAGCAATCTGCAGCGCCTTACCCGTCTGTGGGTTGCGGCCTGTACGTGCAGGTCGTTCAGTGACTTTGAGTTTGCCTATGCCGGGCAGGGTGATTTCATCACCATTTTCCAGGGCGTCTGAGACTATTTCACTGAGCTGCTCAAGGGCTGCGCGTACTGTGCTTTTCGGTGTGTCGATAGCTTCGGCAATATCGCTGATCAGTTGGTCTTTAGTGATGGCCACGCGGTTACTCCTTTGAGTGAAAGATTGGCGACTTCGGTACTGTCGAGCGCTTTTAATCATGGGGCTTGGATTTTAACGGAAAAGGCTGAGTAACTTTTATCAGGCTTTCTTGGCGTGGTCTAAGCTCATGCTACTTGGCCATTGCCTAGGAGAGCCAGCATGCTTCGTGCCTTCGCTGATTTGGGGTTCCGTTGGAAAATCGCGTTACCTATTTTGCTGTTGGCGGTATTGCTGGTGACCATGGGTTTTCTGGGGATGCGCGGCATTACCCAAGTCGCAGATTCCAGCACGAAATTGACCAACCGATTCTTGCCGGGTATCAGTTTGCTGCTAAATGCTGATCGCGATCTTTACCAGGCTTTTGTAGCAGAGCGTAGTTTGCTCGATGAGGCAGTCGGTGAGCGTGTAGCTGCGCTGACAGATGCGCATACGGAGAACCTGCAGCAGGCTTATGACCGGGTGCATAAGTTTGCTGCGATGCAGCCTGGTAGCGAGGCGATGCAGCTAGTCAGCCAATTTGATACCGGCTTCGAGCGTTGGAAAGCTACGTCTCAACAGGTATTGAAACTGGCTGCTAGCGACCCGCATGCTGCTAGTGCGTTGAGTTTTACAACCAGTGAAGAGCAATTCGAGGCCATGCGTACGGCCATCGACAAGCTAGGTGAGATGGATGATCTGGCTGCCAATGCTGAAGGGTTGGCAGCGATCAAGTTGGGCGAAACCCTGAGTTGGCAGCAGGGCTTGATCGTTGTGATTGGACTAGTTGTCTGCCTTGTACTGGTCGTCGGTTTTCCTATTCTGGTCACGGGGCCGTTACACAGCTTACTTAATCGGATTGAGCAGATTGCCGATGGTGATGGGGATTTACGGGTTCGTTTGGATGTACTGTCTAACGATGAACTGGGTAAGTTGAGCCATGCCTTTAACCGGTTCTTGGATAAGTTGCAGCCACTGATCAAAGAGGTGGGGCGCGTAACAGGTGAGGTCGAAAGTTCTGCGCAGAGTCTTGCTGGCATGGCGGCTGCCAATGATCGGCTGATCAGCAGTGAGCATGCCGCTGTGGATCAGGTGAGTACAGCAGCTACGGAAATGAGTTCGGCTGTCCATGAGGTGGCCCGCAATGCGCAAAATGCAGCAGATGCTGCGCGTAGCGCGGAGGCCCAATCGAGGGAAGGTGCACAGGTAGTTGGCGCGACAATCAACTCGATTCGCCAACTGGCCCTAGAAGTAGAGAGCGCTTCGGCCACCATTCAAACGCTGGAGCAGGAAGCCGCGAATATTGGTGCGGTACTGGCGGTTATCAGGGGGATTGCTGAGCAGACCAATCTGCTGGCTCTGAACGCGGCGATCGAAGCTGCGCGTGCTGGTGAGCAAGGGCGTGGATTTGCTGTCGTGGCGGATGAGGTGCGTGCACTGGCTGCCCGCACTCAGGATTCGACCAAGGACATCCAGGTTATGATTGAGCGGCTGCAGATTGGTGTGCAAAACGCAGTCAAGGCGACGCACTCGGGGAGTAGCAAGGCGCGGCAGAGTGTCGAGCAGGCTGCAGGCGTGGATCAGGCGCTTACAGACACCAGCGATTCGGTACAGCGAATCAATGACATGACGGCACAGATCGCCACTGCCTGTGAAGAGCAGAGCAGCGTTACCGAGGAGATTGCTCGCAACATCAGTGATATTCGCGATCTTTCCAATGAGGCCGCGCAGACTTCTGAGCAGAGCGCGCAGGCGAGTCAGCGTCTTTCGGAGCTGTCTCAGGGATTGACCAAGTTGGTTGGTCGATTCCGCGTCTGATAGCCGATTCAATGGGCTAAGTGGTTGAAACGGTTGTAACTTCAATCCAAGCCGGTACAATGGCGCGGCTCACTTCTGGTGAGCCGCGTTATGGTGGCCCTGCCGGTCCCCTCGCAACGATCAGCCGTGAACCCGGTCAGGCCTGGAAGGGAGCAGCCGCAGCGGTGACATTGTGTGCCGAGGTGTGGCTGGTGGGGTTGCCTCCATCTACTGGCTCGTGAATGTGCGGATTTAACTAGCACCATGTGCCAGCATTGATTTTCCCTCTCTACCTTTTGCATTTCAGCATGGCTTTCTGCCAGTCTTCGCTGCTCGCGCAGAAATTCTGCCGTCTACCTGAGCGCCTCTCCTACGTGTGCGGCCCTGCCAAGCGGTATCTGATGGGTAGGCGAGGCCCGGCGAAAAAACGGGCCTCTGCCTGATTCAGTTGGTGTGATAGCTGAGCACACTGTCCTGTTCTTTGAGCGCCTTGCGCATATCGACGGGGATGCTACCGGAGCGCATGGCGAGCTCCAGTCGGATGTCTTCCAGGCTTTGTGCAAAGGCTTGCGGGTCTGCACGCTGGGCAGCGCTGAGTACGCGGCTGTAGGCGGTTGTGTCACTGGCATCCAGCAGCGAGAGGATAACGCCACCATCTGGGCGCGGTGGGCTGAAGGTGGCGCGTAGCGGCGCAAACAGCTGTTCAACAAGTTCGCGGTTAAGGCTATCCATGACGATGCTCCATCCTGAGAGTGATTGATTCAGACCTCAGGATGGCGTGATGGTTCGTCTGTCTGCGCGTTAGGCGGTCAAGGATTGGCGTGCGCGCTCAATCACTTGTTGCAGATGCGCACCGCTGTACTGTCCAGGGTAAAGGCGCTGGCTATGCTGGGCGATGCCAGCATGGTTAACGATAGTGAAGCTGAAACTGCCTTTGCGAGCCGCCATGATGCGGCAGTCTAGGGGTGCAAATGCACTGGATAGGGTGCGAATGGCATCCTGAATTTGGTGTTGTGTATTCATTCTTTTGGTACTTCCTAAAACAACGTGCGCGTCATTGCGCTGAATAAAGCTCCAGGCTGTCGACTTGTTGGGTCGATTGCATGTTTGGTTTGGAGCTGGACTGCGCGCACAAGTTCCCATTGGGGGAATGTGTGCGGGTCGGTACTTCGGAGGCGGGCTTGAATCAGCGCTTGCGCGTGATGGCCAGATCAGTCAGCAGGTTGGGGTCATGGGCGAGAGCTGTGCGGCATTGATGTGCAATGCGCTCTTTGCCTGGAAACCAGCAAGGTGGGCCAAAAGGCCTAATTGACTTACAGCGTGGTACAAACGGCGCGGATCTTAAACGACTGATCATTTTTTCGCCAGTGTAATCTGCTGTTTGTTTTTACTCCTGCCGCATGCGGGCCGAGCATCGGATGCAATTTACCCCATGCTCCGTTAGGATTAGCCCACTTTTGCTTTCCTCTCGTGACGGGTTTCGATGAGTTATCAGGTTCTTGCACGCAAGTGGCGTCCGCGCTCGTTCAACGAAATGGTTGGTCAAACCCATGTGCTCAAGGCGCTGATCAACGCGCTCGATAGCCAGCGTTTGCACCACGCCTATTTGTTTACGGGTACACGTGGCGTGGGCAAGACCACCATTGCGCGGATTATCGCCAAGTGCCTGAACTGTGAAACGGGGATCAGCTCGACCCCCTGTGGTGTGTGTTCGATTTGCCGGGAAATCGACGAAGGGCGCTTTGTCGACCTGATTGAAGTCGACGCCGCTAGCCGTACCAAGGTTGAAGACACACGTGAGCTGCTGGACAACGTGCAGTACTCGCCCAGTCGTGGACGTTTCAAGGTCTACCTGATCGACGAAGTGCACATGCTCTCTACCAGCTCGTTCAATGCGTTGCTGAAGACCCTGGAAGAGCCACCACCTCACGTTAAATTCCTTCTGGCCACCACAGATCCGCAGAAATTACCGGTTACTGTGCTGTCGCGCTGCTTGCAGTTCTCGCTGAAGAACATGCCACCAGAGCGTGTGGTTGATCACCTGACCCATGTCTTGACGGCTGAGCAGATTCTGTTCGAGAACGATGCGCTGTGGTTGCTGGGCCGTGCGGCAGACGGTTCCATGCGTGATGCCATGAGCCTCACCGATCAGGCAATTGCTTTTGGCGAAGGCAAGGTGCTGGCAGCTGATGTGCGGGCCATGCTGGGTACGTTGGACCATGGTCAGGTCTATGGTGTGCTGCACGCTTTGCTGGAGGGCGATGCGCGCGGCCTGATCGAGGCGGTGCGTCATCTGGCCGAGCAAGGCCCAGACTGGAACGGTGTGCTCGCGGAGATACTCAATGTACTGCACCGTGTGGCCATCGCTCAGGCACTGCCTGATGCAGTGGACAATGGTCAGGGTGACCGTGAGCGCGTGCTTGAACTGGCGCGGGTTCTGCCCAGTGAAGATGTGCAGTTCTATTATCAGATGGGCCTGATCGGCCGCCGCGACCTGCCATTATCGCCCGATCCACGCAGCGGCTTTGAGATGGTGCTGCTGCGCATGTTGGCGTTCCGCCCGGCGGATACCCACGATGCACCCAGGGTGGCACTAAAGCCGTTGGGGATTAGCCAGGCCACTGCTGATCCCGCGACCAACCCAGTGGCCGGTGCTGCTATGCCAGCACCGGTCAATGTTGTTCCTGCGCCAGTAGCCCCTGTTGCCGTTGTTGCTACGCCGCTGCCGCCTGCTGCTACAGTGGCGGCACCGGTGCCGGTGATGGATTCTCCCGAACCCGAACCCGAACCCGAACCCGAACCCGTGGCTGTTGAGCCTGCGCCTGAACTACGTGTCGAGGTAACTGCTGCGTCGGTTGTTGAGCCTGAGGTGGCCGTCAGCGATCTGCCTTGGGAAGAGCCGCAAGCGACTCCGGCAATAGCTGTTGAGCCTGTTGCAGAGTTTGTGGCACCGGCGCCAGCTGTACCAACGGAGCCTGAGAGCGCTGCTGCAGTATCTGTTGCGTCGGCAGCCGAAGCTGATGATGACGAGCCGCCCTTGGGCGATTATGACTATGTCGAAATGGATGCCGAGTCATTTGAATATGACTTCGATGCCGTCGAGCCTGAGCCACAGGTCGAGCCGCAAGTGCTGCCAGCCGCGCAGCCGGCCACTGGTTTGGCCGCTGATTGGCTGGAGCTGTTCCCCAAGCTTGGTCTGTCGGGAATGACAGGGAGTATTGGTGCTAACTGCACGCTGATTTCTGTCGAAGGTGATAGTTGGTTGCTGCACCTGGATCCCGCCCATTCGGCGTTGTTCAACCCAACCCAGCAGCGCCGCCTGAATGATGCGCTCAACCAGTTTCATGGCCGCGAACTCAAGGTGCAGATCGAGTTACGCAAACCTGAGCAGGAAACCCCGGCGCAGGCTGCCGCACGCAAAAGGGCCAATCGCCAACGTGAAGCCGAAGCATCGATTCACCAGGACCCTGTGATCCAACAAATGATTCAGCAGTTCGCCGCGGTTATTCGGGCGGACAGCATTGAACCCCTGGATATTTCCGTTAACCCCTGATTACCGAGGATTCGCAGCATGATGAAAGGTGGCATGGCCGGCCTGATGAAGCAGGCACAGCAGATGCAGGAAAAGATGCAAAAGATGCAGGAAGAGTTAGCCAATGCTGAAGTCACCGGGCAATCTGGTGCCGGTCTGGTCAGTGTGGTGATGACTGGTCGGCATGACGTCAAACGCATCAACCTCGACGACAGCCTGATGCAAGAAGACAAAGAAGTGCTGGAAGACCTGATCGCCGCCGCCGTGAATGATGCGGTACGCAAAGTCGAGCAGAACAGCCAGGACAAAATGGCTGGCATGACCGCCGGCATGCAGCTGCCGCCGGGCTTCAAAATGCCGTTCTAAAGCATCTGTGGCCGGCTTGGGCTGAACTGTCCAGGCCGGCCGCTATGCTTCCATCCCCAATCGCCGTTGCCTTTGAGTTGCCCTGCCATGAGCTTTAGCCCACTGATTCGTCATCTGATTGACTCGTTGCGCACCCTTCCCGGGGTCGGGCAAAAGACGGCTCAGCGGATGGCTTTGCAGTTGCTTGAGCGAGATCGGCATGGCGCACTGCGTCTAGCGCAGGCGCTGACCGAGGCGATGGAGGGCGTTGGTCACTGCAAGCAGTGCCGGAGCCTGAGTGAAGACGAGGTGTGCCAGCTGTGCCTCGACCCGCGACGTGATGACAGCCTGCTGTGTGTGGTTGAGGGTCCCATGGATGTCTACGCAGTTGAGCACACGGGCTTTCGCGGGCGCTACTTCGTGCTGAAGGGGCATCTGTCTCCGCTTGATGGCCTGGGGCCGGAAGCCATTGGTATTCCCGAATTACTGGCGCGTATCGAGGCTGGCTCATTCAATGAAGTGATTCTGGCGACCAATCCGACCGTCGAGGGTGAGGCAACGGCTCACTATATTGCTCAGTTACTGGCCGGCAAGGGGCTGATCGCCTCACGTATTGCCCACGGTATGCCGCTGGGCGGCGAGCTTGAATTGGTGGATGGTGGAACCCTGGCGCACTCGATTGCCGGCCGGCGGCCGATTCTGCTCTGACGCAATCCCCTGCGGCTTGATTGCCCTTGTACATGGCATGATCCTCTTCTTGTAAACCAAGCAAGCGCTTGGTAATTTCCCTGAAACCTCAGTGGAAATACCCTCATGTCTGCTTTTCAGGAATATTTTGATGAGTCCCACCAACTGGTGCGTGATTCCGTCAGGCGTTTTGTCGAGCGGGAAATCCTGCCGCACATCAATGACTGGGAAGAGGCCGGGGAGTTTCCTCGTGAGCTCTACCTCAAGGCTGGAGCCGCCGGCATTCTTGGTATTGGCTACTCGGAAGCCTTCGGTGGCAGTCATGAGGGCGATGTGTTTGCCAAAGTGGCGGCCAGCGAAGAGCTGATGCGCTCAGGCTCTGGTGGTCTGGTTGCAGGGCTTGGCTCTCTGGATATTGGCCTGCCGCCGGTGGTCAAGTGGGCCAAGCCAGCCTTGCGAGAGCGTATCGTGCCGCAGGTGCTGGCAGGCGAGAAAATCATGGCCCTGGCGGTGACCGAGCCTTCCGGTGGCTCTGATGTGGCCAATCTGAAAACTCGCGCAGTACGCGATGGTGACTTCTATCGCATCAGTGGCAGCAAGACCTTTATCACCAGCGGCGTGCGTGCGGATTACTACACCGTTGCTGTACGAACAGGTGGTGATGGTTTTGGTGGGGTCAGCTTGTTGCTGGTGGAGAAGGGCACGCCAGGTTTCACTGTCGGTCGCAAGCTGAAGAAAATGGGCTGGTGGGCGTCTGACACCGCCGAGTTGTTCTTCGATGATTGCAAGGTGCCGGTGGACAACCTGATCGGTGTGGAGAACATGGGCTTTGCCTGCATCATGGCCAACTTCCAGAGCGAGCGTCTGTCGTTGGCGATCATGGCCAATATGACGGCGCAATTGGCGCTGGAAGAGTCGATGCGCTGGGCCAAGGAGCGAGAGGCGTTTGGCAAGCCCATTGGCAAGTTTCAGGTGCTCAAGCATCGTCTGGCCGAGATGGCGACCCAGTTGGAGGTGTCTCGGGAGTTTACCTATCGGCAGGCAGCGAAGATGGCTGCAGGTAAAAGCGTGATCAAGGAAATTTCCATGGCCAAGAATTTCGCCACAGACATTGCCGACCGGCTGACCTACGACGCAGTGCAGATCATGGGAGGCATGGGCTATATGCGTGAAAGCCTGGTGGAGCGCCTGTATCGCGACAATCGTATTCTTTCGATTGGCGGTGGCTCACGGGAAATCATGAACGAGATCATCAGCAAGCAGATGGGGCTGTAACCCAACTTGCAGATTGCAGATAAAACAAACCCCGCGAGCGCGGGGTTTGTTTTCAAGCGGACAGGGGCTTAGGCCACCTGTACCTCTTCAGCTTGCATACCTTTCTGACCGCGAGCGGGCACGTAGGTAACAGTCTGGCCTTCTTTCAGGCTTTTGAAACCGTCGCTTTGGATAGCTTTGAAGTGCACGAACAGGTCATCGCCACCGTTAGCCGGGGTAATGAAGCCGAAGCCTTTTTCATCGTTGAACCATTTGACGGTGCCAGTTTCGCGATTTGCCATGGTGTGTCTCTTAAATCGATACGAATTTCGGTGCCAGAGTGCTCATAGCACCTATGCGGTTTTGCTGATAACTAAATTCCAGCTCGACCATCATAGGCCGTTTTCACTATGAGTGTTGGGCTTAACGTGAATTATTCATATTTTTATCAGGGTGAAATCAGGCCGGCCGCTATTTGTCAGCACAACCGGTGCGTTTCTATCGGATAAATGCTTTCGGTCGAGCGGCATAGGTGCGCCCAGTCGCGCAGCGGTGGGTATCGCACAGGTGATGGTTTTGGCGGCTGCATCCAGGGGGCGGAAGTTTTTCTGCGTCAGGTGATCGAGTCTCGCTGGCGTCGATTGCCACGCCTTTGTGCAGGTGTTTGTTATCTGCTGACTCGAACGCCCCGGTACGTGGTGCGTGCCGGGGCGCTTATCGGTGGTTGTTTACTTGAGGTTGGCTTTCAGCGCGCTCGCGGCTTGCTGCATGGCGCTTTGCGTACCGGGGATCTGACTGATTACATTGAGTAAACCGAAGTCATGGATCATGCCGTTGTAGCGCACAGAGGTGACGTTGACCCCGGCCGCATCCAGCTTGCGCGCATAGGCTTCACCTTCGTCACGCAGCACGTCGAATTCGGCGGTTTGCACCAGGGCCGGCGGCAAGCCTTGCAGTTGTTCAACCGATGCTTGCAGCGGCGCGGCGTAGATCTCGGCGCGCTGTTTCGGATCGGTGGTGTAGTTATCCCAGAACCACTGCATGAGGCTCTTGCTGAGGAAGTGACCGTCGGCGAACTGGTTATAGGAGGCGTTGTTGAAGTTGGCGTCGGTGACCGGCCACAGCAGCAGTTGGAACTTGATCGCCGGGGTGCCTTTGTCTTTGGCCATCAGGCTGACCACCGCGGCCATATTGCCGCCCACGCTGTTGCCGGCTACAGCCAGACGCTTGCCGTCGACACCAATTTGCGCGCCGTTCTGCGCCACCCACTGAGTTGCGGCGTAAGCCTGGTTGATCGCAGTCGGGTACTTGGCTTCCGGTGATGGGGTGTAATCGACATACACCGCCGCCGCGCCAGAGCCCACTACCAGGTCATGGATCAGGCGTTCGTGGGTCGGGTAATCGCCCAGCACCCAGCCGCCACCGTGGAAGAACATAAAGACTGGCAGCGTGCCCTGAGCATCGGCCGGGCGCACGACCTTGAGCTGGATCGACTGGCCATGAACCTCAATGGTCTTGTCGACCACCTTGATGCCCGATACATCGACCTTTATCCCGGCCTGCGCGCCGACCAATACAGCGCGGGCGTCTTTCGGGCTCAGCTGTTCGAGGGGCTTGCCACCACCAGCGGCAAGGGCATTGAGGAAACCTTGAGTAGTACGCTCCACCCCGGGGCTACCAGCGGCAAACGCGCTGTTGACGGCAAGGGCGAGTACGGCGATCGACAAACCTTGTTTGATGTTCATGTGCGGCCTCCTGGGGCGGGCCGCTGACTGGCAGCGGCCGGATGAGTGGTGGGTTAGTCGAGCAGCGTCAGGGTGACGTCGATATTGCCGCGGGTGGCATTGGAGTACGGGCAGACGATGTGCGCACGCTCGATCAGGGTCTGCGCTTGCTCACGGTCCATGCCTGGCAGGCTGATGCGCAGTTCGACTTCGATGCCGAAACCGTTGGGGATCGCACCGATGCCTACGATGCCTTCAATCGAGGCATCGGCTGGCATCGCCAGCTTGTCGCGGCCGGCAACGAACTTCATCGCGCCGATAAAGCAGGCCGAGTAGCCCGCAGCGAACAGCTGCTCGGGGTTAGTACCCGCACCGCCTGCACCGCCGAGTTCTTTCGGAGTGGTCAGTGCGACGTCGAGTACGCCGTCGGAAGAGATGGCCCGGCCGTCACGGCCGCCAGTGGCTTCTGCATAGGCACGGTAAGCAATGGTTTGAATCGACATGGTGGTAATCCTCTGGAGCTGTTTGGGTTGGTTTGTTTAAAGCGTTGCGGTGTTTGTGGTTGATCAGCCTTCGTGGCTGATCAACCACTCTGGGTACAGACCCTTGCCATTCTCTTGCTGCTTCTGGCTGTGATCCGCCAGTGCGGCAGCGGAGAGCGTGATGGCGATGGTGAAAGTGAGCAGCGTTTGCATGGCGTTCTCCTCAGGTTGCAGGGTTGTTCGGTTAGTTAGTGAATGCTGTGTTTCGAAAGATTTAATCGCTAATATTTTGCGTGCAAATCATTTCCATAGGGCGAACTCTAGTGCTCATTAATTTTGCGCGCAAGATATATTTTCGATTATTTAGCGATAAACGCTGAGGATTCAGGCATAAGCGAGGCGTAGCGCGTGTTGCCGCTGGGGTAGGGGGGATGAAAAAGCAGGCGTGGCGGTGGGCTGGGGCGACAGAACTGTCGCCGCGGCTTCAGATGGCTTGTTGCAGGTTGCTGCGCAGGGCGACCAGTTCGTTCTTCAGGGCACCGAGTTCGGCAAAGGATTGCTGGCTGGCGGCGAGGATGCAGCTAGGGATGGCCTTGGCCTGTTCATACAGGCTGCGGCCTTTGTCGGTGAGAAACAGCTCGACCACGCGCTCGTCAGCACTGCTACGCGTGCGCTTGAGCAGCCCTTCGGCTTCCAGGCGTTTGAGCAGCGGGGTGACGGAGCCTGGGTCGGTGAGCAGGCGGCTGCTGATATCGCCCACGGTGATGCCATCGCCTTCCCAGAGCACCATCATCGCCAGGTATTGTGGGTAGGTCAGGCCCAGTTCCTGCAGCAAGGGCTTGTAGACCTTGGTCAGCAGCAGCGATGTCGAGTAGAGGGCAAAGCACAGCTGGTTATCGAGCAGCAGTTCGGCGCAAGGCTCTGGTGTTGTCATGGCGTTCTCCAGTGGCACAGGACAGTTGGCGATAATTTATCGCGCTAATTACTGTTATGCCAATTGAGTGCGCGTGGCATTCACTTCGCACAGGCAAATGGCAGGCATAAAAAAGCCCCAGACACCCTATGGTGCTGGGGCTTTAGCGCTTGCCGATTACTCCACGGCCGCCTGGGCTTTCTTGCTTGAGCCTTTCGGCGCAAAGCGGGCAGCCAGACGCATGGAGGCGGTTACCAGGCGTTGATAGAACGCCGGCCATAGGCGTTGCATGCCATCCAGGGCATAGGCATCCGGGCCGATCAGAATGCGCCGCTTGTTCGCCAGCGCCCCGTTGATGATCACCTGAGCGGCTTTCTCTGGTGTGGTGCGCAGCAACTGATCGTTGAACTGCTCGCGCGCCTTGTCGGCGTCCTGGCCTGTCACGCTGCTCAGGCTAGCGTTCATCCGTGCGGTCTTGGCGATATTGGTCTTGATCCCGCCGGGGTGCACGCAGCTGGCCGATACGCCGCAGTCGGCCATATCCAGTTCCTGGCGCAGCGACTCAGTAAAGCCGCGCACAGCGAATTTGCTGGCGTTGTAGGCGCTCATGCCCGGTTGAGCGAACAGGCCGAACACGCTGGACACGTTGACGATATGGCCGCTGCCTGAGGCCTTGATATGCGGCAGGAAGGCCTTGGTACCGTTGACCACGCCCCAGAAGTTGATGTTCATGATCCACTCGTAGTCGGCGTAGTCGTTGCCTTCCACGGTGCCGCCTTGGGCCACGCCGGCGTTGTTGAAGATCGCGTTGACCCGGCCGAATTCGCTTACCACCTGATCCGCCCAGGCATGCACGGCGGCACGGTCGGCGACGTTGACGATGGTTTCACTGACCTGCACACCGAGCTTGCGCGCTTGCGCAGCGGTTTCCGCCAGACCCTCGGCATTCACATCGGAGAGCGCCAGTTGGCAACCCTGACGAGCCAAGCCGAAGGCCAGGGCGCGGCCAATGCCGGAACCTGCGCCGGTGATGGCAGCTACCTTGTTTTCAAACGACTTCATGCGTTGGCCTCCTGGGCAGTCAACTGGATTGCGCTGTTCTGCGCCGGGTGTGCCGCGTGCTTACGGCTGAAATGATAGGCCGCTGGGTCAAAGTTGCGCGTCAGCAGGCGGAAGCGCCAGGTAAAGCCAGGCCACACGGTGCAGTTGCGTCCACTGACCGGGTGCAGGTACCAGCTCTTGCAGCCGCCGGCATTCCACACGGTGTTATCGAGGCTGCCTTGCAGCTTGCCGTTGAATTTATCCTGCACCGCCTGTTTGACCTCCAGGCTCTGCAACTCCTGCTCGCCAACCAGCTTGAGCGCGCCAAGCACGTAATGGATCTGCGACTCGATCATGTAGACCATTGAGTTGTGACCCAGGCCGGTGTTCGGCCCCATCAGGAAGAACAGGTTGGGGAAACCGGCGGTCAGCGTGCCTTTGTAGGCTTGTGGGCCTTGTGGCCAGGTGTCGAGCAGGTCGACGCCGCCACGGCCAAACACCACGCCGCGCGGCAGCGGGTCGCTCGGGGTGAAGCCGGTGCCGAAGATGATCGCGTCAATCTCGCGCTCCTTACCGTCCACGGTGCGGATGCTGCCGCTGCGGATTTCCTCGATGCCATCGGTGATCAGGTCGACGTTGGGCTGAGTCAGCGCCGGGAAGTAATCGTTGGAGATCAGCACGCGCTTGCAGCCCATCAGGTAATCCGGGGTGACTTTGGCGCGCAGGACCGGGTCCTTGATCTGCTTGTTGATGTACCACTTGCCGACTTTCTGGGCGACGGTCATCACCTTGGGCAGCATGGCAAAGCCGATCACCCGGCTTTCCAGCAGGGCATAGATGGTGCCGCGCCAGAGCTTCTGCAGCAGTGGGAAGCGTTTGAAGCGGTTGCGCTCGCGCTCGCTGATGGCGCGGTCCGGCTTGGGCATGATCCACGGCGCGGTGCGCTGATAGAGGTCGAGCTGGCTGACCTGCTTCTGGATCTGTGGCACGAACTGGATCGACGAGGCGCCAGTGCCGATTACCGCAATGCGCTTGCCGGTGAGGTCATAGCTGTGGTCCCACTGCTGCGAGTGGAAGATCTTGCCGGTGAAGTCGCCCAGGCCCTTGAGGGCTGGAATCGACGGGGTGGACAGCGCACCCATGCCGGACACCACAAACTGCGCGGTGTACTGGTTGCCCGCGCGGTCACTGATATGCCACAGCTCCTGCTGCTCATCCCAGGCCAGGCGGGTGATCTCGGTGTTCAGCTGGGTGTGATTCTGCAGGCGGTACTTGCTCCAGCAGCTCTCCAGGTAACCCTGGATTTCTGGCTGTTTGGCGAACATGCGCGTCCAGTTGGGGTTCTGCTCGAAGGAGAAGGAGTACAGGTGCGATTGCACGTCACAGCCGCAGCCCGGGTAATTGTTGACCCGCCAGGTACCGCCGACGCCGGCTTCTTTCTCGAACAGCAGAAAGTCATGTTCACCGGCCTGCTTCAGGCGGATGGCCATGCCCAGGCCGGAGAAGCCCGTACCAATAATGGCCACCTTGCAGTGGCGGGTGGCAGTAGGGGGTGAGACGGGTGCATTCATGGCCAAGCTCCTGTTATGTTTATTGCTGGCGTATACAGCTGTATACCAAGGTAGACAAATGTATACTCGCCAGCAAGCAGCATTCTCACAAGCCAACTTTTAGGTAGGGTTCGTCATGCAGGCAGACGCCAGCGAGCAGCAGCCAGCCGCAGAAAAAGCCACCGAGGCCCCCGGCAAGACCCTGTTACTGGAGGCCGCGTTACGTCTCACCTCAACCAGCCGCAGCCTGAGCAACCTGGGCCTGCGCGAGCTGGCGCGTGAGGCGGGGCTCAATCCCAATACCTTCTACCGGCACTTCAAGGATGTGGATGACCTGGGGCTGACGGTGATTCGGCAGATCTCCACCCAGCTGCGCCAACCCTTGCGTGACTTGCGCCGTGAGGCAGCCGAACGAGCGGTGCAGACGAGCGGCAAAAGCCTGCCGATGCTTTTTGGTATCGACCTGCAACGTGGGCGGCGGGTGTGCCACGAAACCGTGCAGCTGTTCTTCGATTTCGTCGCGCAAAACCCTGAAGCCTTCATCATTGGCGTGCGCGAGCTGCATGGTGCCTCTGCGGTGTTGCGCGCGGCGTTGCAGGAGGTGATGGACGACTTCGGCGCAGACATGGCCGAGGACATCATTGCCTTCAAACTGCTGCCAGATATGGTCAACCCGGCGGTGGTGCGGCAGGTGTCGAACCTGATCAGCCGCAACCTGTTCCAGCTGTCGCTGGACTATATCGAGCAGCCTGAACGGCAAGCGGCGATCTGCGCGCTGGCCGAAGAGCAGATCGTGATGCTGTTTACCGGGGCCAGCGTGTTGCAGGGGCTGGGGCAGTTGAAATTGCCGGTGGAGTAGGTGTCTGTCGAACCCATAAAAAACCCGGCCGAGGCCGGGTTTTTTATGGGTGGGCGAATACTCAGTTGTTAAAGCCCAGACGCTGACGCCAGCGTTGTTCCAGCGCTTTGCTGTCGTGATCGAAGGGGTGGAAGCCAGGGCGGTAGTAGTCCAGGTACGGCAGGATCAGTTTGGTCAGGAAGCCATTGCGTGGGCCGAACAGGGTTTTCAGGCCTTTGCCCCAGCTGCGCCAGTTGAACAGTTGGCCGTCCTTGCGCAGCAGGTGCAGCTGGAACCAGCCGATCACGCCGAAGAAGATCACGGTGGAGATCGCCATCATGCCGACGCGGGTGAAGTAGCCGCCATAGACCTTCTGGTACACGTCGTAGCACACGGCCTTGTGTTCGTTCTCTTCAATCGCATGCCACATCCACAGCTGATACAGCTTGGGATCGTTCATCTGGGTGGTCAGGTCTTCACGTTGCAGCAGCTGCTCGGCCATGGTCGCGGTGAAGTGTTCCAGGGCACAGGTGGCGGCCAGGCGCTGTTTCTTGGTGGTGATCTTGGTCACCCATTCCAGCAACACCTTGATGCGCAGTTCCAGCAGCTCCAGGTCGATATTGTGCTCGGCGGCGTAGTCGTTGTAGGCCGCGTGTTCCTTGGAATGCATGGCCTCCTGGCCGATAAAGGCGCTGATGTCCTTTTTCAGTTGCGGCTCGGTGACCTGATCGCGGACGGCCCGCACGCTGTCGACGAAGAACTTCTCGCCATAAGGAAACAGCGACGAAAGGTTGTTCATGAAGTGGCTCATGAAGGGGTCGCCGGCAAACCAGAACTTCTGGCTGTCATCGAAGCTGAAGTCCATGCGGCGCACCGGAAAGCTGGCGGGTGGGGTGCTGATCTTGGCTGTCATAAAGGCGACTCCTGGGCGTATTGATCGCGGTCCGCGACCGCTCTTGTTATAGGGCTCGGGGTGACAGATGAAGCTGTCTTGGGCCGTGATTTATCTTTAGCCGAGGCGAATTTTGGCGCGAGGTCATTCCTGGCCAGGGCAGCCGGAAATGGGCCAACTTATGGATAGTTGTCGGACAGTTTGCGTGGCGCGCGCCGCTCTGGCTGGCGCATCAGCAAACGCCCGCAGAGTGCGGGCGTTGGGAGGTAAGGCAGGTTTATTGCTCGTTAAGCCCGAAGCAGGTCAAGGCGAAGGTGGGGATGCCGCTGTCCTGCAGTTTCTGCGAACCGCCCAGTTCGGGCAGGTCGATGATCGCCGCGGCTTCGATGATGCTTGCGCCCATGCGTCGCACCAGTTGGGCGGCCGCCAGCAGGGTGCCGCCAGTGGCGATCAGGTCATCGAAAATCAGTACCTTGTCGCCTTCGCAGAGGCTGTCGGCGTGCACTTCCAGTTTGGCTTCGCCGTACTCGGTCTGGTAGCCCTCGCTGAGCACGTCTGCAGGCAGTTTGCCCTGCTTGCGAAACAGGATCAGCGGCTTGTTCAGCTCGTAGGCAATGATCGAGCCGATTAGAAAACCGCGTGCGTCCATGGCGCCGATATGGCTGAAGTCGGCCTCGACGTAACGCTGGATAAAGCTGTCGGCAACCATGCGCAGGGCGCGTGGCGACTGAAACAGCGGGGTGATGTCACGAAAGATCACCCCAGGTTTGGGGAAATCCACCACCGGGCGGATCAGGGTCTTGATGCTGAATTCATCGAAGATCATCGGTTAGGTCCTGCGCTGAGCGGATCGGTCAGCCCTCAAGGTTGCCGCCGGCCAGTGCGCACAATTCGATCGGGTCGAGGATGTGCACTTCTTTGCCTTCGGCTTCTAGCAGGCTGTTCTGCTGAAAACGCGTGAATACACGCGATACGGTTTCCACCGCAAGGCCCAAATAGTTACCGATTTCGTTGCGCGACATCGACAGGCGGAACTGGTTGGCCGAAAAGCCCCGGGCGCGGAAGCGTGCTGAGAGGTTGACCAGGAAGGTGGCGATACGTTCGTCGGCGGTCTTCTTCGAGAGCAGCAGCATCATTTGCTGATCGTCGCGGATCTCGCGGCTCATGATGCGCATCAGCTGGCGGCGCAGTTGTGGCAGTTGCACGGACAACTCGTCCAGGCGCTCGAAGGGGATTTCGCAGACCGAGGTGGTTTCCAGGGCCATGGCCGACACGGGGTAACTTTCGCTGTCCATGCCGGACAAACCGACCAGTTCGCTGGGCAGATGAAAGCCAGTGATCTGTTCATCACCGCTGTCGCTCAGGCTGAAGGTTTTCAGTGCGCCGGAACGTACGGCAAACACCGAATTGAAGGCATCGCCCTGGCGGAACAGGAATTCACCCTTTTTCAGTGGGCGGCCGCGTTTGACGATTTCGTCGAGCGCATCCATGTCTTCCAGGTTCAGGGACAGCGGCAGGCACAAACTCGCCAGGCTGCAATCCTTGCAGTGGGCTTGATGTGGGGTATGCAACTTGATGCTTTCGGACATCGTCGGTTCCTAGCTTAAGCACACAATATTCGTAAGGTTACAGCAGGCGGCAGGGTACAGCCAGCCAAACGCTGTTCTGACCAAGTGTTCAAGTATGTTGCTGGGCGGCCGATAACTCTGGCGATTTTAAAGAGTCTGCAAGGGAGTACGGCTATGCGCGTGGAATCGACATCGATGATTGGTCGCCTGGGGCTGGCGCTGGAGCGCAAAAGCGCTGCCGCCGAAGGTGCCGAGCCAGATGATCAGGCGCTGCGCGATAGCCTGCGCGTCAGCTTGTCGGAACTCGGTAAGGCCCGCTCTGCGGCGGCGCAGAAGAACCAGGATATCGATGACAGCAGCTTGCCAGATGTGGTCAAGGATCTGCTCAAGCGAATCCGCGAGCTCAAGGAGCAGATCGAGGCCAAGAAAGAAGAGTTGAAGGCGGTCATGAGTGACCAGAGCCTTGACCCCGAAGCCAAACGCTTGAAAATCGAAACCCTGCAAGCTGAACTGGCGTCATTGCAGGGTGCCTTGAGCAGTACCAATGCCACGCTGCTCAAGGTCATGCGTGATCAGGACTTGAGCGATCAGCAGATGCAGGAAGTGGCCGGCCTGATCCTGAAATAACCTCGGTCCATAAAGTCAGCAGGTCGTTTTTCAACGACTGGCTAGATCACTCGGGAAAAGCGTTGCCTGCTCAGCTCATTCAGGTAGCGATCAAACAGCATGCACAGTGAGCGCACCAGCAACCGGCCGGCTGGCAGCACATCAATCCCCTGGGCGTTCAGCTCAATCAGGCCATCACTGGCCATCTGCTGCAGTTGCGGCCAGATATCGGCAAAGTAGCTGCGAAAATCGATGGCATAGGCTTGCTCGATATCGGCAAAGCACAGTTGAAAATGGCAGATCAGCTGCTGAATCACTGCGCGCCGCAGGCGATCGTCGGAGTCGCAGTGCAGACCGCGTACGGTGGCCAGTTCATGGTGATCGAGGCTGTCCTGGTATTTGCTCAAGTCGCTGCTGTTCTGGCAGTACAGATCACCAATCTGGCTGATAGAGGACACGCCCAGGCCAATCAGATCGCAATGACCGTGGGTGGTATAGCCCTGGAAGTTGCGCTGCAGGCTGCCGTCTTCCTGGGCACTGGCCAATTCGTCGTCAGGCAGGGCGAAGTGGTCCATGCCGATATAGCGGTAGCCGGCGGCGTTCAGTTGCTCGATGCTGGCTTGCAGCATGGCCAGCTTGTCGGCGGGGCTGGGCAGGTCGCTGGTGTTGATCCGCCGTTGCGGCATAAAGCGTTCCGGCAGATGCGCGTAGTTGAACAGTGACAGGCGATCCGGTTGCAGGGCGATGACTTCTGCGACGGTGCGGGCAAAACGTTCCGGGGTTTGCAGTGGCAGGCCGTAGATCAGATCGATGTTCACCGAGCGGAACTGCAGGGTGCGCGCGGCCTCGATGATGGCGCGGGTCTCTTCCAGGGTTTGCAGGCGATTGACTGCCCGTTGCACGGCCGGGTCGAGGTCCTGCACGCCGAGGCTGACGCGGTTGAAGCCCAGCTCGCGGAGCAGGCCCATGGTCGACCAGTCGGCTTCGCGCGGGTCGATCTCGATGCTGTAGTCACCGCTGTCGTCATCCAGCAGATTGAAATGCTGGCGCAGGTGGCCCATCAGGTGGCGCAGTTCATCGTGACTGAGAAAGGTTGGCGTGCCGCCGCCGAAGTGCAGTTGCTCGACTTTCTGTTTAGGGTCCAGATGACGGCTGATGATCTCCACTTCGTGTTGGAGTTTTTCCAGGTACGGCTGAGCGCGCCCACGGTCCTTGGTGATCACCTTGTTGCAGGCGCAGTAATAGCAGATGTGCGCGCAGAACGGGATGTGCACGTACAGCGACAGCGGCCGCAGGGCTTTGCGGCTGTCACGCAGGGCGTGCAGTAGATCGAACTGGCTGATGCGCTCATGAAACTGCACTGCGGTCGGATAGGAGGTGTAGCGCGGACCGGCCTGGTCGTAGCGGCGGATCAGGGCGCTGTCCCACTGGATGGCGTTGAGCATGCGGGTATTCCCGGTTTGGCTTTCAATACCGGGCAGTCTATGGGCGCTGCTGTTGTGCTGTTTTGACCTGGATCATGGAGCTGCAAGCCTCAGTAATCGCACTTGCTTGTAGTGTGTTCCGCTTCAGTGGCCCATCAGCCAGTGCTGGTGCGGGCCAGGCATTGTCCACATGCCGAAGAGGATCACCAGAATGCCGCCTGCCGTGCGCACACCCTGTTTGCGCAGCAAGGCGGTCAGGCGTTCGGCGGCCATGCCGGTGGCCAGCAGCACGGGTAGGGTGCCGAGGCCAAAGGCCAACATCAGCGCTGCGCTGTCGACTGCATTGCCTTGGCTGGCGGCCCACAGCAGGGTGCTGTAGACCAGGCCGCAGGGTAGCCAGCCCCAGAGGCTGCCGAGTACCAAGGCGCGGGGCAGGCTGGTAACCGGCATAAAGCGACGGGTTAGCGGTTGGATATGTCGCCAAAGGCCACGGCCGAGGGCTTCGATACGAGTCAGGCCGCTCCACCAGCCGGCCAGGTACAGGCCCATGGCAATCAGCAGCAACGCCGCAACCACCCGTAAGCCCATCACCAGCGGGCTATTGGCCACTGCCCAGCCTGCCAGGCCGAGCAGCAGGCCTGCCAGGCTGTAGCTGAGAATGCGCCCCAGGTTGTAGGCCAGCAGCAGCTGAAAGCGCTGTGCGCGGCGCTCGGGCGGAATGGCCAGGGTCAGCGCGCCCATCAGCCCGCCGCACATACCCAGGCAGTGTCCACCGCCGAGCAGGCCGAGAATCAGCGCCGAGGCCAGCAGCGGCAGCAGTTCAAGCACCGGGTTTGTCCTGCTCAGGCTGGGGTTCGTCGAGCTGTTGTACCTGGCTTACGGCGGCCGTGTGCTTGGGGTCTTCGTCATCAAACAGGATGCTGTGCGCCGGGCCGTCGAGGTCGTCGTACTGACCGCTGTCCACCGCCCAGAAGAACAGCCAGATGGCAAAAGCTACCAAGGCGATGGCGACCGGGATCAGGATATAGAGGGCGGGCATGGCTTAGTGGCTCCGGCGCAAGAATTGCCGCAGATCAAGGCTGGCAACTGGGAAGAGTCTGTCCGGGCTGCGGCCGGTCAGCGCGACGAAGGCAAACAGAACATTAAGGAAAAGCATGATCAGGATGTCCGGCAGGCTGTCAGTAAACAGACTGCTGAGCGTGGTCTGCTGGCTGATCAGCGCGGTAGCAAAGTGGTAGGCCATAAACAGCTGCAGGCTGAACAGCACTACGGCCAGTAAGCGTACCCACCCGGCAACCTTGCCAGTCATGTTGTTTCGCATAGGACCTCGCCGAGCGTATTAGTGGACTGTTTGACCTGTGCATGTCGGTTATCACTTCCACCGCGACGGTACGGCGGTGGATCGGTGACCTACGTACGAGTCAGGCGCAGAGCGTTGATCACCACCAGTAAAGAGCTGACCGACATGCCCAGCGCGGCCCAGATGGGGGTGATCCAGCCGATGGCCGCGAAGGGCAGCACCAAGCCATTGTACAGGCTGGCCCAGGTGAGGTTCTCGATGATGATGCGACGGGTTCGTTGCGCCATGTGTAGCGCCTGCACCAGGCTGCTCAGGCGGTTGGACAGCAGCACGGCATCGGCGCTGGTTTTTGCCAGGTCAGTGGCGCTGCCCATGGCCACGCTGATATCGGCGGCGGCCAATACCGGCACATCGTTAACCCCGTCACCCAGCATCAGCACCCGGCTGCCCTGGCTGTGCAGCTGCTTGAGCACGTCCAGCTTGGCATCCGGCGTAAGGCCGCCACGGGCGTCTGTGATGCCCAGCTGGCGTGCTACTTCGCCGACCATCGGTGAGCTGTCGCCGGACAGCAGCATGATCTGCCAGCCTTTGGCCTTGGCCATGTCGATCAGTTGCGGCGCGTCGTCGCGCAGGCGGTCATTCAACACGAACCAGGCCAGCGGCCCCTGTTCATCACCCAGCAGCAGCCACTGGCCGTGCTCGCTGGCAATTGTTGGCGCGGGTTGCGCGCTCAGCGCGCAGACAAATCCGGCCTCACCGATGCGCAGCAGTCGGCTGCCAACACGCCCTTGCAGGCCGAGGCCCGGATGGCTGTCGACCGCTTCGGCGGCCTCAGGGGCCTGACCGAAGGCGCGGGCAATCGGGTGTTCGGAGCGGTTTTCCAGCGCCGCGGCAAGGGCCAGGCAGGTGTCGGCATCCAGCTCGCGCAGGGGATGAATGGCGCTGAGAGTCAGGCGACCTTCGGTGAGGGTGCCGGTCTTGTCCAGCACCAGGGTGTTGATCTGATTCAGGCCTTCCAGCACGTGGCCACGGGTCAGCAACATGCCCAGTTTGTGCAGTGAGCCGGTCGCGGCCGTGAGTGCTGTCGGCGTGGCCAGGGCCAGCGCGCAGGGGCAGGTGGCGACCAGCAGGGCCAGAACAATCCAGAATGCGCGTGACGGATCGAGTTGCCACCAGACCAGGCCGACGACGGCGGCTACCACTAGCACGATCAGCAGGAACCACTGCGCAACCTGATCGGCCAGGACCGCCAGGCGCGGTTTGTCGCTCTGCGCGCGCTCCAGCAGACGAACGATGGCCGACAGCCGCGTGGCATCGCCAAGGGCCTGCACTTCTACCTGCAACGGACCTTCTACGTTGAGGGTGCCGGCGGTCACGCTGTCGCCGATGTTGCGTGGTTGTGGCAGGTACTCGCCGGTCAGCACGGACTCATCCACACTCGACTGGCCCTGGATGATGCAACCGTCGGCTGGCAGCAGGGCGCCGGGTGGCACCAGTACCTGATCACCGACCTGCAGTTCATTGAGCAAAATGCGTTGGCTCTGACCTGCTGCGTCCAGGCGTAGACAGGAGGCGGGTAGCAGATTGACCAGCTGCGCCGTAGCGGCCGCCGTGCGTTCGCGGGCGCGGCGCTCCAGATAGCGGCCAGCCAGCAGAAACAGGGCGAACATGCCCACCGCATCGAAATACAGCTCGCCCTGGCCGGTCACCGTTGACCAGATCCCGGCTATATAAGCCCCGCCGATGGCCAGGGACACCGATACATCCATGGTCAGGTGGCGGGTGCGCAGGTCACGCAGCGCGCCACGGAAGAACTGGCCGCAGCAGTAGAAGACAATCGGTGTGGTGAGAAACAGGCTGACCCAGCGCAGGATCTTGTCCAGCTCGGGGCTGAGGTCGATGTTGAATTCTGGCCAGGTGGCCATGGTCGCCATCATCACCTGCATCCACAGCATGCCCGCCACGCCCAGCTCGCGCATGGCACGGTGGTTCTCGCGGTGCAGCTGTTCGGCGGCGGCATCGGCCTGCCAGGGGTGGGCAGCGTAGCCGATCTTGCGCAGCGCCTTGAGCAGGCTGCTGAGCGGCAGTTTGCTGTCGGCCCAGCGCACTTGCAGGCGGTGGTTGGACAGGTTGAGGTGCGCCTCGCTGACGCCTGGAAGGCTGCGCAGGTGTTTTTCGATCAACCAGCCACAGGCCGCGCAACTGATGCCTTCGATCAGCAGGCAGGTTTCGCTGAGTTCGCCGTCATGTTCGACAAAGGGCTGCTGTACATCACTGCGGTCATACAGCGCCAATTCTTCGGGCAGCGCCTGGGGCAGGCTTTGCGGGTTGGCGGCGCTTTCGCTGCGGTGCTTGTAGTAGTGCTCCAGGCCACCGCTGACGATGGCTTCGGCCACGGCCTGGCAACCCGGGCAGCACATCTCGCGGGTTGCGCCCAGTACCTGGGTCTGGAACCGGCTGCCGGCCGGAACCGGCAGGCCACAGTGATAGCAGGGAGTCGGACTGGCCATCGGTGCGCTTATTGGGCATCCCCGAGGTTAATCGTTTGTCCGCTCTGCACGTTTTCCTCTTCGAACAGGCGCCAGTCCTTGCCGCCTTCCTGACCGATCAGCTCGACAAACCGGCGGCCTTCAACCGCATCGATCATCTGCCCGCTGTAACTGCCATCGGCCTGCGGTTGCAGGATCACCCGGCGGTCACGTTCCGGCTGGGTCGGCGAAATCAGGTTGAGCACCAGCTGCTGCGGACGGCTGTTGCCATTCAGCTGCAGGGTGGCGGTGCCATTGTCATCGTTGAGCAGCAAGGTGGCGTGCAGCTTGAGGCGAATGGCATGGTTTTCCCGCTCCAGCGACTGGTTGATGCCCTTGCCGACGTCGTAATAGTCATCGGAGATCAGCCCCGGTGGATTCTTCGTGGCGATGGTCAGCAGGGTCAGCCCCTGGACCACTGAATAAGCCAGCAGGCCTATCAGGAACCAGGGCCAGAATTGCTTGTACCAGGGCTTGATGATCTCGGGGTTCTTTTCAGGCATGGGTTCAGACATGGGCTTCTCTAATCAGCGCACGCTCGGGCCGATAAAGCGGCTGGCGGCGTCGGTTTTGATACTGGGGTCATCCACCGAGTGCAGGTGGAAAGTGATTTCATTGGTGCTTGAAGGTAGCTTCTCCGGGTCGATGGACAGCTCGACCGGCAAGGACAACACCTCGCCAGCGATTGCCTTGATCTCGCGCTTGCCTTCGTACACCAGACCGTCGAGACCATCGGCTTCGATCAGGTAGGTCACGTCGTGCTGGGCCTTGTTCATGATCTTCAGGGTGTAGACGTTCTCGATCCGGCCCTCTTCGTTTTCGCGGTAGAGCACACGGTCCTTGAGCACATCCAGCTCCACCAACGAACGCTCGGCAATGGCCCAGGCGAACACGCAGAACATGGCGGTCAGCGCTACCGCGTAACCAATCAGGCGCGGGCGCATCAGGTTGGTTTTCTGCCCGGACAGGTTGTGTTCGGTGGTGTAGCTGATCAGCCCTTTCGGGTAGTTCATCTTCTCCATGATGCTGTCGCAGGCATCGATACAGGCCGCGCAGCCGATGCATTCGATCTGCAGGCCGTCGCGGATATCGATGCCGGTAGGGCAGACGTGCACGCACATCTTGCAGTCGATGCAGTCACCCAGGCCTTGGGCCTTGTAGTCGGCGTCCTTCTTGCGCGGGCCACGGGATTCGCCACGGCGCGGGTCATAGGAGACGATCAGGGTGTCCTGGTCGAACATCACGCTCTGGAAGCGCGCGTAGGGGCACATGTAGATGCACACCTGCTCACGCAGGTAGCCGGCGTTGCCATAGGTGGCGAGGGTGAAGAAGCCGACCCAGAATAGCGCCCAGCCACTGGCCTCAAGGGTGAACAGCTCCGGAATCAGCTCGCGGATTGGCGTGAAGTAGCCGACGAAGGTGATCGCGGTGACCAGCGAAACGCCGACCCAGATGCCGTGTTTGGCCAGCTTGCGCAGGAATTTCTGCGTGCTCATGGGGGTCTTGTCGAGCTTCATGCGCTGGTTGCGGTCACCTTCGGTGACTTTCTCCGCCCACATGAATACCCAGGTGAACACACTCTGCGGGCAGGTGTAGCCACACCACACGCGGCCAGCGAACACGGTAATAAAGAACAGACCGAAGGCGCAGATGATCAGCAGCGCCGAGAGCAGGACGAAATCCTGCGGCCAATAGGTGGAACCGAAGATATAGAACTTGCGCTCCGGCAGGTTCCACCAGACGGCCTGACGACCATTCCAGTTCAACCATACGGTGCCGAAGTACAACAGAAAGAGGGCTGCACCACCGAGCATGCGCAGGTTGCGGAAGAGGCCGGTGAAGGAGCGGGTGTAGATTTTTTCGCGGTTGGCGTACAGGTCAACAACTTCGACCTTGGCCGGGGCAGGGGTGACGTCTTTAACTGGAATCTGTGCGCTCATCAGTTCGTACCACGGCGGTTGATTGGCTGCTTCAACCGATACGTGCCGGCCGAAGTCATACGTGCTCTTGCGCTATCGTACGCCTGACGATTGCTCGGCAGGTGCGACCCGCGGTCGCGCCTGCCAGAGCCGGAGAATCACTTCTCGGTTTTACCTTGCGACAGGCTGTACACGTAAGCCGCCAGCAGATGCACTTTATCGTTGCCCAGGAAATCAGCCTGGGCTGGCATCTTGCCGTTACGGCCGTAGCGCAGAGTTTGTTGCACCTGGGCAAAGCTGGAGCCGTAGAGCCAGACTTTGTCGGTCAGGTTGGGGGCGCCCATGGCCTGTTGGCCCTTACCTTCAGCGCCATGACAGACTGCACAATTGGTGGCAAAGATGTTTTGACCTGCAGCAAGGTCAACCTCGATACCTTCCGGATTCTTCAAGCCAGACAGGCTGCGCACGTAGCCGGCAACGTTGCGGATGCCTTCTTCGCCGATGCTGTCTTTCCACGCAGGCATGGCTGCCTGACGGCCGCCCATGATGGTGGTCTTGATGGTTTCTGGTTCGCCACCGTACAGCCAATCGTTGTCGGTCAGGTTGGGGAAGCCGTAGGCGCCCTTGGCGTCAGAACCGTGGCAGACCGAGCAGTTGGAAGCAAACAGGCGACCGCCCATTTTCAGCGCTTGCTCGTCCTGGGCCACTTGTTCAATCGGCATGGCGGCGTACTTGGCGAAGATCGGGCCGTACTGGGCATCAGCCTTGGCCATCTCTTTTTCCCACTGGTGCACACCAGTCCAGCCGGCATTGCGCTCGGCGTCGCCGGCGATCTGCACGTTGGTGGCAAATGGCGTCTTGGCCTCGGTGTCGAGGTAGTCGTAGCCCGGCAGCAGGCCTTTCCAGTTACCCAGGCCCGGGTAGAGCGCCAGGTAGCCGAGGGCAAAGATGATGGTGCCGACAAACAGCATGAACCACCACTTCGGCAGCGGGTTGTCGAACTCTTCGATACCGTCGAAGGAATGGCCGACAGTTTCTTCGGTGGTTTCTTCGCGCTGGCCCTTGCGGGTGCCGAAGATCAGCCAAGTCAGGGCAAAGATAGTGCCCAGAGACAGAATGGTTACGTACCAACTCCAGAACGTGGTCATTGGTTATTGCTCCTGGAAGATTGCTCGTCACGCTCGTTGGGTTTGGGATCGTCGGCGAAGGGCAGGTTGGCGGCCTCGTCGAAGCTGGATTTACGCTTGCTGCTGTAGGCCCAGAGCACCACGCCAATAAAGGCGATGAACACCACTGCTGTGCCTATGCCACGAATAGTCCCGATGTCCATCGCGCGTTACCGTTTGTTCTTGATGGAAGTGCCGAGAACCTGCAGGTACGCAACGAGAGCGTCCATTTCGGTCTTGCCTTTTACCGCGTCCTTGGCCCCAGCGATGTCTTCATCGGTGTAGGGGATACCAAAGCCACGCATGACTTCCATCTTCTTGGCGGTGTCCTTGCCGTCGAGTTTGTGCTCGACCAGCCAAGGGTAGGCCGGCATCTTCGACTCAGGCACTACGTTGCGCGGGTTGTACAGGTGCGCACGTTGCCACTCATCCGAGTAACGACCGCCGACGCGAGCCAGGTCCGGCCCGGTACGCTTGGAACCCCACAGAAACGGGTGATCCCAGACGCTTTCACCGGCTACCGAGTAGTGGCCGTAACGTTCGGTTTCAGCACGGAACGGACGGATCATCTGCGAGTGGCAGCCGACACAGCCGTTGGCGATGTACACATCGCGGCCTTCCAGTTGCAGCGCGGTGTAAGGCTTGAGGCCTTCTACCGGCTCGTTGGTAACGTCCTGGAAAAACAGCGGAACGATTTGAGTCAGGCCGCCGATGCTGACGGCCAGAACCATCAGCAGCGCCATCAGGCCAATATTCTTCTCAATGATTTCGTGTTTCATCAGTGCGCTACTCCAGCAGGGATCTGTGCAGCGGCTTCATATTCAGAAGCCTTGGCGGCACGCACGGTGCGGTAGGTGTTGTAAGCCATCAGCAGCATGCCAGCGACGAAGAAGGCACCGCCGATCATGCGCACCACGTAACCTGGGTGGCTGGCTTCCAGCGCTTCAACGAAGGAATAGGTGAGGGTGCCGTCTTCGTTGACTGCACGCCACATCAGGCCCTGGGTGATGCCGTTGACCCACATCGAAGCGATGTACAGCACGGTGCCGATGGTGGCCAGCCAGAAGTGTGCGTTGATCAGACCAACGCTGTGCATCTGCGGGCGACCGAAGACTTTCGGCAGCAGGTGGTACAGGGCGCCGATAGAGATCATTGCTACCCAGCCGAGCGCGCCGGCATGTACGTGGCCGATGGTCCAGTCGGTGTAGTGGGACAGGGCGTTGACGGTCTTGATCGCCATCATCGGACCTTCGAAGGTCGACATGCCGTAGAACGCCAGAGAAACCACCAGGAAGCGCAGGATTGGGTCGGTACGCAGCTTATGCCAGGCGCCCGACAGGCTCATCATGCCGTTGATCATGCCGCCCCAGCTTGGCGCCAGCAGGATGATCGACATGGCCATACCCAGGGATTGAGCCCAATCCGGCAGTGCGGTGTAGTGCAGGTGGTGCGGACCGGCCCAGATGTACAGGGTGATCAGTGCCCAGAAGTGCACGATGGACAGGCGGTAGGAGTAGATCGGACGCTCAGCCTGCTTGGGTACGAAGTAGTACATCATGCCCAGGAAGCCGGTGGTCAGGAAGAAACCCACGGCGTTGTGGCCGTACCACCACTGGATCATCGCGTCTGTTGCACCGGCGTACATGGAGTACGACTTGAACAGGCTGACCGGAACGGCCGCGCTGTTAACGATGTGCAGCATTGCGGTAACCAGGATAAAGGCACCGAAGAACCAGTTACCTACATAAATATGCTTGGTCTGGCGTTTGATAATGGTGCCGAAGAACACCACGGCATAAGCGATCCAGACGATGCCCAGGAGGATATCGATTGGCCACTCAAGCTCGGCGTATTCCTTGGAACCGGTGAAACCCATCGGCAGAGTGATCACTGCTGCGACGATCACGGCTTGCCAGCCCCAGAATACGAACGCGGCAAGGCCATCAGAAATCAGGCGTGCCTGGCTGGTGCGTTGCACCACGTAGAACGAGGTGGCCATCAGCGCACAACCACCGAAGGCGAAAATCACCGCGTTGGTGTGCAGCGGACGCAGACGGCCAAAGCTCGTCCATTCCATACCCAGGTTAAGTTCAGGCCACACCAGCTGTGCGGCGATGAAAACACCCAGGCTCATGCCAATGACTCCCCAGATCACCGTCATTACGGCGAACTGGCGAACCACCTTGTAGTTATAAGCAGTCGGACTGATTGCTGTGCTCATTATGGGTTCCACGGTTAATGGATTTTTTAGGGGCAAAAATCGGCGGCAAGTATGGAGAAAGCAGGTGCTCATTGCAACGACACAAGCCGGCGCGATAAGGCTTTCAGGGCTGTTGGCAAGCCTGCATGGCCGCGTATGCAGGGCATTGCCGCAAGCAATAAACGCCTAACAGGCGTAGCGCGAAAGATGGGAATCGCCTTGGAGTTATGACAGGTGGCGACTGTCGACAAGATTAGCTCAAGTCAAACATCACGCGTGCACTTGGTCGGAAGGGTGCGACCTTGGGTCGCATGGCTGGAGCGACTGTCCAGCGCGGGGAGCGAGGGTTTTGCACTGACTGGCGAGGTTGGCTCGCCAGTCAGTGTGCTACGGGCGTCTTACTGGGCGGCAGCGTTCTGCTGCGATTTGCTCAGGCTCAGTACATAAGCGGCGAGCAAATGCACTTTGTCGTTGCCCAGATACTGCTCTTGCGCCGGCATCTGGCCATTGCGACCGTGGCGGATGGTCTGTTGCAGCTGCACCAGGCTGCTGCCGTAGATCCAGCCAGCCGGGCTGGTCAGGTCGGGCGCGCCGAGCATGGCCATGCCGGTGCCTTGCGCGCCGTGGCAGGCCTGGCAGTTGGCGGCAAAGATGGCGGCACCTTTTTCCAGGTCAATCTGCTTGTCGGCTGACAGTGGCAAGCCGGCCAAGTCTTTGCGCACATAGGCGGCGACCTGCTGCACGCCTTCTTCGCCAATCACGGCGGCCCAGGCCGGCATGGCACCGATGCGACCATGGAGGATGCTGGTCTTGATCACATTAGGCTCGCCGCCCCAGCGCCAGTGGCTGTCGGTCAGGTTGGGGAAGCCCACTGCACCTTTGGCGTCAGAGCCGTGGCAGACCGAGCAGTAGGTGGCGAACATGCGGCCACCCATTTTTAGCGCCTGTTCGTCTTTGGCCACTTCTTCCAGGGGCATGGCGGCATATTTGGCGAAGATCGGCCCATACAGCTCGTCCGCCTTGTCGACTTCGCGCTGCCATTGCTTGACCTGGGTCCAGCCACCTTCGTAACCCGGCAGTACGCCTTTCCAGCTGCCCAGGCCGGGATACAGCACCAGGTAGCCAATCGAGAAGATCAGCGTGCCGAGAAACAGCATGAACCACCACTTGGGCAGCGGGTTGTCATATTCCTCGATGCCGTCGAAGGCATGCCCCATGGTCTGATCGGTAGGGCTCTTGTGAACTTCGCTCTTGCGGGTGGCGAAAATCAGCCAGAACAGCGCGATCAGGGTGCCGACTGTCAGCAGGGTGATGTACCAGCTCCAGAAAGTGCTCATGGGGTCTTGCTCCTTGGTGCAGCCAGCTTGGGTTCATCGGCAAAGGGCAGCAGGGCGGCCTGATCGAAGGCTGCGCGACGTTTGCCGCTGTAAGCCCAGAGGGTCACGCAGACAAACGACAGCAGGACCAGTGCCGTGCCGATGCCGCGTATGGTTCCAATATCCAGAGCGCCGATATCAATGAGTTCGAATGACATGGCTTACCTCTTGTTCTTCACGGCAGTGCCAAGCACTTGCAGGTAGGCAACCATGGCGTCCATCTCGCTTTTGCCTTTAACGGCTGCGGTGGCGCCGGCAATGTCTTCATCGCTGTAGGGCACGCCGAGAAGGCGCAGGGCCTTCATCTTGGCCGGGGTGTCTTGGCCGTCCAGAGTGCCTTCCACCAGCCAGGGATAAGAAGGCATCTTCGACTCCGGCACTACGTTGCGCGGGTTGTACAGGTGCGCGCGGTGCCATTCATCCGAGTAGCGGCCGCCCACACGGGCCAGGTCCGGCCCGGTGCGTTTGGAGCCCCAGAGGAAGGGGTGGTCGTAGACGCTTTCACCGGCGACCGAGTAGTGGCCGTAGCGCTCGGTTTCGGCGCGGAACGGGCGAATCATCTGCGAGTGGCAACCCACACAACCCTCGCGGATATAGATGTCGCGGCCTTCCAGTTGCAGCGCGGTGTAGGGCTTGAGGCCGGCCACCGGTTCATTGGTGACGTCCTGGAAGAACAGCGGAACAATCTGCGTCAGGCCGCCGATACTCACGGCCAGTACCATCATCAGCGCCATCAGGCCGATGTTCTTCTCGAGTATTTCGTGTCTCATCAGTGGGCTCCCTCAAGCGAAAACTGCGCGGCGGCTTCCATCTCAGCGGCTTTGGTATGACGCACGGTCTGCCAGACGTTCCAGGCCATCACCAGCATGCCGGCGAAGAAGATCGCGCCGCCGATCACCCGCACCACAAAGCCGGGGTGGCTGGCTTCCAGTGCTTCGACGAAGGAGTAGGTGAGGGTGCCGTCTTCGTTGACTGCGCGCCACATCAGGCCCTGGGCGATACCGTTGACCCACATCGAGGCGATATAGAGCACGGTGCCGATGGTGGCGAGCCAGAAGTGCACGTTGATCAGGCTGGTGCTGTGCATCTCTTCGCGGCCGAAGACTTTCGGCAGCATGTGATACAGCGAGCCGATCGACACCATGGCCACCCAGCCGAGCGCACCGGCGTGCACGTGACCGATGGTCCAGTCGGTGTAGTGAGACAGGGCATTGACGGTCTTGATCGCCATCATCGGACCTTCAAAGGTCGACATGCCGTAGAACGCCAGGGATACCACCAGAAAGCGCAGGATCGGGTCGGTACGCAACTTATGCCAGGCCCCGGAGAGGGTCATCATGCCGTTGATCATGCCGCCCCAGCTCGGTGCCAGGAGGATCAGCGACATCACCATGCCCAGGCTCTGCGCCCAGTCCGGCAGCGCGGTGTAGTGCAGGTGGTGCGGGCCGGCCCAGATGTACACGGCAATCAGCGCCCAGAAGTGCACGATGGACAAGCGGTAGGAATACACCGGGCGTCCAGCCTGCTTGGGCACGAAGTAATACATCATCCCCAGAAAACCGGCGGTAAGGAAAAAGCCCACGGCGTTGTGGCCGTACCACCACTGGATCATCGCGTCCGTCGCCCCGGCATAGGCCGAGTAGGACTTGGTCAGGGTGACCGGCACTTCCAGGTTGTTGACCAGGTGCAGCAGGGCCACGGTGAGGATAAAACCACCGAAGAACCAGTTGCCTACATAAATGTGGCTGACGTTACGCTTGATCACCGTGCCGAAGAACACGATGGCGTAGCTGACCCAGACAATGGTGATCAGAATGTCGATCGGCCATTCCAGCTCGGCGTATTCCTTGGAGCTGGTCCAGCCCAATGGCAAGCTGATGGCCGCCAGCACAATCACCAGTTGCCAGCCCCAGAAGGTGAAGGCGGCAAGCTTGGGGGCGAACAGGGTGGCCTGCGAGGTGCGTTGCACCGCGTAATAGCTGGTAGCGAACAGTGCGCAACCGCCAAAGGCGAAGATCACCGCGTTGGTATGCAACGGGCGCAGGCGGCCGAAGCTGGTCCACGGCAGGTTGAAATTGAGTTCGGGCCAGGCCAGTTGCGCGGCGATAAACACGCCGAGCCCCATCCCGACAATGCCCCACACCACTGTCATGATGGCGAATTGGCGAACCACCCTGTAGTTGTAGGCGGAACTGGTTGCTGTGTTCATGTCTGGGCTTCCATCCACGGTTTATAGGCAGATCATCGAAAATCAGCGGCTGCGGGCTTGTACGATCTGCACCGCAGTCCAACGGATTCTTTAAGCGAGGCAAGCATGAGCAAAGGGCAGGTGGCAGGTATTGACGGGGATCAATACGTGCAGGGGCAGGGTGAGGGCGCATGGTTGTGGGATCGCCCGCTTGGCGAGCAGCACGCCACCCTGATTCTGGCTCACGGTGCGGGTGCGCCAATGGACAGCGAGTTCATGCAAACCATGGCGAGAAGCCTTGCTGCGCGTGGGATTGCTGTAGTGCGCTTCGAGTTTGCCTACATGGCTGCGCGGCGTCTGGACGGCAAGAAACGCCCCCCCAACCCCCAGGCCAAACTGCTCGAGCAATGGCGTGAGGTGTACCGCGAGGTGCGCCAACAGGTCGCAGGGCCGCTAGCGATTGGCGGCAAGTCCATGGGCGGGCGCATGGCCAGTCTGCTGGTTGATGAATTAGGCGCGGATGCGCTGGTATGCCTGGGCTATCCCTTTTATGCCGTCGGCAAGCCGGAAAAGCCGCGTGTCGCGCACTTGGCCGAGCTGAGTACGCCGACGTTGATCATTCAGGGGGAGCGCGATGCCCTGGGCGATCACCAAGCGGTAGCAGGCTATACGCTGTCTGCGGCGATCACGTTGCACTGGTTAACCGCCGGCGACCATGACCTAAAGCCACTAAAAAGCTCAGGCCTCAGCCATCAGCAGCACATGCAGGCGGCCGCCGATGCGATTGCGCAGTTTCTCTGCGCATAAGTCGGCGAGGGCTGGCGTTTGGTGAATACGTTATATTCCTACTAAAACACTAGGACTTTGCCGGCGCTGGCGAGTGGCGTACACTGCGCCCATGTTTGCGAGGAGTTGCCATGAGCACCATTACCATTACCGACGCTGCCCACGATTATCTGGCTGACCTGCTGAGCAAGCAGAATACCCCGGGCATCGGCATTCGCGTGTTTATCACCCAGCCGGGCACCCAGTACGCGGAAACCTGCATTGCCTACTGCAAGCCAGGTGAGCAGAAGGCTGAAGACACCGCGCTGGGCCTGGCCAGCTTTACTGCCTGGATCGACGCTGTCAGCGAGCCGTTTCTGGAAGACGCCGTGGTTGACTATGCCACCGACCGTATGGGCGGCCAGCTGACCATCAAGGCGCCGAACGCCAAAGTGCCAATGGTCAACGAAGACAGCCCGATCAACGAGCGCATCAGCTACTACCTGCAAACCGAGATCAACCCCGGTCTGGCCAGCCATGGTGGCGAAGTCAGCCTGATCGATGTGGTTGACGATGGCATTGCCGTGCTGAAATTCGGCGGCGGTTGCCAGGGTTGCGGTCAGGTTGACCTGACGCTCAAGGAAGGTATCGAGAAAACTCTGCTGGAGCGCATCCCCGAGCTTAAAGGTGTGCGTGACGTGACCGACCACAGCATCAAGGAAAATGCCTACTACTGAGTAGATGGTCAGATAAAAATGCCCGCGCACTGCGGGCATTTTTTATGCTGCTGGTTATTTAATAAAAAGCTCGCGAGGTCACTGCTTAGTACGGCCTTTGCGACGCTCAAGCACTTCGGTCGCCCGTGCGCGCAGCTGCCCACAACCACCATCAATGTCCTGGCCGGCGCTGTTGCGCACCTTGGTCAGCACGCCACGGCTGTGCAGATAACGCACGATCTGCACGATACGGTCACCATCAGGGCGCTGGAATTCGTCAGCTTCCAGGCTGTTGTAGGGGATCAGGTTCATGATCGCGTACTTGCCCTTGAGCAGGCGCAAGATGCCGTCCATTTCCTCCTGGCTATCGTTGATGCCCTTGAGCAGCGTCCACTGATACTGGATCGGGTAGTCGATCTGCCGTGCGTAGGTTTCACCCAGCTCTACCAGCTCTTCAGGGTCGATACGCGGCGCGCGCGGCAGCAGGGTCTGGCGCAGTTCGGCGTCGGTGGTGTGTAGCGAAAGCGCCAGCGCCGGCTTGACCTGCTGCTGTGGCAAACGCTCGAACACCCGTGGATCACCGACGGTGGAGAACACCAGGT
This sequence comes from Pseudomonas anguilliseptica, assembly GCF_021375795.1. Lineage (GTDB taxonomy): Bacteria > Pseudomonadota > Gammaproteobacteria > Pseudomonadales > Pseudomonadaceae > Aquipseudomonas > Aquipseudomonas anguilliseptica_A. Next base: position 749,028 of record NZ_JAEIOI010000002.1, on the reverse strand, counting down.
TGCGCTGGCCGATGCCGCCCTCTGTGCCGAGCAGGTTGATCGCTTCGAGTACGTTGTCGAGGTTATGCGCCGGCTCGCCCATGCCCATGAAGACTACTTTCTTAACGGGGCGAAAGCGCCGCGCCAGCGCCACCTGAGCGACGATCTCGGCAGTGCTCAGCTGGCGCAGCAGGCCACTTTTGCCAGTCATGCAGAACACGCAGCCCACCGCACAACCGACCTGACTGGAGACGCACAGGCCATCGCGCGGCAGCAGTACGCTTTCCACCATCTGTTTGTCGGCCAGCTCCACCAGCAGCCGCGCCGAACCATCGCCGCCGGGGTGTTCAGAGCTGAGGCGCGCCAGTCCATCGAGTTCGCTGCTGATTTCGGGCAGAGCGTTACGCACCGCCAGTGGCAGAAAATTCTCGGTCTTCTGGTTACGCGTGCCGGTGTCCAGTGGTACACCGCGCAGCCAGGCACGGGTAATGCGCCCGATGTGCATGGGCTTGGCGCCGAGGTCGGTCAGGCGTTGCTGAAAGTCGTGAATATGCATGGGGCGCGCATGCTACCACCGGCGCCAGCGAAACGGCAGCCGGCTTACAACAGCCTGGCTGCCGGGCCGACCGGCGTAGTTCGGCTAGTCGAGAATCAGGCGCTTGCGGATGGTGGCGCCGGCCTCTTCACCGGGCCAGCACAGGTCCACGGCCACCTCATATTGGCCACCTGGTTGCTGGCGCACGCGCAGCAGCGAGAAGTTCTTGTTGCCGGTCAGGGCAAACAACCGCTCGCCAAATACACCTTTGCTGCCCTTGAGTTCACCGCCGGCGCTGATGCCAAGCATGCTGGCAGAGGGCGCAGGTTTGCGTGAGATGGCGCTGGAGGTGAGCTGGTAAATGCGGGCTTTACGGTAACGCTCGTGCGTCAGGCGATAGGCCGAGGCGCAGTGCACATCACCGCTGAGAAACACCAGCAGCTTGCCCTGGCTGTCCAGGCGGTCGAAGACGTTGCGCAGTAGCACCGCGCGTTCACTCCAGTTGCTCTGGTGGTCCCACTCATCCATGAAGTCGTCTTTGACGCTGCCCAGGTCGGCATAGTTGACCAGCGTATCGACCCAGTGCAGCAGCGGCACCGGAGTGATCACGAACAGCACGGCGCAGGCAGGGTTGTCTGCAGCGGCCTGCAGCCAGTTCTGAAAGCGAGTCATTTGCGCCTTGCCAAGCAGCAGGTAGGGATCGCCCTGTTTTTCCACATCATGGTGGCCGCGCACATCCAGAGCGTAGAAGGCGGCAGGGCCATGGGCGAAGGAATAATCCCACTGGCAGTTATCCGGCTCGTCGGCGTCGTAGGGCGTCTGGGGATTGTGGCTGTGCTCGTATTCGTAATAGGCGCGGCAGGCAGCCTTCCACATCAGGTTCACCAGCATCTTGTCGACACTTGGCTGATTTTCATTGAACAGCCGCGAGAGGCGTTTCAGACGTTCTTTTTCGGTGAACGAGCCCCAACCGTCCATGATCTCGTGGTCGTCCCAGATCATGTACTGAGGGAAGCGTTCATATACCTGTTGCAGCGCCCCGACATTCCAGTACACCCGGTAGTACCAGCGGTAGATGTCCAGCAGGTACTCGTAGAGGCCAGCCTGGTCGTAGCCACGGCCCTTGCGGTAACGCTCCAGCAGAGCCGGTTTGTTGTCCTTGAGCCATTTCCAGATGTCCGGGAAGCCCAGCTTGGCATTGGTGTCGACATAGATCTGGTCACCACCGCCAATCACGAAATCGGCCTTGAGGTCGTTCAGCTGTTCAAGAAAGTTCGGCCAGGCCCCGGCATCGCCGCCCGCGTTGATATGGTCGTGGCAGCTGTAGAAACCGAAGACGATTTCCTCCGGGTTGGCCGCCAGGGTGCGGAACTGCCGAGGTGTGCCGTAGCCCAGTTCGGTGCGGCGGCTGACCTCCTTGCGCTCGGTCATCACCGCATAGAAATAGCGTGTCGACGGCTCCAGATCGGCCACGTCAAAGCAGTGGGTCAGGTTGCTGGCGTAGCTGAAGTCATGGTTCAGCAGCGCGCAGGGCTGGATGGCCTGCTCTTGCAGGAAGGCGGCAATGTTGTGTTCACCCAGGCGCTTGAGGTCACCACTGAACGGTTGTTTGGACACCACCAGGGTCCATTGGCCGGGTTCGTAGAGGCGGATCCAGATCCGCGCACTGTGCGCGGTGGTGTGGCCGATGATGCTGGCGCTGTAGAGCTTGCTGGCGTAGAGCTCGTTGGCGCGAGGGTCAAGCAAGGTCATGGTGAGGCTCCTGAAGTCGAGGGGGAGATCAAACGCTCGACAACTGGATTCCAATAACCGTACCGGACACTGAGCGACTACTTGGGCTGTATAAAGTGAAAGTCCGGCGCTGACCAGCTTGGGTGGCGCAGATTGTGTAACGTCTCGCGTCTAGGCCCGGCCCCGTTGGCCGTGGATGCCCAGGCGGCATGCTATAGTCGCGGCTTTGTCGCCTACGCAGCCTGAGACAGCAGATGAAATTCATACACCAGCGCGAGCACCTCTACGAAGACGATATCGTCGTGATCGAGTGCTCGCAGACCTGCAACATTCGCCTGATGAGTGATGCCAACTTCCGCAGCTTTAAAAACGGCGGCCGGCATACCTATCACGGCGGCGCGTTCGACAGCTTCCCGGCGAAGATCACCGTGCCCAGCAGCGGTTTCTGGAATATCACCATCGACACCGTGACCCGCCGCGCCATCAGCGTGACGCGCAAGCCGACGCTCAAGCATTCGATCAAGATCATCCGCAAGTCGACCTCGCGCCTGAGTTGAGCACTGCTTGATCGGTGTTGCACAAAAAAGCCCGCCTCACTGCGGGCTTTTTTGTGCGGTTTTTCCTGGCTTAGGCTGGCATCAGGCCGGTTTCCCGGCTCCGGCTGTCGGGCGAACCACCAGCCACAGGGCGATTGCGATCAGCACACCGCCATACAGGTACGCCCAGGACAGCGGTTCATCGAGCAACAAGGCGCCCCAGAGTACGCCGAAGGGCGGGATCAGGAAGGTGGTGGTGCTGGCCTTGATCGGCCCGATATCACTGAGCAGGCGGAAATACAGCACGTAGGCGAATGCTGTGCAGATAAAACCCAGCCCGGCCAGCGACAGCCAGACCTCCAGCCCGCCCCAGCTGGCTGGTGCCTGTAACACCAGGGAACCTGCAAACCAGGGCAGCAGAAACAGGCTGGCACCACACAGGCTGGCAAAAGCCGTCAAGCGATTGTCTAGGCCGCCTTGCTGACCAATCCAGCGGCGGGTGAGAAAACCGGCAACGCCATAGCAGGCGGTCGCCACCAGGCAGGCGGCGGCTCCCAGCAGCAGGTTAAGGTCGAACTCCACCGGGCCGGTGCGGGTCAGCACCGCTACTCCGAACAGACCGATGGCCACGCCGGCCGCTTTACTCAGGGTCAGCGCTTCAGCGAAGAACAGCATGCCGATCAGCACGCCCATCATGGGCGTGGTGGCATTGAAAATTGCAGAATAGCCGGCCGGCAGCACCAGCGCGGCCATGCAATACATGGCCGAGGGTAGGCCGGCGTTGATTACTCCAAGCAGCAGACAATGCTTGAGCTTGCCTGTGAAGTCCCAGCGCACGCGCATCAGCAGGAGAATCACCAGCAGGCCGAGCATGCCCAGGCTGGCGCGGAAAAACGCGGTCGGCATGCTGCCCAGTACCGGCGCGACGATGCGCATGAAGAGAAAACTGGCGCCCCAGATGGCAGCAAGCAACAGCAGACGGCTCAGGTCAGCAAGGCGCACAACAGACTCCACAACAGCGAAACAGGCCGAGCAGTGTTGCCGGGCGCGCCTGCCAAGGCAATCCGAAATACGCTTTCAAAGTACTGAATTGGCAATATTTCGTCGTAGATAAGCGCCTATCCATGCATTGCCGGCTTTTACTTGGCGCGGCCACTGGATAAGCTCGGCGGATTATCCGCATTTCTTCTGTAGGGGTTCGTTTATGCCACAGCAATGGCCGGCCAGCGCGATTGCCGCACTTATCCTCGAAGGCTTCGACGATTACCGCGAGCAGTTCCGGCAGATTACCAACGGGGCGCGGGTGCGTTTCGAGCAGGCCCAGTGGCAAGAGATCCAGCAGGCATCTGCGGCTCGGATTGCCCTCTATGAAGAGTTTGTCACGGCGGTCAGCGAGCGCCTGCGCAAGGCCTATGAGACCGATGTGCTGTTGGATGTGGAGCAGTGGCCGCTGGTCAAGTCGGCCTACATCGCCCTGATCGACCTGCGCTACGACGATGAGCTGGCGGAAACCTGGTTCAACTCGATCTTCTGCGGCCTGTTCAGCCATGACCAGATCAACGACGGCTGCATGTTCATCCACACCACCCGCCCGGCGCTGCGGGTCAATGAGCGTGCCCCACAAACCCGCGTGTACGAGCCCAAGGGCGATGTAGAGCCGGCGCTGCGGCAGATTTTCGAAGATTTCAGTTTCGAAGTGGGCTACGAAAACCTTGAACGTGACCTCGCGCGTCTGCTCAAGCAACTGCGCGACAGCCTGCCGGACTGGGTGTGCAAGGACCCTGACCTGCGCATCGAGCTGTTCGCCTCGCGCCTGTACCGCAATAAGGGCGCCTACCTGGTGGGGCGTATCTACACCCGCGATGAACAATGGCCGCTGGTGATCCCGTTGCTGCACCGCGAGGGGCAGGGCATTCAGATCGATGCGCTGATTACTGACGAAGCCGAGGTGTCGATCATCTTCTCCTTTACCCGTTCCTACTTCATGGTGCGGGTTGGCTATCCGGCGGAGTTTGTCGGCTTCCTCAAACGCATCCTGCCGGGTAAGCACATTGCCGAGCTGTACACCTCGATCGGTTTCTACAAGCACGGCAAGTCGGAGTTCTACCGCTCGCTGATCAACCACCTGGCCACCACCGACGACAAGTTCGTCATGGCTCCGGGGGTGCGTGGCATGGTGATGAGCGTATTCACCCTGCCGGGCTTCAACACCGTATTCAAGATCATCAAGGACCGCTTCTCGCCGTCGAAGAACGTCGACCGCGCCACGGTGATCGAGAAGTACCGCCTGGTGAAAACCGTCGACCGGGTAGGGCGCATGGCTGACACTCAGGAGTTTGCCGATTTCCGCTTCCCGCTGAGCAAGTTCGATCCCGAGTGCCTGGCGGAACTGCTGGAAGTGGCGCCATCCACCGTCGAGGTCAATGGCGACACGGTGCTGGTGCGCCACTGCTGGACCGAACGGCGCATGACCCCGCTCAACCTCTATGTGGAAAGTGCTAGCGAAGCTCAGGTGCGTGAGGCGCTGGATGACTACGGTCTGGCGATCAAGCAGCTGGCGGCAGCCAACATCTTCCCCGGCGACATGCTGCTGAAGAACTTCGGCGTGACCCGCCACGGCCGTGTGGTGTTCTACGACTACGACGAGATCTGCTTCCTCACCGAAGCCAACTTCCGGCGCATTCCGCCACCGCGTTACCCCGAGGATGAAATGTCCTCCGAGCCCTGGTATTCGGTGGCCCCACTGGATGTCTTTCCGGAGGAATTCCCGCCGTTCCTGTTTGCCGATATCAAGCAGCGCAGGCTGTTCAGTGAATTGCATGGCGATCTGTATGACGCCGATTACTGGAAGGGCCTGCAGGAAGCCATCCGCGCTGGCAAGGTGATCGACGTGTTCCCTTATCGGCGCAAGGATCAGGCCGACAAGGAGTATTGAGCCGCGTGCGTGTTGCCTGGGCCGCGCTGGCTGCCGGCTTGTGCCTGCTGGCGGAGCGCCCTGTGCTGCTGGCGGCCGAGGTCGAGGCTGAAGCTGAAGCTGAAGCTGAAGCGGTCGAACTCTCGCCTTTGCTGATTACCAGCCCGCGCAGTCATGTGCGCTGGCTGAGTACGCCAGCGGCGGTAACCGTGGTTGACGCATCGACTACTCAGGGCGAGCAGTCCCTCGCACTGGATTCGTGGCTGGCCCGCGTGCCCGGGGTGTTCAGCCTCAACCGCTACAACCTGGCTCAGGGCCTGCGTCCGGCCATTCGCGGTTTTGGCGCACGCGGCAATTTCGGTGTGCGTGGGATTCGCGTGCTGGTCGATGGTGTGCCCCTGACCATGCCGGATGGCCAGACCGAGCTTGACGGCCTCGACCTCGGCCTGGTCGAACGCATGGAAGTGCTGCGCGGTCCCGCCTCGGTGCTGTATGGCAATGCCGCCGGCGGCGTACTGGCCATTGATACCCGCGAGCCGCCAAGCCTGCCGTCGACGCAACTGGACCTGAGTGCAGCGGGGCTGGGTTATCAGCGCCTGCGCGGCGAGTTGGGTGGCAGCGATGGCAATCTGGGTGGGCTGCTGGCTTTCAACAGCAGCCAGCTGGACGGTTACCGTGAGCACAGCCGTGCGCAGACCAATAGCCTGACCGGCAAGCTGCGCTGGTATGCGCCTAACGGCCAACTGCGTTTGAACCTCAACGCCATCGACAACCGTGCCGAAGACCCCGGCGGCCTGACGGCGGCTGAGGTCAAGGCCGATCGCCGCCAGGCGGCAGCCGGTAACCTGCGCTTTGATGCTGATGAATATATCCGCCAGCAGCGCCTGGGTCTGGTTTGGGATGGCTACGCGGCGGGTGCCGATGAGTATCAGCTGCGCAGCTACCTGGGGCACCGCGAGTTTGGCAATCGACTGGGTTTTGAGCGAAACGGGCAGACCACCTTCGAGCGTTATTTCACAGGCATAGGTGGGCAGTACAGCCATTACCGTAATGTGGCCGGTCTGGCGCATAAGCTCAGCGCCGGTTTCGACCTGGAGGCGCAGCGCGATGAGCGGCAGCGCTACGACAACCTGCTCGGCAAGCGCGGCACCCTGCGCCAGCAGCAGGAGGAATCGGCGCTAAGTCAGGGGCTGTTTGTCGAAGATCAGATCGACCTCAGCGAGCAATGGCAGGCCACATTCGGGCTGCGCTATGACCGCGTGCGCCTGGCGGTGGATGATGCCTATCTGATCGACAACCGTGATGACTCCGGCTCACGGCGCCTGGCTGATTGGAATTACAGCAGCGGGTTGAGTTATCGCTTCAGCGCGCAGCAATCACTCTATGCGCGCCTGGCCAGCTCGTTCGAAACGCCGACCATCAATGAGCTGGGTAACCCGCAAGGCGCAGGCTTCAACAGTGCCTTGCAACCGGCTCAGGCATTCAGCCGTGAACTGGGCATCAAGGGGGAATGGCCCGCGCTGCGCTATGCCCTGGCGGTATACCGCATCGACCTGGAGGATGAGTTGGTCGCGTTCAGCTTGCCGGCACAACCGGGGCGCAACTTTTACCGTAACGCCGGGCAATCGCGACGCGATGGCCTGGAGCTAAGTCTCGACTGGCAGCTTGCCGACGCCTGGCGCTGGTCCCTGGCCTATGCCTACAACCGCTACCGCTTTATCGACTACCAGGCACAGACTGAGGATTTTTCTGGCAACCGTGTGCCCGGTATTCCGGCGCAGAGCCTGTTCAGTGAAGTGGCCTATGAGCATCAGGATTTCTACCTGCGCCTGGGCGTCACGGCGCAGGCGCAGGTCTACGCCAATGATGGCAATACTCAGTCTGCCCCCGGGCATGCCTTGCTTAGCCTGCGGCTTGGCAAACGCCTGCAGTTTGCCGAGCAAAGCCTGGAGCCGTACCTGGGCATCGATAACCTGCTCGGGCGCGAGTACTTTGACAACCTGCGCATCAATGACGGCAACGCACGCTACTTCGAACCAGGCCCGGGGCGCACCCTGTATGCCGGCGTGCGGGTGATGTTTTAACGGCTGTGCCTGCAGACTGCTCAGGCCTGAACTAGGCTGGAAGCAGGTGTGCATGCACCTGTCCGATGTCCTTGGCTGGAGGCAATGTTATGAGTGCCAAGTTGCAGACTGTCCTGCTGAACCTGTTGGTTGCCCTGGGCTTGCGCGAGCGGCCGCGCCTGCAACCAGTCCCTGTACGTAGCGACGTGCCCGCGGCCCGCTCGACTATACGTCGACACTGATTCTTCCTTCTGAATGCAGCTTGTCTGTCGCCAGGTCATGCCTGGCAGCAGCATGCTGTCGCCTGGGAAAATTGCTCTGGATCAGTGCTGTGTTTTTTAAAACAAGCATTTGCTAGCGCCTTTACATGGCTGTGCTAGACCTACATCAGCAGTTATGTAAATAGCTCAGACAGGGATAGCTCCAGATGCGCCAGAACCTCCCAGTAACTCAGCGTGAAAGAACATTTCCTGAAAGCGAACGGCTGATTTCTACCACCGATCTCAACAGCATCATCACCTATTGCAATGATGCTTTTGTCGAGATCAGCGGCTTTACCCGCGAAGAGCTGATCGGCCAGCCACACAACCTGGTTCGTCACCCAGATATGCCGCCCGGTGTATTCGCCCACATGTGGGAAACCATCAAACAGGGCAAGCCCTGGATGGGCATCGTCAAGAATCGCTCAAAGAATGGCGACTTTTACTGGGTCAGCGCCTATGTCACACCCATCTATGAAAACGGCCGTATTGCCGGTTACGAGTCGGTGCGCTCACTGCCCGATGAGGCGCAGAAACGGCGCGCTGAGAAGCTTTACGCACGCCTGCGCGAAGGTAAACCACCGGTGCCCAAGCTGGAGTACTGGTTGCTGGATATCGTGCAATCCTTGCCACTGATTCTCACCGGGCTGATTATTCTTGCGTCGCACTTCGTGCTCAGTGGTCCTTGGCTCTGGGCGTTCATCTTTGCCGCGATGTTTGGCCTGGGGGCTTACCAGTCCTACGCCAAGCGCAGCCTGATCCGGCAAACCCTGGCCGAGCATCCCAAGGCCTTTACCAGTTCACTGGTGGCCCTGACCTATACCGACAGCCGCGGTGCCCAGGCCTTGCTCGATATGGCCATGATCAGTGAGGACGCGCGTTTGCAGACCGCGCTGACGCGTATCGAAGATGCCGGCAACAATGTCAAGAAACACGCAACGCGTTCGGCAGACCTGTCCCGCTCCGGGGCCAAGATGCTGGATCAGCAGCGCAGTGAAACCGATCAGTCGGCGACTGCAATCAACCAGATGGCGGCCACCATCCAGGAAGTGACACACAACGTGCAGAACACTTCACATGCCGCAGAGGAGGCCGACCGCCTGGCCAAACAGGGCCTGCAATTGGCCAGCGGCAGCCTGGATTCGATGCAGCACATGGCACAGGCCGTGGTAGACATCGGCCAGGCGGTAAATGATCTGGCCAACTCCACGCAGTCCATTGGCAGCGTGGCGGATGTGATCACCTCGATTGCCGAGCAGACCAACCTGCTGGCGCTCAACGCCGCGATTGAAGCCGCGCGTGCGGGTGAACAAGGCCGTGGTTTTGCCGTGGTGGCAGATGAAGTGCGCTCGCTGGCATCGCGAACCCGTGAGTCAACCGAGCAGATTCACCAGATCATCTCGTCGCTGCGGGCCGGTGCCGAGCGGGCGGTGGTGACGGCAGGCAAGGGCGAGTCGATTTCCAGGCAGAGTGTCGAGAGCGTCGAGTCGGTGCGCACCGCCCTGGATGGCATCAGTGAGGCAGTGAGCCGTATCACCGGCATGAGCCAGCAGATGGCCTCGGCTTCCGAAGAACAGAGCCATGTTGCGGAAGACATCAGCCGGCAGATTACCCAGATCGCGCAGTTGTCTGATCGTAGCGCCGAGCAGGCGCATCAGGGTGCGCAGATCGGTCAGGAACTGGAGGACATGGCTGACTATCTGCACAGCTTGGCCGAACGCTTCAACCGTTGAGTCAGGGCAGCCGGCCCGAGTGAAAGCGGGCCGGTTGCCTGCGCTTGTGGCACACTGCGCGGCCGAGGAGAGACCCATGCCACGCCCGCAATGCCCACGCTGCACCCGCCCGGTCGAACGCTGTTTATGCGCACTGATTCCCCATTTAGCGAGCCGCACCCGGGTGCTGATCCTGCAGCACCCGAGTGAGGTGCGTCATGCGCTCAATACTGCACGGTTGGCCGCGCTGGGGCTGAGCAATGCCGAGTTGCTGGTGGGCGAAGTGTTCGACCAGTTGCCTGCCTTGTTGCAGCAACCGGGGTACCGTGCCTGCCTGTTGTTTCCCGGAGAGCAGGCGCACGCGCTAGTGCCGTTTGCCGAGCAGAGTGGCGAACTGTTGCTGGTGGTGCCCGACGGCACCTGGCGCAAGGCGCGCAAACTGCTGCACCTGAACCCGCTTTTAGCAGCGTTGCCACGGGTGATGCTGGCGCAGGGGCAGCAGTCGCGCTATCGCCTGCGCAAAGCGCCGATGTCGGGAGCGCTGTCGACCATTGAAGCGATTGTTGAGGCCCTCAACAGTGTTGAAGCCCCTAACCGTTTCGATGCCTTGCTTGCACCATTCGAAGCGTTGATTGATGGGCAGATTGAGGCGATGGGCGAGCACACCTACCAGCGCAATCACGTTGATACTGGGCTGTCGTCGTAGTCTGACTAGCAGCTGCCTCAGCGTTCGCGCATGGCTTCCGAACGGGCCTTGAGCACCGGTTTGAGCAGGTAGTCGAGCACGCTCTTTTCACCGGTGATGATGTCCACGGTGGCGACCATGCCGGGGATGATCAGCAGTGGATGTTCCTCACTGCCCAAATGGCTTTTGTCGGTACGTACTTGGATTAGATAGAAGCTGTTGCCTTCTTCGTCAGTGATGGTATCGGCACTGATCAGCTCAAGGTTGGCCTTGAGTCCGCCGTAGATGGTGTAGTCGTAGGCGGTGAATTTGACCATGGCCTTCTGCCCAGGGTGCAGGAAGGCGACATCCTGCGGCCGCACCTTGGCCTCGATCAGTAGGCTGTCATCCAGCGGAACGATTTCCAGCATGTCACTGCCAGGCTGAACCACGCCGCCAATGGTGTTGACCTTGAGTTGCTTGATGATGCCACGCACTGGTGAAACCACGGTCGTGCGGCTGAGTCGGTCATCAATGGCCACGCTGGTGGCGGTGATCTTCTGCAGTTCCGTGCGCACTTCATTGAGTGTTTTGAAGGCCTCTGAGCGGAAGCTAAGTTCTGATTCTTCAATCTTGCTCTTGATTTCATCCATCGCCGCTTCTGCTCTGGGGATGGCCAGGTTGGTGGCGTCCAATGAACCGCGCACTTCTACCAGGCTGCGGCGCAGGCGCAGGATTTCCACCTGGGAAATGGCGCCGGTAGCCACCAGCGGTTGTGACATGTTCAGCTCCTGTTGCAGCAGGCCCATGCTGGAACGGTACTGTTGGGCTTTGGCGCGAAACTCGGCCAGTTCCTGAGTCTTCTGCCGTAGCTGTTCGCCGAGGGTGCGTTGTTCGCTTTGCAGGCGATTTTGTCGGGACTGGTAGAGCGCCAGTTCATCCTCGGCCAACTGCGGTGCCTGGCGCAGAATATCCTCCGGCATATTGATCGGCCGGCCTTCGGCCTCGGCTGTCAGGCGTTCGACCCGAGCAACCAGGGCCAAACGGTCGGCTTCGGTTTCACCCCGGTTGGAGAGAAAGCGTGTGTCGTCCAGGCGCAGCAGCACGGCACCTTTCTCCACCACCTGGCCTTCGCGCACGAAAATTTCGCTGACAATGCCGCCTTCCAGGTTCTGGATAACCTGAATCTTGCTGGAGGGAATGGCCTTGCCTTCACCCGTGGTAACTTCTTCCAGCACTGCGAAGTTGGCCCAGACCAGTGCCACCAGCAGGCAACTGCTGACCACCCACACGGTGATGCGGGTGAACCAGGGCGAGTCTTCGAGAATGGCCCCGTCGACTTCCGGCATGAACTCGGTGTCCTGCTTGCGCTGGCGCATGCTGGCGAAATAATCGCGAATCGAATGGCGTGTGGGCATGATCGTTCCTATACCGCTGCAGGGCCGACTCGACCTTTGCGTAGCGCCTCAATGACCGCTTCTTTCGGACCGTCCGCGACAATGTGGCCGTTATCCAGTACTACCAGGCGATCAACCAGGCTGAGCATGGAGGCGCGGTGAGTGATCAGCAGCATGGTTTTGCCCTGGGCCCAGGTTTGCAGGCGGTTGCGCAGGATTTCCTCGCTGGTGTTGTCCATGGCGCTGGTGGGTTCATCCAGTAGCAGGATGGGCGGGTCCAGAAGCAGCGCGCGGGCCAGCAGTACAGCTTGCCGTTGCCCCCCCGAGAGCAGCTGGCCGCGCTCGCCTACGGGGCGATCAAAGCCTTGCGGGTGTTGCCGTGCCAGGTCGACCACCCCGGTCAGTTCAGCCACTTCGAGCATGCGTGCATCACTGACGTAACGGGCGCCGAGGGTCAGATTGTCACGCAGGCTGCCCGCGAGCAGCGGCAAGTCGTGGGCGACATAGCCGATCTGGTGGCGCAGGTCGGCTACATCGAGCTGACGCAGATCGAGGTTGTCGAGCAGGATCTGCCCTTTGTCCGGGCTGTAGAAGGCCATCACCAAACGTGCCAGGGTGCTTTTGCCCGAGCCGCTGCGGCCGATGATGCCGATGCGCTCGCCAGCTGCCATGCGCAGGCTGACGCCGGCCAGGGCGGGCGTGCTTTGTCCTGGGTAACTGAAGGTGACATCGCGCACATCCAGTGCGCCATGCAGGTGGGTGCGATCCAGTGGCCGCTGTTTCGACTGGCGTTCCTGTGGCAGGGCCATCAGCGCGTCCGTGCTGGTCATGGTCAGGCGTGCTTGCTGGTAGCGGGTGATCAGCCCGGCGATCTGGCCCAGTGGCGCAAGAATACGGCTACCCAGCATGTAGCAGGCCACCAGTGCGCCGACGCTGAGCTTGCCGGCAATGATGATGTACACCCCGCAGACAATGGTGGCCATGCCGGCAAACTGTTGCAGAAACAGTGTGCCGTTGGTGGCGATAGCTGCCAGCGAGCGGGCGTGGATATCCAGGCGGGTGAGGGCACCATGGGTTTTCTCCCACTGGTGCTGGCGCTCGCTTTCAGCGCTGCAGGCTTTCAGGGTTTCCAGGCCACCGAGTGTTTCAATCAGCAGGGCCTGACGTTGCGAGGCAAGTTGCAGGCTTTTTTCCACGGTATCGCGCAGGCGTGCCTGGATGATGAACGCGAACAGGGCGGTGATGGGGAACGCCAGCAGAGGTATGACGACCAGCCAGCCGCCGATCAACCAGATCACAGCAATCATCAGGAACGAGAAGGGCAGGTCAATCAGGCTGGTCAGGGTGACTGCGGTAAGGAATTCGCGCAGGCCCTGGAAGTCGTGAATGCTTTGGGCAAAGCCACCGATGGTGGCTGGGCGGGCTGTCATCGACATGCCGGTGATGCGCTCGAACAGGGTGGCTGAGAGCACTACATCGGTTTTCTTGCCGGCGGTGTCGAGCAGATGTGAGCGCAGGATCTTCAGCAGTAATTCAAAGCCCATACCGATCAACAGGCCGATGCTCAGCACCCACAGCGTCGAAGTCGCCTGGTTGGGCACCACGCGGTCGTAGGTCTGCATGACAAACAACGGCACCATCAGGCCGAGCAGGTTGATCAGCAGGCTGGCCAGCACGGCGTCGGTGTATAGCCAGCGCGAAAGTTTCAGGGTGTCGCGAAACCATGCCTCGATGCGCGGCACCAGCGGGTTGCGAGCTTCTTCCAGCTCATGCCGTGGACGGGCGAAAAAGGCCTGGCCGCTGTATTCCGCAGCCAGTTGTTCGCGGTTGACCCATTGCTCACCACCGTCAGCTTCACACGGCAGAATCTGCGCCTGATTTTTCGGCCCCCATTGACGCAGAACTGCACTGCGGCCGTTTTTCAACAGCAGCAACACCGGCAGGTTGAGTGCGGAAATACTGGTCAGCTCGCGCTGCAGCAGGCGCCCCTGCAAACCGGCGCGGGCGGCAGCGCGTGGTAGCAACTCGGTGGTCAGGCGCTGCTCAGGTAATGGCAGGCCTGCACTCAAGCTGCCACGGCTGGCGGAACAGCCGTGGAGTTTGCAGAGAATCAACAAGCCATCCAGCAGCGGATCGTCGTGATTCAGACGCGGGTCGCTGGATGACCCCGGCCGTTCCATGGTGGTCAAGGTCTACTACTCCTTATGCCGGTTTTACTTCATTTCCGGCAGACGCGCCTCGCTCTTCACTTCAGTGAGGGCTACCGCTTCTGCCGGTACTACCACTTGCTGCTGGCGCAACAAGTCACCCATCGCTGCGGTTACGCGGTACATCGAGAATTCTTCGAGAAAGCGCACTTCGCTGTAGCGGCGGTTGGCGGTGAACAGTTCGTTTTCACTGTCGAGCAGGTCGAGCAGGGTGCGTTGGCCAAGGCTGAACTGTTGTTGATAGGCCTCACGAACGCGCTGGGTATAGTCGGCATATTCGCGAGCCTTGGGGGTTTGCAGTTGCGCGTTCTCCATGGCGTTCCAGGCCAGAGAGAGGTTCTCGTTGAGTACGCGCAGGGCGTTATTGCGGATGTCCATCGATTCGTTGATCTGATGCGCAGTCGATTGCAGGCGTGCCTTGTCGCGCATGCCGTTGAACAGGTTGTAATTCATCACCACGGCGGCACGCCAACCCTTGGTGTGGCCTTCGTCACCCTGGGTGTCGTTGTCAGCATTGGTGGCCAGTTCGAGGTCTACGCGTGGGTAGAACGTCGATTTGGCGACTTCATACTGTTTCTCGGCCGCATGCACGTCCGCCTGGGCGGACTTAAGGAAGGGGTTGTTGTCGATTACCGTCTGCCGTGCTTCGCCAAGGGTGGCGGGGAGTGAGCCTTTCAGCGAGGCTGGTGAGTCCAGCTCATCGGGCATACGACCAACAGCACTGAAGAAGTTGGCTTCGGCATCGGCCAGGTTGACCTGCTCGGTGTAGAGGTTGTTTTCCGCCAGGGCCAGACGCGCTTCGGACTGATCAAGGTCTGCCGTGCTGCCTACGCCTTGCTGGCTGCGCAGGCTGATCTGGTCATTGATGCGTTGGTGGGCTTGCAGGTTATTGCGAGCCAGTTCGACCATCTCACGGCGCATCAGCAGATCCAGGTACACCTCGACCGTGCGCAGGGCCAGGCTCTCCGAGGTGCCAAGCAGGCGATAGGCGCGGGAGTTGACCACGGCTTTGGTGCGCTCCACTTCATTGGGCGTGTTGAAGCCATCAAACAGCATCTGCCGCAGGCGCAGCTCGGAGGTGCCGTAGTTCAGCGTTTCAGTATTGTGATTGCCGATGGCTCGGGTGCTCGGACTGTCGGTATGTTCACGGCCATAGCCCACCAGCAGGTCGACGGTTGGCAGGTAGCCACCTTTAGCAATCTTGACCTCTTCATCCGATGAAAGGCGACTGTTTACCCCGGCATGAATCTCAGGGTGGTTATCCAAGGTGCTCTGGATAGCCTCCGACAAGGTGATGCCTTGTGCCTGGGTACAGAACGCGGCCAGCACGATACTGCTCCATAAAGGGTTGAGTGCGCGCATCTGGTAACTCTCCTTATAAGATTTTCTAAATCCGTCGCCAAAAAAATGGCTTATTTGCCTGCTGGATTACTCTCAGTCTGTAACATCACAGCTAAGAACACTTTTCAGCGTAGCTAAGAAAAAATTGTTACAAGCCCTATAAGAAAAAAATCTTATGCAGACTGCGAAAACCAGCACATTGTTTTCAACCAGAAGTCGTGCATTTCGTGCTCTTCAGTGGCGTGCGCGGCTATATGAGACGGTCGGATGCAAATAGGGGCGGGATCTTTCTGGTGCGGTGCGCGACGTGGGTCAGGGTGACAGTTTTTTGTCGTTTTTGTTTTTGAGTGTGACGTCGTTTTAATCAGCCAGTGGTTTTGTTCTCTCCTTGAAAGGTAGTTCGACCTTTTTTGGCATACGTGTCGGCGGTGGTCGGCAGTTGTAGTGAGGATGGAATCATGGCTACTTTGATTGGTGTCGTCAGCCAGGTTATCGGCGAAGTCTATGCAGTAGCTGGCGACGGAACGCGTCGGCCGCTCAGTGAAGGCGATCGGGTTTTTACAGGGGAACAAATCGTTACCGGGGCCGCAGGTTCCATTGCCGTTGCCATGAGCAACGGTCAGCAATTGACGTTAGGGCGTGACAGCAGCCTTAACCTCACCGAGCAGATGCTCGCAGGCAGTTCCGATCAGCAGACTCCCACCGCAGAAACACCACCGACAGCACCTAGTGACAGCGACCTGACTGATGTCGAGAAACTGCAGGCCGCGATCGAGGCTGGCGTCGACCCGACGCTTGAAGGCGAAGCCACTGCTGCTGGCCCGGGTGCCGGTGGTGCAGGCGGTGCCGGTGGCGCGGGTGGCGGACATTCCTTTGTACTGTTGGGCGAAACCGGTGGAGCGCTTGACCCGATCATCGGCTTCCCAACCGAGGGATTGAACACCGGGCCGGAGTTCCCTGATCCTGAGCCTGTGGTTGTTGATGATGTAGTGCCACCCCCTGTGCCACTCAATGGTTTGCCAGAGGCATTCGACGACACTAATAGCATCACGGAAGATGCAATTGAGGCTGTGGTGGGCAATGTTCTATCGAATGACGATCCGGGTCCCGATTTGCCTCCCAGCTTCGTCTCTTGGGCGAACACCAGTGCCACCTACGGTACTTTCACGGACACCGGAGCGGGCACCTACAGCTATACGCTGAACAACGCCGACCCGAGGGTTCAGGCCCTGGATGATGGTGAAACGCTGACTGAAACCTTCACCTACACCATGCAGGATGCCGATGGTGATCAGGACACTGCGATCCTGACGATCACTATTCAAGGCAGCAACGATGTGCCGGTGATAACGGTCACGGGTGACCCAGAAGCGCAAGGCAGTGACGGCATCGTTTACGAGTCGGGTCTGCCAAACGGAAGCCAGGCATCGCCTAACAGCATTGTCGCGGTGGGCAACTTCAGCCTAAGTGATGCAGATGGCCTGGACGATCTGGTGTCTGTGTCCATAAACGGTGGTACCCCGATCCTGATTGCCGGCTTGGTAGGTGCGACTGCTGCGGGTGCGCACGGCACCTTGCTGGTCACCANGCTGACCGAAACTTTCACCTACACCATGCAGGATGCCGATGGTGATCAGGACACTGCGATCCTGACGATCACTATTCAAGGCAGCAACGATGTGCCGGTGATAACGGTCACGGGTGACCCAGAAGCGCAAGGCAGTGACGGCATCGTTTACGAGTCGGGTCTGCCAAACGGAAGCCAGGTATCGCCTAACAGCATTGTTGCGGTGGGCAACTTCAGCCTAAGCGATGCAGATGGCTTGGACGATCTGGTGTCTGTGTCCATAAACGGTGGTACCCCGATCCTGATTGCCGGCTTGGTAGGTGCGACTGCTGCGGGTGCGCACGGCACCTTGCTGGTCACCAGCTATGACGCTGCGACTGGTCTGGGCACTTACAGCTATACGCTGACTGACGCGACCATGGATGTGGATGGTGTGGCTGAAACGGATGTGTTCAGCCTAGTTGTTTCGGATGGCAGCGTGAACTCTGCGCCGGCGACGATCACCATTGAGATCGTTGATGATGCGCCGGTCGCCAAGGACAACTCAGTCTGCGTACCAGAAAGTGGTCTGCCACCTTTCAGTCTAACTCTAGTCCTCGACCGCTCTGGCAGCATGGACTCCCAGGTTCAAGCTGATATAGACGGAGATGGAGACCTCGATACTGTTTCGCGTTTAGCCGTGGCTAAGCAGGCTTTGGTTAATTTACTTGATAGTTATGAGGCGTTGGGCGTGCCGCTTAACATTAATCTCATTGCTTTCGGCGATGGTGCCAACATGGTTTATGAGGGCAATAGTGTTGCGGCGGCCAAGGCGGCGATCCTTAATCCAGGCCTGAATGCGAGCGGTGTTACCAATTACGAAGCCGCCTTGAATCTGGCTAAGGCCGATCTGGAAGACGAGCTGAGCGTGGGTGGAGAGTACCTTCCAGGGTATGCACAAAAGGTCTATTTCCTTTCCGATGGCCAACCCAACCCTAGCAGCAATGATGCGCCGGCCAGTTGGAAACCCTTTGTAGACTCTAATGGCATTGATGTAATTGCTGTGGGTATTCAGATTCCTGATGGCTCTGCCGCAGAAGGCGAGCTCAAGGAAGTAGCCAACGGTACAGAAGAGGCTGTGTTGGTGCAGAACCCAGACGAATTGTCTGCAGCCTTGACCGGTACAGTGCCAAGTTCAGCCACTGGCAACCTGATTACTGATGTCGATGCTCTAGATGGTGTTGATATAGCGGGTGCCGACGGGCCTGTTGTTGTGACCCAGGTTAGTTTCTTGGTTACAGATGCTTCGGCCTATCAGGATGGCAATGGCAACGACGCTGACAGCGTGGTCGATATTGGTGGTGGTCAGTTCCGCGTCACTTACGAGGTAGAGGGCGGAACTACCGGAGTAATAGGGACTCCCGAGGGCGGTGCTTTAACCGTTTCGGGGAACGGTACTTACACCTACACTGCGCCCGCTAATGTATCGGGTGATACCACAGAGGTGTTCATCTACACCATTGAGGACGTTGATGGCAGCACGTCTCAAGCCAATCTGAATATCTGCATAGAGGACGGTGCACCAGTCGCGCGCAACAATACAGTTAGTGTTGAAGAAAGTGGTCGGCAGCCCTATAGCCTGACGCTGATCCTTGATCGTTCGGGTAGCATGGACGACGACACCATTCAGGCTGATCTTGATGGCGATGGTGACCTTGAAAATACTACCCGGCTGCAGGTGGCTAAGCAGGCATTGGTGAATTTGATCGATAGCTATGCTGCATTGGGGGCGGCTGGTTTGCTCAATATCAACTTCATTGCCTTTGGTGATAACGCTTCTTTGCGTTACGAAGGTACTGATTTGACGGCGGCGAAGAATGCCATATTGAGCGGTTCGCTCAATGCTACTGGCAGCACCAACTACGCTGCAGCGCTGAACATGGCTCGGGGCGAGATTGAGGATGAAATGAGCAGTAGCTCTGGTAGTGAGCATTTGCCAGGTTACCAGCATAAAGTCTATTTCCTCTCCGATGGAGAGCCGAATCCGAGCAGTGCTGATGCGCCGGACGATTGGCAAGCATTCGTCGATGGCAACGGTATTGATGTAATTGCAGTCGGCATCCAGATTCCTGACGGCTCCGCCGCCGAGAATGAACTGAAAGAAGTCGCAAATGCTGGAGAAGAGGCTTTTCTGGTTCAGAATCCGGCGCAGCTATCGGCAACTTTGGGCGGTACGGTGCCGGGAACCATAAACGGCAACGTTATTCTGGATGTGGACAGCGTGGCTGGAAAAGATGTGCTCGGTAATGACTTGCCAGTGACGCTCATCCAGATAAGTGTTGTCGTCGATAACAGCGAAACGACTCTGTTGACGCAGTACTTGGGGCAGGGCGCTACGCTGGTGGCTGGTTCAACCACCACGACGGTTACGTTTAATGTGCCGACTAATGGTAGTGATCTGGTAATTGATACTCCGCTTGGCGGGAAACTGACCATTGATAAGACGGGTTCTTACCACTACAGCTCACCAAGTAATGCAGTACCCGGTGTGCCGGAAATTGTTACCTATACCATCGCAGATAGTGACGGCGATCCATCCAGTGCGGATCTGATCATTAATGTCACAGACGGCGTGCCGATAGCAGTTGATGATGTGCGCACACTGGCTGAGGGACGTTGGGCTGCAAGTGGTAGCAACGACACTTATTCTGCTCAGTTTCATGTGGCCGAGAGCTGGAGCTCTGTCGCTTCGACAACGAATCTGACGGGTGTAAGTGTTTCCAATACTTTTTACGGTACGTCAAAGTCCAGCGACTCATCATCGTTTACTGTGGTCGCTGATGCTGCACACCCTGTTGAGATTAGTTTCGATGCTGCAGTCAGTAACTTCATTGGTACTGGTAGTGGTGGAGATCGCTGGCAGGCTCAGATTTTCAAAGAGGGAACTCTTACGCCTGTTGCCGAGTTGACAGGGCAGACTGGTAGCCTCGCTAATAAGGTTATTGGCGGAATTACCGAGTCCGGTACTTATTATGTGAGATTTACGGTTTTCGACAACACTGATATCGGTAGTGGTAATAGTAGTCGTGCGGATCTGACTATTAGCGATTTCTTCTACCGTAGTTACAGTTACACCGCGCCTTCCACACAGCAGGTCAATGTCTCGGCTCCAGGGGTACTCTGGGTAGCGGCACTTTTGAGTGGCAATGTGCTCGGCAATGATGACCCAGGCAGCGACGGCGGCTTAAGGGTCACGCTGGTGGATGGCGCGGCAGTAGCAGCAGGTGGCAGTGTTGAGCTTGTTGGTGACTACGGCACATTACATATCGAGTCCAATGGTCAGTACACCTATACCCAGCACCAGCAGGACTTTCAGGCCGGTGCTTCGGATAGTTTTGCCTACAGCATTGTTGATGCTGACGGCAGCCCATCCAGTGCGGTGCTGACAATTAATCTCACTGACCACAACTACAGTTCGACCTCCAGTAGCGGCAATGATTTTGTTGGCGGTGAAGACGCCAATAACACCCTGAGCGGACGGGGCGGCAATGATATTGTTTACGGCGGTGCCGGGAACGACACCCTTAATGGCAATACGGGTAGTGATCATCTGATAGGTGGTTCAGGTGACGATATTCTTTACGGCAATGATAACAATGACATCCTTGAAGGTGGTCTGGGTAATGACCAACTCTACGGCGGTACAGGCAATGATGCATTGCTAGGTGGGGTGGGGAATGACACCTTGATAGGGGATGCTGGCAGCGACATCCTGATTGGTGGGTTAGGCTCGGACATCATGACGGGCGGCGCTGACAAGGATGCCTATGTTTGGCGCGCTGGAGATGAGGATGCTGGTGTCGATACCGTTGTGGGCTTCTTTGTCGACACTAACGGAATCAGCTCTGATATGTTGGATCTGTCGCAGTTGCTGACTGGACTTTCCGGAACTCCGGATGGTAATGAGTTGGATGATTATCTGACGTTTGACTTCACAACAACGGCAGGTTCTACAGTCATTACTGTTGATAAGAATGGTGCTGATGGTGGCGGCTCTTCCGATCAAACCATTGTTCTAGATAATGTTGATTTGTCCACCTATTACGGCAGCAATGCCGCGGATGTGATCAATGGCATGCTTGATGACAATGCCTTGAAAGTGGCTTGACTTGAATATATAACTAGCTTCGACAACTTGATACTCTTTAATAATCAGCCCGTTACCTTTACTGGTAGCGGGTTTTTTATGAGTGCTGATCGTCTGGGGTGTTTTGTCCGAGGAGGAGGGGCGCGGTGTTGAAAGACTATTAACCTGGGGTGCTGAGTTTCTGTAAATACCCCACCACATCCGGCGCACCCGCCAGACGCAGACCTTCGCCTAGGGCCGTTGCCTCAGCTGAATGTTTGGGTAGCAGAAGGAATTCCGGTGAGCCGGGGCCGCCGAGTTGTGAGAGGCGCGCGTAAGGCAGGCCGCTGTCTAGCAACAGGGCCATAAAAGCAGGCTCGCTCCAGGCGGCATTGGGCATTGCCAGTACGTGGTAGCGCTGCTGCAGGTTGTTCAGGCCTTGTTCGCTCAGGCGGTACTGGCTGAGCTCTGCGGGCAGGCTGACTTCCAGCTCGCGTCTACGGGCATAGGCAATGGCGCAGGCAAAGGCTTCGCTGTGATGCTCGCCAGCCCAGAATACTCGTTCACCGCGCCAACTGGCCTGGCGCAGGCTGATGCCTTCACCGGCCAGAAAGCGTGGTAACGCCAGGCTGATGGTTTTGACGAAATCCTTGTAGCTGATGATGCGAATCTGGCGACAGCTTTCGCTGGCAGCGAAGGCTTCGAAATTTTTCTGGTCAGCTTGTGGTGGGCTGCAGGTGGAGAGACCATCAATTAGGCGCAAGTCGTAGGTACTGAGCTGCTGCACCTGGGCCTCGACGACTCTAACCAGCATCGCGTGGGCTTGTGCTTTGTCTTCCTGGACCGGGCCGGATAGGGCGCTGCGTGGCAGGTCGATCAGGCGCTGTAACTGTGGGCCGTCTTGCCAGCAGATGCTTTCACGCAATTGGGGCAGCTGGCTAAAGGGCAGGCGCAGGTGACTGGCGCGTTCCAGTATCTGGCGTTGGCCACGGCCAATAAGACCTAGCCGTTGCGCCAAAGCACCAAGGCGTGAGCTGAGGGTGGAGGGCTGCTCAGACAGACTCATGGCCAGGTACGAACTCCAAAATCACCATTGCCAGTTTGGCAGAGCCCGTAAGGCACTGCACAGGCTTTATCGGCTGTTTGGGCAGGTTTTTTATGGCTGATATGCCAGGCCCGTTGAGTCGGCAGGCCGTTTGGGTTGCCATCAGGAAGCAAGGGTGGCCATTTTTTGCCGGGCATATGCGCGGCGTATGGCAAGATTGCTGCAATCAGTTGCAAAGGTGCCTCCATGCCCAGTCTGGTGTTTGATATTGCGTTATCGGCCGAGCGCTTGCGTGTTGTCTATCAAGGGCGTGCCAACCGGATATTAGTGCAAAGTCGTGATGGACGGAGTGTCAGTGTGCCGGCCCACCATTTTCGGCCCTTTCTGACCCATGACGGTGTTTATGGTTCCTTCGAGCTTGAGTTCAGCGTCAGCGGCGAGCTGCTAAGCCTACGCCGTTTAGGCTGACGCCGCTGTGCGCCTCGCCTATCAGGCGCGCAGCCGGCTATAATCGCGACCTTTGTAACTTTATCGAGCTAAGCCTGCCCATGTATACCCTGGCCCGCGAGCTGCTGTTCAAACTCTCCCCTGAAACCTCCCATGAACTGTCAATCGATCTTGTCGGTGCGGGCGGTCGTCTTGGCTTGAACGGTTTGCTGACCAAGAGCCCAGCCGCTCTGCCGGTCAAGGTGATGGGGTTGGAGTTCTCCAACCCAGTCGGCCTGGCAGCGGGTTTGGACAAGAACGGCGATGCCATCGATGGTTTTGCCCAACTGGGCTTTGGCTTTGTTGAAATCGGTACCGTGACGCCGCGCCCGCAGCCGGGTAATCCCAAGCCGCGCTTGTTTCGCTTGCCGGAGGCGGAGGCGATCATCAATCGCATGGGCTTCAACAACCACGGCGTTGACCACTTGCTGGCTCGCGTTCAGGCGGCCAAATACAAGGGTGTGCTGGGCATCAATATCGGCAAGAACTTCGATACTCCGGTCGAAAACGCCGTGGATGATTACCTGCTGTGCCTGGACAAGGTTTATCAGCACGCCAGTTACGTCACTGTTAACGTCAGCTCGCCCAACACCCCTGGGCTGCGCAGCCTGCAGTTTGGTGATTCGCTCAAGCAATTGCTTGAGGCCCTGCGCAAGCGTCAGGAAGATCTGGCTGCACAGTATGGCAAGCGTGTACCGCTGGCGATCAAGATTGCCCCGGACATGAGCGATGAGGAAACCATCGAAGTGGCCAATGCACTGGTTGAAGCTGGTATGGATGCGGTGATTGCCACCAACACCACGTTGGGTCGTGAAGGTGTGCATGGTCTTGAGTGTGCCGATGAGGCAGGTGGACTGTCCGGTGCGCCAGTGCGCGAGAAGAGCACACATATTGTTGAGGTGCTGGCGGGTGAGCTGAAAGGCCGTCTGCCTATCATCGCCGTGGGGGGGATTACCGAGGGTAAGCACGCGGCTGAGAAAATCGCCGCCGGCGCGAGCCTGGTACAGATCTACTCAGGCTTTATCTACAAGGGCCCGGCATTGATCCGTGAAGCGGTGGATGCAATCGCGGCGCTGCCGCACAAGGCCTGAAACTAAAAAGGGCTCCCTAAAGGAGCCCCTGGGCTCGCGCCCGCCGCTCGGATGGAGCGCGCATGGTGAGTCGGTAGGTTCCTGAATCAGCCGACAGCGTGGAGTTCGTTGAGTCGATGAATACCGGCGGTGCCGGTCATGCCGTCCCAGTTGTCACCGCGGCCTTCGCGCCAGCCGTTCAACCAGGCTTGGCGGACAGAGGGAAGGGTGAAGGGGCAGAGTTCGCGGGATTTACCATTGATGCCGTATTGATAGCCGCGCAAAAAAGCTCTTTCTAACGGATCACGCTTAAGTCTTCTCATAGGGTGTAGCCCTCAATGTTGACTGTTATGTCCCTTAGACCTTGTAGCAAGGTCAGGCAGAAATGATCTGCCTTGCGGAGTCCGCTGCCGGCGTCGCGAGCCTCCTTGCCAGCACCGTTGCAGTGCTGGCCTAGGTAGATTTCTAACGAATGCGTGGGGGCCTGTGAATGACCGTTTCGTCATAAGGCCGTAACCTTTTTGCTGGTCAGGCCATAAGCCGCCATGACCAACGCCCGGATTTTTTGCTGTAGCGCCTATGCTGTGGGCGTATGCGTCGGGTGTGCTGGTGTTTTGCTATCGCGAATGTATTGCGATTGAGACTGTTGTTTATTCCGACGAAGGGTCGCACAGCGACACTTTGTCACTTATTTTGGCCGTGCTGATTTGTCTGCGCGCCGTTGATTGCCTTAGGCACTGGAAACTCCCATGTCGGATCGTTACGAACTCTTCCTCACCTGCCCCAAGGGCCTTGAAGGCCTGCTGCTCGAAGAAGCCAGCGCGCTTGGGCTTGAAGAGGCGCGTGAGCACACCTCGGCCATTCGTGGCATGGCCGACATGGAAACCGCCTACCGCCTGTGCCTGTGGTCGCGTCTGGCCAACCGTGTGCTGTTGGTGCTCAAGCGCTACAGCGTGCAGGATGCTCAGAGCCTTTACGAAGGCGTACTCGAGGTTGACTGGTTCGAACACCTGGAGTCCAGCGGCAGTCTGGCGGTTGAGTTCAGCGGCAATGGCTCGGGCATCGATAACACCCATTTCGGCGCGCTGAAGGTCAAGGATGCCATCGTCGACAAGTTGCGCCTGAAAGACGGCACGCGACCATCGGTGGACAAGCTCAACCCGGACCTGCGCGTGCACCTGCGTCTGGATCGTGGCGAGGCGATTCTGTCTATCGACCTCTCCGGCCATAGCCTGCACCAGCGCGGTTACCGCTTGCAGCAGGGTGCCGCACCACTGAAGGAAAACCTCGCAGCCGCCGTATTGATCCGCGCCGGCTGGCCACGCATCGCTGCCGAGGGCGGTGCATTGGCCGACCCGATGTGCGGTGTAGGAACCTTCCTGGTCGAGGCGGCGATGATCGCCGCCGATATCGCGCCGAATATGACCCGTGAGCAATGGGGCTTCAGTAAATGGCTGGGCCACGTGCCGGCCTTGTGGAAGAAGGTGCACGCCGAGGCCGAAGAGCGTGCGGCAGCCGGCATGGCCAAGCCACCGCTGTGGATTCGCGGCTATGAAGCCGATCCACGGCTGATCCAGCCGGCGCGTAACAACATTGAGCGCGCTGGCATGGGCGACTGGGTCAAGGTCTACCAGGGTGAAGTGGCGACCTTCGAGCCGCGTCCGGACCAGAACCAGAAAGGCCTGGTTATCTGCAACCCACCCTACGGCGAGCGCCTGGGCGATGAAGCCAGCCTGCTGTATCTCTACCAGAACCTTGGCGAGCGTCTGCGTCAGGCTTGCATGGGTTGGGAGGCGGCGGTGTTTACCGGCGCGCCAGACCTGGGCAAACGCATGGGCATCCGCAGCCATAAGCAGTACGCCTTCTGGAACGGCGCGTTGCCGTGCAAGTTGCTGCTGATCAAGGTGCAGCCCGAGCAGTTCGTTACCGGTGAGCGGCGCACGCCCGAGCAGCGTGAACGCGAGCGGGAACAGGCTGAGGCCGATAAGGCGCCGCTTGAGCCGCAAGAGCGTCAGTACAACAAGAACGGCAATCCGATCAAACCCGCGCCTGCGCCGGTGGTCGAGCAGGCGCGCCTGAGTGAAGGCGGGCAGATGTTTGCCAACCGCCTGCAGAAGAACCTCAAGCAGCTGGGCAAGTGGGCGCGCAAGGAAGGCGTTGAGTGCTACCGGCTGTACGACGCCGATATGCCGGAATACTCCATGGCGGTGGATCTGTATGGCGATTGGGTGCATGTGCAGGAATACGCTGCGCCCAAGTCGATTGACCCTGAGAAAGCCAAAGCCCGTATGTTTGACGCCATCGCTGCGATTCCGCAGGCGCTGGGTGTCGACAAGAGCAAGGTGGTGATCAAGCGCCGTGAACGCCAGAGCGGCACCAAGCAGTACCAGCGTCAGGCGACCCAGGGGCAGTTCCTCGAAGTCAGCGAGGGCGGGGTGAAGTTGCTGGTCAACCTCACCGATTACCTGGACACCGGGTTGTTCCTCGATCACCGCCCGCTGCGCCTGCGTATTCAGAAAGAGGCCGCCGGTAAACGCTTCCTCAACCTGTTCTGCTACACCGCCACGGCCACTGTGCATGCGGCCAAGGGCGGCGCGCGTAGCACCACCAGTGTCGATCTGTCGAAGACCTATCTGGACTGGGCGCGGCGTAATCTGTCGCTCAATGGCTTCTCTGACAAGAACCGCCTGGAGCAGGGTGATGTGATGGCCTGGCTGGCCGAGGATCGTGGCGAATACGAGCTGATCTTTATCGATCCGCCGACCTTCTCCAACTCCAAACGCATGGAAGGCATCTTCGACGTGCAGCGCGACCATGTGCAGCTGCTCGACCTGGCCATGGCGCGCCTGGCCAAGGGTGGCGTCCTGTATTTCTCCAACAACTTTCGCAAGTTTGAGCTCGATGAGAGCCTGGCCGCGCGTTATCAGGTTGAAGAAATCAGCGCCTCGACCCTCGATCCGGACTTCGCCCGCAATGCAAAAATCCACCGTGCCTGGCGTTTCAGTCTGCGTGGTTGAGCTTTGCGCGCGCCTGTTGGTAGGCGTGCTGCATTAAGCCTTGTTTCGGATCAGCGCGCGCAAGGCGAAGCGGTTTGGATGGCAGGCTTGTGCCACATCAGCGGGCACCGGCAGCGGTTCGTCGTTGAGCCAGGCGGCGATCAGCTCGCCCGACAGCGGGGCGGTAATCAGCCCGCGTGAGCCGTGGCCGCTGTTGATATACAGGCCATCCAGCCAGGGGCATGGGGTATCCGGCACCTGGCGGGCATCCTTGCTTAGCACGCTATAAGCCTCTGCAAAGGCGATTGCGTCGGCCAGCGGGCCAACAATTGGCAGATAGTCCGGGCTGGTACAGCGAAACGCGGCGCGGCCCTGCAGGTGTTCGGGGTCGAGTGCCGCCGCATTCAGTGCGCTGGAAAGCTCAGGTGAGATGTCTTCCAGTAGCTGCAGATTGCTCGCGTGATCGGCGCTGTTCAGCGATAAGTCATCGCTGTTGAAGTCAAAACTCGCGCCTAAAGTGTGTTCATCCTGGCGTGCCGGCGCGACATAGCCTTCGGCGCATACCACGGTGTTCAAGGCGCGACTGGCTGCTGTGGCAGGCAAGCGACTGATCTGCCCGCGGATGCGTTTAAGCGGCAAGTCTGCGCTCTGGGTAAACCCCTTGATCTCGGCAGCACTGGCCAACACCGCCACACTGGCGCTGGCCAGCAGTTGTTCGCCATTCCAGGCCTGCCAGCGATCACCGTCACGGCGCAGCTCCAGCGCTTCCTGATGCAGTTGCAGCTGGATATTCGGCTGCTGACTCAGCAGGGCGCAGAGCGCCGGTGGATGCACCCAACCCGCATCGGGGTAGAACAAACCACCTGCTGGCAGTGGGATGCCTGCCTTGGCCTCGGCAGCGCTTTTGTTCAGGTTCGTTAGCAAGTCAGCCGGGAAGGCCGCTGCAAGTTGCGCTTGCCGCTGCGTTTCCTTGGCGTCGAAAGCCAGTTGCAGCACGCCGCAGTTATCCCAGTTAGCGCCTTTATCCAGTTGTTCCAGCAGCCGGCGGCTATGGCCATAGCCGCTGACGATCAGGCGTGACAGCGTGGTGTGATGGGCCGAGAGCTTGAGATACAGCACGCCTTGTGGGTTACCCGAGGCTTCCTGGGCGATGGCGGCGTGCCGCTCCAATAGCGTGACCTGCCAGCCGCGTTGGGCCAGGCTGGCGGCCGTGGCGCAACCGGCCAGGCCGGCGCCGATCACCAGTGCAGTACGGGTGCCAGCAGGTTGAGGTGGGCGGGCAAACCAGGGTTTTTCTGCCGCCTTCGGCTCGCCGATAAAACTGCCCTTGAGCACTTCCCACTTTTTGCCCAGGCCCGGCACGCGCTTCATCTTGAAGCCGGCATCATTCAGCCTGCGGCGCACATAACCGGTACTGGTAAAGGTGCCTATCGTGGTGCCGGCATGGGACAGCCTGGCCAGCTCGGCGAACAGCTCCGGCGTCCACATGTCCGGGTTTTTCGCCGGAGCAAAGCCATCGAGAAACCAGGCATCGACCTGAGCATCCAGTTGGCTGAATAGCGCCAGTGCATCGCCAATCAACAGGGTCAGGACGATACGTCCGCCGGCGAATACCAGGCGCTGAAAGCCCGGGTGCAGGGCCACATACTGCGCCAGCAGCTGTTCGGCGTAGGGTGCCAGCTCTGGCCATAAGGCCAGGGCACGCTGCAGGTCGGCCTTGCTCAGTGGGTATTTTTCCACGCTGACAAAGTGCAGGCGGGCCGCGCGTGCTGCGTGCTGCTCGAACAGTTGCCAGGCACAGAGAAAGTTCAGCCCGGTGCCGAAGCCGGTTTCACCGATCACCAGTTGCTGATCGGCCGTCAGCGCGGCAAAGCGTTCCGGCAGTTGGTTGTTGGCGAGAAACACATAGCGGGTTTCCGCCAGCGCGTTCTCGTTGGAGAAATACACATCGGCGAACTGACTGGACAGCGGTTGGCCCTGCTCATCCCAGTCGAGGCTGGCGTGCTGGGTGGGGGCTTCTGGAGTGGGCATGCTGGGCTCGGTCAGGGGTAGTCGATGGCGACGATGTACCAGGTCTTCTCACCGGTTGGCGTCTGTACTCGCACTTCGGCGTCCAGGCTCTTCCCCACCAGGGCGCGGGCTAGGGGGGAGTCGATGCTGATCAGATTGTTTTTCAGATCCAGCTCATCCGGGCCGACGATGCGGTAGCGCGCTTCAACCCCATCTTCGTCTTCCAGGGTGACCCAGGCGCTGAAATAGACCTTGTCCGGATCGCTGGGGCGGCTGCTGACGACTTTGAGGTTTTCCAGGCGCTTGGTCAAAAAGCGTACGCGGCTGTCGATTTCGCGCAGCATCTTCTTGCCGTAGGTGTATTCGGCGTTCTCCGAGCGATCGCCCTGGGCGGCGGCTTCACTGACCGACTGGGTAACCTGGGGGCGGCGTACATGCCAGAGCTCATGCAGCTCGGCACGCATGCGCGCCTCGCCCTCGGGGGTGATCAAGGGCGTGCCGGCAGAGCGGGGTGGGCGATAACGGCTCATGGTTCAGCTTGCTGAGGGTGGTGCGCGAGTTTATCAGCCCTCGCGCAGTACCGTCAGCGGGCTGATATTCAGGGCGCGGCGGGTGCCGAGAACACCTGCTGTGCCCACCAGCAGTGCGCCAATCAGCGGCAGCAGAAGCAGCCAGGGATGCGGTTGCCAGACTAGGTCAAAGGCAAAGCGATAAAGCAGAAAGCTGATCAGCTCACAACCAAAGGCCGCCAGCAGGCCGCTGGCTGCGCCAAGCAGACCGAATTCGGCGCGACGCGCTTTGATCAGCAGTTTGCGTTCAGCCCCCAGGGCACGCAGCAGTGCACCCTGACGGATACGTTCATCAAGGGTGGATTGCAGCCCGGCGAACAGCACGGCAAGGCCCGCAGCCAGCACGAAGAGCAGAACAAACTCGATGGCCAGGGTGACCTGGGCGAGGATGCTGCGCAGTTGCGCGAGCAAGGCTTCGACCTGCAGCAGGGTCACGGCCGGGAAGGCGCGTGATAGCTCAACCAGTTGCTGCTCCTGCTTGGGTGGCAGGTAGAAGCTGGTCAGGTAGGTGACCGGCAGATCCTGCAGGGTGCCGGGCTGGAAGATCATGTAGAAGTTCGGTTGAAAGTTATTCCAGTCCACTTCACGCAGGCTGCTGACCACCGCATCGCGGTTAAGGCCGCCAACGCTGAAGCTCAGGCGGTCACCGAGTTTCAGTTTCAGGCTTTCGGCCAGTTCGGATTCCACCGATACGCCCGGCAATTCGCTGCTGCTGGTATCCGTCCACCAGCTACCAGCAATAAGGTTGTTATCCGCGGGCAGGTCCGCAGCCCAGGTCAGGCTCAGGTCACGGCGAATTGCCCGTTCACCCTGAGATTCCTTGCTGACAATCTGCCGCACCGGTTCGCCATTGATCATCACCAGGCGCCCGGGTACCACGGGGAACAGTGGCGCGGGATGTGGTGATAGTTCATTAAGGCGAGCGGCGAAGGCGTCCTTGTCTGCTGGCAGGATATTCAGGGCGAAGTGATTGGGCGCATTTTCGGGTAGCTGATCCTGCCAGGTGTCGAGCAGTTCGCCACGCAGCAGGGCGATCAGCGCCATGGCCAGGATGATCAGTCCAAATGCCAGTGACTGCCCGGCAGCGGCCAGTGGATGACGCAGCAATTGGCCGAGCCCCAAGCGCCAGGGCAGCGATGCGCCGGCCAGCAGGCGACGCAGGCTTTGCAGGCCGAGCAGCAACAGGCCTCCGAGCAACAATGCAGTGACCAGACCACCACCGAGCAGGGCAAAGGTCAGCTGTAGATCGAGGCTCAAGCGCCACATGATCAGGCCCAACGCCAACAGTGCTGCGCCATATACCAGCCAGGAACTGGCCGGCACCGGCAGTAGATCGCGACGCAATACTCGCAGCGGCGGCACGCGGCCCAGTGCCGCCAGCGGCGGCAAGGCAAAGCCGGCGAGAGCGACCAGTCCTGTAGCCATGCCGGCCAGCGCTGGCCACAGACTGCCAGGTGGAATCTGTGCCGGCAGCAGGTCTTGTAGCAGATTGAACAATGCCAGTTGCGCCAGCCAGCCGAGCAGTGCGCCGATCAGGCTGGCGGTAATGCCTAGCAGCACCAGTTGCAGGCTGAACAGGCCGAGCGCCTGATTGCGTGATAATCCCAGGCAGCGCAGCAGTGCGCTGGCATCAAAACGGCGAGCGGCAAAGCGCGCCGCCGACAACGCCACGGCAACGCCAGCGAGCAGCACGGCGGCCAGGCTGGCGAGGTTTAAATAGCGTTCGGCACGGCCCAGGGCGCTGCCGACCTGACGGTTGCCGTCTTTGGCATCTTCCAGGCGCTGGTTAGGCGCGAGCGTCGGAGTGATGTTCTGACGATACTGAGCCAGAGCATCTGCTTCGCCGCGCCACAGCTCCTGATAGCGCACGCGGCTGCCTGGTTGCACCACACCGGTGGCGGCGAGGTCATCCAGGTGCATTAGCAGGTGTGGGGTCAGGCTGTAAAAGTCACCGGCTTCATCTGGCAGAAAGGTCAGTACGCGGGTCAGTCGCAGGGTTTTGGCGCCGACCTCAACGCTGTCGCCGGGTTTGAGGTTGAGGGCGACAAACAGACGGGCCTCGGCCCAGGCTTCGCCGGGCTGTGGGCCATTACCAGTCTGTTCAACGTCATACAGCTCGGCGGCGCTCTTCAGCTCGCCGCGCAACGGGTAAGCGCTGTCCGCTGCTTTGATACTGGCCAGTTGAATGCCGGCATCGCTGGCCACGACGCTGGAGAATTCGACCAGCTGCGCGTGTTCCAATCCCAGCTGTTTACCTGTGTTGATCTGCTCGGGTGCGCTGGGCGAACTGCCGGTCAGGCGCAGGTCGGCGGCGAGAAATTCGGTGGCGCGCAGCAGCATGCCGTCGTTCAGGCGTGCGCTGAAATATCCGATGGCCGTGCTGGCAGCGACCGCGATCAGCAGCGCAAAAAACAGCACGCGCAACTCGCCCGCGCGGGCATCACGCAGCAACTGACGGCTTGCCAGGGAGAGCAGGCGGGTAAACGGCAGCTGTTTCATCAGGGTTCCACGTGGTCGACCAGGTGGCCGCCTTCCAGGCGGATAAGGCGTTGGCAGCGGTGCGCCAGGCGCTCGTCATGGGTGACCAGTACCAGGGTCGCGCCGCGCTCCTGGTTCAGTTCGAACAGCAGATCGCTGATGCGCTCGCCGGTATGACTGTCGAGGTTGCCGGTGGGCTCGTCGGCAAACAGCACAGCAGGTTCGGCAGCAAAGGCTCGGGCTATCGCCACACGCTGTTGTTCGCCACCGGAGAGCTGACGTGGGTAGTGAGTCAGGCGTTGCCCAAGGCCGACGCGCTCGAGCAGGGCGCTGGCGCGCTGGCGGGCATCGGCGTGGCCTTCTAGCTCAAGTGGCAGCATGACGTTTTCCAGGGCGTTCAGGCTGTCGAGCAACTGGAAAGACTGAAAGACGAAACCGACGTGCTCGGCGCGCACGCGCGCGCGCTGATCTTCATCGAGACAGGCCAGGTTGTTGCCGGCCAGTACCACGCTGCCGCTACTGGGCAGGTCGAGCCCGGCCAGCAGGCCGAGCAGGGTGGATTTGCCCGAGCCGGAGCTGCCAACAATCGCCAGGCTGGCACCGGAAACCAGCTCCAGCGACAGATCATGGAGTATGGTGAGTTCGCCTTCCGTGCTGGGGACCACTTTGCTAAGGTTTCGCGCGGTGAGAATACTTGAGCTCATGGAGAATCCAATGCGTGCGTGGTTGATCGGTACTGCCCTGAGCCTACTGCTGTGGGGGCCGGCGGCGTTCGCGGGTACCGTACTGGTCGTCGGCGATAGTATCAGCGCGGCTTTTGGCCTGGATACCCGCCAGGGCTGGGTCGCCTTGTTGGAAAAACGTCTGGCCGAGGAGGGTTTTGACCATCAGGTGGTCAATGCTTCGATCAGTGGCGATACCAGTGCAGGCGGTGCCGCACGGCTGCCTGCGCTGCTTGCAGAGCACCAGCCAGAGCTGGTGATTATCGAGCTGGGTGGTAACGATGGCCTGCGTGGTCAGCCCCCTGCGCAATTGCAACAAAACCTTGCGGCCATGGTGCAGGCATCGCAGCAGAAGGGGGCCAAGGTGCTGCTCCTTGGCATGCAGCTACCGCCTAATTATGGCGTGCGCTATACCACGGCGTTCGCTGAGGTGTTCCCCAAAGTGGCGCAGGCGCATGATGCCGCCCTGGTGCCTTTCGTGCTGGAGGGCGTCGGTGGCGTGCCTTCGCTGATGCAGAACGATGGCATTCACCCCACGGCCGAGGCGCAGCCCAAACTCTTGGAAAACGTCTGGCCGACCCTGAAACCTTTGCTCTGACAGGCTTTTCTGTAACGTGCCTTTCGGCTAATGTGGCGGCCTCGCACTGGAGCCCTCAATGCCGCGTCCTGCCTGGTCTTTGCACGCCTATCAACTGATCGAGCCTGACGAGCAGCTTGACCTGTTCGCTTGCCGTGAAGTGCGTGTGCACCTGCTGGCGCGACAGCTTGAATTGGGCGAGTTCGCAGACCGCACGCTTTGTGGTGGATTGTTGCCTGCGCAGCCGGTGTGGCGCGATCTGGATAAGGTCATGTTGCGTGATAAACGCCTGTGTCCGGCCTGCAAGACCATATTCGAGGCGCAGAAGCGCGGTGAGCGTCAGGCATTGCCGGGGCGCTGAGCTTTCCAAGCGACTGATCAATCGGTGTACAATCGCCACTCACTTTTACCAACCATTTTCGTCAGGAATTACCGGATGTTGTCGCGTGCCTTTGCCGTCACCCGCTGCCTGCCACTCGCTGCTGTCTTCGCGGTAGCGTCTGCCAATGCCCTTGAGCTGCCATTGCCACCGCCGGGTGACGATGTGGTTGGCGAGATTCGGGTAGTCAAGGCCAAGTATGAAGACACCTTCGCTGACTTGGGCGTGGCCAATGATCTGGGTTATCTGGAAATGGTTGTGGCCAATCCGGGTGTTGATCCATGGCTGCCGGGCGAAGGCACCGAGATCATCCTGCCGACTCGTTACATCCTGCCGCCGGGCCCGCGCGAGGGCATCGTGATCAACCTCGCCGAATACCGCATGTATTACTACCCGAAAGGCCGCAATGTGGTTTACACCTACCCGCTGGGTATTGGTCGTGAGGGTTGGAGTTCGCCGGTTGCCAACGCGCGTATTACCGCCAAGACGCCGAATCCGGGCTGGTCCCCGCCCAAGTCGATTCGTGAAGAACATGCTGCTGATGGTGATCCATTGCCAGCCTACGTGCCGCCAGGCCCTGACAACCCGCTGGGTCCGTACAAGATGGGCCTATCGGTACCGGGTTATCTGATTCACGGCTCGAACAAGAAGTTTGGTATTGGTATGCGCGTCAGCCATGGCTGCTTCCGTATGCTCAACCACAACGTCTTGAAGCTGGCGTCGATGGTGTCTGTGGGCACATCGGTGCGCATCATCAACGAGCCTTACAAGTTTGGTCGCAGTGGCGGCAAGGTTTATCTGGAAGCGCATGCTCCGCTGGATGATTCTGATGCAGGTGCTTCGGTTGTCGACAAGCACACTGCGGTGATCAATGCGCTGCTGAAAAACGATGCATTCGCCGATCTGCGCCTGGATTGGGAAATGCTGCGTGAGGTAGTTGCAGCCGAAGATGGCCTGCCGGTCGAGATTGCTCAGCCTGATCAGGCGGTGGTCGTCAGCGAGCCTGCTATCTAAGTATCTGCTGCATTTAACAAGACCCGCTATGCGTTATCGCTGGCGGGTTTTTTATTGCCCGCCGAATTGCAGGCAATAAAAAAGCCGACCCAGAAACTGGGTCGGCTTGTCATAGCCTTGTGAGCTATTACTTGCGGCTGGCTTTTTCCAGCATACGCAGAGCGCGCTCGTTGGCTTCGTCAGCAGTTTGCTGAGCCTTCTGAGCAGCAGCCAGAGCGTCATCAGCCTTACGGTAGGCTTCGTCGGCACGGGCTTGAGCGCGAGCAGCTGCATCTTCAGTTGCAGTCAGACGAGCTTCAGTTTCTTTGGAGATGCTGCTGCAACCGGTAGCCAGAACTGCGGCCAATGCCAGAGCAGAGAATTTCAGAACGTTGTTCATCGTGTTCCCCTTGAGGTGGAGTTTTTCCATAAAAGCAATTTCCTGATGGTAGGAAATTAGCCGGCGTACATACTACCTGTAACTTGTAGTAAGTAAACGGAGGCAAGGCAAGGCGCAAAGGTTTTTTTCTGTTTACTGCGAAATCGCCCTGTTATTGGGCATATTTTGGTTAAAAAACAATCAGTTCTATGGTGTGTGGCAGTTCTTTGCGCAGCCTTTTCGGCTGTAATTGTTGAATTGATTGTTGAACGCTCAAGGCAAGCAGGCGTCTCTATGTCTCCATGTACGATCAGAGGCTGTTGCCGGAGTGGTTTGGTCAATCCGCCGTGAGGGATGTTTGTGCAAGGTCGCACTTATGCCGTCTAAGTCATTGATTCACGTGACCTCAGCGGTTTGGGCCTGATAAGCTCCTGATTATTGCCTACAACTTAATAGAGGCAGGGTGCGTTGGCCCCTAGTACGGCACGAGCCGATAGCGGGTTGCGCAAGTTAGACAGAGGAGTTGCGATGAGCGAGGCGTTGTCCATTCACCATGACCTGACGGGTCATCAATTCGAAACCACAGTGGATGGTGATCGGGCGTACTTGGCTTATATGGATCTGGGCAAGCAGACCCTGGATATCTACCGTACCTTTGTACCCAACTCGCTGCGTGGGCGCGGCATTGCCGCAGCCTTGACCGAGCATGCGCTGCAATATGCCGAGCGTCTGGGCTACACGGTCATTCCTTCGTGCTCCTATGTTGAGCGTTATATGGTGCGTCGCCAGCGGCAGTCAGGTAAGAACTGAAGAATCTTCACGCATAAAAAAGGCCAGTCAGTGACTGGCCTTTTTTATGCGTCTGAAATACCCGGGTTGTTTTCAGGTCTTGGCGATCAGGTTGCCGGCATGCAGGCCACATTCTTTTTGTGTGGCTTCCTCCCACCACCAACGGCCTTCGCGTTCGTGCTGGTTTGGTAGAACCGGACGAGTGCAGGGCTCGCAACCGATGCTTATAAAACCGCTCTCATGCAGGCTGTTGTAAGGCAGCTCAAGCATGCGGATATAGGCCCAGATTTCTTCACTGCTCATTTGTGCGAGCGGGTTAAATTTGTACAGGGTGTTCTGTGCTGTAGAAAAGGCGCTGTCGATTTCCACCACAGCCACCTGGCTGCGTGTGCCGGGGCTCTGGTCACGACGTTGGCCGGTGGCCCAGGCTTTTACCGTGGAGAGCTTGCGGCGTAGCGGGGCGGTCTTGCGAATGCCGCAGCATTCGCCGTGGCCATCCTTGTAGAAGCTGAACAGGCCCTTTTCCTTGACCAGGGCCTCCAATGCAGCCGCCTCTGGTGACAGTACGTCGATACTGATGCCGTAGTGCTCGCGTACCTGATCGATAAATCGGTAGGTCTGCGGATGCAGGCGGCCGGTGTCGAGGCTGAAAACCTTGACGTTCTTGTTGAGCTTCCAGGCCATGTCGACCAGCACCACATCTTCTGCGCCGCTGAAGGACAGCCACAGCTCATCGCCAAAGTGTTCGAAGGCGAGTTTGAGAATGTCCTGGGGCGACTTGTTGGCGTAGCTCGCCGCCAGCTCGGCTGCGTCGAAGGGGTGGCTCATCGGGCTGAATTCCTAGTTATGGTGACGTCGGGCGTCTTGTGCGGCGATGGTAGCAAAAGCCGGTTATGCGGCTAAATAACCAAGTGCCGTAGTGGGCCTGTGATTTGGGTATAAGGCTCTGCGTTGCAGAGCTCTGGGGGAGTCGCTAGAGTGCCGCCTTCTCAAATAAATCCAAGCTAGGAGTGTCCTGTGGAAATCGCGTGTCTCGACCTGGAAGGCGTGTTGGTCCCGGAAATCTGGATCGCCTTCGCGGAAAAAACTGGCATCGAATCGCTGAAAGCGACCACCCGGGATATTCCGGATTATGACGTGCTGATGAAGCAGCGCTTGCGCATCCTGGATGAGCACGGCCTGAAGCTGTCCGATATTCAGGAAGTCATTGCCACGCTCAAACCACTGGACGGGGCGGTGGAGTTTGTTGATTGGCTGCGCGAGCGTTTTCAGGTGGTGATTCTTTCCGACACCTTCTATGAGTTCTCCCAGCCGCTGATGCGTCAGCTGGGTTTCCCCACGTTGCTGTGCCACAAGCTGATCACCGATGAAACCGATCGTGTGGTGGATTACCAGCTGCGCCAGAAGGACCCCAAGCGTCAGTCGGTGATTGCTTTCAAGAGCCTTTACTACCGCGTGATTGCGGCGGGCGACTCATACAACGACACCACCATGCTCAGCGAAGCCCATGCCGGTATCCTGTTCCATGCGCCGGACAATGTGATTCGCGAATTCCCGCAATTCCCGGCGGTGCACACCTATGAAGACCTCAAGCGCGAGTTCCTCAAGGCGTCCAACCGCCCATTGAGCCTGTAATAGGCCCGGTATTGAAAAAGCCCGCATTCGCGGGCTTTTTTGTCGGTGTTTTCAGGTGCAGAACTGTTCCAGTGTTTCCAGTAGCACCCTGACCTTGGTGATGGATTCCTGGTATTCAGCCGGGCCATTGGAGTCGGCGACGATGCCGCCTCCACCCCAGCAACTGATCTGTCCATCCTTTGCCAGCAGGCTGCGGATGGCGATCGAACTGTCCATTTCGCCACGCACATCCAGGTACAGCAACGAGCCGCAGTACAGTGCGCGGCGGGTCGGCTCCAGCTCGTCGATGATCTGCATGGCGCGAATCTTTGGTGCCCCGGTGATCGAGCCGCCAGGGAAACTGCCGGCGATCAGGTCCAGGGCATCCTTGTCGGCCGCCAGCTCGCCGGTTACGGCGCTGACCAGGTGATGCACATTGGGGTAGGTCTCTAAGGCGAAGAGTTCCGGCACCCGTACCGAACCCAGGCGGCAACTGCGCCCCAGATCATTGCGCAGCAGGTCAACAATCATAAGGTTCTCTGCGCGATCCTTGCGGCTGCCCAGCAGCGCGTCGGCCTGGGCCCGATCCTGCTGCGGGTCGGTATGCCGTGGGCGGGTGCCCTTGATCGGCCGGGTTTCCACCTGGCCTGCGCTGATACGCAGAAAACGCTCGGGTGACAGGCTGATGATGGCGCCGCCTTGCGGCAGTGCCTGATAGCCGGAAAAAGGCGTTGGGCAGGCCTGGCGCAAGGCCTGATAAGCCGTCCAGGGTGAGCCTTGATAGGGCGCCCGAAAGCGTTGGGCGAAATTCACCTGATAGCAGTCGCCGGCCTGGATATAAGCCTGGATACGCGCGAAGCACTGCTGGTACTCGGCTTCACTGATGTCTGAGCGGAACGGTTCAAGCAACTGGAAGGCCTGGGATGAGGGGGCTATCGGTGTGCTAAACAGTTCGCTCAGGCGCTGCCGCTCGCTCGCGGCCAGGCTGGGGTGGAACATCAGCTGGCTGCACTGCTGCTGGTGGTCAGTGATCAGGGCCCAGGCGTACAGGCCAAAGCGCGCATCTGCCAGGTCAAGGTCATCGACGGCCTGGGCTGGAAGCTGTTCCAGACGCCGCCCGAAGTCGTAACTCAGGTAGCCAATCAAGCCGCCGACGAACGGAAGCGGATTATCCGCCGGGGGTTGGCATGCTCCGAGGCTGGCAAGGCTCTGGCGCAGGCGTTGCAGGAAAGCGTTGGCCGTTTCGTCAGGCGTCGGTGCCAGCTCTGCCAATGGCCAGGCGCTGATAAGGTCATAGCGTCCACGCTGCGCGGTCGGGCGCCCGGCATCCAGCAGCACCGCGCCGGGTGCTTGCATGACGCTGTTGAAGTAATGCGAAGGGTCTGCGTGGTAAGGCAGAGCCTGTACAAGGCAAGTAGGCATATGACAGGTTCAAGGTGCGCGGACACCGATTGTAGAACGTCGCCAACATTCATCCTAGAGCTTGCGCGTGGGTTTACTCGGGATGCTTGGGCTCATTAGTATGGGTAGGTCCCCGGATGTTCGATGTGACTCATAAAACAATAATTACTACGGGATCAAGGCCATGGATGAAGTAATGGATCCTGCCGCTGGGAGCCT
Organism: Pseudomonas anguilliseptica; assembly: GCF_021375795.1. Taxonomy (GTDB): domain Bacteria; phylum Pseudomonadota; class Gammaproteobacteria; order Pseudomonadales; family Pseudomonadaceae; genus Aquipseudomonas; species Aquipseudomonas anguilliseptica_A. Next base: position 710,290 of record NZ_JAEIOI010000002.1, on the reverse strand, counting down.
CTTGCGTGCCAAGCTGATGCCCCCTCAGGCGTCAGCTGATTATCTGCTCAGACCACAGCTGGAGTCGGCCCTGTGTGCCAACCCCCATGCGCGGGTATTGCTGCTGGCCGCTCCGGCAGGCTTTGGCAAAACCAGCGCACTGGTTGCGCTGGCCCAGGCGCGGGCGCAGAGCGGTCAGGCCGTGGCCTGGCTTTCGCTTGGCCCAGGCGACGATGAACCGTCGCGTTTTCTGCTGCAACTAATCGAAGCGCTGGCGGGCCTGCTGCCGGGTTTTGGCAGTGAAGCCCTGGCCTATCTGCAGAACACCATGCGGGTGCCGGTTTCTGCGGTCATGGAAAGCCTGTTGGTGGACCTGGCGCAGCTGGACACTCCGCTGTTGCTGGTGCTTGATGACCTGCACCTGATTCAGGATGCCGAGCTGCTTGGTGCCCTCAACCGCCTGATCAAATTCGCCCCCGAAGGTTTTACCCTGGCCATCGGCAGCCGTTCGCAACCGGCGCTTAACCTGGCCACCTTGCGCGCCAAGGACCTGCTGGTGGAGATCGGCGAGCAGGAGTTGCGCCTGAGCAAGGCGGAAACCCGCGATTACCTGCAGCGCTGTGGCCTGCAACTGGATGCGGTGGCGTTTTCCGCTCTGTATAGCCAGACCGAAGGCTGGATGGTGGGCGTGCACCTGGCCAGCCTCTGGTTGCGTCATCAGCCTCAGGCTGCAGCACAGATTGCCGATATGGGCACCGATCAGGCCGCGGTGGGCGCATACCTGCTGCGCAGTGTGTTTGAGCAATTGCCCGCCGATAAGCAGGAGCTGTTGCTGGCCCTCGGGGTGGCGCAGCAGCTTAGTGGCGATCTGGCCAATGCGCTGACTGGGCGGCATGACGGCCAGCATCTGCTGGAAGAGCTGGAGGCCATGCAGCTGTTCCTCCTGCCGCTGGACCGCGAGCGTCAGTGGTACCGCTTCCACAACCTGTTTGCCGAGTTTCTGCGCGGTCGCCTGAAAGAGCGTGACCCGGAACGTTTCAAACAACTGCATTTCAACGCAAGCCTGTGGTTCACCAATCACCATATGCAGAACTTGGCCATCGAACATGCCTGCCTGGCGGAAGACCCGGAAATGCTCGCGGCACTGGTCGATGGTTGCGGCCTGGAGCTTATCAACCGTGGGCAGCTCAACCTGATCTACAAATGGCGTCAGCATGTGCCGGATGAGATTGCCGAGCGCTTTCCGGTGCTGGTGCTGGCGGATGTCTGGACCCGTGCGGCCGAACTGGGTCTGGTCGAAGCCAACCGCATGCTTGATGAGCTGCTTGAGCGCTGGGGGGAGGCCAAGGTCAGCGGGCCGCTGAGCGACAAGCTGCTGGCGACCCTGGCGATCAAGTCGGTTATCGCCTTGCAGAAAGATGACTTGCAGACCTGCATTGCTCTGGCGCGGCGCGTCGAAGTGCAGCTGGGTCAGCACACGGCCTTTCTTGAGGTGGCGATGCTGATTGTCGGTGCATTGGCCAATGTGATGATTGGTCAACCGGATCAGGCCAAGCGCTTGCTGGCCCTGGCGCAACAGCGCAACCACTTTCTCGAAGGGCGTTATCTGGATATGCAGCTGGCCAACGTCGAGGTGCTGCTGAGTCTGGAGCAGGGGCAAATCCGTCAGGCCGAACTGCTTTTCGCGCAATTGCGCGCGCGGGTTATCCCCTGGTTCGCCGATCGCTCCCGTGCGCTGGCGCTGCCGACCATTACCGAGGCCCTGATTGCTTACAACCAGGGCCGTCTTGATGGCATTGAAGAGCGCCTGCGCTGGGCGTTGGCCACGGTCGACGTGATCAACCCGATCGATCTCTATGCTCAGGGCATGTTGTGCATGGCCCACGTACAACGCATGCAGGACAACCCCAAGGATGCCTACGCCAGTCTGGTGCTGATGCAGAACCTCGCCGCGCGTAATCAGTCATGGCGCTTCTACGCCCAGGCGGTGGCCGATGAGGTGGTGCAGATTCTTCAGGAGCCAGCGGCTGACCGTCTCAAACGCGCCGAACAACGCCTCAAGACGGTGGACTGGCACAAGCTGGCCGAGCATTACCAGCACATGCGTTTCAACCCGGTGCTGTGGGTGCGTGGCCTGACCCGTATTCGGTTGCAGCAGGCGCGCGGGCATTACAGCGAAGCGCTGCATGAAATCACTCAGCTGCGCGGCATGCTGCTGGATAACTGGCATGGCTTGCAGCGTTTGCGTCTCGATCTGTTGGCTGCGCTGAGTTACCAGCGCCTGGGTTATCAGGAGCGTGCGCAAAGCCTGTTGGTGCAATGCCTGATCGGTGCCGAGCGCGAAGGTGTGCGCAGCCTGTTTGTCGAGGAGGGCGAAGCCATTCGCCTGTTGCTGCAGCAACTGGAGGCCGCCGAACGCCAGCCAGCGCTGCAAGGGTTTATCCGCAGCCTGCTGGCCATCTGGCCAGGTAACAGCGCACGACAATCGCTGGAAGTGCTTGAGGAAGGGCTGACCGAACGCGAGCGCGAAGTGGTCTGCCTGGCGGCTCAGGGTATGTCCAATGATGAGATCGGCCGGCAGCTGTCACTGGCGCTGGGGACGGTCAAATGGCACCTGCACAACATCTACGAAAAGCTCAAGGTGCGTAACCGCACACAAGCCATCCGCCGCGCCCGTGAACTGAGTCTTCTGGATCTATGAACAGCCAATCATCGCCCTGTCAAGGCACGTTGCCGTTACTGCGCACCAAACTGTTTCCCGCCGATTCGGCTGGACGCCCCATGCTGGCCCGCTCGGCGTTGCTTGATCGGTTATTCGAGGCCCGCCAGCAGCGGCTGATTCTGCTCAGCGCGCCAGCGGGTTTTGGCAAAAGCACGGTGCTCAGCCAGTTCCGTCTGCGCTTGCTGGAGAGTGGTGCGCGGGTGGCCTGGCTGTCCTGTGATGAGGCTGACAGTGAGCCACAACGCCTGCTGCATTATCTGATCGCGGCCATCGAGGCACAGTTGCCAGGTTTTGGGGCCAGTACTGCGCGGCTGTTGCGCGATGATTTGAGTGTGCCCAACGAGGTGCTGCTGGATTCCTTTATTGCTGATCTGAAGAAGGTGCAGGGTGATCTGTACCTGATCTTCGATGACTTCCACCGCGTGCGGCATGTCGACCTGGGGCCGCTGATCAATTACTTCGTCAAACAGGTGCCGGCCAATGTGCGGATGATCGGCAGCACTCGTCATCAACCGCGCTTTCTGGGAGAGGTGCCGGCCAATGTGCCCTGGGCGCTGTGGGTCAAGGCGGATGAATTGCGCCTGACCCGGACGGAGACCGAGGCGTATTTTCGTGAGTTGAAGCAGATACAGCTGAGCAGTGCCGAACTGGACCTGTTACATCGGCGCACCGAAGGCTGGGTCACGGCGCTGCATCTGGTGGCGTTGGCGCTGGCCCGGCAGCCTGAACGCAGTGCTTTTCTCACGAAACTGTCTGGCACCGAGCGCAATATTGCCGATTACCTGGCCGAGGACGTGCTGGATCATCTGCCTCAGGAGCAGCAGCTGTTTCTTGATCAGACTTCGGTGCTGGATGAATTCAATGCCGAGCTGTGCAATGCCCTGACGGGGCGTAGCGATGGTGCGCAGATGTTGCGTCGGTTGCAGGCCGCACAGCTGTTCATCATTGCCCTGGATGAGCAGGGTGAGTGGTTTCGCTACCACCACCTGTTTGCCGAGTTTCTTCAGGGCCGGCTTAGCCGCAATGGCGACCCCACGCATTTGCTGCATGCCGCTGCGCGCTGGTGCGAGAGCCATGAGCTGGCAGACAAGTCGGTCAAATACGCCCTGCGCGCGCGTGATTACAGTTTTGCCGCCGAATTGCTGGAGCGGCAGGGCGCGAGCTTGATTGCCAGCAATCAGGTGTACGGCATTTTGGCGGTGCTCAAGGATGTGCCAGCAGAGGTGATCTGTGAGCATCCGGTGTTCCAGATTTTCTATGCCTGGCAGCTGGCCTTCGAGCAGAAATACGCCGAGGCTGAGGCGCTGATCGAAGAGGTCAGTACACGGTTGATGCAAGGGCGTGGCAAACCGATGCACTTCGGGCTGGCAGTGTTGTTGGCGGTGGCTCAGGTGCTCAAGGCGCTGGTGCTGCTGTATCAGGACAAGCTGGAGGCTGCGCTGAAGGTTGCCCGTCATTGGCTGGCCTTGGTGCCAGATAATCAGCCAATCTTTCGCGCCAGCCTGTCGTGCATCCAGGCAGCTGCGTACGCTTTGCTTGGCGAGTTTGGTGATGCGGCCAAATCGATTGCCGTGGCGCGTGACAACCTGCAGCAGGCTGACAGCGAATACCTGCATGCGGTAGTCAGTCTGATCGAGTCACTGATTTGCAAGGAAATGGGCCAGCCTGAGCGCGGCCGTGTACTGGCCGAAAGTGCACGGGCGCGGGTCGAGCAGGTGTTTGGTCGGCGCAGCCGGGTCGGCGGGCCGTTGGCGCTGGCCTATGCCGATCTGCTTTATGAACAGGATCGGCATGCGGCGATTCTTGCCGAGTTGCCATTGGCCACGACCTGGCGTGATGTGGCGACCCCGGTTGAGCTGATCAGCCGCGGCAAGCTGGTAATGGCCAAGGCGCGGTTCTTTGCCGGTGAGGGCGAGTCGGCGCTGGCGGAGCTGGATGAGTGGCTGGCCGGTTTACACGGTCCTGGCTACGAGCGCGTCTACGCTCTGGGCATGAGCTGCAAGGTGCAGTTCCTGCTCTGGTTACGTCGGCCGAATGAGGCTGAACGCACTTGTCTGCAGCTGCAGCGCCACCTGGCTGTACTGCCTGCGGGGCGCTACGCCGATGCAGAAACCGTACAGGCACTCTCTGAAGCGCGTCTGGCGCTGACCGAGCGGCGCGCTGACAAGGCGCAAACGGTGCTTGAGGCCAGCCTGGCCAAACAGACGGCTGAACATCAGCGCGATCGGCGCCTACGTCTGGCTCTGTTACTTTCTGTGGCGTATTGGCGCAAAGGTAACAGCGACAAAGCCTTCACCCTGTTCAAACAGACCCTGGAGGATGCTTGGGGCAGTGGTTACCGACGCATCTTCCTGGATGACGCGCTGTGGTTGCTACCGCTCTGGGACGCCTGGCACGCGGCTGAGCCCAAGCGCGCGGGGGCCTGGCAGGGGCTGGCTGAGCAGTTGCGTGAGCAATGCCGCCGGTTGTCTATCGATCTTGAAACTTTCGATGAAAATCAAGATGTTAGCCATAGGGAGCGAGAGATTCTGCGGTTTGTCGCCGCCGGGTTGTCGAATCGCGATATTGCCCAGGCGGTGCACCTGTCTGAGGCAACCATCAAATGGCACCTGCATAACCTGTTTGCCAAGTTGGGGGTGCGTAGCCGTACTCAAGCCGTATTGAAGGGCAAAAGTCTGGGGTTGTTGAGCGAGGCCTGAGAAATGTTGGGGTGTTGGTGGCGGTAATCGGCGCTCCATCCCTTGGATGGGCTGGCAGCCAGGGCAGGCACCAGTAGCTTTAGCGTCAGGACGAGAAGCATGTTGCTTCACGATTCCAAGCCTGACGCGAATAAGGAAGCAGTGTCAGACCTGGTAAGTGGCGTGAGCCGCTGGAGCTGAGAAGGACAGGAGTCCAGAGCAGCCTGCCGGGGACAACCCATTAGTGAACTGTGGAGACAATAACAATGAAAACCCTCAAACAACTGGCTCTGGCTACCGCTGTTCTGGCTGTTCCTTTCATGGCTCAGGCTGAACTCAAAGCCATGGACGACACCGCTCTGGCAACCGTAACTGGTCAAGACGGTATCAGCATCTCCGGTAGCTTCAACGGCACCATCGGCAGCCTGGTATACACCGATACCGACGCCGGCGGTGGTTCGCTGCGTCTGGAGACAGTTTCTTTCACTGGTTTCAACATCTCTGACTCTGCACCGGTCAAAGTTGACGTAGTCGAGAATGGCAGCGGCACTCAGCAGCTGCAAATCAGCCTGCCGACCATCACTGGCCAACTGAGCGTTGGTGCTATCAAAGTCGGTGGCACAAGCGCTGCCAGCATCGGTTCCCTGGCTGTGAACGACATGAACATGGCTGGCACCACCGTTAAAGTCTGGGGCCACTAAGTTCACTTAGTTGTCGCGTGTGATGAAAAGTCTTACCGGCTTCGGCCGGTAGGGCTTTTCTCTTGATGGGCAGGAGTGCAGTGGGCGAATGATCGAGATTTTGCTGGGCAGCCTGATTGGGGTGTGGGGGTTCACCGAAGCTGTGGACACCAAACCACCCGCACCGGGTACGGTTTATATCAATCAGCACCTGTTGCCGGATGGTCCGCTGCGCGAGACCGTGACGCTTGAGCCAATGAGCCAGTTGCAGTTTCGCAATGTGATTCGACAGGCCTATGACTACAGCTGCGGTTCGGCAGCCCTGACTTCGCTGCTGGATTATTTCCTCGGGCGCAACCTGCAGGAACGTCAGGTGATGGAGGGTTTGCTGCAGTTTGGTGAGGCCGACAAAATTGTTGAGCGGCGTGGTTTTTCCCTGCTTGATATGAAGCGCTTTGTCACGGCGCTGGGTTACAAAAGCGGTGGTTTTCGCGCGGCCTTCTCTGATCTCGATGAGCTTGAGCATCCGGCCATCGTCCCTATCGAATATGCCGGCTTTAAGCACTTTGTGGTGGTGCGCGATGTGCACAACGACCATGTGTTTGTTGCCGATCCTGCACTGGGCAATATCAGTTTTACCCGGACACGTTTTGAGGAAATCTGGGACCAGAACGTAGTGTTCGTGATTTTTCCCAATGGTAATGAACCACCTAATGCCCTTGCCTTAACCGAGCAGGACTTGCGCATCATTGATGATCGCACCGTCAGCTTGTTGGCATTCCGTGAGTTCCCGCAAATGACCAAGTTCATCGACAACCAGGCCACAGAGCTGGGGTCGGGGGGCGACATTCGGTACATCCGACGTAAGTAATAACGCCCGGCATAACAATAATATTTGGGGGCTGTGCCATGAGAGTGTTGTGTTGTGTGTGGCTGGCCATACTGGCAGGTGCTGCCAGTTCAGCGGCGTATGCCGATCCGGCGTCTGTTGATCAGGCGCGCGAGGCACTTAGTAAGCAGGAAGACGATGCTGACAGCGCCAAAGCGCTGGAGCAGGTGTTCCAGGCAGCAGAGAAAAGCTACACCCTGCTGAAAAAGGGTGAGCGAACCCTGACCTATGGTTTCGATTACTCCCTGGTGCGCGATACGGTGATCGAGACCGTGCGCACCGGCAACAATGTCTTCAGCGTGATCGGGCAGAGTGAGGCGCAACATACCTTTACCAACTCATTCACCTTTGACTACGGCGTCTGGGACAACCTGACGTTCAGTGTACGCCTACCTATGGTGGCCAAATACGACACTGAGCGCGATCTGAATGCCTATAGCCTCGGCGATATTTCCGCCAGTCTGCGCTGGCAACCCTGGACTTCGCTGCGCGGTAAACCGGTTACCACCCTATACGCCACCCTCGGGCTGCCGACTGGCAACAGCCCTTATGACATCAACTCTCGGACTGACCTGTCCACCGGTAGTGGTACCTACAGTTTGGGTGTCGGTGCGAACCTGTCTTATGTGATTGACCCTGTGGTGCTGTTCGGTTCGCTTGGTTACACCTACAACATGCCTATTACGGGCATCGGTCAGGTGCGCGGTGGTCGTTTGCTTGAAGAGGTCGACCCCGGCTCGTCCTTCTCGCTGAGCATGGGCTTCGCCTACGCCTTGTCCTATGACGTGTCATTGGCTACCTCCTACCAGATGTCACACTCGCTGAGGCCGACCTTCACCTTCGCTGACGGTGAGGCTGAGGGCAAAGGCCAAACCAGCGCCGTGATGAACTTCTCGCTGGGGCTGCGCACTTCGCCGGAGCATATCGTCAACGTCAATGCTGGCTTCGGCATGACCGAGGACTCGCCGGATGTACTGTTGGGCATCTCCATGCCTTTGGATATCAAAGGCCTGAAGGCCCAATAGACGCGAGCGAGCACTTCATGACCATGCGAATTTCGCTGCTTGCGCAGGCGATATTTTGGACCTCTACGCTTTATGCAGGCCTGGCCCAGGCACAACTGGCTCAGAACCTGACCATTGGCAGCCCCAAAGCCATGGCACTTGGCAATGCGGTAACGGCCGACTTTACCGGTATTGACTCCGTGCACTACAACCCGGCCGCGTTGAGCAAGCTCAAAGGGCGGCAGACAACGGTTAAGTTCATCACCGGGATGATGGATATTCGTGCCGAGTTCGATGCACCGCCCGGTTATGGCAGCAGCTTTCTTGGCTTGAATGATGATCCTGTGGCTAACTCGTCCAGTCAGGCTGGTGCTGCCATGATGTACCTGCCTGGTGTGGGCGGTGCTACCGAGTTGCCCATGCTATTTGCTCCGCTGGCAGGGTTGTCGATCAACCCGCCGGGGTCGAAACTCACCTTTGCAACCAATATGTACACCCCGCAGGCGCTCGGCTTTGCCCGTGATGATGATGATCCGGGGCGCTATCAGGGCAAGGAGTTGGTGCTCCAGCGACTGACCTATTTCTCACCCTCGCTGGCTTATCAGGTCAACGATGAGCTGTCAGTTGGCTTGTCCGTCGGCTTTTCCCATCAGGCCATGGCTCTCAATCAGGACTTTCGCGCGCCGGGCATCCTCACCGGGTTTGTGGGCGTAGCCCAGGAGGCGTTATGTGCTGTCAGCGGTAATCCATTCGAAATTTTTCTGAATATCTGCGGCGGTGAACTGGGGCCGTTTACTGATATCGCCAATATCGATATCGATATGCAGCAAACCCTTTCGCCGACCTGGAACGTTGGTTTCCTCTGGGAGCCGAACGACTGGTTTGCCCTTGGGGCGGTTTATCAGAGTGAGGCCCGGATGCGCCTGAAAGGGCAGTATGTGGTCGACTACTCGGCCGGTTGGGAGGGCTTCTGGCAGGGACTGGATAGCTCGTTCATAGGTAAGGTATTTAGCACACTTACACCTGATGGGTTATTCGACAAGGAGCGCGGCAATGTGTCATTGAACATGACCTATCCCGCGCACTTTGCGACCGGCATCAAGTTCAAACCGCATGACCGCTGGCAGATCAACCTGGACGTGAAGTGGACAGACTACGAGGCTTGGGATCAGTTTGAGCTGGAGTTCGATCGCCAGCTGGATATCTTGACCATCGCCAGTTTGTTCTCACCTAAAAACGCAACCTCGACCACCATCATTCTCGATCGCGGCTACGAGTCGGTATGGAGTTGGGCGATTGGTGTGGAGTATCAGGTCAATGATCGCCTGAGTCTGCGCATGGGTTATGAGCCGCGGCCGTCGGCAATTCCTGCGAACAAAGCCGATATATTGGCCCCATTGGGTGATGCCAAACTCTATGGCCTGGGCCTGGGTTACCAGTGGGACAAGGACACGGTGATTGACCTGGGTTTCAATTACCTGGTCAGCAAGCAGGACATCCCGGCGCGCTCCAGCTGCAACATCAACTGTTCGACCATCGACAGCATGGTGTACAACCCCTATGCCGATCTTGATGTGAAAACCAGTGTTAAGGCCTATGTGCTGGCCTTGACCTATCGCACCACTTTCTAGGTTTCTGCTATGCGCGTGCTGTGGGTTCTGTTCGGGTTGTTAGTCTGCCAGTACGCGGCTGCCAACGGCCGCTACCTGACCTGGGTTGATGATCAGGGGCGGGTGCATAACACCTTTGTGGGCGACCGTTATGCGGCCCATCAACGTGCGGCGGCCACTACGATCCAGCGCAGTGATCAGGCTCGCTTGCGTGACGATGCGGGGGCTGGGAGTTGGCCGGGCAGTAAGGGCACGGGCGAAAGCAAGCGGCGTTATTTCACCTGGGTAGATGCCAGTGGCAATCTGCAGAACAGTTTTTACGCTGGCCAGCAGGTTCAGGCTGGAGGTAACGAAGTGCTCCTGGGAACGGGTGAACGTTCCAGCGCCTATATCAGTTCGGATGTGCTTGAAGGTCGCGATTTTGCTCGGGATGAGCAGGATGGCCGCTACTTCACCTGGGTCGATGAACAAGGCCGCATGCGCAACTCCAAGGTGCCGCCCAAGGGCGCCAAGGCGCCAACGCCGACCTTGCACAATGTACCGTTGACCCAAGGGCGAGAGGTGACCTTTGATGCCAAACCTCCAAGCCTTCCGGGTTTGGATGGGCAACCTACGGCGGCCATGCAGGCTCTGCTGGCCGGTACCGAGGCTAAAAGCGAAGGGCGTTATCAGGCACTGCTTGAGCGCTGCTGTGGGCAGTTGAACGAGGATGATTTCACCCCACTCAGCGCCGATGAACCACGTTATGAAGAGCTAAATCGCTTTTCCCCCAGCCTGGATTTCCCCATGGGCAAGAGCTACTACGCTGCCCTGAAATTGCCGCGCTCGCAGTACGACTTTGGCCTGCGTATCCGCAGTTTTGCCAACAAGAAAGTGGCCTATCCCTCCTTGCTGTTTCTTGATCAGGCCAAGCAGCCGACCCGGCTGGTCAGTGATGCGGTGTATCAGTTGCATGCTGAAACCTGGTACCGCTACGCCTTTATCGAGGGCACGGTACCGGTGAGGGCGGCAGCGGGTGAGCACTATGTATTAGTGTTGACCACGGATGAGGATCGCAGCCTGCAAACCCTGGATAACAAACCGTTCAAGCGTCCTTTGCAGGCCTTGGCATTGGATGAGGCGGGTATGCAGAGCCATGCTCACAGTGATGAGGGCGCGTTTGAGCTGGCCATTGTGCGTTGAGTGAGCCAAACAGTAGCCAATAAAAAGCCCGGATGACTCCGGGCTTTTTATTGCGCATCAGATTCTATATCTGGGCGATTGATACGTGGCCGAACAGCTCTTGCGAGAAGCGCACGCGTTCCTCGGCAGTTTCCACGATGCCTTTCTTGGCCAATTCGGCCAGGCGGGCTTCGACAGCATGGGCGCGATGTGTCAGGCCGCAGTCGTTGGCGATCTGGATATTCAGGCCGGGGCGGGCGTTGAGCTCGAGAATCAACGGGCCTTTGTCCTGGTCCAGCACCATGTCCACACCGATATAGCCCAAGCCACACAGCTCATAGCAGCCAGCGGCGAGCTTCATAAAGCCGTCCCAGTTAGGCAGTTGCACACCGTCCACCGCGTTGGTGGTGTCCGGGTGTTTGCTGATCTTGTTGTTCAGCCAGGTGCCGCGCAGGGTCACGCCAGTGGCCAGGTCCACACCCACGCCGATAGCGCCCTGGTGCAGGTTGGCCTTGCCGCCGGACTGACGGGTCGGCAAACGCAGCATGGCCATGACTGGATAGCCCATCAGCACGATGATGCGAATATCCGGCACGCCTTCATAGCTGATGCTTTTGAAGATCTGGTCCGGAGTGACGCGGTATTCGATCAGTGCACGATCCCGGTGGCCGCCGAGGGAGTAGAGGCCGGTGAGGATGCTGGAAATCTGATGCTCGATCTCCTCGTGGCTGATGATCTTGCCCGAAACGGTCTTGTACTTGTCCTCAAAACGGTCGGCGATCACTAGGATGCCGTCACCGCCAGCGCCCTGCGCCGGCTTGACCACGAAGTCCGGGCGATCGCCAATGATCGTGCGCAGGTTATCGATGCCTTTTTCGGTGTCGATGATGCCGTACATTTCCGGCACATCGATACCTGCTTCGATGGCGCGCATCTTGGTGATGATCTTGTCATCCACAATCGGGTACAGGTGCCGTTTGTTGTACTTCAGCACGTAGTCCGCATTGCGCCGGTTGATGCCCATGATGCCTTTGGCCTCGAGGGCTTTCCACGTCTTGATCAGACCGAACATGGCATTAGTCCTTGAGGAAGGCTTTGAAGCGGAACAGTTCGGTCAGGCGGTAGCCACGGTAGCGACCCATCGCCAACATAAAGCCCACCAGAATCATCAGTACGGCCGGGAAGGTGAACACGAAGTAGTTCAACTCCGGCACGCTCATCAGCAGGTGCGCCAAGGTAGCGGCGAACAGGGTGCCGATGGCGACCTTGAAGGCATGGCCACCGCCGCGCTCTTCCCAGGTGATCGACAGGCGCTCGATGGTCATGGTCAGAATTACCATCGGGAACAGGGCTACCGACAGGCCGCGCTCCAGGCCGAGTTTATGGCTGAACAGGCTGATCACGGCAATCAGCACCACCACGAACGTCAGTACCACCGACAATCGCGGCAGCATCTGTAGCTTCAGGTGTTCGAGGTAGGAGCGCAGCGACAGGCCCAGTGCGGTAATCACGGTAAACAGCACGATACCGAAGCCCAGCTGGGTTTCGCGGAAGGCCAGGGCGATCAGTACTGGGGTGAAGGTACCTAGGGTTTGCAGGCCGCCGAGGTTGCGCAGGATCAGGATCACCAGCACGCCGATCGGGATCATCACCATGATCATGAAGGTTTGTTGGGTCTGCAGTGGCAGGCCGTACAGGGTGTACTCGAGGAAGTCGGCGTCGGTGTTTTCATCCGTCAGCTTGGCCAGGCGAATGGCGTTCATCTCGCTGTTGTTCAGGCTGAAGCTGACCTGTGCCTGCTTGCCACCTTCCAGGCTGACCAGGTTGTCATCACCGATCCACCACACCAGGCGATCAACTGGCAGACCTTGCTCGCCGCTTTCCGGGTTGAAGTACAGCCATTTCTCGCCGTTGAAGCTGCGCAGCCACAATTCTGGGCTCTGTTGGATTTCGGAAGCCAGGCGAATGGTGTGCACACGCTCCATCGGCACGTGGGCGATAGACAGCAACAGTTCGATGACCTTGGCTTTGTTCGGGGTCGAGGCATCACCGCTCAGCAGCAGTTTGACGTTGTCGTCATTGCTGTTGTTGACGCGTTTGATGGTTTCGCTGATGAAGGTTTCGACGTCTGCCGAGTGCTGGCGGATCGGTGCCAGAAGCGCTTCGGCAGCAATTTTCTCAACCCCCTCGACCGGGATGCTGTCACGGAAGATCGGGCCCTTGGCCTTGGCCTGCTCACCGCTGTAGCGCTTGGTCAGCACCAGGCGGTAGTACAGGGTTTGCTTGCCGCTGGCACGGCGGGCGGACCAGGTGACTTTGCGGTTGCCATCGGCGCGATTGATGCTCACACCGTAGTTGTTCGAGATAAAGCTCTCGTTGAGGCTGACGTAATCCTGGGCCAGCGGCGGTACAAACATCTGCAGTTTGACCGGCTCACGTGGGTTGGCCTGGAACTCGACCTTGGCGTCGATGTTCCACAGGTCGTCAGTCTCATCTTCAGTCATCGGGATGCCGAGGATAAAGATCTGATAAGCCGTAATCAGAACGCCCAGGCTCACAAGGAGTATGACCAGGACTTTCAGATGGAGGGTAAGAGAGCGCATGGGAATTACTCGCCAGGGTTTGCGTCAGGGGTGCAAGCAGGCTTGCCTGCTGCGTATTTAAGACTCGGGTCGACCAGGGCCGAAAAGCGCTTGAGTGCTTCTGAGCCTATCAACAACGGGTATTGGAATGCACTGCGGTCGGTCAAGTTCACTTCAATTGTGCGCAGGCTGTGACCCATGCAGACATCCATCTCGATCACCGGGCGCGCCGTGTAGGTTTTTTCTTCCTCTGGATCATAGTCGCCTGCACGCCGTTTGATCTTGCTGATCCGCGCCAGGGGGCGCTCGATCGGGCTGGTGTGGGCTTCGTCGATGGCCAGGTAGAAACGCACCCAGGTTTCCCCGTCGCGTTTGAAGCGTTTGATGTCACGGGCGCTGAGCGAGGCGGTCTTGGCGCCGGTGTCGAGTTTGGCGGCCAGCTTCAGGTCGAGGTCGAACAGGCGGACGTATTCATTAAGCCCATAGACTGTCTTCTCCGCGGCAAGGCTCAGGCCGGGGGCAAGTAGCAGGCATAGCAGCAGGAGGGCGGGCTTTAGTGTCATAAGTCCTGGCGGCATGGTGTTTATAAAGAAGAAAGCATCCATGTGCCTGCCTGGTGGCCGGCAGGTCTGCTTCTGGAGTCTAGCAGGCACTCTGCAATTCCTCCGCGAGCGCCAAACGGGCGGCATTCTAACATGGGGTTTTTCAGTCCGGACAGGCGCTTATGGGCGTTTGTGCAAGTAAGGTCGCGTTGTTGCTCGACTAAAGTCATTGCGAATATTGTCGACAGTTGTGTGGGTTTGTTTGACATGGCTGTGCTTGAGGCGTAATTTTTCGGCATTGAATCAGTCTAGTGTCGACAATATGTTGGATGTCTCTGAGTCACTTGAAACGCTTCAGGAAGATTCTGAAACGCTTTCCGAGCAAGTTTTTCGGCGCATCCAGGCGGCTATCGTCAAGGGCGAGATTGCTCCTGGCAGCAAGATTTCCGAGCCGGAGTTGGCGCGCACCTATGGCATCAGCCGCGGTCCGCTGCGTGAGGCGATCCATCGCCTGGAAGGGCAGAAGTTGCTGGTACGGGTGCCGCATATCGGTGCGCGGGTGGTGTCGCTCAATCATGCCGAGTTGATCGAACTCTATGAAATTCGCGAGTCGCTTGAAGGCATGGCCTGCCGTTTAGCCGCCGAGCGTATGACCCAGGCGGAGATCGACGAGTTACGCCAGGTGCTGAACCTGCATGAGCAGGACGCGGCCTTCAAGGCAGGCGTTGGCTACTACCAGCAGGAAGGCGATTTCGACTTTCATTACCGCATCATCCAGGGCAGTGGTAACAAGACCCTGACCCAGATGCTCTGTGGCGAGCTCTATCAACTGGTGCGCATGTACCGCCTGCAGTTTTCTGCGACGCCCAATCGTCCTCGCCAGGCCTTTGCCGAACACCACCGTATTCTCGACGCCATCGCCGACCGAGACGGCGAACTGGCCGAGTTGTTGATGCGCCGCCATATCGGTGCGTCCAAACGTAATATCGAGCGCCACTTCTCCAGCAGTACGGGCGCACACACCAAGACAGCCAAACCACGAGGTGAGTCATGAGTCAGCTTTCCCCCGGCCAGCGTTTCCGTCAGGCGCTTGCCATTGAGTCGCCCTTGCAGGTAATCGGTGCGATCAACGCCAACCACGCCTTGCTGGCCAAGCGCGCGGGCTTTAAGGCCATTTACCTGTCTGGTGGCGGGGTCGCTGCCGGCTCCCTCGGTTTGCCCGATCTGGGCATCAACACCCTGGATGACGTGCTCACTGATGTGCGCCGCATCACCGACGTGTGCGACCTGCCGCTCCTGGTCGACATCGATACCGGCTTTGGCCCTTCGGCTTTTAATATCGAGCGCACCATCAAGAACCTGATCAAGGCCGGCGCAGCCGCCGCGCATATCGAAGATCAGGTCGGTGCCAAGCGTTGTGGTCACCGTCCGGGTAAGGAGATCGTCTCCTGCGAGGAAATGGTCGATCGCGTGCGCGCTGCCGCCGATGCCAAGACCGATCCTGACTTCTTCCTGATTGCCCGCACTGATGCGATTCAAGCTGAGGGCGTAGATGCCGCCATCGAGCGCTGCCAGCGTTACGTGGAAGCCGGTGCCGACGGTATTTTCGCCGAGGCCGCCTATGACCTGCCGACCTACAAGCGCTTCGTCGATGCGCTGAATGTGCCGGTGCTGGCCAATATCACTGAATTCGGTGCCACGCCGTTGTTCAGCCGTGACGAACTGGCCTCGGTTGGCGTGGCCATTCAGCTCTACCCGCTGTCGGCCTTCCGCGCCGCCAATAAGGCAGCGGAAGCCGTCTACACCTCGATCCGCCAGAACGGCCATCAGAAAGACGTCATCGAGCTGATGCAGACTCGTGCCGAGCTGTATGACCGCATCGGCTACCACGCCTTCGAGCAGAAGCTCGACGCCCTGTTCGCCGCCGGCAAGAAGTGACCGGGATGCAGGTCGCACGCGGCCTGCCACAACAACAAGCCGTACCACCGGATTCAGACTGAGGAGACCGCGATGAGCGCTTCCGTAGACACCACCACGCCCGGCTTCAAGCCGAAGAAGTCCGTTGCCTTGAGCGGCACCGCCGCCGGCAACACCGCCCTGTGCACCGTGGGGCGCACCGGCAACGACTTGCACTACCGTGGTTATGACGTGCTCGACTTCGCCAACCGCTGCGAGTTCGAAGAAATCGCTCACCTGCTGGTGCACGGTAAACTGCCCAATGTGGCCGAACTGGCCGGCTACAAGGCCAAACTCAAGGCCCTGCGCGGCTTGCCTGCGGCATTGAAGGTATCCCTTGAACAGCTGCCGCCATCTGCCCATCCGATGGATGTGATGCGCACGGCTGTGTCGGTGCTCGGTTGCGTGTCGCCGGAAAAGGACGACCACAACCACCCCGGTGCTCGTGATATCGCCGACAAGCTGATGGCTTCGCTGGGTTCCGCGTTGCTGTACTGGTACCACTTCAGCCACAACGGCAAGCGCATCGAGGTGGAAACCGATGACGATTCCATCGGCGGGCATTTCCTCCATCTGCTGCACGGCGAGAAGCCGCGCGAGTCCTGGGTGCGCGCCATGCACACCTCGCTCAACCTGTACGCTGAGCACGAGTTCAATGCGTCGACTTTCACCTCGCGGGTGATCGCCGGTACCGGCTCGGATATGTACAGCTGCATCGCCGGTGGCATCGGCGCATTACGTGGCCCGAAACATGGTGGCGCCAACGAAGTGGCCTTCGAGATCCAGAAACGCTACGACAACCCGGACGAGGCCGAGGCCGACATCCGCGCCCGTGTCGAGCGCAAGGAAGTGGTCATCGGCTTCGGTCACCCGGTCTACACCGTGGCGGACCCGCGCAACAAGGTGATCAAGGAGGTGGCGCGCGAGCTGTCGCTCGAGCAGTCCAACACCAAGATGTACGACATCGCCGAGCGCCTGGAAACCATCATGTGGGACATCAAAAAGATGTTCCCCAACCTCGATTGGTTCAGCGCCGTCAGCTACCACATGATGGGCGTGCCCACCGCCATGTTCACTCCACTGTTCGTGATTGCGCGCACTTCCGGTTGGTCCAGCCACGTTATCGAGCAACGCATCGACGGCAAGATCATCCGCCCGAGCGCCAACTATACCGGCCCTGAGGACCTTAAGTTCGTGCCGCTGAAGGACCGCAAATAATGAGCAGCGCGATGAACAGCCAATACCGCAAGCCGCTGGCCGGCACCGCGCTGGACTACTTCGACACCCGTGAGGCGGTCGATGCCATCGCGTCGGGCGCTTACGCCAAGCTGCCGTACACCTCGCGTGTGCTGGCCGAGCAGCTGGTACGCCGCTGCGAGCCGGAGTTGCTGACCGATGCCCTCAAGCAGCTGATCGAGCGCAAGCAGGAGCTGGATTTCCCCTGGTATCCGGCGCGCGTGGTCTGCCACGACATTCTTGGCCAGACCGCGCTGGTCGATCTGGCTGGTCTGCGCGATGCCATCGCTGAACAGGGCGGTGATCCGGCCAAGGTCAACCCGGTAGTGCCGACTCAGCTGATCGTCGACCACTCCCTGGCCGTCGAATTCGGTGGTTTCGATCCGGATGCGTTCGACAAGAACCGTGCGGTGGAAGAGCGCCGCAACGAGGATCGCTTCCACTTTATCGAGTGGACCAAGACCGCATTCAAGAACGTCGACGTGATTCCGGCCGGTAACGGCATCATGCACCAGATCAACCTGGAGAAAATGAGCCCGGTGATCCAGGCGCGCGGCGGCGTGGCTTTTCCGGATACCTGTGTCGGCACTGACTCGCACACCCCGCACGTCGATGCCCTGGGCGTAATCGCCATCGGCGTGGGCGGGCTGGAAGCGGAAACCGTGATGCTCGGTTTGCCGTCGATGATGCGCCTGCCCGATATCGTCGGGGTCAAGCTGACTGGCAAACGCCAGCCTGGCATTACCGCCACCGATATCGTCCTGGCCCTGACCGAGTTTCTGCGCAAGGAGCGGGTGGTCGGTGCCTGGGTTGAATTCTTTGGCGAGGGCGCGGATAGCCTGTCCATTGGTGACCGTGCCACCATTTCCAATATGTGCCCGGAATACGGCGCAACGGCGGCGATGTTCTATATCGATCAGCAGACCATCGACTACCTCAAGCTCACTGGTCGCGAGCCGGAGCAGGTGGCGCTGGTCGAGCAGTACGCCAAGACCACAGGTCTGTGGGCCGATGCCTTGGCCACTGCCGAATACGAGCGCGTGCTGAGTTTCGATCTGTCGACCGTGGTACGCAACATGGCCGGCCCGAGCAACCCGCACAAGCGTCTGCCGACCTCGGCTCTGCACGAGCGTGGTATTGCTGACGAGGCCAAGTTGGCCGCCGGCAAGCTGGAAGAGGGTGAGGGCCTGATGCCGGATGGTGCGGTGATCATCGCCGCCATCACCAGCTGTACCAACACCTCCAACCCGCGCAACGTGGTGGCGGCCGGCCTGCTGGCGAAAAAAGCCAACGCATTGGGCCTGGTGCGTAAGCCGTGGGTTAAGACCTCCTTCGCGCCGGGTTCGAAAGTCGCCAAGCTGTATCTGGAAGAAGCTGGCCTGCTGAGAGAGCTGGAACAGCTCGGCTTCGGCATCGTCGCCTACGCCTGCACCACCTGTAACGGCATGTCCGGTGCGCTGGACCCGGTGATCCAGCAGGAAATCATCGACCGCGACCTGTACGCCACCGCCGTACTCTCCGGTAACCGCAACTTCGACGGGCGCATTCATCCCTATGCCAAGCAGGCGTTCCTGGCTTCGCCGCCGCTGGTGGTGGCTTACGCCATTGCCGGTACTGTGCGCTTCGATATCGAGCAGGACGTACTGGGCGTTGATGCGAACGGCAAGCCGATCACCCTGAAGGATCTGTGGCCGAGCGACGAGGAGATCGACGCCATCGTTGCGGCCTCGGTGAAGCCTGAACAGTTCAAGCAGATCTACATCCCGATGTTCGATTTGGGCACGGTCACTGAGGCGGAAAGCCCGCTGTACGACTGGCGCCCGATGAGCACCTACATCCGTCGCCCGCCATACTGGGAAGGCGCGTTGGCCGGCGAACGCACGCTCAAGGGCATGCTGCCGCTGGCGATCCTGCCGGACAACATCACCACTGACCACCTGTCGCCGTCCAACGCCATCCTGCTGGACTCCGCTGCTGGCGAGTACCTGGCGAAGATGGGTCTGCCGGAGGAGGACTTCAACTCCTACGCCACCCACCGCGGTGACCATCTGACCGCGCAACGCGCCACCTTCGCCAACCCGCAGCTGGTCAACGAAATGGCCGTGGTTGATGGTGCGGTGAAAAAGGGTTCGCTGGCCCGTGTAGAGCCGGAAGGCCAGGTCATGCGCATGTGGGAAGCCATCGAAACCTACATGAATCGCAAGCAGAACCTGATCATCGTGGCTGGCGCCGACTATGGTCAGGGCTCGTCCCGTGACTGGGCGGCCAAAGGCGTGCGCCTGGCGGGTGTGGAAGTGATTGCCGCCGAAGGCTTCGAGCGCATCCACCGCACCAACCTGGTGGGCATGGGCGTGCTGCCGGTCGAGTTCAAGCCGGGCACCACCCGTCTGACCCTTGGTCTCGATGGCACTGAGACTTACGACATCGAGGGCGATGTATCGCCGCGCTGCGATCTGACTCTGGTGGTCAATCGCCGTAATGGTGAAGTTGTCAAAGTGCCGGTGACCTGCCGTCTGGACACTGCCGCTGAAGTCCATGTGTACAAGGCGGGCGGCGTGCTGCAGCGCTTTGCCCAGGACTTTCTCGAGTCGTCAAAGGGTTGATGCATCACCGGGGCGACGCAGGTCGCCCCGGTTCATTTCAGGAGAAGCTTTTCATGGCTTATGCAGCCCAGATCAAGATTCCCGCCACCTATATGCGTGGCGGCACCAGCAAGGGCGTGTTCTTCCGCCTGCAGGACCTGCCGCCAAGCTGTCAGGTGCCGGGCGCTGCGCGCGACAAGCTGTTTATGCGGGTGATCGGCAGTCCCGATCCTTATGCCGCGCAGATCGACGGCATGGGCGGCGCGACGTCCTCGACCTCCAAGTGCGTGATCCTGTCGAAAAGCAGCCAACCGGATCACGATGTGGATTACCTCTATGGCCAGGTGTCCATCGACAAGGCTTTTGTCGACTGGAGCGGCAACTGCGGCAACCTGTCTACTGGTGCCGGGGCCTTTGCCATTCATGCCGGTCTGCTTGACCCAGCGCGCGTCCCGCAAAACGGCGTGTGTGTGGTGCGCATCTGGCAGGCGAATATCCAGAAAACCATCATCGCCCATGTGCCAGTCAGCAATGGTCAGGTGCAGGAAACCGGCGATTTCGAACTGGACGGGGTAACCTTCCCGGCGGCGGAGATCGTGCTGGAGTTCCTCGATCCGTCCGATGACGGTGATGAGGGTGGCTCTATGTTCCCAACCGGCAATCTGGTCGATGACCTGGAAGTGCCGGGTGTCGGCACCTTTAAGGCGACCATGATCACTGCCGGTATCCCGACCATATTTGTTAATGCAGAAGACATTGGCTACAGCGGCACTGAGTTGCGTGAGCAGATCAACGGTGACCCTGAGCAACTGATGCGTTTCGAGAAGATTCGCGTGGCCGGCGCGCTGCGCATGGGCCTGATCAAGAGTGCCGAAGAAGCGCAAACCCGCCAGCACACGCCGAAAATCGCCTTTGTCAGCCCGCCTAAGGACTACCAGGCCTCCAGCGGCAAGACCATCGCGGCCGGCGAAGTGGATCTGCTGGTGCGTGCGCTGTCCATGGGTAAGCTGCACCACGCGATGATGGGTACCTGTGCGGTGGCTATTGGCACGGCAGCGGCGATTCCCGGCACCCTGGTCAATCTGGCGGCCGGTGGCGGCGAGCGTGAGGCGGTGCGTTTCGGTCACCCGTCTGGCACGTTGCGCGTCGGTGCGCAGGCTGAGCTGGTCGATGGCCAATGGACAGTCACCAAGGCGATCATGTCGCGTTCGGCGCGCATTCTGATGGAAGGCTGGGTACGTGTGCCGGGCGATGCTTTGTAGTCTTTATAAATGAGAAAAGGCTCGAAGAGTTCGAGCCTTTTCTTTTCGCTTCAATGGGTTGTACAGGTTACTTGAGACGGCGCTCAACACCTTTTTCCACCAGGATCTTCGCGGAGATTTCTTCCACCGAGAAGTGTGTGGAGTTGATGAAGTTGATGTTCTCGCGGCGGAACAGGTTTTCCACTTCGCGCACTTCAAACTCGCACTGGGCATAGCTGGCGTAACGGCTGTTGGGCTTGCGCTCGTTGCGAATGGCGGTGAGTCGATCGGGGTCGATGGTCAGGCCGAACAGCTTGTCCTTGTAGGTCTTCAGCGCGGCTGGCAATTGCAGGCGCTCCATGTCGTCTTCGGTCAGCGGGTAATTGGCTGCGCGAATGCCGTACTGCATGGCCATGTACAGGCAAGTTGGGGTTTTGCCGCAGCGCGATACGCCGACGAGGATCAGGTCGGCCTTATCGTAGTAATGAGTACGCGCGCCATCGTCGTTGTCCAGGGCGAAGTTGACCGCCTCGATGCGCTCCATGTAGTTGGAGTTGTGGCCGATTGAGTGCGACTTGCCGACCGAGTAGGAAGAGTGTGAGGTCAGCTCTTGTTCGAGCGGGGCGAGAAAGGTCGAGAAGATATCGATCATGAAACCTTCGGACTCGGCCAGGATGTCGCGGATGTCCTGGTTAACGATGGTGTCGAAGATGATCGGGCGAGAGCCGTCTTTCTCGGCGGCGCTGTTGATTTGTTGTACCATTGCGCGCGCTTTTTCCACACTGTCGATGTACGGTCGTGTGAGTTTGGTGAAGTTGATGGTTTCAAACTGTGCCAGCAGACTTTGGCCCAGGGTTTCGGCGGTAATGCCGGTACCATCGGAGATGAAGAAAGCGGTTCGTTTCATTTGCGCCGTGGGCCTTAAGCTGAGGACGAATCTTGGCTATCATAGGCCCGCCTTTGCAGGGCCGATCTGGCCGGCATTGTTACTTATTTTCCAGGGCCAGGCCACAATCGAGCGGGCATGTATGCCGCCGAGCTTTCCCAGCCCCTTGAGCTTTTCCAACACCTTAGTGGAGAGATCACCTTGGTAGAGTACGTAGTTTCCCTCGATAAGCTCGGCAATCACGATGTTGAGCACGTAGGGGGCAAGAACGCCTCCCTGGGCGAGATGATCAGCAACCTGGCTGGTGCTGGTGTATCGGTGCCCGGTGGTTTCGCCACTACGGCTCAGGCCTACCGCGACTTTCTCGAGCAAAGCGGCCTTAACGCACAGATTCACGCTGCCCTCGACGCCCTTGATGTAGACGACGTCAATGCTCTGGCCAAGACCGGCGCGCAGATTCGCCAGTGGGTGATGGATGCGCCATTCCCGGCTGAGCTGGACAAGCAGATCCGTATCGCCTTTGCCGAAATGGCCGGCAGTAACGACAACATGGCTGTGGCCGTGCGTTCCTCCGCTACCGCCGAAGACCTGCCGGACGCCTCGTTTGCAGGTCAGCAGGAAACCTTCCTGAATATCCGTGGCGTGGACAACGTGATCCGCGCCGCCAAAGAGGTATTTGCCTCGCTGTTCAACGACCGCGCCATTGCCTACCGCGTGCACCAGGGCTTTGACCACAAACTGGTCGCCCTGTCTGCTGGCGTGCAGCGCATGGTGCGTTCGGAAACCGGCACGGCCGGCGTGATGTTCACTCTGGATACCGAATCGGGCTTCCGTGACGTGGTGTTTATCACCGGCGCTTACGGTCTCGGTGAAACTGTGGTGCAGGGCGCAGTCAACCCTGACGAATTCTACGTACACAAGCAGACGCTGGAAGCTGGTCGTCCAGCCATCCTGCGCCGCAACCTGGGCAGCAAAGCCATCAAGATGATCTATGGCGACGAAGCCAAGGCTGGTAAATCGGTCAAGGTGGTGGATGTGGAGCGTGCCGAACGTGCGCGCTTCTGCCTCAGTGATGCCGAAGTCAGCGAGCTGGCCAAGCAAGCCATGATCATCGAGAAACACTACGGTCGGCCGATGGACATCGAGTGGGCCAAAGACGGCGATGACAATAAGCTCTACATCGTCCAGGCCCGCCCGGAAACCGTGAAAAGCCGCGCCAGCGTCAATGTCATGGAGCGCTACCTGCTCAAGGAAACCGGCACCGTGCTGGTAGAAGGCCGCGCCATTGGGCAGAAGATCGGCGCCGGTAAGGTGCGGGTGATTCACGACGTATCCGAGATGGACAAGGTCCAGCCAGGCGACGTACTGGTTTCCGACATGACTGATCCGGATTGGGAGCCGGTGATGAAGCGCGCCAGCGCTATCGTCACCAACCGTGGTGGCCGTACCTGTCACGCCGCGATCATCGCTCGCGAACTGGGCATTCCTGCCGTCGTCGGTTGCGGCAACGCCACCCAGGTGCTGAAAGACGGCATGGGTGTGACGGTTTCCTGCGCCGAAGGCGACACCGGTTTTATCTTTGAAGGCGAGTTGGGTTTCGATATTCGCAAGAACTCGGTCGACGCCATGCCCGATCTGCCGTTCAAGATCATGATGAACGTCGGCAACCCGGATCGTGCCTTCGACTTCGCGCAACTGCCGAACGAAGGCGTGGGCCTGGCGCGTCTGGAATTCATCATCAACCGTATGATCGGTGTGCATCCCAAAGCGCTGCTGAACTTTGCCGGCCTGCCGCCAGAGATCAAGGACAGCGTTGAGAAGCGGATTGCCGGTTACGACGATCCGGTCAATTTCTACGTTGAGAAGCTGGTTGAGGGCATCAGCACCCTGGCCGCCGCGTTCTGGCCGAAGAAGGTCATCGTGCGTCTGTCGGACTTCAAGTCCAACGAATACGCCAACCTGATCGGCGGCAAGCTCTACGAGCCGGAAGAAGAGAACCCGATGCTCGGCTTCCGTGGCGCTTCGCGTTACATCAGCGAATCGTTCCGTGATTGCTTCGAACTGGAGTGCCGCGCACTGAAAAAAGTGCGCAACGAGATGGGCCTGACCAACGTCGAGATCATGGTGCCGTTCGTACGTACCCTCGGCGAAGCCTCGCAAGTGGTTGAGCTGCTGGCGAAGAATGGCCTGGCGCGCGGTCAGGATGGCCTCAAGGTCATCATGATGTGCGAACTGCCGTCCAACGCCATTCTGGCTGAGGAATTCCTGGAGTTCTTCGACGGTTTCTCCATCGGTTCCAACGACCTGACTCAACTGACCCTGGGGCTGGATCGTGACTCCGGTATCGTCGCGCACCTGTTTGATGAGCGTAACCCGGCGGTGAAGAAGCTACTGAGCAACGCCATCCAGGCCTGTAACAAGGCGGGCAAGTACATCGGCATCTGTGGTCAGGGTCCTTCGGATCACCCGGATCTGGCGCGCTGGCTGATGGAACAGGGCATCGAAAGCGTGTCGTTGAACCCGGATTCGGTTCTCGATACCTGGTTCTTCCTGGCCGAAGGTCAAACATCGGCCTGATAGCGCTTTAAAATCTCTATTCAAGGGCGGGTTGATCCTGCCCTTTTTTACGCCAGAGAAAAAATGCAAAGCAGCAGTGAGCTTTTCCCCGTCGCCTTGATCAGCGCGGAGTTCCGCGGTGACCTGAGCGAGGATGTCTATCGCCTCAAACCCGGCAACAGCCCGGATAGCAGTGTCGAGTTGGCACTCACGCGTCTCGGACGGGCTGGGCATGAGCAGGAGCGCGGCGCTCCGGTGATCCTGATTCCAGGTAGTTTTTCCAATCGCCGCTTCTGGTATTCGCCCAAGTGCATTGGCCTGGGACCGTATCTGGCGCGCGCCGGTTTTGATGTGTGGATTGCCGAGATGCGCGGCCATGGCTTGTCGCCGCGCAACCGTGACTATCAGCGCAACACTGTTAGTGACTACGTACGCTATGACCTGCCGGCGATTGCCGATTTCGTCTATGAGCAGAACCCGCAAAAGGCCCATTGGCTGGGCCATTCCCTGGGTGGCATCACGCTTGCGGGCGGTTTGGGTGGGCACTATCTGGATCAGGCGAAAATTGCGTCCAGCGTGTTATTTGGCAGCCAGATCAGCCGTATCTACTGGCCGCTAAAGATTCCGCCAGTGGAGTGGGGCGGGCGTTTTCTGCTCAAGCGGTTTTCGGCCATTTCCGGCTCCCGTCTCAAGCGAGGCCCCGAGGATGAGCCGATTGGCCTGGCTGTCGAGAGCCTGCGTTGGCATGGTTTGTTTGGCCGTTTCGGTGATGCTGAGCGTGACTGGTGGGCGGGTCTGGCCGATGTGCGTGTGCCGGTCATGGCGGTAGCGGCGCTGGGTGATCATCAGGACCCAGCCTGGGCCTGCGAGAAACTGCTGAAGCAGTTCGGTTCACCGCTGAGCGAATTTCTCTGTCTGGGCAAGAAGCATGGTTTCAGTGGCGATTTTGGCCATGTTGAAATGCTCGTCAGCAAAGAGGCGCAACGCGAGGTCTGGCCCCTGATCGAACAGTGGCTGCGCAAGAGCCCGCAGGTGGCTGCCGAGCTTGAACGTGCGGCGCTAGAGGGCGATAAAGGCGTTTGCGCAGAGTGAGCTTGCGGCTAGTATCGCGGCATTGTGCCGGTTGCGGCGTAAACATGAATCTGAACGGGCTGACGGCAGCAGGTGTCAGTTCTGTATCGCTGTCAGTGATCGGCAGCAGCGCTTTTCCATCCAAGGAGTTTTGCCATGCACTACATCACCCCGGATCTGTGTGACGCCTACCCTGAGCTGGTTCAGGTGGTTGAGCCGATGTTCAGCAATTTTGGTGGTCGCGATTCCTTTGGTGGCGAGATTGTCACCATCAAGTGTTTCGAGGACAACTCGCTGGTTAAGGAGCAGGTCGATCAGCCTGGCAAGGGCAAGGTGCTGGTGGTGGATGGTGGTGCCTCCATGCGCCGCGCACTGCTGGGCGACATGCTCGCCGAAAAGGCCGCGAAGAACGGCTGGGAAGGCATTGTGGTGTACGGCTGTGTGCGAGACGTTGATGTGTTGGCGCAGACTGATCTGGGCATTCAGGCCCTGGCCAGTCACCCGATGAAAACCGATAAGCGTGGCATCGGTGATCTGAATGTTGCAGTGACGTTTGGTGGCGTGACCTTCCGTCCGGGTGAATTCATCTACGCCGACAACAATGGCGTGATTATTTCGCCATCTGCTCTGCAAATGCCGGAGTAAGGGGTTTGCAGGAAACCGTCATGCGTGAGGAAGACAACGCGCAGTGGGGCCTGGTGCATGCCTTCGTCCTCAATGGTCAGGGCGGGGCACGCAGCATCACCCGCCAAGAGCTGCAGGGGCTTGAACTGCGTGAGCAGGAAAGCCTGTGGCTGCACTGGGACCGGGGGCATCCGCATACGCACAGCTGGCTGCGGGCTGAAAGCGGGCTGAACGAGTTCGCCTGCAATCTGCTATTGGAGGAAAACACCCGGCCACGGCTGCTGGCGCTGCCCGAGCAGCAGTTGCTGCTATTTCTGCGGGGGTTGAACCTCAATCCCGGCGCCGAACCGGAAGACATGGTGTCGGTGCGTATCTTTGCCGATGCGCAGCGTGCAATTTCTCTGCGTCTGCGGCCATTGATGGCCACCGAAGCCCTGATCGAAGACCTGCTGGCCGGGCGTGGGCCGAAAACCTCGGCAGAGCTGATTCTGCGCCTGGCGCATTACCTGACGGACAAGATCGAACTGTTGATTGGCGAGCTCTCCGAGCAGATCGATGAGCAGGAAGAACTCGCCGATGACGAGCAGACCAGCACGCTGGATCACACCGAGTTGCTGCAGATGCGCCGACGTGCAGCCAGCCTGCGGCGTTTTCTGGCACCGCAGCGTGATATATACGGACAACTGACGGCCAGTGCCCAGGCCTGGTTTGTCGGCGGCGACAGCAGCTACTGGAATGAGCTAAATAACCGCCTGACCCGTTATCTGGAAGAGCTGGAGCTCAGCCGCGAGCGCGTCAGCCTGCTGCTGGAAGCCGAAAACCGGCGCATGGATGAGCGGATGAACCGCACCATGTACCGCTTCGGCATCATCACCGGGATATTCCTGCCGATGAGCTTTCTCACCGGGCTGCTGGGGATCAACGTCGGTGGTATTCCCGGTTCGGAAAGCCCTCACGGTTTTCTGTTGGCCTGCTCGCTGATGGCCGTTGTAGCACTGGGACAGTGGCTGTTGTTTCGCCGCTTGCGCTGGATCTGATGTGACTTGCTCTGTTTATGCCTCGTCTAGCCGTCACATCCTGTGAGGTGCGCCATGCACGATCCGTTTGAAGAATCACTGCGCGATTTGCTCAAGTCACCCACCTCGAGCCACGACGATGATGCCTGCCTGCATCGCGTGCTGAAGACCGCCAATCGCCAGGTCGGCGCGGGTGACCTGTTTGCCCTGATGGGCCACTGGCTGAGTGCGCTGATGATTGCCCTGAATAACGGCTCAGCGCATGTTGCCCCTGTTTCACGCCGCAAACCCTCAATTCGTTCGACTGATAAGGCTGACTGAGCATGGAATTTACTCAAGTTCTGGTTGATGCGATGGCCAGCGTGTGGACCCCGATTGCCGCCTTTATCCCGCGCCTGTTCGGTGCCATGGTGGTGGTGCTACTGGGTTTCGTGGTGGCCAAGTTCCTCGACACCCTGTTGTCGAAATTGCTCGGCAAGATCGGCCTTGATCGCTTGATGGCGGGCACTGGCCTGACCAAGTTGCTGAGCCGCGCTGGCATTCAGGTACCGGTATCGACCCTGATCGGCAAGATCGTCTACTGGTTCGTGTTGTTGATCTTCCTGGTTACCGCCGCTGAGTCCCTGGGCCTGGAGCGGGTTTCCGCAACCCTCGATGTGCTGGCCTTGTACCTGCCGAAAGTTTTTGGTGCGGCTCTGGTGCTGCTGGCTGGTGTATTACTGGCGCAACTGGTCAGTGGCCTGGTGCGCGGTGCCGCGGAAGGTGTCGGCCTGGATTACGCCAACGGTTTGGGGCGTATTGCCCAAGGCCTGGTGATCATCATCAGCATCTCGGTGGCCATCGGCCAGTTGGAGGTCAAGACTGACCTGCTCAACAACGTGATCGCCATCGTGCTGATTTCCGTGGGCCTCGCAGTGGCGCTGGCCCTGGGGCTGGGGAGCCGCGATATCGCCAGCCAGATTCTGGCGGGTATTTATGTGCGTGAGTTGTATGAAGTTGGGCAACAAGTGCAGATCGGTGCGGTCGAAGGGCAGATCGAGGAGATCGGAACGGTCAAGACCACCCTGCTGACGGAAGCGGGCGAGCTGGTTTCAGTGGCCAACCGTACTTTGCTCGAGCAGCAGGTAAGCAGCCGCTAAGGCCAATCCCTGTTATTGTATGCGGCCAATCCGCAGCCTGATTCAGGGCTGCGCTGGCTTTTGTCCTGACTGTCGGCCCGACTCGTTTTGAATAAAGCCCATTCTGCGTCTCTACGCTACGACCCCCGCGAGCTCTCGGATGAAGAGTTGGTGGCGCGTGCGCATGACGAGTTATTCCACATAACCCGTGCCTATGAAGAACTGATGCGTCGTTATCAGCGCACCTTGTTCAATGTGTGCGCGCGTTACTTGGGCAACGAGCGTGACGCCGATGATGTCTGCCAGGAAGTAATGCTCAAGGTCTTATATGGCCTGAAGAACTTTGAAGGTAAGTCGAAGTTCAAAACCTGGCTGTACAGCATTACCTATAACGAATGTATTACCCAATATCGCAAAGAACGGCGTAAACGCCGTCTTATTGACGCCTTAAGTTTGGATCCGCTTGAAGAAGCCTCCGAAGAAAAGACGCCAAAGCCCGAAGACAAAGGCGGTCTTGACCGTTGGCTGGTGCACGTCAATCCGATTGACCGGGAAATTCTGGTGCTACGTTTTGTCGCAGAGCTGGAGTTTCAGGAGATTGCCGACATCATGCACATGGGCTTGAGCGCGACGAAAATGCGTTATAAGCGGGCACTCGATCGGCTGCGTGATAAATTTTCTGACAATCCCGAAACTTAGTTGGAATAAAGACGTCATAGTAAGCGGTTAATTCTGGTAGAATTGCCGGCTGAGTTGTCTTGTGTCTGTCAGACAACTTACTGACCACCAAGATAGGGATTCTCGTAATGAAATTGAAAAACACTCTAGGCGCTGTTATTGGCTCGCTGTTGGCCACCTCTTCCCTGAGCGCTCTCGCTCAAGGCCAAGGCGCTGTAGAAGTGGAGGGTTTCGCCAAGAAGGAAATCTTCGACAGCGCCCGTGACTTCAAAAACAACGGCAACCTGTTCGGCGGTAGCATCGGCTACTACCTGACT
This sequence comes from Pseudomonas anguilliseptica, assembly GCF_021375795.1. Classification (GTDB taxonomy): domain Bacteria; phylum Pseudomonadota; class Gammaproteobacteria; order Pseudomonadales; family Pseudomonadaceae; genus Aquipseudomonas; species Aquipseudomonas anguilliseptica_A. The sequence goes on along the minus strand of NZ_JAEIOI010000002.1, from coordinate 681,162 downwards.
GACGACGTTGAACTGCGCCTGAGCTACGACGAAGTGCACAACGCACGTGGTGAAGATGGCCGCAACATCAAGGGCTCCAACACCGCTCTGGATGCGCTGTACCACTTCAACTACGCTGGCGACGCACTGCGTCCTTACGTTTCCGCTGGCTTCTCCGATCAGAGCATCGGTCAGTCCGGTCGTAACGGTCGCAACGGTTCGACCTTCGCCAACGTTGGCGGCGGCGCCAAGTATTACTTCACTGACAACTTCTATGCCCGTGCTGGCGTTGAAGCTCAGTACAACATCGACCAAGGCGACACCGAGTGGGCTCCAAGCGTCGGTATCGGCATGAACTTCGGTGGCGGCAGCAAGCCGGCTCCAGTTGTGGCACCGGCTCCTGAGCCGATCCCAGAGCCAGTTGCTGCTGCTGAAGAGCCGCTGGAACTGGTTCGTGTTGAGCTGGACGTGAAGTTCGACTTCGACAAGGCTCAGGTCAAGCCAGAAAGCTATGGCGACATCAAAAACCTGGCTGACTTCATGAAGCAGTACCCGCAGACCACCACCGTGGTTGAAGGTCACACTGACTCCAAAGGCAGCGACGCCTACAACCAGAAACTGTCCGAGCGTCGCGCCAGCGCTGTTCGTGACGTGCTGGTCAACCAGTACGGTGTAGAACCTTCCCGCGTTAACGCTGCTGGCTACGGTGAGTCCCGTCCGGTTGCTGACAACGCTACCGACGCAGGCCGTGCTGTTAACCGCCGCGTAGAAGCTGAAGTAGAAGCTCAGATCAAGCAGTAATCGATCTGGCTGCATAGAAAACCCGGCTTCGGCCGGGTTTTTTTATGCCTGCGATAAATGCTCTGCTCCAAATCTAAATGTGGGCAATAAAAAAGCCCGCGGGTAGCGGGCGAGGGGAACTTCGCAGGAGCGCGAAGTGGTCAGGCACTGATCGCAGCGAGCTGCATGTCAGGTTGTGCGGCCACGTCGCCAATCACAAGAATGGCGGGGCTTTTCAGGCGGAAGTCGTGTGCGGCTTGTTGCATGTTTGCCAGGCTGCTGCGGCATTCGCGCTGTTCAGGCAATGAGGCGTTCTCAATCATGGCCACCGGCATGTCATTGCGCATGCCCGCTGCCAGCAGGCTTTCGCGGATTTCCGGCAACTTGGCCACGCCCATATACACCACCAGGGTGGTGCCGCTCTGCGCCAAAGCACTCCAGTTCAGGCTGCTGTCGTCCTGAGTGTGGGCGGTGATCAGGGTTACGCCACGGGCGACGCCGCGCAGGGTCAGGGGGATGCCGCAATTGGTCGCCCCAGCTAAACCTGCGGTAATGCCGTTGACCATTTCCACTTCGATACCGTGCTCGCTCAGCCAGTCGGCTTCCTCGCTGCCACGGCCGAAGATGCACGGATCACCACCTTTCAGGCGTACCACGCATTTGTCTTGGCGCGCGTAGCGCAGCATCAGACGATGGATAAATGCCTGTGGCGTGGAGCGGCAACCGCCGCGCTTGCCCACCGGCATGATCCGCGCGGTGGGGCAGTGCTCGAGCACGGCCGGGTTGACCAGATCATCGATCATCACGATCTCGGCCTGATTCAGGGCCTTTACTGCTTTGAGGGTCAGCAACTCCGGATCACCGGGGCCTGCGCCTACCAGCCAGACTTTTGCGCTCATGTTGATCTCCTCAGGCATTTGCTACCGCTGGCACGGCTTGTGTTGCCAGCAGTCGTTTGATTTCTGGTACGCAGGAGCCGCAGCTGGTGCCGCATTTCAGCTCCTGCTTGAGGCCGTTCAGGTCGAGGCCGCGTTTGATACCGGCGCACACCGAGGCTTCACTGACGTTCAGGCAGTTGCACAGGGTCTTGCTGGCGGTTTTAGCGTTGGCACTGCCTGGCGGTGTTGACAGCGGGGCGAGCAGCCAGCGGCGCAGATCGGCATCGGCCTGGCCGTCGTTCCACAGGGTTTTCAGCCAGTCGCGAGCTGCGGTTTCACCAGCCAGGCGGATCGCCGTGATGCGTCCGTCCTCGATGCGTACGCGCTTGCCGACGGCTTTGCGCGGGTCGTCATAGGCCAGCACCGGGCCCTTGTTCAGGCCGAGCAGGCGGTCGATCTGTGCCAGCAGCTCGGCCTCGGGTGCCACCGCACACGCCGCGCGGATCAGCAGAGCGGGGCGCTCGCGGCCGGTGAGTGCCAGGTTGGCGTAGGCAAACGCTTCGAACAACGGGCGCAATGCCTCGAAGCGCGACTGCACATCACCTTCGACCAGGGCAAAAAAGCTCCAGGGCAGCTCGACCTTTTCCACTTCGATGCCGGCATGTTTCAGCTCCGGCTGCTTGGACAGCGGATCGAACGCCGGCTGGGTCAGCACGTTGGTGCCCAGGCCCTTGAGAAAGCGATTGCCCCAGTGCATGGGCATATAGGCTTGGCCGCTGCGGATCGACTCATCGGCCACCACCGGGACGATCAGGCTGCCGCGGCGGCTGCGCACCTTGAGCAGATCGCCGCTTTGCAGGCGACGCCGGCGCAGTTCGTCCGGGTGCAGGCTGAGCAGCGCTTCCGGGGCGTGGCCGAACAGCTGCGCGGCCGAGCCGGTACGGCTCATGCCGTGCCACTGGTCACGCAGACGACCCGTGTTGAGGGTCAGGGAATAACGCGTCTCGCGTTTTTCCTTGGCCGCGCGAAATGGCTCGGCCTGAAACTGTGCGCGGCCGTTTGCCGTTGGGAACTGGCCGTCGCCATACAGGCGCGCAGTTCCCTGAGCCGCGCCGGCCGGGAAAGGCCATTGCTGGGGACCTTGGTGATCCAGAATCGCGTAGCTCAGCCCGGAAAGGTCGAGATCGCGTTTGGCAGTCAGGTGTTTGTATTCCTCGAACAGCGCGTCAGGGCTGTCGAAGGCGAACAGGCTGGGCAGGCCGGGGCGCAGCAGAGGTTCTAAACGGCGGGCGAAATCTGTGGTGATCGCCCAATCCGGCCGCGCCTCGGCGGGCGCTGGAACGGCGCGGCGCACATGGCTGATGCGCCGCTCGGAGTTGGTCACCGTGCCTTCCTTCTCACCCCAGCTGGCAGCGGGCAGCAGCAGGTCGGCGTAGTGGCAAGTCTCGGTGGTGAAGAAGGCTTCCTGCACCACGACGAAGGGGCAGGCGGCCAGCGCTTCATGCACCTTGTTCTGGTCCGGAAGCGACTGCGCCGGGTTGGTGCAGGCGATCCACAGCGCCTTGATCTGGCCGACGCGCACCGCCTCGAACAGTTCGATGGCGCTCAGGCCAGTGTTTTCCGGCAGTTTGTCGACGCCCCAGTAGTGGGCGACTTCGGCGCGGTGCTCGGCGTTTGCAGCTTCGCGATGGCCGGGTAGCAGGTTGCTCAGGCTACCGGTTTCGCGGCCGCCCATGGCATTGGGTTGGCCGGTGAGGGAGAACGGGCCGCTGCCGACTTTGCCGATCTGCCCGGTGGCCAGGTGCAGGTTGATCAGCGCGCTGTTCTTCGCCGAGCCTGCGCTGGATTGATTAAGGCCCATGCACCACAGCGAGAGAAAGCTCGGTGCCTGGCCGATCAACTGGGCGCACTGTTGCAGGCTTTCCACGCTGATGCCGCACAGTTCGCTGACCATCTGTGGGTTGTAGGCGTGCACCAGGCTTTTCAGGGCGTCGAAGCCCTCGGTGTGGGCGTCGATATAGCGGCGGTCGATCCAACCTTCCCACAGCAGGATATGCAGAATGCCGTGAAACAGCGCCACATCGCTGCCCGGCAGAATCGCCAGGTGCAGATCGGCCAGGTCACAGGTGTCGGTGCGCCGCGGGTCGACAACGATGACTTTCATCTGCGGGCGCTTGGCTTTGGCTTCTTCCAGACGGCGAAACAGCACCGGGTGGGCGTAGGCCATGTTGGAGCCGGCGATCAGCACACAATCGCTTTGCTCGATGTCCTCGTAGCTGCACGGCGGCGCGTCGGCACCCAGGCTGCGCTTATAGCCCACCACGGTGCTGGACATGCACAGGCGCGAGTTGCTGTCGATATTGTTGGTGCCGACCAAGGCGCGGGCCAGCTTGTTAAAGGCGTAGTAATCCTCGGTCAGCAGCTGGCCGCTGATATAGAACGCCACGCTGTCCGGGCCGTGTTCGCGGATGGTTTTGGCGAACACGTTGGCGGCGTGATCCAGGGCGTTGTCCCAATCCGTGCGAGTGCGCGCCAGGCCCTTGCCCAGACGCAGCTCCGGGTAGAGGGCGCGGGCGTCGAGGTCGCCGGTCAGGTGCAGGCTTGCGCCCTTGCTGCAGAGTTTGCCGAGGTTGGCCGGGTGGCTGGGATCGCCGGCGACGCCGAGAATCTTCTCGCCGTCGTGTTCGATCAGCACGCCGCAGCCGACACCGCAGTAGCAGCAGGTTGAAGCGGTGATTTGATTGGCCATGGCCGTTTCTCCGCGCCTACAGGGTTATGCACACTCGGCGGTGGCGACTTTCAGGGCCAGCAGCACGCGACCGTTTTCCACCTTGGCCTCATGCTTGTGCGCGCAGCCGACATCGGGTGCTACCGCCACACCGCTTTCCAGCTCGATCTGCCAGTTGTGCAGCGGGCAGGCCACGCGCTTGCCGTAGATCAGCCCCTGGGACAATGGCCCGCCCTTGTGCGGGCAGCGGTCGTCAAGGGCAAATACTTCGTCATCGGAAGTGCGAAAGATCGCGATATCGCCTCGCGGGCCGCTGATGATGCGTGAGCCGAGCACGTTGATTTCTTCCAGGGCGCAGATATCCAGCCAGTTCATACGGTGGCCTCCTCGACTTGCACGACGCTGATGCGGTCGAACTCTTTTTTCAGTTGCGGGGTTTCGATGCGTTCTTTCCACGGGTCCTGCTCGAACGACAGGGCGAACTGCAGGCGCGCATTCAACGCCTTGCGGTTGTCCTCGTCTTCCAGCACGGCCTTCTTGATGTGCTCCATGCCGACGCGCTGCATGTAGTGCACGGTGCGCTCCAGGTAGAAGGCTTCCTCGCGGTAAAGTTGGAGGAAGGCGCCGTTGTATTCGCGCACTTCTTCGGCGGTTTTCAGCTTGACGAAGAACTCGGCGACCTCGGTTTTGATCCCGCCGTTGCCACCGATGTACATCTCGAAGCCGGAGTCCACGCCGATGATGCCGACGTCCTTGATGCCGGCCTCGGCGCAGTTGCGCGGGCAGCCAGAGACGGCCAGCTTGACCTTGTGCGGCGACCACATATTGAACAGGTCGTGTTCCAGATCGATGCCCAGCTGGGTCGAGTTCTGTGTGCCAAAGCGGCAGAACTCACTGCCGACGCAGGTTTTCACGGTGCGGATGGACTTGCCGTAGGCGTGGCCCGAGGCCATGTCCAGCTCCTTCCATACGGCCGGCAGGTCTTCCTTCTTGATGCCCAGCAGGTCGATCCGCTGACCGCCGGTGACCTTGACCATCGGCACCTTGTACTTGTCGGCGACATCGGCGATGCGGCGTAGCTCAGACGGGTTGGTCACGCCGCCCCACATGCGCGGCACCACCGAGTAGGTGCCGTCTTTCTGGATGTTGGCGTGGGCGCGTTCGTTGATCAGGCGCGACTGCGGGTCGTCCTTGGCCTCGCCCGGCCAGGTGGAGATCAGGTAGTAGTTCAGCGCCGGGCGGCAGGTGGCGCAGCCGTTTGGCGTGCTCCAATGCAGCGCCGCCATGGTGTCGGCCATGCTGGTCAGGTGTTGTTCGCGAATCGCCTGGCGGATCTGCCCGTGGTTCAGCTCGCTACAGCCGCAGATGGCTTTCTCGCTTTTCGGCTTCACATCGGCGGCACCGCCGACGGTGCTGATCAGGATCTGCTCGACCAGGCCGGCGCACGAACCGCATGAGCTGGCGGCCTTGGTGTGCTTCTTCACCTCATCCACCGAGAACAGGCCATTCTCCTGGATCGCCTTGACGATGGTGCCTTTGCACACGCCGTTACAGCCGCACACTTCCATGCTGTCGGGCATGTTCGCGGTGCTGCTCTGGCCCTGGTGGCCGACGTCGCCCAGGGCGTTTTCGCCGAACATCAGGTGATCGCGGATCTCGCTGATGTTGGCCTGCTCCTTGACCTGGCGGAAGTACCAGCCGCCGTCGGCGGTGTCGCCATACAGGCAGGCACCGACGAGGATGTCGTTCTTCACCACCAGCTTCTTGTACACGCCACCAATCGGGTCGGACAGGGTGATGGTCTCGGTACCTTCGCTGCCCATGAAATCGCCGGCGGAGAACAGGTCGATGCCGGTGACCTTCAGTTTGGTCGAGGTGACCGAGCCCTGATAACGGGCGAAGCCGAGCTGGGCCAGGTGGTTGGCGCAGACCTTGGCCTGCTCGAACAGCGGTGCGACTAGGCCGTAGGCAATGCCACGGTGGTTGGCGCATTCGCCGATCGAGTAAATACGCGGATCAAAGGTCTGCATGGTGTCGTTGACCAGAATACCGCGGTTGCACGGAATGCCGGCCTTCTCGGCCAGTTCGGTGTTGGGGCGGATGCCGGCGGCCATTACCACCAGGTCGGCGGGAATCACGTCGCCACTCTTGAACTGCACGGCGCAGACGCGGCCGTCGCCGTTGTCCATCAGCTCTTCGGTCTGCTCATTCAGGCGGAAGTGGATGCCGCGGGCTTCCAGCGCGGTTTGCAGCAGCTTGCCGGCGGTTTTGTCCAGCTGACGCTCCAGCAGCCAGTCAGACAAATGCACCACGGTCACGTCCATGCCGCGCATCTTCAGGCCGTTGGCCGCCTCCAGGCCGAGCAGGCCGCCGCCGATGACCACGGCGTGGCTATGTGTTTTGGCAGTGTCGATCATGGTCTGGGTGTCGGCCACGTCGCGGTAGCCGATCACCCCGGTCAGCTTGTTGCCTGGAATCGGCAACACGAACGGGTTGGAACCGGTGGCGATGAGCAGGCGATCGTATTCGGCGCTGCTGCCGTCATCGGCAGTCACCACGCGCTTCTTGCGGTCGATGCTGACCACCTTGCGATTGAGCATCAGCTGGATGTTGTTGTCGGCGTACCAGTTGAGGTCGTTGAGGATGATTTCCTCGAAGGTCTGCTCGCCGGCCAGCACCGGCGAGAGCAGGATGCGGTTGTAGTTCGGGTGTGGCTCGGCGCCGAACACCGTAATGTCGTAGAGGTCGGGGGCAAGCTTGAGCAGCTCTTCAAGGGTGCGCACACCCGCCATGCCGTTACCGATCATCACCAGCTTGAGCTTCTGCATGCCGGCCATCTCCTGATTAAAAACGCGCAAAAACAAAAAAGGCGTCCCGCTAGTCACCTAGCGAGGACGCCTTTGTCCAAGTCCCGTTCTCTCGGGAAGTGCGGCCTTCTTCGTTGAAGGCCGCACTTTATTAAATTGTGTCAGTGCCAATGCAGGGCCTGTGCCAACATGCCTGGGCATGGATTTACTGGGCCTTGCAGTGGTTTTGCCTGAGGGTTTTAGCGATTTACGCACCCTTTCAAGGCGGCTTGCGCTGGATTGGTGCGTGCTTTACCTCAGTGCATCAGGCTGATCAGCAGCACCAGATTCAGCACCAGGGAAAACAGCGCCAGGCCACGCCAGACGCGCAATGGCTCACGCTCAAGCAATGGCCGAGGGCGGCTGCTGATGGCCTGGCGTTCGCCCTGTTCAAGGTTGTGCAGCCACTCTTCGGCTGTTTCATAGCGTTGCTGCGGATCGGCATTCAGCGCTCGCGCCAGGTTGTCATCGAGCCAGCCGGGGAGGTCCGGTCGGTAGCGACTGGCTGCTGTGGGCTGGCCGAAGCGTGGGTGCTGAAAGGCTTCGATCTCCCCATAGGGGTAATGCCCGGTGAGCAGTTGGTACAGCGTTACGCCGGCGCTGTAGAGGTCTTGCTGCGGCCCTGGCACGGCCCCGGTAAAAGCTTCCGGGGCGATATAGCTGGGTGTGCCGGGCAGCTCGTTGGCTTCATCACGGCTCAGGCCGGGGCAGTAGGCCAGGCCGAAATCCACGATGCGCAACTCGCCATCATCACCCCACAGCAGGTTCTCCGGTTTGATGTCGCGGTGCAGGATATTGCGCCGGTGCAGCATGCCCAGCGCCTTGAGCAGACGTGGGGCGATATCCAGCCATTGCGCCAGACCGAGCGGGCCGTTCAGACGCAGGTGTTCGGCGAGTGTCTGGCCGGGGTATTCACGTTGCACGTAGTACAGGTGCTGACGTTGCGGCAGGGCATGCACCTCGGCGAAGCAGCGCCCGGCCACGCGGCGCAGAAACCATTCTTCTAGCAGGAGCGCGGGGCCAGCCTGGGTTTCATCCGCTCGGCTACTGGGCAGGGTTTTCAGCAGCCAGCGCCGGCCCTGGGTGTCACGCACGCGGTAGAGCAGGGACTGACGCGATTCACTCAGCAGGCGCTCGACCTGCCAGCCTTCAAAGGCCTGACCTTCGCGCAGCCTGGGCGGCAGGGGCCAGTGCTGCAGTTGCGCCAGGGTGTCAGCCAGATCGCTCTGCGGCAGTGTCTCGACCCGCAGCAGCAGGGCGCTGGCGTTGTCCTGGCTGCCGGCCAGGTGCGCGGCGCGGACCAGGGCGCGGCTGGCGGCCGGGAGGTCCGGCTCGTCACGCAGAATCGCCTGAATGCCGGCATCACCGAGGCTGGCCCAGACCCCGTCGCTGACCAGGGCAAAGCACTCGCCCTGGCGCAGTTCGCCGTCGAGGTAATCCATCACCAGGTGCTGATCCAGGCCCATGGCGCGTTTGAGCACATGCTGCATGCCTGGCTGTTCCCACACATGGTCTTCACTGAGCCGTTCAAGACGCCCGGCAAACCAGCGGTAGGCACGGCAATCGCCAATATGCGCGAGGGTAAAGCGTCTGCCGCGCAGTATCAGCGCGCTGAGGGTAGTGAGCAGCGGCTGGCCGCCGCCATTGGCTTGCAGCCAGCGGTTATGTGCTACCAGGATGCGTTCCAGCGACTGGGTAACGGCCCAGGTTTCCGGGGTCGAGTAATAGTCCAGGGCCAGCGCCTGCAAGGTGGCGCGGGCGGCCAGGCCACCATCGGCGCACTGGCTGACACCATCGGCCAGGGCGAACAGGTAGCCCTTGCTGGCCGCCAGCGCCGGGGCCGGCGTCACGATGCGCAAGGCATCCTGATTCTCAGTGCGTGGCCCGGTGGCACTGGCTTCGCCGAAGCTCAGCTGCAGGGCCGACGCTGTTGGCTCGGACATCGGCTTTATACCCGTGCGGCCGTGACGGCCGCGCTGCCCCAGGTAGTGCGCCAGCGGCTTTTCACGCTGAGCAGGCCGAACCAGGCCAGTACACCCAGACTGGCGAACAGCCACAGGCCCAACTGGTAATCACCGGTCTGCTGCTTGATGGTGCCCAGGCCGGCGGCCAGGAGAAAACCGCCGATGCCGCCGGCCATGCCGATCAGCCCGGTCATTACGCCGATTTCCTTGCGAAAGCGCTGCGGTACCAGTTGGAACACCGCGCCGTTACCGGCGCCAAGGCCAAGCATGGCGGTGACGAACAGCGTCAGCGCGGCGGCCGAGCTGTCCAGGTTGAAGCCCACTGCGGCGATGCTCAGCGAGGCCAGGGTGTACATCATCAGCAGCGAGCGAATGCCGCCGATACGGTCGGCCAGTGCGCCGCCCAATGGGCGCATCAGGCTGCCGGCGCAGACACAGGCGGCGGTGTAGTAGCCGGCAGTCACCGGGTTCAGGCCGTACTGGTCGTTGAAGTAACCGGGCAGGGCGCTGGCCAGGCCGATAAAGCCGCCGAAGGTCACACTGTAGAAAAACATAAACCACCAGCTGTCGCGGTCACCCAGGGCTTTCAGGTAGTCGGCCAGGGCTTTGGGCTTGGGCTGCTCGGGGGCGTTCTTGGCCAGCAGGGCAAAGATCAGCAGGGTCGCCAGCAGTGGGATCAGCGCCCAGCCGAAGACGTTCTGCCAGCCAAACAGCGCGGCCAGCCCGGGGGCGAACAAGGCGGCCAGCACAGTGCCGGAGTTGCCGGCACCGGCAATGCCCATGGCCTTGCCCTGATGCTGCGGCGGATACCACTGCGAAGCCAGGGGCAGGGCCACGGCAAAGGCCGCGCCGGCAAAACCAAGGAACAGGCCGAGCAGCAGGGCCTGTTCATAGCTGCTGATGCCGATCTGCCAGGCACAGAACAGCGCCACGATGACGATCACCTGGCCAATCAGGCCCGCGCTCTTGGGCGATAGGCGATCAGCCAGGAAACCCATCAGCAAACGCAGCACGGCACCGGCGAGAATCGGAGTGGCGACCATCAAACCGCGTTGCTGGGCGGTCAGGTCGAGATCGGTGGCAATCTGCACAGCCAACGGGCCGAGCACGTACCAGACCATAAAACTCAGATCGAAATAGAGGAAGGCGGCAAACAGCGTTGGAGTGTGGCCGGCTTTCCAGAAACTCGTATTCATCGCAAACCTCGTTCAGCAGATAAGGGTCCCGGCCGGGTGCAGTTCGCCATGATCGTGGGCATGGCGGCTGCAACCCGCCGGGGAGGTGATGCACTTGTGGTGCGCCACCCTGGGGCCGAAGCCTCAGTCGGGTTGAGAGAGTTACCAGCGCCAACCCTGGATCGCAGGGCAGGTGCCAGCCCCAAACGCTGGGGCGTAAAACGCAAAACGCCGCATACACCGAAGGCCCTTGGGCGTGGTGGATGCGACGTCTTTGTCGTTTGTTAAGCAGCCGCCATTGGCTACTTGTGGGGTTGTCTTAGCAAGAGCTGCGCCAAGGCTGCAGATGCCGGTTTACCTGGCTGTTGTGGGTGGGGTGCGCTGCAAAATGAGGCGTAATGTGATGGAGGTGCTCCTGAATGGGGCGCAGAGCCTGTGCCCGGTGCGGCACCAGGTGTCGAGGAGGCAGGCCAAGAGGCCTTGGTCAGCCGTCGCTGTATCAGTGGTGACTGCGTACAGCTTTGCAGGTGGCATCCAGTGCGGCAGCACTCAAGGCTTGTGTGGGAAGTGGAAGGGTCAGAAGGGCCAGAGCGAGTAGGTTGCTCAACAGCCCGGCGTGGCGGACATGGCTGCGCGTGGTTGGCATAGCGATTCCCCTGCTTTTGTTGTTCTGCCTAAGGCGTAGCAGAGGATGTGCCAGCTGTCACGTTGAGGGCTGGTTAATTGTTGATCAGCCTTACGGCTGATCCAGCCAGTTGACCTTGCTGAAGGTGGCGCTGAAGGCCGCCGGCATCGGCACCACCTTGCCCAGTTTGTAGTTGAAGAAGACAAAGCCCGACTTGGCCATGGCCACCAGGCTGCCATCGGCCGGGCGGGTGATGCGGAAGGTGATATCACCGCCGTACTTGTTGAAATCCATCACGCCGACCTCGAATAGCAACTGGTCGCGGGCGTGGGCTTCGGCGCGGTAGGTGGTGGCCAGGTCGGTGACGATGATCCCGGTACCATCTTCCTGGGTTTCGACGATGCCGAACTCGAACAGAAAGCGCGCCCGCGCTTCGGAGATCATCGAAATCATCGAGTCATTGCCCAGGTGATTGGCGGCATTGATGTCGGTCACCCGCACGGTCAGGTGGGTGCTGTAGCAGAACTGGTCTTCGGGGAATTCAAGGGTCAGGCGGGCCATGCCAGCATCCGGTCGTCAGTCAAAGGTGGCGAATGTTAACCCTGTTCGCATCTGCCGGGCAGACGCTGATGCAGGTCACGGGCAAACCGGCGATGATCTGCCAATCATCCAGATGGCATGGGGCAGAGGTCAGGTATGAGACTCGGACGATTGAGCAGCGGCGCGCTGCTGATGCTTTTGTGGGTAGTGGATGTGCAGGCGCAGGGGCTGCGCGATGCCCTGAGTGACCGGCGCAGTGCCAGGAGCGCCGCGCAGCTCGGCGCCGAGCTGCTGGCTGATCTGCCGTATGTCACGCACGCGCGTCAGCGCCTGGATGTTTACCGTCCACTGCAGGCCAACTCAGCACCGATTCTGCTGATGGTGCACGGCGGTGCCTGGAGCAAGGGCGACAAACGCATGGGTCGGGTGGTGGAGAACAAGCTGGCGCGCTGGCTACCTCAGGGCTATCTGTTTGTCTCGGTGAACTATCGCCTGCTGCCGGATGCGATGCCCATTCAGCAGGCCGAGGACATAGCCCAGGCGCTGAGCTATGTGCAGCAGCACGCGCGGCAGTGGGGAGGGGACCCGCAGCGGGTGGTATTGCTGGGGCATTCGGCCGGTGCGCATCTGGTCAGTTTGCTGAGTGCCGATGATGCCATTGCCAAGCGGTATGCCGCGCAGCCTTGGCTCGGTACGGTGGCGCTGGACAGCGCAGCCTTTGATGTCGACAGCATCATGCGTGGTAAACATTACCGCCTGTACGACCAGGCGTTTGGCGCGGAGCCCAAGTACTGGCGCATTGCTTCGCCGTATTGGCGTTTACAGCCGGTCGGTGCGCCGCTGCTGGCGGTGTGTTCAAGCAAGCGCGAGGAGGCATGCCGTCAGGCTGAAGGCTTTGCCGAACGCGGTCAAAAGATGGGGAGGCAGGTCGAGGTTTTACCGCTGGCGCTTTCGCATGGCGAGATCAATGGGCAACTGGGCGAGCCTGGTGCATATACCGATGCGGTTGAATCCTTCTTCAACCGCATCGGTGCCACAGCAAAACCTTAAGCTGCCGGGCGCTGCTGACGCTGGTAGAGAAACTCCAGCACGGCGGTGCGGTAGGCGTGATAGTGCGGGTCGTTGGCCAGGGCCAGGCGATCGCGCGGGCGCGCCAGCTCGACCTTGACGATATCGCCCACGGTCGCCGCCGGGCCGTTGGTCATCATCACGATGCGATCCGACAGCAGCACGGCTTCGTCAACATCATGGGTGACCATCACCACCGTGCTGTGGGTTTCGCCGACAATGCGCAGCAACTCGTCCTGCAGGTGCGCGCGGGTCAGGGCATCCAGCGCGCCGAAGGGTTCATCCATCAGCAGCACTTTGGGCTGCATGGCCAGGGCGCGGGCGATACCGACACGCTGTTTCATGCCGCCGGAGATTTCATTGGGGTGCTTGTAGGTGGCGTGGCTCAGGCCAACCATGGCCAGCGCCGCTTCGGTGCGCTCCTTGAGCTGGGCCTTGCTTTCCTTGCCAGCGAAGACCTTTTCCACCGCCAGGTAGACATTGCCGTAGCAGGTCATCCAGGGCAGCAGGCTGTGGTTCTGAAACACCACACCGCGCTCAGGACCCGGGCCGTCGATCTCGCGGCCGTTGCAGATCAGGCCGCCTTCACTGGCCTCCAACAGGCCGGCGATCAGGTTGAGAACCGTGGATTTACCGCAACCGGAGTGGCCGATCAGGGTGACGAATTCGCCCTTGGCAATGCTCAGGTTGACGTCGCTGAGCGCCTGAAAGCGGCCTTTCTTGGTGTCGAAGTGTTTGCTGACGTTGGTCAGCTCGACGAACTTGTCCATGGCGAACTCCTTAGTTGGCGTAGTCAAAGCGCTTGGCCAGCAGGAGCAGGGCTTGCTCCAGAGCCAGTCCGACCAGGCCGACGATGATGATGGCGATGAGGATGTGTTCGACGTTGAGGTTGTTCCACTCATCCCACACCCAGAAGCCCAGGCCAGTGCCGCCGGTGAGCATTTCCGCGGCGACAATCACCAGCCAGGCCACGCCAATGGCCAGACGAATGCCGGTCATCAGGTGCGGCAATACGGCGGGAAACAGGATGCGCGTGAGCACCTTGAACTCCGACAGCTTGAGCACGCGGGCCACGTTCAAATAGTCCTGCGGCACGCTGGCCACCCCGGCTGCGGTGTTAAGGATGATTGGCCAGATTGAACTGATAAAGATCACCCAGATCGACGCCGGGCCTGCGGCTTCGAACACCAGCAGACCAATCGGCAGCCAGGCCAGCGGCGACACCGGGCGCAGCAGGCTGATGATCGGCGAGAGCATGCCGGCGAGAAAGACAAAGCGGCCGATGGCAAAGCCCAGTGGAATGCCGATCAGCGCCGCCAAGCCAAAGCCGATGCCGACGCGGCCCAGCGAATGCAGGATGTTCCAGCCGATGCCCATGTCGTTGGGGCCGTTGTCATAGAACGGGTCAGCGAACAGCTCCAGGGCCGATAGCCAGGTGCTCAGCGGGCCGGGCAGGCCCTCGCTCTTGCTTGCAAGCAATGCCCATAGGCCGATAAACAGCATGATGCCTAGCACTGGCGGAATAAGCGCTTTGAGCGCATTTTGCAGAGCCGCTGTGCCGGGTAGGCTCAGGCGTGTGGCTGTTGTGCTGGGTAACGCCTGGGGAAGTGGGGTTTTCAATGGTGCATTCATCATGATGCTCCCTGTCAGGCTTTGATCGCGAATGAATTGGCATAGGCCGCCGGGTCCGCACCATTCCACACGCTGCCATCAATCAGCGTGCTGCTGCGCAGCGAACTGGCCGGCACGGGGATGTTCAGCGCGCTGGCGGCTTCCTTGTACAGCGCCACCTGATTGACCCCGGCGGCGACGGCGGCGTAGTTCGGGTCTTGCTTGATCAGGCCCCAGCGCTTGAACTGGGTCATAAACCACATGCCGTCGGAGTGGTAGGGGAAGTTGACTGCGCCGTCCTTATGGAAAGCCATGGCATGGTCGTCCTTCCAGCTGTTGCCCAGGCCGTCCTCGTAGTGGCTGAGGAAGCGTGGCTCGATCACCTTGACCGGTGCGTTGACGTAGGCCTTGCCGGCAATCAGCTTGGCGGTGCTCTTGCGGTTTTCTTCGCTGGCTTCGATAAACCGGCTGGCATCCAGCACCGCCATGACCAGCGCGCGGGCCGTATTGGGGTATTGCTCGACAAAGGCGCGGCTGGTGCCGAGGACCTTTTCCGGGTGGTCCGGCCAGATCTGCTGGGTGGTCACGGCGGTGAAACCGATCTTGTCAGCAATGGCCCGTGCGCCCCAGGGCTCGCCGACGCAGAATCCGTCCATATTGCCGACGCGCATATTGGCGACCATCTGCGGTGGTGGCACGACGATGGTTTTCACGTCGCTCATCGGGTTGATGCCCAGGCTGGCCAGCCAGTAATACAGCCACATGGCGTGGGTGCCGGTGGGGAAGGTCTGGGCGAAGGTCAGCGGGTTGCCGCCTTTTTTCACATGCTCGGCCAGTTGCGCACCGTTGGTCACGCCGGCCTCTTTGAGCTGCTTGGAGAGGGTGATGGCCTGGCCGTTGTGGTTCAGCCCCATCAGCACCGCCATGTCCTTCTGCGGCCCGGCGATGCCCAGCTGCGCGCCGTACATCATGCCGTACAGCACGTGGGCGGCATCCAGCTCGCCGGTGTTGAGTTTGTCGCGCACCCCGGCCCAGGAAGCTTCCTTGCTTGGGATGATGCTCAGGCCATATTTCTCGCCAAAGCCCTGGGTGGCGGCGACCACCACCGATGCGCAATCGGTGAGTGGGATAAAACCGACTTTCAGCGCGGCTTTCTCCGGTGCATCGGAACCGGCAGCCCAGGCTGCGCTGCGCAGGCTTGCCGGTGCGCTCAGGCCCAGAGCGGCAACACCACCGACGGTGCCGGCGACGGCAATTGAGGTTTTCAGGAAATTGCGGCGGCTGTGCAGGCTTGGGTGCTTCGAATCACGATCAGTCATAGGTCTGTCCTTTCTGGCCGATAAAACGGCTGAAACAAAAAACGGCGTACGCCAGGCCACCTCGATTGAAGTGACCTGACGGACGCCGTTGTCCGTGATCCGCGGCTCACCGCCGTTGGTGGGCTGCGCAGGAATCTTGCGGGGATATTTGCAAGGGGCTTGCCAGATTTACCGAAGGGCGCGGATGAGCAAGCGCCTGGCTGCTTTGGAACAGGCTCGAATGAGTCTCAGCTTGGGCGGCCTAAGGTTTATAAATCATGGGTTTATGCATGAAATTGAATGCGGGATAGAACAACAAATAGTCGCCGTGGCGGCGATTTGTACCGCGACTGAGTAACGCGTTGCCCAGGCTTGTTGGGCCAATGCTGTGCATGGCTGAGCGGCTGCCGGGTGCTTTTGCTTCGACTTGGTGCTGTACGCACCCAGGCGCGATAACAGCTCAGCGCTTCAACGTGACAGCGATTTGCCCTGGGTTTCTTCGACAAATTCCCTGAGCCAGCGCAGCACTTCAACCGCCTCCCAGCGCGACGGGTCGAACATGGCGTAGGCCAGGCCCTGATAGCCGACCACATCCAGTTGGCGGTGATAACCGGCGCGCTGCAACAGGGCTTCGATCTCGGCAAAGCAGGTATTGAAGTGCACCCGTGAAAACGGTGTCTTGCCCTCGGTAACGATGCCTTCGAGCTGCAATTCATTGACGGTGGCCCGGACTTTATCCAGGGGCATGCGGTTTACGCTGTGTTTCAACTGCATTACGTCGAGCATCGGGATACTCCTGTTAACGCCTTGTTATGAGCACGTTAGCCGGGCTGAACGGTTGGCTGGATGGCAAGACCAAGGGTAATCGAAAAATACTGTACAAATAAACAGTATTCGATAATAGTAACCCCAAGCCTTCACCAATCAATCGCGCCATCTGCTCATAAAGCCAATGGCCACAGGCACTGCAGAGGAGTCACTGACAATGCAACAGATGCTGATGACAATTGTGCTGTTGAGTCTTTTAACCGGTTGCGCACAACCGCAGCTGGATCAACCCAGGGCCAATGGTACTTACCTGGTGATCGAGAACGGTCAGGCCTGGGCCGTGCTGGTGTCTGACGGCAAGCGCGTGGAAGAGCAGGGTATGGTGGTGGATGTGATCAAGCTGCCCAGCGAGGATTCAGCCGTGGCTGCCAGTTACGTGATTGAAACGGCCAACTGTGGCCGTGTGCAGTGGTTGAGCGAACGCTCGGATGCTGCCGACGGCATGACCACGCTGATGTCATTGCACAGCAACAATCAGCAGTTGGGACAAAGCGGCTGCGTGATTGCTGCAGGCTTGAGCCGGGTGTGGACGGTGCTGGATTACTCGGGTTAACGCTTCCAGGGCTTTAACAACCGCCACAGAGGCTGGCTTGTACGTGAGTTTTCTTCGGTTCGTCATTCACGAGTCCAGCATCGATGTTTGATGCTGGACTCGTGAATGATTGGTATGGAGGTCATAGCTATTCTGGGTCAGCTTGAAGAAAATGATTGGTTGGATTTGGCTTTTACCCCTGCCGCGGATACCAATTCCAGCGCTTCTTGAAGTAGGTTTTCGGGAACTACAAATGCGATATAGGCATCACATTCCGGATCGATGTGTAGCAATTGATACCCGCGATCAGCCAACCAAACACCGAAGGCGT
Organism: Pseudomonas anguilliseptica; assembly: GCF_021375795.1. GTDB lineage: Bacteria > Pseudomonadota > Gammaproteobacteria > Pseudomonadales > Pseudomonadaceae > Aquipseudomonas > Aquipseudomonas anguilliseptica_A. The sequence goes on along the minus strand of NZ_JAEIOI010000002.1, from coordinate 663,979 downwards.
ATAGGTATTTCTCCACCGCACCTGCACCGCGAGGCTCGGGGTGCGTCCACTCTTCCGATATGTCGAGTGAATGGAGAATCTCATTCGCTTGCCAGTTAATTTCCTCGACCGCTTTCCAGTCAATCGAGATTGCAACCCAGCTGCCTTTACGCTGCCCATCTTCACTGGAAAGGCTAACGTTCAGGGCCTCAGCTGCAGACGTACCGGGTGTGAGTTCTCTTATCACTGACGCGGTAATGCGCCGAGATTCTTTTTCTCCGACGTTTTTGCAGGCTATGTGCAAGAAGCTGCGCAAAGATCGCTTCATCTCGGGTTTTACAGAAAAGTACTCCCGTAGAATTTGCGCATCGGTGAGGGTTGGGTCTGGTTCAATATTCTGTTTTGCGGTCTCTTGCTGTTTCGGGCCAAAAAGACGTTTCCAGATGCTCATGTTGAAACCTGTCCATGTTAATCAACGATCTTTTTAAAGAGGGCATCCTGGGATGCCCTCCGTTTCCTACTCTTCAGCCTTGGTTTTTTTGCCAGACAACAGGCCATCGGCACGGAACATGGCCTTGATCCCGCGAATGGCCTGACGGGTGCGGTCCTGATTTTCGATCAGAGCAAAGCGCACATGGTCATCGCCGTAATCACCAAAACCGATACCAGGGGAGACGCAGACCTTGGCCTCCAGTAGCAGCTTCTTGGCAAACTCCAGCGAGCCTAAGTGGGCGTAAGGCTCGGGGATCTTTGCCCAGATGTACATCGAGGCCTTGGGGTTCTCCACCATCCAGCCAATTTCATGCAGGCCTTTGACGATAACGTTGCGGCGTTGGCGGTATTGCTCCGCGATATCGCGCACGCATTGCTGATCACCTTCCAGCGCAGCAATCGCAGCGACTTGCAGCGGGGTAAAGGTGCCGTAGTCGTGGTAGCTCTTGATCCGCGCCAGAGCGCTGACCAGCTCCGGGTTGCCGACCATAAAGCCGATGCGCCAGCCGGCCATGTTGTAGCTCTTCGATAAGGTGAAGAACTCCACGGCAATGTCCTTGGCGCCCGGTACCTGCATGATCGACGGCGCTTTCCAGCCGTCGTAGACGATATCGGCGTAGGCCAGGTCGTGAATCACCAGCACGTCATATTGCTTGGCCAGGGCCACCACGCGCTCGAAGAAGTCCAGCTCCACACACTGCGCGGTGGGGTTGGAAGGGAAGCCGAGAATCATCATCTTTGGCTTGGGGATCGATTCGCGAATCGCCCGCTCCAGCTCGGCGAAGAAGTCCACGCCAGGCACCAGCGGCACGGAGCGCACCTGGGCGCCGGCGATCACCGCACCGTAGATATGAATCGGGTAGCTGGGGTTGGGCACCAGAACGGTGTCACCGTGGTCCAGGGTGGCCAGCATCAGGTGCGCCAGGCCTTCCTTGGAGCCGATGGTGACAATCGCTTCGCTTTCCGGGTCGATCTCGACTTCGTAGCGGTCCTTGTACCAGCGCGAGATGGCACGGCGCAGGCGTGGAATGCCGCGTGAGGTGGAGTAGCCATGGGTGTCTTCACGCTGGGCAACCTGCACCAGTTTTTCGACGATATGCGGCGGCGTGGCACCGTCCGGATTGCCCATGCTGAAGTCGATGATGTCTTCGCCACGGCGACGCGCGGCCATCTTCAGTTCAGCGGTGATGTTGAAAACGTAGGGGGGGAGTCGATCAATGCGCGCAAAGCGGCGCGAAGCTTGGTCAGCCATGCTTTCCTCGGAGACGTAAGCGCCCGGAACCGTCCGAGCGACGTTGGCCAGTGCGCTGGCCAGGCGCGAAGATAAGCGCCGCGCTGCCTGTCTGTCCAGCACAGTCAGGCCTCAGCACGGCATAACAGTGGCCGGATTCAGCTGCCGAGCATGTCGTGCATGGCGATGATCTGCTCGGCCACTTGCGCCAGCTTCTGCTGACGGCTCATGGCCTGGCGACGCATCAGGGTGTAGGCCTGCTCCTCGTCACAGCTTTTCATCTTCATCAGCAAGCCCTTGGCCAGTTCGATGCGCTTGCGCTCGGCCAGTTGTGCATCGCGGGCCTGCAATTGTGCGCGTAGGGCCTGGTCGCTCTCGAAGCGGGCCATGGCCACATCCAGAATCGGTTGCAGGCGCTGGGCGTGAATGCCTTCGACAATATAGGCGCTGACGCCGCTCTGAATCGCCTGGCGCATCACGCTGGGGTCATGCTCGTCAGTGAACATGACGATGGGCCGCGGTTGGTCGCGGCTGACCAGCACCACTTGCTCCATCACGTCGCGGCTGGGCGATTCGGTGTCGATCAGAATCACGTCGGGGCGCACCGCTTCGACGCGTTCAGGCAGGTCGATGGTGAGGCCGGATTCGTCGATGACCTCGAAGCCGGCTTCGGTCAATGCCGTTTTCAGACGGCCGACTTTCTTCGCCGTGTCGTTGATCAGCAGAATGCGCAGCATCTCAGCAGCTCTCCTGCAGTGCGCCAGCCGGTGCGTCAAACCGGGCATGCAGGGCAAAGCTGCGGGCATAGCCGGCCGGGTCGCTGCCGTCCCAGGTCGGGCCGTCGAGCAACTGGCTGCTGCGCATGGGTGCTGGTACGGCAATGCCGAGGGCGTTGGCGGCCTGCTGATAGAGTTCAAGCTGCTGCACCTGGCGGGCGATGGCCAAATAGTCCGGGTCTTCACGTAGCAGGCCCCAGCGGCGGAACTGGGTCATAAACCACATGGCATCTGACAGGTAAGGCATGTTCACCGCGCCCTGGCCATGGAAGCGTAAGGGGTGAGCGTCCAGCCAGGCATGGCCGAGACCGTCCTGATACTGGCCAAGAAAGCGCGGTTGAATGGCCGACAGCGGGGCGTCGACATAGTCCTGGCCGCTGAGCAGCTGGGCGGTGCTGCGGCGGTTTTCCTCGCTTTCATCAATAAAACGGCTGGCTTCAAGCACCGCCATCACCAGAGCACGGGCGCTGTTGGGGTGCTGGCGGACAAAGGCACGGGTGCAGCCCAGCACTTTTTCCGGATGGTCGGGCCAGATCGCCTGGATAGTGGTCAGGGTGCAGCCGAGATTTTCTTCCACGGCCTTGGCGGTCCAGGGTTCACCGACGCAGAAACCGTCGATACGCTGGGCCTTGAGGTGTTCGATCATCTGCGGCGGTGGCACCACCACGCTGTCGACGTCGCGCAATGGGTGAATGCCCTGGCTGGCGAGCCAGTAGTACAGCCACATGGCATGGGTACCGGTGGGGAACGTTTGGGCAAAGGTCAGGCGTGCTGCATGTTGGTGCACATACTGGCTGAGTGCCTCGCCGCTGGTCACGTCGCTGGCTTGCAGCGGCTGCGACAGGTTGATGCTCTGACCGTTCTGGTTCAGCCCCATAAGTACGGCCATGTCGGTAGCGGGGGCACCGCCCAGGCCCAGTTGCACACCATAGATCAGGCCGTAGAGGCTGTGCGCCGCATCCAACTCACCGCTCAGCAGCTTGTCGCGCAGCCCAGCCCAGGAGCTCTGCCGCTGCAGGTTGAGGGTCAGGCCATGTTTCTCGGCAAAGCCTTGGGTGGCGGCGACAATCACTGACGCTGAATCACTCAGGGCCATAAAACCGATATTCAGTACCGGCTTCTCCGGTGCGTCACTGCGGCTGATCTCGTGCTCATTCATGGTGCTTTTCCTGTGCCCACACAAAAAGGTGCCGTGCCACTCGCTGCGACCATCTGCGCGAGAGCTACGACACCAGTGTCTTGATCGAGCCCGTCCGCCGTTGGAAAGCTCGGGTTGTGTAAAGCAATGCATGTGCCAGGCAGCGGTTATATGCCTATGTTCGTTGTGCGGGCTATTGGTTTTCGCGGGTAGGGCGGTAGAAAGAAAAAAACCCGCACAAGGCGGGTTTTTTCATTTCAGCTAACGCTTAGACCTGAACAGCAGGGATCTGGGCGTTTGCTGCTGCTTCGCGGAACTCAGCAATCTGATCGAAGCTCAGGTAGCGGTAAACGTCGGCGGCCATGCTGTCGATGTTCTTCGCGTAGGCCATGTACTCCTCGACAGTCGGCAGCTTGCCGAGAATCGAGGCGACTGCTGCCAGTTCGGCAGAAGCCAGGTACACGTTGGCGCCATCACCCAGGCGGTTCGGGAAGTTACGAGTCGAGGTCGAAACGACAGTCGAGTTCGGCTCAACGCGTGCCTGGTTACCCATGCACAGCGAGCAGCCCGGCATTTCCATGCGTGCGCCAGCCTTGCCGTAGATGCCGTAGTAGCCTTCTTCGGTCAGTTGATGAGCGTCCATTTTGGTCGGCGGCGACAGCCACAGACGTGTTGGCAGCTGACCTTTGACCTGATCCAGCAGCTTGCCGGCAGCGCGGAAGTGACCAATGTTGGTCATGCACGAACCGATAAACACTTCGTCGATCTTCTCGCCCTGAACGGTCGACAGCAGACGCGCGTCGTCCGGGTCGTTCGGTGCGCAGAGCACCGGCTCGTTGATGTCGGCCAGGTCGATTTCGATGACTTCGGCGTACTCGGCGTCCTTGTCGGCTTCCATCAGCTTCGGATTGGCCAACCAGGCTTCCATCGCTTGAGCGCGACGTTCCATGGTGCGGGCATCGCCGTAGCCTTCGCTGATCATCCAGCGCAGCAGGGTGATGTTGGAGCGCAGGTACTCGGCAATCGCCTTTTCTGGCAGCTTGATGGTGCAACCGGCAGCGGAACGCTCGGCAGAGGCGTCGGACAGCTCGAACGCTTGCTCAACGGTCAGCTCGTCCAGGCCTTCGATCTCGAGGATGCGGCCGGAGAAGATGTTCTTCTTGCCTTTCTTCTCGACGGTCAGCAGGCCTTTCTGGATGGCCACGTAAGGGATGGCATGCACCAGGTCACGCAGGGTGATGCCCGGTTGCAGTTTGCCCTTGAAGCGCACCAGTACCGACTCCGGCATGTCCAGCGGCATAACGCCAGTGGCTGCGGCGAAGGCCACCAGGCCAGAACCGGCCGGGAAGCTGATGCCGATCGGGAAGCGGGTGTGCGAGTCGCCACCGGTGCCGACGGTGTCAGGCAGCAGCATGCGGTTCAGCCAGCTGTGGATGATGCCGTCGCCAGGACGCAGGGATACACCGCCACGGGTGCGGATGAAATCCGGCAGGGTGTGGTGGGTGGTAACGTCGATCGGCTTCGGATAAGCCGCGGTGTGGCAGAAGGACTGCATGACCAGGTCAGCGGAGAAGCCCAGGCATGCCAGGTCTTTCAGCTCGTCGCGGGTCATCGGGCCAGTGGTGTCCTGGGAACCGACGGTGGTCATCTTCGGTTCGCAATAGGTGCCTGGACGCACGCCTTTGCCTTCCGGCAGGCCGCACGCCTTGCCAACCATCTTCTGCGCCAGGGTGAAACCCTTGGTGCTGGCAGCGGGGGCCTCTGGCAGTTTGAACAGATCGGTTGGGCCCAGGCCCAGCTCGGCACGGGCCTTCTCGGTCAGACCGCGACCGATGATCAGCGGGATACGGCCGCCAGCGCGAACTTCATCGAGCAGTACCGGGGTCTTCATTTCGAAGGTGGCCAGGACTTCATCGGTGCCGTGCTTGGTAACTTTGCCCGCGTGCGGGTAGAGGTCAATGACGTCGCCCATGTTCAGCTTGGATACGTCGAACTCGATTGGCAGAGCGCCGGCGTCTTCCATGGTGTTGTAGAAGATCGGAGCGATCTTGCTGCCGAAGCAGAAACCACCTGCGCGCTTGTTCGGCACGTAGGGAATGTCGTCGCCGAAGAACCACAGCACCGAGTTGGTGGCCGATTTACGCGAGGAACCGGTACCGACCACGTCACCTACGTAGGCGATCGGGAAGCCTTGGCCGCGCATTTCTTCGATCTGCTTCATCGGGCCGATGGAGCCTTGTACGTCCGGCACGATGCCGTCGCGGGCCATTTTCAGCATGGCCAGGGCGTGCAGCGGGATGTCAGGGCGCGACCAGGCGTCCGGGGCAGGGGACAGGTCGTCGGTGTTGGTTTCGCCAGTGACCTTGAACACGCGCAGGCTGATCTTGTCGGCCAGGGTCGGACGGTTCTTGAACCACTCTCCGTCAGCCCAGGATTGCAGAACGCCTTTGGCGTGAACGTTGCCGTTCTTGGCTTTTTCAGCAACATCGTGGAAGGCGTCGAACATCAGCAGGGTGTGCTTCAGTTGCTCGGCAGTCACGGCAGCCAGTTCGCTGTCATCCAGCAGGCTGACCAATGTGGCGATGTTGTAACCGCCTTGCATGGTGCCCAGCAGCTCAACAGCGTGTTGCTTGCTGATCAGTGGGGAAGTGGCTTCGCCTTTGGCAATGGCAGAGAGGAAACCGGCCTTGACGTAGGCGGCTTCGTCGACGCCTGGCGGCACGCGGTTGGTGATCAGGTCGAGCAGAAAGGCTTCTTCGCCAGTCGGCGGGTTTTTCAGCAGCTCGATCAGGCCTGCGGTTTGTTCGGCGTTCAGCGGCTGGGGCACGATACCCTGAGCGGCACGCTCTGCTACATGTTTGCGATAGGCTTCAAGCACAGTTATTACCCTCATCAGTGGTCCCAAAGGGTTGTCCGGGACGCGATCCAGAAAACACCGAACCAGGCGCTTCGTGGCTTTATGGGCCGCTCAGCCGAGGTTTCGCTGTTTTCTTGCAGAAGCTGTTTTCAAAGTTTTACGCCGGCAGGACGGGCTTGATGAGGGCTGGTGCAGACACTTGAAGGGTGGCTCAAGGGTCGGCACCAACATCGAACCTGCAGGATTGACTGTGCTCGTGACGCTTTGAAAACAGCTTCCAACGGACGTTGCTGCCTCTAAAAGGCCGGCCGATTCTACTGGAAAGCTTTCATAAAGTTAAGCCAAAGGCCCCGCTTATCTGGGGGTGATCTGCCTTAGACAAAGGGCTAAGATGCCAGCCTGTTCTGCTGCCCTCATGTCTTTCGTTATGTCCAATCAGCGTATCAAAACCCCTTGTGTCGGCCTGTGCTCCACTGTTTACGGTGATTTGGTCTGCCGTGGCTGCAAGCGCTTTCACCATGAGGTCACGCACTGGAACGGCTACAACGACGACGAAAAGCATGCGGTCTGGATGCGTTTGGAAGTGTTGCTGGTGCAGGTCATGGCCGCCAAGGTCGAGGTTTTCGATGCGCAACGTTTGCGCGCGCAGCTGGAGCAGCGGCAGATTCGCTTTGTAGCGCAGCAGTCGCCGTATTGCTGGGCCTATCAGCTGATTGCTCGCGGCGCACGGGTGATCAGCCAGTTGGAAGCCTACGGCATGGTGCTGTTGCCGGAGTTTCGCGACTGGGCATTGCCGGAGTTGCGCGATGCCATTGATCGTGAATTTTTTCTGCTTTCCGAAGCGCATTACGAGCGCTACATCGCCCCGCACTTTCTCCGTGAGGGCCTGCAGGCGCGGATATGAACCGCTGATTAGGACGAAAAAGCCGCCTATTGGCGGCTTTTTCGTGGTTGGGCAGCCTTAGCGTTGGGCGACCAGATCCTCCAGATGGGCAATGATGTCGTCTGGCTTGAGCACCAGAATGTCGCTTTCTAGTGAGTCGAGAATCACCTCGGCCGTGTTGCCGATCAGTGCGCCGGAAAGCCCGGTGCGTGCCACGGTACCAATCACGGTCACGCCCGCGTTGAGTTCGCGGGCAGTGTGTGGGATCAGTACATCAGCAGGGCCTTCGGCGACATGTAGACGCTCATCGCTGATCTCGTACTCGGCCTGGAAGGCTTTGCACTGTTCGCGGTAGCGCGCTTCGATGGTCTCGCGCAGCTGGAAGGTCGGGTCGGCAGCCGAAAGCATGGGCGCCGGGTGTGCGCTGATCACATGCAGTTCGGCTTTGGCCAGTGCGGCGATGTCGAAACCATGGCTGACGATGCTGGTGTGCAAGGTACGGTGTTCGCCATCGGCATTGCCAACATCGACTGCCGCCAGAATCACGCTGCCAGCCCAGGATTTGTCAGTTTTCACCATCAACACCGGGGCCGGGCAGTAGCGCAGCAGTTTCCAGTCATCCGGCGTCAGAAGGGCTTTTTTCAACGGGTTATCGGGGAAGTGCTGCTTGATCACCAGGCCACAGCCCTCGGCCTGCTGCACGTTGATGATGGTCTGGTGCGGGTTGTCGTGCCAGGCCTGTTGACCGGAGGTGCTGAACCCTTCGCTATTGAGCAGGCCGGTGAGGTCGCGCAGATAACTGCTGTGGTCACTCTTCTTGTCGCACACCAGCAAGTGCAGATGTGACTGAGTTACCCCGGCAATCAGCTTGGCGCGTTTCAGCGCCAGGTCTTCAGCGTGATTGGGCTCCATTACCACCAGAATGCTGCGTATAGCTTGCATGATCATCTCCATGTGCAATCAGTTGAACTGTTTATCACTATAGATCGCAGCCAGTTGCTCTGTGCTTGATCAGTGTCAATCGAGTGGCTGTTGGCGCGCTCATTCGTATAATGGCCGCCTGTTAGCCGCGTCACTCAAGCCCGCCCATTTTTGTGAATTTATGTATCTGTTAGCCGACCTCAACGAATTGCTGTGCTGTTTTGCCCTTCAGGCCCGGCTTTGCCCGGTAATGGGGCTGCCGTCATGAATCTGCCGGAGATTCACGAATTTCTTGGCTGCCGCACGCCGGATGCCTGGATCACCGCCGCCCTGGCTGACCAGCAGACGCTGCTGATTGACCACAAGAACTGCGAGTTCAAAGCCGCCAGCACGGCGCTGAGCCTGATGGCCAAGTACAGCACCTATGTCGACTTGCTCAACGCCATGTCGCGCCTGGCCCGCGAGGAGCTGGTGCACCATGAACAGGTGCTGCGCATCATGAAACGCCGCAAGATCGGCCTGCGCCCGGTGTCAGCGGCGCGCTACGCCTCGGGCTTACGCAAGGTGGTGCGTACCCACGAGCCGCACAAGCTGGTGGATACCCTGGTGGTCGGTGCATTTATCGAGGCGCGTAGCTGCGAGCGTTTTGAGGCCTTGGTGCCGCATCTGGATGAAGAACTGGGCAAGTTCTACTTCGGCTTGCTGAAAAGCGAAGCACGACATTTCCAGAATTATCTGAAGCTGGCTTATCAGTACGGCGATGCCCGTGATGTTGATCAGGCCATCGAGCGGGTGAGGGCGGCGGAGCGCGAGCTGATCGAGTCGCCGGATACCGAGTTCCGTTTTCATAGCGGTGTGCCAATGCTCTAAAACAACAAAGCGCCCAGTGGGCGCTTTGTTGTTTATGGCTTTACGGGGTTACTGCTTGACGCTCAAGTCCAGCGCCAGATCGCGCGCGGCCTTGGTCGCCAACACGCCCATCAGTTGGCCAATTTCGTCCTGGCGGCTGCTGGTGCCATCCTTGCCTGCACCCATCATCACGCTGGGCACCGGAGCCTGCGAGGCCGCCTGTGCCCATACCTTGTTAATTTCGATCAACGCATCGAGCTTTGGCTGCAGCGCGCCGTCCGCCTTGATCACCGCTTCACGGGCATAGGCCTCGGCATCAGCGGTGATTTTCGTGGCATCGGCGGTGATGGCGGCCTTGTCGCGCAGCAGTTCGGCGGTTTGTTTCTCGATTTCAGCGCGACCTTTTTCCCGTTCGGCGTTGATACGCGCCAGTTGCTTCTCGGTTTCCGCCTGGGTGGTGCGCTCAATCTGGTCGCGCAGGGTTTCCTGGCGGCGCGCTTCCACTTCTTTTTCACCGCGGGCGGTGACCAGCAGCTTCTCTTCCTCTTCCTTCAGGCGGTTCTGTCGCGCCACGGCCAGTTCAGCCAGGGCCTGCTGGACTTTAACCATGCGTTGTTTGTATTGCGGGTTGGGGTCGACGTTGGTGATGCGGGCTTCCACCACTTCCACGCCATATTTGCGGAACTGTTGCTGCTTGCGTACGGGGATGCCTTTGCTGTCCATGACCTTTTCGGTGATGAACTGGCTGACGTTGTTGTCGCCGAACGCGCCTTGTTCAGTGCCGGCCTGCAGGATTGCGGTTTGAGTGGGCTGGTGGCCGCGCGGGCCACGTACTTCCTTGCGTTTGATCAGGTACAGGCCGTCATTGAGCTGGTTTTCGAACTCGGCGGCGAATTCGCTGCGTGCGCCGGCATAGAAATCGTCGGCGCTCATCAGTGAGGCCGTGGCCTGCAGGGTTTCCTTGATGGCCGGTACGAGAGCGGTGGTGATGAAGTTTTCCGGGTTGCGGTATTCCTGGGCAATGGTCAGGAACTGATCGCCGGTGGGCAGGCGAAAACGTGCCGAGGACTCGACCTTGGCGTCGACGTTGCCGAGAAACACAATGGGGAAGGCTTCGATGGTGGCGCCGAGTGAGTCGTTGTCGCTGTTGTCGTTGATGGCCAGGGCTTCGGTCAGGACCGATTGCACGCTGAGGGCCTTTTTCCAGGCGGTGGCGCGGCCGAACCATTTGGTCGCGTAGCCCACATCGTCGACGACTTTTTCTTCACCGAAGATGGTGCGCACATGGGTGGCGAAACCGGCTTCGTTGTAGAAGAACACGCTGTTGAAGGTGACGAAGCCCACGGCGACCAGCGCGGCGGGGGCAATGGCGTATTTGAGGATGTGTTCCTTGCTGATCAGCATGATCGGTCCCTGATGGCGTTTTGAGGTCGCCGATGCTGATGATCGGCGAATCGTCCGTCAAGGGCTGCTCAGTGCTTTGTGCGCGCTGTCAAAGTTTCACGCAGGTTGAAGATCGAAGGCGCTTTGCTGCAAGCCTTGATGGTCTGCCTGCAGTGCCCAACCCTGCTTATCCCAGTCGCCGAGTACGATGCGTTGCGCCGCCTGACCATTAACCTGCAGTTCATGGGTGGCCGGGCGATGGGTGTGGCCATGGATCAGCGTTTGCACGCCGTAAGCGGCCATGATCCGCGGCACTTCATCGGGGGTAACGTCGACAATCGCGCTGGCTTTCATCCGCGTTTGCGTGCGGCTTTCATTGCGCAGTTTGCGCGCCAGTTTTTGTCGGGTGCGCAGCGGCAGATTGCGCAAAATAAACAGTGAAATCGGGTTGCGCAGCCAGCGCCGCAGCTTCATATAGCCAATGTCCTGGGTGCACAGGCTGTCGCCGTGCATCAACAGCACGCGCTGACCATTGAGTTCGATCACGCTGGGGTCGGGCAGCAAGGTGCAGCCCGCTTCGCGGCAGAAGGCCTTGCCGAGCAGAAAATCGCGATTGCCGTGCATCAGGTAGATGCGCGTGCCGCGCTCGCTGAGTCTGCGCAAAGCCTGGGCAATCGAACGTTGAAAGGGGCTGATGGCATCGTCGCCGATCCAGACTTCAAAGAAGTCGCCGAGGATGTACAGCGCCTGGGCCTGAATCGCGCGGGTTTCCAGAAAATGCAGAAACGCCCGGCTGATATCCGGGCGCTCCTGTTCAAGATGCAGATCGGAGATCAGTAGTATCACTCAACGATCTCGGCGCGCTCGATGATCACGTCATCAACCGGTACATCCTGATGGCCGGATTTGCTGGTGGTGGCGACGCCTTTGATGGCGTTGACCACGTCCATGCCTTCAACCACTTCACCGAACACCGCATAGCCCCAGCCCTGCACGGTCGGCGCGCTGTGGTTGAGGAAGCTGTTGTCGGAAACGTTGATAAAGAACTGCGCGGAGGCCGAATGCGGCTCCATGGTGCGGGCCATGGCCACGGTGCCGATCTTGTTGGCGACGCCATTGTTGGCTTCGTTTTTGATCGGGGCGCGGGTGGTTTTCTGCTTCATGCCCGGCTCGAAACCGCCGCCCTGGATCATGAAGTTGCTGATCACGCGGTGGAAAACGGTGTTGTCGTAGTGACCTTCTTTAACGTACTGCTTGAAGTTGGCCACGGTTTCCGGGGCTTTGTCTTCGAACAGGTTGAGGGTGATAACGCCGTGATTGGTGTGCAGCTTGATCATGAAGGTAATCGCTCTGTCGATAAAACCGTGAGCCGCTGAATTTCCAGCAAAGGGCATTGCAGCGGTTCTTGGGCCTGTCAGGGGGTTGACAGCTTCGGCTATGATAAGCGCTTTGTATAAGTCGGCCTACCCTGAGAGCCTGTCCACAACCTGCTGCGCGTTGGCAAAACGGCGTTGAAAACCACCTCGGAATGCTCATTTACAGTCGTAAACTCCGCTTCCTCGGCTATTTTCGCCACCGTTTTAGCTCTAGCTCGCAAGGTTGTGAACAGGCTCTGAATCGTGCCCCGCACTCGCCAAGGACCCCATGAGCAAGCCAGAAACCGTCGCCGCCGCTAACTTTCTTCGTCCCATCGTCCAGGCCGATCTGGATGCCGGCAAGCACGCGAAGATCATTACCCGTTTTCCGCCTGAGCCCAATGGCTACCTGCACATTGGCCACGCCAAGTCGATTTGCCTGAACTTCGGCCTGGCCAAGGAGTTTGGTGGCGAGTGCAACTTGCGCTTTGATGACACCAACCCGGCCAAGGAAGACCAGGAATACATCGACGCGATCAAGAGCGACGTGCAGTGGCTGGGCTTTCAGTGGGCGGGCGAGGAGCGTTATGCCTCCAACTATTTCGACCAGCTGCATGCCTGGGCCATCGAGCTGATCAAGGCAGGCAAGGCCTTCGTCTGCGACCTCAACGCCGAAGAAATGCGTGCCTACCGTGGCAATCTTACTGAGCCGGGCAAGAACAGCCCGTTCCGTGAGCGCAGCGTTGAGGAAAACCTTGATCTGTTCGCCCGTATGAAAGCCGGCGAATTCGCTGATGGCGCCCGTTCGCTGCGCGCAAAGATCGACATGGCCTCGCCGAACATCAATCTGCGCGACCCGATTCTGTACCGCATTCGTCATGCTCACCACCACCAGACCGGTGACAAGTGGTGCATCTACCCCAGCTATGACTTCACCCACGGTCAGTCGGATGCCATCGAAGGCATCACTCATTCGATCTGCACCCTGGAGTTCGAAGACCATCGTCCGCTGTATGAATGGTTCCTCGCGCAGCTGCCGGTGCCGGCGCAGCCGCGTCAGTATGAGTTCGCTCGTCTGAACCTGAACTACACCATCACCAGCAAGCGCAAGCTCAAGCAGCTGGTCGATGAGAAGCACGTCAATGGCTGGGACGATCCGCGTATGTCGACCCTGTCGGGTTTCCGCCGTCGCGGCTACACCCCGGCGTCGATCCGCGCCTTCTGCGACATGATTGGCGTCAACCGTGCTGGCGGCGTGGTGGACATCGGCATGCTGGAATTCGCCATTCGTGATGACCTCGACGCCAATGCCGCGCGTGCCATGTGCGTGCTCAAGCCGCTGAAAGTGGTGATCACCAACTACCCGGAAGGCCAGACCGAGAATCTCGAGCTGCCGCGCCATCCCAAGCAGGAGATGGGCGTGCGCGTGCTGCCGTTCAGCCGTGAAATCTATATCGATGCCAGCGACTTCGAAGAAGTCCCGCCGGCCGGCTTCAAACGCCTGATTCCAGGCGGCGAAGTGCGACTGCGTGGCAGCTACGTGATTCGCGCCGATGAGGCGATCAAGGATGCCGACGGCACTATCGTTGAACTGCGCTGCAGCTACGACGAAAACACCCTGGGCAAGAACCCCGAAGGCCGTAAGGTCAAAGGCGTGATCCACTGGGTGCCGGCGGCTGAAAGCGTTGAGTGTGAAGTACGCCTGTATGACCGTCTGTTCCGCTCCGCCAACCCGGAGAAAGACGAAGAGGGCGGCAGCTTCCTCGACAACATCAACCCGGATTCGCTGGTGGTGCTCAAAGGTTGTCGCGCCGAGCCATCCCTGGCCGAGGCTGCGCCGGAAGAGCGCTTCCAGTTCGAGCGCGAAGGCTATTTCTGCGCCGACATCAAGGACAGCAAGCCGGGTGCACCCGTCTTCAACCGTACCGTAACGTTGCGCGATTCCTGGGCCTAAGGCTCAAATGCTCTGATTAGAACCGGGCCGGTACGCCGGCCCGTGGTTTTCCAAGGAACCCCGATGCTCTCGATCTACAACACGCTGACCAAAAGCAAAGACGTCTTCAAACCGCTGGTGGGTAACCAGGTGCGCATGTACGTGTGCGGCATGACGGTTTACGACTTCTGTCATATCGGTCATGCGCGGGTGATGGTGGCGTTCGATGTGGTGACGCGCTGGCTGCGCCATCGTGGCTATGACGTGACCTACGTACGCAATATCACCGACATCGACGACAAAATCATCAAGCGTGCCAACGAGAATGGCGAGCCGTTTGAAGCGCTGGTCGAGCGCATGATCGCGGCGATGCACGAAGACGAGGCACGTCTGAATGTGCTGCGTCCGGATCAGGAACCGCGTGCCACTGATCATATTGCCGGCATGCATCAGATGATTCAGACCCTGATCGACAGGGGCTTTGCCTATGCGCCCGGCAATGGTGACGTGTATTACCGGGTCGGCAAGTTCGTCGGTTACGGCAAGCTGTCGCGCAAGAAGATCGAAGACCTGAAGATCGGTGCGCGCATCGAAGTTGATGAAGCCAAGCAGGATCCGCTGGATTTCGTGCTGTGGAAGGGCGTTAAACCGGGCGAGCCAAGCTGGGAGTCGCCGTGGGGCGCTGGTCGACCGGGCTGGCATATCGAGTGTTCGGTGATGTCCACTTGCTGCCTGGGTGAAACCTTCGATATCCATGGTGGCGGCCCGGATCTGGTATTCCCGCACCACGAAAACGAGATCGCGCAGAGCGAGGCGGCCACCGGCAAGCTCTACGCCAATGCCTGGATGCACGCTGGTGCGGTGCGTGTGGATGGCGAGAAAATGTCCAAATCCCTAGGCAACTTCTTCACCATCCGCGAAGTACTGGAGAAGTACCACCCGGAAGTGGTGCGCTACCTGTTGGTGTCCAGCCATTACCGCAGCCCGATCAACTACTCCGAAGACAGCCTGCGCGAAGCTAAGGGTGCGCTGGAGCGTTTCTACAATGCGCTCAAGGGCTTGCCTGATGCTGTACCCGCTGGTGGCGAAGCCTTTGTCGAGCGCTTTGCGGCGGCGATGGATGACGACTTCAACTCGCCGGAGGCCTGCGCCGTGTTGTTTGAGCTGGCGCGTGAGATCAACCGTCTGCGCGAAAGCGATGTACAGGCTGCTGCAGCTCTGGCTGCACGCTTGAAGGAATTGGCTGGTGTGCTCGGTGTATTGCAGCTGGAGCCAGAAGCTTTCCTCCAGGCTGGTGCTGCCGGTAAGGTCGATGCGGCCGAGGTCGAAGCCTTGATCGCCGCGCGTCTGCAGGCCCGCGCTGAGAAGAACTGGGGCGAGTCCGACCGTATTCGCGATCAGCTCACTGCCATGGGTGTGGTGCTGGAAGACGGCAAGGGTGCGACCACCTGGCGCCTGGCTGACTAGTTTCGTTGTTGCACAAAAAGGCCGCTTTCGAGCGGCCTTTTTTATTGCATACGGCTGGCTAGTTCCACAGCCAGTTCCACAGGCCCGGCAGGCGGGCGTACTGCTTTGGATCGCCGAGTGCGCGCTTTAATGCAGCACGTTGCAGGGTGTCGCGCTGGCCGTAGAACGGTTGTTTATCGGTGGCCAGGCCGACCTCTTCGGCCACATCCATCAGTATTTGCAGGTACTCCTGCATATGTCGTGCGGTGTAGGGGTTGGGGTCGTGGAAGGTCACCACTACCGGGATGACCCCGTCGACTGCCGGTAGGGCGCCTACGTTGATCTGTCGCGCGGCTTGCGCCAGCTGATCACGCAAATTACTGCGCCGACGCAGGCTGCCGTTGATGCCCCAGATCTTGCCATCATTGGCGCTCAAATCGGTTAGCAGGATATGCAGGTCGTGTGTCTGATAGGCGGCAAAGGTGCGCTCGTCATAGTTCCAGAAGGGTGGTCGCACCAGGCGTGGTGAGGTGTTACTGACGGCCTGAAGATCAGCTACTCCATTGGTCAATGATTGTTCCAGCGCCTCTGAGCTGAGGAAGCGGTGGTTGGCATGGCCGGGTGTTGCGGTGTGTAGCCCCAGTAGATGTCCTTCGCGTTGCTGGCGGCGCAGCAAGGCCTGGCCCTGGGTACTGCCGCCGGCCGTGGGGGCGCGTGTCTGGACAAAGAACAGTGCCTTAATACCCGGTTGGATCGGGTTGTCGGCCAGGGTGTCGAGTATCTGGGCGGTTGGGTTGTGGGTGCTGCTGGCGCTGGGGCCGTCATCGAAGCTCAGCAGAAAGCGTATGGGTTCGATGTCTGTTCGGAGTGGTGGTGCGGTGGCGCTGCTGCATCCGCTCACTAGCACTATCGAGAATAATAGGCAGCTACAGCGTGATGCTTGGGCGGCAGCAGCTGCGTAGTGCATTGGCTTGCGCATCGGATCATGGCTCGTGGCAGAAATTGCGGATTGCGCCGAGTCGCGCACATATGGTCAGGCGGTAGGGCTTCGACACCGCGCAGAGTGCATAAGTCCAAAGGCTGGGAGTTATTGATGTATCCAGCGGAAGTTAAAAAACGGCACCTGCATAAGAAGTGCCGTCGTTCTGGCGTGCTCTGCTGAATCAGGTGTGCAGGTGCTCGGCGGCGTGCAGGGTGTTTTCCAGCAGGCAGGCACGGGTCATCGGGCCGACGCCGCCCGGTACCGGGGTAATCCAGCCAGCACGGGGCAGGGCGGTTTCATACACCACATCGCCGATCAGCTTGCCATCGGCCTGGCGGTTGATGCCAACGTCGATGACGATAGCGCCGGGTTTGATCCACTCGCCATGCACCAGGCCAGGCTTACCCGCAGCCACCACAACGATGTCGGCTTGGCCAACATGCATGGGCAGGTCTTTGGTGAAGCGGTGCGTCACGGTGACGGTGCAGCCAGCCAGCAGCAGCTCCATAGCCATCGGGCGGCCGACAATATTCGAGGCGCCAACCACTACCGCGTGCATGCCATAAAGGTCTGCACCGGTGCTTTGCAGCAGAGTCATGATGCCTTTCGGGGTGCAGGGGCGCAGCAATGGCATGCGCTGGGCCAGGCGGCCGATGTTGTAGGGGTGGAAGCCGTCGACATCTTTATCCGGGCGGATGCGCTCCAGTAATAAGGAAGCATCAAGATGTTCTGGCAGCGGTAGCTGTACCAGAATACCGTCGATGCTGGTGTCGTCATTCAGACGATCAATCAACGCCATCAGCTCGGCCTGACTGGTCGTGGCGGGCAGGTCATAAGCTTGCGAGAGGAAACCGACTTCTTCGCAGTCTTTGCGTTTGTGCGAAACGTAGACTTGGGACGCAGGGTCGCTACCGACGAGAATCACAGCCAGTCCGGGTGCGCGCAGGCCTTGCTGGCGTCGTTCGGCGACACGTTGGGCGATCTGCTGGCGCAGGCTGGCGGCAATTGCTTTGCCATCGATCAGTTGTGCGGTCATTGCGCTTGGTTAACCATAAAGAAAGGATGGAAAAAGGACGCGCATTCTCGCATGACCGTGCTGTCGGGCAAAGGCGGATGCCAGGGTTTTCGCGTAACTCCTTTAAATGGCTGAATTTTTTTAACTTTTCCTGTTGACGATCTGAAGTCACCTCTATAACATTCGCCCCGCTTGTCGAGCACAGCAGGTCGCTGGGTAAGACGGCTAAGGTTTAAGTTAAACGCTTTTTCCAAAGCCGAAAGCTTTAAGTCTGCACTAGCGGATGGATAAGCGCCCGTAGCTCAGCTGGATAGAGCATCCGCCTTCTAAGCGGATGGTCGCAGGTTCGAGTCCTGCCGGGTGCGCCATTTGGCGGTCTTGGCTCAAGCAAAATGCAATATGGTGGGCGTAGCTCAGTTGGTAGAGCACAGGATTGTGACTCCTGTTGTCGTGGGTTCGATCCCCATCGTCCACCCCATATTCCAAAACGCCAGGTTAGTTCCTGGCGTTTTTGTATGAAGGCTTTACCCTGCGGACGTGGTGGAATTGGTAGACACACTGGATTTAGGTTCCAGCGCCGCAAGGCGTGAGAGTTCGAGTCTCTCCGTCCGCACCATCTTTTAGAACTCCCTCCCGTTTGCCGCCTGCATCTAGGGTGACTTCTGCAAATTGACCCTCTAGAATGCATGCCCTTGATTCGGGGCCGGTAAACGGCCGGCTTATGTCTGTGCAACGAGGATTATCCATGCAAGTTTCTGTTGAAAGTACTTCTGCGCTCGAGCGCCGTATGACCGTAGGCGTCTCTGTTGAGCGCATCGAGACTGAAGTCAACAAGCGTCTGCAGCAGACTGCCCGTCGTGCCAAGGTTCCTGGTTTCCGTCCTGGCAAAGTGCCAATGAGCGTGATTCGTCAGCGTTATGAAGATGCTGCGCGTCAGGAAGCTCTGGGTGATCTGATCCAATCCACCTTCTACGAAGCCGTTGTTGAGCAGAAGCTCAATCCAGCTGGCGCTCCGGCCGTTGAGCCGAAGTCGTTCGAGAAAGGCAAGGATCTGGAATACGTTGCGACCTTTGAAGTATTCCCGGAATTCACCGTTGGTGGCTTCGAGTCCATCGCCATCGAGCGCCTACAGGCTGATGTGGCTGACACCGACGTCGACAACATGCTGGAAATCCTGCGCAAGCAGAACACCCGTTTCGAAGCTGCCGAGCGCGCTGCCGAGAATGGCGATCAGCTGAACATCGACTTCGTTGGCAAAATCGATGGCGAAGTCTTTGCTGGTGGTTCGGCCAAAGGTACTCAGCTGGTTCTCGGCTCCGGTCGTATGATCCCTGGTTTTGAAGACGCCCTGGTTGGTGCTAAAGCTGGTGAAGAGCGTGTAATCAACCCAACTTTCCCGGCTGATTATCAGAACCTCGACCTGGCTGGTAAAACTGCCGAGTTCACCGTCACCGTCAACAGCATCGCGGCGCCTCAGTTGCCTGAGCTGAATGATGACTTTTTCGCCCTGTTCGGCGTGAAAGAAGGCGGCCTAGAAGGCTTCCGCGCTGAAGTGCGCAAAAACATGGAGCGCGAGCTGCGCCAGGCCATCAAATCCAAGGTTAAAAACCAGGTGATGGACGGTCTGCTGGCTGCCAACCCGATCGAAGTGCCGAAAGCACTGATCAGCAACGAAGTGAACCGTCTGCGCGTCCAGGCCGTTCAGCAGTTCGGCGGCAACCTCAAGCCTGAGCAGCTGCCAGCTGAGTTGTTTGAAGAGCAAGCCAAGCGCCGTGTTGTACTGGGTCTGGTTGTAGCTGAGGTGGTCAAGCAGTGCGAGCTGAAGCCGGATGACGCCCGCGTGCGCGAAATGATTCAGGAAATGGCTTCGGCTTACCAAGAGCCTGAGCAGGTTGTAGCCTGGTACTACAAAAACGACCAGCAAATGAACGAAGTGCGTTCGGTTGTACTGGAAGAGCAAGTTGTAGATACTGTTTTGCAGAAGGCCAACGTGACCGATAAAGCGGTCTCGTACGAAGAAGCTGTCAAGCCGGTAGAAGCACCACAAGCCGCCTGATTTCTTTACCTCGTTCGAACACGCCATAAGCCAGCCTCCGCGCTGGCTTATGCGTATTTGTGACATGACTATTTAGGGAGCGAGTGCAGCATGTCCCGCAATCCTTTTATGCAGCAAATGCCTAATATCCAAGCCGCTGGCGGCCTGGTGCCTATGGTTGTCGAGCAGTCAGCTCGCGGTGAGCGCGCCTACGACATCTATTCGCGCCTGCTCAAAGAGCGCGTGATCTTTCTGGTTGGTCCTGTAGAGGACTACATGGCCAACCTGATCTGTGCGCAACTGCTGTTCCTTGAAGCGGAAAACCCGGATAAGGACATCCACCTGTATATCAACTCCCCGGGTGGTTCGGTGACGGCGGGTATGTCGATCTACGACACCATGCAGTTCATCAAGCCAAATGTGTCCACTACCTGTATTGGCCAGGCATGCAGCATGGGTGCATTTCTGTTGACCGCCGGTGCTGAGGGCAAGCGTTACTGCCTGCCGAACTCGCGTGTGATGATTCACCAGCCTCTGGGTGGTTTCCAGGGGCAAGCGTCGGATATCGAAATCCACGCCAAGGAAATCCTCTTTATCCGCGAGCGTCTCAACACGCTGATGGCCAAGCACAGTGGGCGTACTCTGGAAGAAATCGAGCGTGATACCAATCGTGATAATTTCATGAGCGCAGAGGCTGCTCGTGAATACGGGTTGATCGACGAAGTAATTGAAAAGCGCCCCGCTTAAAATAAGCGGCTCAAAATAGGGCGGGCCGGTGTCACCGGCCTCCGGCGGGCTTGAAAATGCCCGCATTTGCCCTCATCTTGTGTTTCAAGCCTATCGGATTGGATTGAACGAATGACTGACACCCGCAACGGCGAGGACAACGGCAAGCTGCTTTATTGCTCCTTCTGCGGCAAAAGCCAGCATGAAGTACGCAAATTGATTGCCGGCCCCTCGGTCTTTATCTGCGACGAGTGCGTCGACCTGTGCAACGACATCATCCGTGAGGAGGTGCAGGAAGCCCAGGCCGAGAGCAGCGCGCATAAATTGCCTGCTCCGAAGGAAATCAGCTCCATCCTCGATCAGTACGTGATCGGCCAGGAGCGTGCCAAGAAGGTTTTGGCTGTAGCGGTGTACAACCACTACAAGCGCCTCAATCAGCGCGACAAGAAAGATGATGTTGAACTGGGTAAGAGCAATATCCTGCTGATCGGCCCAACTGGCTCGGGTAAGACCCTGCTGGCGGAAACCCTGGCACGCTTGCTCAACGTACCCTTCACCATCGCCGACGCCACCACCCTGACCGAAGCGGGTTATGTCGGTGAGGACGTCGAGAACATCATTCAGAAGCTTCTGCAGAAGTGCGATTACGATGTGGAAAAGGCTCAGATGGGCATTGTCTACATTGATGAAATCGACAAGATTTCGCGCAAGTCCGACAACCCATCGATTACTCGTGACGTATCAGGTGAGGGCGTGCAGCAAGCACTGCTCAAGCTGATCGAGGGTACCGTTGCGTCGGTGCCGCCGCAGGGTGGTCGCAAGCATCCGCAGCAGGAATTCTTGCAGGTCGATACGCGCAATATTCTGTTTATCTGCGGTGGTGCGTTCTCTGGTCTGGAAAAGGTCATCCAGGGGCGTTCGACCAAGGGTGGTATCGGTTTCAGTGCCGAAGTACGCAGCAAGGAAGAGGGCAAGAAGGTTGGCGAATCACTTCGCGCCGTCGAGCCGGATGATCTGGTCAAGTTTGGTCTGATCCCTGAGTTCGTTGGTCGCTTGCCGGTTATCGCCACACTGGATGAGCTCGACGAAGCGGCGCTGGTGCAGATCCTGACCGAGCCGAAGAACGCCCTGACCAAGCAGTATGGCAAGCTGTTCGAGATGGAAGGTGTTGAGCTGGAGTTCCGTCCGGATGCACTGAAGTCGGTTGCCCGCAAGGCACTGGAGCGTAAAACCGGTGCTCGCGGTTTGCGTTCGATTCTCGAGGGTATCCTGCTCGATACCATGTACGAGATTCCGTCGCAGTCCGATGTCAGTAAGGTGGTCATTGATGAAAGTGTGATTGATGGTGCATCCAAACCGTTGCTTATTTATGAGAACAACGAGCTGCCTGCCAAGGCTGCGCCAGACGCTTGATCGCGTTGTAACATGTTGAAAGCAAGGGGCCTGCGGGCCCCTTTTCTTTTCCTGTTGCAGCGCTTGTTTTTTGTTGGGGCTGCCCCCATCTTAGGGCTAAGGGTCATCCCATCTGTTTACGGCCGTAAGGCCGCCGTAGAGCCGAAATCATGAAGACAACCATCGAATTGCCTCTCCTGCCGTTGCGCGATGTTGTGGTCTATCCGCATATGGTCATCCCGCTGTTCGTCGGGCGTGAAAAATCCATTGAGGCCCTTGAGGCTGCAATGACGGGCGAGAAGCAGATTCTGTTGCTGGCCCAGAAGAACCCCGCTGACGATGATCCGAGCGAGGATGGTCTCTACCGCGTGGGAACCGTTGCCACGGTATTACAGCTGCTGAAACTGCCCGATGGCACGGTCAAGGTGCTCGTTGAGGGCGAGCAGCGCGGAGAGATCGAGCGCTTTATCGAAGTTGACGGCCATTGCCGCGCCGAAGTGCAGCTGATTGACGAGGTGGATGCTGCCGAGCGTGAGGCCGAAGTGTTTACCCGCAGTCTGTTGAGTCAGTTCGAACAGTATGTGCAGCTGGGTAAGAAGGTTCCGGCCGAGGTGCTGGCTTCGCTCAATGGCATCGATGAGCCAGGGCGTCTGGTCGATACCATGGCGGCGCACATGGTGCTGAAGATCGAGCAGAAACAGGAAATTCTGGAAATTACCGACCTGGCTGCCCGGGTTGAGCATGTGCTGGCACTGCTGGATGCCGAGATTGATCTGTTGCAGGTCGAGAAGCGCATCCGTGGGCGGGTCAAGAAACAGATGGAGCGCAGTCAGCGCGAGTACTACCTGAATGAGCAGATGAAGGCCATTCAGAAAGAACTTGGCGATAGCGAGGAAGGCCATAACGAGCTCGATGAGCTGAAAAAGCGCATCGAGAACGCCGGGTTGACCGCCGAGGCGCACACCAAGGCCAATGCTGAGTTGAACAAGCTCAAGCAGATGTCGCCGATGTCGGCTGAGGCCACGGTGGTGCGTTCCTATATCGATTGGCTGGTCAATGTGCCGTGGAAAGCACAGAGCAAAGTGCGCCTTGATTTGGCTCGTGCGGAGAACATTCTGGACGCGGATCACTACGGTCTGGAAGAGGTCAAGGAGCGCATCCTTGAATACCTCGCCGTGCAAAAACGGGTGAAAAAACTCAAAGGTCCGGTGCTGTGTCTGGTCGGGCCGCCTGGTGTGGGTAAGACCTCGCTGGCCGAGTCGATCGCCAGCGCCACCAATCGCAAATTTGTGCGCATGGCGCTCGGCGGTGTGCGTGATGAGGCGGAAATTCGCGGTCATCGCCGCACCTATATTGGCTCTATGCCGGGACGTTTGATACAGAAGATGACCAAGGTCGGTGTGCGCAACCCACTGTTCCTGCTCGATGAAATCGACAAGATGGGGCAGGACATGCGTGGTGATCCTGCATCCGCGCTGCTCGAGGTGCTGGATCCGGAGCAGAACCATAACTTCAACGATCACTACCTGGAGGTCGATTACGACCTGTCGGATGTGATGTTCCTCTGCACCGCTAACTCGATGAATATCCCCGGTCCGCTGCTGGATCGGATGGAAGTGATTCGATTGCCGGGTTACACCGAGGCGGAGAAGATCAACATCGCGATCAAGTACCTGGCGCCCAAGCAGGTTCAGGCCAATGGTTTGAAGAAGACCGAGTTGGCCTTCGAAGAAGCGGCCATCCGCGACATCATTCGTTACTACACCCGCGAGGCTGGGGTGCGGGGTCTTGAGCGGCAGATTGCCAAGGTATGTCGTAAGGCTGTCAAGGAGCACGCCGCCGAGAAGCGCTTCCAGGTTACGGTCACTGCTGATTCGCTTGAGCACTTTTTGGGAGTGCGCAAGCACCGCTATGGTCTGGCCGAGCAGCAGGATCAGATCGGTCAGGTAACCGGTCTGGCCTGGACCCAGGTTGGTGGTGAGTTGCTGACCATCGAAGCCGTGGTGGTGCCGGGCAAAGGTCAGTTGATCAAAACCGGCTCGTTGGGCGATGTGATGCTGGAGTCGATCACAGCCGCGCAGACAGTTGTGCGCAGTCGGGCCAAGAGCTTGGGCGTGCCTGTGGACTTCTACGAGAAGCAGGATATCCATATTCACATGCCGGAAGGGGCAACACCCAAAGACGGCCCCAGTGCAGGCGTTGGCATGTGTACGGCGCTGGTTTCAGCATTGACGCAGATCCCGGTGCGTGCAGATGTGGCCATGACCGGGGAAATCACCCTGCGTGGTCAGGTATTGGCCATCGGTGGTTTGAAGGAAAAACTCCTGGCCGCACACCGTGGTGGAATCAAGACTGTGATCATTCCGGAAGAGAATGTGCGCGACTTGAAAGAGATTCCGGAGAATATTAAGCAAGACCTGCAGATTAAACCGGTTAAATGGATTGACGAGGTCCTGCAAATTGCGCTGCAATACGCCCCGGAGCCCTTGCCTGATGCGGCTCCCATGGTTGCAAAGGATGAAAAACGCGAGACTGATTCCAAGGAGCGAATTAGCACGCATTAGCCGGAGGGCTTTCTTGACACATTTTTAGAGCCCTTGTTATAAAGCGGCTCTTATCGTGTCAGCAGGCTCTCCAGCACCAGCTTCGCTTACATTTAAAAGCAAGAAATAAACTCAACAGAAATTAAGGGGACTTAAGAGTGAACAAGTCGGAACTGATCGATGCCATCGCCGCATCTGCTGATATCCCAAAAGCTGTTGCCGGCCGTGCGCTGGACGCAGTCATTGAATCCGTTACTGGCGCTCTGAAGGCTGGTGACTCCGTAGTACTGGTTGGCTTCGGCACTTTCGCTGTTAAAGAGCGTGCTGCTCGCACTGGCCGTAACCCACAAACTGGTAACCCGATCAGCATCGCTGCTGCCAAGATTCCAGGCTTCAAAGCCGGCAAAGCCCTGAAAGACGCTGTTAACTAAGCCTCTTTCGGTTTTGCCTAACAGATCCGGCTGAATGGCGGGTCTGAAGCGAGCGGGATGTTCAGCCGATACGCTGTGATTGAACACGACGAATCAGCTGCTGAGTTCGATCCGCTTCGCTAGTTACGAGAAGGCGCATCCACTGATGCGCCTTTCTTCTATCCGGATTTTACCCACGCTGCGCGGCTGCTTTTTTTGTACAGCCGTTCTGGGGGAAGCATGCTGCAGAACATCAGGGACAATTCACAGGGTTGGATTGCCAAAACCATTATCGGCATCATCGTTGCGTTGCTCGCGCTGACCGGTGTCGATGCGATTTTTACTGGCACCAGTAACAGCCAGAATGCTGCTGAGGTAAATGGCGAGAAGATTACTTCCGTCGAGCTCAGCCAGGCTGTGGAAATGCAGCGTCGGCAGTTGCTGCAGCAGTTGGGGCGTGACTTCGATGCTTCCCTGCTGGACGAAAAACTGCTGCGCGAGGCGGCCCTGAACGGCCTGATCGAGCGTACCTTGCTGCTTGATAGTGCCAAGGACGCCAAGTTCGCCTTCTCGCAGCAGGCCTTGGACCAGGTGATTCTGAGAACGCCGGAGTTTCTTGTAGACGGCCAGTTCAATGCTGAGCGTTTCGATCAGGTGATTCGTCAGCTCGGCTACAGCCGCTTGCAGTTCCGCCAGATGCTTGAGCAGGAAATGCTCATCGGTCAGCTGCGTGCTGGCCTGGCCAACAGTGGTTTTGTCACTGATGCCCAGGTGCAGGCTTTTGCCGCGCTGGAAAAGCAGACCCGCGATTTCGCCACGCTGACGCTCAAGGCTGATCTGGATGCCGTCACGCTCAGCGATGACGACATCAAAGCCTATTACGATGCTCAAGCTAGCGAGTTCATGAGCCCTGAGCAGGTTGTGCTGGAATATGTCGAGCTGAAGAAGGACGCCTTCTTCGACCAGGTGGAAGTCACCGATGAGGCGCTGCAAAGCGCTTATCAGAGTGAAATCGCCAACCTTGCCGAGCAGCGTCGTGCAGCCCATATCCTGGTTGAAGTGAACGACACACTGAATGATGAGCAGGCCAAAGCCAAGTTGGTCGAAGTGCAGAAACGCTTGGAGCAGGGTGAAGATTTCGCCGTGCTGGCCAAGGAATTTTCCGATGACTCAGGTTCAGCCGGCGATGGCGGTGACCTGGGCTTTGCCGGCCCGGGCGTGTATGACCCAGCCTTCGAAGAAGCACTCTATGCGCTGAGTGAAAACGCTGTATCGGCACCTGTGCGCAGTGAGTTCGGCTGGCACTTGATCAAACTGCTGGGCGTGCAGGCGCCGGAAGTGCCGAGCTTCGCCAGCCTGGAAGAGAAACTGCAGCGCGATCTCAAGGCGCGTCAGGTTGAGCAGCGCTTTGTTGAGGTCTCCAAGGACCTGGAAGATGCGGCATTTGAAGCGTCTGATTTGAGCCAGCCGGCGCAGGAGCTGGGTTTGCAGGTCAAGACCACTGAGCCGTTTGGCCGTCAGGGTGGCAGCGAAGGTGTATCTGCCAACCGTCAGGTGATTCAGGCCGCCTTCAGTGATGAAGTTCTGGAAGACGGCAGCAACAGCAGTGTGATCGAACTGGATCCGAATACTGCGGTGGTGGTGCGTGTCAAAGAGCACAACAAGCCGGAGCAACTGCCCTTGGAGCAGGTTGCTGACAGCATTCGGGCCCAGCTGACCAAGGTGCGTGCAAGCGAGGCGGTCAAGGCCAAAGGCGAGGAGCAGCTGGCTGCTCTGCGTGATGGCCAGACACCGGTTAGCCAGGCCGATGCCAAGCAGGGCTGGACAGTTGTTGAAGCGGCCACTCGCAGCCAGGAAGGTGTTGAGCCGGCTGTGCTGCAGGCGCTGTTCCGCATGCCTAAGCCTGAAGCAGCCGACAAGCCGAGCTTTGCGGGTATCAGCCTGAGTAACGGTGATTTTGTGATCATCCGCCTCAATGGTGTGAGCCAACCCGAGCAGGCACTGTCGGAAGAAGACAAGGCTATGTATGGCCGCTTCCTGGCTTCGCGGGCCGGTCAGCAGGACTTTGCTGCGTTCCGTAAGCAGCTGGAAGAGAAGGCAGATATCGAGCGCTTCTGATCGATACTGATGAATATAAAAAGGCCGCTTATTCAAGCGGCCTTTTTTATGCCTGCCATCCGTGGCAGCAACGCTACATGGCGCAGGAAGAACTGATCTCCCCGCGCAGTCACACTCACTCTTCCATGGCGCCCATGGCGGTGGTGTTGAAGCCGCCGTCGACGTACATGATCTCGCCGCTAACGCCCGAAGCCAGGTCCGAGCAGAGGAAGGCGCCGGCGTTGCCGACTTCTTCGATGGTCACGTTGCGACGCAGCGGGGTCTGCTTCTCGTTGGCGGCGAGCATCTTACGGAAACTCTTGATGCCGGATGCCGCCAGGGTGCGGATCGGGCCAGCGGAGATGGCGTTGACACGCGTGCCTTCCGGGCCGAGGCTGCCTGCCAGGTAGCGTACACCGGCTTCCAGGCTGGCCTTGGCCATGCCCATGACGTTGTAGTTGGGCATGGTGCGCTCGGCACCCAGGTAGGAGAGGGTGAGCAGGCTGCCATTGCGGCCTTTCATCATCTCGCGGCCCGCTTTGGCCAGGGCGACGAAGCTGTAGGCGCTGATGTCGTGAGCGATACGGAAGCCTTCACGGGTGGTGACCTCGGTGAAGTCGCCGTCCAGCTGGTCACCCGGAGCGAAACCTACGGAGTGAACGATGCAATCCAGGCCGTCCCACTTCTTGCTCAGGGCTTCGAATACCGAGGCGATTTCCGCATCGTTGGCCACATCGCAGGGGAAGCACAGGTCTGCATTCGAGCCCCAGCCTGCGGCGAACTCTTCGACGCGACCCTTGAGCTTTTCGTTCTGATAGGTGAAGGCCAGTTCGGCACCTTCACGGTGCATGGCTGCTGCGATACCGGAGGCGATGGACAGTTTGCTGGCGACGCCAACGATCAGTACGCGCTTGCCGCTTAGAAAACCCATGGATGTAGTTCCTCTTCCTGTCTACAAGAATTAGCCAGCTGGGGCCATAAAGGCTGCTTCCAGCAACTGCTGTGTATAGATGTCCTGTGGCGCGGCAAAGACACGTGCCGCCGGTCCCTGTTCGACCACCTTGCCTTGCTTGACCACCATCACTTGATGGCTCAGCGCCCTGACCACGGCCAGATCGTGGCTGATAAACAGGTAGGTGAGGTTGTATTTGGCCTGCAGCGAACGCAGCAACTCGACTACCTGGCGCTGCACGGTGCGGTCGAGGGCCGAGGTCGGCTCATCCAGCAGGATCAGCGCGGGCTTGAGTACCAGGGCGCGGGCGATGGCGATGCGTTGGCGCTGGCCGCCGGAAAACTCGTGTGGGTAGCGGTGCCGGGTTTCTGGGTCCAGGCCCACTTCCACCAAGGCGTCGATAATCGCCTGTTCCTGCTCGGCCTCGCTGCCCATGCGGTGGATCTGCAGGCCTTCGCCAATGATCTGACCCACCGACATGCGTGGGCTGAGGCTGCCGAACGGGTCCTGAAACACCACCTGCATCTGTCGGCGCAGTGGGCGCACGTCATGCTGCGAGAGCTGGTCGATGGCCTGGCCCTGAAAGCGGATGCTGCCTTGACTGCCAAGCAGACGCAGAATCGCCAGGCCGAGGGTGGATTTGCCTGAGCCGCTTTCACCGACGATGCCCAGGGTATGCCCTTGTGGCAGGTTGAAGTTGATACCGTCCACGGCTTTGACGTGATCGACCGTGCGGCGCAGCAGACCCTTTTTGATCGGGAACCAGACGCGCAGGTTGTCGATTTCCAGCATGGGTTTGCCAGGTGGCTGATCGACCGGGCCGCCCGTGGGCTCGGCGCCCAGCAGTTCACGGGTGTAAGGATGTTGTGGGGCTTTAAACAATGTTTCGCAGGCGGCCTGTTCGACGATATGCCCGCGCTGCATCACGCACACCCGGTGGGCAATGCGTCGCACCAGGTTGAGATCGTGGCTGATTAGCAGGATGGCCATACCCAGGCGCGCCTGCAGGTCCTTGAGCAGCTCAAGGATCTTCAGCTGCACGGTAACGTCCAGCGCGGTGGTGGGCTCGTCGGCAATCAGCAGTTCTGGCTCATTGGCAAGGGCCATGGCGATCACCACGCGCTGGCGTTGCCCGCCTGAGAGCTCATGTGGGTAGGCCTTGAGGCGCTTGCGCGGTTCGGGAATGCCGACCAGCTCCAGCAGCTCCAGAGTGCGTGCCGTAGCCGCCTTGCCGCGCAGGCCTTTGTGCAGAGCCAACACCTCGTTGATCTGCTTCTCAATGCTATGCAGCGGGTTCAGCGAGGTCATGGGTTCCTGAAAGACCATGGCGATGCGGTTGCCGCGAATGCCGCGCAGTTTGTTCTCGTTCAGTTTGAGCAGGTCTTGCCCGGCGTAGTGAATACTGCCGCTGGGGTGTTGGGCCAGCGGGTAGGGCAGCAGGCGCAGGATGGAGTGCGCGGTGACTGATTTGCCGGAGCCGCTTTCGCCCACCAGGGCCAGGGTTTCGCCGCGCTTGATATCGAAACTGACACTTTCCAGCACGCGTTGCTTGAGGCTACCGGTGACGAACTCGACCGCCAGGTCGCGGACTTCGATGAGGGTGTTGGAGTCGGTCATCTTATTTCCTCGGGTCGAAGGCATCGCGTGCCGCTTCGCCGATAAACACCAGCAGGCTGAGCATCAGGGCCAGTACGGCAAAGGCGCTGATACCGAGCCAGGGCGCCTGCAGATTGGATTTGCCTTGCGCCACCAGCTCACCGAGTGACGGCGCACCGGGCGGCAGGCCGAAGCCGAGGAAATCCAGCGCGGTGAGGGTGCCGATCGCGCCGGTGAGGATAAACGGCATAAAGGTCATGGTGGAAATCATCGCGTTGGGCAGGATGTGGCGGAACATGATCGAGCCGTTCTGCATGCCCAGTGCACGGGCCGCGCGCACGTATTCCAGGTTGCGCCCACGCAGGAACTCGGCGCGCACCACATCCACCAGGCTCATCCAGGAAAACAGCAGCATGATGCCCAGCAGCCACCAGAAGTTCGGCTGCACGAAGCTGGCGAGGATGATCAGCAGATAGAGCACCGGCAGACCCGACCAGATTTCTAGAAAGCGTTGCCCAGCCAGGTCGACCCAGCCGCCATAGAAGCCCTGCAGGGCGCCGGCAAACACACCGATTACCGAACTGGCGAGGGTCAGGATCAGGGCAAACAACACGGAAATACGGAAACCGTAAATCACCCGCGCCAATACATCGCGGCCCTGGTCATCGGTGCCGAGCAGGTTTTCCGCCGAGGGCGGTGCCGGGGCAGGCACCTGCAGCTCGTAATTGATGCTGGAGTAGCTGTAGCGGATCGGCGGCCAGATCATCCAGCCGTCCTTTTCCTTGATCAGCTCCTGGATATACGGGCTCTTGTAGTTGGCTTGCAGCGGGAATTCGCCGCCGAAGGTAGTTTCCGGGTAGCGCTTGAATACCGGGAAATACAGCTGGTTGTCGTAGCCCACCACCAATGGTTTGTCATTGGCGATCAGCTCGGCGCCGAGGGTGACGAAGAACAGGGCGAGGAACACCCACAGCGACCACCAGCCGCGTTTGTGTGCCTTGAACAGCTGGAAGCGGCGTTGATTGATTGGCGACAGTTTCATCTCAACCCTCCCGGCTTTCGAAGTCGATACGTGGATCGACCAGGGTGTAGGTAATGTCACCGATCAATTTCACCACCAGGCCCAGCAAGGTAAAGATAAACAGGGTGCCGAACACCACCGGATAATCGCGGTTGATGGCGGCCTCGAAACTCATCAGACCGAGGCCATCGAGGGAGAAGATCACCTCGATCAGCAAGGAGCCGGTAAAGAAGATGCCGATAAAGGCTGCCGGGAAGCCGGCGATGATGATCAGCATGGCGTTGCGGAACACATGGCCATAGAGCACGCGGTTATTACTCAGGCCCTTGGCCCTGGCAGTGATCACGTACTGCTTGTTGATCTCATCGAGAAAGCTGTTCTTGGTCAGCAGCGTCAGGGTGGCGAAGTTACCGATCACCAGGGCGGTGACGGGCAGGGCCAGGTGCCAGAAATAGTCGAGCAGCTTGCCGGTAAAGCTCAGCTCGTCGAAATTGTTTGAGGTCAGCCCGCGCAGCGGGAACCAGTCCCAGTAGCTGCCGCCGGCGAACAGTACGATCAGCAGGATGGCGAAGAGGAAGGCGGGGATGGCATAACCGATGATGATTGCCGAGCTGGTCCAGACGTCGAAGGCGCTGCCGTGGCGAGTGGCCTTGGCGATGCCCAGCGGAATCGACACCAGGTACATGATCAGCGTGCTCCACAGCCCCAGGGAGATCGACACGGGCATCTTCTCGATGATCAGGTCGATGACCTCGGCATCGCGAAAGAAGCTCGAACCGAAGTCCAGTTGCGCGTAGCTCTTGAGCATCAGCCAGAAGCGTTCCGGAGCGGATTTATCGAATCCGTACATGCGCTCGATTTCCGCCACTAGCTCGGGGTCCAGACCCTGGGCGCCGCGGTAGTTGGAGCCGGCCACGGAGACTTCGGCACCGCCGCCGGCAATCCGGCTGGTGGCGCCGTCAAAGCCTTCCAGTTTGGCGATCATCTGTTCGACCGGGCCGCCGGGGGCCGCCTGGATGATGATGAAGTTGATCAGCAGAATGCCGAATAGCGTGGGGATGATCAGCAGCAGCCGACGAAATATATACGCCAGCATGTTATGGCTCCACGTCTACGGTGGGCTGAGCGGCGGCTGCGTCGGCAGCGGTTTCAGGTGCTTCTTTATAGGGGAGGTCGCGGGCCCACCAGGTGTGCAGGCCTATGTCATATTTCGGGCTGACCTTGGGGTGCTCGAAGCGGTTCCAGTAGGCCACGCGCCAGGTTTTGATATGCCAGTTGGGCACCACGTAATGGCCCCACAGCAGTACGCGGTCGAGGGCGCGGGTATGGGTGATCAGGCTCTGGCGTGAGTCGGCATTGATCAGGCCTTCGACCAGCTTATCCACGGCTGGGTCTTTCAAACCAATAAAGTTACGGCTGCCGGGGTTATCGGCACTGCTGGAATGCCAGTATTCGCGTTGCTCGTTACCAGGGGAGTTGGACTGGCCGAAGCCGCCGACGATCAGGTCGAAGTCACGTGAGCGCAGGCGGTTGACGTATTGGGATACATCGACACGGCGGATCACTAACTCAATGCCCAGATCGGCCAGGTTGCGCTTGAACGGCAAGAGAATGCGTTCGAACTCGGTTTGCGCCAGGAGGAATTCGAAGCTGACCGGCTTGCCTGTGCTGTCGAGCATCTTGTCGCCATCAATGCGCCAGCCGGCTTCCTGCAGCAGCTGATAGGCACGGCGCTGCTGCTCGCGAATGATGCCGCTGCCGTCGGTGACGGAGGGCTGATATTCATCGGTAAATACCTGCGGCGGAATCTGCGCACGCAAGGGCTCCAGCAGCTTCAGTTCGTCTGCGGAGGGCAGGCCGCTTGCAGCCAGTTCGGAGTTGTCGAAGTAGCTGTGGGTACGGGTGTAGGCGCCGTTGAACAGCTGGCGATTGGCCCATTCGAAATCGAACAGCAGGCCCAGAGCCTCACGCACACGGCGGTCACTGAACAGTGCGCGGCGGGTGTTGAAGATAAAGCCCTGCATGCCAGTAGGGTTGTGGTTGGCGATCTCTTCCTTGATCAATTGGCCATTGGCCACGGCCGGTACGTTGTAGGCG
Organism: Pseudomonas anguilliseptica; assembly: GCF_021375795.1. GTDB lineage: Bacteria > Pseudomonadota > Gammaproteobacteria > Pseudomonadales > Pseudomonadaceae > Aquipseudomonas > Aquipseudomonas anguilliseptica_A. Next base: position 631,870 of record NZ_JAEIOI010000002.1, on the reverse strand, counting down.
GTGGCCCAGTTCTTTGCGCTGATTTCCAACCAGTAATCGAACTGCCCGGCCTTGAGTGCTTCGAGGGCGACGGTGTTGTCGCGGTAGTAGTCAATTTGCAGGGTGTCGAAGTTGTAAAAACCGCGATTGACCGGCAGGTCTTTGCCCCACCAGTCCTTGACCCGCTCGTAGCGTATCGAGCGACCGGCCTGCACATTTGCCACCTTGTATGGGCCGCTGCCCAATGGCACATCGAGGTTACCCTTGCTGAAGTCGCGTTCAGCCCACCAGTGTTTTGGCAGCACTGGCAATTGCCCGACGATCAGCGGCAGCTCACGGTTACCGGCCTGCTTGAAGACAAAACGCACGCGCTGCGGGGTTTCGATTTCAACTCGGTCGACATCGGCGTAGTAGCCGCGGTACATCGGTGCGCCTTTACTCATCAGGGTGTCGAAGGTGAATTTGACGTCCTCGGCGGTGACCGGCTGGCCATCATGAAAGCGCGCTTCGGGGCGCAGATAGAAACGTACCCAGGCGTTGTCCGGGGCTTTCTCGATTTTTTCCGCGAGCAGGCCGTATTCGGTAAAGGGCTCATCCAGGCCATGGCGGGTCAGGGTGTCGTAGATCATGCCGATATCATCGGCGGCTACGCCCTTGTTGATAAAGGGGTTGAGGCTGTCGAAGCTGCCAAATGCTGCCTGGCGCAGGGTTCCGCCTTTGGGCGCATCCGGGTTGACGTACTCGAAGTGTTTGAAGTTCGCCGGGTATTTCGGCGGCTCGTCATACAGGGTCTGTGCGTGCTTGGGGCCGGCCAGGGCCAGGCTGGCAACACCAAGCAGAGCAAGGCTGCTGAAGCGAATAATCAGGGCGCGCACTGCATGGGTCATTCAGCGTTCTCCATGGATTTCAGCCACCAGGTGCGCAGGCCCAGGGTGTAGGGCGGCGTGGTGACGAAGGCAAATCGGTTGCGGTAAGCCAGGCGGTGGTAATCGATATACCAGTTCGGGATGCTGTAGTGCTGCCACAACAGTACCCGGTCAAGGGCGCGGGTGGCAGCCACCTGCTCGTCACGGGTCTGCGCCGACAGCAGTTTTTCGATCAAGGCATCGACCACCGGGTGAGTAATCCCGGCATAGTTCCTGCTGCCTTTGACCTTGGCTTGCGAGGAGTGGAAATACAGCGACTGTTCCAAGCCAGGGCTCAGGGTCTGCGGCAGGGTGACCAGAATCATGTCGAAATCGTATTGGTCGAGGCGCTGTTTGTACTGGGCGCGATCGACAGTGCGCAGTCGGGCTTGAATGCCAATGCTGGCCAGGTTCTCGGTAAATGGCTGAAGAATGCGCTCAAGGTTCGGGTTGACCAGCAGGATCTCGAATGTCAGGGGCTTGCCCTGACTGTTCAACAGGCGTTGGCCGGAGGGTTTCCAGCCGGCATCGGCGAGTAGACCCAGGGCGCGGCGCAAGGTTTCCCGCGGGATGCCGCGGCCATCGGTCTGCGGCACGCTGAAGGGTTCACTGAACAGGCGTGCCTGTAACTGCTTACGGTAGGGCGACAGCAGCAGCCATTCGGCACCTTCCGGTTTACCGCTGGCGGCGAATTCGCTGTTGGGGTAGTAGCTCTGGGCGCGGGTGTAGGAACTGTTGAACAGCGCGCGGTTGGCCCATTCGAAGTCGAACATCAGGCCCAGTGCTTCGCGTACCTGACGGTCAGCAAACGCTTCACGGCGAGTGTTCATAAACAGCGCCTGGGTCTGGGTAGGAATCTTGTGCGGAATTTCGGCACGGATCACTTCACCACGGCTGAGTGCCGGGAAGCGATAGCCGTTGGTCCAGTTTTTCGCCTGTTGTTCGATGTAGATATCGAACTCGCCCGCCTTGAAGGCCTCGAAAGCCACATGGCTGTCGCGGTAGAACTCCACATCGACCCGGTCGAAATTGTATTTGCCACGGTTGACCGGCAGCTTGGCGCCCCACCAGTCCTTGACCCGCTCAAAGCGCAGGCTGCGTCCGGGGCTGACCTGGGTAATGCGATAGGGGCCGCTGCCCAGTGGCGGTTCATAGGTGGTGGCCTTGAAGTCGCGGTCCTTCCAGTAATGCTGTGGCAGCACCGGCAGTTCGCCCAGGCGCAGGATCAATAGCGAGTTACCAGAGCGCTTGAGCACAAAGCGGATGCTGTGACGGTTGAGGATATCGACCCGTTTTACTTCCTGCAGGTTGGTGCGGTACTGCGGGTGACCTTCCTTGAGCAGCAGGCGGTAGGAGAAGGCCACGTCATAGGCGGTGATCGGTTTGCCATCGTGGAAGCGGGCTTCGGGACGCAGGTTGTACACCACCCAGCTGCGGTCATCGCTGTATTCCACGGACTCGGCGATCAGGCCATAGCTGGAAGCCGGTTCGTCACCGGAGGGGTCGTAGGCACCGGTGCCGACCATCAGCGGTGCATTCAGCTCGTTGACCCCGTATTGCAGAAAGTTGGCGGTGCTGATTGGGCTGCTGCCCTTGAAAGTGTAAGGGTTGAGTGTGTCGAAGGTACCGTTGGCCATCATCCGCAGCGTGCCGCCTTTAGGCGCTTCCGGGTTGACCCAGGCGAAATGGGTAAAGCTGGCGGGGTACTTCAGCTCGCCAAACTGGGCGTAACCGTGACTTTTATACAGGGTCGCCCAGGCAGATGAGCTGATGGCCAGGCAGAGGAACAGCGAGAGGAGGGGACGTATCAAGTGAAATATCCGATCCGTGGCGTCTTGTGGGCTGCTGGTCAGGCACATTAACAGCTTGTATCGGCTGGAAAAAGGGTCCTTCGACGGCTGCCGATGGCGGCACTTTGACTACACTCAAGCTATCCACTGCGAGGGCATCATTTTGGTTACAGCCTGCCATGGTTTGCAGTCATGGATTGATCGCTTCAACCAAGCCGAATTACCCGCCCTGGCCGCGGTGGTGCAGGATCTGCACCGTCTGACCCTGGGGCACAAGTCGTCGGTCCAGCAGCTGGCCGATGTGCTGTTACGTGATGCTGCCCTGACCACCAAGGTACTCCGCATTGGTAACAGCGTGTATTACAACCCTTCCCAGGAGCCTATCCGCACCATCTCCCGGGCCATTGTGCTGATCGGTTTCGACAACGTGCGGCAGATCGGTCTGTCGGTGAGCCTGATCGACGGTCTATTGGCTCGCAGCTCCCGTGAGCAGCTCGCCGAATTGCTTGCGCAGTCCTTTCATGCCGCCGTACAGGCGCGCAACATCGCCGGTTACGTGCTCTCGCGAAGCGATGAGGAGGTGTTTATCGCCGCTTTGCTGCATAACGTTGGCGAGCTGGCGTTCTGGGGGTGCGCCGGGGAAACGGCTGATGAACTGGCCAGCGCCCTGGCGCAACCAGGTATCGATGCCGATGATGTGGTGATGGATCTGCTCGGCACCAGTTTTCGGCAGATGAGTCTGGCTTTGGTGAAAAGCTGGAACCTCGGCGACACCGTGAGTCTGGCGCTGCAGGCGAGCAGCCAGCATGATCCGGCCGTCAAAGCCGTGACGCTTGGTGCGAAGATCAGCCAGGCGGCGCTCGAAGGCTGGGACTCAGCCACCATGGAAAGCCTGGTCGGGCAACTGGCCAGTTTTATCGGAGTGACACCGCAGGAAGCCATGCAGCAGGTGCTGGCCAGTGCCGATGAGACGGTAAAGATGGCGGCCACGTTCGGCGCCAGTCAGTTGTGCAAGCTGATTCCCAATACCGATCCAGAGCAGATTCGCTTGCAACAGGAGCAGCGCAAGGCGCGTTTGCTCCAGCCTAACCTGCTGACCCTGCAGCAAGCCTTGCAGGACCTTGGGCTGATGGTTTCAAAGCGTGCCGACCTGGGGTTGGTACTCGATACGCTGTTCAAGGGTTTGCATCAGGGCGCCGGGCTTGAGCGCATCATGTTGGTGGTGTTGGCCGATGGGCAAAGCTGTTTTCGCTGCAAGCGGGTGATCGGCGAGGGCACAGCCGGGTGGGCGCATGACTTTATCCTGCCGGTTGAGCAAACCGCGCAGCCACATATCTTCAGCTATGCCCTGCGTAATAAAGAGGCGCTATGGATGGGGGTGCCGGCCAGCTACAACCTCAATGAACTGGTCACCCAGCCGATTCGTCAGCGCCTGGGGCAGGGCATGTTCTTTATTGCGCCACTGTTGGCGGGAACGCGGGAAATTGGCTTGCTGTATGCCGACAGCCGGGGGTCCGGGCGGGCGCTGAAGCATGAGCAGTTTGTCGCCTTTCAGCGTTTTACCCAGCTGACCGGGCGTTGCCTGGAGGCGATGAGCAAGCGTGGCTGATCAGTTGACGCTGTACAGAGTGATGGTTTGGCCGGGCTTGAGGGCCTTGCCGGCTTTCGGGTTCCAGCTCTGCAGGCTTTTCATCGGTACCTTGAAGCGCTTGGCAATCAGGTACAGCGAGTCGCCCTGACGCACCTTGTAGTAGGTTGCACTTTGCCGTGGTGCGCCGCCGCTGCCGCCCGAGGCTGCTTGGCCGGCCTGCATGGTCAGCACCTGACCGACGCGCAGGCTACTGCCTGACAGCTTGTTCCAGCGCTGCACATCTTTGACTGCAACCTTGTGGTTCTTGGCGATCTGCCAGAGGTTGTCGCCGTTTTTTACCCGGTAGTTACGTACGGGCTGATTCTGCGCCATGCTGCGCTGAAACAGCGGTTCACGCGGTGTTACACCGGGCTGAGTGGGGATGCTCAGCACCTGGCCGATGCGCAGGTTGTTGCTGGAGAGTTTGTTGATGTCACGCAGGGTGTTCACCGTCAACTGATGCCGGTTGGCGATGCTGTGCAAGCTGTCGCCCGAGCGGACGCGGTACTGCTGCCAGTTCACCAGCTCCTGGGGCTTCATCAGCGACAGGTTGGCAGTCAGCAGCTCAGCCTTGTCGGTCGGTACCAGCAGGTGCTGCGGGCCGTCGAGGGTAATGCCTTTCTTGAACGCCGGGTTGAGCAGGTACAGCTCGTCTTCATCCAGATCGGCCATCGCGGCGACGCGGGCCAGATCCATGCGCTGCTTGAACTCGACCTTCTCGAAGTAGGGTTCGTTGGCGATGGGGCTGAGGCTGACGCCATAGGCCTGCGGGGTCATGATCACCTGAGACAGAGCCAGCAGCTTGGGCACGTAGTTCTGGGTTTCGGTCGGCAGTGAAAGGTTCCAGTAGTCGGCTGGCAGGCCGAGTTTCTGGTTGCGCTCAATCGCCCGGCTGACCCGGCCTTCGCCGGCGTTGTAGGCGGCCAGGGCGAGCAGCCAGTCACCGTTGAACATTTCCTTGAGGCGGGTCAGGTAGCTGATGGCGGCATCGGTGGAGGCCATCACATCGCGGCGGCCGTCGTACCAGTTGGTCTGACGCAGGTTAAAGTTGCGTCCGGTGGACGGAATGAATTGCCACAGCCCGACGGCGTGTGCGTGGGAGTAAGCCAGCGGGTTGTACGAGCTTTCGATCATCGGCAACAGGGCCAGCTCCATTGGCATATTGCGCTGTTCCAGGCGCTCGACGATGAAGTGAATGTAGGGGCTGCTGCGTTCGCCGGCTTTCTCGATAAACGAGGGATTACCGACGAACCACAGGCGTTGCTGCTCGATACGCGGATTGAGGGTGATGCTGTCCTGCAACTGATAGCCGTTGCGCACTCGCTCCCAAATATCTTTAGGCTCTTCAGGGGCTGGGGCCACGTTGCTGCTGAGCCATTCCGGCTCTTGCTCAAGACCGACCGCGCGGTCGGTGTCGCGGCCGCTGTCAGGGCGGTACTGGTTGCTGGTCTGGCAACCGGCCAGGGTTACGCACATGATCACCACAAGCGTCTGAGCGCTTTGTGCCAATGCCTTTAAATTCAAGGTCTTGCGTGGTGATAGAGGCATTGGCGGCGGTGTACTTCCCGGCGAAAAGGTCGGGCGATTCTAGGAACCAGCCTGCCCCTGGTCAAGTTTTAACCAGTCTTTTGTGTGGTTGTCGTGGTTTAGAAATGATCCTTCCAGGCACGCAATGCGGCGAACACCTGCGCCGGCGAACGGCTGGCCGGGCCATCGCGTTCGGCAATCATGGCACTGACTGCCGGTTCGCTACTGCGCAGGAACGGGTTGGTGGCACGCTCCAGAGCAATAGAGGATGGCAGGCTGATCTGTCCAGCCTCGCGCCATTGTCCAACTTGTTCCTGGCGCTGCTTGATCTGCTGGTTTTCTGGTTCAACAGCGGCGGCAAAGCGCAGGTTGCTCAGGGTGTACTCATGGGTGCAGAACACCTGAGTCTGTTCGGGAAGCGCTGCCAGGCGGCTGAGCGAGTGATGCATCTGCTCGGGGCTGCCCTCGAACAGGCGACCACAACCGCCAGCAAACAGCGTGTCGCCACAAAACAGCCAATGCTGCTCGGGCTGGATATAGACGATATGCCCCAGGGTATGCCCGGGAACTTCATATATATCGAATCGCTGGCCCAGTACGTCGGCCTGGTCGCCGTCGTGCAGCGCCAGATCACGACCTGGGACCTTCTCGTTGGCTGGGCCCAGCACCCGTGCGCCGGTGGTGGCCTTGAGGCGCTCGATCCCGCCCACATGGTCGAAGTGGTGGTGGGTGATCAGAATGTCGCTCAACTGCCAGCCGGGGTTGGCCGCCAGCCAGGCTTCGACCGGGGCAGCATCACCGGGGTCGACAACCGCGCAGTGGCGCCGCTCAGGGTCTTGCAGCAGCCATATATAGTTGTCGGAGAATGCAGGCAGTGCGTCGATTTTTATCATCGTTCGGTCGCTAAGCAGGGCACAAAGGTGCATCTTAGGGGGCATTAACGGTGCTGGCTACGTAGGTAATGCTTATGTCCGATCACCCTTTTGCCCATGCCGACAGTGAATGGCTCGATCTGATTGGTGCCGCGCGCACCTGGCTGGCCGGGCCGCTCGGGCAGTTGCTGCTGGAGCAGGAGAGGCAGTTGCTTGAGGAGGAGTTGGCGCGTTTCTTTGGTGGTTACCTGGTGCATTACGGGCCCGCCGCCGATACGCCGCCGGATGCCCGGCAGATCCAGCGCAGTGTGCGCCTGGGGGCGCCATTCAAAGGTGTGGAAATCGTCTGTGAAGAGCAATCCTGGCCGCTCACCGAACATGCCGCCGATGTAGTGGTGTTGCAGCATGGTCTGGATTTCAGCCTGTCGCCCCACGGGTTGCTGCGTGAGGCGGCGCGTAGCGTGCGTCCGGGCGGTCATCTGCTGATTGTCGGGATCAATCCGCTCAGCACCTGGGGTATGCGTCATCTGTTCGCCCGCGATGCCTTGCGCCAGGCGCGTTGTATTGCGCCCAGTCGGGTTTGCGACTGGTTGCACCTACTGGGTTTCGCGCTGGAGAAACGCCGCTTCGGGTGCTATCGTCCGCCGCTTTCTGCGCCGGCCTGGCAGGCGCGCCTGGCTGCGCTGGAGCGCATTGGCGCGAGCTGGCAGCCACCCGGTGGCGGTTTTTATGTGCTGGTGGCGCGTAAATTGGTGGTGGGCTTACGGCCATTGCGCCCGCCCAGCCGGCAACCGGTGGGCAAGTTACTGCCGATGCCGGTGGCCAAGGTCAGTCGGCGTGAAACACCGCAGAAATAGCATTGGCTGATAATTGAGCGAGAGATTGCAGATACATGAGTGAACAGGTCGAGATCTACACCGACGGTGCCTGCAAGGGCAATCCTGGCGTGGGTGGCTGGGGTGCCTTGCTGGTTTGCCGAGGCGTAGAAAAGGAGCTGTGGGGTGGCGAGCCCAACACGACCAATAACCGCATGGAGCTGATGGCGGCGATCTGTGCCCTGATTGCCCTGACTCGTCCCTGTTCGGTGCGTTTGATCACCGACTCGCAATATGTAATGAAAGGCATCCAGGAATGGATGCCGAACTGGAAAAAACGCGGTTGGAAGACTGCCGCCAAGGAACCGGTGAAAAATGCCGACTTGTGGCAGGCGCTGGACGAGCAGGTCAATCGCCATGATGTCACCTGGCAGTGGGTGCGCGGCCATACCGGTCATCCGGGTAATGAACGCGCCGACCAGTTGGCCAATCGCGGTGTTGAAGAAGTGAGAGGGCAGAAGCATGCGTAGTGTGGTGCTGGATACTGAAACCACCGGTATGCCGGTGACCGATGGTCACCGGATCATCGAGATCGGTTGTGTTGAGCTGATGGGGCGACGCCTGACCGGGCGGCACTTTCACGTCTACCTGCAGCCGGACCGTGAGATCGACGAAGGCGCGATTGCGGTCCACGGCATCACCAACGAGTTCGTCAAGGACAAACCACGCTTCAAGGATGTGGCCGATGAGTTCTTCGAGTTCATCAAGGGTGCGCAGCTGATCATTCACAACGCGGCGTTCGACGTTGGCTTTATCAACAACGAATTCGCCCTGATCAAGCAGGATGAGCGCGCCGACATCAGCGAGCACTGCTCGATTCTCGACACCCTGATGATGGCCCGCGAGCGCCACCCGGGGCAGCGCAACAACCTCGATGCGCTGTGCAAACGCTATGGTGTCGACAACTCCGGCCGTGACCTGCACGGCGCCTTGCTCGATGCCGAGATTCTCGCCGACGTCTACCTGACCATGACCGGCGGGCAGACCAACCTCTCCCTGGCCGGTGACGGCTCGGAAGGTGACAGCAATGGTCGTCAGCAGCCCAGCGCGATTCGCCGTCTGCCCGCTGGTCGGGCCATGACACGGGTGATTCGGGCCAGTGGTGAAGAACTGGATGCCCATCTGGCACGCCTGGCGATTATCGAGAAGTCGGCAGGTGCGCCGCCGCTTTGGGTGCAGCTGGAACAGCCCAAGGCCGAGGCCTGATCGGAGTCTGGCGGTTGCCGCTGGCTAATCGGTGAACGGCAACCGCGACCGCTGAGTTATCCACTCGCGACCTTTTCGTACAGCGTCACGCAGAGGGGGTTCCGCCCAGCGGGGCCAGCCTCTACCCTGAGGTGATAGGCAGGCTATGACCTGCCATTCTTCAGGGACGCCACAATGTATAAAGACCTAAAGTTCCCCGTCCTGATCGTGCACCGTGACATCAAGGCCGATACCGTGGCTGGTGATCGGGTGCGCGCCATCGCCCAAGAACTGGAGCAGGACGGCTTCAGCATTCTCTCCACCGCCAGCTCCGCCGAGGGGCGCATCGTGGCTTCCACCCACCACGGCCTGGCCTGCATTCTGGTGGCCGCCGAAGGTGCGGGGGAGAACAAGACCCTGCTGCAGGACATGGTCGAGCTGATTCGCATCGCTCGTCGTCGTGCACCGCAGTTGCCGATTTTCGCTTTGGGCGAGCAGGTGACCATCGAGAACGCGCCAGCCGAGGCCATGGTCGATCTCAACCAGTTGCGCGGCATCCTTTATCTGTTCGAAGACACCGTGCCGTTCCTCGCTCGTCAGGTCGCGCGTGCTGCGCGCAATTACCTGGATTGCCTGCTGCCGCCATTCTTCAAGGCGCTGGTGCAGCACACGGCGCAGTCCAACTATTCCTGGCACACGCCGGGCCATGGCGGCGGTGTGGCTTATCGCAAGAGCCCGGTGGGGCAGGCGTTTCACCAGTTTTTCGGTGAGAACACCCTGCGTTCTGACCTCTCGGTGTCGGTGCCGGAGCTGGGTTCGCTGCTCGATCACACCGGCCCGCTGGCCGAGGCCGAGGCCCGCGCGGCACGCAATTTCGGCGCGGATCACACCTACTTCGTGATCAACGGCACCTCGACGGCGAACAAGATCGTCTGGCACAGCATGGTTGGCCGCGATGATCTGGTGCTGGTGGACCGTAACTGCCACAAGTCGATCTTGCATTCCATCATCATGACTGGCGCGATTCCGCTGTACCTGTGCCCGGAGCGCAACGAACTGGGCATCATCGGGCCGATTCCGCTGAGCGAGTTCAGCCGTGAATCGATTCAGGCGAAGATCGATGCAAGCCCGCTTGCCCGCGGGCGCGTGCCGAACAGCAGCGGGGCGATGGTCAAGCTGGTGGTGGTGACCAACTCGACCTACGACGGCCTGTGCTACAACGCCGAGCTGATCAAGCAGACCCTGGGCAATAGCGTCGAGGTGCTACATTTCGACGAGGCCTGGTACGCCTACGCGGCGTTCCACGAGTTCTATGCCGGGCGTTATGGCATGGGCACGGCGCGCAGTGCAGACACGCCGCTGGTGTTCACCACCCATTCCACCCACAAGCTGCTGGCCGCGTTCAGCCAGGCTTCGATGATCCATGTACAGGATGGCGGCAAGCGTCAGCTGGATCGGGATCGCTTCAACGAAGCCTTTATGATGCACATCTCCACCTCGCCGCAGTACGGCATCATCGCCTCGCTGGATGTGGCTTCGGCGATGATGGAAGGCCCGGCAGGACGCTCGCTGATTCAGGAAACCTTCGATGAGGCCCTGAGTTTCCGCCGCGCCCTGGCCAACCTGCGGCAGAACCTCAACAGCGACGACTGGTGGTTCAGCATCTGGCAACCGGCCAAGGCCGAAGGCACCGATGATGTGGTCACCGAGGATTGGCTGCTGCAACCGCAAGCCGATTGGCACGGCTTTGGCGATGTTGCCGAAGATTACGTGCTGCTCGACCCGATCAAGGTCACCCTGGTGACGCCGGGATTAACCGCCGACGGCAAGCTGGATGAGCGCGGCATTCCGGCGGCCGTGGTCAGCAAGTTTCTCTGGGAGCGTGGCCTGGTGGTGGAGAAAACCGGCCTGTATTCCTTCCTGGTGCTGTTCTCCATGGGCATTACCAAGGGCAAGTGGAGCACGCTGCTGACCGAGTTGCTGGAGTTCAAACGCAGCTACGATGCCAACCTGCCCTTGAGCGATGTGCTGCCGTCAATTGCTCAGGCCGGCAAGGCGTTCTATCAGGACATGGGGCTGCGCGACCTGTGTGATGCACTGCATGCCTGCTACCGCGAAAATGCTACGGCCAAGGCGCTCAAGCGCATGTACACGGTGCTGCCGGAGGTGGCGATCAAGCCAGCCGATGCTTACAACCAACTGGTGCGTGGCGAAGTCGAGGCGGTGCCGATCGAGCAGTTGGAAGGGCGCATCGCTGCGGTGATGTTGGTGCCATACCCGCCAGGTATCCCATTGATCATGCCGGGCGAACGGTTTACCGCGCAGACTCGCTCGATCATCGATTACCTGGCGTTTGCCCGCACCTTCGACCGCAGCTTCCCCGGTTTCGATGCCGATGTGCACGGCCTGCAGCGTGAGGATGGGGTGTATACCGTCGACTGCATCAAGGCCTGATGCCTGGCCGGTTCGCTGCGTTCTACGGCGGACCGGCCTTGCTGCGCTGCTTACCTCAGTAGATCAAGCGCTTATCGCCGATAGGTAAAAATTGAGCTTAACTTTAATGGCGTGCCCTGCGTCACAGTGGCCAGCATCGACATTTGTCGGTTGGTTGTTATAGTTGCTCGATTTTTAGCATAAGAATATTTCCATCTTGCGCTTGCGCCCCTGCTGAGGATGACTGCCGTGTCCGACTACAAAGCCTTTAATGTCGTGTTGGCAGATAAGGTTGCCCATGTGGTGATCAACCGCCCGGAAAAGGTCAATGCGATGAACGCCGACTTCTGGCGCGAGATCATCGATATTTTCCGCTGGATCGATGACACCGATGAAGTGCGTGCGGTGGTGATCTCCGGTGCTGGCAAACACTTTTCCTCGGGCATCGACCTGATGATGCTGGCTTCGGTCGGCAGCCAGCTGGGGCCGGATGTTGGGCGCAACGCGCAAAAGCTGCGGCGCAAGATTCTCGAGCTACAAGCCTCCTTCAACGCCGTGGACAATTGCAGCAAGCCGGTGCTGGCGGCCATTCAGGGTTATTGCCTGGGCGGTGCGATCGATCTGGTCTCGGCCTGCGACATGCGTTATTCGACGGTCGATGCGCAGTTTTCCATCAAGGAAATCGACATCGGCATGGCCGCCGACGTGGGCACCCTGCAACGCCTGCCCCGCATCATCGGCGACGGCATGATGCGCGAACTGGCTTTTACCGGGCGCACCATCAACGGCGAAGAGGCGCGCAATATTGGCCTGGTCAACCGCACCTATGCTGACGCTGATGCCTTGCTGGATGGTGTGATGGGTATCGCTCGCGAGATCGCCAGCAAGTCGCCAGTGGCCATCCGCGGTACCAAGGAAATGATTCGCTACATGCGCGACCACCGCGTTGATGATGGCCTCGAATACATCGCCACCTGGAACGCCGCCATGTTGCAATCTGCTGACCTGCGTGTGGCCATGACGGCGCACATGAGCAAGCAGAAACCGGAGTTCGCTGACTGATGCTGTCCTTCCACCTGTTTTCATCACTGACGCGGGAGGCGCAATAGCTCATGGTATCTGGAGCCACGTCGCTTAATCTGGTGCGCGATGAATTGTTCACCACCATGGAAGAGGCTGAGTTGAGCCTTGAACAATTCATTGCCGATCGCAACAACGGTAGCCTGCTGCAGCAGGCGGTGGAAAGCCTGCATCAGGTGCGCGGCACACTGAATCTGATCGAACTGGCGGGTGCCGAACTGCTGGCGCAGGAAGTGTTGGATCAGGCCACCGATATTCCCGCCGGTGCAGGTGAAGAGCGCGACGTTCAGCTGTCAGCCTTGAGCAATGCCTTGCACGTGCTACGCCGTTACCTGGAAAACGTCGAAGCGCATCGCCAGGAAATGCCGGAGCTGCTGCTGCCGGCCATCAATGATTTGCGCCAGGCCGGCGGTCAGCCAGCTTTGCCGGAAAGCTTTTTCTTCAGCGTACGCCTCGACCATGCCCGGCCACGTAGCGCTCCCGCTTCGGTTGATGGTGCTGCGCGCGAGAGTGAAGGGCGGCGCTTGCGCCACATGTATCAGGTCGGTCTGCTTGGTTTTATCCGAGAGCAGAATCCGCAAGCCAGTCTCAAGTTGATGGGGCGGGCCTTGACCCGTCTCGACAGTCTGTTCGCCAATGAGCCACGTGGCCGTCTGTGCTGGGTGGGCGCCGCAGCGGTTGAAGCGCAGGTGGACGGCCAGTTGCTGCCACGCAAGTCGCGCAAACAGCTCTTCTCGCGCATTGATCGTGAACTCAAGCAGATGCTGGTCAATGGTCAATACGAAGCGCCGCGCAACCTGCTCAAGGAACTGCTCTATCTGGTGGCCTTGGCGGATACCCGTGGCCCGCAGGCGGCGGCGCTGAGTGAAGTGTTTGGGCTGATGCCGTTGCCGTTCACCGATCACCTGCTCGAAGAGGAATATCAGCGTCTGGCGGGGCCTGGTCAGGCGGTCATGCGTTCGTTGAGTTCGGCGATTCGCGAAGAGCTGGCTAGCGTCAAGGACATGCTCGACCTGATCGAGCGCGGTACCCTGCAGACCGACAGCCTCAACAGCTTGCATGCCTTGCTCGGCAAGCTGAGCAAGACCTTGGGCATGGTGGGTCTGAGTTCTGCCGGTAACTCCCTCAATGCTCAGCTGCAAACCGTTGCCAGCTGGAGCGAGGACAGCGCGCCACAGCCGCAGGAGCTGCACAAGCTGGCCGATGCGGTGCTGTATGTCGAAGGCATGGTCGCCAGTCTGGAGCGCGGTGAGCGCCGCGATGCCCGGCCAGCCCAGGCGCAGCCAGGAGATGAGGCGGAGTCCTTCGCCCTGCATCAGCTCAATGAAGCGCGCATTGTTGTGGTCGATGAGGCACAGGCCGGCCTGGCGCTGGCCAAGCGGGCCATTACCGCGTACCTGGAATCGGGTGGTGAGCGTATGCACCTGTCCAACGTGCCGTTCAGCCTGCAGGCCGTTCGCGGTGGTTTGTGGTTCCTCGGTCAGGAGCGCGCAGCCATGTTGGTGGGGGCCTGTGCGGACTATATTCAGCAGCAGATGTTCGATGCGCCGCAGATGCCGTCCGAGCAGATGCTGGAAACCTTGGCCGATGCCCTCAGCAGCCTTGAGTATTACCTGGAAGCCGGCGCGGTGATGCGTCCGGAAACCCAGCCGAGCGTGCTCGACCTTGCCGCCGAAAGCGTGCGCGCGCTGGGCATGCCACTGGAGGCTTGAGCATGTCTGTCTGGCAACCGCGGGTACTCGACTGTCAGCAGCCTGGGGGTTGGGCGCTGGTGCATTGTCGGCAGCACTTCCTTACGGACAGCAACGGCGTGCTGTTTCCGCGTGAATGGCTGAAAAAACAGGACTTGCCGGTGGTTGCCGAGCATGGCCTGGGGCACTTCAAGGGCGATGCCGTTTACCTGCTTGAGTTGGATCAGCCGCAGGATATGTCCGGTTGTTTCTGGCAGGGACTGCGCCAGTTCATGCTGCAAGGCGATGATGATGAGACCTTCCGCGTGCTCAGTTATGCCGCGCAGATCTCCACATGGGCTGCCGATCACCGCTTCTGTGGTCGCTGTGGCGCTGCCATGCAGCAGGTACCCGGTGAGCGGGCCATGCGTTGTGACGGTTGCGAACAGCAACATTACCCACGCCTGTCGCCGAGCATGATTGTACTGGTGACCCGTGGTGACGAGATTCTGCTTGCCCGTTCGCCACGCTTTGTCACTGGGGTGTACAGCACGCTGGCGGGCTTCGTCGAACCGAGTGAATCGGTGGAGCATTGCGTGGTGCGTGAGGTGCGTGAAGAGGTTGGGCTGGAGATCTGCAACCTGCAGTACCTGGGCAGTCAAGGCTGGCCATTTCCGCATTCGCTGATGCTGGGATTTCATGCCGAATACGCGTCGGGCGATATCGTTATGCAAGCAGACGAAATCGAGGATGCACGTTGGTTCAGTGTCCATGATCTGCCGCCGCTGCCGGCGTCACGCTCGATTGCCCGTTACCTGATCGACGTCTATGTCGCGCGCCGTCTAGGTCAGCCCGAACCAGTGCTGCCAGGCTAGGCGCGCTGTCAGCGCCAGCACCATCAGAATAAACACCGGGCGGATAAACTTCGAACCGCCTTTGATCGCTGTCTGCGCGCCAAGAAACGCCCCCACCATCAGTGCCAGGCCCATGCAGATACCCAGCAGCCAGGCGACCTGGCCGCTGATGATAAAGATGCTCAGGGCGCAGGCGTTGCTGACAAAGTTCATGCTGCGCGCCACGCCGCTGGCCCTGACCAGATCAAGTGGGTAGAGCAGCAGGCTGCTGACCGTCCAGAATGCTCCGGTGCCGGGGCCGACTACACCATCATAGAAACCCAGCGTAAGCCCTTGTGGCCACTGACGGCCCCGCGCAATTGCGGCATCGGTTGTCGGCGGCGCTGTGGGTGTTTTGCTAAACAGCAGGTACATGCCGCAGGCGAATACCACCACGGGCAAGAACTGGTTGAGCCACTCCGATGGCAGCCAGTGCGCCAGTATCGCGCCTAGCAGTGCGCCCACGGCTGTGGCGATCAGGGCGTTACGCCATTGGCTGGGGTTGAACAGTTTGCGTCGGTAAAAGGTGTAGCTGGCCGTTGCCGAGCCAAAGGTGGCGCAGAGCTTATTGGTGCCCAGGGCCAGATGAGGCGGCAGACCCGCAGTGAGCAGGGCTGGAATAGTCAGCAAGCCACCACCGCCGGCAATTGCATCGATAAAACCAGCGGTAAAGGCCACCAGGGCGAGAATCGCTAGGGTCGACAACTCCATGCCGAAATCAAACGGGAAAGCCATGAGCAGTTACCGGAAGAGGTCTGACTACGGCGTAGTGCCGGTTTATCGCCAGCAGGTGCCAGAGAAAGCGGCAAAATACGCGCTGTGTCTAATTGTGCGTGACTTCGGCTGTTCGCCAGTCAGGTAGCTGAGCATAATGCCGACTATTCACGGCATAAGGAATGCAGGGCGATGCAATACGGTGGACTGGCTTGGGTAATGGCATTGCTGGCGCTACTGGCGGCTTTTGTGGCTGCACGTATTCTGTTCAATCGGCAGTGGTTTCTCGGCTGGTTGCGCGGCACTTGCGGCCTGGCCTTTGTTGCGCTGGCGACGTTGATCGGCGTGCTGGCCTATGACCTACATAGCTACGCACCGATTGTCGCAGGCAAGCCACTGGCGACCCTGAGCTTCAAAGCAGATGGCCCGTTGTATCGGGTGAGTGTGCTGGAGGGGGCTCAGGAGCGCACGCTGACCATGGAGGGCGATCTCTGGCAGCTGGATGCCCGTTTTCTCCAGTGGAAGGGGCTGGCTGCGTTAATTGGTTTGCAGCCGGGCTATCGCCTGGAAAAACTCTCCGGGCGTTTTCTCTCCATCGAGCAGCAGAGCCTGGCGCAGCATACCCGTGTCGAACTGGCACGTAGTCCCTACGGTATCGACCTGTGGCGTTGGTTGCGGCTGGGCCAGCATGACCTGTTTATTTTCGACCCACAGGCCCGTCGGGTGAATTATCTGCCGCTGGCCGACGAGGCGGTCTACAGCATCAATCTGACGCCCGCCGGTCTGCTGGCTGAGCCGATGAATCAGGCAGCCAAGCAGGCGCTTAAAGATTGGCAATAAACTCACTGCAATAAAAAAGGCCACCGTTACGGTGGCCTTTTTTGTACGGCAAAGAGCAGTGCTGTTACTTGCCTGCCCAGCGCTTGAGCACCAGGGTGGCGTTGGTGCCGCCAAAGCCGAAACTGTTGCTCATCACGGTGTCGATCTTGGCGTTCTCGACAGTGCTGCGCTGGATAGGTAGGTCGGCGATTTCCGGATCGACTTCGTCGATGTTGACCGAACCGGCAATGAAATTGCCTTCCATCATCAGCATGCAGTAGATCGCTTCCTGTACGCCGGCAGCGCCCAGGGAGTGACCGGACAGGCTTTTCGTCGAACTGATGGCCGGCGCCTTGTCGCCAAACACTTCACGTACTGCGCGGCTTTCTGCAACGTCGCCGACCGGTGTCGAAGTACCGTGGGTGTTGAGGTAATCGATAGGGGTATCGACGGTGGCCAAGGCCTGCTGCATGCAACGCACGGCGCCTTCGCCGCTTGGTGCGACCATGTCGTAGCCATCGGAGGTTGCGCCGTAGCCAACGATTTCTGCGTAGATTTTCGCGCCGCGCTTGAGGGCGTGCTCGAGTTCTTCGACCACCACCATGCCACCACCACCGGCAATGACGAAACCGTCACGCTTGGCGTCGTAGGCACGCGAGGCTTTTTCCGGGGTTTCGTTGTACTGGGTGGAGAGGGCGCCCATGGCGTCGAACAGGAAGCTCTGGCTCCAATGTTCTTCTTCACCACCACCGGCAAACACGATGTCCTGTTTGCCCAACTGGATCTGCTCGACGGCGTTGCCGATGCAATGGGCGCTGGTGGCGCAGGCCGAAGAGATTGAGTAGTTCACGCCCTTGATCTTGAACGGCGTGGCCAGGCAGGCGGAAACCGTGCTGCCCATGGTGCGCGGTACGCGGTACGGGCCAACGCGCTTGACGCCTTTCTCGCGCAGGATGTCCATGGCTTCCATCTGGTTGAAGGTGGAAGCACCGCCGCTGCCTGCAATCAGGCCGATACGCGGGCTGGAGATTTCTTCGGCGCTGAGCTCCGCGTCCTTGATCGCCTGTTCCATGGACAGGTAGGCGAAGGCTGCTGCGTCGCCCATGAAGCGATAGACCTTGCGGTCGATCAGCTCTTCCAGGTTCAGGTCGATCGAGCCGGATACTTGGCTGCGCAGACCCATTTCAGCGTATTGCGGGTTGAAGCGGATACCGGGGCGGCCAGCGCGCAGGTTGGCAGAGACGGTGGCCTTGTCATTGCCCAGGCAGGAGACGATGCCCAGGCCGGTAATCACGACGCGACGCATGCGATGAGTCCTTTAAAAATTGTCGGTAGAGGTGAACAGGCCAACTCGCAGGCCTTCGGCGCTATAGATTTCGCGGCCATCAACGCTGACGGTGCCGTCGGCAATAGCCAGGACCAGGGAGCGGGCGATGGTGCGTTTAATCTGGATGTTGTAGGTAACTTTCTTGGCGGTCGGCAGGACCTGGCCGAAGAACTTCACCTCACCCGAACCGAGGGCGCGGCCACGGCCGGGGTTGCCCTGCCAGCCGAGGTGAAAGCCGACCAGCTGCCACATTGCATCCAGGCCCAGGCAGCCAGGCATCACCGGGTCGCCTTCGAAGTGGCAGGCGAAAAACCACAGATCAGGAGTGATATCGAGCTCGGCGACTATTTCGCCCTTGCCGTACTTGCCGCCGGTGTCGCTGATGTGGGTGATGCGATCGATCATCAGCATGTTCGGCGCGGGCAGTTGCGCATTACCTGGGCCGAATAGTTCGCCGCGACCGCAAGCGAGCAGTTCTTCCCGGGTGAAGGCGTTTTGTTTGGTCATGCGAGCTCCTCAATATGTCCCATGCGCCAAGGCTGGGCGAATCGTCCTGGCTGGCGACGCAGCCTCTGCGCCTGCCAACAGCCTAGTCATAGACTGTTGCGTTGTGGTGAAAGTCACAGCCTTGTGAGTACAGTTGTACTCCGCTCTTACTGGGCTGTCATAGATCCATGGCTCTAGCCTGCAGCAGTTGGGCCGTCTTGACTACCCGTCGAAGGTCGAGGGGGTAGCCAGCGTTGCAGAATTTGCTGCAGATCGGCACGTTTGAACGGTTTTGCCAGATAATCGTTCATTCCGGCCTGCAGGCAGGCTTCGCGATCGCCCTGCAGGGCGTTGGCGGTCAAGGCGATGATCGGCAGCCCGGCGCAATCGCTCAGGCGGCGGATCTGTCGGGTGGCTTCGTAGCCATCCATGATTGGCAGGCGGCAGTCCATTAGAATCGCCGCGTAATCCTGCTGGGTTGCCTGGTGTACGGCCTGAGCGCCATCGCCGACCAGGCTGACCTGATAGCCCAGGCTGCGCAGCATGGCCTCGATCACGGTCTGGTTGACCGGATTGTCTTCGACCAGCAATACCGGCTGACCCTGGCCACTCTGAGCAGCTGGCAAGTGTTCAGGGGGCGCCATGGCGGCCTGCTGGGAGAACGGTAAGGGAATCTCTAGGGTAAATACCGAGCCCTGACCTTCCTGGCTGACCGCGCGCAGGGTGCCGCCCATGCGTTCGGCGAGGGTGCGCGCGATCGGCAAACCCAGCCCGGTGCCGCCGTAACGTCTTGAAATAGAAGTGTCGGCTTGCTGGAAGGCATCGAACATATGTTCCAGTCGTTCGGGGGGAATCCCGATGCCGCTGTCGTGTACTGCGCAGCTGAACCACAGCACCTGGTTATCCAGCGCCTGCCAGTTGGCGTTTACGCGGATGCTGCCGTTCTCCGTAAATTTCAGGGCGTTGCCGATCAGGTTGACCAGAATCTGTCGGATGCGGGTTGGGTCGCCCTGTACCTGCAGCTGTTCCAGACCGCTTTGCAGGTTTAGCTGCAGTTGCAGGCCGCGTTGCTGGGCGCTGTGCTGGAACACCTGAATCGAATTGTGCAGCAGATCCAGCAGGCTGAACGGGATGCGCTCCAGTTCCAGCGCGCCGCGTTCTATGCGCGAGAAATCGAGAATATCGTTGATCACCTTGAGCAGATGCTCGGTGGATTCGGTGGCCAGGGCGGCGTATTCCGCCTGCTCGTCGGTCATTTCCGTGGTTTCCAGCAGCTGCAGCATGCCCAGCACGCCATTCATTGGTGTGCGCAGTTCATGACTCATCATCGCCAGGAAATCGGATTTGGCGCGGTTGGCCAGCTCTGACTGCTCGCGAGCCTGAATCAGCAGGGCCATGGCTCGCTGCTGTTCTTCGCTGGCGCTGGCCAGGCCGTGGGCCAGGTTGTTGATGTGCCGCGCCAGTGCCTGAAGTTCGCCTTCGCCGACTTCGGGCAGGGTGGTCTGGTAGTTACCGGCCTGAATGGCGCTGACGGCCTGGCCCATGGCGCTGAGCGGCTGGGACAGGTGGCGGGCCAGGCGGCGGGCGAGAATAAAGGTCAGGGCCAGGGCAAACAGGGCGAGCAGGGTGGCCTTGAAGAGGATTTCCTGTTGGCGGGTGTTGAATGCATCGTTGGACATGCCGACCACGACATAACCCAGGTAGGCATCTGCGCTGGGCTGTTCGGCTGGGTTGCCGAGGGCAATACTGGGGCGCTGGATGGGCGCCTGGAAGATTTCAACCTGGCTGCTGGCATGGCCACTGCCAGGAGCCTGCTCGACATAAACGAGGATTTTGCCGGTGCGGTCGCGTACTTCGAGAAAGCGTACGTGTGGTGTTTCCAGCGTTGCCTGCAACAAGGCGTCGAGCACGCCGACATTGCCGGAAATTACCCCGTAGGTACTGGCCGGGGCCAGCTGATTGGCAATCAGTTGGCCGTAGTGGTTGAGCTCCTGGCGCAGGTCCTGCAGCCTGGCAAAGGTGAAAAAGCCAGTGAGCAGCAGGGTCAGCAACAGCGCGGGGCCGACACTGATCAACTGCGTGCGGGTATGGATATTCCAGCCACGGCGCAGGATCATCGGGCTACACCGCTGCAGTGCAGACCTGGCGAGCATTGAAGCGCTGATCGAATTTTCACGAGCTTGGGGTAAGGCCTGGTTTGGGGGCAGTGAATCACGCCACAACCTTGTTTGCGTTTGAAAGCCTGCATGTTAACTGAGCTGCTCGGCTTTGCCAGTGCCAGTCAACCTGCTAAAAGCTGGCCGCATACAGACGTCGCCGTATAATGCGAGCGATTCGCCACTTTCAATGGTTTACCACGGATGCGTTATGACTGATCAGCACCCCATTGCCGTTCTTGGCGGCGGCAGCTTCGGCACGGCGATTGCCAATTTGCTGGCTGAGAATGGCCGGCATGTCCTGCACTGGATGCGCGACCCGCAACAGGCACAGGCGATTCGCTTGACCCGGGAGAACCCGCGTTACCTGAAAGGCATCAAGATTCATCCCAGCGTTGAGCCGGTGACTGACCTGAATGCCACCCTGAGCGCTTGTCAGCTGATTTTTGTCGCCTTGCCCTCCAGCGCCTTGCGCCAGGCCTTGCAGCCGGTGGCTGAGTTGCTCAGTGGCAAGTTGCTGGTGAGCACCACCAAGGGCATCGAGGCGCAGAGCTTTCTGCTGATGAGTCAGATTCTTGAAGATATTGCTCCGCAGGCGCGCATCGGTGTGCTCTCCGGGCCGAACCTGGCGCGGGAGGTGGCCGAGCATGCGTTGACCGCCTCGGTGATTGCCAGTGAGGACGAAGACCTGTGTCAGCAGGTGCAGTCGGCATTGCACGGCCGCACCTTTCGCGTGTATGCCAGTGGTGACCGCTTTGGCGTTGAGTTGGGCGGTGCGCTGAAGAACGTTTACGCGATCATCGCCGGTATGGCAGCGGCCATGGGTATGGGTGAAAACACAAAGAGCATGCTGATTACCCGCGCGCTGGCGGAAATGACCCGTTTTGCCGTCAAGCTGGGCGCCAACCCCATGACCTTCCTCGGGCTGGCGGGGGTCGGTGACCTGATCGTCACTTGCTCTTCGTCGAAAAGCCGTAACTACCAGGTCGGTTTTGCCCTCGGCGAGGGATTGAGCCTCGAAGAGGCGGTAGCGCGTCTGGGTGAAGTGGCGGAAGGGGTGAACACCATCAAGGTGTTGAAGTCCAAGGCCGAGGAGTTGCAGGTCTATATGCCGCTGGTGGCGGGTCTGCATGCCATTCTGTTCGAAGGCCGCACCCTGGATCAGGTGATCGGCGCCTTGATGCGTGGAGAGCCGAAGACCGACGTCGACTTTATTCCCATCAGCGGTTTCTGAGTTGCAACATTCAAGATCTTTAAGGAGATGAGCATGAGCGAAGACAATCAAAGCATTGAGCGTGAGTCGATTCTGCTGCGCATTCTGTGGATGGTGATTTTCGCCATCGTTTGGCAGCTGGCAGAAATCCTATTGGGCGTCGTGGTGCTGTTGCAGCTGGGCTATCGCCTGTTCTACGGCGCACCGAATGCCGGTCTGCTGGGTTTTGGCGACAGCTTGAGCCAGTACCTGGCGCAGATCGGCCGCTTCGGCACCTTCAATACCGACGATAAACCATGGCCGTTCGCCGACTGGCCAACCCCGCAAGCGCCACAAGGTGAGACCCCGCACAGCATTCCGCCGGCGGCCCACCCAGTGCGTGACGAAGAGCCGAAGCTTTGAGTCGTCGGCGTATTGGGGCAAGCCTGTGAAACTCTGGTTACTGCGCCACGGTGAAGCCGAGCCGACGGCGCGCAGCGATGCCGAACGCAACTTGACCGCTTATGGTCGGCAGCAGGTGCGCGAGGCGGCGGTTCAGCTGCAGGGCAGGCCGTTAAAGGCCGTGCTGGTCAGCCCCTATGTGCGCGCTCAGCAGACTGCGGAGCTGGTCTGCGAGGTGCTGGCATTTGCCGGTGCCCGGCAGACCGTGCCCTGGCTGACGCCAGAGAGTGATCTACGCCAGACGCTGCGCGAACTGGATGGCTATGCCTTCGACGAGCTGTTGCTGGTCACCCATCAGCCGTTGGTTGGTGCTTTGGCGGGCTTGCTGATTCATGGCCACCGCCAGCAACCACTGCCCATGAATACCGCCAGTCTGGCGTTGCTGGAAGGCGATGAATTGCTAGCCGGGTTAATGAAATTGTCGCTCCACAAGCACCCGGCGCAGCGCTGACGCCTTACTACACACCGAAACATTTCTCCTCTTGCGGGCGGCCTTTGTGCGTGGAATAGTCCGACCAAGCAATTGCTTGGTTGGCTCCACAAAAACAACAAAGGAGGAAGCCCTGTGGCTGATGCAATCCGTTTGCCGCTTGAGGTGTTTTATGAGCGTGAAGCTCGGCACCCGAATAAACGCTACATGGTGCAGCCGCTGTCGGGCGGTCAGCTGCAGGAACTGAGTTGGGCCGACGTTGGCGAGCAGGCGCGCCGTGCGGCCAATTGGCTGCGTAGCCGCGAACTGCCGCAGGGCAGCCGCATCGCGATCATTTCCAAAAACTGCGCGCACTGGATCGTCACCGACCTGGCGATCTGGATGGCCGGGCATGTCTCGGTGCCGCTGTATCCCAATCTCACCGCCGAGTCAGTCGGCCAGGTGCTGCGCCATTCCGAGGCGGCGTTGGTGTTCGTAGGCAAGCTGGATGATTGGCCATCCATGTTGGCCGGGGTGCCAGAGGGCGTACCGACCGTCGGTCTGCCGCTGCGTCCGCAGGGTGAATTCAGCTTTGTCTGGGATGATTTGCAGGCCTGTACGCCGATTCAGGATAACCCCAAGCCAGCAGCTGATCAGCTCGCCACCATCATCTACACCTCAGGCACCACCGGCACGCCGAAAGGTGTGATGCACCACTTCAGCAACTTCGGTTTTGCCGCCAGTCATGCCACTGAACTGTTTGGTGTGGGCGAAAATGACCGGGTGCTGTCTTACCTGCCGTTGTGTCACGTGGCCGAGCGCATGTTTGTCGAGTTGGCGTCGATCTACGCCGGGCAGACGATCTTCTTTGCCGAGAGCCTGGACACCTTCCTGGAAGACCTCAAGCGCGCGCGGCCAACGGTGATGTTTGGCGTGCCACGGATCTGGACCAAGTTCCAGATGGGCGTCTACAGCAAGATGTCGGCCGAGAAACTGGATTTCCTGCTCAAGCTGCCGATCATCGGCCGCATCATCGGCAAGAAGGTATTGGTCGGTCTGGGCCTGGATGCCGTGCGCTACGCCCTGTCAGGCGCGGCGCCGGTGCCTGAAGCGCTGCTCAACTGGTACAAACGCCTTGGCCTGGATGTGCTGGAGGTGTACGGCATGACTGAGAACTGCGGTTACTCGCACGTATGCCGGCCAGGCAAGTTCAAGCAGGGTTGGATCGGTCAGAACAGCCCAGGCGTCGAGGTGCGTATCGCCGAGGATGGTGAGGTGCAGGTGCGCAGTGGCGCGACTATGCAGGGCTATTACAAAGACCCGGAAAAGACTGCAGAAACCATCACCCCCGATGGCTTCCTCCGTACCGGTGACAAAGGCGAGCAGGATGCCGAGGGCAATCTGCGCCTGACCGGACGGATCAAGGAAATCTTCAAGACCAGCAAGGGCAAATATGTCGCCCCGGCACCGATCGAGAACCTGCTCGGTGAGCACTCGCGCATTGAGCAGGTGTGTGTGGTTGGCGACGGCATGCCGCAGCCCATGGCGCTTTGCGTGCTGTCCGATGTGGGGCGCAGCGAAGCCAGCAGTGGTCGTGGCGAGTTGGAAAGCAGCCTGAAAAAATTGCTGGAAGAGGTCAATCAGAGCCTCGACAAGCACGAGCGACTGCAACGCCTGGTGCTGGTCAAGGAAGTCTGGGCGGTGGACAACGGCTTCCTTACGCCGACGCTGAAGATCAAGCGCGCGGTGGTTGAAGGCACCTATGGTGAACGCTTTGGCGAGTGGGCCGAACGCAGTGAAGCGGTGCTCTGGCACGAGTGATCAGGTGTGTGGCCGGCATGTGTGTGCCGGCCACATTCTCGCTGAATCGACCCTAAAGGACTGACTATGGCCCTCTGGCAGCAAACCCCGAACCTGGCTCAGCTCAATGGCTTTCTGAAGAACACCATTGGTGAGCAACTGGATATCCGTTTCGATGCTTTTGATGACGAGTCGCTGACCGCCAGCATGGTGGTCGATGCACGTACCCATCAACCCTACGGCCTGCTGCATGGCGGCGCCTCCGTGGTGCTGGCGGAAACTCTTGGCTCCACCGCCAGCCACCTGTGTATCGACAGCAGCAAGTTCTACTGCGTCGGCCTGGAAGTGAACGCTAACCACCTGCGCGGTCTGCGCAGTGGCCGGGTCACCGCAGTGGCGCGGCCGGTGCACCTGGGGCGCACCACCCACGTCTGGGATATTCGCCTGAGTGGCGAAGATGGCAAAGCCAGCTGCATTTCCCGGCTGACCATGGCTATTGTGCCGTTGGGGGAGAATGGCCCAGCGCTGCGTTAATCCGTAGAACCCGCCATTGCCGCTACGGTTGGCGGGCTTCCCATCAGCTTTGGCTACAGTGCCATCATTCACTGGCCGTTTTGTCATTGCCGCATCGACAGGGCTACCGGACAATCATTGGCAACTTTCCAGATAAGCCCGTCGCCATGACCCAGTCCGTATTCTTTGCCCATGCCAACGGCTTTCCCTCGGCCACCTACGGCAAGTTGTTTGCCGCGCTGGCGCCTGATTATTCGGTGCAGCACCTGGAGCAACACGGGCATGACCCGCGTTTTCCGGTGAACGATAACTGGAGCAACCTGGTCGATGAGCTGATTCATCACCTTGAAACCAACACGCAACCGGTCTGGGGCGTCGGCCATTCGCTGGGCGGCGTGCTGCATTACCACGCCGCGCTGTTGCGCCCCGAGCTTTACCGTGGGGTGGTGATGCTCGACTCGCCGGTGCTGACCCTGGCGGACAAAATGGTGATTCGCGCGGCCAAACGCTTCGGCTTTATCGACCGCATCACTCCGGCCGGGCGCACCCTGGGCCGACGTGAAGAGTTTGTCGACCTGGCCGAGGCGCGTGGCTATTTCGCCGGCAAGGGGCTGTTCCGTCGCTTTGATCCAGATTGCCTGGATGCCTATGTGCAGCACGGCCTGCAAGCGACGGGCAACAACCTGCGCTTGCGTTTTGATCCGGCCACGGAAATCAGCATCTACCGCAGCGTGCCGCACACCAGCCCAGGGCGGCCGCAGCAGTTGAAGGTGCCGCTGGCCATGGTGCGTGGCCGGCACAGCCGAGTGGTCATGCCGCATCACGCCCATCTGGTGCGTCGCGTACCGAAAGGTGAGTACCTGACATTGCCGGGTGGGCATATGTTTCCCCTGGAACGGCCGCAAGACACTGCCGAGCTGCTGAAAAAGCTGTTCCAGCGCTGGTCCGGGCACCCTACAAGCGAGCAAAGCGCATGAGCCTGGCATTCGAAGAAGTACGCCTGCGTCTGCCGCATATCGAATTGGCTGCCCATCTGTATGGCCCGGAAGACGGCGTACCGGTGATCGCCCTGCATGGCTGGCTGGACAATGCCGCCAGCTTTTCCCGTCTGGCGCCGCTGTTGCCGAGGCTGCGTATCGTGGCGCTGGATTTCGCCGGCCACGGTCATTCTGATCATCGTCCACCAGGCGGTAGCTACGCCATCTGGGATTATGCCCACGATGTGCTGCAGGTTGCCGAACAGTTCGGCTGGCAGCGGTTTTCCCTGCTCGGGCACTCCATGGGCGCGATTGTTTCGGTGCTGTTGGCCGGCGCGATGCCGGAACGAATTGAGCGACTGGCGCTGATTGATGGGCTGATTCCCTACACCGGTGAAGCTGACACGGCACCACAGAAACTGGGGGAGGCGCTCAAGGCGCAGCTGGCCCTGGCTGGCAAGAGCAAGCCGGTGTATGCCGAGTTCGACCGGGCCGTGCAAGCGCGCATGCGCGGGGTAGGGGCGGTCAGCCGTGAAGCCGCAGAACTACTCGCTCAGCGTGGCCTGATGCCGGTGCCCGGTGGCTACACTTGGCGAACTGATAGCCGTCTGACTCTGCCGTCGCCATTGCGTCTGACCCAAGCCCATGCACTGGCGTTTGTGCGCAGCCTGCAATGCCCGGCCAAACTGGTGATGGCGCAGCAGGGCATGCTGCTGGCGCAGCCAAGCATCTCCCAGCTGGTTGCCGATCTGCCCATTGATGTAGTGCAGCTGCCTGGCGGCCATCACCTGCACCTGGATGACGACAGCGGGGCGGGCTTGGTAGCAGACTGTTTCAAAGCATTCCTGGCTGCGCCTTGACTTGCTGAAGGCAACTGGGGAAAGGTGTGGTCGATACCCACGGAGATACACATGATCGACCTGTATACCGCCGCCACCCCCAACGGCCATAAAGTGTCCATCGCACTGGAAGAGTTGCAGCTGCCCTATAACGTACGGGCACTGAGTTTTGACAAGCAGGAACAGAAGCGCGCCGACTTTCTCAAGATCAACCCCAATGGCCGTATCCCGGCAATTGTCGACCGGGCAAACGACGATTTCGCCGTGTTCGAGTCCGGCGCCATTTTGTTGTACCTCGCCGAGAAAACCGGCCAGTTGCTGCCCAGTGATGTCAAAGGCCGCTCGCGGGTGACCCAGTGGCTGATGTTCCAAATGGGTGGAATCGGTCCGATGCAAGGTCAAGCCAACGTGTTTTTCCGCTATTTCCCGGAAAAACTGCAGGGGCCGATCGACCGTTATCAGCACGAAACCCGCCGTCTCTATGAAGTGCTCGACAGCCGCTTGAGCGAGTCGCAGTACCTGGCCGATGACTACAGCATTGCGGACATTGCCACCTACCCCTGGGTGCGCATCCACGACTGGGCCGGTGTATCCGTCGACGGCCTTGAGCATCTACAGCGCTGGATGGCTGAGCTGGCTGCACGTCCTGCGGTGCAGCGTGGTTTGCTGGTGCCACAGCGCGAAGCTGATGGTGAAAAAGTTGTCAAAGCCGCCCAAGCGATGTTGATCAAATGAACCGCGTTAATCGTTACAGCGTCGGTTTGAGCCTGCTGCTGGTCAGTGCCGTGGTTTGTGCTGATGTTCCAGGCAGCCAGGACCTTGACGTTCTGCCGCGCTTCGCCAATAGCAAGATTGTCAGTTTCAAGAACTTCGCCGAGCAGGAGCGCATCTACCCGCAGGGAGCGATTCGTCGTATCAGTGGCACCTTGCGCTATGAGCGTGAGGTAACGGCCCAGGGCCCGCTGAACGGCGTGACCTATGAGCTGCCACGCACCCACTCGGCCAATGAAGCCTTTGCCAGCGCCCGTGAAGCCTTGCAGGCGCAGGATGCGCAGCTGCTTTACTGGTGTGTGGGCCGTGAATGTGGCTCCAGCAGCCTGTGGGCCAATGCGGTGTTCGCCAACGCCACCCTGACCGGTTCGGATGATCAGCAGAGCTATGCCTTGCTGCGGTTGGCCGCGCCACGCCAGGACAGCCTGCTGGCGCTGTACAGCATCACCCGTGGCAACAAGCGCGCCTATCTGCATGCCGAACTGCTGGCGGCCAATGCGCCGTTGCCTGAGGTATTGCCGACACCGGCCACCCTGCAGCGTCAGCTCAAGGGCAGCGGTGAACTGCGCCTTAGTCAGCAGGTCGAACCCAGCGCGGTCTGGGTAGAACTGTTGGCGCGCACGCTCAAACTCGACAGCACACTGCGCATCAGCATCAGTGGTGCTCAGGCCGAAGCCTGGCGCGAAGCCCTGATTGAACAGCGGGTGCGCGCCAGTCGGCTGGAACTGGGCGAGCCCGATGTCAGCGGTGTGCAACTCAACGTGCTGCGTTAAGCACCCATTTGCCGGTAACCTTGCCGTACTTCACTGCCTCGGCTCTGCCCCTGTGGCAGAGCCTTTTTGCGTTTTGCTGGGAGCTGTTTGAATGGCCAATAACGATCGCCTGCTGGTACAGATCCTGCTGCTGGCCTTGCTGGGCGCCAGCCTATGGGTGTTGGCACCGTTCTGGTCGGCACTCTTCTGGGCGGCGGTACTGTCGTTTGCCAGTTGGCCGGTGATGCGTGTGCTGACCCGGCTGCTCGGCGGCCGTCAGGCGACAGCTGCCGGGGTGCTGACCCTGGTGTGGACTCTGTTGGTGGCGGTGCCACTGGTGATGCTTGGGTTGAACCTGGCCGACCACATCAAGGATCTGACCGGTTTGCTCAAGGATTTTCAGGTGGACGGTCTACCGCCGGCACCGACCTGGTTGGCCGAGGTGCCGCTGATTGGGGAAAACCTACTGGATTTCTGGCAGACCATCGACCAGCAGGGCGCAGCACTGTTTGCCACGGTGCAGCCGTATCTGGGGCAGGTCGGCAACTGGTTGCTGGCGCGCAGTGCGCGGATTGGCGGCGGGATGGTCGAACTGGCCCTGAGCCTGGTGCTGGTGTTCTTCTTCTACCGCGATGGCCCACGTCTGGCGGCCTTTGCCGAGAGCCTGCTGGAGCGCTTGATCGGTGATCGCGCCGAGCATTACCTGGAGTTGGTCGCCGGCACCGTGCAGCGGGTGGTCAACGGGGTAATCGGAACCGCAGCGGCGCAAGCCATTCTGGCCTGGATCGGCTTTACCATCGCCGGGGTACCGGGGGCGCTGATACTGGGCATTCTGACCTTCGGTTTCAGCCTGATCATGGTGCCGCCGCTGATCTGGGGGCCCGCCGTGGCCTGGTTGTTCTGGCAGGGCGAAGTCGGCATGGGCATTTTCCTGCTCGTCTGGGGCTTCTTCGTGATCAGCGGCGTGGACAACATCCTCAAACCGTACCTGATCAGCCGTGGCGGCAACCTGCCACTGATCGTGGTGCTGCTCGGGGTCTTCGGCGGCATCCTGGCGTTTGGCTTTATGGGCCTGTTCCTCGGTCCAACCTTGTTGGCTGTGGCCTATAGCCTACTGAGTGACTGGGTCGGCGCACCGCTTGGTCAGCCGGTAGCGCAACAGTCCGAGAGCCGCGACACGCCGCATAGCTGAAGCCGATAGCTGACAACCCGCCGAGTTGTTCGAGCGGGTTGGCATTTTCAGTGGGTTTCCTGCGACGCCCGCTTGGTCGCCGCCAACTCGGGTGGTAGCCTTGCCGCGCTTTGCAGCAGCCATTGGCGGCTGCACCTCAAGTCATATGCGGTGCCCTTGGCGCTGTCTGTGGCAACAGGGAAGACCCTTAACCAAGCAACGGACATACCCCCCATGAAGAAAATTCTAGGCAGCGCCATCGGCGTTATTGTCGCCCTTGGCGCATTGAGCACAGCTGGCGCCTGGTACACCGGCCAGCAGCTGCCTGAGGTGCTGGATACCTCGATCAAGAAGGCCAACGAGGACATGGCCAAAACCCTGCCAGCCATCGGCTTCAGCGCCACCGTCGAGTTGCTGTCGCTGGACCGTCAGCTGTTCAGCAGCGATGCGCGCTACCGTGTTGAAGTAGCGGGCAGCTTGGATGGTGAAGCAACGACCAACATCGAATGGATCATCACCGATCGCATTGAGCATGGGCCGTTCCCCCTGTCGCGCCTTAAAGCATTCAAATTGCTGCCCGTTATGGCCACCAGCAATTACGCTCTGGAGCGCAGCCCGGCGCTGGACAAGTGGTTCGCCGCCAGCCAGGACGGTGCGCCGCTGCAAGGTCAGGTCAGCCTCGGGTATGACCGCTCGATGCAAGGTGACATGCGCTTGCAGCCGCTGCAGATGGATCTGGATGAGCAGACACGCATCGATTTCAGTGGCCTGAACATCGACTTTGACACCACGGCCGATGCCGAGCAGATTGCCGCCAATGGTTTGATGGACAGCTTCAAGATCAGTGCCAAACTGGCCAGCGATGAGAATCTGCGCATCGAGTTCAAGGGCATGAGCCTGAACAGCAATACCCGTAAAGGTGCCAGTGATTTCTACCTGGGGCAGAACGAGGTGCGCTTGCAGCAGATTGAACTGCAGGTTGGCGAGAACGCCCCCATCCTGTTCAAGGATTTCGTCCAGCGTGATGAAACCAGCGAAGCCAATCAGCAGCTCTCGGCACGTTACAGCTATGACATCGGCATGATCAGCTACCAGGGCACCGATATCGGTTCTTCGCAGATGTACTGGAACGTGAAGAACCTTGATGCCGCCGCGCTGCAATCGATGATTGAGCTCTACGGCACGTTGCTCAAGGACGGTAAGGTCGACAGCGAAACCGGCATGCCACAGCTGACTGACGCGCAAACCGAGCAGTTCAAGGCTGATCTGGAAAAACTGCTGGCTGGCAAACCGGGCCTGGCCCTGGAAAAACTGGCCTTCAAGACCGCCAACGGCGAAAGCAGCTTCAGCTTTGGCTTGGACCTGAACAAGCCGGCGTCCTTCGACCTGCCGGCGCCTGAGCTGGCCAAGCAGCTGATTGCTCAGCTGGATGCCAAACTGCTGGTGTCCAAGGCGATGATTACTGATGTGATTGGCGTGCAGGCCACCCTGGCCGGTGAAACCGACAAGGAAGCGATTGCCCAGCAGGCTGCGATGGTCGGTGAAATGGCCAGCGGTATGGCGGTGGCCAGTGAGCTGGCAGTGTTGCAGGGCGAGGACATCAGTTCCAACCTGCACTACGCCAACGATCAGGTGACCTTCAATGGCAAGCAGATGACCGTGGAGCAGTTCGTCGCGTTGGCCATGAGCAGCGGCAGCGGTTTGGCGGGCATGGGCAATGAAGCGCCAGCTGAGGGCATGCAGCTGGAAGAAAGCCCCATTCAGTAAAGTCTTCAACGCTACGCCCTAGGCGTAGCCGGTGCGGTACAGACGGCCAGACGACCTGTAAAGCAGGGCATCTGGCCGTTTTTTTGCCTGTTGCGCACGATCTTTACGCTTTCTTTATGCAGGGCAGCATCGCCCGCACTCGTTCCTTTACGCCCTGTCTGTCGACAATTTGCTCCAAGCGGTAGTTACCGCAACAAGGAGCAAACACATGAGCATTCTCGACGGGGTGTCCCTGGGCCTGGCCCTGGGACTTTTCATCTATCTGCTGGTTGCGCTGCTGCGCGCCGATCGGGCGTAGGGGCGCATATGCACAGTTACGATTTCATTTTGATCCTGGCGTTCTTCGTCCTGGTTCTGCTGCCGGCGCCCTTTATCGGGCGTTATCTGCACCGTGTGATGGAGGGCGAGCAAACCTGGCTCAGCCCCGCGCTGCAACCGATTGAGCGGCTGTGCTACCGGATCGCCGGTGTCGATAGCAGCCGCGAGCAGGACTGGAAAAGCTACAGCCTGGCGCTGCTGGCCTTCACCCTGGTCAGCCTGTTGACGCTGTTCGCCATCCTGATGCTGCAAGGCAGTTTGCCGCTTAACCCGCAGCAATTGCCGGGGTTGGAGTGGACGCTGGCGTTCAACACTGCCGTGAGTTTCGTCACCAATACCAACTGGCAGGCGTATAGCGGCGAAGCGCAGATGAGCTATTTCAGCCAGATGGTTGGTCTGGGCGTGCAGAACTTCGTCAGCCCGGCAGTCGGTCTGGCCGTGCTGGTGGTGTTCTGTCGCGGCATCGCCCGACGTTCGAGCAACAGCGTTGGCAACTTCTGGGTCGATCTGACCCGCGCCACGCTCTATGCTCTGCTTCCGTTCTGTCTGGTTCTGGCGCTGTTTCTGGTGTGGCAGGGCGTGCCACAAACCTTCCTTGAATACGTCACGGCGCACACCCTGGGAGGCACTGATCAGGTTGTGCCGCTGGGCCCGGCAGCCAGCCAGATTGCCATCAAGCAGCTGGGCACCAACGGCGGCGGTTTCTTCGGCGTCAACTCGGCGCATCCCTTCGAAAACCCCACGGCCTGGAGCAACCTGTTCGAGGTGGCCTCAATCATCCTGATTCCCGCTGCGCTGCTGTTCACCTTTGGCCATTACGTCAAAGACCTGCGTCAGAGCCGCGCGCTGCTGGCGACCATGCTGATTTTGTTCAGTATCGGCCTGGGGGTAACCCTGTACGCCGAGCACCAGCCGAACCCGGCGCTGGCTGCTTTACCGATTGAGCAGAGCGGTTCGCTGGAAGGCAAGGAGGCGCGCTTCGGCAGCACGGCCTCGGCGCTGTGGGCGGCGACGACCACGGCTGCCTCCAACGGCTCGGTGAACGCCATGCACGACAGCTTCAGCGCACTGGGCGGCATGGTGCCGATGTTTAACATGATGCTCGGCGAAGTGATCTTTGGCGGTGTAGGCGCAGGGCTCTACGGCATGCTGCTGTTCGTGCTGATCGCCGTGTTCCTCGCCGGCCTGATGATCGGTCGCACTCCGGAATACCTCGGCAAAAAGCTGGAAGCCGGTGAAGTGCGTCTGCTGGTGGCGACCCTGCTGGTGATGCCTGTTGGCGTGCTGGTACTTGGCGCACTGGCGGCCAGTCTGGCAGGGCCAATGACCTCGGTGAGCAATCCCGGCGCGCACGGTTTTAGCCAGATTCTCTACAACTATACCTCTGGCGCGGCCAACAACGGTTCGGCGTTCGGCGGCTTCGGTGCCAACACGGCGTACCACAACCTGATGATTGGCCTGGCCATGCTCATCGGACGCTTCGGCTACATCCTGCCGATCCTGGCGATTGCCGGCAGCCTGGCGGCGAAGAAGCGTGCACCGCTGGGCAGTAACAGCTTCCCGACCCACGGCCCGCTGTTTGTCACCTTGCTGACCCTGACCATTCTGCTGGTCGGCGGCCTGACCTTCCTGCCGGCACTGGCTTTGGGCCCGATTGCCGAGCACATGACCATGTTTCAGGGCTTCTAAGGGAGAACCATGATGAATGCCCGTATTGAACCGGCGCTGAGCAGCGCCTCGCAACACCCGAAAACCTCCCTTGCGGCGTTGTGGAAACCGGCTCTGCGCCAGGCTTTTGTCAAGCTTGATCCACGCCAGCTGCTGCGCTCTCCGGTGATGCTGGTGGTTGAACTGACGGCCGTGGTGACCACCGTGCTGTGCTTTATCCCCAACCCACAAGTCTCTACCGGCCTGGCCGTGCAGATTGCTCTTTGGCTGTGGTTTACCGTGCTGTTTGCCAACTTTGCCGAGGCGCTGGCTGAAGGCCGTGGCAAGGCCCGTGCCGACAGCCTCAAGGCCGGCAGTCAGGGGCTGAATGCGCGGCGTCAGAAAGGCCAGCAGTTCGAAACCGTGGCGGCCAGCAGCCTGCGCCGTGGCGATATCGTGCGGGTTGAGGCAGGTGAGCTGATCCCTGGTGATGGCGAGGTCATCGAAGGGATTGCGGCGGTCAACGAAGCGGCGATTACCGGTGAGTCTGCGCCGGTCATCCGTGAATCTGGCGGGGACCGTTCGGCGGTGACCGGCAACACCCGGGTGGTCTCCGACTGGTTGCTGGTCAAGATCACCAGCAATCCTGGCGAGTCGACCCTGGACCGAATGATCGCCCTGGTCGAAGGCGCTAAACGACAGAAGACCCCCAATGAAGTGGCGCTGGATATTCTGCTGATCGGCCTGACTTTGATCTTCCTGCTGGTGGTCGCGACGCTGCAGCCGTTTGCTCGCTATGCGGGCGGCAACCTGCCGCTGGTGTACCTGGTGGCGCTGCTGGTGACGCTGATTCCCACCACCATCGGCGGCCTGCTCTCGGCCATTGGTATCGCTGGCATGGACCGTCTGGTGCGCCTGAATGTGATCGCCAAGTCCGGCCGCGCGGTGGAAGCGGCGGGGGACGTGCATGTACTGCTGCTCGACAAGACCGGCACCATCACCTTCGGCAACCGCCGCTGCAGCGCGCTGTACAAAGCGCCGGGGGTATCCGGCAAGCAGCTTAGCGATGCCGCACTGCTGGCGTCGCTGGCGGACGAAACCGCCGAAGGCAAGTCGATTGTCGAATACCTGCGTGCCCTGAGCACCCTGGTTGAGCCTGAGCGCAGTGCGATCAAGTCGATTGCCTTCAGTGCCGAGACGCGCCTGTCTGGTGCCGACTACAACGGCCACAGCTACCGCAAAGGTGCAGTGGATGCGGTGCTGCTTTATCTGGGCATCGAGCGCCGCGACGTGCCGCCGGTATTGGCCCGTGAAATCGAAAAGATCGCCCAGAGCGGCGGCACGCCCTTACTGGTGGCCGGTGACGGTCAGTTGCTCGGCGCCATTCACCTCAAGGATGTGGTGAAACCGGGTATTCGCGAACGCTTTGCCGAGCTTCGTGCCATGGGCATCCGCACTGTGATGGTGACTGGCGACAACCCGCTGACCGCAGCCGCCATCGCCGCCGAAGCGGGCGTGGATGACGTGATTGCCGAAGCCACCCCGGAGAAGAAGCTGCAGCGCATCCGCAGTGAGCAGGCGGAAGGCAAGATGGTCGCCATGTGCGGTGACGGTGCCAACGACGCCCCGGCCCTGGCCCAGGCCGATGTGGGCCTGGCAATGAACGACGGCACCCAGGCGGCGCGCGAGGCGGCGAATCTGGTCGACTTGGACAGTGATCCGACCAAGCTGCTCGACGTGGTGCAGGTGGGCAAGGAGCTGCTGGTGACCCGCGGCGCGCTGACCACCTTCTCGGTGGCCAACGATGTGGCCAAGTACTTCGCCATCCTCCCGGCGCTGTTCACCGGCATCTACCCACAGCTTGGCGCACTCAATCTGATGCAGTTGCACAGCCCGCAGAGCGCCATTCTCTCAGCCATCGTGTTCAACGCACTGATCATCGTCGCGCTGATTCCACTGGCCCTGCGCGGGGTGCGCGTGCAGGCCACCGATGCTGCCAGCCTGCTGCGGCGCAACCTATTGATCTACGGCCTGGGCGGCCTGCTGGCGCCCTTTGTCGGGATCAAGCTGATTGATCTGCTGTTGGTGGCCGTCGGCCTTGTTTAAGCAACCGTGGGGTGGCTATCCACCCCACAAACTGGAGAAACATCATGTTTAAGCAAATCCGCCCAGCCATTAGCCTGCTGGCGTTTATGACCCTGGTCACCGGTGTGGTCTACCCGCTGACCGTTACCGGTGTTGCGCAGCTGGCGTTCCCCGCGCAGGCCAATGGCAGTTTGCTGCGCAGTCAACACGGCGAAGTAGTCGGTAGCGCCTTGCTGGCGCAACCCTTCGAAGGGCCGCAGTGGTTTCAGCCACGCCTTTCAGCCGCTGGCTACGCCACCGTAGCGAGTGGAGCGAGTAACCTGGCGCCGAGCAACCCGGCGTTGGCCGAGCGTATCGCTGCCGATGCGCAGCGCTTGCAGGCTGAAGGTCAGGGTGCAGTGCCCATGCAACTGGTTACCACCTCCGGCAGCGGCCTTGATCCGCATCTGTCACCCGATGCTGCCCGGTATCAGGTCGCGCGGGTTGCTGCGGCCCGTGGTATTCCATCGAGTCGTTTAGAGCGCCTGATCGAGCAGCATGTACAAAGCCCTTTGGTGGGGCCGCCAGTGGTCAATGTGCTGGCGCTGAATCTAGCGCTGGCTGACAATTCGCCTCCTGCCAAAGCTGAGTAACTTGCATGAGTGATGCTGTACGTGCCGATGCCTTACTCAATGAGCTGCCGCCCAGTGGGCGCGGTCGGTTAAAGGTCTTTCTCGGTGCTGCTCCCGGCGTAGGCAAGACCTACGCCATGTTGCAGGCGGCGCAGGCGCAATTGCGCCAGGGCGTCGACCTGCGCGTGGGTGTGGTCGAGACCCACGGCCGTGCGGAAACCGAGGCCATGCTTACCGGCTTGCCACAACAGCCGCAGCGGCGTCTTGAATACCGTGGTGTGGCGCTGAGCGAGATGGACCTCGACGGCATTCTGGCCAAGCCGCCGAAGCTGCTGCTGGTCGATGAGCTGGCCCACAGTAATGCCCCCGGCAGTCGTCATAGCAAACGCTGGCTAGATGTGCAGGAACTGTTGGAGGCCGGCATCGACGTGTACACCACGGTCAACGTGCAGCACCTCGAAGCGCTGAATGATCAGGTACGCGACATCACCGGCGTGCAAGTGCGTGAAACCCTGCCGGACTGGGTGCTGCAGGAAGCCGACGAAATTCTGCTGATCGACCTGCCGCCGCGTGAGCTGCTGGAGCGTCTGCGTGAGGGCAAGGTGTATGTGCCGGAGCAGGCGCGTGCGGCCATCGATGCGTTTTTCAGCCAGACCAACCTCACCGCGCTGCGTGAATTGGCCATGCAGACTGCCGCGGCGCGGGTCGATGCCGACCTCAGTCAACGTTACCGCCAGCAAGGCCAGCAGGCACCCGCAGTACGTGGTCGCTTGCTGGTCGGTATCGATGGTGATGAGCATGCCGAACGCCTGGTGCGGCATGCCTGCCGGGTGGCCGAACGCCGCCATCTGCCTTGGTCGGTGGTGTATGTGGATACCGGCGGCGAGCGCGATGAAACCCGCCTGAGTTACCTGCAGGGCGCGCAGCAGCTGGCAGAGCGCCTGGGTGGTGAAGTGGTCAGCCTGCGTGGCAGCGAGGTGGCGAAAACCCTGATCGAGCATGCCCGAGAACGGCGGGCCAGCCTGATTCTGGTGGGCCGCAGTCGGCAACGCTTGCGGCGTATCTGGCGCCTGGGCCGTGGTTTGGCCGAGCGCTTGCTGCAATTGGGGCAGGGCCTGGAAGTCAGCGTGCTGGACACCCAGGTGAGTCATGCGCCGGCATTGTCGCGGCCGCGCCAACCGCTGGTTTGGCGCCATTACCTGCTGGCCTTGCTCGCCACTGTGCTGGCGTCGGTTGTGGCGCTGGGGTTGTCCCAGGTGCTGGAGCTGCCGAACATCTCGCTGATCATGCTCGCAGCAGTGCTGATGGTGGCGGTGCGCAGCAGCCTCGGGCCGGCCATGGCCTGCGCCGGGCTGTCGTTTCTGGCTTACAACTTTCTGTTTATCCCACCGACCTTGACCCTGACCATTGATCGTCAGCAGGACGTGCTGACCCTGCTGTTCTTTCTGCTTATGGCTGGCCTCACGGGTAACCTGGCCAGCCGGCAGCGTCGGCAGTTGCAAGCGTTACGAGAGACGCAGCACGAGACCAGCGCGCTGCTGGAATTGTCACGCAAGCTGACCGCCGCCACTGATCGGCAGGCCGTGCTGGCCGCGGCGACGCAGCAACTGGCGCTGTGGCAGGACGTGGAAATCGGCCTGCTGTCACGCAGCCAGGATGGTGTGTGGAAAGTCGAGGCGGGTGCACAGCGCTTGCTCACCGACCAGGAACGGGCTGCGGCGGACTGGTCCTGGCAGCACGATCAGCCGGCCGGACTGGGTACCGGCACCTTGCCGGACGGGCGCTGGTGGTGGCTGCCGTTGTCAGGTGAGGAGGGGCCGTTATTGTTGCTCGGCGTCAGCCCCAAGGAAGTCAGGGCCTTACCAGCTGAACGCCGTCGCCTGCTTACGGCGCTGGGCCAGCCCTTGGCCCAGGCGCTGGAGCGTGCGCAGCTGGCGGAAGACCTGGAGGCCGCGCGCTTGCATGGGCAGACCGAGGAGCTACGCAGCGCGCTGTTGGCCTCGGTGTCCCATGACCTGCGCACGCCACTGACCGCCATGCGCGGCTCGATCGACAGCCTGTTGGCGCTGGGTGAGCAGATTCCCCTGAGTGATCGCCGCGAGCTGCTGGAAGGCACCCGTGATGAAGCCGAGCGCCTTGATCGCTATATTCAGAACCTGCTGGACATGACCCGCCTGGGTCACGGCGGCCTGAAACTGGCGCGTGACTGGGTGGCCCCGGCGGATATTGTTGCCAGCGCGCTGCGGCGCTTGCGCCCGGTGCTGGCGTCGCTGCAGGTGCAGTTACAGGTGCCGCAGCAGTTACCGCTGCTCTATGTGCATGCCGCGCTGATCGAACAGGCACTGGTCAATGTGCTGGAGAACGCCGCACGTTTTTCGCCAGTGCAAGGGCGTTTAGCGATAGATGTTGAAGCCGATGCCACGGAACTGCGTTTTAGTGTCAGTGACCAGGGTCCAGGTATTCCCGAGCATGAGCGTACGAAGATTTTCGATATGTTCTACACCGCCGCCCGTGGCGATCGCGGTGGTCAGGGTACGGGCTTGGGCCTGGCAATCTGCCAGGGCATGCTCGGTGCGCACGGCGGCCGAGTGACGGTAGGAGAGGGCCTCGACGGCCTGGGCGCAAGCTTGGTGCTGCACCTGCCGTTGCACGCCCAGCCGCAAATGGAAGAAGAACAGTGATGGATAGCCAATGAGCCAAAACCCCGCGACCATTCTGGTTATCGATGACGAAGCACAGATTCGCAAATTCCTGCGTATCAGCCTCGCGGCCCAAGGCTACAAGGTGCTGGAAGGGGCTACTGGGCAGGAAGGCCTGGCTCAGGCCGCGCTGGGTAAACCGGACCTGGTTGTGCTCGACCTCGGCCTGCCGGATATGGATGGCCAACAGGTGCTGCGTGAGCTGCGTGCCTGGTCACAGGTGCCGGTGCTGGTGCTGTCGGTACGCGCCAGCGAAGGCGAAAAGGTGTTGGCGCTGGATGGTGGTGCCAATGACTACGTGACCAAGCCGTTTGGCATTCAGGAGTTTCTCGCCCGCGTGCGCGTGCTGCTGCGCTTGTCTGGTGGTGTGGAGCAGGCCAGTGCGGCGGTTAGCAGCGGCCCGCTGCAGGTGGATTTCGCTTATCGGCGGGTCAGCCTGGATGGCGTCGAGATCAGCCTGACCCGTAAGGAATATGCGGTGTTGGCACAATTGGCCAAGCATATCGGACGGGTGGTGACCCAGCAGCAATTGCTCAAGGACATCTGGGGGCCGACCCACGGCGAGGACAGCCACTACCTGCGCGTGGTGGTCGGCCATTTACGGCAGAAGCTTGGAGACGATCCCACCGCGCCGCGTTTTATCGTCACCGAGGCCGGGGTTGGCTATCGGCTGCGTGAATCGGCGTAAGGCTTACGATCTGCTGCGCGTCGGCCCTGCTGCGTTAAAAACAGGCTCGGAATGCTCATGTACAAAAGTACACTCCGCTTGGTTCGCTACGCTCATCCTTCGGGCCAGCCTGCGGCTGTTACTTCGCTTCGCTGCGTTTCTCGCCTGTTTTGACCAGCCGAAGGCTGTTACTGGCTAGCGCCTTGCAGGACTCTAGCTCGCGAGATCTCAAACAGTTTTGTTTAGAGCAACCCTTAACGGTCGCCACGTTCGTACTTATCGAGGGTATCGCTGGCGATCTGCCGGCCGAGCATGATCAGCTCTGGCGCCTTGTAGAACTCGAAGAAGCGGCACACGCGCTTGGGCACGTTGATCAGAATGTCCGGCGGATAGCCGGCGATTTTGTATTGCGCCAGTGAGGTCTGCATTACCTCGAAACTCTGGTTGATCAACTCCAGCAATGAGGCTGGACCGCTGAGGTCGGCGACCCGTGAGCCGCTGGCAGACTTAGGTGCTGCCGCTTTGTCCAGGCTGCCACGGGCATTCTGTTGCCAGGGGTTGATCGCTTCAGGCTGCACGGCATGGCTTTGGTCTTCCAGCAGAAGCAGGGCATCGTCCTCGCCCTGTTTGCGTTTGAACGAGGGCAGGCGCGAGCCGAGGGAACTCATCAGCAGGTCGAAGCGCCCCTTGAGTGCCGGTGTGCGTTCGATCACCGGCAGCTCGTAGTGCTGCTGGTTGGTCGAGTTGAGGTTGACCGCGATGATGAGGTCGCAGTGGCTGGACACCACCGGCACGATGGGCAGCGGGTTGAGCAGGCCGCCATCAACCAGCATGCGTTTGCCTTGCACCACCGGGGTGAAAAGGCTGGGAATTGCCGCCGAGGCCCGCATGGCCTGGTGCAGGCAGCCCTCCTGGAACCAGATTTCCTGCTGGTTGGTCAGGTCGGTGGCCACGGCGGTGAAGGGGATCGGCAGCTCTTCAATATTGATCTCACCGACTATTTCGCGAATTTTGCCGAAGACCTTCTCACCACGAATCGCGCCCAGACGAAAGCTCACATCAAGCAGACGCAGTACATCCAGATAATCCAGGCTCTGCGTCCATTCACGGTACTCGTTAAGTTTGCCGGCAGCGTAGATACCGCCAACCACTGCGCCCATGGAACAGCCGGCGATACAGGCGATTTCATAGCCACGGGCTTCCAGCTCTTCAATCACGCCGATGTGTGCATAACCACGCGCACCACCGGAGCCCAGTACCAGCGCAATGCGCTTGCTCATCCTGATATCCCCATCACTATTCATAGCGCGAACATACGCGCCGCGCGGTGCGACGCCAAGGCGCGATTTGCTAGTATCCAGCGCATTCGAGTTTACGCGCTGTGGCTTGCTAGAACGGTTGCAAGGGTGTTGGCACTTTTGCCCGTTCTGCGCGTCTTAGTGGCTGTATTGATGCATCGCGCTGATTGCTGACGATGCACCAGATGTTGAGTGATTTGTCTGTCTATCTTGCAGGAGTTACCTGATGAAACTGTGGATCGTGTTGCCCATGTTGCTGCTGGTACTCAGCGGCTGTGCGGGTAAAACTGCTTACCGCAACACCTGCGCCAACCAGCTGGATGCCGCCTGGCGCGAGCTGGACCTGGCCAAGGCGGAAGGTTTTGCCGGCACGGTGAGCTATTCCAAGGCGCTGTCGCTGCTCACAGCGGCGAAAACCCAGCAGCAGTTCGAGGGCTACAAGGGCTGTACGGCGAAGTCCGAGCGCGCCCGTTTCTATATCCGTGAGTCGCGAGCAGGTCGCTGATGCAACTGGATTTCAAGGCCCTCGCGCCGCTTGAACGCTACCGCTGGTTGGCGTCGACCATTACCCCGCGGCCGATTGCCTGGGTTTCCACGCAATCGGCTGAGGGCATCAGCAACCTGGCGCCGTTCAGCTTCTTCCAGGTGATCAGTGATGACCCGCCAACCTTGCTGGTCAACGTCAATCACCGTGCCGATGGCAGTCTGAAGGACACCCTGCTGAATGTGCAGGCCAACGGCGAGTTGGTGATTCAACTGGTGTCCTTTGCCCAGGCGGAGGCGATGAATGCCAGTGCGGCGGTTTTGCCTTATGGCATCAGCGAGTTTGAACAGTGCGGTATCCCCAGCCTGCCTTCGCAGCAGCTCGCGGTGCCACGGGTCGCCGGGGCGGCGGTGGCTTTTGAGTGTCGGGTGGCGCAGATCCAGGCCTACCCAGCGGATAAGCCCAATTGTCATCTGATTTTCGCCGAGGTGCTGTTGGCGCATATCGATGATGCGGTGCTGGACGAACGGGGCCGTATCGATGCGCAAAAACTCGATCTGGTCGGGCGTCTGGGCGGTATGGCCTACACCCGCACCCGCGACACCTTCGAGATGCGACGCCCCAGTTAGCTCTGATCGTGGCCGGCACCTGCGGGGTGTCGGTCAAGCGCGATCAGGCGAAAAACGACCTCTGTTTAGCTGTTAGCACCACGTGGCGGTCTGCTGGCTTGTCGCCAGCACGGCTGTGCTCCTATGTTGCCAACTTTGAATGCAGGCAGCGCCGGGCTGCCTTGTGGTCATTCGGCAGGGGGAGCTATGTGGACTGTGGTGCAGCGGCAGGTCGCCAGTTTCAGCACGGCAAGCAAACTGGCCTCGGGCTTTGGCATTGTGCTGGCGCTCACAGCGCTGGTGGCGGCCACCGGGTTTCTGGCGTTGCGCGATGTCAGTGCGCGCTCGGCGCTGCTGGAACGCATGAGCGCGATCAATAGCCAGGTCATGCAGATCCGCCGCAGCGAGCAGGATTTCGTCCTAAGTGGCGATAAACAGCACGCCACCCGGCTGTACGAACAGGCGCAGCAGATTGTCGATGCCAGTGCTGCGCTACAGGCTCTGTTGCCGGAGGCTGAACGGGCCGGGTTGGATCAGGTGGCCGAGGCTATGACGGCCTATCGCGCTGCGTTCAATCGTTATGTCGAGCAGAGCGACAATATGCGTCTGTCGCTGGAAGCCTCGACCTGGCTGGTGGTCAGCGCGTCCAACAGCCTCGATCTGCTTAAAGACGGTCTGGCCGAAGACGGCGTCGACTTGCTCAAAAGCAGCCAGGGCCAGCAGGGCGGTGAGTCGGTGATGCAGGCGGGGCAGATCAGTCAGGTACATCAGCTGCTGTTGCGCGCCCTGGATCAGGCGCGCGTGTTGCTGGAGCAGAGTCGCAGCAGTGGCGAGGCGATTCCTACCCGCATTGAGGAAGCCGTTGATGCGCAGGCGTTGGCCGGTGAATTGCGTGATGCCATGACCGATCCCGGTTATGCCGCGGTGCTGGCCGAAGTGATCGGTAACGTCAATTCCTTCAATGATCGGCTGGGCGAATACACCGGGCTGCTGCAGCAGCAAAAGCGCGAGTACCAGAATCTGGTGGAGCAGGCCGGGCGTATCCTCAGTCTGGTTGATCAGGCCTATGCCCGGCAGAAAGCCGGCTTGCACGGGCAACTCCAGAGCAGCACCTGGCTGATTGTGGTGGCCACGGCGCTGGCGC
The DNA here is from genome assembly GCF_021375795.1 of Pseudomonas anguilliseptica. Taxonomy (GTDB): domain Bacteria; phylum Pseudomonadota; class Gammaproteobacteria; order Pseudomonadales; family Pseudomonadaceae; genus Aquipseudomonas; species Aquipseudomonas anguilliseptica_A. Next base: position 589,315 of record NZ_JAEIOI010000002.1, on the reverse strand, counting down.
TGTTGATCGGTCTGCTGGCGACGCTGACCATCACCGTGCTGATCGTGCGCCCGCTGAAGCAGGTAATCGAGCAGGCACGCAGCATTGCCGAAGGGGATCTTAGCGGGCAGATCGAGGTACAGCGCGGTGATGAGGTCGGTCAGCTGCAAACGGCCATGCAGACCATGTCGCGCAACCTGCGGCAGATGGTCGGCCGGTTGCAAGGTGGTGTGCAGCAGATTTCTGCCGCCGCGCAATCACTCTCGGCCAGTACCGAGCAAACGCGTCAAGGCGTCATCGGACAGAAGGTCGAGACTGATCAGGTCGCCACCGCCATGAGTGAAATGACGGCCACCGTGCACGATGTGGCGCGCAATGCCGAGGCGGCAGCGGCCTCCACCGAGCAGGCAGATCGTCGAGTCAGCAGCGGGGTGGCTGTGGTGCAGCAGACCATTGGCCGGATTAATCAATTGGCGAATGCCATGCAGACCACTACCCAGAGCATCGAGCGACTCAGTCAGGACACCCAGCGTATCGACTCGGTGCTGGATGTGATCAAGAGTGTGGCCGAGCAGACCAGCCTGCTAGCGCTGAATGCCGCCATCGAAGCTGCCAGGGCCGGCGAGCAGGGCCGAGGTTTTGCTGTGGTAGCCGACGAGGTACGTGCTCTGGCGCGGCGTACTCAGCAGTCCACGGCGGAGATAGAAGGGCTGATCGCCACCCTGCGCGAGGGTACTCGTCGTTCGGTAGAAGACATGCGCCAGAGCGGTTCGCTGGTGACTCAGACGGTGGCGGATGCCAGTCAGACCGAGGGCGCTCTGGCGGAAATCGCTGCAGCAGTCAGCCAGATCTTCGAGATGAACCAACAGATTGCCGCTGCCGCCGAACAGCAGACAGCGGTGGCGGAGGAAATCAGTCGCAGCGTGACCTCGATTCGCGACATTGCTGATCAGTCCGCGCTGGCCATGGATGATTCGGCTGACTCCAGCAGCCAGTTGGCTGGTCTGGGCCGCGAGTTACAGGGTATGGCAGCAGATTTTCGTCTGTGAGTACCTGCGATGTGCGTCGCAGCTGAGGCAAAAGATTCGTGAGCAAAGGTAACTTTGCTCTTTGCCGGTCCCGTGCTGCCCAGTAGCATCGATCCACTTGCATAAGGAGTGAGCGATGCGCACGAAATTAGATGCCTGTCTGGACTCGATCAATCAGGTGGTTCTGGGCAAGGAGGCGCAGGTTCGTCTGGCCATGACCTGCCTGTTGGCGCGTGGCCACCTGCTGATCGAGGACTTGCCTGGCATGGGGAAAACCACCCTCAGCCACGCCCTGGCCAAGGTATTGGGCCTGAGCTTCCAGCGCATCCAGTTCACCTCCGACCTGCTGCCCGGCGACATCCTCGGCACCTCGGTGTTCGACAAGGACACCGGGCAGTTCATCTTCCATCCGGGGCCGATCTTTGCCGAGTTGGTGCTGGCCGATGAGATCAACCGTGCTACGCCGAAAAGCCAGAGTGCGCTGCTCGAAGCCATGGAGGAGGGCCAGGTGACCATCGAGGGCGCGACCCGGCCACTGCCCGAACCCTTCTTCGTGATTGCCACGCAGAACCCGGTGAGCCAGGGCGGTACCTTTGCGTTGCCCGAGTCGCAGCTTGACCGTTTTCTGATGCGCCTGTCCCTGGGCTATCCCGGCAAGGCAGCGGAAAAATCCCTGTTGCTCGGTGACTCGCGGCGTTCGCTGTTGCCGACCCTGCCTGCGCTGTTGGATCACCGCGAACTGGCCCTGGTGCAGGCGGAAATCCCCAAGGTGCGTGCCAGTGATGCGCTGATCGATTATGTGCTGCGGCTGGTCGATGCCACCCGTACCCAGCCGCAATTCGCCTGGGGCTTGTCACCACGGGCCAGTCTGGCGTTGTTGGCGGCGGCGCGGGCCTGGGCTTTCCTCGCTGGGCGTGATTATGTGATTCCGGAAGATGTGCAGGCCGTGCTGCCCTCGGTGGTTGGCCATCGCCTGCGTGAACGCGCCGACCCGGCCGGGCATGGTGCCGGTAGCCTGGTGCAGTGGTTGCTGCGTGAGGTGCCAGCGCTTTGATCGCCCAGCTCCGACCACGCTGGAACCGCTGGCTGGCCCGGCGGATTCCGGCTGCGGCCAGCGTGCGGCTGAATCAGCGGCGAATTTTTATCATCCCCAGTCGGGTCGGTGCGGCTTTTATGCTGGCGCTGTTGTTGATGCTGCTGGCGGCGATCAACTACCAGAACAGCCTGGCCTATGGCCTGACCTTCCTCCTCGCCTCGGTGTTTATCGTGGCCATCCTGCATACCTACCGCAACCTGGCTGGGCTGATCCTCAAGGCCGGTACTGCGCCGGCGGTATTTGTCGGTGAGCCCGCCAGTTTTCGTGTGCGTCTGGAAAGCAGCCAGCGACCCCATCAGGCCGTCAGTCTGGGCTGGCCACCGGCCGATTTACAGACCCTGGATGTGCCGGCGCAGGGTGTGAGCGAATCTCAGCTAAACCTGCCGGCGCTGCAGCGCGGCTGGCTACGGCCGGGTCGTCTGCGAGTCGAGAGCCGTTTCCCGCTGGGGATTCTGGTGGCCTGGAGCTGGGTCGATCTGGATCAGCAGGTGCTGGTCTACCCACGGCCTTTGCCGGGTGATTTGCCGCTGTCCGCCGGAGCCAGTGAGGATCAGGACGAGGAGGGCAGCCGGCCCCATGGCCAGGGTGTAGATGACTATCAGGGGCTGAAGACCTATCAGCCGGGCGACTCCAAACGCCGCTTGCACTGGAAAGCCTACTCCCGAGGCCAAGGCCTGTTGGTCAAGGATTTTGCCTCGATCAGCGGGCGTGATCTGTACCTGGATTTCGATGCCTTGGCCGGTGATGTGGAAACGCGCCTGTCGCTGCTCTGCCATTGGGTGTTGCAGCTGTCCGAGCGGCAGCAGCCGTTTGCCCTGAGCCTGCCGGGTCAGGTGCTGGGCGCCGACAGTGGTGAGCTGCACCGCGATGCCTGCCTGCGCGCCCTGGCGCTGTTCGGGCGTGCGCCATGAGCCGGCTTAGCACGATTCCGCGCATCAGCCTGACGTGGCTGTTGGTGGCGCAGGTGCTGGTGATCATCCCCCATCTGACGCATTTACCGCTGTGGATTATCGGCCTGTGGCTGGGCAGCGCCGCCTGGCGCATCCAGATTTTCCGCATGCGCGCGCGCTACCCGAATGCCTGGGCCAAGAGCGGGTTGATGCTGGCAGCAGCTGTTGGGGTGTTTCTCTCCCGTGGCAGCCTGATTGGCCTGGATGCCGGGGTGGTGCTGTTGGTTGCGGCTTTTGTATTGAAACTGCTGGAGATGCGTACGCGGCGTGATGCGCTGGTGCTGGTGTTTCTGGGCTTCTTTGTGGTGGTCACCGCCTACCTGTTCGATGACAGCATGCTGATGGCTTTTTACAGCCTGTTGCCGGTGACGGCATTGTTGGCCGCACTGATCGGCTTGCAGCAGAGCAGCCTGGCCGAGCAACCCTGGCCGACCGCACGCCTGGCCGGTGGGATGCTCCTGCAGGCGCTACCGGTGATGTTGCTGTTGTTTGTGTTCTTTCCGCGCATGGGGCCGCTGTGGTCCTTGCCGGTGCCGAATGACAAGGCCACGACTGGGCTGTCGGACAGCATGGCCCCGGCGGATATCGCCGATTTGAGTCGCTCTGCAGCGCTGGCTTTTCGCGCCAGTTTCGAGGGGCAAACGCCGCCGCGCAGTGAGCTGTATTGGCGTGCGTTGACTCTGGATCGTTTCGATGGACGGCGCTGGTCACAGTCCGACTACGCCGAGTTCGCTCCAGGCGCGCAGTGGCTCAAGCAAGGTGAGGCGCTGAGCTACAGCATTGTCATGCAGCCCAGTTCACAGCGCTGGTTGTTTGCCCTGGATGTGGCGCAAACCTCGCTGGAGCAGACCCGGCAGATGAGTGATTTTCGCCTGCAACGCCGTCAGCCAATGGATCGCTCGCTGATCTATCAGGTCACCTCCTGGCCGCAGGCGCAGCGTGAGTTGCAGCCGCCCCAGGAGGCCCTGCGCCGCGCCTTGCAGTTGCCCGATCAGGGCGAACCACGCAGCCGTGCCTGGGCCGCTCAGCTCAAACGTGAACATGCACAACCCGAACAGCTGGTGCAGGCGCTGCTCCGCCACTTCAATCGTGAACCCTTTGCCTACACCCTGACCCCGCCAACCTTAGGGGTGAACAATATCGATGATTTTCTGTTCGAGACCCGTAGCGGCTTTTGCGCCCACTATGCCGGGGCCATGACCTATGTGCTGCGTGCCGCTGGTATCCCGGCGCGGGTGGTGGCCGGTTATCAGGGCGGCGAGTACAACCCCGCGGGCAACTATGTGCAGGTGCGCCAGTTCGATGCCCATGCCTGGGTCGAATACTGGCAGGCGGGGCAAGGCTGGGTCAGTGTTGATCCGACCTTCCAGGTGGCCCCTGAACGGGTGGAAATGGGCCTGGAGGAAGCTTTGGCTGGGGAGCAGAGCTTTCTTGAGGACTCGCCTTTTTCGCCGCTGCGTTATCGCAACCTCAGCTGGTTGAATGAACTGCGCCTGGCCTGGGACAACCTCAACTACGGCTGGCAGCGTTGGGTGCTGGGTTATCAGAGCCAGCAGCAGCTGGAGTTTCTCCAACGCTGGCTGGGCCGGGTGGATGCTCAGTCGTTGGTGTTCGGCCTGGTGGGTGGCGGTGGCCTATTGCTGGGTTTGCTGGCGCTGTGGCTGTTCAAACCCTGGCAGCGCGAGCGCGATGTGCAGCAACGGCTGTTCCGTCGTTTCGAAACCTTGCTGGCGCGTCATGGTGTGCCACGCAAGCCCGGCGAAGGGCCGCGCGATTATGCTGCGCGGGCTGCGCAGCAGTTACCCGAGCAGGCCCAGGCAATTGCTGCGTTTGCCGCCGCGTTCGAGGCGCAGCGTTATGCCGGGCAGGCGCTGGCGCCGGCTCAATTGCGCATGCACCTGAATATGCTGCGCAAGGCCTTGCCTTGGCGTTTTACCCGTCTGGAGCCCTAGTGCCGGCTTGTTTGGTGGTCGCGTGTCTGCTGCGGTAATACACGCGACCATTGGCCACTTGTAGGCGCTGGGGTTGCGCATAAGCTGGGGATCAATTTCACAGGAGTGATGTATGCATGGCTTGAGCGAAAAGGTCCAAGGGCATGTGCTGCGCATTCAGGTGCGTCTGTTTGCCTGCCGCGAGCGCTTGCTGGCAGGTACTGACGGTGAGGCCTTGCATGATCTGCGCATTGCCTTGCGCCAGCTGCGCAGCCTGTTAAGGCCGCTCACCGCGATTCCTGCCTGTGCCGACCTGCAGCAGCGGGCGGCAGAGCTGGGGCGCCTGAGTGGCCCGCTGCGTGACCTTGAGGTGCTGCAGGGCCATTTGCGCCAGCAAGGGCTTGGCAGTGCCGCCCAGGCCCGTCAGCCATTATTGCAGCAGGGCTATGCGCAACTGCTGGAGAGTGCGGCGCTGCAACAGTTGCTCAGCGCTCTTGACCTCTGGCTGCAGCACTGGCGGGAAGAGGCTGACAACGAGCAGCAGCGCAGTCTGCAGAAGCTGATCAGCAAGCGCCTGCGCAAGGACCGTCAGCGGCTGAGCCAGGCCCTGCTTGATCCCGCCCATGACCGCCACCGTCTGCGTTTGTTGGTCAAGCGGCTGCGCTACGCCACTGAGGCGTATCCGCAGTTAAGCGGCCTGCCTGGGTCGTCTGCCGCTGCGCTCAAGCAGGCGCAGTCGGCGTTGGGTGATTGGCATGATCACTGGCAGTGGTTGTTGCGGGCTGAGGCTGAGAGCGATCTGCTGCCCTGTGTGCCCGCCTGGCGGGCGGCCATGCAGCAGGCAGAACAGCAGGCTGACCAGACCTTGCAGGTTCTGACTATAGAGTTTGTGTCTTCTTCGAGATGATTTGGCAGAAAAGTCGTTAGTTTGGCAGAAATATCGTTCCATTGGTTGCAGGCTTTGCCCTAAGATCACCGACATCTTGGGTGTGCGAGGTGGTTATGGGTTTTTCTGAATTGCTTCAGGCTGTGCGTGACAATCCACTGGCCGTGTCGATCCCGGCGCAGTGGGGGCAGGGCCGCGCCAGTTTTGGTGGGCTGGTGGCCGCGCTGGTGTATGAAGCGATGCGTGCCCAGGTGCCGAGTGGACGACCGCCGCGTTCCCTGGCCATCACGTTTGTTGGCCCGGCGGCGCCGGATATGCCGGTGCGCTTTGAAGTGGAAGTGCTGCGCGAAGGTAAGGCGGTCAGTCAGGTGCTTGGCCGTGCGGTGCAGGATGGCCAGGTGGTGACCATTGTCCAGGGCAGTTTCGGTGCCGGGCGTGAGTCGCGCATCGCGGTTGCGGCGGAGCCAGCCCCGCAGGCCACGTCAGTGGAAGCCTGCCAGGAGCTGCCGTATATCCCCAATGTCACCCCAGAGTTCACCCGTTACCTGGCCATGCGCTGGGCCTTCGGTGGCATGCCGTTCAGCGGCAATCCATCGCGGGACATGGGCGGTTGGGTGCGTTTGCGTGATCAGGATACGGTCGAAGCGGTCAATGAGGCCCATCTACTGGCCCTGGTCGATGCCTGGCCGCCCGCCGTATTGCCGCACCTGAATGCGCCGGCACCGGGCAGCACGCTGACCTGGACCATCGAGTTCGTCCAGCCTATGACTGCACTGACGACGCAGGACTGGTGCCTGTATCGCGCGCATATCGAGCATGCGCGTGATGGCTACGGTCATGTGGCAGCGGCGATGTGGACAGCCAGCGGTGAGCTGCTGGCGATCAGTCGGCAGACGGTAGCCGTGTTTGGTTAAACGCTGGTTGCTGCCGTTGCCGTGGCAACGGCATAACCTTTTGGCCCGCTAAAGCTTGAGTTGGCGGATGGCCTTGTTCAGTTCGCCGGCCAGGCTGGCCAGGTTGGCGCTGGTCAGCGCCGATTCGCCGGTTTGCCCGACGGTCTGCTCGGTGACATCGCGGATGCGGATCACGGCGCGATTCATTTCTTCAGCCACTTGGCTTTGCTGTTCGGCCGCTACGGCAATCTGGGTGTTGCTTTCGCGCATATGCGCCACGGATTCGGTGATGGCGACCAGCGCCTGACCGGCTTCATCGGCCTGCTTGACGCATTCATCCGCCTTGATCGAACTGTCCTGCATAAAGTCCACGGCATCACGGGTGCCACTTTGCAGGGTATTGATCATCTGGGTGATGAGGTCGGTTGAGTCCTGTACGCGCTTGGCCAGGTTGCGCACTTCGTCAGCCACTACGGCAAAACCTCGGCCCATTTCACCGGCGCGGGCGGCTTCAATCGCCGCGTTGAGGGCGAGCAGGTTGGTCTGTTCGGCAATCCCGTGAATCTCGCTGACCACACCGCCGATTTTCTGGCTGTCGGCGGCCAGTTGTTCGATCATCTGCGCGGTCTGCTGTACGCCACTGGACAGTCCGGAAATCGACAGCGCTACGCGGTTGACCACCTGCTGGCCGCTGCGGGCCAGTTGCTCGGCATTCTTCGACTGGTCGCGGGTATCGGCAGTGTGTTCGGCAATATGGTGCACCGTGGCGGACATCTCGTTGATCGCGGTGGCCGCTTGTTCGGTTTCACTCTGCTGATCGAGCATGCCCTGGCGCACCTCACGCATGCTGCCGGCCATGCGCTCGGCACCTTCATCCAGCTGCGCGGCCGATTGCGCGACGATGCTGACGATACGCTGGTAACCGGCTTGCATGGCATTGAAGGCGCTGGCCATCTGGCCCACTTCATCGCGGCTGTCGAGGGGCACGCGAGCGCTCAGGTCGCCACTTTTCTCCACCTGCAGCATCACGTCCTTGAGGGTGTTGAGGTGGCTTAACAGGAAACGGATCAGCAACTGCGAGGCGGCCAGAAGCAGCAGCATCAACAGGGCGACCACCAGCGCATAGCTGGGCGCGCGGTCAAAGAACACCTCCATCTGACTGGGCGCCTTGGCGGTGACGGCTAGGCGCTGACCATCTTGGCGGGTGATCACCTCGGCGCCGATCAGCCCACCGCTGCCATTGAGTTCGATCCAACCACGGGCATTGGCCAAAGCGCTGCCCTGGTTATCCGGCAGACGTGGGGTCTGCCCGTTGGTAAAACTCAGCAGGTTGTCACCACTGGGCAAGGCCTGCTCTGTCGGCCATTGGCTGAGCAGGCGGGCCTGCTGCTGGGCGGCGAGTTTGGCCGCGTCATGACGGGCCTGATGCTCCAGATTGATGGCGTAGAGCACCAGCAGCAGGGTGGTGAAGAAGGCTACGGCGTTGACGGCCCAGAATTTGTACTTCAGGGAAAGATCGCTAATCCAGTGACTCATGCACATCTCTTCCTTGTGGAGGTTAGTGGCCATTGCAGGTTGGCTTGGGCTTATCGAGGCGTGTCGATAAGCCTGTTATCGGCGCAAAGTGCTTCAGGTTTAGGCACAAGGCGGCAAAGCCTTAGGCAAAGTGCCATCAGTATCAAGCAACGCCAACCCAGTGCATTGATCCTCATCAATATGCTTTGAGTCAGGCCAATTATTGAGCACTCTCCAGGTGGGGCAGGTTGAAGAAAGCCTGTGCCGCCGCGCTGGTGTGGGCCGCCAGTATCTGCTCGGTTTCCCCACGGTGCAGGGCCACCTCGCGCAGCACTTCCAGGAGAAAGGCCGGCTCGTTGCGGCCGTTCTTCGGTTTTGGGCGCAGGCTGCGTGGCAGCAGGAAGGGCGCATCACTTTCCAGCATCAGGCGGCCGCGCGGAATTTCCCTGACCAGCGGATGCAGGTGGCTACCGCGCCGCTCATCGCAGATCCAGCCGGTGATGCCGATATGCAGGTCCAGATCCAGGTAGCTGAACAGCGCACGCTTCTCCCCGGTAAAACAGTGCACCACGGCAGCTGGCAGCTGATCCCGGTAGTGGCGCAGGATTGCCAGCAGGCGCTCGTCGGCATCGCGCTCATGCAGGAACACCGGTAGCTGCAACTCAACGGCCAGGGCCAGTTGCTGTTCCAGTACTTGTTCCTGCTGTGGTCTGGGGGAAAAGTCACGGTTGAAGTCCAGGCCACATTCACCGACGGCGCGGACTCGGGCGTCACCCAGCAGGGCCTTGAGTTCGGCATAGCTGTCACTGTTCCAGCTGCTGGCGTCGTGAGGGTGGATGCCGGCGGTACTGAACAAATGTGTGCCGCCGTCATCCAACTGCCGGCACAGCGCCAGGGCATGACGGCTTTCGTCGAGGCTGGTGCCGGTCAGCAGCATCTGCTGCACGCCTGCCGCATAGGCACGGGTGAGGAGTGCTTCGCGTTGTTCGGCAAAGCTTGGGTGGGTCAGATTGACGCCGATGTCGATGAGTTGCATGGTGCTACCTGTTGGATTGACCGGGCAGCATAGCAGAGCTTTTTTATCGATTTAAAAATCTAGCTAATACATATAGTTAGATCGTATTCGTGATGTTGTGTGTAATAACTGGCTGGCGTCCCTGGGCGGGCTGTGCGAACCTCCGCGCCCCGCGCGAGCGGTCAGTTGTATGCCGCCTGGCAGATTTGTCTGGGTTTGCTGGATTGATCTGTTGGCCATTTATGCCCTGGAGCCTTGATGCTGCGAGTGCTGCTCACCTGCTGCCTATTGCTGCTATCGTGCACAGCGGTGGCGCGTGTGGCTGGCCCGCTGGAAGTCGAGCAACCCAAGGCCGCCCGTGACCTGGCAAGCATTCGCAGCAGTGGTGAGTTGCGCGTGCTGGTCAATCAGAGCCGTAACAGCTCGGGTGAAGTCAAAGGTCAGAGTATCGGCGTCGAATACCACCGCCTGCGAGCTTTTGAGCAGTATCTCAATCGCAATTCGCGCGATGCCCGCAGCCTCAAGCTGAAACTGATTCCACGGGCCAAGGACCAGTTACTGGCCGCTTTGCAGCGTGGTGAAGGCGATCTGGTCGCGCCCGGTGAACTCCTTAACATGCCGCGTGGCAGCAAGCTCAGCGCCAGTGCGGCAATTCGCCAGGATGTGCCGCTGATCATCGTTGCCCGTCAGGGCAATCGACGTTACCAAAACCTTGAGCAACTTTCCGGGCGCAGCCTGGCACTGCCCGCCGGCAGCGTGGCTGGCGAGGCGATTCGCCAGCTTAATCAGAGACTGATCGACAGCAAGCGCTCGCCGATCATCATCGAATGGGTCGATCCGACCCTGGCCGTTGAAGATGTGCTGGAGATGGTCCAGGCCGGGATCTTCAGTGTGACTGCCGTCGAGCAGCCGATTGCCGAGCGCTGGGCCAAGGTGATGCCCAAGCTGCGCCTGGATCGCCATCTGCAATTGTCCAAGGACGGCGACATGCGTTGGTATGTGCGGCGTGATACGCCGATGCTTGGCGCCAGCATCGACCGCTTCCTCAAGGGCTATAACGACCCGGCAGATCTGGATGCCGTGTTCCAGCGGGTGTATCGGCGCCTGTACAAGGTGCATTACCCGCTTGGGCGCACTGAGCGTCAGCGTCTGGAGAAAGTCCGCCCAGTCCTGCAGCGCTACGCCGCCCAGCATGATTTTGATTGGTTGGCACTGGCCGCACTGGCCTTCAAGGAATCCACCCTCAATCCGGCGGCCCGCGGTGCCAGTGGCGCCACGGGGCTGATGCAGATCACCCCGGCGGCGGCGCGCAGTGTGGGCGTAAGCAACATAGCCGTGCTGGATAACAACGTGCAGGCCAGCGCCAAGTACCTGGCGATGATTCGCCGCAACTACTTCAACAGCCCGCAGCTCAATGAGCGTGAGCGCATGGCTTTTATCCTGGCCGGCTATAACCTGGGCCCGCAACGGGTACAGGGCTTGCGAGCGGAAGCGCGCCGGCGTGGCCTGAACCCCAATCAGTGGTTCTTTCAGGTGGAGCGGGTGGCGATGGAGCAGATGGGCATGGGCGTGGTCAGCTATGTGAATAGCGTGAATAAGTACTACCTTGCTTATGACCGTGAACGCTATCTGTTGGAGCCTTAGCGCGCAGGTTGAGAGTGCTGATCTATTGGTTTATTCGATATTTTATAGCGATTTTATCGGCTTTTAATATTGGTTAATTGGTTTAGTCTTCACGCCATCAACTCCCCACAACAAGGACTGCTGCACATGAACGCTCTGATCAAATCTGTTGTTGCAACTCAAGCAGGCTACGGCCTGACCGTCCTGCGCATCATCGCCGGCATCACCTTTGCCGCTCACGGTGCACAAAAGCTGTTCGGCTGGTTTGGTGGTTACGGCCTGGAAGGCGTTGGCCAGTGGATGGAAAGCATCGGCCTGGCACCGGGTTATCTGCTGGCGCTGATGGCCGGTAGTGCCGAGTTCTTTGGTGGTATTGCCCTGATCATCGGCCTGCTGGCACGTCCGGCGGCGGCAGTCCTGGCGGTGACCATGGTGGTGGCAATTGTCACGGTGCACCTGGCCAACGGCTTCTTTATGAGCAACAACGGTTATGAGTTTGCCCTGGCACTCTTGGCGATCAGCGTAGCGATCCTGATTGAAGGTGCTGGCAAGCTGTCGCTGGATAAGCGTATCGCCGGCTGACATAGCCACGATGCAGTCAGCAAAAAGCCCACTTCGGTGGGCTTTTTGACATTTCAGGGCTGCGGTTTTTCCTGCGCCGCCAACTGCTCGGCGGCTTCCAGACGCAGGCGTTCACGTTCATCGAAGTTTTCCGTGGCCAGCTGGGTAATCGCCACGCGCTTGTCACTGGCACTCATGCCGGTGTTGTTCTCGATTGCAGCTTTGTCGATGCGGTACTGGGCGATACGTTTCTTCCAAGTCTGCCGCTGTTGATCCAGTACTTCCAGGCGTTGGGTGGCTTCAGCGCCGACCAGTTGCTGGCGCAGTTGGCGGATCTGCTCCGGTTTGGCGCCGGACGCCTGCAATTGCGCGGTCTGCTGGCGCAGCTCGTTCTGCAGTTGCGGTAACACGGCATCCTGCATCTCGGCGGGCAGACTGTTGCGCAGCTGGTCGACGGCGGCAGCCTTGCCGGCATCATCCAGCTGGCTGTCGTGCAGGATAGCCAGGCGTTGTAGGGTGAACTGGTTATAGGCCTCTTCGCGGGCGAAAAACGCTTGTTGCGTTTCACTGTCGAAGATCCGCGCGCGCAGGGCCTGTACCGCCGCCTCGCGTTGGCGCAGGGCATCCAGGTTGGCCATCTGCGGCAGGTCACGTTCGAGCAGGACCAGCTCGCGTTTGTAATCGAGGTATTGATTGAGCAGAACCAGCGCCTGTTCGCGGGCATTGGCCGGCAGTTGTGCGGCGATATAGGCACGCAGCCGCTCCACGCTGGCGCGCAGCGGTTCTTCGCCGACGGCGGCGAGGAAGTAATCGAAGATCCGCCTGATGTCTTCGCTGATCAGCAGGTTGCCGTCAGCATCCAGACGAAAAATGCCGTCTACGCTGGTGCCACTGAAGGAGGCGGGCAGGCTTTTGAGCGGTTCAATGGCCTTGCTTGCAGTGGCCTGAATTGCAGTGCTGGGTGTTTGCAGCGGTTGTGTGACGACGCTGGGATTGTCGTTGAGTGGCGTGGCGATATCCGTAGGTTGCAGGTACAGCGCCAGAGCCAGGCCGCCGGCGAACAGCAGTGGGGACAGCAACAAAAGTTTTTTCACGGGCAGTCTTCAGGTAATGGCAAGCGGGGTGTTGCGCAGATGAACCAGGGGCTGCAAGCAGCCCCTGGTTATTTCATTACAAACCGTCGTTTTTCAGGCGGTTGGCGTGCTGGCGATAGACCGTGACCGGGTCGGTTTCGAACAGGCTGGTCAGCCCAAGGGTCTGGTTGACTTCATCAAGGTGGTTCATCCGGTAGTTATCGCGGATCACTTTGCCCATGCGTGAGCTGCAGCGGCCGACCAGGCCGTCGTTGGCTTCACCCTTGAAGGTCAGGGCAGTGGCGCCGAGCAGCAGGTCGCTGGGGTCGATGATATTGGTCACCGGGCTGGTGCCGCTCCAGGAGTAGTAGCGCACGCCATTCACACTGTAGGCCCCTTCACCGCAGGCGGTGGTGGGAATGCCCTGCGGGAATTTGGCATTGAAGCGCGCCGCGCCTTGGCTGTTGAGCGACTCCAGGGAGCCGAGGGCGTTTTGCGGGCTGGTGCTGGAGCTGCCGGAGAGGAAGTTGATCAGCGTGCCGAGGCCGTTGACGATGCCGGCCAGCAGGGTTTCACCGGCCGAGCCTGGTGGCACCTGGCGGATAAAATCGGCTGTAGCCGAGCCCTTGTGCGGTGCGCCGACGCTGGTGGCCGAGGCAATCAGGCTCGGTTTGACGGCCGCAACGTAACGGATGGTCGGGCCACCATGGCTGTGGCCGATCAGGTTGACCTTGGGCTTACCACTGATGGCGACGATCTCTTCCACTTGGGCCAGCAGCTCTTCGCCGCGGGCTTCCGAGGTATTCAGTTGGCTGACTTCGGTGACATACACACTGGCGCCGTCGCGGCGCAGTGCAGCAGGGATGCCGTACCAGTAGTCGACGCCCAGGATGCTGTCGAAGCCGAGCATACCGTGGGCCAGTACCACTGGGTACTTGGTTTGGGTGTAGCCAGAGGAGCCGAACCAGAAGGCGTGGGTGTTGCCAGAGGCCAGCAAGCCGGCGCCCAGGCAGAGGGCGAGCAGGGTTTTATTGTTGTTCATTGGTGCTCTCGCTAGGGTTTATCGGGCAGTTCAAGGCAGTCCATGCAGCCAAAACGCCCATCCCGTGGCGCGTACTTCAGCCCCAAGGCAATGGCAGAAAGCATGCCAGGCTCGCACAAAGCACGGGCAAGGCTCTGCCACGGGCCTTGCGCCTGATCGGTTGCGCGCCTGCCGTCAGCAATCTGCTGGGCGGTTGTTACGGGCTGAAACGGCAACGCCTTGCTGGCAGGCCTCAAATGCCAGGTTGAGACATCGCGCTACACCTGCTTATTCAGTCTCAGGCAGGCGGTTTATCGGTGTGGCCAATCAAAGGTTGGGGTGGTGGTTGGGCGCGTCGCTGCCTTGAAGTTTTACGCGTGCTTCTCTAGGATGCCAACCCATGCGCCGATTTAAACAGCTACTTGCGGGGCGCCGGGTTACCTGCTGATTGCAGCGCCCTGAGAAGCACTCTTCGGAGGCTTTGAAATTCCGCTAAAGCGCTGGTTCGGTGTCGCCTCTCACCGCTGCCCAGCGGACTCAATGAGGCGGAGACATATCGATGCACTGTCCCCAACCGCTTATTCGCCTGGCCCCGATCACATCCGGGCTGACTCTGCGCAACCCAAAAATCCTGCTTGGCGGCAACCACCAGCCGACCCTGCTGCGCTACCTCGATGGTTGGCCCAAACGCTGGGCGGGGCCGCGAACCTTTCTGATCAACTTCGTCCACGATGGTGAGTCGCTGGCGCGGTTTGCCAGCAACCACTTCGATATGGCGGTGATCCAGGCACCAACGGCTGCGCAACTGGATGAAACCGTGCGTCAGCTGACGCGGGTGGCCAGGCAAGGGCTGATCACCCGGCGCTGAGTGAGCCCTGTAATGCTTGGCCAAAGCCCCTGTTGATCCGCTAGGCTCCACGCATACTGTCAGGGAGTGGGCCCATGTTCGAATCCGCCGAGATCGGTCGCAGCATCGATAAAGAAACCTACGAGGCCGAGGCCCCAGCACTGCGTGAAGCGCTGCTGGAGGCACAGTACGAATTGCAGCAGCAAGGGCGTTTTGCCGTACTTGTGCTGATCAATGGCATTGAAGGGGCCGGCAAGGGCGAGACGGTCAAGCTGCTCAATGAGTGGATGGATGCGCGGCTGATTCAGGTCAACACCTTTGATCAGCAGACCGATGAAGAGCTGGCGCGGCCGCCGGCCTGGCGCTACTGGCGGCAATTGCCACCCAAGGGGCGCATCGGCATCTTCTTCGGTAACTGGTACAGCCAGATGTTGCAGGGGCGGGTGCATGGGCGGATCAAAAATGCTGTGCTCGACCAAGCCATCGACACCACCCTGGGGCTGGAGCGCATGCTCTGCGATGAAGGCACGCTGATCTTCAAGTTCTGGTTTCACCTGTCCAAGCAACAGATGAAGGCGCGCCTCAAGGCCTTGCGCGACGACCCGCTTCACAGCTGGCGGATCAGCCCGCTGGACTGGCAGCAGTCGAAGACCTACGACAAGTTTGTGCGCGTCGGTGAGCGCGTACTGCGCCGCACCAGCCGCGATTACGCGCCTTGGTACGTGGTGGAGGGCGTAGATGAGTATTACCGCAGCCTGACGGTCGGTCGCATCCTGCTCGATGGCCTGCAGGCGGCGCTGAAGGCCAAGACCCGCCCCGTGCCCCATCCGCATGCTGCACCGCTGACTTCCAGCCTGGATGAACGTGGGCTGATCGACAGCCTGGATATGACCCAGGCATTGGACAAGGACAGCTACAACGAGCAACTGGTAATCGAGCAGGCACGCTTGTCCAGTCTGATGCGCGACAAGCGCATGCGCCGCCACTCGCTGATTGCAGTGTTCGAAGGCAATGACGCGGCAGGCAAGGGTGGGGCGATTCGCCGGGTGATCGGCGCGCTCGATCCTCGGCAGTACCGCATTGTCCCGGTTGCTGCACCGACCGAGGAAGAGCGCGCACAGCCTTACCTGTGGCGCTTCTGGCGGCATATTCCACCGCGCGGCAAGTTCACTGTGTTCGACCGCTCCTGGTATGGCCGGGTGCTGGTGGAGCGGGTCGAGGGCTTTTGCAGCACCGGCGACTGGCTACGTGCTTATGGCGAGATCAATGACTTTGAAGAGCAACTTAGCGAAGCCGGCGTGGTGCTGGTGAAGTTCTGGCTGGCAATTGATCCGCAGACCCAGTTGGAGCGGTTCAAGGCCCGCGAACAAATCCCCTTTAAACGCTTTAAGATCACCGAAGAAGACTGGCGCAACCGTGATAAGTGGCCGCTGTACCGCGATGCGGTGGGCGATATGGTCGACCGCACCAGCACCGAGATCGCCCCCTGGACGCTGGTGGAGGCCAATGACAAGCGCTTTGCCCGGATCAAGGTCTTGCGCACCATCAATGAGGCGCTTGAGGCCGCATTTGCCAAAAACTGAATACGGGCCGCGGGATGGTCGCGCATACGGCTGATGAATGATTGTCGCCGATAGAGATTATCTGGCTTTATTCTCGGTCTATCTTCAACCCCAATAGCAATGAGGTGCGGCATGCGTGAAGTGGTGATCGTTGACAGCGTACGGACTGGTTTGGCCAAGTCCTTCCGTGGCAAGTTCAATCTGACCCGTCCAGACGACATGGCGGCCCATTGCGTCAATGCCCTGCTGGCACGCACCGGTATCGACCCGGCGCTGGTGGATGACTGCATCGTTGGTGCTGGCTCCAACGAAGGTGCCCAGGGCATGAACATTGGCCGCAACGTGGCTGTGCTATCCGGTCTGGGCACCAACGTCGCGGGCATGACCCTCAACCGTTTCTGCTCCTCGGGCCTGCAGGCCATTGCGATTGCTGCCAACCAGGTGGCATCGGGCTGCAGCGATGTGATTGTGGCGGGCGGCGTCGAGTCGATCACCATGACCCTGAAAAGCATGAACACGCAGAACCTGTTCAACCCGGTGCTGCAGAAAGACCTGCCGGGTATCTACTACCCCATGGGCCAGACCGCAGAGATCGTTGCGCGTCGTTACAACGTCAGCCGCGAAGCCCAGGATGCTTATGCCCTGCAGAGCCAGCAGCGCACCGCGCGGGCCCAGGCCGAAGGCTTGTTTGACGATGAAATCGTGCCGATGAACGTCAAGTATCAGGTTGAAGACAAGGCCACGGGCGAGAAGCGCATCGTTGACGGCGTGGTCGGCCATGACGACTGCAACCGTGCCGACACCACCCTGGAAAGCCTGGCGGCGCTCAAGCCGGTGTTTGCCGACGACGGTTCGGTCACCGCTGGCAATGCTTCGCAGCTGTCTGACGGCGCCTCGATGACCCTGGTGATGAGTCTGGAAAAAGCCATCGAACTGGGCCTCAAGCCGCTGGCCTTCTTCCGGGGTTTTGTCGCCGCTGGCTGTGAGCCGGATGAAATGGGTATTGGTCCGGTGTTCTCGGTGCCCAAGCTGCTCAAGGCCAAAGGCCTGAGCGTTGCCGATATCGACCTGTGGGAGTTGAACGAAGCCTTTGCTTCGCAGTGCCTGTATGCCCGCGACCGCTTGGAAATCGACAACGAAAAGTACAACGTCAATGGCGGTTCGATTTCCATCGGCCACCCGTTCGGCATGACCGGTTCGCGCCAGGTCGGCCACTTGGTGCGTGAGCTGCAACGGCGCAAGCTGCGTTATGGCATCGTCACCATGTGTGTGGGGGGCGGCATGGGCGCAACCGGGCTGTTTGAAGCGGTGCGCTAATCGTCCCGCGCTAAATTAAAAAACCGCGACATGTCGCGGTTTTTTAATGGCTGGTCTTTGCGTTCAGAAGGCGCGGCTTTCGATGATTTCGTTGGCCTGGATCATTCGGCGGATGTAGAAGGCAATCTCGCGTTCGGCATCCGTTCGGTTGAAATAGGGGCCTTCCAGCGTACCCTCACGGGTGGAGAAGAAGTACTGGCCGTTGACCGCGCTGACGCGTTCACTGCGGTAATGGGTGCCAGGGCTGTGATCGATAGTGCGTTGACCGAACATAGTTGAACCTCCCGCAAAATGAGCTGCTGAAAGTCAGTCTAAACGGCGTTTTTCTGGCTGCTGAATTTAACGACAAATGGTCGTTTTTAGCGAAATTCGGCGTGGTTTCTCCGGTTTTCATATTTTTTGACGCCATAAGGCTGACTTGATGCTGTGCGGCCATCAGTACAGTTGTACGGTATAGCGCTGCCTGGCTGTGGCTGTGTTGGTTCCGGGAAGCGGCCTAGAATGCCTGTTTGCAGCTGCAACCTGTATCAGGTGAGGGTGTAGCGCTAGGTTTAGAGGCGGTTATGCATATTTCTTCAGGTCGCTGGCTGTATGGGTTGTTCCTGGCACTGTTGACGGCGGTGTTATGGGGCGTGTTGCCAATCAAGCTCAAGGAAGTGCTGCAGGTGATGGATCCGGTCACGGTGACTTGGTATCGCCTGCTGGTTTCCGGCTCCATCCTGCTCGCTTACCTGGCGGCCAGTAAGCGTCTGCCGGCATTCCGTCCATTGGGCAAGAAGGGTGCCTGGCTGTTGCTGCTGGCGATAGCCGGGTTGACTGCCAACTATGTGCTTTACCTGGCGGGGCTCAATCTGCTCAGTCCCGGCACGACACAGCTGGTGATTCAGGTGGCGCCGATCCTGCTGTTGATCAGCAGTATCTTTATCTTCCGTGAGCGCTTCAGCCTCGGTCAGGGGCTGGGTTTACTGGTGCTGCTGATCGGTTTTGCGCTGTTTTTCAATCAGCGTCTGGATGAGCTACTGACCTCGTTGACGGCCTACACCACCGGGGTGTTGATCGTGCTGCTGGCGGCGTTTGTCTGGGCCTTTTATGGCTTGGCGCAGAAACAGCTGCTGACGGTGTGGAGTTCACTGCAGGTGATGATGGTGATCTACCTAGCCTGCGCGCTGCTGTTGACACCCTGGGCACATCCGCAGCAGGCGTTCGAGCTGAGCCCGCTGCAAGGCTGGCTGCTGTTTGCCTGCTGCCTGAATACCCTGGTGGCGTATGGCGCGTTTGCCGAGGCGTTGGCTCATTGGGAGGCATCAAGGGTCAGTGCTGCGTTGGCGATTACGCCGTTGGTGACCTTCGCGTCGGTGGCCTTGGCCGCCACCTGGTGGCCAGACCATGTGCACCCCGAGCAGATCAACTGGCTGGCTTATGGCGGTGCGGTGCTGGTGGTGTTGGGCTCGGCCCTGACGGCACTGGGGCCGTCGCTGTTGGCCGGCTGGCGCGCCCGCAAGGCGCGCTTGATTGTACAGGTTTAAGTCATGACGACTGAGCAAGCATCAGGCGCGTAAGCCCAGCGTTTCGGCACGCTTTAGCCAGCTCTGGCGTTGCTCTTCGGAGGAGGGGCGCACGGGGGCGAATTCGGCCAGACGGCGGGTCTTGATGCCACTGAAACCGAGGATCGTGCGAGTCATCTGCCGGTGCCCGGGCGCGCCGTAGATCCAGCGGAAGTACCAGGGCGGGGTGTCCATGGTCACCAGCAGATCTGCCGTGCGTCCGTTCAGCAGCTTGTCCCAGAGTTGCGAGCGATTGCGGTATTTGAAGGCGAAGCCGGGCAGGAAGGTGCGGTCGAAGAAGCCCTTGAGCAGGGCAGGAATACCACCCCACCAGACTGGGTAGACGAATACCAGGTGCTCGGCCCAGTGAATCTGTCGCTGCGCCTCCAGCAGGTCGGGTTCAAGTTGTTGGCTCTGCTCGTAGCCATCACGCAGCACCGGATCAAAGCTCATTTCACCCAGTTTCAACTGGCGCACGACGTGGCCCTTGCTGCGCGCCCCTTGGGCATAAGCTTCACCGAGGGCATGGCAGAAGCTGTTGCCTTTCGGCGTGCCGAGGATCATCAGGATGCGTTTGCCGTCACCCTCCAAAGGCGTCGCACCGCTTTTTGCCGCTTCACTCATGTTGACCTGCCTCCAGCATATTTTCAGGACGCACCCAGGCGTCGAATTGTTCATTGCTCAGGTAGCCCAGCTGCAGCGCCGCTTCGCGTAGGGTGGTGCCATCCTGATAGGCCTGCTTGGCGATTTGCGCGGCCTTGTCGTAACCGATATGCGGGTTTAGCGCAGTCACCAGCATCAAGCCACGTTCCAGGTGTTCGGCCATTTTCGCCGCGTCGGGCTGCAGGCCCGCGACGCAGTGCTGCTGGAAGTTATGGCAGCCGTCGGCGAGCAAGCGTATCGACTGCAACAGGTTATGAATGATCACCGGCTTGAACACGTTGAGCTGCAGGTGGCCCTGGCTCGCGGCAAAGGCAATCGTGCTGTCGTTACCCAGCACCTGGCAGGCCAGCATCGACAGCGCCTCGCATTGAGTGGGGTTGACCTTGCCCGGCATGATCGAACTGCCTGGCTCATTGGCCGGCAAACGCACCTCGGCAAAGCCGGCGCGCGGGCCGGAGCCCAGTAAACGCAGATCGTTAGCCAGTTTCATAAGTGTCACTGCCAGGGTTTTCAAGGCGCCCGATAGCGCCACCAGTGGCTCGTGGCCGGCCAGTGCGGCAAACTTGTTCGGTGCGCTGACCAGCGGCAGGCCACTCAGAGCAGCCAGTTCGGCGGCCATGGCTTCGGCGAAGCCCAGCGGTGAATTCAGCCCGGTGCCTACCGCTGTACCGCCTTGTGCCAGTTCGCAGACGGCTGGCAGTGCAGCCTGGATGGCGCGTTCGGCATAACCCAGTTGGGCGACAAAGGCCGACAGCTCCTGGCCGAAGGTCATTGGTGTGGCGTCCATCATATGGGTGCGCCCGGTCTTGACCAGTCGCGCATGCCGTTCGGCCTGTTCCAGCAGCCCCTCACGTAGCTCGCGCAGGGCAGGCAGCAGCTGCTGGTGTACGGCCTGCGCGGTGGCGATGTGCATGGCCGTGGGGAAGCTGTCGTTGGAGCTTTGCGCGCGATTGACATGGTCGTTGGGGTGCACCGGCGTCTTGCCGCCACGGCCATTGCCTGCCAGTTCATTGGCCCGTCCGGCAATCACTTCGTTGACGTTCATGTTGCTTTGCGTGCCGCTGCCGGTTTGCCACACCACTAGGGGAAACTGCTCGTCATGCTGACCAGCCAGCACCTCGTTGGCGGCTTGCTCGATCAGCCGGGCCAGATCGGGTGGCAGCGCTCCGATACGTTGATTGACCCGCGCGGCGGCTTTCTTGATCAGCGCCAGGGCATGCACCACCGCCAAAGGCATACGTTCCTGGCCGATGGCGAAGTTGATCAGGGAACGCTGGGTCTGGGCGCCCCAGTAAGCGTCATCAGGGACGTCGATCGGGCCCAGGCTGTCGGTCTCAATGCGGCTCATGGCGGCTCTCCTGATAGCTGCGGGCGCAGCAGATGGCATACCAGGCAAGCAGTAACTCACCTGGGCGTATGTGAGCTTAGGTCGCGATAGGGCGGCAGAGGTTCAACTTGAGGCGTAACTACCAACGCGCGTGGGTTTCACCGAGCCAGCCGAGGGCGTTGTTGACCGGTACGCGTTCACCTTCCGGGCCACGCAAAACCCCATCGAAATGCCCGAACCACTGCTGCGTGTCTGCAAAGAACGGCCCAAGCCGGCGGTAGGCACGGTGACGCTGGCGCGGGGTGAAGGTCAATTGCACGGCATCATCCGGGCTGCGCAGTTGCCAGGGCGCCAGCGGATTATGCGGTGCCTGGGTGATGGTGATGGGGCTGTCCAGGTGTTGTAGCTCGCCGCCAAACCACAGGGTGTTTTCGGAGAGGCCGCTACAATCGGTCCAGCCAGCGCCGAAGTTGCCGGCAATGCCACCTGGAGCTGCAAAAGCCGCGCGGGTCCAGTGGCTGTTGAGCGGCCAGACGCCTCGGCCGAAATCCAGTGAGGCAAAGCTTTGCCCGGCCACGCAGCTGTATTGTTGTTTGCCCAGTTGCACGCTGCCGCTGCAGGGTAGGCCCAATTGGCGGCTGGTGGCATGGAAACTCTGTGGGCCGAGCGGTGCGACCAGGTTGACCGAATCCAGGTGCGCCGGGCGCTGAATGTCCAAAGCTACCTGTAACGGCTGGCCGCCAATGTCCGGGGCGCTGATGGTGATGCGGGTGCGACCGGTGTGCTCTGACACGCGCAGTTGCAGGCGCGGGTGATTGAATTCGTGACTGGCCTGTGGCTGATCTGGCAGGTTGCAGCCGCGAGCGAACAGGCGGTACTGGTTGTAGGCGACGGATTGGCCGCTTTGCAGATCAAGGAAGTAGGCGGCCGCGTAGCCCAGGTAGTCGAGATCGGCCTGGGTGAAGGAGAGCATCCATTGCGGGGTGGTGATGCACCAGTGGTTCCAGCGCTTGCGTCGACCGAAGTGACCGGGGATGGCGCAATCGACCATGGGTCTGGGCGACCAGCCGACGGCCTGGGGGTTGAGCTGACCGTGACTGTCGCACAGGGCGATAGCAGCAAAAGGATCAGGATGGGTGAAACTGTTCATCAGCACGTCCATGTGTGTGCGAGGGCCGCGCAGTTCGTGCGTCGGCACACTTAAACAGAAATGTGTAATGCCATGAGCATGCACAGGCACGCTTCTGCTCGGCAATTGCTGGCATTTTGACCTTTAAGCAGGCTGTGCGCCAGTGCACAGTTGTAGCGCGATTTAGCGAGCGCGCTGTGCACGCTTGAGTCGCAACCGTGCTTGGGCACAAAATGCCACCAACTGAGTCAAACACGACTCTTTCTCTGTTCAGGAGTAGTACATGTCACGTTTACCTGCCTTTTGCGCTGCCCTAATACTGACGTGCGGTAGTGCTCAGGTGCTCGCCGATGCCAAGAGCCATGCTGCTGATGCCGAGCGTTTTCTGATACTGGCTCGTGCCGACAAGCTCGCTGTGCCGGTGTATGCCCAGGTGCAGCAGATGTTTGCCCAGCGTTTTGCCGAGAGTAATGCGCCGCAAAGCGAGAAGGCGGTGCTGGAAACCTATCAGGCCCAGGCCAACACGGCCCTGGAGCAGGCTGTGGGTTGGGACAAGCTCAAGCCGGACATGGTCAAGCTCTACACCAGCAACTTCAACGAACAGGAAATGAAAGAGCTGATTCGTTTCTACGAGTCGCCGCTGGGTAAGAAGGTTCTCGAAAAGATGCCGACGCTCACCGCGCAATCGGCACAACTGACTCAGGGCAAGCTGGAAGCGGCAGTGCCCAAGGTCAACCAGTTGCTGGCAGAGATGACTGCCAAGCTGACCCCGAATAAGCCCTGAGTGACAGACGCGATGGCCAAGATCGATCTGTTGCGGACCGCCCTGGCGAGTCTGCAAACCCAGCACCTTGATGTGCTGGATGAAAGCCACATGCACAGCCGAGGGCTGGAAACCCACTATAAAGCGGTGATCGTCAGCGAACAGTTCGCCGGCCTGAATGCGGTCAAGCGCCACCAGAAGGCCTATGCCGCCGTAGGCGAGTTGATGGGGCAGATCCATGCCCTGGCGCTGCACACCTACACCCCGGATGAATGGGCGCAACAGGGCGTGGCTCCGGCTTCGCCGACCTGCAAGGGCGGCCACTGAGAACCTGCTTGCGATCTCGCGAGCTAGAGCCCCGTAAGGCAAAAGCAGGCGAGGACGCGCAGTGTACGAGTTGTACATGAGCATCCGAGCCTGCTTTTAACGCAGCAGGGTCGACGCGCAGCAGATCTTAAACAGGTTCTGAGGCAATTCGCCTCTACACGGTTCCCCTCAAGGACAGTAAACTGCACACCCCGCCGGCCTAGCGCCGGCGGTTTTGTTTGTGACCAGCCATCCATGGCGGCCACCCCTGCGGGGCCGTCGCGAGCGACGTCAAAAATTGCTCCCGGCAATTTTTTGTGGTCCTCCAGCCTGGCAAAGCCGCTGCTGGTCACGTTTGTATCCCGGTCCGCCCTTTACGTGGGCGACTACTGAAGGACATGCATATGACCGACAAGATCGTTGTCGCCGCGCTGTATAAATTCGTTTCCCTGCCTGACTTCCATGATCTGCGTGAGCCGCTACTGCAATGCATGCTGGATAACGGCGTGAAAGGCACCTTGCTGCTGGCCGAGGAGGGCATCAATGGCACCGTCTCCGGCTCGCGCGCTGCTATCGATGGCCTGATGGCCTGGTTTGGCCTGGACCCGCGTCTGGCCGATATCGACCACAAGGAATCCTACTGCGACGAGCAGCCGTTCTATCGCACCAAGGTCAAGCTGAAGAAAGAAATCGTCACCCTGGGTGTGCCCGGCGTCGACCCGAACCAGAAAGTCGGCACCTATGTTGAGCCCAAGGACTGGAACGCGCTGATCAGTGACCCTGAGGTGCTGCTGATCGATACCCGCAACGATTATGAAGTGTCGATTGGCACCTTTGAAGGTGCGGTAGACCCGAAAACCAAGTCGTTCCGCGAGTTTCCCGAGTACATCAAGGCGCACTTCGACCCGGCCAAGCACAAAAAAGTAGCGATGTTCTGTACCGGCGGCATCCGTTGCGAGAAGGCTTCCAGCTATATGCTCGGCGAGGGTTTTGAGGAGGTGTTTCACCTCAAGGGCGGCATCCTCAAGTACCTCGAAGAAGTGCCGCAGGATCAGAGCAAATGGCAGGGCGACTGCTTTGTCTTCGACAACCGGGTGACCGTGCGCCATGACCTCAGCGAAGGTGACTACGACCAGTGCCACGCCTGCCGCACGCCGGTTTCGGTGGCAGATCGTCAGTCTGAGTTCTATACCCCTGGCGTCAGCTGCCCGCATTGCTGGGATTCGTTACCGGAGAAAACCCGCGCCGGTGCCCGTGAGCGCCAACGCCAGATTGAATTGGCCAAAGAGCGCAACCAACCGCACCCACTGGGCTACAACCCCCGACAAAACCGCGAGGCTTAAGCATGCGCGCACGCCTGCTGTATGTGATGGACCCGATGTGTTCATGGTGCTGGGGGTTTGCCCCGGTGCTGGAGTCCCTCGCTGAGCAGGCCGCTGCGGCTGGCGTCGCTCTGGAATTAGTGCTCGGCGGCTTGCGTCGTGACAGTGTGGCCATCGATGGCGCTGCTCGGGTGCGTTACCTGGGGTACTGGCAGGCGGTGAATGCCAGCACCGGGCAGCTGTTCAACTTCAATGCCGGCCTGCCAGAAGGATTGGTTTATGACACCGAACCGGCCTGCCGTGCATTGGTCACGGCGCGCAACCTGGCCCCCGAACTGGTCTGGCCGCTGGCTCAGTTGATCCAGCGCGCGTTCTATACCGAGGGCGTTGATGTCACCCGCGCCAGTGTATTGGTGGAGTTGGCTGAGCGTGCAGGGATTCCGCGCATCGAATTTGCCGAAGCCTTCGACAGCGCCGCACAGCGTGTTGCCACTGCCGCCGACTTCAGCTGGACCCAGGATTTGGGCATTGCCGGCTTTCCCACGCTGCTCGCTGAACGCGACGGCCAACTGGCCTTGCTAACCAATGGCTATCAGCCTCTGGAAGCGTTACAACCCTTGCTGGCGCGCTGGCTGGAGCGCAACACCCATGCCTGACCGGTTGAGCTGGGCCGAGATTCGTCGGCTGGCCCTGCAGCACAAGAAGGCGCTGATCTGGGCCAACCTGGTTGCTGTACTGGCGACCCTGTGCAGCGTGCCGATCCCGCTGCTGCTGCCGCTTCTGGTCGACGAAGTGCTGCTCAACGACGGTGACGCCGCGCTCAAGGTGATGGACAACTTCCTGCCGGCGCACTGGGAAACCGCCGCCGGCTATAT
Source organism: Pseudomonas anguilliseptica (assembly GCF_021375795.1). Taxonomy (GTDB): domain Bacteria; phylum Pseudomonadota; class Gammaproteobacteria; order Pseudomonadales; family Pseudomonadaceae; genus Aquipseudomonas; species Aquipseudomonas anguilliseptica_A. Next base: position 564,089 of record NZ_JAEIOI010000002.1, on the reverse strand, counting down.
CGGCCTGATGCTGGTGCTGACCCTGTTACTGCGCGGTGGTGCGCTGGTGTTCAACGTGCTGCAGGCGCGGCTGTTCGCCCGCTTGTCGAAAGACATCGTCTACCGCATCCGTATTCGCCTGATCGAGCGGCTCAAGCGGATTTCCCTTGGTGAGTACGAAAGCCTTGGCGGCGGCACCGTAACCACGCACCTGGTCACCGACCTCGACACCCTGGACAAGTTTGTCGGTGAAACCCTCAGCCGCTTTCTGGTGGCCATGCTCACTCTGGCGGGCACCTCGGCGATTCTGATCTGGATGCACTGGCAGCTGGCGTTACTGATCCTGCTGTTCAACCCGCTGGTGATCTACGCCACTGTGCAGCTGGGCAAACGGGTCAAACACCTGAAGAAGCTGGAGAACGACAGCACTTCGCGCTTTACCCAGGCGCTGACCGAAACCCTCGAAGCGATTCAGGAAATCCGCGCCGGCAACCGCCAGGGCTTTTTCCTCGGCCGCTTGGGCGGCCGCGCCAAGGAAGTGCGCGACTACGCCGTGGCCTCGCAGTGGAAGACCGATGCTTCGAATCGCGCCAGCGGTCTGTTGTTCCAGTTTGGTATCGACGTGTTCCGCGCGGCGGCGATGCTCACCGTACTGTTCTCCGACCTGTCGATCGGCCAGATGCTCGCGGTGTTCAGTTACCTGTGGTTCATGATCGGTCCGGTTGAGCAGCTGCTCAGCCTGCAATATGCCTTCTACGCCGCCGGTGGTGCTTTGAGCCGGATCAACGAGCTGCTGGCACGCAAGGACGAGCCGCAATACCCCGGCCGCGTCGACCCGTTCAAGGGTCGCGACACAGTGGGCATCGAAGTCAGCGGGCTGACCTTTGCCTATAACGATGAACCGGTGCTGGATCACCTCAATCTGAGCATCGCACCGGGTGAGAAGGTCGCCATCGTTGGTGCCAGTGGCGGTGGTAAGAGCACCCTGGTGCAGCTGCTGCTCGGCTTGTACACGCCGCAGGCGGGAACCATCCGTTTTGGCGGCAGCAGCCAGGAAGAAATCGGTCTGGAAGCCGTACGCGAGCATGTGGCGGTGGTGCTGCAGCATCCGGCGCTATTCAACGACACAGTGCGCGCCAACCTGTGCATGGGCCGCGAACGCAGTGACGAGGCCTGCTGGCACGCCCTGCAGATCGCCCAGCTGGCCGATACCATCCAGGCCTTGCCGCAAGGCTTGGACAGCATCGTCGGCCGCTCCGGTGTACGCCTCTCCGGTGGTCAGCGTCAGCGCCTGGCCATTGCCCGTATGGTGCTGGCTGAGCCGAAAGTGGTGATCCTTGATGAGGCCACCTCGGCCCTGGACGCCGCCACCGAATACGCCCTGCACCAGGCGCTCAATCAATTCCTCCATGGCCGCACCACGTTGATCATCGCCCACCGCCTGAGCGCGGTTAAGCAGGCGGATCGAGTGCTGGTGTTCGATGGTGGCAGCATCGCCGAAGACGGTGGTCACCAGGAGTTGATTGCCGAAGGCGGGCTCTATGCCAAGCTCTACGGCCATCTGCAGCACTAATAGCAGAGCCGGCAAAAGTAGGGCGGATAACACTTTTTCATCCACCCGCATGGTTTCTGGCAATAAAAAAGGCGCTGATCTCAGCGCCTTTTTTATTGCTTGGAGTTGGGTTAAATACCTGGGCGGATATTGCCTTGTTGCCAGCGTGTTTCGGTGTTGCTCAGCGCGTCTGCAATAGCACTCAACTCGTCCGATGGCAGTTGTTCCGGTAACGGATCAAGACCGGCACTGGCGAACAGCTGACCATAGCTGTTGCGCAGCTCGGCATAAGACAGGTCACGGCGTAGATTGGCCTGCAGTGCATTCAACTCACCCTGGATCAGCTCCAGCTCGCCAATACCCTGGGCTTTGTAGCGGTTGCGCAGTTGCTCGACGATCTGGCTGTCGAGCCCTGCCAACTGCTGGCTAGTCTGGAATTGGCGTTGGGCTTCGTTGAAGTTGGCGTTGGCTACATAAAGCTGCGCCAGAATGGCCATGGACATGGCCTGACGGCGGGCTTCGGCGACTTGCTCACCGGCTTTGGCGACATTGATGGAAGCGGGTGCCGAGAGCACGTTAAACAGGTTCCAGGTGATCTTCACGCCATAGTCTGCCCAGCTCTGGTTAACCAGAAAGCTGTTGCTGTCGTAGTGACCGCCGGCGGAGAACTCCAGACCGGGCAACAGACGCAGCATGGCCTTACGCGTTTCTGCGGCACTGATGCGTGCTTGATAGTCTTGCTCACGCAGCTCTGGACGGGTGGCCAGCGCTTCCTGTTCCAACACGCTGAGGTCGACATTGAGTTGCGGCACTGGGTAATCATCACTGGCGGCCAGGCTGACATTGCTGCCGATCGGCAGGTTGATCAGCGTCGCCAGTTCGGTCTTGGCTAGAGACAAGGCGCGGCGCTGGTCTTCCAACTGGCGGGTGGCTTCGATCAGGGCGCGTTGATAGCTGAGGGCCTGAACGGGGTCACCAATGCGCTGTTCGCTCAGACGTTGACTGTTATCACGCGCCTGATTGACACGCACCATCAGGCTGTCGATCTGGGCGAGCAGGCGTTCGGCCGCCAACGCCCGCCAATATGCCGAGCGCACATCCTGAATGATCGTATTGACTACCTTGCGGCGGCGCTCCTGAACGATCAGGCGTTGATCGCCTTGTTGTTTGGCGCTGACGTAGGCCACACCAAAGTCCAGCACGTTCCACACCATGGTCAGATCCGCTACGCCTCGGTCGCGATCCTGGGACGTGGAAGGCTCCAGCGATTGGGTACCGGTCTTGATGCTTTCACTACTGGATGCGCTGACATTGTCACGGCCTGCGTAGCCGGCGGAGAGGGCCATACGCGGCAGCATGTCAAAGGAGGCAAGATCGACCTGGCGTTGGGCCAGGGCTTCCTCCATCACCTTCAACCGGGCCTCAAGGTTGTACTTGACTGCGCGGGCCATGGCGTCGTGCAGCGTCAATGGGCCATTGAGCGGCTCCTGGTCCTTGAACATGCTCTGCAAATCAGCCTGCGCGCGTTGTTCACTGACGCTGCGGTCGATGGGTTGGCTGGTGACGGCACAACCGCTGATGGCCAGTGCAAGCAGGCTTACGCTGAACAGCTTGTATTTATTATTCATCCTTGGGCCGCCCCCTAAAAACGGCTTGAAGCGCTTAGCTAAATTTTTGTTGTGTTCAGGCTTGCGGTGTCGTGGTTTCAAATTGTCCCAGTGCCTGGGCCAGTTCACGAACCTGGCGGTGCTCTGCTTTATGCAGATCATCCAGTTGCTGGCTCAGCGTTGGCGCGCCAAAGACCCCTCTGAGCCCCTGGCTGGCGTCACTGCTACCCCATGTTTTGCCGTCGAAGACCTTCAGTTGCCCAGCCTCCGGCGCGCTTTCCTTGCCGAATATGCCAGATAGAGTACTGGAGCCGAATACGCCGCCGTCACCGCCACCGAAACCGAGGAAACCAGCACCGGAACCGTTACCGCCACTGTCGCTACTGGTAAATACTTGCGCGATAAAGCTCGGGGCCAGGGCACCGTTACTGATGAAAATATTGCCCAAAGGCGGGACGCTGCTGCCTAGCGTGCGTTGCTCGAACAGCGGCGAAAAGACCAGCGGTGAACCGATGTCACCGGTTGGCGGGCCGAAAATCTGCGGTTGCAGCGGAACATTCGGTAAGTTCGGCAGTGTCACCGGGTCAGACGTGCGGAATTCCGGATCCCCCGTGACATCGGGCGTTGGCGTGACCGCCGGAATACCAATAGTGTAAGCCTGGCCCGTGAAGGCACTGGCTATGGCATTGCTGGCGTTATCGGTGATACCGGTGCCATTGGCATTCAGGTTCAGCCCCAGGTTGCCAAGCCCGGTGATGCTGTCGACTGTTACCTGGTAAGTGCGTGGATCAATCTGTGTCAGCGATTGCAGAGTGGCGTTGACGCTACCGCTGGTTACCAGGCTGAAATCACTGATATCAACGCCACTGACGTCTTCACTGAAGGTCACGGTAAAGGTAACGCTGGAGGCGTTGGTGGGCGAGGCGCTATCCAGGCTGATGGCGTTTACTTGCGGCGCAACGGCGTCGACCAATACCGCGGTCGTGCTGCCGACCGAGTTCAAGGTGGTAATGCTGTTATTGCCGGCCGCGTCGCGCAGGGTGCCGTCATGGGCGTCGATGCTACCGCCCAGGCTGATGCCATTGCTGTCCATCTGACCATTGGCCACCGTCAAGCGGAAGACCAAGGCACTGCTGCCGGAGCCTGACAGATAGCTCGCATAGACAGTTCCGCCAGTGTCTAGGGTGATCGCTATTCGTGGTGTTCCGCCGGTGGTGTCGACGATGACGCTTTCCGACAAGTTGACAGTGAAATCGAGGTTTTGCCCGGCCACGTAGGTGCCGTTGGCTGGCACAGATACCGAGCTGACTGTGGCGGCGACGCCATCGATAGCAATGTCTTTGTTAGCGCCTAATGAACCTGCAGTGCCCATAGTCGGTAGTGTAAGCACGGCATCATTAGATGTTGCTCCACGGATGGTCGCGCCATTAAGGCCAAGGGCGGCTGTGGATTGGTAATCCAGATCTGCGCTGAGATCTCCGGCCTGCACTGTATAACTGAAGGTCAGGGTATTACTGCCAGAGCCGGACACATAGGTGGCAATGCGGTCGACACTGCCCGTTTCTAGCAACAATGTCGGTGTGCCGCCAGCGACTGTCACCGCCTCACTGAAAGTGGTAGTGATGGTGACGGTATCGCCGACTTTGTAGGTGCCATCTGCAGTGCTGGAGCTGACGGAGGTGATGCGCGGGTTGAGGCTATTGACGGTGATAGTGAGTGTATCGGTATCGGTCTGCGCGCCGCCGCTGCCACTGCTGCCCAGGTCGTCGCTGGTGATCTGCAGGCTTGCCGGGCCGTTGTAACCGCTGGTAGGGGTAAAGGTCAGGCCGTTCAGGGCGTTGTTGATATTCACGAGGCTACCTGCGAAGGTCATCGTCGCATCACCAGTGCCCGAGCCCACCTGGAAGGAGAGCCCGCTGGTACTGCCGAGCGTCAGCAGGCCATTGCTGGCGGCAAGCGTTACTTCGACGCTATTGGAGCCAGCATCCACATCGCTGATGCTGATCAGGTTGCCGTTGCCATTGTTGAATACCAGGCTGGAGTCTTGATCGACGCTCTGCGCCGCAGGGAGCGAGTTAACGGGTGCGTCGTTCACCGCCGTGACAGTGAGCGTCACCGTGGTGCTGTCGGTTTGTGCGCCGCCGCTGCCAGAATTGCCGCCATCGTTGATCGCAACGGTTAGCGTAACGTTGGAGACGGCGTTGCTGGCGGTGGTGAAGCTGACCCCGGATGCCGCGATAAAGGCATTGATATCGGCAATAGTGCCGCTCAGGGTTAAGGCGCTTGCAGTGCCGCCAACAGTAACGCCACCGCTACTGGTGGCACTGAGCGTGCCGCTGGCCACTGAAAGGGTCACTGTTACGTTGCCGCTGCCGGCATCTACATCGGCGAACGAGATACCGGTCAGGGCACCTGGCACATCTTCAGTGATGGAAATAGAACCTGGCGCAGTAATAGTCGGCGCATCGTTGATGGCCGTAACCTGCAACGTGATGACGTCGTTGGCGCTTTGCGCGCCACCGCTGCCGGTATTGCCCCCATCGTTGATGCTGGCAGTCAGCGTGACGTCGGCTGTGGCGTTGGCTGCTGTGGTAAAGCTGACATTGCTGCCGGCTATAAAGGTATTGATGTTGCTGATGCTGCCCGTAAGGGTTAACGCGCTGCTGGTGCCGCCAATCGTCACGCCGCCGTCGCTGGTAGCGGCCAGGCTGCCCGAGGTAACGGACAGGGTTACGGTGACCGAACTGCTACCAGCATCGACATCACTGAAGCTGATGCCTGTAATGGCGCTGGGCGTATCCTCGGTAACGCCGATGGTTATCGGAGCCGTAACCAGTGGTGCATCATTAACGGCCGTGATACTGACAGTCTTGGTAGCTGCCGTGCTATCACTCTGACCATCGTTAGCCACGAAGCTGATCGTACGAGTGGCCGTGTTAGGGGCTTCACTGCCATTGCTGTACGTCACCGAGCGTAGGGCGGCCTGCCACTGCGCCAGCGTGGCGGTGGCTCCTGCCGAAGTGAGCGTCATCACGCCAGTGCCGGCGTTGTAGCTGGCGGTGATGTTACCCATGCTGCTTCCATCATTGGTAAAGGCCAATATGTCTTCGCCAGACTGGAAGTTACCGGTGATGCTTACAGTGGCACTGCTGAGAGTGCTGTTGTCCACGTCGCTAAGTGTGAGCCCTGCACAGATCACGACACTGCTGCCACCCTCGCTGAACGCACTGGAACCGCCGGTGCTGGTTACGATTGGAGCATCATTAACGGCACTGACCGATACCGACGCTGCAATCGAAACCACTGTGCTATTGACACCGCCGTTGGCGGTGCCGCCATTGTCGGTGATGCCGGTCAAGGTGATGACCCGCGTAGCCGTGCTCGGCGTGTCGCTGCTGTTGCGATAACTCATGCCATCGACCACGGTCTGTGCAACGGCTGTGCTGACGCCCCCGGCCATGTCCAGACTCACTGCCGCAGTACTACCGACCAGGCTGATCAAATAGCTGATGCCATTACTGGCAGTGGTGCCGCTGCTGCCGTTGATCAGTGCGATAGTCGAGCCGTCGATAACCAGTATCTCGCTGCTGCCGTCGGCCAGGTTGCTGACGGTCAGGGTCATGCCGGTGATGGTCTGGCCTGATTCGATAGCGCCAATGCTGACTCCGCTAAACAGATCGACTGCGCTGCCGTTTTCGGTATAAGTAGGCGTGCCGCCGGTGGCGGTCAGAGTGGGTGCGTCATTTACGCCAGTCACATTGACCGTGACATCGGCATTGCTGCTGGTACCGCCATCACCATCGCTGACAGTGATTCGTACAGTGCGTGTTGCGTTATTGGGGTCGCTGTTATTGCTGTTGGAGTAGGTCAGGTTGCGTACCAGCGCCTGAACGGCTGCGGGCGTGGCATCGCTGTCGAGGGTGATGACCAGGTTGCTGCTGGCAGTGCCGCCTGTGTAGGTGCCGATCTGTGTGCCGCCATAAGTAATGGCAGCGCCGGATACGCCGATCTTCCCGGCGTCTGTGCCCTGGTTGCGAATGGACAGCACGTCTTCCGCACCGACGCCATTGCTGACGATAGAGACGGTGACATTACCCGTGTCGAAGTTGGCTGAGTCGCTGTCGCTCACCGTGGCATCTGCGTTTTCGTCCAGCAGCACGGGGCTACCACCCTCGGTGAAGGTCACGGAGCCACCACCGAGGTCGTTGACTACTGGCGCGGTATTGGTATTGCCAAAGACGATGCTATTGAAGCCATACAACATACCGTCGTTAAGGCCGCTGTGGGTGATAACGATGCGGTCAGCAGAACGGAATCCTGCAGCAGAGAGCACGCTGCTCTGATCAATAACGTAGACGCCGTCGACGTCGTTCCGGGGGATATAGAACTGGTTGGTGGCTACGATGCTGCCATCACGATAGGCGGTAATGGTGTGCTGAACTTCGTTTTCTGGCCACATAAACTGCCAGTACACATCTACCAATGTCATGCTTTCGAGGTTGAATTCTTGCCCATTGGATGATTCGATGACCATCGATTTCGGATAGCCATTGTTATTCGACAGGCTGGAATACAGCGTGTGAATCTGAGGATAGGTGGGCCACAGCTCTGGTTGCCACCCGATGACGGTGCCCGTAGTGCTACCGGTGCCGTTGGAACCATCGGTGTAGTAAATATCAATATCGAGGTCTGGCAGATTGGTAGTACCACCCTCGCCGTCGTTGAATACTGCGCCGAAGTCCTGGTTGCCCGGCATGCTGTAGGTAAGGGTGCCGCCATCGAGCTTTGCCTGATAGGACTCCAACGACAGCGCTGCCGCTTCCACCCCACCGATGTGCATTTCCAGTTCGCTATCGCCGCCAACGCTGCTGGAGCCGGAGTCATCGTTGCTTGCCGCCACGTCGGTGCCCGTAGCGCTTGCCAGGCGTTGAATGAAGTCGGCGCCCTTATCGCCGCTGGCGACATCGCATCCGTAAAGCAGCAGGTCGCCCTGCTCGCTGAACACGCTTCCGAGTTGGGCCAATACAGCGCTGCGGGCATCGAGTGTGTCGGCATCGATCCAGGTGTTACCGAGTAATAGCTTGCCCGCGCCGCCGTGACTGAAGATATGCACCGCGTCGATGCCTTCACGCCCATCTAAATAGTCGGCGATCTGCTGCAAGCCATCCTGGTTGCTATCGAGCACGACCACTTCGGTGCCTGGCGCAAGGCTGTCGATCAATTGCTGCTTATTGGTGACCTGGCCATCGATGAACACCACTTCCTGGCGCTGGTCGGCGGTACCAGCGGTAGGCGTAGCTGCTAGCCCATCGTGGCTGGATGTATCGCTGGTGGTGCTTTCTTGAGCGTCGGGAGCCGCTGTTGGCGGACTCGCCGCAGCATCGGCCACGGTGGCGGCCACCGCGCCGTCGAACAGCATGCGTGGTTCTAGGGAAAGGGCCAGGGGCGAGCGGATAGGCGCTGCGCTGGTGTTATTCGCGGTGTTCTTATTCTTGTTCCAGAACATGACGCAGATCCTTCTGATTGCATTCGGCCACTAATCAAAACGCGAATTTGTCTGGCTTGCACATCAACTGTCAATGGCCCACACGGCCAATCTGACCGAACGGACTAGAAACCACTTTCGCGCACCCCCAAAGCGGCAATCCGACGCCAAACGGCAGCGATGATCGATTCACGGCGGCCGTCGAGTATGGCTACACCCAGTTGCGGTTGTGTGAGGGGCACGCCTGGCTCTTGCGGGGTCAGGCGTACGCCGTACTGGGCTTGCAGTGGCTGTGCGCGTTGTTGTTCGTCGCGGCGCACGGCAATCGGCCCGCCGTGGTCCGAGGCCAGCGCGGCCTGATCGAGATAAGCGGCACCGGTGGTGTCCACCTCGCTAAGCGTTACTGCCAGCGCCGGGCGCAGCGGGTCGGCGCTGGCGATAAAGTGGCCATTGCTGCCGGGCTCAACACGCCACAATGATTCTTCTGCCAGGTAGCCACGCAGGCGCACCTGTTGCTCGACGACGCGCAACAGCGGTTGTTGTGTCGACAACCAGCGGCCAGCTTTCAGATCCGCTGGCAGGTCGCGTACCTGGCCGTCATGCGGGGCACGCAGTTGCAGGCGTTGGCGCTGAGCAGCGAGCCCGCGGTACTCGGCGACGGCGGTGGCCAGGTTCTGTTCGAGGATGGTGCTGTCGGCCGCAGTTTCGCTGCGCCCGGCTTGGCGTTTGAGCTGCAACTGAAGAATCTCGATTTCGCGACGCACAATGGCCTGGCGCGAGTCCAGGTCGGGCGAGTCCAGCTCCAACAATACATCGCCGGCCATCACACTCTGCCCGTTTCGTACGTGTACCGCGTTCAAGCGCGCGGCCACCGGCGCATGCAGGGCGCTGGCGCGCGAGGCTTCGAGCAGGGCTGGTATTTCTACCGAGCTGCGCCAGGGCACGATCAGCACCAAGAGCACTGCGCCGAGTCCCAGGCCGGTGATCAGCACTTTGCGCGAGTCGGCCTGTGCGCGACGCTTGCTCCACTCCTGCATTTCGCGCCAGATCGGCAGGCCGATAAACCAGGCCAACTCCACCAGCATCAGGAAGATGCCCAGTAGTTTGAAAAACATGTGGTACACCGCCAAGGCGATGCCGATAAACAACGCTGCGCGCCATAGCCAGGAACCATAGCCCCAGATCAGCAGCTTGCGTTGCTTGCTGGGTGACCAGGGTTCCGGTGCCGCTTCGCCATAGCCGAACAGCGCCTCACGCAGGCGCCAGCGACACAGGGCGAATGCGCGGTTCTGCAGGTTGTCGACGCCCCATAGATCGCTGATCAGGAAGTAGCCGTCAAAACGCATAAAGGGATTGAGATTGATCACCAGGGTGGTGATCCAGGTGGCGCTGGCCAGCATAAAGGCCGCAGTGCGTGCCGGCCCGTCGGGCAGCAGTGACCAGGCGAGCAGGGCGATGCAGGCCAGCAGCAGTTCGGCGAGTACGCCACCGGCACCGATCAGCAGCCTTGAGCGGCGGTCATTGACGCGCCAGGCGTCGCTGACGTCGGTGTAGAACATCGGCAGCATGACCATAAAGGCCAGGCCCATGCTCTGCACCCGGCAACCGGCGCGCTTGGCCATATAGGCGTGACCGAATTCGTGGCAGAGCTTGGCGAAGGTCAGGGCAATAGCGAAGGAAACTGCGCCGCCGAGGCTGAACAGGTGCGGGAAGGTGGCGATAAAGCGTTCCCAGTCACGGGCCGCGAGAAACACGCCAAGGCACAGCAGCAGCGGTAAGCCGAGGCGCAGCAGATTGGGGCCATGACGGCGCAGCCAGGACCAGGTGCGATCCAGGAAGGCGTCCGGGCGCCACAGTGGAATACGGAAGAACAGGTATTGATGCAACAGCCGCTGCCACAGGCTCTGCTGCAGTTGTTCGGCTTTGGCCGCATAGCTGGCGCGTTGCTCGCTATCGGTTGAGGTAATCAGGTCGTGGCCGCGCAGAAAACGCAGGAGTTCTTCCAGCTCGCCCTGGCCCAGCGGGATACCTGGCTCGCGGTTGACGGCCTGTAACACCTGTTCAGCGGCCCCCAGTTGCCAGTGACGCAACAGGCGCATGGCTGTGGCACCCAGTTTGAAATAGCGGCCACGCAATGGGTCGGCGAGCGTCCACTGTGGCGAACCGTCGAGTGCCGGGCTGGCCGGAGAGAGTTGCAGATCGGCGCGCAACGAAGGCAGTTGCATTTACAGGCCTATGGTCTGACGCAGCGCGGCGAGCGGGCGGCGCAGCAGGTACAACGCCAGTGGGGTGCGCTCGCCGAACAATTTGGCGGTGCCACGCAGGCCGATGCGCGGCGGCACCTCTGCAAACTCGGCATCCAGGCGATAGGCCAGCTGGCCGCTGCTGGTAGGCTGCGCCTCGTAGGCGATGCGTTGCAGGTGAGCGGCGTGTCGGTTGAGCGGATCGCTGTCGAGGAACAGTGCCACCTCGGTGCCCGATTTGAAGTCCAGCGCGTCGCCGACAGCCAGTTCGATACGCAGTTCGGCCTGATCCGGAGCGGCGATTTCCATCAGCCGTTCGCCGGTTTGTACCGGTTTGCCAATCCAGCGCTGAGCATCGGCGAATACGGCAATACCATCGCGCTCGGCGCGCACTTCGCTACGGGCCAGTAATTCACGGGCATAGTCGCGCTCGGCGCGTTTCTGTTCCACGCGGGCGGCGAACAGGTCAATTCGCGCGCTGGAGTCAGCGTCAGCAAAGGCGCGTTGACTATTGGCTTTGAGTTCCGCCTCGGCAACATTCAGGCTGCGTTCGGCTACATCGGCCTGGGCCTTGATACTGGTGGCGTCGAAGCGCAACAGAATGTCGCCTTTGCTCACAGCCTGGTTGGGTTTGACCAGAAACTCGGCAATGACGCCATCCAGCGGTGCTGCCACCACCTGACCGCCCAGGGGCACCACCTCTGCCGGAGCCAGTATGGATTGGCGCACTGGCAGCAATAACAGCAGCAAGGCGGCGAGTAGCGCGCCGATGATTTTCTTGCGTGGCCAACGCAAGCGCCACGGTTTGCCGGGCTGTAATGCCAACCAGGCATGGCTGTAAGCGTCGCCCAGATGGGCAAGCAGCACGTGTTCGGCATCCGTCCAGGGTTGGTCGCGGGCAATCCACAGGCCGCCAAAGGGTTGTTGCTGCTTGTCCAGCAGCGGTAGCCAGAACACGGCGGCGGCCGACAGGCTCTGCCAGTCCGCCAGTGATTGCTTGTCCAGCGACTCTGCATGAATGACCTGTGCTTGAGCCGAACGGCCCTGGGCCAGAAGCTGGCGGGCGGCGTGTTCAACAAAAGCAACAAAGGGGGCGTTGGGTTCAACCACACTGACGCCGGTCAAGGCGCGGACCTTGCCAGCAATCAGTAGAGCTGCATGGCGATAGCCGAACAATCCTTGGCCATCATTGGCCAGTGCATAGGCCAGGCTGTCGATGTTTTTCGCTGCACGGGCCTGGTGTTCGAGTTGTAAAAACTGCGCAAAGACGCGTTCGGCCAGGCTGGGTACTGCGGCGCTCATTGCGCCTCCGAAAAATCTGCACTGCCGCTCATGCCGGCGAGCAGGCCCTGGCTGTTGGCAGGCAGGCTGCCGATCAGCAGCAGGGTTTGGCTGCCTTCGTCGATACGCGCGCCCAGACGTTTGATTTCGACCGGCAGCGGCTGGCCGGTTTCATCTGGGGTGAACTGAAATACCGTGCCGGGTTTGAGGCGCGCCAGCCAACTCGATGGCACCAGCAGGTGCACTTCCAGCGTGCGGTTGTCGACGATCTCTAGCAGCGCGGTGCCACCCGCGACGCTTTCGTGGGGTTGCACACGGCGTTGCACCACGCGGCCATTGAACGGGGCGGTGACGCTGCAACGTTTGACCTGTACCTGATAAACCTGAGTCTCGGCATTCGCCTGGGCCTGCTTGGCTTCGGCCAGCGCCACTTCAAAGCGACCCACCGAGTTCAGCGCGGCCAGTTGTTTCTTGTGGGCCAGTTCTTCGCGGGCGGCGCGCCCTGCGGCCTGAGCTGCATTGAGCTGGGCCTGATAGGCGCTGCAGTCAAAGCGCACCAGCACATCGCCTTTTTTGAAGTCCTGGCCATCGCTATAAGGCATTTCGATGATGCGCCCGGCCAGTTCGCTCGCCAGTACAGCCTGATCACGAGCGCGTAACACGCCACGTACTGCGCGCTCAGCACTGCTGCTGGGGGCTGTGAGTAATGGGTCGTCAGGTAGTTCATCAGCATGGCTGATTGCGCTTAGCAGGCCCAGTGTAAGGCAGGCCCATTTGAGGGTTGGCAACATGAGTGGCGGTCCGTGCGCGGGAGTTTGGTGCAGTGTACGGGAGAAGCCCGATGGCGCAAATTGCCCAAGCAGACCAAGCGCAATAGCGGGTCGGGCATTAATCCAACGCCGTGCGGCCTCGCACCTGGCAGTTAAATCGACCGCTTTGTAAATCTTTCGTTACGCGGTGCGTGTGGTTGCAGTCAGCAAACAGGCTGTTTTTCTGGGTGTATTGAAAACTTGCCGAAAGCCTGGGAGATAAGCTCATAAGGGCGTTCTGGGCTGGCTTGTGAGCAGGGCTGCGCTCGGTTGTTATGAGGTCAACCCGCGCCGTTGCATCGCGCAGCGGTTGATCAAAACAACAACGAGGAGGCGCAATGAACGCCGTGAACAAGATCGAGCAGCACAACCCCATCGGTACCGACGGCTTCGAGTTTGTCGAGTACACCGCACCGACCCCCGAAGGCATTCAGCAGCTGCGTGAGCTGTTCACCGCCATGGGCTTTACCGAAACTGCCAAACACCGCTCGAAAGAGGTCTGGCTGTTCCAGCAGAACGATATCAACTTCGTCCTCAATGGCAGCCCGACCGGGCATGTGCGTGAATTCGGCTTGAAGCACGGCCCAAGTGCTTGCGCCATGGCCTTCCGTGTGCAGAACGCCGCTCAGGCTGCGGCCTACGTGGAGTCTCAGGGCGCCAAACTGGTCGGTAGCCACGCCAACTTCGGCGAGCTGAATATTCCCTGTGTGGAAGGCATCGGCGGTTCGCTGCTGTATTTGGTTGACCGTTACGGCGAAAAAAGCATTTACGACGTCGACTTCGAGTACATCGAAGGACGCACGCCGAACGACAATGCGGTTGGCCTGAAAGAGCTGGACCACCTGACTCACAACGTCAAACGTGGGCAGATGGATGTGTGGTCGGGGTTCTATGAGCGCATCGCCAACTTCCGCGAAATCCGCTACTTCGATATTGAAGGCAAGCTCACCGGTTTGCTGTCGCGCGCCATGACCGCGCCCTGCGGCAAGATCCGCATCCCGATCAACGAGTCGGCCGACGACAAGTCGCAGATCGAGGAATTTATCCGCGAGTACCAGGGTGAAGGCATCCAGCATATTGCCCTGAGCACCGAGGATATCTACGCCACCGTGCGCCAGCTGCGGGCCAACGGCGTGCAATTTATGGTCACCCCCGGCACCTATTACGACAAGGTCGATACCCGCGTCGCCGGGCATGGCGAACCGACTGATGTACTGCGTGAATTGAGCATCCTGATCGACGGCGCGCCGGGTGATGACGGCATCCTGCTGCAGATTTTCACCAACACTGTGATTGGCCCAATCTTCTTCGAGATCATCCAGCGCAAGGGCAATCAGGGCTTTGGCGAGGGCAACTTCAAGGCACTGTTCGAGTCGATTGAAGAAGACCAGATCAAGCGCGGCGTGATCTCCGAGGAGTGATGCCATGAGCCGTAACTGGATCAGTTTTCCCCTGCGTGAAGGTGAATGCTCGCGTCAGGCACATTGCGACTTTCCTGAAGGCACCTTTGAACGCGAGATGGGCCGCGAGGGCTTTTTCGGCCCCACGGCGCACCTGCACCACAAGCATCCGCCGACCGGCTGGATCGATTGGCAGGGGCCGCTGCGCCCGCATGCGTTCAACTTCAATGATATTTCCAGCGAGCGTGACTGCCCGCTGGCTGCGCCGCTGACCCTGCATAACGGCGATATAAAGCTGCGTGTGTGGAAAACCCATGGCGCCATGGGCCATCTGGTGCGCAATGCCGATGGCGATGACCTGCTGTTTATCCATGAGGGAGCAGGGGAGTTCTACTGCGATTTCGGTCACCTGAGCTATCGCGATGGTGACTATTTGCTGATACCGCGCGGCACCGCCTGGCGTATCGAGGCTAGCGAGCCGACCTTTATGCTGCTGATCGAGAGCACCGATGGTGCCTATCAGCTGCCGGACAAGGGCTTGCTCGGCCCGCAGGCGATCTTCGACCCGGCAGTGCTGGATCATCCGCGTATCGATGATGCCTTCAAGGCCCAGCAGGACGAAAACACCTGGCAGATTCGCATCAAGAGCCGTGGCCAGATCAGCACCGTGACCTATCCGTACAACCCGCTGGATGTGGTCGGTTGGCATGGCGACAACACCGTGGTGCGTCTCAACTGGCGGGATATTCGCCCGCTGATGAGCCACCGCTATCACTTGCCGCCGTCGGCGCACACCACCTTTGTGGCCAATGGTTTTGTGATCTGCACCTTTACTCCGCGCCCGGTGGAAAGCGACCCCGGCGCGCTGAAGGTGCCGTTCTATCACAACAACGACGACTACGACGAAGTGCTGTTCTACCACCGCGGCAACTTCTTCAGCCGCGACAATATCGAGCAGGGCATGGTCACTCTGCATCCGTGCGGTTTCCCTCACGGCCCGCATCCCAAGGCACTGAAGAAGGCGCAGACCGATCCGGCGACCTTTATCGATGAAGTGGCGGTGATGATCGACACCCGCCGTGCCCTGGAAGTCGGCGAAGCCGCCGCCGGGGTGGATGTTCCCGAATATGTGAATTCCTGGCGTGCGCCGGGCAAGGAATCCTGATGAAACTCGCATCACTGAAACAAGGCCGCGACGGTGTACTCGTCGTGGTGTCGCGCGACCTCAGCCGCGCCACCGAAGTCCCGGCGATTGCCGTTACCCTGCAGGCCGCGTTGGATAACTGGGCGGTAGCCAAGCCCAAGCTGGAGGCGGTGTATCAGCGTCTGAACGATGGCCTGGAAGAGGGCGCGTTTGCCTTCGATCAGGCGGCTTGTCACAGCCCGTTGCCGCGCGCCTATCACTGGGCCGATGGCAGCGCCTACGTCAACCATGTGGAGCTGGTGCGCAAGGCGCGCGGTGCCGAGATTCCGGAAAGCTTCTGGCATGACCCATTGATGTACCAGGGCGGCGCTGACTGCTTTATTCCGCCGCACAGCCCGATTCAGATGGCCGATGAGGCCTGGGGTATCGATCTGGAAGCCGAGATTGCGGTGATCACCGATGACGTGCCGATGGGCGCGACCGCTGCCGAGGCTGCCGGGCATATCCAGCTGCTGATGCTGGTCAACGATGTGTCGCTGCGTAACCTGATTCCCGGCGAGCTGGCCAAGGGCTTTGGCTTTTATCAGAGCAAGCCGTCATCGAGCTTCTCGCCCGTGGCGATCACCCCGGACGAACTGGGTGACACCTGGCGCGATGGCAAGGTGCATCGGCCGCTGGTCTCGCATATCAATGGCGCGCTGTTCGGTCAGCCAAACGCTGGCGTGGATATGACCTTCAACTTCCCAACGCTGGTCGCTCACGCCGCCAAGACCCGCCCGCTGGGCAGCGGCACCATCATCGGTTCCGGCACCGTATCGAACTATGACCGCAGCGCGGGTTCGTCCTGCCTGGCCGAGAAACGCATGCTGGAAGTCATCGAGAACGGTGAGGCGAAAACCCCGTTCCTCAAGTTTGGTGACCGCGTGCGCATCGAGATGTTTGATGCCGCTGGCCATAGCCTGTTCGGCGCTATCGACCAGGCGGTAGAGCGTTATGAACACTGAGTTGACGCTCTACGGTTACTGGCGCTCAAGCGCCGCCTACCGGGTGCGCATCGCGTTGAACCTCAAGGGCCTTGCCTACCAGCAAGTGCCGGTGCACCTGGTCAAAGACGGCGGTCAGCAGCACTCGGCCGAGTATCAGGCGCTGAATCCGCAAGAGCTGCTGCCGTTGCTGGTGGACCAGGGCAACGGCGGGGTTCGTATTGCCCAGTCGCTGGCGATTCTTGAATACCTGGATGAGATGTTCCCGACGCCGGCGCTACTGCCCAGTGATGCGGCGCAGCGCGCCCAGGTGCGTGCCCTGGCCCTGCATATCGCCTGCGATCTGCACCCGCTGAACAACCTGCGGGTACTGCAGTACCTGACCGGTGAGCTGGGCGTTGGCGAAAATGCCAAGGACCTTTGGTATCGCCATTGGCTGCACAAAGGCCTGGCGGCGGTCGAGGCGGGTCTGGTGGTGTTCAATGATCGCCTGTCACTCGGCGAGCGGCCGGGATATCTGGAAGCCTGTCTGGTTCCACAGCTGTATAATGCGCGCCGTTTTAACTGTGACCTTGATGCGTATCCGCGCATCCTCGCCATGGCGGCGCGTTGTGAATCCCTGGAAGCCTTTAAACAGGCTGCGCCGGAGGTGCAACCCGACGCCCAGTGATCCTGTCGGCTTCGCCGCCGCAAGGGTCGGGCGAATCCGGTTTTGCAGAGCGAGTCCAGGTGGCCAGATCGGCTGCCTTCACACTCTGTGTGCCTTGCCACTCCGCCGCGCCACAAGCGCTGCGGGTTCTATTTCGTCACAGATAAAAACAAACAGGTGACGCATGACCCGTGAAAAACCGAAGAACCTCTGGCTCTCGCGCTGGGGCTTCATCCTCGCAGCAACCGGCTCCGCCGTGGGCCTGGGCAATATCTGGAAATTCCCCTACATCACTGGCGAATACGGCGGTGGTGCGTTCGTGCTGATGTACCTGGCCTGCATCCTGGCCATCGGTATTCCGGTGATGATGACCGAGATCGCCATTGGCCGCCGCGGCCGTGGCAGCCCCATCGATGCGATCGGTCGGGTGGTCAAGGAAAACAACGGCAACCCGCTGTGGAAGGCGGTCGGCGGCATGGCCATGCTGGCCGGCTTTATGATCCTGTGCTTTTACGTGGTGGTGGCCGGTTGGGCTTTTGCCTATACGTGGAAGATGCTCGACGGCTCGCTGGCGGCGACCAGTGTGGAGCAGCTTGGCGGGGTGTTTGAGGCGCATAACGCCAATCCCTGGCAGCTGGGTGGCTGGAGTGTGCTGGTGGCACTGCTGACCCTGTGGATCGTCGGCAAAGGCGTGCAGGCTGGGGTCGAGAAAGCCTTTCGCTGGATGATGCCGGGCCTGGCGGTGATGCTGATCGTGCTGGTGGGTTATGCCTTCACCAGTGGCAGCTTCAAGGCCGGGTTTGATTTCCTGTTTACCTTCGATGCCTCGAAGATCACCGGCGAAGCGTTGCTGGCGGCGTTGGGCCATGCGTTTTTCACCCTGAGCCTGGCTTCTGGTGCGATTCTCACCTACGGCTCGTATATCCCCGATGGTCAGTCGATCACCCGCACCACGTTCATGGTGGTGGTCTGTGACACCTGTGTGGCGTTGCTGGCAGGGTTGGCGATCTTCCCGATCATCTTCGCCAACGGCATGAGCCCGAGTGCCGGGCCGGGGCTGATCTTTATGAGCCTGCCACTGGCCTTCCAGCAGATGCCGTTTGGCACCGCCTTTGGCGTGCTGTTCTTTGCCATGGTTTCAGTGGCCGCGTTGACCTCGGCTATTTCGATGATCGAGGCGCTGGTGGCCTACCTTAACGAGAAACACGGCGTCAGCCGGGTCAAGGCTGCTGCCGCCTCCGGTGCGGTGCTGCTGGTGATCAGCCTGCTGGCGATGCTCTCGTTCAACCTACTGGCCGGTTGGACGCCGCTGGGCAAGAACTTCTTCGACTGGCTGGATTACCTGACTTCACGCTGGATGATGCCGCTGGGCGGGATCTTTATGGTGCTGCTGGCCGGTTACGCCCTGCGCAGCGAGATCATGCGGGACGAGCTGGGTCTGCCACCGCTGGGTTATGCGTTGTGGCTGTTTATGGTTCGTTACGTTAGCCCGGTGCTGATCATGGTGGTGTTCTTGCACGCCCTGGGCTGGTTGATGTTTGACCCGATTGGCCAGTGGTACTGGATTGCTGGGGCCATCGGCCTGCTGGCGATACTGGGTGAAGTGCTCAGACCGCGTGTCGTGCCAGTACTCGCCGGGCGTTAGTCGCGCTCGCTGAGTCGCCGGAGAGAGAAGGGCGCACGGGCAAAAGCCGTGCGCCCTTTTTTGTTGCCGCTAGGTGAGGGGCCCGAACGGTTGTCGCCTGGCTGGTCGGGTAATTGCCGGGCTGTATATACTGCCCGGCGTTCCGTGACCCGATGCCTGCGCGCATCCACGCTTGCCCTGGCCAATAGCCTTCGACCATTCCGCTGGATCACAAGTCCTGCGGGTTCGTTCCCGTCACGGAACTGACCGACAGGTGACCGCATGCCACGTATTCGTCCTTCCCTCTGCCTGCCTTGGGGTGTGTGCTGATGTCTGAACAGCTGCACGCCGGCCCGCTCAAGCGCGGCCTGAAAAATCGCCATATCCAGCTGATCGCCCTTGGCGGCGCGATTGGTACCGGGCTGTTCCTCGGTTCGGCCGGGGTGCTGCAAAGCGCCGGGCCGTCGATGATTCTCGGCTATGCCATCGGCGGGTTTATTGCCTTTCTGATTATGCGCCAGCTCGGCGAGATGATCGTCGAAGAGCCTGTGGCCGGCTCCTTCAGCCACTTTGCCCACAGCTACTGGGGACCGTATGCGGGCTTTCTGTCTGGCTGGAACTACTGGGTGCTGTATGTACTGGTCGGTATGGCCGAGCTCACCGCGGTGGGCAAGTACGTGCAGTACTGGTATCCGGACATTCCCACCTGGGCCACGGCGGCGGCGTTTTTCGTGCTGATCAACGCAATTAACCTGGTTAACGTGAAAACCTTCGGTGAAACCGAGTTCTGGTTTGCCATCATCAAGGTGGTTGCGATCATCGGCATGATCCTGCTCGGCCTGTACCTGTTGTTCAGCGGTGCGGGTGGCGAACAGGCGAGCGTCACTAACCTGTGGAGCCATGGCGGGTTCTTCCCCAATGGCATCAGCGGGCTGGTGATGATGATGGCGATCATCATGTTCAGCTTTGGCGGCCTGGAACTGGTCGGCATCACCGCCGCCGAGGCCGATCAGCCGAAGACGGTTATTCCCAAGGCAATCAACCAGGTGGTCTACCGCATCCTGATCTTCTATATCGGCGCGCTGACCGTGCTGCTCTCGCTGTATCCCTGGGACAGCCTGGTACAGACCCTCACCGCTGGCGGCGACGCTTACGGTAGCAGCCCGTTCGTGCAGATCTTCTCGCTGATTGGTAGTGATACCGCCGCGCATATCCTCAACTTCGTGGTGCTGACCGCCGCGCTGTCGGTCTACAACAGTGGTGTGTACTGCAACAGCCGCATGCTCTACGGCCTGGCCGAGCAGGGTGATGCACCGAAGGCGCTGATGAAGGTCAACAGCCGTGGCGTGCCGGTACTGGCCATCGGCGTCTCGGCGGCGGTGACGCTGCTCTGCGTGGTGGTCAACTACCTGGCGCCAAAATCGGCGTTGGAATTGCTGATGTCGCTGGTGGTGGCCTCGCTGGTGATCAACTGGGCGATGATCAGCCTGACCCATATCAAGTTCCGCAAGGCCATGCAGGGCAAGGGTGTGGAACCTAGCTTCAAGGCGTTCTGGTTCCCGTTGAGCAATTACATCTGCCTGGCGTTCGTGCTGTTTATCCTCGGCGTGATGCTGATGATTCCGGGCATTCAGGTGTCGGTGTACGCCATACCGTTCTGGGTACTGTTTATCTGGGTTTGTTATCGCCTCAAGCAGGTGAGTAACCCCCAGCGGTAGGCTGTGCACGTAAGAAAAAAACCGGTGTAAACCGGGTTTTTTCTTATCTGGCGGTGCCTATGTCTGAAACTGCAGCACAGCGCTCTGCATGCTGCGCGCCACGCGGTCGAGGCTTTGTGCGGCAGCGGCCAGTTCGTTGACCGTACGGCTGTTCTGCTGCGACATCTGGGCGATATGTTCCACGCGCAAGGCCACTTCGTTGCTGGCTTTGCTCTGTTCGTTGATGGTCTGGGAAATTTCTTCCACCACTTCAGCCGCGCGGTGGGCACCGCCACGGATTTCATTGATCGATTCGCCGGCCTGGCGAGCCAGCGATACGCCATCGTTCACCCGGGTAACCCCGGTCTGCATGCTGTTGACCGCCTGTACCGTGCTGTTGCGAATGCGCTCGATCATTCCGGTGATTTCCTGGGTTGATTGCGCCGTGCGCGCCGCCAGGTTGCGTACCTCATCAGCCACCACGGCAAAGCCGCGGCCAGCTTCACCTGCGCGCGCCGCTTCGATGGCCGCATTCAGGGCCAGCAGGTTGGTCTGTTCGGCGATGCTCTTGATTACCTGAATGATCGAATGGATTTCCTCGGACGACTCGCCCAGGGCGGTGATGGTGGCGCTGGATTCGTTGACCGCCTCGGCGATGCGGCTCATTCCATCGACCACACCCATGATCACCTGGCCGCCGCTGCTGGCCAGTGTTTCGGAGTGCGAGGAGATTTCCTGGGCATTGCGTGCGTGCCCGGCGATCTGGCTGATGTTCTGGATCATCTGCTCCATGGCACAGGCCATGCTGGTGGCGCTCTGCGATTCCTCCTGGGTGCTGTGCACGATGCTTTGTGACGCGCCACTGAGGTCGCGTGCAGTCTGTTGCAGGTGCTCACCTTCAGCACGGATACCCTCAATCATCTGCCGCAGGTTGCCCTGCATGTCCGCCAGGGCTTTTTGTAATTGCCCGGCTTCGTCGTTGCTGTCGATAGTGATGGTGTTGCGCAGGTTGCCTTGGGCGATGGCACGGGCCACGCCGATGATGGTTTCCAAGGGACGCAGCACGGCTTTCATCAGTTGGGTGGTGAGCAGGCAAAGCAGGCAGCAGACCACAAATATCCCGCCAATCAGCAGCCAGGCGGCTTGTTTGACCGCAGCCTCGCTGTCGCTACGGGTTTTCGCTGAGTGCGCTTCGATCAGGCCGCTGAGCGCTTCGTTCTTCTCTTCCAGTTCGGCGAAGCTGGCGTCGAAAGCGGGCATCTGCTGCCGCGCTGCCTGCGGGTCTTTCAGTGCCAGGTTGACGATGCCTTCAGCCTGCTGGATGTAGGCGGCCAGGGCCGGTTGTGACTGGCTTATGGCTTGGCGGATGGCCTCGCTGAGCGGCAGCTTGGCGTTGTCATTGAGGGTGCGGGTAAACCACTCGCTGTGTTCGCGCAGGTCACTGCGTACCTGAGTGGCAGCACTGCTGTCGGCTGGGTCGATATAAAAGGCGGCGAGCACATCGGCGCGTAGGGCGTCGTGCATCATGTCGCCTTCAAGGTGGTTGCGCAGGGCGCTGACGCTCAGCTGGTTTTCATTCAGCGCACTGGCCAGACGCGTTTGCCCCCAGAAGCCGATGCTGCCCAGCAGGGTGGCAGCCAACACACTGATAGCCCCGCAAGCGATCATTTTCTGGCGGATATTCATGGGCAACACTCCAACGAAGCAAGGTTGGAATTCAGCCTAGCTCATGCTGCGCACGTCTGTGATCCGCCGCCAGACGGCGCTATTGCGCGTTGCTGCTGGCCATCGGCGTTCTGCGCAGCTCGTTGGCCCAGGCCAGCAAGGGCACTTGAATGTCCGGTTGCCAGATGCGTGACCACAGCAGTTGCAGGCGCGACAGGTCGCCACGCTCCACTGGCAAGCGCTCAATCTGCTCAATGGGCTGCCATTGGCCATCGTGCCAGGTGGCGAAGGCAAAGCGGAACGGGTGGAAACCGGTCATACCCAGGCGGATATCGGTGACCACCAGTTGCTCGCCGAGTTGGTCGTAGCGCAGCACGCCATTGGTAAACCAGGCCAGCCGCGCATGTGCCGCAGAGTCAGCCAGCGCTGCGGCCAGGTGTGTGCCACGGGGAATGCGCGCCAGTTGTGGCGGGGCGTCGTCAAACCAGCTGACCAGCGCTTCATGGTAATCCTCGCCATCCAGCACGATTACCCGCCAGAGCAGGCTGTTGAAGGGAGTAGGGGTGCTGAAGAGCTGCTGCGCGTGGATGCCTTGCTTGGCCAGTTCGGCTTCCACGCGCTGCTCGGCCATATATTTGCCGCCCAGGGTAAAACCCAGGTACAGCGAAGACAGCAGCAAGGCCACGGCGGGGGCCTTGGCGGCTTTGCTCTTTACACTTTGGTCGCGCAGGCCGTAGAGCAGGCCCAGGGCCACGGCGATGCACAGCGGTACGGTATACAGCGGGTCGATGATAAAGATGCTCGACCAGGCCGTGGGTATCGGCGTCAGCGGCCAGAACAGCTGGGTGCCGTAGCTGGTGAAACTGTCGAGCAGCGGATGGGTAATCAGCACCAGCCACACCGTCAGGAACAGACGCTGGGCGCTATAGCCAGGGTTATGTCGGAAGCGTCGGGTAAGCCAGGTCAGAAACAGCGCCAGGCCGGTCAGAACAAACAGCGAATGGCTAAAGCCGCGGTGGTAGGTCATATCGGCCACCGCATCGCCGTAATCGATGACCACATCCAGGTCAGGCAGGGTGCCAAGCATGGCACCGTACAACAGCGCCTTGCGCCCCTGCCAGCGGCCGAGCAGTGCGCCCTGGATACTGGCACCAAGTACCGCCTGGGTTATCGAGTCCATGACTGATCTCTGAATTGAACAGGCGGCTAAATTAGCCGAGCGACTGGCCGTTTGCTTCGAAAAATATCGAATAAAGATTTCAGCAGCTTGAGCTGAGCAAAGCTCTAGAAAGAAGAAAGGATCCGCCCCAGCATGGCCATGGCTTGCTCACTCTGTGCATCCCAGGGGTGACCATAGTTCAGTCGCGCGCAATTGCCGAAGCGTCGGGTCGCGGAGAAGATTGGCCCCGGTGCCAGACTGATGCCCTGAGCCAAAGCCAATTGGAACAGGCGCAAGGCATCGACCTGCTCGGGGAACTCGAACCAGAGGAAATAACCGCCACTGGGGCGGGTGACCTTGGTGCTGGCGGGAAAATTCCGCGCCGCCGAGGCGAGCATCGAGGCCTGCTGCGCCTCCAGGGCGTGGCGCAGTTTGCGCAGGTGGCGATCAAAGCCGCCGTGTTGTAGGTAATCAGCCAAGGCGGCCTGGGCCGGTACCGAGGGTGAGATGGTGGTCATCAGCTTGAGCCGGCTGATTTGCTCGGCATAGCGTCCGCCGGCCACCCAGCCAACCCGGTAACCGGGGGCCAGGCACTTGGAGAACGAGCCGCAGTGCATTACCAGACCGTCGCGGTCGAAGCTCTTTACCGGCTTGGGTGGCTGGCTGCCGAAATACAGCTCGGCGTACACGTCGTCTTCAATCAGCGGCACCTGATGGTGTTGCAGCAGTTCATACAGCGCGCGCTTCTTGTCATCACTCATGCTAGCGCCCAGCGGGTTCTGCAGGCTGCTCATAAACCAACAGGCCTTTATCGGCAGGCTGGCTAGGCGCTCGCTCAGCACGTCCAGATCGATGCCTTCACGCGGGTTGACTGGAATTTCCACTGCCTTGAGCTGTAAACGCTCCAGTACCTGCAAGCAGGCGTAGAAGGCAGGCGCCTCGATGGCCACAAGATCACCGGGTTGGGTGACGCTTTGCAGGCACAGGTTGAGGGCTTCCATGGCCCCGCTGGTGATCACCAGTTCCTCCACGGGCAGCATCACGCCGCTGACCATATAGCGCAGGGCAATCTGCCGGCGCAGATTGGGGTTGCCCTCGGTCATGTCGGCAATCACCGCCTGCGGCTGCATATCGCGCAGGCTATGCGCCATGGAGCGGGCCAGGCGTGGCAGGGGAAACAGCTGCGGGCTAGGGAAAGCCGAGCCGAATGGCACGGTGCTGGGGTCTTTCAATGAGGCGAGGACCGAGAACACCAACTCGCTGACATCCACCTCGGTGGTTTGCGCCGGCTGCTGGCAGGTTTGCGGCTCGGCCAGGGAGTGGCGCGCCAGCTCGCGCACGAAGTAACCGGAGCGGGCGCGGGCCTGGATCAGGCCGCGGTCTTCCAGCAGGTAGTAGGCCTGGAACACCGTGGACGGGCTAACTCCATAGGTACGGCTGGCGTGACGCACCGATGGCACTTTTTCGCCAGGGGCGAGCATGCCGGTGCGGATCAGTTCGGCAATCTGGTCGGCGAATTTCTCGTAGCGTTTCATCGTGTCCGTCGGTGCGCGCTGCAGATTCGCGCACTCTACGGGGAGTTGCCTGGCCATGCGACTGTCAGCGCCCGCTTGGGGAGAGAAAAACGCTCTGGGTTTGCGCCTGCTCGCGACTATCTGCCAGGTTATGGATCGCAAAATGTACGGGCAGGGTGCTGGCCGCTGCCCGATCACTTTCCAGCACCACGGTCACTGGTACATCGAGAATTTCCCCTGGGTTGAGCTGCAACTGCTGCGGCGCGTCCAGGCGCAGGCCGGGGCTGTCGAGCAAGCTCAAGGCATAACGCTGCGGCTGCTGGGTCTTGTTGATCACCTTGAGCAGGTAGGTATTTTCGATCTGCCCCAGCTGGTTTTCGCGGAACATGCTGCGGTCTTTGGCCGAGTCGATGGACAGCATCGAGCGCGCGCTCAAGGCCCAGACAAAGGCGGCGAGCATCAACACCAGGGCAATCCCATAGCCGATCAGGCGCGGCCGTAGCCAATGGGTTTTGCCACCTTGCAGTTCTCGCTCGGAGTGATAGCCGACCAGGCCTCGGGCATAGCCCATCTTGTCCATGACCGAATCGCAGGCGTCGATACAGGCGCCGCAACTGATGCAGTCGATTTGCAGACCATCACGGATATCGATTCCGGTCGGGCAGACCTGCACGCACATGTAACAGTCGATGCAATCGCCCAGGCCTTCAGCCTTGTGGTCGCTGTCTTTTCTGCGGGGGCCACGGCCTTCGCCGCGCTTGGCGTCGTAGGCCACCAGCAGGGTGTCGTCGTCGAACATTGCGCTTTGGAAGCGCGAATACGGGCACATGTGTACGCAGACTTTTTCACGCAGCCAGCCAGCATTGAGGTAGGTGGCGGCCATAAAGAACAACACCCAGACCAGTGTGCCGGCATCCAGTTGCAGGCGTAACAGGTCGCTGGCCAATGGGCGGATCGGCGTGAAATAACCGATAAAGGTCAGCGCGGTGAGCAGGCTGACGCCCAGCCAGATCGCATGCTTGGCACTGCGCCGCGCCAGCTTGTTCAGCGACCAGGGCGCAGCATCGAGTTTGACCCGCTGATTGCGTTCGCCCTCGGTGACTTTCTCCGCCCACATAAACACCCAGGTCCACACGCTCTGCGGGCAGGTGTAGCCGCACCACACCCGTCCAGCTACCACGGTGATGGTGAAAAGGCCAAAGGCGGCAATGATCAGCAGCGCCGAGAGCAGGGTGAAATCCTGCGGCCAGAAGGTCGCACCGAAGATGTAGTAGCGGTGCTCGGCCAGGTTCCACAGCACCGCCTGACGGCCGTCCCAATCCAGCCAGGCAGTGCCAAAGAAGATCAGAAACAACAAGCCTGCGCCGTAGAGGCGCAGATTACGAAAGCGGCCGCTGAAACTGCGGGTGTGAATCGGCCCGCCAGCCTTGGAGGGCGTGAGACGGATTGGCTGGCGCGGGTCGATGGTTTCGATGATCTGCGCGGGGATACGTTCGCTCATTACGGGCCTCGTCGGGCTTTATCAGGCGAGGCGCATGATGCGAGCGTAGCTGTTTGGATAACAGACTCAGGTTTTGCAATAAAAAGCGGATCAGATGGTGCTATTAGGCTGATCAGGCCAATGCTGGATCAGTCTGGCTGGGCCGCTGGAACTGGTCTGCAGGTTTGTTTTTGTCGGCCATAGAAAAGACGCCTGCCCGCTGATGAATAGCTTGTACGAGGTTTTTTACTGCCTATGCTTTACTGGCTATATGCCTCTATGTATACGGGAGTCGCCTAGTGTTGCTGCGAACTCTGGGATGCTGCTTGATGTTGGTTGTAAGTAGTGTTGCTGCCCAGGAAGGCCGCCTGCTTTGGTTGATCAATGACTTCCCTCCTTTTACCGAAGTGAGTCAGCAAACGGCCGGTCAAGGAATTGCTGATAGCTTGATGCAGCATGTGCAGTCGCATTTGCCGCAATACAAACACGAAACTGAAGTTGCCAGTTTCGCCCGCGTATATGCACTGATGGAGCGGGGCGAACAGGTGTGTCATCCGACAACGCTGAAAATGCCTGGGCGTGAACACGTCATGCTGTTCAGCCTGCCAGCCTTGTTCTTGAGCTTACAGCAGGTGGTGATCCGGGCTGATCGCCAATCACGTTTTGCACCCTATATTGATTCGTCTGGACAAATTGATGTGTCACGGTTGCTGGGTGATGCTCAATTGGTCACAGCAGTCAGCGAGCGCCGAGGCTATTCGGCCGCCATTACAAATGCTCTCAAAGCTTTGGGCGATCAACCGCATGTGCTCAAGGCGGGCGTTAATTTCAATGCCCCATTTCAGCAACTTGCAGCCGGTTGGATTGACTACCTGTTTGCCTACCCGGTTGAACTGGGCCGCTATCGTCGCCAGCAAGGTGGGGTGGAGGTTGCCATGCAGACACTGGAGATCGCCGGTGACCCGCCCTACATGCTTGGCTATATCTCCTGTACCCGGAGTGTCTGGGGTGAGCAGGTAATTCGCGATATTGATGAGCAGATCCGCCAGGCCGGGCCGCGCCCGCCGTGGGTTGAGAAAATTGTCGAGTACACCGCCAGTGAGGACCTTGAGAACTATGAACGAGCCCTCGTTGAGCAGCAGCCATTCTCCCAGCGCTGAACACGTGCCAAGACCGCTCGCCAGGCGGCTGCTTGTATGGGTGTTGCTGATCAGCACAATCAATGCGGTGTTGGCCATATCGGTACAACTCTATCTTGATTACCGCCGTGACCTGGCCGACCTTGAGGAGCACTTGGGGTTTGTTCGCGCGAGCCATCGCCAGGGCCTTGCCGCTGCGGCCTGGAATTTCGATAAACCGCTGATCGACGCGCAACTCCGTGGCCTGACCGGCTCACCCTGGATTGCCGCTGCCCAAGTGATCTACGGCAGTAATGAAGAGCAGCAGCTGTCATCGGGCAGTGATATCGGGCATGCAAAGGCGATTCAGGAATTCCCGTTGGAGTTCAATACCGGGCCACGTGTGGTGCAAGTCGGTCGACTGCTGGTTCTACCCAATCTGGAGTTGATTTATCAGCGCACGCTGGATCGCGCTCTGGTGGTGGCCCTGACTCAGGGCGTTAAAGCTTTTGTGTTCTCTATCGCGTTGCTGGTGTTGGTCCACCGCCTGTTCACACAGCGCCTGATGCGCTTGAGCAACCTTGTGCGTGCCTATATTCCTGGGCCAGGTAATCATTTGCAGCTGGTAACGCCTGAGGATCGGCAGGCCAATGATGAATTGAGTCTTCTGGCACGAACACTGGAAGAGGCTCAGTCACGAGTCGAGGACTATCACCTTAAAGAAGCCGCTCAACGTGAAGAGTTGGAAGCAGAGGTGCAGCGCAGGACTCGCCATCTGGACCAGGCGTTGCTGGAGCAGCAGGCTATTTTTGATAACTCGCTGACAGGGATTGCGTTTATACGAGATCGCACAATTCTTCGTTGCAATGTCAGCTTTGAGCATATGTTTGGGTATGACATTGGCGAACTACAGGGGTGTTCGACGCGTCAGCTTTTCCCCAGTCAGAAAGCATTTGAGCTGGAAGCCAGCAATTTCACGCCAGTGTTACGCAGTGGTGGAACCTACGTGGGGGATACTGAGCTGCTGCGCAAGGATGGCAATACACGTTGGTTCACTGTGCAGTTCAAGCTGTTGGACGCCAATGACCCGGATCAAGGCGCAGTCTTGACCCTGCATGACATTACGGTGCGTCGTGATGCTGAACAGGCGCTTGAACGGTTGGCCAGGCTGGATGGCCTGACCGGCCTGGCTAATCGGCGCACCCTGGACGAAGCCTTGCGAAATGCATGTCGCAAGGCTAGCCGCGAACGAAGTGCACTGAGTCTGGCCTTGTTCGATGTCGACTGTTTCAAACTCTTTAATGACCACTATGGCCATGCAGCGGGTGATGCTGCGCTCTGTGCCGTTGCGGGGGTATTACAGAACGCGACACGACGCCCCTACGATCTGGCGGCCCGCTATGGTGGCGAAGAGTTTGTACTGATGTTGCCTGGCAGCGAAGAGCCTTTCTCTCTTCTGGAGAAAGTCCGTTTGGCAATTCTGGATTTGGCTATCCCTCACGCGTATTCACTGGCCGGTGAGTTGGTTTCTGTCAGTGTCGGTGTTGTCAGCGTGACGAACAGCGAACATTGCGAACCGGCGGCGTTGCTGGCTGCAGCCGATGCACGGCTCTATCAGGCCAAGCATGAAGGGCGTAATCGAGTGATCTGGCAGGTGCTGAATGAGTCTGTTGACCACGTTTGATGTGAGTTCTACACAGGTTTCTGAATTTGCGTGCAGCGGTTGCTCAGCCAAGTGTAGCCCGCGAGCTGGGTACAGCGTGGGCGAGGGGAAATACCCGGTTGTGGCTTCTGCGAGCAGATACTTATGTGATGTGACTGCTGGTGATTGTATTGCGGCCACTGCGTTTGGAGTTGTACATGGCGCGGTCGGCATTTTGCAGCAGCGTTTGCGCATCGCTACCGTCGTGCGGGTACAGGCTGATGCCCAGGCTGGCCCTTACCTGAAGGTCTTTACCATCAATTAACAGACGGTTTTGCAGCAGGGACAGGAGTTTCTGGGCAATTGCCATCAAGGTCGCTCGGCTTTCCACCTCGTCAAACAGGATGACGAACTCGTCACCGCCAAGACGGGCCACGGTGTCGCCACTGCGGGTCACCGAGACCAGCAGGTGCGCCACATTGCTCAGCACTTCGTCACCCGCAGCGTGTCCGTGGTTGTCGTTGATTTCCTTGAAGTGATCAAGGTCGACATAGAGCAGCCCCAATAACTTGCCACTGCGCTCTGCGTTGCTGATGGCATGCTCTAAACGATCGAAAAACAAGCGCCGATTGGGTAGCCCGGTTAATGGGTCGTTATGCGCCATGCGTTGCAGTTCTTGCTGGTTGGTGTTGAGTTCGATGATCTGGGCGAGAATTTTTTCCTGCATGGCACGGATATCCCGGGCCAGCTTGCCGAGTTCGTCCCCCCGCTCGGTTGGCAGGGGCTGAAGGCTGAGGTCTTGGCTGAAGTGGGCGATTGCCAGGCCGATTTGATTCAGCGGTCGAATCATTTGTCGCGCAAGCCACAGGGACAGGATCAGGGTGATTAGACCGAGCGCGGCAATGATCTGAATCAGGCGCTGATCGAGTGCTTGTGAGGCTTGCAGGATCTGTTTCTCGGGTACTGCTAGCCCGAGAAGCAAATGATTACTTTTGGCTTCGATGCTGATGGTCGTGAAGGCCGCAAGGCGTGTGGGCTGCTCACGCTTGGCGGGCAGGATGCCAAGCATGCTGCTGCTTTTACCGCTGAGCAGCGCAAGAATTTCCGGCAGCTGCGCTTGCAGCATGGCGACTGAACCTTGATCTTGGGACTGGTTGCGCTCGGGGTTAAGGAGTAGTTCGCCCTGGTTGTTGGCGAGAAACAGCTGGTAGTAGTCCGGTAACTCACGCTTTAGACGGCTGAATAGCGCTTTGACGTCGATGCTCAGCACGATCACCCCCACTGCACGTGGCTCGTTCGCCCAAATGGGACTGGCGATGTGCAGCGTCAAGGCTTTTTCGGGATCAAGGCGCGAAGGGGCTATTTCAGAAAAGAACTGTTGGCCGGGTAATAATTTCAGGGTTTTGAATACATAGGGGTGGTGGCCCTTTTCTTGTAAAGCACTGCTGGCAACGATGCCCTGGCGATCAACATTGATGCGTTCCAGCCCATAGTTTTTTGCTTCGATCAGGCGAATCCGTTGGTACTCGGGGTGGGCATCGAGCATGGAGGTAAACAGTGTGGCTAACTCCGCAATCTCCTTGCTGTTATTGGGTGCGTCTTGCAGCACTTCAACCGGCTGTGACTGGGCGCTCAATACTTTGAGATCACTGGCAAAACTCTCCAGGCTGATCTGCAGGTTGCGCCCCAGTACTTGATTGGCCAGCAGCAGGTCGCGTTTGGCCGCAGCAATCAAGATTTGCTTGCTGCTGCTGAGCGAGTAGTAACTGGCAAATCCGCCCAGCAGCAGGCCGAACATACAGAGCAGTACGGTGAGTTTGTTACCCAGGCGCAATTTCAAGGCAGCACCAGGTTTTCCGGGCGTTCACCGGCGAGTATGGATTTCCAGAGCCTGGCGCGGATTTCGGCGTTGGTTACCGGCTCCAGCCAAATCAGGTTCAGGGGAGCACTGGAGACTTGCAGGGTGCGCAGTGTGTTTTCCAGGCCCTGACGTTCGGTCAGGGCTCCGCTGACTTGCGGCTCCAGGCTGTAATTGATCCATTGTTCAGCCAGGTCACGGTTGGGAGTGGTGCGCGTAATGGCCCAGCAATCGAGCCAGGCGAGTGCGCCTTCCTGGGGGATGACGTAACCCACATCGGCGCCCGCATCCTGCAATAGCTTGAGTTGCTGACGACCGTAGTTGGCGTACACCAAGGCAATGGGGTTTTGCATAAAGAGGCTGACTGACTCTTCTGGCAGGCTGTAAAAACTCAGCACATTGCGGCGCAAGGCAATCAGCTTGTTAACGGCGGCGGGCATGTCTTCGTTGGGGATGACGAAGGGCGGTTTAGCCAAGGTTTGTCGGGCCAGGGAGAAGTTATGGCTGCTGCCATCATAGGCCAGTACCTGGCCTTGCCATTGCGGATCCCACAGGCTGTTGATTGAAGTCGGTGGGCTATTCATCATTTTGCGGTTATAGATCAAGCCCATCTCGCCATACACATAGGGCACCCCGTAAGCCTGCCCATCATGCATCAAACCTGGAATGTCATTGAGCTGGCGGAATTGTTGGAGCTGGCGGCTACGCTGGGTCAAGTTCGATAAGCGCAGGGGTTGCAGCAGCTGTTGCTGCACGAAGTAGCTGATTTCTGAGGTATTGGCTGCAATCACATCGTAATGTTGGCCGCCGTCCTTGCTTAACTTCAGCCGCAATTCGTCATCGTTGCCGACAAGGGTAACTTCCACATCGGCGTCATAACGTTCGGCGAAGGCGTCAACTAAGTCGGCATCGGCATAGCCGGGCCAGGCCAGCACCCGCAGCAGCGGTTTGGCCTGTAAGGGCAAGCAAAATAGGGTTAACAGGAGCAAGGTCAGGAGCGAACGGAGTGGCATAGCAATGACCTCTGTTTTTCCACAGTTTAGGTTACTCGCAGCCTTGTGCAGAAGCGCCTTTGTCCGGTTTATCTGAATGATTTTTTGAGCCATATCAATTGGCTGAGCGTACACGATTGATGCATTTCACTTCGTAGAGAAGCAGTTCGTCAGACCATCTGCTCCGTATTTTTCAGCATGATCTGCGGCTGTTTCGATATCAGCGCCACGCGCATAGTTATTGCCGTCGATAACAGCCGAGAGCGCCGATGTACCAGTACGACGAATATGACCACGCGCTGGTGCGCGAGCGGGTGGCGCAGTTTCGCGATCAGATCGAGCGGCGCATCAGGGGTGAATTGAGCGAGGAAGAGTTTCTGCCGCTGCGCCTGCAGAATGGCCTGTATATGCAGAAGCATGCCTACATGCTGCGCGTGGCGATCCCTTACGGTACGTTGGCAGCGCAGCAGATGCGAGCTTTGGCGCATATCGCCCGGCGTTACGACCGTGGTTACGGGCACTTCACCACCCGGCAGAACATTCAATTCAACTGGATCGAGCTGGAACAGGTGCCGGACATCCTCGAGTACCTGGCCAGTGTGGAAATGCATGCGATCCAGACATCCGGCAACTGCGTGCGCAATATCACCACTGAGGCGTTCGCCGGGGTTGCTGCCGATGAGTTGCTTGACCCGCGACCACTGGCGGAAATTCTTCGGCAGTGGTCGACGATCAACCCGGAGTTTCTCTACCTGCCGCGCAAGTTCAAGATTGCCTTGTGCGCCGCCGAGGAAGACCGAGCGGCGGTGATGATGCATGACATCGGTCTGTACCTGTACCGCGATGATGCCGGTGAGTTGCTGGTACGGGTCATGGTGGGTGGTGGCCTTGGGCGGACGCCAATCCTCAGTCAGCCGATTTGCGAGGCGTTGCCCTGGCGCCATCTGCTGTCCTACGTCGAGGCGATACTGCGCGTATATAACCGCTACGGTCGGCGCGACAACAAGTACAAGGCGCGCATCAAGATTCTGGTCAAGGCGCTGGGCATCGAAGCGTTCGCCCGCGAGGTCGAGGCGGAGTGGCAGCACATCAAAGACGGTCCCGCCGAGTTGACCGAGGCGGAATACCAGCGTGTCGCCGGTGCCTTTATCGCGCCGCCCTACGAGCGCCTGCCGGATGTTGACCTGGGTTTTGGCACGGCTCTGGCGCAGGATGCCGAATTTGCCCGCTGGGTGGCGCGCAATACGTTGGCGCATAAGGTGCCGGGGTATAGCGCAGTTGTGCTGTCGACCAAACCCGGGGTCAGCGCGCCACCCGGCGACGTTAACGCTGAGCAGATGGAGGCGGTGGCCGAACTCGCCGAACGCTTTGGCTTCGCCGAAATCCGTATCGCTCACGAACAGAACCTGGTCTTGCCGGATATTCGCAAACGCGACCTGTATGCCCTGTGGCAGGCGGCCAGCGCGTCCGGGTTGGCGACAGCCAACATTGGTCTGCTGACTGATGTGATCGCCTGCCCTGGCGGGGACTTCTGTTCCCTGGCTAATGCCAAGTCGATTCCGATTGCCCAGGCAATTCAGCAGCGCTTCGACGACCTCGATTACCTGCATGACCTGGGCGATATCAGCCTTAATATTTCCGGCTGCATGAACGCCTGCGGCCATCACCACATTGGCAACATCGGCATTCTCGGCGTCGATAAGAACGGCAGTGAGTGGTACCAGGTAACCATTGGCGGTGCTCAGGGCAAGGCTAGTGCCCTGGGCACGGTGATCGGCCCGTCATTCAGTGCGGCGCAGATTCCCCAGGTGATCGAGTGCCTGGTGCAAACCTTTACGGACTACCGTGAAGCCGAAGAGCGGTTTGTCGATACCGTGCAGCGTATCGGTCTGGAGCCGTTCAAGGAGCAGGTCTATCGCAAGCAGCAGGTGCCCGCATGAAGAACCTGATCAAACTGGTCAACGGCGTGCCGAGCATCCTCGACAACGACCCATGGAACCTGCTGCTGGATAGCACGGAGCCACGACTCGCTGGTCCGCTGATTCTGCCTTGGCGCATGTGGTTGGAGCGACAGGACGACGCAACCCTGTGCGGTGAACGTTTCAGCCTCGACGGCATTTGCCTGGCACCGGACGATGAGGTGGCGAGCGTAGAGCCTTATCTGGCAGTAGTACCGCTGATTGGTATCGACTTTCCGAGTTTCCGTGATGGGCGTGGTTACAGTCAGGCGTATCTGCTGCGTACCCGGTTTGGCTGGCGTGGCGAATTGCGGGCGGTGGGTGATGTGCTGCGTGATCAGCTCAGCCACATGCGCCAGTGTGGTTTCGATGCGTTTGCCGTGCGCGCAGACAAATCCGTAGAAGATGCACTCAAAGGTTTGAGGGGCATGGGCGTGTTGTATGGTCGTTCGGCGATTGAACCGCGGCCGTTATTCCGTCGCCGAGGGTAGCCGTGAGGGGGTTGCAGGGATCGCTGCAAACCCTATGCAGTCTGTTTTTGCCCATGGTTCTTTAGGTGGGTGCTTACCGGCTTTTCAAATGCCGGTACGGCACATCGGCGCGGTATCCTGTGCCTTCGCTATTCGTGAAGCCGTACCGCATGCTGATTATTTCCAACAGTGTTCATCTCCCAGACGATGAAGTCGAACTGACCGCCATCCGTGCCCAGGGCGCGGGCGGGCAGAACGTCAACAAGGTCTCCAGTGCCGTACACCTGCGCTTCGATATACAGGCGTCCAGCTTGCCGCCGTTCTACAAGGAGCGGCTGCTGGCG
The DNA here is from genome assembly GCF_021375795.1 of Pseudomonas anguilliseptica. Taxonomy (GTDB): domain Bacteria; phylum Pseudomonadota; class Gammaproteobacteria; order Pseudomonadales; family Pseudomonadaceae; genus Aquipseudomonas; species Aquipseudomonas anguilliseptica_A. Next base: position 529,436 of record NZ_JAEIOI010000002.1, on the reverse strand, counting down.
CTGCGCGATAGCCGCATCACTGCGGGTGGGGTGGTGATTATCAAAGCGCAGCAGTACCGCACCCAAGAGCAGAACCGGAGCGATGCCCTAGAGCGTTTGGCCGAGTTGATTCGCAGCGCCGCGAAAACCGAGAAAGCCCGCCGCCCGACCAAACCGACCCTGGGCTCGAAAAAGCGTCGCCTGGAAGGCAAGAGTATTCGCGGCACAATCAAGGCGGGGCGTGGCAAGGTCGATTTCTAGCAACTGCTGTGTGGCCGTTCCGGGCCTTGGTTATTCATGAAGTAGATAGAGTTTTCTGAGCGGCATATTTGACTACTATGCACAAATGAAAACGACCCTCGATGAACTGCTGGCTTTTGTCAGCGTGGTGGACAGTGGCTCGATCAGTGCTGCTGCCGAACAACTGACACAGACGGCCTCTGGTGTCAGCCGCGCGCTTAGCCGGCTGGAAGAAAAGCTCGATGTCACCTTGCTGCGCCGCACCACGCGGCGTTTGGAGCTGACCGAGGAGGGCCGGGCCTTTCTGGTTCAGGCGCGCAAGATTCTCGATGCGGTGGAAAGCGCCGAAGAGCAGATGAAGGTGCGCCGGCAGAAGCCTGCCGGGCGTTTGCGGGTCAATGCTGCTGCGCCGTTTATGTTGCATGTGGTCGTGCCGCTGGTGGCGGGTTTTCGGGCGCAGTACCCGGATATTCAGCTGGAGTTGCACAGCAGCGACCAGATTATCGACTTGCTGGAGCAACGTACCGATGTGGCCATTCGCATCGGTTCGCTGCGTGACTCCACCCTGCATGCGCGGTCACTGGGCAGCAATCGCCTGCGCATTCTCGCCAGCCCGACTTATCTCAGTACCCGCGGCACGCCGAAAAACGTGGAGCAACTGAGCGGGCATAGCCTGCTTGGCTTTACCCAGCCCGACAGCCTTAACCAGTGGCCGTTGCGCCATGCTCAGGGGGACAGCTACAGCATCAGCCCGAGCCTTAGCGCCTCCAGCGGTGAAACCTTACGTCAGCTGGCATTAAATGGTGGAGGGATCGTTTGCCTGGCGGACTTTATGACCGCCGCCGACCGCGCCAGTGGTGACTTGGTGCAACTGCTGGCGCGCGATACCGTCGAGGTGCGTCAGCCGATTCATGCGGTGTATTACCGCAACACTGCGCTGGCGTCGCGCATTATCTGCTTTCTCGATTACCTGAGCAGTCAGTTAGCCGAGCCTGCGCAGTTGCGCTAAGTGTTTTGCTACTCGTGTAGGAGCGGGCTTGCCCGCGAATTGAAGCAACCAGAGCAATATCGCGGCCCGGGCCGCTCCTGCCTTGTTATTGCCATCACTTGATCTGGATCTAATTCGAAATTTCTCATACGCCTGTCGATTTGCCACTTTGCCGTTCGACTACTTTATAGAACCCAGCCTTGGGTTTGCGGTCTGCCACTACAAGGGCCTGAACAAAGCCACAGCAGTAGGCTGATCAACGGACGGTCAAACGAGGACAAACGCATGCGTTTTATGGTGATGGTCAAGGCAACTGCAGATTCCGAAGCCGGCATCATGCCCAGTGAGGAACTGATGGCAGCAATGGGACGTTTCAACGAAGAGCTGGTTGAAGCCGGGGTGATGCTCGCAGGTGAGGGCCTGCACCCAAGCAGCAAGGGCGTGCGGGTGAAGTTCTCTGGTAGCCAGCGTAGCGTCACGGATGGCCCTTTTATCGAAACCAAGGAGCTGGTTGCAGGCTTCTGGCTATGGGAAGTAGCGTCGCTGGCCGAGTGCATCGAATGGGTCAAACGCTGCCCTAATCCGATGCCGAGTGATTCCGAGATTGAGATTCGTCAGATCTACACGGCCGAAGATTTCGGCGAAGCCTTTACCCCCGAGCTGCGCGAGCAGGAAGAGCGCCTGCGCGCACGGCTTGAATCTTAAATCCCAAAGAACCGTACTAAGGAGAGTGCAGATGAAGATCCATGCCTATTTGATTTTCGATGGTCAGTGCGAAGCGGCCTTTAACTATTACGCCGAATGCCTGGGCGGTTGCCTGGAGCTGATGCGCATGGGAGAAAGCCCGGAAGCGGCCAATGTGCCAGAGGCGTTTCACGACCGTGTGATGCACGTTTGCCTGACCGTGGGCGATCAGTTGCTGATGGCCTCTGACACCTTCCCCGGCATGCCGTATGAAGGCATCAAGGGCTGTTCAGTTTCACTGCAGGTGAGCAATGTGCCAGAGGCTGAGCGCTTGTACAAAGCACTGTCGGCGGGTGGCACGGTGCAGATGGAGTTGCAGCAGACCTTCTGGGCCACGCGCTTTGCCATGTTCACCGACCGCTTCGGAGTGAGCTGGATGATCAACTGCGATGTGGATGCGCAGATGGGCTAAGCGTTGCTGCTTGAGCCATCCAGGCATGGCTGCCTGGCTGGCTCAAGCTACGGCGCTACATTTTTCAGCTACATACCCGGGCAATCGCGCTGGCCAATTGATCCAGGCGCTTGGCGTCGAGCCCAGCCATATTCGCCCGACCTGAGCCGACCATATACACGCTGAACTCATCACGCAGGCGCTGCACCTGCACCGGCGACAGGCCGGTGTAAGAGAACATGCCGCGCTGCACCGCGATATGCGCAAAACGCTCGCTCAGGCCGTAAGGCTGCAGGGCTTCGACCAGGCCGCCGCGCAGGCTGGCAACGCGCTGGCGCATGGCGTCCAGTTCGCTGACCCAGAGACTGTACAGTTCAGTGTCAGCCAGGATGCTGGCGACCACTGCCGCGCCATGGGCTGGCGGGGTGGACCACAGATTGCGCGCGATAAACGCCAGCTGACTGCGCACATCCTGCAGCTTTGTCGCCGTTTCGGCGCAGACGATCAGCGCGCCGGTACGTTCGCGGTACAGGCCGAAATTCTTCGAGCAGGAACTGGTGATCAGCAGCTCAGGTAACTCGGCGGCAAACAGGCGCACGGCAAAGGCATCCTGCTCCAGGCCGTCGCCAAAACCCTGGTAAGCGAAATCAATCAGCGGCAGCAGCTCGCGGGCTTTGACCACCTCAAGTACGCGCTTCCAGTCACGCGGGGTGAGGTCGAAGCCGGTGGGGTTGTGGCAGCAGGCGTGCAGCAGCACCACATCGCCTTTGGGCACATGGGCGAGGGCGGCAATCATCGCCTCGACATTCAGCTGGTTGTCCGCGCCGACATAGGGGTAATGACCGACGCGCAGGCCAGCGGCCGCAAAGATGCTTTCGTGGATCGGCCAGGTCGGGTCGCTCAGCCAGATGCCACGGCCCGGCAGGCAGTGGGCGATAAAGTCCGCACACAGGCGCAGCGCTCCGGTGCCGCCAGGAGTCTGGGTGGCGCCAGCACGTTCAGCCAGCAGCGGGTTGTCCGCACCCAATACAAGCTGGCTAAGCAGACTGCCAAACAGTGGGTCGCCGTGGCCGCCGATATAGCTCTTGGTGGTTTCGCTTTCCACCAGCCGTTGCTCAGCCCGCTTTACCGATCGCGGTATTGGCGTCAGGCCCTGAGCGTCCTTGTACACACCCACGCCGAGGTCGAGCTTGGCCGGGTTGCGATCTGCGCGATAGGCGTCCATCAGGCCGAGAATCGGGTCGCCGGGTACGCGGTTGATGCTCTGGAAATGGCTCACTTGCGACCCTCGGCACTGGCGGCCAGTACATCGGTGCGCGCCGCCATGATGAAGTCATTGCGGTGCAGGCCGCGCATCTCATGGCTCCACCAGGTCACGGTAACCTTGCCCCATTCGGTAAGCAGCGCCGGATGGTGGCCAACTTCCTCGGCAATCTCGCCGACTGCGTTGGTAAAGGCCAGGGCATGGCGGAAGGTGCGGAACAGGTACACCCGCTCCAGCTCCATATGGTCGCCGCGCACTTCGATGTTCCAGTCCGGAATTTCGCGGATCAGTACGGCCAGTTCCTCATCGCTGACTTTCGGCGCATCGGCGCGGCAGGCTTCGCATTGGGCTTGGGCAAGGGACATGGGGATTCTCCAAGGGTCAAAAGTGAGCCGTAGGATGGGTGTCGGGCCATCCTACAAAGGTTATGCCGCTTTCGGCGGAAACTTCGGCGCATGCAAGCCCAGCTGCATGGCCTGACGCACCATGGTCATGATGTCTTCATGGGTCAGTTCGAACAGGCGCTTGAGTTCGGGCAGGACGAAATACAGGGGTTGCAGGATATCGATGCGATATGGCGTGCGCATTGCCTCGATCGGGTCGAAGGCCAGGTGCTGCGGCGTATCGGACAGGCAGTACAGGGTTTCTTTCGGCGAGGAAAGGATGCCGCCGCCGTAAATGCGTTGCCCCTGACTGGTGTCGAGCAGGCCGAATTCGATAGTCAGCCAGTACAGCCGGGCCAGGTACACGCGCTCTTCCTTAGTGGCAGCCAGACCGAGCTTGCCGTAGGTATGGGTGAATTCGGCGAACCAGGGGTTGGTCAGCAGGGGGCAGTGGCCGAAGATCTCGTGGAAGATGTCCGGCTCCTGCAGGTAGTCCAACTCCTCCGGCGTGCGAATAAAAGTGGCCACCGGAAATTGCTTGCTGGCCAGCAGTTCGAAGAAGGTCTGGAAGGGAATCAGCGCCGGCACCCGCGCTACGCGCCAGCCAGTAGTGGCTTGCAGCACCTGGTTGATCTCGCCGAGCTGCGGGATGCGCTCATGGGGCAGACCAAGCTGCTCGATGCCGTCCAGGTATTCCTGGCAGGCGCGGCCTTCGATCACCTTGAGCTGGCGGGTGATCAGGGTGTTCCACACCTGATGCTCGGCCTCCGGGTAATGAATAAAGCCACTGTCATCCGGTTCGCGCGCCAGGTATTGCGTGCTCTTCATCGCTGCCTCCTGCTGGTGCTTTGTTGTTTTATTGGATTCAGGAATACGCCAGGCCGCGCGGTTATGCAGCCCAGGGCTGAGTCTGGTGCAGGAGGAAAGGGTGGTTATTTCGTAAAGAAATGGTTACGTGCGTGGCGATATGCCGAAGCATCGTCTTGCTGCTGCGCTAAGCTGTCACATATTCTTGACGAATAATCCGCCGCCTGCGTCGATTTTTCCGCGTTGCGGCCTAACAAGAAGCCTGATCAGAGCCCTGCCATGCGTATCAAAGTCCACTGCCAGAACCGAATTGGCATCCTGCGCGACATCCTCAACCTGCTGGTCGAATACGGCATCAACGTTGCCCGTGGCGAGGTCGGTGGCGAGCAGGGCAACGCCATCTACCTGCACTGCCCGAACCTGATCAACCTGCAATTCCAGTCGCTACGGCCGAAATTTGAGGCGATTTCCGGGGTATTCGGCGTCAAGCGTGTCGGCCTGATGCCCAGCGAGCGCCGCCATCTGGAACTGAATGCACTGCTCGGCGCGCTGGATTTCCCGGTGTTGTCGATTGATATGGGCGGCAGCATCGTTGCCGCTAACCGCAGCGCCGCACAGCTGTTGGGCGTGCGGGTGGATGAGGTGCCGGGCATACCGCTGTCGCAGTATGCCGAGGATTTCGACTTGCCGGAGCTGGTGCGGGCCAACAAGTCGCGGATCAACGGCTTGCGGGTGAAAGTGAAGGGCGATGTGTTTCTCGCTGATATCGCGCCATTGCAAACCGAGCATGACGAGAGCGATGCCATGGCCGGCGCGGTGTTGACCCTTCACCGCGCGGACCGTGTAGGGGAGCGCATCTACAACGTGCGCAAGCAGGAGCTGCGCGGTTTCGATTCGATCTTCCAGAGTTCCAAGGTGATGGCTGCGGTGGTGCGTGAGGCGCGGCGTATGGCCCCGCTGGACGCGCCGCTGTTGATCGAAGGCGAGACCGGCACCGGCAAGGAGCTGCTGGCCCGTGCTTGCCACTTGGCCAGCCCGCGTGGGCAGTCGCCGTTTATGGCGCTGAACTGTGCGGGCCTGCCGGAATCCATGGCCGAAACCGAGCTGTTTGGCTACGGCCCCGGTGCTTTCGAGGGCGCGCGCCCGGAAGGCAAACTCGGCCTGTTGGAGCTGACTGCTGGCGGCACGCTGTTCCTCGATGGTGTTGGCGAGATGAGCCCGCGTTTACAGGCCAAGTTGCTGCGTTTTCTGCAAGACGGTTGCTTCCGCCGGGTCGGCAGTGATGAAGAGGTCTATCTGGATGTGCGGGTGATCTGCGCCACCCAGGTCGATCTGTCCGAGCTCTGCGCCAAGGGCGAGTTCCGTCAGGATCTGTATCACCGCCTTAACGTGCTCAGCCTGCATATTCCGCCGCTGCGTGAATGCCTGGATGGTTTGCCGCCGTTGGTGGAGCACTTTCTTGATCAGGCCAGCCGGCAGATTGGCTGTCCGCTACCCAAACTGGCTCCGCAGGTGCTGGACAAACTCAGCCATTACCACTGGCCGGGTAACGTCCGTCAGTTGGAGAACGTATTGTTCCAGGCTGTTTCGCTGTGCGATGGCGGCACGGTCAAGGGCGAACATATCCGCCTGCCGGATTACGGCGCCCCGCAGCCGCTGGGCGAGTTCTCGGTGGAGGGCGGTTTGGACGATATTCTGGGGCGTTTCGAGAAAGCCGTGCTGGAGCGCTTGTTCCACGATCATCCGAGCAGCCGTCAGTTGGGTAAACGCCTGGGCGTGTCGCACACCACCATCGCCAACAAGCTGCGGCAGCATGGGCTGGGCAAGGAGTAGGGCGCGATCCTCGAAGGCCGTAGGGTTTAGCGCTAGAGTGTGCTGAGTCGCCCACGCTGGGGTACTGCCGCAAGGATTGCCATGTCGAACATAAACCGCAGTGATGCCCAACAACGCGCCGATGATATCGGCGTGTTCAACCGTGAGCTGGCGCGTCTGGAGGCTGATCAGGTACTGAGCCTGAGCGATGCCCAGCGCAGTAACCTGCATGCTTATCAGCAGCAGCTGTTAAACAGCTACCTGAGCGCTTTTGATATCGATCACAGCAACCAGGCCCGGCAATTGTCGCTGGGTATGCGCATTGCCTCGTTCCTGGGCGCGCTGGCGTTGGCCGCCAGTGTGTTTTTTCTGTTCTATCAGTTCTGGGGATTGTTCGGCACCCGGAGCCAGGTGACGATTCTGCTGAGCGCGAGCCTCGCCTCGTTCGGTTTGACGCTATGGGTTCAGCGCCTCGACAGCTCGGGCTACTTCAGCAAGCTGGCGGCGCTGGTGGCCTTTACCTGTTTCGTGCTGAACATCGTCATGCTTGGGCAGATATTCAATATCACCCCATCAAACAATGCCTTGCTGCCCTGGGCGCTTTACGCGCTGCTGCTGGCCTATGCCTGTGGTGCGCGGCTGCTGTTGGCGGCAGGGCTCAGTTGCATGCTGGCGTTTGTGGCGGCGCGCATTGGCAGTTGGGATGGCATCTACTGGCTGGGTTTTGCCCAGCGTCCGGAGAACTTCATCCCGGCAGCGCTGCTGATCTTCGTGCTGCCGCTGCTGCTTGATCAGCGCCGCTTCGATGGCTTTGCCGTGATCTATCGGGTATTTGGTTTGCTCGGGGTATTTCTGCCGGTACTGGTGCTGGCGTACTGGGGCGCGGCCAGTTACCTGGATTGGCCGGAAGAGGTGATCGAAACGGCTTACCAGTCGGCCGGCTTTATCCTGGCAGCGTTGGTGATCTGGCTGGGTGTGCGTCGTGACTGGACGGAGGTGGTTAACACCGGGCTGAGCTTTTTTGTGATCTTCCTCTACACCAAGCTGTTCGACTGGTGGTGGGACAGCATGCCCAAGTACCTGTTCTTCCTGGTGCTGGGCCTGAGTGCGGTGCTGATTTTGCTGGTGCTGCGGCGCTTGCGCAGTCGCCATGGGCTGCTGGGAGGTGGGCAATGAAGCGTGCACGTTACCTGATTGCCGGCCTGCTGCTGATTGGCCTGGTCAATGCCATTGTGTTGCTGGGCGCGGCATGGAACCGCCAGGAGCCCGCAGAAAGCAGCTTGCGACTGAGCGAGCGCGAGTTGGGCAATACCTACGCCTATTGGCGCAAGGACAACAGCAGCCTGACGCTGCGCTTGGATTACCGCTGGCCCAGTCGCGACAGCGAAAATACCTACCTGTCGATCAGCGTCGAGAAAATGGCCGAGCTGGGGTTTGCCTTGCCTGGCGAGCTGAATGATGAAGGCGTACGCCGTTATCGCCGACAACTGGACCGTGATGCATTGCTGGTGCTGGAACTCGATGGCCCGGCCTATCAGCGTGAGGTGGCCCTGGCCCAGGCGGCCCATGCCGAGGCTGTGCGCCTGGCCAGGTCCGTACCCGACAGCCAGAAGCTGCGCGAGGCGGCGGAGTATGCCGGCAAGATGCTTGAGCAAGAACAGCAGCGCGCCAGTCGCTTGTTGGTGGTGGATGTCGGGCTCGATCAGCAGGCACTGCGCGCGCGTTATCCGGATCGTCAGCGCTATGCCATCGTGCGCGCGATAGTCGAGGCGCAGGCCAGCAGCACGGTCATGCCATGGACGGGCGAGGGCGACGACCCGCGTCCGCAAGCGCAGCGCTGGGTCTGGCAGTTCGGCGGCTCGGCCGAAACCCCGGGCCTGCAGAGCCTCAATGTGCCGCAGCGCTGGCATGCGACCTTTGCCAACCTGAAGGAATACGACGAGCAAACAGATCAGGGGCATGCCAAACGCTTTAACGCCGAACTGGCCTTTGGCCGGCGCCTGGAACCCTGGTTTGTCGAGTTGGCAGCACGCGAACAGGAGCTACCTACGACCAAGGTGCAATAGCTCGCGGGACGCGGGCGGGGGAGACTGCAGGTGTTCCAATCCTGCGTGGTTTGGATGCAAGCGTTTCTCCATTCCTCCCCCGGAATGAATTGGGTGGCGACCTCTCGGGTCGCCTTTTTTTTTGCCCGCGAAAACCCCTAAGACTATCGTCGCAGAGCGTTAAGACCATGGTCGAATGGCCCTCCGGTAGGGGGCTGGCTACAAAATGGCACATAGAACAACAACTACCCACCGAGGTGTTTCTGATGAGTGCTGCGTCCTTGTATCCCGTGCGCCCGGAGGTGGCGGCCCAGTCGCTGACTGATGAGGCAACCTATAAAGCCATGTACCAGCAGTCGGTGATCAACCCCGACGGGTTCTGGCGTGAGCAGGCCAAGCGCATCGACTGGATCAAGCCGTTCACCAAGGTCAAACAGACATCCTTTGACGATCACCACGTGGATATCAAGTGGTTCGCCGATGGCACCCTCAACGTTTCCTACAACTGCCTGGATCGTCACCTGGCAGAGCGTGGCGATCAGGTAGCAATCATCTGGGAAGGTGACGACCCATCCGAGCATCAGGAAATCACCTACCGCCAGCTGCACGAGCAGGTGTGCAAGTTCGCCAATGCCCTGCGCGGCCAGGACGTGCACCGTGGCGATGTGGTGACCATCTACATGCCGATGATCCCGCAAGCGGTGGTGGCGATGCTGGCCTGCACCCGTATTGGCGCTATCCATTCGGTGGTGTTCGGTGGCTTCTCTCCCGAGGCCCTGGCCGGGCGCATCATCGACTGCCAGTCCAAGGTGGTGATTACCGCTGATGAGGGCCTGCGCGGCGGCAAGAAAACTCCGCTGAAAGCCAACGTTGATGACGCGCTGACCAACCCGGAAACCAGCAGCGTGCAGAAGGTCATCGTCTGCAAGCGCACCGCCAGCCCGATCAAGTGGAACCAGCACCGCGATATTTGGTACGAAGATCTGATGGCCGTGGCCTCCAGTCACTGCGCACCGAAGGAAATGGGCGCCGAGGAAGCGCTGTTTATCCTCTACACCTCGGGCTCCACCGGTAAGCCGAAAGGCGTGCAGCACACCACTGGTGGTTATCTGGTGTATGCCGCACTGACCCATGAGCGGGTGTTCGACTACAAACCGGGCGATGTTTATTGGTGCACCGCCGACGTGGGTTGGGTCACCGGCCACAGCTATATCGTCTACGGCCCGCTGGCCAATGGTGCGACTACGCTGCTGTTCGAGGGCATCCCTAACTACCCGGATATCACCCGCGTGTCGAAGATCGTCGACAAGCACAAGGTCAATATCCTCTACACCGCACCGACCGCGATCCGCGCCATGATGGCCCAGGGTGATGCCGCGGTGGCCGGTGCCGATGGTTCCAGCCTGCGCCTGCTCGGCTCGGTCGGTGAGCCGATCAACCCGGAAGCCTGGAGCTGGTACTACAAGACTGTCGGTCAGGAGCGTTGCCCGATTGTCGATACCTGGTGGCAAACCGAAACCGGCGGTATTCTGATCAGCCCGTTGCCGGGTGCCACCGCACTCAAGCCTGGCTCGGCGACCCGTCCGTTCTTCGGCGTGCAACCAGCGCTGGTGGACAATCTGGGTAACCTGATCGAGGGTGCTGCCGAAGGCAACTTGGTGATCATCGACTCCTGGCCGGGTCAGGCGCGTACTTTGTACGGCGATCACGACCGTTTCGTTGACACCTACTTCAAGACCTTCAAGGGCATGTATTTCACCGGTGACGGCGCGCGTCGCGACGAAGACGGTTATTACTGGATCACGGGTCGTGTCGATGACGTGCTCAACGTATCCGGGCACCGCATGGGCACCGCGGAAATCGAAAGCGCCATGGTCGCCCACCCGAAAGTCGCCGAGGCTGCCGTGGTTGGCGTGCCGCATGACATCAAAGGGCAGGGCATTTATGTCTACGTCACCTTGAATGGTGGCGAGCAGCCATCCGAGCAATTGCGCCAGGAGTTGAAAAACTGGGTGCGCAAGGAGATTGGCCCGATTGCCTCACCGGACGTGATTCAGTGGGCCCCAGGTCTGCCGAAAACCCGCTCGGGCAAGATCATGCGCCGTATCCTGCGCAAGATCGCAACCGCCGAATACGATGCACTCGGCGATATCTCCACGCTGGCCGATCCTGGCGTGGTGCAGCACCTTATCGACACTCACCGCGACATGCAGGCTGCCTGACTTCGGTTGAAACGCCTGTAAACAGCGCCCTGTCTCGGCCACAAGCCGGGCAGGGCGTTGTGCGTTGTAGGCTGTTATCGATTTTCATCTGGGTAGTCGGCTGTCACCAGGGTGTAACAGGGTGCACTTTTGTGGGGTGTGTGGGAACGTTTTGCGTCAAAATGGAGCAGCAATTTATCCGTGCTGTAAAATAAAATCACCGAAGAAACCGCATAACCAGTGGCCTTTGCAAGATTGGGCGCGTTAATTGCTTTATCTACTGGTTTACTGTCTTTTCTGTCTCTGCATGTTTTTCAGGGGCTGTCAATATCCTCGCTATACCCGTCCGGGTCTTTTGTAATTACTTGTCGCATTGAAGAAATATCGACTTTCGAGCTGTCGCTAGAATGCCGCTCACCCGGCTGGGGCCGTCCGGTGTTTGCGCAGTGCGCAGCTTGGCGGTGACTCACTACAATTCATAAACGGCTGGATGCGCTGCAACTCTCGCTGCCATTGTCCAATTCACGTTGGGCCATACCCATTCGAAGGAGTCACAAGATGAAGAAGATTGCACTTCTCGGCGCATTGGCGCTGTCCATGCTGTCGCCGCTGGCCATGGCCGACGATGCCAAGCCTCTGCGTATCGGTATCGAAGCAGCTTACCCGCCGTTTGCCTTCAAAACTCCTGAAGGTGCCATCAGCGGTTTTGACTACGACATCGGCGTCGCCCTGTGCGAAGAGATGAAAGTGGAATGCAAATGGATCGAGCAGGAATTCGACGGCCTGATCCCCGCGCTGAAAGTGCGCAAGTTCGACGCCGTACTGTCGTCGATGAGCATTACCGAAGATCGCCTGAAGTCGGTTGATTTCAGCGGCAAGTACTACCAGACCCCGGGCAAGCTGGCGATGAAGGCCGGCACCGTGATCAACGACCCGCTGGTGGATCTGAAAGGCAAAAAAGTTGGCGTACAGCGCGCCTCCACCTATGACCGTTACGCCACCGATATCTTTGCTCCTGCCGGTGTCGAGATCGTGCGTTACAGCTCGCAGAACGAAGCCTTCCTTGATCTGGCTTCCGGCCGCCTGGACGCCACCTTTGCTGACGTTGTGAATATCGACGATGGTTTTATCAAGACTGACGCCGGTAAAGGCTTCGCCCTGGTAGGCCCGGACTTCGCCGACGAGAAATATATCGGTATGGGCGCCGGCATTGCTGTGCGTAAAGGCGACAAGGCCCTGGCTGACAAGATCAGTGCTGCCATCCTGGCCATCCGTGCCAACGGCAAGTACAAGGAAGTGCAGGACAAGTACTTTGATTTCAACGTCTACGGCGAGTGATTGAGTTCGCTTGATCGCTTGCATTGAAAGTGGCGCAAACTGGCTTCAACCGAATGTTTGCGCCATTTTTTTTGTGACCAGCAGCCCGTGCTGGTGACCCTTCAGGCCGTCGCGGAGCGACGTGAAAATTGCTCCCGGTACTATTTTTGTTGTACTCCCAGGCGCCTCGCGGCGTTTGCATGAGGTAAGCAGAGCATGCTCAACGGCTACGGCTCGACCATTCTGGAGGGTGCCTGGCTCACCCTGATTCTGGCGCTCACATCCATGGCCGTGGCCATCGTCTTGGGTCTGCTGGGTGCGGCGTTTCGCCTGTCGCCGATCAAGTGGCTGGCGCTGCTGGGTGAAACCTACGCTACGGTAATCCGCGGGATTCCCGATCTGGTGCTGATCCTGCTGATCTTCTACGGCGGCCAGGACATGGTGAACCGTATCGCGCCGCTGCTCGGCTACGACGACTACATCGATATCAACCCCTTTATTGCCGGCGTGTTCACCATGGGTTTTATCTTTGGTGCTTACCTGTCGGAGACCTTCCGCGGCGCCTTTATGGCCATCCCCAAAGGTCAGGCCGAAGCCGGTGCGGCATACGGCATGAGTGGCATGCAGGTGTTCTTCCGCATTCTGGTGCCGCAGATGATTCGCTTCGCCATTCCGGGCTTCACCAACAACTGGTTGGTGCTGACCAAAGCCACCGCACTGATTTCCGTGGTGGGGCTGCAGGACATGATGTTCAAGGCGAAAAGCGCCGCTGATGCCACCCGCGAGCCGTTTACCTTCTACCTGGCCGTGGCGGCCCTGTATCTGGTGCTGACCAGCGTGTCGCTGCTGGCCTTGCGTTACCTGGAAAAACGTTACTCGGTCGGCATCAAAGCCGCTGATCTGTAAGCGGGGAGCGCAGCGATGATCTTTGACTACAACGTAATCCTGGAAAACCTGCCGCTGTACTTTGGTGGCGTGCTGGTGACCCTGAAAATTCTGCTGATTTCCCTGGCCTGTGGCCTGGCCCTGGCCATTCCTCTGGGCCTGATGCGCGTGTCCAAATCGGCGCTGGTCAACTTCCCGGCCTGGCTCTACACCTATGTGATTCGCGGCACGCCGATGCTGGTGCAGCTGTTTCTCATCTATTACGGCCTGGCGCAGTTCGAGGTCGTGCGTGAGAGTGCGCTGTGGCCGTACTTCTCCAGTGCCACCTTCTGTGCCTGCCTGGCGTTTGCCATCAACACCAGCGCCTACAGCGCGGAAATTCTCGCCGGCAGCCTCAAAGCCACACCGCATGGTGAGATCGAAGCCGCCAAGGCCATGGGCATGTCGCGCTTCAAGCTGTACCGCCGCATCCTCCTGCCGTCGGCCCTGCGCCGCGCACTGCCGCAGTACAGCAACGAAGTGATCATGATGCTGCACACCACCTCGCTGGCCTCGATCGTCACCCTGATCGACATCACCGGCGCGGCGCGCACCGTCAGTTCGCAGTACTACCTGCCGTTCGAGGCGTTTATTACGGCCGGCCTGTTCTACCTGTGCCTGACCTTTATCCTCGTACGCCTGTTCAAGCTGGCCGAACGCCGCTGGCTGGCCTACCTGGCCCCGCGAAAGGCCTGAGGAACAGAGCATGCAGCGTATCGATCATCCACTGCCCTGGGGCTGCCCCGGAACCGAGCGCCGTTTGAGCGTGTTCCGTTTTGGCCACGGCCCGTGCAAGGCCTATATCCAGGCCTCGCTGCATGCCGATGAGCTGCCGGGTATGCGCGTGGCGGTGGAGCTCAAGCGCCGTATACGTGAGCTGGAAGCCCAGGGGCGGCTGACCGGGGTGATCGAACTGGTACCGGTGGCCAACCCGATTGGTCTGGGGCAGATGTTCCAGGCCAGCCATCAGGGCCGCTTCGAACTGGGCAGCGGGAAGAACTTCAACCGCGACTTCCCTGACCTGGCGGCTGCCATTGCACCGGCATTGCACGGCTGTCTAGGGCCGGACGGGCCGAGCAATGTACGGATGATCCGTACGGCCATGCTCGCTGCGCTGGACGCCTTGCCTCCCGCAGGCTCAGAGCTGCAAGGCATGCAGCGCCTATTGCTGAAACATGCCTGCGATGCCGATGTGGTGCTCGACCTGCACTGTGATTTCGATGCTGCCGTGCATCTGTACCTGCTGCCGCAGCAATGGCCACAGCTGCGCACCCTGGCCGCCCGTTTGCAGGCCGGTGCGGCGCTGACCGTCGAGGATTCCGGCGGCAATTCCTTTGATGAGGCCTGTGCCTTGCCCTGGGTCAATCTGGCGCGGCAGTTTCCTCAGGCAGTGGTGCCAATGGCCAGCCTGGCGGTGACTGTCGAGCTGGGCGGCATGGCCGATACCGGTAAACCGCAGGCCGAGGCCAGCGCCGAAAGCATTCTGGCGTTCCTTGCCGAACAGGGCCTGATCGCCGGTGACTGGCCGGCCGCGCCCGCGGAAAGCTGTGAGGCCACGCCCTTTGCCGGCGCACAGTATGTGTATGCGCCGCATGCCGGGGTGGTGAGTTTTCTGCAACCGGTGGGCGCGCGGGTTAAGGCCGGTGATCCCCTGTTTGAGGTGATCGATCCGTTGGACGATCGCCACACCACTGTCTGCGCGGCCACAGACGGTGTGCTCTATGCGCGCGAACGGTTGCGTTTTGCCCAGCCCGGTTTGTGGTTGGCCAAGGTGGCCGGTCGTACCCCTATTCGCCAGGGTCGCTTGCTCAGCGACTGATTCAAGAGAGTGGAAACCATGTACAAACTTGAAGTTCAGGATCTGCACAAGCGCTACGGCAGCCACGAAGTATTGAAAGGCGTGTCACTGGCAGCCAAGGCCGGCGATGTGATCAGCATTATCGGTTCCAGTGGTTCCGGTAAAAGTACCTTCCTGCGCTGCATCAACCTGCTGGAGCAACCGCACGGCGGCAAGATTCTGCTCAACAACGAAGAGCTGAAACTGGTGGCCAACAAGGACGGTGGCCTGAAAGCCGCTGATCCCAAGCAGTTGCAGCGTATGCGCTCGCGTCTGTCGATGGTGTTTCAGCACTTCAACCTGTGGTCGCACATGAACGTGTTGGAAAACGTCATGGAAGCTCCGGTGCACGTGCTCGGTATGAGCAAGAAGGACGCCCTGGAAAAAGCCGAGTACTACCTGAACAAGGTGGGCGTGGCCCATCGTAAAGATGCCTACCCGGCACATATGAGTGGCGGCGAGCAGCAGCGTGTGGCGATTGCCCGTGCCCTGGCCATGGAGCCTGAGGTGATGCTGTTCGACGAGCCGACTTCGGCGCTGGACCCGGAGCTGGTGGGTGAAGTGTTGAAGGTTATGCAGGATCTGGCGCAGGAAGGCCGCACCATGGTTGTGGTGACCCACGAAATGGGCTTTGCCCGTGAGGTGTCCAACCAGTTGGTGTTCCTCCACAAAGGCGTGGTGGAAGAGCGTGGTTGCCCGAAAGAAGTGCTGGCCAATCCACAATCCGAACGTCTGCAGCAGTTCCTTTCTGGCAGTCTCAAATAACCCGCGGCAACATCTGCACGCATCCGAGCTATGCCCATAATCGCCAACAGAGCCTAAACTGCCCCCCATGAATGCCCACCGAATTGGCTTCCTGCTTTGGCCCAACACCAAGCCCCTGACCCTGGCCTTGGCGGAAGAAGCGCTGCGCGTTGCCCAGCGCGTGCACCCCGAGGTGGTCTACGAGCTGCTGTTTCTGCAGGCTGAAGCACCGCTTGAAGGTGCGTGGCGGCTGCCGGGGGAATCCTGGGTGGGCAAGCTGGAAGGCTGCCAGAAGCTCTTTCTGCTCGCCGATGAGCCACCGGGGCCGATGCCTGCTGCGCTCTCCGCCGCGCTCAAGCAACTGGTGCGCAGCGGTTGTGTGATCGGCGCGATTGCCGCCGGGGTCTACCCGCTGGCACAGCTCGGCTTGCTCGATGGCTACCGCGCCTCGGTGCACTGGCGCTGGCAGGATGATTTCAGCGAGCGTTTCCCCAAGGTGATTGCCACCAGTCATCTGTTCGACTGGGACCGTGATCGCCTCACCGCCTGTGGCGGTTTGGCTGTGCTTGATCTGCTGCTGGCCCTTCTGGCCCGTGATCACGGTGCGGAGCTGGCCGGTGCGGTTTCCGAAGAGTTGGTGGTTGAACGCATCCGTGAAGGCGGCGAGCGCCAGCGCATTCCGCTGCAGAACCGTCTGGGCTCCAGCCACCCCAAGCTGACCCAGGCCGTGTTGCTGATGGAAGCCAATATCGAAGAGCCGCTGACCACCGACGAAATTGCCCAGCACGTGTGCGTGTCGCGGCGTCAGCTGGAACGCATCTTCAAGCAGTACCTCAACCGCGTGCCCAGCCAGTACTACCTGGAACTACGCCTGAACAAGGCGCGCCAGTTGCTGATGCAAACCAGCAAATCGATCATCCAGATCGGCCTGTCCTGCGGCTTCTCCTCCGGCCCGCATTTCTCCAGCGCCTACCGCAACTTCTTCGGTGCCACACCGCGTGAAGACCGTAACCAGCGGCGCAGCAACAGCCCCTTCGAGCTGACGTCGACGCCCATCGAGCGCGGCTGATTTTTCCCTCAGGGCATCTTTTCTCGACGTACCTTGTCTTGGCTGGCCGGCGGCAGTGGCGTGCAGTCGACTGCGGCTTTGCGCAGCAGGCGTTGCGTCGCGCTGACCAGCCAGCAGGTGAGGATAAACGGCATGGTCAGCGCTGGTAGACCCAGGGCGCTGAAGCCGGGTTGCAGCACCAGCGCCAGGGCGATACCCAGGGCTGGCAGCCAAATGCGGCGATGCACCTGACTGAGGGCGATAGCCGCCAGCGCGGCGTTATAGCCATACAGACCGGTCAGCGCACTGTGCTGCGGTAGCCCTTGATACAGCGCCAGCGCCAAACCACCGGTGGAGCCGAGGAGCGCCCAGCAGGCGGCGCGTCGATCCGCCAGAAGCAGACCCAGCAGCAGGCAGACGCCGGCCAATGGTTGATCGAGAAAAATCACCTGGCCCAAACCGCGCGCCATGGCAATCAGGCTGGCCCACCAGTCCAGTGCTTGTGCAGCACTGGGTACGGGCTGCGTCAGCTCAAGCTGCAGAACCGGGGCCAGCCACAGCAGCAGCCAGCTCAGGCCGACAAAGGGAAAGGTGAAGGCCGGCAGCCACTGACGTTCGCGCATACAGCGCATCCATACGCTGAGCAGCAGGCTGGAGGCTCCGGCACTGACGATGATCAATAGCGGTAACAGCGCTGACCAGGCAAATTGCAGGCTGATCAGCATACCCAGCAGCACGCCGTTGTAGCCGTACAAGCCGAGTTCGATGTCGGCTTTGGCATAACCCCGGCGCTGCGCGGTCAATGTGCTGCTCAGGCAACCGAGCAGTGCGCCGCCAAGCAGTTGCGGAGCACCGATGGCAATCGCCAGGAGCACCAGCAGGCCGCAGCCGGAGTTGGCTTGCAGAAAAATCTGACTGAAGCCTTTGAGCAGGGTGCGAAAGCCCTGCAAAGCGTGGGTGGGGAGCGGTAATGGCGACATACAGACGAACCTGAGTAAACAATCACCGGGGCCGGGAATAAAAAGAGGCACCCACCGCGGGAACAGTGAGTGCCTTCAAACTGGCAAAGCCAGCGTGGGAGTGGTGCGCTGCGGCGGTGCTGGGGTCTGTCGCAGCGCTTTTGATCAATGCAGGATTTCAATCCGCAGGCTGTTGGTGCTGCCAGGCTGACCGAATGGCTCGCCAGCGGTAATCACCACGGTGTCACCGGTGTTCGCCAGCCCAGCCGAACGGGCGGTTTCCAGGGCGGTGCGGGTGACTTCCTCGACCTTGCTCAGGCGTGCATTGACCACCGAATACACACCCCAGGCCACACTCAGGCGGCGAGCGGTATCGAGGTTCGGGGTCAGGCTGAGGATCGGTGCTTTCGGCCGCTCGCGTGAGGCGCGCAGGCTGGAGTTGCCCGACTCGGTGTAGTTCACCAGTGCGGCGACCGGCAGGATGCTGCTGATGCGGCGGATGGCGCAGCTGATTGCATCCGACGCGGTGGCTTCGGCCTGTGGGCGGCTGACATCCAGCTGAGCCTGGAAGTCCGGGCCGTTCTCCACCTGGCGGATGATCTTGCTCATCATCTGCACGGCTTCCTGTGGGTAATCACCGGAAGCGGTTTCCGCCGAGAGCATCACCGCATCGGCGCCTTCGGCCACAGCGTTGGCCACGTCAGTGACCTCGGCGCGGGTCGGCGCAGGGGAGAAGCGCATGGATTCGAGCATCTGCGTGGCCACCACCACCGGCCGGCCGAGCTGGCGGCAGGTACGGATGATGTCTTTCTGAATGCGCGGTACGTTTTCAGCCGGCACTTCCACGCCCAGGTCACCACGGGCGACCATGATCGCGTCGCACAGTTTGGCGATTTCTTCCAGGTGAATCACCGCCGAGGGCTTCTCGATCTTGGCCATCAGCGCGGCTTTGCCCTGAATCAATTCGCGGGCTTCGATGATGTCTTCCGGGCGTTGCACGAACGACAGCGCCACCCAGTCCACACCCAGCTCCAGGCCGAAGCTCAGGTCGCGGCGATCTTTCTCGGTCAGCGGGCTGAGTTGCAGCACCGCTTCCGGCACGTTGACGCCCTTGCGGTCGGACAGCTCGCCACCGGCGATCACTTCGGTGATCACTGCATCGCTGTGCTTGGCAGTAACTTGCAGTCGCAGGCGGCCATCGTCGAGCAGCAGGCTCATGCCCGGTTGCAGCGCTTCGATGATTTCCGGGTGCGGCAGGTTGACCCGGTTGACGTCACCCGGGGTGCTGTCCAGATCCAGGCGCAGGGTCTGGCCGCGTTGCAGGTTGACCTTGCCCTCGGCGAAGCGGCCAACGCGCAGTTTGGGCCCTTGCAGATCCATGAGGATGCCGATCGGGGTATTCAGCTGTTGTTCGACTTCACGCACCCAGTTGTAACGTTGGGCGTGGTCGGCGTGTTCGCCGTGGCTGAAGTTGAGGCGGAACAGGTTGACCCCGTTTTCGACCAGCTGGCGGATGTCGTCGATGGTTTTGATCGCTGGGCCAAGGGTGGCGAGGATTTTTACTTTCTTGTCGGCGTTCATTGGGCAGGGTTCTCAAGAATGAGGATGGCGCGAAAATCGTTGACGTTGGTACGCGTCGGCCCGGTGACGATCAGTTGATCGAGGGCGGCGAAGTAGCCGTAGCCGTTGTTGTTATCCAGCTCATCGCTGCTGCTCAGGCCCATATCATGGGCGCGGGCATAGCTGTCGGGGGTCATGATGGCCCCGGCGTTGTCTTCCGAACCGTCAATGCCATCGGTGTCGCCAGCCAGGGCGTAGACGCCAGGCAGGCCCTTGAGGCTGTCAGTCAGGCTCAGGAGAAATTCGGCGTTGCGCCCGCCACGGCCGTTGCCGCGCACGGTGACGGTGGTTTCGCCGCCGGAGAGGATTACGCAGGGCGGTTTGATCGGCTGGCCGTGCAGCTGCACCTGGCGGGCGATGCCGGCATGCACCTTGGCCACGTCGCGCGACTCGCCTTCCAGGTCGCCGAGGATCAGCACCGGGAAACCGGCGGCTTCGGCCTTGGCCGCGGCGGCGTCGAGCGACTGCTGCGGGGTGGCGATCAATTGGAAGTGGCTACGAGCGAGTACCGGATCGCCCGGCTTGACCGTTTCTGAGCGTGGGTCCTGCAGCCAGCTGCGTACGTTGGTCGGGATGTCGATGGCGTAGCGGGCAAGAATCGCCAGGGCTTCGGCCGAGGTGGTCGGGTCACCCACGGTGGGGCCGGAGGCAATCACCGTGGCTTCGTCACCGGGCACGTCGGAGATGGCGTAGGTGTACACGGTGGCCGGCCAGCAGGCCTTGGCCAGACGGCCGCCCTTGATCGCCGAGAGATGCTTGCGTACGCAGTTCATCTCGCCGATGGTGGCGCCGGATTTGAGCAGGGCCTTGTTGATCGCTTGCTTGTCCTTGAGGCTGATGCACTCGGCCGGCAACGCCAGCAGCGAGGAGCCGCCACCGGAGAGGAGGAAGATCACCCGGTCGTCTTCGCTGAGGTTCGACACCAGCTCCAGCACGCGTCGCGCGACGCGCTCGCCGGCATCGTCCGGCACCGGGTGCGCGGCTTCGACCACTTCGATCTTCCGGCAGTTGGCGCCGTGTTCATAGCGGGTGACCACCAGGCCGGAGACTTCGCCTTGCCATTCCTGCTCGATCACTTCGGCCATGGCTGCGGCGGCTTTACCTGCGCCGATCACGATAACGCGGCCGCTGCGGTCTTCCGGCAGGTAATCAGCCAGCACCTGGCGCGGGTGAGCGGCGTCGATGGCGCTGGCGAACAGCTCGCGCAGCAGGGACGTTGGATTGAAAGACGGATCGATGGACATGGCGATCTCTCTTGATAGGGCCGGAGCCACTTTTTATTACTGAAGCACGTTCGATTCTAGTGCGCAGCGCCCTGGGCCAAGGCGCTGCGCACTAGAATCGACCCACCCGGCAGGCAGGCCGTGACACCGCCTGCCGGACAGATCGAAAGGGTTGTTTCAGGGCGGCTGACCCCGCCCTGAAACCTGTTGCTTACTCGCCGCGGATGTTGAAGTTGGCCATGTGTTCCAGGCCTTTGATCAATGCCGAGTGGTCCCAGTTGCTGCCACCGATGGCTGCACAGGTGCTGAACACTTGCTGGGCGTTGGCGGTGTTGGGCAGGTTGAGGCCCAGCTCGCGCGCACCGGCCAGGGCCAGGTTGAGGTCCTTCTGGTGCAGGCTGATACGGAAGCCTGGGTCGAAGGTGCCCTTGATCATGCGCTCGCCGTGCACTTCAAGGATCTTCGAGCCGGCGAAACCGCCCATCAGTGCTTCACGTACCTTGGCTGGATCGGCGCCATTCTTGGCGGCGAACAGCAGGGCTTCGGCCACTGCCTGGATGTTCAGGGCAACGATGATCTGGTTGGCGACCTTGGCGGTCTGACCGTCACCGTTACCGCCAACGCGGGTGATGTTCTTGCCCATGGCCTGGAACAGCGGCAGGGCGCGTTCGAAGGCATTCGGGCAACCGCCTACCATGATCGACAGGGTAGCCGCTTTGGCACCGACTTCACCGCCGGATACCGGAGCATCCAGGTAGGCTGCGCCAGTGGCTTTGATTTTCTCGGCGAACTGCTTGGTGGCGGTCGGCGAGATCGAGCTCATGTCGATCACTACTTTGCCAGCGCCCACACCTGCGGCTACGCCGTCAGCGCGGAACAGCACGTCTTCAACCTGAGGGGTGTCCGGCACCATGATGATGATGAATTCAGCTTCCTGCGCCACTTCGCGCGGGTTGGCCAGGCCGATGCCGTTGTTGCCCAGCAGGTCAGCCGGAGCCTTGTCGAAGTGCTCGGAGAAGAACAGGGTGTGCCCGGCATTTTGCAGGTTCTGCGCCATAGGCTTGCCCATGATGCCGGTGCCGATAAATCCGATTTTTGCCATGAGAAATATCCTCTGATTCAGATTGCGTTATGTGCCTTCATCCAGCCGAGGCCGGCAGCGGTGGTGGTGGCTGGCTTGTATTCACAGCCGATCCAGCCCTGGTAGCCAATGCGGTCCAGGTGCTCGAAGAGGAAGCGGTAGTTGATCTCGCCAGTGCCCGGCTCGTTGCGGCCCGGGTTGTCGGCCAACTGCACATGGTTGATCACAGGCAGGTTGGCCTCGACGGTACGCGCCAGGTCACCTTCCATGATCTGCATGTGGTAGATGTCGTATTGCAGGAACAGGTTGCTGCTTGCGACCTTGTCGCGAATCGCCAGGGCCTGCTTCGTGGTGTTCAGGTAGAAGCCCGGGATGTCGCGGGTGTTGATCATTTCCATGACCAGCTTGATGCCCGCAGCTTGCAGTTTTTCAGCGGCAAACTTGAGGTTGTCGACAAAGGTCTGCTCGACGGTGGCGCAATCCAGACCTTGCGGGCGGATACCGGCCAGGCAGTTGATCTGCGTGTTGCCCAATACCTTGGCGTAGGCGATGGCTTTGTCCACGCCAGCGCGGAATTCTTCAACGCGGTCAGGGTGGCAGGCGATACCACGCTCACCCTTGGCCCAATCGCCAGCCGGCAGGTTGAACAGCACCTGCTCAAGTTTGTTGGCATCCAGGCGCGCTTTGATTTCTTCGGCGCTGAAATCGTAGGGGAACAGGTATTCAACACCGCTAAAGTCAGCATCGGCGGCAGCGGCGAAACGGTCCATGAAGTCCACTTCGGTGAACAGCATCGACAGGTTGGCGGCAAAACGGGGCATGGTGTGCTCCTTGTCTTGCGCAGCCCGGATAACCTATCCGGGCTACTGGTTCAGTAAGCGATTTAGTCGAGCAGCGAGATGGCCGTCGGGGCGTCGACGCCGCGTTCGGCCAGTTCTTCGAACTCGTTGACGGCGTTGATTTCGGTACCCATGGAGATGTTGGTGACACGCTCCAGGATAATTTCCACCACCACCGGTACGCGGTGCTCGGCCATCAGGCGCTTGGCTTCGGCGAAGGCGTTTTGCAGCTCGTTCGGGTCGAACACGCGGATGGCCTTACAGCCCAGGCCTTCAACCACGGCAACGTGGTCAACACCGTAACCGTTGATTTCCGGCGCGTTGATGTTCTCGAACGCCAGCTGTACGCAGTAGTCGATCTCGAAGCCGCGCTGCGCCTGACGGATCAGACCCAGGTAGGAGTTGTTCACCAGCACGTGGATGTACGGCAGGTTGAACTGTGCGCCTACCGCCAGCTCTTCGATCATGAACTGGAAGTCGTAGTCGCCGGACAGCGCTACAACGGAGCGCGAGGGGTCGGCCTTGACCACACCCAGCGCTGCCGGAATGGTCCAGCCCAGCGGACCTGCCTGACCACAGTTGATCCAGTGACGCGGCTTGTAGACGTGGAGGAACTGCGCGCCAGCGATCTGCGACAGACCGATGGTGGTGACGTAGCAGGTGTCCTTGCCGAACGCTTCGTTCATCTCTTCGTACACGCGCTGCGGCTTGGCCGGCACGTTGTCGAAGTGGGTCTTGCGCTGCAGGGTGCGCTTACGCTCGCGGCAGCTGTCCAGCCAGGCGCTGCGATCTTTCAGCTTGCCAGCGGCTTTCCATTCGCGAGCCACTTCCAGGAAGGCGTCCAGCGCCGAACCAGCATCGGAAACGATGCCCAGGTCCGGGTTGAATACACGGCCAATCTGCGTCGGTTCGATGTCGACGTGGATGAATTTGCGGCCTTCGGTGTAGACATCAACCGAACCGGTGTGGCGGTTGGCCCAGCGGTTACCGATACCGAACACCAGGTCGGAAGCCAGCAGGGTGGCGTTGCCGTAACGGTGTGAAGTCTGCAGACCGACCATGCCGACCATCAGCTTGTGGTCATCCGGGATCACGCCCCAGCCCATCAGGGTCGGTACAACTGGCACGCCGGTCAGTTCGGCGAACTCCACCAGTTTGTCGGCGGCGTCGGCATTGAAGATACCGCCACCGGCAACCAGCAACGGACGCTCGGCGTCGTTGAGCATGGCGATGGCTTTTTCTGCCTGCACGCGGTTGGTCGCCGGTTTGGCCAGCGGCAGCGGCTCGTAGGCGTCGATGTCGAATTCAATCTCGGCCATCTGCACGTCGAACGGCAGGTCGATCAGCACCGGGCCAGGACGACCGCTGCGCATTTCATAGAAGGCTTTCTGGAAGGCGCGCGGCACTTGGCCTGGCTCCATCACGGTAGTTGCCCATTTGGTCACCGGCTTGACGATGCTGGTGATGTCGACGGCCTGGAAGTCTTCCTTGTGCATACGGGCACGCGGCGCTTGGCCGGTGATGCACAGAATTGGAATGGAGTCGGCCGATGCCGAGTACAGCCCGGTGACCATGTCAGTGCCTGCAGGGCCGGAAGTGCCGATGCACACACCGATGTTGCCGGCATTGGTGCGGGTGTAACCCTCAGCCATGTGCGAGGCACCTTCGACGTGGCGAGCCAGGACGTGGTCGATACCGCCGACTTTTTTCAGTGCAGCGTACAGGGGGTTGATGGCGGCGCCGGGAATGCCGAACGCAGTGTCAACGCCTTCGCGGCGCATCACCAGTACGGCGGCCTCGATTGCTCTCATTTTGGCCATTGTCTTGTGCCTCGTTTGTTATCAGATTGTATACAAAACAGCTGGCTTGGATTCTATTCATGGCCTGACCTTCTGGTCAACACGTTTTGTCGCCAAGCCGCCGTCTGGCAAAAAATCTTTTAAAACAAGCGTTTTAGCTGGGGTGCTTGATCTGATGCGGAAAGCGATACGCATAACTGTATACAAAGACTATTTGTATTGTATTCGACTATTGAGTTTTTTGTTTCTGGTGGGATAGTGGTGGCGAGCTTTGGATTGCCCGGCTACTGTCAATCGCCCTGTAGGCGGCGCAGCGCTGGGTGTTTCGTTGGATTTATTAGCCTTGAGGAAAACCCAAGATGAGTACGTTGAATCTGCAAATCGCCACCACCATCAGTAACCGCGCCCTGGCAGTCGCTCGGGAAATCTCTGCCGCACCGCTGACTGTTGCCGTACTGGATGCCGGCGGTCACCTGATCAGCCTGCAGCGCGAAGACGGCGCCAGCCTGCTACGCCCGCAAATCGCCATCGGCAAGGCCTGGGGTGCGTTGGCGCTGGGCAAGGGCTCGCGCCTGATTGCGGCCGACGCGCAGCAGCGCCCGGCATTTATCGGCGCGGTAAACAACCTGGCAGACGGTCAACTGGTGCCGGTACCGGGTGGTGTGCTGATCCGTGATGAGCGCGGCGAGGTAATCGGCGCAGTGGGTATCACTGGTGATACCTCGGATATCGATGAGCAGTGCGCGGTGAGCGCGGTGGAGTCGGTCGGGCTGAAACCGGATGCGGGTATCGCCGCTTGATAATGCGCGGCTTTCGCCGTAACTAGAGCCGCAATAAAAAACGGTGAATGCTTTGCGGCATTCACCGTTTTTTATTGGTGCCGTTTATCCGGGGCAGGGCGGATAACCAGGCTTAGGCGTTTGTGACCTGTTCGGACGGGCTGGGCTGGGTTTCGTCGATATCGCAGCCTTTGATCACTAGGCGGATGATGGTCTGCGCAGCGGCCTCGTAATCGGCTTCATCGAGGCTGGCCTTGCCGGTGACGGTGGAAATCTGCCAGTCGAAGTCGGCGTAGGTCTGGGTTGCGGCCCAGATGCTGAACAGCAGGTGGTGTGGGTCAACCTTGGCCATCAAGCCCTGGTCGATCCAGCCCTGGATGCAGGAGATATTGTGTTTGGCCTGGGCATTCAGTTGCGCAGTCTGGTCGGCAGACAGGTGCGGCGCACCGTGCATGATCTCGCTGGCGAATACCTTGGAGGCGGAGGGCAGTTCGCGGGAAATGCGGATTTTCGAGCGGATATAGGCGCGCAGCACGTCGGCAGGTTTGCCGGGCTGGTTGAATGGTGCGGAGGCTTCCAGCAGTGGTTCGATGATGCTTTCCAGCACTTCGCGGTAGAGGTTTTCTTTCGATTTGAAGTAGTAGTAGACGTTGGGCTTGGGCACCCCAGCCTTGGCGGCGATATCGCTGGTCTTGCTGGCGGCAAAGCCCTTGTCGGCAAACTCCTCACTGGCTGCGCGCAAAATCAGCTCTTTGTTACGCTCGCGAATACTGGTCATAAGCCTCGTTGCTTCTGTCTATCGCCCGGCGTTGGGCAGCGCGGGGGATGGTAGCACCGGCTTTGTACGGCGCTCAAGGCATGCAGGCTGGGCCTTGCAGGGCTATCTGACCTGTAAGTCAAGTTGTTGTATACAAAATCATGATTTTCTGTTTTTATCTGGTTATCTGCATTCATAACAAGAAGTCTCGGCTCGTTGAGCTTCAGGAGACATGCCGTGAGCAATCAGCTGGTTGACCCCTTCGGTCGGCGCATCACCTACCTGCGGTTATCGGTTACCGATCGCTGCGACTTCCGCTGCACGTATTGCATGAGTGAGGACATGGTGTTCGCCCCGCGCGAGCAGATCCTCAGCTTGGAAGAACTCTATACCGTGGCGGACGCCTTTATCGGCCTTGGGGTCAAGCGCATCCGCATTACCGGTGGCGAGCCACTGGTGCGCAAGAACCTGCTGAGCCTGCTGACTCGCCTGGGTCAGCGTCCCGAGCTGGAAGACCTGGCCATCACCACCAATGGCTCGCAACTGGCCGAGCTGGCACCGCAACTGCGCGCAGCCGGGGTCAAGCGCCTGAATGTCAGCCTTGACTCATTGCAGCGTGAGCGCTTTGCGGCTTTTACCCGGCGCGACAAACTCGATCAGGTGCTCGAAGGCATCGAGGCGGCACGTACGGCGGGTTTTCGCAAAATCAAACTCAACGCCGTGGTGCAGAAAGACCGCAACGATGACGAAGTGCTCGATCTGGTCGAGTTCGCCATGGCGCGCGGCCTGGACATCAGTTTTATCGAAGAAATGCCCCTGGGTAGTATTTCCAGCCACCAGCGCGAGCAGACCTTCTGCTCCAGCGACGAGGTGCGTGAGCGCATCGAGCAGCGTTACGCCCTGGTGCGCAGCAGCAAGCTGACCGGCGGCCCTTCGCGCTATTGGCAGGTGGTTGGCAGCGACACCCAGGTCGGTTTTATCTCCCCCCACAGCCACAACTTCTGCGGCGACTGCAACCGTGTGCGGGTCACTGCTGAGGGCAAGCTGGTGCTGTGTCTGGGGCATGAAAATGCTCTGGACCTGAAAGGCCTGATGCGTGCCCATCCTGGGGACAGTCAGCGTCTGCGTGATGCCTTGATGCAAGCCTTGCAACTCAAACCCGAACGCCACCACTTCCAGAGCGATAGCCAGGTGCAGGTGGTGCGCTTTATGAGTATGACCGGCGGCTAGCGCTGCCTTTCTTCACTCCCAATCCACATCACACTTAACAGGAGGTTTGCTGTGAAGCCTTTGCACGTCTGCAGTTTGTTCGCCGTAATCTGTTCCACCGCCGTCCAGGCTGAAAGCTATGTGATCGGTGTCGAGAAACTGGCCTTCGCCCCGCATTACAGCATTGACGCGCAGGGCCAGTACCAGGGGTTTGCCCGTGATCTGTTTGACCTGTTTGCCCAGAAAAGCGGGGTGGAGCTGAGTTACAAGGTGCTGCCGGTCGAGCAGTTGCTGCCTGCGCTGCTCAATGGTCAGGTAGACCTGAAGTACCCGGACAGCGACACCTGGGCGCAGACACAGAAGGCTGGTAAGCCACTGATCTACAGCCAGGCTGTGGTCGACTATGTTGATGGCGTGCTGGTGGCGCCGCAGCTTCTGGGCCAGCCAATTGAGCAGGTTAAACGTCTGGCCATAGTCAATGGCTGGACCCCTTGGGGCTATCAGGAGCGGATCGATGCCGGGCAGATCGAGCTGACCTACAGCGATGACCTGCGCCAGATGATTCGCCAGGCGTTGAAGAAAGATACCGACGGTGCCTATTTCAACGTAGTGGTGGCTACTCATTACCTGGACAACATCCGTGCCCGGCCTGGTGCCCTGGTATTTGACCCAACGCTGCCGCACAACCGTGGCAGCTTTAAGCTTTCAACCCTCAAACACACGGCCTTGATGCAGCGTTTTGACCGTTTTCTGGTCGAGCAGAAGAGTGAAATTGCCGCGCTGAAAAACCAGTACAAAGTCGAGGCTAATCTGGATCCCGATCGTATCGGTCTGGAGCAATGGAAGCTGGATTTCCTGGAGCGGAAAAAGCACAAGGAAGCGCAGTCGCAGTGATGTGATGAACCAACAAAAACCGCTCCATTGAGCGGTTTTTTTCTGCGCATAACAGTGCAATGGGTGTAGGTACGGCCCATGTCCACGAAAAGTGATCGCGCCATGGGCCGCTCCTACATCTGCGCGATGAAAATAAAAAGGGGATGGCATCGCTGCCATCCCCTTTGACTGCAGAGGCCGCCTACCCGACGATCCGCATCAAGCCTATCGGCTTAGAAGTGGTACTTGACCAGCGCTTGTACGGCGGTCTGATCGAAACCGTCGGTGGAACCGTCGATTGGTTTGACGCCGTACTTGTTGTGCCACATGTTCAGCTCGGTACCGACATACAGCTTGCGCTCTTCGCCGAACAGCGCCTTGCCCGCATCCCACTTGATCTGGATCGAGGAGCCAACAGAGGTCTGGGTGCCAGCGTCCTTGGACGGTGCGCGCCAGTCGACATAACCGTCGATCACAAAGCTCTGGTCGCCAATGGCGAATGGATAGGCACCGGCGACGGTCAGCTGGGTGGTGTAGCCGTTACCCTTGTCGCTGGCCTTGAAGTCATGGTCGAAGAAGATGTGGTTGTTGATCTTCACGCGGTACAGGTTGGTCTGCAGGAAGGCGAAACCCGGTGCGTCCCAGTCCAGGCCTATACCGTAGAGGTAGTTTTCGGTGCCTGGGCCTCCGTTGCCTTTCTCATAGGTGAAGGCGGCTTTGACGTCCTTGATCGGGCCTACGGAGAGGTCCTGGCCGGTCAGCCAGCTGAGGCTAACGCGCGGCGAGAACTCCATGTAGTAGAAGCTGCTTTTCTCTTTGACCTTGAGGTTGCCGAAGTTGCTGCCACGTGCCTGGCTATTGTCTGCGTCGATGTAGTCGAGGAAAAAGAAGGTGTCGCCCCAGGTCCAGCCGCTGGCGTTTTCCAGGGTGAAGGTGCTCTGTGAACGCTGTTCTTCGGCGTTGTTGTTCAGGCGCTGGAAGTTGCTGCCGTAGAGGTAGGACAGACTGGTGTCTTGCCAGAGGAAGGCGCCTTCAGCGCAGGCGTGTTGTGCCGACAGTAGCGCGGTGGCGAGGGCGATCGAGTGAGGCAGGTGCTTCAGTTTCATCACGTTTTCCTTATTGTGGACTTACAAGGTGGCGCGTCTGTGCGGCGGGGCGCAGAAGCATACAGTGGATCATTCAGGGCGATGGCAAGCCCGTTGCTCTGGCCAGGCGCATGCGTGCGATACAAGGCGCAAGGGTGCAGAGGGGCTTTGCGGTATGTGTTTGGGGGTGGCCGGTAGGTTGTGCAATAGGTGCACAGGACGGGCATGGGCCGGCAGCGATATTACGCGCAAGCGTAATCCAAGCGTAGCTGGTGTGTGGAAGCTGCTAGTCGTGGTCATGTCATAGCCTGCCAGTTGTTGTTCTTGGTCGTGGGCTTACACGAGGCTTCACGGGGCCTCTAGCTGATCAGGCAGGAAGTTGTCCGGCGAGTCAGAATGAGTTAACTATAACAACTTGTTTACATCGTTTAAAACAATTTATTTTATTATTGTGCACAAAAATATACCGCTAGTCAGATTGCTCGCAGGCCGCGTCAACCGTGGTCTACAGCGCTTTCTGATAAGGGGCTTTCAAGCTGGGAAGATGGACAGCGGGGGCGGGTATTACGGCGGCAGAAAAACCGCGAGCAAGGGGGCTGGCAAAGGCAAGCCGCACCCGTAGGTGCGGCCTGATACGGCTTAGTTGAGCTGCGCGCCCTGGTCGATCCACGAGCCAATCAGCTCGCGTTCTTCCTGGGTCATCTGGGTGATGTTGCCCAGCGGCATGATCTGCGAAGCAACACTTTGCGCGTGGATCTTCGCGGCTTGCGCCTTGATCTGTTCCGGCGTGTCGAGAATAAAGCCGGCCGGTGGTGCAGTGAACATCGGGCTGCTCGGCGTGGCCGAGTGGCACACGCTGCAACGTTCGTGGATCACGCTGCTGACTTTGGCAAACTCAACGCCATCAGCAGCAGGCGCGCTGGCAACAGGCGCGGCGGGCGTGCTGGCTGCTTCGGCTGCCTTGGCGGCCACCTCCGGGTGACCGCTGATGCCGGTAGCCGGAACGGGGGCGTACTTGATCACGGCCGCTTTGGGGGCATCAGTGCTGGCGGCTTTCATGCTCGGGCCGGTGACAAAGGCCAGGCAGATCATCCCCAGTGCTGCGGCTGGCAGGGTCCAGACGTACTTGCTGCTGTCATGACGGGTGTTGAAGTAGTGGCGTACCAGCACGGCCAGCATCGCGATACCCGCCAGGATCAACCAGTTGTACTGGCTGCCGTAGGTGCTCGGGAAGTGGTTGCTGATCATGATGAACAGCACTGGCAGGGTGAAGTAGTTGTTGTGACGCGAACGCAGCAAGCCCTTGGCTGGCAGGGTCGGGTCGGGCGTGGTGTTGGTTTCGATGGCCTTAACCAGTGCTCGCTGCGCGGGCATGATGGTGAAGAACACGTTGCCGACCATGATGGTGCCGATGATCGCGCCGACATGGATATAAGCCGCGCGGCCGCTGAAGATCTGGCTGAAGCCGTAGGCGGCAGCGATGATCAGCACGAACAGCACAGCACCGAGCAGAGCAGGCTGCTTGCCCAGAGGCGAGTCGCAGAGGAAGTGATAGGCGATATAACCGGCAATCATCGAACCAAAGCCGATGGCAATGGCCATTTCCGGGGCCAGATCAACGCCAGGCTTGACCAGGTACAGGCTCGGGTTGAGGTAGTAGACCACCAGCATCAGGGCGATGCCCGACAGCCAGGTGAAATAGGCTTCCCATTTGAACCAGTGCAGGTTCTCCGGCATTTTCGGCGGAGCCAGCTTGTACTTTTCCAGGTGGTAGATACCGCCGCCGTGGATCGCCCAGAGGTCGCCTGATAGGCCTTCACGGGGATTGCTGCGGTTGAGGTTGTTTTCCAACCAGACGAAATAGAAGGATGCGCCGATCCAGGCAATGCCGGTGATCATATGGATCCAGCGGATACCCAGGTTCAGCCATTCAGTAAAATGCGCTTCCACAATCAGTACCTCTTTCCCAGTGCCGGCACGCCGGTCCTCTGGGCTTCTCTTATTGGTGGGGGGCGAGGAGCAGTTGCTCGTCGTCGGTAAAGAAATGCTCATCGCAGTTGTTGCCAGAACCGCTGCGATCAACCACCAGGAAGTCATCCCGCTTTTCGATCGTCAGCACCGGGTGGTGCCAGACGCCGCGATGGTAATTAATGCCCTGCCTGCCATTGCTGCGGAAGGCGCGGACCAACTCTGACTCAGGTGCATCGCCAACTGGCGCGACCACGATCAGAAAGGGGTTGCCGAGCAGTGGAATAAACGCCTGACTGCCCTGCGGATGGCGCTCCAGCATGCGAATGGTCAGCGGCATATCCAGTGCCTCGGCACTGAAGATGCTGATGATCGCCTTATCCTCTGGCTGTGCGGTCTCGACCGTGGCCAGTTTGTGATAACGGCGAGTGGAGCCATTGTTGATCATGAAGTACTCGCTGCCGTCGGTTTCGATAACGTCACCAAAGGGGGCGAATGCTTCTTTGCTCAGCGGCTCGATGATCAATGTGCGCATGTTGGTCTTCTTGTTCGTTCGTTTATGCCCCTCTCCCAATGGGAGAGGGGTTTTATTGGCTTACTTGGCGACTTTGCCGAACAGACGCAGGCGGCTGATACCACCGTCCGGGAATACGTTCACCCGTACGTGGGTGATCGGCCCCAGTGCGTTGATCTGCTCGCTGAACTCGTGTTCGGCGTGCATCTGCAGCTTCTGGCTCGGCAGCAGGTCGCGCCAGAACAGGCTCTGGGTTTCGATCTGGCTGTCGGTGCCACCTTTGACGAATGCGCCCTGGATCGAGCAGCTGTCCGGATAGTTGCCTTTGAAGTGCAGGGTGTCGACGACAATGCGTTCGATCTCGCCCGGATGGCCGAGGGCGACGATTACCCAGTCGTTACCCGGTGTGCGACGACGTGCGGTTTCCCAGCCGTCGCCCATGTTGATGCCACGGCCCGGGTTGAGGATGTTGCTCATGCGGCCGAAGTGTTCGTCCGAGCAGGCCAGGGCGCGACCGCCATTCAGTGCAGCTGCCAGGTCAATCTGCTCGTTGTCGCCGACATTGCTCCAGTCACGGAACGGTACGCCGTAAACGCGCAGACGAGCGACGCCGCCGTCTGGATAGATGTTGAAGCGCAGGTGGGTGAAGGCCTGGGCGTTATTGATTTCGTGGTAGTG
This sequence comes from Pseudomonas anguilliseptica, assembly GCF_021375795.1. Taxonomy (GTDB): domain Bacteria; phylum Pseudomonadota; class Gammaproteobacteria; order Pseudomonadales; family Pseudomonadaceae; genus Aquipseudomonas; species Aquipseudomonas anguilliseptica_A. The sequence continues at coordinate 497,328 of NZ_JAEIOI010000002.1, read as the reverse complement.
GTGGCTGTTGCCTTGCAGTTCGACTGCGCCCAGCACCTCGGTCCACTGGGTGGCGTCGGTTGGGTCACCTTCGGCGACGAAGCAGCCTTCAAGGGACGCCGACGGCGGGAAGTTACCGGTGAAGAAACTGGTGTCGATGTCCACGCCTTTGATCGAGCCCGGTACGCCCAGGCGGATCACTGCGCTGTCGTAACCTTCGAAGCGCTTGCGGCGCGACTCCCAGCCATCCATCCACTTGCCGTTATCATCGAACACGCCCTCCTTCCATACGGCCGGGGTCGGCTGGAACAGACGGTTAACGTCGGCGAACCAGTCGTCGGTGACCGAGATGGCCTTGGTGCCCAGGCGTGCGTCGGCGAGGTTGACGTATTTCTCAAAGGGTACGGCGTAAGCTTTCATGAAATGTCTGCCTTAGATGATGGCGTTGGGGAGGGCGGTGGGCTTGCGGCCTACAACTGCTGCAAGCGGAACAGCGCGATCTTGTTGATCTCGGCCAGCGCACAGGCGAATTCCTGCTCCGGGGAGTTGTGAATCCGCTCCTCGAAAGCCGCCAGGATCTGGTGCCGATTGCTGCCTTTCACCGCCATGATGAAGGGGAAGCCGAACTTGGCCTTGTAGGCATCGTTCAGTTCGGTAAAGCGGACGAACTCTTCTGCGGTGCATTCATGAATGCCCGCACCGGCCTGCTCCGATGTGGAGGAGGCGGTTAACTCACCACGAACGGCTGCCTTGCCGGCCAGATCCGGGTGAGCATTGATCAGCGCCAGCTGTGCAGCGTGGCTGGCACTGAGCAACAGGTCGGCCATGCGCTGATGCAGGCCGTTGATTTCGTTGATGCTGTCGTCCTGGCCCAGGTCAAAAGCCTTCTCGGCGACCCAGGGCGAGTGTTCGTAAATGTCGGCGAAGACTTTTACGAAGTCTTCGCGGCTCAGGCGCGATGGGGTCAGGGTTTGAAAACGGCTCATTTCGAGCTCTCCTTGGATGGCTCTTGCAGCGGATGGGTCGCGTGCCAGTGTTTAGCGATGTCGACGCGGCGGGCGCACCAGACTTTTTCGTGGCTTTGCACGTATTCGAGAAATTTTGCCAGCGATGCCAGGCGCGCCGGGCGGCCGAGCAGGCGGCAGTGCATGCCGATCGAAAGCATCTTCGGTGCGCCGGCCACGCCTTCGGCGTAGAGCACATCGAAGGCATCTTTCAGGTACTCGAAGAAGTCATCGCCCTTGTTGAAGCCCTGCACCTGAGTGAAGCGCATGTCATTGGTGTCCAAGGTGTAGGGGATCACCAGATGCGGCTTGGCTGCGGTGCTGGCCGGGTCCCAGTAGGGCAGGTCGTCGTCGTAGGTGTCGCTGTCATACAGGAAGCCACCTTCTTCACGCACCAGGCGGCGGGTGTTCGGGCCGAGGCGGCCGGTGTACCAGCCCACTGGGCGTTCGCCGGTCAGTTCGGTGAGGATGCGGATGGCTTCGAGCATATGCTCGCGCTCTTCGGCTTCGCTCATGTTCTGGTAGTCGATCCAGCGGTAGCCGTGGCTGCAGATCTCGTGACCTGCGGCGGCCATCGCCTTGATCGCATCCGGGTGACGCTGCGCCGCCATGGCCACGGCAAAGATGGTCAGCGGGATGTTGTGTTTCTGGAACAGGTTGAGCAAACGCCAGACACCGGCGCGGCTGCCATACTCGTAGAGCGATTCCATGCACAGGTTACGCTGGCCCTGCAGCGGTTGTGCCGCGACCATTTCGGAGAGAAACGCCTCGGACTCCTTGTCGCCATGGAGGATGTTGCGTTCGCCACCTTCTTCGTAATTGAGAACAAACGACAGGGCGATGCGCGCATCATTCGGCCAGTGCGGGTGGGGCGGGTTGTTGGCGTAACCGATCAGGTCGCGTGGGTAGTCAGCGCTCACTGCAGTCTTCCTTCTTGCTGTTGTGGCGGTCATAGGGCAAGCGTCAGCACGTTGCACGACCGTGATGGTTCAATTGTATACAAAGTGCTTTGTGTTTTGTAAATCGAAAATTCACTTATTTTGCGAAAAAGTGCGTTGCCATCGAATTTGTCCAAGCTGTCAGGAGTTTTCCGTTAAAGCCAGGTATGGCAAGCGCTTATCCATGATTTTGATTTACCTTGGCTCGGCTGTTAATGCAAAAAATAGCAAATTATTGTGTACAACTTTTTGTGTAAATGTCTTATTCTCTGGATCAGGTGCTCTGCTGGGCAGTCGTTATGGCGGCTGCTCTGACTGCTCTGACTGCTCTGGCGAATTTCAATAAAAGTAGAGGAGGTGCGGCATCTGTGCTGGCGGGTTCACGCAGATGCCCATACGCAATGGGACGATTGACTACACACGTACTGGATGCTGCCCACGGTTGCCCTGGCAGCGAGCTGAAGATCGAGCTGTATCGCGTTGAAGGGGCTCAGCTTGAGCTGCTTACCAGCGTTCTCACCAATCACGATGGCCGCTGTGATGCCCCTGTGTTGCAAGGTGAGCAATACCGCACGGGTGTGTATCAACTGCACTTCCATGCTGGCGATTATTACCGTGCTCGCGGCGTCAAGCTGCCTGAGCAGGCCTTCCTGGATGTGGTGGTGCTGCGCTTTGGTATCGATGCCGGCCAGGAGCATTACCACGTGCCCTTGCTGATTTCCCCATACAGCTACTCCACCTACCGCGGTAGCTGAAACCGAATGCTTGTCACCCTCTGACTCCATTCAAGAGTCATTAGCCCGCCCACACTGCGGGCTTTTTTTTGCCTGCAATTTGAGCGGCTGAATGGGGCGGAGCGCGAAGCCCAGGGCTGTGGGCTTCGCGAGTTCAGTAATAGCGTTAGCGACTAAGCAGTGAGGCAGCGCCGGCACCGCCAAACAGCGCAGCACTGATACGGTTGAACCACACCTGGCCCTTACCTGAGCGCAGGTAGCGCGCAGCACCCTGGGCGCTCAGGCCGTAGAACAGCTTGCAGCACAGGTCGAGCACCGCCCAGGTGGCGATCATCACCAGCAACTGGCCCAGCATGGGGCGTTCGGCGCTGATGAATTGCGGCAGGAAGGCGGCGAAGAACAGGATGTCCTTGGGGTTGCTTGCGCCCAGGCCGAAGGCTTTCCAGAACATGCTGCGAAAACTTGGGTTGACTGGCTGCTCTTCGGCCGTCACCGGCTTGGCGGCTTTGCGTGATTCCTGCCAGCTCTGCCAGGCGAGGTAGAACAGGTACAGCGCACCGACCAGCTTGAGCAGGCTGAACAGCTGCTCGGAGGCCAGTAATAGGGCGCCCAGTCCCAGGGCGGAAGCGCTCAGCAGGCAGATCGAGGCTGACACCCCGCCGATAAAGGCCGGAGCCGAGCGGCGCAGGCCGTAATTGAGGCTGTTGCTGACCATCAGCAGTGACAGCGGGCCGGGGATCAGGATCACCACCAGTGCAGCGCTTGCGAACAACAGCCAGGTTTCCAGACTCATTACCGATTCTCCAGATGTACGAAAGCCCCGACGCAACACGCCGGGGCTTGGGGCTAGCTGGCCAACCTTACAGGAAGGCGAACTTGGCGATAAAGATGATGCATAGAACGTACAGGCTTACCGATACCTTGTCGCGCTGGCCGGTCAGCAGCTTCAGCGTGGCATAGGTCAGGAAGCCCAGGGCAATGCCGTTGGCGATGGAGAAGGTCAGCGGCATCATCACCACGGTCACGATCGCCGGGATGGTGTCGGTGTGGTCTTTCCAGTCAATGTGGGCCATGCCGCTCATCATCAGCATGGCGACATAGATCAACGCGCCAGCGGTGGCGTAGGCGGGGATCATGCCGGCCAGCGGGGCGAAGAACATAGCTGCCATGAACAGTACGCCGACGGTGATGGCGGTCAGACCGGTACGACCACCGGCTGCCACACCCGAAGCACTTTCCACATAGCTGGTGACAGGCGGGCAACCGACCATGGCACCGATGACACTGGAAGTACTGTCGGCTTTCAGGGCCTTGGACAGGTTCTGGATCTTGCCGTCTTCATCCACCAGGTTGGCGCGATGGGCAACACCCATCAAAGTGCCGGCGGTGTCGAACATGTTGACGAAGAGGAAGGCCAGAATCACGCTGACCATGGCGATGTTGAAGGCGCCGGCAATGTCCATGGCCATAAAGGTTGGAGCCAGGCTTGGCGGCATGGACACCAGGCCGTTGTATTCAACCAGACCCATTGCCCAGCCCACGGCGGTCACACCGAGCATGCTGAACAGGATAGCGCCGAATACATTGCGGTGGCTGAGGACTGCGATCAGCAGAAAGCAGATGGCTGCGAGGACGGCATTCGGCTCACCGAACGAACCCATGGTCAGCAGCGTGGCCGGGCTGTCGACGACAATACCGGCGGTCTTCAAACCGATCAGGCCGAGGAACAGACCCACCCCCGCACCCATGGCAAAGCGCAAGCTCATGGGAATGCTGTTGAGCAACCACTCGCGGATCTTCGACAGGCTCATGATCATGAACAGCACGCCGGAGATAAACACCGCGCCAAGGGCAACCTGCCAGCTGTAGCCCATCTCGCCGACTACGGTGTAGGTGAAGAATGCATTGAGCCCCATGCCCGGTGCCAGGCCAACAGGCCAGTTGGCATACAGCCCCATAAGGAAGCAGCCCAGGGCTGCGCCGATGCAGGTGGCAACGAAGGCAGCACCGTGGTCGACACCCGCAGAGGCCATGATGTTGGGGTTGACGAAGATGATGTAAGCCATGGTGACGAAAGTCGTCAGGCCCGCCAGCAGCTCAGTTTTGATGGTGGTGCGGTGTTCGGTCAGCTTGAAGAAGCGGTCGAGTAATCCGGGCTTTATCAAGTCTTGCATCTGGGTCGCCTGTTGTTCTTGTTTAGCGCTTTCCACAGGGGTACTCCTCATCTTTTGTTGTGTGCCACCCAGAGCCTGTGCTGCGCGCTGCTCGACTCTTGAGGTAGGTGGTGTGTTTGGGCTTGCTGGCGTGTTAGCTGACTTGTTGGTCAAGAAATCACACTGAGGCCGATTATGATGTTGTATACAAAAAAAGCAAATAATGTTTCTGGTTAAAATTCGGGATGTACTCGGTTTTTTTATCTATGCAAAACAGATGATCTACCGAAGGCGCTGAGACAGTCTTTTGAGAAGATCAAGGACGTGTCAGCAAACGCCCGTGCTGAGCGGCGTTGTGTCTTATAAATGAGACGCTGCAAGGCATTTTAAGAGCGTCTTTTGGCAAGACAGACACGGCCTTCAGCGTTCAGTTTTTTTCTGCTGCACGAGTAACGTTGTGGCTCAAGGGCTGAAAAGGCCTGCTCATGCGCATTTGCCAGGTGGTTATGCCGTGATGGCGGTGTACGTATTGATCACATTGTGTACAATGCAGGAGCTTTTTATTTGTGACTTTTCACTGACTTACCTTGCCAACCAGTGGGTAACACGCAGTAGAGTTGCATCAGCAACCGCCGAATCCAGATCACGCGAGCCACAATGAACGAACAATTGCAGCCCCTAAAGAAGCAGACGCGCGAAGGCAAGAGCACTCGCAGCGGGACTCAGGACGATGTCGTTTACGCCCATATCTTTGATGCCATTCTCGAGCAGCGTCTGGCTCCTGGCACCAAGCTCAGTGAAGAGGCGCTCGGTGAAATCTTCGGCGTCAGTCGCACCATCATCCGCCGTGCGCTGTCACGCCTGGCCCATGAAGGCGTGGTACTGCTGCGCCCGAATCGTGGTGCGGTAGTCGCCAGCCCGGGGGCGGAAGAAGCCCGGCAGATCTTCTATGTGCGCCGCATGATCGAACGGGCGATTACCGAACTGGCCTGCAAGAACGCCAAACCGGAACAGATTGCCGCACTGCGCCAGATGGTGATCGATGAGCGCGACTGTTTTGCCCGTGGCGATCGTGGCATGGGCATTCGCCTGTCGGGTGAGTTCCACCTGAAACTCGCGGAAGCGGCCGGTAACCTGACCCTGCTGGGCTTTCTGCGTAGCCTGATTTCGCAGACCTCGCTGATCATCGCCCTGTATGAAAGCAACAGCCGCACCCATTGCTCGGATGCCGAGCACGATCAGGTGATTGACGCCATCGAGGCTGGCAACGTCGAAGTGGCCGTGGACCTGATGATGCGCCACATGGACAGCGTTGACGCCAAGCTCAATCTGGACGGCGAAACGGCCTCCGATGACCTGCACGCGGTGTTTTCGCACCTGCTGCCAGGCAGTAAGAAGAAAGCCGCAAGCCGCTGATTGGCGATACCAGCCGAAATAAAAAAGCCCGCTTAATCAGCGGGCTTTTTTGTGGCGCTGGTTTATCAGCCAGGCTTAGTCGCGGCGATGCACTGACTGGCCTGCAGCAAAGGTTTCCTTCACCGCGCGGTCGTCGCCGAGCATGGTGAGGGCGAAGAGTTTTTCGTCCAGGGTCTTGGCCTGCTGCATGCGGTAGCTGATCAGCGGTGTGGCGTTGTAGTCGAGCACCACGAAGTCAGCGTCTTTGCCGCTTGCGAAGTTACCAATCTTGTCGTCCAGGTACAGCGCATTGGCGCCGCCGAGGGTCGCCAGGTACAGCGACTTGAACGGGTCGAGCTTCTTGCCCTGCAACTGCATGACCTTGTAGGCCTCGTTCAGCGATTGCAGCTGGCTGAAGCTGGTGCCCGCGCCGACATCGGTGCCCAGGCCGACACGCACGCCGTGCTCTTCCAGCTTGTTGAGGTCGAACAGGCCGCTGCCGAGGAACAGGTTGGAGGTCGGGCAGAAGGCTACGGCCGAGCCGGTTTCGGCCAGGCGTTTGCACTCGTCGTCGCACAGGTGCACGCCGTGGGCGAATACCGAGCGGGCGCCGATCAGCTTGTAGTGGTCGTACACATCCAGGTAGCCCTTGCGTTCGGGGAACAGTGCCTTGACCCACTCAATTTCCTTGCGGTTCTCGGACAGGTGGGTGTGCATATATAGGTCCGGGTACTCGCCCAGCAGCTGGCCAGCCAGGGTCAGCTGTTCCGGAGTGCTGGTCGGGGCGAAGCGTGGGGTCACGGCGTAATGCAGGCGGCCCTTGCCGTGCCAGCGTTCGATCAACTCCTTACTGTCGGCGTAGCCGGTCTCGGGCGTGTCGGTCAGATAGTCCGGGGCGTTGCGGTCCATCAGCACCTTGCCGGCGATCATGCGCAGGTTCAACGCTTCGGCAGCTTCGAAGAAGGCGTCTACCGATTGCTTGTGCACCGTGCCGAACACCAGGGCGGTGGTGGTGCCGTTGCGCAGCAGCTCTTTCAGGAAGATACCGGCCACGTCCGCGGCATGGGCCTTGTCGGCAAACTGCTGCTCGGTGGGGAAGGTGTAGGTGTTCAGCCAATCCAGCAGCTGCTCGCCGTAGGAGGCGATCATCCCGGTTTGCGGGTAGTGGATATGGGTGTCGATAAAACCGGGGGTGATCAGCGCGTCGCGATACTCAGTGATTTCAACGCCCTTGAGGGTAGGCAGCAGGTCTGCGGCATGGCCGACTTTGGCCACCTGACCGTTGTCGACGACCAGCACACCGTCTTCGAAATACTCATAGGATTGCTCAACGCCCACCACGGCAGGGTCGGCAATGCTGTGCAGGATGGCGGCGCGGTAGGCTTTCACTGGGCTAGTCATGTAACGCTGATCTCAATCTATGGAGTTGGTCGCTCAGGCGGCGGGCACCTGGGCAGATAGTCAGGCCTGGCTTCGGCGAGAGGCGGGCAGCAGCTTGGCTACGCTGGGCTGGCCTTTTTTGCTCTCTTGGCCAAAGGCCGCGTTATAGGTGGCGATTACTTCGCCGGCGATGGACACGGCAATTTCCACCGGCAACTTGCCTTTCACCTCGGCAATGCCCATGGGGCAGCGCATGCGCGCGACAACGCATGGGTCGAAACCGCGATCACGCAGGCGGTGTTCGAATTTGGCGCGTTTGGTCTGCGAGCCGATCAGGCCGTAGTAGGCAAAATCGTTGCGTTTGAGGATTGCGGCGGTCAGCTCCAGGTCGAGCTGGTGGTTGTGGGTCATGACGATAAAGTAGCTGCCGGCAGGCATGCGTTCGATCTCGTCGATTACCTCTTCATTGACCACTTTTTCCACCCCGGCGGGAATCTGCTCGGGAAACTCGTTTTCCCGCGAGTCGATCCAGCGCACCTTGCATGGCAGGCTGGAGAGCAGTGGTACCAGGGCGCGGCCAACATGGCCTGCGCCGAACACGGCGATCTGTGCCTGGGGCTGGCCCATGGGTTCGAACAGCAGCACAGTGGCACCGCCGCAGCACTGGCCAAGGCTGGCGCCGAGGCTGAAGCGCTCCAGGCGGGTGTCCTGGCTGCGGCTGCTGAGCATTTCGCGGGCCAGCTCCATCGCCTTGAACTCCAGATGACCACCACCGATGGTCTCGAAGATGCGGTCAGCGGTGACCACCATTTTCGAGCCCGCATTGCGCGGGGTTGAGCCGCGTTCTTCGATGATGGTCACCAGCACGCAGGGTTCACCGCGTTGCTGCAGGTCGGCGAGGGCACTGATCCAGCTCATTTACTCAGCCTCCAGGAAGGCGTGGTCTGTCCGGGGCGCGGCAAGCGCCAGTTGCTCGGTGACGGATCCAGTATGGGAACGGGTATCGGTCGGGGTGTCTGGGTTTTTGGCTCGGTGTGTTTTGTCATTGTTGTACACCTGTGTGTGCAGTGCCTGGGTGGGTGACCACCCAGGCGGTTTGGTATTACGCCGGTTCAACCTCTGCAGCGGCGGCCGACTTGGCGGTCTGCTGCAGTTTCTTCATTTGTTCCACACCCCAGAGCACGCGCTCAGGTGTTGCCGGTGCGTCGATCTGCGGCTGTACGCGGTAGTCCGCCAGGCTGGCCACGGCGTCCTTGATCGCACACCACACGGCGATGCCGAGCATGAAGGGTGGTTCACCAACGGCTTTGGAGTGGAACACGGTGTCTTCCGGGTTCTTGCGGTTTTCCACCAGGTTGACGCGCAGGTCCAGCGGCATGTCGGCAATGGCCGGGATCTTGTAGCTGGCCGGACCATTGGTCATCAGCTTGCCCTTGCCGTTCCACACCAGTTCTTCCATGGTCAGCCAGCCCATGCCCTGCACGAAGGCACCTTCGACCTGACCGATATCGATGGCTGGGTTTAGCGAGGCGCCGACGTCATGCAGGATGTCGGTGCGCAGCATTTTGTACTCGCCAGTCAGGGTGTCGACGATCACCTCGGAGCAGGCGGCGCCGTAGGCGAAGTAGTAGAACGGGCGGCCGGCGGCCTTGTCGCGGTCGTAGTAGATCTTCGGCGTGCGATAGAAACCGGTGCTGGAGAGTGATACCTGGCCAAAATAGGCCTTCTGGATCACTTCCTCGAAGCTCAGGAACAGGTCGCGTACGCGCACCTGGCTATTACGGAACTCCACATCTTCCCGGGTGACCTTGTATTCGCGCACCAGAAAATCAACCAGGCGCTGCTTGAGGGTTTCAGCGGCGTTCTGTGCTGCCTTGCCGTTCAGGTCGGCACCCGAGGAGGCGGCAGTCGGCGAGGTGTTTGGCACCTTGTCGGTGTTGGTGGCGGTGATCTGGATGCGCGAAGTGTCTACCTGCAGCACTTCGGCGACGATCTGCGCGACCTTGGTGTTGAGGCCCTGGCCCATCTCGGTGCCGCCGTGGTTCAGGTGGATCGAACCGTCGGTGTAGATGTGGATCAGCGCGCCAGCCTGGTTGAGGAAGGTGGCGGTAAAGCTGATGCCGAATTTCACCGGGGTCAGCGCCAGGCCTTTCTTCAATACTGGGCTCTTGGCGTTGAACGCGCGGATTTCTTCGCGGCGCTTGGCGTAGTCACTGCTGGCTTCCAGCTCGGCGGTCATCTCGTGGATAACGTTGTGCTCGACGGTCTGGTGATAGTGGGTGACGTTGCGCTCGGTCTTGCCGTAGTAGTTGAGCTTGCGTACTTCCAGCGGGTCTTTGCCCAGACTGCGCGCGACTGCATCCATGATCTCTTCGATGGCGACCATCCCTTGCGGGCCGCCGAAACCGCGGTAGGCGGTGTTCGACGCGGTGTTGGTCTTGCAGCGGTGACCATTGATGGTGGCGTTGCCGAGGAAGTAGGCGTTGTCGGAATGGAACATTGCGCGGTCGACGATCGAGCCGGACAGGTCCGGCGAATAGCCGCAGTTGCCGGCCAGTTCAATCTCGATACCGTGCAGCAGGCCGTTATCGTCAAAGCCCACGTCGTACTCGACGTAGAACGGGTGACGTTTGCCGGTGATCTGCATGTCTTCGACGCGCGGCAGGCGCATCTTGGTCGGCCGGCCGGTGAGGTGGGCGATCACTGCACACAGGCACGCCGGGCCTGCGGCCTGGGTTTCCTTGCCGCCGAAACCGCCACCCATGCGGCGCATGTCGATGACGATCTTGTGCATTGGCACGCCGAGCACTTCAGCCACCAACTTCTGTACTTCGGTGGCGTTCTGCGTCGAGGTGTAGATGATCATGCCGCCGTCTTCGGTGGGCATAACCGAAGAAATCTGGGTTTCCAGGTAGAAGTGTTCCTGGCCGCCGATATGCAGGCTGCCTTGCAGGCGACGCGGCGCAGTGGCGAGCTCGGCGCTGGAGTTGCCGATCTTGTGTTGGTGGCTGTCGAGGACGAAATGCTTCTTGCGCAGCGCATCGACCACATCAAGCACAGGTTCAAGGTCTTCGTATTCGATGATCGCGGCCATGGCCGCTTTGCGTGCGGTTTCCAGGCTGTCGGCACCAACGGCCAGTACCACCTGGCCGACGTATTCAACCTTGCCGTCCGCCAGCAGCGGATCGCCAGCCACGACCGGGCCGATGTCCAGCTGGCCAGGTACGTCATCCTTGGTGATGGCGATGGCCACGCCCGGAATGGCGTAGCAGGGGCTGGTATCGATGCTGACGATGCGCGCGTGAGCGCGGTCGCTCATGCGTGCATAGACGTGCAGCTGATTGGGGAATTCCAGGCGGTCGTCGACGTAGATGGCTTCGCCGGAGACGTGTTTGTCCGCACTTTCATGTTTGACGCTCTTGCCGACGCCAGTGGTGATGTCGGCGCGGAACAGTTCGGCCAGTTCGGCCTGGCTTTTAATTACATGATGATTAGACATACGCGGTCACCCGGGTTTCGACTTCGGGAGCTTGCAGCTCGAGGAAGAATTTACGCAGCAGATTCTGTGCAGTGAGCAGGCGGTATTCCTTGCTGGCGCGGAAGTCACTGAGCGGGGTGAAATCCTCGGCCAATGCAGCGCAGGCGCGTTCGATCACGCCCGGGTACCAGGCTGCGCCTTGCAGTGCGGCTTCACAGGCAGCAGCGCGTTTCGGGATAGCGGCCATGCCACCGAAGGCGATGCGGGCGCTTTGCACCACGCCATCTTCAACCACCAGGTTAAAGGCGGCGCAGACGGCGGAGATGTCGTCGTCCAGACGTTTGGACACCTTGTAGGCGCGGAACGCCTGATTGGCCTGATGGCGCGGCACGATGATCTTTTCGATAAATTCGGCTTCCTGGCGCGCCGTCACCTTGTAATCGAGGAAGTAATCTTCAAGCGGCAGGGTGCGGCTGCTGTTGCCTTTGCGCAGAACGATCTGCGCGCCGAGGGCGATCAGCAGCGGCGGGGCGTCGCCAATCGGCGAGGCGTTGCCGATATTGCCACCCAGGGTGCCCTGGTTGCGGATTTGCAGGGAGGCAAAACGGTGCAGCAGCTCGCCGAAGTCCGGGTAATCCTGGGAAAGGGCCGCGTAGCAATCGGACAGGGCGGTTGCAGCACCGATTTCGATGCTTTCGGCGGTCACTTCGACGCGCTTCATCGCTTCGATATGGCCGACGTAGATCATTACCGGCAGTTCGCGGTGGAACTGGGTGACTTCCAGGGCCAGGTCGGTGCCGCCGGCCAGCAGGCGCGCTTCCGGGTTGGCGGCGTAGATATCGGCCAGATCAGCCACAGTCAGCGGCAGCAGGCAGCGTTTGTCGCCACTGTTGAGCTCGGCAGTATCCTGCGGGGCGATGGCTTTCAGTTGCGCAACAGTTTGCGCTTCGGCAGCGTCGAACTGGTCTGGCTGCTTCTGGCAGCAGGCCTGTTCGGCGGCATCGATAATCGGACGGTAACCGGTGCAGCGGCACAGGTTGCCGGCCAGAGCTTCCATTGTGTCGGCCTTGTCGAAGCCGCTGCTGTTCTTCTGCAGGGCAAACAGCGACATGACAAAACCAGGGGTGCAGAAGCCGCATTGCGAGCCGTGGCAGTCGACCATGGCCTGTTGCACGCTGTGCAGCTGGCCTTTGTGTTTGAGGTCCTCAACGGTAATCAGTTGTTTACCATGAAGGCTGGAAACGAAGGTCAGGCAGGAGTTGAGAGTGCGATAACGCACGCGCTCGCCGTCCAGCTCACCGACCACCACGGTGCAAGCACCGCAGTCGCCAGAGGCGCAGCCTTCTTTGGTTCCGGATTTGCCAAGATGCTCACGCAGGTAATTGAGCACGGTGACGTTAGGGTCGAGGGCATGCTCAGTACGCAGCTCCCGGTTGAGTAAAAACTGGATCAAGGACGACCTCCAGGCACTTTTATTGTTCTCGTATCAGGCTCTGTCGAAACGGCTACGTTGGGCAGCGCAGCGTTTCCACACGGCTTGGCATGAGGCCAATCTAGAGTTTTCTGACTTTTGGGTCAATAAATATTTGACTCTTTGGTCAGGTGATTGTCATACGATTCAGTTATGAGCGGAAAAGCTTCCCAGCTCAGCTAAACGCTAGCTGCTTTTGTGCCAAGCCAGGTGCTGCAGAAAAACGTAGGCGAGAAAAAACGCCAAGGGTGAAAGCCCTTGGCGTTTTTTGTTTCGGTAATTGCGTTTAGGAGTGGGTCAGCTGTGAATCAGTCAACTGGTGCTCTTCGCCGGCGTAGTAGGCGCGTACTCGCGGGTCCATCACCGCGCGCCACAGCGGCGGGAACAGTGCCAGAACGATCATCCCGGCATAGCCATTGGGCAATTGCGGGCTGTCGTCGAAGTGGCGCAGCACCTGGTAGCGGCGTTTGGCGTAAGCGTGGTGGTCGGAATGGCGCTGCAGGTGGAAGAGGAACAGGTTGGTCAGCAGGAAATTGCTGTTCCATGAATGCGTCGGATTGGTGCGCTCATAGCGGCCGTTGTCCAGTTTGCGGCGGTGCAGGCCATAGTGTTCGACGTAGTTGACGATTTCCAGCAGGGTAAAGGCGACCACCGACTGCGCGACAAAGAACAGTGCGCCGAGCCAGCCGAAAGCCAGACTGAAGCCGAGCAGGAACAGAGCACTGATGGCGTACCAGGCAATCAGCTCATTGCGCCAGTGCAGGGCAGGCAGGTTCTTGCGTTTCAGCCGTTCAGCCTCAAGTTTCCAGGCGTTGAGGAAGTTGTGCTTGTAGGCATGCGGCAGAAAGGCATACAGGCTCTGGCCGTAGCGTGAGGAGCTGGCATCTTCCGGGGTCGACACATGCACGTGGTGACCGCGCACATGTTCAATCTTGAAGCCGCCATAGCACACGGCAGCGAGCAGCAGGCCGCCAGCGTTCTGCTCCAGTTGCGGGTCCTTATGGATGAACTCGTGAGCCACGGTAATGCCAATCGCCCCGGTGACGGTGCCAACCGACAGCACCCAGCCCAGCTGGCCAATCCAGCTCCAGGTCTCATGGTTGACAAAGACCCAGCCGGCCCAGCCAAGCATGCCCAGCAGAGCGGGTACAGTGGCCAGGCTTAAGAGCCGGTAGTAGCCCTGCTGCTCCATTTGCGGAACCTGCACTGTTTCATCCGGGTTAGCTGGGTCGCGACCAATGATGAAATCCAGCAGTGGGATCACGCCGAACACCACGATTACCACCAGCCAGGGCCAGGCATTGGCATATTGGTTGTCCAGGGACCAGTAAAAGCTCAGGGGGATTCCCAATACCGGGATCAACCAGAACCAGTAGCCGATGCTTTTAATGGTAAGCATCCAGTTTGAGGGCAGGCGTTCGAACATGGTGGCTCCGTACTTGTTATTGTTGGAATGGGGTGTTGGTAGGATTGTAGGACAATCCGTTGTTGTGACCATACCTCAGTAGCCCACCTTTTGGTTTGAATGCGGGGCGCAGGCGGCCTTGGCCCGGTAACACCCTGTGTTACACTCGCGCCCTGCGCTGTACCGCCCAAGCCAAGCCTGGCGTGGGGTTGAGACCCTTGTTTGCCCCCAATAGGTCAGATAGAGCCTAAGGATCATCATGACGTTCAAGGCACCGGATAGCCTCGCTGAGCAGATCGCCCATCATCTTGCCGAACGCATCATTCGTGGTGAGTTGAAGGCGCGTGAACGGATTCAGGAACAGAAAGTCACTCAGGCGCTGAATGTCAGCCGAGGATCAGTGCGCGAAGCACTGCTGATTCTTGAACGTCGCCATCTGATCGTGATCCCGCCGCGCCGTGGCGCGCAGGTGGCTGAATTGACCCCGCATAACGTCAAGAGCCTCTACGCCCTGGTCATGGAGCTGTACATCCTGCTGGGCAAGGCAGTAGCGGATAGCTGGCAGACCGAGGCCGATCTCGGCCCGTTCTTGGCTATTCAGCAACGTTTGCAGGACAGCCTGCAGCGCGAAGACATCAATGCATTTGTCGAAAGCAGCTTTGACATCATGCGAGCTGCTTTCCCGTTCTCCAATAATCCCTATCTGCAGGAAACTGTGGAGAACCTGCTGCCTGCGATCAGCCGCACCTATCACCTGGCGCTGGAGCGGCGCAAAGGTGAGATGGGTCAGTTTCTCAATACCTTTGCTGCCTTGCTGCAGGCGATTATCGCCCGTAACCATCAGGCCATCCGTGAGGTGCTGCTGGGTTACGGCGAGCACAATTGCCAGTTGGTGCTGGCTGCGTTGGCTGAAGCCTAAGGAAGACGGTTCATGCGGCTCAAGTGCATCAAGCTGGCCGGCTTCAAATCGTTCGTCGATCCGACCACAGTAACTTTTCCCAGCAATATGGCGGCCGTAGTCGGGCCAAACGGTTGCGGTAAGTCGAACATCATCGACGCCGTGCGCTGGGTGATGGGCGAAAGTTCGGCGAAGAACCTGCGTGGCGAGTCGATGACCGACGTCATCTTCAATGGCTCCAATACCCGCAAACCGGTTACCCAGGCCTCCATCGAGCTGATCTTCGACAACTCCGATGGCACCCTGACGGGCGAATACGCGGGCTATAACGAAATCTCGATCCGCCGCCGGGTCACCCGCGACAGCCAGAACACCTATTTCCTCAACGGCACCAAGTGTCGTCGCCGCGACATCACTGACATCTTCCTCGGCACTGGCCTGGGCCCGCGCAGTTACTCGATCATTGAGCAGGGCATGATCAGCAAACTGATCGAAGCCAAGCCGGAAGATCTGCGCAACTTTATTGAAGAAGCCGCCGGCATCTCCAAATACAAGGAGCGCCGCCGCGAGACCGAGAACCGCATCCGTCGCACCCATGAAAACTTGGCGCGCCTGACGGATTTGCGTGAAGAACTGGAACGCCAGCTCGACCGCCTGCATCGTCAGGCTCAATCGGCGGAGAAGTATCAGGAATACAAGGCTGAAGAGCGCCAACTCAAGGCCCAGCTCACAGCCCTGCGTTGGCAGGCGCTGAACGAGCAGGTGGGCAGCCGCGAGGCGGTGATCAGCAACCAGGAAATCAGCTTCGAAGCGCTGGTGGCCGAGCAACGCAATGCCGATGCCGGCATCGAACGTCTGCGTGATGGTCATCATGAGCTGAGTGAGCGATTCAACCTGGTGCAGGGCCGCTTCTATTCAGTGGGGGGCGATATCGCCCGTATCGAACAGAGTATCCAGCACGGCCAGCAGCGTCTGCGTCAGTTGCAGGATGACCTCAACGAAGCCGAACGCGCGCGCCTGGAAACCGAATCGCACCTGGGTCACGACCGCACGTTACTGGCGACTCTGGGCGAAGAGTTGGAAATGCTGTTGCCCGAGCAGGAGCTGACTGCAGCGGCGGCCGAAGAGTCCGCTACCGGGCTGGAAGAATCCGAAACGGCCATGCACGGCTGGCAGGAGCAGTGGGACAGTTTCAACCAACACAGCGCTGAACCGCGTCGTCAGGCCGAGGTGCAGCAATCACGCATTCAGCAACTGGAACAGAGCCTGGAGCGCCTGGCCGAGCGTCAGCGCCGCCTGAGCGATGAGTTGCAGCAACTGGCGGCTGACCCGGAAGATGCGGCGATTATCGAGCTGAGCGAGCAGATTGCTGCGGGTGAAATCAGTCTTGAAGATCTGCAACTTGAGGAAGAGCAACAAACCGAACGTTTGCAGCAACTGCGTAATGACCTGCAACAGGGCAGTCAGGCCCAGCAGCAGGCGCAAGGTGAATTGCAGCGTCTGAATGGTCGTTTGGCGTCGTTGGAAGCGCTGCAGCAAGCGGCGCTTGATCCTGGCAAAGGTGCTGGCGACTGGCTGCGCGAGCAGCAGCTGAGCGAACGTCCGCGTCTAGCTGAAGGTCTGCGCGTTGAAGCCGGCTGGGAACTGGCGGTGGAAACCGTGCTGGGCGCCGACTTGCAGGCTGTGTTGCTGGATGATTTTCAGGGCTTGGATTTTGCCGGCTTAATCCAGGGCGATCTGCGCCTGGCCAGTCCGAACAAGGGTGGCGCGCGGGTTGCGGGTAGTTTGCTGGATAAGGTCGACGCCAACGTTGATCTGGCGCCTTGGCTGGGTAAGGTCAAACCGGTGCAGAGTCTGGATGAAGCACTGGCTGCACGCTTGAGCCTGGCCGAAGGCGAAAGCCTGATCAGCCGTGATGGTTACTGGGTCGGTCGGCACTTTTTGCGTGTGCGCCGCGCCAGTGAAGCAGAAAGTGGTGTACTGGCCCGCGGTCAGGAGATCGAACGGCTTACGCTGGAGCGCGATGAGCGTGAAGCGGCGTTGGCTGTACTGGATGAGCGCTTGGCCCATTTGCGCGAAAACCAGCAGGCTCAGGAAGAACAGCGCGAGCAGCAACGCCGTTTGGCGCAGGATCTGGCTCGTCGTCTTGGTGAGCTTAAGGCGCAGCTGTCTGCCGGGCAGGCCAAGGTCGAGCAACTGCTGTTGCGACGTGCCCGCCTGGACAGTGAGCTGCTGGAACTGGCCGAGCAACGCGACATTGAACACGAGCAACTGGGTGAATCGCGTCTGCAACTGCAAGACGCCCTGGATGCCATGGCGACTGACAACGAGCAGCGTGAAAACCTGCTGGCTCGCCGCGACAGCCTGCGCGAACGGCTTGATCGCGTGCGCCAGGAAGCCCGGCAGCATAAGGATCACGCTCATCAACTGGCTGTGCGTCTGGGCTCGCTGAAGGCCCAGCATGACTCCACCCGCCAGGCTCTGGAGCGCCTGGAACTACAGGCCGAACGCCTGCACGAGAAGCGTGAGCAGCTCAACCTCAATCTGGAGGAGGGTGAGGCACCGCTGGAAGAACTGCGCATGAAGCTCGAAGAGCAGCTCGACAAGCGCATGGCTGTTGAGGATGAATTGAAGTTGGCGCGTCTGGCCCTGGAAGATGCCGACCGCGAACTGCGTGACGCAGAAAAACGTCGCACCCAGGCCGAGCAACAAGCACAGTTGCTGCGTGGCCAGCTGGAGCAGCAGCGCATGGACTGGCAATCGCTGACCGTACGGCGTAAGGCCCTGCAGGATCAGCTGCTGGAAGACAATTACGACCTGCATGGCGTACTGGCGACCTTGCCGACCGAGGCCAGCGAGAAAGCCTGGGAAGAAGAGCTGGAACGTCTGGCTGCACGCATCCAGCGTTTGGGCCCGATCAACCTGGCGGCAATTGATGAGTATCAGCAGCAATCCGAACGTAAGCGTTACCTGGATGCGCAGAACGCTGATCTGGTCGAAGCGCTGGAAACCCTGGAAAACGTCATCCGTAAGATCGACAAGGAAACTCGCAACCGCTTCAAGGAAACCTTCGACCAGATCAACGGCGGCTTGCAGGCGCTCTTCCCGAAAGTCTTCGGCGGCGGCAACGCCTATCTGGAGCTGACTGGCGAAGACCTGCTGGATACCGGCGTAACCATCATGGCGCGCCCGCCCGGCAAGAAGAACAGCACCATCCATTTGCTCTCCGGTGGCGAAAAGGCACTGACTGCATTGGCTCTGGTCTTTGCCATTTTTAAACTCAATCCGGCACCGTTCTGCATGCTCGATGAGGTGGATGCACCGCTGGATGATGCCAACGTTGGGCGCTATGCCCGACTGGTAAAAGAAATGTCGGAAACTGTGCAATTCATCTATATCACCCACAATAAAATCGCCATGGAAATGGCCGATCAATTGATGGGCGTAACCATGCATGAGCCGGGATGTTCCCGATTGGTTGCAGTTGATGTGGAAGAAGCGCTGGCCTTGGTTGAATCCTGATGCGCGAGGCGGTGTAAAGTTATCTTTCGTCGTGCTAGCTTAATGCGCATTGTTATTAGGCGTGCCGCTATAAATCAGGGAAAGGCCTGGCAGAACATAGGCTTGGCGTCACGTAAAAGAATTAGCAAAATGGCCGGGAAGGCCTTTTTCATCACATTTTTATTAGGGGTTAAGGTATTTCATGGAATTCGGTCTGCGCGAGTGGCTGATTGTCATCGGCATTATTGTGATTGCCGGCATCCTGTTTGATGGCTGGCGGCGGATGCGTGGTGGCAAGGGCAAACTCAAGTTCAAACTTGACCGCAGTTTTGCCAACTTGCCGGATGACGACAGTGATCCAGACCTACTCAGCCCGCCACGTGTTGTTGAGCGCAATCATGAGCCGGTTTTTGATGAAGAAGATCTGCCTTCGCTGAGCGCCCGCGAACTCAATCGCCGTCGCGCTGGGGAACCGCAGCAAGGCGACCTCAATCTGGGGCTGGAAGAGCCGGTACCGACGCTGCTTAACCCGGTTGATGACGACGTGGTCAAACCCGCCAGTCAGGCCAAGGAAAGCAGCAAGGAATTGCCACCGGTTGAAGAGGTGCTGGTGATCAACGTAATTGCGCGCAGTGAAGAGGGCTTCAAAGGCCCGGCACTGTTGCAGAACATTCTGGAGAGCGGCCTGCGTTTTGGTGAAATGGATATCTTCCACCGTCACGAAAGCATGGCTGGCAATGGTGAAGTGCTGTTTTCCATGGCCAACGCACTCAAACCTGGCACCTTTGACCTCGATGACATTGAGGGTTTCAGCACCCGTGCAGTGAGTTTCTTCCTTGGCTTGCCAGGCCCGCGCCATCCCAAGCAGGCGTTTGATGTGATGGTGGCAGCGGCGCGCAAACTGGCCCATGAACTCAACGGCGAGTTGAAGGACGACCAGCGCAGCGTGATGACTGCGCAAACTATCGAACACTACCGCCAACGCATCGTCGAATATGAGCGCAAGCAACTGACCAACAAGCGCTGATTTAATCGATGAAATACCAAGAGCAGCCAAGGCTGCTCTTTTCGTTTGAGAGCACACCGCAATGACCGAAGCCTCGATTGCTGCCCAGCGCATAGAGCAACTGCGCGCCGAACTGGATGGCCACAACTATCGCTATTACGTACTCGATGAACCGAGTGTTCCCGATGCCGAGTACGACCGTCTGTTTCGTGAATTGCAGGCGCTGGAAGCTAAACACCCGCAATTGGTTACCCCCGAGTCGCCGACCCAGCGTGTGGGTGGTGAGGCGCTGGCGGCCTTTGGTGAGGTGCGCCATGAAGTGCCCATGCTCAGCCTGGGCAACGCCTTCGAGGAGGAGGACCTGCTGGCTTTCGACCGCAGTGTGCAGAGTGGTCTCGGGCTTGCGGGTGACCTGTTTGGTGGCGGTGTTGAGGTCGAATACAGCTGCGAACCCAAGCTCGACGGCCTGGCAGTCAGTCTGCGTTACGAGAACGGCCAGCTGGTGCGCGGTGCGACTCGCGGCGACGGTAGCACCGGTGAGGACATCAGCAGCAATGTGCGCACCATCCGCAACGTGCCGCTGAAGCTGCAGGGCGAGGGTTGGCCACAGGTGCTGGAGGTGCGTGGCGAAGTGTTCATGCCCAAGTCCGGTTTTGAGGAACTCAATGTCCGTCAGGCCGAGAGCGGCGGCAAGACCTTCGCCAACCCGCGCAATGCGGCAGCCGGCAGCCTGCGCCAGCTCGACCCGAAAATCACCGCCAGCCGTCCGCTAGAGTTCTGCTGCTACGGTGTTGGCCAGGTTAGTGGCGAGCTGCCGGCGACCCAGGTTAGCATGCTGGAGCAGCTTAAGGCCTGGGGTATTCCCATCAGCCGTGAGCTGAAGTTGGCCAAGGGCGTACAGGCCTGCCTCGACTACTACCGCGATATCGGCGAGCGCCGTATGGGCCTAGCCTACGATATCGATGGCGTGGTGTTTAAAGTCAACAATATCGAGGACCAGCAGCAGCTGGGTTTTCGCGCACGCACGCCGCACTGGGCGATCGCCCACAAGTTTCCGGCCCAGGAAGAGCTGACCGAACTGCTGGATGTCGAATTTCAGGTTGGACGTACCGGCGCGGTCACGCCAGTGGCGCGACTCAAGCCAGTCAAGGTGGCCGGCGTGATGGTAGCCAATGCCACGTTGCACAATATGGATGAAGTGGCGCGCCTAGGCGTAATGATCGGCGATACGGTGATCATTCGCCGCGCCGGTGATGTGATCCCGCAGGTCATGGCTGTGGTGCCCGAGCGCCGTCCTGCCGATGCCCGTGACGTGCAGATTCCTGAAAACTGCCCGGTGTGCGGCTCTCATGTCGAGCGCACCCAGTTGGTCAAACGCAGCAAGGGCAAGGAAACCTTCAGTGAGGGTTCGGTGTACCGCTGCGTCGGTCGCCTGGCCTGCGCGGCCCAGCTCAAGCAGGCGATCATTCACTTCGTCTCACGCCGTGCCATGGATATCGAAGGTCTGGGCGACAAGACCATTGAGCAGTTGGTTGATGAGCAACTGATCGCCTCACCGGCCGATCTGTACAAACTTAAATATGACCAGATCATCAATCTGGAAGGCTTTGCCGAGGTTTCCAGCAACAAGCTGCTGCAGGCCATCGAGGACAGCAAGCGGCCGACCTTGGCACGCTTTATCTACGCTCTGGGCATTCCCGACGTAGGGGAGGAAACCGCCAAGGTACTGGCCCGTGCACTTGCGTCTTTGGCGCGTGTACAGCAGGCGCTGCCGGAGGTGCTCACCTACCTGCCGGATATTGGCCTGGAAGTGGCGCATGAGATTCACAGTTTCTTCGCCGATGAGCATAACCAGCAGGTGATCAGTGCCTTGTTGGGCGAGTGTGGCCTTGAGTTGCAGGAGCAAGGCGAGCTGAGTGCCGAGTTCAGTGCCAGCGCCACCTTGGCCGGGATGCTCGACAAGTTGAATATCCCCTCGGTAGGGCCGGGCGGGGCACAGAAACTGGCCGACAAGTTTGTAACGCTGGATGCGCTATTGGCGGCAGATTGGCTGGATATGCGCCAGACCTTGCCCGAGAAACAGGCCAACGCGGTGCGTGAGTTTTTCGCGGTCGCGGCGAATGTCGAGCGCGCCCGTGCAGTCGAAGCGCAACTGCGGGATTTCGGCATGCACTGGCACAGCGAGAAGAAAGTTATCGAAGGTTTGCCACTGGCTGGGCAGACCTGGGTGCTGACCGGTACGCTGGAAGTGATGAGCCGTGATGTGGCCAAGGAAAAGCTGGAAAGCCTGGGGGCCAAGGTGGCCGGTTCGGTATCAGCCAAGACCAGCTGCGTAGTTGCGGGGCCGGGGGCAGGCTCGAAGTTGGCGAAAGCCACTGAGCTGGGCGTGCGGGTGATTGACGAGGCGCAGTTTTTGTCAGTCTTGGCAGGCTTCGGCCTTTGACTTCAAACGGCCCCCGAGCGTTGCCTGGGGGCCGTCAGGCAACTTAGTTACCGGTTACGTTCACGCAGGTTTCGCCGAAGAACGGGTAGAAGCCTTTGGTGTGGTAATCAGCGGTAGCGATGGTGCCGATATTGCCATTGGCCTTGGCGGCAGCAATGGAGGCGTCGCCTTTGTTGATCAGGCCGATGATGGTGGTGGCGCAAGCTGTGCCGGTTTTGTTGCCGGAAGCGGTGGTCGCAGTGATCGGGCCTTTGACGTCGGTGATCAGACCAACGCTAACTGGCGACAGGCCAGAGGCGCAACCGCTGAGCAGGGTAACCAGGCCGGCAGTCAGAGCAATTTTCTTCAACATAGCGTGTATTCCTTTTTGCTTATCCATAAGAAGCTTTACCTGTCCAAGTAAAGCGCTCGTGAACCCTAAAACACCGTCCGAGTAATGGCAACTTCGCTTGTTGTTTTTCAAACCGGCTTCAAAGTTATGCGCTTTGGCAGTGGATTTTTGGCGCGCTGCTGCTCTCGCGATCAGTGCTTGTCGCGAGGCAGCCGATAAGGCGGGGAGAATGCTTTGGTGGAGGCAGGTGTCAGACCAGCGTCGCTCAGTCGCCGCGGTATTCGCAGCCACTGGTGCAGGTCTCATGGATACGGATGCGCGACAGTTCCGGCAGCAGTGGCTTGAGTTGTTGCCAGATCCACTTGGCCAGCACTTCGCTGGTAGGGTTTTCCAGCCCGGCGATATCGTTCAGGTAGTTATGGTCGAGTTGCTCGTAGATCGGCTTGAAGATCGCCTTGATCTCGGAGAAGTCGCGAATCCAGCCGGTATAAGGGTCAACCTCACCTTCGATATACACCGCCACCTTGAAGGAGTGGCCATGTAGGCGGCCGCACTTGTGGCCTGCTGGGACGTGAGGCAAGCGGTGTGCGGCCTCGAACATAAACTCTTTGAACAATTCCACGGTCTTTCTCTCGGGTGGTACGCGGCAGGGCGCGAATATTACCAGCTCGTGCACGGTTAACCGAGTAGCACCACGAATTGGATACAATTTTATGGGTGATTGCGTTCCAGTCGATAGATGCTGACCGCCTCATAGACTGCCTTTCTCAGGCGATTGATGCCGCCAATCGGGCGGTGTTCGGGCAGCGCATGCCAGGGGTTGAACGACAGGTTGTCACAGAACAGGTTCTGCTCGCGACTATCAAAATCCTGCGCCGGCACCTTGATGGTGGCGACTGTCTCGAAGGGTGAAATGGCTTCGCTCCACTCCACGCTAGGGTCTTCGATGGGCATGTAGTAATCGGGGTTCTGCCGTTGTACCTGCAGGGCAAAGCAGGCAGGCACACGGTCCAGCGACAACTGCTGGTACAGGGCATTGCGCAGGAAATTCGGCAGGTCCTGGTTCTGTTCTGGCAACTGATATTGCGGGCAGGCTTCTGGCTGCGGAATGACCCGGTACTTGATATTGTGTTCGCCCAACTTGAACGGTGCGATGGAGTTGTAGGTGGTCGCCACTGGCGATTCCGGAGCCGGAGACAGCGTCTTCAGGGCAATGATCAGGTGGCGGATTTCCCAGCTGCGAGGATCCCAACTGGTAAAGAACGCCATGGCCTTTTTACCGTCGGCCTGAGCAGCGAAGTTGCTTTTGTACTCGGCCACATCACGCACGAAAAAGGCCGGGTGGTTGAACATCACGAAGTCCTGCTCAAGGGCATGCTGCGGACTGTGCGTGAGTTTTTCACCGGCTACATCCAGCAGTTTGATCGCCATGCCACGCGCGTCACGGGCTCGGTCGAACTGCGGGTAGGCATTGCCGTTGGAGAGGCGCATCCAGGCTTGCCAGGTCTTGCCCGGCTCGCTGAGCACGCCACGTTGCAGGCTGCTGTCCAAATCGGCGTTGACGGTGACTTCGGCCTTTACGCAGCCATGGGCCTTGGCATGAGCATCACGCAGTACGCGGGTGTTGTCGCGGTGCTGTTCAACCACGCGGATGGCGTCTTCGATGATGCCTTGAGTCAGTGCGGCTTCATCGGCGGGAATCTGCTCCTCACTGGCCACCGGGCCGGAGAACTTCCAGCCGTAGTAGGCTGCGCCAATGGCCCAACCTCCCAAACCAAGCACCAGTAAGAGCAATAGCAGTTTGCCAAGTACGCGGCCAAGCCAGAGCCAGATTCGTTTGAACATGAATCAATTCCTTTGAGTGGTTCTTGTTGGGCACATGTTTCAGTTCTGGCACGCAGGACCTGGCGTCCAGGGCTTGGCCTCGACGGGTTGCAGTTGCTCTTCCAGAGTGGGGTTGCCGAGTACCTTGAGGTATTCGATCAACGCCCAGCGTTCTTCCGGCTGCAAGGCGCGACCGATTACACCGTCCTGGCGGCAGCCTGCGCGGAATTCGTGGCCACGGTTGCTGTTGCCGGTGACCTGGGTGTCAAACAGAAAGCCGCCGGTGAATTTTTCGCTCTGGTAGCCGATCTGCTTGGGGTTGTATTCGAAGTTGCCCACCCAGAACTGGGACTGGCGCTCCGATACGGGTGACAGTAACTGGAACAGGGTGGGCACTGAACCGTTGTGCAAGAAGGGCGGGGTGGCCCAAATTCCGTCCAGCGGGCGGGCTTTGTAGCCACGTTTCTCCTGTACGCCGATGGGTAGGTCGAAACCATCCATGTTGCCGCGTTCGGGCTGTGTGATGCTGGCATCCTGATACGCGCGGTTCTCCACGTAGGCGGTGACGTAGGCCAGTGCCTTGGCGCTGGAGATGCTGCGCATGTCGATGTCATCCAGCTTGGCGCCAAACAGGCGTACATCAAGTTTGCTTAGCTCGGCTTTGGTCCAGCCCAGTTTGCTGATATCGAAACGGTGGTCGGCAATGTTGTTCGCGGTGGTGGGGTCAGTGCCGACGATCGAGGTGGGCACCACACGCATCCGCCATTCCGGATCGCGTGGAGGGGCATAGCTGTCCTGGGGCGTTTTCGGGTCAGGCGCATGGCAGTAGGCGCAGTTCTCGGCGAACAGCGCACGGCCGCGGCTGGCCAGCGGCATGTCGACCTTGCCAAATACGGCTTCTGGCCAGGTGGGGGGCTGCAGTTTTTTCAGCGTCTCTTCCAAAGTGAACAGATCACGCAGGCGCACGCTGGAGGCATAGCGCTCGGCTTCCGCCACCGGATGGCCATCGGCCTTGAGCAGGCGCAGGGTCGCACCCACCCCCAGTGCTTCGCCCACATTGCGGGCCATTGGCTGCATGGCTGAACCGTTCCACTGCACCCAGTCGAATTTCCAGATATCCCAGACCTGCGGGTAGCTCACCGGGGCATTGGCGACGCGGTAGTTGCTCGGGTCGATGGCATCACCAAAAACGCTGTTGGCGATGCGGCCGAAGGCATCGGTGCGGCCGAAACCTTCTTCGGTGGGGTAGAGACCTCGATGCCAGTCATTGAATGCCGTGCCGAGCAGGCGATCGAGCACTACCTTGAAGTCGCGACGCAGCTGGGCCTTGTGGCTGGTGTATTCGTCGCCCAGTACCTGTTGGGCGAAGCGGCGGAATTTCAGCGGGTTGTAGTAGGTAAAGGCCATACTCATGCCGAGCGCCTGGCCAAAGCTGCCGCCACGCACGGTGGGCACGGTGGACGCCAGTGAGTGCAGGGCGGCGCCTCCATCGATGCGTACCGCCTGGCCTTGATAGCGCAGCTCGCCGGTATGGCAGGCCGCGCAGCTGATATCCAGGTAGTGCTCGCCGCTCTCGGCATCGGCGTGGCGGGCAAAACCGACTGGCAGGTTGCCGGGGTTCAGTGCTGTCGGTTGCTGTTGTGGATCAACCAGGAAACCGAACCGCGCCAGGTACTCCGGCGTAGCGAATTTGCTGCTGCTGAACGGCAGCTCCAGGGCGCTGAACCACTCATAGCGCAGGCCTTTTACCTGGGTGCCTTGAGGGGTGTAGTAATAGGTCTGGCGCTCTTCGGCCGACCATTGATCGAGGTAATGCAGCTTGTCGGGCTGTTTATACAGAGGAAGGTTGGGGTTGGCGATGAAGTACAGGGCAATCAGCAGCCCTATGGCCAGCAACAACAGAAGCCCATACAGGGCCCGACGGAGAATGCGCATCGATACATCCTTGTGGCGTTTATTATTTGTTCGATTTATGCCAACTGCCGCCGATTATGGCAAGTAGCCATTACTGAACAATTGTGTGAATTACCCTTTTACTGCGCTCTAAAGTGCGGTTTATTCAGGAAGACCCACTCAGGAGTGAGCGTATGCATCCATTTGACGCCCCGCAGCCACCCAGGCTGGCCTTGCTGCTCGGTTATGCCGGACTCGTGCCTTTTGTCAGCGGAGCCTTAGGTATCTGGGTGGTGCCGGAGGGCTGGCGGCCATTGGTGCTGGCAGCGCTGCTGGATTACGCCGCGGTGATTCTGGCCTTTATGGGGGCGATCCACTGGGGGCTGGCCATGCGTGCGCAGGATGCGGAGGAGCCGGCGCAGTTGCAGCTGGGATTTTCGGTTGTGCCGCCATTGCTGGGCTGGTTGGCGATCAGCGGTGGTATGCCCATTAGCCTGGCCTTACCGTTATGTTTAATCGCGTTTGCCGGCCTGTATGGTGCAGATTTGCGTGCGGTCAAACTCGGGCTGGCACCGCAGTGGTATCCACGCTTGCGGCGTCCACTTACGATTGTGGTGTGCTTGAGCCTATTGCTGGCCTGGGCCAGCGTGCTAATGCGTTGAGCCCAGCCACTTCGCGACTGTGGCAAGTGTCTGTTGACGCCTTGCAGTCCAGCTGCCCGTAATGCACTGCACGGGTTGTTGATGTAGCTGTAGCCAGTCAGCGCACTGTTCAAAGAACGCTACGCGCTGAGTCAGTTCCGGCTGACAACGCTGGCCATCATCGACCCAGGGCACGCCGCGTGGATCGAGCAGCAGGTGCAGGTGGTAGTCACGTGCCAAGAGCGCCTGTTCAATCCAGGCCGGGCAATCCCCAAACAGCGTCTGACTCCAGAGCATGTTGCTGAGTAGATGGGTGTCGAGTATCAGCAGTTCAGGGGCGGCTGCTCGGGCCTGATCTTCCCAGTCCAGTTGCCCCTGGGCGATGCGGCTGATATCGGCATAGCAGGTGTCGCGCTGTTGCTGATCGATAAAGTGCCGTACGTACTCGCCTACCAGTACGCCACCAAAAGTGGTTTGAATGGCGTCGGCCAGCCAGCTTTTACCGCTGGATTCCGGCCCGGTCAGCACCAGCACCTTCATGCGCTGACCAGCGCGCGGTCACGCCGCCAGGTCAACCAGCCGTGAAGCGCCAGCAGGGTAAACACTCCATACAGCGCTGCTGTGGGGTACAGGCCCTGTTGCAGAAAGAGCGCAACAAAGAGCAGATCCAGCGCGACCCATAGCGGCCAGCACTCAAGCCGTTTCTGCGCCATCCACACCTGGGCGACCAGGCTGAAGGCACTCAGGGCAGCGTCTTGCCAGGGGGCCGCAGCATCGGTGAAGGTGGCCATCAGATAACCCAGCACGGTGGCGCCCAGGCTGCCCGCCGCTAGGCTGAGCAGCAGGCCTTGTACGCTCAGTCGATTGACCTGCACACCGCTGTGGTTGCTGCCACCTCGCGTCCATTGCCACCAGCCATAGCCTTGCAGCACGGCATACACGCCTTGCAGCAGCATGTTCGAATACAGCCTGCCGTCATAGAAAATCCAGGCATACATCAGCACCATCACTAAGCCGAGCGGCCAGCACCAGCGATTCTGCCGTACGGTCAGCCAGACGGCCCATACACCAAGGGCTGAGGCGAGGATTTCCAGGGGTGACATAGGACACCAACAGACGATGGAGGCGAGGGGGCGACGATTGTAACCATTCACCCAACGTTCGTCTTGGCCGGGCAGATGGCCATTCGCTATGGCATTGCCGATATACTCTGCCCCCGATCAGGAGAGCAACGTGTGTTGAAGTCGGTTTTGCATTGGGTCAGCGCAGCCTGTTTGCTGGCATTGAGTGTATTGGCCATGGCTGCCTGGGCCGGGCCAACTGCTGCCCGCTCGCCGGCTTCGGTGGTGTTCCTCAATCCGGGTTATACCGATGAGCCTTTCTGGGTGGGCTACACCGACTTCATGCGGGCTGCTGCAGATGATCTGGGCATGCAACTCACCGTAATCAATGGTGAACGCGACCACCGTTTGCTGTTGCAGCGTGCCCGTGAGTTACTGGATAAAGGGCCGTTACCGGACTACCTGCTGTTCGTCAACGAGATGTACACCGCGCCGGAATTGCTAAGGATGTTCGCCAACAGTCCGGTCAAGCTGTTCTCCCTGCACAGTACCCTGACGCCCGAGCAGCAGCAGATCGTCGGTCGTTCGCGTGAGCATTATCGCAACTGGATTGGCAGCCTGATCCCCAACGATGAGCAAGCCGGTTACTGGATGGCACAAGGGCTTATTGCACGTCTGAAGGGCAAACCGGGCAGCCTTCTGGCGTTTGCGGGCCTGCGCAATACGCCGTCATCTTCGCTGCGTGAAGAGGGGTTGCGACGTGCTCTGGCTGAATACCCGCAAGTCAAGCTGCAAAGTCTGGTGTATGGAGAGTGGAAGCGTAAACGCGCCTATGAGCAGGCGCTGCAGCTATTACCGCGCTATCCCGAGGCTCAACTGATCTGGTCGGCCAATGATGAAATGGCCTTCGGCGTGATGCAGGCAGCGCAGGAAATGGGCCGGCAGCCGAACAAGGACATCTTCCTGTCAGCCCTGAACAACTCCGATGAGGTGTTGCAGGCCCGTATCGACAACCAGCTTTGGGTGCTGGTCGGCGGGCATTTCACTTTGGGCGGTTGGGCCATGGTGATGCTGCATGACTACCATGCCGGGCTGGACTTTGCCGAGCGCGGCGGCAAGGACCGCGTCGATGAGCTGTTCATCCCATTAGATGCCAGCCAGGCGGCACGCTTGCAGAAACGCCTCAGGGTTGAGGGCTATGGCCTGGATTTCCGCCAGTTCAGCGCCGTCTATCACCCAGAGATACGCGACTATGGCTTCTCAGTAGCGCCTCTGCTGCAGTGAGTCATACACCGGCCAGGTGCAACACCAGTTTGACCACGCCAAAGATCGTCAACACAAACACCGCCGTAAACAATACGCCCAGAATGATGAAGTGACTGGGCTTGCCTCGCGAAAAATCACGCGCCCGGTTTTTCCCACTTTGTACACCCAGTGCCGCGCTCAGCACGCTTTGCAGCATTTCCCAGAGCGTCAGCGGTTTGTTTTCTTCATCGTTCATCGAACTCTCCTGTTCTGGCATCCACAGTCAGCCTGTCTGCTTAGTAAAGCTCAAGCGGCAAGCAGTTGTTTGCCTGAGAAACGACTCCTGCTGAAGTCACGCGAGCGCCGCACCCTAGGCTGGGGTTTCATATATCAACGGGGCAGTTATTTGCGTTTACCGCAGTACTCACGCTGAACCCAAGACCCTCTGGAGCGCTTTCTATTTCACCCCGGTAACGATGCGTCGTGGTCGCTGCAGTAATTCGCCGCTGCAGTTCGGGCAACGCCCATGCAATGTGTTGTCGACGCAGTTGCGGCAAAAGGTGCACTCATATGAGCAGATAAATGCGTTTTGGCTGTTGGCCGGCAGATCTCGATTACAGCATTCGCACTGCGCACGTAATTCCAGCATGTCTTGGCTCCTCGGTTGGACGGGTTAAGCAAAACGCTCGGCATATTCCTGAGGACTAACGCCCAGGTGTTTGTGAAAGCTGCGGCGCAGGTTCTCCGGGTGGTTAAAGCCGCTTAAACGCGCCACCGTGCTGATCGAGGCCTGGGCGGTCTGTAGCAGGCTGCGTGCCGCTTGCAGGCGTACAAGCTCGACATAACGTCCTGGCCCCATGCCCAGTTCCTGGTTGAAGGCTCTCGATAACGTGCGCGGCGTCATATTGGCTTGCGCCGCCAGCACTGCCAGCGAAAGGTCCTCATGCAGGTGCAGGGGTATCCATTCCAGCAGACTGGCCAGGCGCGGTACTCGACTCGGCTCCGGCGTCAGCAGTGCACTGAACTGCGCTTGCCCGCCAGGGCGGCGCAGAAACAGCACCAGTCGCTTGGCCACGGCCAAGGCAAGTGGGCGACCGAGATCGGCCTCAACCAATGCCAGTGCCAGATCAATCCCGGCTGTAACACCTGCCGAGGTAAAGATATGGCCATTACCATCTGGGTCTTGCGCATCGTAGGTGTGCAGGCAATCAGCGCTGATTTCCACCTGCGGATATTCCAGGCGCAGACAGTCGAGATCTGCCCAGTGAGTGGTGGCGCGCCGCCCATCGAGCAGGCTGGCGGCCGCGAGAATCAGGGCGCCGGAACAAATTGAGCCCACACGCCTGATCTGCGGCGCTGCGTTGCGTAACCAGGCCAGCAATTCAAGGTTGTGGCACTGCACCTTGTCACCTTGGCCGCCGGGGATCAGCAACGTATCGATATGCGCAGGATCTACGTCGCTCCAGGCCTGCTCGGCAACCAGCTGAAAACCGGCGGAGGTGGGCATTGCCACCGCCTGTTGGCCGAGCACCAGTAGACGATAAGCGGCGGGCAGGCCCTGGCGCAGGCGTTCGTCATTGGCAGAGGCGAACACTTGCAATGGGCCGGTCAGATCCAGGCTCATGACGTGCGGATAAAGCAGGCAGGCGATGGTTCGCAGTGCATCCATGGCGGCGTCTCGATAAGCGATGGGTGGAGTCTGCGCTTAACGAGTAATTGGCAACAAGGACAATAGGCCCACAGATATTGCCAGTGTGGCGGCGGAGCGATGGAGCAGGAGAGAAGGGCTCTGACAAGAGGGGGCCGATTGGCAGCTCAGAGCCCTTGTTGCAGCAGCCGATTACTCGGGCATGCTCCATGGTTCCAGGGTGAAACCTTGCTGACTGAGTTGCTCACGGGACTGTTTGAGCAGGTCGGCAAATTGCACCGGATCGCTGTAGATGGTGCTGGACAGTTGTGTGCGACCAAGCAGGCGAGTGCTGGTACGGTCGATCACACTGAGGCTGAGGTTGCCAGTGCCATCTTGCGGGGCCCAGGCGACGCATTGAAAAGGTTGAAAGGCGCGGTCAGCAATCAGCAGGGCTTCGTTAAAACGCAGCGGTGCGTTCATGGGGTCGGTTTCTCCGAGGTGATCCCAAATACACAAGGGCAAACGGTTAACTCACGCTTGCCAGTCATAGCTGTTGATGAGCGAAGCTGACCGTTAAGTCACATGAAGGCTGAAAAATGTAAAAAAATGTCCGTTAAATCACTGTTTTATTGCTGCAAACAGATAAACAGGGCGAGGTGAGGGCGTTTAGCTGCGTTCACGGCCTTTGCAGACGCTCAGCAATTGTTGCAAGTAAGCGGCGACATAGCGCTGGAAGCCGCGATCATCCCAGTAACCCAAGTGGCTCAATGGTGTATGTCGCTTATACCAGGGGCCAACGGGCATGGCGCGATCCTCAGCCACCACTGCAGCGTAATTGGGCAGTGGTCGTAGTGGATAACCGAGCGGGTCAGCAGGGGCATAGAGGTTGAGCCAGCGCGCCTGCTCAGTGACGGCCTGGGGCAGGCACTGGCCAGGAAAACGGATGGGCACCACGGGGTCATAGGCGAAAGTGAAGAGCGGAATGTTGCAGCCAAAGGTAATCAGCCCACTGAGGGTTTCCAGGGCCAGAAAGGGGTCGAGTGGGCAGCTTTCGACTTGATTGATGCGCTGTTGATCCCAGACGAAGTTGGAAAAGATATGCCCGCCCAGCGAATGGGCCAGCACCACTAGCGGTGTGTCGGCATCGACCTTTGCACGCAGGGCGTTGAGGCCGCTGCGCAGGGATTGATGCACTTCTTCGTAAGTGGTGTCGTAAGCCTGACTGACCTTGCGGTAGCCGCTGGCATCCCCAAGAAACAGCGTGACGATGCGCCGCAACCAGCGCCAGCGCACGGGCTGATCGCGCAGTTTCTCCAGGAAGGCCAGTTGGCGCTTGTCCAGCACGCTGGCCCAGTACAGTGTCTGAAAGGCGACCTGGTCAGCCTCTGCACCAAGGCGTTGGCGTAAACCCGCGATCAGGCTCTGGGCAAAACTGTGTTGCCCTTCGGCATCGCGGGTGTCCGGTTGTGTACCGATGCCATGGATGATGGCGACTGCAAGTTTCATTCTGCCGATCCCTGGTTATTGCAATGTGGCCACTACCTTCTGGCCCGTCCTGTTCAAAGTGCTTGCATGTGTTCGTGCAGGCGGCCGCTGTCCGCCAGTTCGAGAAATTCGTCGCCCAGACGCTGGCTTTCGCTCATGGCGCTGCGCCAGTAGCGCTCACGGCCGGCATCATCACCCAGGTAACGGCTGAAGTCCTTGCGATCCGGTAGTTTGCCATGGGGCAGACGCGCCAGGTACTCACGCGAGGGTGCCAGCAGTAGAACATCCTGCAACCGGCCGCTGTCACCACGCCGCCAGGGCATACCCTTGTCGAACCAGCCGGGGATGACCTTATCGGTGAAGTGCGGGTAGAGCACGATATCGCTACCGCTGTACGGCAGGTCGAGGTGGTAGTCGAGCAGGCCGCCATCGCGGTAGGTGCCAGGCCCTGCACCGGGAATATCGCGCACCCCTTGCATGATCATCGGAATGGAGCCCGAGGCCAGCAAGGCATGACGCAGATTACCGCTGTCGAGCTGCAGATAGCGCGAGGGAAAATCGCTGAGCGTACCCAGCGGCGGCGCCAGGCGGGCATCATGCAGAATCACCCGTTCGAAGTGCTTGGCCAGACGCGGCCGGCCCAGCAGGTTGCTGCCGATCACTGAAGACAGACCCAAACCGAGTGCGCCGCGATGATCGTGCTGCAGCAGACCATGGCTTTTCACCACGACGATATTCAAGCGGTAATGTGGGTTGCTGAGGATGTTGGCGTCGTCGTTGCCCAGTAGCTGTTCCAGCATCAGGCTGCAGCTACTTGAAACCTGCGCCATGCTTACGCCTTTGGCAAACCGCTGTGAGGTATACAGCTCACCGAGCCGGCGAATGCCCGCCGCTGCATCTGGCAAACAGGCGCTGGCGAAACGCCAGGAACCGATGGACGCACCGATCAGCGAACGCTCGCGAGGCGCACGTTGTAGCCAGTCGCCGAACAGAGCCAGATCCAACCCTTGAATCCCCAGCGCCTTCGGCCCCCCCGCAGCGCCTGGCAGGATGCCAACATCGGCCGGTTGCAGCCCCTGCTCGCGAATCCGCGCGAAGGCGCGTTTACCGGCTTTGATTGTCAGAGCAGGGGACTTGATTAATATCGCACTCATGCTGGCCTCCATCGCGCAAGGCAGCGATTATAGAGCCCTGGATGAGCAGGCCAAGCGACTTCAGCGTGTGAATGATGGGTGCATGGATCGGGATAAATCAGCTTTTGCGCAATGCCTTAAGCAAATTCAGCTTGAGTTAAGTCGTGTGCAGTAACTTGGACTCCGTCGAAAGCCAACTCCATAAGGAAATTGAACATGAAAACCCTGACTGCTGTATTTGCCGCTGCTGCCTTGACCCTGACTGCCGGCCTGGCCCAAGCCCGTGACCTGGGCCCGGATGAGGCGCTGAAACTGCGTGACGCTGGCACCATCCAGTCCTTCGAAAAACTCAACGCAGCTGCTCTGGCGCTGCACCCGGGTGGCAAGACCGAAGACACCGAGCTGGAAGAAGAGTACGGCCGCTACATCTATCAGGTTGAAATCCGCGACGCCCAGGGCGTGCAGTGGGATGTCGAACTGGATGCCACTAACGCACAAGTCCTGAAGAACCAACGAGACGATTGATGAACAACACGGCCTGGGCCATACGCCCACTCCTGATCAGCCTGCTGCTGACCCTCGCGTTCAGCAGCAGTGCCCGCGACCTGGATCAGGATGAAGCATTACGCTTGCGGCGCGAGGGGCTGATTCTGCCCCTCGAACAGCTGATGCAGGTGGCGTTACAGCGTCATCCCGGTGCCGTGCTGTTGGAAGTCGAACTTGAGGAAGAAGACGGCGTGCTGGTCTATGAAGTCGAACTGGTGACTGCACAAGGCATTGTGCGCGAGCTGGAATTGCACGCCAGCACCGGTGAAGTGCTCAAGGACGAGGTGGAAGACTGATGCGCCTGTTGCTGGTGGAAGACCATGTGCCCCTGGCGGATGAACTGCTGGCCGGTTTGACTCGTCAAGGCTATGCCGTTGACTGGTTGGCCGACGGCCGTGACGCGGCCTACCAAGGCGCGACCGAACCCTATGACCTGATCATTCTCGACCTCGGTTTGCCTGGCAAACCGGGGTTGGAGGTGTTGCAGGAGTGGCGTGCAGGCGGCCTCAGTACGCCGGTCTTGATCCTTACGGCGCGGGGCTCCTGGGCCGAGCGCATTGAAGGCCTCAAAGCCGGTGCGGATGATTACCTGAGCAAGCCGTTTCACCCCGAAGAGCTGCAATTGCGCATCCAGTCACTACTGCGCCGCGCCCGTGGGCTGGCCAATCAGCCACAACTGGAAGCGGCGGGCCTGCAGTTGGACGAAAGCCGACAAACCGTCAGCCGTAACGACCAGGAAGTGCAGCTGACCGCAGCAGAGTTTCGCCTGCTGCGTTATTTCATGCTGCATGCCGGGCAATTGCTGTCGAAGAGTCATTTGGCTGAGCACCTGTATGACGGTGAAAGCGAACGCGACTCGAACGTCATCGAAGTGCACGTCAACCACCTGCGCCGCAAGCTGGGGCGCGAAATTATCGAGACCCGCCGTGGCCAAGGCTACCGCTTCAGCGGGGATGCTGTTTGAAATCGATCCAGCGACGCCTGAGCCTGGGCCTGGTCAGCGTACTGCTGGTCATCGGTCTGTTACTGGCGCAGAGCAGCCTCTGGCTGTTTGATCGCAGCCTGCGCAGCTATATCCAGACCACCTTGCAGGACGAAGCACAAACTCTGCTAGGGGCTTTTGTGCGTGGGCCAAATGGTTTGCAACTGGATGACCGTCGCCTTAGCGCTGCCTACAAACGCCCTTACTCGGGGCTGTATTTTCGAATCGACTTTGCCGATCAGAGTTGGCGATCGCGCTCGTTATGGGACCGCGACCTGCAGCGGGCCGAGCAGCCAGGGTTGCAGGATGAACTGGGTGATGGCCCGCAAGGGCAACTCTGGCTGATCTACCGCGCGGACTATCAACGCTTTGGCAAGCTGATCGAGATTCAGGTTGCTCGCGATTACACCCCGATCTTGGAAAGCTTCCGGCAGGTGCAGAAAGTCATTCTCGGCCTGGGCATCAGCGCACTGATTCTGATTCTGCTGCTGCAGCGCCTGATTGTCGGCCGCGCCTTGCGTCCGCTGGAGCGGACTCGGAAGCAGATCATGCAATTGCAGCAAGGCCAGCGCAGCCAGCTGGACCAGCAGGTACCGTTGGAGCTGGAGCCGTTGGTGGCACAGATCAACCACCTGCTGAGCCATACCGAAGACACCCTGAAACGCTCACGCAATGCGTTGGGTAACCTGGGGCACGCACTGAAAACCCCACTGGCGGTACTGGTCAGCCTGGCCGGTCGGGAAGAGCTCAAGCAGTTGCCCGAGTTGCGTGAAAGCCTCAATAGCCAGCTGCAACAGATCGAGCAACGCATTGCCCGTGAACTGGGGCGCGCACGTTTGGCCGGTGAAGCGCTGCCGGGGGCGCATTTCGATTGTGCCAGCGAGCTGCCGGAGCTGTTTTCCACATTGGCAATGATTCACGGCAACCACCTGCAACTGGACTGGCAGGCGGCACCTGGTCTGCGTTTGCCCTGGGATCGCGAGGACCTGCTGGAACTGTTGGGCAATCTGCTGGACAACGCCTGCAAATGGGCTGACAGCCAGGTGCAACTACACGTCAGCCGCGCGGGTGAGGTGTATCAGCTGAGCATTGAGGATGACGGGCCGGGTATCGACGCAGCGCAGCGCGAGGAGGTTCTCAGCCGCGGCAGTCGCTTGGATGAACAGGTGGCCGGGCATGGCCTGGGCTTGGGCATCGTGCGCGATATCGTCGATGCTTGGGGCGGTCAGCTGCAGCTGGGTGGCAGTGGTCTAGGTGGCTTGAGCGTTAGCGTGACGCTGCCCGCCAAGCGTGCCTGAAACGCTCAGGCACGCCGTGTGGCGCACTTACATGCCGTTGGCAAATGCCGGGTTGCTCATGTCGATGCTGGCCCGTACCGGGCGCAGTGCCTCGGCGTACTTGACCAGGATATCCAGCTCATAATCGATACGTGCATGCAGACGCTGGTCGTCTTCGCCGCTGGGCTCTGGCGTGTTCAGCACTTTCTCGACACCACGTACCAGCAGGTGCTCGGGCAGGTAGCACAGGCGACAGTTCTTGTAGCTGGAGGCACGCAGCTCGCTGATCGGATAAGCCCCGCCCACGCCCGAGGAGACACCAACCAGCAGGCCCGGTTTGTGTGCAAGTTCAGCTTTGCTGGCGTAGATAAAGAAGTTTTTGATGGCCGGGCAAGCCATGCCATTCCACTCTGGGGAAATGATCACCACGGCGTCAGCCGCGGCCAGTTGCTTGCTGTAAAGCCCCCAGGGACCGGTGTCGTCAGCAGGCCACAGGGGTAGGGGAGCCAGGCCCAGATCGATCACGTTGCTCTGGGCGTTATCGGTATGGCCCAGCTGAATCAGGCGTTGACGCAAGAAGCGGGCAACCTTGCCCGATTGACTGTTGCTGCGGCTGGAGCCCGCGACCAGAGCGATATTGAGCATCGTGCACCTCATGCAAAGAAAAAACGCAGACTAGCGATCGCTGGTCTGCGCTACAAGGAAACAGCCGCCAGCCTGGCAGGCAAATCGTGCCAGGCGGCAATTTAGACGCGGAACTGATCCATCAGTCCTTGCTGATGATTGGCCAGTTTGTTCAGCCCCTGGCTGATCTTCGCCGACTCATCGGCCTGGCTGGAGATTGCTTCGGTGACATCACGGATCGAGGCCACGTTACGGTTGATTTCCTCGGCCACCGAGCTCTGTTCTTCTGCGGCACTGGCGATCTGCAGGTTCATGTCGGTAATCACGCTGACGGCCTGACTGATGCGCTGTAAGGCGGCAACGGCCTGTTCGACCTGTTCGACACTGCCCTGGGCCTGGCGATGGCTGCTGTGCATGGTGCTGACCACTTCCTTGGTGCCGCTTTGCAAGCCTTCGATCACCTGGCGGATTTCTTCCACCGAGTCCTGGGTGCGTTTGGCCAGGTTGCGCACTTCATCGGCTACTACGGCAAAGCCGCGGCCGGCATCCCCGGCTCGAGCCGCTTCAATGGCAGCGTTGAGCGCCAGCAGGTTGGTCTGTTCGGCAATAGAGCGGATCACTTCAAGCACTGAGCCGATCTTCTCGCTGCTATTGGCCAGGCCTTCGACTTCCTGCATGGCCACATTCATTTCGTTGGCCAGCAACTCGATGGTCGAGGTGGTCCGGCCAATCACACTCATGCCTTCACGGCTGGCCTGATCGGCCGTACGAGCGGCTTCGGCGGCCTGTGCGGCGTTGTGTGCAACATCTTGCGCCGTGGCGCTCATTTCCTGAAAGGCGGTGGCCACCTGATCGACTTCGCGGTACTGCTGTTGCATGCCATCACTGGTCTGGCTGGCGATCAGTGCCGATTGGTCGGCGGTGCTGCGGGCATCCTGCACGCTGCGTTTCACGTCGGCGATAATCGGTTGCAGCTTGTCGAGAAAACGATTGAACCAGCTGGCCAGCTCGCCCAGCTCATCCTGCTTGGCGTACTCCAGGCGGCGAGTCAGATCACCTTCACCGCTGGCGATGTTCTTCAGCATGGCGGCCACGCCGAGAATCGGCCGAGTTACGCCCAAGGCGGTCAGCCAGATCAGCAGGATGCCCACAACGCCGGCGGTCAGGCCCAGGCCGAGGGAGATCGCGGTGTTACGCGTGCCCACCTCATCCATCTGTGCTTCCAGGCGGGTGGCCGGCTCAAGCAATACCTTCTCCGGGACTTCCAGCAAAACGCCCCAAGGCTTGGCATCCGGAATCGGCAACAGCGGTTGCAGCACTTGCAATGCGCCGTCGTGGTGTATGACTTCGGGGCGGTTACCGGCCAACAGCCGGATCATTTCGCCGTGTTGCTCACTGAAGGCGGCATCCAGTTTGCCGCCCAGCAGACTGCTGTCACGGCTGTGTCCGGCGAGCAGGCCGGCCGGACTGATGATGCTGATATGCCCGGCACCATCAAACAGACTTTTGTGCGCGCTGGTGCTGAGTTCTTGCAGGCTGGCCAGGCTGATATCCACCCCCAGAACACCGATCACTTTGTCGTTCTGGATCAACGGAAACGCGATGCTGGTCATTAGTACTGCCACGCCAGCGGTATCGTCGATATAGGGGTCTAGCAGGCATGCCCGCTTGCTTTCGCGTGGGCAGGTGTACCAGGCGTTGTAGGGGGTTCCGCTGATGCCTGGGGTGGAGTCGTTGAGGCTTTCTTCTTTCATGGCCTCGGCGCTCAGCTCACCATTGGCATCCTGGGACCAGTAGATCGAGAAACGCCCATTGTCATTGCTGCCGAGGCTTTCCTGATCGATAAACAGTTCATCCTTGCCATCCAGCGCGTTGGGTTCGAACACCGCGTAAACACCCAGCAGGCTGCGGTTGGCTTCCAGCGAGCTGCGGATTTGGCGGCTGAGGTCTTCGCGCAGGTCAAAAGCGTCAAGAAAACGTTTCTCCGCCTGCTCGCGGATAAACAAGACCTGGCTGGCGGCACCGCGTCCGTATTGATAGGCGTCCATAAAATAGCGTTGCATCTGCAGCGCCTGAGCTTCGCCGCGCGCCTCCATGCGCAGCTGTGCTGATTCCTCCAGCATTTTCGAACTGGCCTGTTTGACCAGGCTGGCACTGCGCGACGCCTGGAACATCGAGGCCGATACCAGCACCGCGACAATGGCCAGCAGGCACAGGCCTGCCAACAGGGTGATTTTCAGTTGGATGGAGAGTCGGCTGAACAGCATTTTCAGGACCTTCTTTATTGCAGAGGCTTAGAGCGCCTATCGGCGGTTATGTGCATTTCTTGAAGCATCAGGTGCAGTGATAACCAGCAAATTACAGGCCATTACAGCCCGATATTTCGCAGCCTATACGAAATTATTAACGCTTTGTATAAAATAATTTACGGCTTTTTGACAGGTCAGTCAGCATTGTGCAGAGTACGCGCCCTTCGCCGAACCGGCGCAGCATCCAGAGAAGGTCGAAACCTTCGCGGACCTTTTTAATAGCGGGAGTAAATCGATGAACGCAGTCGTTGCGGCAGTGGGGATCATGTTGATCCTCAGCTTGTGCCGTGTACATGTGGTGGTGGCCCTGATTGTCGGCGCACTGGCCGGCGGCCTGCTTGGCGGCCTGGGTATTGAGGGTTCGCTGGCGGCCTTCAATAAAGGCCTGGGTGGTGGTGCCACTGTGGCATTGTCCTATGCCTTGCTGGGCGCCTTTGCTGTGGCGATTGCCAAGTCCGGGCTGGCACACGCGCTGGCAGACAAGGCCCTGGCCATGGTGGGTAAACAGGACGCCAAAGGTGCTGGCCTGCTCAAGTGGCTGCTGATTGGCCTGTTGCTGGTTGTGGCGATTTCTTCGCAGAACATCCTGCCAATTCACATTGCCTTTATTCCGCTGCTGGTGCCGCCGCTGTTGTATGTGCTGAGCAAGCTGCAACTGGACCGTCGCCTGGTAGCCTGTGTGCTGACCTTCGGTCTGATCACCCCGTATATGTTCCTGCCGGTGGGTTTTGGCGGGATCTTTCTGAATGACATTCTGCTGGCCAACGTAGCCAGTGGCGGGGTGGATACCGCAGGTTTGGATGTTACCAAGGCTATGGCAATTCCAGCCCTGGGCATGCTGTTCGGCTTGCTCGTGGCGGTGCTGTTCAGCTACCGCAAAAAGCGCGTGTACGACCTAGACAAGATTGAGCAAGCCGAGCGCGTGGATGTTGCCTACAACCCGTTGAGCCTGTTGGTGGCTGGTGTGGCGATTATCGCGGCGTTTGTTGTGCAGCTGTGGCTGGACTCGATGATCATCGGTGCCCTGGTCGGCTTTATCATCTTCTCGGTGTCCGGTGTGGTGCGCTGGAAAGAGGCTGACGGGCTGTTCACCGAAGGCATGAAGATGATGGCCATGATCGGTTTTATCATGCTGGCCGCCGCCGGTTTTGCTGAGGTGATGAAAGCCACCGGTGAGGTTAAAAGCCTGGTCGACAGTTCTGCGGCACTGATCGGCAATAACAAGGCGCTGGGCGCGCTGCTGATGTTGCTGGTCGGTTTGCTGGTGACCATGGGCATTGGCTCGTCGTTCTCCACGGTGCCAATCATTGCGGCGATCTTCGTGCCGTTGGGCATGCAACTGGGTTTCAGCCCGTTGGCCATTCTGTGCATCGTCGGTACCGCCGGTGCGCTCGGCGATGCAGGCTCGCCTGCTTCCGATTCGACGCTGGGGCCTACTGCTGGCCTGAACGTCGATGGCCAGCACAATCACATCTGGGACAGCGTGGTGCCGACCTTTCTGCACTACAACCTGCCGTTGCTGGTATTCGGTTGGGCAGCAGCTATGGTGATCTGACCGCAGCAGTGGGCGCCTGACGACTGAGTCGTGCCGGTGCTCAACCTTTCAGCGGGGCTGCCGATCAACGGTTAGCCCCGTTTTTATTCCGCACTATCGCTACGCAAGGATTGGCATGATGCGTCTGACATTGAAAGCAAAAGTCGTGCTGTTGGCATTGATTCCCGTGGTGCTGTTTGCGGTAGTCCTCAGTGGTGCCGCCGCCCGGGTCTTGCAAAATCTGGCGGCCCAGGAGGTCGAGGAAACCCGCGAGCGGCTGCTGCAGGAAAGCCGTAACGAGCTGCAGCATTACGTACAGATCGCTCTGGGATCGGTGCAGGCCTTGTATGACGATGCCGGCCAAGGCGATATGGCCAGCCGTGAGCAGGCCATTGCCATTCTGTCGAAGATCAAATTCGGCAAGGACGGTTACTTTTTTGCGCACGACTCCAACGTGGTGCGCCTGTTCCGCGGCGACAGCCCGGTGGATGTGGGCAAGAGTCTGGCCGATCGTCGTGACCCGAACGGTGTGTACATCAACCGTGAACTGGTGAATGTCGCCAAGAACAACAGCTACTACGTGAACTACAGCTCGCCATTGCCCACGGATGATTCGGTGTTGGTGCCGAAAATGGCTTACAGCTACTACCTGCCGAAATGGGACATGGCACTGGGCACGGCCATCAACCTGGATGGCATCGAAGCCCAGATCGTCCAGGTACAGAGTGAGATCGATAAGCGCATCAGTACCATCATCACCAGCATCATGGTGGTGGCAGCTGTGCTGCTGGTGATTTTCGGCGTCGCCGGGGTTGTGCTGAGCAACACCTTCCTGCGCCCATTGCAGCAGATCAAGGACAACCTGGACGACATCGCTGCGGGTGAGGGCGACCTGACTCGCCGCCTGCCGATCAATGGCGATGATGAGCTGGGCCAGTTGGCCGGTTCGTTCAACCGCTTTGTCGAGAAGATTCACGGCCTGGTGCGGCAGATCGTTGACATGACCGGCCAACTGACCGAGCTGGTCAATCAGGTGTCCGCCCAGGCGCAGCGTTCGGAGCAGGCCATGGAGCGGCAACGCCACGAGACGGATCAGGTCGCGACCGCGATCAACGAGATGTCGGCTGCCGCCCATGAAGTGGCGCAAAGCGCCCAGGGCGCAGCAGAGGCTGCGCAGAAGACCGATACCGAAGGGCAGGCGGCGAAGCAGGTGGTCGATGGCAGCATCGCGCGCATTCACACTCTGGTGCAGGACATTCGCGACAGCGGTCTGTCCCTCGACACCCTGCAAAAGGACGTGTCGTCGATTGTCAGTGTGCTGGATGTGATCCGCTCCATCGCCGAGCAGACCAACCTGCTGGCCCTCAACGCGGCTATCGAAGCGGCGCGTGCCGGTGAAGCAGGGCGCGGCTTTGCCGTGGTCGCTGATGAGGTCCGTGCCCTGGCCAGCCGTACTCAGCAGAGCACCCAGGAAATCCAGGGGATGATCGATCGCCTGCAGAAAGGTACTCAGGATGCGGTGACCTCGATGCGCCGCTCCAGCGATGCCGGCGATGTCACCAGTGAGCAGGCCAACCGCGCAGGTACGTCGCTGGATGCGATTGCCCAGCTGATCGGCACCATCAACGCGATGAACGCGCAGATCGCCAGCGCAGCCGAAGAGCAGACCGCAGTAGCCGAAGAGATCAATCGCAGCGTGCACAAGATTGCCGTGGCGGTGGACAGCGTGGCCGATGAAACCCAACAAGGGGCGCACACCGCGCGCAACCTGGCTGGGCTTGGCGAACGCCTGGGCGCTCTGGTGCGTCAGTTCCGCATCTAGCACTTGCCGCTGCAACATCGAAAGGGAAGCCTGGCTTCCCTTTTTTATTGCCCAAACATCGCTCGTGTGGCGCATGACAAACGTTGCGCAGGTATGCCCGCAGCTGTGTGTTAACGCTGTGCTGTAGATAACGGCAACAACTTAAAACCTACTGCGCTATATCCAATAAGTATTTAGTGCTGTGGTTGCTGGGAGTTTCTTGTACTAGCGTGCATGAATCGCCAGGCCAGCCTGTTGCTGCTGCCAGGGCGACAGCTTTGGGTACGCGCAGTTACTGCTGCTACGGCGGTGTGTATGAGCAGTCTCCAGTGGGTGATGGAAGGTTTCAGGGTACAACTGGAGGTGATTCGTACAGCGGCTCGGGTATGCGGCCCCATCGATAACAACAAGATGAGGGACTCAACATGTCTGTAGCGATAGCATTTCGGCGCTGTGTCGCGCCGCTGCTGGTTTCAGCCTTGGTCATGCCTGTGCAGGCCGAGGAGGGTGATTACAACTTCTGGCAAACCCTGAGCAATCTGGTGTCGGCACCTGCGGCCGACAACAAGGTGACGCCAGCACAGCGGGTTGGCCCGTACCCACTGCTGGCCAACCCGTCTGGATTCAACAGCGGCTTCAAACCGGCCAATTACTATGCCTGGCAAACGGTGCAGATGGCTCCGCAGACCGGAGCGGTATGTGGCAACGGCTCCCCTTACAAGTTTTTCGTCAACCGGGTGCCCAATACTCGCAACACCATCATTTATCTGGAGGGTGGCGGCGCTTGCTGGGATTACGCCAGTTGCACCGGACAGAGCGGTATTCGTGGCGCACGTAACCCGGGCGGGATTCCCAACGATTACATGAGCCTGCTCAATCCCGGTGCCAGCCTGGTCAGCCCGTTCGTAGTGCGCCTGCATCCCTGGACGCGGGTGAAAACCCAGAACTGGAACATGGTCTATGTGCCGTACTGCACGGGTGATATCTATTCCGGCGATAAGGTGGCGGTCTATCAGGATCCGCAGAACCAGCAGCCGCCGCTGATCTGGCACCACAATGGCTTGCGCAACATGCGTGCGGTGGTCGGCTGGCTGAAAGACAACCTGCCGCGGCCTACGCAGATGCTGACCACCGGCTGCAGCGCTGGCGGTGCCGGCAGCCTGACCAACTATGCCCCGACGCGTCAGGACATCGCGCCGACGCGCAGCTTCCTGATCAATGACTCGGGCCCGGTCTTCTCGGCCATCAGTGGTGCGGGCAATGAGGCCTATCCGTCTTTGCCATTGCAGAGCTTTATCCGCAATGCCTGGGGCCTGGATGTCGGGCCATTGCCGTACCTGCAAGCGCGGCTGCCGGGGCTCAATCTGAACAACCTCGGGACTCTCTACCCGGCGCTGTCGAGCAACCTGGTGGGCGACCGCATGGGACATACGCACTTCTGGAAGGACCTCAACTATTCGTCCTATTCCTACGAGCGCTTCTATCCGGAGATCATCAACGCACCGAACCAGGCCGCCAAGGAGGCGCTGATTCAGGCTAAGTGGGCGGTGGATACCGGGCGGCTGCGCAATGAGTTGGCCAATCTGCCAAATGTGGGCGGCTACTTTCCGCAGTACCGCGCGGTCAATGAAAGCCATTGCACCAGCATTATCGAGTTTGCCAATGCAGATATTCAGGAGCAGAACCTGCAGCTGGATGACTTCGTTAACAACGTGATGAATGGCAGTGGCCCGGTGCTCGATGCGTCCGAGCTGAGCGACACCGCCGACCGCAACAAACCCTTCAACCTGCTGTACTACGCGCTCGACCAACTGCTGTAATGCCGAGCCCGACCTGAGCAGCTAGCTCAGGTCGGGCTATTGATAGTGCTGCTCACGTGCCTGTTGCAGGCGTTGGCGCAGGTATTCGTCACGGCTCAGGCCATCGGGGATGCTGTCCATGCTCAGGACCTCCTCGACGATGCGTTTTTCATCGACTTTATAACGCTGAAATTCGGCGCTGGGTGTCGCGGACTTGGCTTCGCGCTCGGCGCTTATTGCCTTGTAGCGGGCGACCAGGGCCGTGGCCTGATCTTTCTGCGCCTGTTCATCGTAGGTGGTCAGCTGAATCAGCCCCAGCTGTAGCAACAGCGATTCGCTCATGGCC
This sequence comes from Pseudomonas anguilliseptica, assembly GCF_021375795.1. Lineage (GTDB taxonomy): Bacteria > Pseudomonadota > Gammaproteobacteria > Pseudomonadales > Pseudomonadaceae > Aquipseudomonas > Aquipseudomonas anguilliseptica_A. The sequence goes on along the minus strand of NZ_JAEIOI010000002.1, from coordinate 453,082 downwards.
AGTTCACTGCGTTGTTCGTAAGTCTCGATCTGCTCACGCAAGGCCTGCGCCTGGCTTTCACGCTGTGCGGGCGATAACTCGGCGGCGCCGCTCACAAAGCTGCGGTAGGCCTGATGAAATGCTAGGCGTTGCTCCTGATTTTTTACCGCAGGGTTTTGCAACAGCGCTTGCAACTGCGCCTCAGTGGGGATCGACGTGACAGGGCTATCACCCGCAAATATGTCTGCTGGGCTATCGGCCTGACTGGTCAGCACCATCCCCTGCGGCTCGCTCTGTAGGCGCCAGTACAGGGTGCCGGATACTGCAATCAGCACCAGTGCGCCACCAATTAAAAGAGGTTTTCCCTGCACCGGCTTCTCCTGAATGACGCCGCACTGTGCGGCGTTTTCAGCTTAGCCCAGTCTGCACTCAGCGCTTTTTACTGACCCAGGCCCAGAGCATTTCGCACTGGATCGGCTGAATGCCGGCTTCGTCAGTCACCGTAACTGCGACCAACACTTCGCCTTTGTCCTGGGTATGAATCGCGTTGATCTGCTCGGGCGTCAGACTGGCTTCAGCACGCAGGCTGCCGGTGGCGCGCTTCAAGTAGTCGACCTTGAGGCTTTTGATCAGCGGCAGTTTGTCGTCCGGCACGTTCATCCCGACCAGAAAGCCCGTAGCAGACTCGGCCAGCAATGCCATGGCGGCGGCATGCACGCCTTTGATGTGGTTCTGCACCTTGCGCTTGTTGGCGATGCTCATCACCGCGCGCTGTTCGGTCAGCGTATGCACGCGCACCTTGGCGGTGCCGGCGAACTTCACCTGGGAACCAAACAACAGCGACAGGGCTGGGCTTTGCAAGGCGTTGGGCAGTGTGTGGATCTTGCTGACGATGTGGCTTAAGCGGTTACTGGGCATGGCGATCTCCGGTGGGCAGAGCAGGGTGGTGGATTAGAGACTAAGACCGTCATAAAGAGGAGGCATAAAAAAACCCCAGCATTTCTGCTGGGGTTTTCTCAACACCCTCGACCTTGATCGTGGCCTCGATCGAGTGAGCCGGTTCTTAGTGGAACTGGTTCATGGTGTTGTCTTTACCGCTTGCTTTCAGAGCGGCTTCGCCAGCGAAGTACTCTTTATGGTTGTCACCGATGTCGGAGCCAGCCATGTTCTGGTGCTTGACGCAGGCGATGCCCTGACGCAGTTCCTGGCGCTGAACGCCTTTCACGTAAGCCAGCATGCCTTGGTCTGCGAAGTAACCTTTGGCCAGGTTGTCGGTCGACAGAGCAGCGGTGTGGTAGGTCGGCAGGGTGATCAGGTGGTGGAAGATACCAGCCTGAGCAGAACCGTCGCGCTGGAAGGTGCGGATCTTCTCGTCGGCAACCTGAGCCAGTTCGGTTTCGTCGTACTCGACGCTCATCAGTTTGGCGCGGTCGTAGGCGGAAACGTCTTTGCCTTCGGCAACGAACGCGTCGAACACTTGCTGACGGAAGTTCAGGGTCCAGTTGAACGATGGGCTGTTGTTGTAAACCAGCTTGGCGTTCGGGATGACTTCGCGGATGCGGTCAACCATGCCTTTGATCTGGCCAACGTGCGGCTTCTCGGTTTCGATCCACAGCATGTCGGCGCCGTTCTGCAGGCTGGTGATGCAGTCCAGTACGCAGCGGTCTTCGCCGGTGCCAGCGCGGAACTGGAACAGGTTGGACGGCAGGCGCTTCGGACGCAGCAGTTTGCCACCGCGGTTGATTACTACATCGCCGTTGCCCAGGTCGGAGGCGGCAACTTCTTCGCAATCCAGGAAGGAGTTGTACAGGTCGCCCAGATCGCCTTCTTTGGCGGTAACAGCGATTTGCTTGGTCAGGCCGGCACCCAGGGAGTCGGTACGCGCAACGATCACGCCGTTGTCGATGCCCAGCTCGAGGAATGCGTAACGCACAGCGTTGATCTTGGCCAGGAAGTCGGCGTGAGGAACGGTCACTTTACCGTCCTGGTGGCCGCACTGCTTCTCGTCGGAAACCTGGTTTTCGATCTGGATGCAGCAAGCGCCTGCTTCGATCATGCGCTTGGCCAGCAGGTAGGTGGCTTCCGGGTTACCGAAGCCAGCGTCGATGTCGGCGATGATCGGTACGATATGAGTCTCGTAGTTGTCGACCTGAGCCTGCAGCTCGGCTTCTTTGGCCTTGTCGCCAGCGGCGCGAGCAGCGTCAATGCCGGTGAACAGCAGATCCAGCTCGCGGCTGTCGGCCTGGCGCAGGAAGGTGTACAGCTCTTCGATCAGGCCGGAAACGGCGGTTTTCTCGTGCATCGACTGGTCCGGCAGTGGGCCGAAGTCGGAACGCAGAGCAGCAACCATCCAGCCGGACAGGTAGAGGTAACGCTTGTTGGTGGTTTTCAGGTGCTTCTTGATCGAGATCAGCTTCTGCTGCCCGATGAAGCCATGCCAGCAGCCCAGGGACTGGGTGTAGACGGAGGAGTCAGCATCGTACTCGGCCATGTCTTTACGCATGATATCGGCGGTGTACTGAGCGATTTCCAGACCGGTTTTGAAGCGGTTCTGAGCGCGCATACGAGCCACGGATTCCGGGTTGATAGCGCTCCAGCTGCTGCCGTAAGTCTCTTTCAGAGCGGCGACTGCCTTGATGTCGTTTTGATAAGCTGACATGGTCAATCCTTCAAAGTATGTGTTTGGTTGAGCACCGGCTTCCCCACTGAACACCTGTGTTGCCGGAGGTTGTTGTAGCTCACTGCAGAACGCCGAAAAGTCGACTTGAGACGGAATTGATCCGGGAGGAGGGTGACGAACTCAACAGGTCGCGGCTGCAGGGGTTGCAAATGATCGGGTCATTTGGCGTTTACCGGCTCAAAGTGCCGTTGGACGACTCAACCTGCTGTGGCGTGATGCGCACTGTTGCTAAACGCTTCCCCGTCCCTCAGGACAACTTCGTTCCAGTCGCAATCTCATCGAACGGCCTTGTGGGCTTTACAACGCAAATCGGCTCTGACGGTAAGTTGGAGCGCGATTCGGAGGGCTTTTCAGACCTCTGATTAGCGGGAGCGGGGCCATGATGCCTTTGCCAAAACTGTTCGTCAATTATTTTGTAGTGCTTTTTGAATGACTACTACATAAGTTGTAAAGCGACCGACGAGTCAGGCTGAGTGGCTCTATCCGGCGGATTGCGGCGGCGCTGGCGGTTTCTCTGCTGCGGTTTAGGCACTACCTGACAAACACAAGGCGATGAGCGGTTACCGGGCGCTGTCTGCAAGATGTCTACGGCAGCATCAGGTGGGCTGAAAGTGGCCTACTGAACCACGTCAACTTTGACCCGCATGCTCATGTCTTCACGGCCCTGGGTCGAGCGGTGCTGAAGGAAGTCGCCTTGTTCGCCCTGGCTCTGCTCGCTGACACCGCCGATGCTGATCCATTCACCGACCCGGCCGCTGACACGGGTGTCGGTACTTTGCACGTCAATGGCGCCAGGCTGGGTCTGGCTGAGGCGGTCACGGTTGCTGCTGATGTTGATATGCACCATCTCCCCGCTGAGGCTGGCGGTGACATAGAACCCACGCGTGACGTTGCGATATTGGGTGTTGCTGTAGGGTTGGCCGTAGACATCCCGGCCACGTGTCGTCAGCGGTACGCTCTGGCCCACTTGAATCAGTGCGGGATAGCCTTCGGTAGCCTGCACCTGTTGGGTGCCGCCGCTGCGGCTATCGGTGCTGCGACGGATGATGCGCACCTGGTCACGCCCATTGATTTCGCCCTGACCAATCTGGATTTCGCCATTGCCGGCGCTGATGCTGCCATCGGTGCGATAGCCCCGGTCGGTCTGATAGCCCGACTCGTTGGTGTCGACGCTGATCAGCAGGCGACGCGGCACGGTATCCAGTTGTTGCAGCAGGGTGCGTACTTCCTGGATTTTGGCCGGATCGGCATTGACGATCAGCTGATTGCCGTAGGCATTTACCCGGCCTTCGTGGCCCAGTACCGATTGCACCACCGACAACACCTCATCCGCAGTACGGTAGTTGAGGGGAATCACCTCGGTGGCCGCGCTAGCTGACAGGCTGAAACTGAACAGGGCGGCGGCGAGCAGGGCGCGAACCTTCATAGCAGAAAACTCCGTAAGTCAGCGTCGGTGATGCTGGTATCCCAGGCCTGGTCAAACTGTGCGCGGCGCTGACGGTTGCGACCGGGGTCCTGGTACAGCGCATAACCACTGGCCTGGCCAAGTTCGGGCAACAGCAGCAAACCACGGTCATCGGCCAGCAGAAACGCCAGCTCTTCATTAGGGTAGTCCGGGTGCAGCTTGCGAATCTGCATATTGCTAGACAGGCGGCGCGACAGGCCGAGCAGGCGGTGACCTTCCTTGACGGCACGGCCGGGGTCGCGCAGCAGGATACGTAGCTGGTTACGGGGATTGGCCAGCAGAAAACGGGTGCAGGCGTCTTGCACGCTGCTGTGGTGATAGAGCCAGGGCTCCAGGTCATGGCTGTAGATGCACAGGCTGCGCTGGGCCTGTTGCAGCAGCGCCAAGGCATGGGCGCGAGCCTGTTCCGGTTGGCTGAAACGCTCCAGTGCGGCATGGGCGCCTAGAACAAACGGTGCTGGTTCTGCCTGCGGACTGTCCGGTGTCAGGCTTTGCGGGTTGTGCACAGCAAAACGCCCCGGTGACTCGAACTCGATGGCGGGAAGCTCAATGGGCTCCAGTTGCTCGGGCGGGTCATTCGGGGCGTTTTCGTCGTTCATCCAGGCCTCTAGGCGCTATGTCGCACCATGTCTACGTGAGGGATGCCGGCGTCGAGGTATTCACCGCTGACGATGGCAAACCCGAGCTTTTCATAGAAGGCAGTGGCGTGCACCTGGGCGCTGAGCATTTGTTGCGTCAGGCCGCGTTTTTCCGCTTCCGCGATCACCGCCTGGATCAACGCAACGCCTACGTTCAGGCCACGCCAGTCCTTGAGCACGGAAACCCGGCCGATATGCCCATCGGGCAGCAGGCGCGCAGTACCGATCGGGTAATCGCCTTCCAGGGCGAGAAAATGCACGGCATCGGCATCTTCGGCATCCCATTCCAGTTCCGGCGGAACGGCCTGTTCAGCGATAAACACGGTTTCGCGAATACGCCGCAGGTCAGCATTGTCCTTCTGCCAGTCGGCCAGGCGAACCTGTATCTCACTCATCAGCAAACTCCAGGCTGCCTTGTTTGACCAGTTCAACCAGCAGGTTACGCCCTTCATCATCGGCAAGCCATGCGCCGAGGTTTTCGATATGCAGGGCATCGGCGGAGCAGACCAGTTTCAGCAGCTCACGCAGGCTGGCTGAAAGCAGGCGGCTCTGGCCGCTGGCGAACAGCACCAGGTCTTCACCGACTTCCGACCAGGCCATGCGCGCGCTGGGGTTGCGGATCAGGATGGCGCCATCTTCAAGGCCTGCGAGGAAGGTTTCTTCGTCGATCTCGATACCGGCAATCAGCTCCGGGTATTTCGGCTCGGTCATAAACTGACCGAACCAGGTCATCAGCAGGCGTTCATCGCTCATGTGCTCGTTGAGCAGCGCCTTGAGGCGATCCAGGGCGTCGCGCTGAATCTGCGTCGGGTCGTTGGTCGGTTGCGCGTCAGCGTCGCTGTAGCGCTCTTCGTCAGGCAGGAACTGGCCGAGAAAGTCGGTGAAATGGGTCAGGACTTCAGCAGCGCTTGGCGCACGGAAGCCTACGGAATACGTCATACAGTCATCCTCAGCGGTACCACAGTGGGCCAGGAGCGGCGGCAGATAGAGCATGTCGCCGGGTTCCAGAACCCATTCTTCAGTTTTAACGAATTCGGCGAGGATCTTCAGATCCGCGTGTTGCAGCATCGGGCTATCAGTATTGCACTGCTGGCCGATCTGCCAGCGGCGTTTGCCGTAACCCTGCAGGAGAAAAACGTCGTAGTTGTCGTAATGCGGACCCACGCCACCACCTGGCACGGCGAAGCTGATCATTACGTCATCGATACGCCATTTGGGCAGGAACTTGAACTCTTCCAGCAGCTCGGCGACTTCAGGGACGAACTGGTCGACCGCTTGCACCAGCAGGGTCCAATCGCGCTCAGGCAGCTCAGCGAACGCGTCTTCGGCGAACGGGCCGCGGCGCAGCTCCCAAGGATGTGCGCCATGTTCGAGAACCAGGCGCGACTCGACTTCTTCCTCAAGTGCCAGGCCGGCCAGTTCATCAGGAGAAATCGGGCTTTCGAAACCAGGAATGGCCTGGCGCACCAGCAGCGGTTTCTTCTGCCAGTAGTCACGCATGAACTCACGGGCTGTCAGGCCACCCAACAGTTGCAGCGGAGTATCAGGATTCATCGCTAAGCCCTTGAAGTCAGTAAATACCCATAAATAAAAACGCCCGGCGCAGCCGGGCGTCTGGGAGGCTGTTGCCGGCTAGATGCGCTTGGCCTGGGCGACCGCGTTGCCGATGTAGCTGGCAGGGGTCAGGAGCTTGAGCTCGGCCTTGGCTGCGGCTGGCATGTCCAGGCCATCGATAAAGCTCAGTAGCGCTTCGGGGCTGATGCCCTTGCCGCGAGTCAGTTCCTTGAGTTTCTCGTACGGGTTTTCGATGGCGTAGCGGCGCATCACGGTCTGGATCGGCTCGGCGAGCACTTCCCAGCAGGCATCGAGGTCGGCGGCGATGCGGACTTCGTTCAGCTCCAGCTTGCCAATGCCCTTGAGGCTGGCTTCGTAAGCGATAACACTGTGGGCGAAGCCGACACCGAGGTTACGCAGCACGGTGGAGTCGGTCAGGTCGCGCTGCCAGCGCGAGATTGGCAACTTGCTGGCCAGATGCTGGAACAGCGCGTTGGCGATACCCAGGTTGCCTTCGGAGTTTTCGAAGTCGATCGGGTTGACCTTATGCGGCATGGTCGAGGAACCGATTTCGCCAGCGATGGTGCGCTGTTTGAAATAGCCCAGGGAGATGTAGCCCCAGATATCGCGATCAAAGTCGATCAGGATGGTGTTGAAGCGCGCGATGGCGTCGAACAGCTCGGCGATGTAGTCGTGCGGCTCAATCTGCGTGGTGTAAGGGTTGAACTGCAGGCCCAGGTCACCTTCGATAAATTGCTTGGCGTTGGCTTCCCAGTCGATCTGCGGGTAGGCGGACAGGTGGGCGTTGTAGTTGCCCACGGCACCGTTGATCTTGCCCAGCAGCGGCACGGCGGCTACCTGAGCGATCTGGCGCTCAAGGCGGTAGACCACGTTGGCCAGTTCTTTGCCCAGGGTAGTCGGCGATGCCGGCTGACCGTGGGTGCGCGAAAGCATCGGCACGTCGGCGAATTTGATTGCCAGCTCGCGGATCGCTTCGGCGGTCTGACGCATCAGTGGCAGCAGCACGTCGTCACGGCCGGCGCGCAGCATCAGGGCGTGGGACAGGTTGTTGATGTCCTCGCTGGTGCAGGCGAAGTGAATGAACTCGCTGACCTTGTCCAGTTCAGGCAGCTTGGCCGCTTGTTCCTTTAGCAGGTATTCCACGGCTTTGACGTCGTGGTTGGTGGTGCGCTCGATTTCTTTGACGCGCTCGGCGTGCTCGACGGCGAAGTTGTCAGCCAGCTCATTGAGCACGGCGTTGGCTTCGGCGGAGAAGGGTGCTACTTCGGATACGCCTTCATGGGCGGCCAGGCGCTGCAGCCAGCGCACTTCAACCAAAACGCGGAAACGGATCAGGCCGTATTCGCTGAAAATGGGGCGCAGAGCGCTAGTTTTGCCGGCGTAGCGGCCATCGACGGGGGAAACCGCGGTGAGCGAGGAAAGCTGCATGGGAGGCGTTCTCGGACAATCGGGCATTGAAAAGGGCGCGTATCATACATGAAATCAACGCCCGGCCGCGATTGCTTCAGCTGCCTTTGCGACGACTGATCGACAGCAGGCTGGCACTGAAAATCAGTGCGGCGCCCAGCAACGAGGTCAGATCGGGCGTTTCACCCCAGCGCAGCCAGGCAATCAGTCCAGCGAACACAATCGCCAGGTAGGCGAAGGGGCCGATCAGCCCGGGTGGTGCCAGGCCGTAGGCCTTGGACATGACGATCTGACTGGCGGTTGCCAGCAAGCCGATCACCAGCAGCAAGCCCAGCTCGTGTTGGGTCATCGGCTGCCAGGCCCAGGTCAGCGGGATGGCTGAGATCAGGGCGCTGAACAGGGAAAAGTAGAAGACGATGCGAAAAGCCGGCTCGGTGTCGCTCATTTCGCGGATCGAGACAAAGGCGAACGCCGCCAGCACACTGGCTGCGAGGCCGATCAGGGCCTGACTGTCGAGCAGTGCTGCTGAGGGTTTGGCCACCAACAGTACGCCAACCAGACCGATGCCAGTGGTCAGCAGCATGCGCTTACTGAGCGGCTCCTTGAGCCACCACCAGGCAATCAGTGGGGTGAACACCGGTGCCGAGTAGGTGAACAGCATGGCATCGGCCAGTGGCAGGTGAGCAATGGCGTAGAAGAAGCAATACATCGCCGCCAGGCCGTAGGTGGTGCGCCATAGGTGAGACTTCAAGCGGGTGGTCTTGAGCGGATCAACCCCTTTGAGCAAGACCAGTGGCATAAAGAACAGCACACCGACCAGGTTGCGAAAGAACACCACCGATTCGTTGTTGACGCTGACCGACACTTCGCGGATGCCCACGCCCATCAGGGAAAACAGCAAGGCGGAGAGCGCCAGCAAGGCAGCGCCCTGCAGTGGTTTGACCGAGCGCGAACTCATGCGCTCAGGACCGCAGCAGCGGGTAGAGTTCCTTGAGCAACTTGCCGCGACTGAACACCATCTGCCAGCGATGACCGCCCAGTTGGCGCCATAGGCGCGCCGAGCGAATGCCGGCGAGCAGCAGTGCGCGGATTTTCGCGGCATTGTTGGTTTGTTGCAGATGGCGCATATCGCCTTGCACCTGGATGCGCTGACGGAAGGTACTGATGGTGTCCTGGTACAGCCCGCCACAATTGGCGATCACATTCTCATGGGTCGGACCGAAGTGCTCGACCTGTTGCTGCACCTGGTCAAGACGGCTGCCCATCACTTGCAGCATGTCGCCGCGCTTGTCCAGCTGGCGCTCCAGGGCCAGCAGTGCCAGGGCATAGCGCAGTGGGTCACGCTGCAGGCTGGCGGGGTCACGCTCCAGCGCGCCCACCAGGGCACGATAGCCATCACGCAGGTTGAGGTCATCGCCGCCGTAAACGTCCAGAGTGTCCTTTGGGTCGCGCACCAGCAGGCTATTGATCATACAGGCCACGGCCGCTTCGCTGACCTGGCCGGTGCGCGCCAGTTTGTCGACCAGCACGGCCGATTCGAAGACTGCGCCAAGGGCAATCAGTTGCTCGCGGATTGGATTCACGCCGTTTGCTCCCGCGCAGTCCAGGGCTCGGCGGTTTCAATCACGCCTCCACCGAGGCAGATTTCACCGTCGTAGAACACCACGGATTGGCCTGGTGTGACGGCGCGCTGGGGTTCGGCAAAAACTGCGCGGTAGCCGCTGGCGGTTTTCTCCAGCGTGCAGGTTTGATCAGTCTGGCGATAACGCACCTTGGCAGTCAGTGCGCGCGGCGTGCTCAGATCAATCGGGTTGACCCAGTAAATCTCCGAGGCGAGCAGGGCGCGGCTGAACAACCAGGGGTGTTCATTACCTTGCCCTACCACCAGCACATTGCGGCTCAGGTCCTTGTGCAGGACGTACCAGGGCTCGTCACTGGCGTCTTTCAAACCGCCGATGCCCAAGCCTTGGCGCTGGCCGATGGTGTGGTACATCAGGCCATGGTGGCGGCCGATGATCTCGCCCTCGGTGGTTTCGATATTGCCGGGCTGAGCGGGCAGGTACTGCTTAAGGAAATCGCTGAAACGCCTTTCACCGATAAAGCAGATGCCGGTCGAGTCCTTCTTCTTGGCTGTGGCCAGTTGGTACTTCTCGGCAATCGCGCGTACCGCCGGCTTTTCCAACTCACCGACTGGGAACAGGGTCTTGGCGATCTGCTCACCGCCCACCGCATGCAGGAAGTAGCTCTGGTCCTTGTTCGGATCGAGGCCTTTGAGCAGTTCTGTGCACCCGTCGACATCCCGGCGGCGTACGTAGTGGCCGGTGGCAATCAGGTCGGCACCGAGCATCAGGGCGTAATCGAGGAAGGCTTTGAACTTGATTTCGCGATTACACAGGATGTCCGGGTTCGGTGTGCGCCCGGCCTTGTATTCGGCAAGAAAGTGCTCGAACACGTTGTCCCAGTATTCGGCGGCGAAATTGGCCGTGTGCAGTTTGATGCCGATCTTGTTGCACACGGCTTGCGCGTCGGCCAGGTCATCCATGGCGGTGCAGTATTCGGTGCCGTCGTCTTCGTCCCAGTTCTTCATAAACAGGCCTTCGACCTGATAGCCCTGCTCAAGTAACAGAAGGGCTGAAACGGACGAATCTACACCGCCGGACATGCCGACAATAACGCGCTGGGTAGTTGGATCTGACATGGGAATACTGGGCACGGCTTGAAGAAAGGTGGCGATTCTATCAGGCCGTGCGGCCTTGACGTTAATCGCGAATCAGGCTCAGGGCAAAGTGTTGACCGCTCAGGTAATCATCGATGCAGCGCAATACCAGCTCGCTACGCCAGCGCTCCGGTTCTGCCGTCAGCTCGTCGCGGGTCAGCCAGCGCGGGCCGATTATGCCGTCATCCAGCGGGTGATCAGGGCGGTGCTGCAGTGCTTTACCGGCGAAACACACGCGCTGGTAGGTGATGCCATTGCTGGGGGCGGTATACAGGTAGATACCGACTACACCCGTCAGCTCGATATCCCAGCCGGTTTCTTCGAGGGTTTCGCGCAGTGCGGCCTGTATCAGACTTTCGTCGGCTTCCAAGTGGCCAGCAGGCTGATTAAATACGGCGCGGTTATCGGCCATTTCCTCAACCAGCAGAAACCGCCCCTGATCTTCGACTACGGTGGCGACTGTGACGTGTGGAGTAAAGCGCATACGGAACTCCTTGAGCGGGCGCGTGATCATAGCCGCAGTCACCGGTTATGGTGATGATCGAAGCAATTGGGCAATGAGCTGCTAGGATGAAATCGTCTTGGCACAAGCGCTGTGTAGCGTGCTTGTAGTTTGACTACAAAGCCGTTTTGCTAATCAGCCTGATGCCCGCAAGAACGCGCATGTGCAATGTTTTCAATGGATAAAGTGCGTGACTTTCTGTAGAAAAACTACAAAAATAACTCGCCTTTCCGAGACCCAAAAAGATCTATTCAGCACGTCATCTGCGTGACTGAATGCCAGACCACGAAAACAACGGAGTCCAGCATGGGATACCAAAAGATCCAGGTGCCTGCCACCGGTGACAAAATCACCGTCAATGCCGATACATCCCTGAACGTACCGAACAATCCAATCATCCCCTTTATTGAAGGTGATGGTATCGGTGTCGATATCAGCCCGGTCATGATCAAAGTCGTTGATGCTGCCGTACAGAAAGCCTACGGCGGTGAGCGCAAGATCTCCTGGATGGAAGTTTACGCTGGCGAGAAAGCCACTCAGGTTTACGACCAGGATACCTGGCTGCCTCAGGAAACCCTGGACGCGGTCAAAGACTACGTCGTTTCCATCAAGGGCCCGCTGACCACGCCAGTCGGTGGTGGTATCCGCTCCCTGAACGTTGCTCTGCGTCAGCAACTCGACCTGTATGTCTGCCTGCGCCCTGTGCGCTGGTTTGAAGGCGTGCCAAGCCCGGTTAAAAAGCCTGGCGATGTCGACATGACCATCTTCCGCGAGAACTCGGAAGACATCTATGCCGGTATCGAGTGGAAGGCCGGTTCGCCGGAAGCGACCAAAGTCATCAAGTTCCTCAAAGAGGAAATGGGTGTTACCAAGATTCGCTTCGACCAGGACTGCGGTATCGGCGTCAAGCCGGTTTCCAAAGAAGGCACCAAGCGTCTGGCACGTAAAGCTCTGCAGTATGTGGTTGATAACGACCGCGACTCGCTGACCATCGTGCACAAAGGCAACATCATGAAGTTCACCGAAGGTGCCTTCAAAGAGTGGGCCTACGAAATTGCCGCTGAAGAGTTCGGCGCAACCCTGCTGGATGGCGGCCCTTGGATGCAATTCAAGAACCCGAAAACCGGCAAAAACGTCATCGTCAAAGACGCCATCGCTGACGCCATGCTGCAGCAGATCCTGCTGCGTCCGGCCGAGTACGACGTGATCGCCACCCTGAACCTGAACGGTGACTACCTGTCCGACGCCCTGGCGGCTGAAGTAGGCGGCATTGGCATCGCGCCGGGCGCCAACCTGTCTGATACCGTTGCCATGTTCGAAGCCACCCACGGTACTGCACCGAAGTACGCTGGCAAGGATCAGGTGAACCCCGGTTCGCTGATTCTCTCCGCTGAAATGATGCTGCGCCATATGGGCTGGACCGAGGCGGCCGATCTGATCATCAAGGGCACCAACGGTGCCATCGGTGCCAAGACCGTGACCTATGACTTCGAGCGCCTGATGGATGGTGCCAAGCTGCTGTCCTGCTCGGCATTCGGTGATGCACTGATTTCGCACATGTAAGCCAATCAGCTGCGCATAAAGAAAGGCCGGTCAAGTGACCGGCCTTTTTTGTGGGCGATTAACTGCCCAGATGACTCTAATCAGACTTCAACCGTTACGCCCTGGTGGTGCTTAACTGCGGCGGGCGCTTCACTGGCGGCAGTAGCCGCACTGATGTTTACGGCGTGGAGTCCTTTTGGACCTTGAATAATATCGAAGCTTACCGGCTGGCCAGCCTTCAGCGTTTTATAGCCGTCCATCTGGATAGCCGAGTAGTGGGCGAACAGGTCCTCATCTCGACCATCGGCCAGGATGAATCCATAGCCTTTGGCGTTGTTGAACCACTTGACCTTACCGCTAACCATGCTGATATCCCTCTGCAAAGGACTCCATCACTGGAGTATCATCCACTTCAATTCCACACCCGGTTCGCCAAGGCGGCCTGCGTGTGAAACCCCTTAATACCCATGCTGGGTATTCATTGTTTGTAACACCGTTTTGCCGATAGTCAAGGCAATGCTGTAACTGGCTGAGAAGCCGTTCAAACTCTGTCTAGCACAGACTATTCGCCCATTAAACGAAGCTCTTCAGCATGCATGCACGTAGCCAGATTCGACTAACATTCAATCAGGATCGCCCCGCAGAGCATGAGGACGATTCCTTCGGCCTGGCCGTTCAGGAATCCAAGCCCGCTCTGCAGGCTCCCCCCATGTATAAAGTGGTGTTGTTTAACGATGACTACACGCCCATGGATTTCGTGGTCGAGGTACTCGAGGTGTTCTTCAACCTGAATCGAGAACTGGCGACCAAGATCATGCTGACCGTCCATACAGAGGGGCGGGCAGTGTGTGGAGTGTTTACCCGCGATATTGCTGAAACCAAAGCGACACAGGTGAATCAATATGCGAGAGAGAGCCAGCATCCGCTACTCTGTGAAATAGAGAAAGACGGTTAACGCCGGACACTTGGGCATGAGGTGAAGCTATGTTAAATCGAGAGCTCGAAGTCACCCTCAATCTGGCTTTCAAGGAGGCTCGCACCAAGCGTCATGAATTTATGACGGTTGAGCACTTGCTGCTGGCCCTCCTGGATAACGAGGCTGCCGCCAGCGTACTGCGTGCGTGCGGAGCCAACTTGGACAAGCTGCGGCATGATCTGCAGGAGTTTATCGACTCCACCACACCGCTTATTCCACAGCACGATGAAGAACGCGAAACTCAGCCTACGTTGGGATTCCAGCGTGTTCTGCAGCGTGCGGTGTTCCATGTGCAGAGTTCCGGCAAGCGTGAAGTGACGGGCGCCAATGTGCTGGTGGCGATTTTCAGCGAGCAGGAAAGTCAGGCGGTGTTCCTGCTCAAACAGCAGAGCGTCGCGCGTATTGATGTGGTCAATTTTATTGCCCACGGCATCTCCAAGGTGCCAGGCCATGGCGGTCATTCAGAAACCGAACAGGAAATGCAGGATGAGGAAGGCGGTGAGTCTTCCAGCTCCAGCAATCCGCTGGATGCCTATGCCAGCAATCTGAATGAGCTGGCGCGTCAGGGTCGCATCGACCCGTTGGTCGGGCGTGAGCAGGAAGTTGAGCGCGTTGCGCAGATTCTGGCGCGTCGTCGCAAGAACAATCCACTCTTGGTGGGCGAGGCTGGCGTGGGTAAAACCGCAATCGCCGAAGGGCTGGCCAAGCGCATTGTTGATGCTCAGGTGCCTGACTTGCTGGCCGACAGCGTTGTCTACTCACTGGATCTCGGTGCGCTGCTGGCAGGCACCAAATACCGGGGGGACTTCGAGAAACGCTTGAAAGCGCTGCTCAACGAGCTGCGTAAACGTCCGCATGCGATTCTGTTTATCGATGAAATCCATACCATTATCGGTGCCGGCGCCGCCTCAGGTGGTGTCATGGATGCGTCCAACCTGCTCAAACCGATGCTGTCGTCAGGAGAAATCCGCTGCATTGGTTCAACCACGTTCCAGGAGTTCCGCGGTATCTTCGAGAAAGACCGTGCTCTGGCGCGGCGTTTCCAGAAAGTCGATGTGGTGGAGCCTTCGGTGGAAGACACCATTGGTATTCTGCGTGGCCTGAAAGGTCGTTTCGAGCAGCACCACAGCATTGAATACAGCGATGAAGCGCTGCGCGCAGCGGCTGAATTGGCGTCGCGCTACATCAATGACCGACATATGCCAGACAAGGCCATTGATGTCATTGACGAGGCCGGTGCTTACCAGCGCCTGCAGCCGGCAGACAAGCGCCTGACTCGTATCGATGTCGCTCAGGTCGAGGATATCGTGGCGAAGATTGCGCGGATTCCGCCAAAGCATGTCAGCAGCTCGGACAAGGAATTGCTGCGTAACCTTGAGCGCGATCTTAAGCTCACCGTGTTTGGTCAGGATGCGGCGATTGACTCGCTGTCTACCGCGATCAAGCTTTCACGAGCGGGCCTCAAGGCGCCGGACAAACCAGTCGGTTCATTCCTATTTGCCGGGCCGACCGGTGTCGGTAAAACCGAAGCGGCGCGGCAGTTGGCCAAGGCTTTGGGCGTTGAGCTGATTCGCTTCGATATGTCCGAGTACATGGAGCGGCATACCGTCTCGCGGCTGATCGGTGCTCCACCTGGCTATGTGGGTTTTGATCAGGGTGGCTTGCTCACCGAAGCCATTACCAAAACACCACATTGTGTACTGCTGCTCGATGAAATCGAAAAGGCGCATCCGGAAGTCTTCAATCTGCTGTTGCAGGTCATGGACCATGGCACGCTGACCGACAATAACGGGCGCAAGGCGGACTTCCGCAATGTGATCGTGATCATGACCACCAACGCTGGCGCCGAAACGGCTTCGCGCGCATCAATTGGCTTCACTTACCAGGATCACTCATCCGATGCCATGGAAGTGATCAAGAAGAGCTTCACCCCAGAGTTCCGTAACCGTCTGGATACCATTATCCAGTTCGGCCGCCTGAGCCATGAGGTGATCAAAAGCATTGTCGACAAGTTCCTCACTGAGTTGCAGGCACAGCTGGAGGACAAGCGTGTCATGCTTGAAGTCAGCGATGCTGCGCGTAACTGGTTGGCGGAGCGTGGCTATGACGTGCAGATGGGCGCTCGGCCAATGGCGCGTTTGATCCAAGACAAGATCAAGCGACCGTTAGCAGAAGAGATTCTGTTTGGCGAACTGGCTGAACACGGAGGGGTTGTGCATGTTGATATCGCCGATGGCGAGCTGACCTTCGACTTTGAAACCACCGCTGAGATGGCCTAACGGCCATCTACAGTTTCTTGCGCGCACAAAAACGCCCGGCAATGCCGGGCGTTTTTACTGGAGCGTGGTGTAACAGATACCGGAAAACGGAGTTTTCAGCAGCCTGTTAACGGGCGCGATAGGTAATGCGGCCCTTGCTCAAGTCATAAGGTGTAAGTTCAACGCGAACTTTGTCACCAGTCAAAATGCGGATGTAATTTTTGCGCATCTTTCCGGAGATGTGCGCAGTAACGACGTGCCCGTTTTCCAACTCCACGCGAAACATGGTGTTGGGCAGGGTGTCGACGACAGTGCCTTCCATTTCGAAGCTGTCTTCTTTCGACATGCAGTAAAGCCCTCGGTATCCAATGAATGGCCCGGTGCAACTGGCGCCAGGCAAAAGCGGCGTGCATTGTGCCCGAAAATTGGGGTTTGCGCCAAGGGCTTCAGTTAAGGCTGACCCAGCGTTGATTGACGAACAGCTCAATCGGACGGTATTGGGTCTTGTAGCTCATCTTGCGGCAGTTCTTGATCCAGTAGCCGAGGTAGACCGCATGCAGTCCCTGGCGATGGGCCTCGGCGATTTGCCAGAGAATGGCGAAGCGACCCAGGCTGCGGCGTTCTTCATCCGGGTCATAGAAGGTGTACACCGCCGACAGGCCGTTGGGCAGCACGTCGGTCACGGCGATGGCCAGCAGGCGGCCCTGCAGGCGGAACTCATAGAAACGGGAAAACGGCAGATCCCGTACCAGAAAGGTGGAGAACTGGTCGCGGCTGGGCGGGTACATATCGCCGTCGGCGTGCCGTGCTTCTATATAGCGCACATACAGGGCGTAGTACTCGTCGTTGAAGCAGGGGCGCACCGGGCGCACCTGGATGTCTTCGTTGCGTTTGAGAATGCGCCGCTGCTGACGACTGGGGCGAAAGGCTGCGGCCGGGATGCGCGCCGGGATGCAGGCGGTGCAGTGCTGGCAGTGGGGGCGATAGAGGTGATCGCCGCTGCGGCGAAAGCCCATTTCCGAGAGTTCGGCATACACCTGCGCATCCATGGGCTGGCTGGGGTCGAGGAACAACGTAGTGGCTTGTTCGTCGGGCAGATAGCTGCAGGGATGTGGTTGAGTGGCGTAAAACTTTAGGCGGGCCAGCTCGGTCATGATCGACTCTCAGGATCAGTCTTCAACCAAGTGTAAGCCAGGCTGACAAACTCGCCTAGGCAACCCAGTCAGCCTGATTGGGCTGGTCAAGATGAAGGGCGAGGTAGCGCGCAAATTCATTACGGCTGATTGTTCGGGCGCCAAGACTGAGCAGATGCTCAGTGGGCATCTGGCAGTCAATCAGGACAAAACCCCAGGCTTTCAGCCGTTCAACCAGTGTGGCAAAACCTACTTTGGATGCATTGTCGGCGCGGCTGAACATCGACTCACCAAAGAACAGCTGGCCCATCGCCAGGCCGTAAAGCCCGCCCACCAGCTCACCGTCACGCCAGACTTCCACCGAATGAGCGATGCCGCGTCTGTGCAATTCCAGGTAGGCATCCTGCATGGGGCTGGTTATCCAGGTTTCTGCCGCATAACTACGTGGTGCGGCGCAGGCGCGAATAACCTCGCTGAACGCCTGATCAAAACTTACCCGATAGCGACCTTGGCGCAATACCTTGGCCAAGCTACGCGAGACATGCAACTCATCAGGCAGTAGAACCGTGCGTGGGTCGGGCGACCACCAGAGAATCGGCTGGCCATCCTGAAACCAGGGAAAGCAGCCGTGGCGATAGGCCTGAATCAGGCGTTCAGGGCGCAAGTCGCCACCCGCCGCGAGCAGTCCATTGGGTTCGCGCAGCGCGCTATTAAGTGGAGGAAAGTCCAGCGACTCGCGTTGCAACCACGTCAGCATGGGTAGGGCCGGAATCGGACAGGAGGCGGGTAGGGCGGGCCAGATAGCCCGCCTTGTGGTCGATCAATTGTCGTCGAGGAATTTTTCGACATCCAGCGCTGCCATGCAGCCAGCACCAGCCGAAGTAATGGCCTGACGATAGACATGGTCGGCCACATCACCGGCAGCGAATACACCTTCGATGCCGGTAGCAGTAGCGTTACCTTCGTTGCCACCTTTGATCAGCAGGTAACCATCGCGCATTTCCAGCTGCCCCTGGAACAGGTCGGTGTTGGGTTTATGGCCAATTGCAATAAACACACCGGCCAGCGGCAGATCAGTGGTCGCACCCGTCTGGGTGTTCTTCAGGCGTGCACCGGTAACGCCCGTGTTGTCGCCCAGCACTTCTTCCAGCTGGTGATTCCAGTGCAGCACCACGTTGCCGTTGGCGGCCTTGTCGAACAGTTTGTCCTGCAGAATTTTTTCCGAGCGCAGCTTGTCGCGGCGGTGCACCAGGTGCACTTCCTTGGCGATATTCGACAGGTACAGGGCTTCTTCAACGGCGGTATTACCGCCGCCGATTACCGCAACCACCTGGTTGCGATAGAAGAAGCCATCGCAGGTGGCGCAGGCCGATACACCCTTGCCGGAAAATGCTTCTTCCGAGGGCAGGCCCAGGTACTGCGCCGATGCGCCCGTGGCAATAATCAGTGCATCACAGGTGTAAGTACCGCTGTCGCCTTTCAAAGTGAAAGGGCGCGACTGCAACTCGGCTGTGTGGATGTGGTCGTAGACGATCTCGGTTTCAAAGCGCTCGGCATGCTTCTGCATACGCTCCATCAGCGCCGGACCGGTGAGGCCTTCAACATCACCTGGCCAGTTATCCACTTCGGTGGTGGTGGTCAGCTGACCGCCGGGCTGGATGCCGGTAATGATCACAGGCTTGAGGTTGGCGCGGGCAGCGTAAACGGCAGCGCTATAACCGGCAGGGCCGGAGCCCAGGATGATCAAGCGTGAATGCTTGACTTCGCTCATAAAAACACCTCATAAGCCTTTGTCACAAAAGAGAATGCATGCTCCAATTGAGCCGCACGGAAGATGTTGGCGGATATGCTACACCGAAGCAGGCAAGGAGCGGGAGTCAACCACTCGAGCTGTTTATGCATACAGCTCGTTTTGGTATCGTCTGACTAAACCCGTACAATCGCTGCATATTTTGCCGTTAACCAATTATTCGGCGCCTTTGGCGCAGGAACAGATGCGTTTTGAAGAAATCTAGCCCAACCGTACAAGCACCTCTCTGGCGTCAGCAGTTACCCTATCGATTGAAAGAAGGCGCTCTGATAGGCCTTGGCGCGCTTTGCCTGTACCTGTGGATGGCTTTGCTGACCTACGATGCGGGCGATCCGGGCTGGACCCACACCAGTAACGTCGAGCAGGTGCAGAACGCCGCCGGTCGTGCCGGTGCCTGGTTTGCCGATATTCTGTTTATGGCCCTGGGCTATTTCGCCTATCTGTTCCCGCTGCTGCTGGCGGTGAAGACCCTGCAGGTGTTTCGTGCACGTCATCAGCCCTGGCAGTGGAGCGGCTGGCTATTTTCCTGGCGGCTGATCGGTCTGGTGTTTCTGGTGCTCTCCGGCGCAGCGCTGGCTTATATCCACTTCCAGGCCAGTTCCAGCATGCCTGCATCGGCCGGCGGCGCTCTTGGCGAAAGCCTCGGCCAGTTGGCAATTAATGCGCTGAATGTGCAGGGCAGTACCTTGCTGTTTATTGCCCTGTTTCTGTTCGGGCTGACCGTATTTACCGATCTGTCCTGGTTCAAGGTCATGGACCTGACTGGCAAGATCACCCTGGACCTGATCGAGCTGATTCAGAGCCTGGCTAACCGCTGGTGGAATGCGCGCCTGGAGCGCAAGCAACTGGTAGCACAACTGCGTGAAGTGGATGAGCGGGTCAGCGAAGTGTCAGCTCCGATCGTGCTGGATCGCCGCGAGCAGGCCAAGGTCAAGGAGCGGCTGATCGAGCGCGAAGATGCGCTGAACAAACACATGAGCGAGCGGGTTAACCGTCCGGCTCCGGTGATTACCCCACCGGCAGCACCGAAAGCACCGGAGCCCAGCAAACGCGTCCTGAAAGAAAAGCAGGTGCCGCTGTTCGTCGACAGCGCCATCGAGGGTACGCTGCCGCCCATCTCCATCCTCGATCCGGCCGAAACCAAGAAAGTCGCGTATTCCCCCGAGTCACTGGCAGGCGTCGGCCATCTGCTGGAACTCAAGCTGAAGGAGTTCGGCGTAGAAGTCTCGGTCGACTCGATCCACCCAGGCCCGGTGATTACCCGCTACGAAATTCAACCGGCAGCCGGGGTTAAAGTCAGCCGCATCGCCAACCTGGCCAAAGACCTGGCGCGCTCACTGGCTGTAACCAGCGTGCGCGTGGTTGAAGTTATTCCTGGCAAAACCACCGTCGGTATCGAGATACCCAATGAAGACCGGCAGATCGTACGTTTCTCCGAGGTGCTGTCCTCGCCGGAATACGACGACGCCAAATCGCCGGTCACCCTGGCGCTGGGCCACGATATTGCCGGCAAGCCTATCATCACCGACCTGGCGCGCATGCCGCACTTGCTGGTGGCGGGCACCACCGGTTCGGGTAAATCGGTGGGGGTCAACGCAATGATCCTATCGATCCTGTTCAAGTCGAGCCCAGAAGACGCGCGCTTGATCATGATCGACCCGAAAATGCTCGAATTGTCGATCTACGAAGGTATTCCGCACCTGCTCTGTCCGGTCGTGACCGACATGAAGGAAGCCGCCAACGCCCTGCGCTGGTCGGTGGCCGAGATGGAACGGCGCTACAAGTTGATGTCGAAGATGGGCGTGCGCAACCTGGCCGGCTTCAACCGCAAGGTCAAGGATGCGGAAGAAGCGGGCGAGCCACTCGCCGATCCACTATACAAGCGCGAAAGCATGCACGATGAAGCGCCGCTGCTGAAAACCCTGCCAACCATCGTGGTGGTGGTCGACGAATTTGCCGACATGATGATGATCGTTGGTAAAAAGGTCGAAGAGCTGATCGCACGTATCGCGCAGAAAGCCCGTGCTGCGGGGATTCACCTGATTCTCGCGACCCAGCGCCCCTCGGTGGACGTGATTACCGGCCTGATCAAGGCCAACATCCCGACCCGTATGGCCTTCCAGGTATCGAGCAAGATCGACTCGCGCACCATTATCGACCAGGGTGGCGCCGAGCAACTGCTCGGTCATGGTGACATGCTCTATATGCCGCCCGGCACCAGCCTGCCGATTCGCGTACACGGCGCCTTCGTATCCGATGATGAAGTCCACCGGGTGGTCGAGGCCTGGAAGCAACGCGGCACGCCTGACTACATCGATGACATTCTCAATGGCGTCGAGGAGTCGGGGAGTGGTTTTGAGGGCGGCAGCGGCGATGGCGGTGGTGAAGGCAGCGAAGCCGACCCGCTTTACGATGAGGCGGTCAATTTCGTCCTTGAAAGCCGTCGCGCCTCGATTTCCGCCGTTCAGCGCAAACTGAAAATTGGCTACAACCGCGCTGCGCGCATGATTGAAGCCATGGAAATGGCCGGTGTGGTTACCTCAATGAACACCAATGGCTCGCGCGAGGTCATAGCTCCAGGCCCGATGCGCGACTAGTGCCGGACCCAGATTGCTGCCCCGAATACCCGAATAGATGAGGACCCCCATGCGCCTGATTCGCATGTTAGTGCTGACCCTGCTGAGTTTTACCAGCATCTCCGCTGTAGCCGATGATGAAGTGGCCATTCAACGCCTGACCGAGTTACTTAACCAGGCGCAGACCATCAATGCGCGTTTTTCCCAGCTGACCCTGGACGGCAGCGGCACCCAGCTGCAGGAAACCGCTGGCCAGTTGGCGCTGAAACGCCCTGGCCTGTTCCGCTGGCACACCGATGCGCCGATGGAGCAGTTGCTGGTATCCAATGGCGAGAAGGTCTGGCTATATGACCCGGACCTGCAACAGGTGACTATCCAGACCCTCGATCAACGCCTGACCCACACCCCAGCGCTGCTGCTGTCCGGTGACGTGTCGAAGATTCGTGAGAACTTCGAGATCAGCCATAACGAAGGCGGTAGCGTGGTCGATTTCATCCTCAAGCCAAAATCCAAGGACACCCTGTTCGACAGCCTGCGCCTGTCATTTCGCAACAAGGTGCTCAACGATATGCAACTGATTGACAGCATCGGTCAGCGCACCAACATCCTGTTTCTCAACGTGAAGATGAACGAGCCGCAGGATGATGCGCAATTCACCTTCGAGATCCCGGCCGGTGCCGACGTGATCCAAGAGTAAGCACCCCGCACCCGAGGCGTTAAACCGCAGTCATGGATCTGTTTCGCAAGGCCCCCGTTGCTCAACCCCTGGCTGCCCGGCTGCGTGCAGCCAGCCTGGATGAGTATGTGGGTCAGGAGCACTTGTTGGCCCGTGGCAAACCCTTGCGTGAGGCGCTGGAGCAGGGCACCCTGCATTCGATGATTTTCTGGGGCCCGCCAGGTGTCGGTAAGACCACCCTGGCGCGCTTGTTGGCGCAGGTTTCCGACGCACATTTCGAGACCATTTCCGCCGTGCTCTCTGGCGTCAAGGAAATCCGCCAGGCCGTGGAAGTGGCGCAGCAGCATGCCGCGCAATACGGCCGCCAGACCATCCTGTTTGTCGACGAAGTACACCGTTTCAACAAGTCGCAGCAGGATGCTTTTCTGCCTTACGTGGAAGACGGCACGCTTATCTTTATCGGCGCCACCACGGAAAACCCCTCCTTCGAGCTGAATAACGCCTTGCTCTCACGGGCGCGCGTGTATGTGCTGAAAAGCCTGGATGAAAGCGCACTGCGTAAACTGGTCGAGCGCGCCCTGAACGACCCGAAGGGCCTGGGTGAGCGTCAGCTAAGCCTGCCAGAGGAAAGTTTCACGATTCTCCAGGCCGCCGCCGATGGTGATGGCCGACGCTTGCTCAACTTTCTGGAGAACGCTGCAGACCTAGCCGAAGACGGGGGGGAGATCAGCAGTGACTTGCTGCTCAATCTGCTCGGCGATACCCGCCGGCGTTTCGATAAGGGCGGGGAGGCTTTTTACGACCAGATTTCCGCGTTGCACAAATCCGTGCGCGGCTCCAGCCCGGACGGTGCGCTGTACTGGTTTGCACGCATGCTCGATGGCGGCTGCGATCCGCTGTATATCGCCCGCCGCGTGGTGCGCATGGCCAGCGAGGATATCGGCAACGCCGACCCGCGCGCCTTGACCCTGTGCCTGAACGCCTGGGATGTGCAGGAGCGCCTAGGTAGCCCCGAAGGTGAGCTGGCCGTGGCACAGGCGATTGTCTATCTGGCCTGCGCACCGAAAAGCAACGCGGTCTATAACGCCTTCAAGGCCGCCATGCGTGATGCTGCCGAGCATGGTTCGCAAGAGGTGCCGCTGCACCTGCGCAATGCGCCGACCAAACTGATGAAAGAGCTGGGCTATGGAGATGAATACCGCTATGCCCATGATGAGCCGGATGCCTATGCGGCAGGTGAAGACTACTTTCCCGAGGCCTTCGCGCCGCGTGAGTATTACCAGCCGGTGCCACGCGGCCTGGAGCTGAAAATTCGCGATAAGCTGCAGCACCTGAAAAATCAGGATCGCAATAGCCCTCGGCAACGGAGAAAACCATGATTCGTGTGGCGCTGGCAGTGGCTTTGGGCGGTGCCGTGGGTTCCGTGCTGCGTTTTCTGACTGGCAGCTGGGTGGTGGCGCAGTGGCCACGGCATTTCTACCTTGGCACGTTTACCGTCAATATCATCGGTTGCCTGCTGATCGGCCTGCTCTCTGGCCTGTTCCTGCTGCGCAGTGATCTGCCTATCGAGTTGCGCAGTGGCCTGATCATTGGTGTGCTTGGCGGTTTTACCACCTTTTCCTCCTTCAGCTTGGAAGTGCTCAAGCTGTTTGAAAGCGGCCGCCTCAATGAAGCTTTTGCCTATCTGCTGTGCAGCATTCTGGGCGGCGTGCTGGCCGTGTGGGGCGGTTTTGCCCTGGCGCGCCTGTCCCAGTAAGCCGCGCCAGCTAACGGTGGCAGCACAACCGGTTAAAGCCTTAAACTGCGCGGCATTGCGCGCCATGGCCACGGCCATGCAAACCCTAGTGATGTGTTGAGACCAGAACATGCTCGATTCCAAACTCGTTCGTACCCAGCTCCAAGAAGTGGCCGAGCGCCTGGCTACCCGTGGTTTTGTCCTTGATGTCGCCCGTTTCGAAGCCCTGGAAGCCCAGCGCAAGACCGTGCAGACCCGCACCGAGCAGCTGCAGGCTGAGCGTAACAGCCGCTCCAAGTCCATTGGCCAGGCCAAGCAGCGTGGTGAAGACATTGCGCCGCTGCTGGCCGAAGTGGACAAGATGGGCAGCGACCTGGAAGAGGGCAAGCGCGAGCTGGATGCCATCCAGACCGAGCTGGACAACCTGTTGCTGAACATTCCCAACCTGCCGCACGAGTCGGTGCCGGTTGGTGAAGACGAGGAGGGCAACGTCGAGGTATCGCGCTGGGGCACACCGCGCAGCTTTGACTTCCCGATTCAGGATCACGTCGCCTTGGGCGAGCAGCATGGCTGGCTGGATTTTGAAACCGCCGCCAAGTTGTCCGGCGCGCGCTTTGCTGTGCTGCGCGGGCCGATTGCCCGCATGCACCGTGCGCTGGCGCAATTTATGATCAACCTGCACACCAGCGAACATGGCTACGAAGAAGCCTACACGCCGTATCTGGTGCAGGCCCCGGCGCTGCAAGGCACCGGCCAGCTGCCGAAGTTCGAAGAAGACCTGTTCAAGATCGCCCGCGAAGGCGAAGCCGATCTGTACCTGATCCCTACAGCTGAAGTGTCGCTGACCAATATCGTTGCCGGCGAGATTCTCGATGCCAAGCAGCTGCCGCTGAAGCTGGTTGCTCACACCCCATGCTTCCGCAGTGAAGCTGGTGCATCCGGCCGTGATACCCGTGGCATGATCCGTCAGCACCAGTTCGACAAGGTCGAGATGGTGCAGATCGTTGAGCCGAGCCAATCCTTTGAAGCGCTGGAAAGCCTGACTGCCAACGCCGAGCGCGTGCTGCAGTTACTCGAGCTGCCGTACCGCAAACTAGCGTTGTGCACCGGTGATATGGGCTTCGGCGCGGTGAAAACCTATGACCTGGAAGTTTGGGTGCCGAGCCAGGACAAATACCGCGAGATTTCCTCGTGCTCCAACTGCGGCGACTTCCAGGCCCGCCGTATGCAGGCGCGCTACCGCAACCCGGAAACCGGCAAACCGGAACTGCTACACACCCTCAACGGCTCTGGCCTGGCGGTGGGGCGTACCCTGGTGGCCGTGCTGGAGAACTACCAGCAGGCCGATGGCAGCATCCGCGTACCAGAGGTGCTCAAACCTTATATGGGCGGCATCGAAATCATCGGCTAAGACTGATTTCAGTGACCGGCGACGGGGCGGCCAGTGCCGCCCCGTTTTGTTTACCCGACCCCGACCGAGAGCGGCGCAATGGATTTCCTTCCCCTGTTCCACAAACTGCAAGATCGCCTGGTGCTGGTAGTTGGCGGCGGCGAAGTTGCGCTGCGCAAGTCCCGTCTGCTCAGTGATGCAGGCGCCAGGCTGCGGGTTGTGGCACCAGAGATCCGTGACGAGTTGTGTGCTATGGCCACCGCCAGTCAGGGTGAAGTGCTGCTGCGGCCTTATCAGCCGGCCGATCTGCAAGCGGTGGTGCTGGTCATTGCGGCAACTGATGATGAGCCGTTGAATGCCGAGATTTCCCAACAAGCCCAGGTCCTGGGTATTCCGGTCAATGTGGTGGATGCGCCGAAGCTGTGCAGCGTGATCTTTCCGGCGATCGTCGATCGATCACCGCTTATCGTGGCAGTGACCAGTGGTGGTGATGCGCCCGTGTTGGCGCGCCTGATTCGCGCCAGGATCGAGACCTGGATTCCGGCTACCTATGGCCAACTGGCCGGCCTGGCTAAACGCTTCCGCGCCCAGGTTAAGAGCCTGTTCCCTGACGTGCAGCAGCGCCGAGTGTTCTGGGAGGACGTGTTTCAGGGGCAGGTGGCCGAGAGTGTTTTTGCTGGCAAGTTGCAGGAGGGCCAGCGCCTGCTGGAGGAGAAAATTGCCGGTATCGCGCCTCGTGCCCTGGGTGAGGTGTACCTGGTCGGTGCCGGGCCGGGTGACCCGGATTTGCTGACCTTTCGCGCACTGCGCCTGATGCAACAAGCCGATGTGGTTCTCTACGACCGCCTGGTGGCGCCAGCTATTATCGAGCTATGCCGACGTGACGCCGAACGTATCTATGTGGGCAAACAACGCGCCGAGCATGCGCTGCCGCAGGAGCAGATCAATCAGCGTCTGGTCAGCCTGGCCAAAGAGGGTAAACGTGTACTGCGCCTCAAGGGTGGTGACCCGTTTATCTTCGGTCGCGGTGGCGAGGAAATTGAAGAGCTGGCCGCCCACGGTATTCCGTTTCAGGTGGTGCCGGGCATCACCGCTGCCTCAGGCTGCGCGGCTTATGCCGGCATCCCGCTGACTCATCGTGATCATGCTCAGTCGGTACGTTTCGTCACTGGGCACCTGAAAGATGGCAGCAGCAACCTGCCGTGGGGGGAATTGACGGCTAGCAGCCAGACGTTGGTGTTCTATATGGGGCTGGTGGGTCTGCCGATGATCTGCCAGCAACTGATAGCTCACGGCCGTTCCGCTTCCACGCCCGCAGCCTTGATTCAGCAGGGCGCCACGCAGAACCAGCGAGTGTTTACCGGTACATTGGCCAATCTGGCTGAGCTGGTGGCAGAGCATGAAGTGCACGCGCCGACCCTGGTGATCGTCGGCGAAGTGGTGCAGTTAAGAGAGAAACTGGCCTGGTTCGAAGGGGCTCAAGCCAGCCTCTGATTGCGCGCGACCCACAGCTGAGCCGCGCGATCCAATGCGTGTTCGCGCGGCTCGCCGAGGGCGCGCAAGGCCAGCGCCATGGTGCTGATCACGGCAAGCTGGCCGTAATCATCGGCCACGTCCCCGCGCCAGAAGTCGGCCAGATGAGCCGGCTCCAGCGCTTCGGGTTTTACGTGACGCAGTGGCGAAAGCGCAGGCCATTCTTCGTCCCAGTTCTCACCCTGGGTTGTGCCGTACAGGTGGCTGGTGGCGTCCGGGTTGATCTCGATTTCGCCGCCTTCACCCTTGATCACCAAGGCCGTATCGCCCAGCAACTGACTGGCTTCACGGTGCACCGCCTGATAACCCGGATGAAAGATGCTCTGCAGGCCGCAACGCGCGCCTAACGGGTTGAGGATGCGCGCCAGCGAATGAATCGGTGAGCGCAGACCGAGGATATTGCGCAGGTCGATCATCCCTTGCAGTTGCGGCATCCAGTCGCCAAGCGGGATAAATGCCAGGTGATGTTGCGCCAGTGCCTGTTCGACGCTGCCCCAGTTGTGGCACAGTGGAATGTCCAGGATTTCGAGTAACTGTTCGCTGTACATACGCCCGGCTGTGTGCGGGCCGCCGCCGTGCAGCAGAATGCGAATACCGCTGTTGGCCAGCGCCTTGGCCGCCAGCAGAAACCACGGTAGGTGACGCTTCTTGCCGGCATAGCTCGGCCAATCCAGATCAACCTGAATCGCTGGCGCCTGCAAGCGTGCACGCACAGCCTCGGCAAAACCGGCCATTTCCTCTGCGCTTTCTTCCTTGTGCCGCAGCAGCATCAGAAATGCCCCAAGCTGGCTTTCTTCGGCCTGACCATCCAGTAGCATGCCCATGGCGTCACGGGCCTCCTCGCGGGTCAGATTGCGCGCGCCGCGCTTGCCTTTACCGAGAATGCGTACAAATTGTGCAAAAGGGTGTTCCGGCGGGGTAACCAGGTTCATAGGCAATTGGTCGGCTTGGGCAGGCCCGCCAGCTTGGCGGCAAGTTTGGCAGGAGTGCCATTGAACAGACGGTTGAGGTTGAGACTGTTGCCCTTTTCGGGGCCAAGCTTGCTGGCAACGAATTTGATCAGCGGGCGATTGGCCGGCGAAAGCTGAAATTCATCGTAAAAGCTGCGCACCAGCCAGAGAATTTCCCAGTGCTCGGCATTCAGGTTAATGCCTTCGCGCAGAGCCAGGGCGGCCGCCACGGATTCAGACCAGTCGGCCAGTTCAACCAGGTAGCCGTCCTTATCCAGCGGCAAATCACGACCCTCAATACTCAATAAGGTCATAGCCAGGTGTTCACCTTGTCGTAGTGGCAACTGAGTGCCACGAAACCAGGGTAGTCAACCAGGTTCAGGCGCTCAGGTAGTACCAGGCCGCGGGCCTGCACGTCTTCATCCAGGGCATACAGGGCGATGCTCTCGGGCATCAGCTCAAGTGCCTGGCGTTGTGCGCTGCCGGCTTGCAGGGCGTAGACCGCATCACCACAGAGCAGCAGAGCATCCTGGCTGCCGAGCAGGCGCAGGCAGCTGCTCAAACGGCTGTCGGTAAAAGGGGAGTGGGAAAGCACATGCAAGGTAGCCATCAGAGCGTAATTACCTGGTCGTAACGGTCAATCAAGGCGCTGAGCGCGGCATCATCCAGACATTCAGCGGCCAGACGCATGGGCTGCCCCAGCAGGCCGCGCTCGGCCAGACTGCGCTGGGCGACATACAACGCCTCGACGCCAAACATTGGTAGCGCTTGCAGATTGGCGCCCAAGTCTTTCTGTTGCAGGCTGGCCGGCTGTTGTGCGCTGCTCAGCTGGAAAACTCCGTCATCGAGAAACAGCATGCCGATTGGCAAGTCGAAGGCACCGCCAGCCAGGGCGATATCCAGAGCTTCGCGGGCAGATGGCCCGGACCAAGGTGCCTGGCGGCTGACGATCAGAAGGGATTTGCTCATGTTACGGGCCTCCGAAACACACCAGGCGATCAGCCAACTGCGCGGCTTCATGCAACTGGCCCAGGCCAGACAACTCCCACGGCGCGTCCAGATTGGCTGCACTGCGCGAATATCGCTGCGCCTCATCGGCGTTTAATACGCCACGGCGCAGGGCGGCCGCGATGCAGACCACACTGTCGAGTTGCTGAGCCTGAACGAATTCACGCCACTCGCGCGGTAAGTCCAGTTCATCCTGAGCGTTGACCACATTGCTTGAGGCACTGTGGACGCCGTCCTGATAGAAGAACAGCCGCACAATATGATGCCCGCCCGCCAATGCGGCCTGAGCAAAACGTAAGGCTCGGCGCGAGGAGGGCGCATGCGGTGGGGAAAAGAGGGCGATGGCAAACTTCATAGCGAACCTGGCAAGCCAATTTGCCGGAATGATAAAGCCTGAGTCACCAAGATGCGCGCGGTAGGCATAAAAAATGAGCGGGAGTCATTTTTAACGTAGGACCCGAAGGGTACAGGCCATGGATGGCGTGCATAAAAAAGCCCGCCGAAGCGGGCTTTGCACAGCAACTTGAATCAGTCGTCGCCGCCCATGATGCCGAAAATCTGCAGCAGGCTGACGAACAGGTTGTAGATCGATACATACAGGCTGATGGTCGCCATGATGTAGTTGCGCTCACCGCCATGAATGATGGCGCTGGTCTGATACAGGATGCAGACCGAGGAGAACAGCACAAAGCCTGCGCTGATCGCCAGCTGCAGCCCGCTGATCTGGAAGAAGAAGCTGGCAACCATCGCACCGATCAGGACGAAGAAGCCCGCAGTGATAAAGCCACTGAGAAAGCTCATGTCCTTACGCGTGGTCAACACGTAGGCCGACAGACCGCAGAACACCAGGGCTGTCATGGCGAACGCCGAGCTGACAACTTCAGCACCGTTGGCCATGCCCATATAGCGATTGAGGATCGGACCGAGGGTGTAACCCATAAAACCGGTCAGGGCGAGGGTGGAAACCAGGCCCCAAGCCGAGTTACGCAGCTTGGCAGTCAGGAAGAACAGGCCGTAGAAGCCAATCAACACCACAAAAATGTTTGGATAGGGCACATTGGCGCGTTGCGCGATGAACGCCACCAGGCCGCTGAAGGCCAGGGTGATGGCCAGCAGGCCGTAAGTGTTACGCAGGACGCGGCTGACTTCCTGCTGCTCAACCTGCGTATGCTCTAGTGCATAGTTGTGTTCATTCATGGCGACACTCCTGAAAGGGCTGATGGTTCCGTGACCAAGGTCAGGCCCGATCATAGCAGAGGCAGATAACCAGCCAATACAGAGAGTTTGACAGCGTGTTGCGTTCGGGTAAGATTGCCGCCCGCAATCGCCGGAAGCGTGGCAGAGCGGTTGAATGCAACGGTCTTGAAAACCGTCGAAGGGGAAACTCTTCCGTGAGTTCGAATCTCACCGCTTCCGCCATATTCCTCTGGCCGTCATTTAGCGATCATTTATTGACGCTTGCCTTTTGACGGTTATGCGCCAAGCTGGTGACTCAATACATCAGACTTTCAACCCAGCAACTGCTCCACGCAGTTGATGTTGACCGGGGTGACGCTTGATCAGAGTACTCGTTGTTGATGACCACGACCTAGTACGCACCGGCATCACCCGCATGCTGGCCGATATCGATGGTTTGCAAGTGGTTGGCCAAGCCGAATCCGGCGAAGAGTCCCTGAAGAAAGCCCGTGAGCTGAAACCAGATGTTGTCTTGATGGACATCAAGATGCCGGGTATTGGCGGCCTCGAGGCCACGCGTAAACTGATCCGCAGCCATCCTGACCTCAAGGTTGTTGCGGTCACCGTCTGTGAAGAAGACCCTTTTCCAACGCGCCTATTGCAGGCCGGTGCCGCCGGCTATCTGACCAAGGGCGCGGCCCTGGAAGAAATGGTTCAGGCCATTCGCATGGTGTTCAGCGGGCAGCGTTACATCAGCCCGCAAATTGCTCAGCAACTGGCGCTCAAATCCTTTCAGCCACAGAGCAGCAATTCGCCATTCGATCTGCTCTCCGAGCGGGAAATCCAGATTGCGCTGATGATTGCCGGCTGCCAGAAGGTGCAGACGATTTCCGACAAGCTCTGCCTGTCGCCGAAAACCGTGAATACCTACCGCTACCGTATCTTCGAAAAGCTGTCGATCACCAGCGATGTCGAGCTGGCCCTGCTGGCTGTGCGCCACGGCATGATTGATGCCAGCAACTGACGACAGCCGCGCGACATTCGATCCCAGCGCGTTTCTTTCCACCTGCAGCGGTCGCCCCGGCGTCTACCGCATGTTCGACGCGGACGCCAAGCTGCTGTACGTGGGCAAAGCGAAAAACCTGAAAAAGCGCTTGGCCAGCTATTTTCGGCAAAGCGGCCTGGCACCGAAAACCGCTGCGCTGGTGGCGCGGATCGCTCAGATCGAAACCACCATCACCGCCAATGAAACCGAAGCACTGCTGCTTGAGCAAACGCTGATCAAGGAATGGCGGCCGCCCTACAACATCCTGCTGCGTGACGATAAGTCCTATCCCTATGTGCTGCTCTCCGACGGGGATTTTCCACGGTTAAGCATTCATCGCGGCGCGAAGAAGTTAAAGGGGCGCTATTTCGGCCCCTATCCAAGTGCCGGCGCCATCCGTGAAAGCCTGAATCTACTGCAGAAAACCTTTCTGGTGCGCCAGTGCGAGGACAGTTTCTACAAAAACCGTACACGCCCCTGCCTGCAGTATCAGATCAAGCGCTGCAAAGGCCCCTGTGTCGGTTTGGTCGAGCCGGCCGAGTACGCCGAAGATGTGCGCCACTCGGTGATGTTCCTTGAAGGCCGCAGCAACGCGCTGACCGATGAATTGTCGAGTGGTATGCAGGCTGCGGCCATGACCCTGGATTTCGAGCGCGCGGCAGCGCTGCGCGACCAGATTTCGCTGCTGCGCCGGGTACAGGATCAACAGAGCATGGAAGGCGGTACAGGCGATGTGGATGTGGTCGCCGCCATGGTCAACCCGGGTGGCGCATGCGTGCACTTGATCAGTGTGCGCGGCGGGCGGGTGCTGGGCAGCAAGAATTTCTTCCCGCAAGTGGCGATTGAAGAGGAGGGCAGTGACGTTCTCCTGGCCTTCCTGGCGCAGTACTACCTGAGCAGTCAGGAGCGCGACTTGCCGAGTGAATTGATCGTCAATGCACAACACGAGGATTTCCCCACACTGATTGCAGCCATCGATGAGTTACGCGGTCGCGAGCTGAGCATCAGCTATCGCGTCCGTGGGACTCGCGCCCGCTGGCAACATCTGGCAGTGACCAATGCCGAGCAAGCCCTGGCCGCGCGCCTGGCCAATCGTGAACACGTGGCAGCACGTTTCGATGCCCTGGCTCAGGCGCTGCATATGGATGAAGTACCGCAGCGCCTGGAATGTTTCGACATCAGTCATTCCAGTGGTGAGGCGACCGTGGCCTCCTGCGTGGTATTTGGCCCGGAAGGCCCGCTGAAATCCGATTACCGTCGCTACAACATCGAAGGTGTGACGCCGGGCGATGATTACGCTGCCATGCATCAGGCGCTGACGCGGCGGTTCAGCAAGATCAAGGAGGGCGAAGGCAAGTTGCCCGATATCCTCTTGGTAGACGGCGGCAAAGGCCAATTAGCCATGGCGCGGGAAGTGTTGGAAGAGCTTGCAGTGCCTGATCTGATTTTGCTCGGCGTGGCCAAAGGCACCACGCGCAAGCCGGGTCTGGAAACCCTGTACCTGAATGATGCCGCGCATGAGTTCACCTTGCCGGGTAACTCGCCAGCCCTGCACCTGATCCAGCAAATCCGCGATGAATCGCACCGATTTGCCATTACCGGCCACCGCGCCCGACGCGGCAAGACCCGACGCACGTCGACGCTTGAAGAGGTTGCCGGTGTAGGCCCCAAGCGGCGGCGTGAGTTGCTCAATCATTTTGGCGGGCTGCAGGAATTGTCCCGTGCGAGCATCGAAGAAATTGCCAAAGCGCCCGGTATCAGTAAAAAGCTTGCCGAGTCGATTTATGCCGCACTGCACAGCGAGTAGAATGCCGGCTCTCTTTACAGCCAAGTTGTGTCGATGAATATCCCCAACCTGCTTACCGTGCTCCGGGTTCTGCTGATTCCGGTGTTTATTCTGCTGTTCTACCTTCCCTTCAGTTGGAGTTACTGGGCCGCCAGTGCAGTGTTCGCCATTGCAGCGGCCACCGACTGGCTGGATGGTTACCTGGCGCGCCGCTGGGAGCAGAGCACCCCCTTTGGCGCCTTTCTTGATCCGGTCGCCGACAAGCTGATGGTGGCTGTTGCGCTGGTGTTGTTGGTGGATGAGCACTCCAACCTGTGGCTGACCTTGTCGGCAGCAATCATTATCGGTCGCGAAATTGTCGTGTCAGCCCTACGCGAGTGGATGGCGGAACTGGGTGCTCGGGCGCAGGTTGCGGTGTCTCAGCTGGCGAAGTGGAAAACCGCCGCACAGATGATGGCTCTGGTGATCCTGTTGGCCAATCCGCCAACCTTTACTATTTGGGTTTTACTCGGTTATGCATTACTGATCATTGCTGCAGTGCTTACGCTCTGGTCCATGGTGCAGTACCTGCTGGCTGCGTGGCCGCACCTGCGGATCACCTCTGAAAAGAAATAAGCTTTTTTGAATCAAGGTGTTGACGGAAAGCTCCGAAGCTATAGAATGGCGCCCGTCAACACGACAAGCGGGAATAGCTCAGTTGGTAGAGCACGACCTTGCCAAGGTCGGGGTCGCGAGTTCGAGTCTCGTTTCCCGCTCCAGTTTTCAACGGACCGTCTGATACGGTCCGTTTAGTTTCAAGGCTGAGTAGCAGAGTGGTTATGCACCGGATTGCAAATCCGTGAACGCCGGTTCGATTCCGACCTCAGCCTCCAATTAGAAAAGCCTCGTAGATCACTGATTTACGAGGCTTTTTCATTTAAGCTTGAGGCCTTGCGAGGTATCCAAGGGCTGTATATAGTCCAAGCCTCGCAACGTAGCGCTACCGCCCGAATGGCGAAATCGGTAGACGCAAGGGACTTAAAATCCCTCGAGGGTAACCTCGTGCCGGTTCGACCCCGGCTTCGGGCACCATAAGTACAGTTCATCTGAACGCAAAAACCGGCCCAAGCAGCCGGTTTTTTTGTGCCCGGCATATGGCTCAACTGAACAATGGGCCGGGGCTTTTGTCCGATTCAGTGCGACCTGCGCCAGTAACCGAAAAGGCTGTGTGCAGGCCATTGTAAGGCCCGTAGGGCCTGATAAACTGCGCACGCAATTTTCACCCCTTCATCCTCCAAGGTCTCTCATGATCAAGAAATGCTTGTTCCCAGCAGCCGGTTACGGTACTCGTTTTCTGCCAGCCACCAAGGCTATGCCTAAGGAAATGCTGCCGATTGTGAACAAGCCGTTGATCCAGTACGGCGTCGAAGAGGCGCTGGAAGCTGGCTTGACAGAAATCGCCATGATTACCGGTCGCGGCAAGCGTGCCCTGGAAGATCACTTCGACATCAGCTACGAGCTTGAGCACCAGATCCGCGACACCGACAAGGAAAAGTATCTGGTTGGCATCCGTCGTCTGATCGATGAATGCAGCTTTTCCTACACCCGCCAGGTGGAGATGAAAGGCCTCGGTCACGCCATTCTCTGTGGCCGTCCGCTGATTGGTGACGAGCCTTTCGCCGTGGTGCTTGCTGACGACCTGTGCATGAACCTGGAAGGCGACGCCGTACTGACGCAGATGGTCAAGCTGTACAACCAATTCCGCTGCTCGATTGTGGCCATCCAGGAAGTGCCACCAGAAGAGACTCACAAATATGGCGTGATCGCCGGCGAGATGATTCGTGACGACATCTACCGGGTCAACAGCATGGTCGAGAAGCCGCGTCCGGAAGATGCACCGTCAAACCTGGCGATCATCGGTCGCTATATCCTAACCCCGGATATCTTCGAACTGATCGAGCAAACCGAACCCGGCAAGGGCGGCGAAATCCAGATCACCGACGCGCTGATGAAGCAGGCGCAGAACGGCTGCGTGATGGCCTATAAGTTCAAGGGCAAGCGCTTCGATTGCGGCGGTGCTGAAGGCTATATCGAGGCGACCAACTTCTGTTTCGAGAACCTCTACAAGACCGGCAAAGCCTACTGATTAAGGCTTGACCGCTACACCACGCAGCCACCTTCGGGTGGCTGTGTGCGTTCAGGGCAACGACATATGTTCAGCGCCAGGCCCTAATTGCTGGCCGTAGCTGAATTCCACATAGTTGCCTGCCGGGTCACGCAGGCCGCAGTAGTAGCCAACGGGGTAGGGCTCATCACGCGGCTCCCAGACCAGGCAGCCGGCAATCCTTGCCTGGGTTGCAATGCTGTCGACCTGCTCGCGACTCTCCAGAGCAAAGCCAAAGTGGCTGTAGTCATCCGCAGCCAGTTGACGGTCCTGACCGCCGGGCATAATCACGAAGATAAAGCTATGTTCCTTTCCGGGCTCGGCCATCCAGACAATCTTTGAGCCTTTACCGGCGCGCTGGTGAATCACCTGCATCGCACAGAACTGCTCATAAAAGACTACACACGCATCCAAGTCCGGCACGTGCAAGGCCAGATGAGTAAGGGTAGGGCGCATCACTGTTCTCCTGTTTCGCATGTTGCAAGTTTAGGCGCTGGCGCGCCTTGGGGTATGCTGACGGCCTGTTCTGGAGGCTGAGATGACCTACGATTTTGACCTGTTTGTGATCGGTGCCGGTTCCGGCGGTGTGCGTGCGGCGCGCTTTGCCGCTGGCTACGGTGCACGGGTGGCCGTTGCCGAAAGCCGTTATCTGGGTGGCACCTGTGTCAACGTTGGTTGTGTGCCGAAAAAGCTGCTGGTGTATGGCGCGCATTTCGCCGAAGACTTCGAGCAAGCCCAGGGATTCGGCTGGTCACTGGGCAGCGCGAACTTCGACTGGGCTACATTGATTGCCAACAAGAACCGCGAAATTGAACGACTCAATGGCATCTACCGCAACCTGCTGGTAAACAGTGGCGTGACCTTGCTGGAAGGCCACGCGCGGATTGTCGACGCGCACAGTGTTGAGCTTGGCGGTCAACGTTACAGCGCCAAGCACATCCTGATCGCCACTGGCGGCTGGCCGCAAATTCCTGAAATCCCGGGGCATGAACATGCCATCAGTTCGAATGAAGCCTTCTTCCTTGAGCAACTGCCCAAGCGGGTGCTCGTGGTGGGCGGCGGTTATATCGCTGTGGAATTCGCTTCGATCTTCAACGGACTGGGCGCGCGCGCTTCGCTGCTTTATCGCGGTGATTTGTTCCTGCGCGGGTTTGACAAGGCCGTACGGCTGCATCTGCAGGACGAACTGAACAAACGCGGTGTGGATCTGCAATTTAACAGCGATATCGTCCGCATCGATAAACAGAACGATGGCAGCCTGCAGGCCACCCTCAAGGACGGTCGTGTGCTGGAGGCTGACTGCATCTTTTACGCCACTGGGCGCCGCCCGATGCTGGATAACCTGGGGCTGGAAAACACCCAGGTCGAGTTGGACGAGCGCGGCTTTATCAAGGTCGATGAGCAGTATCAGACCAGCACGCCTTCAATTCTCGCCATTGGTGATGTGATCGGCCGCGTGCAGTTGACGCCTGTTGCGCTGGCCGAAGGCATGGCGGTCGCCAGACGTCTGTTTAAGCCGGAGGAATACCGCAAGGTCGACTACCAATTGATCCCGACGGCTGTATTCAGCCTGCCGAATATCGGCACAGTCGGGCTCAGTGAGGAGCAGGCAAAGGAGGAGGGCTACAGCGTTAAAGTCTTTGAAAGCCGATTCCGCCCGATGAAACTGACCATGACCGAAAGTCAGGAGCGCACGCTGATGAAGCTGGTGGTGGACACTGCCACAGACCGCGTACTGGGCTGCCATATGGTCGGCCCGGATGCCGGGGAAATTGTTCAAGGCCTGGCTGTGGCACTTAAAGCAGGTGCGACCAAGCAGCTGTTCGATGAAACCATCGGTGTGCACCCAACGGCCGCCGAAGAATTCGTCACCATGCGTACTCCTGTTTCGTTCTGAGGTCAGCATGGCGCAACTGTTCTATCTGGCCGATCTGTTCGGCGTCGCAGTATTTGCTATCACCGGCGCGCTGATGGCCGGGCGCAAATCCATGGATCTGTTCGGCGTGCTGGTGATTGCCATCGTCACCGCGCTGGGCGGCGGCACGCTGCGTGACGTGATTCTGGACAACCATCCGGTCAGCTGGATTCGCAACGACCTGTATATCGTCGTCGCATCGCTGGCAGCCGTTGGTACGGTGGTCTGGGTGCGGCTGACCCAACCAATTCACGAGAAAGGCCTGCTACTGGCCGATGCTTTCGGTTTAGCGGTATTTACCGTGATCGGTACCGAAGTCGCCATGCAGCATAACGTACCGCACAGCACAGCCGTGATCATGGGGGTGATGACTGGGGTTGCTGGTGGTGTGATGCGTGATGTGATCTGCAACGAAATCCCGCTGATCTTCCAGAAAGAAATCTACGCCACAGCATGCATTGCCGGTGCACTGGTATTTATCGCAATGCGCGCGCTGGGTACGCCGCACTGGTTGGATACGGGTGTGGCCATGCTCACCGTGCTACTGATTCGTCTGGCAGCCATTCGTTGGCATATAGCGTTGCCCAGCTTTCATTTATTGGATCGCGACTGAACAGGAGAGAGTTGAAGGCTGCAACGGGGATTCAAAGACTGTTGCAGCACTCACATTCAATATATTTAATTTAACATAATATACATTATGCGAACTATAATGCTCCGAGCGGTGAACCCAGATCACTCAGGATTCACTGCTCTCGCCCTAATTCGGGCTCCGTATAATGTGAGTTATGTTTAACCCGCGCCGAGATCCAGCACTACACGGCCACGGCTTGGGCAGGTTTCCATGTAACGATGCGCTTCGACTACTTCGTCGAATCTGTACACCTTGTCGACCAACGGCTTGAGCAAACCATCTGCCGTCAGCTGATTGATGCCTTGCACGGCCTTGGCCACAGCGGCTGCATCCTGCGGAATATTCAGCTCTTCCTTGCCGGTGAAGTTGCCGATGCAATGCACGAAGAACTGAATGTTCTTCTGGAACGCTGCGCAGGCTGGGAACGGCGTTTCGTTGCCGCCTTGCAGATCAAACAGGATCAGTCGACCGCGTGGCGCGATGGCATCACCCAGCAGGCACATCTGCGGGCCTCCGAGTGCGTCCATCACCACGTTCACGCCACGGCCATCGGTGAGCTTGCTGACGCGGCTGACCAGATCCTGCTCCTCAGTGAGGATGATGTGATCAGCGCCCAGCTGCTTGAGAAAGTCGCTGTCCTCGGCAAAAGCTGTGGCTGCAATGACCGTTGCGCCCAAGGCTTTGCCCATTTGCACGATGTACGGACCCCAACAGCGGCTTGCGGCCGTTACCAACACGGTTTCACCAGGCTGCAAACGTGCCAGTTCGCTGAAACCGAACCAGCCGACCATCGACGGCAGATAGTGCACGGCGGCCTGTTGTACGGTCAGGTTGTCCGGGTAACGCGCCAAGGAGCTGCGTGGCAACACCACGTGCTCGGCATAACTGGGATAACGGTTGGCGCTGTGCCCCGAGAAGCTAGCTACTCGATCACCGACAGCCAGATCAGTCACACCATCGCCGACGGCTAGCACCACGCCGGCCAGTTCGTGGCCCAGGCCTGCTGGTAGTTGTGTCGGTGTATTGGCCAGGTTCTGCCGCCAGAGCACGTCGTACCAGCTGACACCTACAGCTTCAACACCGACCAGCACTTCACCTGCAGCGGGCGCAGGTGCTTGGCGCTCTTCGATCTTGAGGACATCGGCCTCACCAAATTCGTGGAAACGCACTATGCGGGACATCGCAAACCTCTTCGTTTGACCCATTCAGGTCGCGGCAGCTGTTCAGCATTTCTGCGCGATACAGTCATGGCGACCTCTTATGGCCACGGACTTTATCCGGGCTTTGCCAGCAATTCCACCGCTCAGGGCTGATATTCACCATGCTTGTCGGTGATGATGCGTCACGCACACATCATTTCTCCGCGCATATTGCCTGGTGACAGCATTCGGCATTAGCCTGATTCGCGCGCAAAACCGCAGCCACTCCAGAATGGACACCGGATGAACCGTAACGATCTTCGCCGCGTCGATCTCAACCTGCTGATCGTCTTTGAAACGCTGATGCATGAACGCAGCGTGACCCGTGCGGCGGAAAAACTGTTTCTCGGCCAGCCGGCTATCAGTGCTGCCCTCGCCCGTTTGCGCAGCCTGTTCGATGACCCATTGTTTGTGCGCACCGGCCGCAGCATGGAACCCACCGCCCGCGCCATGGAGATTGCCGCCCTGCTCTCGCCAGCGCTGGATTCGATCTCTACGGCAGTCAGTCGTGCAGCAGATTTTCATCCAGCCACCAGCAATGCGGTATTTCGCATTGGCCTGTCGGATGATGTCGAATTCGGCTTATTGCCACCGCTGATCAAACGCCTGCGCGCCGAAGCACCCGGCGTGGTACTGGTGATTCGCCGTACCAACTACCTGCTGATGCCTGCTTTGCTGGCCTCCGGGGAGATTTCCGTGGGCGTTGCCTATACCGAGGAATTGCCGGCCAACGCCAAGCGCAAAGTGCTGCGCCGTAGCAAACCGAAGCTGCTACGCGCCGATACCGCACCAGGCGCGCTGAGCCTGGATGACTTCTGCGCCAGGCCGCACGCGTTGGTGTCCTTTGCCGGCGACTTGGGTGGTTTTATCGATACCGAACTGGAAAAACTGGGTCGCAAGCGTCGCGTAGTACTCGCCCTGCCCCAGTTTAATGGCCTGGGCACCCTGCTCGCCGGCACCGATATTCTGGCCACCGTGCCGGATTACACCGCAGCAGCATTGACCTCTGCGGGCGGGGTTCGTGCCGAAGAACTGCCCCTGCCGACGCAGACCTTCGAACTGCACATGGCCTGGCGTGGCGCTCAGGATAACGATCCAGCGGAACGCTGGCTGCGTTCGCGCATCCAGATGTTCTGCGGTGATCCGGACAGCCTGGAATAAGCCCTGCCTCGCAATCAAGGTGCGCCCGAGCACCTTGCTCACATAGTTGAAATCGATATAACCCCCTTCATCATCATTCACGATGATAGTCACCTTCGCGGCATTCGATTCGTTCCACGCCAAAGCGCGCAGCAGACTCCGCCCCATCACAACACCCTCGGGCGGATACACACATGGAACAGTCCAATAACAATCGCTGGCATTTCCCTTTGGCCCTGGCCGCAGTGCTGGTCTTGAGTGCATGCGGTAAAGCGCCGGAAACCGCACAGCAGATGCCTGCTGCAAAAGTCAGCGTAGCAGCCGTCATCGAACAACCGATCAACGAATGGGATGAATTTACCGGCCGCCTGGAAGCGCCAGAGTCAGTGGAAATTCGCCCACGGGTATCCGGTTTCGTTGATCGCGTTGCCTTTGCCGAAGGCAGCCTGGTGAAGAAAGGCGATCTGCTGTTTCAGATCGATCCACGACCGTTCCAGGCCGAAGTCAAACGCTTCGAAGCTCAGCTGCAACAGGCCCGTGCCAGCCAGGCGCGCACGCAAACTGAAGCCAATCGTGGCGAACGCCTGCGCCAAAGTAACGCCATCTCTGCCGAACTGGCTGATGCCCGCGCCAGCGCCGCCGCAGAAGCCAAAGCCGCTGTGGCCGGCATCCAGGCGGAACTGGATAACGCCCGTCTTAACCTGAGCTTCACCCGAGTTACCGCGCCGATTGATGGCCGTGTCAGCCGGGCAGAAATCACCGAGGGCAACCTGGTAAATGCAGGGCAGAGCCTGCTGACCACCCTGGTCAGCACCGACAAGGTGTACGCCTACTTCGATGCCGATGAGCGCGTGTTCCTCAAGTACGTCGAATTGGCGCGCCAGGCCGGCGGTCAGACGCGCGATGCCAGCCCGGTGTACCTGGGGCTGTCCAGCGAAGACGGCCACCCGCACCTGGGGCAGTTGGACTTTCTCGACAACCAGGTTAACCCGCAGACCGGCACCATCCGTGGCCGCGCGGTGTTTGATAACCGTGATGGCCGCTTTACTCCAGGCCTGTATGCACGCCTGAAGCTGGTTGGCAGCGGTCAGTACGCTGCCGCGCTGATCAAGGATGAAGCGGTCGGCACCGACCTGGGCAAGAAATTCGTCCTGGTGCTCGATAAGGACAATGCCGTGCAATACCGCGCCATTGAACTGGGGCCGAAGCTGGAAGGCCTGCGCATCGTGCGTCAGGGCCTGGTCAAGGGCGAGAAGATCGTGGTCAACGGCCTACAACGCGCCTTCCCCGGCTCCACGGTTGATCCGCAGAGCGTGCCGATGGCAGACGAAGCAACCCTCGCGCAACTGCTGCGCCTGCGCCAGTCAGTCGATGAGCACGATGCGCCACGGGTCGCCAAGCAGGACACCAACAGCGGCAAGCCGCGCGGCTGACATGACGCCTGGGGCGTACTGCGCCCCCTACCCGACAACCTGATTCGTAGGGTGCGCGTGGCCGTTTGGGCCTGGCGCACCAGCGTCCGAGGACTTTCTGATGAACTTCTCGCAATTCTTTATTCAGCGGCCGATCTTCGCAGCTGTGCTATCACTGTTAATCCTGATCGGCGGAGCCATCTCGCTGTTCCAGTTGCCGATCAGCGAATATCCGGAAGTGGTGCCGCCCACCGTGGTGGTGCGCGCCACCTTCCCCGGTGCCAACCCCAAGGTAATCGGTGAAACCGTTGCCTCGCCGCTGGAACAGGCGATTACCGGGGTGGAAGGCATGCTCTATATGTCTTCCCAGGGCACGGCCGACGGCAAGATGACCCTAACCTTGACCTTCGCCCTCGGTACCGACTTGGACAAAGCCCAGGTGCAGGTACAGAACCGCGTAACCCGAACCATGCCGACCCTGCCCACCGAAGTGCAGCGTCTCGGTGTGACCGTCGACAAGGCTTCACCCGACCTGACCATGGTTGTGCACCTGACCTCTCCGGACGACCGCTACGACATGCTGTATCTGTCCAACTATGCCGCGCTCAACGTCAAGGACGAGCTTGCGCGTCTGGATGGCGTGGGCGATGTGCAGTTGTTTGGCCTGGGCAACTATTCGTTGCGCGTGTGGCTCGATCCGAACAAGGTCGCGTCACGGGGCCTGGCCGCCAGCGACGTGGTCAATGCCATTCGCGAGCAGAACCGTCAGGTTGCAGCCGGCTCGCTCGGTGCGCCGCCCTCGGATGCCGGCAACAGCTTCCAACTGTCGATCAACACCCAGGGACGTCTGGTCAGCGAGGAAGAGTTCGAGAACATCATCATTCGCGCCGGTGAGAACGGTGAAATCACCCGTTTGAAAGACATCGCACGCATTGAACTGGGTTCCAGTCAGTACGCACTGCGCTCCTTACTCAACAACAAACCGGCGGTTGCCATCCCGGTGTTCCAGCGTCCCGGCTCCAACGCTATCGAGATTTCCGATGCGGTGCGCGCCCGCATGGCCGAGTTGAAACAGAGCTTCCCGCAGGGCGTGGACTACGAAATCGTCTACGACCCGACCATTTTCGTGCGGGGCTCCATCGAGGCGGTGGTGCATACCTTGCTCGAGGCCATCATCCTGGTGGTGCTGGTGGTGATTCTGTTCCTGCAAACCTGGCGCGCGTCGATCATCCCGCTGGCTGCCGTGCCGGTGTCGTTGATCGGCACCTTCGCCGTGATGCACATGTTTGGCTTTTCGCTCAACGCCCTGTCGCTGTTCGGCCTGGTGCTGGCTATCGGCATCGTGGTGGACGACGCCATCGTCGTCGTGGAGAACGTCGAGCGTAATATCGGCCTCGGTAAGTCGCCGGTGGAAGCGACCAAGCAGGCGATGAAAGAAGTGACCGGGCCGATCGTGGCCACGGCCCTGGTGCTGTGCGCAGTGTTTATCCCCACGGCGTTTATTTCCGGGCTTACCGGGCAGTTCTACCAGCAGTTCGCCCTGACGATTGCCATCTCGACCGTGATCAGCGCCTTTAACTCGCTGACCCTGTCCCCTGCCCTGGCGGCCGTGCTGCTGAAAAGCCACGACGCGCCGAAAGACCGCTTCTCCAAGGTGCTCGACAAACTGTTTGGCGGCTGGCTGTTCACGCCGTTCAACCGCCTGTTCGACCGCGCCAGCCATGGCTATGTCGGCACCGTAAAACGTGTGCTGCGCGGCAGCGGCATCGCCCTGTTCGTCTACGCCGGCTTGATGGGCCTGACCTATCTGGGCTTTGCCACTACGCCCACAGGCTTTGTACCGGCGCAGGACAAACAGTACCTGGTGGCCTTTGCCCAACTGCCGGATGCGGCGACCCTGGACCGCACCGAAGACGTAATCAAGAAGATGTCGGAAATCGCCGGCAAGCACCCCGGTGTGGAAAACACCGTGGCCTTCCCTGGCCTGTCGATCAACGGCTTCACCAACAGCCCGAACAGCGGCATCGTCTTTACGCCGCTGAAACCGTTCGATGAGCGCAGTGATCCGTCGATGAGCGCCACGGCGATTGCGGCCGAGCTGAACGCGCAGTTCAGCGAGATTCAGGACGCCTATATCGCCATCTTCCCACCACCACCGGTGCAGGGTCTGGGCACCATCGGCGGATTCCGCCTGCAGGTGCAGGACCGTGGCAACCTCGGCTACGACGAACTGTACGTGCAAACCCAGAACGTCATCGCCAAGGCCCGCGCGCTGCCAGAGCTGGACCCGATGTCGGTGTTCACCAGCTATCAGGTGAACGTGCCGCAGATCGATGCCGCCATCGACCGCGAGAAGGCCAAGACCCACGGCGTGGCGATCAGCGACATCTTCGACACCATGCAGATCTACCTGGGCTCGCTGTACGCCAACGATTTCAACCGCTTTGGCCGTACCTACCAGGTCAACGTACAGGCCGAGCAGCAGTTCCGTCTGGAGCCGGAGCAGATCGGCCAACTCAAGGTGCGCAACAACCGTGGCGAAATGGTGCCGCTGTCGGCCTTCCTTAAAGTCAGCGCCAGCTCCGGGCCAGATCGGGTGATGCACTACAACGGCTTCCTCACAGCCGAGATCAACGGTGCGGCAGCGCCCGGCTACAGCTCCG
The DNA here is from genome assembly GCF_021375795.1 of Pseudomonas anguilliseptica. Lineage (GTDB taxonomy): Bacteria > Pseudomonadota > Gammaproteobacteria > Pseudomonadales > Pseudomonadaceae > Aquipseudomonas > Aquipseudomonas anguilliseptica_A. Next base: position 409,420 of record NZ_JAEIOI010000002.1, on the reverse strand, counting down.
GCCAGGCTGAAGCGGCGATGGCCAAGCTGCTCAAGGAAGAACTGCCCAACGGCATGAGCTTCGAGTGGACCGACCTGACCTACCAGCAGATTCTGGCCGGTAACAGCGCGATCTTCGTCTTCCCGCTCTGCGTGCTGCTGGCCTTCCTGGTACTGGCCGCTCAGTACGAAAGCTGGAGCCTGCCGCTGGCGGTGATCCTGATCGTGCCGATGACCCTGCTGTCGGCCATCACCGGGGTAATTCTGGCGGGGGGCGACAACAACATCTTCACCCAGATCGGCTTGATCGTACTGGTGGGCTTAGCCTGTAAGAACGCCATCCTCATCGTCGAGTTCGCCAAGGAGAAACAGGAAGAAGGCATGGATCGCGTGAGTGCAGTGCTGGAAGCCTGCCGCCTGCGTCTGCGGCCGATTCTGATGACCAGCTTCGCCTTTATCATGGGGGTGGTGCCGTTGGTGATGTCTTCCGGCGCCGGCGCAGAAATGCGTCATGCCATGGGCGTGGCGGTATTCAGTGGCATGCTCGGAGTGACCTTCTTCGGCCTGCTGCTGACCCCGGTGTTCTATGTGTTGATTCGCGGTTTTGTGGAGAAACGCGAAGCACAGAAAGCGGTACGTTTGCAGGAGGTGCAGGCATGAAGCCCTTTAACGCCAAACCGCTGGCCATCAGCCTGCTGACCCTGGCGCTGACAGCCTGCGCCGTCGGCCCGGACTACCAGGCACCGCAAACTGCAGATGCCCAGCTGAGCAACGCGCAAGGCAGTAGCTACGATCGTTCGCGCTTTGAAGCAAGCTGGTGGCAGCAGTTCGACGACCCGGTGCTCAACCAACTGGTCGAGCAGTCTCTCAAGGATAACCGCCAGCTGCGCGTGGCCTTTGCCCGCTTGCGGGCGGCCCAGGCCATCCGTGATGACCTCGGCAACGATCAGTTACCGACCATCACCAGTCGTGCCAGCGGTGAGTTCGGCAAGGCACAGCAACCCGGCGTGACCGAGCAGCGCGTGCGCGGCGAGCGTTATGACCTGGGGCTGGACATGCTCTGGGAGTTGGACCTGTTTGGCCGCATCCAGCGCCAACTGGAAGCCAGCGACGCCGAACTGGACGTGGCCGAAGCGGATTACCAGCAACTGCAGGTCAGCCTGATTGCCGAGCTTGTGGATGCTTACGGCAGCCTGCGTGGCGCACAGCTGCGTGAGCGCATTGCCCGCGCCAACCTGAAAAACCAGCAGGAATCCCGCGCCATAACCGAGCAGTTGCGTGAAGCTGGTGTTGGTAGCCAGCTGGATGTGCTGCGCAGTGACGCTCGCCTAGCCAGCACCGAAGCCAGCCTGCCGCAACTTCAGGCGCAGCAGCAGCGCGCCAAGCACCGCATCGCCACCCTGCTCGGCCAGCGCCCGGATCAGTTGAGTGTGGACCTCTCGGCGCAAGAACTGCCCGCTATCGCCAAGGCGCTACCGGTGGGCGACCCAGGCGAGTTACTGCGCCGCCGCCCGGATATTCGCGCCGCCGAACGGCAACTGGCCGCCGCTACCGCCAATATAGGCGTGGCCACAGCAGACCTGTTTCCACGGGTGAGTCTGTCCGGTTTCCTTGGTTTCACTGCCGGGCGTGGTTCGCAGCTGGGGTCATCAGCAGCGCAAGCCTGGGGCCTGGCACCGACCATCAGCTGGGCCGCGTTTGACCTGGGCAGCGTGCGTGCACGTCTGCGTGGGGCTGAAGCCGAAGCCGATGGCGCGCTGGCCAACTATGAGCAGCACGTGCTGCTGGCCCTGGAGGAATCGGCTAACGCCTTTAGCGACTACGGAAAACGCCAACAGCGCCTGCTCGCCCTGCTACGCCAATCCGACGCCAGCCGCGCCGCCGCCGAACAAGCCCGTGTGCGCTACCGCGAAGGTGAAGTGGACTTTCTGGTATTGCTCGACGCCGAACGCGAACGCCTGAGCGCCGAAGACGCCCAGGCCCAGGCGGAAGTCGAGCTGTATCGCGGCATCGTCGCCATCTACAAGGCCCTTGGCGGTGGGTGGCAGCCAAACGCCTGATCTGCTTAACGACTCTCCCCCAGGTTGGCCTGGCCAACCCCTTCCCGCCCCATGGCAGTTGCTCCTTGCCGTGGGGCTTTTTTTGACCTGCTGCTATACGCCACTAAAAACTGCAAACCCTAGTAATGCCGCCAGCAACAGAAGGCAGATGACTGCTACGCCATAAGCGATGGTGCGCCATGGCTGCAGCCTGTTCAGGTACATCAGGGTGTGAAGCAGACGAGCACTGGTGAACACGTAGAAAATTCCGACAGTCGCTTCGTTGGGCGTATTCAGCACTACAGCGAGTGCGCCCAAAACGAAAAACAGCGGGATGTTCTCCAAGTCATTCGCCCAGGCCTTGGCAGCGCGTTGTACATGCGGCAATTCATTTGGAGAACGCGTGCGTTTGAAAAAGCCAGCGTCTTCGGCATTGACGAAAGCCAGGTACCTGAGGCGGAAATAACCCTGATAGCAGGATATCGCCAGCATTTTTAGGAACAAAAGCAGCACACAGACCGTGTATGCGTGCAGCACAGTGTTCATGCCAACCTCTCAGGCTGGCGTGGGCGGGTGAATCCATCCATGACGATGTACAACAGCGGGCCAATGGAGACGAAAATAGCCGTAACCACGAAGAACGGCACAATCGCAGCGAGCGAGCGGCCTTTCGAACGGGCATCACGGTATATCCAGATGCAGGCCATAACGCCCAGCAGATAGAGGTCAATCACCACCTGTGCCGTGTCCGGTCGAGAAATCAGCTCAAGCCCGAACGCCAGCAGCGACTGTTCGGCCATAAGCATGGTCCAGGCGGTATACAGAGAAAACGCCAGCAAGACGGCTAGCGCAATATAGGGTCGGTTCATGTTCTGCTCCTAATCAATGACCAGGAAAAATTAGTGATATCGTCGCCGCGCGTTCAATGACCTGACAGGTCATAGACGCTGCCCCGCTCGCACTGCCAGAGTCTGCATATGAACTCGCGCCCGCTTTCTCGAACGATATCCTCGGCAACAGCCGGTTCGCAGTTGCGCCTGCTACGACAACAAGCCCGCTTGAGCCAGCTCGATCTGGCCTTGATAACGGGGATTTCCCAACGACACCTGAGCTGCATCGAAACCGGCCGCGCCAAGCCAAGCCCCAGTACACTACATGCCCTGCTGATGGCTCTGAATACACCGCTGGAGCAGTGCAATAGCGTTTTTCTGGCGGCCGGCTATGCGCCGCGTTACGAGGCATCACCGCTCGCAGCCCCGGCGATGGATGCCATTCGTGGGGCGATTGGCCATGTGCTGCAGGCCAATAACCCGGCACCGGCCATCGTACTAGGCAGCAACTGGGACGTTCTGGCCGCCAACGCCAGCACCGCCGTGCTGTTCGACCTGATCGGGCTGCCTACGGATGCCGTCGAGGGTTTGAACCTGTTGCGTACATTGCTGCAACCGGGTGGGCTAGGCGATCACCTGCTCAATGCCGAAGAAGTTCGCGCAGTGGCCTGGCAGCGCGCTGCACGCGAGGCCCTGGACAACCCTGAACTGGCCAGAGTGCTGGAAACCCTGCCAGCAGCCTCTAGCCCTGCACTACTGGCGAATGAGTTTCCCCCACTGCTGATGACTCGGGTCGACTCCGCACAGGGCGAACTGAATTTCCTCTCCACTTTCACTACGTTCGGTATGCCACTCGACATTACCGTGGCCTCATTGCGCATCGAACACCTGATTCCCGCCGATGCGCCGACCTGGCAGATCATGACCCAGGCCTATGAACGCTCGTTGGAAGCTCCTGAAACTGTTTAGCCCTGGCTGGCGATGGCTAATGCTATTTGCATATTGCTTAACGTGGACTTGGGGTGTGCATCGCGGTAGTGGCGCAGTGCTTGCTCCAGTTGTGCACCATGGATGCCTCCAGCGCTCGCAACGTAAACCAGCGCATCGTCGCGAGCGCTTGCGTAGCCCTGTATGGCGTTACTGGTGGTTATGCTGATACCTGCTGTACCCAGGATGGTAGCCACGGAGAACTGTTCAACCGAATTACCACGTCCCTCCATCGCCCAGGCCTGGTCAATAGTTGCCAGGAGAGTGGTGAGCATCAATGGATGGATTCGTTTCAATGTCTCTGCTCCCATTACCTTTTGTTCGAGTCGCCAGCATAAAAAAGGCAGAACTCGAAAATTGTTTGGAAGGTCGCGTTATGACGAATGAAATCATTGCGGTCAACCCGCATATCAACTGGCCTGCGTACAACTCGGTTGCCCAGCCGAGTAACGCACGCCAGGGCTGACTGCAGCGTTGAATTCTTTTAGGGCGGTTGAGCCAATCAGCAGCGGAAATTCAAAGGCGCTGCGGTCGGTCAGGTTGACCTCGATGTTTTTCAGTTCATCGCCCACGCAGATGTCCATTTCGACCACCGGGCGTGCGCTGTAGAGCTGTTTGTCACCGGGCTGGCGGTCGTCGGCGCGGCGTTTGATATAGCTCATGCGCGCCAGTGGTTTCTCGATGATCGGGGCCTGCTTGGCGTTATCCAGACCTACCTGAAAGCGCACCCATTCGCCGCCATCGCGTTTGAACATTTCGATGTTCTTGGCGCTGAGCGAAGCGGTTTCGGCACCGGTATCGAGTTTGGCGGGTAGCTCCAGGGCCAGTTCATGCAGGGAAACCTTCTCATGCAGGCCATAGATCTGCGGCTGGTTGGCCATCACGCCGGTGCTGAACAGTGCGGCGCACAATGCCAGCGTTGCGGTGATCTGTGGGGACGGTACGAGGTTACGCATGCTGAGGCTCCAGTCGAGATTGAACGTGGGGCCACAATAACGATGCTGGCTGAATTCAAACTGAATCAGGCACTTATAAGCACTTCGCCCCGTCATGAATGACCATGACGGGGCGAAGTGGTTTCACATGCGGCGTGTTAAGCCGTTAGTGGGGTTACTTCAGATCGAAGCGATCCAGGTTCATCACCTTAGTCCAGGCGGCGACGAAGTCCTGCACGAACTTCGCTTGTGCATCGCTGGTGGCGTAGACCTCAGCCAGTGCGCGCAGCTGGGAGTTGGAGCCGAACACCAGGTCCACCTGGGTGCCGGTCCATTTCAGGTCTCCGGTTTTGCGGTCGCGGCCTTCCAGCACACCGTCGGTAGCCGACCTCTGCCACTTGGTGCCCATATCGAGCAGGTTGACGAAGAAGTCATTGCTCAAGGTTTCCGGGCGTTTGGTGAATACTCCGTGCTGGGCTTTGCCAGCATTGGCATTCAGTGCACGCAGACCGCCAATCAGCACGGTCAGCTCCGGTGAGGTCAGTTCCAGCAGTTGCGCCTTGTCAATCAACAGCTCGGCTGCCACGCCTTCGTAACCCTTGCGGGTGTAGTTGCGGAAGCCGTCAGCTTTGGGCTCCAGTACTGCGAAGGAGTCGACGTCGGTCTGCGCCTGAGTGGCGTCGGTGCGGCCAGGGGTGAATGGCACCACGGCATCGACACCACCCTTCTTCGCTGCGGCTTCGACAGCGGCGCCACCGGCGAGGACGATCAGGTCGGCCAGGGAGATTTTCTTGCCGCCAGCAGCTGCTGCGTTGAAGTCCTTCTGGATGCCTTCCAGTACAGCCAATACCTTGGCCAGTTCGGCGGGCTGGTTAACCTCCCAGTCTTTCTGCGGCGCCAGACGAATACGTGCGCCATTGGCCCCGCCACGCTTGTCGCTGCCACGGAAGGTGGAAGCTGAAGCCCAAGCGGTGTTGACCAACTGGCCAATCGACAGACCGGATGCCAATACCTTGGCCTTGAGGCCGGCGATGTCCTGCGCATCCACCAGTGCATGGTCGACGGCCGGCACCGGGTCTTGCCAGATCAGCACTTCGGCCGGTACCAGCGGGCCGAGGTAGCGGGCGCGCGGGCCCATGTCGCGGTGGGTCAGTTTGAACCAGGCGCGGGCGAAGGCGTCGGCGAACTCCTGAGGGTTCTGGTGGAAGCGGCGCGAGATCTTCTCGTAGGCCGGGTCCATGCGCAGCGACATATCGGCAGTAGTCATCATCGGCGGGTGTTTCTTCGCCGGGTCATGAGCGTCCGGAATCAGGTGCTCGGGTTTGCAGTTTTTCGGCGTCCACTGTTTGGCGCCTGCCGGGCTTTTGGTCAGTTCCCACTCGTAGCCGAACAGCATGTCGAAATAGCCGTTATCCCAGGTGGTGGGGTTGGGTTTCCAGGCACCTTCGATACCGCTGGTGGTGGTGTGCACACCCTTGCCGCTACCGAGTTTGTTGATCCAGCCCAGGCCCTGCTCTTCAAGCGGAGCGGCTTCCGGCTCGGGGCCTACCAGTGCGGGGTCGCCAGCACCGTGGGCTTTACCGAAGGTGTGGCCGCCGGCTACCAGAGCTACGGTTTCTTCATCATTCATGGCCATGCGGGCGAAGGTTTCGCGCACATCGCGACCCGAGGCAACGGGATCCGGGTTGCCGTCCGGGCCTTCCGGGTTGACGTAAATCAGGCCCATCTGCACCGCGGCCAACGGATTTTCCAGCTCGCGATTGCCGGTGTAGCGGCTGTGCGGTTTGTCGCTGGTGGCCAGCCACTCGGTTTCCGAGCCCCAATAGGTGTCTTCTTCCGGCTCCCAGATATCCGGACGACCACCGGCAAAGCCGAAGGTTTTGAAGCCCATGGATTCCAGTGCGACGTTACCGGCCAGTACGAACAAGTCGGCCCAGGAGAGTTTGCGTCCGTACTTTTGCTTGATCGGCCAGAGCAGGCGACGGGCCTTGTCCAGGTTACCGTTGTCCGGCCAGCTGTTGAGCGGAGCAAAACGCTGGTTGCCGGTGCCTGCACCGCCACGGCCATCGTGGATGCGGTAGGTGCCGGCAGCGTGCCAGGCCATGCGAATCATCAGGCCGCCGTAGTGGCCCCAGTCAGCGGGCCACCAGTCCTGAGAATCGGTCATCAGGGCGGTGAGGTCTTTGACCACGGCGTGCAGATCAAGGCTCTTGAACTCGTCGGCATAGTTGAAGCCCGCGCCCATGGGGTCGGACTTGGCAGAATGCTGGTGGAGAATTTTCAGGTTGAGCTGGTTGGGCCACCAATCGGCGTTCTTCGGGGCGCCACCAGTCACGCTGTTCTTGCCGGCACCGCCCGAGAACGGGCACTTCGCTTCATTGGACATGATTCTCTCCTGTTGTATTCACCTAACGGGGTGGACTCAGCTTGGTAGCTGGACGGCGAACGGGCCAATAGGATTTCGGTATGACCTTTATAGTAGTCAGGGAATATGACGCCAGGACGATGGATTAATGCCCGGCACTGCGCTGGCAATTGTGAGTGAATATTCTTAAAGCACAGCGAATCGGGCACACTCATCGAACGTCGAATTTTTATCCAGCAAGAGCCGCCGACCGTGGATCAACCCAGCCCTTCTCCCGCCACTGACGCCGAAGTATTGGCCTACATGCAACGCCAGTTGCGTTCCGGCCGCGTGAAACCCGGTGTACTGGTCAGCCTGACGCAAAAGACCTTTGCCGATGTCAGCCATGAGCGCATCGTGCAGTGCTTCAACCAACTGGATTCAGCGCTGCTCAAACGTTGAACCTGAGCAGGCCAAGGAGCAGCGGATGAGCATCGACTCGCCTGAGGACATTCTGCACACGTACTTGCATGTGCAGGACGGCGGAAAAACCGCGCCAATTACTGTCACCGAGCAGTTCTGGGGTGAGTTGCTCAGCGGTGCCAGACCTGAACTGGATCAGGGGCGGCTGATGTCTGCCTTCAGCTTCTCGGCAGACTGGCCCACTTGGGAGCGCCACCCGGCAGGTGAAGAGCTGGTCATGCTGTTAAGCGGCCGTGCGTTGTTGCTGCTTGAGGAGCCTGGCGGTGAGAGCGCCCTGCGGCTCGATCACGTCGGCAGCTACGTTCTGGTGCCACAGGGCGTATGGCATACAGCCAAAACCACGCAACCCACTACCCTGCTGTTTCTTACCCCTGGCGTGGGTACCGAGCATCGCCCAGTCTGACGGGTTATGTCGCTGCACTTCAGGTCAGGGGTTGCCCAACATTTGGCGTGTCTTTATTACTGATCTACAGAGAGGGTGTGCATGCTGAGCAAATTACTGGTGACTCTAGGCATCGTGTTTTATGCCGTGGTGGTGCCAATCTTCGAACTGAACGATTCCCATGTATTCAATCCAGGCTGGGAAGCCCATGCCCGGTTGCATGAGGTTTGGCAGCTGGCGACCAACTGTGCGATTGGCGCGTTTTCCTTTTGGTTGGTGTGGTTCAGGTCGAACCTACGCCTGAGCAGCCTGCTGACGTTCTTCGTGACGGGCGGCTTTCTGCTGGCCTATGCCCTGCGTGACAGTTATGGGGGCTCGATGGTGCTTTCCGATGGTTCGGAAAAATTGATTCTGGGTATCAACCTGGGCTTGTTTGCCTATACGTTGGCGATCATCCTTGCGCTGCTGGCCTTGTACCTGCAGCGCTCACCCAGCAGTGCAACTTAAAGCCTGCACTGCGCATCTGATGCGCAGCACACCACCTGCCTGAGTCTATCAACCAGGCCTTTCGGAGATTCAGATGTCCCGCCCCACCTCACTCAAGCCCCTGCTCGTCCTGATTTGCCTTGCCTGCTTCGCCATGCTCGGCGGTGCCTTGCTGCTGCAACACCTGCTCGGTTGGGAGCCTTGCACCCTGTGCATTCAGATTCGCTTGTGGCTGCTCTGTGGCGGCGTTCTGAGTCTGCTGATCCTGCTGCTTGAAGGCGTCGGCCTTCGCTGGCTGACCTTGCCCTTATGGCCGTTGCTGCTGGTAGCTGCCGGTATGGCGGTATACGACAACAGCCATCTGGTGCTGATCGAAAGCGGTGTGCTGGAAAGCTCCAGCTGCTCGCCCTTCCCGTTCTACGCCTTCTACCTGCCGCTGCATGAGTGGCTGCCTGAGGTGTTTATGAGCGCTGGTGTGTGTGGCGAAAACGATCACCGCATTCTCGGGCTGTCGTTCACCTACTGGACGCTGCTGAGTGTGGTGGTGCTGCTGGTAATGAGTCTGCTGGCCAGCTGGCGTGCCATTCGCCGCTGATCAATGGCCTGAGGGGTTGGCGGCAACACGCCAACCCTGCTCCCAATAAGCGGTTTATTGCCGATATTCGCGTGAAAATGGCGACTTGTCGCCACGCACTGTGCGCCTGATCACACCCCTTTTCTCAGCCTCCCTGCCCTCCAGCGTGCCAGCCACTCTGGCATAGGCATTGCGATACAGCCCTGGCATTGCGCAGAGCAATGCAGTGACAGCCCCCGCCAGACTGCCGAGACGTTCTCTGGCCGCCGTCACCCCCTCCATAAGAAGAACAGGGACACCGCTATGTTCAAGTCGATCTGCGCCATCGCCGTTGGCAGCCTGCTGCTCGCGTCCACCTCACTGCACGCGGCCAGTGACAGCGGGCCGATTGTTATCAAGTTTGCCCATGTGGTGGCAGACAACACGCCCAAAGGCCAGGGCGCACTGCTGTTCAAGACGCTCGTAGAGGAGCGCCTGGGCGACCAGGTAAAGGTTGAGGTCTACCCAAACTCGAGCTTGTATGGCGATGCCAATGAACTCCAGGCCCTGACCAACAATGAAGTGCAGTTGCTGGCCCCGTCGCTGGCCAAATTCGAGAAGTACACCAAGCAGTTGCAGGTGTTCGACCTGCCGTTTCTGTTCGATGACCTGGACGCGGTCAACCGCTTTCAGAAACGTGCCAAGGGTCGTCAGCTGTTGCGTTCCATGGAAGACCACAACATCGTCGGCCTGGCCTATTGGCACAATGGTATGAAGCAGCTTTCAGCAATCAAACCGCTGTTGCTGCCCAGTGATGCAGCCGGTTTGAAGTTCCGTATTCAACCGTCCAGCGTGCTTGAAGCGCAGTTCAACCAGCTCGGTGCCACACCACTGGCGCTGCCGTTTGCCGAAGTTTTCGACGCGTTGAAAAGCGGCAAGGTAAAGGGGGCGGAAAACCCCTGGTCAAATATCTACAGCAAGCAACTGCACAGCGTGCAGCCGTTTATAACCGAGACCAACCACGGCGTGCTCGACTACATGCTGGTGAGCAATCCACGCTTCTGGTACGCCATCCCACACCAGGTCCGTATGCAGCTGGAAGGCATCATCGATGAAGTGACCTTTGAAGTGAACCGCCAGGCCGAAGCCGCCAACCAGGCTGATCGGGCGCGCATTGCCGCGGCCAGCGGCAGCCAGGTGATCACCCTCAATGCCGAACAACGGGAGGCCTGGCGCAAGGCCATGCAGCCCGTCTGGCAGCAGTTTGCAGGGGCGATCGGCGCGGACGTGATGAAGGCCGCGCAAACGGTCAACCGCAAGCGCGACTGAATTCAGGCCTTACTCAGGCACGGCGCTGCCGGTTGGTTGCTGGTGGTTGCTGGAAATACGCCAGTAACTGGCCGGGCTGAAGCGCTGCGTCAGTGCCAGCATCAGTGCAACGCAGAACAGCATCAGCAGCCAGGTACTGGCAAAGCTGCCCGAGTGTTCGCGCAACCAGCCGCCCGCCGCCGGTGCCATGGCATTGAGCAGAAAGCCAATGCCCTGCACGAAGGCCGCCAGTTGCCCGGCAGCGCGTGGTTCCTGCAAATGGTCGAGGCTGAGGATCAGGCTCAAGGCAAAACAGGCACCCAGGCCGAAACCGATCAGTGCCACCCACAGCAAGGGCAACTGCTGCGGGTAGAACAACAGCCCGGCAAACCCCAGTAACTGCGCCAACAGGCTGATACTCAGCAAGCCGCGACGTTCTCGGGTGCGCTGAGCCAGCGCCGGCATGGCCAGGGCTGCCAGTACCTGAAACAGTGTCATCCAGGCCAACAGCGCCCCGCTGTTCTGGCTGCTCCAACTCAACTGCTGGTAATAGGCCGGCAGCCAGGCCACCACGGTCATATAGCCGCAGTTGCTCAAGCCGAAGTACAGGGCCAGTGTCCAGGCTCGTCGATTACGTACAAACCGTCCCAGACGCTGATCCGCTGCAAGTGCCTGGGCCTCACGCAAGGGCGTGCGTAGCCATATCAGTAGCGCCAACAACGCCGGCAGTGCCCATGCCGCAAGCCCCATCTGCCAGTGACCGGTGCGTTGCGCCAGATGCGGGCTGAGCCATGCGGCCAGGCCACCACCGCCCATCAGGGCAGCGCTGTACAAGCCCATGGCAATTGCCACCCGCCCTGCAAAACGGCGTTTGATCAATCCAGGCACCAACACCTGAACCAAGGCGATGCCCAAACCGGCCAGCAGCGCCGTGAGCAAGAGCAACAGGCTGTGATCGGCCACGCCGCGGGCCGCACCGGCCAGCAGGATGCACAGCAAGCCGCAGGCAATGCCCCTGCCCTCGCCCAGACGCGCCTCGACCTGAGCGCTGAGCAGCGCCACCAGGCCCATGCACACCACTGGCAAGGTAGTCAGCAGACCCGCCATCTGGAACCCCAGGCCAACGTCTGTGCGAATGTCATTGAGCAGCGGGCTGATGGCCGTCAGGCTCGGCCGCAGGTTGAGCGCCAGACTGATCACCACCAGCAGCCAGACCAGGCTGCGCCAAGCGGATTCGCGTTTATGCATGCTGCGCCTGCCAGCGCTGATACAACCCGCGCATGGCGCTGTGCGGCTGCTGTTCGATGCGCAGGGTCTGTTCTGCCAGAGGCCGGCTCAACTGCTGGTACAACGCCGCCGTGGACAAACCAAAAGGTTCTGCGTCGGCATTCGCGGCGGCAAACACCACCCGGTTGACGCCACACAGGTACATGGCGCTCAAACACATGGGGCATGGCTGGCCACTGGCGTAGATCACGCAGCCATCCAGGCGGTTGCTGCCCAGCAACTCGCTGGCCTGACGTATGCACAACAATTCGGCATGAGCGCTGGGGTCGTGGCGCATATGCAGCTGATTGCTTGCCGCACTGATCACCTGGCCGTCACGCACCAACACTGCGCCGAAAGGTCGACCACCCTGGGCCAGGTTGGCAGCAGCCAGGCCAACGGCCTGCTCGAGAAAATCGCGCTCATCGCACATGGCGTACTCATTATCAACTGATCACGGCAGGCGATTATCCCGAGCCAGCCAAGTATGCTGAAATTAAATATAAGCATGCCTATCAGTTGATCCAGGAATAGTCTGATGCTCGATCACCAGTTGCTACGCGCTTTTGTTGCCGTTGCCGATTGCGGCAATTTCACCCGCGCGGCTGAACGCCTGCACCTGACCCAATCGACGGTCAGCCAGCAGATACGGCGTCTGGAAGATGACCTTGGCTGCCGTTTACTCGACCGGAGCGCACGGCAGGTACTGATGACCGCCGAAGGCGAACAACTGTGCAGCTATGCCCGTCGTATCCTGGCGCTGCACGATGAGGCTGAAGATGTACTGCGCCACCAGCAAAGTGAAGGCGTGTTGCGCCTGGGCGTGCCAGAGGACTTTGCTGCCGAACGCCTGATGCCACTGCTCGCCGACTTTGCTGCCACGCAAACCAGCGTGCGCCTGGAGGTCACCAGTGGGCTCAGTCCGGAGTTGTTGCGCCAGTACCGTGACGGTCAGTTCGATGTGCTGCTGAGCAAGCAGATGAACCCCGGCAGCGATTGCCTGGCAGCCTGGGCGGAACCGCTGTGCTGGCTGGACAGCCGGCAGCAGCCGGCCTTGCAGCGCGAGCCTTTACCGCTGGTGGTGTTTGCCCCAGGCGGCTTGTATCGCCAGGAAATGATCCAGACCCTGGACATGCAGGGCCGTGCCTGGCGGATCAGCTACGCCAGCAGCAGCCTGGCCAGCGTCTGTGCAGCCGTGGCTGCCGGCCTGGGTATCAGCCTGCTCCCGCGTCGGGTAGTGCAGGCGGATCACCGGGTCATCGACAGCCTGCCAGTGATCGAAGGCCTGCACCTGACGTTATACGCCCGGGCGAACCTCGGCCCGGCCGGCAATGCCCTCAAGGAGCGCTTGTACCTGTTGTGTCAGGAGCAGGCTGGCGCTCAGCTTTAGGCGGCAGCTCCTGTAATGCCTGTTGTTGCCAGCCACCACCGAGCGCGGCGATCAGTTGCACGCTGGCGGTCAAACGGCTGCCCAGCAGGCTGAGATTGCTGCGTTCGTTGTTCAGCGCCGTGGCTTGCACGTTAACCACGCTGTTGAAGTCTACGGTGCCGGCGCGGTACTGGTTTTCGATCAGGCGCAGGGATTCGCGGGCAGCTTGCAGCGCTTCCTGTTGGATCAGCGCTTCCTGCTCCAGCACACGCAGTTGCACCAGGTAGTCCTCCACCTCACGGAAGCTGTCGAGCACCGCCTGGCGGTATTGCGCAACGGTCTGGTCGTAGGCCGCTTCGCTGCGTTCCAGCTCGGCGCTGCGCGCGCCGCCATCGAACAGTGCCAGTGCCAGCTGCGGGCCGAGGGACCAGAAGCGGTTGGGCAGATCAATCCAGTCGGCAAAGCTGCTGCCACGGTAGCCGCCGCTGGCGGAGATGCTCAGGTCCGGATACCAGGCGGCTTCGGCGACGCCGATTTCGGCGTTGGCGGCCATCACCCTACGCTCGGCGGCGGCGACATCCGGACGACGCTCCAGCAGTTGCGACGGCAGTGCCACGGGGATTTCCGGCAGGGTCGGCAGTTGCTCACGCACGGCGATACTCAGTTCGCTCGGCGGCACACCGATCAGCACAGCAATCGCATGCTCCAACTGCGCACGCTGCCATTGCAGGTCAATCGCCTGGGCCTGGGTGCTTTTCAACTGAGTCAGGGCCTGGCTGACATCGGATTTCGGCACGATGCCGGCGTTGTACTGGTTTTCCGTGAGTTTCAGCGACCGAGCATAGGCGGCGACGGTGGCATCGAGCAGGCGCTGCTGATCATCCAGCACGCGCAGTTGCAGGTAGTTCTGCACCAGTTCCGCCTGCAGGCTGAGTTTTAGCGCGGCGAGATCCGCTGCGCTGGCCTCGAAGCCGGCGCGGCTGGACTCCAGCGAGCGGCGCAGTTTGCCCCAGATATCCAGCTCCCAGGTGGCATTCAGGCTCAGGTCATAGCTCTTGCTGACGCCGCTGGTACTGCTGCTGGTATTGGTGGTGCCGCTGCCCTGACTGCTGCGGGTAGCACCGGCGCTGCTCGACAGACTTGGATAAAACGCCGCTCGCGCGCCACGCACCAGAGCGCGGGCCTGGCGATACTGCGCCTCGCTGGCGGCCAGGTTCTGGTTGGAGACATTCAGCCGCTCAACCAGAGCATTCAGCTCGGCATCGCCATACAGCTGCCACCAGTTGCCACGCGCCAGCGCATCACCGGGCTGGGCTTGGGTCCAGCCTTCGATCTGTTTGAACTGCGCCGGGGTTTGCAGCTGCGGGCGCTGATAGTCCGGGCCGAGTGCACAGGCGCTCAGGGCCAGACTCAACGCCAGCAAGGTGGGTAAACGATAGGCAGCGAGGGCTTTCATAACGGAGTTTCCAGGGCAGCGTCAGTGCGCACACCGCGCCAGCGGTTGACCCGGTGGCGCAGGCGGTCGAAATACAGATAAATCACCGGAGTGGTGTACAGGGTCAGCAGCTGGCTCAATACCAGCCCGCCGACAATGGTGATGCCCAGCGGCTGGCGCATTTCCGAGCCTTCGGCGCTGCCCAGCATCAGTGGCAATGCCCCGAGGATGGCGGCCAGGGTGGTCATCATGATCGGGCGAAAGCGCAGCAGGCAGGCCTGGCGGATGGATTCCTCCGGGCTCAGGTGCTGCTGGCGTTCCAGCTGCAGCGCCAGGTCGATCATCAGGATGGCGTTCTTCTTGACGATACCGATCAGCAAAAACAGACCGAGCAACGAGATCAGGCTGAATTCGATGCTCATCAGCTGCAACGCCAGCAGCGCGCCGACGCCGGCAGAAGGCAAGGTGGAGAGGATGGTCAGCGGGTGCACATAGCTCTCGTAGAGCACGCCAAGCACGATATACACCACCACCAGCGCCATCAGGATCATCCATGGCTGGTTCTGCTGAGTCTTTTGAAAGGCTCCACCGGTGCCACCGAGCACGCCCTGCACTTCAGTGGGTAGGCCGACTCGGGCAATCGCGGTGTTGATCGCCTGACTGGCTTGATCAAGGCTGACCCCTTCGGCCAGGGCAAAGCCGATGTTTTCCGCAGCAAACTGGCCCTGGTGGTTGACCCGGTCTTCTTCCAGGCTGCGCTCCCAACGGGCAAAGCTGGACAGCGCCACGCGCCCACCATCAGCCGTGATCAGCTGAATCTGATCGAGAGTTTCCGGGTATTGGGCGAACTGCGGGTTGATCTCCATGACCACGCTGTACTGGTTCAGGCTGTCATAGATGGTCGACACCTGACGCTGACTGAAAGCGTTGTTCAGCACCGCCGTGATCATGTTCATGTCCACGCCCAGGCGCTTGGCCACATCACGTTCGACCACCAGACGAATTTGCTGAGTGCCATCGGCCTCCTTGGCATCGATGTCAGTCAGCTCCGGCAAGGCGCGCAGGGCTTCGCGTACGGGCGGCAGCCACTTGCGCAGCTCGTCGAGATCGCCCGACAGCAGCATGTATTCATTTTCCGAGCTGCGCCCTTCCCGCCCGCCAATCTGCAGATCCTGGTCCGGCATCAGGAACATGCGCCCGCCGGGCACCTTGGGCACCGACTGACGCAGGCGATTGATCACTTCCTGGGAGCTGGCCTGACGCTCGCCGATCGGTTTGAGGCGCACGATCATAAAGGCGTTGCTGATACCGCCACCGCCGCCGATAAACCCGGCCACGCTTTCCACCGCCGGATCGGCGAGAACCGCACGGCGGTAGATTTCCAGCTTCGGTTGCATGACCTGGAACGACAGGCCGTCATCACCGCGGATAAACCCGATCAGCTGGCCAGTGTCCTGCTGCGGCATAAAGGTCTTCGGCACGCTGACAAACAGGAAGATGTTCAGCGCGATGGTTGCCAGCAGGCTGAACAGCATCAGCAGGGAATGGCGCAGCGCCCAGTCCAGGCTGCGTTGATAGAACGCCAATACCCGCGTTTGTAGGGTCCCGCCCCAACGCTGCATGGCACTGGGTTGCGGCTCAATGGCTTCGGCCTTGAGCCAGCGCGCACAGAGCATCGGCGTCAGGGTCAGCGACACCAGCAGCGAGATGACAATGGCCACCGCCAGGGTGAGGGAGAACTCGCGGAACAGGCGCTCGACGATACCGCCCATAAACAGAATCGAGATAAACACCGCGACCAGCGACAGGTTCATCGCCAGCAAGGTGAAGCCCACCTCGCGCGCGCCCTTGAGGGCCGCCGCCATGGGCGTTTCGCCGGCCTCGATATGCCGCGAGATGTTTTCCAGCACGACGATGGCGTCGTCCACCACCAGTCCGGTGGCGATGATCAGCGCCATCAGCGACAGGTTGTTCAGGGAGAAACCCAGCAGGTACATGGCAGCAAAGGTGCCGACCAGCGATACCGGCACGGCCAGCGCCGGTATCAGTGCCGCACGCCAGCGGCCGAGGAAGGCAAACACCACCAGAATCACCAGCACCACGGCAATCAGCAGGGTCTGCTCAGCCTCGTGCAGGGTGGCGCGAATCACCGGCGAGCGGTCCATGGCCACTTGCAGGTCGATACTGGCGGGAATCACTGCACGCAGAGCCGGCAGTTGCTCGCGAATACCGGCGATGGTTTCGATGATATTGGCCCCGGTCTGGCGGTTGATCACCAGCAGCACGGCCTGCTCATCATTGAAGAAGCCGCTGTTGTAGCGGTCCTCGACGCCATCGGTGACCTTGGCCACATCGCCCAGGCGTACCGCCGCGCCGTCCTGGTAACGAATGATCAGCGGCAGGTAATCAGCGGCTTTTTCCAGTTGATCACTGGCCTGCACCTGCCAGTGCCGCTCGCCATCTTCCACCGCGCCTTTCGGCCGTTTGGCGTTGGCCGTGCTGATGCTCTGGCGCACTTCATCCAGGGCAATTCCGTAGTGATCAAGCAAGCGCGGCTCCAGGGCCACGCGCACCGCTGGCAAGGAGCTGCCGCCAATCTGCACTTCACCGACGCCGGTGACCTGGGCGAGCTTCTGCGCCAGGATGGTCGAGGCCACGTCGTACAGCTGACCTTTGTTCAGCACGTCACTGGTCAGCGACAGCACCATGATCGGCGCCTGCGACGGGTTGACCTTGGCGTAGGTGGGCATGCTGCGCATGCCGCTGGGCAGCAGCTCGCGCGAGGCATTGATCGCCGCCTGCACTTCACGGGCGGCCGCGTTGATATCACGATCCAGGTCGAACTGAATCATGATCCGCGTACTGCCCTGGCTGCTGCGGCTGTTCATCTGGCTGATACCGGCGATGGTGCCGAGCGAGCGTTCCAGCGGCGTCGCCACGCTGGAGGCCATGATCTGCGGGCTGGCGCCCGGCAGGCTGGCCTGCACGGTAATCGTCGGGAAATCCATCTGCGGCAGCGGCGCCACTGGCAGCAGGCCAAAGCTGACGCCGCCGAGCAGCATGATCGCCAGGCTCAGCAACAGGGTGGCCACCGGCCGACGGATAAAGGGTGCAGAAAGGTTCATGGGCGCACGCTCTGCTCCCTCTCCCATTTATGGGAGAGGGTTGGGGAGAGGGTCAAGAACATCACGCGATCTCCACCCTCTCCCCCGGCCCCTCTCCCGCAAGCGGGAGAAGGGAGGAAGAGCCAGATGCCACTCACACCAATACCCCCGCCGCGCTGCGGCCGCTGATACGCCGCGACAGGCGATCGAAGTACAGGTAGATCACCGGCGTGGTGAACAGCGTGAGTATCTGGCTCAGCAGTAAACCGCCAACCATCACCAGGCCCAGCGGCTGACGCAGCTCAGCACCGGAGCCTGTGGCCAGCATCAGCGGAATCGCCCCAAACAGTGCTGCCAGGGTGGTCATCAGAATCGGGCGGAAACGCAGCAACGCCGCCTGATAGATCGCCGCCTCCGGCTGCATGCCCTGGTTACGTTCGGCGTCGAGGGCGAAGTCGATCATCATGATCGCGTTCTTCTTGACGATGCCGATCAGCAGGATGATGCCGATGATCGCAATCAACCCCAGCTCGTTACCGCTGAGCAGCAAGGCCAGCAGCGCGCCGACCCCGGCCGACGGCAAGGTGGAGAGAATGGTGATCGGGTGGATATAGCTCTCGTAGAGCACCCCGAGCACGATGTACATGGTGACGATGGCTGCGAGAATCAGCAGCAAGGTGCTCGACAAGGATGCGCGGAAGGCTTCTGCCGCGCCCTGGAAGCGCGTCTGCACTGCCGGCGGAATGCCAATTTCCTGCTCGACCTGCTCGATCACCGCCACCGCCTCACCCAGCGATACACCGCTGGCCAGGTTGAATGACAAGGTGGCGGCCGGGAATTGGCCGATGTGGTTGATCAATAGGCTGGCGGCGCGCTCCTCAACCTGAGCCAGGGTCGACAGCGCGACCTGCTGACCATCAGCAGCCTTGACGTGAATCTGCCGCAACGCCGCCGGGCCGATGCTGCCGGCGTTCTCACTCTCCAGCACCACGCGGTACTGGCTGGCCTGGGTGTAGATGGTGGAAATCTGCCGCTGGCCAAAGGCGTCGTACAGCGCGTTGTCGATATCGGCGATGCTCACGCCGAGACGTCCGGCCATATCGCGGTCGATCTGCAGAAACACCTGCAGGCCACGGTTCTGCAGGTCGCTGGCCACATCGGTCAGCTCCGGCTGCTCGCGCAGCGCGCTGACCAGCTTGGGCACCCACTCTTCCAGCAGGCCGATATCCGGCGACTCCAGGCTGAACTGGAACTGCGTGCGACTGACCCGATCCTCAATGGACAGGTCCTGTACCGGTTGCAGGTACAACTCGATGCCGGGAATGCGTGCCAGCTCCGGGCGCAGCCGTTCGATAATCTGGCTGGCGCTGACATCGCGTTCGGCCCGTGGCGTCAGGTTGATCAGCAGACGGCCGCTGTTGAGCGTCGGGTTGTCGCCATCCACGCCGATATAGGACGACAGGCTGGCCACGGCCGGGTCCTGCAGAATCACCTCGGCCAAGCGCTGCTGACGCTCGCTCATGGCGCGGAAGGAAATCGACTGCGGCGCCTCGGAAATGCCCTGGATCACCCCGGTGTCCTGCACCGGGAAAAAGCCCTTGGGCACCGCCAGGTACAGCACCACGGTCAGCGCCAAAGTGCCAATGGCGACTAAAAGCGTCAGCGGCTGATGCTTGAGCACCCAGGTCAGCCACACGCCGTAACGGGCGATCATGCCGTCGATCACTGCCCCGGCGGCGCGGTAGAAGCGCCCTTCTGCTTCGGGCTTTTCCGCCTTGAGCAGGCGTGCACACATCATCGGCGTCAGGGTCAGGGAAATGACCAGGGAAATCAGAATGGCCACTGCCAGGGTGATGGCGAACTCGCGGAACAGCCGCCCCACTACGTCAGCCATAAACAGCAGCGGAATCAGCACGGCGATCAGCGAGATGGTCAGCGACACCAGGGTAAAGCCGATCTGCTTGGCACCTTTGAGCGCCGCATTCAGCGGCGTTTCGCCTTCTTCCAGATGACGGGCGATGTTCTCCAGCATGACGATGGCATCGTCCACCACAAAGCCGGTGGCAATGGTCAGGGCCATCAGCGTCAGGTTGTTGATGGTAAAACCGGCCAGGTACATCACGCCGAAAGTGCCGATCAGCGACAGCGGCACGACGATGGACGGGATGATGGTCGCCGACACCTTGCGCAGAAACAGGAAGGTCACCAGTACCACCAGGGCGATGGCCAGCAGCAGCTCATGCTGCACGCCTTTGACCGCCGCGCGGATGGTTTCGGTGCGGTCGGTCAGCACGTTGACTTCGACGCTGGCCGGCAGGCCCTGGGTCAGCTGGGGCAACAGCATCTGGATACTATCGACCACATCGATGACGTTGGCCCCGGGCTGGCGCTGCACATTGACAAGCACCGCTTCGCTGCGGTTGGCCCAGGCCGCCAGACGCTGGTTTTCTGCGCCATCGACGATCTCGGCGACATCCTTGAGGCGCAGCGTGGCACCGTCCTTGTAGCCGAGGATCAGCTCTCGGTATTCGTCGACGGACTTCAGCTGGTCATTGGCATCCAGTTGCGACACCCGCGTCGGGCCGTCGAAGTTGCCTTTGGGCTGGTTGACGTTGCTGGAGGTGATCAGCGTGCGCACATCGCTGAGGTTCAAACCATAAGACGCCAGGGCCTCCGGGTTGACCCGCAAACGCACGGCCGGGCGCTGGCCGCCGGCCAGGGTCACCAGGCCGACGCCGCTGGTTTGCGCGAGTTTCTGCGCCAGGCGGGTATCGACCAGATCGAACACCTGCGGCAGCGGCATGGTTTTTGAGCTGATGGCCAGGGTCAGCACCGGAGTGTCGGCCGGGTTGACCTTGTTGTACACCGGCGGTGCCGGCAGATCATTGGGCAGCAGATTGCTTGCGCCATTGATCGCCGCCTGCACCTCCTGCTCGGCAACATCCAGCTTCACCTCCAGGTTGAAGCGCAGGGTGATGACCGATGCGCCGCCGGAGCTGGTCGAGGACATCTGCTTCAACCCGGCCATCTGGCCGAACTGGCGCTCCAGCGGCGCGGTGACTGCGCTGGTCATCACGTCCGGACTGGCGCCTGGGTAGAGGGTCATCACCCGGATGGTCGGGTAATCCACCTCGGGCAGCGCCGAGACTGGCAGTAGGCGATAGGCGATCACACCGCTGAGGAAGATCGCCAGCATGATCAGTGTGGTGGCGACCGGACGCAGGATAAACAGGCGGGAGGCGTTCATTGGGCGCGCGGTGCTCCCTTGCGCTCAGGCTTGGCCGTAGGTGTCTGGGTGACGCCAGGGGTGTCGCTGATGACCTCGACCTTGTTGCCGGAACGCAGGCGATCGGTGCCTTCCAGCACCAGGCGCTGCCCTGGGGTCAGGCCCTGCTCCACCACGCTGCGCTGACCGTCGCTGGGGCCGACACTGATCGGCGTCAGCTGCACCTTGTCTTCAGCATCCACCACATAGGCGAAGGTGCCGCTGGCGCCGAACTGCAGCGCTGCCGAGGGCATCAGGGTGACGTTCTGCAGGGTTTTCACGCGCAGACGCACGTTGACGAACTGGTTGGGGAAGAGCATTTCCTCGGCATTGGCAAAGCGTGCCTTGAGCTTGACCGTGCCGGTGGCTGTGTCGATCAGGTTGTCGATGCTCTCCAGTTCTCCGTCGGCGAGTTTGAGTTTCTCGCTGCGGTCCCAGGCCTCGACCGCCAGGGTTTCCCCTGCGCGCAGCTGCTGCACCACGGCGGGCAGTTCGGCTTCCGGCAAGGTAAAGGTCACGGCGATGGGCAGGGTCTGGGTAATCACCACCAGCGGCAAGGTATCGCCGGAGCCCACCAGGTTGCCCACGTCCGCCTGACGGATGCCCAGGCGGCCGCTGATCGGCGCACGTACCTGGGTGAAGTCGAGGTTGAGCTTTGCAGTGGCGACATTCGCTTGCAGGCTTTTGATCCCGCCACGGTACTGATTGACCAACGCTTCCTGGGTATCGAGGGTCTGCTTGGCAATCGAGTCTTCGGCATACAGACCGCGATAGCGCTTTAGGTCCAGCTCGGCGTTGCGCAGCTGCGCCTGGCTTTCCTGCAACGCCCCCTGGGCCTGTTGCAGGGCAATTGCATAGGGACGAGGGTCGATGACCGCGAGCAGATCGCCGGCCTTGACCTGCTGACCATCCTTGAACAGCAGCTTGACCAGTTCGCCATCCACCCGGCCGCGCACATTCACCGTGTTATAGGCTGTGACGGTGCCCAGGGCCTTGAGTTCGACCGCAAAGTTGCCCTGGCTGACATCGGCAACCCGTACGGGAACCGGCCCCATATCTCCAAAAGGTCCACGGCGCATCTGTTGTGATTGCGCCTTGCTGGGCCAGAACCACCAGAGCAGGAGCAGCAGCGCGGCGAGCAGCAGCAGGCCGATCAGCCATTGGCGCGACAGGTTGCGGGGGCGATGGGTGAACTGTGTATCAGGCATGGCAACGATCACTTCCTTGGGGAGCGTGAACGATATTCAGTATCAGCCAGCCTGCAAAGCCTCTTTACCGCCTATTTACCTTTTCCTTACGTAACTAAATATCTGATCCGCAAATGAAAATACCCGGCCCGAGGATGGCCGCACTGGATGATCGGCCAATAAAAACGGCCTGCAAGGCAGGCCGTTGGTGTATCGCTCAAGTGCGTTTACTTGAGTGCAGCCAGGGCCGCGTCATAGTTCGGCTCGTCGGCGATTTCGCCAACCAACTCGCTGTGCAGCACCTTGTCGTTTTCATCCAGCACGACCACTGCGCGAGCGGCAACACCGACCAGCGGGCCGCTGGCGATGGCCACGCCGTAATTCTTGAGGAACTCGACACCACGCATGGTCGACAGGTTGATCACGTTTTTCAGGCCTTCTGCACCGCAGAAACGCGCCTGAGCGAACGGCAGGTCGGTGGAAATGCACAGCACCACGGTGTTGGCCAATTGGCTGGCGCGAGTGTTGAAGGTGCGCACCGAGGTGGCGCAGGTCGGGGTATCAACACTAGGGAAAATATTCAGGACTTTACGCTTGCCGGCCAGGCTGGCCAGGCTGACATCACTCAGGTCACCGGCGACCAGGCTGAACGCCGGAGCCTGCTGGCCTACCTGCGGCAGTTGACCGGCGACTTCAACCGGGGAACCTTTGAGTGTGACTTGTGCCATGGGATTGATCCTTATCTGTGCAATTGAGGGGCGGAAAACAAGTAAGGGCGCGAACCCGCCAAATGGCAAGCCGGCGCCCCTGCAACACGGCGAGCAGAGCTGACCAGAAAGTCAGACTACCCTGCTCGCCGATGCGGCACATCAATTTTTTGCGAAGTGATCCTTGGTCAGCTTGACCACAATCGGACTGAGCAGCAGCAGCGACAGCAGGTTGGGGATTGCCATCAAGCCGTTGAGGGTGTCGGCCACCAGCCAGGCAAAGTCCAACTGGGCAATTGCCCCGAACGGCACGGCCACCACCCAGAGAATGCGAAACGGCAGGATCGACTTGGTGCCGACCATGTATTCCCAGCACTTCTCGCCGAAGTAACTCCAGCCGAGGATAGTGGTAAAGGCGAAGATCACCAGAGCCAGGGTCAGGATGTAGCCACCCACGCCCGGCATGGCCTGCTCGAAGGCGGCGGCTGACAGCGCTGCACCGCTGGCACCGCTTGTCCACACGCCAGAGGTGATAATTGCCAGGCCAGTCATCGAGCAGATGATGATGGTGTCGATAAAGGTCCCGAGCATGCCGATCATTCCCGAACGCACCGGGCTGTTGGTGGTGCCGGCCGCCTGAGCGATACCGGCAGTACCCAGACCCGCTTCGTTGGAGAAAATACCGCGGGCCACACCAAAGCGAATCGCCGCCATCACTGCTGCACCGGCAAAACCACCGGTAGCCGCAATCGGGGTGAAGGCGTAGGTGAAGATCATTTCAAAGGCTTTCGGGATTTCCGCGGCATTGACCACCAGCACCACCACTGCAGCGATGATGTAGGCCACACACATAAACGGCACCAGGGTTGCGGCGACCTTGCCGATACGCTTGATGCCGCCGAGGATTACCAGGCCAACCACCACCATGGTCACCACGCCGGTAACCCACAGCGGAATGTTGAAGGTGGTGTGCAGGGCCGCAGCCATGCTGTTGACCTGCACCATGTTGCCGATACCGAAGCCGGCAAAACCGCCAAAAATGGCGAACGCGGTACCCAGCCACAACCATTTTTTGCCCAGGCCGTTCTTGATCGCATACATCGGGCCGCCGACGTGTTCGCCGCGCTCGTCCTTCTCGCGGTAGTGCACCGCCAGCACCACTTCACTGTATTTGGTGGCCATGCCGACCAGTGCGGTACACCACATCCAGAACAGTGCGCCTGGGCCGCCGAGGAAGATCGCAGTGGCCACGCCAGCGATATTGCCGGTGCCCACAGTAGCGGCCAGGCAGGTCATCAGCGCCTGGAACGGGCTGATCTCGCCGCTCTCGGTATCGCCTTTTTGACGGCCTTGCCACATCAGCTTGAAGCCTGCGCCAATCTTGCTCAGCGGCATGAACTTCAGGCGCAGCATGAGGAACAGGCCGGTGCCGAGAATCATCACCAGCATGGGCGGTCCCCAGACCACGCCGTTGAGTTGATTGACCAGGGTATTGATAAATTCCATGCTCATTTCCTTATTCTTGTAGTGAACGCGAGGTGGGTAGCCTTCGCTTGTCCGATTGCCGGGTAGGCGATGCTGTTACACATAACGCGAGCCGGGTTGGCGCGCCTGTAAACAACGGATCGGGCTATACCAGTCAGCACAACGACTGCCCGGTGATCAGCGGCGGTCAGTATATGAAGACTGCGATAGTGGTTTTCACTGTTTAGATTTCAACGCTCAGACGTTTTGAGCGAGGGGCGCAATTTAAACGCGAACTAACTGGCTTAATCCAGCATCGCCCCGCAGAAAAATGGCTTGCTAAAAGTCGCGTCGATAGAACAGGTCAAGCGAACTGGCCAGCCCGCTGGCAGCCTCAAGATAGAGCCGCCGACTCAGCTCGTAACGCAAGGCGATGGTGTTCGCTGGCTCGAATACCCCAACGCCATAACGCAGGCTCAGGCGTTCCGATAAATTGCCGCCGGCCACCACACTGGTGGTCACGCCACTGCCCTGGGTGTCGAGCTGAAAATCACTGATCCCCAGGCCTTGCGCCAGGCTGTTGACCAGCGGCGCACTGCCGGCCATGCCCAGGGCCAGCGCGGCTTGCGCCAGCATGTTGTTATCGCCGCCGCCCTGCCCCAACGGCCGACCCATGATCAGGTAGGACAACGCCTGCTCCTGGCTCATTGCAGGCTCGGAAAATACCGTGCTGGTGGGTTGCGCCGCGTTGCCGCTCAAACGCAGACCAGCGGTGACGTCATCGACCTGACGCACCGCCTCGATATCGAGAAACGGCTGATCGATCGGCCCGGCGAATAGCAGACGCGCCCGGCGCACATTCAGGCGCTGGCCATAGGCGCGAAAACGCCCCTTGTTCAGACTAAGCTCGCCACGAGTATCGAGGTCATTGCCGATATGCACCCGGCCGAGCAACTCGGCATTCAGACCAAAGCCGCTGAAAGTCAGGCGCTGCTGACCAACCTCGACATCGATATCCATGGCAATCGCTGTGGCCTGTTGTGCCGCGCTGTCACGTCCAAGCACCTGGGCATCGCTGGATACCTGCACGGTCGAAGGCGGCAGCTCACGCACTTCGATCTTGCCACTGGGGATCAACACCTTGCCGGCCACAGACAGCTGCTCATCACGCAGGCTTAAACGCAGGTCCGGCTCCACTTCCAGCGCTGCGTAAGGCTCCACCGTCACCGGTAGATGGCTGCCGCGCAGTTGCATATCGGCCAGCAATCCATCGGCCCAGTTCAACTCGCCATTGAGGCTGCCCTGTCCTTGCTCGCCGCTGCGCCAATCACCCTCCAGCTGCAGCCGCTCACCCTCGATACGCGCCTGCAGGTGCAGTTGCTCGATATTCATCGGCAGATCGCCACCAGCAATCTCACCGCCCTGCACCCGCAAGCTGCCGTTGATCTGCGGTACCAGCAGCCCGCCGGAGAGCATGCCAGCACCATTCAGCTGCCCGGCAATACGCTCGACCATCGGCACAAACGGGCGTGCCAGGGCCAGGTCGAGCCCGTTCAGGCGGAAGCTGCCGGACAGTGGTTTGCTCGCCGGGCGCGGGTCCAGTTGCGCCTGCAGCGACAGCTCACCGATAGCCGGACCATGTAACTCCAACAGGCTGTCGATGCGTTGCGGGCGCAATTGCGCGCTTAGGCGCAAGCTGTCGTAGGCAAAGTCCAACCACTGTTGTTGATCACGAATACGCCAGACGCCACTGCCAGCATCCAGCGCCAGACTGCCGTTCGGCCCGCTGGCCGGCAGATCGAGTTGCAGGTGGCCGTTCAACTCGCCTTCCCAGGCGAAATCCTTGGGCCACAGCGCTGCCAGGCTGTCCATGGGGAAGTTGCTCAGCTGGTAGTTCAGCTTGGGTTGCGGCAGCAGGCGCTGCTCTGTGCCACACAGGCTGGCCTCACCCGAACGCCAGCAATGCGCGCCCAGGCTGAGCTGCCCGCTGGCCAGCCGCACCAGCGTGGCCGGCTGTTGCAGCCGCCAATCCTGACCGCTGCTTTGCACCTCCGCCCGACTCAGGCTGCCGCGCCAGTTACCGTTATCCAATTTTCCGGCCAAGGCCAGTTGGCTGTTCAGTAGCGGGCCTTGCAGTTGCAGCTCAAGGCTTTGCTGCTGCTGATTGCCCGTGACGTTTGCATCCAGACGTCCCAGCTCGGTTTCGCCCAGCGCAATGCCCAACGCCTGTAGAGTGATCTGGCCACGCTGGGCGCTGTTCAGGCTGGCGTCGAGTTTGAGCTGTTGTATGCGTTGCTCTGCAAAAGCCAGGCGCTGCCCTTGCAGTTGCAGCTGACCTTGTGGTGCTTGCAGATTGCCGGCCAGATCAAGCTGACCATTGAGTTGGCCCTGCAAACCCGGCCATAGCTGGCCCAGACGCGGCATCGCCAGCAGCAACTGACCACTCAGTTGTTGCTGCAAAGCGCCTTTACCGCTGATGCGGTTATCGCCCAGGCGGATATCCAACGCACTTAGCTCGCCCTGCTCCAGGCCGCCGGCAAATTTCGCCAGGAGCTTGGCCGGCTGCCCGCGCAAACGACCGTCAAGGTCGATATCGGCATTAAGGTTGAGCTGCTGATTGATCAAACTGCCCGAGCTGTTGAGTGGACCTGCCAAGCTGCCGGGCAACTCGGCCAGCCAGTAGGCGGGGTCAAACTGGCTTAACTGCAGGCGCACATCCCAGCTCAGTTGCTCGGCAAAACCCAGGCTGACCTGACCTTCGGCGCGGCCCTGTCCGGCTTGCAGGCGCAACTCAGGCAGATACAGCTTGTGCAGATCGCCACTCAAAGGGCTTTGCAGGCTAAAGGCGCCAGCCGGGCCATCCAGCTCGGCGGCAAAATGCCCGAGGTAGTTGCCATCCTGATAGGCCAGCTCACCACTGAGCATCCGCAATGCTACAGGCGGCGCCTCCTCCAGTGGATAGAGGCGCTGCCAGGGGAAGTTCTGCCAGTTAAAGCGGCTGTCCAGGCTCAAGCCCTGCTGCCAGTTCAGTTCGCCGCTGAGTTGTACCTGCTGCTCCGGGCTGGCGACCAAGCTCAAATTGCTGATCGCAGCGCCATCGGCTTTGAGCAACCCTGCCAACGCCAGGGTTATCGGCCCCTCGGCTGCCGGTAGGCTGGCACCGCCCGTGATCTGGTAGCCGTCCTGTAGATCACCCTGGGCATTGAGCACAAGCTGCTCAAGATTCAAGGTGTCGGGCAACTCAGCGCTGGCTTTGAAGGCCGCAACCTGCAAACGCAATTGCGCCGGCAGGTGCTCTGCCAGCGGCTGCAGCCAGCCCGTCAGTTCACCCTGCAGATAGCCACTGCTGCTGGCTGTCAATTGCACCCGCTCGCGCAGTTCACCTTCGAGCTGCAGCGCCAGCGGCCAGGCCTGTTGTTCGGGTGCCGGTAATTGCAGCTGTCCGTTCAGGCGCAGTGGCCAGTTGCCCGAGGTCTGCAGCTGCCCCTGCAATGCCAGCTGCAGATCGGCGGTGTGCAGGCTGAGGTTATCAATCTGAATGCCCTGCGCAGTCCAACGCGCCGCCAATTGCAGTCCTTGCAGCTGCTCGACGCCATTAAGCTGCAGACTGTCGATCTGCACCTGCCCCAGTTGCAGTGCCAGCGGCAGGCTCAGGTCCGGCAGGGTGAACGGCTCGCTGCTGGGCTGCTGATCATCCGGGAATACCAGGCTGATCGACCCGCTGCGCAGTTGCGCGACACACAAGGTCAGGCGCAACAGGCAGGTAGGTGACCACTCCAGGCGAGGCGCCATCACCTGCACGCTGTTCTCACCCTGCTGCCAGCGCAGCTGTGTCGCACTCCAGCTGCCGCCCAGGCGGCCAGCGAATTCGTCGACCTGCAAGCCTGGCACTTGCGCCACTAACCAGCGGCTGCCGCCTTGGGTGCCCAGCAGCAAACTCAAACTGACCACCAGTGCAAGCAGCAGCCCGAGCAGACTGAACAGCGCATAACGCAGGCCGCGCTTCACAGTACCGGCCCCATGGAGAAATGCAGACGCACACCGCCCTGATCATCCAGCGGATGCGCCAGATCGAGGCGCAACGGTCCAAGCGGCGATACCCAGCGCACACCAACGCCCACCGCGCTTTTCAGCGAGGGAATTTCCAGCGAATCAAAGGTATTGCCCTGGTCGAAGAAGCTCGCCAGGCGCCAGCGCTCGGTCAGGCTGTACTGGTATTCCAGGCTGCTGGTAAACAGATAGCGCCCGCCGATCTTGTCGCCAGCACGGTTCTCCGGCGACAGGCTCTGGTAGTCATAACCGCGCACGCTCTGATCGCCCCCGGCAAAGAACCGCAGCGATGGCGGCACCTTGGCAAACCCGTCGGATTCGGTGCCACCCAACTGCACCCGACCCAGCACCCGATGGCGCTGGAAGAGCGTAGTCAGGCCTTTGAGTTGGATATTGCCGTGCAGCACGTTGGCATCGGACAACAGCCCCTTGGCCGCGCCGGACAGATCGAACTGCAGGCGGTAGCCGTGGTTGGGGTCGATCTGGTTATCGCTGTGCAGGTAGGAATAACTGATGCCGGGCATCAGTAGCGTACTGGTGCCGGCGTCATCGCCCAGGTCGTACTGCTCATGCTGCCATTTCAACGACAGTACACGCTGCCAGCCGTTGTCGAGTTTGCTGTGCCACTCCGGGCCGAAGGTCAGCAGGCGGCTGCTGCTGTCGGTGTTGGCCAGGTCTTCAGCCTGGTAGCCGCCGGCCACGCGCAGTTTGTCGGTAAGCGGCGGATCTAGCGGCACGTCGTACCACAGGCCAACATTCTGCCGCGGCGCCGACAGTTCGAACTCCGCGCCATAGCTATGCCCTTGCGGGTTGGCCCAGTGCCGCGTCCAATTGGCCCTGCCACGCGGGCCAACGTCGGTGGAAAAGCCCAAGCCAAGGCCCATGCTGCGCGGCTTGCGCGCCTGCAATTGAACCTGCACCGGAATTTGCTCGCCCACAGCACTGCCGGGGTTGGCGTCCACCTGCACGGACTCGAAATACCCACTGGAACGCAGCGCCTGATACAGCTCGGCAATCAGTGCCGAGTCATAGGGCGTGCTCGCGGGGAACGGCACCATGCGTTGCAGTAACTGCTCATCGAAGGGCGCATCACCGGTAAACTGCACGGCCCCAAGCTGGTAGCGCGGCCCGCTGAGGTAGACCAGCTCGATATCCGCCACCCCGGCCTCCGGGTCAATCGTCAAACGCTGGTGGCTGAAGCGCCCGGCGAAGAAACCATAACGCGACGCCTGGTTCTGGATTTCACGCTTGGCGGTATCGTAATGCCCTTGATT
Source organism: Pseudomonas anguilliseptica (assembly GCF_021375795.1). Classification (GTDB taxonomy): domain Bacteria; phylum Pseudomonadota; class Gammaproteobacteria; order Pseudomonadales; family Pseudomonadaceae; genus Aquipseudomonas; species Aquipseudomonas anguilliseptica_A. Next base: position 379,974 of record NZ_JAEIOI010000002.1, on the reverse strand, counting down.
GAGCTGCGCGCCACTGCGCAGTTGCGGGTCATTGGGGGTACGAAAGGCACGCAACTGAGTGGCCGGGCCCTCGATACGCACCACCACATCACGCAAGCGCACCGGCTCACCTGGCTGAATACGCAAGGTCAGGCGCGGTGTTGCGCCCTCGCTTACCTCGGTGGTGATCTGTGCCTGGTAATAGCCCAGTGCCTGGGCGGCTTTTTCGGCCTGGTTCTCGGCCACACGGCGATAGCGTTGCAAGGCCTCGGCATCACGCTCGCCCAGGCTACCGATATAGCCTTCGATATTGCTTTTCAACGCGCTATTGGCCGGTTCAACCCGCACACGCAACTGCGCTTCGGCGAGGGCCGTAGCACTCAACAAAAGCAGGCAGACGCCACTGACTAGGTTGGGAAAAACACGCATGAAGGCGATGCTAGCACGAGCCAAGGGCCGACTTAGAGCCGCAGTGCAGGCAAATAGTTGCGACGCGATATGTCAGCAGACAGACCGCGCCGCCGATTTCAGGCGCTGGCCTTGACGGTAACCTGCGGGCTGGGATGGAAGAACACGTGCTCGATAATCGGGCCAATGGCCACCTCACCGATTTCCTCATAGCCCTGACGTTTATAGAAGTCCAGGTAGTGCGCGTTGCCTGTGTCGAGCACCACACCCTGCGAGCTGGCGTCCTCTGCGCACCAGTTGTGCAGCGCTTCGAGCAGCTGCTCACCCAGGCGTTTGCCCTGGTATTGCGGGTGAACACCGATTAACGGCAGCACGTGATACGGCCCCGGCGGCAGGCAGGCGATCACCGCATCGTGGTATTCCAGGTAGCGCTTGGTACAGCGAAATCCGGTGGTCAGCAACATGCGCATGCGCCAGGCCCAGCTTTCGGTGATGTCCATCCGCCGCTGCGGTGGTGCGATCAGGGCCATGCCGATCAACCGGTCATCGATCAGCAAACCGATGGCGGGCAGGTCTTCGGCAAAGTGCTGTTGCACCAGCTCACGCACGGTGGCGCGTACCCGTTGGTCATAGCCCGGCCGCTCGGCCTCGAACAGATAGGCAAACGTGGGGTCATGGCGGTAGGCCTGATACAGCAGGGAGCGGGCTTCACGGGCATAACCGCCGTCGAGCAGACGGACTTCGGCGAGACTGTCGGGCATCAGGGACCTCTGTTGTTCTTGATTTATTGGGCCTGCAGCCACGTTAGCACCGGCTATCCAGCACCGCCACAGGCTGGCAGATGGCGCGCTCGCTGGGCTAGCATTGCCGGCTTTCCCGCTGCTTTATTCAGGACTGCCGCCCATGAAGATCGTCTCCTTCAATATCAATGGCCTGCGTGCTCGACCGCATCAACTGGCAGCGCTGATCGACAAACATCAGCCGGACGTAATCGGTTTGCAGGAAACCAAAGTGGCCGACGAGCAGTTCCCTGAGGCAGAGATTCGTCAGCTCGGTTATCACGTGCATTACCACGGGCAAAAAGGGCACTACGGTGTCGCCCTGCTCTCACGCCAGGAGCCCCTGAGCCTGCACAAGGGTTTTCCCGGTGATGCCGAAGACGCGCAGCGGCGCTTTATCTATGGCACCTTCGCCGATGCCCAAGGTAATCCGGTAACGGTGATGAACGGTTATTTCCCGCAAGGTGAAAGCCGCGACCACCCCACCAAGTTTCCGGCTAAACAGCGCTTCTATGCCGACCTGCAAGACCTGCTGGTCAGTCAGTTCAGCCCTGAGCAACCGCTGGTGGTAATGGGCGACATCAACATCTCCCCGGAAGATTGCGACATTGGTATTGGCGAGCCAAACCGCCTGCGCTGGCTGAAAACCGGAAAATGCAGCTTTCTGCCGGAAGAGCGCGAGTGGCTGGCCACCTTGAAGAACTGGGGGCTGGTCGACAGCTTCCGCCATCTCAACCCGGCGGTGAATGACCGTTTCAGTTGGTTCGATTACCGTAGCAGGGGCTTCGAAGATGAACCCAAACGCGGACTGCGTATTGATGTGATTCTGGCCTCCCAGGCGCTGCAAGAACGCATCAAGGATGCCGGTGTCGACTACGACCTGCGTGGCATGGAAAAGCCCTCGGACCACGCCCCCATCTGGCTGGAACTCGGCCAATAGACTCAGCACAGAGCCCCTGCATGAATGAGTGACTGTCATATTGCAGTCACTTGTTTGTCTTATCGTCGCGGCACTTTCACTCACCCATATAAGGTGTTTGCCGCATGCTGCGCACCCACTCTGCTTCCGATCGCGAAACCTGGACCCGCACTATCAGTTTTCTGCTGCTCGGTTCAATCTGCTATGCCCTGCCCTGGTCGGTGTTCGCCGCCCTACCGCTGACCAATGGCGACAGCAGCGTGCTGCGTATCCAGGGTTCAAACACCATTGGCGCACGGCTTGGCCCAGCGTTGGTCAAAGGTTTGCTTGAGGAACAGGGGCTTAACGCAATTCGCATTGCAGCCGGCAATGCCGAGAACGAGCAGATTGTCAGTGGCAAGGCTGCCGACGGACGCAGCGTGAGTATCGAAGTGGCCGCGCACGGTTCGGGCACCGGTTTTACCGCCCTGGGCGACGGCAGTGCCGACCTCGCCGCCTCCTCCCGGCCGATAAAAGACAGTGAGGCCAACAGTCTGCAGCCGTTGGGAGACCTGAAAAGTCCGGCCGCCGAGCAGATCATTGCTCTGGATGGCCTGGCAATCATTCTGCACCCCAGCAACCCACTGGCAGCGCTGAATACCATGCAACTGGCGCAGATCTTTGCCGGCGATATCCGCGACTGGGCGCAACTGGGTGGACCAGCAGGCCCCATCACTCTGTACGCCCGCGATGACCAATCAGGCACCTTCGATACCTTCAAGGAGTTGGTACTGAGCGCCAATGGCAAAACCTTGAGCGGCACGGCTAAGCGCTTCGAATCCAGCGAGAAGCTCTCCGATTCGGTCAGTCAGGACCCCAACGGCATCGGTTTTATCGGCCTGCCCTATATCCGCCAGGCCAAGGCAGTGGCGATTGCCGCAGGTGATTCGCAGCCGATGCTGCCGAGCCTGACTCTGATTGCTACCGAAGATTATCCTCTGTCGCGCCGCCTGTTTCTTTATAACCAACCGGAGCTGAACAATCCCTGGGCCCGCGCCCTGGTGCAGTTTGCCCACAGCCCACGTGGGCAGGCGATTGTCGAGCAGAGCGGGTTTATCGCGCAGACCGTACAGGCCGTGAAGATCCCCAGCCAGGCTCATATGCCGACGAACTACCAGGAACTAGCGGAAAAAGCCCAGCGATTGTCAGTGAACTTCCGTTTTCAGGAAGGCAGCGCCAGCCTCGACAACAAAGCCCTGCGCGATCTCAACCGTTTGAAGCGCTATTTGCGCGAGCAGGACAAGCTGCACAACAAGGTGGTGTTGGTTGGGTTCGGTGATGCCAAGGCTGATCCGGCGCGGGCTGAACTGCTCTCCAAGCTGCGCGCAATGGCGGTCCGCCGTGAACTGAATAAAGACGGGGTGATCTTCCGCGACATCATGGGACTGGGTGATGAGCTCCCCGTGGCCGCCAATAGCGCCGACGAAGGCCGAATCAAGAATCGGCGTGTTGAAGTCTGGGTCTACTGAGCGCTAGCGCCCTGCTAATCTTAGCCATGCGTGACGCCGGGCCCCTCTGGCGGTGAGCCTTCACCGTGATGTCGGAGTCACTGAGTTGATTTCAACTTAGGCTGACATTCGAGGTGGCTCCATGGATAGCCTGACAAGCCTGCTCACTGCCCCGCTGTTGGGCACCCCCGGCTGGTTCTGGCTGGCCTTTCTGCTCCTGATTATCAGCCTGCTGGTACTCGACCTCGGCGTGCTGCATCGCGACCAGCATGAAATCGAAATGCGCGAAAGCCTGCTGCTGTACAGCGGCTATTTCAGCGTCGGTGTAGCCTTTGGCGGCTGGATATGGTGGCAGCTCGGTGCAACCAAGGCGCTGGAGTACTACACCGGTTTTCTCGTCGAACAGTCACTGTCGATGGACAACGTGTTCGTCATGGCGATGATTCTCGGCTACTTCAACATTCCCCGGCGTTTTCAACATCGCGTGCTGTTCTGGGGCATCCTCGGGGTGATCGTGCTACGCGCGATCATGATTGGCCTGGGCACGGCGCTGGTGCGGGAGTTCGAGTGGATTCTCTACATCTTCGGCGCATTTTTGCTGTTCAGCGGCGTCAAGATGCTGCGCAGCAATGATGAGGAATCTCACCCGGACCTGGCACAAAACCCGATGATCCGCTTCGTGCGCCGGCACATGCGCGTCACCGACGAGATGCATGAGGGACGCTTTCTGGTGCGCCTGCCCGATAAGGTCAGCGGCAAACCTCTGCTCTATGCCACGCCATTGTTGCTGGCTCTGGTGCTGATCGAACTGGCTGATCTGGTATTTGCCGTAGACAGCGTACCGGCGGTACTGGCTATCTCCCAGGATCCGTTTATCGTCTACACCTCGAACATCTTCGCCATCCTCGGCCTGCGCTCGCTGTACTTCGCCCTGGCGGCATTGATGCACCGGTTTATCTACCTCAAGTACGCCTTGGCATTGGTGCTGATGTTTATCGGTGGCAAGATTTTTCTGCATGATCTGGTCAAGGTCCCTGCTCTGCTTTCGCTGGGCTTGACCCTCGGTTTGCTGGCCGGTGGCGTGATATTGTCGCTGCTACGAACCCGAGACCACCCTTCAAAGGATTGACCGCGTGAACCCACCCGCCATCGTCATCGAACCGCTGCTGCAACGCGGCCAGTTGCACTGGCAAGTGCGCATGGGCCGTCGCGCCCTGACCTTTCACGAAGAGCAGGCCGCCCGCGCCTTCGCCGCCCAGTTGCATATGCGCATGCTCTGGTTGCAACAAAGCAGCGAGCTGGCTGGCCACTACGCTCCGCCGGAAAGCGCGCACTGACCCACAACGCACAAGGCCCGCAATTGCGGGCCTTGTGCGTTTCACTGAAGCAATCAGCGGCTGGCTTTCATCATGTCCTTGGACACGTACTTGCCGATCTCGAACTTGCCGATCGCCGCGCGGTGCACTTCATCCGGGCCGTCGGCCAGACGCAGGGTGCGTTGCATGGCGTACCAGTAGGCCAGCGGGAAGTCGTTGGACACACCGGCGCCACCGTGGATCTGGATGGCACGGTCAATCACCTTCAACGCAACGTTGGGTGCCACCACCTTGATCTGGGCGATTTCGCTGGCGGCGATCTTGTTGCCCACGGTGTCCATCATGTAAGCCGCGTTCAACGTCAGCAGGCGCGCCATGTTGATTTCCATACGCGAGTCGGCGATGTGATCGATATTGCCACCCAGGCGCGCCAGCGGTTTGCCGAAGGCGGTGCGGCTGATCGAGCGCTCGCACATCAGTTTCAGTGCGCGCTCGGCCATGCCGATGGAACGCATGCAGTGGTGAATGCGGCCTGGGCCAAGGCGACCCTGGGCAATTTCGAAACCACGCCCCTCACCCAGCAGCACGTTCTCGTAAGGCACGCGGACGTTTTCGAACAGCACTTCGGCGTGACCATGCGGCGCATCGTCGTAACCAAATACCGGCAGCGGACGCAGGACTTTCACCCCTGGGGCGTCCATCGGCACCAGAATCATCGAGTGCTGCTGGTGGCGTGGGCCGTCCGGGTTGGTCAGACCCATGAAAATCATGATCTTGCAGCGTGGATCGCAGGCGCCGGAAGTCCACCATTTACGGCCGTTGATCACCCACTCGTCACCCTCACGTACCGCGCGGGCTTCCATGTTGGTGGCGTCGCTTGATGCCACACCCGGCTCGGTCATGGCGAAGGCGGAACGGATGGTGCCGTCCAGCAGCGGCTTGAGCCACTGTTCCTTCTGCGCTTCGTTGGCATAGCGCACCAGCACTTCCATATTGCCGGTGTCCGGCGCGGCGCAGTTGAACGGCTCGGCCCCAATCAACGAGCTGCCCATGATTTCCGCCAGCGGCGCGTATTCGGTGTTAGTCAACCCGGCGCCCAGCTCGGATTCCGGCAGAAACAGGTTCCACAAGCCTTCAGCTTTGGCCTTAGCCTTCAGCTCTTCCATGATCGCGGTGGGCTGCCAGCGGTCGCCCTCGTTGACCTGCTGCTCGAACACGGCTTCGGCTGGATAGACATGGGTCTCCATAAACGCGGTGACGCGCTCACGCAGTTCCTGAACCTTGGGGGAGTAGGCGAAATCCATGGGTGGCTACCTTCTGACGCTGATTATGAGGGATTCGGTGAAGTGGAAATGATGCTAGAACAGGGCTTAGGATTTATCTAATCTATTCTCGCCGTGTATTAACATTCATCACCGATATATGTTCCACTGATAGCGATCATCACTCGGAGTGAGCGTGCAATGAATCTGAACAAGGTCGACCTCAACCTCTTTGTCGTCTTCGATGCCATCTACACCGAGGCCAATCTAACCCGCGCCGGACAGATCGTCGGTATTACCCAGCCCGCCGTCTCCAACGCCTTGGCGCGTCTGCGGGAAACCTTCAATGACCCGCTGTTTGTGCGCACCGCCCAGGGCATGGTGCCCACTCCGATGGCGCAGAACATCATCGGTCCGGTGCGCAACGCATTGCAGCAGCTGCGCATCTCCGTGCAGGAAAGCCGCATCTTCAACCCGGCCCAGGCCAACAAGACCTTCCGCATCAGCATGACCGACCTCACCGAGGCCATCGTCCTGCCGCCTTTGTTCCAGCGCCTGCGCCGTATGGCGCCCAATGTGAATATCGAAAGCATGCTGGCGCGGCGCCGCGAAACCACCAAGGAGCTGGCCGCCGGTCGCTTGGACTTTGCCGTAGACGCCCCGCTGAATACCGACCCACAGGTGCGCCACGTTAAGTTGATGGAAGACCGTTACGTCTGTGCCCTGCGTCGCGGCCACCCACTGGCCAAAGACAAGATCACTCTGGATGAATACATGGGCCTGACCCACATCCATATTTCCAGCCGCCGCAGTGGCCTTGGCCATGTCGACCTGGCTCTGGGCCGCATGGGCATCCAGCGCAAGATTGCCCTACGCTCGCAGCATTACCTGATGGCCACCACCGTGTTGCAAAGCACGGATATGGCCATGACCGTGCCGGAGCGCTTTGCCCGGCGTAACGACCTGCATTTTGTCGAACTGCCGATCAAGGACATGACGCCCTTGGAAACTCACCTCTACTGGCACGAAAGCACCGATCAGGATCCGGCTAACCGCTGGATGCGCGAGCAGATCATCGAGATTTCCCAGCAAGCCATGGCTCAGGAAAAGAAAGCCGACAAGGCCCAGGGCTGATTCGGTGTGGCCAGTTCGGGTGCACCACTACGGGTGCTGTTTATCTGCGCCAAGAACCGCCTGCGTAGCCCCACCGCCGAACAGGTTTTCGCCAATTGGCCTGGAGTTGAAACCGCCTCGGCCGGGGTCAACCGCGATGCCGACAACCCAGTCAGCCCCGAGCTGCTGGAGTGGGCCGAATTGATTCTGGTGATGGAAAGCCGCCATCGGCGCAAGCTGGCCGAGAAATTTCGCCGCCAGCTTGGCAACAAGCGCATCCACAGCCTGAACATTCCTGACGACTACGCCTTTATGGAGCCCGCGCTGGTGCAGATTCTGCAGCAGCGTGTACCTCCTTACTTTTCTAGATAAACACCGCAAGCCTCTATCAGATAACAGTTTTCAACTCATAAACCCGTGTCAGGTTTGATCAGCCCGATAACGCTGCACGCGCTCTGGTTGACTACAGCGGCCAGCAAGTTTACGTTAACGTAAAGGTAAACAAGAGCGCTGCCGTATGTCCGCCACCACCTACTCGATCTCCGAACTGGCCCGCGAGCTGGATATCACCACCCGCGCCATTCGCTTCTATGAAGAACAGCAGATGCTCAGCCCCGAGCGGCGCGGCCAGGAACGCATCTACAGCGCCAAGGACAAGGTCACCCTCAAGCTGATCCTGCGCGGCAAACGCATCGGCTTTTCCCTCGCCGAGTGCAAAGAGCTGATCGAGCTGTACGACCCGGTGCACGGCAACCACAAACAGCTGCACACCTTTATGGCGAAGATCGCCGAGCGCCGCGCCCAGCTACAGCAGCAACTGCTGGACATCGAACAGATGCAGCTTGAACTGGATACCGCCGAGGAGCGCTGCCTGGCAGCCCTGGCTGAAACTAATAAGAAACAACCACTTAAATCCTGAAATTAACTCTAAAAATTACAGGTGGAACCATGAGCTACCCAACCCTCAACTTCGGCCTTGGCGAGATCATCGATATGCTGCGCGACTCGGTGTATCAGTTCTCCCAGGCCGAGCTGGCCCCACGCGCGGCGCAGATCGACCGCGATAACGAGTTCCCCATGGACATGTGGCGCAAGTTCGGCGACATGGGCCTGCTCGGCATGACGGTGGAAGAGGAATACGGCGGTACCAACATGGGCTACCTGGCGCATGTCATCGCCATGGAAGAGATCAGCCGCGCCTCGGCTTCGGTCGGCCTATCCTACGGCGCGCATTCGAATCTGTGCCTGAACCAGATTCGCAAGAACGGCACCCATGAGCAGAAGGCCAAGTACCTGCCCAAGCTGTGCTCCGGCGAACACGTCGGTGCCCTGGCCATGAGCGAGCCCAACGCTGGCTCCGACGTGGTGTCGATGAAGCTGCGTGCCGAGAAACGCGGCGATCGCTACGTGCTTAACGGCAACAAGATGTGGATCACCAACGGCCCGGACGCCAACACCTACGTGATCTACGCCAAGACCGATGTCAGTGCCGGTTCGCGCGGCATGACCGCATTTATCGTCGAGCGCGACTACAAGGGCTTCTCCCGCCACCAGAAGCTGGACAAGCTGGGCATGCGCGGCTCCAACACCTGCGAACTGGTGTTCGAGGATTGCGAAGTGCCGGAAGAGAACATTCTCGGTGCCGAAGGCGGCGGTGTGCGCGTGCTGATGAGCGGCCTGGACTACGAACGCACCGTGCTCTCCGGCGGCCCGACCGGGATCATGACAGCCTGTATGGACGTGGTGCTGCCCTACGTGCACGAGCGCCAGCAATTCAAGCAGTCGATCGGCGAATTCCAGCTGGTGCAGGGCAAACTGGCCGACATGTACGCCGGCATGAATGCCTCCAAGTCCTACCTGTACAACGTGGCCAAGGCTTGCGACCGTGGCGAGGAATCGCGCAAGGACGCTGCTGCGGTGATCCTCTACACCGCCGAAATGGCCACCAAGATGGCCCTGGACACCATCCAGCTGCTCGGTGGTAACGGCTACACCAACGAATACCCGGCCGGCCGTTTGCTGCGTGATGCCAAGCTCTATGAGATCGGTGCCGGTACCAGTGAAATCCGCCGCATGCTGATCGGCCGCGAACTGTTCAACGAAACCAAATAGCCTGACGGAGCGCGCCAGATGGCCATTCTGCACACCCAGATCAACACCCGCTCACCGGAGTTCGCTGCCAATAGCGCGGCGATGCTCGCTCAGGTAAACGACCTGCGCGCCCTGCTCGCTCGTGTTCATGAAGGCGGCGGGGCCAAGGCCCAGGAACGCCATACCTCGCGCGGCAAGCTGCTGCCCCGTGAACGGATCAACCGCCTGCTGGATATCGGCTCGCCGTTTCTGGAAATCGGCCAACTGGCCGCCCATGAGGTGTATGGCGAAGAGGTGCCGGCGGCGGGTGTAGTGGCCGGCATCGGCCGAGTCGAGGGAGTGGAATGCATGATCGTGGCCAACGACGCCACGGTGAAAGGCGGCAGCTATTACCCGCTAACGGTGAAAAAACACCTGCGCGCGCAGACCATCGCCCAACAGAACCGCCTGCCGTGCATCTACCTAGTGGATTCCGGCGGGGCCAACCTGCCGCGCCAGGATGAGGTGTTCCCCGACCGCGAGCACTTCGGGCGGATCTTCTTTAACCAGGCCAATATGTCGGCCATGGGCATCCCGCAGATCGCCGTGGTCATGGGCTCCTGCACCGCTGGTGGGGCTTATGTGCCGGCCATGGCGGATGAAGCGATCATGGTGCGCAACCAGGCCACCATCTTCCTCGCCGGCCCGCCGCTGGTAAAAGCAGCAACCGGTGAAGTGGTCAGCGCTGAAGACCTTGGCGGCGCCGATGTGCACTGCAAGACCAGCGGTGTGGCCGACCATTACGCCGACAACGACGAACACGCCCTGGCCCTGGCGCGCCGCTCAATTGCCAACCTCAACTGGCGCAAGCTCGGCGTGTTGAATAACCGTACGCCGATCAATCCGCTGTACAGCTTTGATGAGCTATACGGGGTGATCCCGGCAGATGCCAAGCAGCCCTTCGATGTGCGTGAAGTCATCGCCCGCATCGTCGATGGCAGCGTGTTCGATGAGTTCAAGGCGCTGTTCGGCACCACCCTGGTCTGCGGCTTTGCGCATATCCACGGCTATCCGGTAGCGATCCTCGCCAATAACGGCATCCTGTTTGCCGAATCGGCGCAGAAAGGCGCGCACTTTATCGAACTGGCCTGCCAGCGCGGCATTCCGTTGCTGTTCCTGCAGAACATCACCGGCTTTATGGTCGGGCAGAAGTACGAAGCCGGTGGCATCGCCAAGCACGGTGCCAAGCTGGTCAACGCGGTGGCCTGCGCCAAGGTGCCGAAATTCACCGTGATCATCGGCGGCAGCTTCGGCGCCGGTAACTACGGCATGTGTGGCCGCGCCTACGACCCGCGCTTCCTGTGGATGTGGCCGAATGCACGGATCGGCGTAATGGGTGCCGAACAGGCCGCCGGCGTGCTGGTGCAGGTCAAACACGAACAGGCTGCCCGCGCCGGGCAGAACTTTTCCGCCGAAGATGAAGCCAAGCTCAAGCAGCCGATCCTCGAACAGTACGAGCGCCAGGGTCACCCCTACTACTCCAGCGCCCGCCTGTGGGACGACGGCGTTATCGACCCGGCGCAAACCCGCGACATCTTGGGCCTGGCGTTGTCCGCCAGCCTTAACGCGCCGATTGAGCCGACCACCTTTGGCGTGTTCCGCATGTAAGGCAGCGCCCTGCCCCGGATTCTAGAGCGACAGACCATGACCGACTTCAACACCCTAGAACTGCAAACAGACCCACGCGGCTTTGCCACGCTCTGGCTCAACCGCGCGGACAAGAACAACGCCTTTAACGCCGAGATGATCCGCGAGCTGATTCTCGCCCTCGATGCGGTGATGGCCGACAAAAGCCTGCGCTTCCTGCTGCTGCGCGGCCGTGGCAAGCACTTCTCCGCCGGCGCGGACCTGGCCTGGATGCAGCACGCGGCGACCCTGGACTACACCGCCAACCTGGCCGATTCGCGCGAACTGGCCGAGCTGATGCACAACCTGTATCAACTGAAGATTCCCACCCTGGCCGTGGTGCAAGGCGCGGCCTTTGGTGGGGCGCTGGGTTTGATCAGCTGCTGCGATATGGCCATCGGCACCGTTGATGCCCAGCTGTGCTTGTCCGAAGTGCGCATCGGTCTGGCACCGGCGGTGATCAGCCCCTTTGTTGTACAGGCCATCGGCGAACGCGCTGCACGGCGCTATGCCCTGACCGCCGAGCGTTTCAGCGGCCAGCGCGCTCAGGAACTGGGGCTGTTTGCCGAATGCTACCCGGCAGACCAGCTCGATGAGGCAGTAAACACCTGGATCGATAACCTGCTGCTCAACAGCCCGCAAGCCATGCTGGCGGGCAAGGATCTGCTGCGCGAAGTCGGCAGCGGCGTGCTGACCCCGGCGCTGCGCCGCTACACGGAAAACGCTATCGCCCGTATCCGCGTCAGCCCCGAAGGTCAGGAAGGTCTGCGTGCCTTTCTGGATAAACGCAAACCCGCATGGCAGGAGCCACAAGCATGAGCCTTAAGCCTATCGACACCCTGCTGGTGGCCAACCGTGGCGAGATTGCCTGCCGGGTGATGCGCACGGCCAAAGCTATGGGCATCCAGACCGTGGCAGTGCACAGCGCCATCGACGCCAGCGCCCGCCATGTGCGCGAAGCCGATCTGGCGGTCAATCTCGGCGGCGCCAAACCGGCGGACAGCTACCTGCTGATCGACAAACTGATTGCCGCCGCCAAGGCCAGCGGTGCTCAAGCCATCCACCCAGGCTATGGCTTCCTTTCGGAAAACGCCGGCTTTGCCCGGGCCATCGAAGCCGCCGGTTTGATTTTTCTCGGCCCACCCGCCTCGGCCATCGACGCCATGGGCAGCAAATCCGCCGCCAAAGCACTGATGGAAGCGGCCGGTGTGCCGCTGGTGCCGGGTTATCACGGCGAAGCGCAGGATGTGGAAACCTTCCGCAAGGCCGCTGAACAGATCGGTTATCCGGTGCTGCTAAAAGCCGCTGCCGGTGGCGGCGGCAAGGGCATGAAGGTGGTCGAGCGCGAAAGCGAACTGGCCGAAGCCCTGGCCAGCGCCCAGCGCGAAGCGCAGTCGTCATTCGGCGACTCGCGCATGCTGGTGGAAAAATACGTACTCAAACCGCGCCATGTGGAAATCCAGGTATTTGCCGACCAGCATGGCAACTGCCTTTACCTGAATGAGCGCGACTGCTCGATCCAGCGCCGCCACCAGAAGGTCGTCGAAGAAGCCCCTGCTCCGGGCCTATCGCCAGAGCTGCGCCGCGCCATGGGGGAAGCCGCAGTCAAGGCCGCCCAGGCCATCGGCTATGTTGGCGCCGGTACCGTAGAGTTTCTGCTGGATGAGCGCGGCGACTTCTTCTTTATGGAGATGAACACCCGTCTGCAGGTCGAGCACCCGGTGACCGAGCTGATCACCGGGCTGGACCTGGTGGCTTGGCAGATTCGCGTCGCCCGTGGTGAGCCACTGCCGATTACCCAAGAGCAGGTGCCGCTGATTGGCCATGCCATCGAAGTACGGCTGTATGCGGAAGATCCGGACAACGACTTCCTGCCGGCTACCGGCACTCTGACGCTGTACCGCGAAGCCAATGCCGGACCAGGTCGTCGTGTCGACAGCGGCGTCAGCGAAGGCGATGAAGTCTCGCCCTTCTATGACCCGATGCTCGGCAAACTGATTGCCTGGGGCGAAAACCGCGAAGAGGCGCGCCTGCGTCTGCTGGCCATGTTCAAGGAAACCTGCGTAGGCGGCGTTAAAACCAACCTGGCATTCCTGCAACGTGTGCTGGCCCATCCGGCCTTTGCCAACGCAGAGCTGGATACCGGCTTTATTCCGCGTCACGAAGCTCAGTTACTGCCTCCGGCAACCGATTTGCCGACCGAATTCTGGCAGCTGGCTGCCGAGGCCTTTGTGCAGAGTGAAGCGCCGCAGCAGCGCCACGACGATTACCATTCACCCTGGTCACGCAACAACGGCCTACGTCTGGGCCTGCCGGCGGAAACCGATCTGCACCTGAGCTGCCAGAACGAGCGCCAGGTGATTCGTCTGCGCCACGCCGCGACGTCCACCGTACAGCTGCAAGGCGAAACGTTGTCGGTGGAAAGCGATGGCGTGCGCCAACAGCATCTGGCGATTCGCCGCGGCGACAGCCTCTATCTGCACTATGCCGGCGAGCTGCGCAGCATCCACCGCGTCGACCCAATTGCCGAAGTCGAAGCCAGTCATCAGCAGCACGGTGGCCTGACGGCCCCGATGAACGGCAGTATCGTGCGCGTGCTGGTCGAGACCGGCCAGCAGGTCGAAGCCGGCACTGCGCTGGTGGTACTGGAGGCGATGAAGATGGAGCACAGCATTCGCGCGCCGCATCCAGGCACGGTTAAGGCGCTGTATTGCAGCGAGGGCGAGATGGTCAGCGAAGGTACGGTGCTGGTGGAGCTGGAAGCAATCAGCGCATAAATGGATGACCTCTGTGGGAGGGGCTTTAGCCGCGATAACAGCGACAGAACGCTCGCCGCTAACGCGTCTCCCACAGATAGCAGCGCGTTTATCGCGGGCAAGCCCGCGCCTACAAGCACATCAACGTAGGATGGGTTGAGCAGCGCGATACCCATCGAAATAAACAACGAGGCAACGATGAACCTACCCAAACAGGTGCGCCTGGTCGAAGTCGGCCCGCGCGACGGTTTGCAGAATGAGAAACAGCCGATCAGCGTGGCCGACAAGGTGCGCCTGGTCGATGACCTGTCCGCCGCTGGCCTGGGCTATATCGAGGTCGGCAGCTTTGTCTCGCCCAAGTGGGTGCCGCAGATGGCCGGTTCCGCCGAGGTATTTGCGCAGATCCAGCAACTGCCGGGCATCACCTACGCCGCTCTGGCACCCAATCTGAAAGGTTTTGAAGGCGCGCTGGAAGCTGGCGTACGCGAAGTGGCGGTGTTTGCCGCGGCGTCAGAAGCCTTCTCACAGAAAAACATCAACTGCTCGATCAGCGAAAGCCTGGAGCGTTTCGTACCGGTTATGGATGCCGCCAAACAGCATGGCATCCGCGTGCGCGGTTATGTCTCCTGCGTGCTGGGCTGCCCGTATGACGGCTTTGTGCCGCCCGAGCAGGTCGCCAGCGTGGCTCGCGAGCTGCATGCGATGGGCTGCTACGAAGTATCCCTGGGTGACACCATTGGGGCCGGCACGGCGGGCGATACCCGCAAGCTGTTCGAGGTGGTTGGCCGCGATATTCCCAGAGACAAATTGGCCGGACACTTCCACGACACCTACGGCCAGGCGCTGGCGAATATCTACGCCAGCCTGCAGGAAGGCATCAGCGTATTCGACAGCTCGGTCGCAGGTCTCGGCGGTTGCCCGTACGCCAAAGGCGCCACCGGCAATGTCGCAACCGAAGACGTGCTGTACCTGCTCCAGGGTTTGGGCATTGAAAGCGGCATCGACATGGGCCGACTGATCGCCGCCGGACAGCGCATTTGCGCAGTGCTGGACAAGCCCAACGGCTCGCGGGTGGCACGGGCCAAGCTGGCTAACGCCGAGACGTAAGGTTTTATTTACACCCTGTAAAGCGCCGCACTCAGGCTCGCTGCCGGCTGCCTGAGCGCGGTGCACAGCGGCTACAGCAGCAGTAACTGCCGTGGCGGATCTGTCGCGCACCGGCCGCCGCAAGCCAGGCAGCAGCCAGTAGGCTTGCACGCTCAAGCCGCACAACAAGAATGATGAGGAAGCACGATGCAACAGCCCCTGTGGACGCCTTCTGCCGAACGTATCGCAGCAACCCGGATGGACAGCTTTCGCCGCTTCGTCAATCAGCGCCACGACCTGCAGCTAGTCGACTATCCCGCCCTGCACGCCTGGAGCGTGGCGCAGCGTGAAGCTTTCTGGCAGGCGGTGGTCGACTTCTTCGAAGTGCGTTTCAGTGCACAACCCGGCGCGGTGTTGCAGGAAGGCAAGGCCATGCCCAGCGCCCACTGGTTTCCTGGCGCAACCCTGAATTTTGCCGAACATCTGCTGCGCCGCCGTGATCACCACCCGGCCCTGATCGCCATTGGCGAAGACGGATCGCGCGAGCAACTGAGTTACGCCGAACTGGCCGCCCATGTCGCGGGCCTGCAACGCAGCCTGCGTGAAGCTGGCGTAGGTATTGGCGACCGCGTTGCTGCCTTTATGCCCAATACCTGGCAAACCCTGGTCGGCATGCTCGCCTGCACCAGCCTCGGCGCCACCTGGTCGAGCTGCTCGCCGGACTTCGGCACCCAGGGAGTAATCGACCGCTTCGGCCAGATCGAACCCAAGATCCTGGTCGCTGCCGCCGGTTACCGCTATGCCGGCAAGAACCTCGACCTGACCGCCAAGCTCAATGAAATCCTCGAGCGCCTGCCCTCGCTTGAGCAGCTGATTGTGGTGCCCTACTCCAACACCCAGACCAAGGCAGCCGATTTCCATTCAGCGGCCAAGGTCGCGCTGTGGCAGGACTTCTACCAGGCCGGCGGCGAGCCCGAGTTCACCCAGGTTCCGTTCGATCACCCGCTGTATATCCTCTATTCCAGCGGCACCACCGGCGTGCCCAAGTGCATCGTACATGGCGCCGGCGGCACCTTGCTGCAGCACGTCAAGGAGCTTGGCCTGCATACCGACCTGCACGCCGAAGACACGCTGTTCTACTACACCACCTGCGGCTGGATGATGTGGAACTGGCTGGTCTCCGGCCTGGCCCTGGGTGCGACCCTCGTGCTGTTCGACGGCTCGCCGTTCCACCCAGGTGCCGAGCGCCTGATCGACCTGATCGACGCGGAAAATATCAGCATCTTCGGCACCAGCGCCAAATTCCTCGCGGCCCTGGAAAAAGCTGGAGTCAAGCCCGGCAGCACGCACAGGCTGCAACGGCTCAAGGCGATTCTGTCGACCGGCTCGCCGCTGTCCCATGAAAGCTTCGAGTACGTCTACCGCGAGATCAAAGCCGATGTCTGCCTGTCATCCATCTCCGGCGGCACCGATATCGTCTCCTGCTTCGCCCTCGGTAACCCGGTGTTGCCAGTGTGGCGCGGCGAGTTGCAGTGCAAAGGCCTGGGCATGGACGTACAAGTGTGGAATGACGCCGGCCAAGCAGTGACAGGCGAGAAAGGTGAGCTGGTTTGCGCGCAGCATTTCCCGTCCATGCCGATTGGCTTCTGGAAGGATGAAGATGGCAGCAAGTTCCAGGCAGCCTACTTCGACACCTTCCCCGGCATCTGGGCCCATGGCGATTACGCCGAAATCACTGCCCACGGCGGTCTGGTGATCCATGGCCGCAGTGACGCGGTACTGAATCCCGGCGGCGTACGCATCGGCACCGCCGAGATCTACCGCCAGGTGGAAAAGGTCGAAGCCGTGCTGGAATCCATCGCCATCGGCCAGGAGTGGGACGACGACGTGCGTGTGGTGCTGTTTGTCCGTCTGCGCGACGGCGTGGAGTTGAGCGACGCGCTGCAAACGCAGATCCGTCAGATGATCCGCGCCAACACCACCCCGCGCCATGTGCCGGCGAAGATCATCGCCGTGGCCGACATCCCACGTACCATCAGCGGCAAGATCGTCGAACTGGCGGTGCGCAACGTGGTGCACGGCAAGCCGGTGAAAAACACCGATGCGTTGGCCAACCCACAGGCGCTGGAGCTGTACCGCGACCTGGCAGAACTGCGGGACTAACGTACCCAAAACTCCAGCCGAGCCCGGCGCGCAGTGCTTATACTCCAAACCAGTCGTTGTTGGAGTGCTGCCGTGGCTGTGCGCTGGATCTGTCTCGCTGTCCTAACCTCGCTGAGCCTGAGCGCAGCAGCACAGGAACCGCTGGAACTGCATATGCCGGACGCGCCACCACTGACTTTTGTCAGCTTTCAGGGTGGTTACGGCATGGTTGGCGATGTGACACTGGCCGCGATTGCCCGCGCGGGCTATCTCAGCCATATCCATGTCACCCCCTGGGCTCGTGCCCAGCAGCGGGTCAGCCGCGGGAAGAATCTGCTGATCATCCCGCTCTCGCGTACCCCGGAGCGCGAAGCGCTGTACAGCTGGATCGCGCCGATCATGCCGCTTGAGCGCGCCTTTTTCAGCCTCGATGCGCCGGTGGCCGACTTTGCCGAGGCTCGCCAGCGTTACCGGCGTATTGCCGTCGGGCATGGCACCGCGCAGATGGAGATTCTCAAGAGCAATGGGTTTGTTGAGGAGCAGATTGTCAGCCTCAAGCTTGGCGATAATCCCGCGCGCATGCTTGAGCTAGGGCGTGTCGATGCCTGGTTTACCGGCGTGCCGGAAGGCTTGTATCTGTGGCCACACAGCGACAATCGTTTGCAGATGAGCCCTGTGCTGGCCAGCACCGACATGTACTTGGCCTGCTCGAAAGACTGTGATGCGCAATTGCAGGAAGATCTGCGCAAGGCCGTTGCAGCGCTACGTGCCGAAGGCATGATCCAGCGTATTCAAGATGCCTACCAACCCGAGCGCTAACGGCGCACAACCTGCTCACAACCGGGACTTCAAATGCCCTTGCGGCCGGGGTCCTCTGGCACTTGCTCCTCTTCGATATCTTCCAGCTTCAATTCCAGCCCCCATTCGGCAGCGGAAGCAGCAGGTGCCGCGACTGGACGGGGGGCGGCAGCCACGGGCGCAGGCGCTGCGACAGGTGCGGCAGGCGCAGCGGGGTTGTCGCGGTAGAGCTTGAGCTTGAGCCGCACGTTGTTCGCCGAATCGGCGTTTTTCACCGCTTCTTCTTCATCGATTGAGCCCTCGTTGACCAGATCGATCAGCGCCTGATCGAAGGTCTGCATGCCAAGGTTTTTCGATTTCTCCATGGTTTCCTTGATTTCGGAGAAGTCGCTGCGCTTGATCTGGTCGCGAATGGTTGGGGTGCCGAGCAGCACCTCCACTGCTGCGCGGCGCTTGCCGTCGATGGTCTTGACCAGGCGCTGGGAGACAAACGCCTTGAGGTTGTTACCCAGATCGTTAAGCAGCTGCGGCCGGCGGTCTTCGGGGAAGAAGTTGATGATGCGATCCAGCGCCTGGTTGGCGTTGTTCGCGTGCAGCGTGGAGATCGCCAGGTGGCCGGTGTCGGCAAAGGCCAGGGCATGTTCCATGGTTTCGCGGTCGCGAATCTCACCGATCAGGATCACGTCCGGCGCCTGACGCAGGGTGTTCTTCAACGCGGCATGAAAGCTGCGGGTATCCACGCCGACTTCACGCTGGTTGATGATCGACTTCTTGTGCTTATGCACGTACTCCACCGGGTCTTCGATGGTGATGATATGCCCGCCGCTGTTGCGGTTGCGGTAGTCGATCAGCGCCGCCAGGGAAGTCGATTTGCCGGAGCCTGTACCACCGACAAACAGCACCAGACCGCGTTTTTCCATCACGGTCTTGAGCAGCACTTCCGGCAGTTTCAGATCCTCGAACCTGGGGATGTCCATCTTGATATTGCGCGCGACAATCGACACTTCGTTGCGCTGCTTGAAGATATTGATGCGAAAGCGCCCGACGCTGGCAATCGAGATGGCCAGGTTCATTTCCAGCTCACGCTCGAACTCCTCGCGCTGCGCGCTATCCATCACCGAATCAGCAATGGCCGCCACCTCACCGGCCTTTAATGGCTCAGCGCTGAGCGCCTTGAGCACGCCATTGAACTTGGCGCAGGGCGGCGCCCCGGTGGAAAGATACAGGTCGGACCCGTCCTGGCTGGACAGGATTTTCAGCATGGCGTTGAGGTCCATAACGAGATTTCCCGCAAGTTGGATGTATTACGTTAGGCGAAGATTAGGCATCGCTCCCGAGAAAATCGGCGCAAGCCTGAATCAAGCGCTAAGTGGCTGAAAATACTGGCACACTATGCCGACTGAATTCCGAGGAGCCCGTCATGCCAAAGGCAATGGCCCGCCACATTCTGGTGAAAACCGAAGCAGAAGCCGCCGCGCTGAAGAAACGTATCGCCGCCGGCGAAGCCTTCGATGTGCTGGCACGCAAATACTCCACCTGCCCCTCTGGCAAGAAAGGCGGCGACCTGGGTGAAGTGCGCCCAGGGCAGATGGTGCGCGCCATCGATCAGGTGATTTTTAAAAAGCCGGTGCGTGAAGTGCACGGCCCGGTTAAAAGCCAGTTTGGCTACCATCTGGTACAGGTTTTCTACCGCGAGTGATCTGAGATGACGCCTGAACACGTAGCTGCTTTCTGCCTGAGCCTGCCGGGTGCCCGTGAGGACATCAAATGGGGCGGCGTGCGCGTGTTCTCGGTGGCCGAGAGCAAGATGTTCGCCCTGTTCCACCTGGGCAGCCATGACGGCTTGGCGTTCAAGGTGGATGCCGACCTGTTTCTCGGCTATTGCGACCGCCCGGGTATCCGCCCAGCGCCTTATCTGGCGCGCGCACACTGGATCAGCATTGCCGCACCCTACCCGCTAGGCGATAACGAGCTGCAAGCATTGCTGACACGCTCCCATCAACTGGTGGTTGGCAAACTGCCCAAACGCTTGAAACTGGCTCTGCTGCTCGACCCGAGCACAAAGTAAAGGCTGCAAGATGTCGGACAGCACCACAACGTTGCATGAATTCAGCCGTCAGGATGTCTGGGCCGGCTTCACGCAACTCGTCCCACTTTCCATTTTCGTGATCGCCTTTGGCGCTGCGTTTGGCCTCGCAGCAGTACAGACTGGGCTGGATAACCCTTCGGCGCTGCTGATGAGTACCCTGGTCTTCGCCGGGGCCTCACAATTTGCCGCGCTGGAATTGTGGGGTGTACACATCCCCATCGTGCCACTGGCCCTCACCGTGTTCGCCATCAATGCGCGTCACCTGCTGATGGGCGCATCGCTGTATCCCTGGCTGCGCCATTTGTCCCCGGCCAGACGCTATGGCGTGATGCTGGTTGCTTCCGATGCCAATTGGGCGCTGGCCATACAAGCCTTCAATCGCGGCCAACCGGGCTTTGGCCTGCTGCTCGGTGGTGGCCTTGCGCTGTGGTCATTCTGGGTATTTGGCACCTGGTTGGGGATTTACTTCGGCGGCGCCATCCATGACCCCAAAAGTTTTGGTCTGGACATGGTGATGGGCTGTTTTCTGTTGGCGATGGCCGTGGGCGGTGAAAAGAGCCTCAGGTTATTGCTGATCTGGACGGTCGCTGCCGGCTCATCACTGCTGGCTTACTGGTACCTGCCGGACAATAGCCATGTGGTTGTCGGGGCTCTGGCAGGCGGCGTATTCGGTGCGCTGTGGATGGAGAAGAAAAAATGAGCATGGCCACGACGGGTTGGGGCTCGCTGATCATCGTCTTGGTCATGGCGGCCGTGACACTGGCGACACGCTGGGGTGGCGTGTTCGTGATGGCGTATGTGCCGATCAACTACAGGGTTCAGCAATTTATCAGCGCCATGTCTGGCTCGGTGTTGGTGGCCATTCTTACGCCTATGGCAGTTGATGGTGACATGAGTGCGCGGCTGGCCTTGCTGACTACGGCAGTTGTCATGCTGCTGGTGAAAAAGCCGCTGCCCGCGATTGCCGCGGGCATTCTGGTCGCGGCCCTCTGCCGACAACTCTGAGTTATCCCACGCGCACCTCACTGCATAGCTTGCAAGCGCCGTTTACCGCATGACATGCCGGCCTGATGGCAACCTATGCTGCCCCGCGCACCAGACAAGTCTGCTTTTAACCTCTCCCGAGACAATTATTGATTGCCCGCGTGGCCGCCAATTGGCCTGCTGCGGCCGGTCATTTCAAAGCACATATGTATATGCCTAAAAAGTCTTTATTAACTATTTTTTAGATCGTTTAACTTGTTTCTACCGGATCACCGGACCCTGCTGAACCCCATTTATTTCCAGTGATCCGGCCACTCCTGCAACAGCAGTCGATTGGCTGTTGAGGAGTCCTGCCATGCTCAATAAATTCCTGCCTCGCCGCCTGTTTGCAGCCATCGCCCTCAGTGGTTTTGCCCTGAGTGCCCATGCGGTGGATTTCACCGTGGCCTACCAGACCACCGTAGACCCGGCTAAGGTCGCTCAGGCCGATGGCGCGTATGAGAAAGCCAGCCAAGCCAAGATCAACTGGCGCAAATTTGATGGTGGTGCCGAAGTCATCACCGCCGTTGCCTCCGGTGATGTGCAGATCGGCTATGTCGGCTCCAGCCCGCTGGCCGCAGCGGCCACCCGTGAATTGCCGATTCAGACCTTTCTGATTGCCGCCCAGATCGGTGCCGCCGAGGCGCTGGTTGCCCGTGACGGCAGCAATATCAGCAAATCCGAAGACCTGATCGGCAAAAAAGTTGCCGTACCGTTCGTGTCCACCGGCCACTACAGCCTGCTCGCCGCGCTCAAGCACTGGAAGATTGATCCGAGCAAGGTGCAGATCCTCAACCTGGCACCGCCGGCGATCATTGCCGCCTGGCAGCGTGGCGACATCGATGCCACTTACGTGTGGGATCCAGCGCTGGGTGTGGCCAAGGAAAACGGCAAGGTACTGATCACCTCAGGTGAACTGAGCGACCTGGGTGCACCAACCTTCGATGCCTGGATTGTGCGCAAGGACTTTGCCGAGAAGCACCCTGAAGTTGTCCGTGCCTTTGCCAAGGTTACCCTGGACGCCTACGCCAACTACCGTAAAGACCCGCAAGCCTGGCTGGCCGACAGCAGCAACATCGACAAGCTGGTCAAGCTCTCCGGCGCTAAGGCTCAGGATATCCCGCTGCTGCTGCAAGGCAACGTGTTCCCACTGGCAGCCGATCAGGTCAACCAGCTCGCGGCGCCGACCACCCAGGCCATCACCAACACCGCCAAGTTCCTCAAAGAGCAAGGCAAGGTCGATGCGGTGCTGCCGGACTACGCGCCCTACGTCAGCAATCAATACCTGACCAACTAAATCACCTTACCTGCGCCGTGCATGACCATTCGGCCTGCACTGCGCAGCGGCATTCTTGCGGAGTAAGCAGCATGAGTTTTCGTCCATTACGCAGCCTGTTGGCTGCGCTGATTGTCAGCGGGCTGAGCACCGCAGCCCAGGCAGATGACCTGATCATCGGTTACCAGACCGGTATCGATCCGACCAAAGTGACGCAGTTTGACGGCACCTACGACAAAGCCTTGGGCCAGAAGATCGACTGGCGACGTTTTAACAGCGGCGCTGAAGTGGTTACCGCCATCGCCTCCGGCGACGTACAGATCGGCAACCTCGGCAGCAGCCCATTGGCCGCTGCCGCCAGCCGTGGCCTGCCGTTTGCGACCTTTATAGTCGCCGCGCAAATCAACGCCGCAGAGGCCTTGGTAGTACGTAACGGCAGCGGCATCAATGGCCCGCAAGACCTGATCGGCAAGACCATCGCCACGCCATTCGTTTCCACCTCGCACTACAGCCTGCTCGGCGCACTCAAGCACTGGCAGGTCGAACCGAGTAAAGTGAAGATCGTCAACCTCAACCCCAGCGAAATCTCCGCTGCCTGGGCGCGCGGCAATATCGACGGGGCCTTCGTCTGGTCGCCGGCACTCGGCGCGATCAAGCAGAACGGCACAGTGCTGACCGATGCCGCAGAAGTCGGCACCTGGGGCGCGCCGACCTTCGAAGTGTGGGTAGCGCGCAAGGACTTTGCCGAGAAGCACCCGGAGCTGCTGAGCAAATTCGCCCAGGTCAGCCTGGATGCTTTCGCCGACTACGCCGCCAACAAAGACAGCTGGACTGCCGACTCCGAGCCCGTGCAGAAAATTGCCAAGTTAACCGGTGCTGATCCTAAAGACGTGCCTGAGCTGCTCGCCGGCTCGGCCTTCCCGGATGCCAAGCAGCAAGCCGAGTTGCTCGGCGGCAAGACGGCCAAGGACATCGCCGCCACCGCGGTATTTCTCAAGGAGCAGGGCAAAGCCGACAGCGTGCTGAGCGACTACTCACCCTATGTCAGCGACGCCTATATCCAGTAACCCGCTGTAACTCCCCCGGCAAAAGCTGGGGGAGCATTTGAGAGAGTCACGATCATGGCCTTACTTGAACTGGAGCGCATCAGCGCACAGTACCCCGGCACGGCCGAGCCGGTACTGACGGATATTTCCCTGAGCCTTGGCCCTCAGCAATTGCTGGTCGCCCTAGGCCCTTCGGGCAGTGGCAAAACCACTCTGCTCAACCTGATCGCCGGCTTTGTTGCACCCAACGCCGGCCGCATCAGCCTCGATCAACAACCGGTACAGGGCCCCAGCGCCGAACGCGGCGTGGTGTTTCAGGATGACGCCCTGTTGCCCTGGCAGAACGTGTTGGAAAACGTCGCATTCGGCCTGCAACTGGCCGGCGTGGCAAAGCCCCAGCGCGAAGCCAAGGCCCGCGAACTTTTGAGCCTGGTGGATCTGGCCGGGTTCGAACAGCGACGCATCTGGGAACTGTCTGGCGGTCAGCGTCAGCGTGTCGGCCTGGCCCGCGCACTGGCAGCCGAACCACGGGTGCTGCTGATGGACGAGCCGTTCGGTGCACTCGACGCCTTTACCCGCGAGCAGATGCAGGAGCTGCTGCTGCAGGTCTGGCAGCGCACGGCCAAACCCGTGTTCCTGATTACCCACGACATCGAGGAAGCAGTCTTTCTCGCCACCGACCTGATTCTGCTGTCACCCAACCCCGGCCGCATCAGCGAACGCCTGAGCCTGGATTTCGGCCAACGCTACACCGCCGGTGAGAGTGCCCGTGCGATTAAATCCGATCCGGCCTTTATTGCCACCCGCGAGCATGTGCTCGCCCAGGTTTTCGCCGAACGCCAAGGGAGCCGCGCATGAGCAGCCATGAGTACATCTACTCCAACACCGAGAGCGAACAACAAGCACGGCGTGCTCCACGTGAGCTCAGCCTGTTCACTATCAGTAGCCTGACAGTCGCCTTTCTACTGTGGGCCTGGTGGGCGGTAACCTACTTCGGCCTGATTGAGCCGCTGTTTCTACCCAGCCCACAGGCGGTGGCCAAACGCGGCTGGCTGGTGCTGAGCCAGGGTTATATGGATTCCAGCCTCTGGCAGCACCTGGCCGCCAGCCTGCAACGTATCGGCCTGGGTCTGTTCGCCGCCGTACTGACCGCCATTCCGCTGGGGATTGCGATTGGCCGTTACCGAATCGCTCGCGGCATTTTCGACCCGTTGATCGAGTTCTACCGTCCGATCCCGCCGCTGGCTTACCTGCCACTGATCGTTATCTGGTGCGGGATTGGTGAGCTGTCCAAGGTGCTGCTGATCTTTCTGGCGATCTTCGCGCCAATCGCCATTTCCACCGCCACCGGCGTGCGCAACGTCGACCCGAGCAAGATTCGCGCAGCGCAATCGCTGGGTGCCAGCCAGGCGCAGTTGATCCGCTACGTGATCCTGCCCAGCGCCCTGCCGGAGATTCTTACGGGCATTCGTATCGGCCTGGGAGTGGGCTGGTCAACCCTGGTGGCCGCCGAGCTGATCGCCGCCACCAGTGGCCTGGGTTTTATGGTGCAGTCCGCCGCCCAGTTTCTGGTAACCGATGTGGTGATTCTCGGGATTCTGGTGATCGCCCTGATCGCCTTTGCCCTGGAGATGGGCCTGCGCGCCCTGCAACGTAAGCTGGTGCCCTGGCATGGCCAGGCCCATTGAACTGGATAGATGAGCATGAGCATTCAAATCACCCAACTGAGCCCTGCCCTTGGCGCACAGATTGACGGTATCAACCTCAGCGAGCCCTTGAGCGCCGAGAACCATCAGCTGATTGAGCAGGCCTTGCTCACGCATCAGGTGCTGTTCTTCCGTAACCAGCCGATCACCCCACAACAGCAGGCCAGTTTTGCCCGCCACTTTGGTGACCTGCATATTCACCCGATCTACCCCAATGTGCCGGAGCAGCCAGAAGTGCTGATCCTCGACACGGCGGTAACCGATGTGCGCGACAACGCCATCTGGCACACCGATGTCACTTTCCTGCCGACTCCGGCCATGGGCGCGGTGCTGTCGGCCAAGCTGCTGCCACCTTTCGGTGGCGACACGCTGTGGGCCAGCAACAGTGCTGCCTTCGAGGCGTTGTCGAAACCACTGCAGGTGCTGCTCGACGGCCTGACTGCCACCCATGACTTCACCCACTCGTTCCCGCTGGAGCGCTACGGCAATACCCCGCAAGCGCTTGAGCACTACCACGAGGTGCAGCGTAAATACCCGCCACTGTCCCACCCGGTGGTGCGCACTCACCCGGTCACAGGGCGCAAGGGACTGTTCGTCAACGATGGCTTCACCACCCGGATCAACGAGCTGGAGACCGATGAAAGCGATGCGCTGCTGCGCTTTCTGTTTGCCCACAGCACCCGCCCGGAATTCACCGTGCGCTGGCGCTGGCAGACCAATGACATCGCCTTCTGGGACAACCGCATCACCCAGCATTACGCCGTAGACGACTACCGCCCGCAGCGCCGGGTGATGCAGCGCGCGACAATTCTCGGAGATGCGCCGGTCTAAGCAGAGTCTATGCCCCTCACTCCTCCTGACAGCGGCAGCCTTTCTCCAGCCTCGACCAGGCTGGCGCATGCGGTTTTATCAGCCTGCCGCAACTCTACTTCGAACACCTGCTTGGCAGTTTGCTGCTGTTGCATGGCAATTACCCAATAGGCAAACCGATCACCTATCCTTGGGCAACACCCCGTGAATATACCGAGCACGGGCTTGCCGAGGAGATGGCGCATGGCGCAATTCACTGGCGGTTGCCTTTGCGGCAACGTGCGTATCGAAGCAACCGGGCAACCTTACCGGGTTGGCCTGTGTCATTGCCTCGACTGTCGCAAACACCACGGCGCACTCTTCCACGCCTCTGCGGTTTTTCCCAAGGACGCCGTGACAGTCGTTGGCGCAACAGCCGATTACGCCGGGCGGTTTTTCTGCCCACGCTGCGGCTCTTCGGTATTTTCCCGCAGTGCCGACGAAGTCGAAATCAATCTGGGGACTCTCGACAGCCCCAACCAACTGCGCCCCACCTATGAGCTGTGGACCACCCGCCGCGAATCCTGGCTGCCACCCTTCCCATTCACGAAGCGCTATGAAGGTGATCGGGAAACCACCACACGCACGGAAGAGTAGAGACACCGTCTCGGGGTAGCCCAGTCAAGCCGACTCAAGCGCAATGCAGTAGGCTTGGGCGCACAACAACAATCAACGAGTCCCATGCATGCCTAGCATTCAGTCTCAGCTGCTTATTGCCCTTCTGCGCATCACCCGACGCAAACGCATTTACAGCTCCGTGCAGGCGGTACTTGAGGGCATCAAGAAAGTCAGAAACCAAGGCCCGGCAAGGCCCTCAGGCAATATGCTGCGCAACCTTGAAGTACAGCATCAGCCCCTGGACGGGATCGAGCTGTACCAACTGTCGCCACAAACCCCACAGGCCACGGCGCGCCATCTGCTCTACCTGCATGGCGGGGCCTATATCCGGCCCATCACCACACATCATTGGCGATTTCTTCAGCGACTTGTAGAGCAGACCGGCTGCACGATCACCGTGCCCCTCTACCCGCTGGCACCTGAAGCCAGCTGCAAGCAGGCAGTGGATGCGGTTGTTCGGGTTTACCAGCACCTCTGCATCACCACAGATGCCGGCTCACTGACCCTGGCCGGTGATTCTGCCGGTGGCGGCCTGAGCCTCGCCCTTTGCTACGCCCTGCGCGAAAAAGGCCTGCCACTACCCGCGCAATTGGTGCTGATCTGCCCCTGGCTTGATGTGAGCATGCAGCACCCGGCCATAGCCGCCAGAGAAAAGCATGACCCCATGCTCGCCGCTGTCGGCCTAAAAGAGGCCGGCCGTTTGTACGCTGGGGATTTGAGTGTTGAGCACCGTCATGTCAGCCCGCTTCGTGGCAACCTGCAAGGCCTCCCACCCACACTGCTGTTCGCCGGCACACGCGATATCGCCCACCACGACGCATTGCTGTTTGCCAACAAAATGCGGGCTGCCGGCGTACCGGTGGACCTGCAGATAGGCGAAGGAATGATTCACGTCTGGCCAATCCTACCCATCCCAGAGGGTAAAAAGGCGCTGGAGCTGATTGTCAGATGCTTAACTAGCGCCGGTTAACAGGAATGGTCTGCGGTAAATAGAAACGTTACATCCATAGTCGGCGGCAGAGAGTTGCATGCGGCGCTATCGGCCAGAAGCGGCCGGTGAACAGAAAGACTGCAAATGAGTAGCTAGGCTTGGCCTTTCGTGGGAACTGATTGGCCTGCCCAGCACTTACTCGAAAGTGTTCATGCTACAGGGTTAGAACCCTATGACCTTCGAGTCCCTAGCAGACCATTGAGAGAATGAGCGGTGTAAGTGTTTCTGTGCTTGGTAAATTTTTTGCCTGACATCGTCTCTGATAGGGTGATAACCATCCATTTTCTTGAGCCAATTCCGCTCTCCCCAATTGCACCAAACAAACACCTGGCGAGTTTCGCTCAGGTAGCGTTGAAGAAGTTCCGCCCGAATGTACAGAAGGCTGTGCCGGTTCCCCTTCCATGAATCGCCAGCCTCACGGTAGAGGAGGGTGTCCTAATTTTTGTGTAACCGGCTCATGAGCGACACTGTCGCTCCGAACCGGAGACACCATGAGCAAGACGCAACATCCCATCACCGACGAGCTGCTGGATCAGCTCCTGGCCAACTACCAGAATCCTGAAGACCTGATCGGTGCTGACGGCATCCTCAAGCAACTGACCAAGAAGCTGGTTGAGCGTGCGCTGGATGCTGAGCTGACCCACCACCTGGGCCACGATAAGCATCAGCCGGTAAGCAATCCAACTGGCAACACCCGCAACGGTTTCAGCAAGAAGAAACTCAAGGGTGAGTTCGGCGAGTTGCCCATCGAAGTGCCGCGCGACCGGCATGGCACCTTTGATCCGCAGATTGTCGAGAAGCACCAGACCCGCTGGGCGGGTTTCGACGACAAGATCCTCTCGCTGTATGCCCGCGGCATGACTGTGCGCGAGATCCAGGCGCACTTGCAGGAAATGTACGGTGCCGAGGTGTCGCCCAGCCTGATCTCCTCGGTGACCGATGCCGTAGCCGATGAAGTGAAGGCCTGGCAGTCGCGCCCGCTCGATGCGGTCTACCCCATCGTCTACCTCGACTGCATCCACACCAAGGTGCGCGAAGGCGCCGTGCGAGTGAAGGCGGTGTATCTGGCGTTGGGCATCAATCTGGCTGGCGAGAAGGAAATCCTCGGCCTATGGATCGCCCAGAACGAGGGCGCCAAGTTCTGGTTGCAGGTGGTAACCGAGCTGCGTAACCGTGGCGTGCAGGACATCTTCGTCGCCTGCGTGGATGGCCTGAAGGGCTTCCCTGAGGCTATCGAAGCGGTGTTCCCGCACACCAGCGTGCAGCTGTGCATCGTGCACATGGTCAGACACAGCCTGAACTATGTGTCGTGGAAACGGCGGGCTGAAGTGGCTGCTGACCTGAAGCGAATTTACCAGTCCAGCACGGCAGACGAGGCCGAACTGCGCCTCGGTGAGTTCGAGGCCAAGTGGGATGACGACTACCTGCCGATTGGCCAGTCCTGGCGCCGCAACTGGCCACGTATCACGCCGTTCTTCGACTTCCCGCCAGAGATTCGCAAGGTGATCTACACCACCAACGCCATCGAATCGGTGAACATGAGCCTGCGCAAGATCACCAAGAATCGCGGATCGTTTCCCAGCGACGAGGCACTGCTGAAACTGTTCTACCTGGCACTACGCAACATCAGCAAGAAATGGACGATGCCAATCCGTGACTGGAAGGCGGCGCTGACGCGCTTTACGATCAGCTACGAAGACCGGCTGCCGCAGCAGTAACCCCAACCCCGGTTACACAAAATTCTGCACACCCTCCGGTAGAGCGTTCCAGGCTTGCCCAGAGAATCGTAGAAGTCGATTTCCCGATTCTTGCTCGCTAACCCAAGACGCTGAATCAAACTGGGAGCAGGTAGATCGAAGCCTGAGAATTGGTTGTGCGGTGAATGGTAGGACTCCCAGCCGAAGTGAATAAACGGAAGCTCCAGTCGGATGCCTGGAATGCGGCGAAATTTCGGCCTCGGACCGAGTAAATCGGCGAAAGAAATTTGGGATGTCTTCCCTTCATTGGTGATCAGATCAACCGTACCCGGAGAGCGCTTGATCCTCTTCTTTGGCCCCTCCTGCACATGCTCCACGAATGCTTCTACGACTTGGCGCCGATAAAGCCCGTTCCTCTGGTATAGGTGTCGGGCATAGGTCTGGCTACGGCCTGCCTCCCCTGCGTAGAGATAGTGCTCAGTACCAGCTTCGGGAATATTGCTGTTGCCTGGATAGTCCACAGCAAGAAACTTCGTTTTAAGACTCTCTACATCCTTACGGGCCACAAACATACCGCGTAGGAAAGCGAAAATATCCCGATCGCAGGTTTCATCGACCCCACGGACATGTCCTTGCAAAAGAACCCATGGTCCTTGGTGTCCATTAATTGACGGGACCACGAGCAAGGAATGCCAGTTCGGAGTGAAACCGCCTTGTACCCAAGCATTGGCGCTCTTTGTCACACGCCCGAACAAGTCTGGAATAGGCGGTATCCATTCGGGTGGCCGCTTGGGAAAGCTTGGATCAACGCCACAGTCAGAAGTTCTCTCTTCTAGGCGCCAATCAGGCAGGGTTCTGTTGGCCTCTCGCTCGCCCCACATTTCAAAAAAGGCAACCCACGAGTACTTCTTCCCATACCGATCCACCTTTACTTCATCGCGTGCTTGCCAGGATGTACTCCCAATATCCCTATCAGCAGTTTCAAATCGATCTGCCCGGTACCCAAGGTCATAGATGCGCCGCTCGATCCTCGCTCGAACGCGGACGTACTCAGGATGTTTGTTATCGTAGTTAGCACGATGACGGACCAAACGCCCCATCGTGTAGTTGCCGAAGTCCATTTGAATAGCGTTGTCGATCGCCTCTGTCACCGCAGGATCGGGCGTGCCATTGCTTGCAAATGTAGACGGCGAATTCGAGAACGGCGCAGCAAGATCCGCAGCGGCACTCTCAGGGAGAACCACGCATTCAGCGCGTATTGCTAGCCCAATAATTCCGACGGCGTAACCACGCATAAGCGTGTGGTGGGTGGCATGGTAGGCATGTGGTGCGAACATGCTCTCGTACAGTGTTTTCGCAAGCCCCCCTAACTGTGGCCGAAATGAATTGCCCCTGATTTCGTAGACACCGCCATGCATTTGCTCGAAGGGCTTATATTGGCTGTTAAAGCTGAAGCAGGCGACAGGCTGCTTTTGGCCGATTCTGTTGAAAAAGTAGCGACCTCCCCATGCCGTTGGCAAAATTGCTCTGTCAGTGAGCGTGGGGGCGAACAGCATGATGGGACAGTTACCGGGAGGACAGCAGCGCTTGTTCTACTCGTTCAACCTGGAAGAGCACGTCCCGCGCCAGCACCTCCTGCGCAGCATTGAGCAGTGTCTGGATCTTAGCGATCTGCGTGCCCACTTGGCTGACTTTTACAGCCCGATCGGCCGCCCCTCGATTGATCCAGAGTTGATGGTGCGCATGCTGGTGGTTGGCTACTGCTATGGCATCCGTTCCGAGCGGCGGCTATGCGAAGAGGTTCATCTGAATCTGGCCTACCGCTGGTTCTGCCGGCTGAGTCTGGAAGACGAAGTACCCAATCACTCGACCTTCTCGAAGAATCGCCACGGCCGTTTTCGTGACAGTGACCTATTCCGCTGGTTGTTCAATGAGGTGCTGCGTCGCTGCATGGCCGCCGGCCTGGTCAAGGGTGAAGGTTTCGCCGTCGACGCCAGCATCATTAAGGCCGATGCCAGTCGGCAACGCGGGGTGGCGGGAGATGAAGTCGATTGGCGTAATCCAGCGCTCAGCAGCCGCGCCGTGCGCGAGTATCTCGAAGCCCTTGATGAAGAGGCCCTGACTGAAGCTCTTCCCAAGAAAATTTCGCTCACCGACCCTCAGTCCCGCTGGACAGCAGCGCCAGGCGGTCCGGCCTACTTTGCCTACTCCACGAACTACCTGATCGACACTGAGCATGGCGTGATTGTGGATGTAGAGGCGACTCCGGCGCACCGTACCGCCGAAGTCGATTCGACCAGAACGATGGTCGAGCGTGTCGAAGCGCAGTTCGATCTCACACCGGAACGCCTCATCGGCGATACCGCCTATGGCACTGCCCCGATGCTGGCCTGGATGGTCGAAGAGAAGGACATCGAGCCGCACGTACCAGTGTGGGACAAGACCGAGCGCAAGGACGACAGCCTCTCTAGTAAAGACTTCCACTGGTGTCAGGAGGCCAATGAATACCGCTGCCCAACCGACAAACCACTACGCAGTGAATGGCGCACCTTCACCCAGCAAAGATCGCGGGTGACTAAGGCCAATACCATCATCTACCGCTCCAGCCAAACTGACTGCGCCACCTGTCCTTTGAAAGCGAAATGCTGCCCCAACACGCCGAATCGGAAGATCGTCCGCAGCATCCATGAAGCTGCCCGCGACGTGGCCCGGCGCATCGCCAAGACACCAGAATACCTCGTCTCTCGCTGCGAACGAAAGAAAGTGGAAATGCTTTTCGCCCACCTCAAACGGATCATGAAACTCGACCGTTTACGACTGCGTGGCCTGACAGGTGCCACTGACGAATTCACCTTGGCTGCGACAGTGCAGAACCTGCGCCGCATGGCCAAGATTTCGCCTCAAGGACCACCGCTCACGCGATAGGTACGCCTGCTGCGAGCAGAAACCCTCGAATTAACCCTCAAACCTGAGCAAGGACGCTCAGCGAAACGCCGGAAGGCAATTTGAAGTGGCTTGCAGCCATTTCGACAGCAGGCACTCCTGACCGACTGGCTGCCGCTGAACCTACTTTTTCAACAGAATCGGCCGCTAGCTGCCCATCACCATAGGCTGCGTTCCCTGAGTTCCATACACGGGCGGGGGCATTCAGTTAACTGAGGAGCGAGCCGAGTTTCAAGAATGGCGCGCATTGAAAAACGCCCGCCAGGACGGCTGCTGCTCCGATACGTTACCCGCCGATAGGCGATGCCAGCCCTGCCAAATAGTCCCACGGGTAAATCCCCCGCTCATGCCCGTCACTGAACACCAGTTGCACGCCATAACCCTGACTGTTAATGGCACTCAGGCTTACCCCGGCATTGACCAGATCAATACGCCCGGCCAGCCGTGATGCCCGGCACTGTGAACACGGGCACGCGGCACGCAACCTTGCATGACTAAGGCTTTGCGTAGAGCCGTCAGGCCACTGCAGGTGCAGTAGGCCGGCACTGCGCTGATTGCGGATGGCGCTGGGGGCGTTCATCAGGTAGTCCTTTGCAGCTGGGACAGCGCAATACGCACGGCCTTGCGCACTTCCGGGTCGCTGTCCTGCTCGGCCGCTTGCAAGGGGGCAATGGCAGTGCTGTCGGCCAGTTCGCCAAGGGCCAACGCAGCCTCCTTACGCAGGTTGCTGATGCTATGACCGAGCAGCGTGACCAAGCCATCCAACGCGTCGACAAAGCGCAGTTTGCCCAGCGAACGCGCCGCGCGCAGGCGTACCTGCCAGTAGCTGTCCTGCAATGCGTCGATCAGCGCCGGTCCGGCCTCGCTCAGCCCCACCTTGCCCAGGGTGGTGGCCGCCTCTTCGCGCACCTGCCATTCACTGTCGCACAAGGCTGCCTGCAAAGCCGGCAGTACCAGCAAATCGCTGGCCAGGCCCAAGGCACCGGTGGCGGCGCGGCGTACTTCGGTGTCCGGGTCATCACTGGCCAGGCGCGCCAATTCGGGTAGCGCGTCGAGCTGCTTGAGCCAGCCGAGGATACCCACTGCCTCACGCCGCACAAAGGCATCGCTGTCCTGCAGGGCCTGGCGTGCGACTGGCACGCTGTCGGGTAGGCGCAGTTCACGCAGGGCACGCAGGGCGCTGCTGCGCACAAAGGCATCAGCATGGTTGGCCCAAGGTAGGATCACCCGCCCGGCGTCCAGGCTTTTCAGTTCACTTAGGCTCTGCGCAGCAGCACCACGTACCGCCTCATCCGCATCGGCCAGGGCGGCGCACAAAGCGGCCACCACCTCGGGCTCCTCCCAGGCTTCAAGCAGACGGGCGGCCTCGGTGCGCACCTGGGCGTCGCTATCGCTGCCCAGGGCCTCAATCAACCAGGGTAAGGTGTCGGGGTCTTCCAGATCGGCCAGGGCAATCAGGGCAATACGCCGCACGCCTGCATCGCTGTCACTTAGGCGTGGCTGCAGGGCCAGAATTTCGGGGTTGTCGCTGTTCAATTCAGTCATAGGGCAATTCGCAATGGCGGGAAGTCGGCGCTGGGCAGCCCCAGCGGGGTCAGGCGTGGCAGTTCGCGACCTTCTTCGTGGCGCAGCAACTCCAGGCAATGGCGTTTGAGGCGGACAAACTCAGGGCTGGTCAGCAGGCTGGCGTGCCGGGGGCGAGGGAAATCCAGGCGCAGATCCTCGATAAAACGTCCGGGTCGTGGGCTCATTACCAGCACGCGGTCGGCGAGAAACAGCGCCTCGTCGATATCGTGGGTAACAAACACCACGGTGGTACGGATGCGCGTCCAGATGTCCAGCAACAACTCCTGCATCCGCGCACGGGTCTGTGCATCCAGCGCGCCGAAGGGCTCGTCCATTAGCAACAGACGCGGGCGGTTGATCAGCACCCGGGCGATTTCCGCGCGTTGCTGCATGCCGCCGGACAACTGATTGGGCCAGCGCAGGGCAAACTCCTGCAGGCCGACCAGACGGAGAAACTCACCGGCCTGGTAGCGCCGCTCGGCCTTGCCCAGGCCCTGCATCTTCAGGCCAAAAGCAACGTTGTCGAGCACACTGCGCCAAGGCAACAGGGTGTGGTGCTGAAACACCATACCGCGCTCAGGTGAGGGCCCATCCACCACCTGGCCATCAACGCGCAGCGCGCCGGCACTGATCTGTAGATGACCGGCCAGGGCACCAAGCAGAGTCGATTTGCCACAACCGGAGGGACCGAGAATGCACACGAACTCGCCGGGCTCGACGCTGAAATCCAGGTTCTGCAAGGCGTCGAAGGCCTGTGCGCCCTGCCCCAGGCGAATCGACAATTGCTGGCCGTCGATGCGTCCCGGTTCTACGGCTTTTTCATAGGCACTCATCAGCGCTTCCCCTTGATCCGGTACCAGGGCGTCGCCCAGGCCCCCAGTTGTTTGACCAGGGCACTGCTGCCCATGCCGAGCACGCCGATCAGCAGCATGCCAACGACAATGTCGGCGTAGTTCTGGATGGTGTAGGACTCCCAGGTGTAGTAACCGATGCCCCACTGCCCAGAGATCATTTCCGCCGTCACCAGGCAGAACCACGAGGTGCCCATGCCGATGGCCAGGCCGGTAACGATGCTCGGCGCAGCGCCCGGCACGATTACCTCGCGCAGAATCGCCAGGCGCCCAGCGCCCAGGCTGCGCGCCGAGGCGATCAGACGCGGATCGACGCCCTCAACGCCATGGATGGTATTGAGCAGGATGGGGAACAGCGCCCCGGTAAAGGTGATAAAGATCATCGAAGCTTCCGAGGACGGAAACATCAGGATGGCCAGGGGAATCCAGGCTACTGCGGGAATCGGCCGCAACACTTCCAGTGGCGGCAGCAGGCTGTCTTCGGCCCATTTCGAACGGCCAATGACCAGTCCCAGCAGCACACCGGCGATCACCGCCAGCAGGTAACCGACAAACACCCGGCCCAGGCTGCTGGACAGGTGCGTGGCCAGCTTGCTCGATTCGATCAGGGCCACGGCGGCATCCAGCACCGCGCTTGGCGTTGGCACGTAAGTGAAGGTAATCAGCCCCAGATTCAGGCGCTGGGCCGCCGCCACATGCCAGAACAGCAGGCAGGCGGCGAGCGATGCCAGACGCAGGGGCCAGCGATATAGCGGTTTCATGGCAATCTCCATAACCCTCTGCCACACCCCGCTCGCCTAAGCGAGAAAGGGTGGGCAGAGGGAGTAGGTCTTAGCGGCTGGCCAGCAACTGCTGGTTGGCGCTGACGAAGTCCAGCGCGGTGCCGCCATGCTGCTGGGCATAGGCCAGGGCCTGATCCTTGAGCAGGAAGGCATTCAGCTGGCCCTTGGCATCACGGACAAACCAGGCCTGGTTGGCCAGCAGTTTGATGCCGCTGTCCGCTGCCTGGGCATAGATGGCGCGGATGTCCTTACCCTCTGCTTCCAGAGTGGCCAGCGCGCCCAGGGCTGCTTCCGGCGAGCTGTAATGACGCACCTTGTCTTCGCCACGCACCCAGATCTGCGCCAGGCGCTTGAAGTCGGTGATCGGTTTGCCGGTCAGTGCATCGTTGGCCTTGAGCGGCAGCGCGGCGTAGTTGGCCAGCTGCGTGCTGTAGTCCAGACCGGAAGCCTTGAAAGCTGCGCGAATGTACTGATCGTCAATGAACTTGGCCGTATCCAAGTCACGGTCAGTACGCTTGAGCAACTTGAGAGTGTCGATGGACGTCGCCACCGCCTGGCGGTATTCCGGCTTCCAGCTCAGGTCACGGGTTTGCAGGCCGAGCGGACCGTGGAACAGGTAATTGACCTCAGCCTCGATGCCGGTGACCTTCTCGATCAGCTCGCTGTATTTCTCCGGCTCGGCGGCCAGCAACTGGTCGGCTTCAATGCCCGCGCGCAGGTAGGCGGTGACGATTTCCGGGTACTTCTTGGCGTAGCTGGCATCCACCAGCACGCCGTGGAAGGTTGGCGCATTGGCCTGCGAGCCATCGTAGATCTTGCGGGCGAAACCACGGTTGGGGAACAGCTCGGCGAACGGCACGAAGTCGGCATGCGCTTCGATGCGGTTGCTGCGTAGCGCGGAACCAGCGATTTCCGGGGCCTGGGCGATAATCCGCACGTCCTTCTCCGGGTCCCAGCCTTGTGCGGCCACAGCGCGCAGCAACATGCCGTGGGCGGTGGAAGCGAACGGCACGGAGATGGTCTTGCCTTTCAGCTCTGCCAGCGACTGCACGCTGGAGGACGCCGGCACCACGATGCCGTTGCCGCTGCCCAGCGTACTGCCGGACAGCACGCTGATAAACAGGCTCTGCTTGCCCGCCTCGATATGCGCCACACCGTTGAACGAGCCAGGGAAGTCGGCCATGGCGCCGAAGTCCAGCTTGCCGGCGACCATCTCGTTGGTCAGCGGCGCACCGCTGGTGAAATTCTTCCACTCGATTTCGTATTTGGCGTCCTGGTACTTGCCGTCTTTGGGCAGGTACTTGTCGAGCAGGCCCAGCTCACGGATCAGCAGGCCGCCAGCGGCGCAGTTGATGGTGGTGTCCTGGGTGCCGATGGCAATACGGATGGTCTCTGCATGGGCGGCGGTGATGCTGCTGATGGCCAGCGCGAGGCCGGCGATGGTAGTACGCAAGATCATGGGTGTTTCCCCTCGAATCATAAGTATTGGAATCGTCTCCGCCATGCGGTTGGCTGGTGGGAAACGAGGGGGTGTTACAGCAGGCGTCCGGCGGTTATCCGGATAGCTTTTGTCGAGCAGGCGTACCCCGGTGGGTTTAACCCGTGCGACAGAATCAAGTGATTGCAGTGCGGTTTGAACCCGGCGGACTACCTCAGCAGATAAGGAATCTCCACCTTCACTGCGCCGGTCGGGCAATCCGTCTCGCACGGCATGCAGTACCAGCATTCGTCAAAGGCCATATAGGCTTTCTGCGTGGCCGGGTTGATGGCCAGCAGGTCCATCGGGCAGACATCCACACAGACGGTGCAGCCCTTGTGGGCGATGCATTTGTCTTCATCGACCGTTACCGGGGCGTTGCTGCGAAAGAATATTTCCTGGGGTTGATACGCCATTTCACGCGCCCTCCTTTTAGGCTGCTGCGTTGCCTTTGACGCGCAAGTGGTTGTAGGCCTGCTGCTCTTCGTCATCCAGCGGAATCAGGTAGGGCTCGACCGGTTTCTTGAAGCTGCTCATCACACCGCTTTCATCCTTCTTCAGGTGGGCATGACAGAACCATTCAGCATCGTTGCGCTGCGGGTGATCGACGCGGTGGTGGTACAGGCCCCAGCGGCTCTCAGTGCGGAACAGCGAAGCCCGTGCGGCCATCTCGGCGCAGTCGCGGATCACGCTGACTTCCAGGGCGCGCATCAGCTCGTGAGGGTTGTTGGCCTTGAGCTGGTCGAGGTCACGCTGGATATCGGCAAAACGGGTCAGGCCGATTTCCATCTTCTTGGTCACCTTGGGCGGCTGCAGGTAGTCGTTGACCATGCGTCGCAGCTTGTACTCGACCTGCGCCGGCGGCAGGCCGTGCTCGCGCAGCAGCGGCGCATAGACCCGCGCGCGCTCGGCATCGATCTGCGCCTGATCCAGCTCACTGTAGTCACGCTCAGCCACGTAATCTGCTGAGTTGCTGCCAGCGAACCAGCCGTAGGTGAAAGCGCCGAGCATGTAGTTGTGTGGCACGGCGGCCATATCGCCGGCCGAGTACAGGCCTTTAACCGAGGTTTCGGCTTTCTCGTTGACCCATACGCCCGAGGCGCTATGACCGGAGCAGAAGCCGATCTCGGAGATATGCATCTCGACCATGCCGGTACGGTAATCGGTGCCACGATTAGCGTGGAACTGGCCGCGACTCGGACGCTCGTTGCTGTGCAGGATTTCCTCGATGGTCTGGATGGTTTCCTCGGCCAGGTGATCGAGCTTGAGGAACACAGGGCCATTACCGCCTTCAAGTTCCTGATGGAACTCCCACATCATCTGCCCGCTCCAGTAGTCGCACTCGATAAAGCGCTCGCCCTTGTTGTTGGCGGTATAGCCGCCCAGCGGGCCGGTGACATAGGCGCAGGCCGGGCCGTTGTAGTCCTTGATCAGCGGGTTGATCTGGAAGCACTCCAGATTGGCCAGCTCTGCACCCGCGTGATAGGCCATGGCGTAGCCGTCGCCGGCGTTGGTCGGGTTCTCGTAGGTGCCCATCAGGTAGCCAGACGATGGCAAACCCAGGCGCCCGGCCGCGCCGCAGCAAAGAATCACCGCCTTGGCCTTGATCACATGGAAGTCGGCGGTGCGGCAGTCAAAGCCCATCACGCCATTGACCGCGCCCTCAGCATCGGTGAGCAGGCGGGTTGTGATCAGGCGGTTTGTGATTTCCACCCGGGCGCGCTTGAGCTGGCGGTAGAGCACCTTCTTGATGTCGTGGCCCTCGGGCATCGGCAACACGTAGGCGCCCATGTGGTGGACCTTCTTCACCGCGTAGTCGCCGGTCTCGTCCTTCTCGAACTTCACGCCCCAGCGATCCAGCTGTTCGATAGTCTCGAAACTGTGGGTGGCATAGGCGTACACGGCGGCCTGGTTGACGATGCCGTCGTTGGCCACGGTGATTTCCTTGGTGTACTGCTCCGGCGTGGCGTGGCCGGGGACGATGGCGTTGTTCAGGCCATCCATGCCCATGCTGATCGCGCCGCTGCGCTTGACGTTGGCCTTGTCCACCAGCAGCACACGCAGCGCCTTGTTGCGCTCCTTGGCCTTGATCGCCGCCATCGGCCCGGCAGTGCCGCCGCCGATGATCACGATGTCGTATTCCTGTTCCAGGGTCTGATAGCTGCTCATTGCTGCGCGTCCTTCTGCCTGTCGATGCGCAGGCGATACTGGAAGGCATCGCCGCGGTAGTAGAGGTGTTCGAAATCCAGGGGCGTGCCGTCGGCGGTGTGGGTCAGGCGCTCGATGCGCATGATCGGCGCACCCTCCTCGACCTGCAGCGCCTGGGCCAGATCGCTGTCGGCAAGTGCCGCATCGATGGCCAGGTCGGCGTGGCCGAGGGCGATACCGCAGTCGTTTTCCAGAATCAGAAAGATGTCGCGGGTGGCCAGATCGGCCTTCTCCAGCTTCTCGCCAACGGCCTTCGGCAGGTAGGTGACTTCCAGCGACACCGGCTCACGGTTAATCAGGCGTACCCGCTTGATTTCAGTGACCAGGCTGCCCTCTTCCACCTGCAAGCGTTCAGCGACCAACGCGCTGGCCGGCACGAATTTGAAGCTGCGCAGACGGTTGAGCACCTCATAGCCCATCTGCGTCATCGACTCGGCCAGGCCTTGCAGGGTGCTGACGTTCTGGAATGCCTTGGGCTTGGCAACGAAGGTGCCCTTGCCATGAATCTTGAAGATCAGCCCTTCCTTCTGCAGGTCGCCCAGCGCCTGGCGCACGGTAATGCGGCTGACGCCATGAGCCTGGCCCAGCTCGCTTTCCGAGGGCATGCGGCTGTGTGGTGGATAGGTGCCATCAAGGATGCGCGTACGCAGCAATTCCTTGAGTTGGCTGTAAAGCGGTACGGGGGACAGCGGTAGCAGTTGGGCCATGTTTCGGGTCTCAATCATTACTTGTCATAACAAGTTGTAGCGAGAAGATAACGAATATAAGCATCGCTTTGAAAATACCGTTATCGAATAAGGTTATGGCATTGCGCGCAGCAGCCATTGGCCAGGCAAACACGCACTCTAATGCGACATAGTGTCGGCAGCCCCTGGATATGGCTGCGCAAAAAAGAACGC
The DNA here is from genome assembly GCF_021375795.1 of Pseudomonas anguilliseptica. Classification (GTDB taxonomy): domain Bacteria; phylum Pseudomonadota; class Gammaproteobacteria; order Pseudomonadales; family Pseudomonadaceae; genus Aquipseudomonas; species Aquipseudomonas anguilliseptica_A. The sequence continues at coordinate 340,152 of NZ_JAEIOI010000002.1, read as the reverse complement.
CGACGAGAGCAAGCCTTCGTCGGCGTTGGAAATGGCAGGGGCAGCTGAGCCACCCATGCCGCCGTGGTCAGTCAGTTGGTGAGGATCAGAACGCGGGAACCACTGCGCCGGAATATTTCTTCTCGATAAAGGCTTTGACTTCAGGGCTGGTCAGAGCCGCCGAGAGTTTCTTGATGGCATCGCTGTCCTGGTTATCCGGACGCGCCACCAGGTAGTTCACATACGGCGAATCACGACCCTCGATCACCAGAGCGTCCTTGCTTGGGTCCAGCTTGGCTTCCAGGGCGTAGTTGGTATTGATCAGCGCCAGGTCAACCTGATCCAGCACGCGCGGCAGGGTTGCCGCTTCCAGTTCACGCACCTTGATGTTCTTCGGGTTGTCGGCAATGTCCTTTGGTGTTGCGAGGATGCCAGTGTCCGGCTTCAGAGTGATCACGCCAGCCTTCTGCAACAACAGCAGAGCACGGCCGCCGTTGGTGGCGTCGTTGGGGATGGCCACAGTGGCACCTTGCGGCAGTTCAGTCAGGTTCTTGATCTTGCTGGAATAGGCACCGAACGGCTCGACATGAACGCCCTTGACGCTCACCAGATTCGTACCGCGATTGGCATTGAAGGTGTCCAGATAAGGCTGGTGCTGGAAGTAGTTGGCATCCAGCTGTTTCTGGCTGACTTGCAGATTGGGCTGCACATAATCGGTGAAGACTTTGACATCCAGATCGACGCCCTCCTTGGCCAGCTGCGGCTTAATCAGCTCAAGGATTTCGGCATGCGGCACGGGCGAAGCCGCCACAACCAGTTTCTCGCCGGCCTGCGCCAGGGTTACGGAAAGTGCAGCAGCCAGCGCGGTGAGCAGCAAAGTCTTTTTCATCGTGGGATCTCTCAGTTCGTATGCCCCAGCTGGATCTTCAGCTGCGAGCGGAGCGGATTTTCACCTGCCGGTCAGGCTCGGTTGCTGCTGACACTACTGAGATTTTTTATTCCCATAAAATACTGAATAATTATTTTTATATTCTATTAGTGAATATAAAAACACGCCGGTCCATAAACTGATAACACCTATGGCAGAGCGTTTTCAGGTTCATGGCAAACGTTGAGACAGCCATAACCCAGAGCGAACACATCGCAACGCAAGCCCGCCCGTCCCGCCTGCTGCCTTTTACCGCCGTAAACCGCTACAATCGCGCCCCTTTCGCGCCCGTGCGCCCGCTTATCTGGACCAAGATTCGTGATCTCCACCGCAAACATCACCATGCAATTCGGCGCCAAGCCGCTCTTTGAAAACGTCTCCGTGAAGTTCAACAACGGCAACCGTTACGGCCTGATTGGCGCCAACGGTTGCGGCAAGTCGACCTTCATGAAAATTCTCGGTGGTGATCTGGAGCCTTCGGCTGGCCAGGTGATGCTGGAGCCGAACGTGCGCCTGGGTAAGCTGCGTCAGGATCAGTTCGCTTACGAAGAGTTCAACGTGATCGACACCGTGATCATGGGCCACGCCGAGCTGTGGAAGGTCAAGGCCGAACGTGACCGCATCTATTCGCTGGCAGAAATGAGCGAAGAAGACGGCATGAAGGTGGGCGAACTGGAGGGCGAGTTCGCCGAGATGGACGGCTACACCGCCGAATCCCGTGCGGGCGAGCTGCTGCTTGGCCTGGGCATCCCACTCGAACAGCATTTCGGCCCGATGAGCGAAGTCGCTCCGGGCTGGAAGCTGCGCGTGCTGTTGGCCCAGGCGCTGTTCGCCGACCCGGACGTGCTGCTGCTCGACGAGCCGACCAACCACCTGGACATCAACACCATCCGCTGGCTGGAAAACATCCTCACGGCGCGTAACAGCACCATGATCATCATTTCCCACGACCGTCACTTCCTCAACTCGGTCTGCACCCACATGGCCGACCTGGACTACGGCGAGCTGCGCCTGTTCCCGGGCAACTACGACGAGTACATGACGGCCGCCACCCAGTCGCGCGAGCAACTGCTGGCCGACAACGCCAAGAAGAAGGCACAGATCGCCGAGCTGCAGACCTTCGTCAGCCGCTTCTCGGCCAACGCCTCGAAAGCCAAGCAGGCCACCAGCCGCGCCAAGCAGATCGACAAGATCCAGCTGGCCGAGGTCAAGCCATCGAGCCGCGTCAGCCCATTTATCCGCTTCGACCAGAACAAGAAGCTGCACCGCCAGGCCGTGACCCTGGACAAACTGTCCAAGGCCTTTGACGACAAGGTGCTGTTCAAGAATTTCAGCTTCACCGTGGAAGCCGGCGAGCGCGTGGCGATCATCGGCCCCAACGGCATCGGCAAGACCACCCTGCTGCGTACTCTGGTTGGTGAAATGACCCCGGACGCCGGCACCGTGAAGTGGACCGACAGTGCCGAACTGGGTTACTACGCCCAGGACCACGCCCACGACTTCGAAGCCGATGACACGCTGTTCGAGTGGATGGGCCAGTGGACCCAAGGCGAGCAGAATATTCGCGCCGCTCTCGGCCGCATGCTGTTCTCCTCCGATGAAATCCAGAAATCGGTGAAGGTGCTGTCCGGTGGTGAGCAAGGCCGCATGCTGTTCGGCAAACTGGCCTGCCAGAAGCCCAACGTGCTGCTGATGGACGAACCGACCAACCACCTCGACATGGAATCCATCGAGGCCCTCAACCTGGCACTGGAGAACTACCCAGGCACGCTGATCTTCGTCAGTCATGACCGCGAGTTCGTCAGCTCCCTGGCCACCCGCATCATCGAGCTGTCAGAGAACGGCGTGACCGACTTCAGCGGCAGCTACGACGACTACCTGCGCAGCCAGGGCGTGATCGTCTGACCGGTCTGTAACTAGCATAAAAAAGCCCGCTCATTGAGCGGGCTTTTTCGTTTGTGCCGTCTTATGCAGTAGCGAACAACCCGGCGATCTGCGCATGCGCGGCCTTGAGGGCATTGCTGCGCGGCTCTTCGCCATAAGCCAGGCCTTCAGCGCGAACAAGCTCGATGTCGGTGATGCCGAGAAAACGCAGCACGAATTGCAGGTAGTCCTCATGCGCCTGGCCACTTGGCTGACCAGCATGGATGCCGCCGGCGGTGGAGACGATGATGACCTTCTTGCCACCGGCCAGACCTTTCGGGCCATTTTCGTCATAGGCAAAGGTCTTGCCGGCTACAGCCACGCGGTCGATCCAAGCCTTGAGCTGGGTGGGTACGGTGAAGTTGTACATCGGCGCGCCAATCACCACGGCGTCGGCAGCCAAAAACTCATTGAGCGTGGCCTCGGCCAGCGCCACTTCATGCCGCTGTGCAGCATCCCGCAGCTCAGCCGGTGTACCGCCGGCCACCAGGCTGGAGGCAGACAGATGACTCAGCGCATCGCCGGCCAGGTCGCGATAGCTCACTTGAGCCTCAGGGGCAGCGACCAGCCAGGCCTCGACCACGGCGCGACTGAGCTGACGGGAAGCGGACGAGTCGCCGAGGATGCTGGAATCGAGGTGAAGTAGTTTCATGACAATCTCCAAAATGAGATCGCCCCACGGCGATCAAGATGCTGGAGATACTACTGATGAAAGCAATAGCCGATTAGTCGGCGCAAATGCGATAGTTCGTCCTACTGATAGGACGATAAAGCCATGCATGACCTCAACGACCTGTTCTATTTCGCCAAAGTGGTAGAGGCCGGCGGTTTCGCCGCCGCCGGACGCATTCTGGGTATTCCCAAATCGCGTCTGTCACGACGGATTTCCGAACTGGAGAACCGCCTCGGCGCACGCCTGTTGCAACGCACCACGCGCAAACTGGCGTTGACCGAGGTTGGCGAGCGCTACCTGCGCCATTGCCAGGCCATGCTGCAGGAAGCCGAACAGGCCGAGGAAACCGTGGCCAGCCTGACCAGCGAACCCCGTGGGCGCCTACGGGTCAGCGCGCCCGGCGGCATCGCGCTGCTTACGGAACTGGTAGTAAGTTTTCTCGCGGCCTACCCCAAGGTGCAACTGGAACTGATCCAGACCAGCCGGCGTATCGACCTGCTCAATGAGGGCGTGGACGTCGCCTTGCGCGTACGTAGCGCAGAAGATGAAGACCCCACGCTGATCACCCGCCGCTTGCGCCCGGCGCAAGCGTTTCTGGTGGCCGCCCCGGCCCTGCTGGAGAACGCCGAAATCCGCACGCCTGAAGACCTCGCCCGGTTGCCGGCATTGGGGGCACTGGAAGCGGACCGGCACATCCACATGCGCTTCGAGCATGTCAGCGGGCGCAGCCAGGACGTAGTGCTGGCTGCACGCCTGGCTGTCGTCGATTTCGAAGTGCGCAAGCAGGCGGCCCTGGCAGAACTGGGTTTCACTCTATTGCCGGCGCCACTGTGCCTGAATGAACTGGCCGATGGCCGACTGATCCGTCTGCTGCCGGACTGGGCCCTGCCAACAGGCAACTTGCAGGCGGTCTACACCCATCGCCGTGGCATGCTGCCGGCCGTCCGCGCCTGGATCGAACACCTCAGCGAAGCCGTCAGCCGTTGGGAGCAACCGATCTAGCGGTTTAAGGCGTGCAACACAGCCATCAACAACTGGCCGTCGAGCAACAGCCAGTCAATCCATATCACCTGATGTACAAGCACAATCGACCAGAACACCAACTGGAAGGATGCCTTGCGCGTCTTGTGTCGGAAACACTGCTGCGCCACCAACGCGCCCGGCCATCCACCGAGCAGCGCGACCCCATGCAGAACATTTTCCGGCGTGCGCCAGCGACCAGCCTGGGCGCTGGATTTGTCGTGCCAGTACTGCACAAAGCTGATCATGCTGGCCAGCGGATATGCCAACAACACCCAGACCACGCCAAACTGCTTCAGCACGCGCCAACCACCCAGCAGCGGCAACACACAGAGCAAAATCAGCAGCGCCATTTTCGCCGGTAGATGCTGAATCGGCCCGGAGTCGTAGCTGCGCTTCGTCCGTATCTTGGGCTTATTTGCTGGCTTAACAGCTGACTTGATTAGCGGTTTATCTGCGCGCGGTTTACGGCGAATGGCCGGACGATCCAGCGCCAGTTCACCGGCCAGGCGGATATGCTCGGCGCGCGCCCGGCCCTGGGCATCCTGGCCGGCGACATACAGCACCTGATCGCCGGCAACCGGGCGACGGTCACCGCGCATGGCCGAGATATGCGCGAAGAGCTCTGCACCACCCTGCTCCGGCTGAATAAAGCCGAAGCCCTTGTCGTCATTCCAGTTGCGTAACCGGCCGCGCTGTTCCATCACGTCATCCCAGAGCTTTACGCACGATAGTGGCGCTGCAGAAAGTCCAACAGCAAGGCATTGACCTGCTCAGCCTGCTCGTTCTGAATCCAATGCCCGCAATTTTCTAGAACATGCGACTCCAGCCGGGGAACCCGCTTGGGCATCTGCTTGAGGGTATAGGCCTCCAATGTGCCCACCGGGTCCATGTCGCCCAGCAGAAACAGCGCGGGCTGCTTGACCTGCCGCTCAGCCAATACCTCGGTACGCTGCCAGTTACGCTCGAAGTTGCGGTACCAGTTCAGCGCGCCATAGAAACCGCGCTCCTGGAAAGTCTGCACGTAGAGTGCGAACGCTGACGCATCACACCAGGCGGGCAGCGTGCCAGGGTCCTGCATGCCGTCAAACAACCCCGCATCGGCGGTTTTTTCCTGCAGGAAGTGATCCTTGGGTACGGCGGCGGAAGTGTTGTGCATCATCATGCGCAAGGTCCGCGCAATATCAGCATCCATTTCCACCTCAGCCACGCCCGGCTGCTGAAAATGCACGATGTAATGAAAGCGTCCGGCATACAGCTGGCGCATGATCTCGATGGCCGGCTGTCGGGGTCGACCGCCAAATGGCACCGCCATGCCGACCACGGCCTGCACCCACTCAGGCTCAAGCAGGGCTAAATGCCAGGCAATTGGTGCACCCCAGTCGTGGCCGACCACACAGACCTGCTGCTGCCCCAGCTGATCCATGGCCGCCTGAATATCACCGCAGATCGTCAGCACATCGTAGGCCGCCGGCTCACGCGGTGCGCTGCTCTGGCCGTAGCCACGCATCTCCGGGATCAGCACGCGGTAACCGGCCGCAGCCAAGGGAGCAATCTGCTGGCGCCAGGAATGCCAGCACTCGGGAAAGCCGTGCAGCAACCAGACCGGACGTCCCGCTGCTGGGCCAGCACTGTAAAGGCTCAGGTCGATGCCGTTGACCTGAAGGATTTGCTGCTCAAGCTGATGCATATACGCCTCCACTAACCGAGGCCACTATGACAAAGGCGCACACCGAGGTGCGCCTTTAATCCATCTGCCGAATACAGCAATCACGGCTGCGCCGTGCTCCAGTCAATCCACTGCAACTGCCAGGTCGCCAGAATCAGCAAACCAAAACCGATGCGATACCAGGCAAAGGCTGCATAGCTGTGCTTGCCGATAAAGCTGAGTAGCGCCCGCACCGCGATCATGGCGAAAACAAACGAGGTGATAAAACCGATGGCGAATACCGGCAGATCGCTGGCCTGGAACAGATCACGGTATTTGTAGCCGGAATATACCGCGGCACCGACCATGGTCGGCATGGCGAGAAAGAAGGAGAACTCGGTGGCGGCCTTGCGCGACAGGCCAAACAGCAGACCGCCGATAATCGTCGCGCCGGAACGTGACGTACCCGGAATCATCGCCAGGCACTGAGCAAAACCGATCTTCAGGGCGTCCTTCCAGGTCATGTCATCGACACTTTCCGCGTGTACAAGGTGAGTGCGCCGCTCGGCCCAGAGCATGATCACGCCACCGATGACCAAGGCCAGGGCCACAGTGATCGGGTTGAACAAATAATGGTGAATCAGATCGGCAAACAGAACGCCCAAAGCTACCGCAGGCAGGAAGGCAATCAGCAGGTTGACGGTAAAGCGCTGCGCTTGCTGCTCTTTCGGCAGACCGATGACGATATCGAAAATCTTGCGTCGGTATTCCCACACCACCGCCAGAATCGCCCCAAGCTGGATGATGATGTTGAACGCCATCGCCCGCTCACCGCCAAAACCGATCAAATCCGCAACAATGATCTGGTGCCCTGTGCTGGAAATCGGCAGAAACTCGGTCAGCCCTTCCACCACACCCAGAATAAATGCCTGCAAGGCAACCCAAAGATCCATCCCCACTCCCCAACACGTGCGCTTTTGGCACGAACAACAACGATGATGATGATGAACCCGCGAGTGCGTCGACAGCCTTTGCGAGTAAAGGTTCCCTCGCACAGAAAAAACAGCCAAATCACACACTTAACAAACAGTGGCGCAAATCCTAACAGAGAACATGCGCCGTAGTGCTGCCAACCCAGGGGCTGGAACCGCCTGCCGCCAGACAATTGCTGGCCATTGGCCTTCTACACTGTGCTTATTCGCCAATTAGCCTAAGGTCTAACGTAGGAAAACGGCGTGGTCAGCCTATAAGAGCGCCTCACAAAAACAGAAGGGAGCTTAGTCCCATGAACAGCTTGCGCAGCCTACCCATCAATCGTCGCCTGTGGCTGATTCTGGCAGTGTCCATCCTGATGCTGGTGATCCAGGGCGCACTGTTACTGCAGCAAATCCACACCGACCTGTATGCAGCCAAAAGTGAGAAGACCCAGCATGTCGTGCAGAGTGCCGCCGGGATTCTGAAATACTTCCATGGCCTGGAAACGGCAGGCAGCCTGCCCCGTGAACAGGCACAGAAACAGGCCATAGCGGCGATTCGCGGCCTGCGCTATGCCGGCCAGGAATACTTCTGGATCAACGATCAGACGCCCGTAATGATCATGCACCCCACCAACCCCAAACTTGAAGGGTAGAACCTCTCGGGCTTCAAGGACCCTGACGGCAAAGCGCTGTTCAATGAGATGGTGGCCATCAGCAAGAGCCAGGGCGCAGGCCAGGTGAACTACCGCTGGCCAAAACCTGGTGCCAGCGATCCGGTGCCCAAGGTGTCCTATGTCGAACTGTTCCAGCCCTGGGGCTGGATTATTGGTTCAGGGGTATACGTCGACGATGTCCAGGCCGAGTTCCAGACCCAGGCTCTGAAAGCGGTGATTATCGGCCTCGGCATTGCCATATTGGTGGCATTGCTGGTGGTGCTGATCGTGCGCAGCATCACCCAGCCACTGCAGCAGGCCGTCAGCGCCATGGCCAATATCGCCAGCGGCGACGGCGACCTGACGCGCAACCTGGACACCCATGGCAGCGATGAATTGTCCGCCCTGTCCCGCTATTTCAATATGTTTACCGAGAAGTTGCGCCAGGTGATCCGCCAGTCACTCGACTCCGCCGGCAAGCTCGATGTAGCCGCCCGCGAACTCGGGCAGATTTCCAGCCAGGCGCAGCAGCACAGTGAGCAGCAATCACAGCAGATGGAACTGGTGGCCACGGCAATCAACCAGGTCACCTATGGCGTGCAGGATGTGGCGAAGAACGCCGAACATGCCTCATCAGAAGTGCATGCCGCCGAAGACCAGGCGCGGCAGGGCCAGCAGAACATCGAAAGCAGTCTGCGACAGATCACTGAACTGTCCGCCACCATCAGTCAGGCTGTCGAAGTCATTCAAGCCCTGGCTCAGGAAAGCACGCAGATCGGCAGCGTGCTGGAAGTGATTCGCTCGATTGCCGAGCAGACCAACCTGTTGGCACTCAACGCCGCCATTGAGGCAGCCCGGGCTGGCGAGCAGGGCCGTGGCTTTGCAGTCGTAGCCGACGAAGTCCGTCTACTGGCGCAGCGCACGCAGAAGTCCACCGCCGAAATCCAGGTGATGATTGAACGCCTGCAAGGTAACTCGGAGGCCGCCGTCAAAGTCATCAACGACAGCAGCAAAGCCTCACAACTGACCATTGAGCAGGCCAGCCAGGCGGGCGTCAGTCTCACCCAGATTGCCAGCGGTTTGCGCAACCTCACCGGTTTGAACGCTTCCATCGCCAGCGCGACGCTGCAACAATCGCACGTGGTCGAAGACATCAACCAGAATGTCACCCAGGCGGCCAGCCTGGCTCATAACAATGCCCTGGCAGCACAACAATCCAGCGACGCCAGGCAGCACCTAGGCCAGCTTGCTGAACAACTGAACAGGCTGCTGGGACAGTTCAGGGTATAAATACTAAATGAGCAGTATGGAACATCAGGAAGTCGACCTCAGCAAACCGCAGAACCAGGACCTGATCTGGGACCTGGACAGCATTGCCAGGCGCGAGCTGGCCGAGCGCTTTATCAAGCTGTTCGAGAACCGCCTGTGCGTCTACTCGGAATCGACCCGCCAGTTGTATACCAACTATGACCTGCACTTCCCCAGCGACCTGGGGCGCAAGATGGTGGTGCTGCCCAACCCCTATGCGTTTCACGACACCCTGAATGGCATAGAAGCGCTGGCCGTGCGCAAGACCGGGCTTTGTGTACTGCCCGGTGTGGTGCTGAACAAGCCTGGCCTGCTGCTGACCACGATGATCAAGGAAGGCGGCCCGGCCCCCAAGACCATGCCATTCAAACCAGCCCTGGCGCAGATCATCAGTAATCAGAAAAAGGCGGGGGACATTTTCCTGCCGATCATGATGAAAGGTGACCTGCGCGAGTTCGATCAGCAGATGCCCTACATCCACCTGCATCGCCTGCAAGTCGGTCGCCTGACACGCCTGTCGACCTTCGAGCGGGACGATATCCAGCAGACCATCACCCGCAAACTGCTGATGCTCTACCGCCAGGCCGACAGCCTTAGTTGCCATTGAAGCTGCGCACTGCGCAATAAAAAACGGGCATCAACCCATTGATGCCCGTTTCTGTGCACTGGTCGCTGGGTCTTACTGCTGGCTGACCCAGAACACCGCAGTGGCGACGAAGATCAGAATCAAGGCAAAGATGGCCTTGGCATCGACCACGCTGTCAGCATTATCCGGTTCGCTGTGTTCGGTCATGGACTACCCCTCTTGTTGTGTTTATGGGTGAATCGCCTCTAGCAGTTAAGACCAGTGTGCGGGCTTCCTCAAGCCGTACGGCTATGTTGACCCTGCCACTTATCACTTTAAGTTCTTTCCATATATTCAAACATCACTTTTGTGTATATCCCTGAACTGGTATCTTCCACCGGCTCCGCCAGGAGTGCGCGGCCGTGCGCGCTGATTAGCTGTAAAAAGCCTGATAACAGGACACCACATGTACGTATACGACCAGTACGACCAACAAATCGTCGAGGACCGCGTCAAGCAGTTCCGCGATCAAACCCGCCGTTACCTGGCTGGCGAACTGAGCGGCGAAGAATTCCGCCCGCTGCGCCTGCAAAATGGCCTGTATATCCAACGCTTCGCGCCCATGCTGCGCGTTGCCGTGCCGTACGGTCTGATGTCATCAGCGCAGGTGCGCATGATGGCCAAGATTGCTCGTGACTACGACAAAGGTTACGCGCACATCAGCACCCGCCAGAACGTGCAGTTCAACTGGCCGGATCTGGAAGACGTTCCCGAGATTCTCGCCGAACTGGCCACCGTGCAGATGCACGCTATCCAGACCAGCGGCAACTGCATCCGTAACACCACCACCGACCAGTTCGCCGGTGTGGCCAAGGATGAAATCATTGACCCGCGCCCTTGGTGCGAGATCATCCGCCAGTGGTCGACCTTCCACCCCGAGTTCACCCACCTGCCGCGCAAGTTCAAGATTGCGGTTAATGGCGCAGTGAGCGACCGTGCAGCGATTGAAGTGCACGATATTGGCCTGGAAGCCGTACGCAACGATGCCGGTGAGCTGGGCTTCCGCGTCTCCGTTGGTGGCGGTCTGGGTCGTACGCCGATCGTTGGTAGCTTTATCAACGAATTCCTGCCGTGGCAGCACCTGATCAGCTACCTCGACGCCATTCTGCGTGTGTACAACCGCTATGGCCGTCGCGATAACAAGTACAAGGCGCGCATCAAGATTCTGGTCAAGGCCCTCACCCCTGAAGTGTTTGCTGAGCGCGTAAACGCCGAGTGGGCGCACCTGAAAGACGGCCCGACCACCCTGACCGAAGCTGAAGTAGCACGGGTTTCCGCGCATTTTATCGACCCGGCTTACAAAGCCCTCGAGGATCAGGATGCCGCACTGGCTGCCCTGGATGCAGAGCACCCAGGCTTTGCCCGCTGGCGTCAGCGCAACACTTTCGCGCACAAGAAGCCGGGTTATGTCGCAGTGACCCTGTCACTGAAACCGACCGGCGTGGCGCCTGGCGATGTCACCGACAAGCAGTTTGATGCGATTGCCAACCTGGCCGACCGCTACAGCTTTGGTGAAGTGCGCAACAGCCACAACCAAAACATCATCCTCGCCGACGTCGAGCAGGCACAGTTGTTTACCCTGTGGGGCGAGCTGCGTGAAAACGGTTTTGCTACGCCAAACGTCGGCCTGCTGACCGATATCATCTGCTGCCCCGGCGGCGATTTCTGTTCCCTGGCCAACGCCAAGTCGATCCCGATTGCCGAGGCTATCCAACGCCGTTTCGACGACCTGGATTACCTGTTCGACCTGGGCAATATCGACCTGAATATCTCCGGTTGCATGAACGCCTGTGGCCATCACCACGTCGGCCACATCGGCATCCTCGGGGTGGACAAGAAAGGCCAGGAGTTCTACCAGGTATCACTCGGCGGTAGCGCCGGTCGTGATGCCAGCCTGGCACAGATCCTTGGCCCCTCCTTCGCCGAAGCCGACATGGCCGATGTGATCGACAAGATCGTCAAGGTCTACGTCGAACGCCGCAATGAAGAAGAGAGTTTCCTCGACACCTTCCGCCGCATCGGTGTCGACCCGTTCAAGGAGCGCGTATATGCAGCGAATCATTAAGAACGGTCAGTTGGTCGACGAAAGCTGGCACCTGCTGCCCAAAGATGCCACGCTGGATGGTATCTCCAATTGCGACGACCTGATTGTGCCGCTGGCCCTCTGGGTTGAGCACAGTACCGCACTCAAGGCTCGCGATGGCGGCCTGGGCGTGTGGCTGGATGCCGGTGAGGAAATCGAAGAAATCGCCGATCAACTGGACAACTTTCAGGTCATCGCGCTGAACTTCCCGGCCTTCACCGACGGCCGCCACTGCTCCACGGCCTACCTGCTGCGCAATCGCTATGGCTACAAGGGTGAAGTGCGCGCTATCGGTGATGTACTGCGTGATCAACTGTTCTCCTACCTGCGCGTGGGCTTCGATGCCTTCGCCCTGCGTGAGGACAAAGACCCGCAGGATGCCTTGAAAGCCTTCGAAGAGTTTCGCGAGGTGTATCAGGCTTCCACGGATCAGCCGCTGCCGCTGTTCCGTCGCCGCGCCTGATCGGCTCAGCACTAAAAAGCCCCGCATCGCGGGGCTTTTTAGTTTCAGGCTCTCACGCTGTCCCAGGCCAGCTGCGCCAAAAACTCGCGACAGTCCGCCAGTTGCGTCTGCGTACGCCCCGCCAGCCAGTTCCGCGAGAGGTCGTGGGTTGGCCCGATAATGACCGAAGCAAAACAGTCCACCGGCATGGCCTTGAACAGCCCCTCCTCACGGTAACGCGAGAGCGCAGCAAAGATGCGCTGAAAGTGCTTGCGGTTGGCTTCACGCAGTTGCTCCCCCATTTCCCCCGCCTCAACCCGGCTGCGGCTGTGCAGAACAAAACGCGCCCAATCAGGATTGGCCACCACCCAGTCGACATAGCTGGTGACCAGCAACTTGACGCAAGCCTCAGCACTGCCAGCTGTGGCGAAGCCTTCTTCCAGCATCGCCGCATACTCCGCCGTACCTGCCAGATAGAGCGCGGCGATGATCCGTTCCTTGTTGCCGAAATGGTGATACAGGCTGCCGATACTGGCCTCGGAACGATCACGGATCATCTCGATGGTGGTGCCATCAACTCCGACCTCGGTAAAGCAGGCCAGCGCGGCCTGAAGGATTTCATCTTTGCGGGAACGACGAGCCATGCTTTCCTCGTACGGCAATCAACAAGAAAATAATTCTAGAATTTAATTCTAATATTTGTACACTGCCCTGGCGCGCACTCAATCCATCACCCCAATCCGCCCAGGAGAAGTCCATGAGCCAGATGTTACAGATGTTCCAACAGGCAGGCCCGGCGCAGTTCAGCGCCATGATCGGCCAGGTCGCGCCCTACTTCGCCAGCATCGCCCCACAGTTCGTTGAGCTGCGCCCAGGCTACGCCGAAGTCACCTTTCCTAAACGTCGCGAAGTGCTCAACCACATTGGCACCGTACACGCGATTGCCCTGTGCAACGCCGCCGAACTGGCTGCAGGGACTATGACTGACGCGTCGATCCCCAAGGGTTGCCGCTGGATTCCGCGCGGAATGACTGTGGAATACCTGGCCAAGGCTGATGGTGATATTCGCGCCGTGGCCGATGGCAGCGCCATCGACTGGAACCAGCTGGGTGATGTCACTGTGCCTGTGCAAGCCTTTGTCGGCGACAAAGCAGTGTTCCGTGCAGACATCACCATGTACGTCAGTCAGGCCTGACCCCCGGAAATACAAAGGCCCGGAAATACCGGGCCTTATCAGACAGGCTAGCAATCAAGCCAGGTTGACCAGCACGCGCCCGACCTGCTTGCCCGCGAGGATTTGCGCAATGGTTGCCGGCAGTTGCTCAAGCGTTACCTCGCTGACCAGTGCATCGAGGTTGACCTTCCATTGCAACGACAGCTTGTCCCACATCGAGGCTTTGACCACCAGCGGCAGCTCTACAGAGTCTACCCCCAGCAGGTTCACTCCGCGCAGGATAAACGGCAGTACGCTGCCCTTGAAGCCGACCCCGGCCGTCAGCCCACAGCAGGCCACACTGGCACCGTAGCGCAGCGACTTGACCACGTTGAACAGGATATCCCCGCCCACACAATCCACGGCGCCCGCCCACTGCTCCTTGAGCATAGGCTTATCAGTGCCTTCCTGCAGTTCGCTACGCAGCACAATCTGCTGTGCGCCAAGGGCCTTGAGATAATCGGCCTGCTCCGCCTTGCCCGTCGAGGCCGCGACGCGATAGCCCAACGAGGTCAGCAGGGCCACGGCGACACTGCCTACACCACCCGTAGCCCCCGTTACCAGTACAGGGCCGGCATCCGGACTCAGGCCGCTTTGCTCCAGCTTGTCGACACACAGCGCCGCCGTCAGGCCGGCTGTACCGAGCACCATGGCTTCACGCAGGGATAGGCCCTTGGGACGTTTCAGCGCCCAGTTGGCCGGAATCCGAATGTACTGGGCAAAGCCGCCCGAGGTGTTCATGCCCAGGTCATAACCGGTGACGATCACCTCATCACCCACGCTGAATTCAGCCACGCTGGACGCTTCCACCACACCCGCAGCATCGATACCCGGGGTATGCGGAAAGCTCTTGGTCACGCCACGGTTGCCACTGGCTGACAGTGCATCCTTGTAGTTGAGCGAGGAGTACTTGACCCGAATCAGCAGTTCACCGGCCGGCAAGTCGCCGATGTCGCGCTGCACAATCACCTGTTCGAAACCGCCCGTAGCACTTTCACGAGCCTGCAATGCACTGAACTTGCTCATCTTCTTCCTCTGTATGAAGGCGTGATTACCAGAAGCGCTGCTGATTCAAACGACTCAGCCAGTTCAGCACAAAGCGATCCAGCGCTACGCTGCCCGCCAGTCCTACACGCTCCTGCAGGGTTTTCTTCTCGGCATAGTGCAGATGAAACAGCTCAGCACTTTTCGCCCGTTCAGCCAGGTACTCGTCGCTGGTTTTCAGCTCATCTACCAGCTGTTTCTCCAGCGCTGCCAGGCCTAGCCAGACTTCACCGGTGGCAATCTGATCGATATCCAGTTGTGGCCGGTAACGCGCGACAAAACCTTTGAACAACTCGTGGGTGGTTTCCAGGTCGTCCTGAAATTTCTCCCGGCCTTTATCGGTGTTCTCACCAAACACGGTCAGGGTGCGCTTGTACTCACCCGCGGTGAGCACCTCGAAATCAATATCGTGCTTCTTCAGCAGACGATGCACGTTGGGCAACTGCGCCACCACACCAATCGAACCGAGAATGGCGAATGGCGCGGAAATGATCTTCTCGCCAATACAGGCCATCATGTAGCCGCCACTGGCCGCAACCTTGTCGATACAGATGGTCAGCGGCACGCCCGCTTGGCGAATGCGCGCCAGCTGCGAAGAGGCCAGGCCGTAGCTGTGTACCATGCCACCACCGCTTTCCAGACGCAGCACCACTTCGTCCTGCGGTGTAGCCATGCTCAGTAAAGCAGTGATTTCATGGCGCAGGCTGTCGGTAGCCGAGGCTTTGATATCCCCATCAAAATCCAGCACATAGACACGTGGTTTCTGCGTACCGGCTTTTTTCTCCAGCTTGGCAGCCTTGGCTTCGGCTTTGGCCGCAGCCTTCAGCTGATCCTTGTCGAGCACCGCGTGTTCAACACGTTGTTGCAGTTGCTTGAAGAAGTCATTGAGCTTGTTCACCTGCAACTGCCCCGTAGCCTGACGCCCTTTGCCACGCAAGGCGGCAATTGTGACCAGCACCACCACAATGGCGACAACCAGGGTGACCGTCTTGGCCAGAAAGCCGATGTACTCTGCAAAAAACTCCACGTATTGCCCCTCAATCCAGTGACAGCGCCGATTCATCGAGCACGCTGATTGACCGCAAGCATACCGAGGCCATGGGTTGGCGGCCAGCAAGCTGAGGACTGGCTATTCAGCGCATCGATGCAATTCAAACAAGCGTATGTTTTTACGTTGACAGCTCCTGAGCTTCCTCATACCCTCGCGAAACTTTCAACGTACCGGAATCGAGCGGACGTGGGCAGCATCTACCTGATTCGACATGGCCAAGCCTCATTCGGTGCCGACGATTACGATGTGCTATCGCCCATCGGAATTCGCCAGGCCGAAGTGCTGGGCGCGCACCTTGCGCAACTTGGTACACGCATCGACCGCAGCGTCAGCGGCGACCTGCGTCGTCAGCAGCACACGGCCAATGCCGCGCTCAAGCAGCTGCAGGATGCCGAGCTGGCAAGTACTGCGCTGGAAATCGATGCGGCCTTCAATGAATTCGACGCCGACGCGGTGATCCGCGCCCTGCTCCCTGACCTGCTTCCAGAAGAACCCGAAGCGCTGCACATCCTGCGCAACGCGGCGCAGAACCGTGGCGAATTCCAGCGCCTGTTTGCCAAGCTGATTGGCCGTTGGGTCAGCGGCGAACATGACAAACCTGGCCTGCAAAGCTGGCAGGCTTTCGTCGAACAGGTGCAGGGTGGTCTGGAACGTGTGCTACAGCAGGCAGACAGCAAACAGAACATCGCCATATTTACCTCAGGCGGCACTATTACCGCCCTGCTCCACCTGATTACCGGCATCGCACCAGCGCAGGCGTTTGAACTGAACTGGCAAATTGTCAACACCTCACTAAGCTGCCTGAAGTTTCGTGGCAAGCAAGTGAGCCTGGCTTCCTTCAACAGCCATGTGCATCTCCAGCTGTTGAAGGCGCCGGAACTCATCACTTATCGCTGAGTCCGGCCCACTGCACCCTGACGGGCGCTAGTAAAACCCAAGAAAAAGGAAAACATCATGAGCGTTGCAGACATCGTCCAAACCATGCACTCCAAGTTCAACGCCAGCGCTGCCGCCGGCCTGGATCTGGTATTCCAGTTCAACATCGAAGACGGCGAGAACTACGCACTGATCGTCAAAGACGGCACCTGCGCCGTTGAGAAAGGCGACAACGCCAACGCCAACGTGACCCTGATCATGGACACCGACACCCTGAAAGGCATCACCAGCGGCGAAACCGACGGTATGCAAGCCTTCATGTCCGGCAAACTGCGCGCCGAAGGCGACATGATGCTGGCCATGAAACTGGGCGAACTGTTCCCGGTTTAAGTGGAAACAGCATCACAGTTGCACAACAAACCGGAGTCCTCGACTCCGGTTTTTTTATGACCGCTATCCATGGAGGCCACCCTACGGGCCGTCGCTACGCGACGTTAACACTGGCTCCCGGCCAGTGTTTTATGTCTTGCAATACGCACCAGAACAGCCAATCAGGCAGCTTGATTAGGTAGCAACACGCGCGCCTATAACGGCGGGTAATCCTTGTGAGCCGCAGGCTGCAGCATTAGATTAGCTAATTATCTTAGGCACCCATCATAAGCAGAAGGGATAAACATGGCGCTTACTGACCAGTCCACCCGTATCCGCGAAGGCGAAGAGCTCGACGCCGCGATCATCGACCAGTATCTCAAGGCGCATATCCCGGGCCTGACCGGCGAGCCACGTATCAGCCAGTTCCCTGGCGGCGCGTCGAACCTGACCTACCTGCTCGAATACCCTGGTAAAGAATTCGTTCTGCGCCGTCCACCATTCGGCCACAAGGCCAAATCGGCCCACGACATGGGCCGCGAGTACCGCATTCTCAACCAGCTCAACGCCGGCTTCCCGTATTGCCCGAAAGCCTATGTGCATTGCACTGACGAATCGGTGATCGGTGCCGAGTTCTATGTCATGGAGCGGGTCAACGGCATCATCCTGCGCTCGGACATGCCGGCCGAGCTGAACTTCAGCGCCGAGCAGACCCGCGAGCTGTGCAAGAGCTTTATCGACAAGATGGTCGAGCTGCACAACGTCGACTATCAAGCCTGTGGCCTGGGCGACCTGGGCAAGCCGGAAGGTTATGTACAGCGACAGATCAGCGGCTGGAGCGATCGCTACGAGAAGGCCCTGACACCCGACGCGCCACTGTGGGAGCCGGTCAAAGCCTGGCTACGCGACAAGATGCCGGCCGACCACCACAAGCCGGGCATCGTGCACAACGATTACCGCTTCGATAACGTGATTCTCAACCCACAGAACCCGAGTCAGATCATCGGTGTGCTGGATTGGGAACTGACCACCATTGGCGATCCACTGATGGACCTGGGCAACACCCTCGCCTACTGGATCGAAGCCGCCGACCCGGCTCCGGTGCAACTGATGCGCCGCCAGCCGAGTAATGCACCGGGCATGCTCACGCGCCAGCAGTTCGCTGACTACTACGCCGAACGTGCCGGTATTGAGATCAAGAGCATCGACTTCTACTACACCTACGGCCTGTTCCGTCTGGCCGGTATCGTGCAGCAGATCTATTACCGCTACTTCCATGGTCAGACCCAGGACAAACGTTTTGCGCAGTTCATACACATGAACAAGCTGCTGGAGCAGATGAGTCTGCAGGTCATCAATAAATCGCAGCTGTAAACGGCCGAACAGGCCTCTCATAAGAAAGGAAAAAACCATGTCCAAGACCCATCTGTTCGACCTCGACGGCAAGATCGCTTTCGTCTCCGGCGCCAGCCGTGGCATCGGCGAGGCCATTGCCAAACTGCTGGCCCAGCAAGGCGCGCACGTCATCGTCTCGAGCCGCAAGATTGATGACTGCCAGAAAGTCGCAGACGCCATCATCGCCGACGGCGGCAAGGCCACTGCGATTGCCTGCCACATTGGTGAAATGGAGCAGATCAGCTACGTCTTTGCGCAGATCAAGGAGCAGTTCGGTCGCCTCGACGTGCTGGTCAACAACGCTGCCACCAACCCGCAGTTCTGCAACGTACTGGACACTGACCTGGGCGCGTTCCAGAAGACCGTCGATGTGAACATCCGCGGTTACTACTTCATGTCCATCGAAGGCGGCAAGCTGATGAAAGCCAACGGTGGCGGCAGCATCATCAACGTGGCTTCGATCAACGGTGTCTCCCCTGGCGAGTTCCAGGGCATCTACTCGGTGACCAAGGCCGCCGTGATCAGCATGACCAAGGTATTTGCCAAGGAATGCGCGCAGTTCGGCATCCGCTGCAACGCCCTGCTGCCTGGTCTGACCGACACCAAGTTCGCCTCGGCGCTGACCAAGAACGACGCCATTCTCAAGGTTGCCCTGCAGCGCATCCCGCTCAAACGCGTGGCTGACCCAAGTGAAATGGCTGGCACCGTGCTGTACTTGGCCAGCGATGCCTCCAGCTACACCACTGGCGTAGCACTGAACGTGGATGGCGGTTTCCTCTCCTGAGGTGCGGCACTTAGCGGCAATGAAAAAGGGACCCTAGGGTCCCTTTTTCATGCGTGCAGCAATAGTCGATCAGATGCTGAAGCGCGCCACCAGCGCATTCAGGTCCACCGCCAGGCGCGAGAGTTCCTGGCTGGCCGCACTGGTCTGATTGGCACCGGCCGAGGACTGCATCGACAGGTCGCGGATATTCACCAGGTTGCGGTCCACTTCACGGGCCACCTGGGCCTGCTCTTCCGAGGCGCTGGCAATCACCAGGTTACGTTCGTTGATCTGCGAAATGGCCGCGGCAATTTCATCCAGCGCCTGCCCAGCGGCCTTGGCCACATCCAGGGTCGAACGCGCCCGGCTGTTGCTGTTCTGCATGGCGTTGACCGCTTTATCGGTGCCCTGCTGGATACCGCTGATCATCTGCTCGATTTCGCGGGTCGACTGCTGTGTGCGATGCGCCAGAGCGCGTACTTCATCGGCCACCACGGCAAAACCACGCCCGGCATCGCCAGCACGCGCCGCCTCGATCGCGGCGTTGAGGGCCAGCAGGTTGGTCTGCTCGGCAATCGAGCGGATCACATCCAGGACCTTGCTGATGTCACGCACCTGTCCTGCCAGCTGTTCCACTTCAGTGGCGGTGTTGGTGACGTCTTCGGCCAGGTGGCTGATCGAATCGACCGTCTGCCGCACCTGCTCGCGACCATGCTGGGCGGTGCGGTTGGATTCGCTTGAGGCCTCGGAGGTGCTCACCGCATTGCGCGCGACTTCCTCCACGGCGCTGGTCATTTCGTTGACTGCAGTGGCCGCCTGTTCGATTTCGTTGTTCTGCTGGTGCAGGCCACGGGTGGAGTCTTCCGTCACCGCGCTGAGTTCTTCCGATGCCGAGGCCAGTTGCGTCGAGGAGTCGGAAATATTCTGGATGGTGCTGCGCAGGCTCTGCTGCATGGTCTTCAAGGCGCCAAGCAGACGGGCCGGCTCGTCCGAGCCCTGCACATCGATGGTCTGGGTCAGATTACCGCTGGCCACCACCTCAGCCACACGCACTGCTTCACCCAGCGGGCTGACGATGCTGCGGGTCAGCAACAGCGCCAGAGTGACTGTCATGCCCAGCGCCATCAGCATCATCGCGATGACCCAAACACGGGCGCTGGAGAACACGGCGTCAGCACGATCAGCGGCGGCCGTTGCACCGGTGCGGTTCATCTCAGCCAGATCGGCCAAGGCCTTGGCCATATCATCGGCATGGCTGTTGAGTGTGCCATTGGCCACTGCCAGGGCGGCATCCAGATCGCCCTGGCGTACGGCCGTAACGATTTTGGCCTGCTCCTGCAGGTAGCTGCTCTCGGCTTGTTTGAAACGCTGGTAAATGCTGCGCTCGGCATCACTGGCAATCAGATTTTCATATTGGCTTTGCGCCTTATGCAACAGCGTCTTGAACTCCTCGACACGGGCAACGTTCTGCTGCGTCACGGCCTCGTCACTGTTGAGCATCAGGCGCAGGGTCAGTGCGCGCAAACGCAGGATGTCCTGGCTCATCTCCCCGAGGCTTAATACGCTGGGCAACCAGTTGTCGTTGACGTCGGCAGACTGCTTATTCATCTCCGACATCTGCAACAGCGAGAAACTGCCGAGCAGCATTACCAGCAGGGCCACCAAACCAAAGCCAAGCGACGCTCTGGGGGCGATATTGAGGTTTCTTAGGGTCATCACGGCTGTCCTTGGGGTCTTTAACCTTATGGTCAGTAGCATATGGCCATCAGCCTTATGAACACATTAAGACTTTCAGCCAACTGCTCCTGAACTTGTACCAGCCTATCGACCCCAAACGCTTAATCTTGACTGCTCAGGCATAAAAAACCTGAGCCAGGCTCGGGTTGGCAGCACAGCCTGGAGGCTTCAGCGCACGGTAAAACGCTGCTCCAGCAGCTTGCGGTCATCCTGAAACACCATAAAGTGCCATTCACCCGGCACCACTTCATGCGCCTCAGTGAACTCGAATGCCATGACGTCCTGGGGCGCACCGGGCACCAGCTTTTGCGTGACCACATACTTGTCATGGCGCTTGCCATCCGTGGTGATCACCCCTGGGGTGAGATACAGCAGAGTCAGCGGCGCTTCAGTGGCGGTTTTGCCCGTCAGGCTGTAACGCACACCGAATTTGGTACCGAGCTTGGCGGGAATCTCATCGCCGGGCTCGATCTGCTGGTTACTACGGGTCAGGACGCGCTCGCCTTCCTGAAAATCCTGGTAATCGCTGGCGAAGACGCCGTATTCCAGCGGGCCCTGAACCCGCACTTCGGCCTGCACCAGGCCACTGATCAAGACGCATGCCGCCAAGGCACTGAAACGGGTGTATTGCATATCGCGCTCCTTGTTTAGATGGCGCGAGCCTATGACACCCGTGTGACAAGGCCGTGACAGAGCTATTCGACCAGTTCGGCCTGCACCTTGCGCGGCAGTACCGCGAGAAAGTTGTCGCGCGCCACCTGCTGCGCCACATCCGCCGGCAAGGCATCAAGAAAGGGGGTAAAGCCGCTCAGGTAATCACCCAGCCCATCAAAGCGCCCAACCACATCGGAGCCGAGCATAAAACGCGCCGGGTAGCTGCTGACCAACTTCACCCATGCAGGGTCAGGCTTGCCGTCGACATCCAGCAGGTAGGGCTGCAACATGGTCCAGGATAGGTCGATATACAGGTTGGGGTATTGCTTGAGCATCCGTTCGAGCGTTGGCAGGAGGAAATCCAGCTTCTCCTGATGACGATGAATTTCCTTGCTGGTGCCGGCATGCGCCCAGATAAAGCGTACATGCGGGTGGTTGCGCAACGGGTCTTCGATTTCCTGCAAATACAGTGGATTGCGCTCGCGCTTAGAGGTGATGTTGGAGTGCAGCATCACCGGCAGGTCGTACTCGGCGGCCAGGTGAAAGACCCGCGCCAGGGCCTCGTTGTTGGCCCGTGGAGCGTCGCCATGGATCAGCGCCGTGAGGTCATCATGGCGGGTGAACACCTCACCAATGCCCTGCCAGAGGCCAGGATCGAGTTCGAGCATGCGACGGATATGCGCATCGGCATTCTTGTCATTCGGGTTAAACCCCGAAAGGAACGGGTGCAGGCGTTTACGTTGCTCAGCCGGTACCTGCTTGTAGGCATGCGCCACCAGCACATCGGTGGCGCTGTACCAGTAGGCGTTGGCATCGTCGCCAGCGTAATAGCGCGGGCGTTTGGGCTCATCTTCATCCCACTTCTTGGCCACGGGAATACCCGAGAGCATCACATGGTCAATATTGCCGGCGGCCATCTGCTCCAGCAGCTCGGTCATGCCGGCACTTTCCTGAAAAAAGTCGACGTAATGCAGATGGGCATCGCTGTAGCGATAGTCGCGGGCCTGAACCAGCGTGCTCAGCAAAGCGAACAACAGGGCAACACTCAAACGCGATGCAGGCAAGGGCATGTCCTCCTGACAGTCAGAGCAGCATAGACCCTGCGCTGCGAGCGCAAGTTCAGGCTCCAGACGGGTAAACAGCACCACAAAGACCCAGAACAGGCCATACAGCACCAGAACAGGGCAACCACGACGACTGTTTTCCAGCGTCAGCGGCATGACGCGCCACTTCAGTAATGGCACTTGGCTTGCAGTGCAGCCAGCAGACCCTAGAAGGAATTCGCCATGCTTCAGCTATTGCGCTCGACCCCACGCAAGAACACGGACGACATTGCACTCGACGCGCTGTTCAATCAGCACGACCTCACCACCCGCCTGAGCGACAACTATCGCTGGATGTCGCGACTGAATGACTTCAGCGCTGGCCTGCACCAACGCATCCGCACCAGCCTGGGCGCAGCAGTCGGCATTGCTTCGCATGCCCCACAACTGGCGCGTATTGCCGCCGCCAACCAGCAAAGCGGGCAAACCCTGGCACAGTCTTCAGAACTGATCGCCAGCGCCAGCGAACAGGTCACCACCACCCTCGACGCCGAGTTGGTGCCCGGCGCCGCCGAAGTCGCACAGCTGTCCGCCGAGGTCACCGCCACCCTGCATGGTTGCCAGCAAAGCGGCCAGGCGGTGCTGCAACAGGTTGAGGTGATCGGTAAGAGCGAACAGCAGCTGGAGCTGGTGATTCAGCAACTGACCAGCCAGCTTGAAGAGGTCAGCAAGGTGATCGGGGTGATTGCCAGCATTTCCCAGCAAACCAACCTGCTCGCGTTGAATGCGGCCATCGAGGCTGCACGCGCAGGCGAGCATGGTCGTGGCTTTGCCGTGGTGGCCGAGGAAGTGCGGCGTCTGGCCGGGCATACCACCGACGCCACCACGCAGGTCAGTGACATCATCGAGCGCTTTCGCAGCGGCATGCAGCAACTCACCGACGCGGGCAGCCACATGCACCAGGCCGTGGCCGATGGCCGCGATGGCATGCTCGCCGTGGGCGGTGGCCTGGATAGCACCCGCCAGGCCATGGATCGCCTGGACAGCCGCGTGGGCCAGATCGCCGCGGGCACCGAGCAGATCGGCCAAGCCGTACGCTCAATAAACGGTGACGTGCAGAACATCGCCCGGGTCGCCAGCGAATTGCTCGGCAAGGCCGGCCAAGTGCTGCACCACAGCCAGGCGGTGCGCGAAGATGGCGACCGTCTGCTGGCCGGGCTAGGTGATTTCCGTCTGGAGATTCACCACGCCGTGCAGACCAGTGTCGAGCAACTGGCGCGCCAACCTAGCATGAGTGCTGATGTGGCCACCGCCGAACGCCTGCTCGGCGACACCCTCAAGCGTGATGCGCGGTTCGAGCTGTTTTACCTGGTCGACAGCCGCGGCGTGCAGCTGTCCGAAAACATCTTTGCCGTCGATGTGAACCACAGCGAAAGCAGCAGCTGTAAAGGCCGCAACTGGCAGCAACGTCCTTGGTTCCGCGCCGCGGCCGACAGCCTGTGCAGCCATATCACCCAGGTCTATCGCTCATCGGCAACCGACGACTTCTGCTTCACCGTCTCGGTGCCGATCCTCGATGCCCGTGGTCAATTGCTGCGTGTACTTGGGGCCGATGTGCGGCTGTCTGCGCTGGTCTGAGCCCTGCGCCATGAGCTAGGCTGGCTACTCACTCAGCCCATGGCGTCGGAGTTCACATGATCAGCATCAGCAACGAGAAAGGCCTGCTGCAACGCATCAGCATCGGCCCGCACACCCTGCACAGTGACGTATCGGTGGAGCTGGGCGGCGAAGGCTCCGCGCCCGAGCCGCATGACCTGTTCGATGCTGCGCTGGGCGCGTGCAAGGCACTGACCCTGGCGTTGTATGCCAAACAGCGCGGGTTACCCCTGGAAGGCCTCGACGTGAAACTCAACCGCGACGACAGCCAGGAGCGCCAAGGCGTCTACCAGCTAAATGTCGAGCTGAGCCTGCACGGCGCACTGGATGACGCGCAACGCCAGCAGCTGCTGCGCGTCGCCGATAAATGCCCGATCCACAAGTTGATGACCAGCAGCGAAGTTCAGGTCAACACTCAGCTGGGCGAGGGCGCCTGATGAGCGATTTTCAGCTGATCCAGCCGCGTCCGGAGAACCTCGGCGGGCAACCTATCCTGCGTCCCCTGCCCTCGGCCAAGTGCCGCAGCGTCGGGCCCTTCGTGTTCTTCGACCATATTTTGGAGAATACCTACCCGGCCGGCAGCGGCATGAATATCAACCAGCACCCGCATATTGGTCTGTCCACCCTCACCTACCTGTTCGAGGGACAACTGCAGCACAAGGACAGCCTCGGCTCGGATCAGGTGGTCAGCCCCGGTGAAGTCAGCTGGATGACTGCCGGTCGCGCCGTAGCGCACGTCGAGCGCACCCCGCAAACCCTGCAACAAAGCGGCTCGCGCATGCATGGCCTGCAAGTCTGGCTGGCCATGCCCGCGGCCGAAGAGCAAGGCGAACCCCGCTACAGCCATCACCCCGCCGACAGCCTGCCGCGCAGTAGCAGCATGGGCGTGGACATCTGCCTGATTGCCGGCACCGGCTTCTGCCTGCAATCACCGGTGCCAGTGCTGTCGCCCACTGTCTATGCCGAGATCAAGCTGGCCGCAGGCAGCGCAGTGCAGATTCCCGCCGAGCATGCCGAACGCGCGCTGTACCTGATTGATGGCGAGGCGACGCTGGATGACCAGCAACTGCCGCTGCGCGGCCTGCTGGTGCTACCAGAGGGCGAGACTTACACCCTCAGCGCCTGCAGCGAGAGCCACTTGGTGCTGATTGGTGGCGAGCCTATCGGCCCGCGACGGATCAACTGGAACTTCGTTGCAAGCGACCCAGCGTTGATCGATCAGGCGCGTGAACGCTGGGCAGCGCAGGACTGGCCAAGCGTGCCCGGCGAGACCGCACGCATCGAACTGCCGCGCTGACGGAGAAGATTTGTTGCACTCGCACGACATCCAAAACGCAGGTGCTCGGGTATAACCCTTGGCACGCTCACACATTCAGGAACCCTGTGCATGGCGCAGCCGCTGTTTGATTACGAAAGCCATCTGGAAGCCTGCGCCCGGCAGGACGAACGGGCATTCCAGGCGCTCTACCAACAGGAGGCCGCGCAGATGCTCGGATTGGCCATCACCTTGCTTGGCCGTCGTGATCAAGCCGAAGACTGCGTGCACGATGCCTTTGTGCAGGTTTGGCGCAATGCCCAGCGCTTTCAGCGCACGCTAGGCAGCGGCCGCGCCTGGATCTACAGCATCCTGCGCTACCGCGCACTGAATCAGTTGCGCAGCCGTGGCCGAACGGTGGATATGGATGACGACTTTATCGAACGCGCGGCCGATGACAGCCCCCAGGCCGCCGAATTGCTTGAGCAGCAAGGCGAACAGCAACAACTGCGCCGCTGCCTGCAAAACATCGAACGCAATCGCCGCCACCCGATCCTGCTGGCCTTTTACCGTGGCCTGACCCATGAACAGATCGCCAACCGCCTGACCACCCCGCTGGGCACCATCAAGGGCCGTATTCGCGCCGGTCTGCGCGCATTGCAGGAGTGTTTGCAAGCATGATTTCGCAACAACCTGCCGAACGCCGCGCCTTGATCGGCGAATACGTCCTGGGCCTGCTTGATGAGGCCGAAGCTGCTGAAGTGCGCGAACTGATCGAGCACGACAGTGAAGCTGCGCAAATGGCCCTGCAGTGGCAGCAGCATTTTCTCGAACTGAGCGACCAACTACCGCCGCAGACACCCTCTGCGCACCTATGGCAGCGCCTGCAGGACAGCCTCGGCCTGACTCCAGCCGTCAGCCGGGTGAATGCCTGGCTCGCCTGGTGGCAGAGCCTGACCACCTGGCGCCTGACCAGCGCCGTTCTGGCGCTTGCCTTGATCGTCGCGCTGATGCCTAACCTGTGGCGCTCGGACATGCCTGGCAACAGCTACACCGTGGTGCTGCAAGCCCCCGGTGAAGCGGCCAAACCTGGTTGGGTGGTGCATGTGGACGGCACTGGCAGCCTGCGTCTGCAACCGTTGCTGGACGATCAAATCCCGGCCGACCGCTCCGTGCAGTTCTGGACGTTGATCGACCCGGCTATCGGTCCGCGCTCGTTGGGCCTGGTCGAACCGGGTAAAGCGCTGCAACTGTCTGCCGAACAGATTGGCGCGGTACAAGCCGGCCAGCTGTTCGAACTGACCCTGGAGCCGGCCGGCGGCTCGCCTAAGGATCGGCCAACCGGCAAGGTGCTGTATATCGGCCGCGCGGTGATGGCCTCGGTCAACTGAGGTTATTTATAAAAAACTGAATTTATTTTCAGGCGACGACATCCAGACGTTCTCTCGTGGGTATAGCTATCAGGTGTTTCATCGAGGCACCTGCAAGGCAGGTACCAACCAGCCTTGCATCGATGCTGGATAACCACAGATGAGAGAACGCATATGAACAGCTTCAACACCCTGCTGACCGCTGCCGTTACCACTGCCACCCTCAGCCTCGCCGCCGGCACTGCCAGTGCAGCGACCCTACTGGCCCTGGGCGCCGACGGTCAGCTGTTCAAGATCGACAGCGCCAGCCAGAAAGTCACCGCCACGATGGCGACCAACAGCCCAAGCCCATTGCGCGGCATTGATGTGCGCCCAGCCAACGGCATGCTCTATGCCTTGAGCGACGACCATCAGCTCCACACCCTGGACCTGGCCACTGGCGCAGCCAGCAAGGTTGCCAGCCTGAACAAGCAACTGCCCGGTAGCGGCCAGGCGGTCATCGACTTCAACCCGGTTGCCGACAAACTGCGAATGCTCGCGGCCGACGGCACCAGCTTTCGCGTCAACGTCGAAACCGGTGAAGTGGTGGTAGACGGTTCGGTGGCTTACGCCGCCGAAGGCCCTTATGCCGGTAAAAGCGCCAAGGTTGTTGCCGGTGCGTATAGCAACGCCTACGCCGGCACTAAGGCCACCGTGCTGTACACCGTCGACCTGGCCAGCAGCAGCCTGATGCTGCAGAACCCGCCAAACGATGGCATTCAGCAAGCCGTAGGCAAGATCGTTGATGGTTTGCAGAATGCAGCGCTGGACATCGCCAGCGACGGCAAGGGCGGCAACACCGCGTACCTGCTGACCGGCACCACGCTGCATACCCTGGATCTGGCCACGGGCAAGCCGACGACCCTGGGTGAAGTTGCCGGCCTGCCGGGCAATATCATCGATATCGCCGTACTGCCGGAATAAGTGCGGACGCGGGAAGGTCGCCCGGCCTTCCCGCTACGTCTTAATCGGCGAAGGTTTCCGCAAACAGATCATCCATGGCCTTGAAGGCACGCGCGGCCACCACCGGGTGGTACTCGTTGCGCCCCGGCACGTTGGCCACCGGGCTGGTGAAGGAATGCACCGCGCCGCCGTAGCTGACCAGTTGCCAATCGGCTTTCGCCGCTTTCATCTCGGCAATAAAGCTATCAACCTGCTCTTGCGGCACGGCCGGATCATCGGCGCCATGCAGCACCAGAACTGGTGCCGTGATGTTCTGTGCATCACTCGGATTGGGCGTATCGAGGTTGCCATGGAACGAGACAAAGCCTTTCAGTTCAGCGCCGGAGCGCGCCAGCTCCAGCACAGCGCCGCCGCCGAAACAGAAACCGATGGCGCCCAGTTTGCTGACATCCAGCGCCACCTGTGCGGTTTGCGCCTTGAGCACTTCCACCGCAGCCTGCGCCCGTTTACGCATCAGCGGCCTGTCGCCACGCACCTGGGTCGCCGCAGCCTTGGCTTCATCGGCATTTTTCGGGCGTACGGTCTTGCCGTACATGTCGGCCATAAAGACCACGTATTTATCGCCAGCGGCGCGGGCGGCCTTCTTCGCCGAATCCTCGGTAACGCCCAGCCAGTTGGGCACCATCAGCAGTCCGGGGCGCGGCGTGGTCACCTTATCGTCGTAGATGAGCAAGCCTTCGAAGGCTTCACCGTCGATTTCATATGGCACTGGCTTGACCACCACGGCGGCTTCAGCAAAACCAATCACGCCGGCACATAACAGGGGTAACAGGGTTTTCGTGGACATGGCGAAGCTCCTCTGGGCGAGTTAAACGCAGCGCTCACCATAGACCGCCGCCGCAGGATGACCAAGCGCAGGCACCCGCCGGCGTGCATCCAAAGGTTTCAGCCTGTTACCGGCTCAGCCCTGCTCGGCCCAGCGGTCCTTGATTTCCAGAATCGCCGGCAGCTGCTGAATAAACAGCTCGACCAGCTGCGGATCGAAGTGCTTGCCACTCTCTTCGCGCAGCAAGCCCAGCGCGTCTTCCACCGACCAGGCGGCCTTGTAAGGGCGCACGCTGGTCAGGGCATCGAACACATCGGCAATCGCCACGATGCGCCCTTCCAGCGGAATATCCTCGCCACTCAGGCCATTGGGGTAGCCCGTACCGTCCCACTTCTCGTGGTGCGACAGGGCAATGCGCTGCGCGGTGCGCAACAGGCCCGAGGCATGCTCGCCAATAATCCGCGCGCCAATCTCGACGTGTTGGCGCATCACCGCCCATTCCTGTTCATCGAGCTTGCCAGGCTTGCGCAGCACCGCATCCGGAATGCCGATCTTGCCGATATCGTGCATGGGCGCGGCGTTGAGCAATTCTTCGGCGGCGGCTTCGCTGAAGCCGGCAGCCAGGGCCAGGATCTTGGAGAAATGGCTCATGCGAATCACGTGCAGGCCGGTTTCGTTGTCCTTGTACTCCGCAGCCATGCCGAGGCGCTGAACAATCTGCAAACGGGTCTGGCGCAGCTCATCCATGCGTACCAGTGACAGGTGCGTACGCACCCGAGCGCGCACAATCGGCGGGCTGACCGGTTTGGTGATGTAATCGACCGCGCCCACGGCAAAGCCGCGTGCTTCATCTTCAACATCAGCCAGCGCGGTGACAAAAATCACCGGAACGGCCTCCAGATGGGCCTGCGCCTTGAGGGCCTGACACACCTCATACCCGGTCATGCCAGGCATCATTACGTCCAGCAGGATCAGATCCGGCCGCTCGCGTTCGGCCATTTCCAGGGCTTTCGCGCCATCCTTGGCAAACAGCAGGCGATAGTCATCCTGCAGGATATGCCGCAGCACTTGCAGGTTGGTGGCCTCATCGTCAACCAGCAGGAGCAACGGACGCGCATCGACTGGGGTAATCATGGTGTCTGCGGTTCCTCGTCGTGCAACTGGCTCAGCAACTCGTTCAGCGATTGCTGCGCCAAGTCAAAGTCGAAATCATCCAGCGCCAGGCGGATCTGCGCCAAAGCGGCTTTGTGCGGCGCGCTCTGCAAGCCGCGCGTCAGGCAGTCGAGAGCCTGATCATCCAGGCCGCCACGACTGACCGCCTCTTGCAGGCGCAGCAAGGTAGCACGCAGCTGCTCACGGTCCAGCGCCTGGGCCGGCGTACTGGCTTCAGGCACTTGTGGCAAGGCTTCGGTCACTGCGGTCAGTGCCCGCGCCAATTCCGCCAACAGGCTCCGCAGGTGCAAGCCTTCACGCTGGTTGAACGCCTGCTCGATAGCCAGGCCCAGGCCCGCCAGATGAGTCAGCGCCAGGTTGGCCGCTGCTCCCCGGAAACGGTGCGCCAGGCTGCGCCCGGTGTCCCAATCATTCTTATCCAGCATGCTGTTGAGGTGTTCGACCAGCGCATTCTGCTCAGCAAGGAAACGCTGGATCGCCTGACTCATCTGTACCGGCCCGCCCCACAGGCTGGCCCCACGCTGCCAGTCGAACAGTCCGTCCGTGGCTGCGGCCTCGCTTTCGGCCGGCGACGCGTCCTCAGCCACGCCGAGCAGCCGAGCTATTTCAGCGAGCAAAGCGGCAAGGTCCAGGGGTTTCGAGGCAAAGCCGTTCATCCCAGCATCCAACGCCGCCTGACGGTCCTGGTCCAACACGCTGGCGGTCAGGGCAATGATTGGCACACCGGCACGCTGTCCGGCGGTCTCCAGCGCACGGATACGCCGAGAGGCTTCCAGACCGTCGACCAGGGGCATCTGCACATCCATCAGAATCAGGTCAAAGCTGCCATTAGCAAAAGCTTCTACTGCGGCCTGCCCATCCGCCACGCAAGTGACCCGATGCCCCAGGCGCTGCAGATTGAGCTGCAACAACTCCAGGTTTTGCGGCACATCGTCAGCGGCGAGAATGTGCAATGTCGCCAGTTGTGGCAGCGACTGACGCACCTGTGGAGCCAGCCGTTGCCCCGCACGCAGGGGCAACTCGACGATAAAACGACTGCCCTCACCCAGTATGCTTTCCACCCGCAAACGGCCGCCCATCAACTCGACCAGCTGGCGCGAGATGGTGGTGCCCAAGCCTGTACCTCCAAACCGCCGACTCATCGACGCATCGGCTTGGGCAAAGGGCTCGAAAATCTTCTCAAGGCGGTCAGCCGCAATGCCGATGCCGCTGTCTTCGACGATCAAGCGGATCGCGCCGGGTTCACCCTGCACGTGCAAGCACACTCGCCCTTCACTGGTGAATTTCACCGCATTGCCCAGTAGGTTGGTCAGCACCTGTTGCAGGCGCAAAGCATCGCCCCGATAGAACTCCAGCAACTGCGCCGGGTACTCCAGCTGTAACGCCAGGCCCTTGCTCTCTGCACTCAGGCGCTGGGTTGCGCAGACCTGCTCACACAGCTCGCGCAAGGAAAAATCCAGATCTTCCAGCTCAATCGCACCCCGGTCGAGCTTGGCGGTATCAAGAATGTCGTTGAGCAAGCCGAGTAACGAGCGCGAGGCCTGCTGCACGGTCTGCAGATGACGGCGTTGATCATCGGCCAGTGGCGTGCCGATCAGCAATTCGGTAAAGCCGATGATGGCGTTCATCGGCGTGCGGATCTCATGGCTCATATTGGCCAGGAAGCTGCTGCGCGCTGCCGCTGCGGCCTCAGCACGGTCACGCGCGGCGCGGGTTTCCTGCTCCATCAAGCGACGCGGGGTGAGGTCGGTGGCCAGCTTGACCACCTTGAAAGGCTTGCCGTCGGTATTGAGAATCGGGTTATAGGTCGCCTGAATCCACACCTCACGGCCGCCGTTACCAATACGCCGGTACTCGCCTGCCGAGAACAGACCTTTGGCCAGATCGACCCAGAATTGCCGGTAATCCTCGCTGTCGACATACAAAGGGTCACAGAACATGCTGTGGTGCTGGCCAATCATATCGGCGCGCTGATAACCGAACAGATCCAGCGCATTGTCGTTGATCGCCAGCACATGGCCTTGCAGGTCAAACTCAACCAGTGCCATGGCCTTGCTGATGGCATTGACCTTGCCTTCGTACTCGGCGTTGCGCAGTTTGGTTTCGGTCTGGTCGAGCAGCACGCCATCAATCCAGCGCGGAATGTCCTGCTCATCACACACCGCACTGCCGCTTTCCCAGATCCAGTGTTCCTTGCCATCGCGGTCAAACAGGCGGTATTCGACGGTGTAATTGCGCCGCTGATCAATGGCAGCCTGCACCTGTTCGGCAACGGGTTGCAGATCATCCGGGTGGTAGAGCGCGGCAATCGACTGGCGCTGGCTGATGAAGTCATCGGCACTCCAGCCGGTCAGCGGCTGCACCGCATCACTGATAAACAGCATGGTCCAATCGCTATCGAGCAGGCAGCGGAAGGACACACCGGGGATATTGCTGATCAGCGAGCGGTATTGCTGCTCGCTCTCACGCAGCGCCTGCTCCATATGGATGCGTTCGCTGATGTCGTTGGCGAACACCACAAATAGCGGGTGATTGCCGGCACGGGTCACCCCGACACTGAGGCGCACCGGCTTTTTCTGACCATCGCGGGCAATGCAGTGCAACTCTTGTTCAGCCCCTGACAACATGACCTCGCCACTGTTCAGGTAGCTGCGCAGGTACACCTCGTAGGTGTTGCCATCCTGCTCGCTGAACAAGCGTCGCATCGGCATCCCGACCAGTTCATGCGGCTGCCACCCCAGCAGTCGGGCAGCCGCCCGATTGGCCGAACGGATGGTGCCGGTGTGGTCAATGGTCAGGATCGAATCAAGGGCGGTATCGAAGATCGAACGTAGATGCTGTTCGCTGGCTTGCAGTTGCAGGCTTATGCGGCGGTAGCGCAACAGCGCATTGGCCGCCACCACGAAAACCGTCAAAGCCACGGTGATCAATGAGATCGCGGCGCCCAGGTAGAGGCTGTCCACCACGGCTATCGGATGATCGGACTCGGCCATCCCGACAAAACGTGCTGCCTTCATACCGGTGTAGTGCATGCCACTGATTGCCAGGCCCATCACCAGGGCGCTGAGCAGCAAGGCCCACAGCGCCGGCAGGCGGCCTTCCAGACCGAAGCGTACCCACAGGGCGAGAATGGCCAGGCCAACGGCCACCAGAATCGATTCACCGAACATCCAGGGGTCATAGCGCAGCAGCGGTGCCATCTGCATCGCGGCCATACCGCTGTAGTGCATCGCGCCGATACCGGCCCCCACCAGCAAACCGCCGATGCACAACTGGAATAGGCTCAGATTGCGGCGGGCCAGCACACTTAGCGCGACCCAGGACGCTGCCAGGCTCGGCAGCATGGACAGTAACGTCACATCCAGATCAAAACGCACTTCGGCACATAACTGAAAGGCCAGCATGCCGATAAAGTGCATGGACCAGACCCCCGCCCCCAGGGCCAGCGAGCCAGTGAGGATGGTGATCTGCCGCCACCAGGCGGCTTCACTGTCGCGGGCCACACCGGCCAGCTGCAAGGCCATGCCTGAGGTGAACACCGCAATGCACAGCGACATCAGCACCAGCAACGGGTCGTAACTGCTGAGTACCAGCACGCTGGGGTCAGCACTGACGATAAACAACTGATCAAGAAACTGCATACCACCCCAAGACTACATCGGTTGTGCATGCGCACCAGTGGCGCAATGACAGCATGACAAACGAGCCTGCCCGGCCTGTCAATCAAACACCGACAAAAAAGCCCGCCAATGGCGGGCTTTTTTGGGTTTACAGCGATCAGGCGGATAGTTCGACCAGCAGCTTGTTCAGCCGCTGCACATAAGCAGCCGGATCTTTCAGGTTATCCCCGGCGGCCAAGGCAGCTTGGTCGAAGAGGATATGGCTGAGGTCGGCGAAACGGTCTTCGTCGGCCTCGCCATCGAGCTTCTCGATCAGTGGGTGGCTCGGGTTGAATTCGAAGATCGGCTTGGAGTCCGGCACCTTCTGTCCGCTGGCTTCGAGGATCTGGCGCATCTGCAGCCCCAGATCCTGCTCACCAATGGCCAGGATCGCCGGCGAGTCGGTCAGGCGATGCGAAACGCGCACCTCGGCAACCTGCTCACCCAGCGCGGTTTTCAGGCGCTCGACCAGGCCTTCTTTGGCCTTGGCGACTTCTTCCTGGGCCTTCTTGTCTTCTTCCGAATCCAGCTTGCCGAGGTCCAGATCGCCACGAGCGACGTCGACAAAGTGCTTGCCGTCGAACTCGGTCAGGTAGCTCATCAGCCACTCATCGATACGGTCGGTGAGCAGCAGTACCTCGATGCCTTTCTTGCGGAACACTTCCAGATGCGGGCTGTTCTTAACTTGGGCGTAGGATTCGCCAGTCAGGTAGTAGACCTTGTCCTGACCTTCGGCCATACGCGCGATGTACTCGCCTAGGCCGACGCTCTGCTCGCCATCTTCAGTGCGGGTGGAGGCAAAGCGCAGCAGACTGGCGATCTTCTCCTTGTTGGCGAAGTCTTCGGCCGGGCCTTCCTTGAGCACCTGGCCAAAGTTTTTCCAGAAGCTCTTGTAGTGCTCGGGCTCGTTCTTCGCCAGCTTTTCCAGCATATCCAGCACGCGCTTGGTCAGCGCCGACTTCATCGAGTCGATGATCGGGTCTTTCTGCAGGATCTCGCGGGAGACGTTCAGCGACAGGTCGTTGGAGTCGACCACGCCTTTGATAAAGCGCAGGTACAGCGGCAGGAACGACTCGGCCTGATCCATGACGAATACGCGCTGCACATAAAGCTTCAGGCCACGCGGCGCTTCACGCTGATACAGATCGAACGGCGCACGGGCCGGTGTGTACAGCAGCGAGGTGTATTCCAGCTTGCCTTCGACCTTGTTGTGGCTCCAGCTCAGCGGGTTCTCGAAATCGTGACCGATGTGCTTGTAGAACTCCTGGTATTCCTCGTCCTTGATCTCGGTACGCGGACGAGTCCACAGGGCGCTGGCACGGTTGACGGTTTCCCACTCGACTTCAGCGGGCTTGTCCTTCTCTTCGCCATGGAACTCTTTCGGCAATTCGATCGGCAAAGCAATGTGGTCGGAGTATTTCTTGATGATATTGCGCAGACGCCAGCCATCGGCGAACTCGTCTTCGCCGGCTTTCAGGTGCAGGACGATACGCGTGCCGCGCTCGGCTTTTTCAACGGTGGCAACTTCGAACTCGCCCTCGCCTTTGCTCGACCAGTGCACGCCTTCGCTGGCCGGGCTACCGGCGCGGCGACTGTACACATCAACCTTGTCGGCGACGATAAAAGCCGAGTAGAAGCCCACACCGAACTGGCCGATCAGGTGCGAGTCTTTCTTCTGGTCACCGGTCAGGTGCTTCATGAAATCGGCAGTGCCTGATTTGGCGATGGTGCCCAGGTGGGTAATGGCGTCTTCACGGCTCATGCCGATGCCATTGTCTTCGAGGGTGACGGTCTTGGCGTCCTTGTCGAAGCTGACGCGAATCTTCAGCTCCGCACCGCCTTCCAGCAGCTCGGGCTTGGCCAGCGCTTCGAAACGCAGCTTGTCGCTGGCATCGGAGGCGTTGGAAATCAGCTCGCGAAGGAAGATTTCCTTATTCGAATACAGCGAATGGATCATCAGGTGAAGCAGTTGCTTCACCTCGGTCTGGAAGCCCAGGGTTTCTTTTTGAGTTTCCACACTCATGCTCTCTAACTCCACTTTGTTGACGAAGCCGCAGCGCGGCGGATGTCATACAGGTGGGGGCAACGTGTGGAATTTCAAGGCCTAAGGTTCGAGTAACTCGATGCGGGTGATTTCTTCCGGCTGCAAGGTATAGGTCACTTCGCCCTGAGCGCTCATGCGCTGGCGCAGGATGATCCGCCCCTGTTGGTCGATTCCCTGGAAGCGTCCTTCGGCGGTGTTGCCGCGTTTGGTGACGGCACGCATGCTGAGATCCTGATAGCGGTTGGGACTGCGCAGCAAGCCTTCCAGACTGAAGCGCACACGGCGATCCAGAGGCCGGCTGACCCGCTCAGGGACAGATGCTGCCACTGCACTGACCGCTTCGCTCACTGCCGCTGGCTTGGCTGCAAGTACTTCGTTGCTGGCCAAGGGTGGGAAGTTGTCACCGGCCACCTGCCAGCCACGCTTATCGCGTTTTTGCAGCGTGAGCGGCAGTTGCTGCGACTCACCATTTATTCGCGCCTGCACGCTCAACTCAAAACGCTGCTGCGGAAAGCTCAACGCACCCAAGGGCTGCAGCTGCACCTGACGTGTGGCAAAGCGGCGCTCCAGGTAGTCCTCGACCACATGGGCAAGGGTGTCGCTTGAGTCAAACTGCCGGTCAATTTTGCCATCGCGGTAGCGCAAGCCGTTGCTGAATAACTCCAGCTTGCCGCTGAGGGT
Source organism: Pseudomonas anguilliseptica (assembly GCF_021375795.1). Taxonomy (GTDB): domain Bacteria; phylum Pseudomonadota; class Gammaproteobacteria; order Pseudomonadales; family Pseudomonadaceae; genus Aquipseudomonas; species Aquipseudomonas anguilliseptica_A. The sequence goes on along the minus strand of NZ_JAEIOI010000002.1, from coordinate 304,142 downwards.
GGTCTTGAACTGCGGAGGCAGCACCAGATGGAAATCGCCCACCAGTTTGTTCGGAGCCAACGGCTGCAAATCCAGATGCAGGGTGTACCCCCGGCTCAGGCGCCGCGCTTCGGGCAACTCCTGCTCGGGCAACAACCAGCTGATTTCCACCTCCGGCAGAATGCCTTCATCAGCCGGTAGCACATCGACACGCACAGGGCCTTTTTCAGCCTTGGGCAGACGAATTATCAACTCACTCTGGGCAAAGAAATCCTGCCCTTCGCGCAGACTCAATACGCCGTCGATCAGCTCGGCCTGTTGCGGCACGAAGGGCCGGCCATGTAACTCACCACGTAGATTGATGGCCAGTTCCGCCGGTGCCGGCGTTTGCGACTTGAGCCATTGCAGACTGAGGATGGCCTCCAAACGCTGCGCATCATGGCTGGCCAGCAGGGTCAGACCGACCACCAGCGGGATGATCCCCAACCCCGACAACGCCAAGGCAGGACGCGCCGAGCGCCAATGACGCAAGACATACAGCAGGGTGAACGGCGGCAGAAAACTGGCCCAGCCCCACAACAGGCTGGTGGCAAAAGCGCGCATCACCAGCCAGACCAGCCCGGCGAGGATCAGCAGCAAGCCACCCAGAATCAGCAGCGCATCCATTCAGTATTCCTTAATAGGGGTTCAGCGAGAGGTCAGTGCCGCACTCAGGGTTCATCCACCTTGAAGTGCGCCCGCGCCGTGGCAATCGGCTCGGTCTGGTTGGTTTGCCAGGCGGTGATGGCCACGTTGGCCACACGGCGCCCCTGCCGCCAGACCTGGCACTGCACGAAGGTGTCACGATAATGGCCAGCGCGCAGGTAATCTATCGAGAAGTCGATGATTTTCGGCAAATGTGGAATACCCATGAACATCAACAGGTGAAGCATCGCCGAGTGTTCCATAAACCCGGCAATCACCCCGCCGTGCAGCGCTGGCAAGGTCGGGTTGCCAATGCAGTCCTGATTGGCTGGCAGACGAAACACCATGTCATCGCCCAGACGCAAGCACTCGATACCCAGCAGCTTGGCATAGGGAATCAGGCTGATCAGCTTGTCGTAGTTGTTCTGCTCGTGGGCTTCACGCACCAGCTGGTTGAGGTTCAGCGTGCTCATTGGCCAGCCCCCTTGGCAGTACGTTGCAGATCGGCTGGTTTACCCATGCGCATAAAAGCCCCCACCACATGGGCAATCGGCTCGTCGGGGTTGTCCTGATAGGCATAGCCACGGGTGAAGATGATGTTCTCGGTCACCCGGTAGCACTCGGCAAAACCGAATACATCCTTGTTCGGCTCAGCCGGGCGCATGTAATCGATGCGCAGGTCCAGGGTCGGGCAGATCTCAAACTCCGGCAGCACGCACACGGTTGAAATGCCGCAGGTGGTGTCCATCAGCGTGGTAATTGCCCCGCCATGAATGACCCCAGTGTCCGGGTTGCCAACAATTTGCGGGCTGTAGGGCAAACGCAGGATCAGCCCCTCTGGGGCTGCGCTGTGTACGCCCATGCCGAGCACCTGGCAATGACGCAGCACCGATAAAAAACGCTGCGCCCGCTCAAGAATGGGGGAATTGCTCATGATTTCAGTCCCGCTACAACTATACAAAGGGCGTGCATGATACCCCTTGGCGGCCACTGCTACACCTCGACGAGGTGGCAATTGGCGGTTCTGCCAGACAAATGTCAGGGAACTTCGGCGAAATCACGCTGTTTAATGACCATGCCTGGGGAACCAGGCATCGATCATCACATACAAGGAGTATCTACCGTGCAAAAGCCATTCACCTATGCCCTGCTTCTCGCCGCCATGCTCGGCCTGGCAGCTTGCGAGAAAACCCCGGAAGACAAAGTAGAGTCAGCCAAGGAGTCCGCATCTGAAGCCATCGAATCCATGGGTGATGCCGTTGAGAAGACCGGCGAAGCCATTGAGCAGAAAGTCGATGAAGCGACCGGCAACGAGCCGACCACTGGCGAGAAGATCGAAGACGCTGCCGATGATGCCGCTGACGTCATCAAAGATGCCGGCGATGAAATCAAGGACGCCGTTGAAGGCCAATAAGCCGTTCAACCGAAAGCAAACAGGCCCGCATAATGCGGGCCTGTTTGTTTGTACGCGTACTCAAAGTACCGGGGTCAGCATCAGCAGCAGGCTGCACAACAACCCAACTACCCAGACCAGACTGCGCTGCCAGTGCAGGTCGGCCCAGTAGAAAACCAGGTACAGCACCCGCGCCACCACGAAGGTCACCGCCAGCACGTCAACCAGCACACCGTGATTGTTGGTCACATGGGCCATCAGCACACCCACGGCAAATAGCGGGAAGGCCTCAAAACTGTTCATATGCGCCGCCAGGGCGCGCGCGCCGAAACCACTCAAGCGTGCCTGCTGGGCGCGCGGATGGTGATTGTCGTAGCGACCACCACCCTCCTTCGCCATGGCCCTGGCCACCGGGGCCTTGGCGACAAAGATCAGGATGGCACTGATAAAGATGCACCAGAACGGCAGACTCATTCGCTTTTCTCCTTGGGCGGATCAAATGCCGGTGTCTGGGTATAGACCATGACTTCCAGCACATCTGAGTGAAACTCGCGGTGATACAGCACCAGAACCACGCCAGCGGTCACCAGCATGAAGAACCAGGGGTTGATAAACCAGGCCAGGGTCGCCATGCCAAAGTAATAGGCCCGCAAGCCTTGGTTGAACTGGTGAGCGGCCATTGAGATGACCCGCGCAGTGCGCTCGGCAAAAGCCTTGCGCTCCTGCTCGGTAACATGCCGTTCACCAATCATCGGTGCTGAGCCTACCAGCACGGCGGCAAAGTTGTACTGGCGCATGCACCAGCTGAAGGTAAAGAAGGCGTAGACAAACACCACCCCCAGGCTCAGCAACTTGACCTCAGACAGCCCGCGACTGGCCGCTTGGACAAAAGGCAGATCGGCCAGCAGTGACACGGCTCGATCAGAAGCGCCAAGTACCGTAAGGATACCGGCGAGGATGATCAGGGTACTGGAGGCAAAGAACGAAGCATTGCGCTCCAGGTTGCCGATCACATTGGCATCGGCGATGCGGTTGTCACGCAACAGCATGCGCCGCATCCAGTCCTCGCGATACAGATGCAGCACGCTGGCCAGGCAAGGTGTCGTGCGGCCTTTGACCTGGGCGTAGCGGGTGTAACCGACCCAGCAGATCACGAACCAGAGGACGGCAAGCAAATGAGGCAGGTAGTAGTCGCTGATCGGCATGGAGGCTCCTTGTTAACCTGCGCCGATTATAGACAGGCCAGGCTTTCAGCTGGCCAACAAAAAGGCCGCTCAGTGAGCGGCCTTGGATAAACAGCAGTAATCAGGCGGCGGCAGACTTCGGCGCGCCCAGTGCGCGGTCCAGCACAACCGCAATCACCAGGGTCAGCAACACCGGAATCAGCCAGCCCAGGCTCTGATCCGCCAACGGCAAGGCGCTGAAGAAACTCGGGATCAGTGCCTTGCCACCGGCTGCGGCAATCCCGTCAACCAGGCCAAACACCAGAGTGACCGCCATCACCGGCCGGAATACCCGCGCCGACGAGCACCACAAGTCATCCAGCAGGCTCAGCGCCACCAGCACAATGGCCAGCGGATACAGGCCCACCAGTACTGGAATCGAGAAGCTGATCAATTGAGTCAGCCCCTGATTCGCCACCAGCAGGCTGAACAGGCCGAAAGCGATCACCACCGTGCGGTAAGACACCGGCAGCAGGCCGCCGAAAAACTCACCACAGGCGGTCAGCAAGCCTACGGCGGTAGTCAGGCACGCCAGGGTGATAACCACCGCCAGCAACAGGCTGCCAGCCGTACCGAAGGTGTGCTGCACATAGGCCGTGAGAATCTGCACGCCGTTCTGCGCCTCGCCAGCAATACCCTGGCTGGTCGCCCCGAGGTAGAACAGCGCCAGATAAACCAGCGACAGCCCCACGGCAGCAATCAGACCGGCAACCACCGAGTAACGGGTAATCAGCTTGCCATCGGTGATACCGCGATCGCGGATAGCGGTAGCAATCACGATGCCGAATACCAGAGCACCAAGGGTATCCATGGTCAGGTAGCCCTGCAGAAAACCCTGCACAAATGGCGCGCTCTGATAATCCGCCGATACCTGGCCGATTTCCCCGGCAGGTACCAGCAGCGCCGCGCCACCCAGTACCAGCAGCGCCGCCAGCAGTACCGGGGTGATGTATTTACCGATGCGATCTACCAACTGCCCTGGGTTCAAGGAGAGGAACAGCACAGCGGCGAAATAGGCCAGGGTGTAGATCAGCAAGGCGGTGCTGCTGGCGCCGGTAAAGGGCGCTACGCCCATTTCAAACGACACCACGGCCGTCCGAGGGGTGGCGAACAATGGGCCGATGGCCAGGTAGACCGCGACCGCGAACAACACACCGGCACGCTTGCCCAGCGGCGCAGTGAGCAACGCCATACCACCCCCGACACGGGCCAGAGCGACGATGGTGAGCAAGGGTAAACCAACCCCGGTAAGCAGGAACCCCAGCGCCGCCAGGCCGATGTTTTCACCGGCAGCCATGCCCGCGCTGGGTGGGAAGATGATGTTGCCCGCGCCAAGAAACAGCGCAAAAGTCATAAAGCCAAGGGCCACAAGGTCGAGTCGTTGCAACGCTTTCATTAAGAGCAGTACCAAAGCAGGAAGTCAGAGAGGTGCAGAATTTCCCGACTCATGATCAGGACAGGATGGCCGCGGATCACAGGCCACTCACGCCAGCGCACTTGACCCTTGTGAGGCCGCGCCGAATACGGGGCGCACCATAATGCAATGGCGCACCTGCGACGACCCATGCTGGTCGAGGCGTCGAACCACAGGGCGTGCATGTCGCATTTCTATAACTTCGCCAAAGCCAGCGCCGTCGCTTACACCTGGAAATGCTCGATCAGCCGACTCAACTGCTGCTCCAGCTCGCGAATACTCTGCGCGGCAGCCCGCGTCTGCTCGACCGTGGCATAAGTGTGTTCGCTGATCTGATTAGCACGCACCACACCGGAACCGACATCGTCCGCCACCTTGGCCTGCTCGGCGGCAGCTGCTACCAGTAACTGAATGTTCTGATCAATGGCGCCCACAGCCTGGGTGATACGCTGCAACGAATCACTGGTCTGCTCGGCACTGTCATAAGCCAGGGTCACCGCCTGACGGCTCTCTGCCATCACCGTGATAGACGCCTGACTACGTTGTTGCAGGGTCTGGATGATCTCCTGAATCTCTTCGGTCGAAGTCTGGGTGCGCTGCGCCAGGCTACGTACCTCATCGGCCACCACCGCAAAACCACGGCCCTGATCACCAGCCCTCGCCGCCTCAATCGCGGCGTTGAGCGCAAGCAGATTGGTCTGCTCGGCAATCGAACCGATCACCGCGAGCACCGAGCCGATGCGTTCGCTGTCAGTACTCAGGCTCTCGATCACATCGGACAGACGTGCGACCTTCTCGGTCAGGCTCTGCATGGCCTGGCGATTGCTCTCGACGCAGCGCAAGCCATCATGGGCAGCTTCACGGGTTTCACGCGACAGCTGCTGGCCCTGCCCTGCACTGCTGGCCATCTCTTGTGCACTGGCAGCCATCTGAGTCATGGCGGAGGCAATCTGTGTGCTCTCATCACGCTGCTGCTCGACATCCTGATGCGCACGCTGTGCAGACTGCTGCAGGTTTTCCCCGGCCCGTTCCAGAGTGTGAGTGGCCTGTGCCACCTCGGTAACGGTCTGGCGGATCTTCTCGACAAAGGTGTTGAAGCTGCTGGCCAATTGGCCAAGGTCGTCCTGCCCACGAATCGGCAAACGCTTGGTCAGATCACCCTCACCTTCTGCCATATCGTGCAGCATCAGGTTGATTTGCCTCAGGCCACGCACCAGGGCATGCCCTACGCCGTAGGCCAGCAACGCACCGAAAACCAGCGCAGCAACCAACAACCCCCAGAGCAACTGGTTGACCTGCAGCACGGTGCTGTCAGTTGTTTTGGCTGCTTCCTGCATGCCAGCCATCAGGCGTTGCTGCAGGCGGCTGGCCAGATCGGCGATCTGCGGGTCAATGCGGTCCATCTGCGCCAGGGCTTCATTACGCTGCTTGACCAGCTCAACCACCTTGGCAGCCGCAACCTTGTAACGATCCAGACTATCCAGCGCCTGGGTCAGTTGCGCAATCAAGCGCTCACTGCTGCTGCGATCACGCAAGACCCCAATCATGCTTTGCGCGTTGTCCAGTTCACGGGTGAAAGCGGTGACCTGAGCGTCCTGATTTTCCTGCAGAAACTGATAGAGATACTGGCTGCCCAGCAACAGATGGCGCATCGCCGCACTGGCATAGAACACCGCATCGAGGTTGAAGCTCTGCTGCGCATTGGTCAGCACCGCCGACAGTGCCTGTTCAATCGCCGGCCCGTGCTCGCTCAACTCACCACTGATCAACGCCTGACGCTGCTGACTCAACGGCACCAAGCGCTCACGAAACAGCCCGCTGTACTGCACATGCAACTGCTGGATAGACGCCAGCAGACGCTGCTGCTCGGCATCGTTCAGTCGGCTTTCAGCCTCCTGCAAGGCCGCACCCAGGCTGCGGTCCAACTCGGCAATCAGCGATTCGGCGCCCGGCTCACCACTGCGCGCATACTGGCTAACCGATAACTGCAAGCGCGCCATGTTGTCACTGACCTGGGCGACCCGCTCGATACTCGGCCCCAGATCACGGGTAACCACCTCAGCCCGGTCGGCGATATTGCGCAGCGACAACGAGGAAACCACCCCGAGAATAATCAACAGTACGCAGAGCACCACCGGCACGATGGCAATTTTGTAGGCAATCCGCAGATCGGCAAACCAGCGCATAGAGAACTCCCTCTGGTAGCGATTAAGTAGGCATTTGCTGCCTTATCGACTGCAGCTGCTGCATTCTTGAGACTTTTCTCAGTCAATTGCCCAGCAAGAAGTAGACCTGCTGCAAGCCACTTTATGCCTGCCGAAAACAAAAAGGCCACCCGAAGGTGGCCTTTCATGAGCAGTCAGCAACGCTTAGGCGTTTTTGACTTCCCAACCGGTCAGCTCGGCCAGGGCCTTGCCGATGTCAGCCAGGGAGCGCACGGTTTTCACACCAGCGTCTTGCAGGGCTGCGAACTTCTCGTCTGCAGTGCCCTTGCCACCGGAGATGATGGCGCCAGCGTGGCCCATACGCTTGCCCGCAGGAGCGGTTACACCAGCGATATAGGACACGACAGGCTTGGTCACGTTGGCCTTGATGAAAGCAGCCGCTTCTTCTTCAGCCGAACCGCCGATCTCGCCGATCATCACGATCGCTTCAGTCTTCGGGTCTTCCTGGAACAGCTTCAGGATGTCGATGAAGTTGGAGCCTGGGATCGGGTCACCGCCGATGCCGACGCAGGTGGACTGACCGAAACCGGCGTCAGTGGTCTGCTTGACGGCTTCGTAAGTCAGGGTGCCGGAACGCGACACGATGCCTACTTTGCCTGGCAGGTGGATGTGACCTGGCATGATGCCGATCTTGCACTCGCCCGGAGTGATCACGCCTGGGCAGTTCGGGCCGATCAGGACTACGCCCAGCTCGTCGCACTTGACCTTGGCTTCCAGCATGTCGATGGTCGCGATACCTTCGGTGATGCAGACGATCAGCTTGATGCCGCCGAATGCTGCTTCCAGGATCGAGTCCTTGCAGAACGGAGCCGGAACGTAGATCACCGAGGCGGTGGCGCCAGTGGCTTCCACAGCTTCCTTGACGGTGTTGAACACCGGCAGGTTGAGGTGAGTGGTGCCGCCTTTACCTGGGGTCACGCCGCCAACCATCTGGGTACCGTAAGCGATGGCTTGTTCGGAGTGGAAAGTACCCTGCGAGCCGGTGAAGCCTTGGCAGATAACTTTGGTGTCTTTATTGATCAGGACGCTCATTATTTGCCCTCCGCAGCTTTGACGACTTGCTGAGCAGCGTCGGTCAGGCTGGTTGCCGCGATGATGTTCAGGCCGCTTTCTGCCAGGACTTTAGCGCCCAGCTCAGCGTTGTTGCCTTCCAGACGGACGACAACCGGGATTTTCACGCCGACTTCTTTCACAGCGCCGATGATGCCTTCGGCAATCATGTCGCAACGAACGATACCGCCGAAGATGTTCACCAGTACGGCAGCCACATTGCTGTCGGACAGGATGATCTTGAAGGCTTCGGTCACGCGCTCTTTGGTTGCACCACCACCTACGTCGAGGAAGTTGGCTGGCTTGCCGCCGTGCAGGTTGACGATGTCCATGGTGCCCATGGCCAGGCCAGCACCGTTGACCATGCAACCGATGTTGCCTTCCAGGGCAACGTAGTTCAGCTCGAACTTGGCAGCGTGGGCTTCACGTGGGTCGTCCTGAGACGGGTCGTGCATGGCACGCAGCTTCGGCTGACGGTACATGGCGTTGCTGTCGATGTTGATCTTGGCGTCCAGGCAGTGCAGGTTGCCGTCAGCCTTGATCACCAGCGGGTTCACTTCCAGCAGAGCCAGGTCATAGTCCTGGAACAGCTTGGCCAGACCCACGAAGATCTGAGTGAACTGCTTGATCTGATCGCCTTGCAGGCCCAGCTGGAACGCCAGCTCGCGGCCCTGGAACGGCTGAGCGCCGACCAGCGGATCAATGGTCGCCTTGAGGATTTTCTCAGGGGTGTCGTGTGCCACTTTCTCGATGTCCACGCCACCTTCGGTGGACGCCATGAACACGATGCGACGGCTGGAACGGTCAACTACCGCGCCCAGGTACAGTTCCTTGGCGATGTCGGTGCACGATTCAACCAGGATCTTGCTGACCGGCTGACCATTAGCATCGGTCTGGTAAGTCACCAGACGCTTGCCCAGCCAGTTGGCGGCGAAAGCCTTGGCGTCTTCTTTGCTCTTGACCAGCTTCACGCCGCCCGCTTTACCGCGGCCACCAGCGTGGACCTGAGCCTTGACGACCCACTCGGTGCCACCGATTTTTTCGCAGGCTGCTGCGGCTTCTTCCGGGGTGTCTACCGCGAAGCCCTTGGATACGGGCAGGCCGTATTCAGCGAACAGCTGCTTACCCTGATACTCGTGGAGATTCATGCTTGTCTACCGTCTTCGTTTAGGTATTGCGCATACGGTGCTGCACTTATGATGCCGCACCACCTGTGACTGCTTCTGCAGCAATCCGGCTGATATTCCGCGCAGCAACCTGAGCTGTACGCGGGCCATCTGCCGTGGTTCTTTCTGCCTGAGCTGCACCTGCGTCGGTACACAACGCCGACGCAGGCAACGGCTCAGACCAACAACGTGTTAACGCTTCTTGCGGTTGGCAATGTGGATGGCGTGGCCATTCACCGCCAGAGCTGCTTCGTGCAGTGCTTCAGACAGCGTCGGGTGGGAGAAGACCATCATCCCCAGATCCTCGGCGCTGGTGCCGAACTCCATACCGATTGCACCCTGCTGCACCAGTTCGGCAGCGCTTGGGCCAATCACGTGTACACCGAGAACACGGTCGGTGTTGGCATCGGCGATCACCTTGACCAGACCGCCAGTGTCGTTGGCTGCCATGGCACGGCCGCTGGCCGCGAACGGGAAGGTGCCAACGTTGACGGCAACACCTTCAGCCTTCAGTTGCTGCTCAGTCTTGCCGACCCATGCGATTTCCGGGTGGGTGTAGATAACCGAAGGGATCAGGTCGTAGTTCATCTGGGCTTTGTGGCCAGCGATACGCTCAGCAACCATGATGCCCTCTTCCGAGGCTTTGTGAGCCAGCATGGCACCACGCACCACGTCACCGATGGCGTAGACGCCCGGCACGCTGGTCGCGCACTGGTCGTCAACATAGATGAAGCCGCGCTCATCCAGGGTCACGCCACTGTCAGCCGCCAGCAGATCAGTGGTCACCGGGCGACGGCCCACAGCCACGATCAGTTTGTCGAAGACAATCTTCTGCTCGCCTTCGGCGTCGGTGAAGTTGACGGTAACCTGCTTTTTCTTCACTTCCGAACCGGTCACGCGAGCGCCCAGACGGATTTTCAGGCCCTGCTTGGTGAAGGTTTTCAGCGCTTCCTTGGAGATCTGCTCGTCGGCAGCCGGGAGGAACTTGTCCAGCGCTTCCAGCACGGTCACTTCCGCACCCAGACGCGCCCACACCGAACCCAGTTCCAGACCGATGACGCCAGCGCCGATCACGCCCAGTTTCTTCGGCACGCTCTGGAATTCCAAGGCACCAGTGGAATCGACGATCACGTCCTGATCAACCGGAGCTGGCGGAATGTCGATCGGCTTGGAGCCAGAGGCCAGAATCACGTTTGCGGCTTCAACGATCTGCGTCTTGCCATCGGAACCGGTGACTTCAACCTGCTTGTTCGCCAGCAGCTTGCCGTGACCTTCGAGCAGGGTCACGCCATTGGCCTTGAACAGGGTGGCAACACCACCGGTGAGGTTTTTCACGATGTTGGCCTTACGACCGATCATCGCCGGCACATCGATGGTCACGCTCTTGGCTTCGATACCGTGAATGGCAAAGCCTTCATGCGCTTCGTGGTATTTCCAGGAGCTGTCCAGCAGCGCCTTGGACGGAATGCAACCGACGTTCAGGCAGGTACCGCCGAGAGCGATTTTGCCCTCTTTGTCCTGGTACTTCTCGATGCAGGCAGTCTTCAGACCGAGCTGCGCTGCTTTGATGGCCGCTACATAGCCACCAGGGCCGGCACCGATGACTACCACGTCGAATTTCTGGGTCATAACGTATTCCTTCTCGAATAAACCGGACGGCCCTGTACACAGAGCCGCCGTGGGAGAAACTGGCTTTTAGATATCCAGCAGCAGACGCGCCGGGTCTTCCAGCAAGTTCTTGATGGTCACCAGGAAGGTCACGGCTTCCTTACCATCAATCAGGCGGTGGTCGTAAGACAGCGCCAGGTACATCATCGGGCGGATAACCACCTGACCGTTCACTGCCATCGGACGCTGGATGATGTTGTGCATCCCCAGGATCGCGGCTTGCGGCGGGTTGACGATCGGCGTCGACATCATCGAACCGAAGGTGCCACCGTTGGTGATGGTGAAGGTGCCGCCAGTCATTTCTTCGATCGACAGCTTGCCGTCTTTGGCTTTTTTGCCAAAGGTGGCGATGCCGCTTTCGATTTCAGCCAGGCTCATCAGCTCGGCATTACGCAGCACCGGAACCACCAGGCCACGGTCGCTGGACACCGCAACACCGATGTCGGCGTAGCCGTGGTAAACGATGTCGTTGCCGTCGATCGAGGCGTTGACAGCCGGGAAGCGCTTCAGCGCCTCGGTAGCGGCTTTGACGAAGAACGACATAAAGCCCAGGCGCACGCCGTTATGGGACTTCTCGAACAGGTCCTTGTACTTCGAACGCAGTGCCATGACTTCGGTCATGTCGACTTCGTTGAAGGTGGTCAGCATGGCCATGGAGGACTGAGCCTCGACCAGGCGCTCGGCGATCTTGGCGCGCAGACGGGTCATCGGCACACGCTTCTCGGTACGGTCGCCGGTGGCGAATACCGGAGCGGCAGCAGCTGGAGCAGCAGGCTTGGCAGCCGGTGCAGCAGCGGGCGCGTTCTTCTTCGCTTCGACGGCAGCAACCACGTCTTCCTTGGTTACACGACCACCTTTGCCGGTGCCGGCGATGCTGTTCGGGTCGATGCCGTTTTCTTCAGCAATCTTGCGTGCAGCTGGGGACAGGATCTGGTCATCGCCCGCGGCAGCGGGTGCAGCGGCCTGAGCTGGTGCGGCAGCAGCCTGAGCCGGTGCTGGCGCAGCAGCACCGCCCTCACCCAGGGTGCCCAGCAGTTCGTTGGACAGAACGGTGTCGCCTTCATTCTTGATGATTTGCGCGAGGACGCCGTCGGCCTCGGCCAGCACTTCGATCACTACTTTGTCGGTTTCGATGTCGACGATCAGCTCGTCGCGCTTGACCGCATCGCCCGGTTTCTTGTGCCAGGTGGCCACGGTGCCGTCGGCAACCGATTCCGGGAAAGTAGGGGCTTTGATCTCGATAGCCATTGTGTGGGGTTCCTTAAATTCGGTTTCTTCTAGCAGGCGGCCCAGTTGGCCGCCTGCTGCGCGAAGGCGTTAAAAAGTAAAGGCGTCTTGCAGGAGTTTTTCCTGCTGTTCGGCGTGCATCGATGCATAACCACAGGCTGGTGCGGCAGAGGCATCACGACCAGCGTATTCGAGGAACAGCGCTTTCTTGTGCGCTGTCGCCACGCGACGCATGTGATGCTGGCTGCAGTACCAGGCGCCCTGGTTCATCGGCTCTTCCTGACACCAGACGATGTGTTTGAGGTTCTTGTACGGGGCGATTGCCTCGGCCAGGTCCTCTTCCGGGAACGGATAGAGCTGTTCGATACGCACGATGGCGATGTCTTCGCGACCTTCGTTGCGGCGCTTCTCCAGCAGGTCGTAGTAGACCTTGCCGCTGCACAGCACCAGGCGCTCGACTTTCTTCGGATCGAGTGCATCCAATTCCGGGATCACGGTCTGGAACGAGCCTTCGGCCAGATCTTCCAGGGTCGAGATGGCCAATTTGTGGCGCAGCAGCGACTTCGGCGTCAATACGACCAATGGCTTGCGCAGCGGGCGAATCACCTGACGGCGCAGCAAGTGGTAGATCTGAGCCGGGGTGGTCGGTACCGCCACCTGCATGTTGTGCTCGGCGCACAGTTGCAGGTAACGCTCCAGACGCGCCGAGCTGTGCTCAGGCCCCTGCCCTTCATAGCCGTGCGGCAGCAGCATGGTCAGGCCGCACAGACGGCCCCACTTGTGCTCGCCACTGGAGATGAACTGGTCGAACACCACCTGAGCACCGTTGGCGAAGTCGCCAAACTGGGCTTCCCAGATCACCAGCGCATTCGGCTGGGTGGTGGCATAACCGTATTCGAAGGCCAGTACAGCTTCTTCCGAAAGGAAGGAGTCATACAACTCGAACTTCGGCTGACCTTCATACAAGGTTTTCAACGGCACGAAGGCGCTGGCGTCCTTCTGATTGTGCAGCACCGCATGACGGTGCGAGAAGGTGCCGCGACCGATGTCCTGGCCGGTCATGCGGATCGGGTGGCCTTCAAACAACAGGGTCGCGTAGGCCATGGTCTCGGCGTAGCCCCAGTTGATCGGCAGCGCACCGGCACCCATCTTCTGACGGTCTTCAAGGATCTTCGCCACCTGGCGTTGAACCACGAAACCTTCTGGAATTTCCAACAGCTTGTTGGACAGTTCCTGCAGGGTTTTCAGCTCGAAACGCGTGTCGTGACGCGCGGTCCAGGCATGTCCCAGGTACGGACGCCAGTCAACGAACAGTTCTTTGTTCGGCTCTTTGACCAGGCTCTTGACCACATGCTGGCCGTTATCCAGGGCCGTGCGGTATTCGTCGATCTTGGCCTGAACTTCTTCAACCGATTGGCGCGCGGCGGCAGTCAGAGCATCGGCATACAGCTCACGGGTGGTGCGCTGTTTGGTGATCTGCTGATACATGATCGGCTGGGTGCCGCTCGGCTCGTCGGCCTCGTTGTGACCGCGACGGCGGTAGCAGACCAGGTCAATGACCACGTCACGTTTGTACTGCATGCGGTAATCGACGGCCAGCTGAGTCACAAACAGTACGGCTTCCGGATCATCGCCGTTTACGTGCAGGATCGGCGCCTGAATCATCTTCGCCACATCGGTGCAGTACTCGGTGGAGCGTGAGTCCAGCGGGTTGCTGATGGTGAAGCCGACCTGGTTGTTGATCACGATGTGGATAGTGCCGCCCGTCTTGAAGCCACGGGTCTGCGACATCTGGAAGGTTTCCATGACCACACCCTGACCGGCGAATGCCGCGTCACCGTGCAGGGAAACCGGCAGCACTTTCTCGCCGCTGGCATCGCTGCGACGGTCCTGACGGGCGCGTACCGAGCCCTCGACCACCGGAGAGACGATTTCCAGGTGCGACGGGTTGAACGCCATCGCCAGGTGCACTTCACCGCCAGCGGTCATCACGTTGGAAGAGAAACCCTGATGGTATTTCACGTCACCGGAAGAAAGACCTTCGGTCTTCTTGCCTTCGAACTCGTCGAACAGGTCACGCGGGTTCTTGCCGAAGGTGTTGACCAGCACGTTGAGACGGCCACGGTGGGCCATGCCGATGACGATTTCCTTGGTGCCGTAGGAGCCGGAACGCTGGATCACTTCATCGAGCAACGGGATCAGGCTCTCGCCGCCTTCCAGACCAAAACGCTTGGTGCCCGGGTATTTGGTGCCCAGGTACTTTTCCAGGCCTTCAGCTGCGGTCAGACGCTCAAGCAGGTGGCTCTGCACGTCCACGGAGAATTGTGGACGGCCACGCACGCTTTCCAGACGCTGCTGGAACCAGCTGCGCTGCTCGGAATCGACAATGTGGGTGAACTCGGCACCGATGGTGCGGCAATATGTCTGCTGCAACGCATCGCGAATTTCGCGCAGAGTAGCCTCTTCCTTGCCAATGAACAGACCACCGGTACGGAAAGTGGTGTCCAGGTCGGCATCGGTCAGGCCGTAGTGATTGATCGCCAGATCCGCTGGAACAGGACGCTGCCAGAGACCAAGCGGATCGAGCTGGGCAGCCTGATGGCCGCGCATGCGATAAGCCTGAATCAGGCGCAGCACTTCGACTTGCTTCTTCTCGTGCTCACTGCTCACGCTACCAGCAGACACCGGTTGGGCGCGGCGCTGATTTTTAGCGAGCAGGACGAAATGATCGCGAATCGTGGAGTGCGATACGTCTGTGGCGGCGCTGCCGTCAGTCGGCAACTTCTGGAAGTAAGTGCGCCACTCTTCTGGCACAGCGTTGGGATCGTGCAGGTAAAGCTCATAGAGCTCTTCCACATAGGCAGCGTTACCACCGGATAGGTGGGCACTGTCCCACATGCGCTGCATCACGCTTTCTTGCATGCTTGGTCACCCTCGGTAAGGGGACACCACCGGCGTAGAAACCGCATGGTTTGCCAGTCCTGAAGCAGCGACTGGTAAGCCACTACGGATCCCGCAGATAGTCCGGGCACCAGCCCGGATGCCCCTGCTGGTCGTCATATTTTTCAAAATTAGGAACTACCGCTTTGTGAGCCGTAGTCCTGGCTATAACTGCGGCGCTGGGTTTGAAGCCAGCGCCGCAGGTGTTACAGGTTTAGCAAACAACCGTGAATCAGGTACCGCTCTGCAGCAGCATGTTGCGTACGTGACCGATCGCCTTGGTCGGATTGAGACCTTTAGGGCAAACGTTCACGCAGTTCATGATGCCGCGGCAACGGAACACGCTGAACGGATCATCCAGCGATGCCAGACGCTCTTCGGTCTTGGTATCACGGCTGTCCGCCAGGAAACGATAAGCCTGCAGCAATGCAGCCGGGCCGAGGAACTTGTCGGGGTTCCACCAGAACGACGGGCAGCTGGTGGAGCAGCACGCGCACAGAATGCACTCGTACAAACCGTCCAGTTTCTCGCGCTCTTCCGGCGTTTGCAGACGTTCGATGGCCGGAGCCGGCGTATCGTTCTGCAGGAATGGCTGCACCTTTTCGTATTGCTTGTAGAAGATGCTCATATCGACAGCCAGGTCACGAATGACCGGCAGGCCAGGCAGCGGGCGAATCACCAGCTTGCCGCCTTTCAGCCCCGCTGCGGACAGCGGAGTGATACAGGCCAGGCCATTCTTGCCGTTGATGTTCATGCCGTCGGAACCGCAAACGCCTTCACGGCAGGAGCGACGGTAGGAGAAACCCTCGTCCTGTTCCTTGATCAGCGCCAGAACGTCAAGAACCATGATGTCCTTGCCACCGGTGTCGACCTGGAAATCCTGCATGAACGGAGCAGCATCTTTCTCCGGGTTGTAGCGATATACACTGACTTGCAACATATCAGGCACCCTTAATAAGTCCGGACTTTGGGTTCAAACGCTGGAACTGTCTTCGGCGTGAAGTTGACCGAACGCTTACTGACGCGTTTCTCACCTGGAATGTACAGGGAGTGGCACAGCCAGTTTTCGTCGTCACGCTCTTCAAAATCTTCACGGGCGTGAGCACCACGGGACTCTTTGCGAGCCTCGGCAGCGATCGCGGTGGCTTCTGCCACTTCGAGAAGATTCTGCAGTTCCAATGCTTCGATACGCGCAGTGTTGAATGCCTGGCTCTTGTCCGCGATCTTGACGCTCGCGATGCGCTCACGCAGGTCGGCCAGTTGGGTAATACCTTTCTGCATGTACTCGCCGGTGCGGAATACACCGAAGTAGTTTTGCATGCACTGTTGCAGTTCTTTACGCAGCGGCGCGACATCTTCGCCACTGGTGCGCTCGTTGACACCGGCCAGACGCTTGAGCGACAGCTCAATGTCGGTTTCGCTGGCGCCACGGACTTCCACGCCTTCTTTCAGCGCTTTTTCCAGGTGCAGGCCAGCAGCACGGCCGAACACCACCAGGTCGAGCAGCGAGTTGCCGCCCAGACGGTTAGCGCCGTGTACCGATACGCAGGCTACTTCGCCTACAGCGAACAGGCCTTCGATGATCTTGTCGTTGCCGTTGGCATCCTGAGTGATGGCCTGACCGTGGATGTTGGTCGGCACGCCGCCCATCATGTAGTGGCAGGTCGGGATGACCGGAACCGGAGCGACGACCGGGTCAACGTGGGCAAAGGTCTTCGACAGCTCGCAGATACCTGGCAGACGGCTGTGCAGCACGTCTTCGCCGAGGTGGTCGAGCTTCAGCAGTACGTGATCCTTGTCCGGGCCACAGCCGTTGCCGGCGATGACTTCCTTGACCATGGAACGAGCAACCACGTCGCGACCGGCCAGGTCTTTGGCGTTCGGCGCATAACGCTCCATGAAACGCTCGCCATGGGCGTTGATCAGGTAACCACCTTCACCACGGCAACCTTCGGTGACCAGTACACCGGCGCCGGCGATGCCAGTCGGGTGGAACTGCCACATTTCGATGTCCTGCACCGGTACGCCGGCACGCAGGGCCATGCCCACGCCATCACCGGTGTTGATCAGGGCGTTGGTGGTGGAAGCGTAGATACGGCCAGCACCGCCAGTGGCCAGAACCACAGCCTTGGAACGGATATAAACGGTTTCGCCGGTTTCGATGCAGATGGCAATAACGCCGACGATGGCGCCGTCCTGGTTCTTCACCAGATCCACGGCATACCACTCGTTAAGGAACGAGGTGCCAGCTTTCAGGTTGGCCTGGTACAGGGTGTGCAGCAGGGCGTGACCGGTACGGTCAGCAGCAGCGCAGGTACGTGCAGCCTGAGTCGGGTTATTCGGGCCTTTGGACTGACCGCCGAATGGACGCTGATAGATGCGACCCTGTTCGGTACGGGAGAACGGCAGACCCATGTGCTCCAGTTCGAATACGGCTTCCGGACCAACAGAACACATGTACTCGATAGCGTCCTGGTCACCGATATAGTCGGAACCCTTGACGGTGTCGTACATGTGCCAGCGCCAATCGTCATTCGGATCAGCCGAAGCGATAGCGCAGGTGATGCCACCCTGAGCAGACACAGTGTGCGAACGAGTTGGGAAAACTTTGGTGACTACTGCGGTTTTATGACCACCCTGAGCCAACTGCAATGCAGCGCGCATACCCGCGCCGCCGCCACCAACAATGATGGCGTCATAAGAAAGAGTGCGAATGCTTGTCATGGATCAGTTACCCCAAAAAATCTGCACGCCCCAGACGAAGAACGCGAACATGGCAACGCCACACGCGGCCTGGAACAGAAAACGCACGACAGTCGCCCACTTACCCAGCGCCATTGGCGTCAGGTAGTCGGTGGAAATTGTCCACATACCAACCCAGGCGTGAACACTGAGTGCCACCAGGGTCAACAGACTGAAGATACGCATTGCGTTATTGGAGAACAGCGCCTGCCATTCGGCATAACCCAGGCCTGGGTTGCACACCACATAGCCCAGCAGGAAAAGCACATAAGCCGCGAGGACGACAGCGGAAACACGCTGCGCCATCCAGTCATAAAGACCCGAACGCGAGAAATTCGTGACGTTGGTTACCATATCCACACCCCCAGCAGCGCGATCACGATCGCCGATACGACGATAACGATTTTCGAACCCAGCTTGCCGCCTTCCAGCGTCTCACCGATGCCCATGTCCATGATCAAGTGGCGAATACCAGCCACCAGGTGGTACAGCAGAGCGGACAACAGACCCCAAATCACAAACTTGGCCAGCGGGCTGGTCAAGCACTCTTTCACCTCGGCAAAACCTTCTGCAGATGCCAGCGATTTGTCGAGCCCGTAAAGCAGCACGGCAATGCCGAAAAACAGAATGATTCCAGAAACACGGTGAAGGAATGACGTAACGCCAGTGATAGGAAGTTTGATCGTCCTAAGGTCGAGGTTTACAGGTCTTTGGCTATTCACGGCTTTTTTATCACACTGAGAGCCCCTAACTATCAGGGCAAAGTTGTCGGGAAGTGCACTGGTCAGGTACCCATCACCCAAGGAGTGACAACTACCAAAAGGCAGGCTAAAGCCCTTGGTAGCTGGGCGCAGAGTATAGACAGTTAGGTTACTAATGACAACGCAAAGCCCCCTACCTAAAAGCGCATTGCGCACCTCTAATAAATGGCGTAAAGAGCCACTTTAAAAGCCCGAAAACAACCCGCAAACCCTTCTGCCGCCTGGGTTCTCGCAAATTGACATTCGAATTTATCTCACTATAGTGGTGCGGGCCCTGCGTGGGGGGCAGTCAGATGATTTCAAGCATAACTAGGAGGCCACACATGGCTGACAAAAAAGCGCAGTTGATCATCGAGGGCGCAGCCCCCGTCGAGCTGCCCATTTTAACCGGCACCGTTGGTCCCGATGTAATTGACGTACGGGGCTTAACCGCCACGGGCCGTTTCACATTTGATCCTGGCTTTATGTCCACCGCCTCGTGCGAGTCGAAGATCACCTACATCGACGGCGACCAAGGCATCCTGCTGCACCGCGGCTACCCCATCGAACAGCTGGCAGAGCAATCCGACTACCTGGAAACCTGCTACCTGCTGCTCAACGGCGAACTGCCAAACGCAGAAGAAAAAGCCAAGTTTGTCAGCACCATCAAGAACCACACCATGGTTCACGAGCAACTGAAGACCTTCTTCAACGGCTTCCGCCGTGACGCTCACCCGATGGCCATCATGTGTGGTGTAGTCGGCGCCCTGTCGGCCTTCTACCACGATTCCCTGGACATCAATAACCCGCATCACCGCGAAGTATCGGCCATGCGCCTGATCGCCAAGATGCCAACCATCGCCGCTATGACCTACAAGTACTCCATGGGTCAGCCGATGATGTACCCGCGTAACGACCTGAACTACGCGGAAAACTTCCTGCACATGATGTTCAACACCCCATGCGAGATCAAACCGATCAGCCCGGTGTTGGCCAAGGCCATGGATAAGATCTTTATCCTGCACGCCGACCATGAGCAGAACGCCTCCACCTCCACCGTACGCCTGGCTGGCTCTTCGGGTGCCAACCCGTTTGCCTGTATCGCGGCCGGTATTGCCGCCCTCTGGGGCCCGGCACACGGCGGGGCGAATGAAGCGGTGCTGACCATGCTCGACGAAATCGGCAGCGTGGAAAACATCGACAAGTTCATCGCCAAAGCCAAAGACAAGAACGATCCGTTCAAACTGATGGGCTTCGGTCACCGCGTTTACAAAAACCGCGACCCGCGCGCCACCGTGATGAAACAGACCTGCGACGAAGTGTTGAAGGAACTGGGCATCACCAACGACCCGCAGTTGCAACTGGCCATGCGCCTGGAAGAGATCGCCCTGACCGATCCGTACTTCAAGGAACGCAACCTGTACCCGAACGTCGATTTCTATTCGGGCATCATCCTCAAGGCCATCGGCATCCCGACCAGCATGTTCACCGTGATCTTCGCCCTGGCGCGCACCGTCGGCTGGATCTCGCACTGGAAGGAAATGCTCTCCAGCCCGTACAAAATTGGCCGCCCGCGTCAACTGTACACTGGCTACAAGCAGCGTGATCTGAACAAGTAATTCAGTGATGCTGCATAAAAAAGGCTGCCCTCGGGCAGCCTTTTTTGCTTCTTGTTGCAGGCAGTTCTATTGCTCTTCCGCCAATTGGCGCAACGCCTGCAAGGTATTGAACGGCGCATCGACGACAAAGCTATTGGCCAGCCACGCCGGCACACTGCCGCCAGGCTCGGAATGCACCTGATAGATCACCTCGATCTCACCGTCACGAGGCGTCAGGTTCCAGAACCCTTCGACCTTGCTGACACGAACAAACCCCGACTGTTGCGGTAAATAATCCGCCACCCCGTGCAAAACACGGGTCACACTGCCATCGGCGGCCTGCTCGGTGGTGACCTGCAAAATCGAATCGCGCCGCTGGACCGGCCAGGGCGTGTGGAAGCGCGTGTAGGCCCAACTTTGCTTGCCGTCATGGGCGAGCAACTTCTGCTCGCTGCAAGCATGAATCCAGTGACACGCCGCACTGACATCATCTTGCAAGGCCAACAGCCTGGGCATGCTCACCCGCATGCGCGTCACACCGCGAAAAGCCTGGAAACTTGAGCCAGGAATGGTCTGCAGATAGACCTGTATCCCGGCCTCATCCTTGACCAGTCGCCACGGCTGCGCCTGTATCAGATTGGCAGCCAGAAGCAGGCAACTCCCCAGAAACCACTGACCAACTCGCTTCATTACGCCCCCATCACGATGAACCTGCATTCAGTATCAGTGCGACACAGTAGTGCTCTGCTCCAGCCAACCGAGCAACTGAATAGCCTGCTCGTCAGTACTGCCACACACCTCGACATCCGCTTGAAAAGACGAACACACAGCCGGGCGCTCCGGCCTGCCGAAGATCAAACAGTAATTGTTGGCATCCAGTTGCACACAGCGCACACCAGCAGGCTTGCCGTGCGGCATACCTGGGATGGGCGAACTGATCGAAGGAGCAATACAGCAGGCACCGCAACCAGCACGGCAATTCATCAGGGCAAACCTCAGCTACAACAGAAATCGGTAACCGAACAATTTTACGATGCCCTGATCAGTCTTAGCAGCCTGAAGTGCATAGATTCAGGCGAGTGGTAGGCGCAACCGAAACTGTGTCCCCTGCCCTACAGTGCTGCGTACCTGCAGTTCAGCACCGAGGATATCCACCGCCAGTTGATGGGTAATATGCAGGCCTAAGCCAGTGCCGCCACGCCCGCGTCGAGTGGTGTAGAACGGGTCGAAAATCTTGCTCAGCACCTCACCACTCATGCCACAGCCGTTATCACGCACCTCTATCACGCACTCATGGCGCAGCACATCATGCTCGGCACGCACTGTAACCAGCCCCGGCTCGTCGCTAGTAAACGCATGCGTCAGGGCATTGTCGATCAGGTTCTGCAGAATCTGCCCCAGCGGCCCTGGGTAGCTGTCGAGCAGCAATCCATCAGGCAGCTCCAGAACCACCTGTTGCGCTGCCTGCTTCAGCCTCGGGGTAAACAACAGCAACACCTCACGCACCAGTTCGACCAGATCGAAGGTCCGTCGCTCGGTACTGGCACGGTCGCTGGCCAACTGTTTGAAGGCCCGAGTCAGCTGTGCCATACGCGACAAGCTGTTGCGGATAATCGCCAGGCCTTCATCGTTGCGCTGCAGAAATTTTTCCAGCACGGAGCGTTGCAACCCTTCCTCCAGACCACGCTGCACCGTCTGGTTGCCTGCCTCCAGGGCCGAGGCCGCAACGCTGGCCGCACCGATTGGGGTGTTCAGCTCATGCGCTACGCCTGCCACCAGGGTACCCAACGAAGACAGTTTTTCCGCCTGCAGGAGCGCACCACGGGTACGTTGCAACTGATCCACCGTGTCGCGCAGCTCGTCATTGCTCTGTTGCAAAGCCTGACCGCTGACCTCCAGCGCCTGACGCACCTGGTCGCGCTCATGCTCGCCCAAGCCCAGGCGGATAGCCACCAACATGCCCATTGATAACGTCACGCAGACAAACAGCAGCACCAGCCAGAAGACTTCGACCCGCAACGCCTGCACCTGCACACGGGGCAAATGGGAAACCAGCAACCATTGCTCACCGGCATCGGAAGCCCGCACGCTACGCTGGTAAGGGTCGAATGTGGCAAATGCCCAAACCCCGGCAGCGTCGGTAAACACGCCATTGCGCGCGCTCTGCATACGCTGCCAACTGGCCGGGTAGCGACTGGCCAGAGTGGCATCGGGTTTGCCCAGATCAAAGCCCCAGGCATCCTGCTCGGCAGCAGCCAACAACCAGTAACCTTCATGATCGACCAGCGTCAGGTTGTTGCCATAGCTCCGAGAAACCTCGGCCAGACGCTGCAACAGCACCTGACCGAGGTAATTGAGCACCAGAATGCCGCGGCGCTTGCCCTCACTGTCAAAGATCGGCTGAGCCCCACGCAAGGTCGGTTTTAGCGGTCGTTCGACCACGCCGAAGTCCTTGTTAAGGTCGAAACGCGACAGGTAGAAACGACCTCGATCCAGGTTCATGGTTTCGACAAAATAGTAATGCTGCGCCTGGTTCTGTAGTTCTGCCTGGGCGCGCACCTGCGGTGCACCGTCATGCCAATCCACACGCACTTGCTCGGCCCCACGTTCGTCCAACCAGCGAATCTGGTCATAACTGGCGGTACTGCGAGCGAACTCGACAAATAACTGGCTCAGGGCATGCCGGTTTTCCGCACTGGGGTTGGCGAGCACCTCGGCAAACAGGGGTTGTTGAATCAGAAACTGCACATTGCCACGCAACATGGCCAGATGACGATTGAGCACCCCCACACCTTCATTGAGACTAACCTGCTGATCGCGCAGCAACGGATCAAGCCGCGCATCCAACAGGCGCTCGTAGAGCAATACCATCAGCAACAGGATCAGTACGCTCCATGGCACAAACAGCAGCAGTAGATAACGCCTTACCGGACGCACCAATAGCCTGCGATAGACTGCTTCAACCATCAGCGCTGGCACTAGGACCAACAGCCGAGCCAGTCCAGCAGCTCTGCGCATGCCATCGGCTTGGCAAACAGGTAACCCTGCGCCTGCCGACAACCATGACTGAGTATCCAGTCGGCCTGCTGCTGGGTTTCCACACCTTCGGCGATCACCTGCATTCCGACCCGCGCGGCGATCTGGATGACCGCTTCGGCAATCATCTGCTGATCACTGACCTCGCCAATCTCCAAAATAAAGCTGCGGTCGATCTTCAAGCGATCTGCCGGCAGCAAACGCAGGTAGCTGAGCGAGGAAAAACCGGTGCCAAAGTCATCAATCGCCACCTCCACCCCCATGGCACGCAGGGCCCTAAGCTTTTCACACACGGTATCGAAAGTGCGCATGGCCACCGATTCGGTGATTTCCACTTCGATCTGCTGGGGTGTAACCCCGGCGGCCTGCAGGTGAGAGCTGAAACGCTCGATAAAATCGTGCTGGAGCAGTTGCGGCGCAGAGACGTTGACCGCCACGCGAATCTGCGGGTAACCCGCATCGGCCAGTTGCTTGGCCGCCTGCAGCGCCAGGCGCATCAGCAAATCGCCCAACGGCAGGATATAACCGGTGGCTTCGGCCAGGGGAATGAAGCTTAGCGGTGGCACCATCTTGCCATCGGCCTTGCGCCAACGTGCCAATGCCTCCACCCCGGTGACGCGCTGCGTGCGCAGATCAATCTGCGGCTGTAGCTCCACGCTGATCTGCCCAGCCTCGACTGCATCACGCAGCGCCAGCAGCATGCGGTACGACTCGGCGTGCGCACTCTGCAAGCGTGGATCGTAAACACCATGCTGATCATGGCCCAGGCGCTTGGCCTGCTTGAGGGTCAACAAGGCATCCTGCAAAGCCACACTGGCTGAACCGGTAAAGTCGGCAAGGTGCATGGTCACGCTACTCAGGCTGTGCACCTGCCCCAGTTCATAGGGCCGTTTGTGTCGGCGAAACAGCGCCACGATCTCCGCCGCCCGTACCTGTGTCTGCGGACCGAGAATGGCAAAAAGGTCATCACGCACTCGCGCAATCAGCACCTCACTGCTGAAGGCATCGCGCAACTTCTTGGCCACCAGGCCGAGGATAAAGTCGCCATAGCCTGTACCAAAGGCCGTATTGGCTCCGGAGAAATTATCGATGTCGATCAACACCAGCACTGACTGATCCTTGCCATTCGACTTCAGGGTCATGTCCAGCATGCGGATCAGCGCGTTACGGTTGGGGATCTTCAGCAGGTCATCCTGGTAGGCCATTTCCTCCAGGCGAGTGAACAGCGCAACGTTGTACAGACCACGGCTGATACTGGCGCTGAACACTTTTAGCAGTTCCAGCTCGGTGTCATCCAGAGTGCGCTCACTGGCCACATAGCAGGCGTAGTCCGCACCAGCCTGGAAACGCGGAAAGAACAGCAGCGCAGCATCAGGCAGGCGCAAGGTCTGTTGTTCCAACAAGCACTGACGTAGGGCCCCTGCCACCAGGGGCGCGTCCAGGCTCTCCAGACTGCCCTCGACAGTGCCGCTGAAACGGCCATTGGCGCCGACAATACGCACGGCCAGCGCCACAGCATCCTGGCCGTCATCCAGACGCATACAGACCACGCCTTCGGTTTGCAGATTCAGCAGCGAGCTGATTTCCGAGAGGATCTTGGCTGAGAGTTCACGGGTGTTCTTCGAGCAGAACAGCGCATTGCTCGACTCGACAATCATCTGCAAGCCACGCCGGGCAATGGCCACCGCGCGCAACTGGGAGTAACCACGGACGGCGGCCGTCAGCACAGTCAGCAGGCGCTCGGCACTCAGCTCACTTTTGGCCCAGTAATCATTGATATCGTAATCACGCATCACCTCATGGGCCGGAGCCAGCCCTGGCTCGCCGGTCAGCAGCACCACGCGGGTGTCACGGTTGCCAAGCACCTCACGCAGAGACTGGATCAGGCGCAGGCCGGCATCTTCGGTTTCCATTACGACGTCGAGCAGCACCAGGGCGATATCCTGCTGCTGAGCCAATACTGCCAGGGCTTCGCGGCAGCTGAATGCCTGCATCAGCTCAACTCGACCACCCAGTACCTCAAGTTCACTCAGGGCAAAGGCAGTCGCGCGCTGGAAATCGGCATCGTCATCAACCGCCAGCACACGCCACACACGCTGGCTTACAGGGCCGGGAAGTTCGTCGTCGCTGAACGCAAATTGCTCATCCATGAAAGCTGCCCGCATACCTGATGGAGTGGGAACACAACCGATTCCTGACTGGTTGTCAGCTCAGTATAGACGGCCCACTCCAGACGTCAGGCAATCCGCGCGCGAGGTGCGCACGAGCAAGTTCAGCGGGTTTTGCGCCCCTGCAGGCGGGCCAGCAGGCTTGAGGTGTCCCAACGGCCGCCGCCCATGCTCTGTACATCGGCATAGAATTGATCGACCAGCGCAGTGACAGGCAACTGCGCGCCATTGCTACGCGCTTCATCCAGCAAAATAGAAAGGTCTTTGCGCATCCAGTCCACGGCAAAACCATGTTCGAACTCGCCGGCCAGCATGGTCTTGTGACGGTTATCCAGCTGCCAGGACTGCGCAGCCCCCTTGCCGATCACTTCCATGGCGCCATGAGCATCAAGGCCCGCACACTGGGCAAAATGCAGAGCTTCGGACAATCCCTGGACCAAGCCAACAATGCAAATCTGATTGACCATCTTGGTCAGTTGACCACTGCCGGCCTCCCCCATCAGACGCGTCATGCGAGCATAGGGCTGCAGTACCGGCTCGGCCTTGGCGTAGGTGGCCTCTGCGCCGCCGACCATAATGGTCAGTACACCGTTCTGTGCGCCGGCCTGGCCACCGGAAACCGGGGCATCTAGAAAGCCCAGCCCCAGCTGGCTGGCCTGTGCAGCAAGTTCACGCGCTACGTGGGCCGACGCGGTGGTGTGGTCAACCAGCACGGCATCCGCTTGCATGCCAGCGAAGGCACCGTCGGCACCCAGCACCACGCCACGTAGGTCATCGTCATTGCCAACACAGACCATTACAAACTCGGCGCCAGCAGCGGCTTCACGCGGGGTTGGCGCATGGCTACCGGCATACTCACTCGCCCACTGCACAGCCTTGCCGGCCGTGCGGTTATACACACACACCTGATGGCCAGCACGCGCCAGATGCCCCGCCATCGGGTAGCCCATCACCCCCAGCCCGATAAACGCCACCTTTGCCATGCCAACACCTCTACGCTGATTTCAGTTACCGCTCGTACCGCCCAGCGCCGCATTACGCGCCGCTCAGCCCCTAGGCTGCAAGCATGCCCGCCACCTGCGGCCAATACCAGCACAGCCAAAGGACAAAACTGTATGGATGCAGCCGACAGACAGGCTTTACCCGCAGCCGATTCCGCTTCCATACTCGCCACAGGCAAAGGAGGGCTTATGCAGCATTGGCTGGTAATCGACCTGGAAGCCACCACCGAAGACGGTGGCTGGCCAGTCACAGAAATGGAAATCATCGAAATCGGCGCCAGCCTGGTCACTCGCGATGGCCATGAGGTTGAGCACTTTCAGCGCTTTGTCCGCCCTACCCGGCGTCCGCATCTGACGCACTTTTGCCGTCAGCTGACCCAGATAAGCCAGGCCGATGTGGATGCGGCCGCTCCGCTTTCGGTGGTCTGGGCGCAGTTCGAGCGCTGGCTGCAGAGCCATCAGGCACAACTGGCCGGCTGGGCCAGCTGGGGTGACTATGACCGCCGTCAGTTCGAACAGGAATGGCTGGCCCATGGGCTGGACAGTTACCTGAGCCAACTCCCCCACATCAACCTGAAGAAACGCTTTGCCGAGGCCCGCCAACTGGCCAAGCCGATAGGCCTGAAGATGGCCCTCAACCTCGCGGGCTTGGCCTTCCAGGGTCAACAGCACCGCGCCCTCACTGATGCGCGCAATACCGCCCGGCTGCTGCCACTGGTTTTGCCTGCGCAAAGCAGATGACGAAGAAAAACCGCTTGGGCATACTGGCGGGCCTTTTTCCATGGCCTGCCATAACTGGCAGCCAGCGCTTTCAATCCCTTTATCGAGGAACTGCAGATGTTCAAGGTCAATGAATACTTCGACGGCACCGTCAAATCCATCGCCTTCGGCATGGCTGAAGGCCCGGCCACCATTGGCGTGATGGCTGCAGGCGAATACGAGTTCGGCACCAACCAGCTGGAAATCATGCACGTTGTCGCCGGCGCCCTGACCGTGAAACTGCCAGGCAGCGACAACTGGGAAACCTTCACCAGCGGCAGCAAGTTCACCGTACCGGCCGACAGCAAGTTTCAGCTCAAGGTAGCGGCCGACACCGCCTACCTGTGTGAATACCGCTAAGCCCCGGCCAGGTGCCTGAAAGCCGGCCTCAGTGGCCGGCTTTTTTATTAACGAACAAAAACCAAGGAACAGCCATGCCGCGCTCAACGCAATTCTCTCTGGTGATCCTGCCGATCCTGTTGCTGTTGATCGCCATGACCTCGATCCAGAGCGGCGCATCCCTGGCCAAGGGGCTGTTCCCGGAGATTGGCGCCAGCGGTACCACGGCCCTGCGTTTGAGCCTTGGCGCGCTGATCCTGTGCATCCTGATGCGGCCCTGGCAGGCCAAGCTGACGCTGAAGTCCAGCCGTTCGCTGCTGGCTTACGGGCTGTCACTGGGCGGTATGAACCTGCTGTTCTACCTCTCGCTGAAAACCATTCCGCTGGGCATCGCCGTGGCTCTGGAATTCACCGGCCCGCTGGGCCTGGCGCTGTTGTCGTCACGCCGTTTGGTGGATTTCGTCTGGATCGCCCTGGCAGTTTTCGGCCTCTGGCTGCTGCTGCCCACCGGCCAAAGCGAGGTGCCGCTGGACCCGGTCGGCATGGCCCTGGCCTTGGCGGCTGGGCTGTGCTGGGCGCTGTATATCGTTTTCGGACAACAGGCCGGCGCTGAGCACGGCAAGCAGACTGTGGCACTCGGCACCATCGTCGCGGCCATGCTGGTGTTCCCGATTGGCCTGTGGCAAGCCGGCAGCGGCCTTTTTTCCCTAGACCTGCTGCCCGTCGCCCTCGGCGTCGCCGTGCTGTCCTCGGCCCTGCCCTACAGCCTGGAAATGGTCGCCCTGACCCGCCTGCCCGCGCGCACCTTCAGCATCCTGATGAGCATGGAGCCGGCGATTGCCGCGCTTTCTGGCCTGCTATTCCTCAGCGAGCGCCTGACCCTCAGTCAATGGCTGGCGATCAGCGCCATCATCCTCGCCTCGGCCGGTGCAGCGGCGACCATACGCCCCAAAGCCAAGCCGCTTTAAACAGCGGCCTCCGCCTCGTTACTGAACTGCAACTCGGCTAAACGGGCATACAGCGGACTGCTGTTGACCAGCTCGCTGTGCGTGCCAATCGCGGCCAGCTTGCCGTGCTCGATCACTGCGATGCGGTCAGCACTTTTTACCGTGGCCAGCCGATGGGCGATCACCAGAGTCGTGCGCCCTGCCATCAGCGGCGGCAGGGCTTGCTGAATCAAGTGCTCGCTCTCGGCGTCCAGTGCACTGGTCGCCTCATCGAGCAGCAGAATCGGCGCATCCACCAACAGCGCGCGAGCAATCGCCAGGCGTTGACGCTGGCCCCCGGATAGCCCCAGCCCGGCATCGCCCAGATGAGTCTGGTAGCCATTCGGCAACTTCATGATGAACTCATGGGCATGCGCGGCTCTGGCCGCCGCTTCGACTTCAGCCAGCGTCGCGCTGGTTTTGCCATAGCGGATATTGTCCTCCACCGAGCCGAAGAACAGCGCGGGGTTCTGCGACACCAGGGCAAAGCTGCTGCGCAATTCGCGCGGATCAAGCTGCTGGATCGGCACGCCATCAATCAGGATGCGACCCTGTTGCGGGTCGAAAAAGCGCAGCAACAGATCAAACAGCGTGGATTTACCGGCACCGGATGGCCCGACCAAGGCCAGGGTTTCCCCCGCTGAAACCTGCAAGTCGATGCCATCCACGGCAAAGCTGCCAGGCCGCGACGGGTAGGCGAAACGTAGCCCTTGCAGTTCGATACGGCCCAGCACCGGCTGAGTCAGATGCAACGCAGCGGACGCCGGCGGGGTGATTTCATTGCGCGCCTGTAACAGCTCGGCGATACGTTCGGCAGCACCCGCAGCGCGTTGCAGCTCGCCAATGACCTCGCTCAAGGTACCAAAGGCCGAGCCTACGATCAGGCTGTAGAACACGAAAGCCGCCAGCTCACCGCCGGAAATTCGCCCGGCAATCACGTCCATACCACCGACCCAGAGCATTACCCCCACCGCGCCAAGCACCAGCACGATCACCACGGTAATCAGCCAGGCACGCTGGGCGATACGCTGGCGCGCGGTATCGAAGGCGGCCTCGGCAGACAGGCCGAAACGGCGCTTGTCCTCATTCTGGTGGTTGTAGGCCTGCACGGTCTTGATCTGTCCCAGCACCTCGCCAACATAGCTGCCGACATCCGCCACCCGGTCCTGGCTCTGCCGCGACAACGCACGCACGCGGCGGCCGAAGATCAGAATCGGCGCGACCACCAGCGGCAACGCCATCAACACGATGCCGCTGAGCTTGGCGTTGGTCACCACCAGCAACACGCTGCCGCCGACCAGCATGATCAGGTTGCGCAGCGCCATCGACAGTGACGAACCGATCACCGATTGCAGCAGCGTGGTATCGGCAGTCAGCCGCGACTGAATCTCCGAGCTGCGGTTGCTCTCATAAAAGCCCGGGTGCAGTTCGATCAGGTGGTTGAACACCCGTTTGCGGATATCGGCGACAAAACGCTCGCCAATCCACGACACCAAGTAAAAACGGGTAAAGGTGCCGATGGCCAGCGCCAATACCAGCACGAAGAACAGCCCGATCGACTGCTGCAATGCTGCCGGCGACTGCGTGGCCAGGCCTTGGTCGACCAGCAGCTTGATGCCCTGGCCCATCGACAGGGTGATGGCGGCGGTAAACATCAGCGCCAGCAAGGCCCCGAACACGCGACCACGATAGGGCGCAATAAAGCGCCAGGCCATACGCAGGGCATTGCGCTGACGGGAAGACAGGATCGAAAGCATGCAGGCTCGCTGGGGCGCTGACGCCCGTTAATGAGTAGGCGATTGCGGCGTTTCCGCCCGCCAGGCCAGCCAACACAGCGCCAGGGCGGCGAGGTTGGTGCTCAGCGGATTGAATGCCTGCAGCAGTAGATGGGGACTCAATAGCGCCACATCAAGCAGCAAGCCAATCAACAGCACGCCGGCCAGCAGCAAGGGCCAACGCTGACGCCGCCACAGCAGCAATAAACCCAGGATGATTTCCGCCAGCCCGGCAATGCGCGCCACCCATTCGGGAGCCGGCAAGTTGTGCGCCTGGATCATCGCCAGCTCATCCGGGCTCAGCCAGAGAATCTTCGGCACCAGGCCGTGCCAGATAAACACCAGCGCCAGAGCGATACGTGCGACCCAGGCGATTTGCAGCAAACGCGGATCAGTCATGCAAAAAGCGCCGGGCATGGTCGGCGCTAGGTAGCAGGCAGCTGTCATAGCGCCCAAACAGCCGGTAGCGATTCAGGGCAATACGGTCGTAGCACCAGTCACGCACAGGCCGTGGAATCAACCCCAGCCAGGCCAGCCAGCGCCATGGCTTAGGCAATTGCGCGACGATGCGCAGCACTGCGTCCGAACGCAGCAGCATCTGGTCATTCTCGATCAAGGCCATGGTATCGAAACGCTCGGTGGGCAAGCCGCCCCAGGCCAATAGCGCCTGGCCCTCGGCCGATTGCACCGAGGCCAGGCGAAAGCGCTGCTTAACGTCATGACGAATCAGAAACTTCGCCCAGCCGTTGCACAGCTTGCACACCCCGTCGAACAGCACCACGCGCTCGCCTGGCTGGATAAGGGGTGGACGTGTTTGCTCCTGCATACCCAACTCCTTCAATGCAGCCCTTAGAGCCTGTTTACGATCTCGCGAGCTAGAGCCAGACAAGGCAAAAACAGCCGAGGAAGCGGAGTTTACTGGTTGTAAATGAGCATTCCGAGGCTGTTTTTAACGCAGGATGGCCGACGCGCAGCAGATCGTAAACAGGCTCTTAGGCGGCCGGGATACGGTAATGGCCGGTGATCTTAAAGCTAAAGAGGATGTCCTCTTCCTGAGTGCCACGGCCGATATTGTGCAGCACCAGGGGCACCCCGCTGCCAGCCTGGCGGTCGCTGATAATGCCGATATGGGTCAGGCCGCCGCCCAGATCCCAGGTGACGATATCGCCAGGGCGATAGCGCGCAGCATCCTGGCCAGGCGGCAGCGACCAGCCCTGGCGTTTGAACCAGGTCATCAGATTCGGCACGCGGCGGTGGTCAATATTGCTGTCGGGGCGGCTTAGCCCCCAGTTCTTGGGATACAGGCGAAAGTTAGCGCGCATATCCTGATGCACCGCTTGCTGCAAATCCAGGCCTTGCTGGCGCAGCGCGCGGATTACCACATCGGTGCACACACCGGTATTGAGTGGTACATCACCATTGGGGTAACTCAGGCGGCGGTAAGCAGGGTCATAACTCAGGGTTACGCCGACCTGCTCGCGGGCCGCTGTGACCAGGGCATCGGCCTGCAGTGCCCAGGCGTCAAAGGCCAGCAGGCAACCCAATAACAGAGTCAGCACAACACGCATTGAAAATCTCCCGAGCCTTTTCTAGGAGCCAGCTTGCTGGCGATTGACCAATGATCGCCAGCAAGCTGGCTCCTACCCTTTAGCTTCAGCGTGCAACCGGATACAGCAGCTCTTCCTTATAACCGGCCCACACGCGCACCACATCGGGGAAGGCATCGTCCAGCACCGTATCACCACTGTCCACCAGCAACGGCCGACCTTCCAGTGTGCCGAGCTTGCGCTTGGTGGCGACCACCCGCAGGTTTTCCAGGCCGATGGCGCGCAGCACCCGTGGGCTGATCTGCTGGTTGCCACGGCCAATAATATGGCCCTGACCGCCAATCGCAGTCACCAGCAGCCGCGCGGGATGACCATCAACCAGCTCGAACAGCTGCGCCTCGGTGACATCGCTGGCCAGCAGCTGACCATTCTCGATCACATCGACGCCCAGCAGCGTGGTCTGCAAGCCGAGATTCTGCGCCAGGCCATGCAGGGTCGAGCCGGGGCCGAAGACATAACGTACATCGCTTTCCCAGCTGTCCTGCAGCCAGTCGGCCAGGTCAATCAGTACCAGCTCTTCGGATTCGACGCCGCTCTGCTTAACCTGCTGCACATAGCCGCCTTCCTGCGGTACGGTCAGTTCGCCATACCAGCGCGCCGTCACCCGACCTTCACGCAGGGCGCTTTCATCAATATCACGTACTTCACCGCTGCTCAGACGCACCAGGCCGCCCTCGACCAGCCGTGCAGTCAGCTCACCGGCTGCGCGTGGGCTGATGGCGTAGACCCCGGACTGAATCTTTACCCCAGCCGGAATCCCCAGCACGGGCTGACCTTCACGTACCGCCGCGCAGATATCTCGCGCCGTGCCATCGCCACCAGCAAACAGAATCAGCGCGACACCAGCATCCTGTAGCAGTTCGACAGCCTGGCGGGTATCAGCGGCGCTGCTCGGGCCTTCGCCCAACTCGCCGACCACACGGTGGGCAAAGCCCATCTCGGCAAGCAAATCGGCGCCCATGGCGCCGGGAAAGGTGACGATTTCCAGGCGATCACGCAGCGGCAGCAGCACCTCAAGCGCCGTCTGCGTGCGCAGCGCCGCTTTGGCTTCAACCCCCAAAGCCAGGGCCTGCTCGGCCATGCCGTCACTGCCTTTGAACCCCGCCGGGCCGCCCAGCCCGGCCAATGGGTTGATGATCAAGCCAATATGGAAAAGCCCCATAACACCCTCTGATTCAATACCTACGTGCACCTGGCACAGTGCCTGCAATGACTGATTTGCCCTGTGTCTTGCGGCGGTTTTCTGCCGTCGCAGTTGTCATAGCGCCTTCATCTAACACTCATAAAATCGCGCTAACCGATGAGGAGACCAGCCATGCACAGCCAACAACAGAATTCGCAAAAAGCCCCGACCATGCCGATTGGTGGCTTTGTCATCGACGCCCATGGCCGCGAAATCCCGATCACCGAAGAGATGATCCAACAGGCCTGCACCGCGTTTGAAAAAGCTCAAAAGCAAGCCGCAAACCGTAAGTAAGTTTCCTGCCAGGGCAGCATTCGCTGCCCTTCGCTACAGCTAATTCAATCTCGCGCCCAACGCCTGCACCAAGCTGACCAACGCCGGCGCATCACCTTTTACAGAAACCTTAAGCCCGTCGATTTCCCGTCGCATCGGGTAGTGTTTGCGCAGCCCGTCAAACGCCGCACGCCGGGTTGCCGCATCGCCCTGCAGGCTGCGGCGAAAATCCGCATCATCGCGGCGCGGGTCATACAGCGCGCGGCAGATACTGGACAAGGCCCAAGCCGGGTCAGCGCTGGCATCGATAGTCAGCTCACTTAGCCAGGCAGCAGGCATCAGTTGCTGCAGTTCAACGCTGGGCACCACACCCAGGTACTGGCACAACGCCTGATAAATCTGCGCCGTGCCGCGTAGCTTGCCGTCGAGGCTGTAGCCGGCAATATGCGGCGTGGCGATGCGGCACAACGCGGCCAGTTCAACATCGGCCTGCGGCTCGCCTTCCCAGACATCCAGCACCACCTGCAGATCACTGCGTTGCGCCAGCAACTCGCGCAAGGCCTGGTTATCCACCACCGCACCGCGACTGGCATTGATCAGCCAACTGCCGGATTTGAGTGATGCCAGTCGCGCATGATCGAACAGGTGATACGTCGGGTGATCGCCCAGGCGCTCCAGCGGCGTATGCAGGCTGATCACGTCACACTCATCCAGCACCTGCTGCAAACTGACGAAATCACCACCCTCCAGCGCCTGACGCGGCGGATCGCAGACCAGTACACGCCAGCCCAGGCCACGCAGCACCTTGAGCAAACGGCTGCCAACCTGCCCCGCGCCGACTACCCCATAGGTGCGCGTCGCCAGATCAACGCCCTGCTGCTCGGCCAATACCAGCAGGCTGCCCAGCACATAATCGACCACACCACGGGCATTACAGCCCGGCGCGCTGGCCCAGGTGATGCCGACCTGCTGGAAATAGTCGAGGTCCAGATGGTCGGTTCCGATTGTGCAGGTGCCGACAAACTTCACCGGCGAGCCATCGAGCAGCGCGCGGTTAACCTGGGTCACCGAGCGCACCAGCAACAGATCAGCATCGACGACCGCAGCCGCATCGATGCTGCGACCGGGCAGGCGACGAATTTCACCAAAACCGGCAAAGAATTCATCAAGCAGAGGGATATTATCATCAGCGACGATGCGCATGGCTGTGCTCCACAAATCAGGCCGGCATTCTAACCTGCCGGCAGCGCTTGGCTACGCTGACTCGTGTGATGCGCCGATTGCACTGAAACATCACGCAACAAGGTTTCCTGACCAAGCCGTCAAGGCGTAGACTGCACGGTTTCCTGATATACAGCCGGATACACCTCAATGCTTGCCCAAACCCGCTTGCAACGCGTCAGCACCGAGTTCTACAGCCTGCTGAAGCTGGCAACGCCGATCATCATTGCCCAACTGGCCAACACCGCCATGGGCTTCGTCGATACCGTGATGGCCGGCCGGGTCAGCCCGCAGGACTTGGCCGCCGTGGCGCTGGGCAACTCGATCTGGGTGCCGGTGTTTCTGCTGATGACCGGCATTCTGCTGGCCACCACGCCCAAGGTCGCGCAGCGCTTCGGCGCAGGCGCGCATGCCGAGATCGGCCCGCTGGTGCGCCAGGCACTGTGGCTGGCGTTGGCCGTAGGCATCGCGGCAGCGCTGATTCTGTGGAACGCGGAAATCATCCTCAGCCTGATGAACGTCGACCCGGCGCTGATCGAACCGGCCATGGGTTACCTGCGCGCCGTGGCCTGCGGCTTTCCGGCCGTAGCGCTGTACCACGTGTTGCGCTGCTTCAGTGACGGCCTCGGGCATACCCGGCCGAGTATGGTCATCGGCCTGTGCGGTCTGGCACTGAATATTCCGCTCAATTACATCTTTATCTACGGCAAGCTCGGCCTGCCAGCCATGGGCGGCGTCGGCTGCGGCTGGGCCACCGGTCTGGTGATGGGTTTTATGTTCCTGAGCATGCTCTGGTGGGTGAAGTGGGCACCGTTCTATCAGCCGAGCAGAATCTTCAGCCACTTCGAATGGCCGCAGTGGGCGGTGCTCAAGCGCCTGCTTTCGGTCGGTCTGCCGATTGGCATTGCGGTGTTTGCCGAGTCGAGCATCTTTGCGGTGATCGCGCTGCTGATCGGCGGCCTGGGCGCCACCGTGGTGGCCGGGCACCAGATCGCCCTGAACTTCAGCTCCATGGTGTTTATGATCCCCTATTCCCTGGGCATGGCCGCCACCGTGCGCGTCGGACAGGCGCTGGGGCGTGGCGAGCCCCGTGAAGCGCGCTTTGCCGCCGGGGTGAGCATGGCGGCGGCACTCGGCTACGCCTGCCTGTCGGCCAGCCTGATGCTGCTGTTGCGCGAGCAGATTGCGCAGATCTATACCCCGGACGGTGCAGTAATTGCGGTGGCCACCACCCTGCTGGTGTATTCGGCGCTGTTCCAGTTCTCCGATGCCATACAGGTAACCGCAGCCGGCGCGCTGCGTGGTTATCAGGACACCCGTGTGACCATGATTCTGACCCTGTTCGCCTATTGGGGCATCGGCTTGCCGGTGGGTTATGTGCTCGGCCTGACCGACTGGTTCGGCGAGCCAAGCGGCCCCAGCGGGCTCTGGCAGGGGCTGGTGGTCGGCCTCACCTGCGCCGGCGGCATGCTCGCCGTACGCCTGGCCGGCAGCGCGCGCAAACGCATCCGCATGGCCAGTTAGCGCTTAATCCGGGTGGCAGGGATGCGCCGCCAGCGCGTCCCAATAGGCCGAGGGCAGCCATTCACGCCCCGCCAGCAAATGCGCCAGGTAGTCGGCACTGGGTAACAGGCCGACCTGGCGAAACGCCGGGTTGGCGATGTACACCCAAGCGGCCTGGACACCACCAGCCGTGACAATCGGCATGCGCTCACGGCTGTAATAGATCGGCGTACCTTCGAAGTAATCCAGCTTGGCGATTTCGTCAGCGCCCTGCAGGCGATACAGCACACCCTCCACCACGCCATCGCGCTGATAACGGATATTGGCGTAGGCGCGCCCCGGCGCACGGTCAGCGGCACGCTTGTCAAAGCACAGACCGTAACCCGGCAAGCGCCCTGGCAATACCTCGCTCACAGACAAGCCGCGGGCCTGCATGCGCGCAGGGTTCATGTTCGAGCCGTAGGCGAAGTACCAATCCATCAGTCGGCTTTCTTGCGGATCAGGTACAGATAAGTCGCGCCCTCTTCGGCCTGTTCCACCAGCTCATGGCCGAGAAACACGCAGAACTTGGGAATATCGCGACGGGTCGAGGGGTCGGTGGCAATCACCTTGAGCAGGCCACCAGCCGGCAGGTCGCGCACCTTGTTGTGCAGCATCATCACCGGCTCCGGGCAGTTCAGCCCGGTGGCGTCGAGGGTATCATCGGGAATCGCAGGGGTTTGCAAAGACATCGGCAGGCTCCAGTAGCAGGCCGCTATTCTCGCGCAAAGCTGACCCCGAGGTCA
The DNA here is from genome assembly GCF_021375795.1 of Pseudomonas anguilliseptica. Lineage (GTDB taxonomy): Bacteria > Pseudomonadota > Gammaproteobacteria > Pseudomonadales > Pseudomonadaceae > Aquipseudomonas > Aquipseudomonas anguilliseptica_A. The sequence goes on along the minus strand of NZ_JAEIOI010000002.1, from coordinate 267,457 downwards.
TCTGGTGCTGCTGGAAAACTGCTGAGCTCCCTCGCTGCGGCCATTGCAGCCGCAGCGAGGGAGCCAGTGGACAGGCTATTTACCTAAGCGGCGCAGATGACAGGTGACTTCTTCGCGGTCGTGGTACAGCTGTTTGCAGGCAATCGACACCTTGATCTTGCGCGCAGCAAAGCCATCTTCTAGGCGCTGCAGCAGGCGACGAACCTCGGCGTAGCGCTGCTTCATCGGCAGCTTGAGGTTGACCACCGCTTCCCGGCAATGGCCGTCGCCAATCCAGGTTTCCACCATCGCCGCGGTACGCGCCGGCTTTTCGACAATATCGCAGACCATCCAGTCCACCGGCTGCTTGGGCGTCCAGGTGAAGCCGTCGACCATCAGGTGGTTGACCAGGCCGGTGTCCATCAGGCTTTCGGCCATCGGCCCGTTGTCGATGGCGGTTACCAGCATGCCGCGCTTGACCAGCTGATAAGTCCAGCCGCCCGGCGCGGCACCGAGGTCAACCCCGGTCATCTCATCGGACAGGCGCTCATCCCACTGCTCGCGGGGAATGAAGGTGTGCCAGGCCTCCTCCAGTTTGAGGGTCGAACGGCTCGGTGCTTCGCGGGGGAATTTTAACCGAGGGATACCCATGGGCCAGAGCGCCGAGTTATTCGCCTCGGCCATGCCGACAAACACCTCGCGACCGCTCTTGAAGGTCAGCAGCAAACGCGGCTTGCGTGCATCGTCGACCAGCTTGCCGGCCTTGCTCAGGGCCTTGCGCAGCGGCGCTTCGAACTTCTTGCAGAAATTCGACAGCTCTTTGCCGTCGTTGCTGTCCAGCACTTCCAGCCACAGGCTGCCAAACACCGGCGAGTCGGCCAGGTGAGCCAGCAGCACACTGATGCGATCCGTTTCCGGCAGGTCAATAAATACGCCGCGCGCCCACTGCCGAGGAAAGATCAGCTGAGTGAAACGTACCCCACGCATCAGGCGCTCAGCACCATCAGCCTCGGTACAGATAAATTCTGCGCAAGCCGTGTTCGGCTTGGCCTTGGCATACCCGGCCACATTCAGCAACGCAGCCTGTTCGGCGATCTCTGCGCAGACCTCGTTTTCAAATCCGGGGCGGCAGTGCAACAGCAAGCTATTCATCGGTCACTCTCCTCAAGGCGCGCATCATAGCCGACTGGCTCTGTTGCCGTTTGTTTCCTCAACGGTTACATGACCATGCACGCTTCGCCTGCGCCACAACCTTCGGGTTAGACTGCTTGCACTGCGCCAGGCCGCTATGGCCTGCCAACCAGCCATTCGGTCGCACCGGCATCACCAAGCCACGACTTTTGTCTCTATCGGTTACCTCTGAGATCGCGAGCTAAACTTGCGCAGCAAACAGCCGAAGTACTGATAACGCTTAAAGGAATAGAACTCACCATGCGCAATAACCAACCTATTACTCAACGTGAGCGCACATTCCCCGCGCAGCAACGGCTGATTTCCACCACCGACCTCAAAGGCCAGATCACCTATTGCAATGATGCCTTTGTCGAGATCAGCGGCTTCACCCGTGACGAACTGATTCGTGCGCCGCACAACCTGGTGCGCCATCCCGATGTACCGCCAGCAGTGTTCCAGCATATGTGGAATACCCTGAAGAAAGGCAGACCGTGGATGGGCATCGTCAAGAACCGCTGCAAGAACGGTGACCACTATTGGGTCAACGCCTACGTCACCCCGGTGACAGAAAGCAATCAGGTGATCGGCTACGAGTCGGTGCGGGTCAAACCGACTACCGAACAGGTACGTCGCGCCGAAGCCTTGTACCAACGTATCAACAGCGGCAAATCAGCGATTCCTGGCAGTGACCGCTGGCTGCCCATCGTGCAGGACTGGCTGCCATTTATTCTGGTCAGTCAGATCGGCTTCCTGATCGGTGCCTGGCTCGACTCCAGCTGGGGCTTTGCCCTGGCGGCGGCACTCTCGGTGCCGCTCGGCCTGGCCGGTTTGAACTGGCAACAGCGCGGCCTCAAACGCCTGCTGCGCCTGGCCGACCAGACCACATCAGACCCGTTGATCGCGCAGATGTACACCGACAGCCGCGGCGCGCAGGCTCGCCTGGAAATGTCCATCCTCAGCCAGGAAGCGCGCCTGAAAACCTGCCTGACCCGCCTACAGGACACCGCCGAACAGCTCACCCTGCAAGCCAAGCAGGCCGACACGCTGGCGCACAACAGCTCCGCCGGACTTGAGCGGCAGCGCAACGAAACCGATCAGGTGGCCACTGCCATCAACGAAATGGCCGCCACCACACTGGAAGTGGCCAGCAACGTCGCCCGCACTGCCATCGCCACCCAGGATGCCAACCGCCTGACCAGTGCCGGCCGCAGCATTGCCAGCGAAACTCGTCAAGCTATTCAGCGCCTGTCGCAATCGGTCGGCGATACCGGTGAAACGGTGACACGCCTGGCCCAGGACAGCACTGAAATCGGCGGCGTGGTCGATGTGATCAAAGGCATTGCCGACCAGACTAACCTGCTCGCCCTCAACGCCGCCATCGAAGCGGCGCGGGCCGGGGAAATGGGCCGTGGTTTTGCCGTGGTGGCCGACGAAGTGCGCTCGCTGGCGCAGCGTACCGCCGAATCCACCGGGCAGATCCACCAGTTAATCGCCAAGTTGCAACGCACCGCAGAAGAAGCGGTACTGACCATGGAAATCGGCCGTAAGCAGGCAGACGAAGGGGTTGAACGTGTGCAGCAGGCCGACGAAGCGCTGGCCGGTATCAGCGACGCAGTAGCCAATATCACCGATATGGCCAACCAGATCGCCGCGGCCGCCGAAGAGCAAAGCGCAGTGGCCGATGAGGTCAACCGCAGCATCACCACCATCGCCCACCTGGCCGACCAGACCGCGGGCGAGGCGCATGACACCGCCCTGCTCAGCGAAGCCCTGACGGCCACCGCCAACGGTCAGTACGCACTGGTCGAACGCTTTAACCGCTAAAAAAGCAACGGTGTACTGCTCTGTAGGAGCCAGCTTGCTGGCGATGCTGTGATCCGCTGATCGCCAGCAAGCTGGCTCCTACAAATTCTCGTAGCGGTTCATATCCAGCACGCCGGCTTCCACCGGTTCAGTCTGCTGGATATACGCCGACATATCGTGGAAATAGCGCCAGAACTCGGGATGCGTACGGCGAATGCCCCAGCGCTCGACAACCTTCTCAAACGCTGGCTGATAACGTGCCTGTTCCAGCGCAGCAACGAAGTCCGCCACCTGCTCTGCCGGAACATTGAAGATAAAGTTCGGGTAGCTGCTTAGCACACCGGGATACACCGTCAGGGTATCCAGCGCTGGCTGGTAGCGCAGTTCCTCGCCCAGCATAAAGGCCACATTGCTGTGCGCACGGTTGCGCAGCAGGCTATAGATCTCACGCTGCCCGTCAGTCAACTCCACGCGTAACAGTGTGGCTTCCGGCAACTGATTGATCACCTTGAGCGTGCCCCCTGGTTTACCGGTCAAGCGACTCAGGGATTGCTCGGCACGCTGTAGCTCAGCGGTTATGCCGGAGCGATGACAATGCGCACCCGTGCAGCGGTTGATCGGATCGGGCCGCGCATTCAAGCTGCCATAACGCTCCAGCAGGGTTTCGACAAAGCTGCGTTTAGGGTCACCTGCGATCAAGTGCAGCGCACTCGGGCTGTCACTGTCGATGGCCTGATAATCCAGCCAGATTTTCAGCTTGCCGCTGCTCTGGTACCAATCATCCAGATAACTCTTGCGTGACTCGGCCGGCATCAGACGCAGGAAGTTGACCTCGGCACCATTGCGGATCAGGTCAAAATACAAACGGGTCTGCGCCTGGTGTGAAACGTTGCCAAACACATCGAAGTTCACCACCAGTTGGTAGTAGGTGCGCTCCAGCAGTGGGTAATCCATCCACCAGAGGGTTTGCGGCACTTCACCAATCAGCCCTTTGCGCACCGAGGCGCTGTCGTGCTGGCGGAAGATCGACAGCAAGGCATTGTCGTTGCCGGCCCAGATATGCGACCAGCTAGGTGCGGGAGCATCGGCATAACGCTGCATACGCAGCGCTTCATAAGCATTGCGTTTGTCCCGGTAGCTGCGCCACAGGCCCGGCAGATCGGTGATGCCATCAAGCTGCCCCGGCATGGCCAACAACGCGGTGGCCTCCTCGCGGTATTCGGCATCAGTGATATAGAGGTCGTGCTGCGGGTCCTGGAACAGCGCCCAGAAGTTGTCGCGAATCACATCCGTGGCAATCTGCCCGCGGCATACCGGGCCGCGAATAAAGGTACGCACGAAGTACTCGGCGTTATCCAGCATAAACTGATAGCGCGCCTGCGCGGGAATCGCAGCAAAGGTCTCGAATGGATTGGCACGGCGCTGCAGGCCATAACCAGGCACGGCGTCGGCCTGCCAGTCACTGGCAAAGAACAACTCTTTGACCCGCGCCAGCTTGGCCGCACTCAACCCGTAGGTGATGTGGGTCTTGTGCACAATCACGCCCTGCACCGGGATCAACCGGTAATAGAACTCGGTGCCGGGGTCATCATTGGGTCGCCGCGTGGCGATGACATCCACTGGCTGGCCGCTGGGCGTGCGCGAACGCACCATCTGGAAGAAGTGCCCCGCTTCGCCACCGGCAAAATGCAGGTGGGCGAGAAACAGGTGTTCGTAGAGCCAGCGCGACACCAGCGCCTCGCGGGCGCCGGGGGCGTTCATAAAGGCTTCCCAGGTGGCGACCTGCTGCGCCTCGGCGGCGCTGGCCTGCAGCGCCTGCTGATCGACCGGCGCGCCCTGCTCGATCCAAGCCTGCAGCGTCTGGTAGTCGGCCTCACTCAAGCCAGTCACCGCGAACGGCATGCCGGCTTGCGGATTCTTGCGGGCGAACTCGGCAAACTCCTGTGGCAACGGGCATTGGTTGGCGCGGTTGATACTGATATCCAGCTGCGCCGGCAATTTGCTGTTGGCGGCCAGCGGCTGCTGGTGCCCAAGCTCCAGCATACGCGCCATCAGCGCCGCCTGACTGCCCTGCGCATCCAGCACCGAGGTAAAGCCCTTGCGCCGCCAGGCCGCCTGGTCATGCGCGTCGAGAAACAGCCGCGTAGTAGCCTGAGCCTGGGTGCGCGTACCGTTGTACACCGCAGTTTTGCTTGCCCCACGCTCTGCCCCTGCGGCGCTGCCCAGATTGAGCTGGCACGGCGCATCGTAGCAGGCATGGCAAGCCACACAGTTCTTGGTAAAGATCGGCTGCACGTCGCGGCTGAAGGAAACCGGCTGCGCCGCCTGCAGCGAGCCGATGAACAATAAACACGCGCCAAGCAGTAAGCGGCAGAACATAAGCACATCCCTGAAAAGACCAAGCACCGATTCTAGCTGGCGCCAGGCAAGCAAGGCGAATCAACAAACATGAGCAGGATTCATGTGAAAGCGCAGACCACTGCAAAAGCACGCAGCTTTGCTATCATCGCCACCTTTGTTTCCGCTCCCCAGGTAGTTCCCCATGTCCGATCGCACCGCCCGTCTCCACGCTCTGCAGAAGGCTCTTTCCGAGCGCATCCTGATCCTCGACGGCGGCATGGGCACCATGATCCAGAGCTACAAGCTGGAAGAAGCCGATTACCGAGGTGAACGCTTCGCCGATTGGCCGCAGGACGTCAAAGGCAACAACGACCTGCTGATCCTCAGCCGTCCGGACGTGATCGGTGCCATCGAGAAGGCGTATCTGGATGCCGGCGCGGATATCCTCGAAACCAACACCTTCAACGCCACCCAGGTATCCCAGGCCGACTACGGCATGGAAAGCCTGGTGTATGAGCTGAACGTCGAAGGCGCGCGTCTGGCCCGCAGCGTGGCCGATGCCAAGACGCTGGAAACCCCCGATCGCCCGCGTTTCGTCGCCGGCGTGCTGGGCCCAACCAGCCGCACTTGCTCGATCTCCCCGGATGTGAACAACCCTGGCTACCGCAACGTCACCTTTGACGAGCTGGTGGAAAACTATGTGGAAGCCACCCGCGGCCTGATCGAAGGCGGCGCGGACATGATCCTGATCGAAACCATCTTCGACACCCTCAATGCCAAGGCGGCGATCTTCGCCGTGCAGGAAGTCTTCGAGCAGCAGGGCTTCGAGCTGCCGATCATGATTTCCGGCACCATCACCGACGCCTCCGGCCGTACCCTGTCCGGGCAGACCACTGAAGCCTTCTGGAACTCGGTGCGCCACGCCAAGCCGATTTCCGTGGGCCTGAACTGCGCCCTCGGTGCCAGCGACCTGCGCCCGTACCTGGAAGAGTTGGCCAACAAAGCCGACACCTTTGTCTCCGCGCACCCCAACGCCGGTCTGCCAAATGCCTTTGGTGAATACGACGAAACCCCGGCGGAAATGGCCGTAGTAGTTGAAGAGTTTGCCGCCTCGGGCTTTTTGAACATTGTCGGCGGCTGCTGCGGCACCACGCCGGCGCATATCCAGGCGATTGCCGATGCGGTAAGAAAATACCCGCCGCGCGCCATTCCGGATATTCCCAAGGCCTGTCGCCTGTCCGGTCTGGAGCCCTTCACCATCGACCGCAACTCGCTGTTTATCAACGTCGGCGAGCGCACCAATATCACCGGTTCGGCCAAGTTTGCCCGGCTGATCCGCGAGGACAACTACACCGAAGCCCTGGAAGTCGCCCTGCAGCAGGTGGAAGCCGGCGCCCAGGTGATCGACATCAACATGGACGAGGGCATGCTCGATTCGCAGAAGGCCATGGTCACCTTCTTGAATCTGATCGCCGGCGAACCGGACATCTCCCGCGTGCCAATCATGATCGACTCCTCCAAGTGGGAAGTGATCGAGGCCGGCCTCAAGTGCATCCAGGGCAAGGGCATCGTCAACTCGATCTCGATGAAGGAAGGCGTCGAGCAGTTCAAGCACCACGCCCGCCTGTGCAAACGCTATGGCGCCGCCGTGGTGGTCATGGCCTTCGACGAGGTCGGCCAGGCTGACACAGCCGAGCGCAAGCGCGAGATCTGTCAGCGCAGCTACGACATTCTGGTCAACGAAGTGGGCTTCCCGCCGGAAGACATCATCTTCGACCCGAACATCTTCGCCGTGGCCACCGGCATCGAAGAGCACAACAACTACGCGGTCGACTTTATCGAGGCCTGCGCCTATATCCGCGACCACCTGCCCTATGCCCTGTCGAGCGGCGGCGTGTCCAACGTGTCGTTCTCCTTCCGTGGTAACAACCCGGTGCGTGAAGCGATTCACTCGGTGTTCTTGTACTACGCGATCCAGAACGGCCTGACCATGGGTATCGTCAACGCCGGTCAGCTGGAAATCTACGACGAGATTCCCAAAGAGCTGCGCGACGCGGTGGAAGACGTGGTGCTCAACCGCAACGCCGGCGCCACCGAAGCGCTGCTGGCGATTGCCGGCAACTACAAGGGCGACGGCAGCGTCAAGGAAGCGGAAACCGAAGAGTGGCGCACCTGGAACGTGGTCGAGCGCCTCAAGCATGCGCTGGTCAAGGGCGTGACCACGCACATCGTCGAAGACACCGAAGAATGCCGCCAGCAATGCGCGCGCCCCATCGAAGTGATCGAAGGCCCGTTGATGGCCGGTATGAACGTGGTCGGTGACCTGTTCGGTGCCGGCAAGATGTTCCTGCCGCAGGTGGTCAAATCCGCCCGCGTGATGAAACAGGCGGTGGCCCACCTGATTCCGTTTATCGAGGCCGAGAAAGGCGACAAGCCGGAAGCCAAGGGCAAGATCCTCATGGCCACCGTTAAAGGCGACGTGCACGACATCGGCAAGAACATCGTCGGTGTGGTCTTGGGCTGCAACGGTTACGACATCGTTGACCTGGGCGTGATGGTGCCGGCCGAGAAAATCCTGCAGGTGGCCAAGGACGAGAAGTGCGACATCATCGGCCTGTCCGGCCTGATCACCCCGTCGCTGGACGAGATGGTGCATGTCGCCCGTGAAATGCAGCGCCAGGATTTCCACCTGCCGTTGATGATCGGCGGCGCCACCACCTCGAAAGCGCACACGGCGGTGAAGATCGAGCCCAAGTATCAGAACGATGCCGTGGTGTACGTCACCGACGCCTCGCGCGCTGTGGGCGTAGCCACTCAGCTGCTGTCCAAAGAGCTGAAAGCGGACTTCGTTGAGCGCACCCGTCTGGATTACATCGAAGTGCGCGAGCGCACCGCCAACCGCAGTGCCCGCACCGAGCGTTTGAGCTACGCCGCCTCAGTCGCCAACAAACCGCAGTTTGACTGGGCCAGTTACCAGCCCAGCGTACCGAGCTTTACTGGCGTCAAGGTGCTGGACAATATCGACCTGGCGACCCTGGCCGAGTACATCGACTGGACGCCGTTCTTTATCTCCTGGGACCTGGCCGGCAAGTTCCCGCGCATCCTCACCGATGAAGTGGTCGGCGAAGCGGCAACGGCCTTGTACGCCGATGCTCAGGCCATGCTGAAAAAGCTGATCGACGAAAAACTCATCAGCGCCCGCGCGGTCTTCGGCTTCTGGCCCGCCAATCAGGTGAATGACGACGACCTGGACGTCTACGCCGACAACGGCGAGAAACTGGCCACCCTGCACCACCTGCGCCAGCAGACCATCAAGCCGGACGGCAAGCCGAACTACTCACTGGCCGACTTTGTTGCACCGAAAGACAGCGGTATCACTGACTATGTTGGCGGCTTTATCACCACCGCCGGTATCGGTGCCGAGGAAGTGGCCAAGGCCTATCAGGACGCCGGCGACGACTACAACAGCATCATGGTCAAAGCCCTGGCCGACCGCCTGGCCGAAGCCTGCGCCGAATGGCTGCACGAGCAGGTGCGCAAAAACTACTGGGGGTACGCCGCCGACGAGCAGTTGACCAACGAGGAACTGATCAAGGAAGCCTATAAAGGCATCCGCCCCGCTCCCGGCTACCCGGCCTGCCCGGACCACACCGAGAAGAAAACCCTGTTCGCCCTGCTTGACCCGGCGGCCGAGTTCAACAAGGCCGGCAACAGCGGTGTATTCCTTACCGAACACTACGCCATGTTCCCGGCAGCCGCGGTGTCCGGCTGGTACTTTGCTCACCCGCAGGCGCAGTACTTTGCGGTCGGCAAAATCGACAAGGACCAGGTGGAAAACTACACCGCCCGCAAGAAGCAGGACTTGAACGTCAGCGAGCGCTGGTTGGCGCCCAACCTGGGCTATGACAACTAAGTAACACCCTCACTGCTCGCCCAATAAAAATGCCGCTCACCTATCAAGTGAGCGGCATTTCTTTTACTTGGAAGACGCTTTAGCGGCGGGCTTTAAACAGCTGCTTCGCGGCTAAAGCCTCTCCCACAGGTGTGGCTGCCTCGGGTTACTGCTGCAGTTCCTGCTCGGTAAACATATCGCTGAACAGCATGCTCGACAGGTAGCGCTCACCCGAGTCCGGCAGGATCACCACAATGGTCTTGCCCTGCATGCCCGGCTCGTTGGCCACGCGCAATGCCGCCGCCATCGCCGCACCACAGGAAATCCCGCAGAGAATCCCCTCTTCACGCATCAAGCGCAGGGCCACGGCCTTGGCATCGTCATCGGTCACCAGCTCAACCCGGTCGACCATGCTAAGGTCAAGGTTGCCTGGAACAAAACCGGCGCCGATGCCCTGGATCTTGTGCGGGCTGGGTTTGACTTCATCACCGGCAATGGTCTGGGTGATCACCGGCGAGCTGATCGGCTCAACCGCTACCGAGAGGATCGGCTTGCCCTGGGTCTGTTTGATATAGCGCGAAATACCAGTGATGGTGCCGCCGGTACCAACACCTGCCACCAGCACATCAATCGCGCCTTCGGTGTCGTTCCAGATTTCCGGGCCGGTGGTCTTTTCATGGATCGCCGGGTTGGCCGGGTTGTTGAACTGCTGCGGCATAAAGTAGGTAGTACTGTCAGAGGCGGCGATTTCCGCTGCTTTTTCAATCGCACCCTTCATGCCCTTGGCCGGCTCGGTCAGCACCAGTTCGGCGCCCAGAGCCTTGAGCACCTTGCGCCGCTCCAGACTCATCGAAGCTGGCATGGTCAACAGCAGCTTGTAGCCACGCGCCGCCGCGACAAACGCCAGGCCAATGCCGGTGTTGCCAGAGGTGGGTTCAACAATGGTCATGCCGGGCCTGAGCACGCCGCGCTCTTCGGCATCCCAGATCATGCTCGCGCCGATCCGGCACTTCACCGAGTAGGCCGGGTTGCGGCCCTCGATCTTGGCCAGGATGGTCACCCCAGCCGGCCCCAGGCGATTGATCCGGACCAGCGGAGTGTTGCCGATGGCTTGTGCATTGTCAGCGAAGATGCGACTCATGGCGAGGTCCTTGTGCGGTAGTTGCCGAAAGTCAGCCAGACTAAAACGCCGGCCCGCCTGCGTCCAGCCTGGCAACAGAGGCTGGGTGACCCGCCATTCAGTGACTGAATGCCCCGTCTGCGTTCACAGTCACCGGGGCTGCGCGTTATAGTCTGTTTTTTTCAAATACTGAACCCGCGGGTATGGCCCTGCGCGTTACCGTTCGAGGATTTACCGATGAAGTTCGAAGGCACCCAGTCCTACGTCGCCACCGACGACCTCAAGCTCGCGGTCAATGCCGCCATCACCCTGCAGCGTCCGCTGCTGGTCAAGGGCGAGCCGGGCACCGGTAAAACCATGCTGGCCGAACAACTGGCCGAATCCTTTGGCGCACGCCTGATCACCTGGCACATCAAGTCAACCACCAAGGCGCACCAGGGCCTGTATGAATACGATGCGGTTAGCCGCCTGCGCGACTCGCAGCTGGATTCCGACAAGGTTCACGACGTTCGCAACTACATCAAGAAAGGCAAGCTATGGGAGGCCTTCGAGTCCGAAGAGCGCGTCATTCTGCTGATCGACGAAATCGACAAGGCCGACATCGAATTCCCCAACGACCTGCTGCAAGAACTCGACAAGATGGAGTTCTACGTTTACGAGACCAACGAGACGATCAAGGCCAAGCAACGCCCGATCATCATCATCACCTCGAACAACGAAAAGGAACTGCCGGACGCCTTCCTGCGCCGCTGCTTCTTCCACTACATCGCCTTCCCGGATCGCGCGACCCTGCAGAAGATCGTCGATGTGCACTACCCCGACATCAAGAAGGATCTGGTCGCTGAAGCGCTGGACGTGTTCTTCGACGTGCGCAAGGTGCCAGGCCTGAAGAAGAAGCCGTCCACCAGCGAACTGGTCGACTGGCTGAAACTGCTGATGGCCGACAACATCGGCGAAGCCGTACTGCGCGAACGCGACCCAACCAAGGCCATCCCGCCTCTGGCCGGTGCGCTGGTGAAAAACGAGCAGGATGTGCAGCTGCTTGAGCGCCTGGCCTTTATGAGCCGCCGCGCGTCGCGCTAAGCATTGGCCGCGGGAGGCGAATCCATGCACAGCGGCAGTTGCCTTTGCGCTGCAGTGAAATACCGCATCGATGCGCCTATCGAGTCGGCGACTCACTGCCACTGTTTGATGTGCCGCAAAGCCCATGGCGCGGCCTTCGCCACTTACGCCAATGTGCGGCGCAAGGACTTTCACTTCACCCAAGGCGAGGAATCACTGGGCGTCTACCAGTCCTCGCCGGGCGTGACGCGGACTTTTTGCCAGCATTGCGGCTCGACCCTGCAGTGGTACAGCGAACAGCCCTACCCGAACTGGCTGTCAGTCGCGCTGGGCACGCTGGATACACCAGTGGGTGAAATCGCGCAGAAGCATATTTTTCCGGAATCGAAAGCCGACTGGTACGCCATCAACGATGGCCTGCCATTGGAGCGGCGCTCCTAGCGCCATAGTCAGTTGAATTCACGAGGGCGCAGCCATGCTGCTCAACCTGTTTAACGAAATGCGCGCCGCCAAGGTACCGGTGTCGGTTCGCGAGCTGCTCGACCTGATCAACGCGTTGAAGCACAACGTGGTGTTCGCCGATATGGACGAGTTCTATTTCCTCTCGCGCACCATCCTGGTCAAGGACGAGCGGCATTTCGACAAGTTCGACCGCGCGTTCGGCGCCTACTTCAAAGGCCTGGAAAACCTTAACCAGCATATCGAGGCGTTAATCCCCGATGAGTGGCTGCGCAAGGAGTTCGAACGCTCGCTGACCGACGAGGAACGCGCCAAGATCGAATCCCTCGGCGGCCTGGACAAGCTGATCGAGGAATTCAAGAAACGCCTCGAAGAGCAGAAGGAACGTCACGAAGGCGGCAACAAGTGGATCGGCACCGGTGGCACCAGCCCATTTGGCTCCGGCGGCTTCAACCCGGAAGGCATCCGCGTGGGTGATGCCGGCAAGCGCCAGGGCAAGGCGGTCAAGGTCTGGGACCAGCGCGAGTACAAGAACCTCGATGATCAGGTCGAGCTGGGTACGCGCAATATCAAGGTGGCCCTGCGCCGCCTGCGCAAGTTTGCCCGCCAGGGCGCTCAGGACGAGCTGGACCTGGACGGCACCATCGACCACACCGCCAAAGACGGCGGCCTGCTGAATATCCAGATGCGCCCGGAACGGCGCAATGCGGTGAAATTGCTGATCCTGTTCGACATCGGCGGCTCGATGGACGCCCACGTCAAAGTCTGCGAAGAGCTGTTTTCCGCCTGCAAGACCGAGTTCAAGCACATGGAGTATTTCTACTTCCATAACTGCGTGTACGAGTCGGTATGGAAGAACAATCTGCGCCGCACCTCCGAGCGCTTTTCCACCCAGGACCTGCTGCGCAAGTACGGCGCGGACTACAAAGTGGTGTTCGTCGGCGATGCGGCCATGGCCCCTTACGAGATCACCCAGGCCGGCGGCAGCGTCGAGCACTGGAACGAAGAGCCGGGCTACGTCTGGATCAAGCGCTTTATGGAGAAGTACAAGAAGCTTATCTGGATCAATCCCTACCCCAAGGACACCTGGAACTACACCGCCTCGACCAACATCATGCGCGAGCTGGTGGAAGACCAGATGTATCCACTGACTCTGCAAGGCCTGGAAGAAGGTATGCGCTTTCTCTCCAAGTAAGACCAACGGGCCCAACAGGGCCCGTTTTGTTTATCCTGCCGTACTGCTAGCGGTCAGGCAGTCGACCAGCTCTGCAGCAAATCCCGATAACAGCTCGCGCTTGCGCACACAGACCTTCAAGTCCCGCTGCGCCCAGGGTTCTTCCAGCTCAATCACCGCAAGCGGTGCCCCAGCCGTTACCGCACTGCGCGGCACCATGCCGATGCCCACGCCTGCACTGACCATGCGACACACGGCTTCAAAGCTGCGCACCTGAATCCGCACCTCCAGATGTCGCCCCTGCGCGGCGGCAGCATTCATGGTGAAGGTGTGAATTGCCGAACCTGAATGCAGCATGACAAAGGGATAATCCAGCACCTGGGCAAACAGGCTGCTGGTAAGCGCGGCAAGTGGGTGCTCAGTCGGGGCAATCAGCACCAGGCGGTCGGCTCGGTATGGAATCAGCTCAACCTCGGCACCTTCAATCGTCCCCGCCACCACGCCGACTTCCACCTCACCACGCGCCACCGCCATCAGTACATCGGGGCTGGTGTGTTCCTCCAGAGAGATACTGACTTGCGGATGATGCTGCAGAAAAGTCGCCAGACTGTCGGGCAGAAAGGTATGGGTGGCGTGGGTGTTGGCCCACAGGCTGACATGCCCACGCACGCCTTTGGCGTATGGGGTCAGGTCGGCATGCATCTGCTCAAGCTGGGCAAATACCTGGCGCGCATGGCGCAGCAAGGCCTCGCCGGCACGGGTCAAGCTGACGCCACGCGGCTCGCGCAGCAGCAGCGGTGTGCCGATCGACGTTTCCAGCAAGCGCATGCGGTGGCTGGCCGAAGACGCAGCCAGGTGCACGCGCTCGGCTCCACGGGTGAGGTTTTTCGCCTCGGCAATGGCGACAAACAGGCGTAGATCAGTCAGGTCATACTGCATAGCGTTAGTTAAATCCGAACGATCTGTTATGAAAAAGCCAATTCCAAGGCCATTCTATACCCTTCATCATTCGGCGCAGCACAACACGTAAGGATTCACCCAAGATGCCATGGAAAACCTGGTCAACTGAGCGCGTGGGTATCGCACTGGCGATCCTTGCCGCCTTTGGCTTCTCGTTCAAAGCCATCTTCGTCAAGTTGGCCTACGCCGCCGCGCCGGTGGATGCCATCACCCTGCTCGCCCTGCGCATGAGCTTTGCCCTGCCCATCGCCCTCTGGGCCACGCTGTGGCTGTGCCGCAACGCACCACCGCTGACCCGTAAGGACTGGGGCATGCTGGTGGCGCTAGGGCTGCTCGGCTACTACGGCGCCAGCATCCTCGACTTCATCGGCCTGCAGTACATCTCGGCGGCGCTGGAACGCTTGATCCTGTTTATCTACCCGACCATGACCGTACTGATCGGCGTGCTGTTTATGGGCAAGCGTCTGGAAAAACGTCAGATTGCCGCACTGCTGCTGACCTACGCAGGTATCGGCCTGGCGTTCGCCCATGACCTGCAGGTGGCAGAAGACCTCAAGGCGGTGCTGATCGGCGCGGCATTCGTTTTCGGCTCTGCGTTGTCCTACGCGCTTTACAGCTCAGGGGCTGAGGTGGCGATTCATCGGCTGGGCACCATCCGTTTTGCAGCCCTGGCGATCATCGTTTCCACCTTTGCCACGCAGCTGCACTTCCTCGCCACCCAGCCGTTCAGCGCACTGCAACTGCCGCTTGAGGTGTACGCCTACAGCGCGGCGATGGCGATTTTCTCCACGGTGCTGCCGATCTTCTGGCAATCGGCTGCGCTGCGTCTTATCGGTTCAGCGCGTACCGTGCTGATTGGCACATTGGGGCCGATTCTGACGATTGTCTTCGCCTGGATGCTGCTGGCAGAACCGGTGTCGCTGGCTCAGTTGGCGGGGGCCGCGTTGGTACTCGCGGGGGTGTTGCTGGTGTCGCAACGTAAGGCACTGGCCATTCAAGCAAAGCCTGTTAACCAAACTGACACCGCCCAGAGCCGTGCCAAACCCGTTTCATCAAGCCACTAGACTGACGGCTGCAGCTGTCCGTGGGAGGGGCTTTAGCCGCGACGCATTTAGGCCTGCAAGAGCTGTCGCGGCTAAAGCCTCTCCCACAAAGCCCCTCGCTAAGACCCAAAGGCTGATCGTAAAACCTAGCGCCAGTGCCGCTGCTGCACCTTCTGGCTGCGGCCCGCGCCAAACAGCATGCCGATCAGCAGTGCCAGGCTTTCCAGTAGCCAGGCCAGCAGCAGTGCACAGGCGATGCCCCAGGCGATGGCTTCCGGGGCCAGCAGCACCTGATAGCGGTAAGCAGCGAAGGTTTCCGCCATCAGCTCATGATCAGCCGCAGTGGCCAGATGCCAGACCTGAGCGTACCAAGGGCCTTGCATGGCCTTGCTTTCACGCTCCAGAAAGGCCGAACGCTCGACCAGCGTACCCAGGCTCTGCGCGTCACTGCGCATTACCGGGTCAGCGCTGGCCTGGTAATGGCCGACCAAGGCCACCAGATCGCCTTTGAAAAAGCGCTTCGCCGTTTCGCGGAAGCCTTTGAGGCCCAGCTCCGATTCGATGCGATGGGCTTCGACGCGCTTGCTGTAGTCATCAATAAAACCCGGCACCTGTACGCCAATCAGCAACCCCAGAGCGAACAAGGCCAACCGCAGATAGCTTCTAATCATCTCCCCTCCCCATTCAGTCCGTCAGACCCTGCGCGATACATTCACCGCCGCGCCACAAACGCCATTCTCCCGGCTGGTACAACGTCCAGCTCTCGTTATCAGTCAAGGGCTCAGTGGCCAGCACCGTGACCACATCATTGGGCGTGGTTTCCGCCTGGAAATCCACCTGCATATCGGCATCTTTCAGGTGCGCCGGGCCAAACGGTGCGCGCCGGGTGATATGCGCGAGCTTGCTGGAGCAGAAGCTGAACAGCCAGTCGCCATCGCTGAGCAGGCAATTGAACACGCCGTGCTGACGATAACCAACGCAGGCGTTGACCAAGGTAGGCAACAACACATCCACCGCCATCGGTTCGGGAAAGGCCTGACGCAGGCGATTGAGCAAATCACAGAAGGCCGCTTCGCTGTCGGTGTCGCCAATCGGCCGGTAGTTATCCAATTGCGGTGCGAAATCAGCCAACTGGCCGTTATGCGCAAAGCACCAGTTGCGCCCCCACATCTCGCGGACAAACGGATGGGTGTTGGCCAGACAAACCCGACCGACATTGGCCTGGCGAATATGCCCGATCACCACTTCACTCTTGATCGGGTAGCGCTGCACCAACTGCGCCACCTCCGACTCGCTGCTCGCACGCGGGTCCTGAAACAGACGCAGGCCGCGCCCTTCATAAAAGCCGATGCCCCAGCCATCACGGTGCGGGCCAGTACGTCCGCCGCGCTGCATCAGGCCGGTAAAGCTGAAGACGATATCGGTCGGCACATTGGCACTCATGCCCAGCAATTCACACATTGGCTAAAGCCTCGCGCAGTTGCTGCGCCTCAAGCGCCAACCGCGCCTCGATACGTTTGCGCGCCAACGGCAGAAAACGCGTCAGGGCGCGCCAGAGCAGCTGCATGACATCGCCGCTGCGCCGTGGAATCAGGTGCAGATGCAAGTGCGGCACATGCTGATTGGAGGTCGGCCCGTCATTGATCAGAAAATTGATGCCCTGCTCGCCATAGCCGGCCGCACGCAGGGCGGCGGCAATCCGCTGCGCCAATGGCAGCAGCGCATCTGCGGCAGCGGTGGAAAGGTCCTTGAGAAACGGCGCGTGCTCGCGGCTGACGATCAGCACATGAGCCGGGCGCAAGGGGAAGATATCCAGCAGGACGATAAAGTGTTCATCCTCATAGATACGCTCGGCAGGCAGTTGCTCGGCGGCAATTGCACAGAACACACACTCCATAACCCCTCCTTAGTCAAAGGGGCATGCTGAACGGCTGTGCCGTCCGGTGCAAGTACGCAGCGCAGATTACAGACGCGGTTCAACCCGCAAACGGCGATCGCCACGACCATCAACACGGGTGTCACCAAAGTCCTGCTCGTCGCGCCTCATCATCTCGCGCAGCGTCGGCTCGTCATCGGCAATCGGAGCTGGCCCTTTGCGCCCTTGCCGCCAGCGCTCTATAGGCCAGCGGATGGCGACAAACAACAGGTACAAGCCAAATACAATCAGGCCATACATGCTCAAATCCGCCACTGCGCGCCAGGCGTTGTTACCGACGCCAAGCAACAGGTCCATTGCGGTGATGGCAATAGAGGGGGCGAACTGCTCCTTGCCAGGGTCGACAATGGTCGGGCTGAACAGCAACACCAACACCAATACTCGCAGCGGCTCACGCAAATAACGCCACATCCAGCCGGTCAGACGCAGCCATACCAGCAGGCAGCCAAACGCCGCCACCAGATAGGCACCCCAGGCAAGCAGGTAGTCGTGTTCACTCATAAAACGCAAATTCTCTGACAGTGAAGAGCAGTCGGCGCGCACGCACATCAGTACACAGATTTCAGCGCCCGACAGGCGAAGTGGCGCTTATGATAACGGCTTTTGTCCGCAGCGGCGTCCCCGCTGTCGGCGCACGTCAATGGAGCCACCCCATGCCCCACGCCCCCATCGCCCGCGTCGAGAACGCTGCCGATCCCTATCGCTGGTTGGAAAACCGCGACAGCACTGAGGTGCTTGATTACCTCAAAGCGGAAAATGCCTACCTGGAACAGCAGCTCAGCGAACAATTGACGCTGCGCGAAAGCCTGTTTCAGGAGATCAAGGGGCGCATCCGTGAAACCGACCTCAGCCTGCCCTCGCCCTGGGGCCCTTACCTGTATTACCAGCGCACCACCGCTGGTGATGAATACCCGCGGCACTACCGCTGCCGTAAGCCCGCCGATGGTTCGCTGACGGTCGATGAGAGCAGCGAACAGCTGCTGCTCGACCCCAACGTCCTGGCCGATGGCGGCTTTATCTCGCTGGGCGCCTTCAGCATCAGCCCGGATCACCAGCGCCTGGCCTACAGCCTGGACACCAGCGGCGAGGAAACCTACCGGCTGTTCGTCAAGGAACTGGCCGGCGGCCGCCTGATTGAGCTGCCCTTCGAGGACTGCGACGGCAGCATGACCTGGGCCAATGACAGCCAGACCCTGTTTTTCGGTGAACTGGACGACACCCACCGCCCGCACAAGCTGTATCGCCATCGCCTCGGCAGCGATGCAGCCGAACAGGTGTTCCATGAGCCGGACGGTCGTTTCTTCCTCAGTTGCTACCGCAGCAGCTCCGAGCGCCAGTTGATTCTGCAACTGGGCAGCAAAACCACCAGTGAAGCTTGGGTGCTGGATGCCGCCACCCCGCAGGCTGCATTCAGCTGCGTGGCACCACGCGAAGAAGGCCACGAATACGACGTCGACCACGGCATGCTGGATGGGCAATGGCGTTGGCTGATCCGCAGCAACCAGCACGGCATCAACTTCGCTCTGCTGTACGCCAGTGAAGCCGCCCCACAACGAGCCCACTGGCAATTGCTGCGCGAGCATGACCCACAGGTGATGCTGGAAGGCGTCACCCTCAATCAGCAGGCCCTGATACTCAGCCTGCGCGAGAACGGTCTACCCATTATCGACGTGCAGCCGCAGGGGCAAGCGGCCTACCGCGTACAGTTACCGGACGCTGCCTACAGCCTGTATGTGCAAGACAGCCTGGAATTCGACAGCCCGGTGATTCGCCTGCGTTATGAAGCGCTCAATCGCCCGGCGCAGGTGCGTCAGCTGGAGCTGGCCACGGGCGCGCAAGTGGTACTCAAGCAAACCCCGGTACTCGGACCGTTCGATGCCGACAGCTATGTCAGCCAGCGCCTGTGGGCCACTGCCGCCGACGGCACCCAGGTGCCTATCAGCCTGGTAGCCAAACGCGACGTGCTCGGCAGCCCTGCGCCGCTCTACCTGTATGGCTACGGCGCTTATGGCGAAAGCCTCGACCCCTGGTTCTCCCACGCGCGCCTGTCGCTGCTTGAACGCGGCTTTATCTTTGCCATCGCCCATGTGCGCGGCGGCGGCGAGCTGGGCGAAGCCTGGTATCGCGGCGGCAAGCTGGAACACAAGCAGAACTCCTTCGACGACTTTATCGCCTGTGCCGAACACCTGATCGCCAGCGCTTATACCAGCGCTCAGCAACTGGTGATCAGCGGCGGCAGCGCCGGCGGTCTGCTGATGGGCGCGGTGCTCAACCAGCGCCCCGAGCTGTTTGCTGCTGCCATCGCCGAAGTGCCGTTTGTCGATGTGCTCAACACCATGCAGAACCCCGACCTGCCGCTGACCGTTACCGAATACGATGAATGGGGTGATCCAAGCCAGCCTGACGTGTTTGAACGCATCAAAAGCTACGCACCCTACGAAAACGTGAAGTCACAGGACTACCCGGCGATTCTTGCCGTAGCCGGCTACAACGACAGCCGCGTGCAGTACTGGGAAGCTGCCAAATGGGTGGCCAAGCTACGCGCGCAGAAAACCGACAACAACCTGTTGCTGCTGAAAACCGAACTGGACGCCGGCCACGGCGGTATGAGCGGCCGCTACCAGGCGCTCAAGGATGTCGCCCTGGAATACGCCTTTATCCTCAAGGTACTGGGCCGGATTTAAGTCGCTGATAGCGCGCGCCCTAGCCTGCCCGGATGGGTGGCGCGCTACAGGATCAGTTTGTTTGGCACTAAACAGCGGACGTTTAGGGCGAAAATTTACTTGACCGTCTACCCAGATTTAACCGATCTGACGCATAAACTCGGCTACGCTGAATTCCACGCTGGCGTACTGCCATCTCTCCATTCCGTTGCCTGTTCACCATGGAAGGTCTGTCATGAAAAACTGGAAGATCAGAACCCACCTATTGCTGCTTTCCGGCTGCCTGCTGTTCGGCCTGCTCTGCGTCGGCGGCCTGGGTCTATATGGCTTGCAAAACACCGTCAAAGGCCTGCAGACGGTGTATCTGGACCGCGTAGTACCGCTGCGCGACCTCAAATTGATTGCCGACCTCTACGCCGTCAACATCGTCGACGCCACGCACAAGGCCCGCAGCGGCGAGCTGGATGCCAAGGCGGCGCAACAGCTGATCGAGCAGGCCCAGACGCGTATCGAGGAAACCTGGAACGCCTACCTGAACACCAGCCTGATTGCCGAGGAAACCCGGCTTATCGAGCAGATCAAGCCGCTGATGGAACAAGCTCGACAGCCGCTGAATGAACTGCAGAGTCTGCTTAACCGTGGCGACAAAGCCGGCATCGACGCCTTTGCCAGCCAACGCCTCTACCCCCTGATCGACCCGTTGTCGGGTAAGTTCGCCGAACTGATCGATGTGCAGCTGCTTGAGGCCAAACGCCAGTACCAGTTAGGTGAAGCCGCCTATGCCAGCAACCTCAACCTGAGCAGCAGCGTATTGCTGATCGCCCTGCTGCTGGGCCTGACTCAGGTGGTTTATTTCATTCGCCTAATGAGCCGGCAACTGGGCGCCGAACCTGGCGAGCTGGAAGAGATCAGCGCACGCATTGCCGAAGGCCGTCTAGGTGGCGGCAAGAGCCTGGGCAACCAGGTGATGACCGGCGTGATGAAATCCGTGCAGAGCATGCGCCGTGGCCTGCAGGACATGATCGGCAATATCGGCGAAGCCTCTGAACAGATCGAATGCGCCACCTTGCAGCTGGCCGCCTCCTCCGAACAGGTACTGACCAGTGCCAACGTGCAGAGCGACACGGCTTCGGCCATGGCCGCCACTGTCGAACAACTGGCGGTAAGCATCAATCACATTGCCGAAAACGCCCAGCAGACCTACGACATGGCCAAGAAAGCCGGTGACATGACCGATGAGGGCATTCTGGTCATGGCCCGTGCCACAGAGGAAATGCACCAGATCGCCGAACTGGTGGCGCAAAGCGCGCGGGACGTGGAAACCCTGGCTGATCAGTCGCGCAATATCAGCGCTATTGTCGACGTGATTCGCGGTATCGCCGAGCAAACCAACCTGCTCGCCCTCAACGCCGCCATCGAAGCGGCACGCGCTGGCGAACAAGGCCGTGGTTTTGCCGTGGTAGCCGATGAGGTACGCAGCCTGGCCGGGCGCACCGCGCACTCCACTACCGAGATTGTCGCCCTGGTCGATGCCATCCAGAGCGGCATGCTCAAAGCCAAGAGCAGCATGGCCGCCGGCTGTGAACGGGTCAGCAGCGGCACTCAACTGGTTGATCAGGCTGGCAACTCGATGGGCGGCATTCGCCAGGCGCTGAATGATTCACTGCAGGCCGTCAGCGTGATTTCACTGTCCCTGCAAGAACAGCGGGCGGCCAGTGAACAGGTGGCCATGAGCGTGGAGCGGGTGGCGCAAATCGTCGAAGAAAACTCGGCTGCCCAGGGTGGCATTGTCCTGGCCATTCAGGCCCTGCAAGCCATGTCCGGGCGTTTGCAGGGCGTCATGCAGCGTTTCAGTTTCTAGATTCATACCGCACCAGCGCCACTCGGCGGCAGGCACCGGGCAGCGCTGGCAAGCGTGATGGCTGACGGCTAAGGTCAACGTATGCGACAGATGTCGCGCCATCCCAGGCTGCCGTCCATGCCCGCCCAGTCCCAACTGATTGATGAAATACGCGACATGCTGCTCGACTGCGGCCTGTTCGACAACCTCACACCGAATGAACTGCTCAGCGCCGCCGGCTATTTCAATATCAGCAAGTGCGCCCCCGAAGCGAGCATCTGCCGCGAGGGCGACCCGGGCACCTTTATGTGCATCATCCACGCCGGGGCCGTCTCGGTACGCAAGATCAACTCCAGCGGTGAAACCATCGAACTGGCCAAACTGCGCAAAGGCCGCGCCTTCGGTGAAATGGCCGTGCTCGATGGCGAGCGGCGCTCGGCCAGTTGCATTGCCGTCAGTGACTGCAGCCTGCTGATGCTGGCCAAGGACTCCCTGGACAAGATGCTCGGTGAATCCCCGAAAACTGCCGCCAAGGTAATTCGCGCGATTGCCATCGCCATGTCGCGACGTTTGCGCATGGCCGACGGTCAACTGGTGGAACAACAGCTGTAACGGCTGCGGTTCAAACGACAGTCGCTTACTCCGCCGTTTTCGGCACCGGCTGCGCATTACGCTCACGCTGCTCCTGTAGCAACCGCAGATCCTCGTCACGACGCGGCTCGCGGGCCTCGGGCTTTGGCAGCGGTTTGAGCAGCGGCGGGTTCTGGCTACTTGAATTAGGCAAGTGCTGCGCCGGCACGGGGGCGTAAGGTTGTGGTGTGGCGGTGCCAGGGGCTCCTGTCGCGGGGGCCGTGGCCGGCATTTTCGGCGGTTGCTGAGCCAGTAATGACGTGCTGGCCAGGGTGGTCAAAGCGAACAACAGGGCAGTCAAGCGCATGCTGGGATCTCCTGTGAGGTTACTGCGTTGGGCCACAGGCTTGCCGTTAAGTGCCGCATCGGCGGTTCTCACTGACGACCGGCACGGCTAGACTGCAACCAAGGCCCACCGCACGAGACATCAGATGAGCAGCGATAAATCCCCCTCCGCCACTGGCAAGCTTGACCGCATTCTCGCCGAAGCCCAGCGCACGCGCGAAGAAGGCTACCGCGACAAGGCGCTGAAAATGTACCCGCATGTCTGCGGGCGCTGTGCCCGCGAGTTTTCCGGCAAACGCCTGAGTGAACTGACCGTGCACCACCGCGACCACAACCACGACAACAACCCGCAGGACGGCTCCAACTGGGAGTTGCTATGCCTGTATTGTCACGATAACGAACACGCGCGCTACACCGATCAACAGTACTTCAGCGAAGGCTCGCTGAGTACGCCGAAGACCGCCCAGGCGACCCACAACCCCTTCGCAGATCTCGCTGCCCTGCTGAAAAAGAACTAGCAAGCGTCAGCCCGACACAGCCAACCAGTGCACGGCGTTATACTCGCCGGCCTTTTCTGCTCTGCCGCCCTTCACGATCTGTTGCGGTCGTTCTGCTGCGGCGCTCTATCTACCGAATCTTTGCGAGTACAGCGTGGCCAACAAGAGATACGCCTGCATCGGCCTGTTCAACCCGAAATCCCCGGAAAACGTCGGTGCCGTAATGCGCGCAGCTGGCTGCTATGGCGTCAGCTCGGTGTTCTACACCGGCAAACGCTACGAGCGTGCCCGTGATTTTGTCACCGACACCAAGCGCATCTATATGGATATCCCGCTGATTGGCGTAGCGGATCTGCAACAGATCATCCCCTTGGGCTGCACGCCAGTGGCCGTGGAACTGGTCGAAGGAGCCCGGCCGTTGCCGGAGTACACCCACCCCGACCGCGCCATCTACATCTTCGGCCCCGAAGACGGCTCACTGAGCAAGGAAGTGCGCGACTGGTGCGAGGATGTGATCTACATCCCCACCGAAGGCTGCATGAACCTTGCTGCGACAGTTAACGTCGTGCTCTACGACCGCCTGGCCAAGGGCAACAACACCAAGTCTGGCCCCAAATTCAAATAAGCTATACAGCCTAAAGCCCCGACTTGAGCCGGCTGAATGCGCGCGTCAGAGCGCGGTTGAACGCTGGATTGTTGTCGTTCTTGGTGTAGAGCTGGGCGCGTATCGCGGCGGGTGGATAGGTGCCTGGGTCAGCGAGAATCGTCGGATCGACCGCGGCATTGGCTGCCGGCACCGCGTTGGCGTAGTAGATGGTGTTGGTAATAGCACCGATGACCTCGGGGGTCATCAGGTGGTCCATCAGCGCCAGGCCTGCCTCGGGGTGTGGTGCGTCCTTGGGGATCACCATTGCATCGAACCAGATCAGCGTGCCTTCACGCGGGATGCTGTAGTGCAGGCTGTAGGGCTTGCCTGCCTGCTCAGCCTGGCCGGCAGCAATCGACACGTTGCCGTTCCATGACATCGCCAGGCAGGTATCACCGTTGGCCAGGTCGCTGATATTGCGGTCGTTGTCGAAGTAGCGGATCGACGGCCGCACCTTGGCCAGATGCGCCTCGGCCAGTTTCAGGTCATCCAGGCTCTGTTGGTTGATATCCAGGCCCAGATAGCGAAACGCGGCGGCAAACACCTCATTGGGGTCATTGAGGAAACTCACCCCGCAGTCGGCAAACTTGGCCACGACGGCTGGGTCCATCAGCATGGCCCAGCTGTCGGTGGGTGCATCGGCCATACGCTTGGCAATGGCCTGCTGCTGGTAGCCAAAGCCGGTGGTGCCCCACACATACAACCCTGCATAGCGGTTACCCGGATCAAAGGCCGCCATATGCCCGGTGAACTCCGGATCAAGCCCGCTGAAATGCGGCACCGCTGCCTTGTCCAGCGGCTGCACGGCCCCACTTTTGATGGCCCGTTGCAGGTGCTGACCGGCCGTGAGCACCAGGTCATAACCGCTGCGCCCGGTGAGCAGCTTGGTTTCCACGGTTTCCAGCGAGTCGAAGTGGTCGACCACCACCTTGATCCCGGTCTTCTGCTCGAAGCTGCTCAGGGTATCCGGGGCCAGGTATTCGCCCCAGATAAACAGATTGACCTGCTTCGGCGCCTCGGCCGCCAGCGCCTGAACGCTCGCGGCCAGGCCTAACGCCAACAGACTGGCATGCAGTTTCATCGAAGCCTCCTAGGCGCGCTTGGGCGCGGCGTATTGCGGCATGGTGATACAGGCGACGTTGCCGCCACCGAGGAGGATTTCCCGGGAGTTTTCGATACCGATAATCCGGTGCTGGGGGAACAGCTCGGCCAGAGTGGCCTGGGCCACGCGGTCGCAGGGATCGTTGAACAGCGGCACGACGATGGCCGAGTTGCCGGCGTAGTAGTTGATGTAGGAGGCGCAAATCTGCGTGCCAGCCTGACGGGTGTGGGTCGAATCATCCTGATCCAGGCCTTCGGCCTCTTCAGCCGTCCATTCCAGTACACGCGGTTGCGGCAGCTTGTGGATCTGCAGTTCGCGACCCTGGGCATCGCGGGTGCTGCGCAGGATATCGTAGGCCTCCTGGTAGATTTCCCACTGCGGATCGTTGCGATCGTCGGTCCACTGCATCACCACCACACCGGGGCGGACAAAGCAGGCC
Source organism: Pseudomonas anguilliseptica (assembly GCF_021375795.1). Taxonomy (GTDB): domain Bacteria; phylum Pseudomonadota; class Gammaproteobacteria; order Pseudomonadales; family Pseudomonadaceae; genus Aquipseudomonas; species Aquipseudomonas anguilliseptica_A. The sequence goes on along the minus strand of NZ_JAEIOI010000002.1, from coordinate 242,414 downwards.
AGGTCGTCGATATGGCCGTCGGTTTCATCGAACTTGCAGCCGCGCGGCAGCCAGATCACCTGCTCGGCACCGAGGTAGTCCTGTAGGCGGCGGGTCATCTCATTCTTGCCCAGATGCGCGTTGCGGTTGCGGTTGAGCAGGCACTGCTCGGTGGTCAGCAGGGTGCGTTGGCCATCAGTCTGGATACCGCCCATCTCGGCGATAAAGGGCGCGCGGTAGCGGTCGTAGCCTTCGATTTCCAGAATCTTCTGGGCGATCTGGTCGTCCTTGTCCCAGGGGTAGTACAAGCCGCCATCGAGACCGCCGTAGGCATTGAACTCGAAGTCCACGCCGCGCACCTCGCCACTCTCGTCATTGACCAGAAAGGCCGGGCCGCTGTCGCGGAACCAGGTGTCGTTGCAGGTCATTTCCACCACCCGCACATGCGCCGGCAACTGACGACGAGCATTGGCGTACTGACTGGCCGAAGCGCACACGGTGACCGGCTCGCTGCTGGCGATGGCGCTAACGATATCGACCCAGACTTTCTGCGCCGGTTTGGCGCCGTTGCGCCATACGTCGGTGCGCTCCGGCCAGCCGAGCCAGCAGCGGGTCTTGGGTTCGAATTCGCCGGGCAGACGGAAGCCATCGGTTTTCGGGAGGGAAGTCAGGGAACGGGCCATTGCTAGGTACTCGTCGGTGGCTGAGGAATAGCTCGACAGTACCTGCGGCAGAGCGTCCGCGACCAATGACCATTATCGCGGAATAGATGAATTCAATTCAGATATCAACTAACTGATCAGTGAACCATTCAACGAACTGCGCCACCGCCGGTTTATCCAGACGCAAGCGCTCGCAGACCAGTGCGTACTGCCCGAGCGACGCCACACTGGCGGCGAACGGCCGTACCAATCGCCCGCTGGCCAGGTCCTCAGCGCTGGTCAGGTTGTCGCCAATCGCCACACCCTGGCCACGTGCAGCCGCTTCCATGGTCAAGCCGGCATGGCCCAGGTACAGGTGCCGCTGCGGCTGGATATCGCCGGCGTGGGTGGTCAGCCAGGCTGTCCAGGTCTTGCCGTCCTGATCGTCGTGCAGCAGGCAGTGACGGGCCAGATCGCGCGGGTGCTTGAGCGGCAGCTGGTTGAAGAGGCCGGGGCTGCACACCGGGAAGAACAACAGGGTCGGCAAAGGCCGCACGAAGAAGGCACTGCCATCGGCCGGACCAGTGCCGTAGGTAATCGCCAGATCGATTTCTTCGCCGGGCTGAGTCGCCTCCAGCGGCTGCTCATAAAGGTGCAGGGTGATCTGCGGATAGCGTTCGCTGAAATCGGCCAGGCGACCGATCAACCACTTCTGCGCCAGTTCGGCGGTTACTGCGATGCGCAACTGCGCCTGGGAGCCGGGGTCACGCAGTTCATCACAGGCATCCAGAATCAGCTCGAAGGCCTGCTGCACGCTGCGCAACAGACGCTGAGCCTGCGGTGTGGGGCGCACCTGGCGGCCGTCACGCTGGAACAGCGGCGTACCGAGCTGCTCTTCTAGCTGGCGGATCTGGTGGCTGACCGCACTGTCGGTGACACACAACTCGGCCGCGGCCCTGCCAAAGTGGGCATGCCGGGCAGCACACTCGAAGGTACGCAAGGCGGTGAGAGACGGTAGACGGCGCATGCGGCGCTCCTCACTGACAACTGCGCCGCATGCTTACTCAGGCGGGTGACTAGCGCAACAGCTTGTTGTCCAGCACCTCGGAGGCACCACCCATGACGTTTTCGCTGATCTCGATAAAGTCTTTGGTGCTGGCCTTGTCCAGGCGCATCAGACCGCGGGTCACGTCATCCAGCGAGCGTGGCTGGGTGGTGCCTTTGGTGGCCTGACGGATTTCCCGATCCAGTTCCTGCAACAGCAATACCGCGCGGGCAGTAACCGGGCCACTGGAGTTGTCAGTGCGCAGGCTCTGCACCGGCTTGCTCCAGCGGATCAGCTGTTCGCGAATCTTCTGGTAACGCTCTTCGCTGAGGCCACCGGCACGGCGCATCAGCTCGATGGCGTAGTACTCGGCCAAGCCCTCGGTGATCCAGTCACTGCGGTCACGGGCGCGGATTCGGCTGAACACATGCACCAGTTCGTGCACCAGGGAACTGGTGCCGTTCTCACTGACCAGCGGACGGTCACTGTGCATGTAGTAGGAGTTGGCCGCCGACAGACCGCCGCGCCACATAGGGTCGCCGGCACCGACGATCAGCAGCTTGGCCGGGTCGCGCGGGAACACTTCCTGGGCATGTGGCCAGACGAAGGTCAGCAGGGTCATTACGTCCATACGGCGCATGCCTTCGCCCACTGGCGCGGCGATGGCCACATCGGTTTCGCCCAGCTTGGCACGGCGCGTGCCGACTTTACCGGCCACGATCCAGCCTGTTGGGCGGTCGAATTTGCGCTGTGGGTTGTCGATGCGGAACTTGTTCTTGCCGACCCGCGGCCAGCCGGTTTCGACACTTTTCCAGCCCTTGGGCAGGTCGAACTGCAGACGCGACACCAGCACGGTGTGATCTTCCTGGCGCAGCTTGACCGCCGGTACCAGATCGTCGCCACGCAGCAGCGCCCAATCCTTGGTGATCCGCGCATCAAAACGCCCGGGGGCACGTTCATGGTTGATGCGCATCAGGTAAGTCAGCTTTGCCTTGCCTTTGGCTGGCTGCCAAACGCCCAGTGCAGGACTGTCCTGGGTCCATTGGCCATCGGCCTTGAAGTCGCTGTAAACGCCCTGGTCGCCCAGATTGAAGGCCAGGCTGATGACCCGCGCGCCGTCTTCCAGAGTCAGGCTGACTTCGGCCTGCTCGGTCTCCGGCAGAAAACGCACGCGGTAATCCAGATCAACCTTCTTCGCCCACAGCGGGGTACTCAGGCTCAGCAAGACAACGGACAGCAACAGACGGCGCAGCAACATGGCAAAGCTCCACAGTGCAATTGAATGGTTCAGGCGAGTTTAGGCTGGCATTTGCAGGCGAGGTTCAGAGGATGCTTACAAACGTAGCGAGCGACGGCCAAACAAGGCGAAAGAAGCCGAAAAAGCGGAGTGTACGAGTTGTACATGAGCATTTTGAGGCTGATTTCAACGCAGAATGGCCGAGCGCAGTAGTTTGTAAACATCCTCTCAGCCGGCGCGGAAGATCATATGATCCTCCCACTCATCCTCGGCCACGCTGTTTTCGCTAAGCATGCGCCCAGCCTGGGAAATTCGCTGTTTGTGCACTTGCTCGGGGTCGCCGCAGACCAGGTGATGCCACAGCAGCAGGTCCTTACCCTCGCTGACCAGACGGTAAGCACAGGTCGGCGGCAGCCACTGAAACTGATCGGCCTGGGCCGGGGTGAGCTGAATACAGTCGGGCACAAACTTGCGCCGGTTGCTGTAGTCCGTGCAGCGGCAGGTTTGCAGATCCAGCAGTTTGCAGGCGATGCGCGTGTAATAGACGCTGCCATCGTCCTCGTCTTCAAGCTTTTGCAGGCAGCACAGACCGCAGCCATCGCACAGCGACTCCCACTCGTCCTGATCCAGCTGTTCGAGGGTTTTGCGTTTCCAGAAGGGTTCGACTTTAGCGGCCATGGCGAGGGTACGGTGAGGGGCGAAAAGGCCGGCAGTCTAGCCGCTCAGCCTGACGCGGCCAAGGGCGGCAAGCCGAATGGCTGCCGCTTGACTCAATAACCCCGAGTGAAATCCACCTGCCCCACCAAGGCCTCACCGGCACGCCAGCGTTGCAGGTTATCAACAAACAGCTGCACCAGCAGGCGCGGGTCTGTCGGCGCAGCACTGTGCCCGGTCAGCAACAAACGCGGTGCATCCCAGAATGGATGGCCAGCAGGCAGCGGCTCTACGCGGCAGACATCGATCACCGCGCCGGCCAGTTGCCCCTGCTGCAAGGCGCTGACCAGTGCCTGATCGACTACAGCCACACCACGCCCGGCGTTGATAAATAGCGCGCTGGGCTTGCAGGCAGCAAACAGTTCGGCATCGTAAATATCACGGGTGGCTGGCGTATCGGGCAGCAGGTTGATCAGGTAATCGGCCTCCGCCGCCAGGCTTGGCAGCTCGTCGAGCCCAACCACCCGACGGAACGGCGGCAGATGGCGCGGGCTGCTGGCAATGCCCAGCAACTGCATGCCGAACGGTGCGAGAAACCGCGCCACGTTCAAGCCGATATCCCCCGTACCGACAATCAGCGCCGTGCGCCCGGCCAGGCTCTGCGGTGCGCGGTTGTCCCAGCGCTGCTCGACCTGCGCCGCCAGGCGGGCAAACAACTGACGTTGATGAGCCAGCAGATGCCCCAGCACGTACTCGGCCATCACCTGACCGAAGATACCCACGGCGCGGCTCAGGCGGTAATCGCTTGGCAAATCAGCGGCCAACAAGGGCGTGATGCCTGCCCAGGTCGATTGCAACCAGTGCGGCCGAACACCTTGGCGCAGCAAGGCAGCCAACAAGTCAGGCTGCCCCAGCCACACCGGGCAGGTTGATGCCTGATGCTGCAAATCGCCCAATTGGTCGCTGCCGAACACTTCCAACTCAGGAGCCTGCTCACGCAGCAACGCGGCATAACGGCGATGCTCGCCCTCCGCGATCAGTACGCGCAGCGGGGTGTCAGCAGGCGGGTTCATCAGACCGGATCGTTACGGCGCAGCAGTTCATCGGGCAGGTGCTCGATGTATTCATCTTCCGGTGGAGGCATTTGCAGGTGGTAGCCCTGCTCGTCGAGGTTGGCCAGCACCTTGTGGATGTCCTCGCGGGCCAGTTGGCGCTCGGGGGTGAGGATCAGTTCGAAGGCCAGAGCCGGAGTACCGAAGGCGCTCAACAGCGCTTCAGGTACACGTTTGAGGCCATCGCTTTTCAGCACATAGAGGTACATCTCGTTCTTGCGCGGGCTTTTGTAGATTGAGCAGATACGTTTCACGCGGAGTCTCCGGTTGCAGCCAGGCAATCAAGCAGTGCCTGGCCCATCAATTCACGTCGCCAGCCGCGCAGGGAATCCGGCAGCTGGTAGGGGCCATTGGGGTAGCCGGTTTTCAACAGGGCTTCGAGGGTTTTCTTGCGCAGCATCAGCTCCGGGGCGATTCCCAGGCGTTCCCCCTCGCGCTGGCCGATGGCACGCAGCTTTTTCAGCAGTGATGCAGCCTCCAGCGGCAATGGCTCGGGCAGGGCTTCAGGCCACTCTTCAGCCGGGGTGGCTGCGGCCTGCTTGATCAGTTGCAAAATAAACTCGCCATCCTGGCGCACGGTTTTCGGGTGCATGTCTTCGATCCGCCCCAGGGCCACCAGGTTATCCGGCTGGGTGCGTGCCAGTGGCCATAGCGAATGCTCGCGAATAATCCGGTTGCGCGGCTGGTTGCGTTTACGCGCCTGCTCTTCACGCCAGCTACACAGTGCTTTCAACACCGCCAATTGCTGGCGCGAGAGTTTCCAGGCCAGCTTGGCTTCGCGGTAGGCCAGCTCGGGATCGACTTCGCGACCAAGGTTGCTGACCAACTCGGCGCCGTCTTCCAGCACCCAGGCGTATTTATCAGCCGGCAGCTGCGCCTTGAGCTGCGCATAGACCTCAGCCAGGTGCAGCACATCTTCCGCGGCATAGCTGACCTGAGTGGCCGACAACGGCCGTTGCAGCCAGTCGGAGCGGGTCTCGCCCTTGGGCAGTTCGATATTCAGCACCGCCTGCACCAGACGCGAATAGCCCATGGAGAAACCCAGATTGAGATAGCCGGCCGCCAGTTGGGTGTCGAACAGCGGCGCGGGCAGGCTGCCAGTCAAACGCAGAAACACTTCCAGGTCTTCGCTGCAGGCGTGCAGCACCTTGACCACGGCAGGGTCTCGCAGCAGCTCGGCAAAGGGCGTCCAGTCGCTGATCAGCAGCGGATCGATCAGGTACGCCCGCTCGCCCTCGCTGACCTGCAACAGGCCGGCAATCGGGTAAAAAGTGTCGACCCGCATAAATTCCGTATCGAGCGCCACAAACGCCAGCGTGCGCCAGGTTGCACAATGCTGTGCCAGGCTGGCGTCATCGCCAATCCACTGAATATCAATCGCCACGCGGCTCTCCCCTGAAGAATGCCGCGCAGTATATATCGCCCAGTCCAATAGCCGGGCATTCACAATGCGCGACAGCCGGCAGACGCGCTATTCTGCGCCCGCTTGCATTGAGAACCACCTTCAACAGGGAATAACAACAATGAAGAAACTGCTTGGCCTGCTGGCGGCCCTGATTGCCGCCGCGGCAATCTACCTCGCCGTCACCCCCAGCCCGATTGACCCGCTGGCCTGGGACGCGCCAAAAATCCCGCCAATGACCGGTAATCTGGAACCCAACGACACCTTGATGAAGGCCGAACTGCTCGGCCGTGGCCAGGTGCATGGCCCGGAAGACACCGCAGTGGATGCTCAGGGTCAGGTGTACGCCGGCCTGCATGACGGCAAGATCGTGCGCATCAAGGCCGATGGTAGCGTGGAGACTTTCGTCGACACCCAGGGCCGCCCACTGGGTATGGACTTTGACGCCGCCGGAAACCTGATCGTCGCCGACGCCTACAAGGGCTTGCTGAGCATCAACCCTCAGGGCCAGGTCAAGGTACTGACCACTGAAGCCGAAGGCGTGCCGTTCAAGTTCACCGACGATCTCGACATTGCCCGCGACGGCACTATCTACTTCAGCGATGCCAGCCAGCGTTTCGAACAACCGGATTACCTGCTCGACCTGCTCGAAGCCCGTCCGTGGGGCCGCCTGCTCAGCTACAACACGGCCAACGGCGAAACCAAGGTGCTGCTCAAGGACCTGTACTTCGCCAACGGCGTAGCGCTGTCGGCCAATGAGGACTTCGTGCTGGTCAACGAAACCTACCGCTACCGCATCACCCGTTACTGGCTGAGCGGCGACAAGGCCGGCACCCACGACATTTTCATCGACAATCTGCCGGGCCTGCCGGACAACCTGCAGGGTGACCGCAACGGCACCTTCTGGGTCGCCCTGCCAACCCCGCGCAAGGCCGACGCCGATATGCTACACCGCTCGCCCTGGGCGAAATCACAGCTGGCCAAACTGCCACGCGCCTTCTGGCCCAAGGCCGTTCCTTACGGTTTTGCCATCGCCCTCAATGAGCAAGGCGAGATCATCCAGAGCCTGCATGACACCAGTGGCACCCACCTGCGCATGATCACCTCGGTCAAGCCGGTGGGCGACTACCTGTACTTCGGCAGCCTGGACAACGACCGCATCGGCAAACTGAAAATCCGCTGATACATCTGAGGCCCGCCCATCAAATGTGGCGGGCCTTTCTACCCCCTCCCCAGCCCCTCCTGCAGGTGTTTTCCTGATCCAGATCAGGAGAAATGTGCACGGCACATTGCGCTCTGCAAATCGCTGCTATCGTGATTATTCCCACCCCTCTAGCAGGCTCCTGTCATGGATATAAGCGCCCTGTTTTCACAAGTTCACAGCTTGCCCTGTATACCCCGCGTCGCCCAGGATCTGATTCAACAGTTCGATAACCCCCACACCAGCCTGGACAGTGTGGCGCGCAATATCGCCCTGGATCCGGTGATAGCCGCCAAAGTGCTGCGCCTGGCCAACTCGGCGCGCTTTCGCGGCGCCCGCGAGTCCACCAGCGTTGAAGATGCCGCCATGCGCCTGGGTTTCAACACCCTGCGTACGCTGGTGCTGGCCTCCGCTGTGACCGGTGCGTTTCAGGCGCCGCCAGGCTTTGACCTCAAGGGTTTCTGGACACACAGCTTTCAGGTCGCCAGCATCAGTCGACTGCTGGCGAAGAACCGCGGTGTTGCCGTGGAAACTGCATTTACCTGCGGGATGATGCACAACATCGGCGAACTGCTGATTCAGACCGGCGTACCTGAGCTGGCCGAACGCCTCAACCAGAATGGTAAGGATGTCGGGGCCGCCCAGCGTGTGGCACTGGAAACCCTGCAACTGGGCTTTGGCTTCCCTGAGGTGGGTGCGGAGCTGGCGCGGCGCTGGCAACTGCCGGAGCTGATCCAGCATGCCATCGCCTACCAGAGTCGGCCGTTCCAGGCACCAGTGGACATGCCCTTGCCACGCGTACTGGCGCAAGCGGTGTCGATTGCCGAGGCGCTGCGTGAACATCCAGGCGCCATGTCCAAGGCAGTGGACACGCTGCAAGGCCCGCTGTTCGAAGGGCTGGATGTGCCCAGCCTGCTGGATGAACTGCCGGCTATTCTGGATGCCGACAAAGGCTTTGCCGAGCTGCTTGGCTGAGTCAAACACCACTGAGCGCCTGACCGCGCTCAGTGGTGGCTAGTGCTACTTGTTAGCAATCCAGATGGTGTGCCGGGTGCCCTTGTTGCCATGGGCGTAGACCTGCACTTCCTCGACCTTGAATCCGGCCTTGCGCACCTTGTCGCTGAACACCCGGTCGGCACTTGCTGACCACACTGCCAACACGCCTTTGGGGCGCAATGCCTGGTAACAGCGCTGCAGACCCTGAGCCGAATACAGCCAGCTATTGCGCTTCTGGGTCAGTCCTTCGGGGCCGTTGTCGACATCCAGCATGATCGCGTCATAACGCTGCTCGGCATTCTTCAGGCAGTTGGCGACATCGTCCTGAATCACCCGGGTACGCGGATCGAGAATCGGGTAACCGGCCTTGGCTCCCAGCAGTCCGCGGTTCCACTCCACCACCCCAGGCACCAGCTCGGCCACTTCCACTTCAGCGGTCTTGCCCAGGTTCTGCAAGGCTGCGGCCAGGGTAAAGCCCATGCCCAGACCGCCGATCAACACCCGCGAGTCCGGCCGCCCGGCGACCTTCTTGCAGGGAATCGCCGCCAGCGCATCTTCGGAACCATGCATGCGCGTATTCATCAACTGACCGCCATCGCCGCCGGCAATCTTGATGACAAAATCCTCACCGTACTCGAACAGGCACAGCGCGCCCGAGCCATCGGGAATCGGGGCGGTATCGAGCAGTACAAAACGCTTCATGGCGTGCGCAACCTGGGTCAGCTAAAACGGGCATGCAGCATGCCCATAAACCGGCAAAGATGCAGCGCCCAGCGGGCAGAAATCTTCCAGAACCAGGCTGCGACAGCTCAATAGCAGGGTTTATGATGCCGGCTGCCCCTTTGCCCATAGGATGACTGGCATGCCCCTCGCCCAACTGATCACTGCTGCTCAACTGCAACAGCGCCTTGCCGACCCCAGTCTGCTGATTCTTGATTGCCGCTTTGCTCTGGAGGATCTGACTTACGGCCAACGCAGCTATGCCGAAGGCCACATCCCTGGCGCGCAGTTTGCCGATCTGGAGCGCGACCTGTCCGGGCCAATCCACAAAGGCATCACCGGCCGTCACCCGCTTCCAGAGCCTGCGCAACTGCTAAGTCGTCTGCGTGAATGGGGACTGAACAATAACAGTGAGGTGGTGCTGTACGACGACGGCCCCGGCGCCTTTGCCAGCCGCGCCTGGTGGCTGCTGGCCTGGCTGGGCAAACGTGACGGCGTGTACCTGCTCGATGGTGGCCTAAAAGCCTGGCGCGAAGCCGGCGGCACTTTGACCCACGAACTGCCCACGCCTATTGCCGGCACGTTCACTGGCAACGCCGACGCCAGCCTGCTGGTCAATGCCGCGCAGCTGCAGCAGCGCCTCGGTGATAGCCAACTGACCCTGCTCGATGCCCGCGGCCTGCCGCGCTTCAGAGGCGAGGTAGAGCCAATCGACCCGGTCGCCGGGCATATTCCCGGCGCGCAATGTGCGGCGTTTACCGACAACCTCGACAGCGACGGTCACTTCCTCAGCCCGGAGCAACTGCGCCAGCGCTTTGCCGCGCAACTTGGCGAGCGTCCGGCCAGTGAGCTGGTGGCCTACTGCGGCTCCGGTGTAACGGCCTGCCATAACCTGTTCGCCCTGTGCCTGGCTGGCTACCCGCTGGCACCACTGTATGCCGGTTCCTGGAGCGAATGGATCACCGACCCGACTCGGCCAGTAGCCACTGGCGACTGACAAGCCTCAAGCGATGCGGCCGCAGCGCCGCGTCGCGTCGCGTCGCCATATGCGGGTTAATCACAAACTGGAATATAGGCAATAACCGAAAGCCGAAAACAATTTAAAAACAGCCTTTTACAGTAGAAAGGTCGCACTACACTTCAACATGAGCGGCTAACCCCGCTCCCGGTGGGGCCTTTATTAGAATAAGTCGAAGCTGCCAGCGCCCCGTCCCCATCGGTCACCTTTCGCCGAGGGCTATATGGGAATTGCCGCCTGCGAGTTAAGCCAGTACGTCATCCGCCCTACCCTGCTCTACCTGGGCCGCCATTCCACCGCCGCCGAAGCCTTGTTGCTCGGAGCCGCCGCCAGCCAATCCGCGCTCGGCTCAGCCCTCGATGACAAACACGGGCACGGCCTCTACCGTATCGCCGCACTACGCCACCAACAGCTTTGGGATCAGCACCTGGCACTGGACCCAGAACTCGCCAGCCAGGTACGCGGCCTCGCCAGTCAGCATGCCTTCCTTGCTGCGCCGCACCTGGAACTGACCGTAAACCTGCGCTACGCCACGGCGATTGCCTGGATGCTGATTGAAGCCGAGCAACGTGAACTGCCCGATGCCGACGACCTGATGGGCATGGCGCAGGTCTGGCGACGGGTGTTCAAACCCCATGGTCGCACCAAAGATTTTATCGCCGCCTGGCAGCGCTGCATCGGCAACCTCAGCCAGGTCGCCTGAAACACAAACCAACGTGCCAAGGGCATTTTTCGGCAATCGAAACACAGGTACAAACCGCTCTCTCAAGGGTTGCAAAGACTTTTCAGAAACCATGGAAAGTTGTCGCTTTTCGCCCCACAGGCAAACCCCAGTAATCCAAACCCTGCCTATTTCCTGATCTTGTCTCTACCCCCCAAGCCATCACACGGTCAATGATTGTTCTAGCACTGCACAAAGCATTAGCAGACCGGTCACAGCAGGGCATACAGGTGACGTAGCGCTTCTGATTCATCCAGCCGTTTGGGTTACACTCGCCCGGCGCACACAACAATAAGAAGAATGGCCTGGAACCGTTCTAACGTCGCGTAGCGACTGCCCGCGGGTGGCCGCCATGGATGGCAGGCCATAAGCCGCCTGAGACAGCCCTTATGACTGCACTCTGCACTGCCTTGCCCGAACAGCTCAGTCTGTTGCTGGTGGATGACCACCGGATCTTTCTCGATGGCCTCAGCCTGGCCCTCGCCCCGCTCTGCCCTGACCTGCAGATTCGCACCGCCGAATCCGCAGCCGCCGCCGAAACCTGCCTGCAACACGCCACTTTCGATCTGATCCTGCTCGACCTGCGTCTGCCAGACGTGCCAGGCCTGGAGTTGCTGCAACGCTGGCAACAACAAGGGCGCATGACCCCGGTGGCGATTCTCAGTGCCAGCGACTCCAACTTGGACGCCCAGGCCGCACTCTCTGCCGGAGCCCTGGGATTTATCCCGAAAAGTGCCAATAGCGATGAACTGCGTCAGGCGGTCACCCGCGTTCTACTAGGAGAAACCCTGCCTGCACCGCAACACGGGGACAAACCACAACTCACGCCACGGCAAATGGAAATCCTTCAGCTGCTGGCCGAAGGCCTGCCGAACAAGTCGATCAGTCGTCAGTTGGGCGTTTCCGAGGACACGGTGAAAACCCACCTGAAATCACTGTTCCAGGAGTTCGACGTGCACACTCGCACTGCCTGCGTTAGTGCGGCGCGGCAGCGGGGCTGGCTTTAACCACTGCGGGCAATAACACCGCCAGGGTCTGACGCAGGCGAGCCGGCAGCAGTGGCTTACCCAGCAGGGTGACATGGGCACGGGTGCAGCGTTCCTGCAGGTCAGCGCTGACATCCGCTGTGATCAGCAGCGCCGGCAGCATACGCCCGGCTTCCTCGCGCAGACGCTCAATGGCGCGCAGGCCGTCTTCAGTGGCCGCCAGCCGATAGTCGCTGATCAGCACCTGTGGCTGCGCCTCGGACAAACACTGCAAAGCCTCGGCTGGATCGGCGCAGGCCCATACCTCACAGCCCCAGCGTTGCAACAGCCCAGCCAGAGCTTCACGCCCTGCAGCATCATCCTCCAGCAACAGCACTCGCCCCTGCATGGCGCTGACCGCCGGCGCAGGTGCCTGCCATTGCCCAGCCTCGGCCACCGGCAGTTGCAGAACAAACCGCGCGCCAGCCCCAGGGCTTGAGTGCAATTGCAACTGATGCCCAAGCAATTGCGCCAGTTGCTGCACAATAGCCAAGCCCAGGCCCAGGCCGCGTTCGGCATTGCGTCCGGGGTTGTCCAGTTGGCGGAACTCTTCGAACACCAGCTCTTGCTCTTCATCGCTCAAGCCCTGGCCATCATCCCCGACTTCCAGGTAGACCACGCCCTCTTCCGCCCGCGCCTGCAACCACACATGCCGTGCCTGCGCATGGCGCAGCGCATTGCTAAGCAAGTTGCGCAGCACACGCTCGAGCAACAGCGGATCACTGCGCACCCAGAGGTCGGCACTGTGCAGCTGCAACTCAATGCCCTGGGCATCGGCTTCGGCGCGGGTTTCACCACTCAGGCGCGCCAGCAGCGGACGCAAGGCGAACACCTCCTGTTTGGCCTGCACGCCGCCGGGTAGAGTCAAGCGCGTGTAGTCGAACAGCGATTGCAGCAGTCGACTGAGCTGCTCCACGGCAATCGCCAGACGGCTGCTGATGCGGTGCACGCCGGGATCCTGATTCTGTTCAAGCAGATGCTGGGCATACAGGCCCATGGCGTTGAGTGGTTGGCGCAGATCATGGCTGGCGGCCGCGAGCAGGCGCAGTTTGCGTGCGTCGTCCGCTTCCGCACGCTGCCGCGCCAGGTCCAGCAGGCGCAAGTTAAGCCAGGCGCCACGCTGGCCGTGCTCTTGCAGGTAGGCGCCGACACTGCCGATCAGGTTGGCGCACAGCAAAAACAGCCCCTGATAACTCAACATCACGCTGCCGCCTGAACTGAACAGGCCAAACAACAGAAACAGGCCACAGATACTCCACGACGCCAGACTGACCGCACGAAACGACACGCCGAGCAATACATAGCCAAACAGCAGCACCAGAAACAGCCCGTCATAGGGCATCGGCACGCCCTGGGCCCAGCACACGTGGATAATCGCCGCCACACAGCTACCGTTCAGCCCGTAGGCAGCCACATAGGCCAGCAGACTTGGGCGCGCCGGGCTGCTCGGGCGCCGGCAATAGAGAAATGCCAGCAACGCACCAAACATACCCAGCACGCGCAGCAGCAAGGTCGCCAGACTGGTTTCCAGGGGCAGAAGCAACAGATCCAGTACGGTGTAAACCAGCTGAAAGACAATCGCGGTACTGATGATCAGCAGCAGACGGCGGCGAATACGCTGTACCCGGTGCTCGACAAACTGCTCTTCCAGCGCCTCGGTGAAGCGCAGGCTGCGATAGCCACGGCGCTGCTGGGCCAGTAGCAGGGCTTCCTGGCGCTCCAGGTTCATGGCTTACAGCTCAGGCGAGGGATTGTCCTGCTGTTTGGCGGCAATGGCGTCATAGGTCTCCACCCGATGCTGATCTTCGGCTCTGAACAAACGCTGGCGCAGACGCTGCTGCTCACGCTGCTGATCCTCAGCACTCAGGCCATTGCCCTGCAGACCCGCCAGCTCCTGCTGGTAAGCGGCATAACGCTGTTGCCAGGCGCGCTCGTTGCGCTGCTCGTCGAGCAGACGCTCGACCGTGGGTGGATCATAGGTCAAGGTAAGGAACTGACGCACCTGCTCTTCGCTGGCCCCCTCCTGCCAGAGTTTCTCGGTTTGCGCCTGCAAGGCCTGGGCCTGCGTCTGACGCTCCTCGCTGGCACGCATGGCCTCGGGCAACTGGGCGCGCAAACGCTCTTGTGCCAGCGCCTTGGCCTGTTCGGTCAAGTCGTCACGGGCCATCAGGGCCAGGTTATCAAGGGTGTAACGGCCATAGGCTTCTTCGGCACCGAACAGGGCTTCGGCCGCCGCACTGGAAAAATGCGCCCGGCGCAGTTGCGCCAGTTGCTCGAAGGCGCGCTGCAAGGCCTGCAACTGGTCTGCCGGGGTGCTCTGCTGCGCAGCACTCAACGGCTGTTGTAACAGTTCCAGACTGGCGCGTTTGTAATCCATGTAGTCGCCCAGCAGGCCGATAAACTGCCCCAGCGCCGGCTCCGGCAAACGCCCACGGGCATCCGCCAGCATGGCCTCGACGACCACTTCCAGGCCGGCTCGATCCGCCGCGCTGAGGAAGTAATCCAGATAATCGCGCAAGGCCAGGTTCAGCTGCAGGTTACCGGCACTGTCGGCACGCAGGTCACCATCCACTTCAGTGCCTTGCAGGCCCGGCAGGGTTACGGGTTTTTCCGGGCTTTGCGCAGCCGGCTTGCCTGCTGGTAGATGCGCCACGGGGGGGCTGGCAACAGTCGCCGTGCTGGCCGACGGTGCGTGGCTTGCGGCCGGCGCAGATGCCTGCGGCCATTGCCAGTAAAGCGTAAGGCCGGCAACGCTGCCGGCCAGTACCAGAAGAGGAACAGTGGTGCGCAACGACAGGGCCATAAAAGCTCCAGAACGCGGGCGGCATTGCGCAGCCCGCCGGACAACGGTCAGACGCCTTTGTTTTTCAGGCGGTTGGCATGCTGGCGGTACAGCGAAACCGGGTCGGTCCAGCCACGTACACCAAACAGGTGGTTGATCGCATCCACGTGGTTCATGTTGTAGTCATCAGCGATCACCTGCCCCAGGTAGGTCGAGCAAACGCCAACCAGCCCATCGTTCTTCTCGCCATTAAACGCCAGGCCGGTGATGGCTAGAAACGGATCAACCGCATCAAAGACGTTGGTGTACGGAGTATTACCGGTCCAGGAGTAGTAACGGATGTTGTGCCCGCGCACGTTGTGCACTTCGGTGGATTTGGCGCAGTAGCTGCTGCTGTTCACACCCCATGGATGGCGGCCGTTAAGCGCCGTAGTACCTGCGGTGGTGAGGGTTTTCAGTGCGGCCAAGCCGTTCTGCGGGTTGTTGTTACCCGACAGCAGGTTGATCAGCTTGCCCAGGGTATTGGCCAGGCCATTGGCCCCGCCTTCGATCGCGCTGTTGGCCGGAATTGCGCCGCGCAGCACATCGGCTACCTTAGAGCCTTTGTTGACGCCGTTGACCGAGGTTACCGAGGCCACCAGATCAGGACGCAGCGAGGCAGCAACGCGCGAAGTCGGTGAACCCTGGCTATGGCCGATCAGGTTGACCTTGCCACCATTGGCACTGGCCCACGGCACGATCTGCTGCGCCAGGGAGGCACCGCGCTGCTCGCTGTCGTTGAGTGCCGACACACTGGCGACATAGACCTTGGCACCGTCGCGCTCAAGGTTCCAGGGAATGGTATGGAAGTAGTTGATCAGCCCACCAATGGTGTCGAAACCAGTCACCCCGTGCACCAGCACGATCGGGTATTTGGTCTTGGTGTAGTTGGCTTGAGCTTCAACCGCGCCCACCAGGGCAACAGCAGCTAGGGCAGTAGCAATAACGCGACGCATGGGTGCCTCCTTATTTTTCTTGTTGGCACGCCGGGAAACTGCGTCCGGCGTACTAACAACTCTAAGGAGGTGTTTAACGGTAAACCATCGCCCAGATGGGTGAGGCCTCGATCACCCGGCGCTCAACGCTGCGAGGCAATCGCCTGCTCGACGGCAGCTAGCAGTGCCGGGTCATCGGGTGTGGTGCTGCTGGGGAAACTGGCGATCACCTGGCCCTGGGCATCAACCACATACTTGGAGAAGTTCCAGCGTGGAGCCTGGCTCTGCGCGGCCAGTTCCTTGAACAGCGGTACGGCATCACTGCCGGTTACGCGCTGGGTTTCACTCATGGCAAAGGTCACGCCATAGTTGACGTAGCAGACCTTGGCCGTCTCGGCACTGTCATCAGCCTCCTGGCGAAAATCATCCGAAGGTACACCGAGAATCTGCAGGCCTTGCCCCTTGTACCGCTGATACAGCGCCTCAAGGCCTTTGAACTGCGGAGTAAAGCCGCAGAAGCTGGCGGTATTGACTACCACCAGCGGTTTGCCGGCGAACTGCGCACACAGGTCGATACGCTCCTGGCTACGCAGTTTCTGCAGATCGCCCTGCAACAAGGCCGGGCACTCGGCCGCCTGGGCAAGCCCGCCCACTGCCCCAAACATCACCGCAACCAGCAGAAAAGTACGCCACATAACGGATTACCTTGATCAATCGACAGCCCAACACCATGCGTCAGGCATAAACGCTTATAGCAGTTAACAGACACCCAGCCCCAATTGCAGAAACGCCAGGCCACCTTGCAGCCAGCCCCACCAGGCCAGGCCCAGGGTCAACATGCCGCCCATCATCAGCGCGGCGCTCCAGCCATACTCGATATTCACGCACTCGCCTCCTGTTGTTGCAAGCGGGCCACCGGCTGCTCGCGCACCGGCCAGTTCAAGGCAGCCGCCAACAAGCTGAGCAGCACGGCAATCTGCCAAACCAGATCATAGCTGCCGGTATGGTCATACAGATAGCCGCCCATCCAGCCGCCGAGAAATGCCCCCAGCTGATGGAACAGAAACACGATGCCGCCCAGCATCGACAGGTTGCGTACGCCGAACAGGGTCGCCACGGTGCCATTGGTCAGCGGCACCGTGGACAGCCACAGCAAGCCCATTGCCACACCAAAGGCATAAGCGCTCCAGACGCTCAGCGGCGTCAGGATAAACGCCACAATCACCACCGCCCGTGCCAGGTACAGTGCGCTGAGCAAGCGTGGTTTGGACATCCGCCCGCCCAGCCAACCGGCGATATAGGTGCCAAAGATATTGAACAGGCCCACCAGGGCCAGCACCGTAGTGCCGACCAGCGCTGGCAGGTGCTGATCGACCAGATAGGCCGGCAGGTGCACGCCAATAAACACCACCTGAAAGCCGCAGACGAAAAAGCCCAACGCCAACAGCCAGAACCCCGAGTGGCTGCAAGCCTCGCGCAAGGCTTCGCCGAGGCTCTGCTCCTGACCGGTGAGCGGCAGCGGCGTGTCCTTGAGCATCGCCGCCAGTGGCACGATCAGGGCCACCAGCAAGCCCAACGCCATCAACGCCACTGACCAGCCCAGCCAACTCAACAGGCCCAGGGTACCGGGCAGCATGGCGAACTGACCGAACGAGCCGGCCGCCGCAGCAATGCCCATGGCCATACTGCGTTTCTCCATGGGTACCGCACGCCCCACCGCACCCAGAATCACCGAGAACGAAGTGCCGGACAGGCCGATGCCAATCAGCACCCCGGCGCTCAGCGACAAGCTCAAGGGCGAGTCAGCCAGGCCCATGCAGAGCAGCCCAATGGCATACAGGACACCACCGACAATCACCGTGCGGCGCGCGCCAAAACGGTCGGCCAGGGCCCCGGTAAACGGCTGGGTCAGCCCCCAGATCAGGTTTTGCAGGGCGATGGCAAAGGCAAAGACTTCCCGTCCCCAGCCAAACTCACTGCTCATCGGTGGCAGAAACAGGCCAAAACCATGCCGGATGCCCAGCGACAGCGCCAGAATCAGCGATGCGCCCAGCAGCAACCAGGTGGCAGAGCGCCTTGCGCTTGTCATGTGTCGATCTCCCAGGGACAGCCGTTGGCGGCTGTGAAGGTAATGCAGTTGTCAGCACACTACTCAGGCGGACTGTCGGCCTGAGTGTCGAGACGGCGATCAGCAGGTATATGCCGGCTATTGATCAAGGCACAGGCACAGTTGCTCGCTTTGTTGGCAGCACAGTCGCCGCCGCGCCATCAGATCGCCAGGGCCAAGGTTAGCAACACGGCACACTCGACTATTTCCAGCAGCGCGCCGGCAGTGTCGCCCGTAGTGCCACCAAGGCGCTGGCACATCAGCGCACGCAGATAGATAAACACGGCCGCTGCAACCAACCAGGCCAGCAGCGCCGGCCAGCCAAACAGCAACATGGCCAGAGCATTGGCGCCGAGTACCCAAGGCAGTTGCTGACGCGGCAAATGCTCAGCCAAAGCCTGCCCCAGACCGCCAGCGCGCACATAGGGCGTGGTCAGAAACAGCAGCGGCAACAGGCAGCGCGCCAGCCAGGGCAGCAGAACCAGCAGCAGCGTCGAGCCGTTTTCCAGTATGGTCGCCAGGGCGGCGAACTTGAGTAACAGCAGCAGTACCAGCACCACCACGGCAATCGGCCCGCTGCGCGGGTCCTTCATGATGTCCAGGGTGCGTTGTTTATCGCCGAAGCCGCCAACCCAGGCATCGGCGCTGTCCGCCAGGCCATCCAGATGCAGGCCGCCGCTGATGCCCACCCACAGCGCCAGTAACAAGGCTGCCTGCAGCAGCACCGCGCTATCGCCCAGCAGGTGTTGCGCGGCAAGCAACAACAGGCCGATCAGCAGCCCCACCAGCGGATAGAACAACAGCGAGCGGCCGACCTGCTCAGGCGTCGGCCTGCCGGCCAGGGTCACCGGCAGGCGGGTAAGAAATTGCAGGGCAATCCACCAGGACGTCATGTGCGCTCCCACAGCTGCCCTTGTTCATCCAGGCGCAGCTGATAGCGCTCGGCGTGGCCGACCGCTACCTGCAGCAGATCATTGCGCGGCAGACCACGGGCGCGTGCCAGCAACAGGCGGATCACCCCACCATGAGTCACCAACAGCAGGCGCTCGCCGGCATGGCGTGCCTGCAAGCGCTGCAGCGCACCAAGCACCCGCGCCTCGAATGCCAGCAGCGGTTCGCCTTCGGGCGGGGTAAAGCCATAGGGATCGCGCCAGAAACGGCCCAGGTCTTCTGCGCTGGTCTGCATCAGCTCGGCGGTACTGCGCCCTTCCCACGCGCCAAAATGCAGTTCCTGTAGATCGGGCTCCAGACTGAGCGGCACACCGTGCTGCGCGGCCAACTCTTCGGCAAAGCGTGCACAACGCTGCAAAGGTGAGCTGATCAAGCGATCCCAGCGACTGCCGTCAGCCACCGCCGTGCGCAGCTGCGCCCAGCCGGTTGCAGTCAGGGCATCGTCCGTGCTGCCGCGCAGGCCGCCGCCCAGTTCGGTTTCCCCGTGGCGCAGCAGCTCCAGATAGACCGTCATTGCGGGCGCTCGGCCACGGCCGCCTCGGCAAAGGTGGCCATGTCGTTGTGCAGGCTACAGGCCAGTTGCAACAGCGGCAGCGCCAACGCCGCGCCACTGCCCTCGCCCAGGCGCAGGCCCAGATCGAGCAGCGGTTCGGCCTGCAGCGCCTGGAGCACGCGCTGGTGGCCAGGTTCTGCGCCGCGATGGGCAAACAGCATCCACTCGCGACAAGCCGGGTTGAGCCGCACAGCGAGCAATGCCGCCACCGTGCAGATAAAACCATCAACCAACGCCACGATGCCCTGTTGCGCACAGGCCAGATAAGCGCCAACCAGTGCCGCCATCTCGAAGCCGGCAAAGACCTGCAAGGCCTGCATCGGCTCAGCGATAGTGGGACGATGCAGCAGCAACCCTGCTTCGACCACCTGCGCCTTGTGCGCCACCCCCGTGGCATCCAGCCCTGTGCCGGGGCCGACCAGCTCGGCCGCCGGGCAGTCCAGCAACCAGCACGCCAGGGCGGTGGCGGCGGTGGTATTGCCGATACCCATCTCCCCGCCGATAAACAGCTCGCAGCCGTTCTGCTGAGCACGCAGCAGGCTGTCGCGTCCGGCTTCCAGGGCGATCAGCAATTGCGCCGGGGTCATGGCCGGGCCTTGCAGGAAGTTCTGCGTACCGGCGCCGACATGCAGATGGCGCACCCCTGGCAGCGGTTCCAGCGGCAAGGCGGTGCCCAGGTCAATCACCTCCAGCGTGGCATTCAGCTGCCGGGCCAGCACGCTGATGGCGGCACCACCCGCGACGAAGTTGCGCAGCATCTGCCCGGTGACCGCCTGGGGAAAGGCCGAAACGCCCTCGGCGACAATGCCGTGATCGCCGGCAAAAATGCTGATGGCCACCTGCGCCACACTCGGTCGCTCACGGCCCTGCAGAGCGGCCAGCTGAATCGCCAGGCGTTCCAGTTGGCCGAGCGAGCCGGCAGGTTTGGTGAGTTGCTGCTGACGCGCCAGCGCCTTGTGGCGGGCCACATGATCCAGGGGCTGGCAAGGGCCCTGCCACCATTGCAGACTCATAACGTCTCTCCTTCCAGTGCTGCGCCCTTGAGCCGCATCGGCAAGCCAGCGACGCAGAACAGCACGCGCTGGCAACGCTCGGCCAGGGCCTGGTGCAACCAGCCCGCCTCATCGACATAACGCCGGGTCAACTCGCCCAACGGCACCACACCCATACCGGTTTCATTGCTGACCAGAATAATCCGCCCCGGCAGGCTCGCCAGGCAGTCGAGCAGTGCATCGCGCTCGGCTTGCAGTCGCGCTTCATCGTCTTGCATCAACAGATTGGTCAGCCACAGGGTCAGGCAATCAACCAGCAGGCATTTATCCGCAGCGGCCTGTTCGCGCAGCACCCGCGCCAGCGCCAGCGGCTCTTCCACCAGCCCCCAATGTAGCGGCCGGTGTTCCTGGTGATGGCGAATACGCGCGCTCATCTCACCATCCAACGGCTGACTGGTGGCGATATAGGTCACTGCCAGGCCAGACTCAGCCGCCAGCCGCTCGGCCAGACGGCTCTTGCCGGAGCGGGCACCACCGAGAATCAGTTCATGCATATCGATAACCTTCTGATTGCAACGGGTGACGAAGAATTACTGCGGGATGCGCTTTAGCCGCGACACGTTTGGCTCAGCCATTTCGCGACTAAAGCGGGTCGTCGTGCGTCACAGGCCACATAACGTTCGCAGTTTTGCCGTATCCAGATGCGCCTCGACCAGATCGGCCAAACGCTCGATATCGCGCTCACGCAAGGCGTGGTAATCCACCGTCTGCACCTCGCGTAACCCAGCCCAACGCAGCAAGGCGCTGCACGCCTCGATGCCTTCAAACAGACCATGCAGATAGGTGCCGAGCACTTGGCCATCAGCACTCAACGCGCCGTCACTGCGCCCATCATCCAGGCGCACGGCAGCGTTTAGGCCGATACCCGTACTGACCCCGGCATGAATCTCGTAACCGCTGACCGGCGCATCCCCGAGGCACAACTGGCCGCGTACATTACGCAGCTGCTTCTGCGGCTCCAGTACTGTGGTAAATGCCAGTAGGCCCAATCCATCACTGGAACCTACCGCCCCTTCAAGGCCGTGCGGATCATCAATCTGCGTGCCGAGCATCTGCAGCCCGCCGCAGATACCCAGCAGCTTGCCACCGTAACGCAGGTGCCTGGCGATAGCGTCTGGCCAACCCTGCTCACGCAGAAACGCCAGATCGCTGCGCACGCTTTTCGAGCCGGGCAGGATAATCAGGTCTGCCGCTGGAATCGCCTGGCCAGGCCCGACAAAGGTCAGCTCGACTTGCGGGTGCAGGCGCAGCGGGTCGAAATCGGTGTGGTTGCTGATACGCGGCAGCACCGGCACCACCACCTTGATCCGCTCGGCCGCCTTGGCGCTCTGGCGCGTGTCGATGGCATCCTCGGCTTCAAGGTGGAAATCCATCAGGTAGGGCAAGACCCCCAATACCGGTTTGCCGGTGCGCTGCTCCAACCAATCCAGCCCCGGTTGCAGCAAGGCGATATCGCCGCGAAAGCGGTTGATCACAAAGCCCTGCACCCGCGCCTGTTCGCTCTCGGAAAGCAATGCCAGGGTGCCGACCAGATGGGCAAATACCCCGCCCTTGTCGATATCGGCAATCAGGATCACCGGGCAATCCACCGCCTCGGCAAAGCCCATATTGGCGATATCGCCGGCACGCAGATTGATCTCCGCTGGCGAGCCGGCACCCTCGACCATCACCACCGGATAAGCGACGCTGAGGCGCTGGTGTGACTGCAGCACGGCCTGCATCGCCACCTTCTTGTAATCGTGGTAAGCCACTGCATCCATGCTGCTTAGCGCGCGGCCGTGGATGATCACCTGGGCGCCAATGTCACTGTTGGGCTTGAGCAGCACCGGATTCATGTCGGTGTGAGGCGGTAAGCCTGCGGCCTGGGCCTGCACTGCCTGGGCGCGGCCGATCTCGCCGCCGTCGGCGGTGACGGCGCTGTTGAGCGCCATATTCTGCGGTTTGAACGGCACCACGCTGACGCCCTGGCGCTTGAGCCAGCGGCACAGCGCCGTCACCAGGGTGCTCTTGCCGGCATCGGAGGTGGTGCCCTGTACCATCAGGGTGGTCATGCAATTTCCCCACTAAAGGCAGCAAGTGCCTGCTGCAAACGCTGCCAGCCGGCTTCATCGGGCGGCAGGCCGAAACGCAGACTCAGCGGTGCTTCAAACAGGCGGGTAAGAATGCCTTGCAGGGCGAGAAACTCATGCAGCAAGGCGGCCTGCGGCGTGCAACAGAACTGGAACAGCGCACAGCCGCCCGTTGGGCTCAGGCCATGCTCAAGCAACAACGCCAACAGCCGCTCACCATCAGCCAGCAGCCGTTCACGCTGCACCTGCTGGCCGGCCAGGTCCTGTAACAACGCCGTGGCCACCACCCGGCTCGGCCCACTGATGGCCCAAGGGCCAAGCAACTCGTCCAGTTGCGCCAGCAGCTGCGGCTGCGCCAGGACGAAGCCCAGGCGAATGCCCGCCAAACCGAAGAATTTGCCAAAGGAGCGCAGTACGATCAGCCCCGGCAGCTCGCTGAACGCCGCCAGGCTGAATGCAGGCGTGCAGTCGATAAACGCCTCGTCCACCACCAGCCAGCCGCCACGCTCAGCCAAACGCCGATGCCACTCCAGCAAGCGCGCAGGTTCAATGCAGCGCCCGGTGGGGTTGTTCGGATTGACCAGCAACAGCACATCAATGCGTTCCAGCGCCCGCTCGACCGCCCCTTCGCTGATTTCCAGCAGACGATGCCCTTCGCGCTGCCAGGCCGCCGCGTGCTCGGCATAGGCCGGCGACACGATGCCCACCGTGACGTTGCGCAGCAAACGTGGCAACGCCTGGATCGCCGCTTGCGAGCCGGCCACCGGTAGCAGGTTGGCCACGCCGTAGTAATCGCGTGCGGCGATTTCCAGGCCGTCCTGCTGTTCGGGCAAGCGCGCCCAGGCACTGGCCGGGATGGCGGGCAAAGGCCAGCCATAGGGCGCAATCCCGGTGGACAGGTCCAGCCATTCCGCCAAGGCAATGCCATAACGCAGCGAAGCCGCGCGTAGGCGGCCACCATGTTCAAGCATAAAAAAGCATCCAGAAAAGCAGCAGAACCAGCCATAGCAGCACGCCACCATAGACCAGATTGACGGCCCGCTCGATATCCCGCGCCTGGGGCGGCGGCCCCGCACCCAGATCAGGCCGCACATGCACCTCACCGTGATATTCCGCCGCGCCGCCCAGGCTGATGCCCAGCGCCCCTGCCCCAGCCGCCATCACCGGGCCGGCATTGGGACTGTCCCACAGCGGTGCCTGGGTGCGCCAGCAATGCAGCGCCAGCAGGGTTTTGCCCAACACCGCATAGGTCAGGGCAACCAGCCGAGCGGGCAGGTAATTGAGTGCATCGTCGATTTTCGCAGCGGCCCAGCCGAAGCGCTCGAAGCGTTCGTTACGGTACCCCCACATGGCGTCCAGGGTATTGCTCAGGCGGTACAACACCACGCCCGGCGCACCGGCCAGGAGGAACCAGAACAACGCGGCAAACACCGCATCGCTACCGTTTTCCAGCACCGACTCGCTGCCGGCGCGGGCCACACCCGTGGCATCCAGCTGCGCGGTATTACGGCTGACCATATAACCGACCCGCTCGCGGGCCAGGGCCAGATCACCCAGGCGCAGCGCCTGCGCCACCGGCAGCGCATGCTCGCCCAGGCTTTTCAGGCCCAGGGCGGCGTACAAGGCGAGAATTTCCACTGCCCACCCCAGCCCGCTGATCTCACTGAGCAGCCAAGTGAGCAGGGTCAGCGGCAACACCGCCAGGCACCAGGCCGTGACGCCGTGGCTGCGCCAACCGGCACCGGCGGGGTTGAAGCGCTGCTCGATACGCGTGGCCAGACGACCGAAGGCCACCAGCGGGTGCCAGCCCTTGGGCTCACCGAGCACGGCATCCAGTGCCACACCGGCCAGTGCGCTTAGCGCCAGGCTCACGCGCCAACCTCCGCACAGCCTCGAATCAGCGCATGCAGCTGACGCAGGCCATCGCTCAGGGCAGCTGGGCCGGGCTGGAGAATGTCCGCTGATTTGATCTCATGCAGCTGACCGTTGCGCACGGCCGGCAGCGCCTGCCACCCCTCGCGCGCGGCCACCTGCTCGGGACGGAAGCGCTTGCCGCACCAGGAACCGATGATCAGCTCCGGCGCACGCTGCAAGACCTCTTGCGGATCCGCGATGACCCGCTCGCGCGCACGCTTGAAAGCCGCCAGTTCGGCAAAGCAGTCCTCGCCCCCGGCCAGTTCGATCAGCTCGCTGACCCAGCCAATGCCGCTGATCAGTGGCTCGTTCCACTCTTCAAAATACACCCGTGGCCGCCGCAGCAGTTGCGCGGCCTGTTCGGCAACCTGCCGCATACCAGCCTGCAGCTCAGCCACCAGTTGCTCGGCACGCGCACTGGCATGCACCAGAGCGCCGAGGGTTTCGATCATGCGCAGGATGCCGGCGACATCGCGCTGGTTGAACAGGTGCACCTCCAGACCTTCGCGAGCCAGCTCGGCGGCGATGTCCGCCTGCAGGTCGCAGTAGCCCAGCACCAGATCGGGCTGAACCGCGAGAATCTTGTCCAGCCGCGCCGTGGTAAAGCCGCTGACCTTGGGCTTTTCCTTGCGCGCCTGGGGCGGCCTTACGGTGAAACCGGAAATGCCCACGATGCGCCGCTGCTCACCCAGCAGATAAAGGGTTTCGCAGGTTTCCGTGGACAGGCAGACAATGCGCTGCGGGCCCTTGCTCGCTGCACTCATGCCTGCGCCTCGCCCCAGCTGTTTTCGAACAGCAGCTCGGCCAGTGGCCGGGGTGTGGCCCAGCCTTGCTGCACCAGCATCGGCTCGCTGTAAAACTCGCTGACCGGTCCCAGGCAAAGCACCGCCAGCGGTTTGCTGCCGCTGGGCATATGCAGCAGCGCAGCCAGCGCCTGCGGCTCGAACAGTGACACCCACCCCAGGCCCAACCCTTCGGCCCGCGCCGCCAGCCAGAGGTTCTGGATGGCGCAGGCCAGTGACGCCAGGTCCATTTCCGGCAGGGTGCGACGCCCAAAGATGTGCGACTCGCGCTGATCCATCAAGGCCACCACCAACAACTCGGCGCAGTCACGAATGCCTTCAACCTTGAGCTGCATGAACGCATCAGCGCGCTCACCCAGCGCCTCGGCTGTACGCACCCGCTCGGCCTCCACCAAGCCATGGATCGCCTCACGCAAAGCAGGCCGAGTGATGCGGATAAACCGCCAGGGCTGCATCAAGCCGACACTGGGCGCCTGGTGCGCCGCCTCCAGCAAACGCGCAAGCAACTGCGGAGCCACCTCACCACCGACGAAGTGGCGCATATCGCGGCGCTCGGCGATGGCGCGGTACACCGCAGCGCGTTCTGCGGGGCTGAAGGCGTGATCGGTCATGGCAACAACAACTCGGCTGCCGCCTGGGGATTGGACGGCATGTAGAAGTGGATATAGGAGGCCGTCAGCCGACCGATGCGGTAAACCGCTTCGGCGGTGCGCCGGTAATTCGGGCATTCACCACGAGCCAGCGGCTCAAGGGCACAGTCCAGCACGGAATGGTGGTAAGTATGCCCGCGCAGACGGCCTTCTGGCAGCTCTACTTCCTGCAAGGCCAATGCTGCTAGACGCGTCTGCAAGTGTGCATGCCCCGGCAACAGCCCGGCCAGTTCGGCACGCTCACCCTGCTTGTCGGTCAGCGACTGCAGCAGATAGAGCATGCCGCCACACTCGGCCAATAGCGGTTTACCCGCTGCATGGTGCGCAGCAATTGCCGCCAGCATCGTCTGGTTGGCCGCCAGCGGTGCCAGGTGCAGCTCGGGGTAGCCGCCGGGCAGGTAGAGGCTGTCGACCTCCGGCAACTGATGATCGTGCACCGGTGAAAACGGCAGCAGTTCAGCGCCCATCTGGCGCAGCAAATCCAGGTTGGCCTGGTAGATAAAGGCAAAGCTGCTGTCGCTGGCCACACCAATGCGCACCCCTTCAAGCAGCGGCGGGTATTGCAGCGCGGCAGGCGCAGCGAAACTGACTGGCTCCGGCAGCAACTCTCCAGCACTGGCCAGCAACGCATCGGCAGCCGCGTCCAGACGTGCATCGAGGTCATCCAGCTCTTGCGCCTGGACCAGCCCGAGGTGCCGGCTTGGCAGTTCCACAGCCGCACTACGCGGCAAGGCGCCATACCAGCGAATCGCCGGCGACAGGCTGTCACGCAGCATCTCAGCGTGCCGCTCACTGCCGACACGATTGGCCAGCACCCCGGAGAACGGCAGGTTGTGCTGGAAGTTGGCCAGGCCATAGGCCAATGCGCCGAAGGTCTGCGCCATGGCGCTGCCGTCGATCACAGCCATAACCGGCACGGCAAAACGCCGCGCCAGGTCAGCAGCCGATGGCGTGCCATCGAACAGCCCCATCACCCCTTCGATCAGAATCAGGTCCGCCTCACCCGCCGCTTCCCAGAGCAGGCGGCGGCTTTCCGCCTCACCGATCATCCACAGGTCCAGCTGGTACACCGGCTGGCCACTGGCGCGTGCCAGGATCATCGGGTCAAGGAAGTCCGGACCGCACTTGAACACCCGTACCCGGCGCCCGGCACGTCGGTGCAGGCGCGCCAGGGCGGCGGTCACGGTGGTTTTGCCCTGGCCGGAAGCCGGAGCCGCAATCAACAGAGCCGGGCATTGCCGGGCAGCCGCGCGTTCCATCTAGAACTCCACTCCCTTCTGCGCCTTCACCCCAGCCTTGAACGCGTGCTTGACCAGGCTCATTTCGGTGACGGTATCCGCCGCCTCGATCATCCCCGGCAGCGCCCCACGACCGGTCACCACCACATGCTGCAGCAGCGGCCGCGCTTCGATGTCAGCGAGCACCGTGTCGAGTTCCAGGTAGCCGTACTTGAGGGCGATATTCAGCTCATCGAGCACCACCAGGCCGATGGCCGGATCGCTCAACAGCTGCACCGCCACGGCCCAGGCTTCACGGGCCTTGTCGATATCACGCTGGCGATCCTGGGTTTCCCAGGTAAAGCCCTCGCCCATCACGTGGTAGCTGACCTCATCAGGAAAGCGCCGGAAAAAGCTCTCCTCGCCGGTACTCGCCGCGCCCTTGATGAACTGCACCACGCCCACCTTGAAACCATGCCCAAGGGCCCGAGCCACCATGCCGAAGGCACTGCTGCTCTTGCCCTTGCCGTTGCCGCTGTGCACCAGCAGCAGGCCGTATTCATCCTGGGCCTGAGCGATCTTTTCATCGATCAGGGCTTTCTTGCGCTGCATCCGCGCACGGTGGCGCTCATCACGCTCGTTCGACTCGGTCATTATTTGATATCCAGGCTGCTGCGCTGACCCAAAAACGCCCGAACGGCGATATACAGCGCACTGGCTACGCCGACATACAGCGCCATGGAAGACAGGAAGCGCGGGTAGTACTCAGCGATGCGCGGCAACCAGGCCGCCAGAGTTGGCTCCGGATAGCGCCCGGAGAAGAAGTAGAAGCCGCCACCCGAGAGCAGGTTGCAGAGGAACGCACTGACCGCCACCACCGCAGCCAGCAACAACAGGCTCTGCAGGGTGTCGCGGTGCCAGCCGGCATACAGACGGCCTGCCAGCCACAGAGTCGCGTAAGCCGGCACCAGCATCCAGTAGGCCGGCGACAGGCACCAGTCAGTGACCGTACCGCTGGCCAGCATGGAGAAATCCAGGGCACTGGCCAGGGCAAACAACCCGGCAAATACCCAACGCGGGCGCAGCAGCACGCCCGCCAGGAAGAACACCGCCCAGGACGCGCTGGGCAGGTTGAGCGTGGCGAAGTGATTGCCACGGGTAATGGCCAGCAGCAGCGCCAGGGCGATGCCAATCAGGACCTGAGTACGGGTTGAAAGAACGGGCATGGAGCTGCTCCTGAGTCATAAACCACCCGCCAGGGGTGGTCGGGTGGGTTAAAGGGCTTGGTAACGCACGGTCAGGTAAAACGCCTGGCCCGGCTGGTTGTAGCCTTCAGCGGTCTGGTAATCGACATCCAGCAGGTTGGCCGCCCGCGCTTGCAGGCGCCATTCCTTGTTGAGGCGGTATTCACCGCGCAGATCAAGGGTGGCGAAGCCGGACAACTCGGTCTGGTTTTCCAGGTCGTCGTAGGTCGAATTCTGCGCATGCAGGCTGGCACCGACACTGACATCACCGAAGGCGCGATCAACGTCGAGGTTGAACAGCTGGCTCGGCCGCCGATTGAGTTCCTTGCCGTAGTAAGCAATGCCGCCACGGCTGCTGCGCTGTGAGCGGTTCTCGGCGCTCATCAGGCTGTAATTGGCATTCCACTCCCAGCCCAGCAACTCGCTGCCCAGCTGCAACTCGACACCGCGAATGCGCGCCTCATCGACACCTTCGGCGCGGCTCTGGCTCTTGCCGCCTACCAGCGAATTCACAGTGGCGATCAGGTTGTCGATCTCACTGCGGTAGGCATTGACCGACCAGTGCCCCCAGTCATGCACACCGGCCAGCCCCAGCTCGACGCTACGCGACTCTTCGGCTTGCAGATCCGGGTTACCGAAACCGGGGTAGTACAGCTGGTTGAAGGTCGGCGCCTTGAAGGCCGTGCCGTAGCTGGCCGTCAGGCGCAGCGTATCGCTCAGCGCATAGCCCCAGCCCAGGCTGCCGGTGTCATGTTTGCCAAACTGTTCGTCATCGTCGCGACGCACGCTCAGTTGCAGGTCATGCCGGCCAAGCTGCGCCAGGTACTGGGCAAAGAAGCCCTGATTGTCGCGTGAGTCGCGGGCATAGGCGGTGGTGCCGTTGACCTCGTCATGCTGATAGTCGGCGCCCAAGGTCAGGGTGTGACCATCGGCCAGGCTGAGGTCGTTCTGCCAACTGAGCGAGTCGCGGCGGCTGTCAAATCGCGAATAGAAGGCGTGGTCCTGAAAGCTGTCGGACTTGTCTTCGCTACGCCCGGCCTGCAGGGTCAGCAGCCAGGGCTCCAGCGGGCTGAAACGTGCCCGTCCGCCCACCACCTTCTGCACACCCTCGGCATTGGCCCCGAAACCAGCGGTACGTTTGCTGTTCACCGAGTCATAGTCGTTGTGCGAGCGGCTCTGCAACAGGCTGCCATCGAGTTCCAGGCCGTTGGCGAATTGGTAACCGGCCTTGGCGGCCAGTGACAGGCTGCGGTAACCGTCACGGTCCTGCTCATAACCGCTGACCGTGGCCGGCTTGACGTTGATGCCATCCGTATCAAGACCGGATACACCCAGGCTGTACCAGCCACTGCCGGCCGTACCGGTGAAGCCAGCGCTGCCCTGATAGGTGTCCTGGCTGCCATAACCGGCCGAAGCAAAAGGCTTGAAACCCGCGCCCTGGCCTTTGCGGGTATGGATCTGAATCACCCCGCCAATGGCCTCGGAGCCATACAGGCTGGAGCGTGGCCCGCGAACCACTTCGATGCGCTCAACCAGTTCAATCGGCAAATCCTGCAACGCGGCGCCACCGCTGGTTACCGAACCGACCTTGACGCCATCGATCAGTACCAGCACATGGTTGGAGTTGCTGCCGCGCATAAACAGCGAGGTCGACTTGCCCGGGCCGCCGTTGTTGCTCAGGGAAATACCCGGCACGCGGCTGAGCAACTCCGGCACCGACTGCGCCTGGCTGCGCTCGATCTGCTCACGCTCGATCAGGTTGAACGCCGCAATACTGCTGGCCGCTGACTGCTCGGTACGGGTTG
Source organism: Pseudomonas anguilliseptica (assembly GCF_021375795.1). Classification (GTDB taxonomy): domain Bacteria; phylum Pseudomonadota; class Gammaproteobacteria; order Pseudomonadales; family Pseudomonadaceae; genus Aquipseudomonas; species Aquipseudomonas anguilliseptica_A. The sequence goes on along the minus strand of NZ_JAEIOI010000002.1, from coordinate 212,542 downwards.
CGGTAATGACCTGGGTGTCCAGGCTGAGGGTTGCGGCCTGGGCCGCGAGAAATGGGCTACAGCCCGCGAGCGCAATGGCCAGCGGACGCATAGTGAGGATGCGAAGCAAGGTCTGATTCTCCGTCGCGCCACCCGCGCGACACTGCCGATATAAGGCATGGGAGAACAGCACGGGCAGACACGGCAGAACGCCGCAGCCACCCGACAACGCCCTCCGCAATGCCGTGGATGCAGCAGGCCGGTCTCCGGGCTGACGAGTGAAGCCGATGGCTTCCGGATCGCGCCTTCCCATGCCGGTGGGCACAGTGGCTATTGGCGATCCTTGACTCGTTTACCGTTGCGGGGGCAGCGCCGGAATTGTTGCGTGATCAACACGTAACGCACCGGCTTCCCTGTTTCACCCCTCTGACGCGCTGCGTCGGGGGCACCTGTTGCAGGCGCGCAGGGTAGAGAGTTGCACCGGGAGCGTCAACGCATAACGCCGCCCAGAGACCATTAAGGTCGCAGGCAGGCTGCCTGACCCGCGCCGGGCTCGATCAATGCCGGGGCATAAACCCGGCGGGCTTGCTGGCCAGCCACTCGACAAAGGTACGCAGGCGTTCATCACTGAGCAGGCTGTCGCGACTGTTGTAGGTCAGCGCCAGTTCCTTTTCGCTGAACAGGCGGTGGATCTGGTTGTGACAGGCGCGGCAGACCCACAGCGTGGCGCTGATGCGCTCACTCTTGGCGAAGCGCTTCTGCACATAGACCTTGTTGTGCAGCGCCTTGGGGATCAGGTGATGGCGCGTCAAAGCGGTCGCACGAGCGCAGAGTTCGCAGGCATCAGGTTGTTCGGGCAGACGAATGGGGTCGGGCATACAGACTCAGCGTTTGCGACACAGACTCAGGCCGTCGCCCAGCGGCAGCAGAGACAGGTCGATGCGCGGGTCATCGCGCAGCGCCAGGTTGAGCGTTTGAATGGCTCGGGTATCGGCGCTTTCGGGGCTTTCCTCAAGCACACGGCCACTCCACAGGGTGTTGTCGAACAGAATCAGTCCACCCTGGCGCACCAGGCGCAGGGCATGTTCCAGGTAGGCCGGGTAATTGGCCTTGTCAGCGTCGATAAACAGCAGATCGACACTGCCAGCCAGACCTTCAGCTTCCAGTTCCGCCAGGGTTTGTAGCGCCGGGGCCAGACGCAGTTCGATACGCTCAGCAAGCCCCGCTTCAGACCAGTAACGCCTGGCCGTGGCGTTGTAGTCACCGGGGATATCACAGCAGATCAGCCGACCATCTTCAGGCATGGCCTGGGCCATACAGATGGCGCTGTAGCCGGTAAAGGTGCCGACTTCGACAATCCGCCGCGCGCCGGTCAGTTGCACCAGCAAGGCCATAAACTGGCCCTGCTCAGGGGCAATCTGCCAACGCGCCATGCTCAGCTGTGCGGTTTCCTCACGCAGGCGCTTGAGCAGCGGCGTTTCACGCAGGGAAACATCCAGCAGGTATTGATACAAGGCGGTATCGAGATTGAGCGTTCGGTTGGTCATGCCTACTCCCGCTGCAAACCACAGCTGTCAGGGGTTACGCGCCAACTCTGGGGGAAACACGCGCTTGGCATTCAGGTAGGTGCGCTGCCAGTAGCTGTTGCTCAGGCTGTCCAGGCGCACGGTACCGCCGCTGGACGGCGCATGCACGAAGCGCCCCTCACCGACATAGATGCCAGCATGGCTGACCTGACTGCCGCCATTGGTGGCGAAGAACACCAGATCGCCACTTTGCAGGCGGTCACGACCGACTGCCGGGGCGCGCATACTGATCAGCTCGCGGGTCGAACGCGGCAGGCTGATGCCCGCTGCATCGCGGTAGACATAGCCAATCAAGCCACTGCAGTCAAAACCGCCGTCCGGGGTATTACCCCCGTAGCGATAAGGCGTGCCGACCAAACCGAGGGCACGAAACAGCACATCATCAGCATTGCCGTTAAAGCTGCTGTGGGGCGTTTGCACGACGGGTGGCGGGATTGGCGCTGGTGCGCGACTGGAGCAAGCGCTGAGCAGCGCGACAACGACCAGCAGACTGAAACGGGCGAGAGCGGTCATGGATAAGGCGATCCTGAGCCGAGATGCGCCCTACTCTGCCGACTTGCGCACCGCAGAGCAAGCTTTAGATTAGCTTTGCCTGGCAAGTCATTGAAAACTATCGATATGTATCAGATACGAAAAGCTGGAAAGCGGCTGCACAACGGGCAGCCGCGGCAAGCAGGCTCAGGGATGGCGCACTACGCTGTCACTGGGAGCCAGCGCCAGGGCACGCTTGGCTTCGATGAAGGTACGTTTCCAGTAACGATCTTCCAGGCTGTCGACCCGCACACCGCCGCTGCGGCTGCTGCTGGAGTGGATGAACTGGTTATCACCCATGTAGATGCCGGCGTGGCTGACGCGATTACGTCCATTGGTGCTGAAGAACAGCAGATCGCCCGGCTCCAGTTCATCACGCGAGACCAGTGGAGCGTCGATATTGATCATGTCACGGGAAGAACGCGGCAACTGCATGCCGGCCTCTTCCTTGAACAGGTAACCGATAAAGCCGCTGCAATCGAAACCGGAGCTCACCGAACCACCGCCAAAGCGGTAGCGCGTGCCCACCAGAGACAGGCCGTGAGACAGGATGCTGTCGGCCAGCTGCGGCAGTTTGTAGGATTTTTCTTCGGTAAAGTCGCCGAGGGCAGCTTCCTTGGCCTGTTCATCAAACTCGGCCAACGCGGTCGAGGAGAACACTGCGGGCTGGGTGGCCAGCTCCGGTTGTGGCTGCGGCGAATGGTTGGCGCAAGCGGCCAGAACCATGGAGAGTGCAATAGGCACGAGGGGTGCGAGGCGTTTGAGCATGGGCACGACCGTGTCGATGAATTTTATAAGAGCGCGACTATGCCCTCTATGGCATACATTTGCAAATTCTATGGCTCTAAATGTGACTCAGCAGTTTCGGCAAAACATCTAACGCCCGCCCTTGCAGGTGCACATCCACCCGGCCGCTCAAGTCAGTGCGCTGCGGGTTGATCTCGACGGTAAAGCCGCCCGTCTGGCGGGTTCGCAACAGCGGTTCGACGATATACGGGAAACTCGCGCTGGTGCCGATACTGATCACCACCTCAAAGCCTTTGCGCACCTCGTCATACAGCGTGCCGATGGCCTGCTCAGGCAACATTTCCTCGAACAGCACCACGGGCGGGCGCAGCACCCCGGCGCATTGCCGGCATTTGGGTGGCAGCGGTCGATCCAAATGCGCGGCCAGCTCACTGTCGACGGCACCGCAGGACTGGCAATACAAAGGGGCCAGCTCGCCATGAATTTCGATCACCCGCTCCATCGGGCTGCCCGCTGCGCGGTGGTAACCGTCGATATTCTGGGTCAGTAGCCAGCACTGCGGCTTTTTGCGCTGCAGTTCGGCAATCGCATAGTGCCCGGCATTGGCCTGAGCACCCAGGCAGGCCTTGCCCAACTCCGCCAGGTATTTCCAGCACAGTGCCGGATCACGCTGCAGCATCGAGCTGGACAGCGCTGCTTCAATCGGCAAGCCTTCGGCGGTGTGGCCGTTATACAGGCCGCCGAGGCCGCGATAGGTGGGCAAGCCGGAATCAGCAGACAAACCGGCACCAGTAATCAACAGGATGCGTTCAGCCGCGACGATGGCCTGGGCAACACGGGTAATGACCTCGTCCATCTCGATCCCTCATCTGTAGGGTGGACGACGCTCTTCTGGTCCACCGCAACTGCGTCATGCTGGATGGAAAAACGTCATCCACCCTACATCCAGCGATCTGCTCAGTGATTGACTGTATGGGCCAGCATCACCGACAACTGACACAACGGCCGCCCACTCTGCGCTTGCCATTGGTTGAATGCAGCCTGCACCGCCGCCAGCTCTTTCAGGCTGGTCGGCGCCTTGTCGATAATCTTCTGCGCTTTCAATGCTGCGACCATGTCATCGGTGGGGATCAAGGTGTCCTTGCCGACCATGCGCAGGAAACGCGGCGCGGACAGCCCGCCCAGCTGACAACCGTGCTTGGCCAGGTATTTCCACAAACCGACGATATCGCTCACCGGCCAGTCGGCGATCAGCGCGCCGAAGCTGCCCTTTTCCTTTTGCACATCGAGGATGAACTGGGCGTTGCGCGGCACACTCTTGAGCTTGCCCAGGTGGCGGATGATGCGCGCATCCTGCATCAGGTTTTCCAGGCGTTCCGCGCCCATCAGCACGACTTTCTCCGGATCAAACCCGAAGAACATCTGCTCGAAGGCTGGCCATTTGGCGTCCACCAGGCTGTGCTTGAGGCCCGCACGGAAGATCCGCAGACTGAGGATCGACAGGTAGCGATCATCAGGGATAGCCCGCAGCTCCTCGGCGCTACGCGGCTGCGGCAGCATCGCCTCCAACGCGGCAGCCGAACCAAAGCGGTTCAGGCAGTATTCGTTAAGCCATTTGTAATCGCGCATCAGGCAATCCTTGAACCGTAAACTGCGGGATCAGAGGTTCATCACGTCAAGGAAGCGCGGCGTGGCACTGTCGTCGATTTTCAGGCTCTTGAAGTCGAACAGATTGCGGTCGGCCAGCTGCGATGGCACCACGTTCTGCAGGGCGCGGAACATGATCTCGGTGCGCCCCGGCGACTTGCGCTCCCACTCCTGGAGCATTTCCTTGACCACCTGGCGTTGCAGGTTTTCCTGAGAGCCACACAGGTTGCACGGAATGATCGGGAATTCCTTGAGCTGGCTGTAGGCCTCAATATCGCTTTCGCTGCAGTAGGCCAGCGGGCGAATCACCACGTTGCGGCCGTCATCGGCGCGCAGCTTGGGCGGCATGGCCTTGAGCGTGCCGCCGTAGAACATATTGAGGAAGAAGGTTTCCAGGATGTCGTCGCGGTGATGCCCGAGGGCCATCTTGGTCGCGCCGATTTCATCGGCAAAGGTGTACAGAGTACCGCGACGCAGGCGTGAGCAGAGTGAACAGGTAGTCTTGCCTTCCGGAATCTTCTCCTTGACCACCGAGTAGGTATCCTTCTCGACGATATGGTACGGCACACCAATGGATTCCAGATAAGCCGGCAGCACGTGCTCAGGAAAACCCGGCTGCTTCTGGTCCATGTTCACCGCAACAATCTCGAACTTGATCGGCGCGACCTTCTGCAAGTGCAGCAGCACATCGAGCATGGTGTAGCTGTCCTTGCCGCCGGACAGGCAGACCATGACCTTGTCGCCATCTTCGATCATGTTGAAATCGGCAATGGCTTCGCCAGCCTGACGACGCAGGCGTTTTTGCAGTTTGTTCTGGTTGACCGAGAGGGTGCCCATGGTGCGCTGGAATCCGGAGGGTTACGAAAGTGCGGCATTTTACCCAGAAAGCGTGACGCACCCTACCCCACAGTTTCGCAAATGCTAGGCTCGGCCGATGAACGACGATTTCGACCCAGGCCTCGACCTGCCCGAACAACTGCATGAACTGCTGCGCACGGCCCCTGACGGCCTGGGCGAGTACCAGTTGATCCAGCTGCTGAAAGCCCGCCAGTGCGTGCATATCCCCAACCAGCCCCTGACAGACAGGCTGGCGCTGTTTCGCACCCACTTTATTTTGTTCAACGCCCTCTACCGCTTACGCGACCGACTCTGGGCCAGCCAGAGCAGCTACTTACAGATCAGTGCGCTGAATATCCAGCTGTTGCCCTATCAGCCTGGTAGCCGCGAACTGAGCGAGCACGACCCACTGCGCGACTATTACCTCGATCTGAGCCAACTCAGTCACACCGAGGAAGAGGATGTGGCCAAACTGCTGCTGAGTTTCTGGACGCGCATGCACGGCAGCGATGAAAAACAGGCGGCGCTGGAGCTGTTCGAGCTGGAAGACAGCACACAAGCGCTCAACTTCGCCGCTATCAAGCATCGCTACCGGCAGTTGGTGAGTCAGCATCACCCCGATCGCGGCGGCAGTACGGCACGCTTGCAGTCAATCAACAAGGCCATGGAAATCCTGGAACGCTATTACGGCCACGTTTGAGAGCACGATTTGCTCTAACCCAGCCCCTTTGCCAATCCTTTTGCCCGCCTATACTGCGACATACGGTCGCATAGGTTTGGTATCGCACCTGACACCGCTGTGCACGCGATTCAGGCGCTCTACTGGGGGACGGCCGCTATAACAACAGGAGGTCTGACATGATCCATCATGTTTTGGGGCTGTTCACCCATCCCGATCAGGAATGGCAGGAAATCCGTGGCGAAGAAGAAACCATCAGCCACATGTACCTCACCCACATTCTGATTCTCGCTGCCATACCCGCAGTCTCTGCCTACATCGGTACCACTCAGGTGGGCTGGGCCATTGGTGATCGAGCACCGGTGATGCTCACCGAGGCCAGTGCGCTGCAAATGACCGTCATGACCTACCTGGCGATGCTGGCCGGTGTCGCTGTGATGGGGGCCTTTATCCACTGGATGGCGCGCACCTACGACGCCAGCCCAAACCTCACACAATGCGTGGTATTTGCTGCCTACACCGCTACACCGCTGTTTATCGGCGGGCTGGCGGCGCTCTATCCGCACCTCTGGCTGGCTATGGTGGTGGGCACGGCAGCCATCTGTTACACGGTTTACCTGCTGTATGTCGGCATACCGACCTTTATGGGCATCCCCGAGGATGAAGGCTTTATGTTCTCCAGCTCGGTGTTGGCTGTAGGTCTGGTGGTGCTGGTGGCGATGATTGCCGCCTCAGTGATTCTCTGGGGCTTTGGCGTTGGCCCGGTGTACACCAGCTGATTCAACGCATGATGAAACAAGACGAAACCACCTGCGGGTGGTTTCGTCGTTTCAGGGCTGTGATCGTTGCACTGCTTGGGCATAATCAGCGCCTTTCTCCGCACCCAAGCCGCCATGCCTGAACAACTGCTCCAGCGCGTCGAACACTGCTATCAGCAGGCTGAAACCTTTTTCAAACAATCCTTCACCCGCGCCGAGGTAAGTTTCAAGCTGCGTGGACAAAAGGCCGGTGTGGCGCACCTGACGGAAAACAAGCTGCGCTTCAACCCGCAGCTGTATCGGGAAAACCGCGATGACTTCCTCAAGCAGACGGTGCCTCATGAGGTGGCGCACTTGATCGCTCACCAGCTGTTCGGCCCGAAGATCCAGCCCCACGGCGAGGAATGGCAGCTGATCATGCGCGGCGTGTATGAACTACCGCCCAACCGCTGCCACAGCTATGCGGTGCAGCGGCGTACGGTCAGCCGCTATATCTATCGCTGCAGTTGTGCCGAGGGCGAGTTCCCCTTTTCCGCCCAGCGCCATGCCCTGGTCAGCAAAGGCCGGCGCTACTACTGCCGCCGTTGCAAGGTGACGCTGCGTTACACCGGCGAACAGCGCCTCGAATAATCCGCCGGGAACTACAGCACGTAACGCAATACCGCGACAAAGTGCATCAGGCTGCCGCCCATGACGAACAAGTGCCAGATGCCATGCCAGTGGCGAAAACGGCTGTCATAGGCAAAGAAAATGATCCCCACGGTGTACAACACGCCACCGCCGGCCAGCCAGATAAACCCGTCCATCCCCAGTGCGGCGATCAATGGTTTGACCGCGATCAGCACAATCCAGCCCATCACCGCGTAGATCACGATCGACAGCACACGCGCCTCGGAGCGCGGCTTGATCTCTTGCAGCATGCCGATAATTGCCAGCGTCCAGACGATGCCGAACAACGTCCAACCCCAGGCACCTTCGAGGGTCACCAGGCAGAACGGCGTATAGCTGCCGGCAATCAGCAGGTAGATCGACAGGTGATCGAGCTTGCGCATCAGCACTTTCGCCCGCCCCTGCACACTGTGGTAAAGCGTGGAGATGCTATAGAGCAGCACCAACGTCAGGCCGTAGATGGCCACACTGATGACCTTGCCCAGCTCGCCATCCAGACTGGCCAGCACCAGCAACCATATCGCGCCAGCGCAAGCCAGTAGCGCCCCGACCAGGTGAGTCCAGGCGTTGAAGCGTTCCCCGTGATACATATTTTCCGACCCCACGACGCCCGTAGGCAAAATGCCCCAGGCTTATGCCGGAAATTTCAGCGTTTGACGAGCAACCTTTTGCTCCGCGCGAGCAAACTACCCACCAATCAACGTGATACTTGCCCGTACACTCAAGCCACCACCTTGGCCGCCCTGAGTTGGTCAATCTGCTCAGCGCTGTAACCCAACTCCGCCAACACTTCGCTGGTATGCGCACCCAGCGTGGCACCGATATGCCGTGGCGCAGGCAGGCCGCTGGAAAACTTGATCGGACAGGCGATTTGCTCCTGTGGCCCATTGCCCGCACGCGGCACTTCGGTGACCAGGCCGCGGGCCTTGATCTGCGGATGTTCGACCGCCTCGCTGAGATTGAGCATCGGTTCCACGCAGGCGTCCAGCCCGGCGAACACCTGGCTCCACTCGGCAAAGTCGCGTTTCTCGAACTCGATTTCGATCTCGCGTTTAAGCGCCTGCTGATCCTCGGGCTTCTGTGACAGGCCGCGCGCGGCCAGCTCCGGGCGGCCGATGGCAGCGCAGAACTGCTGCATAAATTGTGGCTCCAGGCTGCCGACCGAGAACCAGCGACCATCGCGGGTGCGGTAGTAGTCGTAGAAGCTGCCGCCGTTCAGCGCCTGGTTTTCCATCGCAGGCTCCACCCCAGCCGCCAGATAGCCTGCCCCGGCCATGCCATGCAGGCTAAAGGCGCAGTCGGTCATGCTGATGTCCACCTGTTGGCCCTGCCCTGTCGCCTGACGCTGGATAACCGCCGCGAGCAGGCCGATCACCCCATGCAGCGAACCGCCGGCAATATCCGCCGCCTGGATGCCCAAAGGCAGCGGCCCGGTTTCACGGCGGCCGGTGTAGCTGGCGATACCGGCCAGGGCCAGGTAATTGATGTCGTGACCGGCGCGGTCCTTGTACGGGCCGCTCTGACCGTAACCGGTGATCGACACGTAAATCAGCTTCGGGTTGATCGCCTTCAGCGCCTCATAGCCCACACCGAGTTTGTCCATCACGCCGGGGCGAAACTGCTCCAGCACGATGTCGTACTCGGCCACCAATTGCTTGACCATCTCCACCGCTTCCGGCTTTTTCAGGTCGAGGGCGATGCAGCGCTTGTTGCGATTGAGGTAGGCATGGCTGGCCGATACGCCGCCGTCATGCGGTGGCAGCACGCGCACCAGATCCATGCGGCTGGGCGATTCCACGCGCAGTACTTCAGCGCCCATGTCAGCCAGCAATAAAGAGGCAAACGGCCCTGGTAACAGGGTGGAAAAATCCAGCACTTTCAATGACGACAGCGGGCCTTGCATAACAGCTCCTCAGGGAACTCAATCCCGTAGCCCGGATGTACTCCGGGGATATCAACAGATTCCCGGAAGTGCATCCGGGCTACCCAGCGCTCACTGCCAATGCAGCGGCTGCCTGGCATCCAGCGCCGCCAGCTGATCGGCAAAGCGCGCTTCCAGTATGTTGCGGCGAATCTTCATGGTCGGGGTCATGCAGCCGTTGTCCACGGTCCAGGCTTCGCGCACCAGCACGAAGTGACTGACCCGCTCATGCGCCTGCAACTGCGCGTTGAGCTGTTGCAGGGTCTGCTGCAAATCAGCCGTGACCTGCTCACGCGGCTGCTCACGCGCGGCCGGTGAGAGCTCGATCAAGGCCAGCGGCTGATCGAGGTTACTGCCCATCAGGCAGACCTGCTCAACCCAGAGGTTTTTGGCTATTTCACCTTCGATGGGTGCCGGGGCGATGTACTTGCCCTTGCTGGTCTTGAAGATGTCTTTTACCCGCCCGGTGATCTTCAGGTAACCGGCCGCATCCACCTCGCCCTTGTCGCCGGTGTGCAACCAGCCATCGGTGATGGTTTCCGTGGTTTTCTCCGGGTCCAGGTAGTAGCCCAGCATCAGGCTCGGGCACTGCAGGAGGATCTCGCCATTCTCGGCGATGCGCAGCTGATTGCCCGGCATCGGCCGGCCCACCGTACCGAAGCGCACCTGCCCGGGACGGTTGAAGCAACCATAGGCAAAGTGCTCGGTCATGCCGTAGCCCTCGCAGATGGTCATGCCGATACTCTGATACCAGCCGAGCAACGCCGTTGGTATCGCCGCTGCGCCACTGACCAGAATACGTGCACGGTCCAGCCCCAGGCCCTTGCGAATCTTGCGTGCCACCAGCCCGCCAAGCAGCGGAATAGCCAACAGCCGCGCCAACTTGGCCTGCGGCAGTTTTTCCAGCACGCCCTGCTGAAAGCGCGTCCACAGACGCGGCACGGAGAAGAACACGGTGGGCCGAACATGGCGCAGGTCACTGGCAAAGGTTTCCAGTGACTCGGCAAAGGCCACCCGCCCGCCGCTGTAGAGCGCGTTCATTTCCACCAGGAAACGTTCGGCGGCGTGCGACAGCGGCAGGTAGGAGAAATACTGATCCTGCTCGGTGATCTGTAATTCCTTCACCGACTGGCTGCCGGCATAGGCAAAGGCCCTGGCCGAAAGCATCACGCCCTTGGGCTGCCCGGTGGTGCCGGAGGTGTAGAGAATGCTGAGCAGCGCGTCGACTGCCTGCTGATGGCCCTTGGCAAGCGGCGCATGCGCGGCCAACAGCGCATGCCAGCCATGTTCGGCCGCAAGCGTCGGGTATGGCATGGCGATGCGCACCACATCAGCTGGAATGCCCGCCTCCAGTTTGGCCGGTTCATCCAGCTTGCCGAGAAAGATCACCTTGCACTGCGAGTGACGCAGCACATAGTCGATGCTCTCGGCCGACTGCAACGGATACAGCGGCACACTGATCAACCCGGCCTGCATGATCGCCAGATCGGCAATCAACCATTCGGCGCAATTCTTCGCCAGCAGTGCCACCCGATCACCCGGCACGCAACCCAGTGCGAGCAAGGCACTGGCCATACGCCGCGCCTGCTCGTCGACCTGCGCCCAGGTAAAGTCATGCCAGTGGCCGTCTACTGGCTGGCTGAGCCAGACCGCATTCGGACGTTTCTCAACCCAGAGCGCCAGACGCTCCAGAGGCAGTTGCTCGTTCATCGCATTCCCTCGTTCTTATTGTTTTCCAAGCATCAACCCTGAGGCTTGGGTTGCCCGTTGTAACAGACAACCACCATGCAGGGTCAAGATCGCCTGGCAGGGCAAGCGTCTTACAGCTTCATGCCGCGGCTGATGATCTCCTTCATGATTTCCGAGGTGCCGGCGAAGATCCGCTGAATACGTGCGTTCGCGTACATCTTGCAGATCGGGTATTCCCACATGTAGCCCCAGCCACCGTGCAACTGCACGCCTTCATCGACCACCTTGCACAGCAGCTCAGTGGTAAACAGCTTGGCTTCGGCAGCCACTTCCGGGGTGAGCTTTTTCTGGTTGTGGTCCATCACACAGCGGTCGACAAACACCTGCGCCACGTCGATCTGCGTGCGCATTTCCGCCAGTTTGAAGCGGGTGTTCTGGAAGTGCGAAATCGGCCGGTCGAAGGCTTTGCGCTCCTTCACGTAATCAATGGTGGTCTGCAACGCTGCTTCAGCACCGGCCACCGCGCCGCAGGCGTTGGTCAGGCGCTCCTGGGCCAGCATGTTCATCAGGTAGAAGAAGCCGCCCTTGGCGTCGCCCAGCAGGTTGGCCTTGGGCACCTTGACGTTGTTGAAGAACAGCTCGGCGGTGTCCTGGCTCTTCATGCCGAGTTTTTCCAGGTTCTTGCCGCGCTCGAAACCTTCCATGCCACGCTCGACCAGGAACAGGCCCATGGCGTGCTTGTTGTTCGGATCAGTCTTGGCCGCCACGATCACCACATCGGCCAGCAAACCGTTGGAGATAAACACCTTGGAGCCGTTGAGCAGGTAATGGTCGCCCTTGTCCACCGCGTTGGTGCGCATACCGGCCAGGTCGGAACCGGCGCTCGGCTCGGTCATCGCCACCGCCAGGATCAGCTCGCCACTGATGATGCCTGGCATAAAGCGCGCTTTCTGCTCGGCATTGCCGTACTCGGCGATGTAGGGGCCGCACAAGGCCGAATGCAGCGGGATCATGAAGCCTGGCTCGTTAATCTTGGCCAGTTCCTCGCACATGATCTGCTCATAGCGGAAGTCCTTGAGCCCGGCACCGCCGTATTCCTCATCCGCCCAGGGCAGCAGAAAGCCCATGTCACCGGCCTTCTTCCACACCTCGCGGCTGACTACGCCCGCCGCTTCCCATTCATCCTGATAAGGCACCACTTCCTTCTTCAGAAAGGCGGCGAAGGCGTCGCGAAACATCGTATGTTCAGTGTCGAAAATCGTGCGCTGCATGCGAGTGTGCTCCCTGGGGGACTGAAGTCGTGCTGCAGGTTAGGCCGCCCTCCAGCCCGCCTCAATGACCCATGCGCTCAGCCTGGATTGACCCATTCGGTCATCCCCCGCGTAACGCCCGAGGCCATGGCCCAGGCATAAAAAAGCCCACCAAAAGGCGGGCTCAAATGCATCATTAATCTGTCAGCTCAGTTCGGGCTTGGCCGCTGCGGGCACAGGTTGCTCCTTGCCACCGCTGGCCAGTTCACGTTGCAGGGTGTCTTCATCCAGCTCCTTGCACCACTTGGCGACCACGATAGTCGCCACACCATTGCCGATCAGGTTGGTCAGCGCGCGGGCTTCGGACATAAAGCGGTCGATACCCAGAATCAGCGCCAAGCCGGCAACCGGCAGATGGCCCACCGCCGACAGCGTGGCCGCGAGCACGATAAAGCCGCTACCGGTAACCCCCGCCGCCCCCTTGGACGCCACCAGCAACACCAGCAACAGAGTGATCTGATGGGTCAGGTCCATCGGCGTATCAGTAGCCTGAGCGATAAACACCGCCGCCATGGTCAGATAGATCGATGTGCCGTCGAGGTTGAACGAGTAACCGGTCGGGATCACCAGCCCCACTACCGACTTCTTCGCCCCCAGTTTTTCCATCTTGGTCAGCATGCGCGGCAACACCGACTCGGACGACGAGGTGCCGAGCACAATCATCAGCTCTTCGCGGATGTACTTGATGAATTTGAGGATGCTGAAGCCATGGCTACGGGCAATACCGCCGAGCACCACGAGGATGAAGAACACGCAGGTGATGTAGAAGCAGATCATCAACTGACCCAGTTGCACCAGCGAGCCCACACCATACTGGCCGATGGTAAAGGCCATGGCACCAAAGGCACCGATGGGCGCGAGCTTCATGATCATGTTGATGATGCCGAACATCACCTGGGCAATGCGCTCGATAAACTCCAGCACTGGGCGGCCATAGTCACCCATACGCTGCAGCGCGAAGGCAAAGATCACCGAAAAGAACAGCACCTGAAGGATGTCGCCATTGGCGAACGCCCCCACCACGGTGACCGGGATCACATTAAGCAGAAAGCCGATGGTGCTCTGCTGCGCACCGGCCGAGGCATAAGCGGCGATGCTGTTGGCATCCAGAGTATTTGGGTCGATGTGCATGCCCACGCCGGGCTGCGCCAGGTTGACCACAATCAGGCCAATCACCAGCGCAATGGTGGAAACGATCTCGAAATACAGCAGCGCATAACCACCGGTCTTACCGACGGCCTTCATGTCCTGCATGCCGGCGATGCCGCTGACTACGGTGCAGAAGATGATCGGCGCAATCACCATCTTGATCAGTTTGACGAAGCCATCACCCAGCGGTTTGAGCGCCACACCGGTTTCTGGGTAGAAATGGCCAAGCAGAATACCAATGGTGATGGCCACCAGTACCTGTACATAGAGCATCTTGTAGAACGGTTGACGTGGCGCAGCGAGCGGCGTGGCGGTCATGGCAGAGGTCCTCAGCGATATTGCCCGGCAACGTCCATCGACACCGGCAACACCCGGATAAGCACTACCCCCCTTAACGATGGGGGACTTTTTGTCGGTGCACCTGGCGCACCTCGCGCGGCCTATCGCAAGCCCCATGCCACTCTGGGTTTATTTTTTAAATCCTTATAAATCAGCAACTTGAAAAAATAACTCGATTAGCAATTAGTTAATCTGGCGGATTCCCGCACGCCCATGGCCAGCCACGTGGCGGTTATCCCCAGCAAACCAATGACCAGCCAACAGCGCCTTGGCTTGTTGCACAGACCGGCGTGTGGCTACCATCGCCCGCCTATAACAACGAGCGAGCCCCCATGCGCGAACGCACCATCGCCAGCCACTTTGTCCGCGCGGCCTTACGCGGCGCCGAACGCCAGGGCCACGACTGCACGCCGCTGCTGCGCCAGCTGAGCATCCAACCAGCGCTGCTCGACGAACCGCGCGCACGGGTCGCACCCGAGCAATTCGCCCGCCTGGTGCAACTGCTGTGGGAAAGTCTCGACGACGAATACCTGGGTTTCGGCCGCATGCGCAGCAAGCGCGGCACCTTCGCCATGATGTGTTACGCGATCATCCACTGCCATTCCCTGGAAAAAGCCCTGGGCCGTGGCGCGCTGTTCTACAGCCTGTTCCCCGAGGCCCCGGCCATCAGCATCCAGCGCGAAGGCGACTGGGCGCGGCTAAGCGTGGACGACTCAACCCTGTGGGACCCCGACCACTTTCTGGTGGAAAGCCTGCTGGTGATCTGGCATCGCCTCGGTAGCTGGCTGATCGGCCAACGCATCCGCCTGGAAGAAGCCACCTTTACCTACAGCCAACCGGCGCATGCCAGCGAATACGAACTGCTCTTCCCCTGCACGCGGCGCTTCACCGCCGGGCGTACCAGCCTGCTGTTCCACGCGCGCTACCTGGCCATGCCGCTGTTGCAGGATGAACGCACCCTCAAACAATTCCTCCAGCACTCCCCCGCCGACCTACTGGCCCGCCCGGATGGCGGCGACAGCCTGATCAGCCAAATCCGCCGCCTGCTTGGCCGCGACTGCAGCAACTGGCCGGACCTGGATGCCGTCGCCCAACAACTGCACATGAGCCCACAAACCCTGCGTCGCCATTTGCGCGAGGAAGGCTCAAGCTTTCAGGAACTCAAAGACCATCTACGCCGCGACCTGGCGATTTACCACCTGGGGCGTGATGAGTTGGCGATTCAGGATATTGCCGAGCAGCTTGGGTTTTCCGAGCCGTCTGCGTTTCATCGGGCGTTTAAAAAGTGGACCGGATTAACCCCGGGGGCCTATCGGGCGCAGGAAGGGTAAGGCAGCAAAGTTGCCGACTGCATGCAGCACACGGGCGTTTATGACGCATTCTGGGCTGCAGTGAAAGCGCACGTGGTCTGGCTACCTCTCTTCGCCGTGATTTCGAGACATTTTCAACACATCTACTAGACAGCCTTGGAACCGATCAGTAGCGTCTGGACATTACGACACTTGAGCTGGTTTGGTGCGCGTTGCCATTCATGTCGCTTTTTCACCTCACTTAGCCGCGTTGAACATTCACGCTTCTAAGCAAATCAAAGGGTTGCTACTGAATCGCCCCTAGTTTCGTAGACACCTCCAAGCCTTAAACTGAGGCCCATTAGGAGGTGCCATGAGCAACCAGCGTTATCCCGAAGAATTCAAAATCGAAGCAGTCAAGCAAGTGACCGAACGCGGCCTACCTGTTGCCGAGGTAGCGGCTCGTTTAGGCATGTCCGTGCACAGCCTTTATGCATGGGTGAAGCGCTACAACAAACCCCAAGAGCAGCGTGAGCAGGAAGACGATCAGCAAGCCGAATTACGTCGTTTACGTGCGGAACTCAAGCGCGTTACTGAAGAGCGAGACATCCTAAAAAAGGCCGCCGCGTACTTTGCCAAGGAGTGCGGCTGAAGTACGCCTTTATCAATAAGCTGTCATCGGAATACCCTGTTCGCCGTTTGTGCCTGACCCTTAAAGTCCATGCGAGTGGTTACTACGCCTGGCTTGCTGAGCCCAAGTCAGCAAGGGCCAAAGATGATCAGCGCTTGCTCGGCCTGATCAAACACTCATGGCTGGAAAGCGGCGGTGTCTACGGGTATCGAAAAATCCATGACGATCTGCGCGAGCTGGGCGAACAGTGCGGCAGACACCGCGTTGCTCGACTGATGCGTCAAGAAGGACTGCGGTCGCAGACGGGTTATCGACGCCGTCCAGGCCGTTACGGTGGCAAGCCTCCAGTGGCCTCACCGAACCACTTGGAGCGCCGATTCAATGTCACTGAACCCAACAAGGTCTGGGTTACGGACATAACCTACATTCGCACCTACGAAGGATGGCTGTACTTGGCGGTGGTGCTCGACCTGTTTTCGCGACAGGTGATCGGTTGGTCGATGAAACCGCAAATGACCAGTGACTTGGCTATCGATGCATTGCTGATGGCGGTTTGGCGGCGTAAGCCAAAGCAAGAAGTGATGATCCACTCTGACCAGGGCAGTCAGTTCAGCAGTGGCGATTGGCAGAGTTTTCTGAAAGCCAACAACTTGCTGGGCAGCATGAGTAGGCGCGGCAATTGTCACGACAATGCTGTGGCGGAAAGCTTCTTCCAGTTGCTGAAGCGGGAGCGGATCAAGCGAAAGATCTACAGCACCAGGCAGGATGCTCGTGGCGACGTGTTCGATTACATCGAGATGTTTTACAACCCAAAACGCCGACATGGTTTCAACAATCAGCTGTCACCGGTAGAGTTTGAGAAGCGACATTTACTAAGCTTGGAAAGTGTCTAAGAAATCCGGGGCGATTCAGACCGGTTATCACCAGGCGATTACCCGTCGCGTGCTGAAAAAGCCATTCGTCATGATTCAGCGCAATTTTTTTGTCCCTATTGCCTGTAGGGTCTAGCCTGACTGCTACGCATGAATGGAGTCAGCCGAGATGCCTACCACTGACCGCGACGCCCCCAGTAAACGCAAGGAAACCCGCTTGTTCCTGTTTCTGGTGGTGTGCTTCTTCCCCCTGCTGTCCATCGCCCTGGTCGGTGGTTACGGCTTCTTTATCTGGTTTATGCAGATGCTGATTGGCCCACCGGGGCCGCCTAGCTGACAGCCCCGCCTGATTCACCCCATGGAGCCACGGAACATGGCCGAAACCCTGCATATCGCCAGCCTGCTGGTACACGCCCGTCCCGAACTGTTCGAGGCGGTAAAAGCCAATCTGCGCCTGCTTGACGGTGTTGAACTGCATCAGCAAAGCCCGCTGGGCAAGCTGGTGGTGGTACTGGAAACCGCAAACGAACAACAGATTCTTGAGCGCATCGATCAGATCAGCCACCTGCCGGGCGTACTCAACGCCGCGCTGGTTTATCACGAATTGCTCAGCCCCGAAGGAGTCGACGAATGAGCTTAACCCGCCGCCAATTCGCCAAGGCCAACGCCGCCGCCATTGCTGCCGCAGCGGCCGGCCTGCCGCTCGCCACTTCGGCGAGCAACCTGATCACCGAAGCAGACCTTACCGCGCTGAACTGGAACAAAGCCCCCTGCCGCTTCTGCGGCACCGGTTGCAGCGTGATGGTGGCGACCAAGGACAACCGCGTGGTGGCCACCCACGGCGACGTCAAGGCCGAGGTCAACCGCGGGTTGAACTGCGTCAAAGGCTACTTTCTGTCGAAGATCATGTACGGCGTCGACCGCCTGACCCAGCCGCTGCTGCGCATGAAGAACGGCGTGTACGACAAGCAGGGCGAGTTCCAGCCGATCAGCTGGGAACAGGCTTTCGACATCATGGAGTTGAAGTTCAAGGAAGCGCTGAAGAACAAAGGCCCCGAGTCGGTCGGCATGTTCGGCTCCGGGCAGTGGACGGTGTGGGAAGGCTACGCAGCCAATAAGCTGATGAAGGCCGGCCTGCGCAGCAACAACATTGACCCCAACGCGCGCCACTGCATGGCCTCGGCGGTGATGGGTTTTATGCGCACCTTTGGTGCCGACGAGCCGATGGGCTGCTATGACGACATCGAAGCCGCCGATGTGTTTGTGCTGTGGGGCTCGAACATGGCCGAGATGCACCCGATCCTGTGGAGCCGGGTCACCGACCGTCGCCTGAGCTATCCGCAAACCAAGGTGGCAGTGCTGTCCACTTTCGAGCACCGCAGCTTCGAGCTGGCCGACATTCCCATGGTGTTCAAGCCGCAGACTGATCTGCTGATCCTCAACTACATCGCGAACCACATCATCGAAAGCGGTGCGGTAAACCAGAACTTCGTCAGCCAGCACACCAAGTTCGCCAAGGGGGCCGACGATATCGGCTACGGCCTGCGCCCGGACAATCCGCTGGAGATGCAGGCGAAGAACGCAGACAAGGCCAATACCTGGACGGATATGTCCTTCGAGCAGTTCGCCGCTTTCGTCAAACCCTACACCCTGGAGCGCACCGCCAAGGAAACCGGCGTGCCGGCCGAGCGTCTCAAAGCGCTGGCCGAGCTGTATGCCGACCCCAAGCGCAAGGTCATGTCGTTCTGGACCATGGGTTTCAACCAGCATACGCGCGGCGTGTGGGCCAACAACCTGATCTACAACATCCACCTGCTCACCGGCAAAATCAGCGAGCCGGGCAACAGCCCCTTCTCGCTCACCGGCCAGCCTTCGGCCTGCGGCACCGCCCGTGAAGTGGGCACCTTCGCTCACCGCCTGCCGGCCGATCTGGTGGTGACCAACCCCAAGCACCGCGCCACGGCGGAAAAAATCTGGAAGATTCCGGCCGGCACCATTCAGGAGAAGGTCGGTTTCCACGCCGTGCAGCAGAGTCGCATGCTCAAGGACGGCGTGCTCAACGTCTACTGGACCCAGGCCAGCAACAATATGCAGGCCGGGCCGAACATCATGGGCGAGGTACTGCCAGGTTGGCGTAACCCGGACAACTTCGTGATTGTTTCCGATGTGTACCCCACCGTCTCGGCCCAGGCCGCCGACCTGATTCTGCCCAGCGCCATGTGGGTGGAAAAGGAAGGCGCATATGGCAATGCCGAGCGTCGTACGCAGTTCTGGCATCAACTGGTCAGCGCACCTGGCGATGCCAAGTCGGATCTGTGGCAGTTGGTGGAGTTCTCCAAACGCTTTACCACCGATGAGGTCTGGCCCGCCGAGCTGCTGGCCAGCTCGCCGCAACACAAGGGCAAGACCCTGTATCAGGTGCTGTTCGCCAATGGCCAGGTCGATCAGTTCCCCAGCGAGCAGATCGAAGCCGGCTACCTCAATGATGAAGCCAAGGCCTTCGGCTTCTACCTGCAAAAAGGCTTGTTCGAGGAGTACGCCCAGTTCGGCCGTGGCCACGGCCATGACCTGGCGGACTTCGACCGTTACCACAGCGAACGTGGCATGCGCTGGCCAGTGGTGGATGGCCAAGAAACCCGCTGGCGCTACCGAGAGGGCCTCGACCCCTATGTGGCCAAGGGTAGTGGTGTGCAGTTCTACGGCTACCCGGACAAGAAGGCGATCATCTTCGCCCTGCCCTACGAGCCCGCCGCTGAATCTCCGGATACCGACTACCCGTTCTGGCTCAGCACCGGCCGGGTGCTGGAGCACTGGCACACCGGCAGCATGACCCAGCGCGTCGAAGAGCTGCACAAGGCGGTACCCGACGCCCTGGTGTACATGCACCCGGATGACGCCAAGGCGCTCAATGCGCGGCGTGGCAGCGAAGTGAAGATCATCAGCCGGCGCGGTGAAATGCGTGCACGTATCGAAACCCGCGGACGCAACAAACCACCACAGGGTCTGGTGTTCGTGCCGTTCTTCGACGCGCGCAAGCTGATCAACAAGGTCACCCTGGACGCCACCGATCCGATCTCCAAGCAGACCGATTACAAGAAGTGTGCGGTGAAGATCGAACTGATCAGCGTGGCCTGAGGAGAAGCCTGATGAACTATCGCCTACTGCCTTTATTGCTGCTGGCCGCCTTCGGCATCGCCGTGGCTGCCGAGGTCAACTACCCGCTGGACGCTCCAGCCCCGGATGGCCGCCGCGCTGGTGGCACCATCAGCCAGAGCCTGCCGGCCCCACCCATCGCCAACGAGGAAAACAAGGACCTCAAGCGCGAACGTAACTACCCCGAGCAACCGCCGACCATCCCCCACAGCATCAGTGGCTACCAGATCGACAAGAACGGCAACAAGTGCCTGACCTGCCACAGCCGCGCAGGCAGCGCGCGCACCCAGGCGCCGATGATCAGCATCACCCATTACATGGACCGCGACGGCCAGGCGCTGGCGGCAGTCTCGCCACGGCGCTACTTCTGCACCCAGTGCCATGTCTCGCAAAACGAGGTGCAGCCGCTGGTGGGCAACAGTTTCGAGACCATCGACAAGCTGTTGCAGGACGAAGCCAATGCCCCGGCCAAACCCTGAGGAGGCGTCATGAAGTCATTGTTCGCCCTGCTCAAGGATTACTGGGGCATCCTGCGTCGCCCGAGCGTGCATTACAGCCTGGGCTTTCTCACGCTTGGCGGTTTTATCGCCGGGATCATTTTCTGGGGCGGCTTCAACACCGCGCTGGAGGCCACCAACACCGAGCAGTTCTGCATTTCCTGCCATGAAATGCGCGACAACGTGTATGTCGAGCTGAAGGACACCATCCACTACAGCAACCGCTCCGGGGTACGCGCCACCTGCCCGGATTGCCACGTGCCGCATAAATGGACCGACAAGATTGCGCGCAAGATGCAGGCTTCAAAAGAGGTATGGGGCAAGATCTTCGGCACCATCAACACCCGCGACAAGTTCCTCGCCCATCGCCGCGAACTGGCTGAACACGAGTGGGCGCGGCTTAAAGCCAATGACTCGCTGGAATGCCGTAACTGCCACAACTTCGAATTTATGGACTTCACCCGCCAAGGCCAGCGTGCCCGGCAGATGCACTCCACGGCCCTGGCCAGCGGCGCAGCTACCTGCATTGATTGCCATAAAGGCATCGCCCACAAACTGCCCGATATGAGTGGAGTGCCAGGCTGGTAAACGTCCGAGCAAAAAGTGCCCGACGCAATTTAAACGTTGTACGGCGACGGCTCTGAGAGTAACCAGCCATAGCTGGCAGGCAAAAAAAAACGGGAGCCCAAATGGGCTCCCGCACTCAATCTCAGAGAAATGCAGGTACACGCCTCACGCATGCACCTGCTACAACCTCACCTGCGTCTCCTTAGAAACGCATGACCCAGTGTGGCAAAAAAACCGCGATCACTCCGTTTAGCTTTGTTGCCGCTTTGCAAAGAATTGTAAACAGCACCGCCGACTGGCCGACACGTCACGCACGCGGCAGAATGCGCCCATGACTACAGACTACCTGCCAGCTTGCTGCACAGCGCTCAGCACCCACTGGCCATTGCCCCATCAATTACCGTCGCTGCAGCTGTGCAGCACCCGTTTCGACCCCGCGCTGCTGCACAGCGAGGATTTCCAGCGCTGCGCCATTACCCCGGTAACAGGCGTTGCCAAGCGTCAGGCCGAATACCTGGCCGGCCGCCTGTGTGCTCGCACGGCCTTGGGCCAACTGACCGGCATGGCGACCGTTCCCGGCAGCGGCGAAAACCGTGCGCCACAATGGCCAGCCGGTACGCTGGGCTCAATCACCCATGGCAGTGGCTGGGCAGGCGCAGTGGTGGGCAACAGCTCGGATTGGCGCGGCCTGGGTCTGGATATCGAACGCATCATGCCGGCCAGCCGCGCCGAACGCCTGGTCGGGGAAATCCTCACTCCGGCAGAACTGATCCGCCTGGACAGCCTACCCATAGAACAGCGTGCCCAGTACATCAGCCTGACCTTCTCACTCAAGGAAAGTCTGTTCAAGGCGCTCTACCCGCAGGTGCTACGGTACTTCTACTTTCAGGATGCAGAGCTGCTCAGCGTCACCACAGACAACAGAGTGCGTATGCGCCTGCTGATTGACCTGCATACCGACTGGCCGGCCGGCAGTGAGCTGGAAGGCCAGTTCGCCGAGTTCGACGGCTACCTGCTCAGCCTGATCAGCATCCCGCGCTGATCTGTCGAGCGGCGCCGCCCAAAGCCTGGGGCAAATCCGTTAAACTCGGCCGATTGCCGCCCGGAGTGCCCCATGCGCGAAGATTTGAATCAAGGCCTGATCGAATTCCTCAAGGCCTCGCCCACCCCTTTCCATGCCACCGCCAGCCTGGCTTTGCGTCTTGAAGCGGCCGGTTTTCAGCACCTGGATGAGCGCGCCAGTTGGCACACCGAGACCGGTGGCCGCTATTACGTGACGCGCAACGACTCCTCGATAATCGCCTTCAAACTGGGTAAGCGCTCGCCTCTGGAAGGCGGCATCCGCCTGGTCGGCGCACACACCGACAGCCCATGCCTGCGCGTCAAACCGCAACCCGAGCTGCAACGCCAGGGCTTCTTTCAGCTCGGTGTCGAGGTGTACGGCGGCGCGCTGCTCGCGCCCTGGTTTGACCGTGACCTATCGCTGGCCGGGCGTGTCACTTACCGCCGCGACGGCAAGGTGGAAAGCCAGTTGATCGACTTCCAGAACCCGATTGCGGTAATCCCCAACCTGGCTATTCACCTCAACCGTGAAGCCAACCAGGGCTGGGCGATCAATGCGCAGAACGAACTGCCGCCAATTCTCGCCCAACTCGCGGGTAGCGAAGCAGCAGACTTCCGCGCGCTGATCACCGACCAACTGGCCCGTGAACATGACTTCAGCGCCGATGCGGTGCTCGACTACGAGCTGAGTTTCTACGACACCCAGAGCGCGGCAGTAATAGGCCTGAACAGCGACTTTATCGCCGGTGCGCGGCTGGACAATCTGCTGTCCTGCTACGCCGGGTTGCAGGCGCTGCTCGCCGCACCGGATGAGGAAAGCTGCGTGCTGGTCTGTACCGACCATGAAGAAGTCGGCTCCTGCTCGGCCTGTGGCGCTGACGGCCCGATGCTCGAACAGGTATTGCGCCGCGTGCTGCCGGACGGCGATGCCTTCGTGCGGACCATCCAGCGCTCGCTGCTGGTCTCGGCGGACAACGCCCACGGCGTGCACCCCAACTACGCCGACAAGCACGACCAGAACCATGGCCCCAAGCTCAACGCCGGCCCGGTCATCAAGATCAACAGCAACCAGCGTTACGCCACCAATAGCGAAACCGCCGGTTTCTTCCGCCACCTGTGCCTGGAAAACGAAGTGCCGGTGCAGAGCTTCGTCACCCGCAGCGACATGGGTTGTGGCTCGACCATCGGCCCGATCACCGCCAGCCAGTTGGGCGTGCGCACCGTGGATATCGGCTTGCCGACCTTCGCCATGCACTCGATCCGCGAACTGGCCGGCAGCCATGACCTGGCGCATCTGGTGAAAGTGCTGACGGCGTTTTACGCCAGTGCTGAACTGCCCTGACGCCCTCTATTTACAAGCTCGCGACGTCGTAGGGTGGTTGGATAAAGCGCCTCCGCCCTACAGAGTTACCATCACTCCGGCACCTCAACGCTCACATGCAGGGCATCGTGGCGCCAGAACTCCAGGTCGCAGTCGATCAGCCGGCCATGCTGGTCGCGGTTGATCCGCACGATGCGCAGCGCGGGGCTCCCCACCGCCACTTTCAAGGCTGAAGCGGCTTCGCTGTGCAACGCCGTGGGTACCATATCGAAACGCACTCGCCCGTAATGAATGCCGTACTCACTGGCATACAGCTCGGTCAGCGAACGGGTCAGGTCGAAATCCAGAATACCAGCGAAATAGTTAGGGTTGAGGTAGTGCTCGACATACAGCACCAGACGCCCGTCGATTCGCCGCGCACGCCGGATCTGGTACACGCTGGACAGCGCTGGCAAGGCCAACAACTGGCAGATTTCCGCACTGGCGGGAATCTGCTTGGCACTCAGCACTTCGGTGGCGGGCACCCGACCCTGCTCGCCGACCATGGCATGGAAGTGGCTGCGCACCAACGGGTTATAGGTCACCCGTGGCGGTGAGACAAACCAGCCACGGCGGTCCTCACGGTAGATCAGCCCTTGCGCTTCCAATTGCCCCAGCGCTTCACGCAGGGTGATCCGCGTGGTGTCGAACACTTCGCTGAGCTTGCGCTCGGCCGGCAACTGGCTGCCCGATGGCAACAGGCCGTGTTCGATCTGTTCTTCCAATGCCCGGCATATAGCGGTGACTGCCCGCGGCGCTTCATCGCGCATCAAGACCTCCGAATTTGGACTAGTCCAGCCCCATTCAGGGGCAATAACCACTGCCTGCAGCGGTTTTAAAAGCATGTTTCAAGTTTAAGCAGTCTTGATAAACAGACCATGACAATAATCTTTCAGCCCATCCATTTATCGGTAACGCACCGCCCATACCGCAATTAATCGGCACCCGAGTGATGGTCTACGCTTGCTGATCAGCCGTTGCCAACGCCTCTACGCGGCCATTTGATAACGAATGTACATAAAACTGTCATTACACAAGCCTAAAGTGGCGCAAGTCTTGCTGATCTAGACCAGATGCTTAACTTCGCACGCATATCACTCGCAAAGGAGTTTCCAATGAAACAACTGCTGCTGGCTTCACTGATGGGCTCTGCCATCGCCCTGGCGACTTCCGCTATGGCGGCCGGGACGGACTTGAAAGCACTGGAACAAGCCGCACGCGCAGAAGGCGCGGTAAACAGTGTGGGCATGCCTGACAGCTGGGCCAACTGGAAAGATACCTGGGCTGACCTGAACAAACTCTACGGCCTCAAGCACATGGACACCGACATGAGCTCGGCCCAGGAAATCGCCAAATTCGCCGCCGAGAAAGACAACGCTACCGCCGACATCGGCGACGTCGGTGCCGCCTTCGGCCCCATCGCTGTGCAGCAGGGTGTTACCCAAGCCTACAAACCGAGCACCTGGGAACAGATCCCGAGCTGGGCCAAGGATGCCGATGGCCACTGGATGCTCGCCTACACCGGCTCCATCGCTTTTATCGTCAACAAACAGCTGGTCAAGGACGTGCCACGCTCCTGGGCTGATCTGAAACAGGGCAAATACAAGGTCGCCATCGGTGATGTCAGCGCTGCCGCCCAGGCCGTTAACGGTGTACTGGCAGCCTCCATCGCCAATGGTGGCGACGAGAGCAACATTCAGCCGGGCCTGGATTTCTTCGCTGAAATCGCCAAACAGGGCCGTCTGGGCCTGTCCAATCCGACCATCCAGACCCTGGAAAAAGGCGAAGTGGAAGTGGGCATCGTCTGGGACTTTAATGGCCTGTCCTACCGTGGCCAGATCGACCCCGATCGCTTTGAAGTGCTGATCCCGTCCGACGGTTCGGTGATCTCCGGCTACAGCACCATCATCAACAAGTATGCCAAGCACCCCAACGCCGCCAAACTGGCGCGTGAGTACATCTTGAGCGATGCCGGGCAGATCAACCTGGCCAAGGGCAATGCCCGGCCGATTCGTGCCGAGCACCTGACTCTGCCAGCCGAGGTACAGGCCAAACTGCTGCCGAATGAGCAGTACGCCAAGGTCCAGCCGATCAAAAACCCGGCGGCCTGGGAAGCCACCGCCAAAGCACTGCCACAGCTGTGGCAGGAACATGTGATCATCGAAATGCAGTAACTGCTGACCCACGGCCCGGCGCTCGCCGGGCTGTGTTTTTGCTCAAGGAAATCGCTCGATGAAACACAACGTCATCCTGGTGGTACTGGATGGACTGAATTACGAGGTGGCCCGCCATGCGCTGGGCCATCTGCAGGCCTACTGCGGCGCTGGCCGCGCCGCGCTGTACAAGCTCGAATGCGAACTGCCTTCGCTGTCGCGCCCACTCTATGAATGCATCATGACCGGCGTGGCGCCGATCGACAGTGGCATCGTGCACAACGATGTGGTGCGTCTGTCGAAGGAGCGCAGCATCTTCCACTATGCCCGTGCTGCCGGTCTGTCTACCGCGGCGGCGGCCTATCACTGGATCAGCGAGCTGTATAACCGCGCGCCCTTCGATGCCGCCCGCGACCGCCATACCAGTGACCCTGACCTGCCGATTCAGCAGGGCCATTTCTATTACGCCGACCACTACCCGGACTCGCACCTGTTTGCCGATGCCGAGCACCTGCGTGTGCAGCACCGGCCGAATTTCCTCCTGGTACACCCGATGAACATCGACGACGCCGGCCACAAACACGGTCTGGATTCGCCGCAATACCGCAACAGCGCCAGACACGCCGACCTGTTGTTGGCCGAGTACCTGCAACGCTGGCTGGATGCTGGCTATCAGGTGCTGGTGACGGCTGACCACGGCATGAACAACGACCACTCGCACAACGGCCTGCTGCCGGAAGAGCGCGAAGTGCCACTGTTCGTCGTCGGCAACGCGTTCAACCTGGATGGCAGCGCGCAACCACGCCAAACCGAGCTGTGCGGCACTATCTGCACCCTGCTCGGCGCGGCCCATGACAAACCCTGGTGCAAGGAGCTGCTCAAGTGACGGCAAGTAACCCCCGCGGCAAGTGGCTGGCCCTGCTGTGCCTGCTGCCCTTCGCGGTATTTTTTATCGCCTTCCAGATCGCCCCACTGGTGTGGGTGGCGGTGCACAGCCTGAGCGTTGGTGACAGCTGGGGCCTGGGCAACTACGAGAAGATCTTCAGCTCCAAGTTCTACTTGCAGGCAATCAAGCACAGCCTGCAGATCGCCTTCTGGTCGAGCCTGTTCGGCATCGTGATTGCCGTGCTCGGCAGCTACTCGCTGCGCCAGGTTGACTCGAAGCTGCGCGACTTCGTCATGGCCTTCTCCAACATGACCAGCAACTTCGCCGGGGTGCCGCTGGCCTTTGCCTTCATCATCATCCTCGGCTTCAACGGCGCGTTGACCCTGCTGCTCAAGCAAGCCGGGATCATCGAAGATTTCAACCTGTACTCCAAAACCGGCTTGATCGTGCTGTACACCTACTTCCAGATTCCCCTTGGCGTGCTGTTGCTGTACCCGGCCTTCGACGCTCTACGGGAGGACTGGCGCGAGTCCGCTGCCCTGCTCGGCGCCGGCACCTGGGACTTCTGGCGACATATCGGCATTCCGGTACTGACCCCGGCGTTGCTTGGCACCTTCGTCATCTTGCTGGCCAACGCCCTGGGCGCCTACGCCACGGTGTACGCGCTGACCACCGGCAACTTCAACGTACTGCCGATTCGTATTGCCGCCATGGTCGCCGGTGATATCAGCCTCAACCCAGACATGGCCAGCGCTCTGGCGATGGTGCTGGTGGGCCTGATGGTGGTGATCACGGCCGCGCACCAGTGGCTGCTGAAGAGGAGCTACCATGTCGCACGCTGATGCCAAGCCAGCCGCCCTGTATCACCGCGTGGTGGTCTGGCTGCTGTTTCTGATCCTGCTCTTGCCGCTGGCCGGCACCCTGATCTACTCGCTGTCCACCAGCTGGTCGGCGACCATTCTGCCGTCCGGGCTGACCTTCAAGTGGTATGTAGCGCTGTGGAGCGATACGCGCTTTCTCACCGCCTTTGGCCAGTCGTTGCTGGTGTGCTTCGCTGCGCTGTTGCTGTCAGTGCTGCTGATTCTGCCGCTGCTGTTTGTCGTGCATTACCACTTCCCCAAACTCGACGGGCTGATGAACGTGCTGATTCTGCTGCCGTTCGCCGTTCCGCCGGTGGTGTCCTCAGTCGGCCTGTTGCAGGTCTATGGCTCCGGCCCGCTGGCCATGGTCGGCACGCCATGGATTCTGATTGGTTGCTACTTCACCGTGGCCCTGCCGTTTATGTACCGGGCGATCACCAACAACCTGCAAGCGATCAACCTGCGCGACCTGATGGACGCCGCACAGCTGCTCGGCGCCAGTACCTGGCAGGCGGCCTTCCTGGTGGTGCTGCCGAACCTGCGCAAGGGCCTGATGGTCTCGCTGTTTCTCTCGTTCAGCTTCCTGTTCGGCGAGTTCGTGTTCGCCAACCTGCTGGTCGGCACCCGCTATGAAACCCTGCAGGTCTACCTGAACAACATGAAAAACAGCAGCGGCCACTTCAACAGCGCGCTGGTGATCTCCTACTTCTTCTTCGTGCTGATCTTCACCTGGGCAGCCAATCGCCTGAATAAGGACAGACCATGAGTTACCTGAGCATTCGCGGCCTACATAAGAGCTACGGCAGTACGCCCATCTTCAGCGAAATCGATTGTGAAATCGGCAAGGGCGAGTTCATCACCCTGCTCGGCCCGTCTGGTTGCGGTAAATCCACCCTGCTGCGCTGCATTGCCGGGTTAACCGGGGTGAATGGCGGCCAGATCATCCTTGACGGTCAGGATCTGGTGCCGCTGACGCCACAAAAACGCGGCATCGGCATGGTGTTCCAGAGCTACGCGCTGTTTCCCAACATGAACGTGGCACAGAACGTAGCCTTCGGCCTGCGCATGCAGAAGGTCAAGGGCAGCGAAGCCGAACAGCGGGTCAAACAGGTGCTGGAACTGGTCGAACTCAACGACTTCGCCGAACGCTACCCACATCAGCTCTCCGGCGGCCAGTGCCAGCGCGTGGCCCTGGCCCGCTCCCTGGTCACTCGCCCGCGCCTGCTGCTGCTCGATGAGCCGCTGTCGGCGCTGGATGCGCGGATTCGCAAACACCTGCGCGAACAGATTCGCAGCATCCAGCAGGAGCTGGGCCTGACCACCATTTTCGTCACCCACGACCAGGAAGAAGCCCTGGTCATGAGCGACCGCATTGTGTTGATGAATGCCGGCAAGATCGTCCAGAGCGGCAATGCAGAAAGCCTCTACAGCGCGCCGGTGGATGCCTTTGCGGCAGGATTTATCGGCAACTACAACCTGCTGGATACCGACGCCGCCAGCCGCTTGTTGCTACGCCCGATCAACAGCCGCGTGGCGATCCGCCCGGAAGCCATCCAGATCGGGGTACAGGGTGCAATCGAAGGGCAGATTCACAGCCATCGCCTGCTCGGCAACGTGATCCGTTACCGCGTCGAGGCGCGGGGCGTCGAACTGCTGGTGGACGTGCTCAATCGCTCCCCCGCTGACCTGCTGGCCAGCGGCCAACGCATCAACCTGAATATTGAAGACAACGCAATCTGTGAGGTGGCCTGATGGCCCTGGCAATTTTCGACCTGGATGAAACCCTGATCGGCGGCGACTGTGCCAGCCTGTGGAGCCAGGAAATGGTCAAGCTCGGCTGGGCCGACGCGGACAGCTTTATCGCCCAGGAACAGGTGCTAATGCAGCAGTACGCCGCCGGCAGCCTGGCCATGGAAGACTACATGGCCTTCACCCTGTCGCCCCTGGTCGGGCGCACGGCTGAGGAAGTTGCCCACGTGGTCGAACCCTTTGTGGAAGATGTCATTGAGCCGATTTTCTACAGCGACGCAACCCGCTGCCTGGCGCAACACCGAGCCGCTGGCGACCGGATTCTGGTGATCTCGGCTTCGGCGCATTTTCTGGTCAGTGCGATTGCAGAACGCCTGAAGATCGAGGAAGTACTGGCCATCGACCTGGAACAGCAGCACGGCCACTACAGCGGCCGCACCCAGGGCGTGCTGACCTACCGCGAAGGCAAAGTCATTCGCCTGCAAGCGTGGCTGCAGGAACAGGGCGAAACCCTTGACGGGGCCTACTTCTACTCGGACTCACGCAACGATCTGCCACTGCTGCAGGTGGTCACCAATCCCCACGTGGTCAACCCTGACGCCACCTTGTTGCAGCACGCGCAGCAGGCCGGCTGGCCAATCCTCAACTGGCGCTGAACCCGCACTAACCTTCATTCAGGCCTGCATGGCCCAGCCATGCACATTCATCGCCGCCTGGCGTAGCGCCTCCGAGCGCGTCGGGTGGGGATGGCAGATCAGCGCGATGTCTTCAGCCGAGGCACTGAACTCCAGCGCCACGCAGTATTCGCCGATCAGCTCACCGGCGCTGGGGCCGATGATATGCACGCCGAGAATCTGGTCGGTGCGCTCATCGGCCAGCACTTTGACGAAGCCTTCGGCCTCGTGGTTGATCTTCGCCCGGCTGTTGGCGGTAAAGGGAAACTTGCCGACCTTGTAAGCGCACCCTTCAGCCTTCAACTGCTCTTCGGTCTTGCCCACGGTGGCAACTTCCGGCTTGGTGTAGATCACTCCGGGAATCGCCTGGTAATTGACCTCGGCGGCATGCCCGGCAATCCGTTCGATACAGGCGATGGCTTCATCTTCGGCCTTATGCGCGAGCATCGGCCCAGAGGTCACGTCGCCGATAATCCAGATGCCCGGAACGCTGCTGCGGTGCTGCTGATTTTCCAGCATGCCGCGCTTGTCGGTGGCGAGGCCTACGGTTTCCAAGCCCAAGCCAGCGGTATAGGGGCGGCGACCAATCGCAACCAGCACATAGTCCGCCTGTAATGGCTCAACAGCGCCACCTGCAGCGGGCTGCAGGTCAAGGGTTACCCCTTTGGCCGTGGCCTTGGCGGCGCTGACCTTGGTCGCCAGTTTGAAATTCATGCCCTGCTTGCTCAGGGTGCGCTGCAGGGTTTTCGCGGTTTCGTTGTCCAGGCCTGGACAAATGCGGTCGAGATACTCCACCACCGTCACTTCACTGCCCAAACGCCGCCACACCGAACCCAGCTCCAGGCCGATCACTCCGGCACCGATCACCACCAGGTGCTTGGGCACTTGCGGCAAGGCCAGCGCGCCAGTCGAATCGAGAATGCGCTGGTTATCAATGGTCACTCCCGGCAGTGGCGTCGGCTCCGAGCCGGTGGCGATCACGATGTCCTTGGCCGTAAGCTCACGCACACTGCCATCGGCGAGGGTTACCGTGACCTTGCCCGGCCCGTTCAAGCGACCCCAGCCCTTGATCCACTCGACCTTGTTCTTGCGAAACAGAAACTCGATGCCCTTGGTCAGGGCCGTTACGCTCTCATCCTTCTGCTTCATCATCTGCGCCAGATTGAGCGTCGGTTTGACCTCGATACCGAGGTTATTCAGCTCGCCACTGGTCGCCGCTTCATACAGCTCCGAGGCATGCAGCAAGGCCTTCGACGGCATGCAGCCGACATTCAGGCAAGTACCACCGAGGGTCTCGCGGCCCTCGATGCAGGCGACCTTGAGGCCCAGTTGTCCGGCGCGGATGGCTGCGTTGTAGCCGCCGGGGCCGCCACCGATGATCAGCACGTCATAGTTGCTCATGGAATTGCTCCTGGGTTAGCCAACCAGCGCCGCGTTCGCTGCCGGCCGTGGGCGCAGCAGGTGGAAGGCGCAGAACGCCGCTATGGCAAATAAACTGTTCAGCAACACCATAGGCCACGCCGAGCCATCCGCCAGCAGGCTGAGCAGGACGCCGCTGCAGGTAGCACCGGCCATTTGCGCAAAGCCCATAAAGCCTGCGGCCAGCCCAGCGCGGTGGGCATTGGGAATCACCGCACCAGCCACCGATGCCGGCAGCAACATGCCGCCACCCAAGGTAACCAATACCTGGGGTATCGACAGCCCGAGCAGCGACAAACCAAACAGCAGATAGATCGCCAAGGTGGCCAGTGCGCCGCTCGCCACCAGCGCCGCGCCTATGCCGACGATCTTCTGCGGGCCCAATTGCAGAATGCGCCGCTGGGTGAACAGCGCGCCGGCAATCAGCGCCGAAACAATTGCCGCGAAGGTGATACCAAATTGCGCCGTGCTCAACCCCAGCAGGCCGATGTATACGGCCGATGAGCCGGCGATCACGGCGAACATCGCGCCATAGGTGCAGGCCAGCGTCAGAGCCAGCGCGCGGAACGAAGCGGCGCGCAGCAGATCGGCATAGTTGCCGGCCAAGCGGCTGAGCTGCCCCGCCTGCGGGTCAAGCTGCGGATTGCTTTCGCGGTACAAGCCCAACACTGCGCAAACAATGCCGACGCCGATCAGCAGCGCCAGGGCAATCGGTACGCGCCAGCCGCCATACAGCGTCAGCACACCACCGAGCATGGGTGAAAGGACGATGGCGCAGAGCATACCGATCACCGTCAGCGCCAATGCAGGCCCAGCCTGGGCCTGCCACACATCGCGCACGATGGCCCGCGCCAACACCAGCGCCGTACAGGCACCAATGCCCTGCAACACGCGGGCAGCGATAAATTCACTCATGCTGCCGGCCAGCAGCATCCACAGGGTCGCCAGCAGGTAGACCAGCAACCCGGCAATCAGCACCGGACGCCGGCCGATTCGGTCCGACAAGGGGCCAAGCCATAACTGGCCCAAGCCAAAAGCCGCGACGAAAGCCGATAACGCCAGCAGGCTGCTACCCGGTTGTGCGGCCATGATCAGCTCGATAGCGCCAAGGCTTGGAATGATCAGTTGCGTGGAGATTTCGCCGAGAGCCGTCAACGCCACCAGCATCAACAACAGGCGGCGCGACGGTAGTGGATGGGCGTGCATGGCGTGTCCCTTAATTTTCAGCGGCAGTGGCTTGCCATTTATTAATATTTCGGTCGTAATGTAAACAATAAAATTACACTCGAAATATAAAACGTAAACCCAAGCAGAGGCCCCCATGAGCATCCCATCACGCGAAGAAAAACTGGCCGAATGGCTCGCCGCCGAACAGGCCATGCGCGCCAGCCTTGGTGCACCCGGCAGCATGAGCCTGGCGCAGGTCAGCGAACTGTTACCGCAGGAGTTCTTTGACGGTATCGGCCGCGGCGAACTGCCCTCGCCGCCCATCGGTCACCTGCTGGATTTCATCCCACTGGAGTGGTCACCCGGTCGTTTTCTCTTCCAGGGCACGCCCGATGAACGTCACTACAACCCCCTGGGCAGCGTACACGGTGGTTACGCCGCCACCCTGCTCGACTCCTGCATGGGTTGCGCCATCCACACCCAGCTGCAACGCGGCCAGGGTTACACCACCACCGACCTGCGCATCAGCTATATCCGGGCCCTGAGCAAGAAAATCGGCCCGGTTCGCGCCGAGGGGCGCATCGTCCATCTCGGCCGCACCACCGCACTGGCCGAGGGGCGTATCTATGACGTCGACGACCGCCTGTATGCCGTGGGCTCAACCACCTGCCTGATTCTCAACATGCCCGGCTGAGCCCGGCTTTGCCATCGCGTTAATCACCATGAGGAACTCCACCATGTCATCCATCGTCATCGCCGGTTTTGCTCGCTCGCCATTTCACTTCGCCAAGAAAGGCTCCCTGATCAACCTCCGCCCGGACGACCTCGCCGCCCAGACGCTGCGCGGTTTGGTGGACAAGCTCGACCTCGATCCAGCAGAGATCGAAGACGTGATCATGGGCTGCGCCTACCCGGAAGCCGAACAGGGCATGAATATCGCCCGCATTGCCAGCTTCCGCGCCGGGTTCCCGGAAACCCTCGGTGGGGCAACAGTCAACCGCTTCTGTGGCTCGTCAATGACTGCCGTGCATTTCGCGGCTGGGCAGATCATGCTCGGCGCAGGCGAGGCCTTTATCTGTGCGGGAGTCGAATCGATGACGCGCGTACCCATGGGTGGTTTCAATATTTCCCCCAACCCCACCCTGCTCGAGAACTTTGCGCAGGTTTACATGAGCATGGGGCACACGGCAGAGGAAGTGGCCAAGCGTTTCAACGTCAGTCGCAGTGATCAGGACGCCATGGCCGTCGAGTCACACGCCAAAGCCACTGCGGCCCGTGAGAGCGGCCTGTTTCGCGATGAACTCGTCGCCATCAGCACGCCAGAAGGCCTGGTCGAAGCCGATGGCTGCATCCGCCCTGGCACTCACCTCGAGGCTCTGGCCCAACTCAAGCCGGCCTTTGGCGGCAGCGTGACTGCGGGCACGGCGTCACCACTTACCGACGGCAGCGCCGCCGTGCTGGTGTGCAGTGAACACTTTGCCCGCCGCCACCGCCTGAATATCTTTGCGCGCATCAAGGCGGTGGCCGTAGGTGGTTGCGCACCGGAAATCATGGGCATGGGCCCGGTGGTGGCGACACGCAAGGTGCTGCAGCGCGCCGGTTTGCGTATCGAGGACATCGATCTGGTGGAAATCAACGAAGCCTTCGCCAGCCAGTCACTGGCCTGCGTGCGCGAGCTGGGGCTGGACATGGCCAAGGTCAACCTCGACGGCGGTGCCCTGGCCCTCGGTCACCCACTGGGGGCGACCGGGGCGCGGATTACCGGCAAGGCCGCCAGCCTGCTGCAGCGCACGGGCGGTCGCTATGCAATTGCCACCCAATGCATTGCCGGCGGCCAGGGCGTTGCCACTCTGCTGGAAGCCGTCTGATCCTGTGCTGCCCCCGTCCGGCGCGTCACTGCGCCGGGCGCTGAAACAGCCAGACGAAGCGGGTAAGATGGCAGCCAACATCTGAAATATCAGCGGCCAGGTACTCCATGCGTTACTCCGAAGACCATAAAGCCCAGACCCACCAGCGCATCATCGAAGAAGCCGCACGCCTGTTCCGCCGCGATGGCGTTGGTGCAACCGGCCTGCAACCGTTGATGAAGACCCTGGGCCTGACCCATGGCGGCTTTTACGCCCACTTCAAGTCGAAAGACGAACTGGTGGAAACCGCCCTGCGCCACAGCGCCGAACAACTGGCCGCCGCCAGCAGCGAACTGTCATTGGCGGGTCTGATCAAGGGCTATCTGTCCTCTGCACACCGTGCCAATCCGGGCGAAGGCTGCCCGCTGCCGACCATTTCCGCCGAACTGGGCCAGCGCGGCGCCCCCAGCACGACCACTGATGAACTGATTCGCGACCGTCTGAGTACCATCGAAGCAGGCCTGCACGGCGAACAGGCCGATGAACAGAGCGTGTTGATTCTCAGCGCCATGGTCGGTGCCCTGCTGCTGTCACGCAGCGTCAGCGACCCGGAACTGTCCGACCGCCTGCTGAAAACCACCCGCTGCCTGTTGATCGAGCAGAACACCAGCCCGAACACAGCCTGACATTCCCGCACACCTGCAAACGTAAAAGCCCCGCCTGTTGCCAGTCGGGGCTTGGCTTAATGCTCAGATTTACTTGTAACGTGCAGCCGCGCTGCTGTGAGAGAGATTCGGCCCAAGCTTGCCACGGGCGGCGGTGAAGGCCTGCCAGTCGGCGGCATCGGGCAGCGATGGAATGGTCACCAGCTCACCCTGATCAAACCCTGCCAGTGCCGCGTCCACCATCTCCCCCACCTCCATGATCATGCTAGGCGGCAGCGCCGAGTCATCCATGCCGCTGCGTTCCCAGATCTCGGTACGGGTGATCCCGGGCAATACCGCCTGAACCTGCAAACCCTTGTCCTTGAGCTCACCATTGAGCGTCTGACTCAGGCTCAGCACGTAGGCCTTGGTGGCGCTGTACACGGCATTGAACATTTCCGGCGCCAGGGCCACCACCGACGCGATGTTGATGATTGCTCCACGTCCAGCAGCCGTGAAGTTTGCTGCCGCTGCGCTGGACAGGTGGGTGAGGGAGACGACATTGAGCAGAATCATCCGATCAACGG
The DNA here is from genome assembly GCF_021375795.1 of Pseudomonas anguilliseptica. GTDB lineage: Bacteria > Pseudomonadota > Gammaproteobacteria > Pseudomonadales > Pseudomonadaceae > Aquipseudomonas > Aquipseudomonas anguilliseptica_A. The sequence continues at coordinate 177,284 of NZ_JAEIOI010000002.1, read as the reverse complement.
TGTCGAGATCGGCCTCGGCCAGTTGGCCGTTCATGGCCATACCAGCGTTATTGACCAGCGTGCTGATGGCCTTGTCGGTACGCAGGCGCTGAGTAACAGCGTGCAGATCAGCCTTGTCGGTCAGGTCGGCCTTCAGCGTTTCAACCTTTACCCCGTACTGCTCGGTCAAACGCGCCGACAGGGCCTGCAGGCGCGGCAGATCGCGGGCAACCAATAGCAGGTCGTAACCGCGCTGTGCCAGGCGCTCGGCGTAGGTGGCGCCAATGCCTGATGAAGCGCCGGTGATCAATGCAGTGCCTTTATCGTTATGCGTGCTCATGCTGCGTCTCCTGGGTGTACGGGGTAGTGAGGTTGTCTGGAGGTATAGTGCGCCAATTCATATTACATACATAATATAAATATTATATGTTGCTCATAATAAAAACTATCGACAGCTATGCCGCAAACGCCTGAGACGTAAAAAACCTGAAAAGAACCGCCAAGCACCTGATCGCAGCGCAAAAAAAAGCGGACAACCGGTGAAGGTTGTCCGCCTTTATGCGACGTAGCGCGCCTAGCTTTAGCTGCGGATCAGATGATCGAAAGCACTCAGGGAAGCTTTGGCGCCCTCGCCTACAGCAATCACAATCTGCTTGTACGGCACGGTGGTCACGTCACCTGCCGCGAACACGCCTGGGATATTAGTCGCACCCTTGGCATCGACGATGATTTCACCGAAACGGCTCAGTTCCACAGTGCCTTTGAGCCAATCGCTGTTGGGCAGCAGACCGATCTGCACGAAGATGCCTTCCAGCTCGACGGTGTGCAGCTCCTCGGTGGTGCGATCTTTGTACACCAGGCCGTTGACCTTCTGACCGTCGCCCTTGACCTCGGTGGTCTGTGCGCTCTTGATCACAGTCACATTCGGCAGGCTGTAGAGCTTCTTCTGCAGCACGGCGTCGGCACGCAAGGTGTCAGCGAACTCCAGCAGGGTCACGTGAGCCACCAGGCCGGCCAGGTCGATGGCCGCTTCGACCCCGGAGTTACCGCCGCCGATCACCGCGACACGCTTGCCCTTGAACAGCGGGCCGTCGCAGTGCGGGCAGAAGCACACGCCCTTGGCCTTGTATTCCTGCTCACCAGGCACGCCCATCTCGCGCCAGCGTGCGCCGGTGGAGAGAATCACGGTCTTGGCCTTGAGCGAAGCGCCGTTTTCGAACTTCACCTCGTGCAGGCCGCCTTCGCTGCTGGCCGGCACAAGAGCCGAAGCACGCTGCAGGTTCATCACGTCGACTTCGTATTCCTTGACGTGTTCTTCGAGGGCGCGCACCAGTTTTGGCCCTTCGGTTTCCTTCACGGAAATAAAGTTCTCGATGGACATGGTATCCAGCACCTGGCCGCCGAAGCGCTCGGCTGCCACGCCGGTGCGGATGCCTTTACGCGCGGCGTAGATGGCCGCTGCTGCGCCGGCCGGGCCACCACCGACTACCAGTACGTCGAAGGCGTCCTTGGCGTTCATCTTCTCGGCGTCGCGGTTGCCGGCCTGGGTGTCGATCTTGGCGAGGATTTCCTTCACCTCCATGCGACCCGAGGCGAACACTTCACCGTTCAGGTAGATGCTCGGCACGGCCATGATCTGGCGACGCTCGACTTCTTCCTGGAACAGCGCACCGTCGATGGACACGTTGCGGATGTTGGGGTTGAGCACGGCCATCAGGTTCAGTGCCTGGACCACGTCGGGGCAATTCTGGCAGCTCAGCGAGAAGTAGGTTTCGAACTCGAAACGGCCTTCGATGCTCTTGATCTGCTCGATGGTTTCCGCGTCCAGCTTGGACGGGTGGCCGCCGACCTGCAGCAGGGCCAGTACCAGCGAGGTGAATTCGTGACCCATGGGGATGCCGGCGAAGGTAACGCCGATATCCGCACCCGGGCGGTTGAGCGAGAACGACGGACGACGGGCGTCGTTGCCATCGGTCTTGAGGGTGATCTTGTCGGTCAGGCCGACGATGTCGTTGAGCAGTCCGAGCAGCTCCTGAGACTTCTCGCCGTCATCGAGGCTGGCGACGATCTCGAACGGCTGGGTGACCTTCTCGAGGTAGGCCTTCAACTGGGTTTGCAGATTGGCGTCCAACATGACGGGATTCCTCTGGCGAATAGCAAATTTCGGACAAACAAACGCCCGGACGGATCGCGCCCGGGCGTTCGGGCACCTTAGGAAGTCCTGTGGGACTTCTTGAGGCGGAAAATGGGACGGAGCGCGTCGCGAGCGAAGGCAGTGCAAGGCGAACTGAGACGAGGGCGCGCAGTTTACGAGCTGTAAATGAGCAGCCCGAACCTCAGTTCAACGCAGCAATGCCTAGCGCAGCAGCGCTACGCCCATTTTTAGATCTTGCCGACCAGGTCCAGGGAGGGAGCCAGGGTCTTCTCGCCTTCTTTCCACTTGGCCGGGCAAACCTGACCCGGGTTGGCGGCGGTGTACTGGGCTGCCTTCAGCTTGCGCAGGGTCTCGGAGACGTCGCGAGCGATTTCGTTGGAGTGGATTTCCAGGGTCTTGATCACGCCTTCCGGGTTGATCACGAAGGTGCCACGCAGGGCCAGGCCTTCTTCCTCGATGTGCACGCCGAAAGCGCGGGTCAGCTGGTGGGTCGGGTCACCGATCAGCGGGAACTGGGCCTTGCCCACGGCCGGGGAGGTTTCGTGCCATACCTTGTGGGAGAAGTGGGTGTCGGTGGTGACGATGTACACCTCGGCACCGGCCTTCTGGAACTCGGCGTAGTTGTTGGCGGCGTCTTCGATTTCGGTCGGGCAGTTGAAGGTGAAGGCAGCCGGCATGAAGATCAGCACGGACCACTTGCCTTTCAGGCTCTGCTCGGTGACCTGGATGAACTCACCGTTGTGGAACGCGTTAGCCGAAAAAGGTTGAACTTGGGTGTTGATGAGGGACATCTCTGATTCCTTCTGAGGGTTAGGAAATTTACAGGGCGCATTCTAGCCCCTTATTCGAAAAAAGCTTATTGATTGCCGCCATGATTCTGATTGAGTAAGCCAATCGACCCATAGCCTTATGCCAAGGTCGGATCAATTACCAACACCAGCTTGCCATTGACGCCATTGCCCGCCAGTTCGGCAAAAGCCAACTCGGCCTCTTTGACGGCAAAACTGCGCTCAAGTTGCGGTTTTAGACGCCCTTCGGCAAACAGCGGCCAGACGTATTGCTGTAAATCCTGTAGCAGCTGCGCTTTGAACAGCGCATCACGGTTGCGCAGGGTCGAGCCGATCAGCTGCACGCGCTTACCCAGCAGCAACGCCAGGTCCAACTCGGCCTTGCGTCCGCCGAGCAAACCGATGTTCACCCAGCGGCCATCCTGGGCCAGCAATTCCAGATTGAGCGCCGCATAGTTGCCCCCAACAGGGTCGAGAATCACATCGAACGGCGCAAAGTCACGCAGCGCCTGCAGCTGTTCCTCGCCACGCAGCACGCCGCCCTGAGCGCCCAGGCTTTCGCAGTAGGCCAACCGTTCAGCAGAACCAACGCTGACCCAGCACGGGCTGCCAAAGGCTTTGCACAATTGAATGGCGGCCGACCCCACACCACTGGCACCGGCATGCAGCAACACTCTCTGTCCGGGCTTCAGCGCCGCCAGTTGGAACAGATTGAGCCAGGCCGTGGCGTACACCTCGGGCAAAGCGGCGGCTTCAACCAGCGTCATGCCTTCGGGCACTGGCAAGGCGTGCCGGGCATCGACCACCACCTCCTCGGCCATGCCTCCACCGCTCAACAACGCGCAAACACGATCACCCACTTTCCAGTCGCAGCCCGCCCCAACCTCACTGACAATACCGGCGCACTCGAGCCCAAGCACCTCACTGGCGCCTGGCGGCGGCGGATAAAGCCCCGCTCGCTGCAACAGATCGGCCCGATTCAGTCCGGCGGCGGCCACACGGATGCGAATTTCCCCTACATCACAGGCCGGCGCGAGGTATTGCGCCCACTCCACACGGCCTTCAACGCCTTGCAATGCCTTCACGCTGCCTCCATAGTGCATTTGAACCGAGCCAGGCGCTAACCGCCGGGCTTTTGCATTGCGCCGATGGAACCTGGCGCCCTTAAAGATGGCCTAGGGTCTGTTCCCGTTTCGTCGCGAGCCGCGTTGCTGCGAAAAATTTCGCCAGGCTAGGCGGAGGACGCAGGTAATGGTGTTCCCTTGCCAAGTCCTCCAACACCGCATGGCGAAATTTTTCGCGCAACCCGTAGGGACGGGCTTGTTTTAGCGCGATACTGCGTTTCTCGACACTCATTTGGAACAACCAAACTTCGTGTCTCGTGCCTTGCCTCGCGCTAAAACAGGCTCCGGCGCGGCCGCGAACGAAACGGGAACAGACCCTAATATGCGTTATCAACTGCCCACACGTCGAATCAGCATGAAGCGATCCCTACTCAGCGTCACCCTCGCCTTTTCGTTTGCCCTGAGCGCCCTACCGCTCGCGGCAAAAACCACCAGTGACGCGTCCTGGGAATACCTGCAGCCTGACCGCGAGCAAGTCATCGCCAGCCTCAACGTCGTGGAGTTGTTGAAGCGCCACCACTACAACAAACCACCGCTGAATGACGAACGCTCGGAAAAGATCTATCAGGGCTACCTGAAGATGCTCGACCCTTCGCGCAGCTACTTCATCGCCTCCGATATTGCCGAGTTCGATAAATGGCGCACGCGTTTTGACGACCTGTTGAAAAATGGCGACCTGCAACCGGGCTTTGCCATCTACAAACGCCACCTCGAACGCCTGCAGAGCCGTTTGCAGTTCACCCTGAACATGCTCGAACAAGGCGTCGACAAGATTGACCTCAACAGTGACGAGACATTGCTGATCGACCGTGAGAACGCCCCCTGGGTCAAGGACCTTGCCGAACTCGATGACCTGTGGCGCAAGCGCGTTAAAGACGAGGTACTGCGCCTGAAAATCGCCGGCAAAGAGCCCAAGGCGATTCAGGAGCTGCTCACCAAGCGCTACAACAACCAGCTCGCGCGCCTCAAGCAGACCCGCGGCGAAGACGTGTTCCAGGCCTATATCAACGCCTTTGCCATGTCCTACGACCCACACACCACCTACCTGTCGCCGGACAACGCGGAAAACTTCGACATCAATATGAGCCTGTCGCTCGAAGGTATTGGTGCCGTGCTGCAAAGCGACAACGAACACGTCAAGGTCGTGCGCCTGGTGCCGGCAGGCCCGGCGGAAAAGAGCAAGCAGATCGCCCCTGCCGACAAGATCATCGGTGTGGCACAGGGCAGCAAGGAAATGGTCGACGTGATCGGCTGGCGCCTGGATGAAGTGGTCAAGCTGATCCGTGGCCCGAAAGGCTCGCAAGTACGCCTGGAAGTGATCCCCGCCAGCAACGCGCCGAATGATCAGACCAGCAAGGTGGTGTCCATCACCCGTGAAGCGGTCAAGCTGGAAGAACAGGCAGCGAAGAAATCCATCCTCAACCTCAAGCACGACAATCGCGACTACAAGCTCGGGGTCATCGAGATTCCGGCCTTCTACCTGGATTTCAAAGCCTTCCGTGCCGGCGATCCGAACTACAAAAGCACCACCCGTGACGTCAAACGCCTGCTCACCGAGTTGGAGAAGGAAAACGTCGATGGCGTGGTCATCGACCTGCGTAACAACGGTGGCGGCTCGCTGCAGGAAGCAACCGAACTGACCGGCCTGTTTATCGACCAGGGCCCGACCGTACTGGTGCGCAACAGCGATGGCCGTGTCGATGTACTGGCCGATGAGAACACCGGTATCTACTACAAAGGCCCGCTGGCCGTGCTGGTCAATCGCCTGTCAGCCTCGGCTTCGGAGATTTTTGCCGGCGCCATGCAGGACTACCACCGCGCGCTGATCCTCGGCGGTCAGACCTTCGGCAAAGGCACCGTACAAACCATCCAGCCGCTCAACCATGGTGAGCTGAAGCTGACTCTGGCCAAGTTTTACCGCGTCTCCGGGCAGAGCACCCAGCATCAGGGCGTGATTCCGGATATTCAGTACCCAGACGTCATGGACACCAAGGAAATCGGCGAAAGCGCCCTGCCCGAGGCCCTGCCATGGGACAGCATCAAACCAGCAATCAAACCGGAGCTGGACCCGATCAAGCCGTTCCTGGCAAAACTGCAGAGCCGCTTTGAAAGCCGCACCGCACAGAATCCGGACTTCACCTTCGCCCGCGAACGCCTGCAACTGGCGCAGAAGCTGATGGAAGAAAACACCGTCAGCCTCAATGAAAACAAACGTCGCGCCCAACAGGCCGATATCGAAGCCCAGCAACTGGCCATCGAAAACAGCCGCCGTCAGGCCAAGGGCGAAGCCCTGCTGAACAAGATCAAGGAAGAAGACGAAGATGCGCTGCCGGTGGAAGACGACAAAACCAAACCGGAAGACGATGCCTACCTCGCCGAAAGCGGACGCATTCTGCTCGACTACCTGGGTCTGAATACACGTCTGGCCAAGCAGTAAACAGCGAGCGTCATCAAAGGGTCATCAAATTGTCGTGAAATGCGGGGACTGGTCATCAACCAGTCCCCGTTTTTTATGCCTATCGAGATCCAACATGATTGCCACCGAGCAGTTCAGTGCGCTGGACAACATCCTCGCCAACAGCGATCTGCATAGCCTGTTTCAGCCGATCTTTTCGCTCTCCGAGCGGCGTATTCTCGGCTATGAAGCCCTAAGCCGTGGCCCGTCCAATAGCGCTCTGCATTCGCCGATCAATCTGTTTGCCGTGGCCCGCAGCGCCGGCCGCCTGAGCGAACTGGAGCTCTTGTGCCGCCAGAAAGCCTGCCAGCGTTTCAGCCAACTCCAGCTTGAGGGCAAGCTGTTCCTCAACGTCTCGCCAGACTCGCTGATGCAACCCAAACACCAGCCGGGCCGTACGCTGCAACTCTTGCAGTCGCTGGGCATTCCGCCCAGCCAAGTAGTGATTGAGCTAACTGAACAATCGCCTACCGACGACTTCGCCCTGCTTGATACGGCTCTGCACCACTACCGCGCGATGGGATTCTCTATCGCCCTGGACGACCTTGGTGCGGGATATTCCAGCCTGCGCCTGTGGTCAGAGTTGCGCCCGGACTACGTGAAAATCGACCGCCACTTTATCGATGGCATCCATCAGGATGCGGTCAAGCGCGAATTCGTCGGCTCCATTCTGAAGATGGCCAAGGCCTCGCGCGCGCAAGTGATTGCCGAAGGCATCGAACTGCCCGAAGAACTCGCCGTACTGGCAGAAATGGGCGTCGACCTGCTGCAAGGCTACCTGCTCTGCCGGCCGCAAGAGGTGCCACCGCGCGACGCCCTCAACCTGCTACCCAACACCACAACCAGCAGTCCGCTGAGTGAAGATACCAGCGACCTGCGCGGCCTGCTCAACCCGCAACGCGCAGTAGCCACCGGCACGCCCACTACTGAAGTGCTGGAAATGTTTCGCACCCAGGCCAACCTGAACTCACTGGCCATTCTCGACGAAACCCTGCAACCGGTCGGCATCGTGCATCGCCACTCACTGGCCGAAGCCTTGCTCAAGCCCTTTGCCAACGAACTGTTCGCCCGCAAGCCTATCAGCCGCCTGATGAGTGATGACTACCTGGCCGTGGAAGTCAGCCAGTCGCTGCAACAGGTCAGCCGCTTGCTCACCAGCCGCGCCCGTCAGCGCATCGAAGAAGATTTCATCATCATTGAAGGCGGACGTTACATTGGCCTGGGTCGGGTGATCGACGTGCTCAAGCTGATCACCGAACTGAAAATCCAACAGGCCCGCTATGCCAATCCACTGACCTTGTTACCAGGTAACGTACCGATTCAGCAGTGCCTGACCCGACTTTTGCAGCAGGGCCGTGAAGCCGTGGTGTGCTATGTGGATATCGACAATTTCAAGCCGTTCAATGACATCTACGGCTATGCCAAGGGCGACGAAGTGCTCTTGAGCCTGGCGCAATGCCTGAACGATCGGATTGATCCGACGCGGGATTTTGTCGGGCATATCGGTGGCGATGACTTTCTCCTGGCCCTCGGCTCGCCAGACTGGCGCGCACGGCTCAATCGCCTGCTGGAAGACTTCCAGAGCCAATGCCGAAGGTTCTACAGAGAAGAAGACCTGCACGCCGGCTGTTTTGTCGCCCATGACCGCAGCGGCAAGCGCCAGGAATACGCCCTGCTCTCGCTGTCGCTGGGGGTGGTGCATGTGCACCCCGAGCAGTGTGCACAGCTGGATGCCAGTCAACTTGCCGCCATGGCCTCGGAGGCCAAGCGGCATGCCAAGGCGGTACCTGGTTACAGCCTGCACATCATCGACACCGCCAGCGATACGGCTGCCTAAAGCGGCCCCGCAAAACTAGTCGTGAGCGGCAACGGACAGCGCCGCAAAGTGCTCAGCCAAGGCCAGATCAACCGGGATGCCTGGAGCGCCAGCGCGGTACAGTTCAGCCAGTCGGTACGCCGCTGCGGGGTGTCCGGCATTGGCCGCCCGGGTCCACCAGTCAATGGCTTGCTGTACATCTGCTGCATGCTGGGTATCGCCAGCCAGGCTCAGTACGCCAAGCTGGTAGGCGGCTTTGGCATCACCAGCCTTGGCAGCCAGCGCCAGCAGACGCCGGCCCTCATTGCGCGCAGCCAGCCCCTGTCCACGAAACAGCAGAATATGCCCATAAAAGCTTTGTGCCGGGCGATGCCCCAGGTTGGCCAGACGCGCAAACTGCCCTTCCATCCAGCGCCAGGCCCTGGGCTGTTTGACCAACCATGGCCAGTGGAACAACCGACGGGCCAGCACATAACCCAGACGAGCTCGCAGGGTGATCAGCATCAGGCATCTTCCGGGTAGCTGAATTCGAACACCCGGGCCACCTCAGCCGCATGCCAGGAAGCCGCAGCAATACCATCGGATGCACCGCTAAAGCGTCCCAGGCGATTGACGCATTCAAAGAAGCCCGTGCGAGGCAGGCGACTGGCGCCCTGGCTGATCACCAGCGCACTGCGCAGGGGGCGTTCGGCACGCGCATCCAATGCGGCCAAGTGCTCAAGAGCAGCGGCCAGGGTCTGCATCGCCGGGCTGGGTAAGGCCAGACGCTCGATCAGCGCACGATAGGTCAGCAGGTGGCGCTGTCGTTGGGCATCCTCAAGCTCATCCAATAGCGCCTGCCAATGCTGCCGACTGATACGCACGCTCAAAGCTGCGACTCCCAGCCAGCCACTCCTAGGTGCCAGGCCAGTGCACGCTGAATCGCAGCATCTGGCTGACGCTCACCGCTCTCGATCATGGCCATATAGTGCGGGCTGATTCCGACCTGGCGCGCCAGCTGCTCCGCTGTCAGACCCTTGGCCTCACGCAGACGCGTGAGTTGGCTGAGTGCCGGGGTATCGCCCTGCGCTTCGGCAACCGCAGTGTCGGGAGCGTGTCCGGCCGCCTGTAACAGGGCTTGATACTGCGCCCATGGCAGCACCGCATACTCCGGCTCGCCATCACGCTCGATCACTTGCACATTCATCTGTAAATCTCCATGCAGAGCACTTCCATCACTCTCGCAACTCCAGAACAGGCGGCCATCTTAACAGCCGGCACGGCAAAGGGCGTGATCTATACTGCCGCCAGGTTATCAAGCCGCACCTGGGGGCTAGCTTTGCGCACATTGATAACAATACTAGTTGCTGCCTACAGCCTGACGACCCATGCCGAGGAATTACGCTGGGGTTTTGCCAGCGCTGACGGCCTGCCCTATGTCGAAGTCAAAGACCAGCAACTGCGCGGCGGCGTCATTTATCAGCTTGGCCAACTGGCCAGCCAGACGCTTGGCTACAACGCAGAATTTGTGGAAACCCCGAATAAACGCATTGATGAGTACATGCAACGCGGCCGCATCCATGTGATCTGTAACAGCAACCCACAATGGATAGACAGACCGGAGCGCTATCACTGGTCTGCCGCGCTCTACAGCGAAGAAGATGTGTTGTTGCTGCACGATCAGCAAGCCCCCATCAGCAGCCTGAGCCAGCTATATGGCAAAACCGTCGGCACGCAACTTGGCTACGTGTATAACGCGGCACTGATGGAGGCATTCGCCAAGCAGCAGATCATTCGCCAGGACCTGCGCGATCACAGTGCCGGACTCAACCTGCTGAGCAAGCAGCGCCTGGATGCCATTATCGACATGCGCCGACCACTGAACCTCGCTCTGCATAAACAAGCCGCTACTGCGCTAAGGCTCAACCCCTGGGTCATCGAGCGCTATGGCATGCACTGCACCTACAGCCCCAAACTGCCTGTCAGTGCCGAGCAGCTGGACAAGACCCTGCTGCAATTGCGCGACCAAGGCATTATCGAGCAGTGGCTCAACGCCACCTAAAGCAGGTTCGTAACGCTCATTGCGACAGGCGCCCCTGCTGCTCGATCAGCTGCTGTTCGCTGTCCGGCAACCGCTCCAACACGCCCAGCACCTCAGGAGCTTGAGCCGCGCGCCATTGCTCAAAAGCTGCCAGTTCATTGCGCCAGGTACGCATCACCCAAGCCAGTACGGCCAAGTCATCGACCAGGCCAATGCCAAACAGCCAATCCGGTATGCCATCAATCGGCGTGACGAAGTAAAGCAGAGCCGCCATCACCGCCAGTAACGCCTGGGTATCAATGGCTCGGTATTCCCCGCGCCACCAAGCCAGACAGAGTGCCTGCAACAACTTGAGCTGAGCCGCCAGATCACTGAATCTCTCACCCAGTTTTTCACGCTTGCGGGCGACCGAAAACAACAGCGCCGGTAACCGTCCGGCTTTGAGGAAACGCTTTGCCAAACGCTGGTAACGCGCAAGATTTTTCATTGCTTTCCTCACCATCTCCCGGCAATCCCGCATGCGTACTGGGCTTGCCATGGTTATCCACTAAAGCTGTGGATAACCTTGTGAACAGATTCTCGATAAGCCTGGCAAACGCCCAGCCCACGGGGCCTCGCAACAGATCGGGCATTTTTTGCTCACACGATAAATACCCATATAAATCAATAACTTAATAATATCAAAGGGTTTCTACGCAAGAGTTACCGATAACTGCCACAGGCCGTCTGAGAAATGTGCATAACCGTAACACCAATACAACCACACAGGCCTTTTGAGACCTGCCAGTCAAGCAAAAAGTGCCGAATTTATACGCCGTAAACGACAACGCCCCGTCGAAACGGGGCGTTGTCTGAAACAGCCTGGAATTACTCTTGAGCGGCGGCGTCTTTGATCGCGATCAGCTCCAGATCAAACACCAGTACCGAGTTAGCCGGAATGGCCGGAGTCGGGCTCTGCTCGCCATAAGCCAGCTCGCTCGGAATGTACAGTTTGTACTTCTCGCCAACGTGCATCAGCTGCAGACCTTCGACCCAACCTGGGATCACACCGTTGACCGGCAGGTCGATCGGGCTGCCACGCTCAACCGAGCTATCGAAGACGCTGCCATCAGTCAACTTGCCTTCATAGTGCACGGTTACCACATCAGTGGCTTTCGGCTGGGCGCCGTCAGTCTTTTTCACCACCTCGTACTGCAGGCCGGAAGCAGTGGTGGTTACGCCTTCACGCTTGGCGTTGTCTTCAAGGAATTTCTTGCCGGCTTTGGCCGACTCGGCATTCAGCGCCACCATGCGCTCTTCGGCACGCTTTTGCAGGAAGGCAAAGGCTTCGATCAACTCTTCGTCTTTCAGACGCTGCTCTTTCTTGCCAATGGCGTCTTCGATGCCTTGCGCAACAGCGTTGGAATCCAGGTCATCCATGCCTTCCTGAGCCAGGCTTTTGCCCATGTTCAGGCCGATACCATAGGACGCTTTCTGCGCTGGGGTTTCCAGGGTGATTTCGCTGGTTTGCGAATCACAGCCTGCGAGAACCAGACCAACCAGGGCGACCGCCGCTGCTAAACGATGCTGTTTCATGCTTGTTCCTTGTTCGGTGCGCCCTAGGGCAATGGTGTGAAAGCGCGAGCTTAGCAGGCTGCCGCGATCACTGGCTACCGTGATAGGAGACAGAAAATGCGTATAAGTTCAGATGTTTAGCTGAATTTACTGAGAGAGTTTTGCGGATTGAAGCGAAGTGTCACAGAGGGGATGAAGCGAGGAAAAAATGGCGCAGCGGACGGGACTCGAACCCGCGACCCCCGGCGTGACAGGCCGGTATTCTAACCGACTGAACTACCGCTGCGCGTAACCTCGAAAAGCGAGTTGGTGGGTGATGACGGGATCGAACCGCCGACCCTCTGCTTGTAAGGCAGATGCTCTCCCGGCTGAGCTAATCACCCTTCACTCTCGAAGTGGGGCGCATTTTAGAGAGCCAACTGCACCTTGGCAAGCCCTGTTTTAAAAATTTTTTATTGATGCAGCAAAGGCTTAGCGCAGACTTGGCCTTGAGCATTACTCGGGGGAATAATGCGCCCCGAATGCAACGCATAGGTTCGCCAAGCGGTCATAGCGCAGCGGCCAACCTGAAACAGCATCTGCGCAAGGTGCTGACGACTTGTGATACCTGCTGCTGCCGGCAGGTCTGTTAATGGAGATTCACCCCCTTATGTGGTTTCGTAACCTGCTGGTTTATCGCCTCACCCAGGACATCCCGTTTGATGCCGAGGCCCTCGAAACGGCGCTTCTGGCCAAACCGGCCCGCTCGTGCGCCAGCCAGGAACTCAGCACCTATGGCTTTATTGCGCCTTTCGGCAAAGGTCCTGATGCGCAACTGGTGCATGCCAGCGGTGATTTCCTGCTGATTGCTGCACGCAAGGAAGAACGCATCCTGCCCGGCAGCGTGGTGCGTGATGCGTTGAAGGACAAGGTTGACGAGATCGAAGCCGAGCAGATGCGCAAGGTCTACAAGAAGGAGCGCGACCAGCTCAAGGACGACATCGTGCAGACCTTCCTGCCACGGGCCTTTATCCGCAAGTCTGCCACCTTCGCGGCCATCGCTCCCAAGCAGGGCCTGATCCTGGTGGACTCGGCCAGCGCCAAGCGCGCCGAAGACCTGCTGTCGACCCTGCGCGAAGCCATCGGCTCGCTGCCGGTACGCCCGCTGACCGTGAAGATCGCCCCCAGTGCCACCCTCACCGACTGGGTCAAGGTGCAGCAGGCGGCTCCGGACTTCCACGTACTGGACGAATGCGAACTGCGCGACACCCATGAAGACGGCGGTGTGGTGCGCTGCAAGCGTCAGGACCTGACCAGCGACGAGATCCAGCTGCACATGAGCGCGGGCAAGCAGGTCACGCAACTGTCCCTGGCCTGGCAGGACAAGCTGTCCTTTGTGCTCGACGACAAACTGGTGGTCAAGCGCCTGCGCTTCGAAGACCTGCTGCAAGATCAGGCCGAACAGGACGGTGGTGACGACGACCTCGGCCAGCAGGACGCCAGCTTCACCCTGATGATGCTGACCCTGGTGGACTTCCTCCCGGCGCTATTCGAAGCCCTGGGCGGCGAAGAGATTCCGCAAGGCATCTAAACACCTGCGTGTAAGCGCAGAGGATGTGACCATTGATCCTCTGCGCTTGCCACAAACCAGCTAATGTGCAAAATACTGCACAGCGTGAGGACGACCTCGCCACTCCACGAGTGACCATTTCGGGACGGCCCATCTGTACTGTTGATGGAGGTTTTTATGTCCTGGATTATTCTGCTGCTGGCTGGCCTGTTCGAAGTCGGCTGGGCCGTAGGCCTGAAGTACACCGACGGTTTTACCCGCCCGCTCCCTACCCTGCTCACCGTGACCGCCATGCTCATCAGCCTGGGACTCCTCGGCCTGGCCATGAAGGAATTGCCACTGGGCACCGCCTATGCCATCTGGACCGGAGTCGGCGCAGTCGGCACGGTTATCGCCGGCATCATCCTGTTTGGCGAGGCCGTGACACTCATGCGCCTGGCCAGTGTGGCGCTGATTGTTTGTGGCTTGCTCGGCCTGAAACTCAGCCACTGAGTAAGTGACACACCATAAAAAAGCCCGCCGATTGGCGGGCTTTTTTTATCCGGCAGGCTAGCGCCGTTCACCACGCAAGGCGCTTACCTGAGCCTGCAGCAACTCGCACTTGACCGCTTCTGCCGCCACCGGCTCGCCCGCCACCAGGGTGATACGCGACCATAGGCGCTTGAAGAAACCCTTGTGCGGGTCACGGCTGAAAAAGCTGCCCCACAGCCCCTGCAATGCCATTGGAATCACCGGCACCGGGTTTTCCGAGACGATACGTTCGATGCCATTCTTGAACTCATTGAGTTCGCCATCGCTGGTCAACTTGCCTTCTGGGAAGATGCACACCACCTCGCCATTGCGCAGGTATTCGGCGATTTTCTTGAACGCGGCGTCGTAGATCAGCAGGTCTTCACTGCGCCCGGCAATCGGCACAGTACCGGCGGTGCGGAAGATAAAATTGAGCACCGGCAGGTTGTAGATTTTGTAGTACATGACAAAACGCACCGGCCGGCGCACCGCACCGCCAATCAGCAGCGCATCAACAAACGACACGTGGTTGCACACCAATACCGCCGCGCCCTCGTCGGGAATCGCGTCCAGCCCCTTGTGCTCAACCCGGTACATCGAGTGACTGAGCAGCCAGATCATAAAGCGCATGGTGAATTCGGGGACGATCTTGAAGATGTAGCTGTTGACCGCGATGTTCATCAGCGAAATGGTCAGGAACAGCTGCGGAATCGACAGATCAGCGATGCTCAAAAACAGGATCGAAACAATCGCCGAGATCACCATGAACAAGGCATTGAGGATGTTATTGGCAGCGATCACTCGCGCCCGCTCATGCTCCACAGTGCGCGACTGGATCAGCGCATACAGCGGCACGATGTAGAAGCCGCCAAACAGACCAATGCCGAGAATCGAGCCAAGAATCCACCAGGCCTGGCTATAGCTCATGACCGACAGCCAGTCGTGGGCCACTGCTGCCTCGGGGAAGCCACCGGAGAACCACCAGAGCAGAATGCCGAACAGGGTCAGGCCAATCGAACCGAACGGCACCAGACCGATTTCCACTTTGTGCCCGCTCATGCGCTCACAAAGCATCGAACCCAGCGCAATGCCCACCGAGAACACTGTGAGAATCAGTGTCACCACGCTTTCATCGCCGTACAACCATTCCTTGGCATAGGCCGGAATCTGCGTCAGGTACACCGCACCGAGAAACCAGAACCAGGAGTTACCCACCAGTGAGCGTGATACGGCCGGGCGCTGGCCCAGGCCCAGCTTCATGGTCGCCCAGGACTGGCGCACGATGTTCCAGTCCAGCTTGAGCTGCGGCATGGCCGCCGAGGCTGCAGGAATACCGCGACTGGCCAGATAACCCAGCACCGCGACCAGCACCACGGCTACTGCGACGATATGCGCATAGGCGCTGCTGGCCATGATGATGCCTGCACCGATGGTGCCGGCAAGGATAGCCAGGAATGTACCCATCTCCACCAGCGCGTTGCCGCCCACCAGTTCCTGCTCTTCCAGGTGCTGCGGCAGGATCGAGTACTTCACCGGGCCAAACAGCGCCGACTGAGTGCCCATGGCAAACAGCACCGCAAGCATCAGTGGCAGGTTGCCGAGCAGCACGCCAACGGCGCCGAGCAGCATAATGAGGATTTCAGCGAACTTGATCTTGCGGATCAACGAGTCTTTGGTGAACTTCTCGCCCAACTGTCCACCCAGGGCCGAGAACAGGAAGAACGGCAGGATAAACAGCAAAGCACAGAGATTGACCAGCAAGGACTTGTCCGCCCCGGAGCTGATTTTGAACAGGATGGCGAGTATCAGTGACTGCTTGAAGATGTTGTCGTTGAAGGCACCCAGTAACTGGGTCAGGAAGAATGGCAGGAAGCGCTTTTTACCCAGCAACGCGAATTGGGAGTGTTCGGTCATCGTCCGTGTACCTGTGTGCAGTGGCCAGCGGGTGTTTTCAGGCATTTGACTGCAAGAACACCCGACAAAGCCACAGCCATGCGCGTTTTTTGCTGCATTTTCTATCAAATCAGGTGCAAGAACCTTGCGCTTACAGCGGTAACTGCCCCAGCACAGCACGCAGCACGAAGAACACCAGCAGGCCGCCGCCGATAGTGGCCAGCAGATGCCGAGTCAATGCGGCGATAGCAATGGTCGCCAGCCCCGCCAACAGGTAGGCATTGTCCAGGCCGAACGCCCAGTGCTGACCATCGGGTATCAGCATGCCGGGCAGCACAATAGCACTCAGCACTGCCGTCGGTACGTAATGCAAGCCTTGGCGAACCAGCGGCGGAAAGCGCAGATCGGGAAAAGCAAACAGGCTGTAGCGAATCACAAAGGTGATCAGCGCCATGCCGAGGATCAGCAGCCAGGTTTCCATCATGCGCCCTCCCCAGCGACAGCCGGCGTGTTACGGCGCTCCAACCATACACCGACGGCAATACCGCTGAGGGCTGCGGCCATCAACTCCAGCTTATACGGCCAGGCATGACAGAGCAGCGCAGCCGCACCAGCCACCAGGGCTGCGGCAATTTGCGGGCGATTGCGCAGCGCCGGAACGACGATACCGATAAAGGTCGCCAGCATGGCGAAGTCCAGCCCCCAGCCCGCCAGGTTCGGCACGCTCTGGCCAAACAGTGCACCGACCAGCGAACTCGATACCCAGGACAGGTACAAGGCCAGCGCAACACCGGCGTGATACCACTGGCCGTGCTCGGTCATGCCGCGCGCCAGATAGCGGCGCTGCACCACCGCAAAGGTTTCATCAGTCAGGCCGAACGCCAGCGGCACCCGCCAACGCTGCGGCAGCCCACCCACATAGGGCTGCAGCGCCGCGCTGTAGAGCACATGGCGCAGATTGACCACCAGGGTGGTGAGCAGAATCACCACCGCACCACTGCCCAGGGTCAGTAGGCTGATGGCAATAAACTGCGCCGAGCCGGCATACACCAACATCGACATACCCAAAGCTTGCCCCAGGCTAAGCCCGGCCAGGCTGGCCAGCGCACCATAGATCAAGCCAAACGGCAGAATGCCGACGATCATCGCAATACTGTCACGCACCCCATAGAGAAACTGCTGCAAACGGCTCATGCGCCCTCCTTTGCTGCATAGCCTGGCGCATCGCAGCCGCGGCGTCTTGAACAATCTTGCGCAGCTATAACGCCGCTGGCTGACCTGCCGCAATACAGCCCAACACGCACTGGCTAGACTGCCCACATCGCCCACTCAGGATCTGCCCATGCCGGAAGCCCTCGACACCCTGCTGAACTTCGCCAGCGCCTTGGCCGCTGGCCTGCTGATTGGTGCCGAACGCGGCTGGCAGGGGCGCAATACCGAGGACGCGCAGCTGGTCGCGGGGATTCGCACCTTCGCCCTGAGCAGCCTGCTCGGCGCCTTTGCCATGCTGCTCGGCGAGCACTTCGGGGTCATCGCCTGGGCGGTGATCTTCAGCGGTTTTGCCTTGCTGGTGGTGGCGTCCTACTTTGGCGAACTGCAACGCGTGGGTGATATGGGCCTGACCAGCGAGGTGGCGCTGCTGATCACCTTTTTGCTCGGCAGCCTGGCCATGGCCGGTTATGCCGGGCTGGCGGCGGCCGGTGCGGTGGCCGTGGCGCTGCTGCTGAGCCTCAAGCAATCGCTGCATGGTGCCCTGCAACGCCTCAGTGAAACGGAGCTGTCCGGCGCACTGAAGCTGCTGTTCATCTCCCTGGTGTTGTTGCCGGCGCTGCCCAACCAGGGCTACGGCCCCTGGCAGGCTTTCAACCCCTACGCCATCTGGTGGATGGTGGTGCTGATCGCCAGCATCGGCTTTGCCGCCTATGTGGCCATTCGCCTGATCGGCATGCGTCATGGCCTGCTGATCACCGCATTGCTCGGCGGCATGGTGTCATCCACGGCGATGACCGTAACCCTGGCGCGTCTGGCGCCGGGGCGCAGCCTGCAGGCGATTCTGGCCTGCGGCCTGCTCGCCACCTCGGCGTTGATGTTTCCACGGGTATTGCTGGAGGTCGGCCTGGTCAACGCCAGCCTGTTACCGCAACTGGTCTGGCCGCTGGGCATCGCCACCCTGGTGTATGCCGCCGGCGCGTTGCTCTACTTCCGTCGCGCCGGCACGGAGAGCGAAGAACAGGCCGAACCGCCGCTGAAAAACCCATTTGAGTTGGGCCCCGCACTGCGCTTTGCCGCGTTACTGGCGTTGATTTTATTGATGGTCGAAGCCGCCCAACACTGGCTTGGCGATGTCGGCGTTTATCTGGTGGCGCTGCTTTCGGGGCTGGCCGATGTGGATGCCATCACCCTGTCACTGGCGCGCAGCGCCAAGGGTGAACTGGATGCACAGGTCGCCGTGCAGGGGATCTTTCTCGCCGCGCTGAGCAACAGTCTGGTCAAGGGCTTTCTCGTGGCATTGATTGGCGGCCGCCAGCTGGCACTGATGACATTGCCGGTCATGGCAGTCGGCCTGCTGGCGGGGGCGGCGGTCTTACTGCTGCTTTGAAGGATCGGCGCGCAAAAAACCTTCCAGCAACTTATGCACCCGCTCGCTCAATTCGCGATTGGCCGCCTCGGGCAGACTGCGCGCCAGTTCGGCGACGACAACCTGTTCCACCAGGGGCCGCAGTTGCAACAACTGCACACTGAGCCCTTCAAGGTCAGCAGCATGCGGCAGCTCACTGTGCAGCAGCGGGTTGACCAGCTGCTGGGTAATCATCGTGACAATGCCCGTGGCCACCTGTTGCACATGCCCGCGAATGGCTGCCAGCTCATCAAGTAACGCCGGCAAAGGAATACCCGCGCGGTACAACTCAAGCCCGGCCGCAAACAGCTTGGGGCTGGGCACACGCAGATGGTCACCGGCGAACTCCAGCAGGCCGAGAGCCAGAGCCCGCTCGATCACCTGATCATCCAGCACCTCGCCAAACAGCGCCTGCAGCTGGGCAAAGGACAGCTGCTCGGCCTGCTCCGGTTGCCCCGGCCCTTGAATGGCCTGCTCCAAACCCAGCACATGGGCCAGATCTCGCCCCTGCGCCCAGGCCTCGAACAGCTCACGAATGCTGGCGATGCTGTAACCACGCTCCAGCAGCTGGCCGATCAGCTTCAGCCGCGCCAGGTGCTCACCGTTGTAGATCCCCAGCCGACCACGCCGCTCAGGCGGCGGCAATAGCCCCTGATCCTGATAGGCACGCACATTGCGCACGCTGGTCTGCGCGGCCTGGGCCAGATCATCGACGCGATACTCTACAGACACCGCTTCCACCACAGGGGCGGCGCTGCCTAATAAACGCTGGAGAAAAGCGGAGGCTGTTTGCATGGCGGCGATCATAGCCGCACGAGTAACCAGCCAACAACCGCCCCAACCAAGGGCTGGACTTGCCCAACCCTTGGTCGCGCGCAACCCTGCCAACCCCAGGCAAAGCCCCATGGCACAAGGCGTGCAGCCATATCAGTAACACCGTAACAGAGGCTGGATTGAGTCTGCGCAATGGCTAGGCAGACACCTGCGGAGCGTCCAACAATAACCATGACATCAAATGATGTAACAGTCATAACCCATGGAGACGCCGCATGCCCCTCGACCTCGCCCTCCTCACTCGGCCGGTTCGCCCTGCAAACGTACAGCAGGTGCGCGCATGAACGCGCCTGTCGTGTTGCCACACGAGCCCTTGCAGGGCGAACACCTGCGCATTCAGGGCGATGGGGTGGAACTGGCCGCTTACCGCTGGGGCAAAACAGATGGCCCGACCCTGCTGCTGGTGCATGGCTACCCGGACAGCCACGAAGTCTGGCTGCCGCTGGT
The DNA here is from genome assembly GCF_021375795.1 of Pseudomonas anguilliseptica. GTDB lineage: Bacteria > Pseudomonadota > Gammaproteobacteria > Pseudomonadales > Pseudomonadaceae > Aquipseudomonas > Aquipseudomonas anguilliseptica_A. Next base: position 157,543 of record NZ_JAEIOI010000002.1, on the reverse strand, counting down.
ACGTGAACTGGCCGCCGACTACCAGATCATTGCCTACGACGTACGCGGCTTCGGTGCCTCGGATATTCCACGCAAGCGCCTGGACTATCACCTGGCAAAGCTGGCCAACGATCTGGAAGCGGTGATCAAGGCTCTCAGCCCCAACCAGCCCGTGCACCTGGTGGCCCACGACTGGGGTTCGATCCAGGCCTGGGAAGCGGTGACCGAACCGCGTATTCAACCTCTGCTGGCCTCTTACACCAGTATCTCCGGCCCCTGCCTAGACCATGTAGGCCACTGGATGCGCGACAAGCTCAAACAGAAACGCCCGCGCGCACTGCTGCAGGTGCTCGGTCAACTGCTCAGCTCCTGGTACATCGCCCTGTTTCACACGCCATGGCTACCCGAGCTGACCTGGCGCCTGGGCCTTGATCGCGCCTGGCCTGGCCTGCTGCGTAAAGTCGAAGGCCTGCGCAATGTCGCGGTCAGCAGCAGCCAGCGCTCCGACGGTGTACACGGGGTCAAGCTGTACCGCGCCAACTTTATCCGCAGCCTGTTCAAACCTCGCCTGCGCCACACCGACGTCCCGGTGCAGCTGATCGTGCCAACTGAAGACCGCTTTGTGCGCCCGCAACTGTTTGACCGGTTGCAGCACTGGGCCCCCAAGTTATGGCGTCGCGAAGTGCGCGCCGGGCACTGGCAGCTACTGGCCGAACCCCAGCAACTGGCCCTGTGGCTGCGTGAATTTATCCAGCACCTGCAAGGCGATGGCAGCAGCCGCGCGCTGCAGCAGGCACAGGTCAAAGCCAATACCGGGAACTACAGCGGCAAACTGGTGATCGTCACCGGAGCCGGCTCCGGAATCGGCCGCGCTACCCTGCTGGAGTTCGCCAGGCAGGGTGCCAACGTGCTGGCTGCCGACATCAACCTGGCAGCAGCCGAAGCCAGCGCCGCACAGGCGAGAAGCCTGGGTAGCGAAGCCTTTGTCTATCAACTGGATGTGGGTGACAGCAACGCCATGGCGGCGTTCGCCAGCTGGGTGGAAAGCGAGTTCGGCAGCCCCGATATCGTCATCAATAATGCCGGCATCGGCATGGCCGGAAGCATGCTCGACACCAGCAATGCCGACTGGGAGCGCCTGCTGCGCATCAACCTGTGGAGCGTGATCGACGGCAGCCGGCTGTTTGCCCAGCAGATGATCAAGGCCGGAAAACGCGGGCATATCGTCAACACCGCCTCGGCAGCGGCCTTTGTGCCGTCGCGCAACTACCCGGCCTACGCCACCAGCAAGGCTGCGGTACTCATGCTCAGTGAATGCCTGCGCGCAGAAATGGCAGCTCACGGCATCGGCGTTACCGCGCTGTGCCCGGGTCTGGTCAACACCGCCATCATCCAGGCCACCCGCTTCAATGGCCTCAGTGTCGAGGCCGAAGCTAAGCAGCAAGCCAAAACCCAGCGCCTGTACAGCAAACGCAACCTCAGCGCGGAAACCGTAGCCAGCCGCCTGCTGCGCGGCATCGAACGCAACCAGGCAGTAGTCGCCGTGGGTGCCGAAGCGCACCTGAGCATCGCCCAATGGCGCTTCGCGCCCTGGCTGTCGCGTGCCCTCGCCCGCCTGAACCTGGCCGGTTGACAAGGAGAATCAGAATGACCGAACAGCACCGCCTGGAACAACGCAAAGTGCGCTTCGATTTCGCCGATACCCCGCTGCACTGGGTGCCGAACGAGCCGGAAGCCTCGCATATCATGAACAGCCTGCACCTGATCCTGCCGGCCGGCGAGTTCTGGTTCTGCCGGGTCTACAACAAGGCCCTGCCGCTGGTCACCGATCCGCAGTTGCGCGACGACGTGCAAGGTTTCGTCAAACAGGAAGCGCAGCATGCCCGCGCCCACGACAGCGCGCTCACGCCCTACCTGCTGCGCCACGGTATCGACCCAACGCCCTTCACCAGACCGATCCACTGGCTGTTCGATCGCGTGTTGTGCGACTTCCCCCTGGGCGACAACGCCATCAGCCGCTGGCTGCAGCCCTGGTGGCTGCGTCAGCGAGTCGGCCTGATCGCCGCAGTGGAGCATTTCACCTGCGTGCTGGGTGACTGGATCATCACCACCCGCAGCCTCGACCACGCCGACCCGGTGATGCTCGACCTGCTGCGTTGGCACGGCGCCGAAGAAGTCGAACACCGCAGCGTGGCTCACGACCTGCACGTGCATATCGGCGGCAGTGTGCTGATGCGCTGGGTGTATATGTTGATTGCCACGCCCGCGCTGATCTTCCTGTTCAGCATGGGGATGAGAACCATGATGCGCCAGGACCCGGTAACCCGTTACCGTCCCGGTTTCCTCTACCTCTGGTATCAACTGGGTAAGCGTGGCCTGCTGCCGCGTATGGGCAGCATCGGCCGCTCGGTATTGCGCTACTTCAACCCCGGTTATCACCCGCGCACCGAAGGTGATATTCGCGTGGCGCTGGATTACCTGGCCAACTCCCCGGCGGCACAACGGGCGGCCGCCGAGAAAGGCGCTGTCAGCGCCTAATCCGCTGGAGCGGCCCGTGGCCGCGAATGACCCGTCTGTTCAGGTTCGCGGGCATGGCCCGCTCCTACAGACGCGGCGCATACCTTATTCGCCAACCTCATCCAGCACCATCACCCCGGCCGCCTGTTCGAGCAGCTCGACAGGCAGGCTCTTGCTGGCGCGAGCGCCTAGCAGTTTGAGGTTTTCCACCCGGCTGATGATATTGCCGCGGCCCTCGCAGAGCTTGTTGCGCGCGCCGGCATAGACCTTGTCCAGCTGCTGCAGGCGTGCGCCCATTTCATCCAGATCCTGGATAAAGGCGACGAACTTGTCGTATAACGCGCCGGCGCGCTCGGCTATCTCGCGGGCATTCTGGCTTTGGCGCTCCTGCCGCCACAGGCTGTCGATCACCCGCAGGGTAGCGAGCAGCGTGGTCGGGCTGACGATGACGATATGCTGATCGAAGGCCTCCTGAAACAGACCGGGATCGGCCTGCAAGGCGGCGGCGAAGGCCGCTTCGATTGGCACAAACAGCAACACGAAATCCAGGCTGTGCAGGCCTTCCAGGCGCTGGTAATCCTTGAGCGACAAGCCCTTCAAATGGCTGCGCAGCGACAGCACATGCTGCTTGAGCGCCTGCTGCCGACTGGTCTCATCTTCGGCGGCAACAAGCTGCTGGTAGGCGGTCAGGCTGACTTTGGCATCCACCACCACCTGTTTGTCACCGGGCAACTGGATCAGCACATCGGGCTGGAAGCGTTCGCCATCGGCGCTCTTCAGGCTAACCTGGGTCTGGTACTCGCGCCCCTTCTCCAGCCCGGCATGCTCCAGCACCCGCTCCAGCACCAGTTCACCCCAGTTACCCTGGGTCTTCTGCCCCTTAAGGGCGCGAGTCAGATTGGTCGCCTCATCGCCCAGACGCTGGTTGAGCTGCTGCAGACGCTCCAGCTCCTTGCCCAGGGAAAAACGCTCACGGGCTTCCTGCTGATAGCTCTCTTCCACACGCTTTTCGAAGGATTGGATGCGCTCCTTGAGCGGATCAAGCAACTGGCAAAGCTGTTGCTGGCTGGTTTCGGCAAAGCGCTGCTCGCGCTCATCAAAGATTTTCCCGGCCAACTCGGCGAACTGCGCACGCAATTCATCGCGCGAGCCTTGCAGGTCGCTCAGACGCTGTTGGTGGCTGTCTTGCTGTTCTCTAAGTTCGGCGCTGAGGGCAGCGCGCTGGGCATCCAGGCGGCGGATTTCAGCTTCCTGCTGTTCACGCTGACTGACCCAGCCCTGAGCGGCTTCGCGGGCGATCTGCCGTTCTTGTTGCAGCAAGTCGGCCTCACGGCGCAGTGCGGCCAGTTCGGCCTGCTGATCAGCCTTGATCTCGCTGATCGCAGCAACTTCCTCGCGGCAATCATCCAGCTGCGCAGCCAGGCCGGTCTGCGCTAGCTGCGCATTATTCAGGCGTTCCTGTAGCAGGCTGAAATCCAGCTGCTGGACGTTGAGGCGGCGTTGCTGTGACCAAGCCAGGTAAAGAAGAGGCAATGCAGCGGCGGCAAAACCGAGCACAGCTGGCGCCAGCGCGGTGGAGAGATCGATGGGCATTGAGCAGCTCCGCAGAAAAGTACTGGCAGTATAACCAGTATTCTTGCAGAGCGGCCCCTTGCGTCAGAGCTGTTTAAGCAGTTGCTGCGCCTCTAGCGAACCCTGCCCCGCGGCTAGCTCCAGCCAGTGCCGAGCCTGCTGCGGTTCATTATGACGAGGCTGGCTATACAGTTGGCCGAGTTCGAGTTGAGCACTCACATCGCCGGCACGCGCGGCCTGACGCAGCAACTCAAAGCCCATGCGCCGATCACGCGGGTTGCCACAATCACGGCAGAGTAATTGCCCGAGGCGAGTCTGCGCCGGCACCACGCCCTGCAAAGCGGGTTGCTTAAGCAGTCGACCGGCAAAACGTTTGATGCTGGGGGCATCACCGAGACGGGGGCTGTCCAGTAGCCAGAGCGCAACACGAGTTGGCAGGCGTGGAGCATTAACAGGTACAGCAGACAGACGAGTAATTGCGCGAGGCATAAAAAGCAGCGGTAGCCGGAAAGGCGCGCAACTCTACTCCTTTTTTCGCCAAGGTAAAGCCTTGCAAAAAAGCCTGAGAAGGCGACCTAGAGCAAGCGCTCGGGTTAATCCACAGAAGCTGTGGATAACTTCGTGGATAACATGGGAGCAAGCGCCTTGAGCGCCTATGGCATGGGCCTCAGAGTCAAACTGGTGGTTTTTTCACCAACGCAAAAAATCTATATTTTTCATTGACTTATAGAATCAACAAAAAGAATCAAGGGTTTACGTCAAGCACTGCATCTTGCTTGACAAGGCGCATCGCAATTGTGCACAAGTCGCTGCGTCATGCCGTCGCACTGCCCTTTTTCAGGGCAGATTGCGCGCCTGTCTAGGCCGGGCGTGGCAGGCGGCCGTCGCGCTGGTAGGCGACCAGGTGGAAGACCCTGGGGGTATCGGGAACCTGGGCATTCTTGAATGCCACATACTCCGCCGTGGTTTCGCACAACCAGCTCAGCAGATTGCGCGGGCGCTTTTCTGCCAGCGCGCTCGGGACAAACAGCGCCACGTTGTTACCCTGCTGCGGGCAGCGCGCTGAACGGTACTCAAACGCTTCCACCCCTGCCCCACGCATGGCTGCACCCAATACCTGGCAAGGTTGATAAGCGCTGGCGTGACAAAGTTCGGCCTGGAAATCGCTAAACGGCGGATGCTGCAACTGAATGCCGCGGGCAACCTGATAGCGCGCCTCGAAGGTGCAATGCTCGGAAAGGATGCGCCCACTGGGCGGCGCGATGCTCATGCCGTCCCACAGCAGAAAGCGGTAATACGCGGCCTCAGCCATGGCGGTGTCGATACGCAGTGCGCCGTAAAACAGGCTCGGCTCATGCACCGAACCAAAGCGCGAGCCCCAGCGCAGCGGTGGATAACGGAACGGGGTTTTCAGCAGGTAATGCAGTGGCTCGGCACTCTGCGGCAGCGGTGGTTTGCTGGTTTCCAGCAGCTCCTCAAGCAACGCCTGTTCAGCGAGGGTATCGACCAGTTGCAGGGTCGCGACCTGGGCCTGACTTTCCACCAGACGCACCAGGCGGCCGCGCAATGGCTTGATCTGCTGCGGGCCTTGGCAGTGTTGCCAGATTTCCATAATGGCGTTGTCCTTAACTTTTATTATTGTTGCGCGCTACGCGCTCTAGGCTTTGCCACGAATCGCATCGAGATATTCCACCACCCGCACCAACCCTTGTACCTGCAACATCAGCGCCAGTGGCGGTGCATCCAGATGGCGGTTATCGGTACGCAGAAAATGCTGCATATCCGCCAGGTTGCCGCCGAACAGGGCAAACAGTGAGCGGTATACCCGAATCAGCAGCAAGGCCAGTTCGCCGGTTTTACTCTGCACCCGCAGGCCGCCCTCCGCCCAGCGCGAGATGGCTGTGCGGTGTACACCCACGATGTCTGCCAGCTCCTGCTGGGTCAGCCCCAGTTGCTCACGGGTATTGAGCAGCGCCTTGGCCAGTACCGCATCTGCATCGGCGACCGGTCGAATCAACGCACTCATCACGATTCCCCCTCTGCCAATCAATGTCTGTTTCAAACAAAAATATCACTAAATGCTGCATTTACACAGCGCCATTTAAGCATTCATTGGCAGCCTGGCAGACATGGGTTAACGTCCAGCCACACAACTCACCACTCTGGATCAGTGCTTATGCCCGGCCGGCGCACCTGGCTGCGACTGCTTGCTTACCTGGTTTTACTGCTCCTGCTGCTTGGCGCAGCAGGCTACCTGAGCCTGAGCCGCACGCTTGAACGTGCACAGGTCAGCCACCTCAACTGGCAGGGGCTGGGCATCTCCACCCAAGGCATCCAGCTTGAGCAGCTCAGCCTGGAACACCCAGCCGCCACCGTGCAGCTGCACCATTTACAGCTGGCCTGGCGCGGCTTCAGCCTGGCACCGCCGTTCTGGCAGCAGATTGCGCTTGCACGCCTGCAACTACAGCTGCCGACACGCAGTGAAACCACGCCCACTGAGGCCGCTGCCCCAACGCTGCACCCCGAACAACTGACCAAGCTGATCGGCCTGCTACCGCAACAACTAGAAATCGCCACCCTGCAGATCGAGCTGCCCTGTGCCGAAATGCGCTGCCAGCTGCTGGGCGATCTGCAGCTGCGTAAACAGGCACGTACAGCCACACAGCAACTTGACCTGCAGCTCAACTTGCAACACCAGCAAGATCAACTGCGCTGGCACGCCCAGCTGCAAGGCGAAGCCACAAGCGCAGCCTTGCAGTTGAGTCTGGCCATCAACCAGCAACCGCAATTGCGGCTCAGCAGTCGCTTACAGCACACAGCCAGTGGTCAGCTCTGGCAGGGAGAACTCGACGGCGAATTGGCCCAGGGCCATGTGTTGCACAGCTGGCTCCACCAGTGGCTGCCTGACAGCAGCCAGTTAGCTGAGGCGTCAGCAGCGGCGCAACTGCAGGCCAGTTGGCAACTGCAACTGCCCCCGGGGCCACTTGACCTGAAACAACTGCAACAGGCCAGCGGCCAATTGCAAGCCAGTGCCAACCTGCCAGCACCCTGGCCAATTCCAAACATCGGCCTGGTGCAAGGCCAGCTCGGCCTCTCCGCTCACACGCTGCATGGGCAATGGCTGGCCGATAGCCTAATTGCCGACCTCAACCTCACGCAGATCCCCGGCGAGCTGACCAGCGACCTGCCGGTAGCACTCAGGCCCGACGCCTTGCAGCTGACAATTCAGCCTACACAGATGCCGGACAACCTGGTCGAACAGTTGCGCGGACGCGCCCTGCCCTTGCAGCTGCAATTGCGTGGGCAAGGACGCAGCCCATTCAACCTGGAAGGCACATTGGCACTGGCCAACGGCCTGCCCTGGGGCTTGCAAGTACTGGAAGGCAAGCTGACGGCCAGTAGCCCGGCGCTGCAGCTGGAACAGGTGCAACTCGGCGCCGGCCAGGCACAACTGCTGATCAACGCATACCTCGATCCGGAACAGTTGATGCTCAAGCTGGAAAAAGGCACGCAACTCAGCCTGCAGCGCGTCGGCAATACCGAGCTGCAGGCTGAGCAACTCAAGCTCAGCAGCAGCGGGTTGCAACTGCAGGGCCGGCTAACCGATGGCACGCTGCATGATTGGCAATTGCAAGGCCCAATCGAGCTCAGCGCACAGCTGCAGCATGCTCAACTGCGCCCGCAGCGTTGGTATTGGCAGGGTCCGCTGGTGGCCTCTCAGGAACAGGTGCAGCTCGATGGCACACTGCGTAACGATGCCGCCTTGCAACTCAAACTGCAGCTGCAACACAGCCAAGCCAAGGGGCTGAATCTGCACGCCCAGCTGGCAGAGCTGTTTTTGCGCAGCGGCAACCCGCTGCAAGGCAGCTTCAGCGCCTGGCCAGCCTTGCTGGAGTTGAACAATGGCCGACTGAATGCCGACGCGACGCTGAACCTGGCCAGCGACCAGCAACAGCCCACAGTCAACGTCACACTCACGGGCAAAGGTCTTGGTGGGATTTATGACCGCACGGCACTGGAGGGCCTGGACAGTCAAATGGCGCTGCGTCTTGACCCGCGCCGGCTCGAGCTGAATGTCAGTGAATTGCGCCTGGAACAGGCCAACCCAGGTATTCCACTGGGTCCGCTGCAGCTCAAAGGCCGCTACAACGCCGACCTGCATGCCCCCGACAAAGGCCAATTGCAGCTTGAGCACGCGCAAACGGCATTGATGGGCGGTCGGCTACGACTGACCGCCGGACGCTGGGACCTGGCAGCAGAATCGCTGCAGTTTCCCATCGAGGTGCAGGGCCTGGAACTTGAGCAGCTGTTTATCCTCTATCCCACAGAAGGTTTATCCGGCACGGGCACCCTGGACGGCAACTTACCGCTGCAGATCAGCAGCCAGGGCGTGACCATCACACAGGGGCAGCTGAGCGCCCGCGCACCGGGCGGGCAATTGCAGTTTCACTCCGAGCGCATTCGCGCCCTGGGCCGCAGCAACCCGGCCATGCAACTGGTCACCCAATCACTCGAGGACTTTCGCTTCACCACCCTGAGCAGTCAGGTCGACTACAACCAGCAAGGCAAGCTGGCCCTGACCATGCGCCTGGAAGGACAGAATCCGGCCATCGAACAGGGCCGACCGATCCACTTCAACATCAACCTGGAAGAAGACATACCGACCCTGCTGGCCAGCCTGCAACTGACCGACAAGGTCAGCGATATCATCAAGCAACGCGTGCAACAGCGTATGCTGGAACGTAATGCCAAGACGGCCCCGACAGAGCCATGATCAAGGAGAAGCGCCATGCGCTTGCGTAGTTATTTCGCCGCCCTGCTGCTAGGCCCGCTCAGCACGGCCTGCACCCCAACCGTACAGCTGGCGATGCCCAATGAACCGATCAACATCAACCTCAACGTGAAGATCGAGCACGAAATCTATATCAAGGTGGATAAAGCCCTGGACAGCATGTTCAGCGAATCCAGCGGATTGTTCTAAGGAGCCCGAGCATGAATATCTATAAACGCCTTGCCAGCCTGTTACTGCTGCTCAGCCTTAGCCTGCCGGCCGTAGCCCTGAACCTCAATGAAGCCATGTCGGCCCTGGGCGATGCCAAAGCCAGTGGCCAGTTGGGCGAGATGCCCAACGGCTACCTCGGGGTTGTCAGTGCGGGTGGCCAGGCCGCGGAAATCGCCAAGCTGATCAACCAGGCACGCCGTGCCGAATACCAGAAGCTGGCCGCGCAAAACGGTATTCAGCTGAGCGATGTGGAAGCCATCGCCGGGCAGAAGGCCATCGACAAGACTCCGGCCGGGCAATACATCCAGCTGCAGGGCAAGTGGCAACGCAAATAGTCTGAACCGCAAAAAACAAGGAGCGCATTGCGCTCCTTGTTGGTTTTACCAGAGCCTACTTACGATCTCGCGAGCTAGAGTCCTGCAAGGCAAAAACAGGCGAGGAAGCGGAGTGTACTTTTGTACATGAGCATTACTCGTTTTACTCGCCCTTCGGTTCGCGCTAAAGCGCGTTAGCCGCAAGCGGCTTGCCGAGCCTGTTTTTAACGCCGCAGGGCCGACGCGCAGCAGATCGTATGCAGGCGCTCAGCGCTGCTGAATCACCGGCTGCCCCGCTTTCGGTTTGAAGTACAGGGTTTCACCGCGAGTGAGGTTAGTCAGGCTGAGGTGATCCTTGGCCACTTCCGCTTCGATGGGCTCAGCCTGCCCGGCAACCTTGAGGGTCACCCGGGTGATCGCGCCAAGCGGGCGAATATCGCGCACTTCACCGGCCTGCTGGCCTTCTTCAGCCTGACGCGAGAGGTGAATCTCGTGCGGGCGGAACAGCACATGGTGATCATCGCCGACATACAGGCGGTTGGCATCACCAAGGAAGTGGTAGACGAAATCACTGGCTGGGTTCTCATACACCTCGCCCGGCGAGCCGATCTGCTCGACCACACCCTTGTTCATCACCACGATGCGATCAGCCACTTCCATGGCCTCTTCCTGGTCATGGGTCACGAACACCGAGGTCAGATGCACTTCTTCGTGCAGACGTGCCAGCCAACGGCGCAGCTCCTTGCGCACCTTGGCGTCGAGGGCGCCGAAGGGTTCGTCGAGCAGCAGCACTTTCGGTTCCACCGCCAGAGCGCGGGCCAGGGCAATACGCTGACGCTGGCCACCGGACAGCTGCTCAGGGTAGCGATCTGCCAACCAGTCAAGCTGTACCAGATCGAGCAGGTCGTGGACCTTCTTCTTGATCACGTTTTCGTTCGGGCGCTGATTCTTGGGCTTCATGCGCAGGCCGAAGGCGACGTTATCGAACACGGTCATGTGGCGGAACAACGCGTAATGCTGAAACACGAAACCGACGTTACGGTCGCGCACGTCATGGTTGGAGACGTCTTCGCCGTGGAACTCGATATTGCCGCTGTCCGGGGTTTCCAGACCGGCGATGATGCGCAGCAAAGTGGTCTTGCCGCAGCCAGACGGGCCAAGCAACGCAACCAGTTCGCCGCTCTGGATATTCAGGTTGATATCGTTCAGCGCTTTGAACGCATTGAAGTTCTTGCTGACGTTGGAAATTACGATCGACATGGTTATTCGTCCTCAGCCTTGTGGCGCAGGCGGTTAATGCGTGACTCGCTCCACTGCTTGAGCAGCAGGATAAACAGCGCCAGAAGCAACAGCAGACTGGCGACGCTGAAGGCGGCGACGTGATTGTATTCGTTATAAAGAATCTCGACATGCAGCGGCAGCGTATTGGTGTAACCGCGAATGTGCCCAGACACTACCGACACCGCGCCGAACTCGCCCATGGCCCGTGCCGTACAGAGCACCACGCCATAGATCAGACCCCATTTGATATTCGGCAGGGTGACGTGCCAGAACATCTGCCAGCCATTGGCACCGAGCAGGCGCGCGGCCTCCTCTTCCTGGGTGCCTTGCTCCTGCATCAGCGGAATCAGCTCACGGGCCACGAAAGGTACAGTAACGAACACCGTGGCCAGAACGATACCCGGCAAGGCGAAAATGATCTGGATATCGTGCTCACGCAGCCATGGGCCGAAGAAGCCCTGGGCACCGAACAACAGCACATAGATCAGACCGGCGATGACCGGCGAAACGGAGAACGGCAGGTCGATCAGGGTGACCAGAATGCTCTTGCCGCGAAACTCGTACTTGCTCACGCACCAGGCGGCGGCCACGCCGAACACCAGGTTGAGTGGCACCGAAATGCCCACCGCGAGCAGGGTCAACTTCAAGGCGGAAATGGCATCTGGCTCGAAGATGGCACCGAAGAACGTGCCAACACCCTGCTTTAGCGCTTCGCTCAGCACGATAAACAGCGGCAACAGCAAAAACAGCGCAAACACCAACCAGGCGCTGATGATCAGCAGCCGGCGACCGAGTACGTTACCGCGACGAGCGGCATTGGCCGAAGAGGCCGCTGTCAGAGATGTAGAAGACATGGCGACCTCCTCAGGACTTGGCGATCTGGCGCTGCAGCAGGTTGATCAGCAGCAGCAAAATGAAGGAGACCACCAGCATCAGCACACCAATAGCCGTGGCGCCGTGATAGTCGTACTGGTCGAGCTTGACCATGATCAGCAGCGGCAGGATCTCGGTCTTCATCGGCATATTGCCGGCGATAAAGATCACTGAGCCGTACTCACCCACGCCACGCGCAAAGGCCAGCGAGAAGCCGGTCAGCCAGGCGGGCAACAAGGCCGGCAGCAGCACATAGCGAAACACCTGCAGCGGCTTGGCACCCAGGCAAGCTGCGGCTTCTTCGACCTCACGAGGGATATCGGCCAACACCGGCTGAATGGTGCGCACCACAAACGGCAACGTGACAAAGGTCAGCGCCAGGGTGATACCCAACGGGGTGTAAGCAATTTTGAAACCCAGGTCCGTGGCGAACTGACCGACCAGGCCGCTTGGGGCATACAGGGCAGTCAGGGCAATACCGGCAACGGCAGTGGGCAAGGCAAACGGCAGGTCGATCATCGCTTCGATAATCTTGCGCCCCGGGAAGGTGTAACGCACCAGCGCCCAAGCCAGCAATGTGCCGATAATGCCGTTGATAATGGCCGCGGCGAAGGCAGTGGCAAAGCTCAGTTTCAGCGCTGCCAGCACGCGCGGTGCAGAAATGATGGCCCAGAATTCAGCACAGGTGAGCTGAGCGGCGTGAACGAACATGGCACCCAGGGGAATCAGCACCAACAGGCTGAGGTACACCAGGGTGTAGCCCAGCGTCAGCCCGAAGCCGGGTATGACCGGGGAAGTACGACGAGACATTATCTGTCCTTAATCTGCTTCTGCGTTGGAACGCTCAAATCAGCCCTGCCGCCGGTGTCGCCCTTTCCGGCTGACCTGCAACAAGGCCGACGCTTACACAACAAAGGGTGGGCAGCGCACGGCTAACCCACCCCTGGCCTACCTGGCTTACTGCGCCTGATAGATTTGATCGAATACACCACCGTCGTTGAAGAACTTCGGCTGCGCGGTTTTCCAACCGTTGAAGTCCTTGTCGATGGTGACCAGCTTCAGCGCAGGGAACTGCTTGGTGAACTCGGCAGCAATCGCCTCGTTACGTGGACGGTAGAAGTGCTTGCCGGCCAGACGCTGACCTTCATCGCTGTACAGGTAGTTGAGGTAAGCCTCGGCTACTTTGCGGGTGCCCTTCTTGTCGACGTTCTGATCAACCACAGCTACCGGCGGCTCGGCGAGGATCGACAGCGACGGTGCAACGATCTCGAAGTTGTCACCGCCCTCTTCCTTCAGCGCCAGGAAAGCTTCGTTTTCCCAGGCCAGCAGCACGTCACCGATCTGGTTGTTAACGAAGGTGATGGTCGAACCACGCGCGCCAGTGTCGAGTACCGGCACGTTCTTGTAGAGCTTCTCGACGAACTCTTGGGCTTTCTCTTCGCTGCCGTACTTCTGCTGGGCGTAGGCCCAGGCGGCGAGGAAATTCCAGCGCGCACCGCCAGAGGTTTTCGGGTTCGGGGTGATCACTTCAACGCCCGGCTTGACCAGGTCATCCCAATCCTTGATGCCTTCCGGGTTGCCTTTGCGCACCAGGAACACGATGGTCGAGGTATACGGCGTGCTCGATTGCGGCAGGCGCTCCTGCCAGTTTTCCGGGATCAGCTTGCCGAGTTTGTACAGCTCGTCGATGTCACCGGCCAGGGCCAGGGTCACCACGTCAGCGCGCAGACCATCGATTACCGCACGGGCCTGTTTGCCCGAGCCACCATGGGATTGCTGGACGGTCACAGCTTCGTTGCCCTGGTCTTGCCAGTACTTGTTGAAAGCCTTGTTGAAATCAACATACAGCTCACGGGTCGGGTCATAGGACACGTTGAGCAGGGTTTCTGCGGCGGCCACCGGGCCTGCGATCAGGGCGCTGGCAAGGGCAGCGAGGGCAAAACGGCGAATGGACATGGTGCGACTCCTAAATTCTTCGATTGTGTGTTGGTTTTTTCTTAGGGGTTGAAGGTCAACAGCGCATTCGCGAATGACCAGCGCAATACCGGTGTGTGCTCATGGCTTCTGCTCGGTTCATGCTCACACCCTCCGGTGGTCCAGTCGGGTTTTGAGGCTCGGTGTTGGTGTAGCGAATCAGGCGTTCTTGCCGGCCGGAGCCTGCAAGCGGAATTTCTCTTTACGTTCGATCTGCACGACTTGGCCGTTGTGCACGGTGATTTCCACCGAGCCGAACTTCAGGCCATTCAGCGCAGCCTGGATCTCGCGCAGGATGCTGGCGTCGTCCTGGCCTTCAAGGTTACGGAGGGTTGCGGTCATGGTATTGCTCCTTGAAATAGCCCCATGCGACTGGCGAAAACTGGCCGTAGTCAGTGGGTGTGGAGCGGATAGTAGAGAGCATCGAATATTCTTAAAAATATTATTTAAGAACATTTATATAATTTTTAGAAATATGAAGACCACTATTAAGAAGCGCTCAAGAAAATCAAAATATGGAATAAGCAAATAAGTTCTTATTCTTTTTGATATTCAAAACCCCTGCCTACACTGCAGCCATTAAAACGTGCAGGAGGGCGCACGATGCGCAACGAAACTATCCGCTACCTGATAGTGCCGGGCTGGCAAGGATCGGCCGACGATCATTGGCAAAGCCACTGGCAACGCAGCCTGCCGAACAGTGCACGGGTCGAACAGGCTGACTGGCTGAACCCCGAGCGCGCAGCCTGGGTGGCCGAACTGCAACGCAGTATCGCCAATGACCCGCGCCCGACCATCCTGATTGCCCATAGCCTGGGCTGCATTACCGTGGCCCATTGGGCCAACCAGGCTCCGGTCGAGCTACTACGGCGCGTACGCGCTGCACTGCTGGTCGCACCGGCGGACGTGGAGCGCGCCAACTGCCCCGCAGCCCTGCAGAACTTTGCACCGATTCCACAGCACCCGCTGCCGTTCCCCAGCCAGTTGGTCGGCTCGGATAACGACGCCGCCGCCAGCGCCGCACGGGCCATCGAACTGGCCCGCGACTGGGGCAGCGATGTAGCCATCCTCAGCGGTGCCGGGCATATCAATGTGAGGTCCGGGCATCAACGCTGGGAGCAGGGTTTTGCCTACCTCTATCGCCTGCAAGGCCGCATAGAGCAGCACGCACGCCGCCGCGCCTGAGCGCCCCCGGCATATAAGCCAGACGCCGCAAGGTGCCTGCCTACTGAAAGATCATGCAACCTGCCCTGCCGCCCGAGCAGGGCTGGAGACTTGTTAATGAGCCAGAACAATTTCAGCAGCCAGCCGCTGCTGACCTTTCCCGATGCGGAAAAAAGCCCACTGAGCATCCGCGCCAAGGCGCTGGTGTTTATCGACCCACGCTCCAAGCAGCTGCGTGATCAGGTCGAGCAACTCGCCACGCAACCCCTGCCACTGTTGATCGAAGGTGAGACTGGCACTGGCAAGGAACTGCTGGCGCGGCATATCCACCGCGCCAGCGAGCGGCCGGGATTGTTTGTCGCGCTCAGTTGCAGCGGCCTGAGCAGCAAACATGCCCAGGCCGAGCTGTTCGGCTATGCCGCCGGCGCCCATCAAGGCACGGCCAGCAGCCGGGCCGGCTGGTTCGGTTCCGCCAACAACGGCACCTTGTATCTGGATGAAATCGGCGACCTGCCGCTGCCGCTGCAAGGCGAACTGCTCAGCGCCCTGGAAACCGGCGAAGCGTTGCGCGTCGGCGCCAGCCAGCCAAGCCCGGCGGATGTCCGCTTGCTCGCAGCAACCAGCATCAACCTGGCCCAGGCGGTGACCGCGGGCAAATTCAATGAGCGCTTATACGGTTACCTGAGCGACGGCCGCCTCAACCTGCCACCGCTGCGTGAACGCATTGGCGACATACTGCCGCTGGCGGAATACTTCCTCGGCATCTACGCCCAGCGCCTGAGCCTGCCACTGCCCGCCATCAGCGAGTCGGCGCAGCAGCGCCTGGAAGCACACAGCTGGCCAGGCAATACCCGCGAGCTGGAAAACGTCATCCACTTCGCCCTGCTGGTCAGCAGTGGCGATGAGATTCTCAGCCAACACCTCAACCTGGCCGGCAGCGTGGCGCCCCTGACAGCTATTCAGCATGGCCTTGCGCAGCTCTTCGATGCTGCTGCCCCCCAGCAACTGAACCACCTGCGTGAACTGCTGCAGCACGCCGAACAGCGCCTGCAGCAGCTTGCCGGTTAAACCTCAGCCCCCTTGGCCAACTCGGCTTGCAGCCACTCGACAAATACCTGGGTCAGGCGTTGGCGGCGCTTGCGCTCCGGCAGCACCAGGTAATAGCCCATCGTTGAATGCGCGACTTCATCGCCCATGCGGCACAGCAGGTTCTGCGTCAGCAGTTCGTCGACCAGGTGGCGCCAGCCGATGGCCACACCCTGCCCGGCAATCGCCGCCTGAATCAGCAGGGTGTAGTTATCAAAACGCAGGCTGCCGGGGCTTGGGGTTTGCTGCAGGCCGAAGGCGCGAAACAGCCCGGCCCAGTCGAACCAGCGCGAACGGTTTTCCGGGCGCAGGTGCAGCAGCGGCAGGCTCGCCAGGGCAGTAGCCGGCAGCGGTAACTCACGCCCCCTGAGCAGCTGCGGACTACACACCGGGAACACCTCTTCGCGAAACATCAGCTGCGCCTCGGCATGCTTGAAGCGCCCGTCGCCGAAGTTGATCGCCACGTCGATTTCCGCCGGCAGCGTGCCCTGATCACGCTCGCTGGTGATCAGGCTGACATCCACCTCCGGATGCAGCTGGTGAAAGCGCTGCAAGCGCGGCATCAGCCAGTAGGCGGCAAAGGCAAAGTCAGTGGCCACCTGCAGCACTTCATGCTGCTGTTGCGCGGTGACCGCCAGCAGCCCGGCATCCAGGCTCTGCAGGCCGTCCTGCACGTAACTCAGCAACAACTCGCCGGCATCGGTGAGGGCAATGCCCCGATACACCCGGTCGAAAAGGCGCGTGGCCAGCTGCTGCTCCAGCCGTTTGATCTGCTGGCTGATCGCCGGCTGGCTGGTTCCCAGCTCACTCGCGGCGGCGGTAAAGCTCAGCTGGCGGGCGGCCGACTCGAACACCCGCAGCACATCCAGCGACACCCCATCGATGCGTTCAAACATAAGCTCAGGTTATCCAATACATCTGCTGACAGCAGGTTTACCCAGCTTTTGCTAATCCGGATGATCAAGCCAGCACTTTCGCATAAATCATTTATATGGAATACCGGCTGCCATGAAACGCCCGAACATCCTCTTTATCATGGCCGATCAGATGGCCGCGCCGATTCTGCCGTTGCACGATGCCGCCTCACCGATCCAGATGCCCAACCTGATGCGCCTGGCCGCCGAAGCCGTGGTGTTCGATGCCGCCTATTGCAACAGCCCGCTGTGCGCACCCTCGCGCTTTACCCTGGTCAGCGGCCAGTTGCCCTCGAAGATCGGCGCTTACGACAACGCTGCCGACTTCCCCGCCGATGTACCGACCTACGCCCATTACCTGCGCCGCCTGGGCTATCGCACCGCGCTGTCGGGCAAGATGCATTTCTGCGGCCCGGATCAGTTACATGGCTATGAAGAGCGCCTGACCAGCGACATCTACCCCGCCGACTACGGTTGGGCGGTGAACTGGGATGAGCCGGACGTGCGCGCCAGCTGGTATCACAACATGTCGTCGGTGCTGCAGGCCGGGCCGTGCGTGCGCACCAACCAGCTGGATTTCGATGAAGAGGTGGTGTTCAAGGCACAGCAATATCTGTATGACCACGTGCGCCGCGACGGCGATCAGCCCTTCTGCCTCACTGTGTCGATGACCCACCCGCATGACCCTTACACCATCCCGGCCGAGTTCTGGGATCTCTACCGTGACGAGGACATCCCGCTGCCACGCCAGCATATTGATCAGGCCGAGCAGGACCCGCACTCGCAACGCCTGATGAAAGTCATCGACCTATGGGACAAACCGCTGCCCGAACAGAAGATCAAGGACGCGCGCCGCGCCTACTTCGGTGCCTGCAGCTACATCGACAGCAACATCGGCAAGCTGCTGAAAACCCTCAAGGACTGCAACCTGAGCGACAACACCATCATCCTGTTCTCCGGCGACCACGGCGACATGCTGGGTGAGCGTGGCCTCTGGTACAAAATGCATTGGTTTGAAATGGCCGCCCGCGTGCCGTTGCTGGTGCATGCACCCAAGCAGTTTGCTGCGCGCCGGGTAAGCCAGAATGTCTCGACCATGGACCTGCTGCCGACCCTGGTAGAACTGGCCGGCGGCACGCTACAAGCCGACCTGCCGCTGGATGGCCGCTCGCTCTTGGCGAACCTCGAAGGGCGCCAGGGCCACGATGAAGTGATTGGCGAATATATGGCCGAAGGCAGCATCAGCCCGCTGATGATGATCCGCCAGGGTGAGTGGAAATTTATCTACTCCGAGATTGATCCCCTGCTGCTGTTCAACCTGCGCCACGACCCGCAAGAGCGCGAAAACCTGGCAGAGTCCGCAGAGCACCAAAGCCTGCTCGCCGACTTTATCAACCAGGCACAGGCGCGCTGGGACATGCCGGCGATTCATCAGGCCACCCTGGCCAGTCAGCGCCGCCGGCGTTTCGTTGCCAGCGCCCTGACTCAAGGTCAATTGACCAGCTGGGACCATCAACCGATGGTCGACGCCAGCCAGCAGTACATGCGCAACCACATTGATCTCGACGACCTCGAACGTCGCGCCCGCTTTCCGCAGCCCTGATTGCAAGTCAATGCCGCGTTGAAAACTAATAACTAAAGAGAGGGACATGCCATGCACATATTCAGCACAGCACTTATCGGTGGCCTGTTACTGGCCGCCAGCAGCCACACCTTCGCCGAAGACGCCAGTTGCGCCACGGTAAAACTCGGCGATCCGGGCTGGAGTGATATTGCCGTGACCAACGGCATCGCCAGCTTCCTGCTCGACGGCCTGGGCTACAAGGCGCAGCCGCAGACCCTGGCCGTGCCGATCATTTTCGCCGGGCTGCAGAAAGGTCAGGTGGATGTGTTCCTCGGCAACTGGATGCCAGCGCAGCAGAGCAACTACGACAAGTTCGTCAGCAGCGGTGAAGTCGAGCAACTGGTGGAAAACCTCAGCGGCACCGAGTACACCCTGGCCGTGCCCACCTACGCCTACGAGGCCGGGGTGAAGACCTTTGCCGACCTCAACCAGCACGCCGACAAGTTCAGCCGCAAGATCTACGGCATCGGCTCCGGCGCACCGGCCAACGAGTCGATCCAGAAGATGATTGCCGCCAACGAGTTCGACCTGAAGGACTGGAGCCTGGTTGAGTCCAGCGAACAGGCCATGCTGGTGCAGGTCGGTCGCGCAGTGAAGCGCGAGCAGTTTGTAGTGTTCCTCGGCTGGACTCCGCACCCGATGAACGTGCAATACGACATGCGCTACCTCAAGGGTGGCGAGAAGTACTTCGGTGCCAGCGGCAGTGTCAACACCCTGGCCCGCAAAGGCTACGCCGCGCAGTGCCCGAATGTCGGCAAGCTGCTGAGCAACCTGACCTTCACCCAGCAGATGGAGAACGCCATCATGGATCAGGTGCTCAGCAAACAGGCCAGCAACGATGAGGCGATCAAGGCCTGGCTCAAGGCCAATCCAGCGGTGGTTGCTGGCTGGCTCAAGGGCGTCACCAGCCGCAGCGGCGGTGATGCGCTGGCGGCAGTAAACGCCAAGCTCTGAGTCACCCCTGAAGGTTAAATCGAGCGGACAGAGCAAGGCCTGTCCGCTCGCTTGCATAGGTCTACTCCCGCCACGAGCGACACTGATGCCGCCATCCGTTTTGCAGTCCCTGCTGCCTTTTCTGCGTTGGTTACCCAATTGCACGAAACGCAGCCTTGGCAAAGACCTGCTGGCAGGCCTGAACGGGGCCATCCTGGCGCTGCCACAGTCCATCGCCTACGCCCTGATCGCCGGGCTGCCGCCGCAATATGGCCTGTACGCGGCCATCGTGCCGGTACTGATCGCCTGCCTGTGGGGCTCCTCCAGCTACCTGATCTGCGGCCCCACCGCCGCGATTTCCATCGTGTTGTTCAGCAGTGTCAGCCCGCTGGCAACACCGGGCAGCGACGACTTTATTGCCCTGATTCTGCTGCTGACGCTGCTGGCGGGCCTGTGTCAGTGGCTGCTCGGCCTGCTGCGCTTCGGCGCGCTGGTGAATTTCGTTTCGCACTCGGTGGTGCTCGGCTTCACCTTGGGCGCCGCACTGGTGATTGCCATCGGCCAGTTACCCAACCTGCTCGGTCTCACTGTCACCAGCCAGGCCACGGCACTGACCAGCCTGCTCAACCTCGGCGAACACCTGGTTGATAGCAATTGGCGTAGCCTGGCCGTGGCCGCGTTTACCCTGATCATCAGTTTACTGAGCAAGCATGTGTGGCCACGCAGCCCGGCGCTGTTGATCGGCATCGCCGCCGCCAGCTTATTGGTATGGGCCTGGCCGGAGCAGCTTGGGGCGATTGCGCTGGTCAGTCGTTTCGAAGGGCGCCTGCCGCCTTTCACCCTGCTGGACTTCAACCTGACGCACATCCTGCAACTGCTGCCTGCTGCCGTGGCCTGTGGTCTGCTCGGCCTGGTTACCAGCCTGTCGATTGCCCGCGCGCTGGCAGACCGTTCGCAACAACTGCTGGATGCCAACCAGGAAGTCCGTGCCCAGGGTCTGTCAAGTATCATCGGCCCCTGGTTCGGCGGTTCACTGTCGGCGGGCTCCTTCACCCGCTCAGCGCTCAATCAGCAAGCCGGTGCCTGCTCACCGATGGCCGGGGTATTCGCCGCCCTGTTGGTGGCACTATTCGCCCTGTATGGCAGCCGCCTGTTCGCTTATGTGCCGATCCCGGCCATGGCGGCGAGCATTCTGCTGATCTGCTGGGGGCTGTTCGACTTCGCCGCCGTCAAGGCCCTTAAGCGCGTCAGCCCCAGCGAGTTTCTGGTGATGCTGCTGACCGTGCTGGCAACCCTGGTGCTGGAATTACAGAGCGCCATCTACGCTGGCGTGCTGGCTTCGCTGGTCGTCTACCTCAAGCGCACCTCTCAACCGCGCGTGCGTCAGTGGCAGGACGGTGAACAGGAGTGGCTGCGCATCGAAGGTTCGATCTTCTTCGGGGCCTGCAATTACCTGCAACAGTTGCTGCAACGCAGCTCGGCACGCTCAGTAATGATCGATGCGCGGCACATCAATTTTATCGATTACGCCGGGGTCGCCATGCTCCACCAGGAAGCCCGTCGCCTGCGCCACCAGCAGCGCCTGTTGGTGGTGCACCACGCACGCCCCCAGGTGATCGCCGACATCTACAAGCTGGAAGGCCGTGAACACTGCCCGGTGCAGTTCGCCTGAACAGCACCTGCATTAAGACATAAAAGGAATATAAATAGCGTTAAAAATTACTTTTTATGAATAAAAAAGTTGTGCAGTATCCCCTCGTACTCCTGGCCCAGTGGTCAGGCATTCAAGCAAACGCCTGCAAGACGGGCTCAGTGACGAGGAAAGTCTGCATCATGCTCAAGAAACTTCTGCTGGCCAGCGCCATTACCTCAAGCCTGTTGAGCAGCGCCGCTGCCCTGGCCCAGGACAAGCCAATCCTGAATGCCTCCTACGACATTGCCCGGGAACTGTTCGCCGAGATCAATCCCAAGTTCGTCGCCCACTGGAAAGCCCAGACCGGCAAGGAACTGAAGATCGACCAGTCGTTCGCCGGTTCCTCGCGCCAGGCGCAAGACATCATCCAGGGCAAGAAAGTCGATACCGTGACCTTCAACCAGGTCACCGATGTGGACATCCTGGCCAAGCGCGGCCTGGTGCGCGAAGACTGGGCCAAGCAGTTCCCCAATAACAGCTCGCCCTACTACAGCACCACCGCATTTCTGGTACGTAAAGGCAACCCGAAAAACATCAAAGGCTGGGACGACCTGGCCCGTGAAGACGTGAAACTGGTCTTCCCCAACCCGAAAACCTCCGGCAACGCGCGCTACAGCTACCTCGGTGCCTGGTTGCATGCCAATGAACAGTTCAAGGGTGATGAAGCCAAGATCAAAGGCTTCGTTGGCAAAGTGCTGCACAACGTCGAGAACTTCCCCACCGGTGGCCGCGCCGCCACTGTCGCCTTTGCCCAGAATGGCCAGGGCGATGTGCTGCTGACCTTCGAATCGGAAGTGGTGAATATCGCCAAAGGTGAAGAGTTCAAGTCCGGCGAGTTCGAGATCGTCGTGCCGCCGGTCAGCGTACTGGCCGAGTTTCCGGTTGCCCTGGTCGACAAAGTGGTCGATGAAAAAGGCACCCGCGAAGTGTCCAAAGCCTACCTGGACTTCCAGTACAGCAAAGACATCCAGCAACTGCTGACCACCTACAGCTACCGTGTGCATCACCCGGAAGTCGTGGCGGCCACTGCGGATCAGTTCCCCAAGATCCGCCTGATCAACCCGACCGAGGTTCTCGGCACCTGGGATGAGATCACTGCCAAGCACTTCGACGCCGATGGTATCCTTGATCAACTTCTGGCTGAGGGCCGCTAAGTCCCCCAGCGCTTTAAGTAACAAAGCAAGCCGCCGTACCTAGAACCTATTCAAGGTCTCGCGAGCTAGAGCCCTGCAAGGCAAAAACAGGCGAGAAACGTAGCGCAGCGTAGTAACAGCCAACGGCTGGCCCGTAGGGTGAGCGCAGCGAATCAAGTGAAGTGTACTTTTGTACATGAGCATGACTCGTTTCACTCGCCCTTCGGGTCGCGCTAAAGCGCGTTAGCCGCAAGCGGCTTACCGAGCCTGTTTTTAACGCAGCAGGGCCGACGCGCAGCAGACATTGAACAGGTTCTTACGGCGGCTTGTGCTTTAAGGGATCAATGCGTGCCTAAAACTCCCCGTTTTTTTCTGCAGAACCCGCTGCTACCAGGCTTTGGTCTGAGCTTCGGTTTCAGTACGTTCTACATCTCGCTGATTATCCTGTTCCCGCTGTCAGCGCTGCTGCTGTATGTCAGCGACATGAGCTGGGCGCAGTACTGGCGGGCCATTAGCGACCCCCGCGTGGTGCAGAGTTACAAGGTGACCTTGAGTGGTGCCTTTTATTCGACGATTGCCGCGCTACTGATCGGCCTGCTGCTGGCCTGGATCATCACCCGTTACGACTTCCCCGGCCGGCGCTTGGTGGATGCCCTGGTCGATCTGCCGTTCGCCCTGCCCACCTCGGTGGCCGGGCTGACCCTGGCGACGCTGCTGGCCCCTGGCGGCTGGCTCGGCCAGTGGCTTGAGCCGCTAGGCATCAAGGTGGCCTACGCCTACCCCGGCATCCTGATCGCCATGGTGTTTACCAGCCTGCCCTTTGTGGTGCGCACCGTGCAGCCGGTGCTGCAGGACTTGGGCCGCGACTACGAAGAAGCCGCCAGCACGCTGGGCGCCAATCGCCTGCAGACCTTCTTCTACGTGGTGCTGCCGACCCTGACCCCGGCGCTGGTCACCGGCGCGTCGCAATCCTTTATCCGCAGCCTCGGAGAGTTCGGCGCGGTGATCATGATTGCCGGCAATATCCCGTTCAAAACCGAAGTCTCCTCGCTGATGATTTTCGTGCGGTTGCAGGAGTTCAACCACAACGCGGCTGCGGCGATTGCCTCAGTCATTCTGCTGGCCTCACTGGTACTGCTGTTCAGTCTGCAAGTGCTGCAAGGCCGCCTGTTCAAATGGCAACGGCAAGGCAAATGAGAAAACCACAATATTGGCATCAATGGTTGCTGATCGGCCTGGGGTTGAGCCTGGTCACCCTGCTGCTGCTCATTCCACTGGCGTTGATCTTCAGCAAGGCGTTCTCCGGTGGCCTGGCGTTGCTGTGGAGCAACCTGGGCGAAGACTACATGCTGCATGCCATCGGCCTGACCCTGCTGGTTGCCGGGCTGACCGTGCCGATCAACCTGTGCTTCGGCATCATGCTGGCCTGGTGCGTGACCCATTACGATTTCCGTGGGCGCAAACTGCTGACCACGATAATCGACATTCCCTATGCCGTTTCGCCCGTCGTCGCCGGGCTCTGCTACCTGGTGGTGTATGGCCTGGAGCACGCCCTGGGGCGCTGGTTCTACGATAACGGCATGCAATTGATGTTTGCCTGGCCGGGCATCGTCATGGTCACCATCTTCGTTACCGCGCCTTATGTAGCACGCATCCTGATTCCGGTGATGCAGGCCCAGGGCCAGGATGAGGAAACCGCTGCTTTGTGCCTGGGTGCCGGCGGCTGGCAGATCTTCCGCCATATCACCCTACCGAAGATCAAATGGGCGCTGCTGTATGGCGTGGTGGTGACCAACGCCCGTGCAGTTGGCGAGTTTGGTGCGGTGTCGGTGGTGTCCGGCACCATTCTCAACCAGACCTTGACCCTGCCCTTGCTGGTCGATCAGTTGAACAACGACTACAAGCCCGCCGCCGCCTTTACTGCCGCAGCGCTGCTGGCCTGCATAGCGCTGCTGACCCTGCTGCTGAAAACCTTTATGGAATGGCGCCAACGCATGCTGATGCAACGCGCTGAAGCCTAGACCCCGGAGGGTTACGCTTCTGTAGGAGCACGCCATGCGTGCGAAGTGCATTCGCGGGCATGGCCGGCTCCTACACGCGTTAGCACTTACGGCCAATAACGCCGCAGGCGCAGGCCTATCAGCACACCCAGCAGGCAAAACACCCCGAACACCCAGCCAGACACCGCACCGGCCATAACCCCCGACAACAGCGTACCCACGGTGCACCCCAGTGCCAGCATGCTGCCCCAACCCAGCAATACGCCGCCCAGCAGATTACGCAGCAGTTCACCGACACGTGGACGCTTGGGCTGGAAGTCCCCTGCTAGCAGGGCACTGACCCAGGCGGCCACAACCAACCCGAGAATAAACAGGCCGTTGTTCGACAGCAGCGTCTCCTTGATCACCGTGGCGCAACCGGAAAAACCATCCAGCCCCTCCAGGCGCTCCGGCAACCAGCCGAAACCATCAGCAGCCGTTCGCGCCACACTGCCCAGTTCCGCAGTCACCCCCAGCGGGCCGACGCGCAGATAACTCAAGGTGGCGAGAAAGCCGATCAACACCCCGCCCACCCAGGTCGGCCAGCGCTGACCAAACAGCAGTTGCAACAGGTTGCGCGCAGGCGCGCGCGGCTCAGTACCTGGTTGCACATGCAACAACAGCCAGCTGGCCAGCCCACCCAACAGAGCAATCTGCAGCAGCAGCGACACGCCATAGCCCTGCCAGGCAGGCAACCAGACCACCGATGCCTGCTGGATGCTCAGCAGATACAGCGGGTTCCAGCAGAGAAAACCCAGATAGAAACCGATCAGCGCACCGAACAGTGCAAACAGCGAAGCAAATGCCCCTTCACCCAGGCGGTAAAGATGCGCACTGATGCAGGAGCCGGACAGTGCCATGCCGATACCGAACACCGTGGCACTCAGCCCCAGTACCCAACTCAATGGACCCACATGGGCATCCGGCGGCAAACGCCCACCGCTTGGATCCGGCAGAAAGGCACCGAACACCAGGTGATAGCCGAGAGTACCCACGGCCAGCGCCGCGATAATGCCGAGCAAGCCGTCTGGCTTGCGCTGCTCGATAAAGTCGCGGATTACGCAGAAAAAACAGAAACGCGAACGCTGCAACAGCACGCCAAACACAGCGCCGCCGAGCAGCGACAGACTCAACGCCTGGCTACCGCTGTCGGCCCCGGATAAACGCCAGACAGCAAAACCCAGCGTCAGGCTCACTACCAGAGCCAATCCGCTCGCCCAACGTCCGGGCGTATGCAGAGAGGTCGTGACCATATAAACCCCCAAATAAAAAAATGACCGGAGTCATTTTTAATCTTGCGTAACCACAGCCCGCAGGATGGCGCCAATAAAAGAAGAGCGAGCGCCCTGCCTGAACGCTCACCCTTAAAAAGTGGCAAGGCGGTTAAGCACCGTGCCGATAGATGTTTATGCCGTAGCCCGTAGGGCGGATGACGTTTTCATCCGCTACTGCGATCGGCGAACGGTGGATGGGCAAAGCGTCATCCACCTTCCGCTTCAAGCCATTATTTGCCGCCCCAGACCGTACCGGCCACATTGACCACCGGCACACCTACAGCGTTGCCGTATTCGGTCCAGGAACCGTCGTAGTTGCGCACGTCATAACCAAGGATCTTTTTCAGAGCGAACCAGGTGTGGCTGGAACGCTCGCCAATGCGGCAGTAGGTGATGATCGGCTTGCTGCCATCGATGCCCACCGCGCCGTAGACCTTTTTCAACTCTTCAGCCGATTTGAAGGTGCCGTCGGCAGCCACTGCCTGGCCCCAGGGCACATTGACGGCACCCGGTACGTGGCCGGCGCGCACTGCCAGCTCCTGCACACCCTGCGGGGCAAAGACCTTGCCGTTGTATTCATCAGCAGAGCGGATATCCACCAGTTGTACGTCGCTGCGTTTCTCTGCGGCAGCGATCACATCCGGGAGGAAGGCGCGCAGCTGTTTATTCGCCGCCTTGACGGTGACATTGCCGGCTACCGGGGTTTTCGCCCGGTTATCCAGGGCGCGTTTTTCCGCTTCCCACTTCACCCGGCCGCCATCGAGCAGTTTGACGTTATCCACGCCATACACATCGAATACCCAGGCGCCCCAGGCGGCGAACCAGTTGTTGTTATCGCCGTAGAGCACCGTGGTGGTGTCAGCAGAGATGCCGGATTTACGCAGCAGCGCCTGGAAGTTTTCCTGGCTGGCGATATCACGGCGTACCGGGTCGACCAGATCGCGGTGCCAGGCGAAATTCACCGCACCCGGAATATGCCCACGCTCGTAGACGCCCGGCGTGACGCTCACCTCGATGATCCGCACCTTGGGATTGTTCAGGTTTTTTTCCAGCCACTCGGTGGTCACCAGCACATCACTGGCGGCCAGTGCCTGGGCACTTTGCAACAGGCTGGCGGCGGCCAGCAGGCCGGCACCAAACAGGGTTTTCAGGTTCATTCGCACTGCCTCAAAAGGTTGTCAAACAAGGCCAGCAGGCCTATCCGTGGTTGGTGAGTTATCGATGTACGGCATGTCTTTTCTGCTCTGCCCTCCCTGTCATATCAGCCATACAGCGAAGGCGTAGGTGCCTTGCCGTTGAGTAACCAGTGCCCGAGATCGCGCACCTTGTAATCCAGTGGATCGTGCAGGCTGTGCACCCGTACGTTGCGCCAGAACCGGTCAAAGCCGTATTTCGAGCTGGTGGAACTGGCACCCATGTTTTCAAAGATGCGCGCGGTGATTTCCAATGCAGCGCGAGCCGATACCACCTTGGCTTCACTGATGGCCAAAGCCACCTCGGCGCGCTCAGCGGCGGTCAGTGCGGGTTTTTCCCAGGCACTCTGCAGGCGCTGGGCGGCGTTTTCAGCCAGCAACTGAGCACTGCGAAACAGCAGCCACAGCTCGCCATAACGCTGTTGAATAAAGGGATCATCACTGGCCAAGGCCACCCCGGAAGCTGGCCAGGCGCGGCTGCTGTCACGGGTGTAACGCAGCGCAGCGTCCAGCGCGCCCTGGGCATTGCCCAGGTACAGCTGGGTCAGAATCAGTTGCGACAGGCAGCTGCGCAGCGTGGTGCGCGGGCTGGTGCCAGTCGGGCCAAGCAGCTCACTGCTGTCGACAAATACATTCTCGAACTGCACCGTGCCGCTGTCGGTCTGGCGCTGGCCAAAACCATCCCAGTCATCATTCACCGCCACCCCTTCACGCTGCGTGGGCAGCACGATAAACACCCGGTCTTCGGGGTTATGGCTACGCGGCACATTGATCACCAGGGCATCGGCACCAAGCGCTCCGGAGCAGAATGATTTGCTACCGTTCAGCTCGTAATGCTCCTCACGGCGGCTGAGTTTCAGACGAGTATCGCGGCCGTTGGTGGCGTTGCCCCAGAACCAGCGCTCATGCACCGTGCGGCTCAACCAGTGGCGCTGCTGATCGGCATTGCCGAACAGCAAAATGGTCGCCACCTGCAAGTGTTGAAAGGCAAACAGATGGGCCAGCGAGCTGTCCACGGCGGCCAGGTAACGGATGATCCGGTAGAGCTCCGGCCAGACCAGGCCCTGACCACCAAACTGCTGTGGAATGGCCAGGGTCAACAGACCGCTTTCGCGCAGTAACTGACGCTCAGCCTGGGCACTACCGCCCTGCCGATCACGCTGTACGGCAGTCGCCGCCAGCTTGCGCGCCAGGCGTTCAACCTTGCCACTGCGGTTGGCGAAGTCACTGGGAAACAACCTGGGATCAAACAGCGGCTCGGCACTTTCAAAGGCCTGTGCAGTGGCGCGAAACTCGGCAGCCATAAGCTATTGCACCCGACCAGCAGCACGTTCAAGTCTCTGCGCCCACCTACCCTGTGCACCAGCCGACCGCTGGAGACGCGGTTCGGAGGGCTGCCATTGCACCAGCTGCAGAGCCTGATCACGGTGTTGAGCGCCAGGCTGCTCGACGATGGCGCGATCCAGATGCCCCCATAGCTGGGTGCTGGTCGGGACGGGCTGTTGATAGCCACTGCGCGCTTGCACGGTGGCATCGGCGGGTACCGCACTGAACAGACCAAGACCCAGGGCCAGGCTGGTGCTGAGCAAGGGATGACGGCTAAAGGCGGACAACTTGGGCATGGCAGACCTCGTCAAGGACGTGCCGGCCATCAATGCGGGCCGGATCACTGGCAACTTCAGGTTTGAACAGGAAGTCCGGTGATCCGGTAGACACAAGCTAAATGATCTAAAAAATATGAAGCAAATAATTTTTAAGCATTAGCTTATGGGTCTAGCACCTAAGCACCATTTATTCTTTTTAGTTACTACAAAGTGAAAATAAATTCTTTTTAGGGATTAACAATAATCCCTACAGTGCGCTCAAGCCGACAGCGGACCACCGCATCGGGCCCATAACAGGGGCTCCTTGTTTTCGCTGAGATCGGCGCAACGCACGCCATCCCGCCTGAGCCCCTCTGCAGTGCCACACACAACAGCA
This sequence comes from Pseudomonas anguilliseptica, assembly GCF_021375795.1. Classification (GTDB taxonomy): domain Bacteria; phylum Pseudomonadota; class Gammaproteobacteria; order Pseudomonadales; family Pseudomonadaceae; genus Aquipseudomonas; species Aquipseudomonas anguilliseptica_A. The sequence continues at coordinate 128,998 of NZ_JAEIOI010000002.1, read as the reverse complement.
CAGACCTGCATTTGGAGCATCGAGCATGAATAAGTCCACACTGGCCCTGGCCGTTACACTGGCCGCCCTCGCCAACCAGGCCACTGCCGCCGGCTTTATCGAAGACAGCAAAGCCACCCTCGGCCTGCGTAATTTCTACTTCGACCGTAACGACAAGAACACCGCCAACAGCAACAACGAAGCCAGCGAATGGGGCCAGGGCTTTATCTTCAACTACCAGTCTGGCTACACCGAAGGCACCGTCGGTTTCGGCCTGGACGCCATCGGCCTGGTCGGCATCAAGCTCGACTCCGGCGGTGACAGCAGCACGCCACGCAGCCGTGCTCCAGGCTCGCTGTTCCCTCTGGAAAGCGATGGCAGCGCAGTAGACAGCTACGGCAAGGCCGGCGTGACTGCCAAGGCGCGTATTTCCAAGACCGAACTGCGTCTCGGCACCCTGCAGCCCAAACTGCCGGTGATCAACTTCAACGATGGTCGCCTGCTGCCGCAAACCTTTGAAGGCGCGCAGATCACCTCCGCCGAAATCGAGGGTCTGACCCTCACCGCCGGCCAGCTGGAAAGCACCAAAACCCGCAGCTCCACTGATGACATCGCCCTGCGCATTGGTGGCGCGGGTAGCTTCCAGGGCAAAGCCGCCGACTCCAACGAATTCATCTACGCCGGTGGCGACTACAAGGTCACCAAGGACCTCACCGCGCAGTACTACTACGGCAGCCTGGAAGACTTCTACAAACAGCACTTCCTTGGCCTGACCCATAACCTGGCGCTGCCAGTGGGCGCACTGAAAACCGATCTGCGCTACTTCAACAGCGGCTCCGACGGCAAGAACGGCAGCCTGGCTGGCCGCACCGAAGGTTATAAAAGCAGCGGTTTCTGGCGCGCAGGCGACAGCAAGAACGGTGAAGTGGATAACAACACCTGGAGTGCCCTGTTCACTTACAGCCTGAGCGGCCACGCCCTCAGCGCCGGTTATCAGCAGGTGTCCGGCAACAGCGCCTTCCCGTTCGTCAGCCAGGGTGACGGTGCCACCGCGTACCTGATCACCGACCGGCAGATCGGCAAGTTCGCCAGCGCCGGTGAGCGCACCTGGCTGGCCGAGTATGCCTACGACTTCGCCAGTGCCGGCATTCCCGGCCTGAAAGCCACCGTGACCTACCTGTCGGGTAGCAACATCGACGCCGCCGACAGCGACCGCAAGGAATGGGAACGTGACTTCCGCCTGGATTACACCCTGCAGGAAGGTGCCCTGAAAGGCCTGGGTGTGTCCTGGCGTAACGCCACCTTCCGTGGCAACACCACTGCGGCCGATCAGGACGAAAACCGTCTGATCCTCAGCTACAGCCTGCCGTTGCTCTAAGTACAAACAACACGCCCAGTGTGTACCGGCCTGACCACAGGCCGGTTTTACCTTCGCTTTACGCTGACCTGAAGTGCCCGTCCACGGGTCGACAGGCGACAACCCTAACCAGAGGAAACGACCATGGGTCTGTTCAATCTGCGTCGGGGGCTGACCGCCCTGTTTGTGGCGATTCTGCCTGCCGGCGCCTATGCCGAAACACCAAAAGAAGTCCGCTTAGACTACGCCTATTACGCCCCCACCAGCCTGGTACTGAAGCAACAGGGACTGTTGGAAAAAGCCCTCGCGCCGCAAGGCATCAGTGTCAAATGGGTATTCAGTCAGGGCAGCAACCGCTCGCTGGAATACCTCAATGGCGGTAGTACCGATTTCGCCTCCACCGCCGGCCTGGCTGCCGTACTGAGCCGCGCCAACGGCAGCCCGATCAACACCGTCTACGTCGCCAGCCGCCCGGAGTGGACCGCGCTGGTGGTGCCCAAGAACTCTCCGATCAACAGCCTGGCCGATCTGAAAGGCAAGAAAATCGCCGCCACCAAAGGCACCGATCCCTTCCTGTTCCTCCTGCAAAGCCTGCAGAAAGCCGGGTTGGACAAAAACGCCGTGGAAATCGTCCACCTGCAACACCCCGATGGCCGTGTCGCCCTCGAACGTGGCGATGTCGACGCCTGGGCCGGGCTTGATCCCCTGATGGCCTCCAGCCAACTGCAAGCCGGTTCGCGCCAGCTGTACCGCAACCTCGACTTCAACAGCTATGGCGTGCTCAGCGTCACCGAGAAATTCGCTGCCACTCAGCCTGAGCTGATCAAGCAGGTGATCGGCGCCTACGAACAGGCCCGCGAATGGGCCATTGCCAACCCGGATGCCCTGGCCCAGCTGCTCGCCGACGAAGCCAAGCTGCCGCTGGAAGTGGCCAAGCTGCAACTGTCGCGTACCGACTTCAGCAACTCGCAGCCCGGCGCCGAGCATATCGCCGCGCTGAAAGCCGCCGCGCCGATCCTGCTGGATGAGCAACTGGTGCGCCCAGGCACTGACGTGGCCAAGGTGGTGGATCAACTGATCAGCCCACAACTGGCTGCCAGCGTGATTAAGCAATCCGTAGCCAACGCGAGCAACTGAGTCATGGGCACCCTCAACCTCACACTCAGCCGCTGGGCCGAACGCCTGCCACGCTGGCGGCCAAGTCTGGCCAATCTGCGCGGTTGGGCGGTGCCCCTGGCACTGCTGCTGGGCCTGGAAGCCCTGGTGCGTTTCGCGGTGCTGCCGGCGCACCAGATGCCTGCGCCGACTCAAGTGGCGCAAACCCTGTTCAACCTGGCGGTCAGTGGCGAGTTGCTGCGGCATATCAACGCCAGCCTGCTGCGAGTTGCCGCCGGGTTTCTGATTGGCGCAGGCCTGGCCATCGTGATTGGCACCTGGGTCGGCCTCAGCCGGCGTGCCGAGGCCTATCTGGAACCGACCTTCCAGGCCTTGCGGGCGATTCCCAGCCTGGCCTGGGTGCCCTTGCTGCTGCTTTGGCTGGGCATTGATGAAACGCCGAAGGTGGTGCTGATCGCCCTCGGCGCATTCTTTCCGGTGTACCTGGCGCTGCTGGCCGGCATCCGCAATATCGACCGCAAGCTGGTCGAAGTCGGCCAGCTTTATCAGCTCAGTCGCTTCGCCCTGGTGCGGCGGATTCTCCTGCCGGCCGCCCTGCCCAACCTGTTTACCGGGTTACGTGGTGCGCTGAGCCTGAGCTGGATGTTTCTCGTCGCAGCGGAGCTGATTGCCGCCACCCGTGGCCTTGGCTACCTGCTCAGCGACGGCCGGGAAACCTCACGCCCCTACCTGGTGATTGCCGCCATCCTGCTGCTGGCGGTGCTCGGCAAGCTCAGCGACAGCCTGCTCAAGTACTGGGAAACCCGCGCACTCAAATGGCGTGACAGCTACCAAGGCGGAGAGAACTGAAGATGAGCGCACTGCTGCAACTGCAGAACATTCACAAAGCCTACGACGGCCTGCGCGTGCTCGATGATGTCAGCCTGAGCCTGGCCCCCGGTGAAATCGTCAGCCTGCTCGGCCCCAGCGGCTGTGGCAAAAGCACCCTGCTGCGCATCGCCGCCGGGCTCGATCAGGATTTCAGTGGCGGGCTGGAGTTCAACCCATTGCTGCAATTTGGCCGTGGTACCGGCATTGGCGTGGTGTTTCAGGAACCGCGTCTGATGCCCTGGCTGAATGTCGCGCAGAATGTCAGTTTTGCCGATGGCTGGATCGCCGATGACAAATGGGTGCAGCAACTGCTGCGCGATGTCGGCCTCAGTGGCCATGCCGACGCCCTGCCCAAGCAGCTTTCCGGCGGCCAGGCACAACGCGCGGCGATTGCCCGCGGCCTGTATGGCAAACCCCATGTGCTGCTGCTCGATGAGCCATTCAGCGCGGTGGATGCCTTTACCCGCATGAAGCTGCAGGACCTGCTCGGCGAGCTGGCCGAGCGCTATGAAATTGCCGTACTGCTGGTCACCCATGATCTGGACGAAGCGTTCTACCTGAGCGACCGCGTACTGATCCTCGGTGGCACACCCAGCCGTCTGCAACGCGAACTGGCAGTGCCGCTGACGCGCCCCCGCGACCGCCGCTCGGCAGAGCTGGCCTACCTGCGCGGCGAAGCCCTGACCGAGCTGTACCAATCTCACGCCTTGTAAAGCAGCAACGAATTCCTCAGGTGGAATATTTACCGGGCGCATGGCCCGGTTTTTTTATTACCCGTGCCAATAGCCTGCGATGCCGGTCGTCATCCGCAACTGACGCGAAACGGATTCGTAGGGTGCGCCATGCGCACACAGCATTTCGACTGTATGGAAACAATGCCGGTGCAGGCCAAAAATCCAGGTGCGCACAGCGCACCCTACGGACAGCCGTTAGCACACCGCGGCATAGCCTTTTGAAGCGGCCGTTGCACAGTCAACCCCCCGCTTTATATATCTTTAAGTGCTAAATAAATTGTTATTTATTCTTTTTAAAATCTATCAAGCCTAAGCATAGTGAGCGCCACGCAACGACTTACCCAAGGAGCACGAGCATGACCATCCGCCTCGGCGACATCGCCCCCGATTTCGAGCAGGACTCCAGTGAAGGCCGCATTCGCTTCCACGAATGGCTGGGCACTAGCTGGGGCGTGCTGTTCTCCCACCCAGCCGACTTCACCCCGGTGTGCACCACCGAGCTGGGCTTTACCGCCAAGCTGAAAGAGCAATTCGCCGAGCGTGGCGTCAAGGCCATCGCCCTGTCGGTAGACCCGGTGGACTCGCACCTGAAATGGATCGACGACATCAACGAAACCCAGAACACCCGGGTCAACTTCCCGATCCTGGCTGACGCCGACCGCAAGGTCTCCGATCTCTACGACCTGATCCACCCGAACGCCAACGACACCCTGACCGTGCGTTCGCTGTTCATCATCGATCCGAACAAGAAAGTGCGCCTGATCATCACCTACCCGGCCAGCACCGGGCGCAACTTCCACGAGATCCTGCGGGTGATTGATTCGCTGCAACTGACCGACAACCACAAGGTCGCCACCCCGGCCAACTGGGTGGACGGTGAAGAGGTGGTGATCGTGCCATCGCTCAAGGATGAAGAAGAAATCAAGCAGCGCTTCCCCAAGGGTTACCGCGCCGTCAAACCTTACTTGCGCCTGACCCCGCAACCGAACCGTTAAGAACCTGTTTACGATCTGCTGCGCGTCGGCCCTGCGGCGTTAAAAACCGGCTCGGAATGCTCATGTACAAAAGTACACTCCGCTTCCTCGCCAGTTTTTGCCTTGCAGGACTCTAGCTCGCGAGATCGTGAAAAGGCTCTAAGCACTTGTTTTAAGGAGCCAGCATGCTGGTCGTATCCCTGGGCGGCAGCCCGAGCCTGAAATCACGCAGCAATATCCTGCTTGATCGCGCCAAACACTGGCTGCAACTGCGCGGTGTTGAAGTGATCAGCTATCAGGTGCGTGATTTTGATGCGCAAGACCTGCTGTTTGCCGATTTCGGCAGCCCGGCCGTGCGGCAACTGATTGAGCAGGTGGAGCGCGCCGACGGCGTGATCATCGCCACGCCGGTCTACAAGGCGTCGTTCTCCGGCGCGTTGAAGACACTGCTCGACGTACTGCCCGAACGGGCCCTGAACCACAAAGTGGTGCTGCCTATCGCCACCGGCGGCAGCAGCGCCCACATGCTCGCCGTGGACTACGCGCTCAAGCCGGTATTGGCGGCGCTGAAAGCCCAGGAAATGCTGCACGCAATCTTTGCTGACGACAGCCAGATTGCCTACGGCGAAAACGGCGCTGCCGCGCAACTGGCCCCGGCCCTGGAGCAGCGTCTGGATGATGCCTTGCAGCACTTCCAACAGGCTCTGGCACGCCGGCCGGCACCGATTGATCCGGGCGTGCTGAATGATCGGTTGATCAACGCCCGCTGGAGCATCTGACACACCGCAACACGCTTTACCTCACCTTACTCGCCCGCCAACGGGCAAGCAGGTCGCAACCCAATAACCCCAACAGCAAAGGAGAGCGCTATGCGCACTATCACTTTGCGTCGGAGTCTGGTCGCCCTGTTTGCTGCGGCCATTTCCTTCGGCGCCATCACCCAAGCACAAGCTGAAACCTTACGTATCGGCTACCAGAAATACGGCACCCTGGTGCTGCTCAAAGCCAAGGGCACGCTGGAGAAGCGCCTGGCCGAACAGGGTGTAGAGGTCAAGTGGACCGAATTCCCCGGCGGCCCGCAGCTGCTCGAAGGCCTTAACGTCGGTTCGGTGGACTTCGGTGTGACCGGCGAAACCCCGCCCGTATTCGCCCAGGCCGCTGGTGCCGACCTGGTTTATGTGGCCCACGAGCCACCGGCCCCGACCGGTGAAGCGATCCTGGTGCCGAAAGACTCGTCGATCCAATCGGTGGCCGAACTCAAGGGCAAGAAAGTCGCCCTGAACAAGGGCTCCAACGTGCACTACCTGTTAGTCCGCGCACTGGAAGATGCCGGCCTGAAATACAGCGATATCCAGCCTGTGTACCTGCCACCGGCCGACGCCCGTGCGGCGTTCGAGCGCGGTAGCGTTGACGCCTGGGTCATCTGGGACCCCTTCCAGTCCGCCGCCGAGCATCAGTTGCAGGCGCGCACCCTGCGCGACGGTACCGGCCTGGTCGACAACCACCAGTTCTACCTGGCGACCAAACCTTATGCCGAGAAGAACCCACAGGTAATCGGCGCGCTGGTGGAAGAAATCCGCGGCGTCGGCGAGTGGGTCCAAGGCAACCTCGAAGAAGCCACTTCCCAGGTTGCCCCGCTGATCGGCCTGTCCCCGGAAATAACCCGTCAGGCTGTCGAGCGTCAGGGCTACGGTGCCCAGTTCATCACGCCGCAGGTGGTCGAGGCGCAGCAGAAGATCGCTGACACCTTTACCGATCTGAAACTGATCCCCAAGCGCCTGGTAATCAAGGACGTGATCTGGACGCCACCAGCCAAAGTCGCCGCTGCCCAGTAACGCTCGCCACACCAACGTAGCCCGGATGCATTCCGGGCTTCGCCAACGATTTCGTAAAAGGAGACCACTCCATGAGCCTGAATATTTTCTGGTTCCTGCCCACCCATGGCGACGGCAAATACCTGGGCACCGCCGAGGGTGCACGCGCCGTCGATCACGCTTACCTGCAGCAGATTGCCCAAGCAGCTGACCGCCTTGGCTTTGGCGGTGTACTGATCCCGACTGGACGTTCCTGCGAGGACTCCTGGCTGGTAGCCGCCTCCTTGATTCCGGTGACACAGCGTCTGAAATTCCTTGTCGCCCTGCGCCCCGGGATCATTTCCCCGACGGTGGCGGCGCGTCAGGCAGCAACCCTTGATCGCCTGTCCAATGGCCGCGCGCTGTTCAACCTGGTGACCGGTGGCGACCCGGATGAGCTGGCCGGCGATGGCCTCAACCTGTCCCACGCCGAACGCTACGAAGCCTCGGTGGAATTCACCCGCATCTGGCGCCGCGTGCTGGAAGGTGAAGTGGTCGACTACGACGGCAAACATATTCAAGTCAAAGGCGCCAAACTGCTCTACCCCCCTATTCAACAACCGCGTCCGCCGCTGTATTTCGGCGGCTCGTCAGAAGCCGCGCAGGACCTGGCAGCTGAGCAGGTCGAGCTGTACCTGACCTGGGGCGAGCCACCGGCTGCCGTGGCCGAGAAGATTGCCCAGGTGCGTGAGAAAGCCGCCGCTCAAGGCCGTGAAGTGCGCTTCGGTATACGCCTGCATGTGATCGTGCGCGAAACCAATGCCGAAGCCTGGGCCGCCGCTGACAAGCTGATCAGCCATGTCGACGACGACACCATCGCCCGCGCCCAGGCCTCCCTGGCGCGCTTCGACTCGGTCGGCCAACAGCGCATGGCCGCCCTGCACGGCGGCAGCAAGGACAACCTGGAAGTCAGCCCCAACCTCTGGGCCGGAGTCGGCCTGGTGCGTGGCGGTGCCGGCACGGCACTGGTTGGCGATGGCCCGACCGTGGCCGCACGGGTCAAGGAATACGCCGGCCTGGGTATCGACACCTTCATCTTCTCCGGCTATCCGCACCTGGAAGAGTCGTACCGGGTTGCCGAGCTGCTGTTCCCGCACCTGGACGTCAACCGTCCAGAGGTACCCAGCGGGGCCAGCTATGTCAGCCCGTTCGGCGAGATGATCTCCAGCGACATTCTGCCCAAGGCGGCCTCGGCCAGTTGATGCAATACCGTAGGAGCGGGCCATGCCCGCGAACCGTAACGACCTCGCGGGCATGGCCCGCTCCTACAGAGACCTGATGGGGTTTGCAATGAGCAACACAACCTTGAACAAACTAGCCCTGCGCCTGGCCCCCTGGGCCTTGCCGGTGGCGTTGCTGACAGCCTGGCAACTGGCGGTGGTTGGCGGCCTGCTGTCCACGCGCATTCTGCCGGCCCCAAGCGCGGTGATCAGCGCCGGCTGGGAATTGCTGCGCAGCGGTGAAATCTGGACCCACCTGGCCATCAGCGGCTGGCGCGCCGGGATCGGCTTTGCCATCGGTGGCGGCCTGGGTCTGCTGCTGGGCTTTATCACCGGCCTATCGAAATGGGGCGAGCGCTTCCTCGACAGCTCCGTACAGATGATCCGCAACGTGCCGCATCTTGCGCTGATCCCGCTGGTCATCCTCTGGTTCGGCATTGATGAGAGCGCGAAGATCTTTCTGGTCGCCCTCGGCACGCTGTTCCCGATCTACCTGAACACCTACCACGGCATCCGCAGCGTTGACCCGGCGCTGGTGGAAATGGCGCGTAGCTATGGCCTGTCGGGCTTCAGCCTGTTCCGCCAGGTCATCCTGCCCGGTGCCCTGCCCTCGATCCTGGTCGGCGTGCGTTTCGCCCTGGGCTTTATGTGGCTCACCCTGATCGTCGCGGAAACCATTTCGGCTAGCTCCGGCATTGGCTACCTGGCAATGAACGCCCGCGAATTCCTGCAAACCGACGTGGTGGTACTAGCCATCCTGCTGTACGCCGTACTCGGCAAGCTGGCGGATGTGGCAGCACGCATGCTTGAACGCATCTGGCTGCGCTGGCACCCGGCCTATCAGGTCAAGGCAGGTGGACAATGACAGCGCTGCATACATTGAAACGCGGCCTGCCGCTGGCGATCAACGCGATTCACAAGGCCTTCGGCGAGCGCGAAGTGCTCAAGGATATTCAGCTGAATATCCCTGCCGGACAGTTCGTCGCCGTGGTCGGCCGCAGTGGTTGCGGCAAGAGCACCCTGCTGCGCCTGCTGGCGGGCCTCGACGTACCGACCCAGGGTGAGCTGCAGGCCGGCAATGCGCCGCTGGCGGCATCACGCGACGACATTCGCCTGATGTTTCAGGACTCACGCCTGCTGCCCTGGAAGCGGGTGATCGACAACGTTGGTCTGGGTCTTTCCGGCAACTGGCGTCCGCAAGCACAACAGGCGCTGGAAGCCGTCGGCCTGGCGGATCGCGCCAACGAATGGCCTGCGTCCCTGTCCGGCGGGCAGAAACAGCGCGTAGCCCTGGCTCGCGCCCTGATTCACCAGCCACGCCTGTTGCTGCTCGACGAGCCGCTGGGCGCCCTGGATGCCCTGACCCGCATCGAGATGCAGCAACTGATTGAACGCCTGTGGCAGCAGCATGGTTTCACCGTGCTGCTGGTGACCCACGACGTCAGCGAAGCGGTGGCGATTGCCGACCGGGTGATCCTGATCGAAGACGGCCAGGTCGGCCTGGACATCAACGTCGACCTGCCCCGCCCCCGCCAGCGTGCCTCGGCGAAGCTGGCGGCCTATGAGGAGCAGGTGCTTAACCGCGTGCTGTCGCTGCCCGAGCTGCCTGCACAACCCGAACCCGTTTCACCCTTGCCCACGCAACTGCACTGGACACTTTGAAAACCTGCCCGTAGCCCGGATGCCATCCGGGAGCGGTGCCAACTATCCCCCGGATCACCGCCGGGTTACTTGAAGACCTGAAAGGAGCATCACCATGACCATTAAAGCCATCAACGTACGCAACCAGTTCAAAGGCACCATCAAGGAGATCGTGCTGGGCGACGTACTCTCGGAAATCGACGTACAGACTGCCTCCGGCATCGTTACCTCAGTGATCACCACCCGTTCGGTGAAAGAACTGGAGCTGGGCGTGGGCAGCGAAGTGATCGCCTTCGTAAAATCCACCGAGGTATCGATCGCCAAGCTGTGAACGGCAGCACCCGAGCAGATCGGCATACTCCGATCTGCTCATCTATTCCTGCTGCCATCCTTCACTGCAAGCGATAACGCTTCAGTTCGCTGGCACTGAGCACCCGCATGCGCTGCGGCGCGGTGCTGTTGATTGCCTCAAGCAACTCGGGGGCGACCTGCATGTCTTTGAAATAGCTGATCTGGCTGGCACGACTGACGCTGTTGGACGTCGAGTGCACTGAATCACTGCCAGAGTAATAGGGCCGGTGAATGCCAACATGGCCGCGCACGGTCTTGTTGCGCCCCGCCGCCAGCAGGTACACGCAGCTGCCCTGACACACCCCGGTGGACGGCACCAGGCTGTCGAACGCGGTTTCACGCAATAGCCGGCCAATGCGCATGGCCTCGTTTACACTGCCGCCAATGCTGTCGAGCATGACGATTTTCCGGGAGAACTTGCCTGGATTGGCCTTGATGCCCTTGAGCAAGGCTTCATAATCGCCCGGCACAATTTCCTCGGAAACCTTGGCCACCAGAATCCGTCCCAGGGTCTTATGCTGCCCGGCCTGCACTTCAACCTTAGCCAGCACCTGGCTGGAGCCCAGCAACGCTGCACAGAGAATTACAGCCTGATAGACACTACGCCTCATAAATCCGTTATTTCCTTAACCCACAACACTGATGGATCGGCAAGATACCCTTGACCCGCTGATCGCGCACACGCTAATTCACCGCAGAGAGAGCCCCGTGGCCACGATGTTCGAAATCCAGCCGCTCAACCCCGAAGATTACCGCCAGCAGACACGTCGCAGCAGCCTGATAATTGCCGTGACCTTCATCGTTCTGGCCCTGCTGCTGTCCACTGCTGCCGTTGCACTGTTCGGCCAGGCCGGCGGCGACAACTTTCGCTGGAACCTGGGCGGAGTGCTCATCGCCCTGCTGCTGACCGTCGCCCTGGTGCGCAGTTTTATGTGGTCGCAGCCGTGGATGGCCGCGGCGGTCTACGGCTGGCGGCTCAAACGCAGCCTGATGCGCGTCACCAACGTCATGCACCACGTCAAAGCCGGGGTTAGCGCCCATGACCCCGACGCCATGCACCTGCTGCGGTTTTATCACCTGGGCCTGACCCAGATGCACCAACTGGATGGCAACTCCAGCGCCCTCAGCGAGGCTGTTGCAGAGATCAACCGACACCTGGAACGCATGCAAAGCCTGGGCATGAACACCGACCAGCCACGGCTGCAGGCGGACTGGTTGGCTGCCGTGAGAAAAATCCCGGTCCTGCCCAGCTGACCCTAGCTATCGGTGGGTATGCGCAGGATCAATGGCGTTTGGTCGACGCCTGGCCACTCTTGTAAACTCGCCGCGCAAAACCATGGGCCGGTTCTACCAGCGCCGCGTTTGCCTTTATCCACTCAGCGGTAGCTCACATGCACACCCCACGCGTTCGTCAGTGGCTGAGCACCTGGTTGCTGACCTGTCTGATCTATCTGGCAGCTCCTGCTTGGGCTCGCGCGCAGGTGGTGGACGTCAGCGTGATGCCGAGCGAGCCGCTGTCACTCACCCAATATGTCGCCCTGCTGGAAGACCCTGAGCACAGCCTAAGCCTGGCCGATGTACAGGCGCCCGAGCAGGCCGCGCGCTTTCGTGGAGATCTGCCAGCCAGCAGCTCCCTGGCCCTGGGGTTTACCCGTTCGGCCTACTGGCTGCGGCTGACTCTGCGTAACAGCAGCAGACAGTCGCTAGCGCATATGCTGGTGGTGGAAAACCCGCGTATCTCGCATGTCCAGGCCTATCTGCCGGATGCCCAAGGCCACTATCAGAGCTACACCACGGGCTGTGATACTGCCACCCCACGCCTGTACCCCAGCCGCAACTTCGTATTCCCGCTGAGCCTGCCGCCTGACAGTGAGCAGGTGGTGTACCTGCGCGTGCATTCCAGCGTCGGCCTGCTGGTACCGTTACGGCTGTGGTCCGAAGCAGCGTTCCACCTGCACGAGCGTGACGACTACCTGGTTCAGGCCTGGTACTTCGGTATTGCCAGCGCGATGATCCTGTTCAACCTGATGCTGTTTGTCGCCCTGCGCGATCGCACCTACCTGCTGTATGTGGCCTTTGTCGCCTGCATGGTCTGCACACTGGCCATCAAGAACGGGCTGGTGGGCGAGTTTCTGCCAGGTGGCACGTTCCTCGACTCCAACGCGGCCTACTACTCCGGTGCCTCCCTGACGGTCAGTGCACTGATGCTGTTTATGCGGCGCATGCTGCGCACGGATCAGTTGCTACCCAGGGTGGACCGCCTGCTACTCGGTCTGATTGTATTCTTTGCCCTCACCCCACTGGCCTATGCCCTGGCTCTGCCAATGCTGGCGCGTGCGGCAATCCTGCTGTACCTGAGCAATGTGCTGGTGATTCTTGCGGTGGTGGTGGCCTGCGCCATCAAGCGTCAGCGCAGCGCCTATTTCTTTCTCGCAGCCTTTGCCCTGCTGATGCTCGGGGGCGCGATGACCACCCTGCGGGCCATGGGCATTGTGCCTACCAATGCCTTTACCGTGGATGGCATCCAACTCGGTTCGGCGATGGAAATGCTCCTGCTGGCCTTCGCCCTGGCCGACCGCTTCAACGTCATGCGCCGTGACAAGGCCAGGGTGCAGGAACAGCTGCTGCACGCACAGCAGCAATTGGTGGACACCTTGAAAAGCTCCGAGCGCGAGCTGGAACAACGGGTGGCGCAGCGCACCGATGAATTGCAGCTGCTCAACAGCAAGCTGGAAACCCTGAGCCTTACCGACAGCCTGACCGGTATCGCCAACCGCCGTCATTTCGACAGCATCCTGCAACAGGAATGGCAGCGCGCCGTGCGCCAGGGCCACCCCTTGGCCCTGGCCATACTCGATGTGGACTGGTTCAAACGCTACAACGACCACTACGGCCACCCGGCAGGTGACGCCTGCCTGCGGCAGATTGCGCAAACCCTGGCCGCCACGGTGAGCCGCGCCAGTGATCGGGTGGCGCGCTACGGCGGCGAGGAATTTGTATTTATCGCACCGATGACCGATGCCCAGGGTGCACTGGAGATTGCCAATCGAGTAATCCAGGCAATTGCCGCGCTGGCCTTGCCACACAGCCAGGCCCCCAGCGGCTACGTGAGCGTCAGCATGGGCGTAGCGGCCGTGATCCCCAGTGCCGAGCACACCGCCAGCATGCTCCTGCAACAGGCAGATGCCGCGCTCTACCAAGCCAAGACCCAGGGCCGTAACCGCGCAGTGCTGGCCAACGGGTAAACGAACACGTGCCGGCGCTTAAACACCCTGCAGGATCTGGCTCAGCACCGCGCGCAGCTTGCCGGGTTTGACTGGTTTGTTGAGCAGAGGCACACCCATGCCGTGCAGTTCACGACGGCACTGATCGCTGCGATCAGCGGTAATCATCACCGCAGGAATCGTCACCCCGAAGTGCTCACGCAAGTGCTCCACCACCTGGCTGCCGACCACCCCATGGTCGAGGTGGAAGTCGGCCAGGATCAGCTCCGGTGCCTGCCGGCCAAGCACCTGCAACGCAGTGGTCTGATCGGTGGCGGTCAGTACTTCGCAGCCCCACTGCTCCAGCAGTGCTTTCATGCTGTGCAGAATGCTCAGCTCGTTATCCAGCACCAGCAATCGCCGCCCTGGCAGCGGATCCCCCAGACGCTGTTGTGGCGGCATCGGCGCTGCCAATGTGCGCGACTGGCTGCCGCTGGCCAGTGGCACCTGAATGCTGAACACCGAGCCACGTCCTGGTTGCGAACGCACCTTGATCGGGTAACCGAGGATGCGTGCAATCCGCTCGACAATCGCCAGGCCCAGGCCCACGCCCTTGCGCTCGGCGGCGCGGCCAACATTCAGCTGATTGAATTCAAGGAAGATGCTTTGCAACTGGTCTTCGGCAATCCCGCTGCCGCTGTCCCACACCTGCAATTCGACATACGCGCCACGCTTGCGCGCGCCAAGCAGCACACGACCCTGCTCGGTATAACGGCAGGCGTTGCTGAGAAAATTACGCAGGATGCGCGTGAGCAGGCGCAGGTCAGTATTGAGCAGGTGCTCGCCATGGCGTACGCGCAGTTGCAGCCCTGCTGCAGCTGCCACCGGCTGAAACTCCGAGGCCAGCGGTGCGAGCAGCTCGTCGAGGCTGTAGACGTCCAGATCAGGTTTGATCGCCGCCTGATCCAGGCGGGCAATGTCCAGCAGATCGGTAAGCAGGTCTTCGGCGCCTTCCAATGCCTGGTGAGTGCGCTCCACCAGGTTCTGCTCACTGGCCGGCAGGCGGCGTTCGCGCAGGGTCGAGATCAGCAGGCGCGCGGCATTCAACGGCTGTAGCAAGTCATGGCTGGCGGCGGCCAGGTACTTGTCCTTGCTGCGGTTGGCCTCTTCGGCCGCATCACGCGCCTCGCGCAGGGCCTTCTCGATCCGCTTGCGCTCGACAATCTGCTGCAACAGGTTGCGGTTGGCCTCCTGCAACTCACCGGTGCGCGCACCGACCCGTTGTTCCAGTTCGTCATTGAGTTGTTGCAGGCGTTGCTGGGCCTGTTTGCGCTCGGTGATATCAGCGACAAAACCTTCGAACAGGCCGTTCTCATCGGGTTTGAGCAGCAGGTTCATCAGCACGTCGATCACGCTGCCGTCACGGCGGCGCAGCTGGGTTTCATAGCCAAACAGCCCAGGCTCATGGGCCAGCACGCTGCGTATATGCTCCAGCTCGGCGACACCGCCAACAAACAGATAGTTGGCCAAGCCCGTCAGCGACCAGAGCACCTGCTGCGGATCGTCGTACCCCAGCATGCGCGCCAGGGCTGGATTGGCGGCGAGCAGGCCGTCCTGCAGGCTGGCCTGGAAAATCCCGTGCACAGCATGCTCGAACAACCATTTGTAGCGGTTGCGCTCGGTTTCCAGCTCCTCCAGGCGCGCCAATAGCTCGGGGTAATGGCTTTTGCGTGCCGAATGACTGCCCAGCCCCAGCAGGCCGGCAAGGGCCTCGCTCTGCGACTGCGGCAAATCAGAGGGCTTCGCCATACACGACCTCGACATCACGCTGACTGGACTCACGCGGGTTGGTCAGGATGCACGGGTCTTCCATGGCATGCCGCGAGAGGAAAGGAATATCGGAGCTGGAAACCCCGTGCAGCTTGAGGGTTTCATGAAAGCCTACGGACTTCTTGAAGGTCACCAGATGCTCTACCAGCCGCTGGCGGATCTGGTTGTGGTTGAGCCCGCGCACATCAATACCAAGGGTTTGCGCAACCATGCTGAAACGCTCGGGTGCGGCGCTGTAGTTGAACGCCACCACATGCTCGACCAGCGCCGCATTGCACATGCCATGGGGCAGATCGAGAAAGCCGCCGAGGCTGTGGCTCATGGCATGCACCGCGCCGAGAATCGCATTGGAGAACGCCAACCCGGCCTGCATACTGCCGAGCATGATCTTCTCGCGCAGGGCGATGTCGTTCGGCGTGGCAATCATCTGCACCAGGTTGCCATTGATCAGGCGCATGGCCTCCAGCGCATGGGTATCGGTGAGCGGGCCACTGCCGGTGGAAACGAAGGCTTCGATGGCATGCACCAGTGCATCGATGCCGGTACAGGCGCTGAGGAACGGATCCATGCTCAGGGTGGTTTCCGGGTCGATCAGCGATACATCCGGCACTACCGCCTTGCTGACGATGGAGAACTTCATCCGTTCCTGCTGGTTGGAGATGATCACGAACTGCGACACGTCGGCCGAGGTGCCGGCGGTGGTGGGAATCAGGATCAGCGGCGGGCTGGGCACACGGATGGTGTCCACGCCTTCGAATTCGAGAATGCTGCGGCCGTGAGCGACGGCAATACCGATGCCTTTGGCGCAGTCCATCGGGCTGCCGCCACCAATGGCAACGATCACGTTGCAGGCGTTGGCCCGGTAGATTTCCGCGCCGAGCATCACCTCTTCAACCCGTGGGTTGGGCGATACATCGGTGTACAGGCAGTAGTCGATATTCTGCGCCTGCAGGCTGGCTTCAACATCCGCGACCCAGCCGGCGGCAACCACGCCGGGGTCGGACACCACCAGCACCTTACGCGCACCAAAGGTACTGGCGTAGTTGGCAACGTTGTGCCGGCAACCGGCACCAAAAATGATTTCCGGTGAAACGAATTTACGTAACTGGCTGAGGGTGTGGCTCATACAACGGCCTGTTCTTGTTGTTATGGAATAGGTTAAGCGAGGTATGCGCCAGCCTACTGCATTGCTCGGTTTATGCAATGCGACCTGCGCTCAGCTCAACTGCTGATAAAACCCATATTCGGCACGCAACGCAGCGGCCAGATTGGCGGCCTGACGGAAACCGTGGCGTTCGTCGGCGAACAGCTGATATTCCACCGGCAACCCACGCTGGCGTAATGCTTCGACCATGGCCTCGGTCTGGCTCGGTACCACCACGGCATCCAGCGCGCCCTGGAAGAAAATAACCGGTGCCATGATCCGCTCGGCCTGCACCAGGGGGGTGCGCTCCCGGTAGCGTTCGGCATCCTGCTCCGGGTGGCCAATCAGCCAGTCGAGGTAATCCGCCTCGAACTTGTGGGTCTGCCTGCGCAGCGCCAGCGGGTCACTGACGCCATAGAGGCTGGCACCCCCACGAAGCGGCGGCAGCTCGACCAAAGCCCGCAGCGCGCTGAAGCCCCCCGCGCTGGCGCCGCGTACGAACACGCGTTGCGGATCAATACGACCAGCAGCGGCCAGCGCATCGATAGAGCCGCGAATGTCCTCGACCTCCAGCTCGCCCCACTGCGCAGCCAGACGCAGACGATAGGCGCGACCATAGCCGCTGCTGCCACGGTAATTGAGGTCGAGCACGGCGTAGCCGCGCAGGGTCCAGAAGGCGATACGCGGGTCGAACACCGGGTAGCAAGCCGAGGTGGGGCCGCCATGCAGAAAGATCACCAGCGGCGGGCGCTCCCCGGTTGATACCGGCGAGTAGAAAAAACCGTGGCTGCGTTCGCCTTCACCCACCTCGCAGTTAAATGGTTGGGGGCGGGACAGTTGTTCCTCGCCCAGTGGCTGTTCACCACCAGCCAGTATCTGCACCGTACCATCGCCTCGGCTAATCGCCAGCACCGCCGGCAGGCGATCCGGTGCGGCAGCGATGCAATAGAAATAAGCGGCATCGGCGGCCAGGCTGCGAAAACGCGTGAAGTACTCGGCGAGTTGCCGCTCGTAGGGTGCGCCGTGCGCACCATCAGTCTCGGCAGCAAAACAACCGGTGCGCATAGCGCACCCTACGAGAACGCCTGTGCCTTGCTCGAAACGCGTCAGCAACAGTTCGCCGTTTTCCAGCGGCAGGTAGGTTCGGCCACCCAGTTGCCAGGGCGCGGGAGCATGATCAAAGGGCGCAGCGCGTGCATCATGCTGTTTATCAACGCACCTGGGCTGCCACCAACCCGCCTTGTCGCTCAGCACCCACAACTGGCCCTGCACATCGAAACGCGGCTGCTGCAACGATTGATCACGCCCTTGCCCGGCCAGCACTTGGGTACGCTCGCCCGACTTACGTTGGCACAGGCGTGTGGCAACCCAGGGCTGATCAGGGCGATCCCATTCGATCCAGGCCAACCGCTGACCATCGGTATTGGCCACTGGCGCGGCGTAAAAATCAGCGCCTTCGACCAGTACCTCGCGCTTGCCCGTCAGGCCAATACGCACCAGGCGATGCACCACCGCGCCGCCTTCATGGCTTTCCTCCACGGCCAGCAGCGCCTGCCAGGCAGGCACAAAACACAGGTCACCATAACGGCAGTTGGGCGAGTCGGTCACCGCGCAGGGTGCGCCATACGCACCACCGCCCTCGGTGATATCGATCAGGTAAATCTGCTGATCATTTTCATTGACGAAGGCCACGCCCTGCTCCGTGGCACAGCACGCACCGCCGCCGTATTCGTAAACCCGGCTGCGTACGGAGAACCCCGGCGGGGTCAGTTCAGTCACGACACCATCACGGCAAAAGAACAACCCACAACGCGCCAGCAGCGGATCAAACGCCACCCACAGCACTCCGCCGTGGGCAGCATGCAGCTCGGCGAAGTCCGCGCTGGCCGCTGCGGCCTGCTCGGCACTCCAGATTGCGTCGGGGTCGGTCAGGCCTTGCATATGATCCGCGAGGCCTTCTCATTGCGATACTGCAGGGCCTCCAGCCCCAGTGGCGCTTCATCGGCCTGCTGGCGTGCAGCGAGAATCACGCCATGGTGCGCCGACTTGCTGCATACCGGATCGGCGTTACTGGCATCGCCGGTGAGCATGAAGGCCTGACAGCGACAGCCGCCGAAATCCTTGTGTTTCTCGTCACAGCTGCGACATGGTTCGGGCATCCATTCGTCACCACGGAAGCGGTTGAAACCGAAGGAATGCCGCCAGATATGTTCGAGGCTGTGCTCGCGCACATTGGGAAACTGCACCGGCAGTTGCCGCGCGCTATGACACGGCAACGCGGTGCCGTCCGGGGTGATGTCGAGGAACAGGTTGCCCCAGCCGTTCATGCAGGCCTTGGGACGCTCCTCATAATAGTCCGGGGTGACGAAGATCAGCTTGCACGGGTGATTCTCGGCCGCCAGCTTGTCGCGCCACTGATTGGTGATGCGTTCGGCGCGCTCCAGCTGGGCGCGGGTCGGCAGCAACCCTGCGCGGTTCAGTTCGGCCCAGCCATAGAACTGGCAGGTGGCGAGTTCGACGAAATCTGCTTCCAGCTCCAGGCACAGCTCGATGATCCGCTCGATATTGTCGATGTTGTGTCGGTGGGTGACGAAGTTCAGCACCATCGGATAGCCATGGGACTTGACCGCACGGGCCATGGCCAGCTTGTGAGCGAAAGCCTTTTTCGAGCCGGCCAGCAGGTTGTTCACTTCCTCGTCGGCGGCCTGAAAGCTGATCTGGATATGGTCCAGCCCAGCCTCGGAGAATTCGGCAATACGCGTCTCGGTCAGACCGATGCCGGAGGTGATCAGGTTGGTGTAGTAACCCAGATCACGCGCGGCCTTGATCAGCTCGGCCAGGTCCTGGCGTACCAGCGGCTCGCCGCCGGAAAAACCCAGTTGTGCAGCACCCAGCTCACGCGCCTGGCGGAATACCTCGATCCACTCGGCAGTGCTCAGCTCGGCGCCCTGCTGGGCGAAATCCAGCGGGTTGGAGCAGTACGGGCATTGCAGCGGGCAGCGGTAGGTCAGTTCAGCCAGCAACCACAGCGGCGGCCCTGGTTCATGACCTGCTTTAGCGAAGCTCGATCCAGAACTGAGCACTGGCGACCTCCATAAAGGCGAGGATGTCTTCGTCGATCCCCGGTACATCCGGGAAACGCTGGTGCAGGCTTTCAATAATCTCAGCCACCGAGCGCTTGCCATCGACCTGCTGGAGAATCTCACTGGCGCTGTCGTTGAGCTTGATCATGCCTTCCGGGTAGAGCAACACATGGCAACCCTGGGCCGGTTCGAATTGCAGGCGAAAGCCACGGCGAATGGCGGGGATAGTGGGCAGGATGGTGGCAGTCATAATTTCGGCTCCGTTGCGGTGAATGCGGCGCGCCCGACATAACGTCCAACCATAGGGTGCGCCGTGCACACCGCTTGTCTGTGGCTCATAGCGCAATCCCCCGATGCCAGACGCGCTCGGCGGTCACCGTGTGATACGGCGCGCGCTCCAGCTGGTAGGCCATGCTCATGGCGTCGAGCATGCTCCACAGCACATCGAGCTTGAATTGCAGGATTTCCAGCATGCGCTCCTGGGCTTCACGGGTGCGGTAGTGTTCCAGGGTGATACGCAGGCCATGCTCGACATCGCGACGTGCCTGCTGCAGCCGCGTGCGGAAATAGCGGTAACCCTCGGCATCGATCCAGGGGTAATGCTGCGGCCAGCTGTCCAGGCGTGACTGGTGGATTTGCGGAGCGAACAGTTCGGTCAGCGAGCTGCTGGCGGCTTCCTGCCAGGACGCGCGGCGGGCGAAATTGACGTAGGCATCCACAGCAAAGCGTACGCCGGGCAACACCAGCTCTTGCGACAGCACCTGCTCGCGCTCAAGGCCCACGGCTTCGGCCAGGCGCAGCCAGGCTTCGATACCACCCTCCTCGCCCTGCGCACCGTCGTGGTCAAGAATGCGTTGCAGCCATTCACGGCGCGTGTCGCGATCAGCGCAGTTGGCCAGGATCGCCGCATCCTTGAGCGGGATGTTCAGTTGATAGTAGAAGCGATTGGCCACCCACCCTTGAATCTGCTCACGGCTGGCGTGGCCGGCATACATCGCCTGATGAAACGGGTGGTGAATGTGGTAGTACGCGCCCTTGGCGCGCAAGGCCTGCTCAAACTCGGCAGGGCTCATGGCGGGTTGGCTCATCAGTATCTCCAATACGCGTTGCCGTAGGGTGCGCCTTGCGCACCCGCATTCGTTGAGGTGCGCACGGCCTGGGCGCCCTACAAAACGATGCTCATGCCATCAAACGCGACCTCGATACCGTGCGCGTCGAGTTCAGCGCGCTCAGGCGAATCCAGGTCGAGAATCGGGTTGGTGTTGTTGATATGAATAAGGATCTTGCGCGCGGATGGCAGGCCATCGAGCACCTCGATCATGCCGCCGGGGCCGCTCTGGCACAGGTGGCCCATCTCGCTGCCGAGCTTGTCGCCCACTTCGCATACGCGCATTTCGTCATCGCGCCACAGCGTACCGTCCACCAGCAGGCAGTCGGCGCGGCGCATCCAGGCCAGCAACGGTTCATCAACCTGACCCAGACCGGGGGCATAGAACAGCGTGCTGCCGGTGCGGCGATCCTCGACAAACAAACCAATGTTGTCGCCCGGATGCGGGTTGCCACGGTGCGGTGAATACGGCGGTGCACTGCTGCGCAGCGGCACGGCCGTGATCGACAAGTTGGCACAGGCCGCAATGCTGAACGGCTCGCCATCGAGGGCAATCAGGTTGTGCTGCAAGCCGCCATTCCAGTGGCTGAGCATATTGAACAGGGGAAAGCCGCTGGTCAGGTCCTGATGCACCATCTCGCTGCACCAGACCTGATGCGGGCAGCCTTCGCGCAGGGTCAGCAGGCCAGTGGTGTGATCGATCTGGCTGTCGAGCAGGATGATTCCGGCAATCGCGCTGTCGCGCAGCCGACGCGCCGGGTTGAGCGCAGGAAAGGCTTCGATCTGTACGCGGATATCCGGCGAGGCGTTGCACAGGATCCAGTCCTGGCCATTGTCACTCAGGGCAATCGAAGACTGGGTACGTGGCTGCGCCCGCACGCTGCCCGCGCGCACGCCACGGCAGTTACGGCAGTTGCAGTTCCACTGGGGGAAGCCACCGCCGGCGGCGGAGCCAAGAATCTGGATATGCATGGACGCTTCCGATTGCGATGCCGATGGGCATGCCTGTTGGGATGCCCCGGCAATGCCGGGGCAAAACGGCTCAACGATTGGCGAAGTACATGGTCACTTCGAAACCAATACGCAGGTCGGTGTAGGCGGGTTTAGTCCACATGGCGCGGTCCTCTTCTTATCGACGCCGGCGAATTCCGGCCCCTTCATTAAGCCCCCCGACCGACAGCAGCCAAATGGTACTTTGGGATGAATTTCTGCTGACATTGGTAGCGTTTACGGACCCCGGCTGATGCCAACCGACGTAGGGTGCGCCGCGCGCACCGCGATAGTGGAAGCACTGGCCTGCGGTGCGCACGGCGCACCCTACAGGTACATGTTTGGCACGGCGCAATAAAAAACGCGGCCGAAGCCGCGTTGCGATAGTGACCTGCTGCAGCAGTTATCTGCCCAGACCACAAACAGATCTCGCCGACCGGCGAATCGCAGGAAGGAGCCCGGCGCACTGGAGCGGATACGCCGGGGTTACACGAGTTAGAAGAAGCCCAGCGGGTTGATGTCGTAGCTCACCAGCAGGTTCTTGGTCTGCTGGTAGTGGTCGAGCATCATCTTGTGGGTTTCACGGCCCACACCGGATTTCTTGTAGCCGCCGAACGCGGCGTGCGCCGGGTACAGGTGGTAGCAGTTGGTCCATACGCGGCCAGCCTTGATTGCCCGACCCATGCGGTAGGCGACGTTGATGTCGCGGCTCCACACGCCTGCGCCCAGGCCGAACTCGGTGTCGTTAGCAATGGCCAGCGCTTCGGCTTCGTCCTTAAAGGTGGTCACGCCGATCACCGGGCCAAAGATTTCTTCCTGGAACACGCGCATCTGGTTGGTGCCCTTGAGCAGGGTCGGCTGGATGTAGTAACCGTTGGCCAGGTTGCCTTCGAGTTTCTCCACGCCACCGCCGGTGAGCACCTGAGCACCTTCCTGCTGGGCGATCTCCAGGTAGCTGAGGATCTTGTCGAACTGCTGCTGCGAGGCCTGGGCGCCGACCATGGTGTCGGTGTCCAGCGGATCGCCACGCTTGATCTGCTTGATCTTTTTCATGACCTCGACCATGAACGACTCATAGATCGATTCCTGCACCAGCGCCCGCGACGGACAGGTGCACACCTCGCCCTGGTTGAAGAAGCCCAGCACCAGGCCTTCAGCGGCCTTCTCGATAAATGCCGGCTCGGCATTCATGATGTCGGCGAAGAAGATGTTCGGCGATTTGCCACCCAGTTCGACGGTGCTCGGGATGATGTTTTCGGCGGCACACTTGAGGATGTGCGAGCCCACTGGAGTCGAACCGGTGAAGGCGATCTTGGCAATGCGTTTACTGGTGGCCAGGGCTTCACCGGCTTCACGGCCGAAACCCTGAACGACGTTGAGCACGCCCGGCGGCAGCAGATCGCCAATCAGTTCCATCAGTACGGTGATCGACAGCGGCGTCTGCTCGGCCGGTTTAAGCACGATGGCGTTGCCAGCGGCCAGAGCCGGTGCGAGTTTCCAGGCACCCATCAGCAGCGGGAAGTTCCACGGGATGATCTGCCCGACCACGCCCAGCGGCTCATGAAAGTGATAAGCCACGGTGCCTTCATTGATCTCGGCGGTGCTGCCTTCCTGCGCGCGGATGCACCCGGCGTAGTAGCGGAAGTGGTCAGCGGCCAGCGGCACATCGGCGTTGAGGGTTTCGCGCACGGCCTTGCCGTTATCCCAGGTCTCGGCCACGGCCAGCAGTTCAAGGTTGGCTTCGATGCGGTCGGCGATCTTCAGCAGAATGTGCGAACGCTCCTGCACCGAGGTCTTGCCCCAGGCATCGGCAGCGGCGTGAGCAGCATCCAGCGCCTTGTTGATATCGGCGGCGTCGGAACGTGGGAACTCACCGATCACCGAACCATCCACCGGGCTGGTGTTGCTGAAGTACTGGCCACTCAGCGGGGCAACAAACTCACCATTGATGTAGTTGCCGTAGCGCGGTTTGAGGGTGATGACGGCGCCTGGCGTACCGGGTTTGGCGTAAAGCATGGGATTGACCTCTCTTGTTGGCGGAGCCTGCCCCCTGGGACGTGGAGCAGGTCATGGTTCGATCTTAGGAAGCGCCCTGCTCGACCGGTATGCGCCCATGGCACAAAACCTCTCGTCATTTGGTAGTAGAGCCGTAAAGCTCGCCCCAGAGCCGTGCACCGCCCTGTTTCAGGGCAGCTGCCGGCTAAACGCGCGGCCATCGGCATCCACCCAACGCAGCAGCAGCGGTGTCTGCCCGGCGGGCAGCAGCACCCTCCAGTAAGGGTTGGCCGCCAAACCCTCGAAAGGTTCGATGCGCAGCAGGCTGCCGTGTGTCCCGCTGACCTCAAAATGTGTCGGCAAATGCCGGGGCAGCAGTTGACCATCCACGCTCGAACGCCGCCCGGTTTCCATCGGATGACGCAACAAGCTGCGCAACTCCAGACCGCGCCCCTGCGGTTCCAGCCAGGCCTGCAACGGCCCCAGGTTGCTGCCTGGCTGAGCGCTACTCGGCGACAGGCAACTGCTGCTCAACACCTCCACCGCCTGCGCCGCCAGCCATACGCGCCCGCGCCCATCACGGGCCAGCACGATCAGTTGCTGACTGCGCGGCAGGCGCACACGGGTGGACAGACGCAGCGGCGCCTCCCAGGCCTGCACGTGCAGTGTGGCGATACGCGGATCGTCTTCGCCGCTGCGCAGCAGGCTGAGCGATACCGGGGGCGTGGCATCGCGCAGGGTCAGGTCAATGGCGACAAACGCGCCATCCTCGACCCAGGTCGGCACCGCCAGGCTCAGCCCTTGTGTCTGCACCTCATGGCCCTGCAACCACTGTTCAACGCTGTGCTGCGCCTGGCCCCAGGGCTGCGCAGCCACAGGGCTGGCCAGCACCAGCAACACCAGCAGGCGCAGGGTCATGCCAGATGCCCCCAGGCATCCATGCAGATGCTCTGGTACCAGGCGTCGGCCAGTGCCGCTTCCTGAGCCCGCAACCCAGCGGGCGGCTGCAACGGGCTGAGCGTCAGGCTGCCTGACAGCTCAACCAGGCGCTGCTCCCGAATGCCGTAATCGGCCGCAATCGACACCGCCTGGCCCGGTGCCAGCGCGCTGTAACAGGTGTTGCGCCAGGCCGCACTTGGCGGCTCCTGGCCGGCCAGATCCGCCAGCAGGGCCGCCACTGCCACTTTGGCCTGAGCATTGGCGCTGTAGGCTGACTTGGGCATGGGCGCGGCAATGCAGGCATCCCCCGCCACATAGACGTCACCGGCATCGCGGGCCTGAAAGGTGGCCGGGCGGATCGGCACCCAACCGCTGCTATCGACCAAGCCGCTGCGGGCAGCAATTTCGGCGGCTTTCTGCGGTGGAATCAGGTTGATCACCGCCGCGCGATGGCGCTGGCCAAACTCGCAGAGCAGCTCGCGCCGCCCGGCATCGGCGCGCACCACGCGGCCATCGCCGGCACGCCCAACCCACTCGATGCGCTCGCCGTAGAGCGCCTGCCAACCCTGTTGAAACAGCGCCTGCTTGGAGAAACTGTCCTTGCTGTCGAGGATCAGCACCTTGCTGCGTGGCTTGGCCTGGCTCAGATAATGGGCAATCAGGCTGGCCCGCTCATAGGGCCCCGGCGGGCAGCGATAGGGGTTGTCCGGCACGCTGATGATCACCAGGCCGCCATCATCCATGGCCTGCAGTTGCCGGCGCAGCAGAGCGGTTTGTGCGCCAGCCTGCCAGGCATGCGGCAGACGGCTGGCAGCATTGCGGTCGTAACCTTCGATGGCCTGCCAGTTCATGTCGATTCCAGGCGCCAGCAACACCCGGTCATAGCGCAGACGCTGGCCGCCCTGCAGCACCACCTGCCGGGCCTGCTGGTCAATTTCCCGCGCCCATTCGCGCACATGCAGTACCTGTTGCTGCTGCAAGGCGCGGTAATCCTGGCGCAGACTGCCCAGCTCACGCAGCCCGGCGAGCACATGGTTGCTGAATGGGCAGGTGTGAAAGTCAGACTTCGGCTCAATCAGCACCACATCCAGCTGCTCGGCCTGACGTTTCAGGTAGCGCGCCGCCGTAGCACCGGCAAAACCACCACCGATCACCAGTACCCGCGCACGTCCGACGCTGGCTTGCAGCGTCCCCGGCAACAGCCAGGGCAGCATGGCGGCCCCGGCGAGCAATTGACGACGTGTAAGGCCCTGCATAGCGGCTCCTGCTTTCGTTGATGCTGCCACGCTGCTACAGCACGGCGGAGATGACCATGCCTCTTTGGTCTTGGGGCAGCCGTGCCAAAGCATAGGCAGCGCGCAGAACTCAAGCCTGCGCGCACCCGATTTGCCTGCTGCACAAATGCAAATGGCCGGTCTAGACCGGCCATTTGCTACAGGCTAATTACCACTCAACGCTTGCTGACCAGATCCTTGGGCAGTTTGAAGGTCCAGAGCATGCCGCCCTGGTTGTAGTTCTTCACCCGCTTGGCCACTTCGCCGCCCCACAGTGGTACTGCACCACCCCAGCCGGAGAGCACCGAAACATACTGCTCGCCGTCCATCTCCCAGGTTACGGGCGAACCCAGCACACCGGAGCCGGTCTGGAATTCCCAGACCTTCTCGCCGGTCTTGGCGTTGAAGGCTTGCAGGAAACCTTCCGGGTTGCCGGTAAACACCAGGTTACCCTTGGTGGTCATCACCCCGCCCCACAGCGGCGCGTAGTTCTTCTGCCGCCAGACTTCCTTGCCGGTTTTCGGGTCGATGGCGCGCAGCACGCCGATGTAGTCCTCGTTCAGCGGTTTGATGGTGAAGCCAGCACCGAGGTAGGCCGCGCCTTTCTTGTAGGCGATGTCCTCGTTCCAGATGTCCATGCCCCACTCGTTGGACGGCACGTAGAACAACCCGGTGTCCTGGCTGTAGGCCATCGGCATCCAGTTCTTCGCACCGAGGAAGGCGGGTGCAGAGAACACGCTCTTGCCCTTTTCCTTCGCGCTTGGCGAACCAGGACGGTTGCTGTCGTCATAGATCGGCCGACCATTCTTGTCCAGGCCTTTGGCCCAGGTGATCTTGTCGACAAACGGGAAGCCACGGATGAACTTGCCGTTGGTGCGATCGAGCACGTAGAAGAAGCCGTTACGGTCAGCGGTGGCTGCGGCCTTGATGGTCTTGCCGCCTTCCTGATAGTTGAAGGACACCAGCTCGTTGACACCGTCGAAGTCCCAGCCGTCATGCGGGGTGGTCTGGAAGTGCCACTTGATGCTGCCATCATCCGGGTTCAGCGCCAGGCGCGAAGACGAATAGAGGTTGTCGCCCGGGCGCAGGTGCGAGTTCCACGGCGCCGGGTTACCGGTGCCGAACAGCAGCAGGTTGGTTTCCGCGTCGTAGTAACCGCCCAGCCAGGGCGCGGCGCCACCGGTTTTCCACAGGTCACCCGGCCAGGTCTTGCCGGCTTCGCCCCCGCTGATGCCGTTCTCGATGGCCTTGCCGTCCTTGTAGACATAGCCCATGTGGCCTTCCACGGTCGGACGGCTCCACAGCAGTTCGCCGTTTTTCGGGTCGTAGGCTTCGATCTTGCCGACCACACCGAATTCACCACCGGACACCCCGGTGATCAGCTTGCCGTTGACCACCAGCGGTGCCGCCGTGATCGAGTAACCGGCCTTGTGGTCCGCCACGTTCTTGCGCCAGACCACCTTGCCGGTGTCCTTGTGCAGAGCCACCAGCTTGGCATCCAGGGTGCCGAAGATCACCAGGTCGCCATACAGCGCCACGCCACGGTTGATCACGTCGCAGCACGGACGAATGTCATCCGGCAGGCGCGCATCGTATTGCCACAGCTCACGCCCGGTGCGGGCATCGACGGCAAACACCCGCGAGTAGGACGCGGTGACATACATCACGCCGTCCTTGATCAGCGGCTGCGCTTGCTGGCCACGCTGCTTTTCGCCACCGAA
Organism: Pseudomonas anguilliseptica; assembly: GCF_021375795.1. Taxonomy (GTDB): domain Bacteria; phylum Pseudomonadota; class Gammaproteobacteria; order Pseudomonadales; family Pseudomonadaceae; genus Aquipseudomonas; species Aquipseudomonas anguilliseptica_A. Next base: position 101,616 of record NZ_JAEIOI010000002.1, on the reverse strand, counting down.
GGACAGCGTCCATACCGGGCGCAAGTCCTTGATGTTGTCTGTGTTGAGTGTGGCCAGCGGGCTGTAGCGTTGGCCTTGCAGCCCCAGGCCGTTGGTGACGATCTGGTCGGTGGTGGTGGCGTCCTTGAGGATTTCCTCATCGGTCACCGCCAGGGCGGCGGCGGACGGCATCAGCATCGCCGCGCACAGCGCGGTGAGGAGGAAAGGCTGGCGAAGACCGGTGTGTTTCATTGCGGCTACCTCTGTGGGTTCATTGTTATCACCGGGAATTTTTCCCGATCTGCCACAGATTCTTGGCTGCCCAGCCTCCCCCAACAATTGAACGCAGTACCGATTTAGCTACTCCCTTGGTAGCAATACCGCCCGTTTTATCGCTGCCTGACGCAGCTGCCACGCAGGCAATTTTCCCGCCCGGATGTGCACCCACACCGTACCGGCACATGGCCTGGCCGACTTAAGTGCTAGCCCTGCCCCCTGAAAAGAGCATACCCAGCCCCCGGCCCAGCCGTTAGAAAGCTACTCCCCCACGCTAAGGAGCAAGCCATATGGGCCGCACCACCCCACTCAGCCACCTGTTGTTGAGCTGCCTGCTGCTGGCAGGCCTGGGCAACCTTGCCCAGGCCGAGCCCATCAAGATCGGCCTCAACTACCCACGTACCGGCAATTACAAGGATGAAGGTCTGGAGCTGCGCCGTGGCGCATTACTGGCCGTGGACGAAATCAACAAGGCAGGTGGCGTGCTCGGCAAGCCGCTGGAGCTGCTCAGCAAGAACACCAGCTCGCAGGCCGACAAGGCCGTCAGCAATGTCGATTACTTCGCCAACCAGGACGCACGCATGGTGTTTGGCGGCGCCACCAGTGAAGAGGCGATAGCCGCCGGGCAACGCGCCCGCGAGCGCGGCCTGCTGTACTTCGCCACCCTGAGCTATGCCAATGAAGTGACCGGCCAGGCCGGCCATCGCTACCTGTTCCGGGAGTCCAACAGCGCCTGGATGAGTGCGCGGGTACTGGGTGAATACCTGTCCTGGCATATGCCACGCCAACGCTATCACTACATCATTGTCGATGACGCCTGGGGTCGCAGCATGGAAAACGCCCTGCGCCTGGCCACCAACAGCACCGACCGCGCACGCCATGGCCGTACTGCGCTACCCAGTGGTCTGGTGCGCCGTGAGCAGTACCTGGCGGCGCTCAATAAAGCGGCCCGCAGCGAGGCGGATATCCTCGTGCTGGTGCTGCTCGGCGAGAACCTGCAGCGCAGCATGCGCATGGTGCACAACATGGGCCTCAAGCAACGTACGCAGATCATCGTGCCCAACCTGACCAAGAGCGTGGTGCAGCAGGCCGGGCCGCTGGTGATGGAAGGCGTGATCGGCACCGAAGCCTGGACCTGGAACCTGCCCAGCCAGGACAACATCGCCCAGGGCCAGCAATTCGTTGAGCGCTATATCAGCGACTATCAGGAGTACCCCGGCAGCACCAGCGCCTCCGCCTACTCCATCGTCAAGCAATGGGCCGATGCCGTGCAGCGCACGCAAAGCCTGGACAGCGAACGGCTGATCAGCACCCTGGAAGACCACAGTTACCAGCTGCTCAAGGGGCAGCAGCAGTGGCGCGCCTTCGACCATCAGAACGTGCAAAGCATCTATGCGGTACGGGTACGCAAGCGTGACGACGTGATGCTCGACCCGTTCAAGCAGCACTACTTCGACATCATCCACCATATGGACGGCGACCAGGCCGCGCCGAGCCAGGATGAGTGGCAGCAGGAACGTGGCGAGACCCTTACCCTGCAGTAAATCTGTGCGCGTGATGCTGCGCGGTTATCGATCCACCCGCTGCATCGCGGCCTGCTCATAACGCGGGTAGAGATGACTGACGCTGCGGATCAGCTCATAACGGCTGAGGCTGATACCGGCAAAGCGTTCGGGAATGGCGGTGCGGATCAGCTCGTTCATCTCCGCGCCCTGCTCGGCACCGCTGCGCATGACGTCGTCCAGCCAGCCGAGGTAATCACGCATCTGGGCAAAGGGCGCAGCATCGCTGGCCAGCGGGCCATGGCCGGGCACGATCTGCTTCCAGGGCAGTTGCTGCAACTGGTCGAGATCCGCCAGCCAGGTGGCCAAGCTCGGTGTGCCGGGTGTGGTCAGGGCACGCTGATAAAACACCAGATCACCGGCAAACAGCACACCACTCTGCACATCGAGAATCGCCAGATCGGCCCCAGTGTGGCCGCTCAGGGCTAGCAGTTGCAGCGTCCGCCCGCCTACCTCAAGCATTCCCGGCTCAAGGCTCTGAGTGGGCAGCAGCACTTCGGTGCCGCGCATCCAGTCGCCCACCAGGCGGTACATGTTCTCCGCCATGGCATCGCCCTGCTCTGCCAGCAACGCGGTGGTGCCAGGCAAGGCGGCAATCGGCACATCGCTGAAGGCCTGATTGCCCAACACATGGTCGGGATGATGATGGGTCAGCATGACCTTGAGCAGAGGCTTGTCGGTGACGCGGGCAATCGCTTGGCGCATCGCCTCGCCGTAGCGACGCGACGGGCCGCTGTCGATCACCAGCACGCCCTCGGCCGTGACGATAAACCCGGTATTGACGATATTGCCGCCGTTGGCCTGGGAGAAGTTGTCCGTGCTGCCTTCAAGCAGCCACACGCCATCGGCAATCTGTCGGGGCTGCAGGTCGTAGTTCAACGGATTGGCGTGCACGCAGGCGTTGGCCAGCGCCGCCAGTATGAGTATCCAGCGCATAAGCACCTCGCGATAAGACGGGCAGCGCCGTGCTGGGCTGCCCAGGGCAGAACCGCCGTTTAGGGCGCGAGACGGACCTCGCTGATCTGCACCAGCGGCTGGCTGTCGGTGAAGTTCGGCAGATCGCCCATGATCCGTGCCGCGTGCGGGGCAAAGCTCTGCTCGAACACCGCCACGCTGTCGAAATACAGATGCCCCATGGCGATATAGGGCGCGGCCTCACCGGGCGTGGCGCTGGCCAGGCCAGCGTCCACGGCAATGCCTTGGCACGCGCTGCCCAGGCATTCGCGCACGATCGCCATATGCTGCTCGCAGTAATAGGTCATGTCGAAACGCACACCGGGGGTATTGGGGTACAGCACGCTGACTTTGATCATGGCAGGTCCTTGTGGCTTTCAGAGTTCGGCTTTGAATTCATTGCCGTTGTTGTCACGCAACCATAGCTCGGTCTCGACGTTGCCCTTTACATCCAGGCTGATGGTCGGGTTTTCGCTGACGGCGGGAAACAGTTCGAGGCTGGCCAGGGTGTTGCCGCTGCGATCACGCAACTGCGCCTGGTTGAGAAAGAATTCCGGAATACCGCCGACCAGGCCGTTGTCCATCGGGTGCGCCACCTGCACGCGCAGGCGGTTGGCATCAGCCAGGACAAAGCGCTTGCCGAGCACCTCGCCCAGGTGTTCCTCCCAGCCTGGCTGGGCGCGTACCACACTGGGCGCCGTGCAGCCGCCACCGGCAGCATCGATCTGCGTCGAACCGATATGCCAGAGCCCGTCACGGGTCAGCACCGCCACCCGCAGCGGCGTGGCCTGCTCGACCCGGATGCGGATGGCCAGGCGCGGCAGCACCTGCTCGCCCGGCTGGAAATCGAAGATCTGTGGAATTGGATTGAGTTCGGCCCAGGCCAGCATGCGCACCACCTGCCCCTCAAAGGCGCTGGCGTCGATCTGGATCGGCACCTGCCGCGCGTCTTCGGCAAACGGCGGCGCACTGAGCTTGACCCGCTCATCGAAAACAAAGGCTTCGCTGTCCAGCAGACGCTCGTGGTAGTAGTCCCACATCACCGACGTGACCGGGTCGCGCTGGCTGCCCCAGCTGTCCCAGGGCACGGCAAACAGCGCCAGCAGTAGAAATGAACGCCAATCCAGTTCCATCCCACACCTCCCGGTGCCGTTAACCTGCCGCCCTACTCAACCTCCTGGTACAACCCCGGCAACTCATAACGCAGACCGTAGTGGCCATAGATACGCTTGAGCTCCCCGGCGAGAATCAGCTCTTCGAGCTTTTCTTCCAGGGCATAGGCCAGTTGCCGATTGCTTTCATGCACCGCCATGCCGATGTCCCAGACCTGCTTGCCCATATCCGGGTAAGCGTTCTCGGCCAGCGCCAGCTGCTGATCGGCAGCCAGCTTGAGCTGCCAGTCGACCTCACCGCGCAGCGCCATCACCGCATCCACTTCACCGGCTTTCATCGCCGCGAACGCTTGCTGAACATTGCTGTAGTGATGGGTCTGCTGGCTGAGCATGCCGTCTTTCACCGATGACAGATAAAAGGACGGCACGCTTTCCACCTCGACACCAATGGTGTGGCGCTGAAACACCGCCACACTGGGCACCGCGTCCAGCCGGCGGCGGTCGAATGCCACCTGCCAGCGCTCACGCTGATACGGGCCGAACATCACCACCAGTTCGTTGACCAGCTCGCCGAACTCGTTGCTCTTGTAGGAAAACTCGCGGTCATAAGGCACGCGCAGCATCACATCCGCCAGTTCGTGCGGACGCAGGTAATGCCCGCGCCAGATGTAATCACGCAGGTCATCATCGAGCTTCTCGCCCGGCGGTGCCCAGATCACTTCAAGCCTGAGCCCCAGACCTGCGGCCAAAGCCTCGGCGACCTCATAGTCGACGCCACGGGATTTCCCGTCCTGCTGAAAGCTGTAAGGCGCGAAATCCTGATACAGCGCCACCTTGAGCACACCTGACTCGACAATCGAGTCATAGCTGCGCACCTGCGCCTGCAGCGGCATACAGACCGCCAGCAGTGCAGAACACCACAGCCCCAGCCACGCCAGTCGCCGAGCCATGCCGATTACTCCTCGATGGCCACGCTCTCCAGATAACTGCGCACGGCCCACAGCGCTTCCTGGCTGAGGTAGTCGGCCATTTTCGGCATATACACCCGGCCATCACGCACGGCGCCATTGATCACCCGCTCTTTGAACCACTCATCGCCGCTGATGCCGGCTTCGAGCAGGCGCAGGTCCGGGGCAATGCCACCGGATTTGGCTTCCAGGCCATGGCACGCCGCGCAGTTCTGGTTGTAGGCCGAAGAGCCAACTTCGATGGCGCGCGGGTTGCCCCGGTAGGGGTTCTCATCACGCCATTCTTCGCCCAGCGGCTCCAGACCGTCGGTCTTCACCGCCTGGGGCACCACATCACCATGCGCCCAGAGGTTGGCCGAGAAGGCCAACAACAGCAGAGCAAAACCGGTGTTCTTTTTAATTGTCATGTTCAAGGCCTCATCGAATGCACGCACACAGCTCGTACGGAGCTTGCTTGCGAGCATCTTAGAAACAGCGCCGCGCCCGCCGAATGCTGCTTTGGTGGCCCACGACTAATCCCTTGGTAGTAGGGCTTGCGACCCCATGAAAGGTGGCTTTGGCAGCAAGGCTAAGTCATGTACGGTTTGGGCATTCTTCCCGGCGCAGGCGGGAGTTTTTCCGTTTCGGCGCAACCCCCGTGGTTCCACTATCGGCTCGCCAGGTCGCCAACAGCACAGGACCTGCAACCTTCACCACCACGATGGGAAACCACAACCATGACAACAAGATCGTTACCCAGCATGCCACGCCCCGTGGCACTAGCCGTCCACAGCCTGCTGCTGGCCGGTGGCCTGGCCTTGAGTGGCAGCGCCCTGGCCAAGAATGTCACCTGGGACGACATCGCCAACGACCACACCACCACCAACAACGTGCTGCAGTACGGCATGGGCACCAACGCCCAGCGCTGGAGCCCGCTGGCCCAGGTCAACGACCAGAACGTGTTCAAACTCACGCCTGCCTGGTCGTTCTCCTTTGGCGACGAGAAACAGCGCGGCCAGGAGTCCCAGGCCATCGTCCATGACGGTGTGATCTACGTCACCGGTTCCTACTCGCGGGTATTCGCCCTCGATGCGAAAACCGGCAAACGCCTGTGGACCTACAACCACCGCCTGCCAGACAACATTCGTCCGTGCTGCGACGTGGTCAACCGCGGTGCGGCCATCTACGGCGACAAGATCTACTTCGGCACCCTCGACGCCCGCGTCGTGGCGCTGAACAAAGACACCGGCAAGGTGGTGTGGAACAAGAAGTTCGGTGACCACGCCGTCGGCTACACCATGACCGGCGCGCCGACCCTGGTGAAAGACCAGAAGAGCGGCAAGACCCTGCTGATCCACGGCAGCTCCGGTGACGAATTCGGCGTGGTCGGCAAGCTGTTTGCCCGCGACCCGGATACCGGCGAAGAAGTCTGGATGCGTCCGTTCGTCGAAGGCCACATGGGCCGTCTGAATGGCAAGGACAGCACCCCGACCGGCGACATCAAAGCCCCGTCCTGGCCGGATGACCCCAACCACCCAACCGGCAAAAAGGCCGCTTGGAGCCAAGGCGGTGGTGCACCGTGGCAGAGCGCCAGCTTCGACGCGGAAACCAACACCATCATCATCGGCGCTGGTAACCCGGCTCCATGGAACGGCTGGGCGCGTACCGCTGACGGTGGTGATCCCAAGGATTACGACAGCCTCTACACCTCCGGCCAGGTTGGCGTAGACCCGACCACCGGTGAAGTGAAGTGGTTCTACCAGCACACCCCGAACGATGCCTGGGATTTCTCCGGCAACAACGAACTGGTGCTGTTCGACTACAAGGACAAGGCCGGTAAAACCGTCAAAGCTACCGCCCACGCCGACCGCAACGGTTTCTTCTATGTGGTCGACCGCGCCAACGGCAAGCTGCAGAACGCCTTCCCCTTCGTCGACAAGATCACCTGGGCCAGCCACATCGACCTGAAAACCGGTCGCCCGGTTGAGAACGAAGGCCAGCGCCCACCAAAACCGGAGCCAGGTGAAGCCAAAGGCAAATCGGTAGAAGTGTCGCCGCCATTCCTCGGTGGCAAAAACTGGAACCCGATGGCCTACAGCCAGGACACCGGCCTGTTCTACGTCCCGGCCAACCACTGGAAAGAGGACTACTGGGCCGAGGAAGCCAACTACAAGGCTGGCTCCGCTTACCTGGGCATGGGTTTCCGCATCAAGCGTCTGTACGAAGACCACGTCGGTATCCTGCGTGCGATGAACCCGACCACCGGCAAGGTCGTCTGGGAGCACAAGGAAAAACTGCCACTGTGGGCCGGCGTACTGGCCACTAAGGGCAACCTGGTGTTCACCGGCACCGGCGACGGCTACTTCAAGGCCTTCGACGCGAAGAACGGCAAGGAGCTGTGGAAGTTCCAGACCGGCACCGGAATCATCTCCCCGCCCATCACCTGGGAACAGGATGGCGAGCAGTACATCGGCGTAACCACCGGTTACGGCGGCGCAGTACCGCTGTGGGGTGGCGACATGGCCGAGCTGACCAAACCGGTCGCTCAAGGCGGCTCGTTCTGGGTATTCAAGCTGCCAAGCTGGGATAACAAGACCGCACAACGCTGATTGCAACTCGCATGGCGCACCCTAGGGTGCGCCATGCGCATCCACTTTCGCGCTTCCAAGCAGCCACCTGCGTTGCCCCCGTGGTGCACACCACGCACCCCACCCGAGGACTCGCCATGAATTACCTGCCTCTGCTTCTGCCCGTCGTACTGCTGATTCTGGGTACCGAACTGGTCAACGCCAATGAGGTGCTCACCGTCAACGGCTGCCGCATCGAAGCCGACAGCCAATGCCCCAACGCCAACCTGCAAGGTGCCAACCTGAGCAACCAGGACATGCGCCGTATGAATCTGGAAGGTGCCGACCTGCGTGGTGCCGATTTACGCCATAGCCGCCTGGACCTGGCCAATCTGGAAAAAGCCAACCTGCAAGGTGCCAATCTGACCCGTGCCAGCCTGCAACAAAGCCAGTTGCGCCTGGCCGACTTCAGCAACAGCACCCTGGTGGCCATCAACGGCTGGGCCATGTATGCCCAGGCGGCAAAGTTCAATCAAGCCGATATGCGCGCCGCCAACCTGGAATTCGCTCGCCTGTCTGCCGCCAAGCTGCACAATGCCAACCTGCAAGCGGCCAATCTGGAAATGACCTGGCTAAGCAAGGCCGACCTCAAGGGCGCCGATCTCCAGGATGCCAACCTGCAAGAGGTCAAACTCTCCGGCTCCAACCTCGCCAACGCCGACCTGAGCGGCACGCGCACCCACTATGGCAACTTCCAGGGCGCCAATATGGAAGGCTGCACCGCCTGCCCCGATGGCTGGGAATAACCCCACGCTCACGCTACTCCTACAGCCCCCCTCCATTGTAGGAGCGGGCCATACCCACGAACTTCTACACAGCACAAAACCGTAGCCCGGCTGCACTCCGCGGAATGCAGCCGGGCTACCTATTCTTTCATCTAGAAAAATTGCTCAGAACCTGTTCACGATCTCGCGAGCTAGAGCGATACAAGACGCTACGTTAGTAACAGCCTCCGGCTAGTCAGAACAAGCGAGAAACGCAGCGCAGCGGAGTAACAGCCAACGGCTTGCCCGCAGGGTGAGCGCAGCGAATCACGCGGAGTTTACGAGTTGTAAATGAGCAGGCCGAGCTTGTTTTTAACGCAGTAGCGCCGACGCGCAGCAGATCGTGAACAAGTTCTCAGGCGCTTTCCAGGCCCAGGCGGATGACCCCGGTATCGATGGCCAGATGCACCAGCTCTGCCTGGGAGCTGACCTGCAGTTTGCTCTTGAGCAAGGTCAGGTAGTTGGACACGGTCTTGCCGCTGATGCACAGCCGCTCGGCAATCTGCCGGCTGGGCATGCCTTTGGCCAGCATCACGAATATCTCGAACTCGCGCTGAGTCATGCCGCGCAGGCGCGGGTCACTGCTGCCCTCCCCCTGAGGATTACAGGCCAGGTGCGTGGCCAGGCTCTGCTCGATATAGGCATGCCCGGCCAGGGTGCGTTTAACCGCTTCAACCAGCACCTCAGGTGAGGAGGTCTTGGTCAGGTAGCCCAGCGCACCGGCTTCCAGGGCCTGGCGCACCAAAGGCAGTTCATCGTGCATGCTGAAGAACAGCACCCGCAGTTGCGGCAGGCGCTGCCGCAGCCGCCGAGTGGTTTCCAGACCGCTGATCCCCGGCAGGCCAATATCCATGACGACCAGGTTGGGGATTTCCTCCTGAACCATCTGCAGGGCCTGTTCGCCATCGCAGGCCTCGCGCACCTGCACCTCTGGCAACAAGGCCCGCAGCAGGCTGGCATAGCCCTGACGGACCACCGCATGATCATCGACCAGCAGAATCTTCATAGTTCAGGCTCCGGCACTATCAGGGTCAGGCACAGCGCCCATCCCGCTTGAGGACGGCTGTGTACGCGCAGTACTGCACCCAGGCTACGGGCACGCTCGTGAATCGAGCGCAGGCCAATACCGGGGCGCTGCGGCAGTTGCGCGCCACAGCCATTGTCACGAATAAACAAACGCAAACGCTGCCCCTGATAATGCAGGCGCACGCGTACTTCGCTGGCCTGTGCGTGCCTGGCCACATTGGTCAGGGCCTCCTGCACCAGGCGGTACAGATGCGCCTTGGTTGGCAGTGGCAGGCTTGGCAGACGGCGGCTGAGTGTCACCTGACACTGCACCCGCTGCGCGGCCTGCCAGTTGTCGCAGAGCAATTGCAGCGCCTCATCCAGCTCAAGACGCTCCAGCACCACCGGGTAGAGATCGCGGATCAATGCGCGAAAGCCTTCCTGCAAGCGCTGGCTGTGCATATCGAGGTGCTGGGCGGTGGTGCGTACTTGTTCGGGCTGATCCGCCACGGCTTGCAACAGGCAGGCCTGGGCGCGAATGCCACTGAGGTATTGGCCAAGATCGTCGTGTAGGGTTTGCCCCAGACGTGTGCGTTCGCGTTCTTGTAACGCCATCAGGGCCTGGGTCAGCTCGGTGTTGTCGGCCTGCACCTGTTGCAGGGTGGTGGCCATGGCATTGAAGTGCCCGGCCAGTTGCCGCGCTTCCGGCAGACTGTGTGCTGGCAAACGCGCATCAAGCTGGCCCTGTGTCACCTGTTGCAGACCGCCCAGCAACTCATCCAGCACGCGCAGGCCACGGTGCACGGCCCAACGAATCGCCACCAGGCTGATCAACAGCGCCAGCAGGCAAAGCAGCGACAGTTGCAGCAGCGAATCCCAGACTTCATCGATTTCATCCGCCGGATCGACGGCGATCTGCAATTGCCTGCCATCGGCCAGTTGCACCACGCGCGGACGGTGCTGCTGCGGGAACAAACGCTGCCCCAACCATTGTTCAAGCGACAACTGCGGCGCGGCGGCTGGTGCCGGCAACCATTGCACCCGCACATGCCGCAGGTTACCGGTCAGTCCACTGTGCAGGCTGGCCGGATCACGCTGGGCCGCTTCGTACAGGTACTCGACCACCGCCTCGGCAGCCTGCACCTCACGCTGTACATCCTCGCGGGCCTGACGCAGCAGCAGCGCCAGACCCAGCACCGTGACCAGTGCGAAGAACAGCGTCACCAGCAGGTAGATGCGCCACAGAACGGACACGTTACTTGACCACGAAGTGACCGAGCATGCCCTTGCCTTCCAGGCCCTTGGCATAGAAACGGAACGTACCGGGCTTGATCGGCACGAAGAAGATCTCCGCCTCACCGGCTTCCTCGAACTCCAGTTCGGTAAGGGTGATGGCCTTGATCTCTACACCACCAGCTTCGACCTTGCGCAGGTAGATCGAGGTGGCGAACTCGGGAGCCTGGAAAGCGTACTCCTTCAGCCCGCTGGCGATGATCTTCAGCTGATAGGCCTTGCCAGTTTCCAGCTGGTATTCGTTCTGCGACAGGCTGTAGTCGCTGGCCTCGCTGCCCAGCAGCAGATCCGGCAATTTCTCGGTGCGACGGGTCAGGTCGCCTGCCGCATAAATGTTGTCAAAACCGATCAGGCTGCTCAGCAAAATCAGCGCCAGGGCGAGTGTTTTGAGCGTGCTCATGGAGGGTACCTGTTGTTGTTTTATAGGATGGAATCATCCTAAAACGCTGGCGCACCCGCCAACTTACTACCTTGGTACTGGCGTACTGGTACTTTGGGCATATTTCCCGAATAGCGGGCTGTTCCTATGCTGGCGACACCTAGCCAGGAGTCGCCTCATGCCCCGGATCAGCCAATCGCTTATGCTCTGCGCCGCCGTGTTGTGCAGCCTGGCCACGCCCTGCCTGGCCAGCCCGACAACCGACACGTTGCAGGTGCGCATTGCCTACCTGGGTTACACCCCGGCAACCGGCCCGTTACTGTCCAACGTCATCCCCGAGCCGGCAGATAGCGGCTTGCGCGGGGCCGAGCTGGCGATTGTCGACAGCAACAGCACCGGGCGTTTTCTCAAGCACAGTTACCAACTCGATGTAGCCGAACGCAGTGATAACGACAGCTTGCTGATGGCTGCACGTGAGCTGCATGCACAGGGCGTGCGCCTGTTCGTGGTCAACGCTCCGGCAGCGACCCTGCGCCAACTCGGCCAAGAGTTGCCCGACAGCTTGCTGCTCAATGCCGGCAGCGCTGACGACAGCCTGCGCCACAGTCAGTGCCTGAACAATGTGCTGCACACCCTGCCCAGCCGCGCCATGCTCGCCGATGCCCTGGCGCAGTTTCTCGCCGTGCGCAAATGGACACGCTGGCTGCTGGTGACCGGCAGCACTGAGGACGATATCGCCTACGCCGCTGCACTTAAACGCGCCGCCAAACGCTTCGGCCACAAGATCGTCGCCGAGAAGCCATGGAGCTTCGACAACGACCAGCGCCGCAGCGCCCAGGCGGAAATGCCGCTGTTCACTCAGACCGCCGAATACGACGTGGTGCTGGTGGCCGACGAGCGTGGCGACTTTGGCGAGTACCTGCCCTACAACACCTGGTACCCGCGCCCGGTGGCCGGCACCCAAGGCCTGACCCCGACCGCCTGGCACAAGGCCGTGGAAACCTTCGGTGCCGCGCAGTTGCAGAAACGCTTCGAGGCGCTGGCCGGGCGCTGGATGAACGACCGCGATTTCGCGGCCTGGATGGCCGTACGCAGCATCGCCACCGCCGTGACCAAATTACGCGCCAGCGAACCGCAGGCTATCCGCACGCTGGCACTGTCCGCCGAGTTGCCGCTGGATGGCTTCAAGGGCCGCAAGCTGAGCTTTCGCCCATGGAACGGTGAACTGCGCCAACCCATACCGCTGGTACAGCCACGCGCGCTGGTCAGCACCTCACCGCAGGACGGTTTTCTCCACCCCGACAACGAAATGGACAGCCTCGGCTATGACCGGCCGGAAGTGAGCTGTGATCTGGCAGGTACCGCCAACTGATGGTGCACCGCTCGCACCATCTGCCGCCCAAGACAACAACAAGAGGATCAACCCCATGCGCCTGACTCACCTTGCCTGCGCCATTGCCCTTGGCCTGGCCAGCCACAGCGTTCTGGCGGCTACCGCCTATGTGTCCAACGAGAAAGACGACAGCATCAGCGTGATCGACCTGGACAGCCTTGAGGTCACCGCCACTCTTGAGGTGGGCATGCGCCCGCGCGGCCTGCTGTTGTCCAGTGACAACAAGCTGCTGTACATCTGCGCCAGCGACTCAGACCGCGTGCAGGTGATGGACCTGGTCACCCGCACCATCATCAAGGAACTGCCTTCGGGCGCCGACCCCGAGCAGTTCGCCCTGCACCCCAACGACCGCTGGCTGTATATCTCCAACGAGGACGATGCGCTGGTGACCGTGGTCGACACCCAGAGTGACGAGGTGCTGGCGCAGATCGACGTCGGCGTCGAGCCGGAAGGCATGGCCGTCAGCCCCGATGGCAAGTGGGCGGTGAACACCAGCGAAACCACCAACATGCTGCACTGGATCGACACCACGACCCAGCAACTGGTGGACAACACCCTGGTCGATCAGCGCCCCCGCCATGTCGAGTTCGACCTGGACGGCAAACGCCTGTGGGCCTCGGCCGAGATCGGCGGCACGGTCAGCGTGATCGACGTCGCCAGTCGACAGATCAAAAAAGTACTGACCTTCCAGATCAAGGGCGTACACCCGGACAAGGTGCAGCCGGTAGGGGTCAAGCTGAGTGACGACGGTAAGTACGCCTTTGTCGCCCTCGGCCCAGCCAACCATGTGGCCGTGGTCGATGCCAAAACCTATGAAGTGCTCGATTACCTGCTGGTCGGTCGGCGCGTCTGGCACATGGCGTTCACTCCGGATCAGAAGCGCCTGCTGACCACCAATGGGGTCAGCGGTGATGTGTCGGTGATCGACGTCGACAGCCTCAAGGTGACCAAGTCGATCAAGGTCGGCCGCTACCCCTGGGGCGTGGTCGTCACACCATGAGTGCGCTGCAGGTACAGGGCGTGAGTTTCGCCTACGGCCCACGCCAGGCCTTGCAGGAGGTCAGCTTCAATGTCGCGCAGGGCAGCTTCAGCGCATTGCTCGGGCCTAACGGTGCGGGTAAATCAACACTGATCGCCCTGCTCACCCGGCTCTACGACCTACAGCACGGCGACATTTACATCTTCGGCCACAGCCTGCGCCGTGAACCACGCCAGGCGCTGCGCCAATTGGGTGTGGTGTTCCAGCAGAGCACCCTGGACCTGGATCTTTCGGTGCAGCAGAACCTCGCCTACCACGCCGCACTGCATGGCCTGGGCAAACGCGAAGCAGCGGCGCGCATCGACGAAGAACTGACTCGCCAGCAACTCGGCGAACGCCGCCACGAGAAGATCCGCGCGCTGAATGGCGGCCACCGCCGCCGCGTCGAGATTGCCCGCGCCCTGCTGCACCGCCCTCGCTTACTGCTGCTCGATGAAGCCAGCGTCGGCCTCGATCCGGCCAGCCGTCTGGCACTGAATCAGCATGTGCGCACGCTGTGCAGCGAACAGCAACTGGCGGTGCTGTGGACCACCCACCTGCTCGATGAAATAGCGCCAGGCGACGACCTGCTGGTTCTCAACCGCAGCCGCCTGGTCGCCCAGGGCCCAGCCGGCGAACTGGGTGATGATCTGGCCGCCAGCTTCAACCGACTCACTGCGCCAGCACCACAACCGATGGAGGTTGGTCGATGAATGCCTACTGGTATTGCCTGCAAGGCATCGTGCAACGCGAATGGCTGCGCTTCGTGCTGCAGCGCAGCCGCTTCTTCAGCGCCCTGGTGCGGCCATTGCTGTGGCTGTTGGTGTTCGCCGCTGGCTTTCGCGCGGCGCTGGGCATCGCCATCATCGCGCCCTACGACACCTACATCACCTACGAAACCTATATCGTGCCGGGGCTGGCCTGCATGATTCTGCTGTTCAACGGCATGCAGGGCTCGCTATCGATGGTCTACGACCGCGAGATGGGCAGCATGCGTGTGCTGCTGACCAGCCCGCTGCCACGGGCCTTTCTGCTCGCCGGCAAACTGCTGGCCATCGCCCTGATCTCGCTGCTGCAGGTGTACGCCTTTCTCGCCATTGCCTGGTTCTACGGCGTGCAACCGCCGGTCTGGGGCCTGCTCAGCGCCCTGCCCGCCCTGCTGCTGGTGGCCCTGTTGCTCAGCGCCCTCGGCTTGCTGCTGTCCAATGGCATTCGCCAGTTGGAGAACTTCGCCGGGGTGATGAACTTCGTCATCTTCCCGCTGTTTTTCCTCTCATCAGCGCTCTACCCACTGTGGAAGATGCGCGAGGCCAGCGAGTGGCTGTACTGGCTGTGCGCCCTCAACCCCTTCACCCATGCCGTGGAGCTGGTGCGCTTTGCCCTCTACCTGCGCTTCAGCCCCTTGGCGCTAGCCGTATGCCTGGGCCTAACCCTGCTGTTCGCAGCGCTCGCGGTGCTGACCTTCAACCCGCAACATGCAGCCCTGCGCAAAGGCAGCTAGGCATATCAGGCACCACGCATATCTACTACTTTGGTACTGGTTTTCATCTCCAACGTAGAATTCCCAAAGCATCGGCATTGCCCTGTAATAGATCCATAAAAAGAATCGAGAACAAAGGCGATGAAACACTGGCCAAAGGCCCTGATATTGCTTGCCAGCCTGCTACCGACCAGCGCCATACTGGCCGATACCCCGTTGTTTTCTGCCGATGGCTATCGCCTCAGCCATTACCGCAGCCCCACACCGCTAACCCACGAACACGCACGCACCCTGGACACCGTTGCCCTGCAGCAGTTGCTGCGTGAACAGCCTGGCACTCGGCTGATCGACGTTTATCGCCAGCAATGGCTGCACGGCCAGTTCATCGAGGATGAAGTGCACGCCAACCTGCCTAACAGCCTGTGGCTGGCCAATACCGGCGACGGTGAGCTGAGTCCGCAGTGGCAGAATTACTTCCAGCGCAGCCTGGCCCAGGCCAGCCAGGGCAATCGCGCCTGGCCGCTGGTGTTCTACTGCCGCTCCGACTGCTGGCTGGGCTGGAATGCGGTAAAACGCGCCCATCATCTGGGTTACACCAACCTGTACTGGTACCGTGACGGCATCGACGCCTGGCAACAGGCCGGCCTGCCCCTGATACCCGCACAACCACTGCCCTTGCTGCGTTAAACCATGCGTTACGGCTGCAACCCCACCATAATCAAAACAACGAGGTGATAAGGCCATGTACAAAATTCTGATTGCCGATGACCACCCGCTGTTTCGCGAAGCCATCCACAACGTCATCAGTGACGGCTTCCCCGGCAGCAACATCATGGAAACTGCCGATCTCGACAGCGCCCTGGTAATGACCCAGGAACATGACGACCTCGACCTGATCCTGCTCGACCTGAACATGCCTGGCATGCACGGCCTGGGCGGGCTGATTAACCTGCGCAACGAGGCGCCGACCATTCCAGTGGTGATCGTCTCGGCCGAGCAGGACAAACAGATCGTCCTGCAGGCGATTACCTACGGCGCGGTCGGTTTTATCACCAAGTCCTCGCCACGGGCGCAGATGACCGATGCCATCCAGCAGATTCTCAACGGCAACGTCTACCTGCCGCCGGACATCATCCGCACGCAGAAGAGCGGCTCGCAGCGCAGCCACGCCGACCACCACAGCTTCCCGCCGGAACTGCTGCAGGCACTGACCCGCAAACAGCTGCTGGTACTCGAACGCATGACCAAGGGCGAGTCCAACAAACAGATCGCCTACAGCCTGGACATCGCCGAAACCACGGTGAAGGCCCACGTCTCGGCCATCCTGCGCAAGCTCAATGTGCACAACCGGGTACAGGCCATTCTCTCGGCCGGGGATATCGACTTCGCCGCTTATCTGCGCCGCTGAACCGCACCCACAGCCATATGCGGCAACGCCCACGGAGGGCGTCGAGTCGCCAGCGACTACTCACCTCACGCTCTCACTACAAGGCTTAGCGCATGTCTAAAACAGCACTGATCATCGTCGACCTGCAGAATGACTATTTCCAAGGTGGCAAATGGCAGCTCGAAGGCAGCGAAGCGGCCGCCGCCAATGCCGCACGCCTGCTCACCGCGTTTCGCGCCAAGGGCTTGCCGGTGGTGCACGTGCGCCATGTATTCGCCAGCAGCGATGCGCCCTTCTTCGCCCCAGGCTCCAAGGGTGCCGAGGTCTACCCACTGGTGCAGGAGCAACCGGGCGAGGCCGTGCTGATCAAGCAGCAGATCAACAGCTTTCGTGATACCGAGCTCAAACAGGTGCTCGACCAGGCCGGAGCCAGTCAGGTGCTTATCTGCGGGGCCATGAGCCACATGTGCATCGACGCCGTAACCCGCGCCGCACATGACTTCGGTTACAGCTGTGCGGTCGCGCATGACGCCTGCGCCACCCTGGCCCTGGAGTTCAACGGGGTGAGCGTGCCGGCCAGCCAGGTACACGCCGCCTATATGGCCGCACTGGCGTTCGCTTATGCCAAGGTGGACACCACCGACGCCCTGCTCGGTGATCTGGCGTAACCATCAGATGCGATATGCACCGGCCCGCTTTACCGGCCGGTGCATCCAGGAACGAAACGGCAACCAACCCTAGCCAGCCGCGCCGCGATCCAGCAAATGACTCATCGCCGTCTTCAGTTTCATCGGTCGCACCGGCTTGTGCATCAGGGTATGGCCCAGCTCACGCATCTGTTGTTTGAGTTCGTTGCTGTAGTTGGCGGTGATCATCAACGCGGGCAAGGGTGAGCTGCGACGGGCGTTGATCTGCGCCACGGCATCAACACCGTTGTGGTCGTCATCGAGGTGGTAGTCGGCGATCAGCAGGTCGGCATCGGCATGGAAGTTGTCGACCTGGCGTGCCAGGTCCTCTTCGGACAAGGCCGTCACCACCTGACAGCCCCAGGCTTCCAGCAGCGTGCGCATACCGGCACAGATGGCGGCATCGTTATCCAGCACCCAGATGCGCGAACCGCTAAGCCGCTCCACCAGCGGGTTGGGCGCTTCCTGCACGGCACGGGCACGCGGCGCGAGGCTGGTCAACGGCACTTCGATGGCGAACATCGAACCCTTACCCTGGCGCGAGGTCACGCGAATGCGGTGGCCGAGCATGCGGGCGATCTTCTCGACAATCGCCAGGCCCAGCCCCAGGCCACGGTCCTGCTTGCGGTGGCTGACATCACCGCGTTTGAACTCCTGGAAGATCTCGCCGAGTTTGTCATCGGCGATGCCGATACCGGTGTCCCACACCTCGATCGACAGGCTTTGCCGGCGCCGCCGGCAACCCAGCAAGATGCGCCCGCTGGAGGTGTAACGGATGGCATTGCTGAGCAGGTTGCGCAGAATCCGCGCGAGCAACTGAATATCGCTGCGCACCAGCGCCGAGCTGGGGATGAAGTCCAGGCGCAGGCCTTCGCTGCCGGCGATCTGGTGGTATTCGGCGGCCAGGTTTTCCAACAGTTCGCCAACCGCGAACGGAGCGATATCCGGCTTGATCACCCCGGCATCGAGTTTGGAAATATCCACCAGGGTGCCAAGCAGGCTTTCCACATCTTCCAGCGAGTTGCTGACATTGCGCACCAGGGCGGCGCTGTCGGCGAGGTCGCGTTTTTCCAGCAGTGCACTGGTAAACAGCCGCGCCGCATTGAGCGGCTGCAACAGGTCGTGGCTGACGGCAGCAAGAAACTTGGTCTTCGACAGGTTGGCCTGCTCCGCCTCGCCTTTGGCCTCACGCAGGCGGGCTTCCATTTGCGTGCGCTCATCGATCTCGCGGCGCAGCTGGGTGTTCAGATCGGTCAGTTCGGCAGTGCGTTCACGCACCCGCTGTTCCAGGTGCTGGTAGGCCTGATGCAGGGCTTCGGCAGTACGCCGGCGTTCGGTGATGTCGCGGATCAGCACGAAGATGCCGACCACCTCACCGCTGGCCTGACGGTTGAGCACATAGGAACGCAGCATGTAGCGCTCCTGACCATGGTGATTGGTTTCGGCAAATTCAAAGGTCACGCTTTCGCCAGACAGCGCCCGTTCGATAAACGGCTCCAGCCGCCGGCAATGCTCTTCGCTGTGCACCACCCGCAGGCTTTGCCCGAGCATCGCATCACGGGGCCAGCAGTACCATTCCTCGTAAACCTTGTTGGTGAACTGGTAGACCAGATCCGCCGTGAGGTAAGCAATCAGCGCTGGCACATGGTCGGTGATCAGGCGAATCCAGCGCTCGCTTTCGCTCAGTGCCTTGGCATGGCGGTGGCGCTCGGTGATGTCGGTGAAGGTGTTGACGAAGCCGCCGGTGGGCAGCGGATGGGTGCGCACCTCCAGCATGCGCCCATCGAACAGGCACAACTCCAGCTCCGCAATCAGCCGACCGTTGGCATCGCGACTGGCCGGCGTCAGCAGTTCCAGCTCGCTCTCGGCCATTACCTCGGCAAACGGCCGATGGGCACTGATTGGCGCCAGGCCGCAGAGGTCGAGAAAACGGTGGTTCCACAACTCCAGCTGGCCCTCGGCATTGACCATGGCCATGCCTTGGGACAGGTTGTCCATGGCCCGTTGCAATAACCGCGACTTCTGCGCCAGGGCTTGCTCGCGGCGCATGGTTTCGTTGAGTTTGACCTCGGTGATGTCGGTGTAGAGGATCACCAGCCCGCCCTCGCGAGTCGGCCGTTCGCTGACCTGCACCCAGCGGCCGTCCTGCAGGCGGTAGAGCATGTTGTCGTCGCGATTGCCGCGCTGCTCCTCGACCACCAGGCCAGTGCTCTTGCTCAGGCGCTTGATCTCGGTCAGGCGCGTGCCGGGGGTGATCCGCGCCCGGCTGCCGGCCCAGAACGACTTGAAGCGGCTGTTGAACAGCACGATGCGCTGCTCGCGATCAAACAGCACGAAGGCATCGGAAATACTTTCGATGGCATCGATCAGGTGCTGGTGAGCCGTCTCTGCCCGCAGGCGCGCGTCGCTGAGCAACTGGTTGCTGGATTTCAGCTCGGCCATGGCCTGGTTGAGGGCATCGGTGCGCTCACGCACCTGCTCGGCCAGCACCACCGAATGCTGGAACGCGGCGTAGGCATCGTCACCGCGTGAATGCACCGATTCGACCCGCTCGATCAGTGCGCTGTTGATCTGCCGGAGTTTGCCATTCTGCCGCTCCAGCTCCAGGCAACGGGCTTGCAGCTCGGCCACATCAGCCGCGACCGGGACGGCCAATGGCGACTCCGGTAAAGGTCTGGTTGATGTGCATGCCATTGAACTGCTCTCCGTAGGTGTTGAAGCCGATCACGTTCTGGCTGCGCAGAAAGGCCGACACCGGCTCGACCCCGTCGCGCCCTTCGATTTCCAGACGGCGCAGAAAGCAGTCGCAGCCAATCGTCAGCAGCAACGGCCCAAGCCGCTCACGCAGGCCGTCGAATACCCCTTGCAGGTCCGGCAGCAATGGTCCGGGCTGCATGGCGGTCAGCACGATGCCGTTCTCCACCGCGCAATAGAAGGTCAGGCTGAGGTCATCATTGACCCGCTGGATGGAGCGCACGTAGTACTGACCACCAATGCGCACGGCCAATGGATGGGCGGCAAACAGGCGATGGTCGAGGGCCTCCAGCGGCACGCCGATCAGCTCGGCATACTCCAGCGCCGCCGGTGCGGCATTGAGTTCATAGACCCGCCGGCTGGTGCTGTCGGCACGGGTTACTACCAGCTTCTCGTCGCGCGGCAGGATGTGATGGGTGCTGAACACCTCGAAATCCAGCCAGGTATTGAACAGCACCACCACAGCGGCCCCTGTGTGGAACTCGCCGTTGTAGTAGACGTGGGTGTGGGTCAGGTGGTTGTCGTCGCCGGCCGAACCGCCGAAGTGCGGAATGCTGCCAAAGGCTGCGCTCAGCGCGCCGAGCACCACTTCCTCGCGGCTGGACAGGCCGTCGAGCAGGGTCAGGGCGAAACTGTGCCCCTTGATGGTGGCCAGTTCATTGTTGCGGCAATCACTCACCAGGCGCTCAACCAGCTGTTGCGCATCGATCAGGCTAAAGCGCTCCATCTCGTCGATCAGCGCGCTGGCAATCGAAAAACTGCGGTGATCAAAGCCGATGGCGCTGACGCAACCACGGTCATAGCCCTGGGCAGTGATCTCCCCCGCACTGGTGCAGCCCACCAGGTTGATCCCGCCGAAGTATTGATCCAGGGCTTCGCCCAGGCTCTGCAGGTCGTATTCCGCCGAGCAGAAGAACAGTACGAAGCCAAGGTGCGGGTGGATCAGCTGACGGGCCAGTTCCTGCGCCACCAGCTCGACATCCGTGGCGTTGGCGGTGGCGGTCACCACACCTTCGGTAAGCGTATGCGGCATCGCGGCCCCCATGAGAAACACGGTTATTACTGGGGTTATTCTACGAAGCCGCCCCACCGCCCCACATGCCACTTGAGTAGCGCAGGACTAGTTCCTAAGTAGCGGGCCAGAACAACAGTGTCAGCACCAGCAGGCCGCTGTAGAAGCCGATCTCCAGGGTTTCACTGAGCGGCTGAATACGCCGTAGAGCCCCGTAGATATGGACGATGATCATCATCACAGCCACGGCGGCGAGCACCTCGAAAGTCGTGTGAATCGCCTCGCCAGTCAATGCGGCGCGCAACATCAACGCTTCGACAATCAGGATAAAAGCCCCCAGGCAGCGCCCGAAATACACCGCCAGGTGGGTGTGGCTGGGCAGCGTCCAGCCCATCAGACGGGCCCAGACCAGCGGGATGCAGAAAATCGGTAATGCAAAGACCAGGGTGGTGGCCAGAGTCAGCCACAGCAGGTATTGCTGGGCATGTGCACTCCATAAACCGAGCATGGTGTCTTCCTTGGTGTCAGGTGGGGTTACAGGCAACGCATCAGCACGAGTGGCAATGCGAGCAGTACGCTGCTGCAGGGCAGCAGAATCAGCAGGGCATCCAGGGGCATGGCAACCTCCAGGTAAAAGCCGGGCAAGGTTTGCCCGGCCTGTGCTGCATGCTTACCAGCTGAGAACGGCACCCACCGCGAAGGTGTTGGTGTCCTCACCCAGACCGCTGCCCTCGGCGGCATCGATCTCGTACTGGTTGTACTCGGCCACCAGCTTGAGGTTGTCGTTGATGGTGCGGAAGTAGGCAATGCCGCGAGTCTCGTAGTCGGCGGCCGTACCCAGGCCGTTGCCGTCATCCTCGGTTTTGCCATAGGACAGCGCCACGCGGTTTTTGCCGAAGGTGTAGGAGCCCTGCAGCAGGTAGCCTTCGCTGTCGATCTCGCGCAGCGTGGCTTCACCGGCGTTGTTGGTGAAGAACGGGTTGATCCCTTCAGCCTGGAAGCCCGACGCAGTGACCGAGAAGCCGGCCATCTTCGCCTGCACGCCGTAACCCAGGCCTTGCGAGGTCACGCTGTCGACGGCCTTATCGGTGTTATCGGAGGTTTGGTAAGCGCCGTTGAGCCAGGAGTAGATGGTCGCGTCGCCCACATCGAACTGGTAGCTGACCTCGGACTCGAAGCGCGGCTCTTCCTGGTAGGACTTGCCCACGGCGCTGTCATCGTTGGTGTCCACTGGGTCCATGATGCCCACGGCCACGCGCAGGCCTTCTGCCAGGTTGTTGTTGCGGTAGGTGATCTGCGACGTCGGGAACGGATACGGGTAGCCGGTGCCGATGTTGCCGAACGATACGCCGTTGCCATCCACCAGGCCCAGGGTGTCACTGACGTTGCCGTAACCGGCCAGCAGTTCGTCCAGGAAGATGTTCGAGCGCGAGAACAGGCCAAAGTCCTTACCCACCAGCACCTCGCCCCACTCCGGGCTGGAAACGGTGCCGTAGAACTGACGCACGTCGATAGCGGTATCGGTGCCGTTGGTTTCGCTGTCGTTGATGGTGACCCAGAACGACGAACGCCCGCCGAGTTTCAGGCCATCGATCTGCTTGCCAAAGTTGAAGCCGATCCAGTTGGGCAGAAAGCCCATCTTCACCCGCGACTGGCGACGGTCAAACTGCTCGCCTTCACGGTCGACATCGCTGTTCACATAGAAGGCGTTGATATAGCCATCGGTGGAAAAGGTGGTTTCGTCCTGGTCATACAGGACGATCTCGGCAGCTGCATGTTGTGCTGTCGCCATGGCGACGGCAGCAGCCAGGGTCAGGGGCAGAAATCGGGTGCTGGCGATCTTGTTGTTGTTCATAACACTCTCCGCTGGATGGGACGACCGGCAACGGTCAGTCGGGTCGGAGGCGATTATCGAAAAGCCCTGATAGCGGCCATACGCTGCCATGGCCTTGATTGCCTGCTGCTTTGGCGCGTCCTGGAGGCGCTGTCGGAACGGTGTACGACCGCCACTCCCAAAGACCCTGCCCGCAAGGATGCCCACCCAAGGTCGTAGACGGACTAAGCCCTGCCCAGATGAACAATGGCGGCATGGCTGCGGGTGAGAAATGCATGGACGCGAACCGATCAGTCCGCAAACGGGATGATCCCGACGGAATGCGCAAACTGAGAGAGGAGCGCGGCGAGAAACAGCCCTTAGATGTGAGCGGGCGTGGGCTCGTTGCTCAGTACGTACCAGCCCGCGGAAGCCTCAAGCAGCGCCTGCTGAGCCTGCTGCACGGTCACCAGGCTGAGCGACTGCAACGCCTGTTGCACGGCCTCACCATGATCATCTGAAAGACCGGCCAGGTGCGCCAGCCAGGCCTGCTCGGCCAGCCCGTCACAGCTACGCGCCTGCACCTGCCACTGGCCATGCAGTGCAGTAATCGACGCAGCCAATGCAGCCTGATCCAGCCCAGCCAGCCAAGCACTGCGCGCCTGTAGAAAATCCTGAATGTGCTGCAGAATTTCTGCGGCCTTGCACCCCGGCGATTGCACACCGAACAGCAACCCACGTCGCCCCTGGATCTGCCGGTAACTGCAGAACACCGCATACCCCAGCTGCAACTCACTGCGAAGACACTGGTAGAACGCGCCCTGGTGCAGATGCGCCAACATCCGCCAGCAGGCCTCGGTGGCAGGCGACGCATTCACTTGCGGACAGAACAACAGCAGCGCACTGTCCCCGGGCGCAGCTCGCATTCGCCAGTGCAAGCCAGATTGCAGCGAGGCGACGGGCACAGACGGCCAGGGAACAGAGGTACTGAACAGGTGTTCGATCCGTAGCTGATCCGGACGATCCAGCCCTACCCCGAGAGCTTCGATGCGTACCCGGCGATAACGCTGTTGCAGCGTGGCAGTCACCTCGCCCGCAAACACTTGTGCTTGCTCCTGGATCAGCTCGGCAGACGCAGCCAACAGCTGGCGAATCGGCATGCTCGGCGCCTCAGCAACCTCAAGCGCCGACCACTGCGCCGGCGTAGGCTGCAACAGCGCCGGCATCAACAAGCCAACCGCCGCGGGGATCAACCTGGCGCTGCCTTGCACACGCACGCTCAGGCTGGCGGACTCTGCCTCCAGGCTCAGGCTGATACCGACGTGATGCAGATGCTGGGTCACGGCCCGCAAAGCTGTATGTGCCAGGTTGAGCAATACATTCGCCCCCAATGGCTCAGCAAAACAGCAACGCGCCTGCCACACCGCCATAGCAGCCGCCGGTACTGCGTACTCAACCGGCGTCGCTAGCCAGCGATATGCGGCGGGCACGGCAAGTCTCGCCGTCGGCAACTCGGCCACGGCCAGCAAAGGGTTACGTGCCGGCAATTGCCAACGACCACGCAGCACTGGCAGCGGTAGCGCCATCTCTGCACGCATCTTCAAGGGGAAACCCGCACCGGACCAGAGTGGCAGCTCGCGCTCATCCACCAGCAGCACACAACGGCGCTGCGGCTCTTGCAACTGCTGCAACAGCTGGCAAATCGCTCCGCCGTCATCAGACGCGGGAGCTTGCCAGTCACGGGCTAAAACCAGTGGTGTCATGCCACACAAGCGCAGCTGGCGAGTCTGCTGATACGCCTCATGCCACGCCACAGGATCGGCCTGCGCGCTGACGAAGGCCAGCCAATCAAGCAGCAATGCCACCGCCTCAGCCGGGCCAGCAACGCCGCGCATACTCAACAGCAGCAGGGCTTGTCCGGCATGGCAGTACAACACCCGGGCACTCGCCACCTCTCCCAATCCATGCTCACGCAAGCCGGCATTCAAGCCTGCGGGCGTTTCATCCAGCAGCCAGCCGAGTAGCCAGTCCAGAGCGCTGTCCGCATGGGTTTCAGGCAACTCCAGGGCAAACCCCAGGTGCAGACTGGCGGCTGCATCCGGCAGGTTCAATCGCAGCCGTTCAGTACGCAACGGTAACAGTGGCGCTGGCCGACTGCGCACGACTGCCTGCACCTCGGGCAGCAGCGCCCCATAGCGTTGCGACAGAGCCGTGAGATGCGCCAGTGGCAACGGCGCCACGATGCTCAACTGACAATTGCCCGCGTGGTAGAACGCCTGATGAAAAGCCTTTAGCGCCTGCTGGAACGCTGCATCAGTGACCGGCAACGTGTCACGGTTACCCGCCTGAAACACAGCGCAACGATGTCCGGCGGCCAGGGTCTGCCCCAGCGCAGCGCCAAGCAAGGTGTCGGCATCCTGGCTACGGGCAATGAATTCGGCATGCACCACATCTCGCTCACGCAGTTGCGAGGTCTCTTCAAGCAGCGGCCGGGCCAGCATATCCAACAGCCGCACCAGAGCCTCCTCCAGATAATCGGCCGGCACCTCACAGAAATACTCGGTGTAATGCGCCTGCGTGGTGGCATTCACCTGGCCGCCGCATGCCTGCACAAAGGGCATCAGACGTTGCTCAGCGGCAAACCCGGCGCTGCCAAGAAACAGCAGATGTTCCAAAAAATGCGCCAGCCCCGGATAGGCCAACGGCTCATCATGACTACCCGCATTCACCCGCACACACAGCCCCACCCGGCTTGCCCAGGGCTGACTGAACAGACGCACCGCCAGGCCGTTCTCAAGCGTCAGGCATAGCGGTTGCAGGCCAAGATGGATGGGGCAATCAGGCAGTTCGGACATAGCGGACAACGCCATAGGCGCACAATCAAGCAAGCAGCATCGACCGCTAAAAGCAGCGGCACAATTGTTCTTTGGGAGTAATTCTGCACAACACTTAGCTGGGGACAACGCCGCGCAATGAATGGATCAGCACCCTGCTAGACAGCTCGACTGCCTGGCAGTAGCTTCTAGGCTCATTTGCACGCGTTCACTCTGGACGCTTAATCTGCTATCTCCTGGCCACCCGCATGTCGACTCGCAAAAACCTCCTAAGCCTTGTGCTGCTGATAGCCCCGATTGCGGTGCTGGCAGCCGAGCCGATCCTCACCGCCAGCACCGAAACGCACAGCCCGGATGAGCGCATACCCGCCCAGGAAATCGTCGAGGCCATGCTACAAGCAGCGCAACCGGACGACCTCGAAAGCCTGGCCAGCTGCGCCACCGAGCAGGGACTGACAGCGACGCAGACCCGCTCACTGTTTCGCAGCGTGGCACTCCCCCGCCTGAACGCAACAGAGCGCGTTCACTTCCTGCGCCCGGCGTTACAACCTTACTGCTTCACCTTCTATGGCGCTCACCTGTTCCGTTACTGGCTAATCGCCGAACGCGAGCAGGCCGGCGTAAAGCACTACGCCGTACTCTGGAGCGGCATCGGTGACGCCTTCGAAGTCTTGCCAGCTATCACTTATGGCCAGTACGCCATCCGTGAAACGAACTGCACGGCAATGGCTTGTCGCACCCGCGAACTACGCTTCAACGGCCAGGCCTACAGCGACGCCCGCTGCACCCGCACAGCATTTGATAAGAGCGGTAAGGAAATCACCCGTGACGAACCTTGCTTATGAAGCCCTCGCCCACTCCTGGCAACGCGCCTGGAGCCAGCTCGGCCTGCACGCACCGGATGGCCTGTTTGAACGGCTGCTGGCTGCGTATAACGAGCCGCAGCGCCGCTATCACACGCAGCAACACCTGACAGAATGCCTAGCACATTTAACCGCAGCCTACGGCCTGGCCAGCGAGCCCGGAGAGGTCGCAATCGCTCTGTGGTTTCACGATGCAATCTACGCCCTGCGCGGCGCCGACAATGAACAACGCAGCGCCGACTGGGCGATCAAGGAGCTTGCAGCATGCGGCGCCACTGCCGCCATACAGGCGCGCGTTCACGCCCTGATCATGGCGACCTGCCATAACGCAGTACCCAGCGACCCTGATCAACAACTGCTGGTGGATATCGACCTGGCCATACTGGGCGCCGCCCCCGCACGCTTCAGCGAATACGACCGACAAGTGCGCGAGGAATACAGCTGGGTACCCGGCCTGCTCTACCGCATCAAACGCAAAGCTGTGCTCAAACACTTTTTACGCCGTGAGCGCCTCTACAACACAGACCACTTTCAAGAGCGCTACGAGCATCAGGCCAGAATCAACCTAAAGACTGCAATTGGATAAATACTGATCGACCTAGCCAAATCCCGCCCTACTCACCGCCTTTGATCCCAAGCATCTGAAAGTATGTGAAAAATTTCAAACCGGGGGTTCGCCAAACGCACTTCAGCTGTTATCATGCGCGCCGCCACGGGAAGATGCCGGAGTGGCCGAACGGGACGGATTCGAAATCCGTTGTATCAGCGATGGTACCTAGGGTTCAAATCCCTATCTTCCCGCCATATAGATCGTCTAAGCCCCTGAAATTCATAGAGTTTCGGGGGCTTTTTCGTTTCAGACCTTTAAATAAATGTCGCATGCCTGGTTCAAGCGCAACTCACAAAAAGGGGCACCGCAGTGCCCCTCTATGTCGCTATAGCCAATTCTTCGAAACGGCTAGACCGTCAAACGCGTCAAAGCCTCGCGGTACTTGTCGGCAGTTTTCTGGGCGACGTCAGCCGGCACTGTCGGGGCTGGTGGTTCTTTGTTCCAGCCGGTGGATTCGAGCCAGTCACGGACGAACTGCTTGTCGAAGCTTGGCGGGTTCTTGCCTTCTTCGTAGCTGTCCGCCGGCCAGAAACGGCTGGAGTCCGGGGTCAGGGCTTCGTCCATCAGGGTCAGGGTGCCGTCTTCGTCCAGGCCGAATTCGAACTTGGTGTCGGCGATGATGATGCCGCGCGTGGCTGCGTATTCGACCGCTGCGCTGTAGAGGGCAATGGCGGTGTCACGCACCTTGGCGGCCAGTTCGGCGCCGATGATCGCTTCGCACTGCTCAAAGCTGATGTTCTCGTCATGGTCGCCTACGGCGGCCTTGGTCGAGGGGGTGAAGATTGGCTGCGGCAGTTTGGCTGCCTCCTTGAGGCCCGCTGGCAGCTGGATGCCGCAGACGGTGCCGCTCTTCTGGTACTCCTTCCAGCCAGAGCCAACGATGTAGCCACGTACGATGGCCTCTACCGCGACCGGCTTAAGACGCTTGGCGACCACTGCGCGACCGTCTACCAGCGGAAGTTCAGCCGCTAGCACGATGTCTTCCACCTTGTCGCCGGTGAAATGGTTCGGCACCAGGTGCTCCAGCTTGGCAAACCAGAAGTTGGAGATGGCGGTGAGGATCTTGCCCTTGTCCGGGATCGGCTCGCTGAGGATCACGTCGAATGCCGAAAGGCGGTCGGTGGCGACCATCAGCATGCGTTTGTCGTCGATCTCGTATAGATCACGGACTTTGCCCGAATAGATTTTCTTCAGGCTAAGGGTGGTGGCTGTGCTCATGTCGGAATTTCCGCCTCTGGTAAACAAAACAGGCGAAACCCGCCGGGTTTCGCCTATTGGTAGTGCCGGTGCAGCAGTTGCCTGCTATCAGCCAAGGTTTTCCTGGATCAGGTCAAGCACCTTGCGCGCCACGTCGGCGGGGGCAATGGTGTTGAGGTCTTTTTCCACGGTGACCTGTACGCTGTCGCCAACGGTGCTCAGGCGTACCTGATAGCGCTCGGCGCGGGCTTCGATTTCTTCCTTGCTTGGCTCGCTACCGAAGACCTTGCCAAAGAAGCCTGGCTTGTCGTCTGGCTTCTGCGCACGCTCGGCCAGGTTGATGTAGTACACACCGAGGCTGCGGTTGATGTCGTCAATACGTACATCTGCCATTTCCAGCGAGCGACCGACACCCGACCAGGCACGGTCGAAATCTGCGCCCAGGCTCAACACCGGGTTGCCGTTGCCATCTTCCGACAAGCTGACGCGGTTGGGCGCGTCAAAGTCGCGCGCGGCCAACAGCGATACCGAACCGCCCTGCTCGGCGCTACGCGCCAGCGTCACGAGCATTTCATCGAGCAATGCAGCATCCAGGCTTGGGTTGCTGCTACGGTTGGTGAACGCAACATCGGCCGTGCTGCCTGCTGGACGCTCGGCGCTGACCACAAAGATTTCGCTGGTGTTGCGCTGCACGCCTGGCTCGATACGTACGCGCACGCGGGTTTCGGCATCTGGATTGACGCCGGAAACACGGCTGCTCAGACGACGCGCCATGGATTCGGACAAGGCATCAAAACGCTGCCAGGCGGTGCTGAATTCACCGGTCTGCGGACGCTCTTCGGCAATCTGGAAACCATTGTCAGCAAAGAACTGACGCGCCACGGGCCAGACTTCAGCCGGTACACGTTGCGCCACAACCCAGCGCGACTCGCCGCTCTTCTGCAGGCTGAAGTCGCTGGTATTGCTGGCGATGGCCAGGGCTTGTGGGCGCGGCACGATAAACTCACCGGTATCGGTGGTGGTAGCGACCTGCTGCGGCACAGGCAACAGCGGGTCGATACGCTTGGCGTCAACGTTTGCAGGGATTTGCATCGGAGCCGTCTGACGCGCTTCGAGGTAGTCGCTGCCACGGTCACGGAAGTAGCCGTTTTCGCCATAGATCCAGCCACAACCGCTGGTACCCGCGATGATCAGGGCCAGTGCAGAAAGTCCGGTGAGTCGCTTCATGCGTAGTAATTCCTCAATTAAACCAATACGCCGGACTGGCGCAGGGCCTGACGCAGCGGTTCATGACAACGCGGGCTGAGCCAGGTGAGTGGCAGACGTATACCGTCTGGCATCAAACCCATTTCATGCAGAGCCCACTTCACCGGAATCGGGTTGGATTCGATAAACAACGCCTTGTGCAGCGGCATCAGGCGGTCGTTGATGGCACGCGCGATGGCAGCTTCACCGCGCATGGCAGCGGCGCACAGATCGCTCATGGCGCGCGGGGCAACGTTGGCGGTTACCGAAATATTGCCCTTGCCACCCATCAGCATCAGCTCGACGGCGGTGGCGTCGTCACCGGAATAGACGAGGAAATCCTTGCCTACGCGATCCAGCACTTCCTGGCCGCGCTGCAGGTCGCCGGTGGCTTCCTTGATACCGATGATGTTGTCGATCTTGGCCAGACGCTCGACAGTTTCCGGCAGCATGTCGCAGACCGTACGGCCCGGCACGTTGTAGAGAATCTGCGGAATGGCAACCGACTCGGCGATATGGCGGAAGTGCAGGTACAAGCCTTCCTGAGTCGGTTTGTTGTAATACGGGGTGACCAGCAGGCAGGCGTCAGCGCCAACCTCTTTAGCGGCGCGGGTCAACTCGACCGATTCGCGAGTGGAGTTGCCACCGGTGCCGGCGATAACCGGGATGCGCCCGGCAACCTGATCGACCACGCGGCGGATCACTTCTACGTGTTCACCCACGTCCAGCGTGGCGGACTCACCCGTGGTGCCGACCGCGACGATGGCGTTGGTGCCCTCTTGCAGGTGGAAATCCACCAGTTTGCTCAGGCCGTCCCAATCAAGACCACCTTGCGCATCCATGGGCGTAACCAGTGCCACCATACTGCCCGCAATCATGCAACCGCTCCTGCCGGAAAAAGAGAGCCGTAATGGTACTGGGGCCACCTGCCTTGCACAAGCGAAGTACCGCGGCAACGCGTATACAATCTTTCTCAGGCAAACGCGGCACATTCCACATCGCCAGACCCCGCCGGCATTCCCCTGAGCGGTGCTTTTCGCTACCCTTCCGGCTTTAGATCGGCGCTGTACAAACAGGTCGACCGCTTATCGTCTAGGAAGGCTGCATGTCCACCCCCCCACTTCGCGAACAATTCCTGCTTATCAGCGCCCTTGGTCCTAACGCCATGGAGCTGACCAATGTGCTCTGCCGTACCAGCCATGAGAACCGTTGCGCCGTGGTCAGCACCCGCCTGAGCCGTCATGGCGAATACAGCGCGCTGGTCTTGCAGATATCCGGCAGCTGGGACGCGCTGGCGCGCCTGGAATCGAGCCTGCCGGCACTGGCCAAGAAGCACAGCTTTTCGGTCAATGTGATCCGCAGTTCGGCATCGGAAAGCCGTCCACAGGCCCTGCCCTATGTGGCCTATGTCAGCTCGGCCTATCGCCCGGACATTCTTAATGAGTTGTGCCAGTTCTTTCTCGACCACCATGTCGAACTGGAAAACCTTACCTGTGACACCTACCTGGCCCCACAGACCGGCGGCACCATGCTCAATGCCACGCTGACCGTGACCCTGCCAGCCGGCACGCAGATCAGCTGGTTGCGCGATCAGTTCCTCGATTTCGCCGATGCGCTGAACCTCGACGCGTTGATTGAACCCTGGCGTCCACAGAATCCATAAGGAGCATTTTATGGCCATAGCACTCGACACCCCGGTTGCAGATTTTCAGGCAGAGGCCACCAGCGGTCAGACCGTCAAGCTGTCAGCACTCAAAGGCCAGCAAGTGGTGATCTACTTCTACCCAAAGGACAGCACCCCGGGCTGCACCACCGAAGGCCAGGGCTTTCGTGATCACTACCCGGCGTTTCAGGCGGCCAACACCGTGGTGTTTGGCGTATCCCGAGATGGCATGAAGTCCCACGAGAACTTCAAATGCAAACAGGCTTTTCCCTTTGAGCTGATCTCCGACAAGGACGAGGCCGTGTGCCAGCTGTTCGACGTGATCAAGCTGAAGAAGCTCTACGGCAAGGAGTACCTGGGCGTCGATCGCAGCACCTTTCTGATCGACAAAGACGGCGTACTACGTCAGGAATGGCGCGGCGTAAAAGTGCCCGGCCATGTCGAGGCCGTACTGGCAGCAGCCCAGGCATTGCACAAGGCCTGAGAGACACCCGATAAAAAGCCGGTCAACTGACCGGCTTTTTTCTGCCTGCAACCTACGCAACTCCGAGTAGCCCATTGCGCAGCCAGTGCAATGGCAAAGCCCTTCAGAACCCAACTAATGCTGTAACACGCAGGGCTACGCCTTGCGCAGCCAATAGCGGTACACACCTTCATCGACCTCTTCACGCAACAGGCTATGCCCTGCCAGGCTGGCGAAGGCACGAAAATCCCGCTGCGAACCGGCATCAGTGGCTTCAACCTTGAGTACTGCGCCGCTGGCCAGGCGATTGAGTTCCAGCTTGGCCTTGAGCAAAGGTAGCGGGCAGTTGAGGCCGCAGGCATTCAGGTGCGCATCGAAGTCTTCGGCACGCCATTGCATATCAGTCATTTATCTACTCCAGGAAGGCCGCAAGGATAACCAAGGCCGCACAACCCTGGCCAGCACCGCTGCCTGGCAGCTACAGTAGCGGCTTTGTTCGACACGAGCTTTGTGCATGAACCTTCTGCGCCCTACCCTGTTGACGCTAGCCTGCCTGCTGGCAACCCCCGGCATGGCCAGTGATCTGCCGTCCCTTGGCGACGCCAGTTCCGCCATCGTATCGCCACAACAAGAACATCAGCTCGGCCGCGCCTGGCTGAGCCTGGTCCGTGGCCAGGTCAGTCAGCTCGACGACCCGCAACTCAAGGATTTCGTCGAAACCAGCGTCTATCGCCTGAGCGAAACCAGCCAGCTGCAAGATCGACGCCTGGAGTTCGTGCTGCTCAACAGCCCGCAGATCAACGCCTTTGCCGCACCAGGCGGGATTGTCGGAGTCAACGGCGGCCTATTCCTGTATGCCCAGACGGAAGCCGAATACGCCTCGGTGATGGCCCACGAACTGGCGCACTTGTCGCAACGCCACTTCGCCCGCGGCCTGGAAGCGCAACAGCGCATGCAACTACCGGTCATGGCCGGCCTGCTTGCCGGCATCGTGGCAGCGGCTGCTGGCGCGGGCGATTTGGGCATCGCAGCCATCGCCTCGACCCAGGCAGCGGCTATGCAGGAGCAGCGACGTTTCTCACGACAGAATGAGCAGGAGGCCGACCGCATCGGCCTGATCAACCTGGAGAAAGCCGGCTTCGACCCCCGCGCCATGCCAAGCATGTTCGAGCGCCTGATGCGCCAGTACCGCTATGACCGCAGGCCGCCGGAATTCCTCCTGACCCACCCGGTTTCCGAATCGCGTATCGCCGACACCCGCAACCGTGCCGAGCAATACACCGCCAAGGGCACCCTCGACAGCGTGCGCTACCAGCTGATGCGCGCCCGCGTGCAACTGACTTATGAAGAAACCCCTGGAGTCGCCGCCAAACGTTTTCGCAACATGCTCGACGAAAACCCACAGATGGAAGCAGCGCGTTACGGCCTGGCGATTGCACAGATCAAAAGCGGCCAACACAAGGATGCCCGCGAAACCCTGCAACCGTTGCTCACCAGCGCCCCCAACGATGTCAGCTACAACCTGGCGCAAATTGAACTGGACATGGCTGCCAACCGCCTGGGCGACGCACAGAGCCGCGTCATCCGCCTGCTCTCGCTGTACCCGAACAGCTACCCGGTCAACCAGGCGCATATCGATCTGCTGATGAAACAAAGCCGCACCCAAGAAGCCGAACGGGCGCTGGATGATCTGCTGAAGACTCGCGGCAAAGACCCTGACGTCTGGTATCAGGTGGCCGAAGTACGCGGCCTGATCGGTAACACCATTGGCCTGCACCAGGCCCGCGGCGAGTTTTTCGCCCTGGTTGGCGACTACAACCAGGCCCTGGAGCAACTCGACTTTGCCAAACGCCGCGCCAGCAACAACTTCCAGCTGGCATCGCGGATCGACGCCAGACAGCGCGAACTGATGGAAGAGAAGCGCATCATCGAACAGATGTTGCGCTAAATACGAAAAAGCCCGGCACTGCCCGGGCTTTTTCATTTTCTGGCATCAGGCATTGCCGCTGAGCTTGAGCCGCGCCGCCTGAGTGAAATCCAGCATGCGCTTGAGTGGCTTGATCGCCTTGGGTATCAGTGCCGGGTCAACGAATATCTCGTTACTGCCCTCACGCAGACACTCCAGGGTGCGCTGCAGGGTGTTCATCGCCATCCATGGACAGTGCGCACAACTGCGGCACGCGGCGCCGTTGCCGGCGGTCGGGGCGGCGACAAACTCCTTATCCGGACACAGCTGCTGCATCTTGTAAAAGATCCCAGCATCGGTGGCGACGATAAAGGTCTTGTTCGGCAGACGCTGCGCTGCAGCGATCAGCTGACTGGTGGAGCCCACCGCATCGGCCAGTTCGATCACCGCTGTTGGCGATTCAGGATGCACCAACACCGCCGCATCCGGGTACAGGGCTTTCATGTCCGCCAATTGCTTGGCCTTGAACTCTTCATGGACGATGCAGGCGCCGTCCCACAGCAGCATGTCGGCACCGGTCTTGTTCTGGATATAGCGCCCCAGGTGCTGATCCGGTGCCCAGATGATGCTTTCACCGTTATCCATCAGGTGTTCGACGATCTCCACGGCGCAGCTGGACGTCACCACCCAGTCGGCACGCGCTTTAACCGCTGCCGAGGTATTGGCGTACACCACGACGGTGCGCTGCGGATGCTGATCACAGAACGCCGAAAAATCCTCCACCGGGCAACCCAAATCCAGCGAGCAGGTCGCCTCCAGCGTTGGCATCAACACGCGCTTTTCCGGATTGAGGATCTTCGCCGTCTCCCCCATGAATTTGACGCCCGCCACCAGCACGGTCTGCGCCGGATGCTGATTGCCGAACCGGGCCATTTCCAGGGAGTCGGACACACAACCGCCGGTCTCTTCCGCAAGCGCCTGCAACACCGGGTCGCAGTAATAGTGAGCCACCAGCACAGCGTTCTGCTTTTTCAGCTCGGCGGCGATCTCGGCGCGGTAAAACGCCTCCTGCTCGGGCGTCAGCGGCTTGGGTTGCTTGGCATCTAGGTGGGCTTGTACCAGCAGGCGTTCGGAAATCTGGGTCATGTCATCAGGCTCTGAATATGCTTTCAGTGCAGCGAGTATACCCGCCTGGATGATGCCGCAGCAGGCAGCGTACAACCCCATGCAGGCGGTAAAAATCACAGATACAAAAAAAGCCCGAAAATTCCGTTAATCAGAACTTTCAGGCTCTCATACCTTCAAGGAAGGTCAATATGGTGGGTCGTGTAGGATTCGAACCTACGACCAATTGGTTAAAAGCCAACTGCTCTACCAACTGAGCTAACGACCCGATGCGGAGCGCATGATACTGATTTAATTCATAAATTCAACAGTTCATGACGAATTTTTTAGAAATACCGGGTTGGATCAGCCAAGCCCGCGGCACTGAAACCCGCAGCGCGCAAACGGCAGCTGTCGCACTTGCCACAGGCACGGCCCTGCTCGTCGGCCTGGTAGCAGGACACGGTCAACGCATAATCAACCCCCTGCTTTACACCGGCCTGGACAATCTCGGCTTTGCTCATGTTCTGCAACGGTGCCTGGATGCGAAAGCCCTGCCCCTCGACGCCAGCCTTGGTCGCCATGTTGGCCATGCGCTCGAAGGCTTCGATAAACTCCGGACGGCAATCCGGGTAACCGGAGTAATCCACGGCATTGACCCCGATAAAAATATCGCGTGCGCCTAGCACCTCGGCCCAACCCAAGGCCAGGGAGAGGAAGACCGTATTGCGCGCCGGCACATAGGTCACCGGAATGCCTTCAGTGGGGCTTTCCGGTACATCGATAGCCGCGTCGGTCAGGGCCGAGCCGCCCATGCCATTGAGGTTCAGACCAATCACCTTATGCTCGACCACGCCCAGCTGCCGCGCCACCTGCTCAGCCGCTTGCAGCTCGGAGCGATGCCGCTGGCCATAATCGAAACTCATGGTGTAACAGCTGTAGCCCTCGGCCTTGGCCAGCGCCACCACGGTGGCCGAATCCAGGCCGCCGGAAAGTAGAATTACCGCTTTTTTATCGCTCATCTCAGTGTCCCGGCTCGTCATTCCAGAGAATCTTGTGCAGTTGCATCTGCAAGCGCACAGGCAGGTTGTCGGCAATGATCCATTCGGCTAGCGAACGCGCATCCAGCTCATGATGACTGGGCGACATCAGCACCTCGCCGACACGCGCATCCAGACGGTACTGAATCAGCTTGCTCACGGCCCAGTCGTAATCCTCACGCGAGCAGATAACAAACTTGACCTGATCATTCGGTGTCAGCAGATCGATATTTTCATAACGATTACGCGCCACTTCGGCCGAACCCGGAGTTTTCAGGTCGAGCACTTTGCTCACCCGCGGATCGACCGCTGACACGTCCAGAGCGCCGCTGGTTTCCAGCGACACCTCATAGCCGGCATCGCACAGGCGCTTGAGCAGAGGAATGCAGTTGGGTTGCGCCAGCGGTTCGCCACCGGTCACGCAGACATAGCGAGGCTTGTAGCCGGCCACCTGCTCAATGATTGTGTCCAGCGCCATGATCTCGCCGCCACTGAAGGCATAGGCGGTGTCGCAGTATTGGCAACGCAAGGGACAGCCGGTCAGGCGAACGAACACAGTCGGCAAGCCGGCGGTGCGCGTTTCGCCCTGCAGCGAGTAGAAAATCTCGGTAATGCGCAGGGTTTCTTGCATATCAGCCACGGGCGTGACGGCTAAACAGGCCATCCGCCTCCGTTGCGGGAAAAGGGGCGCGGATTGTATACGAAAAAAAATCCGGGAGAAATTTTTAACGTTGCGCAGCAACGGCCCGCAGGGTGGCCGCCAGGGATGGCTGACCATAAGAAACTTGTCGCACAGCAGCAGCTACAGGGTTGCTGTCAGAAAAAGCAGCAATAAAAAACCCGCGCCAGGCGCGGGTTTCTTGACTGCAACTCAGCTTACGGCAAGCGCTGTAAATCGCGCTGCGCCAGTTGCGCAGCCGAACTGCCAGGGTACTGTGCAATAACCTGCTGCAGAATACCCTTGGCCTTGTCGCTATTGCCCAGTCGCTGCTCAACGTCCGCCAGCTTGAACAGCGAATCCGGTACCTTGGCGTGACTCGGGTAGGTCTGGCTGACGCGCGCAAAAGCCTGGCCAGCACCCTGCAGATCGCCCTTGGCCAAGTTCACCTCACCCAGCCAATACTGGGCATTGCCGGCGTACTGGCTGTTCGGGTATTTGCGTAGAAAGGCTGTGAATGCCTGACTGGCCTTGTCGAAGTCCTTGGCCTTGATCAGGTCAAAAGCAGCTTCGTAGAACAGTTTTTCCTTGGCCGGGTCAGCAGGCTCGCTGCTTACCGGTGCTTGCGCCTGACCCGCTACTGGCGGGGTCGGCGTACCGTTGGCGTTGATCGCGCCAGCGGTTGAAGAATTCGGGTTGACTGCAGCACCTGCTGCGCCACCACTCAGACGCTTATCAAGATCCTGATAACGCTCCAGGCTTTCTTGTTTAAGACGCTGAATCTCGTTCTGTTGCTCTTCCAGCGTACCGCGCAGTTGCGCGATCTCTTCCTGCATCTGCTGCAGCTGGTTGAACAGCATGCCCTGCGCCGAGACAGGAGCCGCAGCCCCTGCCCCGGCGTAGGTGCCGGACGTACCATAACCAGCAGGCGGGTAACTGCTGCCGTAACCGGCATTGTTATCCACCACGGGAACCTCAGCCACAGCCGCAAGCGGCAGGCTGAGCGCCAAAACGGTTAAAGCACGACGGCACGTACGCATATCGAATTACTTACGCAGTTCGACGCGACGGTTTTGAGCCCAGGAAGACTCGTCGTTGCCAGTGGCAACCGGACGCTCTTCACCGTAGGAAACCAGTTCCAGTTGAGCAGGGGAAACACCCTGCAGTACCAGGTAACGCTGTACAGCTTTGGCGCGACGCTCGCCCAGAGCCATGTTGTACTCACGGGTACCGCGCTCGTCAGCGTGGCCTTCCAGAACTACGCGAGCGCCATTGCCTTGCAGGTCTTTGGCGTGCACGTCCAGAGCGCGCATGGCCTCTGGTTTCAGGTCGGAGCTGTCGTATTCGAAGTAGAAAGTGGTGATAGCGCGCAGAGCAGCTTCTTCGCTCAGGCTGCCATCAACAGCGCCAGTGTTGGCACCGTAACCAGCGTTAGGATCAACAGCGCCTTCGCCAGCAGCGTCGCCGCCTTTCGAGGAGCAACCAACTGCAACGGCCAGAGCCAGGCTCAGGGCAGCAAACTTACCAAATTTCAGCATTTCCATCATGTAACTCCTAATGAACCCCAGTGTGTTAAGCAGTATTTCAAGCAACAAAGGTGTAGCGCCGCATCAGTTCAGGTAAGGGGACCAAGAAGGCTCTCGAACTTCGCCTTGAGCGGTAGGAAGAGGGAGCCTGACGCGACCATTGGTGGACGCTAATACCAGGACTCCCCGGCCCTGCTGGCGGGTGGCGTAGATTACCATGGTGCCGTTGGGCGCGACAGTAGGCGACTCATCCAGACTGGTATCTGAAAGTATACGCAAATTACCGCGCTGCAGGTCTTGTGCCGCCACTTTGAACACGGTGTAACCATCCTGGCGATGAATCATGACTAGGGTTTTCTCATCGGCAGAGAGTTTAGGGTTGGCGTTGTAGTTACCAATAAAGGTCACACGTTCTGCCGAACCACCGTTGATGTTGGTTTTATAGATCTGCGGCTTACCGGAACGATCCGAGGTGAAGTACAGGGTCTGACCGTCCTTACCCCAGAACGGTTCGGTATCGATCGACGGCTGGTTGGTGACGCGACGCAGCTGACGAGACCCCATATCCATCACATAGATTTCCGGGTTGCCGTCGCGCGACAGCACGAACGCCAGGCGGTTGCCGTCTGGCGACCAAGCGGGGGCACCATTGAGGCCTTCGAAGTTGGTGATCTGCTCGCGGCGACCGGTATCGATGTGCTGCACGAAAATGCGCGGACGCTTCTGCTCGAACGAGACGTAGGCGATGCGACGGCCATCGGGCGCGAAGGACGGCGATAGAATCGGCTCACGCGATTGCAGCAAGGTTACTGCGCGCGCGCCGTCATAGTCGGAGCGCTGCAAGGTGTAGCGCGTGTTGTTAACGCCAAAACGCTCAGCCGTCACATAGAGCATGCGCGTGGAAAACGCACCCTTGACGCCGGTGAGCTTCTCGAAGGACTGGTCAGCAATGTGGTGCGCCATATCACGCAGTTGATCAACGCCGCCACCTACGCTGCCAGTCATGACCTGCTGCTGAGTGGTGACGTTGAACAGAGCAAACTGCACCTGCAGACGACCGGCGTTGGGCACGATGCTGCCCACCAGCACATATTGCGCGCCAAGAGCCTGCCAGTCGCGGTAGATCACTTCAGCCGCCTGAGTTGGCAGGCTGATCATGTTCTGCCGAGGAATTGGCTCAAATACACCGGAGTTGCGCAGGTCGCTGCCGATAATTTCCGCCATGTCTTCTGGCAGCACATTGCCGCCCTGCCAGCCAAACGGCACCACGGCGATGGGCGTTGCACGGTCGGTGCCACTGCTGATCACCAAGGGATCAGCGGCCTGAACGGTGCCGACCACCAAGGTCAGACCGAGCAGAACAAGACGCATCAGGGTATTCACAGACCTAAATCCTCCGGTTTGAAGACAGCGCGACGCTGCCGGTAAAGGCGATCAAAAGTAGCGCGGTCCAGCTGTTGCATTTCAGCAATACGTCCGACGTTACGCACCGCTTGTACGGCTGAATTATCAAATGGCGAGTCACCGCTGGAGCGCGTCACACTGGCGTTGGTAATGGTGCCATCGGGCAGCATTTCGATCAGCACTTCTACGCTCATGCCATTACGCGCTGATGGCGGTCGCCGCCATTGCTGGCTGACCAGCATAACAATCAGATCATCCAGGCTGCCGGCCACTTCATCACCGACCGTATCAGCGATTGCCTGCTGGCGACCCACATCCTCAGACAGCAACTCGGCCAATGCAGCAGCCTTCTTGTCTTCTACAGCCTTGCGCTGGGCAGCTTCTGCCGCCTTTTTCTTGGCGTCATCCGCTTTTTTCTTCTTTGCAGCTTCAGCGGCGGCTTTCTTCTTCGCCTCTTCTGCTGCTTTTTTCTTGGCGTCTTCAGCAGCTTTTTTCTTAGCTGCCTCATCCGCGGCTTTCTTCTTGGCTACATCAGCAAGCTTTTTCTGCTCAGCCGCTTTCTTCTCGGCATCAGCTTTTTTGGCTGCTTCGGCTTTCTGAGCCTCCTGGGCTTTCTTTTGTTCCGCTGCCTTGGCCGCTACTTTTTCCTGCTCGGCTTTTTTCTGCTCAAGCTGTTCGGTTTCGTACACCGGAGCCGTGGTCTTCTTGGTTTCGCCGGCGATCTTCTGATTGGTCTGGGTCGTGGCCTGGCTCTGTGACTGCAGCTTGTACAGGGTAGCCTGCACAACCGGTTTGGCCGGTGGCAGATCCGGAGCAAAGGCGAAACTGACGAACAGCATGGCAAACATGATGACGTGCAGACCCACAGCCCAGACCACAGGCCAGAACAGGCTTTCCGAGGGCGAACGCTCGCGCTGGTCGTGCATCAGGGGGCCTCGGTAATCAGCCCGACGTTACCGACGTCAGCCTGTTGCAGGCCGCCCATGGCCGCCATGATGGTGCCGTAGTCAACGGTCTTATCGCCGCGTACAAACACCTGCACTTGCTTACCGGTTGCCCGACTCTGATTGATGATTGCAGTGACTGCGCGAGTCATTTCTTCCAGCGTCAGCGCTTTGTCCTGCACAGTGTCAACATCGACCTCAGTGCCCATGTTCCAGTAATAGGACTTGTCGGCCTTGATCGAGATGGTCAACACCTGCGCGTTGTTGTCCTGTGGCAGGGCTTCACTGCTGACTTTCGGCAGGTCAACCTTGACCCCCTGATTGAGCATCGGCGCGGTCACCATAAAGATCACCAGCAGTACCAACATCACGTCGATGTAGGGCACCACGTTCATCTCGGCGACGGGCTTGCGTCTGTTGCGAATTCTGGCCATGGCTTAAAACCTTTCTTAAAGAGTGCCTAAGGCTTAGTCGTCGCTGGTGTGGACTTTGCGGTGCAGGATCGCCTGGAACTCATCGGCAAAGGTGTAATAACGACCGATCAGCATTTCCCCGCGCGCCGAGAAGCGGTTGTAGGCAATCACTGCAGGAATCGCGGCGAACAGACCAATGGCGGTGGCAATCAGCGCCTCGGCAATACCCGGCGCAACAGTGGCCAGGGTCGCCTGCTGCACCTGGGCCAGGCCGCGGAAGGAGTTCATGATGCCCCACACGGTACCGAACAGGCCGATATACGGGCTGGTCGAGCCGACGGTGGCGAGGAACGGCAGGCTTTGCTCAAGCTTCTCTTCTTCACGGGAGATAGCCACGCGCATGGCACGCGATACAGCATCCATCACCGCATCCGGGTCGACCCCGGACTGCTGACGCAGACGGGAAAATTCCTTGAAACCAGCACGGAAAATCTGCTCCAGACCGGAGTCCGGGTCCGGGTTGCTGCCCGCCTGGCGATAGAGTTTGGACAGGTCGATTCCCGACCAGAAACGCTCTTCGAAGTTGTCCAGCGCGCGCTTGGCCGCCCGCAACAGCGCAGTACGCTGGAAGATCATGACCCACGACATGACCGATGCTGCCACCAGGGTCAGCATTACCAGTTGCACCACCAGGCTGGCGTTGCTAATCAGACTCCACATCGACATGTGGTCAACGGCGTTGGCTTCCACGCTTACTCTCCTGCTCTAGATGTACCCGCGCCGCCCTGCCCGGCAAAGGCCGCGTGCAGAGTTTGGGGAATGGCCCGGGGTTTCAAATTGTCGGCGCGCACACAGGCCACCATAAACTGCCCTTCACACAGCAGCACATCATCCGCTGCCCGCCTGACCTGTTGACGAAAACGCAGGCTGGCGCGGTTTAACTCAATGACTTCAGCGCTTACCAGCAACTCATCATCGAGCCTGGCCGGTGCGTGATAACGCGTCTCGGCCGAATGCACAACGAACAACAGGCCCTCCTCGGCCAGCGTCGACTGGAGAAAACCCAGATCACGCAGGCGCTCGGTGCGAGCCCGTTCCATAAATTTGAGGTAATTGACGTAGTAGACGATGCCGCCCGCATCGGTGTCTTCGAAATAAACCCGACAACGAAGGGTGAACGGCTGAACTCCGTTTTGCGCGCGCATACTCTAGTGCCAGCTCCTGGTCTTGCCAATCGTCTTGGCCAAGTATTTTTTCTCAATCATCGTCGCGGCCAAACAGATCTGCGGTAGGCAACTCGCCCATACGCTTGGGCACATTGAGACCGAAGTGCAGGTAGGCGTGCCGTGTGACGACACGTCCACGCGGGGTGCGCATGATATAGCCCTGTTGAATCAGATAGGGCTCGAGCACATCCTCAATGGTGTGACGTTCTTCACTGATCGCCGCAGCCAGGTTGTCGATACCGACCGGGCCGCCGTCGAACTTCTCGATCATGGTCAGCAGTAGACGTCGGTCCTGATGATCGAAGCCACGCTCGTCGACATCCAACAAATTCAGCGCCAGGTCAGCAATCGGCCGGGTAATGTCGCCCTGCCCGCGCACCTCGGCAAAATCACGCACGCGACGCAGCAAACGGTTGGCAATCCGCGGTGTACCGCGCGCGCGACGGGCAATTTCGAAGGCACCGCGGGGCTCGATGGGCAGACCGAGAATCCCCGCTGAACGCATGACGATAGTCGCCAGATCGTCGGTGTTATAGAATTCCAGTCGCTGGACAATGCCGAAGCGATCACGCAGCGGATTGGTCAGCATGCCGGCGCGGGTGGTGGCGCCGACCAGGGTAAAGGGAGGTAGATCCAACTTGATCGAGCGCGCGGCCGGGCCCTCACCAATCATGATGTCGAGCTGGAAGTCTTCCATCGCCGGGTACAGCACTTCTTCGACAATCGGCGACAAGCGATGGATTTCATCGATAAACAGCACATCACCCGGCTCGAGATTGGTCAGCAAGGCCGCCAGATCACCGGGCCGCTCCAGCACGGGGCCTGAGGTGCTCTTGATCGAGACGTTCATTTCCTGAGCAATGATATTGGCCAGAGTGGTCTTGCCCAGGCCGGGCGGCCCGAAGATCAGGGTGTGGTCGAGCGCTTCACTGCGGCCACGGGCAGCCTGGATAAACAGCTCCATTTGCTCGCGCACACTTGGCTGACCGATGTATTCGGCAAGTTTCAGCGGGCGAATGGCGCGGTCGACCTGTTCGTCACGGTCGCGACTGGTAGCGGTAATCAGGCGATCAGCTTCTAGCACTTAAACCATTCCCTTCAGGGCTCGACGAATCATATCTTCACTGCTCAAACCGTCTTCCTTAATAGCTGAGACGGCGCGACTGGCTTCCTGGGGTTTGTAGCCGAGCGAAATAAGCGCACTGACTGCATCATTCTCCGCGTTTGTGACTGCACTAGCACCGCGAGGTTCCACCACCAGGGTCGACATGCCCGGTACGGTTTCCCAGGCCTTGAAGCGGTCCTTCAGTTCAACCAGCAGGCGTTCGGCGGTTTTCTTGCCAACACCGGGGATCTTCACCAGCACCGAGGTGTCCTGAGCTTGCACACAACGCACTAACTCATCGACCTCAAGGCCGGACATCAATGCCAGCGCCAGCTTTGGGCCTACGCCATTGAGCCTAATCAGCTCACGAAACAGCTCACGCTCGCGCTTCTCGAAGAAGCCATACAGCAGATGCGCATCCTCCCGCACCACCAGATGGGTGTGCAGGGTCAACGGCTCACCCACTGCGGGCAAACGGTACAGGGTGGTCATGGGCACTTCCAGCTCATAACCCAAACCATTTATGTCAATAATCACATGGGGCGGCTGCTTTTCCGCCAGGGTGCCACGCAAACGTCCGATCACCGCTGCTTTCCTTAAAAATCACGTTACAAACGAAGGCGACCGGCGCGCCGCTTGGCACCGACCAGACCGTGAGGAATCAGGCTTTGCCGATGGTGGGCATGACACAGGGCAATGGCCAGAGCGTCGGAGGCATCGATTTGTGGCTTCTGCACCAGTTTGAGCAGGTGCATGACCATCAGCTGCACTTGCTCCTTATCCGCCCCGCCCGTGCCGGCAATCGCCTGTTTGACCTGGGTGGCGGTGTATTCGGCAATATCCAGCCCCGCTTCGATACCCGCAACAATGGCCACACCACGCGCCTGCCCGAGCTTGAGCGCGGAATCAGGGTTGCGCGCCATAAACACCTGCTCGATGCCCATGGTCACCGGCCCGTAGGTTTCGATCACCTCGCGCACCCCGCGAAACACCACCTGCA
This sequence comes from Pseudomonas anguilliseptica, assembly GCF_021375795.1. Lineage (GTDB taxonomy): Bacteria > Pseudomonadota > Gammaproteobacteria > Pseudomonadales > Pseudomonadaceae > Aquipseudomonas > Aquipseudomonas anguilliseptica_A. The sequence continues at coordinate 57,974 of NZ_JAEIOI010000002.1, read as the reverse complement.
ATCGCTCCGGCATCGAACCGTTGCCCGTACGAATGCAGCCCGAGGCGACATATTCGCAGTTGCGCCCGGTATCACGCACCACACCGTAACCGGTGATGCGCGAACCGGGGTCGATGCCAAGGATCAAGGTCATGCCTTCCGCCCACTCAAGGTACCAGCCACTTAGCCAGCACACTGTCTATTTATCCAGCTCGCGAGTATAGAGCCCGCCTGCGCCTACGTCACTCAGGCACAGGCTATAAAAGCGGCCAAGCATCATTCATATCGACCCACAACGGCACACCGCTCAGCTCAATGAGCAGCCAGCCACAAAAAAGCCGGAGCGCTCAGGCCAATGACCTGAATACCTCCGGCTCTGCTCTACCCGTAACCACTCAGCCAAGCTGTTCCATAATCTCGTCAGGAATCTCGGCGTTGTGATAGACCTCCTGCACATCATCGAGGTCTTCGAGCATGTCGATCAGCTTGATGACTTTCTGCGCAGTTTCCAGGTCGGTAATCGGTGCACTGATCGACGGAATCATGGCGATTTCCGCCTCTGCCGCCTTGAAGCCGGCCGCATGGAGCGCCTCGTTGACGGCATGAAAGTCAGCAAAGCTGGTGGACACCATTGCCGAGCTGTCTTCGGCCATTTCCACATCGTCGGCACCAGCCTCCAGCGCGGCTTCCATCAAGGCATCTTCGCTCACACCGGCAGCAAAGCTGATCTGCCCCTTGCGATCGAACATATAGGCCACCGAACCATCGGTACCCAGGTTGCCGCCACACTTGGTAAAGGCGTGACGCACTTCGGCCGCGGTGCGATTGCGGTTGTCGGTCATGGCCTCGACGATGATCGCCACACCACCCGGCGCATAGCCTTCGTAACTCAACTCGGCAACGTTGTCGGCTTCGTTATTACCAGCACCGCGGGCGATGGCACGATCGATCACGTCGCGCGACATATTGTTGGTCAGCGCCTTGTCCACCGCCAGCCGCAGCCGCGGGTTGTCCGCAGGGATCGGGCCGCCATGCTTGGAGGCGACTGTCAGTTCGCGAATCAGTTTGGTGAAGATCTTGCCGCGCTTGGCATCCTGACGCCCTTTGCGGTGCTTGATGTTGGCCCATTTGGAATGACCAGCCATAACTCACTCCGGTTGTTACAGATTCAATATCGATTTTTATGCAGTAATAAAGAAGAAGCCTGGTAAACCAGGCTTCTTGTGACGCTTTACTCCGCTTTCGGCTGCTCGCGCAGGCGAATGTGCAGTTCACGCAGCGACTTGTTATCCACCTCACCCGGCGCCTGAGTCATCACACAGGCCGCACTCTGGGTTTTCGGGAAGGCAATCACTTCGCGGATCGACTGCGCACCGGTCATCAGCATCACCAGGCGATCCAGGCCGAAGGCCAGGCCGCCATGCGGCGGTGCACCGAACTTGAGGGCGTCAAGGAGGAAGCCGAACTTCTCCTGCTGCTCGTCTTCGCTGATACCCAGTACGCGGAACACGGTCTGCTGCATGGCTTTGTCATGGATACGGATCGAACCGCCGCCCAGCTCGGTGCCGTTGAGCACCATGTCGTAGGCACGCGACAGCGCGGCCGCCGGGTTGGCTTCCAGCTCAGCCGGGGTGCACTTCGGCGCGGTGAACGGGTGGTGCATGGCGGTCAGGCTACCGTCATCGTTCTCTTCGAACATCGGGAAGTCGACAACCCACAGCGGCGCCCACTCGCAGGTCAGCAGGTTGAGATCGTGACCCAGCTTGATGCGCAGAGCACCCAGAGCTTCGCTGACGATCTTGGCTTTATCCGCACCGAAGAACACGATGTCGCCATCCACTGCGCCGACGCGATCGAGGATCACATTGATGTTGTCCAGCGGGATGTTCTTGACGATTGGCGACTGCAGGCCTTCGACGCCATTGGCGCGCTCGTTGACCTTGATATAGGCCAGACCCTTGGCGCCGTAGATGCCGACGAACTTGGTGTACTCGTCGATCTTGCTGCGCGGCATGCTCGCCCCGCCCGGTACGCGCAGCGCGGTGACGCGGCATTTCGGGTCGTTGGCTGGGCCAGCGAAGACTTTGAAATCAACATCTTTGAGCTGATCGGCAACATCCACCAGCTCCAGTGGGTTGCGCAGGTCCGGCTTGTCCGAACCGTAACGACGCATGGCTTCAGCCAGGGTCATGTGCGGCAGCTCGCCAAACTCAACGTTGAGCACTTCCTTGAACAACTGGCGAATCATCTTCTCGGTGATGGCCATGATGTCGGCTTCATCGAGGAAGCTGGTTTCGATGTCGATCTGAGTGAATTCCGGCTGGCGGTCAGCACGCAGGTCTTCGTCGCGGAAGCACTTGGCGATCTGGTAGTAGCGATCGAAGCCAGCGACCATCAGCAGCTGCTTGAACAGCTGCGGCGACTGTGGCAGCGCGAAGAAGCTGCCGGCGTGGGTACGGCTCGGCACCAGGTAGTCACGCGCGCCTTCAGGGGTGGCACGGGTAAGGATCGGCGTTTCCACATCGAGGAAACCGTTGTCATCCAGGTAACGACGGATGCTGCTGGTGATGCTCGAGCGCAGCTTCAGCTTAGCCGCCATTTCCGGGCGACGCAGGTCGATAAAGCGATAGCGCAGACGGGTTTCTTCGCCCACATCGGTGTATTCGTTGAGCGGGAACGGCGGGGTTTCCGCTTCATTCAGTACTTGCAACTCGTAACCCAGTACTTCGATTGCGCCGGAGGCCATGTTGGCGTTGCCAGCACCGGCCGGACGCAGACGCACCTTGCCAGTGATTTTCACCACATACTCACTGCGCACCTTGTCGGCTGCGGCGAAAGTCTCGGCGCGATCCGGGTCAAATACCACCTGGGCCAGACCTTCACGGTCACGAATGTCGAGGAAAATCACCCCGCCATGGTCACGACGGCGATGTACCCAACCGCAAAGGGTGACTTCCTGGCCGTCCAGGCTCTCGTTCAGTTGGCCGCAATAATGGCTGCGCATCATGGTGGTGGTCGCTTCTCTTGAGTCTTGAATTCGTTGGGTCGCAATAACTGCGACGCTCGTTGGCCGGATGACCGGCTGGCGCAGGCGCCATTTTCCGCAATTGTGCTGCCTTTAAGGGGCGCGAAACGATTCAGCGCTGCATACGCAGCCGACTGTTCGCCCGACAAAACGCGGCAAAGCGCGGGATTATATATGGTTAAGCCGCCACTTGCAGCCGCCGCCCCACGCGCTTTTGCCAGTGCTTTCTATACTCAGACGTGCAGCACCCTGACCATCGAGATAGGAAAAGGCTTATGGCCACGCCGAATCTGGCAGAAATACCCAGCGACTTACTGGCCGATTTTCGCCTGGAATCCAGCGAACAGTTCCAGCGCTGTGAGCAATTGCTGATCGAACTGGAACACACGCCCGGCGACAGCGAACGCTTGCGCGAGCTGTTTCGCCTGGTGCACACGCTCAAGGGCAACCTCGGTTACATCGGTCTGGAGGCGCTGATGAAGGTGCCACAAGCCATGGAGGATGTGCTCGCACGCCTGCGTGAAGCGCAGCTCAATTTCGACAGTTTGCTCGGCGACATCCTACTGCTGACCCTTGACCACCTCAAAGAGCAGATCCGCCACGCCCTTGGCGGCGCCGAACCGCAACTCAGTCCAGCACAGAGCAAGGCCCTCACGCAGGCGCTCAGCGCCCTGGCGCTAGCACCAGACACTCAACAAACCGGCATTCGCAGCTCCCTATTGCAGCAACTCGACCCCAGCTCACGCCCACCTGCCAGTATCGCGACCGCCGAACCGGAAGCCGCCGAATTGCTCAGGCGCTACGGCATCGAGCCAGACGCCGACCTGCTGTTCTTTGTCGACTTGATGCAAGCCAGCGAACGTCGCTCGCACTTCTGGCAAGGACGCGGCCTGCGTCAGCTTGACCTGGGCCTGGCGATCAACCAACGCGGCGGCAGCCCCGAACACCCCGCACAACTGGCCGCAGCCATCTGCCTGCACGATCTCGGCATGGCCTTTCTACCACTGGACATGCTGCACAAGGAGGCACACTTCAACCGTGAAGAACGCCGACAGATGCAGTCACACCCGCGTTTGGCCTACGAACTGCTCAAACGCATGCCACGCTGGGACGCCGCAGCCGAAATCACCCTGCAGCATCAGGAACAGGCCGACGGCAAAGGCTATCCAAAAGGGCTGAAAGAAATCGAGATCAGTCCAGGCGCTTTAATCATCAGCATCGTCGATACATTTGACGCCCGCACCCATGAACGTGCTCATCAAACCTTGAACAAGCGCCCGCTGCTGCGTGCCATTCTTGAAATCAACAACCTGGCTGGACGGCAGTTCAGCGCACACTGGGTTGAACTGTTTAACCAGACACTGCAACAACAACCCGAACTGGCGCACCGTTAAACTCCGGAAATTGAACCCACGCCAAGTAATAGCCTCCAATCATCACTTTCATTGATATAAACCACGATAAAGCTCGGAAAAACCCATGGTAGTCTCTGCCCATTAACGGGCAGCCAAGCCCCGAGCCACCTGAGAGGAGAAATGGTATGGAAATCAATATCGGAATTGCCGAGCAAGACCGCGCCGCCATCGCCGAAGGCCTGTCACGCCTGCTTGCCGACACCTACACCCTGTACCTGAAAACCCACAACTTTCACTGGAACGTCACCGGCCCGATGTTCAATACCCTGCACCTGATGTTTGAAGGTCAGTACACCGAACTGTCACTGGCCGTCGACCAGATCGCCGAGCGTATTCGCGCCCTGGGCTTTCCGGCACCTGGCACTTACGCGGCCTACGCCCGCCTCTCCTCCATCAAAGAGGAAGAAGGCGTACCGGCGGCCCAAGACATGATCAAACAGTTGGTACAAGGTCAGGAAGCGGTCGTACGCACCGCACGCGGTATTTTCCCGCTACTGGACAAGGTCAGCGACGAACCGACAGCAGATTTGCTGACTCAACGCATGCAAGTCCATGAAAAAACCGCCTGGATGCTGCGTAGCCTGCTGGCGGCGTAGGTAAATCACGTAAAAGGCCCGTTTCTACGGGCCTTTTGCTAGGCGCTTGAGCGGCAGCTGTTCTATGCTTTGGTCAATTGCAACTTGGCCACAGTGACGTGCATGAACAAACCCGCAAAAGCCCCCAGCGTCCTGGAACTGTTTCCAGAAGAAACCCGCGATGCAGCGGCACTTCTGAAGAAAGCAGTCCCCCTGATGATGCGCCACGACATTCCACCAAACCCGGTGCATTACGCCCTCTGGTACACCTACAGTAAGGGGCTGGAGCCCGAACTCAACCGCCGCCTGGACAAAACCGTCGCCGACTTTGACAGCTTCCCCCCGGAAACTGCGGCCAAGCTGTTTCGTGACTACATCATCCATGGCGAACTTGAAGAAGCCCGCGCCGGTCAGCAGCAGGTCATCGAACTGGTCGACGATATCGAAGGCAATGTGTCACGCAGCATTCTGGGCAGTCGCAACTACCAAGTCAGCCTGGAACATGGCCTCGCCGCCCTGCAGGAACCAATCATTGATGACCTGCCCAATGTGCTCAACGAACTGCAGCAGAGCACCCAGCTGATGCAGGATCAGCAGGACAAATTCCTCTACCGCCTCAACGCCGCGCAGCAGGAAATCAAAAGTCTGCGCAGCCAGCTGGAACGTGCGCACATCGCGGCGACACTGGACAGTCTGACCCAGGTTTTCAACCGCAACGCCTTCAGCCGCTTGCTGGAGCAGACCTTGAGCAGCGAACACGATGGCGTCGCACTAGTCATGCTGGATATCGACCACTTCAAACAATTCAACGACCAGTACGGCCACCCCCTGGGTGATCGTGTACTGCAGCATGTTGGCCAGTTGCTACGCGATATGCTCCCGGCCCGCGCAATCGCTGCGCGCTATGGCGGCGAAGAATTCTGCATCATCCTGCGTGACTGTTTTGATTCGGCAACCGTGCACAGCTTTGCCGAACAGCTGCGCCTGAAAATCCAGTCATTGCGCATCAAGGTGCGCCGCACTGACGAAGTACTCGACAGCATTACCGCCTCTTTCGGCTATGCCCTGGCAATCCCTGGTGACACGCTGGAGACCCTGCTGACCCGCGCTGATGATGCGCTCTATCAAGCCAAACGCGACGGCCGCAACCAGGTAAATCCCACCCCCAGCCAAACAGCACTCAGCGCCTGATTGAGAACCCCACCTCTTTACTGTTAAATACGCCCCGTGCCGCCGGGCCATCTCTATGGTTCGGCGCATAGGCTGGCTTCACGCGCTCTACTCCCTCCCGCAACAGCAACTACGCGCAACCAGCTCTTCCTGATGATTATTTGAATTAAGCGAGCCCATCGAACATGTTGAAAATTGTCCACCTTCTGACCGGCGCACTAGCCCTACTGCTTTCTTTTGCCCCCTCCTTACGCGACACACCTGAATCATTGCTGCAACAACCCGAGGCTCTATGCCTTGCCCTGTTCGGCCTCCTCAACCTGCTGTTTGCCCCACAACTGCCAATCTGGCATGCCGGCCTGCGCCATCAGGCACAAAACCTGGTTTCCGCACTGCTGGTACTTGGCACACTGCTGCAAGCACTGATCCTGCTTGCGCCACTGCCACTGATTGCCAACCAACCCGCCAGCCTGTTCAGCCTGATCATCATTGCCGCCGCTATTGCCGTGCACCTGGCCACCAACCTGCGTCTGAAATCACGCAGCACCTCGAGCACGCAAGACCTGGGCGATCGCGAAACTGGCACCGTCAAATGGTTCAACACCTCCAAGGGCTTCGGCTTTATCTCCCGCGACTCAGGTGACGATATCTTTGTTCACTTCCGCGCCATCCGCGGCGAAGGGCATCGCGTTCTGGTTGAAGGCCAGCGTGTTGAATTCGCAGTTATGCAGCGCGACAAGGGCCTACAAGCCGAAGACGTAATCGCCGCATTACCAACACGTCGCTAAACTTATTAATGAAAAAGGCCCGCACAGTGCGGGCCTTTTTCATTTAATTGACTCAATAATGCGGTGGCGGGGCCTCACTCTCGGCCAGCCCAAACTGCGAACTCACCTCATCCTGCCGCTTGGCCAGCGCCGCAACCTGCATCTGTAAACGCTCTATCAAGCGCTGCTGCACCACCAATTCATCATTGAGTGCCTGAATCGTGTCGTCCTGAAAAGCCAGGCGGCTTTCCAGCTCATTGATACGCTCGTCTATGTTCACCAATCAACTCTCAACAAAATTGAAATCGCCAGTCAGCACCAACCGTAAGCGTGCTTTTAATACTGCCAACTGCTCAGCACTGTAGGCCTGCGCAGGATGCCGCCCCCACACTGGCGCCGGCCAGGCAATGTCTTCACGCCGACGCACAATGACATGCATGTGTAGCTGACTGACCACATTCCCCAGGGTCGCCACATTCATCTTGTCCGCTGCAAAACAATCCTTGAGCACCTCAGCCAGCCCAGTGGTCTCACGCCAGAGCTGCAACTGATCCTCTGCATCCAGCTGAAACAACTCACTGACATCCTCACGTCGCGGCACCAGGATAAACCAGGGGTAGTGCACATCATTCATCAGCAACAAACGGCTCAGTGGGTAGTCGCCCAACCAGATAGTGTCCTGCTGCAAGCGCGCATCGAGTACAAACATAATCATTTCCCTTACTACAAACCCAAAGTACTGGTGCCACAACACGTATAACCACCTAACCCGCCCAACTTTCGTTGCACAGGAATAAAAGCAGAACAGATTGCGAACAACCGCCTGTTGCCGTAGCCCAGCCACTGCACAAAGGATACGCCGAAGCGCCACAACCAACACCTGCACCCAGCAAAACCATCACGCACCAAGAGGCAGCACACCCCACACGCACCACAGGGATGCGCACCAAAATTGTTCCCTTCGGTAATCCCTCACAACATGCCCCTGATGACAGATCAGCCTCACCACAAACCAGTGCCAAGCCCTAGCGAAAAGCGCTTCACAGAAAAGCCTGTCGGGCCATTGAAAAACAGAAATAACCCCTGAAAATTTCAGCAAAAACCAACGCAAAGCCCGAAAACGCTGAGCGCCGATCACTGCAACACAAGAAAATTCCGAGCTTTTCAATTTTGAGCATGACTATTGCTATACAAACCCTGACAAAACGCACTGCACCGTTTGGCAGCCCCAGGCCACCAGCGAGCAAGGGCAAAAATCCGTCAGTATTGACTCGCAGCACGCCAGACGCTTCTACAAAATTGCGACATGATTCATAAGCTTTTGCGACACGAGCGTGAAGAAATCGTAATGAATAGATTGCAACTATCGCCAACATTGGCAGCGTGCTATAAGTTACCGCCGACACAAAAAGAAAGAGCCGTCTATATAACAACCAACCGGACGACACAACTTTTCTAAACCAAAGGAGCAATCACGATGCAAGTGATGAAGTGGAGCGTAATCGCCCTCGCAGTAGCAGCGGGCACCACCCAAATGGCAGTGGCTTCCAGCCAATCCGAATCCAAGGGTTTTATCGAAGATACCAGCTTCGACATCTTTACCCGCGCCCTGTACTTCAACCGCGACTTCCGCAATGGCGACGGCAACGTTGCTGACCCGAACAAGGCAAGCGGTTTCAAGAATGGTTACCGTGAAGAGTTCGGTCTTGGCGTACGCCTGCTGCTGGAATCCGGCTTCACCCAAGGGACTGTAGGTGTTGGTTTTGATGCTCACAGCCTGAGCAGCGTAAAACTGGATAGCGGTCGTGGTCGCCTGGGTACCGGCCAGTTCTCCCGCACAGATGAAGGTCGTCCTGATGACACCCAAACTGAAGTCGGTGGCGCTATCAAGTTCCGCGTATCAGATACAGTTCTGAAACATGGCAATATGTTCACTGCCAGCCCGGTATTCTCCACTGACGACAGCCGCATCCTTCCGGAAGTTGCAACTGGTACCTATCTGGTCAGCAACGAAATCGAAGGTCTAGAACTGAGCGCAGGTCGTTTCACTGCACTCAGCAGCCAGACCGCAACAGGCCGCGACAGCATCAATGGTAAAGGCGCAGATGGCCTCTCTTCGGCCAACATTATTGGCGCCAGCTACCAGTTCACCGACAACTTCAGCGCCGCCTACCATGCGTCTGATGTTGAAGACTACTGGAAAAAGCATTACATCAATGCCAACTACACCATTCCATTGGCTGACGAGCAATCGCTGAACTTTGACCTCAATGCCTACCGCACTAAGAGCCAAGAGAAAGAGCTGGGCGGCGACATTGACAATAAACTGTGGAGCCTGGCCGGTGCGTACAACTTTGGCGCACACACTGTAACCTTGGCCTATCAACAATCCAGCGGTGATTCCGCTTATGCCTACGGCGTGGATGGCGGCGGTACTGTTTGGGTCGCAAACGCCACCACCAGCGAATTCTGGAGCGAAGACGAGAAGTCCGCCCAGATTCGTTATGACATCGACATGGGCGCATATGGCGTACCAGGCCTGAGCTTTATGGCTCGCTATGTCACTGGCTGGAACGTCACTTCTGACCTAGGCACCGATGGTAAGGAACACGAACTGGGCCTTTCCGCCAAGTACGTGATCCAAGAAGGCGCAGCTAAAGACCTGTCCTTCCGCGTAGCACACAACCTGACCCGTTCTGACAAGATTGCAGGCGCAGGCCCGTCGACTACCAGCGACGTCAACGAAGTTCGTGTCTTTATCGATTACCCACTGGACGTTCTGTAATCCAGTTGTAGTTTGATACTGAAACAAGAAAGCCCGACTTAGGTCGGGCTTTTTTATTGCACGTCTGAACTATACCCAGACAAGTAGCCCAAATATTAAATGGGCAACGCATAAGTCCCTGTCACATGCGCCACCAACTCATCTTCATTACCCAATGAATAGACCGAAACTTCGCAAACTGCCTGCCTGCGACTCAATCTCAATATCTGCGCCTCTGCCAATAGATCAATCGGCTTAGGCTTAACCAAGAAGTTAATATTGAGGTTTGACGTTACCGCCATCTCAACCCGCCCGAGGCGACCCAATACAACGGCGTACATGGCCGCATCTGCCAGCGCCATGATGGTCGGGCCGGACAAGGTGCCACCAGGACGAACCAGTTTGCTGTGAAATGGCACGCGCGCCAGTGCTCCCTCGCCGTCCAGACGATCAATACACAAGTTGATGTCTTCCGCCATCGGCAACCCTGCACGAATCAGCGCCTGCACCTGTTCCGCCGTCAATATCGACACACTCCCCTCCTTTTATAAGCACACGCCAGCATCCTGTACGCATCTGTACAGGCACCGTACAATGCGGGCCATTGAAAATCTCTTGCAACCGACAGAACAGCCAAATATGCGTACTAGCCAGTTCCTGCTCTCGACTCTCAAAGAAACCCCGTCCGACGCCGTAGTGATCAGCCATCAACTGATGCTGCGTGCCGGCATGATTCGCAAGCTCGCTTCCGGCCTCTACACCTGGCTGCCCATGGGTCTGCGCGTGCTGCGCAAGGTTGAGAACGTTGTACGTGAGGAAATGAACGCCGCCGGCGCACTGGAAGTACTGATGCCTGGTATTCAACCCGCTGAACTGTGGCAGGAGTCCGGGCGTTGGGAACAGTACGGCCCTGAACTGCTGCGTATGAAGGATCGCCACGGCCGTGACTTCTGCGCAGGCCCGACTCACGAAGAAGTGATCACTGATCTGGCACGCAACGAGCTGAACAGCTACAAGCAGTTGCCGATCAATATGTATCAGATCCAGACCAAGTTCCGCGACGAGATTCGTCCGCGCTTCGGCCTGATGCGTGGCCGCGAGTTCATCATGAAGGATGCCTACTCCTTCCACGTTGACCAGGCTTCGCTGCAAGAAACCTATGACCGCATGCACCAGGCCTACTGCAACGTATTCACCCGCCTGGGCCTGAACTTCCGCCCTGTGCAGGCGGATACCGGCTCCATCGGCGGTACTGGCTCTCACGAGTTCCACGTGCTGGCCGACTCCGGCGAGGACGATATTGCCTTCAGCGACAGCTCCGATTACGCCGCCAATATCGAAAAAGCCGAAGCAATTCCGCGCGAAAGCAGCCGTGGCGCGGCGACTGAAAGCATGCGCATGATTGAAACCCCAGACACCAAGACTATCGATGCACTGGTGCAGGGCTTCGGTCTGCCCATCGAAAAAACCATCAAAACCCTGATCGTCCATGGCGCCAAAGAAGGCACTCTGGTCGCCCTGATTGTCCGCGGCGACCACGAGCTCAATGAAATCAAGGCCGCCAATCTGGAACAGGTTGCCAGCCCGCTGGTGTTTGCCAACGAAACCGAAATCCGTGCAGCTGTCGGCGCAGGCCCAGGCTCGCTCGGCCCGGTGAATCTGCCGATCATTTGCATCATTGATCGCTCGGTCGCCCTGATGAGCGACTTCGCCTCTGGCGCCAATATCGATGACAAACACTACTTCGGCGTTAACTGGGAGCGCGACCTGCCCCTGCCGGAAGTTGCCGATCTGCGCAATGTGCTGGCCGGCGACCCGAGCCCGGATGGCAAAGGCACCCTGGAAATCAAACGCGGCATCGAAGTCGGACATATTTTCCAACTCGGCACCAAGTACAGCCAGGCACTGAACTGTCAGGTACTGGGCGAAAACGGTAAGCCAGTGATTCTGACCATGGGCTGCTACGGCATCGGTGTTTCTCGCGTAGTGGCAGCCGCCATCGAGCAGAACAACGACGAGCGTGGCATCCTATGGAATGATGCACTCGCACCCTTCCATATCGCCCTGGTGCCGCTGCGTTACGAAACCGATGCGGTGCGCGAAGCCACCGACAAGCTGTATGCCGAACTCACTGCCGCCGGTTTCGAAGTACTGCTGGACGACCGTGACAAAAAGACCAGCCCGGGCATCAAATTCGCGGATATGGAGCTGATCGGTATCCCGCACCGCATTGTCGTCAGCGACCGCGGTCTGGCCGAAGGCAACCTGGAATACAAGAGCCGTCAGGAAACCGAAGCCCAGGCCGTGCCTGTGGCCGACATCATGAGCTTTATCCAGGCCCGTATCCGCCACTGATTTCAGCCCTTTTAGCAAGAGTCGTCATGTTCAAGCGAAACACCCTCAGCCTCACTGCCACCCTTCTGGGTGGCACCCTGCTACTTAGCGGTTGCGCCAATCATTTGCCGCAACGCAGCGAGCATGAGGAGCGTATCGAGCGCAAACTGCTCGATCACAGTCTGCAGATCGATGTGGGGGAGCCGCGCGTACTGGAGCTGCCACAGCGCCGCGTACGCGTGCATGAACAGAAGACCTTCGAAGTTACAGTCTTCGACGTGACACGCCGTTACGACCGCTACACACCGTACCAACCCTGGCGCGAGCTCTATGAAGTACCGCTCGGGGCACTGGCGATTGTCGGCGGTATTGGCGCAAACGTGATGAATGTGGTGCTGCTCGGCAGCCTGCCGGATACAGTCACCAAGGACTGGATCAGTTACGGCTTTGCCGGTATCAATCCGGCGATGAACGTCGAGTCCAACGGCCGTTCGCAGCAGAATCTCGCCAGTCTTGAGGAACGCCGCCAGGATGCGCGCATGGAATACTCCAGCCTGCCTTGGGCCGAGCGCCCGGTGCAGGTCAAGGCGGGCGAACAGACCCATGAACTGCTCACCGATCGCAACGGCATCCTGCGCTTGAACCTGCTCGACAGCCCATTTGCCGAGCAGGATGTGACACGTATCAGCACCCTGCTGCTGACAGTTGAAGATGACCAGGGCTCGGCCCGTGCCGACGCCTCCCTGCTGGTCAGCCGCACCTTGCGTGGCAAGCTGCAGGAAGCCCACGAGCTGATCTACGCAGACCTTGAAGGGGATGACGTGGCCCAGTGGGTACACCGGGTCAAGCGCTTGTCGGAGCTCGGCCTTGAGGAAGAAGCCAGCGAGCTGGAACAGAGCCTGATCGAGCTGACGCGCAACGACCCCGAACTGCAGAAGATCTTCCTGCTGGCCCTGACCAGGGACGCAGGACGCCTAGTTGCTGACCCTGGCCACGACTGACACAGTATGTGGCCGCGCCTGACCTGCGCCCTGCTGGGCCTGCTGTGGTGGGGCACGAGCCAGGCAGAAATACGTCAGGCACCGGAACCGGAACTGCGCGCACTGCTCCAGCAAACAGTGGCTCAGGCTGATAGCTTTCAGGATCGTTTTGAGGCCGAAGTCTGGCTGCTGGATATGTCCACGCGCATGCGGCGCTACATTCCAGACGCAGAGGAACGTCTGAGCCTGCTACGGCTCGTGCATCGTGAAGCCAGCAAGGCGGGTTTGCGTCCTGATTTAGTGATTGCCCTGATTCATGCCGAGAGCCATTTCGACCGCTTCGCCATTTCTTCGGTCGGCGCTCAGGGCATAATGCAGGTGATGCCGTTCTGGAAAGCCGAGCTGGGGCGGCCGCATGACAACCTCACCGACAATGCCACCAACCTGCGCTACGGCTGCACCATCCTCAGTTTCTATCTGCGCAAGGAAAACGGCGATCTGAATCGCGCGCTGGCACGCTATAACGGCAGCCTCGGCAAGCATGCCTATCCGGCCAAGGTGGTCGGTTTCTGGCACGATTTCTGGTACGTCAAACCCTAGGATGGGTGAGCGGCGCAAAGTACAAGGCGCACATAACGGCGAACCCTGCGCGTCGCATAAGCCATCAACGACTCAGCGCCGCACAATAAACCCGGCAATTCCCTGTACAGCCTGCTCCTGCAGTTCAAGAGCAGTGACCTGGGCGGCTTGCGGGCCAGTCCGCAACCAACTGGCCAATTCGCTCACAGCGGCCTCATCCCCCTCAAACAGCACCTCAACCCGACCATCAGCCAGGTTGCGCACCCAGCCACTCAGCTCAAGGCGTTCAGCCTGCTCCGCTGTCGTCTGCCGAAAGCGCACACCCTGCACACGCCCACTGACATAACCATGCATGCAAATATGCGCCATGACCTACTCCTGTGCCTTGAGCGCGGCCAGACGTGCTGTTAAGCCGGCTGCCGTCTGCTCGCCCAACAAACGCTCGCGCATCCGCCCCTGAGGATCGACGATATAGGTCACGGGCAGTACCTCTGCGCGTGGCAACTGATAACGTTCGGCCGGGTCCTGCGCCAGTACCGTGAAGGAAATGCCCATATCCTGCGAGGCCTGGCTCAATTTCTCATCCTGCAGCCCATCGAAATTCACCCCGAGCACCTGCACCGATTGCGCCTTGAGCTGTTTCTCTAGGGCGTTAAGCTCGGGAATCTCGGTGCGGCATGGCGCACACCACTGCGCCCAGTAATTAATCACTAACCACTGGCCTTCCAGGCGCTCAACCGCTACCTTTCGTCCATGTTGATCGACGCCTATGTCTTCCGCACACCCAGCCAGAATCAGACCTATGCCGACGCCTGCCACAGCACGAATGATCGCCTGGAAACGCATTCCCATGCATTCGCTCCCTGATTCGATAAGGTTGATATGACATTAGATGCCTTGCGCCTGGAAGTGCCAGACATCCTCGAGAACGACGTCGCGCCGCTGGCCGATCTCAACGAGCAACTGGCTCAAGCGCGCTTGCAGCCAGCAGAACAGGCCCTGCAACAGGTATTGAGCCTGCTCTTCAGGCTGAACCGCAGCGCCATGACCTTACTCGAAAGGCAGCGCGCACTGCAAAGCTTCAGCGATCAATACCGCCACTACAGCAAGGCCTATCAGGACGAGACGCCGCCCAGCGCACTGTTTGTTCATCTGTGCGGCGAACTGGCGGTCGGCTTCAAGCGCCTGTTGCTGCAGATTCTCCAGGGGCGCCAACCGTCACGTCCACATCTGGCCTGGTGCCTGTACATGGCCCAGCACTTCCTGGCGCAGAGCCTGTTGCGGCACTACCAGCTTTATCAGGAACCACCGCCCAGCCTATGGCGCGACAGCCACCTGCTGTACTGGATCGGTGAACATCAGGATTGCCTGGATGAACCGGTTGCCGCCGCATTCCTGCCGCAGCCCGCTAGCACCCTGCGCGGCATCTATCAACAGATGCTGCTACTGGCACTGAGTAACCCGTTCCATTTGGCTGATGGTGAATGCGCCCTGCTGTTTGGCGCTCTCTCCCCTCTATCCGGCCTGGCTCGCCTGCTGCCCTGGGATGAAGACGAAGATATCGAAGGTCCGACAATCGACCTGACCGAGTCTCAACCCTGCTTGAGTTACGACCAGGTTGCCGAAGGCAGTCCGGCCTATTTGCGCCGCTTTGAGCTGGGCGCTCTGCTGGTCGCCCTGCATGAGCCCGCGCCACTGCAAAGTCAGGCTGAGCGTCAGGTACTGGAACGTGTACAGCAACACTGGCTGGGACGTCAGCAGCGTCGCCACGCCCGTGCCGACCACAGCTCCACATGCGAGCTGGTGGTTGGGCTGACGGGCATCCATGCCCAACTGCTGGAACAACGACCTGCCCGCACTGCCGCACAGATGCTCGACGCCAGCCCCGGTGGCGCCCGACTGCTGTGCAATGCCGATCAAGCCGTTCAACTATCGGTTGGTCAACTGGTGCTGCTGCTCACCGGCAGCGACACCCCGACCCTGGCCCTGGTGCGCTGGCGCCATTTGAACAGTGAAGGCCTGCACCTCGGTCTGCGCTATTTGAAAGGCCTGCCACGCCCCGTGTGGTTGCGCCGTGCACCCAGTGCACAAACCCATCCCGGCGTGCTGCAAAGCACACCGGCACCGGGCAATGGCTGGCATCACGGGCTATGGCTGCCCAATGGGCAGTTCGTAGAAGGGGAAAACGTCTGGTTGCAACTGGCCAGCGCACACAATCAGGCCATTCTGCCGCTGCCTGCAGCCAACCTGATGACAGCCTCGGTCACCCGCTACCCGATGCAGTTGGCCTAGGGTCTGTTGACGTTTCGTTCGCGGCCGCGCCGGAGCCAGTTTTCGCGCGAGGCAAGGCACGAGATGCGAAGTTTAGCCAGCTAAATGAGCCATCGAGAAACGCAGCATCGCGCTAAAACGGGCCCGGCCCTTCGGGTTGCGCGCAAAATCTCGCCATGCATTGTTGAAGGACTTGGCAAGGGAGCAACCATTACCTGCGTCCTCCGCAATCCCCATGGACGGGGTGAATACCGCAAGCCCGCCGGGAGCGGGCGCGGCCTAGCCTGGCGAGATTTTTCGCGGCAACGCGGCTCGCGACAAAACGTCAACAGACCCTAGATAGGTTGGCCATTACGCTAAAACTGCGAGAAAGGTCACGCCGAACATCGGCCAAGCGCACAGTTTCATCGGGAAGGCTCCACTTATAATTGATCGCACTCACGCATGATGCGATCTGTTATTACCTTGGAACACAACCATGACCCAAGCCCTCGACAAGTTGGTCGGCCCAGTACCTGTTGCCATCGTCAACCTCGCCCGCTTACAGGTCACCTCGTACGAAGGGCGTGTCGCCGAGTTCAACGTAGCCGCCTGGTTGCACTTGCCCGGGCTGGCCAACCTGCCGGTGTCCCTGCTGATCAGCTACCGTGACGGCGGCAACCTGCGCGAAGTGATGGTCGACCACGGCAAGGTCAATCAACACAGCAAGATCCTGCTTTCCGGTGTGGCACGCCTGCCGGTCAAACAGAAAATCGAAGACATGCAGGTACGCCTGCGTTCGGCCGTATCGGCAAACAGCCTGATCGTCGAAGAGTTGTTTGTGCAGGCCGTGGAACTGGCACAAGCCGACAGCCGCCAAGCACTCGCTTAAGCCACCGCGAAGCAACCCAAAACCCCGCGCACTGTCGCGGGGTTTTGCATTCAGCCCGAGACCACACCACTGGGCGTTTTGCTTTTGCTGGGCTGTACCTCAGGCAGCGCTACAGCTGAGGGCTCACCGGAAGGCGTAGCGGTATTGACCAAAGATTGTGGCCAGCTGCTGAAACGCAGCCCGGTAATACGATTGAGGCGCTCAAGGGCCTCCTGAGGATCACGCTGATACAGATGAATCACTTTGCCTTTGCTGGCTGTCATAACGCCTTCACACTCCGCTAATCCCTGCCCTGCTGGCAACCTGATCGCTATCTGCAGTTGCGATAGCCAGAAGCGTGCCAGCCTCCCTTTAAAGCGTGTTTGGTGACCTTCATGGTCACCGGTGCCATCATGCGCCATCAGTGCAGCGCCGCAAACTGACGTTTTACGTCACTCGGCAACTTCAGCCTGAGGCTGCAGCCACTGCGCAAGGTCTGCCGCAAACAGTTGTGTCTGCTCGTCCTGCAAACGCTGCAACCCGCTGCGCAGCGACGGATACCAGGGTTCCTCAAGTTGCTCAGGCAGGTTCTCCACCCGAGGTAACGGCCACGGGCTATGGCTCAGTAGTTGTTGCACCGGGTAATGACTGAGATCGCGGCTCAACACCCACGCACCGGGGCCGGTCGAGGCAATCAACTTCTGCTGTTCGAGGAATGCCAGAATCTCTTCCCACTCGTGCTCGGCCAATTGCCAGCCTTGGCGCTGTACGTCACGTAAACGCACCTTAAGGCCTGCTTGCTGGCGTTCATAAAACACCCTCAGCACGCCGAAGACTGTCAGCAAGCGCGGCATGGCACGCCTGCGCCATTGCTGGGAAATCCCCAGGTTGCACACCAACTCCGCGCCGAACAGCACGATCAGCCAGGACAGATAGATCCACAGCAGAAACAGCGGCACCGTGGCAAAAGCGCCATAGATCAGTTGATAACCCGGAAACAGACGCACATACAGGCCAAACAGCATCTTCGCCACTTCAAACAAGGTGGCGGCAAACAAGCCGCCCAATAACGCATGTTTTAGCGGCACCTGGGCATTCGGCACCGTGGCATACAGCAAGGTGAAGGCTGCCACGCTGAACAGCAGCGGCATGAATTTCAGCAGCGCCTGCATGCCAAGCAGGGCATCCGGCCCGGAGATCAGCGACAGCGAGGTGATATAGGTGCTGATGGCAAAGCCACCGCCCAGCAGCAACGGCCCCAGGCTAAGAATCGCCCAGTACAGCAGAAAGCTGGAAACACCCCGGCGCGGCTGGCGCACGCGCCAGATGGTGTTGAAGGTTTTCTCGATGGTGACCAGCATCCAGAACGCCGTAGCCGCCAACACCACCACACCCACCCAGGTCAGCTGCCGCGCCTGAGTGGTGAAATCACGCAGGTATTGCTGCAGGGTTTCGCCAGCCGAGGGCACGAAGTTGCGGAAGATAAAACTCTGGATTTGCTCGCCGGTATCCTGGAATGCCGGGATGGCCGACAACATAGAAAACGTCACGGTCATCATCGGCACCACCGCAAACAGGGTGGTGTAGGTCAGCGCCGCCGCATTGTTGGTACCTTGATCAGCGATAAACCGCTGGAACAGGAAACGCCAGAACTCCAACTGGTTAATAACGCGCTGCCGCATGCACTCTCCTTAGCCACCCGCGCTCAGCAACCTGCCATGGACGCAGGCGTAAATGCCGTTAGCGGGTAGAATAGCCGCCATCGATGGCCACAGGCGACCCGAACATGACCAATCTGACGCTCTACCATAACCCGCGCTGCTCGAAATCGCGCAGCGCCCTGCAACTGCTCGAAGAACGCGGACTCAACCCCAATATTGTGCGCTACCTGGAAACGCCGCTGAGCGCCGCCGAACTGCACGAACTGCTGCGCAAGTTGGGCATTCGCGCCCGCCAGTTGCTGCGTACCGGTGAGGATGAGTACAAGGCCCTCGGCCTGAACGATCCAGAATTGACGGATGAGCAGTTGATCGCCGCCATGGTCAGCCAGCCCAAACTGATCGAACGCCCCATTCTGGTTGCAGGCGACAAAGCCGTGGTCGGCCGGCCACCGGAAAGCATTCTGGAGATCCTGCCGTGAGCGCCCCCTACATTCTGGTGCTGTATTACAGCCGCCATGGCGCCACCGCCGAAATGGCCCGGCAGATTGCCCGCGGCGTCGAAATGGGCGGTCTGGAGGCGCGCCTGCGTACAGTGCCGGCTATTTCCGCCGAATGCGAAGCCACTGCCCCTGCGATTCCGCCGGAGGGCGCGCTGTACGCCAGCCTGGATGACCTGAAGAACTGCGCCGGCCTGGCGCTCGGCAGCCCGACCCGCTTCGGCAACATGGCCGCACCACTGAAGTATTTTCTCGATGGCACCAGCGGCCTGTGGTTGACCGGCGGCCTGGTCGGCAAACCGGCAGGTGTATTCACCTCCACGGCCAGCCTGCATGGCGGCCAGGAAAGCACCCTGCTGTCGATGCTGTTACCGCTGCTGCACCACGGCATGCTGATCACTGGCCTGCCCTACAGCGAAGCCGCACTGCTGGAAACCCGTGGCGGCGGCACGCCTTATGGCGCCAGCCACCATGCCGGCGCCGATGGCAAACGCGCCCTGGATGAACACGAAACGGCCCTGTGCCGCGCGCTCGGCCAGCGCCTGGCACACATCGCAATCAAACTGGAGAGTGTCCGTGGCTAGAATCGCCAAACCGCTGCCCAGCCTGGAATGGCTGCAACCGCGCCTGAACATCAGCCGCGTCGCCAGCCTGATGAGTTTCTTTAGCCTGACCGCCCTGCTGCTGGTGTGGAATCTGCACTACGCCAACATCCCCGGCAAACTGCTGTGGGTCATCCTTGGCTTGCAGCTGACCCCGCTGCTGCTGCTCGCCCCAGGCCTGCTGCTGGGCAACGCGCGTGCGCATGCCTGGGCCTGCTTCGTGGTCAACCTGTACTTTATCCAGGGCGTGCTCGCTGCTTTCGACCCAAGCAAAGCGCTGTATGGCTGGCTGCTCACTCTGCTCAGTTTCAGTTTGTTTTGCGCAGCGTTGATGTACACCCGCTGGCGCTTTCAGTACGAACGCAAGCTGGCCGGAGAATAACGGCGCCCCCTGACCTCAAAGCAACACCTGCAAGTGCCGTTGCTTTGAGGTGGGTAGTTACCAGCCCAGGGTTTCCTTGAGGAAGGGAATGGTCAGCTTGCGCTGAGCCTGCAACGAGGCCTGATCGAGGCGCTCGAGCAATTCGAACAGCGCACTCATGCTGCGCTCACCGCGGGTCAGGATAAAGCGCCCAACCTCATCACTGAGGTGCAGGCCACGGCGCGAAGCGCGCAGTTGCAGGGCGCGCAACTTGTCCTCATCGGACAGCGACTGCAGTTGAAACACCAGCGCCAAGGTCAGGCGCGATTGCAGATCCGCCAACTTGATTGGCAGCTCACGCGGCGAAGTACCCGCCGCCAACAGTAAACGTCGACCGCTGTCACGCAGACGATTGAATAGGTGAAAGAGCGCTTCTTCCCACTCACTGTTGCCAGCCACTGCATCCAGATCATCCAGACAGACCAGCTCACACTGCTCAAGGTTATCCAGCAGCGCCGGGCCATACTCGACCACCTCGGCCAACGGCAGATACACCGCTGGCTCGCCACGCTGCTCAAAACGCAGACACGCCGCCTGCAGCAGATGGCTGCGCCCAACGCCCTCACCACCCCACAGGTAGATCAGGCTTTCGGTCCAGCCAGCGTCGGCTTCACACAGCCGCTCGACATAGCCGAGGGCCGCCGCATTGGCGCCGGGGTAATAGTTGGCGAAAGTGGCGTCATCACGCAGACGCACACCTAAAGGCAGTTGTATGGGTGTCATGCTGGGTTGGGCGGCTCGTCGGAACCGCTGGCTGGCTCACCGTAAAGATCGGAAAGTTTATAGAAATCATGCAGATGACGCACTAACACCATGATCACCGCCGCCACTGGCAGAGCCAGAAGGATGCCGGTAAAGCCGAACAGTTGACCGCCGGCCATGATGGCGAAGATCACGGCAACCGGGTGCAAGCCAATGCGATCGCCTACCAGCATCGGCGTCAGCAGCATGCCTTCGAGCATTTGCCCGACGATAAAGACTGCCGCTATACCGAGCAGCGGGTAGAAATCCAGGCCGAACTGGAACAGCCCCGCCGTCAGCGCCGCGCCGATACCCACCACCACACCGAGGTACGGCACGATGCTGGCCAAGCCGGCCAGCACACCGATCAACAGGCCAAGCTCCAGGCCAATCACCATCAGGCCGGTGGCATACAGCACGCCCAGCGCCAGCATCACCAGAAGTTGGCCACGCAGGAATGCCCCCAGCACTTCATGGCATTCGCCGAACAGTTGCACGACCAGCCCCTCGCGGCCACGCGGCAGCAAGCTGCGCAGCTTGGCGACCATCAGGTCCCAGTCACGCATCAGGTAAAAACTAACCACCGGAATCAGCAGCAGGTTGGCCAGCCAGGCCAGCAGTGCCATGCCCGAGGCCGTGGCCGTGGACAGCAGCGCACCAACGATATCGGTGGTTTTGCCCAACTGTCCGGAGAATGCAGTTTTCAGCTGATCAAAACGCCAGAAACCCTCGTTCAGCCCGAGCTTGAGCTGTATCCATGGCAAAGCCTGGTGCTGAAGCCAATCAAGCATTTGCGGCGCCAGTTCGTACAAGCGCACCAGCTGTTTGCCCAGCATGGGCACCAAGACCAGCAGCAGAATGGCCATGATCAGCGTGATCAGGGCAAACACCACCACCACGCCCCAGGTTCGCGACAGTTTCCAGCGTTCCAGGCGGTCAACCAGCGGGTCGCCCATATAGGCCAGCAGAATGCCAATCAGAAACGGCGAAAGAATCGGTGCCAGCAGGTACAGCAGACCACCCAGCAGCAATGCCGCAACTATCCATATCCAACGATGCGAATCGATCATGCCCTGCGCTCCATATGCCCACTGCTATCCAGAAATCTGCCCGAGCTGTACCTCAGCTCATATGAAAACCGCAGCTATGAGCTGCGGTTTTCAACTTGAGAAGGCGCTATGCCCGCAGTCTACCAGCGAAACGTCAACACATTTTCCGGCGCTGCCGCAGCAGGCTCAGCAGCCGCAGCTGGTAGCGTGAGCGACTGCCCGGCATCCACCGCCGCCTCGGCCGGCACTTCCTGCAAACGCGCCAGCGCCAGTTGTGCGCGCAACTGTTCAGTATTGGCATTCACCGCAAAGGTCAGCGTATCGCCCTGAACCTTGCGCAATTGCGCGGCAAAGGGCTCAAGAATGCGCTGCAACTCGGCATAGCGCGCCAGGTCAACGCCTTGCACCTGCACAGTCAGGGAAGTGGCCGCACCAGGGGCGACAATAAAGCGTGGCGCCAAACGCTGATTGACGGCCAGCAGGATGGCATCGGCCAGCGCCGCCTGATCAGCACCCTGCACGGTGCCCTGCTCGCGCTCATCACCCAGCCACAAGCGCCACCCGGCCTGCCACTGACCATTGGCCTCGCGCGCAACGACCGCCAGCAAGGCATCGGCGGCGTAGCGCTCGGAGGCTTCACGCAAGGCAGCCGGATCATTCGCAGTGAGGTTTTCCGCAACCGCCACCAGTTGCTCGGAAAGATCGGCCAACGGCAAGCGCAGCGGCAGACCACGGTGCTGCGCGGCCTGATTGAGCGGCGCAGCAGCAGCCTGGCCATCACCAAGCAGACGACTGCCATCGCTGGCATCACTCAACCACCACAGCAGGATGCTCGGACGATTGGCGCCCCACAGCGCCAGACCGGCCTGACGCAGGCTGCGGTCGGTACTCTGTGGATCAAAGTCGACCAGCAGTTTGTCGCCTTCATAGCCATATTGACTGACGATCTGCTGCGGATCCTTATACAGCGCCGCCAGGGCCGGGTTCTGCGCCGCATCGGTTTTGCCGGTCAGGCGCAACACCAGGGTGTCCAGCGCACGGCTTAGAGCGGCCGCGCGCTCTTCCGGCTGCTGGCTGCTGACCGTTTCACGAACTTGGTACAGGTCAGTCACGGGGGCAGCAAAAGCTGGCAGGCCGAACAGCGACACACAGACAAGAAACAGGCGAGCGGTCAAACGCATGGATGGATTCTCGACGGACGGAAAGTGGCGCGCAGGCCGGGTTGAAAAATACTCGCCCCTGCCAACAGCGCAGCAGACAGAGGACACAAGCGCGAGTTTAGGGCTGTCAGGGCGCATTCCAAAGCCATTTTCACCACCCAGCCGGCAGTAACGCTCCAGATACAGCCATTGGCTACCTTAAACAGCCGCCCCAACTGCCGCAACCTTAGCGGGTGGCCGCTGCCGGGCAAGCCTGATAAAATCGCGCGCCTTCGCAGACCGCCGCCATAAGCGGTGGTGCCAATCCGCATTTCCCCCTAAAGGCCTGGATCTATGAGCAAGCAACCCTCCATCAGCTACAAGGACGCAGGTGTAGATATCGACGCGGGCGAAGCCCTGGTCGAACGCATCAAAGGCGTGGCCAAGCGCACCGCGCGTCCGGAAGTCATGGGTGGGCTGGGCGGCTTCGGCGCGCTGTGCGAGATCCCGGCAGGTTACAAACAACCCGTACTGGTCTCCGGCACTGACGGCGTAGGCACCAAGCTGCGCCTGGCGCTGAACCTGAACAAGCACGACAGCATCGGCCAAGACCTAGTTGCCATGTGCGTCAACGACCTGGTGGTCTGTGGCGCCGAGCCGCTGTTCTTCCTCGACTACTACGCCACCGGCAAGCTCAACGTTGACGTGGCCGCCACCGTAGTCACCGGCATCGGCGCCGGCTGCGAACTGGCTGGCTGCTCCCTGGTTGGCGGTGAAACCGCTGAAATGCCCGGCATGTACGAAGGCGAAGACTACGACCTGGCCGGCTTCTGCGTCGGCGTGGTGGAAAAAGCCGAAATCATCGACGGCTCGAAAGTCGCCACCGGTGACGCGCTGATCGCCCTGCCGTCCTCCGGCCCGCACTCCAACGGCTACTCACTGATCCGCAAGATCATCGAAGTCTCCGGTGCAGATATCGAAACCACTCAGGTCGATGGCAAGCCGCTGACCGACCTGCTGATGGCGCCGACCCGCATCTACGTCAAACCGCTGCTCAAGCTGATCAAAGACACTGGCGCCGTCAAAGCCATGGCCCACATCACCGGCGGCGGCCTGCTCGACAACATCCCACGCGTACTGCCAAAAGGCGCACAAGCCGTGGTCGACGTGGCGAGCTGGACGCGCCCGGCGGTCTTCGACTGGCTGCAGGAAAAAGGCAATGTGGATGAGCACGAGATGCACCGCGTACTCAACTGCGGCGTCGGCATGGTCATCTGCGTGGCGCAGGATCAGGTCGAAGTCACCCTGCAAACCCTGACCGCCGCAGGCGAGCAGCCTTGGGTGATCGGCCAGATCGGTGAAGCAGCCGAAGGCGCTGCACAGGTCGTATTGAACAACCTGAAACAGCACTAATGCCAGCACAGTGCAATGTGGTGGTGCTGATCTCCGGCTCCGGCAGCAATCTGCAGGCGCTGATCGACAGCATCGCCCATGACAGCAATCCGGCACGCATCGCCGCGGTGATATCCAACCGCGCCGATGCCTACGGCCTGGAACGCGCCAAACAGGCCAGCATCGCCACCGCCGTGCTCGACCACAAGCAGTTCGATGGCCGCGAGGCCTTCGATGCTGCGCTGGTCGAGGCCATTGATGCGTTTGATCCGCAACTGGTGGTACTGGCTGGCTTTATGCGCATCCTCACCCCCAGTTTCGTTCGTCACTACGCCGGCCGCCTGCTGAATATCCACCCGTCTTTGCTGCCGAAATACAAAGGCCTGCACACCCATCAGCGGGCGCTGGAAGCGGGTGACAGCGAACACGGCTGCAGCGTGCACTTCGTCAGCGAGGAACTCGATGGCGGACCACTGGTCGTACAGGCAGTGGTACCGGTACAGTCGGATGACTCGCCCAGCAGCCTGGCGCAGCGTGTGCACGAGCAGGAACACGTGATTTACCCGCTGGCCGTGCGCTGGTTTGCCGAAGGCCGTTTGCAGCTGGCCGCGCAGGGGGCGATGTTGGACGAGCAACTGTTACCGAGTACCGGACACCTTATTCGAACTTAGGAGACACCATGGGTCGCGCCTTACTGTTCGCACTGACACTTTTGAGCCTGCCGGCACTGGCCGTCGAGCTGAAACCCTTCTCCGCCAGCTACACCGCCGACTGGAAGCAACTGCCCGTCAGCGGCAGCGCCGAACGCAGCCTTGAAGCGCTGGATAACGGCGTGTGGAAGCTGAACTTCGAAGCCTCCATGCTGGTCGCCAGCCTGACCGAACAAAGCACCCTGCGCGTGGATAAAGAAGTCTTCCTGCCGCAGACTTACCTGTATGAACGCAACGGCCTGGGCAAGGGCAAGAAGATCGAGCACGACTTCGACTGGAGCGCCAAGCAGGTGATCGGCAGTGACCGCGACACTCCAGTGCGCCTGCCGCTGAACCGCGGCCTGCTGGACAAGTCGACCTATCAGTTGGCCCTGCAATATGACGTGGCCGCTGGCACCAAGAGCATGAGCTACCAGGTGGTCGATGGCGACGAAGTGGAAACTTACGATTTCCGCGTGCTGGGTGAAGAAACCGTGCGGACCAAGGCCGGCCTGATCGACGCCATCAAGGTCGAACGCGTGCGTGATCCAACACAAAGCAGCCGCAAGACCATCCTCTGGTTCGCCAAGGACTGGGACTTCCTGCTGGTGCGCCTGCATCAGGTCGAGAAAGACGGCAAGGAATACCAGATCATGCTCAAGGACGGCACCGTCGACGGCAAAGCGGTTGCAGGCCGCCAGGACTGAGTGAGCACAAATAAAAAAGCCGAGCTAAGTGCTCGGCTTTTTCATGGCGCTGATTTCGGTAAACCAGAGCCTAACAGCGTCAATCCTTAGAGCCTGCTTACGATCTCGCGAGCTAGAGCCAGACAAGGCGCTACGTTAGTAACAGCCTCCGGCTGGTCAAAACGCCGAGAAAGCGGAGTGTACTTTTGTACATGAGCATTTCGAGGCTGTTTTTAACGCTGGATGGCCGACGCGCAGCAGATCGTAATCACCACATCAGATCATCCGGCACCTGATAGGCCGCATACGGATCATCGGCATCCGGCGCTTCGGTCGGGGTGTTGAGCAGGACCACGCGCTGGGCGTCGCGCTCTTGAATCTTTAACGCGGCTTCACGCGGGATCACTTCATAGCCACCACCGTGACGGACAATGGCCAGCGAGCCGCTGCTGAGCTTGTTGCGCATCAGGGCGTTGACCGACAGGCGCTTAACTTTCTTGTCGTCAACGAAGTTGTAGTAATCCTCGGTAGTCAGCTTGGGCAGACGCGAGACTTCGATCAGTTGCTTGATCTGCGCAGCACGGGCTTTCTGCTCGGCTTTTTCCTGTTGCTGGCGGTTCAGCTCCTGATCGCGCGCGGCCTTTTCAGCCATGGCCTGCTGGGCGGCGAGCTTTTGCGATTCGTCCTTCTCGGCCTGACCTTTATTCACCAGGCGCTGCTGTTTCTGCTGCTGTTTGCCGGCCTGCTTGGCCTGCTTTTCGTTGACC
This sequence comes from Pseudomonas anguilliseptica, assembly GCF_021375795.1. Taxonomy (GTDB): domain Bacteria; phylum Pseudomonadota; class Gammaproteobacteria; order Pseudomonadales; family Pseudomonadaceae; genus Aquipseudomonas; species Aquipseudomonas anguilliseptica_A. Next base: position 31,621 of record NZ_JAEIOI010000002.1, on the reverse strand, counting down.
AGCCCGGCTTTAAGCAGCTGATCGCGTAGTGAGAGAGCCATAACCTACCTTTCCAACCTTCAATATTAAGTGGGCGTACCCAGCGCAATCGTGACGCGCCATACCCTACGGGCTCAGCAGCTCGGGGTCTGCTTTTCCAGTTTCTTGGCTTCGCCCCAGAGCGCGTCCAATTCATCCAGGGCGCAATCTTCCATGCTGCGCCCCGCTTCGCGCAATGCCTGCTCGATAAAACGAAAACGCCGTTCGAACTTGGCGTTGGCCGCCCGTAGCGCCGTTTCCGGATCGACCTTGAGGTGCCGGGCTAGGTTGCTGACCACAAACAGCAGATCGCCGATCTCTTCACCAATCGCCTCGGGGTCGTTCTCGCTCATGGCTTCGAGCACTTCATCCAGCTCTTCGCGCACCTTGTCGACCACCGGCAAGGCCTCGGGCCAGTCGAAGCCGACCTGAGCGGCGCGCTTCTGCAACTTGATTGCCCGGCTTAGCGACGGCAGCGCCGTGGGCACATCGTCAAGCAGTGAGAGCTGCTCAGGGGCAGTAGCCTTCTCGGCGCGCTCTTCGGCCTTGATCTCCTCCCAACGCTGTTTGACCGCAGCCTCCTCCAGCTTGGCCACATCCACAGCGCCGTACAGATCGCCATCGGGGAACACATGCGGGTGGCGGCGAATCAGCTTGCGGGTAATGCCATCCACCACCTGGGCAAATTCGAAGCGGCCTTCTTCACGGGCCAGCTGGCTGTAATACACCACCTGAAACAGCAGGTCGCCCAGCTCACCGGGCAGATGATCGAAGTCGCCACGCTCGATGGCATCGGCCACTTCGTAGGCCTCTTCAATCGTATGCGGCACAATCGTCGTGTAGTTCTGCTTGAGATCCCAGGGGCAGCCGTGCTGAGGGTCGCGCAGCCGGGCCATCAGGTGCAGCAGGTCATCGAGTTGGTACATAAGATTCCTTTACCTACGTAGCCCGGATGCAATCCGGGAATGCCTGTACGCAATTCCCCGGATTGCATCCGGGCTACGGTATTGAGACTTAACTGACCCGGTGGCGACGCGCTTCAATAATGTTAGGCAGCTGAGAAATCCGCCCCAGCAGCCGGCCCAGTGCATCCAGCCCGGGAATCTCCACGGTAATCGACATGGACGCGGTGTTGTCGTCCTTGTTCGAGCGGGTATTCACCGCCAGCACATTGAGCTTCTCGTTGAGCAGCACCTGAGTCACGTCACGCAGCAGACCGGAACGGTCGTAAGCCTTGATGATGATGTCGACCGGATAGGTCTGTACTGGCACCGGGCCCCAGCTGACCTGGATGATCCGCTCCGGCTCGCGCCCGGCCAGTTGCAGCACCGAGGCACAGTCCTGGCGGTGAATGCTTACACCGCGCCCCTGGGTGATGTAACCGACGATCGGGTCACCCGGCAGCGGCTGGCAGCAGCCTGCCATCTGCGTCAGCAGGTTGCCGACCCCCTGGATCTGGATATCGCCGCGCTTGCCAGGTTTGAAGCCCAAGGCCTTGCGCGGGATCAGTTCGAGCTGCTCGTTGACCCGATCTGGCTCGACCAGTTGCTGCGCCAGGTTGACCAGTTGCACCAGACGCAGATCACCGGCACCGAGGGAAGCAAATAGATCCTCGCTGGTTTTCAGATTGGCCTTCTCGGCCAGTTTGTCGAAGTCCACATGCGGCAGGCCTAAACGCAGCAGTTCGCGCTCAAGCTGCTGCTTGCCGGCGGCAACGTTCTGGTCGCGGTCCTGCAGCTTGAACCAGTGGACGATCTTCGCCCGTGCCCGGCTGGTGGTGACGTAACCGAGGTTGGAGTTCAACCAGTCGCGGCTCGGCGTGCCGTGCTTGCTGGTGATGATCTCCACCTGCTCGCCGGTCTGCAGGCTGTAGTTGAGCGGCACGATGCGCCCGTTGATCTTCGCGCCACGGCAGTTATGGCCGATCTCGGTGTGCACGCGATAAGCAAAGTCCAGCGGCGTCGCGCCCTTGGGCAGGTCGATGGCGTGACCGTCCGGGGTGAAGACATAGACCCGGTCCGGCTCGATATCCACGCGCAACTGCTCGGCCAGGCCACCGATATCACCCAGTTCTTCATGCCATTCGAGCACCTGACGCAGCCAGGAAATCTTCTCCTCGTAATGGTTGGAGCTGGCTTTGACGTCGGTGCCCTTGTAGCGCCAGTGCGCGCACACGCCCAATTCGGCTTCTTCGTGCATCGACTGGGTGCGGATCTGCACCTCCAGCACCTTACCTTCCGGGCCGAGCACGGCGGTGTGCAACGAGCGGTAGCCGTTTTCCTTGGGGTTGGCGATGTAATCGTCGAACTCTTTGGGAATGTGCCGCCACAGGGTATGGACGATGCCGAGGGCGGTGTAGCAATCACGCACCTGCGGCACCAGCACGCGCACCGCGCGCACGTCGTAGATCTGGCTGAACTGCAGGCCCTTGCGCTGCATTTTGCGCCAGATCGAGTAGATGTGTTTGGCCCGGCCACTGATGTCGGCCTTGATGCCGGTGGCTTCCAGTTCGCTGCGCAACTGGTCCATCACTTCATTGATGTAGTGCTCGCGATCCAGCCGGCGCTCGTGCAGCAGCTTGGCGATCTGCTTGTACTGCTCGGGCTCCAGGTAGCGGAAGGACAGATCTTCCAGCTCCCACTTGATATGACCGATGCCCAGGCGGTGTGCCAACGGTGCATAGATATCGAACACCTCACGGGCCACGCGCTGGCGCTTCTCGTCGTCAGCGCCCTTCACCGCACGGATCGCACAGGTGCGCTCGGCCAGTTTGATCAGCGCCACGCGCACGTCATCGACCATCGCCACGAGCATCTTGCGCAGGTTTTCCACCTGGGCCTGGGAGCCGAGCACCAGGGAATCACGCGGGTTCATCGAGGCGCTGATCGCCGCCATGCGCAGCACGCCTTCCACCAGCTTGGCCACCACCGGGCCAAAGCGCTGATGCACCAGCGCCAACGGCACCTTACCCTCGCGCACGCAGCGGTAGATCACTGCGGCGACCAGGGAATCCTGGTCGAGCTTGAGATCGGCGAGGATTTCGGCGATCTCCAGGCCTGCCCGGAAACTCGATGCGCCCTCCGTCCACAGGTTCTGCGCGGCATTGGCCTGCTGCTCGGCCTCACGGGCGAATTCGCAGGCATCACGCAGGGCGTCACGATCCAACGCCGGATCGACACTCAGTACATGCCCGAGCCAGGCTTCAAGGTTGATGCTGCCGTCATCGTTGATCGGCTGATGCGCTCTGACCTGAACCATCTTGCTACCTTCCCTACGGCAGAGCAGAGCCTGCCGAATAGTCGCCAGCTTCTATGAGCCGGTCGGTTGAACCGCTTGAAAGCGCAATCCCTGTGCGCCCCGTTACCACTCACTGGGCTATTGCCCCGGTAAAGCCTTGCCCCAGGTATCAAGCCTGGGGTCGAACAAACAACGCCATCGCTTCAACGTGCGCGGTTTGCGGAAACATATCGAGGATACCGGCACGTTCCAGCCGATACCCCTGCGCCAGCAATTCGGCGCTGTCACGGGCCAAAGTCGTCGGGTTGCACGACACATACAACACCCGTTTGGCACCCAGCGCCGACATCTGCTGTACCGCCTGCAGCGCACCGTCACGCGGTGGGTCCAGCAGCACGGCAGCAAAACCGCCCTGCGCCCAGCTGGAATCGGCCAGCGGGTTGGACAAGTCGGCCTGGAAAAAGTGCGCGTTGCCCAAGCCATTGCTCGCAGCATTTTCAGCGGCGCGCTCGACCATGGTTTGCACGCCCTCCACCGCCACCAGTTCGCGCACTCGCTGGGCCAGTGGCAAGGCGAAATTGCCCAGGCCGCAGAACAGATCCAGCACCCGCTCATCGGCCTGCGGCGCCAGCCAGTCCAGCGCCTGCGCAACCATGGCGTCATTCACCGGCTGGTTGACCTGGACAAAATCACCAGGCCGATACGCCAAGTCGAGAGCAAACGCGTCCAGGCGATAACTCAGTTGCTGCGCCGGCTCAAACGGCTGCGGCTCGGCCGCGCCGTGCAACCACAGCTGCGCCTTCTGCTCAGTGCAGAACGCCTGCAAACGAGCCAGATCCGCCTCGCTCAGTGCAGCGGTATGCCTTATCAGCACAGCACTGGAGCTGCCGCTGAACAACTCGACATGACCAATGGCCTGGGGTTTGTCCAACGCACGCAGCACCTGAGGTAACGCGTGCAGGATCGGCTGCAAGGGTTGTACCAGCACCGGGCAATCGCCGATGGCGATGATGTCCTGGCTGGCCGCTGCGCGAAAACCCACATACAGGCGCTTGGCCTTGTTGTCCCAGCGCACGGCGATGCGCGCGCGGCGGCGATAACCCAGCTCAGGGCCGATCAATGGCGCGGCCCACTCTTGTGGCTCGAGATTGGCCAGGCGGCTGAGTTGCTCGGCGAGCATGCGCTGTTTCAGGGCAAGCTGATCGGCATGGGGCATATGTTGCAGGCTGCAGCCACCGCAGACTTTGGCATGCACGCAAGCCTCGCTACGCCGCTCGGCACTGGCGCTGAGAATGCGCTCAACCCGCGCCTCGACCACCTTGCCATGGGCGCCGAGCACCCGCGCTTCGATCTGCTCGCCGGCCAGTGCGCCGCTGACAAACCAGGTGCGCCCCTCGCTGAACGCGATGCCGCGGCCGTCGTTGGCCAGGCGCTCGATAGCCAGTTTCTGCTTTTTGCCTACTGGCACCTGCGGCGTGCGGGAACCACCGCTGGGTTGAAAGCGCAGGCCGCCGTCTTTCCTGGCCATCAGTTACTCTGGCCATCCGTAACGGGGGCGTCGTAAACGCCGCTGGACAGGTAACGGTCGCCACGGTCGCAGATGATAGCCACCATCACCGCGTTCTCGACTTCCTGGGACAGGCGCAGCATCGCCGCCACCGAACCGCCGGAAGACACCCCGCAGAAGATGCCTTCTTCACGCGCCAGACGGCGCATCACGTCTTCGGCTTCCTGCTGGCCCATGTCGATAATGCGGTCCACCCGTTCGGCCTGATAAATCTTCGGCAAGTACTCCTGCGGCCAGCGGCGAATACCGGGAATCGCCGCGCCTTCCATCGGCTGCAGACCGACGATCTGCACCTCGGGCTTCTGTTCTTTCAGGAAGCGCGAGACGCCCATGATGGTGCCGGTGGTGCCCATCGAGCTGACGAAATGGGTGATCTGCCCGCCCGTCTGCTGCCAGATTTCCGGGCCGGTGCTGGTGTAGTGAGCAATCGGGTTGTCGCCGTTGGCGAACTGGTCGAGCACCTTGCCCTTGCCGTCCGCCTGCATCTGCAGGGCCAGATCGCGGGCCTCTTCCATACCACCCACCAGAATCAGCTGCGCGCCGTAAGCGGTCATCGCCGCCTTGCGTTCGGCGGTGGAGTTGTCCGGCATGATCAGCACCATCTTGTAGCCCTTGATCGCCGCCGCCATGGCCAGGGCGATACCGGTATTGCCGCTGGTGGCTTCGATCAGCACGTCACCGGGCTGGATATCGCCGCGCAGTTCGGCGCGGGTGATCATCGACAACGCCGGACGATCCTTCACCGAACCGGCCGGGTTGTTGCCTTCCAGCTTCAACAGCAAGGTGTTGCTGGTGGTACCCGGCAAGCGCTGCAAACGCACCAGCGGGGTGTTGCCGACGCAATCGGCGATGGTTGGGTAATGCAGGCTCATGGCGAACGAAATGATCCAGAAGCAAAGAAAGCCGCCATGATAACGGCAAACTGCGCTCGGCCATATCAGCGAACACCACTACACGGCAGCAAAATTACCCCGCCAGGGCATACAACAGCAGCCAGCACGGCAGCCCCAGCACCGGCGCGTACACCGCCAGGCGCGGTGCATAGGGCAACAGCAGCGCCAGGGCAAAGCCGCTCAGCGACAGCATGCCAAACCAGCCAATCGGCCCCATCGCCCAACCCCAGGCTTGCGCACAACCCCACAGGCTGGCGGCCAGCAGCAACCAGCCGCTGCCACGCAGAACGCGGCGTTGCAGCAACGTCGGTACCCTGCCCCAAACCTGTTTGTAATGCCGCTCCAGGCCCTGACACAGGGCCAACATGCTGCTGTAGGCCAGCAAGAAGCTGCCCAAGAATGCCGTCATCATTTCAATTCACCTGCGCCTGTGCGTGCCGTACCCGCCGCTCGCTGTGTTGCACCTGTGGCTGACGCAAACGCCAGACACTCCAGGCCAGCAGCAGCCCCAGCGCCACCACCGTCACCTCCAGCCACAGGCGCATGCTGTCGCCCCAAGCCTGGCCGTCACTGATTGCACTGAGCAGCGGCAAGCCCAGGCACAGCAGCGCCGCCAGGCTCAGCTGCTCACGCCAGGCTTGCAGACGCGGGCGTAGCCAGGCATGCAGCAGGCTCAGCAGCCAGATTGCGAAGAAGCCGCGCACTTCCCAACCGGCACGTTGAGTCAGCTCCTGTGGCAACAGGCGGTTAAGCCACAGCAGGCCGATACAGGCCACAGCCAGGCCGGCAATTGTCGCCACGTTGAGGCTTTCCACCAGGCGATAGAGCTGTTGCCCCAACGGGCTTTCACTGGCGTATTTACGCCGCCGCTTGACGGTAAACAGCACCAGCCCGGTGCCGATCATGGCGCTGCTGAGCAAGCCGCAGACAAAGTACAACCAGCGCATCGGGTAGCCGCCGAACTGCGCAAAGTGCAGGCCAAACATCACCCGCTGCGCCAGCACGCTGGGGCGCAGCTCCGGCGGCCCGGCCAGCAGCTCACCGGTGACGCCGTCAAACAGCATGTTGTGGCCTTTGGTCAGAGCAATGCGGTTACCCAGCACCCGGCGCATTTCGATATGTGCATCACTGCGTCCGGGGTGCTCGATCACCACACCGCTCAGCGACCCCATGCGCGCTTCAGCCTGAGCCAGCAGTGGAGCCAGCGGCGTCAGCGGCGCCGGGTGGGTCTGCGCCTGACGGGGCTCTTCCACGACCTCAATGTGCTCGCGGTAGAACGCCGCAAAATCACCTTTATAGAGGCTGTCCAGCGCCGCTGGCATATAGATCAGGGCAAAGATCGACAGGCCGGTGTAAGTGATCATCAGGTGAAACGGCAACAGCAGCACCGCCCCGGCATTGTGTGCATCCAGCCAGGAGCGCTGGCCCTTGTTCGGCCGGAAGGTGAAAAACTCCTTGAAGAACTTCTTGTGAATGATGATGCCGCTGATCAGCGCCACCAGCATCACCATCGCCGCCAACCCGACAATCCAGATACCCGGATTGCGTGGCATGCTCAGGCTGTAGTGGAAACGAAAGAAAAATGTACCGCCGGCCGTGTCGCGCACCACCAAGGGCTCACCGGTGAGTGGGTCCAGGTAGGTGCTGATGCCCGAGCGCCGGTCGCCCGCTGTCACCCGCAAGGCAGACATGCGCTCGCTGGGCAGGCTGATGTTCCAGGCGCTGGCATCGGCATGCTGGCGTTGCAGATAAGTCACCGCATGCTCGACAGCCTGGGCGTTGCTGACCGACGTCTGCTGGATCTCCGGCTGCATCCAGTGATCGATCTCCTGATCGAACACCGCCAGGCTGCCGGTGAGGAAGATGGCAAACAGCAGCCAGCCGAACAGCAGGCCACCCCAGGTGTGCAGCCAGGCCATGGATTGGGTCAGGGTCTGTTTCATGCCAGGCGCTCCAGCAGGTGTGGCCAGAAGCCGATCAGCGCCAGCGGTGCAGCGGCCGGCACCAGCGCCCAGGCGCGCCAGACGCTGCGTGCGGCAAACGCCCAGAGAATCGCCAGGGTGTAGAAGGTGAATGACAGCAAGCTGGCGATCAGCAGCGCATCCACCCGGGCCAGCGGCAACAGCTGCGCCAGGGCGGCGGTCAATGCGTAGGTGAACACATAGCCGCCCAGCAGCCCGGCCAGCACCCGTGAGCAGATCGGCCATGCCTGGGTTGTTTCAACGGCCTTACTCATTGCTAACCTCCTGCGCCAAGCCGGCCGCCATGCGCAGTGCCGGCCGCAAGGACGCGGCCAGCATCGGTCCATGGCCCAAACCGGCAAATTCCTGATAGGTCACCTGCATGCCCGACCAACGCGCCAGGCGTTCGGCCATCTGCCGCGCGGCATCGGCCGGAACCGCAGCCATGGCCTTGCGCCGCTGCTCCAACAGCGTCGGGTCGACACCGGGTCGGGTGTTGCCGGGCAGGCCTTCGTCACTGCCGCGCACGATCAACAGCTGGGCAGTGGCCCCGGCAAAGTCACGCTCTGCCTCCAGCAACAGCCCGGACTGCCACCACAGCGACGGGCTGGCGGCGATGTAGCGGGTAAAGCTGGCCGGCTGGGTCAACAGGGTATTGAGCACGAACAGCCCGCCGAACGAATGCCCCCAGAGTACCTGTTGCGCCGGATCAACCGGCTGTAGCGCGGCCACCTGCGGCTTGATGTGCTGCTCCAGCAACGCCAGAAAGGCTGCGGCACCGCCACCCTGTACCCCATTGAACGCCTGCATCGGCTGACCATCGCGGCGCGCCGGGGTGTAGTCGAGGGTGCGCGCCGGCACATTAAAAAGCCGCTCACCGGCATGCCCGATAAACACCAGCAGCGGCGGCGTACCCGCCCTCAGCTCATCCAGCCATTGCGCCTTCAGCGCCGCCAGCGCGGCATGGCCATCAAGCAGGTAAAGCACCGGGAAACCGCTGGCAGGGGCTGCACGTGCCGGCACCAGCAGTTGCACCTGATAGCTGCGCTGGGCATCTGCCGACTGCACCTGGAACGGCGCAAGCCGTTGATAACCGGGATAATCCGCTGCGTTCACCACGCTCAGCCAGGACAGGCAGAACAACCACAACCAGCAGCGCTTCATGGCACTACCCCCAGTACTTGCCAGCTGGGCAAGGTGCGCTGCTCGAAGTGCTGCAGGCGCTCGGCAGCCTGCTGCACGGCAACGCCGTGACGGCGCAACAGCGCCTGAGTGGTTTCACTCAGCAAGCTGCCGCGTAACAGCGGATGTTCCAGCAGCACGCGGGCGGCTGCCATCTCCAGCTTATCTGCAGGCACACTCGCACCCAGGCTGGGTGCGGCCAGGTGCGCGTAGCCCTCACCTCGTAAGGCCCCTTCGGCCAGCAGACGGTTAAGCGCCTGACAGCGGGTGACATCCACCGGCGCGTGCAGCAACGGATGGGCATAACCCGCCCACATCAGCAGCTGCAGGGCGCCACTGAGCTGGCCAACCTGCGCCGCCAGGGCGGGTCGCCGCGCCAGCTCGGCAAAGCTTTGCGGCCCCTCGCCAAGGGCCTGCAGCAATGGCTGATACAACTCGGCAGCGCCCTGCAGCGGACCGATGCGCGTTGAAAAATCCACCGCGCCCGGTGCCGGCGCTGCGGGCAACAGTGCCCAGCAGCTGTCCAGCAAGGCGTGCCGGTGTACCGCTGCCGTCAGCGTCTGATCGCCACGTTGGTACAGGTCACTGCGCTGGGCCTGGTTGCGTGCCAGGTCCTTGGCGGTTTCCCGCAGCGCCGGGTCAGACAGGCCCTGAATCGCGGACAGGCAGTTACCGGGCAACGACACTGCATCGATGTTTTCCAGTGGAATGGCGCTGCCGATCAGTTGGCAGCCAAGGCGGGCAAAATCGGCCATTACCTCGGCCACCGGCAACGGCTGCCAGTGCTCACACAACAGCTCATGGGCCAGATAGTCCAAACCCTGTTCGGCACTGCGCGCCAGCAGCCGGGCCATCTCAGGCTGCTCGACAAAATAGCCGGCGCCGCCTTGTTGCAAGGCCTGCAATGCCTCAAGCGCCGCCTGCACACGCTGCGGCGGTGAACCTTTGCCGTGTTGCGCGTGCTGCCAGATAAACCGCTGAGCCGCCGCCAGGGGCGCCATGCCGGGCTGACACATATAACCCAGGCACAGCAGTCCATTGGCGTTGAGGCGCTGCTCGACAAAACCACGGATGGCCGCACGCTGCGCGGGTGCTACCCAGCTGTACACGCCCTGGGCGACGATAAAGTCGTAGCCCTCGCCCGGTTGCTCGAGCAGCTCGGTGAACTCGGCCTGCACAAACTCGATATTGCTCAACTGCGCAGCCGCCGCCAGACGCCGGCCATGCTCGATGTGCTGCGGGTTGAAGTCCACTGCCACGAACTGCCCCGCCGGGTTGCTGGCGGCCAACAGCAGGCTGTTCAGGCCCTGCCCGCAGCCCAGCTCGCAGTAGCGAAAGCCCGCCTGCAGATTGCCTGCGCGCTGACCGAGAGCCGTCTGCAGCGCCACCAGCCAACTGGGCGCCAACTGCGGTTGAACATGATGGGGATAGGGCAACTCGACCAGATACCCCTGATTCCACACTTGCATTAAGCGTTTTCCTGCACTGAAAAGGCTCCGCCAGGACACGCCTGACGGAGCCGAAACCCGCCGTAGCAACGGGTAAGGAGCACGATGACCTAGAAGGACGCGGTGACCGAGGCGAAGTAGGCACGCCCGGCTTCGTTGTAGGTGTTGGCCCCGGCTTCGGTGGCGTTGCCTTCGCGGTAGATGCGCTTGTCGAACAGGTTGTTGATGCCCATGCGCACGCTGTACTGCTCATTGAAGGCATAGCCGGCGCTGACGCCCATCAGGCCGTAGGGATCGATGTCCTGCTGTGCCTGACTGTCGATCGCCACGTTGCGTCGGGCGTTGTAGCTCGGGGACTCCTGGGTGCCGTAGTAGGTGCCACTGACCTGCAGCGACAGTTTCTCGGTGGCGGCCCAGTCCAGACTGGTGTTGAGGGTGTATTCGGGAATGATGCTCAGCGGCTCGCCGCTGTCCTTGTCCTTGGACTCGATCATGTAGGTGAAGTTGGTGTTCCACTCCAGCGTCGGGCTGAGGGTGACGAACAGGTTGCCTTCAACCCCCTCGACCACCGCCTTGCCGGAGTTTTCCCAGTTCTGCACACGACGACCGTTCGCCAGGCGGAACTCCGCCGTGTTGCTGGAAACGATCTTGTTCTTGTAGTCGTTGCGGAAGTAGGTCGCGCTGGTACGCCAGGTGCCTTTATCGAAGGCCAGGCCGATTTCCTTGTTGATGCTGGTTTCCGGCTCCAGGTTCGGGTTCCCGATCAGGTAGCAGCCACCGGCGTTGGCTTCTGCCGCGTTACAACCAAAGCCCATGCTGTAGAGCAGGTAGTTGGGGTTGGACTGATACAGGTTGGGGGTCTTGTACGCCCGCGCGATACCGCCTTTGAGGGTCAGCTCATCGGTCAGTTCATGGGAGGCGTTGAGGCTCGGGCTCCAGTTACCGCCAAACTCTTCATGGTCGTCATAGCGCAGACCCGGGGTAACGATAGTGCGCTCGCCTACCTCGATGTTGTCCTCGGCAAACAGCGCAAAGCTGTGCGCGGTGGTCTTGGTCTGGCTGCGATCAAAACCGGGAATCGCCGGCACACCGCCAACACCCGGATCCCAGGTTTGCGCGCGCATGGAACCTGGGTCATTCAGGCTCTCATACAGGTATTCGCCGCCCAGGGTCAGCACCTGCGGCGCGCCCATCTCCAGCGGCAAGTTGACCTCGGCATTGGCGCGGGTATTACGCAGGCGCGACATAAACACCCCGGCCCCTTCCGCCGGCGCGCCCTCACCACCACCCGCCAGGCCTTCGTTGAGGCGCTCGTTCCGGGTGTAGTCGTAAGCCAGCGAGGCAGTGGAGCTGCCCCAGTCATAAATGCCGTTGTGGGTCAGCGCGTAGCTGCTGCGCTGGATGATATTGGTTTCCTTGCCATACAGCTGGTTCACGAATGCACCACCGCCATTAAGCATGGTGTCGCCGGCGTAGATGTTGCCCTGACGGCTGTAGGTGGCTTCCAGATCCAGGCTGTGACCGGGGTTCAGCTGCCAGCTGAGCAGGCCACTGATGTCCTTGTTGCGCACGCCTTCACGACCCGCCACCAGGGTATCGGCCCCCACCTGATGTTCACCGTTGATATCAGCATCATCGGCATTGGTCTTGTTGGCACCGCCATACAGGCGGAAGGCCAGGCTGTCGTTGAGCGCACCGCTGAGGTTGAAGTTGGCACGCTGACCGGTCCCTTCGGCATCGTCTTCAGGCTGGATCGCGTACAGGGTGACCGAGCCACGCAAGTCTTCGGTCGGCCGCTTGGTGATGATATTCACCACCCCACCCATGGCCCCAGAGCCATAGCGTGCGGCGGCCGGACCGCGGAGGATTTCGATGCGTTCGACTTCTTCAGCCGGCACCCAGTTGGTTTCGCCACGGGTGTCACGGTCACCGGTCCAGCCATAACGCACGGCGTTGCGCGAGCTGGAAGGACGACCATCGATAAGGATCAGGGTGTTTTCCGGGCCCATGCCGCGCAGGTCGATCTGGCGGTTGTTGCCACGACTGCCACTGGTGCTGTTGCCGGTCAGGTTGACCCCCGGCTCGCGGCGGATCACGTCGGAGAGGTCATTGGCCGGTGGACGCTTCTTGATGTCCTCAGCGGTGATGATCGACACACCCGGCGCCTGCTTGAGCTCCTGTTTAGCGGTGACCACGGCATCCTTGAGCGTGATCGCATCGGTGGGTTCGGCGGCTGCACTCAGGGCATCCATCTCGGCATCCACCACCTCAGCGGCAAACAGCGTGCAGGGGGAAAGACTGGCCGCAACGATGGCCAATGACAGATGACTGAGCTTGAATCGCGACTGCATGAACACCCTCTCCTGTGGCGAATGGTCCGCATCCAGGCTCAGGCGCTGACAGCAAAGCGCTGCGCCAACCCGACCGGTACGCGGGAACGGCGCAGATGCTACTTATTCTTATTTGAGAGTAAAGTGCATTTACAATCTATACACTTTTCAGCCGAAAATTCAGGCGCAAACCTTGACCCGTGTTTTCGGCCCACATCGCCCCGCCCTGCATCTGCATGGCGCTGCGGGCAATCGCCAGGCCCAGGCCAAAACCATCACCGCCGGGGCGAGCCGCTGACAAACGAATAAACGGCAGGAACATCTGTTCCAGCTGCTCAGCCGCCACGCCACCGCCCTGATCCTCCAGCCAGAACAGCCACTCGCCCTGCTCCATGCGCCCACCCAGGCTGATCAGCCCGCCTGCCGGAGAATGCCGAATGGCATTGCGCAACCCGTTCTCCAGCGCCTGCGCCAAGGCATTGAGGTGCCCACGCACGCAGCAGTCATCAGGCAGCAGACAACGCAGCTGGGCCTGCGGCCAGCCACTTTCGAAGCAGGCATCCTCGACCAGCAAAGCCCACAGTGACGGCAGGCTGATCGGCTCCAGCTCAGGCTGCGGACGCTCGGTACCCAGCCAGATCAACTCCAGGGTGTCATCCACCAGGCACTGCATGCCGCTGACCTCGCGCTCCAGGCGCTGACGCAGCGGCTCGGCATCCAGGCCACTCTCACAGGCCACCCGCAAGCGGCTCAAGGGGGTGCGTAGCTCATGGGAAAGATCGCGCAACAGCTGCCGCTGCAAGCTGAGCATGCCCTGCAAGCGCTCGGCCATGTGGTCGAAAGCACGACCCAGCTCGCCCAGTTCATCCTGACGGGTACTGATCTGGCTGGCCATGCGTACACTCAGCTGTTCCCCACGCAGAGCGTTGGCCTGCTCACGCAGGTGCTGCAGCGGGGTAATCAGCAAGCGATAGAGCAAGGCACAGAGCAGCAGCGCCAGCCCGCAGGGCAGCAAGCCGTGCACCAATAACTGAGCGTGCCAGGTAAAGCCTTCCGGCAGAAAACGCTCCGGCAACTCGATTACCAGTTGGCCATCCAGAGGCTGTTGCGGAAATGGCAAGACAAGCACTGGCAAGCCATTGGCGCGCTTGCTCATCGGCCAGTCAATGCGGCGCATGGCTGTCAGTCGCTCGGTTTCCTCAAGGCTCAGGGCCTGTGTACCCAGCGCGCGCAAATCACGCCCAACCACCCTCAGCCAGACCGACTCGCGCTGCTGCATCTGCACCTGCCAACGCTCAACGCCTGCGGCCCCGCCACTGCGCCAAGCCTGTTCGGCTTCACCGGCATAGCCGAGCAATTGCTGCTGAGCCGCTTCGCTGAGCAAATAGCCACGAAATTCGATACGCCCGCCCCAGGACCAGCTGACCCAGATGATCAGTAGACAAAAGGCCAGGACCAGCAAAGCCAGCCGCCAGAACAGCGAATGACGCCCCGGCACGGCTCAGGCACCCTCACGGGTGAACAGATATCCCTTGCCCCACACGGTTTCCAGGCGCCCGGCGGTATAGCCAACAGCCTGCAACTTGCGGCGCACGTGGCTGATATGCATATCTAGGCTGCGGTCATGTCGCGAATAGGCGCGGCGCAACACCTGCTGATAGAGAAAGGCCTTGCTCATCAGCCCTTCCGGATGACGCACAAACAGTTCAAGCAAGCGAAATTCGGTGTGGGTCAACTCGGCCCACTGCCCCTGCCGCGACACATCCATACGCGCCTCATCGAACTGCAATTGCGGGTCAAGGCTGGCCTGCACCGGCTCACGTCGCTCATAGGCCACCCGGCGCAACACGGCGGCAATCCGCACATGCAACTCATCCATGCTGAAGGGCTTGGCCAGGTAGTCGTCAGCACCTTGACTGAAGCCAGCAATGCGGTCCTGCTCGCCACCCAGCGCCGAAATCAGAATCACTGGCACCCCCAGGCGCTCGCGCAGATGTTGCAACGCCTGCAAACCGCTGATGCCAGGCAGCAGGATATCCAGTAGAACCAGGTCAAACGCTCCACTGCTGGCCAGGCGCAAACCCTCGCGGCCATCCTGGCTAAGGCTGACGTTATAGCCGCGCGCCTGCAGGTTGCCCTGCATGTGACTGGCCAACAGGGGATCGTCTTCAACCAGAAGAATGCGCGCAGCAGGAAAATGGCAGGAGAGCACGGGGTAGCACCAATTCAAATGATAATAATTCTACCTACTATTCGTACCGCACTCACCTACAGATTCTCGCTCGCCGAATCGCTACACTGCCGACATATCACCCCAGGAGGCGTCGCGTGTTAAAGGATCTAGGCATCAAAGGCCGTGTGCTTATGCTCACCCTGCTGCCCACCAGCCTGTTGGCGCTGGTTCTGGGGGGTTACTTCACCTGGGTGCAGCTGTCCGGCTTGCAGGGGCAACTGCTGCAACGCGGCCACATGATCAGCGAACAGCTCGCGCCCCTGGCCGCCCCCGCCTTGCGGGCTGGTGATGCGCTGCTGCTACAACGCATCGCCACCCAGGCTCTGGAGCAACCGGACGTACGCGCGGTAAGTTTTCTAGCCCCGGAACGCAGCCCACTGGCCCATGCCGGCCCGCGCATGCTTACGCCCTCGCCCATGGGCGAAGAACAGCAGCCGGCACAGAGCAGCAGCCAGGACGCCACACGCTTTCTCATGCCGGTGTATCAGCAACACCTGAGTCTGACCGGCAGTACGTTCAGCGAACCCGGCACCCAGCTGCTCGGCTGGGTCGAGCTGGAGCTGTCGCATCACAGCACCCTGCTCAGCGGCTACCGCAGCCTGCTGGCCAGCCTGCTGCTGATTGCCACCGGGCTGATGGTCACCGCCCTGCTCGCCGTGCGTATGAGCCGCACCATCAACGACCCGCTGCGACAGATCAAACAGAGCGTCGCCCAGCTAAAAGACGGCCATCTGGAAACCCGCCTGCCGCCACTCGGCAGTCATGAGCTGGACGAGCTGGCCTCGGGCATCAACCGCATGGCCGAGTCGCTGCAGAACGCCCAGGAAGAACTGCAACACAGCGTCGACCAGGCCACCGAAGACGTGCGGCAGAACCTGGAAACCATCGAAATCCAGAACATCGAGCTGGACCTGGCGCGCAAGGAGGCCCTAGAGGCCAGTCGGATCAAATCCGAGTTCCTCGCCAATATGAGCCACGAGATCCGCACCCCACTCAACGGCATCCTCGGCTTTACCAATCTGCTACAGAAAAGCGAACTGACCCCGCGCCAGCAGGATTACCTGGGCACCATCGAAAAATCCGCCGACAGCCTGCTGGCGATCATCAACGAGATTCTCGATTTCTCGAAAATCGAGGCCGGCAAGCTGGTACTGGAAAATATTCCGTTCAACCTGCGCGACCTGCTGCAGGACACCCTGACCATCCTCGCCCCCGCCGCCCACGCCAAACAGCTGGAGCTGCTCAGCCTGGTCTACCGTGACACGCCGCTGTCGCTGATCGGTGACCCGCTGCGGCTCAAGCAGGTGCTGACCAACCTGGTGAGCAACGCGATCAAGTTCACCCGTGCCGGCACCATCGTGATTCGCGCCATGCTCGAGGACGAAAACGCCGATCGCGCGCAGCTGCGCATCAGCGTGCAAGACACCGGCATCGGCCTCTCCGATGAAGACCTGCGCGAGCTGTTCCAGGCCTTCAGCCAGGCCGACAACTCGCTCAGCCGTCAGGCCGGCGGCACCGGCCTGGGCCTGGTGATTTCCAAGCGCCTGATCGAACAGATGGGCGGTGAGATCGGCGTCGACAGCACGCCTGAACAAGGCTCGGAGTTCTGGATCAGCCTGAGCCTGCCCAAGGCCCGTGACGACGCCGAAGACCTGCCGCGGCCGCCGCTGCTTGGCCGGCGTGTGGCGATTCTGGAAAGCCACGAACTGGCACGCCAGGCCCTACTGCATCAACTGGAAGATTGTGGTTTGCAGGTCAGCGATTTCGACAACCTCGACAACCTGCTGCTGGCCGTCGCCGAAGCCCGGCACAGCAGCCAGCCGATCGAACTGGCCGTGCTCGGCGTCAGTACCCAGACCCTGCCACCGGATCGCCTCGGTCAACGCATCTGGGAACTCGAACACCAGGCCTGCAAAACCCTGTTGCTGTGCCCCACCACCGAACAAACGCTGTACCACGGCCTGCTCCCGAACGCCTACAGCCAACTGCAGGCCAAACCGGCCTGCACACGTAAGCTGCAGCGCGCCCTGGCTGAACTGATCAGCCCACGCCAGCAGCGCACGGACAGCCCACAGAGCGCCCCCAGCCGAGCACCGCAGGTTCTCTGTGTCGACGACAACCCGGCCAACCTGCTGCTCGTACAAACCCTGCTCGACGACATGGGCGCCCAGGTCAGCATCGCCAACAGCGGCTATGAAGCCGTGGAAAAAGCCGCCGAGCATGTCTTCGACCTGATTTTTATGGACGTGCAGATGCCTGGCATGGATGGCCGCCAAGCGACCGAAGCGATTCGCCTGCAGGAAAGCGAGAACGGCCGCAGCCCGGTGCCGATCGTAGCCCTGACCGCCCACGCCTTGGCCAACGAAAAACGCGCCCTGCTGCAAAGCGGCCTGGATGACTACCTGACCAAGCCGATCAGCGAACGCCAGCTGGCCCAGGTGGTGCTCAAGTGGACCGGTCTGGCCCTGCGCAACCAGAGCGTCGAGCCTCCCAGCGCAGGCAAGGTGCAGCACAGCCTGAGCGTACTGGATGCTGAAGAAGGCCTGCGCCTGGCAGCCGGCAAGGCTGACCTGGCCGCCGATATGCTGAGCATGCTGCTGGCCGGCCTGCCTGGCGACCGCCAAGCCATTCGCCAGGCGCGCGACAGTGGCGAGCGCAACAGTCTGATTGAGCGGGTGCACCGCCTGCACGGGGCTACGCGCTATTGCGGCGTGCCGCAGTTGCGCGCCGCCTGTCAGCGCAGTGAAACCCTGCTGAAACAGAACGACCCGGCCGCCCAGCAAGCCCTGGATGAGCTGGATGCCGCCATCGAACGACTGGCCCTTGAGGCGCAAGTCAGCGCCTGAGACGGTCGGCCAACGCAGCACATGACGGCTGCGTGTTAGCATTTGCGCCTACTTGGAGGCTCCATGGCTGAACACGACTTTCGCTACAACCTGCTCAACCCTGAACACACGCTGATCGAATGCCGCGCACTGGCCCCTGGCCGTTATCAGGTCACCGGCAATGGTGGCTCGATCAAGAGCGGCGACACCCTGCTGGTCACCCTCAAGGGCAGCCGCGAGCTGTCCATGCGCTTGCAGGCCGACAATGTGCGCCACCTGATCAACCCGCGCGGCCAATGGGTCGCTGTGGCCACCGGCCCGGCATTCAAGGAGCTGGCGATCTTCAATTGGCAGGTCAACTGCGACAGCTGCAATGCCCAGCTCGATTTCGAGTTTGCCGTCGATGCCGCCCTCGGCAAGAAGGCCCAGGCCCCAGCGGCCGAAGCGCGCATCAAAGAGCTGGGCTGGCAGTCGCATAACGCCAAGCACCTATGCCCTAAATGCCAAAAATAAGCCGCACCCCAGGAGGCTATATGAACCGACTTCTGACCATCAGCCTGCTGGCCCTCGGCCTCACCGGCTGCGCCGCACCCGGCCCACAACTGGAAACCGAGCACAGCTACCGGGTGGAGTGGATTGGTGAGCGTCCGTTGATCGACCGTAGCTACCTGAGCATTACCCTGGCTGACGATGGTCGGGCCTATGGCAATGCCGGCTGCAACCACTGGTTCGCCAACTACCGCCTGGACGGCAAAAAACTCAGCATCAGCACGCCAGGCAGCACTCGCAAGATGTGTGCACCGGCGCTGATGGAACAGGAAACCCGCTTTCTCGAAAGCCTGAGTCAGGTACAGCGCTGGGACTTTTCGCCCACAGGGCAACTGCGCCTGTGGCCCACCGAAGGCAAGCCGCTGCGCCTGTGGTCAGAAGACAAGTAAGCATTTTGCGTCAGATAAAAAAGGGAGCCCGAGGGCTCCCTTTTTTATGCCTGCCATCCCTGGCGGCTACGCGACGTTGAAAATGGCTCCCGGCCATTTTTTTACCGCTGAAACTCAGTGAATGATCTGGCTGAGGAACAGCTTGGTGCGTTCGTTCTGTGGGTTGGTAAAGAAGGTATCCGGATCGTTCTGCTCAACGATCTCGCCCTTGTCCATAAAGATCACCCGGTTCGCCACGGTGCGGGCAAAGCCCATTTCGTGGGTTACGCAGAGCATGGTCATGCCGTCTTCGGCCAGGCCGATCATGGTATCCAGCACTTCCTTGACCATTTCCGGATCGAGTGCCGAGGTCGGCTCGTCGAACAGCATGATCTTTGGTTTCATGCACAGCGCACGGGCAATCGCCACACGCTGTTGCTGACCACCAGAAAGCTGGCCTGGGTATTTGTTCGCCTGCTCCGGAATACGCACACGCTCAAGGAAGTGCATGGCAATTTCCTCGGCTTGGCGCTTGGGCATCTTGCGCACCCACATCGGCGCCAGCGTGCAGTTCTGCAGCACGGTCAGGTGCGGGAACAGGTTGAAGTGCTGGAACACCATGCCGACTTCGCGACGTACCGCTTCGATGTGCTTGAGGTCGTGGGTCAGCTCGGTGCCATCAACGATGATGCGCCCCTGCTGATGCTCTTCCAGACGGTTGATGCAGCGAATGGTGGTCGATTTGCCCGAGCCAGATGGCCCGCACAGCACGATACGCTCACCTTGCTGCACGCTCAGGTTGATGTCCTTGAGCACATGGAACTGGCCGTACCACTTGTTCACGCCTTGCAGCAGGATCATCGGCTCGGCGCTGGGCTGCTTGATTGCTTCACTCATGATTCACTCCTAACGCTTGTGGCCGGTGTCCAGCTTTCTCTCCAGACTCTGGGAATAGCGGGACATACCAAAACAGAAAATCCAGAAAATCAGCGCGGCGAACACATAGCCTTCAGTGGCCATGCCCAGCCAGGCTGGATCGGTGGTGGCTTGCTTGATGCTGTTGAGCAGGTCGAACAGGCCGATGATGATCACTAGGCTGGTGTCCTTGAACAGCGCAATAAAGGTGTTGACGATGCCGGGGATCACCAGCTTCAGGGCTTGCGGCAGGATCACCAGGCCCATCATCCGCCAGTAACCCAGGCCCATGGCCGCTGCGGCTTCGTACTGGCCTTTGGGAATGGCTTGCAGACCACCGCGCACCACTTCAGCGATATAGGCCGACTGGAACAGGATCACCCCGATCAGTGCACGCATCAGTTTGTCGAAGGACAGGCCTTCCGGCAGGAACAGCGGCAGCATCACCGAGGACATGAACAGCACGGTAATCAACGGCACGCCGCGCCAGAACTCGATGAAGGTCACGCAGATCACACGGATCGCCGGCATGTCCGAGCGCCGTCCCAGCGCCAGCAGAATGCCCAGCGGCAAGGCACCGGCGATGCCGACAGCAGCGATCACCAGAGTCAACATCAGGCCGCCCCACTGGCTGGTCGGCACAGTCGACATGCCGAAGAAGCCGCCGTGCAGCAGCCAGAAGGCCAGCACCGGGTACACCACCAGGAAGCAGAGGCCATACAGCGCCTTGCGCGGCATCAGCGAGACGAACAGCGGTGCAGCACCGATGATCGCCAACCACAGCGTGGTATCCACCCGCCAGCGCAGCTCAGTTGGGTAGAAGCCGTACATGAACTGGCCAAAACGTTGCTGCACAAACACCCAGCAGGCTCCGCCGCTGGTGCAGTCAGCACGGGTGGTGCCGGTCCAGTCGGCATTGATGAAAGCCCACTGAATCAGCGGTGGCAGCATCAGCCAAACCAGGTAGACGGCGAACAGTGTCAGCAGTGTGTTGAACCAGCTGGAGAACAGATTACTGCGCAGCCAGCCGACCACGCCGACGCTCATCGCCGGTGGTGGTAGATCAGGTTTGAATGTATGAGTTTGCATGGCTGCTCCTTACCGCTCGATCAGCGCAATGCGCTTGTTGTACCAGTTCATCAGCATGGAAATGCTGATGCTGATCGCCAGGTACACGCTCATCGTGATGGCAATCACCTCGATGGCCTGACCGGTCTGATTGAGCACCGTGCCAGCGAACAGCGAGACCATGTCCGGATAGCCGATACCGGCGGCCAGCGAGGAGTTTTTCGCCAGGTTCAGGTATTGGCTGGTCAACGGCGGAATGATCACCCGCAGCGCCTGCGGAATGATCACCAGACGCAGGGTCTTACCAGCAGGCAGGCCCAACGAGCGCGCCGCCTCGGTCTGCCCGTGACTGACGGCCATGATCCCGGAGCGCACGTTCTCGGCAATAAAGGCCGCGGTGTAGATGGTCAGCGCCAGGGTCAGCGCCATCAGCTCGGGAATCAGCACCCAGCCGCCACGGAAGTTGAAGCCGGTCAGCTCTGGCACGCTCCACTGCAACGGATTGCCGCCCAGCAGAATCGCCAGCCCTGGCAGGCCGATCAGCAGCGGAATAGCGCCCAGGGAAACCGGAAACAGCTGGCCGGTCGCCTCGAAACGCGCCTTCGACCAGCGCGAAAACAGCACCACCCCGATAATTGCCACAATCAGCGCACCGGAAAACAGCGCAAAGCTGTCGGTCGGACTGGGGGCCGGCATATACAGGCCACGGCTGTTGAGGAAGAAAGTGTCGCCAACGCCCAGGCTCTGCCGCGGTCCCGGCAGCGAGAGCATGACAGCGAAGTACCAGAAGAATATCTGCAGCAGCGGTGGGATATTACGGAAGGTTTCGATGTACACGGCGGCCAGCTTGCTGACCAGCCAGTTGGGCGACAAGCGCGCCACACCCAGCAAGAACCCCAACAGGGTCGCAAAGACGATACCGATCACCGACACCAACAGGGTATTGAGCAAACCCACCACGAAAACACGCCCATAGGAGTTGCTTTCGTTGTAGTCGATCAAGTGCTGGGCAATGCCGAAACCGGCGCTGTTATTAAGGAAGGAAAAGCCGGAGGTAATCCCGCGTTTTTCCAGGTTGGTCTGGGTGTTGTCAAACAGAAACCAGCCGAGCGCCACAACGGCGATAACGGCAAGAATTTGAAATAGCCAGGCACGCACCTTGGGGTCGGTCCAAACCGATCCACCCGGGCGCGGGACATTTGCAGTGGTTTGCATAAGAGCCCTCTTGGAACCCTCATGCCCGCAACAGCGGGCATGAGGTTCACATCAGTCAGAACAATGCCAGCCACTCAGGACGAGCGGCTGGCAGCGGACGGTCAGCGCACCGGCGGTGCGTACTGCAGACCACCTTTGTTCCACAGGGCGTTGAGGCCACGCTCGATCTTCAGCTCGCTGCCGGTACCGACGTTGCGCTCGAAGCTCTCACCGTAGTTGCCCACTTGCTTGACGATCTGTACCGCCCAGTCTTTCGGCAGCTTCAGATCTTTGCCGAACTCACCTTCAGCGCCGAGCAGACGAGCCACGTCGGGGTTCTTGGTGGATTTGGCCTGTTCTTCAACGTTAGCCGAAGTCACGCCCAGCTCTTCAGCATTGACCATCGCGTAGAGCGACCAGCGCACGATGTCGAACCACTCCTCGTCACCCTGGCGTACAACCGGGCCCAGTGGCTCTTTCGAGATCACTTCCGGCAGTACCACGTAGGAGTCCGGGTCGGCCAGTTTGATGCGCTGTGCGTACAGCTGCGACTGGTCGGAAGTCAGCACGTCACAACGGCCAGCTTCAACCGATTTGGCGCTCTCGTCGGAGGTATCGTAGGTGATCGGGGTGTACTTCAGGCCATTGGCGCGGAAGTAGTCGGAGAGGTTCAGCTCAGTGGTGGTACCCGCCTGGATGCACACGGTGGCGCCATCGAGTTCCTTGGCGCTGGAAACGCCGAGCTTCTTGTTCACCAGAAAGCCTTGACCGTCGTAATAGTTGACGCCGGCAAAGTTCAGACCCAGGCCGGAATCACGGGAGCTGGTCCAGGTGGTGTTACGCGAGAGAATGTCGACTTCGCCAGATTGCAACGCAGTGAAGCGCTCCTTAGCGGTCAGCGGGCTGTACTTGACCTTGGTCGCGTCACCGAATACGGCAGCAGCCACTGCGCGGCATACGTCAACGTCGAGACCCAGGTAGTTACCCTTCTCATCGGCGTAGGAGAAGCCAGGCAGACCATCGCTGATACCGCACTGTACAAAACCTTTCTTCTGGATCGCGTCCAGCGTAGCGCCTGCGTGAGCGAAACTGCTGACACCGAGAACAGCGGCGGTGGTCAGTACTGCCAATGTGGATTTCACCATCTTCATTAAAACCTCCAGTTGCTTTTGTTGTGTTTGGAGTCTCGGCCCTACCACCGTACCCTTATGGGGCTCGTTGACTGTGTCGGCAGCAACACACTCAGCCGGGGATCAGACCTTAGTTCGAGTCTAGTTGCCGATTGCTCCAGCGGCCATAGACTCTCACCCGCCCATTATTTGAATGGGCTAGAGACAGATAGCAAGTGACTTGTCGCACAGCATGCAGCGCCTGGCGAACTGGTTGAAAAGCCTGTTACAAGGCATTTCAGTCTGCTCCGTGCCCGCTTGGGTGGCAGTGTTACCACCGGCGAACAACGTCATCAGTCCCTAGGGTGTATAGCAAGGCCCGTACCAGCACCGCGCTTTGAGCACCATACGGAGAGGTCAAGAGCAAAACTTGCACCCTGGCGACAACTTCTTTCTAGAATCGCCACCCTGAAAATTTCCCTGCGCACTAAATCAGCGCGCGCGCACCACAGCGGAGCCTCAGATGAGCGAACCCTTGATTCTTCAGCCCACACTTGCCGCCGATTCGTGCGTCATTTGGTTGCACGGCCTGGGGGCCGACCGTTACGACTTTATGCCGGTAGCCGAAATGCTGCAGAAACGCCTGACCAGCACCCGCTTCGTCCTGCCACAAGCGCCGACCCAGGCAGTGACCATCAACGGCGGCTACGCCATGCCCAGTTGGTACGACATCCTGGCCATGAGTCCGGCTCGCGCGATCAACCGCGAGCAGCTGGAAGCCTCGGCGCAACAGGTGATCGCCCTGATCGAAGCGCAGCGTGACAGCGGCATTGATCCAGCCCGTATCGTTCTGGCCGGTTTCTCCCAAGGCGGTGCGGTGGTGCTGCATACGGCGTTCCTGCGCTGGCAGTTTGCCCTGGGCGGGGTCATGGCGCTGTCAACCTATGCACCGACCTTCAGTGACGAAATCACCCTGGTAGATACAAAAAAACAACTGCCGGTGCTGTGTTTGCATGGCACATTCGACGACATCGTTCTGCCGGCCATGGGTCGTGCAGCCCATGACTACCTGGAGGCCTCTGGCGTCAGCGTGCAATGGCGTGATTACCCGATGGGCCACGAAGTGGTAAACGAGGAAATCCGCGACATCGCCGACTGGCTGGAGCTACGGTTCAACAGTTGACTGTTTGCGAGTGAAACCACTTATGCCTGCTATTCCTGCGATCAAGACCCTGCGCGACATTCAGCAGATCGAGCAAACCCCGCTCACCGAGCGCGACCTGCCTACCAGCACCTATGAGCTGATCCGCCGCAGTGCCGCGTTGCAGGGTGACGCGCCAGCGCTGTCCTTCATCCTGCAGGGCAATGTCGACGAGCCGGCCTACCGCCTGAGCTACCGGCAACTGCTGGGCAAGATCACCCAGACCGCCAATGCCTTCCACCGCCTGGGCCTGCGCCCAGGCAAGGCGGTGTCGTTTCTGCTGCCCAACCTGCCGCACACCCACTTCACCATCTGGGGTGGCGAAGCCGCCGGGATCGTCAACGCAATCAACCCGCTGCTCGACCCGGAACATATCGCCGAGCTGATCCAGGCTTCGGACTCGGAGCTGCTGGTCACCCTCGCCCCCTTCCCCGGCACTGACTTGTGGGCCAAGGTCGAAGGCCTGCGCGATCAGTTGCCGAACCTCAAGGCGATTATCTGCGTTGACATGGCCAATCTGCTGCCAGAGCCGCAGCGCAGTGGCCTCAAAGCCCAGCGCGGGGCATTGCCGGAGGGCGTGCTGGACTTTGACGAGCTGATCGCAGGCTGCCCGGACGATCACCTGGAAAGCGGCCGAGTGATCGCGGCCGACGAAGTTGCCAGCTACTTCCACACCGGCGGTACCACTGGCACGCCGAAACTGGCGCCGCACAGCCACGGTAATGAAGTGGCGATGGCCTACAGCATGAATCTGGTTACCGGCTTCGAGCCGGGCGATGTCACCCTCTGCGGCCTGCCGCTGTTCCACGTCAACGGTGTGATCGTCACCGGCCTGACCGCCTTTATCGGCGGTGCCGAAGTGCTGCTGGCTACCCCGCAGGGTTATCGCAACATTGCGTTGATCGGTAATTTCTGGAAGATTATTGAGCGCTACAAGGTCAGCTTCTTCAGCGGCGTACCGACCATCTACGCCGGCCTGCTGCAAGTTCCCAGCGAGTGCCATGACCTCAGCTCGTTGAAGTACGCCCTGTGCGGCGCGGCGCCGATGCCGGTGGAACTGATCCGCCAGTTCGAAAGCAAAACCGGGCTGACCCTGATCGAAGGCTACGGCCTCACCGAAGGCACCTGCGGCAGCTGCGCCAACCCGCCAGCCGGCGAACGTCGCCCGGGCTCCATTGGCCTGCCGATGCCCTACTGCGAGGTGGCGATCAAGGTGCTCGATGAACAGGGCAACTATTTAAGGAATGCGGCCAACAATGAAATCGGCAACCTGTGCATCCGCGGTGCCACGGTATTCAAGGGCTACCTGCAGAGCAGCAAGAATGCCGGCATCTGGGTCGATGGCGACTGGTTCAACACCGGTGACCTGGGTCGTGTGGATGCAGACGGCTATATCTGGCTGACTGGCCGCAGCAAGGACCTGATCATCCGTGGCGGCCACAACATCGACCCGCAAATGATCGAAGAAGCCCTGCACAAACACCCCGCAGTGGCCATGGCCGCCGCAGTCGGCAAGCCAGACGAAAAAGCCGGTGAACTGCCGGTGGTCTACGTGCAGCTCAAACCCGGCGCACAGGTCAGTGAAGCCGAGCTGTTGGCCCATGCTGCCGAGCATATCCCCGAACGTGCGGCGATCCCCAAGGACGCCTGGATCATCGACGCCATTCCGCTGACCGCCGTGGGCAAGACCTTCAAGCCTGCCCTGCGTTTCGATGCCATCGCCCGGGTCTACCAGGCCGCGCTGACAGAACTGGACGAGCAGTTGCGCGTGGAAGTGCTCAGCGATGACCAGCGCGGTCAGGTGGCGCACATTCACCTGCCCGCCGGACAAGCCGCACTGGCCGATGCCGTGGCCAAGCGCCTGAGTGGTTTTGCCGTTGGCATACAACTGCACCACGATCAATAACAACTACCCGGCGCAAGGATCGCGCCAGATTTGTGACCAACCATTCAACTTTAAGACCACTGGTCGCCCAAGACCCACACAAGGATTGTCAGCCCACAGGCAGCGGAATATGTTCAGCCATGGTGTTCGCCCTTAATGCAGGGAGCGTTAGCGATGCACACTCGGCACAAGACCAGACCCTACCTGCCACTGCGATGAAAAACGCCAAGTGGCAGGCTGACCTGCACCAAATCCGCCACCTGCGACTGTTCAATAATGTCGCCGCCAGCAGCATCAGCCAGTTGCTCAAGGAATTTCGCGCCTGCGATCTGGAAGCTGGCGAAGTGCTACTCTCGCCCTTCAACCGCAATCAGTACCTCTACCTGCTGCTCAAAGGCCAACTCAAGGTCTACCTTGGCTCGCTCGACAGCCAGCCAGTGAGCACCCTGAAAGTCGGCGACTGCGCCGGCGAAATCAGCTTTATCGACAATGAACACCCATCAGCCTACGTGGTGGCCACCGAGCCCTGCTGTGTGCTGCGGCTACACCGTGAGTCGCTATTCAACCTATTCCGGCAATCACCCGAACTGATGCAAAACCTGCTCGAGCTGCTGTGCGATCGAGTACGCAAAGGCAATCGGATCATTCTCGACAGCGAACAGACCGCCAACATCGACGCCCTGACCGGCGCCTATAACCGTCGCTGGCTGGAGCATATCTTCGAGCGTGAAAGCACCCGCAGCGCCTTCAACGAAAAACCGCTGTGCATGCTGATGCTCGACGTCGATCACTTCAAAGCCTACAACGATCAGCACGGCCATCTCGCCGGCGACTATGCGCTGTGCCTGGTCGCCCACACCCTGCGCAATCAGCTGCGCCCCAAGGACAGCCTGACCCGCTACGGCGGCGAAGAGTTCGTCATCCTGCTGCCGGAAATCAGCCTCGATGAAGCGCGCAATATCGGCGAGCGCCTGCGCCAGGCACTGCATCACGTCAGCTCGTTCCATTCACCGATTGGCGTCCTGCCGGGTGTGACCGTTTCCATCGGCCTGGCGCAGATGCAGCCCAAAGACAGCCTGCAGGGCCTGATCGCCCGCGCCGATAGCGCGCTGTATCGGGCCAAGCAGAAAGGCCGCGACTGCCTCTGCGGCTGACCTCTACGATCTGCTGCGCGCCGGCCCTGCTGCGTTACAAACACGCTCACTCGCTAGCAATCACTTTTTTACCCACTCTTGTTAGAGTGCTGCGCATAACAACAACGCCCGGATGGCACCCACTATGCGCAAAGTTCTGCTGACCCTCCTGATTGTGCTGCTGATTGCTGCTGGCAGCGTGTTCGCCCTGCCCGCCCTGCTTGACCGCAAGATGAACAGTGTTGAATCCCCTGCACCCTACCCTGCCAGCGAGCCGGCCAAACAGCTGCATCAACAGCTGTTTATCGCCGATCTACACGATGACGTGCTGCTGTGGGAGCGCGACCTGCTCAAGCGCTACGACTTCGGCCACTCCGACCTGCCGCGCATGCTCGAAGGCCACGTCGGCCTGCAAGTGTTCTCCACCGTGACCAAAACCCCGCGCGGCCTCAACTACGAACGCAACAGCGGTGACAGCGACAACATCACCCTGCTGGCCATGGCCCAACGCTGGCCCAAAGAAACCTGGACCAGCCTGCTGCAACGCGCGCTCTACCAGGCACACAAGCTCAATACAGCCAGTGCCAACAGCGACGGTCGCCTGGTACTGATCAAAACCCGTGACGACCTCGGGCGCTTTATCAGTGCCTGGCAAAAAGACCCGCAACGCGTCGCGGCGATCCTCGCCACCGAAGGCCTGCAACCAATCGAGGGCAAACTGGAAAACGTCGATACACTGTATGACGCCGGCTTTCGCATCACCGGCCTGACCCACTTCTTCGATAACGAAATCGGCGGCTCGGCCCACGGCCTGGAAAAAGGTGGCCTGACCCCGCTGGGTAAGCAAGTGATCAAGCGCCTGGAAGAAAAAGCCATGCTGATTGACCTGGCCCACGCCTCCCGCCCGCTGATTGACGATGTACTGGCCATCACTACCCGCCCGGTTCTGGTTTCCCATACGGGGGTCGAAGGCACCTGCAAAGGCCCGCGTAATCTGAGCGACAAACACCTGAAAGCCATTGCCGCTACTGGCGGAGTGATCGGTATCGGTTACTGGGATGCCGCCGTTTGCGCCACCTCAGTAGACGCAATCATCAAGGCCATCCGCTATACCGCTGACTTGATCGGCGTACAGCATGTGGCCCTGGGCTCGGATTTCAACGGCACCATCCACGCCCCGTTTGATGTAACCGGCTTGCCACAGCTCACCGAAGGCCTGCTCAAGGCTGGCTTCAACCGTGATGAAATCGCCGCCATCATGGGCGGCAACGTACAGCGCCTGCTGCTTGCCAGCCTCCCTGTAGATTGAGTAAAAACCAGTCAAACGCTGCCATCCGGCGTGGCACTTCGCCGCGCCGGCTTCTTGCTTTACACTGGCGGCCGTTCACTCCTTAACCAATTGATGAGATGACCGTGCTCAAAGCACTCAAGAAAATATTCGGCAAAGCCGAGGGCGAGCAGCCCAGCCCATCAAGCCCGCCCGTAACGCCCAGCGCACCGCGCGCCAAGCAGAATGCCCACGCGGATAATGACAGCCGCAACAGCAAACCGCGCGCCGCAGAAACCGCTGAAAAACCGTCACAGCGCCAGGAAAAGCCGGCAAAGCCGCGTCGCGAACGTCCGGCCAAGCCTGTCGATACCTGGAAACTGGAAGACTTCGCCGTCGAACCGGCCGAAGGCAAGACCCGTTTCCACGACTTCAAGCTCTCTTCCGAGTTGATGCACGCCATCCATGACCTCGGTTTCCCCTACTGCACGCCGATTCAGGCGCAGGTGCTGGGCTTCACCCTCAGTGGCCGCGATGCGATTGGCCGTGCCCAGACCGGCACCGGCAAAACCGCAGCCTTCCTGATCTCGATCATCACCCAGCTGCAACAGACCCCGGCACCGAAAGAGCGCTACATGGGCGAGCCGCGCGCGCTGATCATTGCGCCAACCCGCGAACTGGTGGTGCAGATCGCCAAGGATGCCGCCGAACTGACCAAGTACACCGGCCTCAACGTCATGCAGTTTGTTGGCGGTATGGATTTCGACAAACAGCTCAAGCAGCTCGAATCACGCTTCTGCGACATTCTGGTGGCAACCCCGGGGCGCTTACTCGATTTCAATCAGCGCGGCGAAGTGCACCTGGATATGGTCGAGGTGATGGTGCTCGACGAAGCCGACCGCATGCTCGACATGGGCTTTATCCCGCAGGTGCGGCAGATCATTCGCCAGACCCCAATGAAGGGCGAACGCCAGACCCTGCTGTTCTCCGCCACCTTCACCGACGATGTGATGAATCTGGCCAAGCAGTGGACCACCGACCCGGCCATCGTCGAGATCGAACCGGAAAACGTCGCCAGCGACACCGTCGAGCAGCACGTTTATGCGGTTGCCGGCAGCGACAAATACAAGCTGCTGTACAACCTGATCAGCCAGAACGACTGGAGTCGGGTAATGGTCTTCGCCAACCGCAAGGATGAAGTACGCCGCATCGAGGAACGCCTGACCCGCGACGGCATCAGTGCCGTGCAAATGTCCGGCGATGTCCCGCAGCACAAACGCATCCGCGCCCTGGAAGGCTTCCGCGAAGGCAAGATCCGTGTGATGGTCGCCACCGACGTGGCCGGCCGCGGGATTCATGTCGATGGCATCAGTCACGTAATCAACTTCACCCTGCCGGAAACCCCGGACGACTACGTGCACCGCATCGGGCGCACCGGCCGCGCCGGCACTAGTGGCACCTCGATCAGCTTTGCCGGCGAAGACGATGCCTACGCCCTGCCCGCCATCGAAGCCTTGCTGGGCCGCAAGATTGCCTGTGAAATGCCACCGGACGAGCTGCTCAAACCGGTACCGCGCAAGCACTAATCTAGGCGCGACTAAAAAAGGCGAAGCCCCAGAGCTTCGCCTTTTTTATAGGCTACCGGCCACAACCTGTCAGGGCGCAAACAGCTCCAGCTGCTCGTGCTGGCCACGCACATCATGCAAGCGCACACCAACACCCAGCAGACGCACCGCCTTGTTGCCTCGGACGTAGGCGGCACTCAGCAGCCGCGCGTAACTGTCCAGATCACGCCGTGCTCCGGCCTGTTCCAGGGTGGTCTGGCTGAAGTCGTGAAACTTGATTTTGACAAAGGGTTTGTCTGGCCGATAACTCGCATCCAACCGCGCCATACGGGTTGCCAGTTGTTCCAGCAGCGCAGGTAACTGCTCCAGGCAGGCGGCTAGGTCAGGCAGATCCTTATCGAAGGTATTTTCCACGCTGACGGACTGCCGCCGACTGTCGTTATGCACCGCACGCTCATCAATGCCACGTGCCAATCCCCAGAGACGTTCGCCGAAGCTGCCAAACTCCTTGACCAGCGCCAGCTTGTTCCACTTGCGCAGATCACCACAGGTGCGAATCCCCAGACGACCGAGCTTGTCGGCCGTGACCTTGCCCACGCCATGCAGCTTGCTCACCGACAAGGCCGCGACGAAATCCTCGACCTGATCGGGAGTGATGACAAACAGGCCGTTAGGTTTTTTCCAGTCGCTGGCAATCTTGGCCAGGAACTTGTTCGGCGCCACCCCCGCAGAAACGGTGATATGCAGCTCCTGCGAGACCCGCCGGCGAATATCCTGAGCAATACGGGTGGCACTGCCGGCAAAGTGCGGGCTGTCGGTAACGTCCAGATAGGCCTCATCCAGCGACAGCGGCTCGATCAGCTCGGTGTAATCGCGAAAGATCGCCTGAATCTCTCGCGACACCACCTTGTAGACGTCCATCCGCGGCTTGACGATCAACAGCTCCGGACACAGCTTCAGCGCCTGCCCCGAAGCCATCGCCGAGCGTACACCATAACTGCGCGCCTCATAGTTACAGGTGGCGATCACCCCGCGCCGATCCGCCGAACCACCTACCGCCAAGGGTTTGCTGGCCAGGCTCGGGTCATCGCGCATCTCGATTGCCGCGTAAAAGCAGTCGCAATCGATATGGATGATTTTGCGGTTGTTCATCGTCAAATCAGCAGACCCGCTGACCGCTACTGCTCGGCCGCGCTGACGGGTGCCGTGGGTTGGGCCTGCGTCTCGCTCTCGTCAGATTTGCTGATATAGGACTGGATGATCAGAATGACGATCAACATAAAAGCCGCCAGCGGCAACAGTTTGGTCTTGCTCACCACCGCGGCGCCACAACTGGGGCAAGCCTTGGCATCGGTAGGCACCTGGGCACCACAGGCTTTACATTCAGTACTCATGGTGTCGCTCCTCTTCAATGGCCACGGACTCTAGCCCAACAGCCGGGTCACGGGCTACGGTGAAAATTTTACGAACTATCAGACCAGCTCTAACTCAGGGTCTAGCAAGAGGTCAAACGGCTAAGCAACTGAATAAAAACAACTTCCGCCGATCTTTAGGTTGACACGTAGGTTTTTGCCGCTATAATTGCCGCCGCGGGATGGAGCAGTCTGGTAGCTCGTCGGGCTCATAACCCGAAGGTCGTTGGTTCAAATCCAGCTCCCGCAACCAGATACTCA